>NZ_JAUTAO010000001.1:0-3450105 GCF_030818635.1 Microbacterium sp. SORGH_AS_0421
TCGACCAGGGCCGCGCGCATCGCTGCGACGGCGCCCCGTCCATCGGCATCGGGGGCGGTCGCGTGAGCGATGTCGGTGGCGGCGCCGAATCCGAGGACCTCGGCGAGCGGCTGCACCCCTCGCCGACGAGCGTGGGTCTCCGTCTCGAGAACGAGCATCGCGCTCCCCTCGCCCAGCACGAATCCATCGCGGTCGGCGTCGAAGGGACGGCAGGCCCGGGACGGGGCGTCGTTTCGCTCCGAGAGCGCGCCGACGATCGACATGCTCGCCATCGAGAGCCGGGTGACCGTGGCGTCGGACGCGCCGCAGACCATCACGTCGGCGACCCGCGCCCGCAGCAGGGCCGTCGCCAGCCCTATGGCGTTGGCTCCGCTGGAGCACTCGGTGGAGACGGTCAGAGACGGTCCCCGCGCGTCGAGGGCTCTCGCGATCTCGGCGGCCGCGCCGCCCATCGATCCGCTGGCGGCCAGGTAGGGCAACCGACGCCGCAGCTCGTGCGCACCGCCGACGGCAAGTGCCGCGCTCGCCTCCGCATTCGTCGCCAGGGGACCGGCAGACGTGCCGACGCAGACTCCGAGGCGCGCGGGATCGACCTTCTCATCGAGTCCGCTCTGCCCGGCCGCCTGAACGGCTGCGGCGAGGGCCATCGCCACGAACCGGTCCACACGTCGTCTGACCTTGGCCGGCACGAGGGGGTGGTAATCGGCATCGTCGACCTGACCCGCGAACCGCGTTCCGAGATCGCTCACATCGAATCCGTCGATGTCGCGAACGCCGCAGTGTCCCGAGAGAAGCGCCGACCAGAACGTCCCGACGGTGGATCCGATCGGCGTCACGACCCCCATCCCCGTGACCACGATCCGCTCAGACATCGCGACGGCCCTCCGGATTCGGTCGGGAGGTGTCGTCCGAGGTGTCGGGCTTACGCCGAGAGGGCCAGAACGGGGCCGAGAGGAGGACCCCGGCCCACACGACGATCGCACCGAGGGGCCAGAAGGTGTCGAAGCTCCCGCGCATGAGGCACCACGCACCCCAGACGAGCAGCACGACGATGGAGACTCCGCCCCACAGGCGCCACTCGGCGACCCAGGTCTTCACGTCGTCCTCGTTGTGAGTCATTTCGTTCTCCGTGTCTTCCACAAATGAGCGAGATCGCACGTTTGGTGGGAGAGGTCACTCCCCCACCAAACGGCGGTTCCGACGACCGGGGCGGGTGCGCTCACCCGCCCCATCACGGTGCGATCAGAAGCAGTGGGTGCTGATGCTGCTCACCGCGGCGAAGCCGTCGGCGGTCTCTCGAGCCGTCTCCAGCTTCTGCAGATCGAGGATCGACATGTTCCCCTCCTTTCCGTGGATCGCCTTTGAGCGCGCTGTCGTGCTCAGCGGACGCAGTGATTGCTGACCGTGCTCGCGGCCATGGCCGAGACGTCGGTGGCCGCCTCGAGCTTCTGGAGGTTGAGGATCGCCTGCATGTCGTCACCTCCTTTCTGTGGTCGCAGTGCGCGGGTCGCGGGCGACGCGGGGTTCGCGCGGGCGACTCGATGGTTCATGACGCCGCCTCGGGTTGCGAGGGCGCGGGGCTGCGGGCGGCGACGATCCGATCCGCGAGCCACGCCAGAGTCACCTCGGCGCGGTCACCCGCCGTGTGCGCTTCGCGCAGGAGGGGCTCGAGATCGACGTCGTAGGTTTCTTCCGAGAAGACGGCGAGCTCCAGGACCGACAGCGAATCGACATCCAGATCGTCGAAGAGGGTGCTCTCCGGCCGGATCGACTCCGGCGCGAGGTCGAGCATGTCGGCGAGAAAGGCGCGAAGCCCTGCGATGACGTCGTCGGGGGTCATGAGGGGTTCCTCTCGATCGGGGCGGCGACGCGCCCGGTGTGCTCTCGTACATGCCGGCCCTCGAGGCGTTCGGGCGCGACCACCCGTGCCCGGTCGACCACGTGGCGGGTGAAAGCGGGGTCGGCTCCGATCCACCGCATGCCGCGCAGGAACGAGTCGACGCCGGTCTGCGTCGCGGCGCGCGCCTCGTGGGAGTCCGCCGCGAGGAAGGCCGAGGTGGGCTGCAGTCGGTCGGTGAGGACGAGCGCGAGCGGCATGGCCCTCTCGAGCACGTCGTAGATCGCGTCGGCGTGGCCCTCTCGGATGCCCGTCCGCAGCGCGTGCAGACCGAAGCTGATGTGGCGTGACTCGTCTCGACACATCGCCGCGAAGGCGGAGCGGATGCCGGGGAGCAGGTCGGTCTTCCCCAGGGCACGCACGATCGAGCGCTGACCGCTCACCGCGAGGACGCCTTCGGTCACGAGGTGGAAGAGGGTGACGCACCGCAGCCACTTCTCGTAGTCGCGGGGATTCGCGACACTCGCCCGCATGATCTCGCCTTCTAGCAGCGCGAGATCCCGATGCTCTTGCTCCGCCAGTTCCCAGGCCTGCCGCAGCATGATCGTCGGGTCGGGGTCATACCCCAGCACTTCGTGACCGACGCGGAACATCAAGCGTGCGTGACGGGCTTCGTCGGCGACCTGGGTGCCGAGGAAGATCAGATCCTCTTCATCGGGCGCACCGAGCTGGACGGGCGCGAGCAGGTCGAGCCCCGTGTACTCGCCGACGATGAACGTCGAGATCGTGGCTTCGAGCTGACGCCTCAGCGTGCGCGGCAGGCGGGTCTGAAATGTGTCGCGATCACGATCGAGACGAACGGCGTCCGCCGACCACTGCTGTTCCTCCCAGCGCCGGTACAGATCGCGCGGGCGAAGGCGACGTTCCGCCAGCAGGTTGGCGTGATCGGAGATGTCGCTCGCATCGAGTGTGCCGAGCTGATCGAACGATGCCGACTCGACCAGCGTGCTCCAACGAACCATGGCCCCCCTCGATTGAGCCGTTATGCACGTCGACGTCGGATCTCACTGGATCGTCGAGCCTCGGGCAGAAGAAGTGGTCGGTTCGAGAGCGGGGGATACGAACGGTGGTCAGGTGCGAAGATACGGTTCCACGCCAGGAAAAGGAGCCAGCGCGGTATTCGGTGAAGACGAGATCAGGTGGGGAACATCTCCTCGACGGTCAGGCCCTGGCGGCCGCCGGCGACGAGATACTCCCGCACCGACACCTCGTCGACGCCGGGGTTCGGCAGGTCCGCACCCCGAGGATCCTGGGCCGGAGAGGCCCGATCCGCAGATCGCGAAGCGCTGGTATCCATATTTGGACACTAACAGACTGAATGCGAACATCTCAACTCGCCGGGAGCCCATTTGCGCACACCTACTCCCCTAGGCTGAACGGCATGGTCCGGCAGAAGAAGACGCCCCACGCGTTCGATGCATATCTCGGCACCGCCATCCGGGCCACACGCGCGCGGCGAGGCATGACGCGAGAAGTGCTCGCCCGGCGCACCGGGATCGCCCTGTCGAATCTCAAGCGGCGCGAAGACGGCGTGAACGAGACGTCCGTCTCCGAACTCGAGCGAATCGCCGCGGTCCTGCAGGTGCCGACGACCGAGATCGTGAGCATGGCCCTGGTCGACTACAGCGGCGGCCGCGGCGCGCAGGACGGGTTGCAGATGCTGCTCGAGTCGATGTCGGAGGCCTCCCCTATCGTCGACGACGAAGACAACGTGACCTACATCGGTCGCACTGCGCCCGGTCTCCGCGACGCCGCCAACACCGACGAGCGGACGACCACCGACTGACAGGGAGATCATGCGGCAGCTCCTCGCCCACGCGGCGCACCTCGGCGTCACCGTCCACGTCGCCCACCTCCCCGAACCGTATCGAGGGTTCTACGATCACGAGCGGCGCCGAGTCGTCTACGATTTCGGCCTCACTCCCATCGAACGCGCGTGCGTCCTCGCGCACGAGCTCGGTCATGCGTTCCACGCGCACCAAGGGCGCGACGATCCCGCCGCAGAAGCCGCGGCCGACGCGTACGCTGCCGCCCTGCTCGTCGATCCCGCGCACTACGCTCGGCTCGAATCGATCGGGCTGAGTCCCAGCGAGGTCGCCGAAGAGCTGGGTGTCACGGTCAAAATGCTTCGCGCCTTCGTCGAACACCACCTCGTCCGCGTCCACGGCGCCGCGTACACACGACCGCGTCTCGGGCGGGACCAGCACGATCATCTCGCACGCTGGGCGTCGTGACCCGGCGGCGAAGCGCCGCCTCAGGGCGAGCACGGCGATGAACAGGAGCCTGCCGAGAGCGTCCGCCCGAAGTGCCCCCGACAGGATTCGAACCTGCGACGCCCGCGTTAGGAGTGCGGCGCTCTATCCCCTGAGCTACGGAGGCGGGATCTCCCCAGCTTACTGCGGCGCTTCACCGCGAGTGGTTCGGGGCGAACTCGCGAGGGGGATGCGATCGCGCAGAGCGTCGACGAGACCCTCGTCCCACCGCCCCGGCTCCGCGAGCGTCCCTTCGCGCAGGTCCACTCCCTCGGGGCCGATGCTCGCGACACAGACCAGAAGCGACTCGAGCACGAGCCCGTCGTGGGCGTCTCGGCGCAGGACCGACCCCTCGGGCTCGCGTGTCGACGTCTCGATCACGCCGAGCCAGGGCATCCACCAGTCCGATCCGTTCGCCAGGCCGGCCTCGCGAAAGGCGCCCAGCCAGCGCGCGATCCGCGGGGTGCCCGGGTCGTCGACGGCGTGATGGGCGACCATGTGCGTGCCGGGGGTCAGCGGCGTGCGACGCGAGACGAGGCCGTCCCACTCCACCAGGTGCGCGCCCGTGGCATCCACCTCCACGAGATTGAAGCCGCGGGTGGCGGGACGGTTCGGGATGCCGGACCCCACCGCGTCGAGGGGAACGCTGCCTCGGCTGACGACCTCATCGTCGCGGCGGTCGGAGAGATCCTCGCGATTGAGCAGCACCGCCAGCCGCTGAGCGGTCGGATCGACTGCGAGCCAGGCACCGCCGGCGCGGTCGTCTCGCACGCCCACGACGCCGTCGCGCTCGGGCCACCAGGGTCCGATGCCGCGCCAGGGGCGATCGCGGTCCTCGTCGCGGACGGCGAGCACCCGCACGGGTTCGCCGGGAGCGGTGGGGACGTCGATCACGACGGTGCACATTCCGACAACGCTACCCGTGCCGAACGAACGTCGGGTGGGCCGTGGAGGCGACCCGACACCGTCACGAGAACGGGCAGCGGCACGAGAACAGGCCGTTCGGTACGGAAAGCCCCCGTTCCCGTCGGCTCCCCTGTTCTCGGCACTCCGCCCCGCCGCGGATGCCGACCTGGAAGACTGGGACGATGTTCGTCGTCGTGGGAGTGACCGGGGGCATCGCCGCCTACAAGACCGTGAGCCTCGTGCGCCTGCTCGTGAAGGCGGGGCATGACGTGCACGTCATCCCCACCGAGGACGCGCTGCGCTTCGTCGGCCTGCCGACGTGGGAGTCGCTCAGCCGCAACCCGGTCACGACCTCGGTGCACGACGACGTCGCGCGCGTCCGTCACGTCGCCCTGGGCCAATCCGCGGATCTGGTGATCGTGGCTCCCGCCACCGCGAACACCCTGGCCGCGATGACGGCGGGATTGGCCTCCGACCTGCTCGGCACGACCCTTCTCGCCACGACCGCACCGGTGGTCGTCGCCCCCGCGATGCACACCGAGATGTGGCGGCATCCGGCCACCGTCCACAACATGGACGTCCTGCGCTCCCGCGGCGTGCACGTGGTCGGCCCGACCGACGGCGTGCTCACCGGCGGCGACTCGGGCCCCGGACGCATGTCGGAGCCCGAAGAGATCGCGGCCGCAGCCCTCGCCCTGGTGCAACGACCGCGCGACTTCGAGGGAGTCTCGATCGTCGTGAGCGCCGGGGGCACCCGCGAGCCCATCGACCCTGTTCGCTTCCTCGGCAACCGCTCGAGCGGACGACAGGGCGTGGCGATCGCGCGGGCCGCCGCCGACCGAGGCGCCCGTGTGACCCTGGTCGCCGCGCACCTCGACGCCGATACCCGTCCCGATCCTCGCGTCGAGGTGATCGCCGTCGGCACCGCCGACGAACTCGGACAGGCGATGGATGCCGTGGCACCCGACGCCGACGTCATCGTCATGGCCGCGGCGGTCGCCGACTACTCCGTCGCCGCGGTGTCGGAGCACAAGCTCCGCAAACAGGACTCCCCCGGCGGACTCTCCCTCGAGCTGAGGGAGAACCGGGACATCGTCGCGGGGCTCGTAGCCGCTCGCCCAGCGGGGCAGACGATCGTGGCGTTCGCCGCTGAGACGGTCGCCGACGACGCCGAGCTGCTCGAGCGCGCCCGAACCAAGGCCGCGCGGAAGGGCGTCGATCTTCTGGCCGCGAACGCCGTGGGGTGGTCTCGCGGGTTCGAGACGTCCGACAACGAGCTCATGATCGTCGACGCCGCCGGCGAGGTCATCTCGACGGTGTCGGGTTCGAAGGACGACACCGCTCACGCGGTGCTCGACGCGATCCTGGTGGCGCGAGGCCGCTGATCCGAGGAGCCTCGAGCCGACCACCGAGGCGGGGCGCCCCGGCGGTCGGCACCGAATCAGCTCTCGCCGAGACGGTCGACGGCCCCGACGATGTCGGCGACCTCCGTGCGCGAGGTGTAGTCGACGTGGACATCTGCGAAGCGGATGCGTCCGGCCCGATCGATCACGTAGACCGAAGGGAAGGGCACGCGCGCCGTCGCGTCGGCGTTGCTGTCCGAGACGGCGAATCCGAGCTCCGTGTGCGCCTCCTGGGCGTGCGCGCTCGGTTCGGTGACGATGCCGAACCGGTCGGCCAGGACGTTACCGGGGTCGGAGAGAACCGCGAAGCCGAGGGAGCCGTTGCTCTGGCTCTGCGCGGTGCCGTCGGCGGTCTGGGGCGAGATCGCGACGAGCTGCGCGCCGCGCTCCTCAAGCGTCGGCAGAAGGCTCTGCTGGTAGGTGCGCAGCGTGATGTTGCAGTACGGGCACCACGCGCCGCGGTAGAAGACGACGACGGTTGCCGTACCGCCGAGGACGGACGAAAACGTGACCGTCGCGCCGTCGGCGGTCACCAGGTCGGCGTCGGGAGCCGCGTCACCCTCGCCGAGGGCACCGGTCGGCACGCCTGCTGCGCGGAGGTCGCTCTGCTCGTCGGAGAAGACCGTGGCGAGGCGATCGCCGATCTGTGATTCGAAGCCGACGTTGAAGTCGTCGACCTGCTGGGCGATGGATGGTGTGGACATGCGTGGCCTCCCCGGTGGAACCGACATCGGGCGTCGGTGAGAGGACCGTATGTCGGCCACGGGATGCCTCGGGCGATGCTGACGCGAAGGGCAACACAACGTCACGCAGCGTCATCATCGAACAGAGGGGAGAGGGCGCCGCCGAATCGACCGACGGCACCCCCTCGTGTCAGTAGCCGTAACTGCTGGAGAACTCGCTGATCATGGTCGTCAGCTGTGAGACCAGCACGATGATCCAGACGATGAGCGCGATGATCACGGCGACGTGGACGGCGATAGACGCCCAGATCGGGGCGAGGCCGGAACCGGTGCGGCGCCGCAGGATGACACCGCGCCCGATGATGTAGACCAGGCCCGAGCCGATCGCCAGCACGAAGAAGCTGAAAGCCCAGTGGAACGGGCGATCGACGCCACGGGCGCGCAGCTGACGCCAGTCGAGGAAGGCGAACAGCACCGTGAGCGCGGAGACCACCAGGCTCACCACGGACGACACCACGGCGATCAGCGTGGTCGCCGCGTTGGTGCCGGCCATCGACGCGGGGCCGGAATCGTACGAGTACACACCGGCGTAGAAGGCGTCGCGGAAGTACGACGACCAGTCGAAGATGACCACGCCGAGCAGACTGAGCACCGGCAGGAAGACCATCAGCCATATCCACACGGTGTTGGTCTTGATGTCGCGGCGGGGCGCGGCGGTGTCGTAGGCGACCGGGGGTGCGCTCGGGTAGCCCGGGGCCGCACCGTAGTCTGCGCCTGCGGCGGTGGCGGCACCGTACGCCGGACCGGTGGGGTACGACGGGGCACTGGGGAAGGCGGGAGCCGACGTGTACGCCGGCGCCGCGGACGGAGCAACGGGCGGTGTCACCGGCGGAACACCCGCGCTGGCCGCGGTGTATCCAGCACCCGCGGGGGTCGAGGTTGCGGAGTCGTTCGGCGCATGCGGCGCGCGGTCGAGCGTTGCGCCCTCATGCGGCGGGTGGGCGACGGGCTCGGACGCGGTGAGCGAGGCGGCGGCGTCGTCGTGTGAGCCGTCACCGCCGGGCGCATCCTGGCCGGAGGCGTCGACAGAAGCGTTCGACGAAGAGGCGTCGTGTGAGCCGTCACGGCCGGGCGTGTCCTGGCCGGAGGCGTCGACCGGGGCATTCGACGAAGAGGCGTCGTGCACCGACTCGTCCGGCGCTGCCTGGTCACCGGCGGCGGAGCGCACCTCATCGGTCCAGCTCGTGCCGTTCCAGCGGCGCAGACCGCCGCCTCCCGCGGGGTCGGGATACCAGCCGTCGGGCGGAGTGGGAGTGTCAGTCATGTCGTTTCCCCTGTCAGGTGCGGAACCGGGCGAGATGGCCCGAGTCTAGTGATGACGTCCGACGTCATCGGAAGTCTCGCGACGAGTGGGCCACGCCCACCCGAAGATCGGTGAACCCGTCGGCGACCACGTTCGTCACTCCCTCGACCGAGCGCTCGAGCACCCCCCGCACGATCAGGGCGGGGGATTCGCGGGCGACCCGGCGGTACCTGTTCCAGACGCCGACCGAGCAGATGATGTTCATCAAACCGTGCTCGTCTTCGAGGTTGAGGAACGTGATCCCGGAGGCCGTGGCCGGCCGCTGCCGGTGAGTGACGAGCCCCGCCACCTCGATCCGCCGATCGGTCTCGAAGGTGCGCAGTTCGCTCGAGGTCAGCACGCCGCGGGCGTCGAGCGCGGCACGGAAGTGGGTGAGCGGATGGTCGTCGGCCGACAGCCCCGTCGCCCACAGGTCGGACGCGAGGATCTCGTAGCTCGACGGATCGGTGAACAACGGCGGCTGTACGGCCACCAGCGAGTCGGGAAGGAACTCCGGGCGATCCAGAGCGGCCGAGCCCGACAGCCAGATCGCCTCGCGCCGTGTGTGCCCGAGGCACTCGAATGCCCCGGCCGTGGCGAGGGCCTCGAGCTGAGCCGTCACCAGCCCCGTACGGCGCACGAGGTCGCGCAGGTCTCGGTAGTCCCCGTTGGTGTCTCGCTCGGTGACGATGCGCTCGGCGACCTTGACCCCGATGCCGGTGACCCCCGCCAGACCGAGACGTACGGCGAACCCCGCGTCACGGCGATGAGCGGGACTCTCGTCGGCTTCGGAGGGGTCGAACTCCCCCGTCGGCGACTGAACCGCGTGCGCGCACGCATCGAGCCCTGTCGGCGCGCGCCTCCCCGGGCAGGGTGCCGATTTCTTGTCTGCTCCTGAGCCCGCGGCATCCGCCTGCCCGGTGACGGCATGATCCGGTGTGTCGCCGATTCCCTCGAGGGTCGCTTCGACCCCCGAGCGCAGCAGGTCTGGTCGACGCACCTGCACCCCGTGCCGTCGGGCGTCGGCGGTGAGCGTGGCGGGTGAGTAGAACCCCATGGGCTGCGCGCGCAGGAGACCCGCGAGGAACGCCGCCGGGTAGTGCAGCTTGATCCAGGAACTGGCGTAGACCAACAGCGCGAACGACAGCGAGTGCGACTCCGCGAAACCGAAATTGGCGAACGCCTGGATCTTGGCGTACAACTCGTCGGCAACCTGCCCCACCAGGCCGTTCTCGGCCATACCCGCGTACAGCGTCTCGCGCAGGGAATCGATGCGCTCGAGCCCGCGCTTGGAGCCCATGGCCCGGCGGAGCAGGTCGGCGTCTTCGGCGGAGCAGTTGCCGATGGCGACGGCCATCTGCATCAGCTGCTCTTGGAACACCGGCACCCCCATCGTGCGCGCGAGCACCGGTTCGAGCTTGGGGTGGACGTAGGTGATCTCTTCCTGCCCGAGTTTGCGCCGCACGAACGGGTGCACGGCCCCACCCTGGATGGGACCGGGGCGGATGAGGGCGATCTGCACCACCAGGTCGTAGAACTTGCGCGGCTGGAGTCTGGGCAGCAAGCCCATCTGCGCGCGCGACTCCACCTGGAACACCCCGATCGAGTCGGCGCGGCACAACATGTCGTAGACCGCCTTCTCTTCCTTGGGCAGCGTCGACAACTCCCAGTCCTCGCCCGTCGCCCCGCGGATGAGGTCGAAGCAGTACTGCAGAGCCGCGAGCATGCCGAGGCCCAGCAGGTCGAATTTGACCAGCCCCATCCACGCGGCGTCGTCTTTGTCCCACTGGATCACCGTGCGGTTCTCCATACGCGCGTGTTCGATGGGAACGACCTCTCCCACCGGGCGGTCGGTGAGCACCATGCCGCCCGAGTGGATGCCGAGGTGTCGCGGCGCCTTCAGCAGCTCCGACGCGAACTCGATGACCTGGTCGGGGATGTCGTGATCGGCCCCGGTCTCGAGCGTTGCGCCCCACCGCTCGACCTGCTTCGACCAGGCGTCCTGCTGCCCCGGGGAGTGCCCGAGGGCTCGGGCCATGTCGCGCACGGCGTTCTTCGGCCGGTACTGGATGACGTTCGCCACCTGCGCAGCCCGCTCGCGCCCGTACTCCTCGTAGACCCACTGGATGATCTCTTCGCGGCGGTCGGAGTCGAAGTCGACGTCGATGTCGGGCTCTTCGTCGCGCAGGCTCGACAGGAACCGCTCGAACGGGAGCTTGTAGAAGATCGAGTCGACCGCAGTGATGTCGAGCAGATAGCAGACGGCGCTATTGGCCGCCGAACCGCGCCCCTGGCAGAGGATGCCGCGCCGACGCGCCTCGGCGACGATGCCGTAGACGATGAGGAAGTAGCCCGGGAAGTCCTTCATCTCGATGACACCCAGTTCGCGCTCGATGCGGCGCCGGTCGTCGTCGGACAGGTTCGGGTACTTCCGCGGGGCGGCCTCCCATACCAGGTGGCGCAACCACGACATCGGCGTGTGCCCCTCGGGGACCTTCTGCTGCGGCAGCGCGGGCTTGGCCCGACGTAGCGGAAAGGCGATCTCGTCGGCGAGCTCGACCGTCCGAGCGACCGCTCCGGGATACCGCCGGAACCGCGCCGCCATCTCGACCCCCGAACGCAGATGCGCTCCGGCGTGGGCGGGGAGCCAGCCGTCGAGCTCGTCGAGCCCGCGGTTGGCCCGCACCGCGGCGACGGCGGCCGCGAGCAGCTCCTTCTGCGGAGCGGCGTAGTGCACGTTGTTGGTGGCGAGGATCGGCAGGCCCCGCTCGGCGGCGAGACCGGCGAGCACGTCGTTGCGACGGGAATCGAGCGGATCGCCCTGGTCCATCAACTCGACGTAGACCGCTTCCGCGCCAAACAGGTCGATGAGCGTGTCGAGTTCTCGCGCGGCTCCGGCCGGGCCCTCGAAAGCAAGGGCCTGACGCACCGCTCCCTTGCGGCATCCGGTGAGCACCGCCCACTGCGGATCGCCCGGTCCTCCGGCACGCTCGGCGAGGTCTTCGAGGTCGTAGACCGGTCGGCCCTTCTCGGCGCCGGTGAGCTGGGCGTGGGTGATCGCCGCGGCGAGTCGGTGGTACCCCTCTTCCGCACGGGCGAGGACGAGGAGGTGCGAACCCATCGGGTCGGCCTCACCGTTCTGGGGACCGGCGAGCCCGAGCGAGAGCTCCGCGCCGAAGACGGTGTTCACCGCCCGCTGCTCGGCGGCCTCGGCGAAGCGCACGATGCCGTAGAAGCCGTCGTGGTCGGTGAGGGCGAGCGCATGCAGGCCCAGACGTTCGGCCTCTTCGACGAGCTCTTCGGGAGAGGACGCACCGTCGAGGAACGAGTACGACGAGTGCGCGTGCAGTTCGGCGTAGGGCACGGTGTCGGCCGGTCGGTCGATCGAGGGCGGCACGTAGGCGCCGCGCTTGTGCGACCATGCCGGGCTGTCGCCTCCGTCGCCGTTCGGCGGGGCCCCGGTGGGACGGCGGGAGTCACTGAGCAGGCGCTCGAGCTCCGACCACTTGACGGGAGGGTTGGTCCAGCCCATCAGCGCACCCCGATCCCGAGGCCGGATCGCTGGTCAGTCATACCGCCCCTCCGCCCGCCACTCGCCCTCTTCCACCACCAGGAGCCACGCACCGCCATCGGCGTCCACCACCTGGAAGCGGTGTGCCTTGCGTGCGCGCAATGCGTCCCACCCCCGCTCGCTGATCGGCCACGGGCCCGCCCACTCGCTGATACGGCGTCGCTGCCCCGCGGTCTCGAGGACCGCGGGCGGAGCGCTCAGGACGTCGCGCTCCCCCACCGTGACCGGAGCCCCTGCGATATCGGTGACCCCCACCAGACGCGGCTCGGGGTAGACGGTGGCGGGCAGGGGGTCGGGGAGACTGCCGGGCCACGGCCGGGTCCGCACCTTCTCGGTGACCGCGCGATCCCCCCACGGCACGAGCACTTGACGCTCGGCGAGCCAGCGCCCACCGCCGATCGTCGGGGTCACGACCCCGCGGTGTCCGAGCATGGCCTGCACGCGCGAGAGGGCGTGGTGCACGCGCTCGTCGGGTCCGGCCCCGAACAGCCCCTTGGCGTGGTGCGCCGCGGCGTCGACGGCCTCGGGTTCGATGTGCACGCCCGCCACGCCGCTGCCGAAGATGCCCTGGGCGTCTTCGGCGAGCTGCCAGCGCACGCGGTCGACCACGGCCGCGGCATCGAACGAACCGGGGTGCAGCCAGACACGCTCGCTGCGCTCGCCCCGTTCCCCCGTGAGCACGACCCGCAGCTCCGTGCACACGAGGTCGTGCGCGCCGAGCTGGGCGATGAATTCCTCGGCCGCCACGCGCATGCCGAACGCGATCTGGTCGGCGAGCTCGAGCGGTGGTTCGAACGCGACATCGCGGTGCAACTCGGGCGGGGGTGTGCGCGGCTGGACCGGTTGGGAATCGAGCCCCCCGGCGAGCGCGTGCAGGCGCACGCCCCTCTCGCCGAAACGCTCTCGTACTCGTTCGACCGAGAGCCCGGCCAGCTCTCCCAGGGTGTGCACGCCCAACCGCGACAGCAGGCTGCCGAACTCGTCGTCGTCGAGGGTCGCGATCGAGAGGGGCGCGAGGAAAGCTCCGGCCTCGCCGGGTTCGACGATGCGGACGGGGTCGTCGGCCGCAGCCGAACGAGCGGCCTGCTCGGCGGTGAACACCCCGTCGGCGACGCTCGCACGCACGCCGGCGAACCCGTCGTCGTCGAGCTGACGGATCAGCATCCGAGCCGCCTCGAGTTCGCCGCCGTAGTACCGCGCCGGCCCGCGCGCCCGAAGAGCGCAGAGCCCCGGCCGCACGACATGCACCCCGGGCGCGCGCTCCTCGATCCGGGCGACCACCGGGGCGAACGCCCGCACGTCCCGTACCGGGTCGGCCGGCACCACCTGCAGCCCGGGGCACAACGCCTGCGCGTCACGGCGCTTCTGCCCGCGGCGTACGCCCTGTGCGCGAGCCGCCCACGAGCACGCGATGACGAGGTTGTGCGCGAAAACCGCCACCGCGGCATCCGGTCGAGGAGGACTGACGGCCTCGCTCACGAACGCCGTGATGGGCCAGTCGGGGAACCACAGCACGAGGCTGCGCGTCGGGGCCTGCATCACCCCACCGCCCGCACCGGGAACGCGGTGCGCTCGCGCGGAACCAGACGCTCGGCCGGAGCGCCCAGCAGCTCGATCGACCCGTCGGCCGCGGGCAGCAGCATGCGGGCGCGCCGGGGGTTCGGCGAACGGCGGCTGGTCACCGACACGGTCAGTTCGCGACCAGCCAGATACCCGTGCCCCTGGCCGAGCCCCGACCATCGGGGGTCGGCCACGTCGATCACGGCCTCGGCCTGGGGCCAGGCTCCCTGCACGAGCAGCACCGACCCGCGATCGCGCAGGCGAGCGGCCAGTCGCGTGGTCTCGGCACCCCCGCGCGCGGCCGTCGATCCCGAGGGAGGGCGCACGGCCACCACGGGGAGCACCTCGGTGATCGTCGCCGTCACGGCCAGCCACCGGGGACCCGGATCGGGGATGAACACGAGACGGTCGAGATCGAGACCGTACTTCTCTGCGGCCTCGGCGCCGAGCTCGGGCATGCCGATCACCCCGCACCACGCCCCGTCTTGGGAGGGACGGGCCATGAGCGCCAGCAGAAGAGAGGCCGAGCGGGTCAGCGCGTACGCCGACCCCGGCCGCAGGCCCCCACCGGGTAGCAACGACGAGAACGCCGGGTGCGTCGGCAGGACGGGGGCGTCCATGCGGCGCCCCTGCATGCGCTCGAGGCGATCGCGCAGCGCATGGATATCGGGTACGGCCTGTACCTGGTCTCTCACGATCGCCCTCACTCCCACAGGTTAGAACATCTGTTCGATGACCTCAATCCCTGTGGGTCGAAGATACGATCGACCTCCGACATCGCGCGGAAAGCGCCGATCGCGAAACGAAAAGCGCGCGCGGGCTCGCCGACATCCCGCCGAGGACGGCTCCGTGCACACGCCGTTTCAGACCAGATCGGTCGTCGCGGTGATCCGCGCGAACCCTCCCTGCTGCAGCACGACGGCCGTGTTCGCCATGAGTTCGGCGGCCGTGCGGGTGACGGTCCCGAGCCCCGCGATCTCTCCGCTCAGGTCGAAGGTGCACGTGGCATCCAGCACCACGGTCACGTCGTAGCCGAGGTTTCCCGCCATGCGCGCGGTCGTCTCGACGCACATGTTCGTCTGGATGCCGCAGATCACCAGTTCCCGGATGCCGCGCTCGCCCAGCCAAGCGTGCAGGTCGGGGTCTCCGTAGAACGCCGAGTTGACGCTCTTCGACACGACGAGGTCCGCCGGGGCGTCGGCGACCACCTCCACGAGGGCGTTGCCCTCGGCATCGGGGTGAAGGGGGGAACCGGGAGAGGCCGAATCGTGCCGCACGACGACGATCGGCTCCTCCGCCCGGCGCCAGGCGTCGATCAGCGAGGCGACGTTGCGTTCGCAGTCGGGGTTCGCGGTCGGCCCCCAGAAGGCGAGGTCGTCGAACCCCTGCTGCATGTCGATGACGAGGAGAGCGCGGGCCATGCATCCATCTCACCACCCGAGCGGTGCTTCTCGGACCGAGGAGACGAACCTTGTCGTTTCGGTCGCTCGCGCGTCAAGGACTGTGCGGGTGAACTTCTTCTCAAACAGGATGAAAAGTAGACGGAAAGGTTCACAAACGTGATCGTCGAAACCACCATTCATCGCGACGACCTGCGACGAGAGGTTCGGCGTCGAGAGCTGTCGAAGGCGCGACGTCTCGCTCTCGTGCGAATCATCGTGATCCTGTCGGCCGCCACGGGACTCAACTACATCACGTGGCGCTGGCTCGCCTCGGTGAACTGGGAGTCCTGGTGGATCGCCGTCCCCCTCGTCCTCGCCGAGACCTACAGCCTCATCGACTCCCTGCTGTTCGGCCTGGGGGCGTGGCGACTCCGCGAGCGCCACGACGCTCCCCCGCTCCGGCACGACGTCACGGTCGACGTGCTCGTGACCACCTACAACGAGCCCCTCGACCTCGTGATGCACACCGCCCGCGCGGCGAAAGCGATCCGCTACCCGCACGAGACGTGGATCCTCGACGACGGCGATCGCCCCGAGCTGCGCGCTCTCGCCGAGGCCGAGGGCATCGGGGTGGTCACCCGCTCAGAGGCGTGGCGGGACCGCCCGCGCCACGCGAAGGCCGGCAACCTCAACAACGCCCTCATGGTGACCGAGGGCGAGTTCCTTCTGATCCTGGATGCCGATCAGGTGCCGTCCCCCGATATCCTCGACCGCACCCTCGGGTGGTTCGAAGACGACACCGTCGCGCTGGTCCAGACGCCCCAGTGGTTCGTGAACGTGCCCGTGAGCGACCCGCTGGGGAGCCAGGCCCCGTTGTTCTACGGCCCCATCCAGCAATCCAAGGACGGCTGGAACGCCGCCTTCTTCTGCGGGTCGAACGCGATCCTCCGCCGCGAGGCCATGATGCAACTGGGCGTCTCGCGCTACGTCGGCGAGGTCACCCTCGCGGTGAACCGTGGCATCCGCTCCTCCCGTCGGGTTCTCGCCCGTGCTCGCCGCGAGCACGTCTCCGATCCCCGCATCACGGCATCCCTCGACGCGGTCGGGCGAGCCCTCGACGATCTGAAGTCGGGGATCGCCCGCGGGGACGCTCTGGCGGATCTGACGTTCGCGTTCCAGCGCCGCATCGTCGAGGTGCGCCGAGAGCTCGCCGACCAGGACATCGCGAGCGTGCGCGCCGAACTCGCCGAGCTGGCCGAGGTCACCGGCGACCCCGCCGCTCTGGCCGCCGTCGACGACCTCGCCCTCGACGCCCTCGGCGAGCGCAGCCTGTCGCCGCTGGCCGCGGTGGAGTCGGTGAGCATGCTCGTGGAGTCCTTCGACGTCGGACGCGAAGAGGAGGCCCAGGCGATCATGCCCCTGGCCACCATCTCGGTCACCGAGGACATGGCCACCTCGATGCGCCTGCACGGCCTCGGGTGGACGTCGGTCTACCACGACGAGGTCCTCGCGAAGGGACTCGCCCCCGAGGACCTGCCCACCATGCTCACCCAGCGCCTGCGTTGGGCCCAGGGCACCATGCAGGTCATGTTCCGCGAGAATCCGCTGGTGCAGAAGGGCCTCAGCTGGGGTCAGCGCTTGATGTACTTCGGCACCATGTGGAGCTACCTGTCCGGGTTCGCGGCGATCGTCTACGTCGCCGCCCCCGTGCTGTACCTGTCTTTCGGGGTCATGCCCGTCCAGGCGTGGAGCGTGGACTTCTTCGCCCGCTTCATCCCGTTCTTCGTCATCAACCAGGTGCTCTTCCTCGTCGTCGCGAACGGACGCCCCACCTGGCGCGGCGCGCAGTACTCATTGGCGCTCTTCCCGGTCTGGATCCGTGCGGTGACCAGCGCGTTCGACAACGTCTACCGCGGTCGCTCGCTCGGCTTCTCGGTGACCCCGAAGACGCGCTCGCTCGAGAACCGCCCGCGGTGGGATCTGGTGAAGCCGCAGCTGTGGGTGATGGGCGCCATGATCGCCTCCCTCGGTGTCGTGGCGATCCGCTATGCCGCCGGTCAGGCCGAGGGCATCGCTCCCCTGATCAACATCGCGTGGGTCCTCTACGACCTCGCTGTCTTCAGCATCATCGTGCGCGCGGTGCTGTACTCCGCCTCCGATCACCAACCGAAGGGTTATTGACATGCTCCAGGTCGACATCGACACCCGAGACGGGGGTACCGTCGTCATCCCCCGAGGCCGACTCACCATGGTCTCGGCGAAGACGTTCCGTGAGACCGTGACCGCCGAGATCGACCGCGGGGCGGGTGGGATCGTCGTGGTCGACCTCTCGCAGACCGAGTTCGTCGATTCGTCGGGGCTCGGCGCCCTCGTATCGTGCCTGAAGGTCGCGCGACAGTCGGGCGGCGACCTGCGTCTGGCCGCGCCGTCCGAGCAGGTCACGATGGTTCTGGGTCTGACCAATCTCGATCGCGTGCTGCGTCCGCGCCCCAGCGTCGACGAGGGCCCTCCGTGGCTGATTCGACCGCCCACCGCTCGCTCGACGCCGCGGTCGCGCCGGCGAGCCTAGAGGCGGTGTTCGAGCTGCTCGCCGCGTGGTGGTCCGAGGTAGGCGAGGTCCCCGCCGCGACTCGTCTCGGTTTCGAGACCGCCGTCATCGAGATCGCCGGCAACGTCGTCGAACATTCGCGGGGGGATGCCGATGAGCGCCGGTTCACCCTGGAACTGTTCGCGGATTCCAGGGTGATCCGGGCCACGTTCCGCGACGACGGCGATCCTCCCCTCCTCGATCTGGACGCCGTGCGTATGGCCGGCGAGGAGGAGGTCAGCGGCCGGGGCCTCGCTCTCGCCCGTGCGAGCGTCGACGACGTGGCTCTCGACCGTGATGGCGACCGGAACGTGTGGACCCTGGAGTCGAGAAGAACGTGAGACGGATCGGACAGCGGGTCGCGGCGGCTCTGGGGCTCACCGCCGCGCTCCTTCTGACCGTGGCGGCTCCGGCCGCCGCCGCAGTCCCCACCGACGACGGCGTATGGTTCGGGGCCGAGCTCAACTGGGGTGACGACGGCCCGGACGGGTACCGCGGTCGCCTCGGCGAACAGCCCGCGATGTATACCGTTCGCCTGTCGTATCCCCTCGACGGTCGGGCGATCTCTGAGTGGGAGCGCGCGGCGACACAGGTCGCCGGTCAGGGTGCCGCCCTCGTCCTGACCCTTGAGCCCTCGGTACCCCTCGACCGGCTCACCGACGCCGACGCGGCCGACCTCAACTCCCGTCTGGAGAACTACCGTTCGCAGTACGATGCGGTGCAGTTCGTGCGCTTCGCCCCCGAGATGAACGGGTCGTGGGTGTCATGGGGACAGCAGCCGACCGCATACGTCCGCGCCTTCGAACGAGTGGCCGAGGTGGTGCACGCGGGATCGTCGCGGGCCGAGACCGTGTGGAGCCCCTCGTACGCCGCCGGCTACCCCTTCGAACGCGCGGACGGGCGACTCGACACCCTGACGAAGAGCGACCGCCTCACCCTCGACACCGACGGAGACGGGCTCTTCTCCGAAGCCGACGACCCGTACGGCCCGTACTTCCCCGACCCCGACGCGGTCGATCGCGTAGGACTGACGATGTATTACTTCGGCAAGGGCGAGTCGGCGGCCGCCGCCGGACGTGACGTCCCGCTCGAAACGAACAGCGCCCCCGACGAGGGCGAGGTCGCCGCGCGCTTCGACGAGAGCTGGGGCTACGCCACCGGCCAGCGCACATCGTTCTACGACCGCTTCGCCGTCGCCGAGGACAAGCCCATGCTCCTCGACACCGGTGCGCTCTACGACTTCGGCCGCGAGGGTGACACCGAGCTCGCGGTCAAGCAGGGGTGGTGGCGGCAGATCCTGGCCGAACTCCCCGACCACCCTCTCCTCACGGGGGTCACCTGGCTCGAGGTCGTCCGCGAGGAGGCGGAGGCGGGTGGTCAGGTCGTCGATTGGCGGGCGACGGCGAACGGTGAGCTCGCCGGATCGCTTCGGGCGGACCTCGATGCCGCAGGGCTCATCCGCTGGGGTCCGGTGACGACCGTCGTCACCCCCGAACAGGCCTCCGCCGCGACTGTCCAGGTCCGCCAGGGCGGCGCCGAGCCCACCGACGAGATGAACTGGATCGCCGGCAGCGCCGCGGTGCTGGCCGTGGCCTTCCTGGCATCCGGCTTCGTCGGGCGTGCCGTGCCGAAGTGGCGGTACGACGACTCCTCCGCGAGCCGGGATCTGCGCATCGACATGGTGCGCGGCTTCATCATCGTGGTCGTGGTGGTCACGCACATCGAGGTCACCAGCCCCTTCGCCTATGCATCGCTCAAGGCGATCGGCGCGATCACCGGCGCCGAGCTCTTCGTCCTGCTCAGCGGCATCGTCCTGGGGATGGTCTTCCCGGCCGCCATCGCGCGCGGGGGTGAGTGGGCCGCCGCCCTCGCCGCATGGGCTCGCGCACGCAAGCAGTATCTCGTCGCCCTGGCCGTGATCCTGCTGATCTTCGCCGTCGGTTTCGTCCCCTTCGTCGACACCACCGCAATCACCACCTTCACCGACCGGGGTACGGGCGAAGGGGGCACCGGAGACAGCGGCCGCGTCTACGACCTCTACCCCAACGCGGAACGCCTGCTCGACTACCCACCGCCCTGGTACGCGGTTCGGCAGTTCCTCCTGCTCGAGATGGGCCCGTGGCCGTTCAACATCATGGGCCTGTTCGTGGTGCTGAGCCTGGCCTATCCCGCCCTCATGTGGTTGATCCGACGCAAGATGTGGTGGCTCGTCCTCGCCCTGAGCTGGGGCGTCTACGCGGTGCACTATGTGGCGCCCGGTGCGCTGAGCCTCCCCTCGCAGTTCGATGCGGTCTTCCCCCTGGCCCTCTGGCAGGTGCTGTTCACGCACGGTCTGGTGATCGGTTACTACCGGCGACAGATCATCCGCGCCCTCACCTCGATCCCGGGCAAGATCGGCGTCGGTGTGTTCGTCGTCGGCTACGCGGGTTTCCTCGTGTACCTCTGGGCCGGTCAGACCTACGGCTTCACGCCCGTCCCGTTCCCCGCCGACCTCTACGGTTCGCTCTACGATTCGGGGTACCAGCGCATCTTCCTCGAATGGGGACGCCTGCTCGATCTGCCCCTCGTGATCGTGTGCTCGTACGCGGTGCTCACGGTGGCGTGGAAGCCGCTGTACAAGAGCATGGGCTGGCTGTGGATCCCCCTCGGCCAGGCGAGCCTCTACGTGTTCATCGTGCACGTGTTCTTCGTGCTCGCCGTCGCGAACATCCCCGGCCTCGACCGCGGCAGCATATGGCAGGGAACGCTCATCCACAGCGTCGTGATCGGACTCATCCTCTTCATGGTCCGAAAGCGATTCCTCTTCTCCGTCATCCCGCTGACGTTGGAGCAGACCCAGGATGCCGTCACCCCGACGACCGTGATCGGTTCGCCGGGGTGACGGATTGCGCGGAGGCCGTCAGCTCACCGACAGCACGACCGCGGTGACGTCGTCGTCGACCTGGTGCGTCGACACCCGCAGAGTCAAGCCGTCGAAGAATCCGTGCGGGTCGGCGGCCGCGCGCAGGTCGTCGCCGATGAGACGCAGGCTCTCGAGGGTCGAGTCGTACGCGTCCAGGGCGCCGTCCGACACGCTCACGAGCAGGTCTCCTCGGCTGACGCTCGCGCGCCCGGCCTCCCACTCGACGTCAGCGGGGCGCAGCCCCAGGGGGAGGTTCCGCGACGTCAGACGCTCCGACGACCCGTCGGCGCGGAGCACCAGGGTCAGACCATGACCGGCGTCGATGTAGTCGACCGTGCCGGCGGCGGCGTCGATGACCGCGTGGAACACCGTCGCGAAGGTGTCGAGGTAGAGGCCGCTCGAGCGGGCCTCGTCCTCGACCGAGAGCATCGCCGCCACCGGAGACATGTCTCGACGCGCCTGCAGTGCGTGCAACAGCGCTTCCGCCACCGCACCCGCCGCCTCGCCTTTGCCCATGACGTCGGCGAGCGTCACGACCACGCGTCCGCCCACTTCCTGCCACCCGCTCCGATCGCCGCTGACGACCCCGTGCGGAATGGCGAGGGATGCCAATCGCACACCGTCCGCGGTGAAGTCGTCCGCTCGCGGCGTTCGGCCGGTCGCCACGGCACCCTCGACCGGACCCGGATCGCTCTGTCGGATCTCGGCTTGCGCCCATCGACCGAGATGCTCCAACGACCGACGCTGATCCTCGTCGAGGGCATGCGGATCGGGGTCGATGAGGCAGAGGGTACCGACCGGCTCACCGTCGTCGGTGCGCAACGGGAAGCCCGCGTAGAACCGCATCCCGTACTCGGTCACCGAGGCGATGTCACGGAAACGCTCGTCGAGGGTCGCGTCGTCGACTTCGAGGATGCCGTCCTGCTTGACCGTCTCACCGCAGAACACCGCCTCGCGGGGAGTGCGACCGAAGTGGGTCTCGGGCGGCTGCGACTTCGTGTACACCTCGTCTTCGCCGACGATGTTGACGAGCGCGTAGTCCACGTCGAACATCTCTCGCGCGAGCCGGGTGATGCGATCGAAGCGCTCTTCGGGGGGCGAATCCATCAAGCCGATGCGCTCGACAGCGGAGACGGTGCGGTGAGAATCGGTGGCCATCGAGGACTGCCCTTCGCGTCGCGTGGATCCCGTCGGGGACGACGAGACCGCGACGGATCGGCGCATGGGCATCGTGTGAACGGCTCGAGTCGAGGCCGTCCCCACGCCACCGCGGAACCGATCGCGCCGACCGTTTCAGCCTATCGACGCCCGCGGGAGGAGGTCCCGAGTTTGTCGTTTTCAGGCCGCCAGCGCCAGATATGGTTCCCAACGCGGGTCGCTCTTGTCCACGCCGCGCACGGTCCACGACGAGCCTCGAGGGGGCGCCGGCACCAGCCGAAGCTCCCAGCGCATCTCCTGAGGTGTGCGATCGCCCTTCACGTTATTGCAGAGCAGGCAGCACGCTACGAGGTTCTCCCACGTGTCCTTACCGCCGCGCGAGCGGGGAAGCACGTGATCGATCGTCGACGCCGCTTTGCCGCAGTATCCGCAGCGGTGCGCGTCACGGCGCAGAACACCGCGGCGGGTGACCGGTACCTGGCGGGCGCCCGGCACGCGCACGTAGCGCGTCAGGATGATCACCGCCGGACGGTCGTAGGTTCCGTGGGCGGCCCAGACCGGGTCCTCGTCCACGCTCTCGATGACGGTGGCCTTGTCGTTCATGACGAGCACGAGGGCTCGCTTGAAAGACACGACAGCGAGGGGCTCGTAGCCCGCGTTCAGCACCAGTGTGCGCATTTCTCGTCCTCTCGAATGGCCGAGACGGCTTCTCGGATGTTCGACTCGCGACGACGGCAGGCGCGAAAGGGTATGAAAAAGGCGCTGTCTAGGCAGACAGCGCCTGAGAGGTCACGGCGAGGCCGCGGCATCCGATCACACGATGCCGAAGAACGAGCAGCCCGAGCGCATCCATGGTGCGGATGCGCGGACTGGTGTTCATCGGCTGGTCCCTTCGGTTCTTCCGACGTCGGTGACAGGCTAACCCACCACGACACGCCCGGGGTCGGCCGAGGGGGCAAACGGAAAGCGGCGTGTCGGAGAACGATGTCCTCCGCCACGCCGCCCCGTCAGAAGAATCAGCCGGCGTTCTGCTGCAGCCAGGCGTAAGGATCGACGACCGAGCCGTTGATGTGCACCTCGAAGTGGAGGTGATTGGCGGTCGAGCTGCCCGTCGATCCGACCAGACCGATGAGCTGACCGGGGGCGACGGTCTGGCCGGCCTGCACCTGACGGCTGCCGTAGGTCATGTGGCCGTACGTGGTCGATACCTTCTGGCCGTTGATCACGTGCTCGATCACGATCGCGACACCGTACCCGCCGTAGCTCTCCTGCGAGACGCTGACGACTCCACCGGCGGCGGCGAAGATGGGCTGACCGCCGGGAGCGAGCAGGTCGACACCCTGGTGATAGCCGGAGTCCCACAGGCCACGACCGAGGGTGTAGCTCGTGAGGGGCCAGCGCACCTCGCCCGATCCGGGTGCGGTCATGTTGAGGTCGATGGAGCTCACCGAGGTCGACGCCTTCGAGGCGTTGGCGGCGAGCTGACGGGCGCGCTCGGCGGCGGCGGCGGCAGCTGCCTCTTGATCCTTCTTCTTCTGGATCTCGTCAGCCGTGGTGGCCGAGTAGCTGCTGCGGTCGAGGGTCTCAGCGGCGGCGTCGGACGCCACGACCAGCGACTGGTTGTCGGCAGCCGACATCTCTTGCAACGTCATGGTCTCGGCGGCCGGCATGGTCGCGGCATAGGCGGGGATCGCGACGGTCGCGACGAGGCCGGCGACCATCGAGAGGATCACCGCGCTGCGCAGCGGTTTGCCGACACGGCGAGGCGACGATGCGCCTCGAGCGGGGGTGGGGCGAACAACCGGAGCAGTCGTGAGGGGCGCGGTCTGCAGAGCGCGGCTCGTCGGTCGGGTCACCGCGGCACGAGTGCTCTTGCGGGTGGGTTCCGTCGCGGTGCCTTCGGGTAGGTCCGCTGCGGGCTCGTTGTGTTCAGCCAAAGTTCCTCCGGCGCCTCTGCGTCTTCGGGGACGCTGGCTCGTCAGCACTCGAATACGGGGCACGATGTGCGGGCTGGGCCCTGCGCGGACGACGAGCCGATGAGGCAAACCGCGAGGGGTCCGACGGCGGGCTTCTCACCTGTGGACTTTCTGAGGCTACCCGAAGATAACGAACAAGTCACGCTCCGGTAACCGCTCCCAGGCGATGCTCGGCCCGACCTTGCGGAAAGCGGCCGAGCTCAGTCCTCGGCGACCAGGAAGATGTGCGAGGCCACCTCGACGGGCAGTTCGAGCCCCTCGTCGACGCCGTCCATCTGGATGAGGACGTATCCCTCGTTGAAGCGGTAGTCACCGCGGGCGCCCGGCAGGACGCCGGCGGCCTTGAGCTGCTGCAGCAGCTCGGGATCGACCTGAGCGGGCTCGGCGAGCCGGCGAACCGTGCCCGTGATGGGGGCGCCCGCATCCGTCAGCTTGCGGACCAGACCGATCACTCCGTCGTCGAAGGTGGCGCTCGCTGCGTCGCCGAGCTGATCGAGACCCGGGATCGGGTTGCCGTACGGCGACTCGGTGGGGTGGCCGAGGAGCTCGACGAGCCGACGCTCCACCTGCTCGCTCATCACGTGCTCCCAACGGCAGGCTTCATCGTGCACGTACGCCCAGTCGAGACCGATGACGTCGCTGAGCAGACGCTCGGCGAGTCGGTGCTTGCGCATGACGTCGACGGCCTTCTGACGGCCGGAGTCCGTCAGCTCGAGGCGGCGGTCTTCCGACACGACCACGAGACCGTCGCGCTCCATGCGACCGACCGTCTGAGAGACGGTGGGTCCCGAGTGCCCCAGGCGCTCGGAGATGCGCGCGCGCAGCGGCACGATCTTTTCCTCTTCGAGTTCGAGGATCGTACGCAGATACATCTCGGTGGTGTCGATCAGGTCGGTCATTCGGGTGTCCTCGATCTCGCGCGGCAAGTCCTCCCAGCCTACCGACCCCCTCCGACATGAGCGCGGGCGGCGTCCGAGGGTGACCCTAGAATCGGTGCCATGTCGCACGTGGAACTGCCCGCCGATCTCCTGCCCGCCGACGGTCGCTTCGGGTGCGGCCCCTCGAAGGTGCGCGGTGCGCAGCTCGAGGCCCTCGTCACCCGCGGTGCGTCGATCCTCGGAACCTCGCACCGCCAGGCACCGGTGAAGAACCTCGTCGCCAGCACGCGCGAGCGCCTGTCGCAGCTGTTCCGTCTGCCCGAGGGGTACGAGATCATCCTCGGCAACGGCGGATCGACGGCCTTCTGGGATGCCGCCGCGTTCGGGCTCATCGAGAACCGCAGCCAGAACCTCGTCTTCGGCGAGTTCGGCGGCAAGTTCGCCTCGGCGGCCGCCGCCCCGTGGCTGCAGGCACCCGACGTGCGCAAGGTCGAGCCCGGTACGCGCTCGGCGGCCGAGGCCGTCGCCGGCGTCGACGTCTACGCCTGGCCGCACAACGAGACCTCGACGGGGGTGGCCGCCCCGATCCGGCGCGTGGAGGCGGATGCCGGAGCCCTCACCGTCATCGACGCGACCAGCGCCGCGGGAGGCATCGACTTCGATGTGGCACAGGCGGACGTCTACTACTTCGCGCCCCAGAAGAACCTCGGCTCCGACGGAGGGCTCTGGTACGCCGCTGTCTCGCCCGCCGCTATCGAGCGGATCGAGCGGATCGCGGCATCCGGCCGCTACATTCCCGAGTTCCTCAGCCTGAAGAACGCGCTCGACAACTCGCGTCTCGAGCAGACGCTCAACACCCCTGCTCTCGCGACGCTCCTGCTCCTCGACGACCAGCTCGGATGGATCCTCGACAACGGCGGCCTCTCGTGGGCCGGCGCCCGAACCGCCGAATCGTCCGGCGCTCTCTACGAGTGGGCCGATGCGAGCGCGGTGGCGACTCCCTTCGTGAAGGATCCCGCCGACCGCTCCCCCGTGGTCGTCACGATCGACTTCGACGACAGCATCGACGCCGCGGCGATCGCCAAGAGCCTGCGCGCGAACGGCATCGTCGACACCGAGCCCTATCGGAAGCTCGGCCGCAACCAGCTGCGCATCGCGACCTTCGTCTCGATCGAGCCCGAGGATGTGCGCCGCCTCATCGGCGCGATCGACTACACGATCGAGCGCCTGCCGCAGGCTTGAGCTGACAAGAACGAAGGCCGTCCCGCACCAGCGGGACGGCCTTCGTCATGAGCGGCGGTCAGTAGCTGCGATCGCCCTCGTCGTAGTCGTCGTCATCGGAGTCTTCGTCGTCCGACTCGACATCTTCGTCCGAGTCGACATCGTCGTCCGCGCCGTCGAACTCGTCGATGTCGACGCCGTCGAGGTCTCCCGCGTGGAAGCGCGCCTTCGGCTCGTCGTCGTCTTCGTCGTCCTCATCGTCGTCGTCCGGCTCGTCATCGTCCGGCTCGTCTTCGTCGGTTTCGTCGTCCTCGACGACCGCAGCGACCTGGGCCGCCTGGTACTCCGCCAGACGAGTCGCCCACGGCACCCAGTCGGGGGCCAGCAGAGCGCCGTCGCCGGGCAGCAGTTCCACCTCGAGCACGGTCGGCTCGGAGCCGTCCACGACGGCCACGGTGACCGTCCAGAACCAACCCGGGTAGCCCGCGAGCCGGGTGTGGAAGCGCAGCGAGACCGCTCCGCCTTCCTCCGCGGTGTATCCGGCTGCGGGGCCGACGGTGTCGGCCGGGGTGATCTCGTGCAGGGCGGCGAGCGCGAGGTCGTGGGCGCCGGTGAGGCGCTCATCGACGGGCTGCTCAGGCTTCGAAGTCATCGGCGACCTTGCGCAGGACCGCGGCGATCTTCTGCGCGTGCGGAGCGTTGGGGTAGCGACCGCGTCGCAGGTCCCCTCCGATACCGTCGAGCAGCTTGACGAGGTCTTCGACGATGATCGCCATGTCGTCGGCGGGCTTGCGCGAGCGCTTCGACAGGCTCACGGGAGCATCCAGAACGCGCACCGACAGCGCCTGCAGACCGCGCTTTCCATCGGCGACCCCGAATTCGAGGCGCGTCCCGGCCTTCGGTCCGGGGGCTCCGGCGGGCAGGGCGGTTGCGTGCAGGAACACGTCCTGGCCGTCATCGGTGACGATGAAGCCGAAGCCCTTCTCGTCGTCGTAGAACCTGACCTTGCCGGTGGGCATGGACACCTCGCTGGATGAGTGCGCGGAAAGCGCAGCGGAACACGGGACCCGAACGGATCCCGGTCTTCCAGCCTACGGCACCGCCGCCAAGCGGTAGGCTGAGCCCGATGAGCACCCGCACCTCCGGTGGCAGCACACCGGGCGACGACGTCCCCGTCCGCCGCATCGACCGCATTCTCGCGTTCATGTCGCTGGGCCTTCTCGCGCTGTCGATCGTGTGCTTCTTCGCCATCATCATCGGCTCCAGTTCCGGAGCCGACATGGGTTCCGGCGTCTGGCCCGTCATCGGCCTCCTCGTCTACGTCGCTCCCCCGGTGGCATTCGCGTGCCTCCTCGCCGTGCTCATCATGAGCTTCATCCGAAGGGCCAAGGCCAACAAGGCCTGACGACGTGCCCGAGACC
This sequence comes from Microbacterium sp. SORGH_AS_0421, assembly GCF_030818635.1. Classification (NCBI taxonomy): domain Bacteria; kingdom Bacillati; phylum Actinomycetota; class Actinomycetes; order Micrococcales; family Microbacteriaceae; genus Microbacterium; species Microbacterium sp. SORGH_AS_0421. The sequence goes on from NZ_JAUTAO010000001.1 coordinate 27,140, forward strand.
TCCGCACAACGCGCACTTGCGGTCTCGTTGAGCGCGCGCAGCGACACCGACCTCGCCCGACTCTTCGCCGAACGCAACATCTCGCCGTCGAGCACGTGGCGCGACATGTTCGACGCGGCTGAAGCGCTGCTCGACCCAGTCTCGGTCGCGCGCGGGCTTCCCGCGCTGAGTCGTGACGAAGCCGTCGCCCTGCTCGACGCCGCCGAGGGACGACCGACGACCGGTGAGATCGGCGAGCGTCTGAGATCCCGTGCCCTCATCGGAGACGACGGGCTCCCCTTCCCCACGGTGATCGACGCCGCGCGCGAGGTCCTGCCCTCGGGGATCCCGGATGCCGCGCCCCCGCGCCGCACCCATGCGACGCCCGAGAGCACCGGGGCCGCCTCCGAAGCGGTGTTCACCAACGCGGCATCCCTCGCCGACGTCCTCATGCAGACCCTCGACGCCCCGCTCGGACGCATCGGATCGGGGTCGCTGGGCGCGACCGAGAGACGACGCCTCGTCGACGCCGGGGCCGTGACCACCGCAGCCGAAGCGGACCTGCTCGTCGGGCTCGCGGCCGAGGTGGGCCTTCTCGGAACGAACGAGCGTGCCTGGCTCGTTTCTCCCGCCGGGCGCGAGTGGCTGCGCCTGCCGACTCTCGAACGATGGCAGCGCACCGCAGAAGCCCTGCGTGACGCCCTTCCGTCGGCGTACCGCTCCACCGACGGCGGGTGGATCCCCAGCGAGCAGTGGCGCTCCGCGACACCTTTCGACCCCGAAGGCCCCGACCGCGCAGACCTCTGGATCAAGCGCCTGGTCCGCTGGGGGCTCCTCGACGCCGACGGCCACGCGACCCCCTGGGCGCTCCCGCTGGCCGAAGGGCGGCGACGTCGACACCTCGGCCCTGCGCGAGCTGCTGCCGCCCGAGGTCGATCGCGTGTACCTGCAGAACGACCTGACGGCGATCGCCCCCGGTCCTCTCGCTCCGCACCTCGACGTGCGGCTGCGCTCGATGGCCGCGCGCGAGTCGCGGGCTCAAGCCTCGAGCTATCGCTTCAGCGCCGCGAGCATCGGCGCCGCGATCACCGCGGGCGAGACGGCGGACAGCCTTCGCGCCTTCCTGACCGGTATCTCGCTCACGGGCCTCCCCCAGCCGCTCGCGTACGTCATCGAGCGCACCGCCGCCGAACACGGCCGCGTGCGCGTCACCGCCGACGCGCAGTCGCACCTCACTCGAGTCATGACGGACGACGAGACGCTTCTGCGCTCGATGGAAGTCGACCAGTCGCTGCGCTCGATCGCTCTCACCCGAACCGACGACGAACTGGTCTCGCACGTCTCGGCCGACGTCGTCTTCTGGGCCCTCACCGACGCGCACTACCCCCGCGGTGGCGGTTGACGCCGAGGGGCGCCCGCGCGCTCTCGAGCGCGCCAAACTGGCATCCCCCGGTGCCACGGCCACGGCGCCCGCCGACACCTACGCCGACCTCATCGAGCGTCTGCGCACGGGCGCAGGAGACTCGGATGCCGCGTGGCTCGAGCGCGAACTCGATCAGGCGGTTCGCGCGCGATCGATCATCGACGTGACGGTGCGCCTGCCCGACGGCTCTGCCCGCGTCTTCCGCTTGGAGGCCACCGGTCTCGGCGGCGGACGCCTGCGCGGTCGCGACCGCGGAGCCGACGTCGAGCGCACCCTCCCCCTGTCGCACATCGACGGCGTCGCGCCCGTCGAGTGACGGCCGCGAACGCCCTGCCCTCTTCGACACCGGTAGACTCGAACGCTATGGCTGACGGCCCCCTTATCGTGCAGAGCGACCGCACCGTGCTCCTCGAAGTCGCGCACCCGCAGGCAGAGACGGCGCGGCATGAGCTCGCCGTCTTCGCCGAGCTCGAGCGTGCACCCGAGCACATCCACACGTATCGCATCACCCGCCTGGGGCTGTGGAACGCGCGTGCAGCCGGCCACGACGCCGAGGCCATGCTCGACACCCTCGATCGGTGGTCCCGCTTCCCGGTGCCGGCCTCGGTCAGCACCGACATCCGCGAGTCCGTCAACCGGTACGGGCGCCTCGTCATCGAGCGCAACGACGAGGGCGAGCTCGTGCTGCGCTCGACCGACGCCGCGGTGCTCAGCGAGGTGTCACGCAACAAGCGCATCGCCCCGCTCCTGATCGGCCGCCCGAGCCCCGACAGCTTCCTCATCGACGCGTGGGCGCGCGGGCACATCAAACAGGAACTGCTGAAGATCGGCTGGCCCGCCGAAGACCTCGCCGGCTACACGCCCGGGACCCCGCACCCGATCGACCTGGCCGAGGACGGCTGGAGCCTCCGCCCTTACCAGCGCCAGGCGGTCGAATCCTTCTCCGAGGGCGGTTCCGGGGTCGTCGTCCTCCCGTGTGGAGCGGGTAAGACGCTCGTGGGTGCGGGCGCTATGGCCGACACCCGCACGACCACGCTCATCCTCGTCACGAACACCGTCAGCGCACGACAGTGGCGCGACGAGCTGCTGCGCCGCACGAGCCTCACCCCCGAAGAGATCGGCGAGTACTCCGGGCAGGTCAAAGAGATCAAGCCGGTCACCATCGCCACCTACCAGATCCTCACCGCGAAGCGGAAAGGCCAGTACGCCCACCTCGCCCTGCTCGACGCCCTCGACTGGGGCCTCGTGCTCTACGACGAGGTCCACCTGCTTCCCGCACCGGTGTTCAAGCTCACCGCCGACCTGCAGGCGCGCCGCCGCCTGGGCCTCACCGCAACTCTCGTGCGCGAGGACGGCCGCGAGGGAGACGTCTTCAGCCTGATCGGCCCGAAGCGCTTCGACGCGCCGTGGAAGGAGATCGAGGCTCAGGGCTTCATCTCACCCGCGGCCTGCTACGAGGTGCGTATCGACCTTCCCGCCGATGAGCGGCTCGAGTACGCCGCAGCCGCCGACGAGGATCGCTACCGTCTCGCCGCCACCGCCCCCGCGAAGATCGAGGTCGCCCGACGTCTGGTCGAACGGCATCCGGGTGAGAGGGTTCTGATCATCGGTCAGTATCTCGATCAGATCGACGAGCTCGCCGAGGCGTTGAACGCCCCGCAGATCACGGGCGCCACGCCGATCCCCGAGCGCGAGGAGCTCTTCCAGGGCTTCCGCGACGGGAGCATTCCGCTATTGGTCGTCTCGAAGGTCGCGAATTTCTCGGTCGACCTGCCCGAGGCCTCGGTCGCCATCCAGGTGTCGGGGTCGTTCGGATCGCGCCAAGAAGAGGCTCAGCGCCTCGGTCGACTTCTCCGACCGAAGCAGTCGAACCACACCGCGAGCTTCTACACGCTCATCGCGCGTGACACCGTCGACCAGGATTTCGCGCAGAATCGCCAGCGCTTCCTGGCCGAGCAGGGGTACGCCTACACGATCCTGGATGCCGACGGAATCGACGCCCAGGCCGCCTGACGCATACCAGCACGCGGCTTTCCGTTCCATATCCAGCACATTGCTGGGTCAGATCACGATAATGAGGGCATGACAGCTCCTCGCATCCTCGTCGTGGACGACGAACCGAACATCCGCGACCTGCTCATCACGAGCCTGCGCTTCGCCGGTTTCCAGGTGCGAGCCGTGGCCAACGGCGCGCAGACGATCTCGGCCGTGCTCGAGGAGGAACCCGACCTCATCGTGCTCGACGTGATGCTCCCCGACATGAACGGGTTCAGCGTCACCAAGCGGCTGCGCGGCGCCGGCTACACCGCGCCGATCCTGTTCCTCACCGCGAAGGACGAGACCGAAGACAAGATCATGGGGCTCAACGCGGGTGGCGACGACTACGTCACCAAGCCGTTCAGCTTGGATGAGATCGTCGCCCGCATCCAGGCGATCCTGCGCCGCACGATGCAGGCCGACGAAGAGTCGATCATCCGCACCGGCGAACTGACGATGGATCAGGACACCCACGACGTCAGCGTCGGAGACGTCTCGATCGACCTGAGCCCGACCGAGTTCAAGCTCCTGCGCTACCTGATGCTGAACCCCAACCGGGTGCTCTCGAAGGCGCAGATCCTCGACCACGTGTGGGAGTACGACTTCAACGGCGACGCGGGGATCGTCGAGAGCTACATCTCGTACCTGCGCCGCAAGATCGATCCGCACTCCTCGGAGCCGCTCATCCAGACCAAGCGCGGCTTCGGCTACATGCTGAAGTCGGGCAAGACCGCCTGAGCGAAAGGCTCGCTCCTGTCGCACTCCGACGATTCGCTCACGCGCTGGTGGCGCGGGCTGAGCCTGCGCACCAAGGTCACCGGCGTCACCGTCGCGTTGCTCGCCATCGGGCTGTTCACCGCGGGCATCGGGACCATGGTGTTCTTGCGCACCACCCTGGTGAACAACCTCGACGAGCAGCTCGCGCAGCAGGCCGCCGGCAGTATCGCGAACAGCATCTTCACCACGGCTCCCGTCGACGGGCGGGTCGTCTTCTCGCAGGTGGAGAACGCCCCGCAGATCGGGTCGATGGTCGTCGTGTACGGTCCCGACGGACAGCGCGAGGCGTTCTACAACGGCACGTCGACGACCGCTCTGCCCGACATCCCCCCCACCTTCACGGTCGAGCAGACCTACAGCCAGATCGATCGCCGCATCGAACTCGAGTCGCCCGAGTCCGGTCAGCACTTCGTCGCCCGGGTGGGGGTGCTGCAGGTGCCCGGAAACCCCGGGGTCTACACGCAGATGGTGATCCAGCCGCTCGCCCCGACCGACCGGATCGTGGCCGCCTACATCGGCATCTACGCCTTCGTCGCGCTGCTGATCCTCATCGCCACGGCCTTGCTGACCCGGTGGCTCGTCACCCTCGCGTTCCGCAACCTCCGCCAGGTCGAGACGACGGCCATGGACATCGCGGCCGGTGACTTCAGCCAGCGACTGACGGACATCGTCCCCGACACCGAGGTGGGCCGGCTCAAGACCGCCATCAACGCGATGCTCGCCCGCATCGACGGCGCCCTCGGACAACGGGATGCCACCGTGCGGCAGATGCGTCGCTTCATCGGCGACGCCAGCCACGAACTTCGCACACCCCTCGTCACGATGCGCGGCTACGCGGAGTTGTACCGCATGGGGGCGATCCGCTCCGACGAGGATGTCGCGCAGTCGATGGAGCGTATCGAGAAGGAGGCGATCCGCATGGGGGCCCTGGTCGAGGACCTCCTCGCGCTCGCCCGCCTCGACGAACGCCGTGACGTCACCATCACCGCCCTCGACCTGCGCCCGATCGCGCGCGACGCCGCCCTCGACCTGCGGGTGACCTCGCCCCAGCGTGAGGTCACGGTCGACGACGCCACCTCGCGCGACGAGCTGATCCTTCCCACCATCACCCTCGACCCGCTCCTGGACGCCGGAGGCAAACCTGCGAACGGGAACGGTCGCCGTCGCACCGCTCCCACCACCTCGGCGATGGCGATAGCGGGCGCCACCCTCTCGCGGCTTCGGCGCCGATCGAAGGACGGCACCGAGTTGGCGGCATCCACTCCTGCGGATGGAACCCCGGCCACACCGATCGGCGTGGTCCGTCCCGTGCCGCGCCTCGCCCCCGTGGTCATGGGCGACGAGAACAAGGTGCGTCAGGTCGTGGCGAACCTGCTCGGCAACGCGCGGCGTTTCACCGCCGAGGACTCCCCCATCGGGCTGCGCGTCGGCGTCGACGGCGAGTCCGACATGGGATGGATCGAGATCATCGACCACGGCGAGGGGGTGCCGGAGCAGATCCGCGAGCAGATCTTCCAGCGCTTCTGGCGCGCCGACACCTCGCGCACCCGCGAGACCGGCGGCTCGGGTCTCGGCCTGTCGATCGTGGCATCCATCGTCGATCTGCTGCACGGCACGGTCGATGTGCGCGATACCCCCGGGGGCGGAGCGACCTTCCGCGTCTCCCTCCCCCTCGCTGATCGCCGCGACGCCCAGGAGCACGCACTCATCGAGACGCAGCCGCTCGAACGCCTGCCCGAGGGGTACCGGCCCGACGCGCAGACGTGACGGACGCCCCGACGCTTGACCCTCACACGATGTGAGAGGACACGATGGCTTCATGGCCGAGACCCCGAACCTGATGAGCATCGGTCGGTTCAGCGCCCTCACCCGCCTGTCGGTGCGGATGCTCCGCCACTACGACAGTCATGGTGTGCTGGTCCCCGCCGACATCGACCCCTGGACCGGATACCGGCGCTATGCTCCGCACCAGCTGATCGACGCGGCCGACGTGCGCAACCTCCGCGACGTGGGCTTCGGCGTCTCCGCCATCGGCGCCCTCCTCGACGCGCGTGGCACTCCGGCGTGGACTCGCGCACTGCAGATGCAGCGCGCGGAACTTCATGAGGAAGCTCGCGCAGCGAGGGAGAGGGTGTCGCTGATCACCCGCCTTCTCGAAACCGGAGACCATCCCATGTCCATCACGCTCACCCGCACCACCGTCCCCGCACTGACCGCGGTAGCCCTGCGCGGCACCGTGGCGTCCTACTCCCACGAGGGGGAGCTCTGGGGCCGCCTCATGCCTCTCCTCGCCGAGCGGTCGATTGCACCGATCGGAGCCTGCGGCGTCATCGAGCACGACGACCAGTACGTCGAGCACGATGTCGATCTGTCGATCTTCCTGCCCGTCGCCCCCGGGACGACGGTGGACGCCCCTCTCACCGTGATCGAGCTGCCTCCCCGGGACTGCCTCGTCGCGCGTGTGACGGGCCCGTACGAGCAGATCGCACAGGCGCACGACATGATCAACGCCCGCCTCGTGGAAGACGGCTTGAGCCCGCGCGGCGACGACACTCTCGCCTCGCGCGTCTTCAACGTCTACCTGACCACCCCCGACCGCGTACCGGGTGACGCTCTGGTCACCGACGTCTGCCGCCCGCTGAACTGACAGCGGCCACGTCCGCAACACGCAGAACGCCCCCTCCCGGAGGAGGGGGCGTTCCGTGTGTTGCCTAGGCGGGGATCAGAAGTCCATGCCACCGGTCGGGTCGCCCGCGGGAGCGGCGACCTTCTCGGGCTTGTCGGCGACGACGACCTCGGTGGTGAGGAAGAGGCCGGCGATCGAGGCGGCGTTCTGCAGAGCCGAACGGGTCACCTTGGCGGGGTCGATGATGCCCTGTGCGAACAGGTCACCGTACTCGCCGGTCGCGGCGTTGAGGCCGTGGCCCACGGGGAGCTCGGCGACCTTGTTCGCGACGACGCCGGGCTCGAGACCGGCGTTGAGCGCGATCTGCTTGAGCGGGGCCTCGATGGCGACGCGCACGATGTTCGCGCCCGTGGCCTCGTCACCCGTGAGCTCCAGGTTCGCGAGAGCGTTCTTGCCGGCCTGGATGAGCGCGACGCCACCACCGGCGACGACACCCTCTTCCACGGCGGCCTTGGCGTTGCGCACGGCGTCTTCGATGCGGTGCTTGCGCTCCTTGAGCTCGACCTCGGTCGCGGCTCCAGCCTTGATGACGGCGACGCCACCGGCGAGCTTCGCGAGGCGCTCCTGGAGCTTCTCGCGGTCGTAGTCGCTGTCGGTGTTCTCGATCTCGCGGCGGATCTGGGTCACGCGACCCTCGATCAGCTCCGACTCGCCGGCACCCTCGACGATCGTGGTCTCGTCCTTGGTGATGATGACCTTGCGCGCACGGCCGAGCAGGTCGACGGTCGCGTTCTCGAGCTTGAGGCCCACCTCTTCGGTGATGACCTGGCCGCCGGTGAGGATCGCGATGTCCTGCAGCTGCGCCTTGCGACGGTCGCCGAAGCCGGGAGCCTTGACGGCGACCGACTTGAAGATGCCGCGGATCTTGTTCAGCACCAGGGTCGCGAGCGCTTCGCCCTCGACGTCCTCGGCGATGATGAGGAGCTCCTTGCCCTCCTGGATCACCTTGTCGACGATCGGCAGAAGGTCCTTGATGTTGGAGATCTTCTGGTTGGCGATCAGGATGTAGGGGTCTTCGAAGACCGCTTCCTGACGCTCGGGGTCGGTGACGAAGTAGGGGTTGATGTAGCCCTTGTCGAAGCGCATGCCCTCGGTGAGCTCGAGCTCGGTGCCGAAGGTGTTCGACTCCTCGACGGTGACGACGCCTTCCTTGCCCACCTTGTCGATGGCCTCGGCGATGAGCTCGCCGATCGCGGGGTCGGCGGCGGAGATCGACGCGGTCGCGGCGATCTGCTCCTTCGACTCGACCTCCTTGGCGGAGGCGAGGAGCTCGTCGGTGACGGCCTTGACGGCCTTCTCGATGCCCTTCTTGAGCGAGATGGGGTCGGCGCCGGCGGCGACGTTGCGCAGGCCCTCGCGCACGAGCGCCTGGGCGAGAACGGTGGCGGTGGTGGTGCCGTCACCCGCGACGTCGTCGGTCTTCTTGGCGACCTCCTTGACCAGCTCGGCGCCGATCTTCTCGTACGGGTCGTCGAGCTCGATCTCCTTGGCGATCGAGACACCGTCGTTCGTGATCGTGGGGGCGCCCCACTTCTTCTCGAGCACGACGTTGCGACCGCGGGGGCCCAGGGTCACCTTGACGGCGTCGGCGAGAGTGTTGAGGCCGCGCTCGAGACCGCGCCGGGCCTCTTCGTCGAAAGCGATGATCTTTGCCATAAGTGTGTCGTCCCTCCCGGACGGGTGACTTGCAGATTTTGGCACTCGACGAAAGCGAGTGCTAATTCATTCTGGCACTCGCCCCTAGGGAGTGCAAGCCACGAGCCGCCCCGTAAACGCCGAACGCCGCGGCATCCGGAAGTCGGATGCCGCGGCGTTCTCGCCAGAGCTCAGGCCAGGCGAACGGACTCCGCCTGAGGGCCCTTCTGACCGGTGCCGACGGTGAACTCGACGGCCTGCCCCTCTTCGAGGACACGGAAACCCGACATCTCGATGCTCGAGTAGTGGACGAAGACGTCCTGCCCGTCATCGACGGTGATGAAGCCGAAGCCCTTCTCGGCGTTGAACCATTTGACAGTGCCCTGCGTCATGCGAATCTCCTGTTGCTGAACGACGAGGTCATCGTAAGCACGGAGGATGCCGCGGAATCGGGGTTCCGGAGCATTGTTGACGCGCGTGCATCCAAGTTTTTACGCCGCGGAAACACGCGGCGCTCGCGGACTCAGGAGGAGGGGGAAGCGGAGGGCTGACCGCTCGCGCGGTCGAGGCCGATCACGACGATCAGGCGCTTAACGTCGCTCTCGTCGGCCGGGGTGTTCGGGTCGTCCGTCGGCTGCAGGAAGTCGCTCTGCGCGATCTGCGCACCGCCGATCGTCTGGGCCAGGCCCTCGGCCGCGGCCGCGTCGCTCTCGAGGCGGTAGTAGATCGTGGTGTCGGCGAAATCGGTGCTGTCCGAGTTGCCGGTCTCGACGTTGTCGCCGCTCCAGCCCGCGGCCACGATCTGGTCGCGAACGGAGGCCGCGAGGCCGTTGTCGGGAGTGCCGTTGAGCACGACCACCGAGTACGACGTGTCGACGACGGCCGGGATGGTCGGCTCGACCGAGACGGTCGGGCTGGGCGCGGCGTCGGAACCGAGCGAGATACGCCCCGAGACCAGGAGCGTCGCGAAGATGCCGGCGATGATCAGCACCAGGGTGGCGATGGCCGCCCACAGGAACACGATCCATCCGCGCAGACGGGGGTTCTCGGCCCGGTGAGCGCCGACGCGGCCGGATTCAGTCGGCAGGTCGTCGAAGCGATCCCGAGGGAAGGTCGATCTGGCCATTGGACGATGCTATCGGTCGCGTCGAGGCGAGCCCGTCAGCGGGCCGCCGTCCGGCCGAGACGAGCGCGGTGCTGATCCGCCGCGTCATCGCGCCGCCGCCGCAACCGACGCACGAGCATCGGATCGTGTGCGAGCGCCTCGGGGGTGTCGATCAAGCGCCCGAGCAGCTGGTAATACCGGGCAGGCGTCATCGAGAACTCCGCGCGGATGGCCTCTTCTTTCGCCCCCGCGTGACGGCGCCACTGGCCCTCGAAAGCGAGGAAGGCGAGGTCACGGTCCGACAGAGGCACGCCGTTACGCTACTGCGCCATCGCTCACGATCCCGGATGCCACGCCACCCACGCCCCGAGAGGGTCGACCTCCGCGAGCACCTCTCCATCGAGAGCGAGCGCGAACCCGCCCCGCACGGGCTCGGGGCGCCGCGTCCAGCCGTCGTGCAGGCCGGGCGCGTCGAGCGTGATCCACCGGCCTGCCGCCCGGGCGGCATCGATCACGGCGGCGCGGTGCACCCGGGGCACGTGAGCGAGCACGCCCGGAGTGGTCACGACCAGGGTCGCCCCGGCCGGAGCCTGGGCGGCGAGCGCGGGAAGGGCCTCGGCGCCGTCGCCCGCGACGAGCAGAGGCGGGTCGGCCGCCGCGATGTCGAGCGCCCCCTCGATGCGTTCGAGACGCCCCTCCTCCCCCGGCCAGACGAGGCCGGTGAGCCAGTCGCGGTCCTGCGTGTGGCGGGCGTCGAGGGGGCTGAGGTCGATGCCCGCACGCCAGACGATCTGCGGCATGTGCAGGTCGGGGTGCCCCTCGAGGTCGCTGTCGAGAACCACGCGACTCGGGCCGTCGACGGGGTCGACCGCGACGATCTCTCCGCGGTGATAGCGGTACGAGTACCGATCGGGATAGAGGCAGAGCCCCGCGCTCACGCCCACCTCGAGCAGGGCGATCGGCCCCTCGATCAGAGCGAGGGCGGGGAGCAGGGCCGCGCAGCGGAGGGGCTCGTTGGTCTGCACGCTCCGGCGACCGCATTCCTCGACGATGGCGTCAGCGTGGGCCGTGACCCATGAAGCCCACGCGTCAACGTCGTCGAGGGGCGCACCGAGCAGACGCATCACGGCGAACACCAGCGGCGGCTGTCGTCGCGTCTCGGGGATCCGCGCGAGGGCGGCAGCCACCGCGGTGTCGTCCGCGACACGCTCCGCCCAGTTCGCGTACACCGCCGAACGACCGGGAGCCTCGTCTTCGGAGAAACGCCGATAACGATCGACGACGGCGGTCACGGCATCCTGGGTCACCCGGAGATTATGCCGTCACGACCTGACCGCTGCCGGGCACGAGAGAATAGAGCCGAAGAAGGAGAGTGAACATGACCTACGCCGTCGACAAGTCCGACGACCAGTGGCGCGCCGAACTCAGCCCCGAGCAGTACGCGGTGCTTCGCCAGGCGGGTACCGAGCGCGCCTGGACCGGTGAGCTGCTCGACGAGAGCCGCGCCGGTCTCTACACCTGCGCCGCCTGCAACGCCGAGCTTTTCCAGAGCGGTACCAAGTTCGACTCGCACTGCGGGTGGCCGAGCTTCTACGAGTCGGTCCGCCCCGAGGCGGTCGAGCTCATCGAAGACAACAGCCACGGCATGCAGCGCACCGAGGTCCGCTGCGCCAACTGCGGCTCTCACCTGGGACACGTCTTCCCCGACGGTTTCGGCACGCCCCACCGGCGACCGGTACTGCATGAACTCGCTGTCGCTCAACTTCACCCCCGAAGACAAGGCATGAGCGCACTCGAGGCGATGCGCGACCGCCGGTCGTGGTCGAAGGTCACCGACCTCGCCCCCACCGGTCCCGAGCTCGAGGCGTTCGTCGCCGCGGCCGGTCGCGTCGCCGACCACAAGAGTCTGAAGCCCTGGCGGCTCATCGAGATCCGCGGCGCCGACCGCGACATCCTCGCCCGTGCGCTGAACAAGGCGGATGGCAAGAAGGGGATGTCGTCGAAGCCCCGGCGCGCACCGCTGATCATCGCGGTGGTGGCGAACCTCCGCTCGAAGAAGATCCCCGCGTGGGAGCAGGAGGCCGTGGCATCCGGAGTCGCCCACATGTTGAGCCTCGTGCTCGACGAAGCGGGCTTCGGCGTGTTCTGGCGCACCGACGACAGGACCCGCAGCAAGGTGCTCGCCAAGGCGCACGGGCTCGACAAGGGCGAGGTCCTGCTCGGGTGGCTCTACATCGGCGGCAAGCCCCCTCGCACCCGCGCCACGCGACGCAAGACCGTGGATGCCGCCAAGCACATCTCACGCATGCCCGGAGGCAAGAAGAAGCGCTCGGTCGACGAGACGCGTCTCTGACCCCTGTTCGTTCGACGCCGCCGCGGGACTCCGGTCCTCGGCGGCGTCGTCGTTTCCGCCGTCAGCGACGGCGGCGGAACGGGACCGCGGCGACGGTCACTCCGCCGATCGCCACGGTCGCGGCGAGCAGAGCCACCAGGGTCGAGGGGGCCGCCGGCGCGGGCCACAGCGCGTCGAGCAGCACCGAGGTCACGAGAAGACCCACGACCGAGCCGAGACCGAGCAGCAGCACACCCGTGCGGCGCACCACGACCGACGACAAGAAGATGTAGATCACGCCCACCGCCCCGCCGATGTAGAGCCACGGCTCGGTCGGCACGGTGCGCGGTGCGCCCACGACCGCGACGTGCACGCCCGCGGCGATCAGCAGGACCACCGTTCCGCCGATGAAGTTCACCAGCGTCGCGGTCAGCGGGCTCTCCACGCGAACGCGCAGACGTCCGTTCGTGCCCTGCTGCCACGCCACGCCCGCACCCGCGATCACGGGGACGACGAGCATCCAGGGGGGAACGGCGCCGAGCGCGTCCCCCGACAAGCAGACGACGACGCCGGCGATCGCCAGCAGCGCACCGATCAGACGGCGCACGGTCACCGGAACGACGCCGGTCGGTCCGTACCCGATGCGGTCGAGCACGAGCCCACCGGTGGTCTGCCCGGCGACGAAACCGACGGTGAACAATGCGACGCCGATGGTCGCCACCGTCAGGCCCTGGCTCGCGACGGTGAACGCCCCGAGCAGACCGCCCAGCAGCATCCACGGCGGGATCGATCGAGACCGGATGCCGCCGACCAGACGTCCGAACCCGCGTCGGCCGCCGGGGATCAGCGCCGACAGCGCGACGAGGATGAGCAGGCCCGAGCTGAACGAGATCGCGGCGGCGACGAAACCGTCCCCCAGCTCCGCACCGAGACTGCCGTTGATGCGCGCCTGGAGCGCGGTGAGGGCGCCGATGAGCACCGCTCCTCCGACGGCCAGTCCGACCGAACCCCGCTCCGCCACGGCTCTCCCCTCGCGCCCCCGCGCGGGAGCCACCGTCGATCGTACGACGCGGGGTGGGGCCGAGCCGGCGGTCACCCGTCTCCCCGTCGCTCACTCACCCGGCCGCCAGAGCGTCCCGCTCCCGGCGATTGCGGACTGCTGCGCCGACGAAGATCGCGACGAGGGCGCCCAGCGACAGCAGACTCACCGCATACAACGCAGCCCCACCGACCGCGAAATCGCCACCGCTGATGCCGTAGGTGTCGGCGAGTCCCATCCTGGGGCCGAACGAAGCGACGAAGTACCCGGGCATTCCCGCGGCGAGCAGGCCGAGGTAGCCCGCGACGGTCGGCCATACCCCGGCGCCGGTGACGGTGAACAGGACGAGGACGACGACCGCGAACAGCGGGCCCAGTGCGATGATCGCGACGACGAACCCGTTCGGCGGGCCCTGATCCGCCTCCTCCACCGCGCGCCAGACCGCGTGGGCCGTGAAGCCCGGCACGGCCGCCTCGGGGTTCCACACGAGGATCTGCAAGAGGGCGATGCTCGCGTAGACCGCGACCACGACCACCCCCGTCGATGCGGCGACGAGGGACGACGGGCGACTTACGGATTCCGGGACCACGGGCCCATGATGACTCACGGTCTCGCTCCCCACCAGCGCCGCGGCACGTCGATGTCGACCGCGGTGGTCCGGATGCGTCAGGCTGTGACCCGTGACCCAGCTCCACCCCGGCCCCGACGACGTCTCGCGCCTGATCGACGACCTCCGCGCGGCCGACGCCGACCGCGAGTTCCTCGCGCACGCCGAACAGCATCTCCCCCGCCTGCACGACCTCTTCACCCAGCTCTACGGCGATCGACCCGACGGCCTCGAGCGGTTGGCATCCGTCCTCGATCTCGCGCGCACCTCGTGGACGGCGCGTCCGCGCACGCTGAAGGCCCTCGACCGGGAGCGCGAGAGCGCGCCGGACTGGTTCGAGAGCGAGCGCATGCTGGGTGGTGTCTGCTACGTCGATCGGTACGCGGGCGGGCTCAACGGCATCCGGGATTCCATTCCGTACTTCCGCGAACTGGGCCTGACGTACCTGCACCTCATGCCGCTGTTCGAGAGCCCCGAGGGCAACAGCGACGGCGGCTACGCGGTGTCGAGCTACCGCCGGGTGAATCCGGCGCTCGGCACGATCGAAGAACTCGCGGCCCTCGCGACCGATCTGCGCCGGGCGGGAATCTCGCTCGTGGTCGACTTCATCTTCAACCACACGAGCAACGAGCACGAGTGGGCGCGCAGGGCCGTCGCGGGCGAAGCGGGGTACGAGGACTTCTACCTGATCTACCCCGACCGCGAGCTGCCCGACGCCTATGAGCGGACCACGCGCGAGATCTTCCCCGACGACCACCCGGGATCGTTCGTCCAGCTCGACGACGGACGCTGGATCTGGGCGACGTTCTATCACTTCCAGTGGGATCTCAACTACGCCAACCCCACGGTCTTCGAGGCGATGGCCGGGGAGATGCTCTTCCTCGCGAACCAGGGCGTCGAGATCCTCCGCATGGATGCCGTGGCCTTCATCTGGAAGAAACTCGGTACGACCTGCGAGTCGCTGCCCGAGGCCCATCTGCTGCTGCAGGCCTTCAACGCGGTGCTGCGCATGGCGGCTCCGGGTCTGCTCTTCAAGTCGGAGGCCATCGTGCACCCCGACGAGGTGATCTCGTACATCTCGCCGGAGGAATGCCAGATCTCCTACAACCCCCTGCAGATGGCCCTCACCTGGGAGGCGCTCGCCACTCGCGACGCCCGACTGCTGCAGCAGGCGCTCGAGCGCCGCCACGCCCTGCCCGCCGGCACCGCGTGGGTGAACTACGTGCGCAGCCACGACGACATCGGCTGGACGTTCGCCGACGAGGATGCCGCCGAGCTCGGCATCGACGGCTACCCGCACCGCCGCTTCCTCAACGACTTCTACGTCGGCCGTGCCGAGGGATCGTTCGCGCGCGGCGTGCCGTTCCAGGAGAACCCGCGCACGGGCGATGCCCGCGTCACGGGCACCACCGCGTCGCTCGCGGGTATCGAGGCGGGTGACGCCGGAGGGGAGGACCGGGTCGTTCTCGCTCACGCCCTGGCCCTCTCGAGCGGTGGCATCCCCCTGCTCTATCTCGGCGACGAGGTCGCCCAGCTCAACGACTACTCGTTCGCCGAGCGGCCGGAAGAAGCGGGCGACAGTCGCTGGGTGAACCGCCCCTTCCGTCCCGAGCAGAATTACGAGGATCGAACGGATGCCGGCACCCCGGCCGGCCGCGTCTACTCGCGGCTGTCGCGTCTCACCGAGGTACGCCGGTCCACGCCGGAGTTCGCGGGCAACGAGCTGATCGCCTTCGGAGCGAACACGGCGTCCGTCGTGTCGTTCCTGCGCCCGGGCGACGGGTTCTCGGTGCTCATTCTCGCGAACGTGGGTGACTCGTCCGCAGAGATCGATGCGCTGACGCTGTCGGGAATGGCGCCGGAGGCCCTCGACCTCGTGTCGTCTCAGCCCGTCTGGCTGGGCGCCGGTCTCACCCTCGCGCCCCACGGCGTGCGGTGGCTGCGCGTGCGGATGCGCTGAGCCGTGTCCGACGATCCCGGTGGAGCACGCGGCCCCGCGTGGCACGTGGGCGCGTTGGCGGCGGGAATCGTCGCGATCGCGACATCGGTGTGGGCGCCGCAGGGACTGATCGGCGACCTGCTCGTACTGGTCGTCGCGGTCTGCGCGCTGCTGTTCTCGCTGGACGCGAGCCGACGGCGGGGGCCGCTGCGCGGGGCCGCTATTGCGGGGGCGTTGTTGGCGGGGCTGGCGATGATCGTGGCGGCGGCCGTGTTTCTCGTCGCTCTCGCGAAGGCGTTGCCGTGACCCGCATGGCACGATGATCACCGCAGAGGCAAGGGCCGCTTCCCTGGGCTAGGGACGCCTAGCGTGAGGCCATGAACGACGCCGAACTGTCCGCCCTCACCATCTCTCGCGCGAGGGAGAACGTGCAGGCCGGCGGCAAGCCCTTCGCCTGCCTCATCGTAAAAGAGGGCGAGATCGTCGTCGAGGCGGTCAACCACGTCGCACAGGAAGGCGACCCCACGGCGCACGCCGAGATTCGCGCCATCCGCGCCGCCGCAGAGCGGGGAATCACCGACCTGTCGGGCTACGACATGTTCGTCACCGCCTACCCCTGTCCGATGTGCCTCGGCGCCGTGTACTACGCGCAGCCCGACCGCCTCGTCTACGCGGTGACGAGGGAGCAAGAGGGTGAGCACTACGAGGACGGCAACCGGCTCATGAGCCTCGCCACGTTCTACGACGAGTACGCCAAGCCCGCGGACGAACGGACGCTACCGACGCAGCAGGTGTCGGTCGAGGGGGCTTCGCTGCCCTTCCGCGAATGGACAGCGCAGCACGGCTGAGCGCGAATGAGCCAGGTACGAGGTGCCGGCTACAGGACTTGAACCTGCAACCCCCGTATTACAAGTACGGTGCGCTACCAATTGCGCCAAGCCGGCGTGAGACGCGTGACGCCTCGATGCACGAGTCTAGAGCGGCGGAAGGGTCGCTCGAGACCGGTCAGATGCGGTGCTTCCCACTGTCGCGGTCCCATTCCAAGGACTTCCACTGCAGGAACGAGCACAGGTTGCCCGCCACCACGAGCTCGGCGGCCAAGCTCGCCATCTCGTGCGGCGACAGCGTCAGGTCTTCCGGGCGCGCCGTGAGGGTCGCCTCCCAGAGAGGCTCGTCATACCCCTGCGGTTGCATGTAGATCGACGCGCGCGCGTTCATCAGGTTCATCACCACGAGACCGGTGTCCTGGCTGTCGGCATCCTCCTGCTCGACGACCTTGAGCTGGCCTGCGAACAAGTGACCCTGGTCGCGGAACTCCTGCACCCATGCCTTCAGCTGCGTGAGGGACCGCCGCGGGGGCGAGTCCTCAAGCTCTTCGTTCATGTCACCAGAATCTCATACAGCGACGCGTTCGCGCCGACGCCTCAGCCCGCGGGAGTGGCCGACGGCGAGACCGACGGCGTGGGGGTGGCGGTCGAGTAGTACGCGTTGCTGTCGACGGTGAGCACGAACTGGGCGAACTCCTTCGCGTCATCCATGTTGCCGACGTATTCGGTGCCGTTCACGAGCACGGTCGGGGTCGCGGTCAGCGCCTGTCCCTTCGTGCCGGGCAGGCCCTTGATCGCACGATCGGTGGCGGCCTTGGCCCACGCTGTGTAGGTCTCGCCCTCGATGCAGTCGCGGACCGCACCGATGTCGCTCACGCCGGCGCCCTGCGCCATGTCGGCGAGCTGCTGGTCGCTGTAGCCGTCGGAGTCGACCGCGGGCTGGTTCGTGAGCAGCTCGTGGTTGTACGCGAAGAAGCGGTCCGACGAGTGCGTCGCCACGCACGCCGCGGCACCGGCCGCGCGCAGGCTGTACTTCGTGCCGTTCGACTTCGACGTCAGCATCGCCACCGGGTAGTACGTGAGGGTGGCGGCCTTGTCGCCGACCCACTTCGACAACTGGCTCGCGTTCGCGGTCTGGAACTCGCGCGCCTCGGCCGACATGTAGTCGACGTAGACGCGGATGTCGACGGGCGCAGCCGTGCCCGTGGGCTCGGGGGTCGGCTCGGTCGCCGGTGCGGGCTCGGCGGCCGGAGGAGTGGCCTGTGCCGACATCGTCGCGGCGCTGCCGTCGACGGTCTGATCGGCGAGCGGGTCGGCCACCTGCGAGGCGCTCGTGATGACGAAACCGTCGTCGGTGGCGGCGTCGGGAAGCGCCTGCGAGCGGGACTCCCGCGAGTTCAGCGCGAACGAGACGCCCACGGCGCCGACGGCGATCACGGCGACGGCCCCGATACCCAGCAGCGAGCGACGCGCGATACGCCATCGCGTCTGCTTCGCCTTGACCTGCTGCGCCTTCTCGCGCACCGCCTCACGGCGGTCGCGTTCTGCTGGCACATTCGGTGACTGGTCGTTGGACATGAAACCTTCCGGGCACGGACGATGCCGCATGAAATCAGGGGGGTCGCGCGGGTGGGGCGACGAGGATCGATGGTAGCCAGGCTGGCTGAGAAATGACCAGACACGTGCGATACTGACGAATGCGTCCAACGTCGGGCGCACGGGGTCGCCCCCGTTCATTCCATTCACTACGGATCGTCCGGCACGTACCTGCCGGTGAAGGAGAAGAGAAAATGGCGTCCGTCACCTTTGACAACGCAACCCGTCTGTACCCCGGCGGAACCCGCCCCGCGGTCGACAAGCTGAACCTCGACGTCGCAGACGGCGAATTCCTGGTTCTCGTCGGCCCCTCCGGCTGCGGCAAGTCCACCTCGCTGCGCATGCTCGCCGGCCTCGAAGAGGTCAACTCCGGCCGCATCCTGATCGGCGACCGCGACGTGACCGACGTCCCGCCGAAGGACCGCGACATCGCGATGGTCTTCCAGAACTACGCGCTGTACCCGCACATGACGGTCGCCGAGAACATGGGCTTCGCGCTCAAGATCGCCGGTGTCGGCAAAGAAGAGCGCGCCTCGCGCGTGCTCGAGGCCGCCAAGCTGCTCGACCTCGAGCAGTACCTGACCCGCAAGCCCAAGGCCCTCTCGGGTGGTCAGCGTCAGCGCGTCGCCATGGGCCGCGCGATCGTCCGTCAGCCCCAGGTCTTCCTCATGGACGAGCCGCTGTCGAACCTCGACGCCAAGCTGCGCGTCCAGACCCGTACCCAGATCGCGTCGCTCCAGCGCCGCCTCGGTGTCACCACGGTCTACGTCACGCACGACCAGACCGAAGCGCTCACCATGGGTGACCGCATCGCCGTGCTCAAGGACGGCCTGCTCCAGCAGGTCGGCACCCCGCGCGACCTGTACGAGACCCCGAAGAACGTCTTCGTGGCCGGCTTCATCGGCTCGCCCGCCATGAACCTCTTCACCGCCGACCTCGCTGAGGGTGGCGTGCGCTTCGGCGACCTCGTCGTCCCCGTCGAAGCCGACACCATCGGCAAGGCCAACGGCTCCGCGGTCACCATCGGCGTCCGTCCGGAAGACATCCAGGTCGCCCCCGCCGACGGTCGCGGCCTCTCGGTCGTCGTCGACCTCGTCGAGGAGCTCGGCGCCGACGGTTACCTCTACGGCCACACCGACATCAACGGCAAGCGCACCGACCTCGTCGCTCGCGTCGACGGTCGCCGTCACCCCAACGCGGGCGAGACGGTCGTGCTCGCGCCGGTTCCCGGCCACGTGCACGTCTTCGACGTGGAGACCGGCGACCGCCTCACCGACCGGGCCATCGCTTCGGCCTGATCCACGCACCGACGCGGCGCGTCCCCGATCCCGATCCGTCGGGTCGGGGGCGCGCCGCACTGTTTTCCCGGAGGTTCCCGTGTCCGAATCCCTCAGCATCACGGCGAGCACCGTCGACCCGGGCCTGTTGCAGCTGCCCTGGTCGACCGCTCTCGCCGACTGGCCCAGCAGCCACATCGTGGCACTTCCCAAGGGCATCTCGCGGCACCTCGTGCGCTTCGCCAACCTCTCCGGTCGCGTCGTCGCCATCAAAGAGACCACCGAAGAGATGGCCCGGCGCGAGTACGACATGCTCGGCAATCTCGACCGCCTCGATGCCCCCTGCGTCGACCGTGTCGCCGTGATCGCCGGGCGCACCGACGCCTCGGGCCGTCCCCTTCCCGCCGCCCTCGTCACCTCGCACCTGCGCTTCTCGCTCCCCTACCGCGCGCTGTTCACGCAGGTGCTGCGCCCGCACACCGCGACGCGTCTCGTGGACGCTCTCGCGGTGCTGCTCGTACGCCTGCACAACGTCGGCTTCTACTGGGGTGACGTATCGCTGTCGAACACGCTGTTCCGCCGCGATGCGGGCGAGTTCGCGGCCTATCTCGTCGACGCCGAGACGGGCGAGCTGCACGGCAACCGCCTGACGCCCGGTCAGCGCGCGCACGACCTCGACATCGCCCGCATCAACATCGCCGGCGAGATCATGGACCTCGAGGCCGGCGGTCGCCTCGAGGGCGGAGTGGATGCCGTGGCCATCGCCGACGGACTGGTGTCGTCGTACCACTCGCTGTGGGGTGCCCTCACCGACAGGGAGTCCTTCGCCGTCGACGAGTCGTGGCGCATCACCGAGCGCGTGCACCGTCTCAACGCCCTCGGCTTCGACATCGGTGAGATGTCGATCCGCACGGCGAGCGACGGCACGAAGGTGTCGATCCAGCCCAAGGTCGTCGATGCCGGTCACCACCAGCGCCGTCTGCTGCGCCTGACCGGGCTCGACGTCGAAGAGAACCAGGCCCGCCGTCTGCTCAACGACCTCGACGAGTTCCGCGCGCGCGTCTCACGTCTCGGCGCCGACGAAGAGATGGTCGCGCACGAGTGGCTGACCCGTGTGTTCGAACCCATCGTCATGGCGATCCCGTGGGATCTGCGAGCCAAGCTCGAGCCCGCCGAGGTGTTCCACCAGGTTCTCGAGCACCGCTGGTACATGTCGCAGGCTCGCGGCCGGTCCGTGCCGCTCGCCGAGGTCGTGAGCTCCTACATCGACGACGTCCTGCGCCACCGCCGCGACGAGGCGACGGTCATGGGCCCGCCCACCGACACGATGTCGCTGCCGACGATTTCCGACGCCGATGCCCCCGCCACCGGCGAGGTGCCCACGACCGACACCGACTCGGTCGACTGGCGAGACCTGGTCTGACGCCGCCGCCGAGCCGTCCGTCCGCACCAGTCCCGTGTTCGCGGCACGATCGCGAAATCACGCGATCTCGCCGAGATCACACGCGAAATCGTGTCATCTCGTCCAGATCGCGTGTCCTCGCGGCGGAGAGGACGCGCGGACGAGCGCAGCGGCGCGAGCACCGCACCCCACGAAACGACGAGCGCCGTGGCATCCGGAGTCGATCCAGGATGCCACGGCCTCGGTGCGTCGTGGGCTCAGTACCCCACGGTGAAGCGCCCGCGCGTGTGCTTCGGGTTCTCGATCTCGTCGAGGACGGCGATGGCGAAGTCGGCGCCGCCGATGAACGAGTTGCCCTCGCCGTCGACCACCAGCACGTCGCCGCCGTCGCGGTACGAGCCGGTGCGCTCGCCCGGCGCCCACGAGCCGAAGCCGCCGGCCGGGTGCACGTAGAACCAGTCGCGCCCGGTGTCGTCGGCCTGGAGATCCTCGAGGATGCCGATCGCTTCGCGCGCCTCGGGCTTGTACTCCTCGGCGAACCCGTCGGTGTCGATCAGGCGCGGGCCGCCCTCGGCGACGAGCGAACCGCCGGCGCCGCCGATGACGCCCACGCGGACGTTCTCGGGGAGCGCGGTGACGAGCTCGGCGATCGCGGGGCGGAGCTTGCCCTCCATGTCACCGCGGGGAGCGGCGGCCGACACCACGACGTCGACGCCCTCGAGCTGGGCGACGAGACCGGGGACGTCGAGGACGGTGCCCTCGAGGTAGGTCGCACCCTCGATGCGCTCGGTGGGAACCGAGCGGGCGATCGAGACGACCGTGTGACCGCGGCGGACGGCCTCGGTCACGATGTGGCTGCCGGCGTAACCGGTGCCTCCGATGACGGCGATGCGGGGCATGAGCGTTCCTCTCGGTGGATCAGACGGTGCCGCGGAGCGTCGACACCTGGTACAGGGCGACGGATGCCGCGATGCCGGCGTTCAGCGACTCGGTTGCGGCGGAGATGGGGATCGACACGACCTGGTCGCACGTCTCGGTGACCAGGCGCGACAGGCCCTTGCCCTCGGAACCGACGACGATCACGACGGGACGATCGGCGAGCTCGAGGGCGGGCAGGGACACGTCACCGTCGCCGTCGAGGCCGAGCACGAACACGCCCTGCTTCTTGAACTCCTTGAGCGTGGCCGTGAGGTTGGCAGCGAGCGCGACCGGGATACGCGCGGCGGCCCCGGCGCTGGTCTTCCAGGCGGCGGAGTTGACGCTCGCCGATCGACGCTGCGGGATGATCAGGCCCTGACCGCCGAACGCGCCGGTGGAACGGATGATCGCTCCGAGGTTGCGAGGGTCGGTGACACCGTCGAGCGCGACGAGCAGTGGAACCTGACCGCGGTCGACGATCTGCTCGAGCAGGTCCTGGGGGTGCGCGTAGGCGTACGGGGGCACCTTGAGCGCGACGCCCTGGTGCACGCCGTCGAAGCCGGCCATACGGTCGAGTTCGGGACGCGTCACCTCGAGCACCGGGATGCCGCGGTTGGTCGCCATCGACAGCATCTCTTTGACGCGGTCGTCCATCTCGATGCGCTGGGCGACGTACATCGCCGTGGCGGGAATCTTGGCCCGCAGCGCCTCGAGCACGGAGTTGCGACCGGTGACCGTCTCGGTGTCGTCGGCCGCCTTCGGGCTCTTGCGATTCGGGTTGCTCCCCACCGCGCGCACGCCCGGCTTCGCCTTGCCACCGGCGGCGGCGTAGCGCTCCTGGGCGGCTTTGCGTTTGCCCGCGGGGTGCCAGGCGCGGTCTTCGGCCTTCGGGGTGGGTCCGCGCCCTTCGAGTGCCTTGCGGACGTGGCCGCCGGTGCCCTTGAGGGGCCCCTTCTTCTTGCCGGGGTTGCGTGCTCCCGGGCGTCCAGGCTTAGCCATCGATACTCCAATGCGTTCCGGCCGGAGTGTCCTCCAGCGTGATTCCTGCGGCGGCGATCGCGTCTCGAATGCGATCCGCGGCCGCCCAATCCTTGTCCGCGCGCGCTTGCGCACGCTGCGTGATCATCGTCTGGACGAGGGCGTCCAGAGCGGCGGTCTGCGCTCCCCCGCCGGTGTCACCCCACTGAGAAGAGTGGGGGTTGATCCCCAGGACGAGCGTCATCTGCATGACATCCATGACGTCCTGCTTCGCCTCATCGTACTTGCCGGCGTCGAGCATCGCATTTCCCCGATCGGATGCTCGTGTGGATCGCGGCGAGCGCGCGGGGTACGGAGAGATCGTCGTCCATGGCCTCGACGAACTCCGTCGGGAGCCCTTCCGTCGCCTCGGTCCACCCCGGCTGCACGAGACGCTCTGCCCGGTCGAGGAAGGTCCGGATCCGGCCGAGGGCCGTCTCGGCCTCGGTCCAGGACGCCTCGCTCAGGTCGAGGTTCGAGCGGTAGTGCGCGGCGGCGAGGGCGTAGCGCACCACGAGCGGGTCGTGAGCGGCGAGCACGTCGGCGGCCAGGGTGAAGTTGCCGAGCGACTTGGACATCTTCTGCCCGTCGACGGTGACGAGGCCGTTGTGCATCCAGTAGCGCGCGAAGGAGTCCCCGGCTGCCGTCGACTGCGCGATCTCGTTCTCGTGGTGCGGGAAGCGCAGGTCGAGACCGCCGCCGTGGATGTCGAACTCGGGCCCGAGATAGCGGCGCGACATCGCCGAGCACTCGATGTGCCAGCCGGGCCGTCCCGCGCCCCAGGGAGAGTTCCAGGTCGCGGATGCCGGCTCATCGGATTTCGCGCTCTTCCACAGGGCGAAATCGCGAGGGTCGCGCTTGCCCCGGGGATCGGCGTCGGACGCCGGCTCCATGGCATCCAGGCTCTGACGGGTGAGCTCGCCGTACGCGGGCCACGAGCGCACATCGAAGTAGACGTCGCCGGCGGCAGCGTAGGCGTGGCCGCGCTCGATGAGCTCGGCGATGAGCTCTTGCATCTGCGTCACCGATGCCGTCGCGCGGGGTTCGTAGGTGGGGGGAAGGATGCCGACGGCCTCGTACGCCCGCGAGAACTCCAGCTCCATGCGGTAGGCGAGAGCCCACCACGGCTCGACTTCGGTCGCGTTGGCGAGGACCTTGTCGTCGATGTCGGTGACGTTGCGCACGAACGTGACTCGGCCGTAGCGGCGTTCGAGCCACCGGCGAAGCAGGTCGAAGGCCAGGGCCGCACGCACGTGGCCGATGTGCGGGCCCGACTGCACGGTGGGCCCGCAGACGTAGACCGTGACGTTCGAGGGGTCGAGGGGGACGAAGTCGCGCAGTCCCTGCGCCTTCGTGTCGTACAGCCGAACAGTCACCGGCCCAGCCTACCGGCCGCCCCCTCACGACCCCTGAGCGAAACATAGCGCCGCTAATGTGCGGGGGTGCCCCTTGTGATTCGCCCCGATGACCTGTCCGGAGACGCCACGCGCGCTCTCGTCGCCGCACACCTCGCCGGCATGCTCGAGAAC
Organism: Microbacterium sp. SORGH_AS_0421; assembly: GCF_030818635.1. NCBI lineage: Bacteria > Bacillati > Actinomycetota > Actinomycetes > Micrococcales > Microbacteriaceae > Microbacterium > Microbacterium sp. SORGH_AS_0421. The sequence goes on from NZ_JAUTAO010000001.1 coordinate 51,265, forward strand.
ACACCCGTCGAGAGCGTGCACGCCCTCGACGTGGACCGGCTCACCGCGGACGGCGTCACGGTCTGGTCCGCCTGGGTCGACGACGAGCTCGCCGGCATCGGCGCGTGCAAAGACCTGGACCTCGATCGCGCCGAGCTGAAGTCGATGCGGGTCGCCGAGGACTTCCTCGGCCAAGGCATCGGCCGCGCGATCCTGCGGCACATCATGGACGATGCGCGCGAGCGCGGCATCAGGAGTCTCTGGCTCGAGACGGGGAGTACCGACGACTTCCTGCCCGCTCGTCGTCTCTACGCGAGCGAGGGTTTCGTGGAGTGCCCCGCGTTCGCGCCGTACCAGCCCGACCCGCTGTCGACCTTCATGACCCGCGAGCTCTAAGCCGGCACGATGAGGGCCGTCGCGAAAGCGGCGACCCCCTCGGAGCGCCCGGTGAAGCCGAGTCCGTCGGTTGTCGTGGCACTTACCGACACCGCCGCACCGCCGAGGGCCGCCGACAGCGCCCGCTCCGCCTCGACGCGACGGGACGCGAAACGCGGGCGGTTCGCCTGCACCTGCACGGAGACGTTCCCGATGCGCCACCCGGCCGCCGACAGGAGTCCGGCCGTGTGGGCGAGGAACGCCGACGCGTGAGCACCGGCGAACTCGGGCCGGTCGGTGCCGAAGTGCGTGCCGATGTCGCCGAGACCGGCCGCGGCCAGAAGCGCGTCGACGATCGCGTGCGCCACGGCGTCACCGTCGGAGTGTCCCGACAGCGCCTCTTCGCCCGGCCACTCCAGACCCGCGAGCCACAGCGTGCCCTCTCCCCCGAAGCCGTGCACGTCGGTGCCGATGCCCACGCGCGGCGCCGAGTGGGTCGACGGGGGGACGACGGATGCCGCGGGGCCCGTCTCGAGAAGGGCACGAGCGCGGTCGAGGTCGGGGCCGGTCGTGATCTTGAACGCCACCGCGTCTCCCTCGACCGTGACGACGGGGTGCCCCGCTGCCGCGACCGCGGCCGCGTCGTCGGTGTGATCGGAGTCGACCTCGGCCAGAGCCGCCTCGAGAACCGATCGAGCGAATCCCTGCGGTGTCTGAGCCGCCGCGAGCTCCGTGCGATCGACGGGGCCGATCACGCGACCTTCCGCGTCGACGCGCTTGATGGTGTCGACGACGGGGAGGACCGGGATGACGGCAGCGGCTCCGGCCTCGACGGCCTGGACCACGCGGTCGAAGACCGCGGGCGGCGTCAGCGCACGCGCGGCGTCGTGCACGAGCACGATCTCTACATCGCCCCACAGCGCGCCGAGCCCCGCGGCGACCGACTCCTGCCGAGTCGCCCCGCCCACCACGACGGTGACGAGGTCGGCGCGGTCTCCCGCGGCATCCCGCGCATCGGCCAGCGCTTCGCCCTCGTACCCCCGCGGCACGACGATGACGACCTGCGCAGACGTCGCGGCGAACACCCCGCGTAGAGCGTGATGCAGAATCGACCTCTCGTCGATGCCGACGAACGCCTTCGGCGCACCACCCTGCAAACGGGTACCGGAGCCGGCGGCGACGACGATGACCGCGAGACGCGGGACGGGGGTGAGAGTCACCCGTTCACGCTAGCGCGCCGCCACGAACGGGCGACGCACCGAGCGGGATCAGGACGCGAGGACCTCGTCGAGCACGACGCTCGCGCGGTCTTCGTCGGTCTTCTCGGCGAGAGCGAGCTCGGACACCAGGATCTGGCGCGCCTTCGCCAGCATGCGCTTCTCGCCGGCGGACAGGCCGCGGTCCTGATCGCGGCGCCAGAGGTCGCGAACGACCTCGCTGACCTTGATCACATCGCCCGAAGCGAGCTTCTCGAGGTTCGCTTTGTAGCGACGCGACCAGTTGGTCGGCTCCTCGGTGAAGGGTGCGCGGAGCACCTCGAAGACACGGTCGAGACCCTCTTTGCCGATCACGTCACGAACGCCGACAAGGTCGACGTTGTCAGCCGGGACCTCGATGACGAGGTCTCCCTGGGTGACGTTGAGCTTCAGGTATTTCTTCGTCTCGCCCTTGATAACGCGTTCCTTGACCTCGATGATCGTGGCCGCGCCATGGTGCGGGTAAACGACGGTCTCGCCAACCTCAAAAAGCATGGAGTTATGTCCTTTCGGCAACATCCAGGATACCACAGGCCCGCATGCGCTAAGGTTCCGCCCTCCCCGCAGACCCCTCCCCTCGTGCGCGTGCGAGCAGCCCGGTACCGCTGACCCCGTAGGATGATCTGGATGCCGTCTGTCGATCTTGGAGGATCCGTGAAAACGCGCCTGATCGCGTCCATCGCCGTGGGTGCAGCTGTCGTACTCGGTACGACGGGATGCAACATCCTCGCCCCGCAGGCGACCACCATCGATTACTCCGCGTCCGACGGTGTGAACGTGCCCGCCGACTCCGGTCCGCTGCACATCCGCAATGCGATGATCGTCGCCGACGAAGACGGCACCACCGGCAACTTCGTCGCCGCCATCGTCAACGACACCACCGACGTGCTCACACTGAAGCTCGAGGTCGGCGAGGGCGCGACCGCCGTCCCCGCCTCGGTGACGGTGCCGGCCAACCGAACCCTGAGCCTCGGCGATCTGGCCAACGGTGTCGAGCCGCTCCGCCTCGACGACATCGACGCGGCCCCCGGCTCGACGGTTCCCGTGTACTTCCAGTCCGGCAACGGACAGGGTGCTCTCATCCAGGTGCCCGTCCTCGACGGGGCGCTCGAGTACCTCGCCCCTCTCGCGCCGAGCCCCGAGGCGTCGACCTCGTTCCCGGCCACGCCGTCGCCGACGCCCAGCGCGACTCCCGCGTCCTGAACACACGACGAAGGCGCCGACGGTTCTCCGTCGGCGCCTTCGTCGTTCCCGCGACCGTCAGGCTTCGAACCGGTAGCCCAGGCCTCGCACGGTGACGAGCATGCTCGGCTCGCTCGGGTTCTGCTCGATGCGCGAGCGGATGCGCTTGATGTGCACATCGAGCGTCTTGGTGTCGCCGAAGTAGTCCGTTCCCCAGACGCGATCGATGAGCTGTCCGCGGGTGAGCACGCGACCGGCGTTGCGCATCAGCACCTCGAGGAGTTCGAACTCCTTGAGGGGGATGTTGATCTCTCCCCCGTCGACGGCGACAGTATGCCGGTCGATGTCGAGCACCACGCGCCCGCCGGAGAGGATGCGGTCGTCGAGGTCGGCCTCCTCCGGTGCGCGGCGGCGCAGCACAGCCCGCATCCGCGCCAACAGCTCGCGGGTCGAGTACGGCTTGGTGACGTAATCGTCCGCGCCGAGTTCGAGACCGACGACGATATCGACCTCGGAGTCCTTGGCCGTGAGCATGATGATCGGAACCTGGGAGCTCAGTCGCACCTGGCGGCAGACCTCGGTCCCGGGCATCCCGGGAAGCATGAGGTCCAGCAGGACGATGTCGGCACCGCGATCGCGGAAAGCGACCAGGGCGAGGGCGCCGTCTTCGGCGATCTCGACCTCGTAGCCCTCCCGTCGCAAAAGGTAGGCCAGCGGGTCGGCCAGATCGGGTTCGTCCTCGACGATCAGAACGCGGGTCATGCGGTGTCTCCCTTCGCGGGTACGGGGGTCGTCGCGGAGCCCTTGCGGCCCTTGCGGCGGGGTTTGGGGCGGACGCTCTCCAGATCGGGAGCCTCCGACATCGGAAGTCGGATGGTGAATGTCGAGCCGCGGTCGGGACGCGACCAGAGCCGCACCTCGCCCCCGTGGCGCTGGACGGCATGCTTGACGATCGAGAGGCCGAGCCCGGTTCCGCCGGTTCGACGCGAGCGAGCCTGGTCGGCGCGGTAGAACCTCTCGAAGACGCGGTGCTGATCGCTCTCGGGGATGCCGATACCGCGGTCGGTCACCGCGATCTCGACCACGGTGGCGTCGAGCTTCACGCCGATTCCGACCTTCGAGCCCTGCGGGGAGTACGCGATGGCATTGGCCACGAGGTTGCCGACGGCCTCGGTGAGGATCTGCGGCTCGCCGCGCACCCACAGCCCCTTGGTGCCTCCGCGGACGACCGTGACCTGGGCGGCATCCGCCTGGATGGCGTACCCCTCGACCGCGGCGGTGACGACCTCGTCGATCGATACGTCGCGCACGTCGCGCAACTCGTCTGAGGCCTGCAGACGTGAAAGGCTCAGGATGCGATTGACCAGGGCCGCCAATCGCGTGACCTCGGCCTGGAGCCGCGACGCGAAGTGCCGCACCTGAGCGGGATCGTCGGCCGCCGACTCGATCGCCTCGGCGAGCAGACTCACCGCACCCACGGGTGTCTTGAGCTCATGGCTCGTGTTCGCCACGAAATCGCGACGCATCTCCTCCACGCGCTCGTGCTCGGTGATGTCGCGCAGTACGACGAGGGTCAGACGACCCGAGATGGGAGTGGCGCGCACGGCGACCAGCCGCGGCTCGGCGGGAGCGGCGCCGCGCCGCAAGCGCAGGTTCTCGGCGATGCCCGAGCCGGTGTCGCGCGCCACGCGAGCCACACGCTTGAGTTCTTCGCTCGCGATCACCTCGCCGGCCTGGACGCCGAAGACCTCGGCGGCCGGCGAGAGCGCCAGCACCGTCGACGAGGTGTCGCACACGAAAGCGGGGTCGTCCATCGCCCCCAGCATGGCCTCCACGCCCTCGGGCACCTCGGCGGAGGTCTGCGCGAGAGAGCGGTCACGGGCACGCAGTGCCGCGACCACGAGGCCGACGACCGCCGCTCCGACGAGGAGTCCAGCCAGAAGCGCGAGCAGCACGAGCTGCGGTTGTTGCATGCCTCCACAGTAGAGGCGCCCCTTGAGCGTCACCGGCCGTTCACCCCCGTGAGAGCCGCAGCAGAGGCTACTATTCACTGTCACAGCACCACTCGTTAACCTTCGCTGGGAAGAATCCCCCAGGGTTGCGGGACACCTATGTGCCGTGCCGCCGACGAGGAAGGTACCCGCCCATGCGCGAAGTATTCCACCAGTCCCTCGAGGACGTTCAGAGCCGACTGGTCGAGATCGCCGACCTCGTGACCGTTGCGATCGACCGCGCCACCCGCGCGTTCGGCACCAGCGACGTCTCCCTCGCCGAAGAGGTCATCGAAGCCGATGCCATCATCGACGAGAAGGCCTTCGAACTCGACGAGCTCGCGATCGAGATCCTCGCCCGCCAACAGCCCGTGGCGCGCGACCTGCGTATCGTCGTCACCGCGCTCCGGGTGAGCGCCTCACTCGAGCGCATGGGCGACATGGCCGAGCACATCGCACAGCTCGCGCGCTCGCGCTTCCCCGAGCGCGCGATCCCCAAGGGATTGAAGAGCACCTTCACCCGCATGGGCGAGCTCGACGTCGAGGTATCGCGCAAGCTCGCCGAGCTGCTGCGCACGCAGGACCTTCGGCTCGCCGAAGCCATCCGCGACGCCGACGACGACATCGACGAACTGCACGTCAGCGTCTTCGAGAAGGTGCTCGGCGACTCCTGGAAGGGTGAGGCGACGGCGACGGTCGACGCGACCCTGGCCAGCCGTTACCACGAGCGCTTCGCCGACCACGCGGTGTCCGTCGCCAAGAAGGTCATCTACCTCGCGACCGGTGACTGGGCCGGCGCCGACGACGAATCGACCCACGAACCGAGCCCGGTCATCTGACCGCGGAACGCGAGAAGAGGGGGTGGATGCCGACCGGCATCCACCCCCTCTTTCTGTTCGACGTCAGTGCTTGTTGCCCTGGGCGGCGACGGCGGCGGCGCCGGCGGCCGCGGCCTCGGGGTCGAGGTACTCGCCCGGGCCGAGGGGCTTGAGGTCGTCGTCGAGGCGGTAGACCAGCGGGATGCCGGTCGGGATGTTCAGCTCGGCGATGTCGGCGTCGCTGATGCCCTCGAGATGCTTCACGAGACCGCGCAGCGAGTTGCCGTGCGCCGTGACGAGCACGGTCTTGCCTGCCTGCAGGTCGGGGACGATGTCGCTGTGCCAGTAGGGCAGCATGCGGTCGATGACGATCTTCAGGGACTCGGTGTCGGGCACCTCGCCGTCGATCCCGTCGTAACGGGGGTCGCCGACCTGGCTGTACTGGTCGTCGGCGGGCAGGGCCGGCGGCGGAACGTCGAACGAACGACGCCAGAGCATGAACTGCTCGTTACCGAACTCCTCGAGGGTCTGCGCCTTGTCCTTGCCCTGCAGAGCGCCGTAATGACGCTCATTGAGGCGCCACGACCGCTTGACCGGGATCCAGAGGCGATCGGCGGCATCGAGGGCGATGTTGGCCGTCTGGATCGCGCGGCTGAGCACCGAGGTGTGCAGCACGTCGGGAAGGACACCGGACTCGGCGAGCAGCTCGCCGCCGCGCTTCGCCTCGGCCTTGCCCTGGTCGGTGAGTCGCACGTCGACCCAGCCGGTGAACTGGTTGGTCTTGTTCCACTCGCTCTGCCCGTGGCGGAGGAGGATCAGCGTGTGAGGCATGACTCCATGCTATCGAGGTGAGGGCCGCGGGCCGGGGCTGGACGGCCTGACAAGATGTTCGAGTGACCCCCTCCCCCGTCGGCCGTCCCACCCGCGGCACGACCGGGGTCAATCGCCTTCGTCGTATCGACCGCTGGATCGCTCGGCACCCGGTCCTTCGTCGTGCCGACGACCCGCTCGTGGTCGACCTCGGCTTCGGAGCGAGTGCGGTGACTCCCCTCGAGCTCCTCGCCCGGCTTCGCAGCCAGAGACCGGACGCCGAGGTCCTCGGCCTCGAGATCGACCCCGACCGCGTCGCTCGGGCCCGCGAACAGTCCGCCGGGGTCGAGGGCGTGTCTTTCGCACGCGGGGGCTTCGAAGTCCCCCTGCCGACATCTCGTCGCCCCGCGATCATCCGAGCCATGAACGTGCTCCGCCAATACGACGAGGGCGACGTCGCGGACGCCTGGGGTCGCATGTGCGCGCGGCTGCAGCCCGACGGCCTCCTGGTCGAGGGAACCTGCGACGAGATCGGCCGCGTCGCGACCTGGGCGGAGGTGGGAGCGGATGCCGTGGCCCGCAGTCTCACCATCTCGCTGCGTCTCGCCGAGCTCGACTCCCCCGCGATCGCCGCCGAGCGCCTGCCGAAGGCCCTGATCCACCGCAACGTCGAGGGGGAACGCGTGCATGAGTTCGTGACCTCGCTCGATCGCGAATGGGCCCGAGCCGCGGCGGTCGCCCCGTTCGGGCCGGTCCACCGGTGGCGCACGGCGATGCTCGCCCTGGCCGACGCGGGGTGGCCCCTGCTGCGCCGCGAGAGGTGGCGGCTCGGCGAAGTGGGCGTGGCGTGGGAGGCAGTCGCTCCGAGCTGAGCGTCAGACGCGCGGAAGGAGCGCCCGGGCGTCGGCGGAGGGCATCCCGGCCGCGACGAGCAGGTCGACCGCCAGCGGACGCAGGGCCGCGACGAGATTGAGCTCGCCCACGCGCCCCTCGGGCAGCAGAACCGCGGGATCGAGTCGTCGCGCGACTGCTCCGACGGCTTCTCGGGCGACGGGCTCGAGCGAGATGTCGTCGAGGCTGTCGCGGACGAGGCCCGCGCCCCGGGCAAGCTCGGCCAGCAGATCGGCGGGGACGGGTCGGCTCTCGCCGTCCGCGCACAGGTAGGCGGCGCGCCGGGCGACCACGCGAAGGTTGCGCGTGGTGAGGTCGAGGGCGCCGCGGACGCGTTCGTGGCGATCGAGCTCGGTGCGCTGGCGGCGCAGGAACGGCGAGATGCGCGCGACCTCGCGGCCCGACTCGAGCGACCCGCTCCACGCGTCGACGTAGGTCTGCAGCGAACGCGCGCGCTCCAGACCGCGCTCGGCGCGTGCGCGATCGCCCCTGCGCAGCGCCCGCACGATGGTGTCCATGGCGGCATCCAGCGCGTCGAACAGCTCGTCGGCGTCGCGCAGCTCGGTGCGGCGGAGGGTGCGCGGGATCAGCGCGGTCACGATGAGCGCGGCGACGCCGCCGATCGCCCCGTCCACGAGGCGCAGGAACGGCACACCCGACACCAGCACCAGGGCGATGAGCGACTGGACGACCGCCGCGAGCGCGAAGCCCGGCTGGGGCGACAGGAACCGGGCCACGACGAGGGTCACCGTCATCGCGAGCGCGATCTGCCACCATCCGGCCCCGGCGACGAGCAGGACGACCTCGGCGATGAGGATACCGACGAGCATGCCCATGACCGTCTCGGCGACCCGCCACGGGCGCGCGTCGCGCACCAGCCCGAGGCTCGACACCGTGACCGTCGCCGCGAGCAGAGGGACCGAGTGCCCCAGCACGAAGTGCGCGAAAGCGTACGCCGCGGTCGCGGCGACGACGATCTGCGCGATCGCCGGCAGCGACTCGCGCACGCGGTTGACCCGGCGCCCGACGGTGGAGCGCCAGCGCGGACCGGCGACGACGACCCCGACGGTCGTCGAGGAGTCGTCGGGGGTCATTCCGCGGCGCGGCGGCGCCCGAGGCGCGGCAGACGGGGAACGGCGGCTGTGGCGCCCGCGTCGGCGGGAACGACGGTCTCGGCCGCCGCGGCCAGCGGTCCGTCGGCGGTGTCGACGATGAGCGGCTCACCCTCGGGAGCGGTGCGCTTGACGAGGGCGAGGGCGATCGGCCCCTCTTCGTGGTGGACGGCCACCGAGGTGATGGCGCCGATCACGGTATCGCCCGCGCGTACGGCGTCTCCGCGGACGGGGAGGACGTTGTCGCTGCCGTCGAGCTGGAGGGCCACGACGCGGCGCGGAGGGTGACCGAGGTTGTGGACCTTCGCCACCGTCTCCTGGCCGCGGTAGCAGCCCTTCGACAGGTGCACCGCCGTGCGGAGCCAGTCCATCTCGTGCGGGAGCAGTCGCTCATCGGCGTCGACGGCCACGCGAGGACGCCACGCCGCGATACGCAGGGCTTCGACCGCGTCGAGACCGGCCAAGGCCGTCTCTCCGCTCACGGCCGACGCGATCACTCGCTCGAACTCCGCGGCATCCACGATCGCCTCGGCCCAGTCGCGGTCGGCACCCGGGTGCGGGTCGACGCGGGCGTAGGCCCACCCACCCGGCGAGACGTCCGGCCACGGGTCGACCCACACCGGCGCGACGGACGAGAGGACCCCCACTGCCTCGCGCGTTCCGCCGAGCACGAAAAGGTCGTCGGAGCGGTCGGCGACCACCACGCGCAGGCGGAAGCGCATACGCGTCAGCCACGCGGCGAGGGCCGCGGCATCCGACGCGTCGACGAGAAGCCACGCGGTCTCACCGTCGTCGACCACCGAGGCGGCGTGCTCGACGCGTCCCTGGGGGTCGAGGATGAGGAACTCGGTCGAGACGCCGGGCGCGAGGTGCGTGAGGGCCTGCGACGACAGCGAGTCGAGCCAGCTGAGGCGGTCCTCACCCGAGACCGTGATGACGCGGCGGTCGCCGAGGGGCGCGAGAGCGGATCCGGATGCCAAGCGGCGCTGCTCCGCCACGGGAGAGCCGACGTGGCGCAGCCCGCGATCGTCGATCACCGCACCGGGGACGGCGGAGAGGGATGACATGGTCACTCTGCCCGGGCCAGTCGAGCCGAGGCGTGCGAGCCCAGCTCGCGACCGAGGGCCGCGATGTCCCACGCCCAGAGAAGGTGGTTGTCGACGAGCCCGTACAGGCGGGTAGCCGCCGTGTAGGTCTTCGCACCGGCGGTACGGACGACGGCATCGGTCGCGAGATCGATGCGCGGCCCCTTCACCTGCCCGACATAGAGCTCCAGGATGCCATCGGCGTGCGCCAGGCTCACCTCGATGTCGAAGCCGCCCTGGGCGTTGCGCAGGGCTTCGACGTCGTCGGCCGTGCGGGTGACGGGCTCGGCCGTCGCGGGGAGGAGCCCGGGGCCGGCGTCGGCGTCGCCGACGGGTCGTGCGAGACGCCAGTAGCCGATCTCGGAGACGAGGGGGCGCCGCCCGTCGCCCTCGATCAGCCACGCATCGGCGGAGTAGTTGAGGAATCCCCCGCCGTCATGGCTGAAGCTGACGCGGTGGGCGAACTCGCCCGAGAAGGATCGGCCATCGACCTCGTAGTCGATGACGCCGGTGCCCTCCCAGACGCCCACCAGCCACGAGAGCGGGACGAGGTCGGCCGGAAGATCGGTCGGGATCTCGATCACGACGCGCTCAGCGCTGGCCGCGGTAGAGGTTCCAGATGACCGTTCCGGACACGAAGGCGATCGCCAGCGAGGCGAGGCCGAGAAGTCCCACGAAGAACGCTTCGAGCGCGAAAAGGTCCATAGCCCAATCCTAGCCCGACACCAGCGCCGCGAGTCCGAACCCGGCCGTGATGATGCCCAGCACCACCATCGCCCCGAGGCTGCTCAACGCCATGCGCTGGATGAAGGCCTGCGAGCGGCCGTACCAGAGCTGCACGGCGAACGCCACGATGATGCAGCCCCCCAGAGCGACGGTGATCCACTGGGCGCGCCAGTGCTCCGGAGCGAACAGGCCGATGAGCACTCCGGCCACCGCGGCCAGCACCCACACGGCGACGATGCCGCCGAATGTGCGACGCGGCGCGAGGTCAGGCGTGGACATGACCCCATCATCACTCACGACCCCCTCGGCGCGCACGCGCAGCGCCGGTGTCGAGCGGCTCCGCGCGTCGCCCTAAGATGATCGGGTGCGCGGCACGCCGCACGGGAGGTCCTCTTGGCTCAGCTTCTTGTACTCAGCTCCGCCCCGGGCGGCGGGGCTGCTCTGCCTGCGCTCGAACTGCTGAGCCACCGGGTGCGGCAAATACCCGCCGAGGCCGCGCAGCTGGTGAACGCCCCCAGTGCCGACGTCATCTTCGTCGACGCCCGCTTCGACCTGGTCGGGGCCAAGTCGCTCAGCAAGATCCTCACGACCACCGGCGTCGAGGCGCCCCTGGTGCTCATCGTGACCGAGGGCGGTCTCACCGCCGTCTCCACGGACTGGGGCATCGACGACGTCGTCCTCGTCGGTGCCGGTCCCGCCGAGATCGACGCGCGCATCCGCCTCGCCATGGGGCGACGGGCCGCTGACCAGGTGTCGACGCGTATCCAGACCTCCGGCATCACGATCGACGAGTCGTCGTACTCGGCCAAGGTGCACGGTAAGCCCCTCGACCTCACCTACAAGGAGTTCCAGCTCCTGCACTTCTTCGCCACGCACCCGTCGCGCGTGTTCACCCGCGAGCAGTTGCTCAGCGAGGTCTGGGGCTACGACTACTTCGGCGGCACGCGCACGGTCGACGTGCACGTTCGACGCCTCCGCGCCAAGCTCGGCGATCTCGAGCAGCTCATCGGCACCGTGCGCAACGTCGGCTACCGGTTCAACGTCTACGAAGACGACGCCCCCGCCGCGGCATCCCCCTCCGCATAAGGTCGCACGCACCGCGTGTTCACCCCCGTGTCACCGACCCCTGCAATGATGTGGGAATGATGGAACACGACTCGCTCGATGCCGGCCTCGGCGACGACGACGACTTCGACGAGGCCGTAGAGGCCGAAGACGACCAGTTGCCCGACCACCGCTACCTCGACCGTGAGATCAGCTGGCTGTCGTTCAATCAGCGTGTGCTCGAGCTCGCCGAGGACCCCACGGTCCCGGTCCTGGAGCGGGCGAACTTCCTCGCCATCTTCGCCAGCAACCTCGACGAGTTCTTCATGGTGCGGGTGGCGGGCCTCAAGCGCCGCATCGTCACGGGGCTCGCCGTTCCCACCAACGTGGGCCGCGCCCCGCTCGACGTGCTCGCCGACATCTCGGCCGAGGCCCACCGCCTGCAACTGCGTCACGCCGCCGCGTGGACCGAGAAGGTGCGTCCCGCCCTCGCCGAAGCCGGCATCGAGGTCGTGTCGTGGGGGTCGCTCGACGAGGACACCGCCGCGCGCCTGACCGAGTACTTCCAGCGGAACGTCTTCCCGGTGCTCATGCCGCTCGCCGTCGACCCGGCGCACCCGTTCCCCTACATCTCGGGGCTCTCGCTCAACCTCGCGATCCGCATCCGCAACGCTCGCACCGGCCGCCAGGAGTTCGCGCGTCTCAAAGTGCCACCGATGCTCCCGCGCTTCGTCGAGATCGGCGGGGACGGACCCGGCGTGCGCTACCTGCCGCTCGAGGAACTCATCTCGAACCACCTGGGCGATCTGTTCCCGGGGATGGAGGTCCTCGACCACCACGCGTTCCGTCTGACGCGCAACGAGGACATGACGATCGAGGAGGACGAGACCGAGAACCTCATCCAGGCGCTCGAGGCCGAGCTCCTGCGTCGTCGTTTCGGTCCCCCCATCCGCCTCGAGATCACCGAGGACATGGACGACGTCACGCGTTCGCTGCTGCTGAGCGAACTCGACATCACCGAGCAGGAGGTCTACCGGCTGCCGGGCTCCCTCGACCTGCGCGGTCTGTTCGACCTGTCGCGCATCGACCGCCCCGACCTGCGTTACCCGCCGCACGTGCCCAAGACGGCGCTGGCCTTCCAGCCGCCCGAGCAGAACGGACGCGCCGACCTGTTCGGTGCGATCCGCAAGGGCGACGTGCTCGTGCACCACCCGTACGAGTCGTTCGCGACGAGCGTGCAGGCCTTCCTCGAGCAGGCCGCCCGCGACCCGCACGTGCTCGCCATCAAGCAGACGCTGTACCGCACGTCGGGCGACAGCCCCATCGTGCAGGCGCTCATCGACGCCGCCGAGGCCGGCAAACAGGTCCTCGCGCTCGTCGAGGTCAAGGCGCGCTTCGACGAGGCCAACAACATCGTCTGGGCCCGCAAGCTCGAGAAGGCCGGCGTCCACGTCGTTTACGGTCTGGTGGGGCTCAAGACCCACTGCAAGCTCGCGCTCGTTATCCGCGAGGAAGAGGGTCGCCTGCGCCACTACAGCCATGTCGGCACGGGCAACTACAACCCCAAGACGAGCCGCATCTACGAGGACTTCGGGCTGTTCACCGTCGACGACCAGGTGGGCCGCGACCTCACGCGCCTGTTCAACGAGCTCAGCGGCTACGCGATCGAGAAGAAGTTCAAGCGTCTTCTCGTGGCTCCCCTGCACCTGCGCAAGGGGCTGCTGCGTCACATCGACAAGGAGCGTCGCAACGCGCTCGAGGGCAAGCCCTCCGGCGTGCGGATCAAGGTCAACTCGATGGTCGACGAGGAGATCATCGACGCGCTGTACCGCGCGAGCCAGGCCGGTGTTCCCGTCGAGGTATGGGTGCGCGGAATCTGTTCGATCAAGCCGGGCGTCCCCGGAATGAGCGAGAACATCACGGTGCGATCGATCCTCGGTCGCTACCTCGAGCATTCGCGCATTTTCACCTTCGAGAACGACGGCGACCCGCAGGTCTTCATCGGAAGCGCCGACATGATGCACCGCAACCTCGACCGCCGCGTCGAGGCGCTCGTGCGCGTGGTCGACCCGGCTCAGGTGCAAGAGCTCACGACGCTGTTCACCCTCGCGATGGACGACGGCACGAGCTCGTGGCACCTCGGCTCAGAGGGAGAGTGGACGCGGCACAGCGTCGACGAGTCCGGTGCGCCTCTCATCGATCTGCAGGAGCACACCATGGCGCTCGTGCAGCGCAAGCGCCGGGCCCGGACGGCGCGGTGACGAAGGCCGAACCCGAGACGGCCGTCTACGCGGCCGGCGGCGTCGTGTGGCGCTTCGTGGAGGGCAAGCTCCGCGTTCTGCTCATCCACCGGACGAAGTACCGGGACCTCACCCTCCCCAAGGGAAAGGTCGACCCCGGCGAAACGCTCGCCGAGACCGCCGTGCGCGAGATCCGCGAGGAGACCGGCATCCGGGTCTCGCTCGGGGTGCCCGTGGGCGTCTCGAGATACCGGATGCCGAGCTCACGCACCAAGATCGTGCACTACTGGGCGGCGGAGGCGACGGACGCCGCCGTGCGCAGCTCGACGTTCGTCCCCAACAAAGAGGTCGCGGCGATCGAGTGGGTGAGCCTGAAGAAGGCGCGCAAGAACCTCTCCTATCCCGTCGACATCGAAATCCTCGACGAGTTCGCGCGGATCGTCGACGAGGGGGCCCTGCCGACCTTCCCGATCGTGGTGCTGCGCCACGCGAGAGCACGCGCGCGTGAGGAATGGGACGGCTCCGACAGCGTGCGGCCGCTGACCCCGCGCGGTCGCCGCCAAGCCGAGGCGATCGTCGGACCCCTGCTCGCGTTCGGCGTGCGGCGGGTGTACTCCAGCCCTGCGGAGCGATGCATTCGTACGGCGACACCCCTCGCCCAGGCCCTGGGCCAGCGCATCCACCTGACCGACGCGGTCAGTCAGGACGCGTGGGAAGAGGGACGCGCCGACTCGCGCACCCTCATCGGCGAGCGGGTGCGCGCCCGCAAACCGGTGGTCGTGTCGAGCCATCGGCCGGTGCTCCCCGACATCCTGCACGAGCTCGCGCTCGCGACCGGGACCATGGGCGGTTCCTACCTGGGCAGTGCTTCGGCGCTCGAGCCCGCCGCGTTCTCGGTCGTGCACATTCCGGTCGAGCATCCCGGTGCCGGCATCGTGGCCATCGAGACGCACGAGCCGAAGGTGTGACGCTTCCCGCCGGCATCCGTGTCGCGTGGCGCGAGGTTCCCGCGGGCTCGAAGCGCCGGGACGTCTCGCGTGCACTGCTCGCCGAGCTGCTGCCGGGGGCGCGGTTCACGTCGCGCTGCCCCGCGTGCGGTGCGGACCACGGCCGCGTGCGCGTGGAGGGGGCGGATGCCGCGGCCTCGGTGTCGTACGCCGGTGGTTGGGCCGTCGTGGCCACGGCATCGGGGCACGAGAGCGTCGGTGTGGATGCGGTGCCCGGGAACGCGGCCGGCTTGGAGCGGGTTCTTCCCCTCGTGGTGTCCGACCGGCCGGCTGGCCTCGAGACGAGCGCTACGCGGGCGGAGGCGGAGCACCGTGCGACTGGGGGCGAGCAGGCCCGGGCGTGGGCGCGGGTGGAGGCCGTCCTCAAGGCGGACGGCCGGGCACTCGGCGTGGATCCGCGGTGCGTGGAGGTGACCCTGAACGGTGCGCGGTGGTCGGCTCGGGTGCGGTCGCCCTCGTCCGACAGGGCTGAGGCGGGGGACGACGGCGAGGCGGGTGCGCGCGAACGGCGTTGGCGCGGATGGGACCTCGACGGTCCCGACGGCGTCGTGCTCGCGGTGGCCGTGGAGGCGCGCGCGGACGACGTCTCGGTGTGAGGCGCCGTGGGTGGGTGCGCCGAAACCGCCCGATGCTCTGCCCGGTGGCTCCGCCGGCCGAGGTCATCGGTCCGGTCCCGCGAGTCGCGATGGCGCTGCGGTTCGACCGTCAGGGTCGCGCCGGCAGAGCCTCGTCGTCGATCCACCGTGACAGCACCGCCGCGGCATCCGCTCCCCCGGCGTGTTCGACCGCGGCGCGGAAATCGTCGGTGGTCACGAGAGCGTGCCGATGCTCCGCCGTCCACGATCGCAGAAGCTCGAAGAACGCGTCGTCGCCGAGCGTGCGCCGAAGAGCGTGCAGGGTCAGGGCGCCGCGCTTGTAGACGCGGTCGTCGAACATGTCGTCGGGGCCCGGATCGACGAGAAGAAGATCGCGGGGTTTGGCGGCGAGACGGGCGTAGAAGTCTGCGACGCACGACTCGACGGACGCGCCACCCGAAGTCTCCGACCACAACCACTCGGCATAGCAGGCGAAGCCCTCGTTGAGCCAGATGTCGCTCCACCGGGCGATGCCGACGCTGTTGCCGAACCACTGGTGCGCCAGCTCGTGCGCCACGAGGCGCTGCGCCGCGGGAACCAGATGGTTCATGCCGAAGACCGCCAACCCCTGGGCCTCGAGCGGGATCTCCAGCTCGTCGGCGGTCACCACGAGCGTGCACACCTGCTGGGGGTAGGGCCCGAAGAACCGATCGAAGGCCCGCAGCATGCCGGGCACCGTCGCGAACGCCCGATCGACGGCCGCGCTGAGTCCCGGAGGGGCCGTGACCGTGACCGCGGGCACGAGCGAATCACCGGTGCCCTCGAGCTGGCGCGTGCGATAGCGCCCCACGTGCACGGCCGCGAGATACGTGGCCGTGGGGACGTCGGAGACGAAAGTGGTCGTCACCCGACCACCTCGCCGCACGCTCGGACCGGCGACCCCCGTGGCCGCCGCCACGTATCCCTCGTCGACCGTGATCTCGAGCCGCATACGCGCCCGATTGTCCGGGCGGTCGTTGCAGGGGAACCAGGTCGGCGCGCCGGTCGGCTGGCCGGCGACGAGGGCACCGTCGGTCAGTTCCTCCCACCCGAGGGTTCCCCACCGGGAACGGCGAGGAGCCGGGGCCCCCGCGTAGGTCACCTCGACCTCGAAACGATCACCCGCGGCGAGCGCGCGTGGCAGGGTGACGCGGAGGACGCGGGGACCGGCCGAGAACCGGGCGCTCGCACCGTCGACGCGCACGCGCGAGGTGCGGAGGCCGACGAGGTCGAGGGCGAAAGACGAGACCGCCTCGCGGGCGACCGCGACGATCGTCGCGACGCCTTCGAGGCGATTGGTGCGCACGCGGTAACCGATCACGAGGTCGTACGACTCGACGTCGTACGACAGGTCGCCGCTCTGCGGGGCGTACCGGTCGACCACGCTCACGTCGTCGACTGGTAGGCGCGCACCTTCACCGCACGCCACGGACCGATGGGATTGCCGCTCCACCGCGAGCCGACCGGTACCGTCTCCCCGCGCATCACGAGCGACGCGGGGCCCACGGTCGCATGCGCGCCGAGCGTCGAGGCGGGAAGGACGACGCTGTGCGGGCCGAGGGTCGACCCCGGCTCCAGCTCGACGGTATCCATACTCATGATTCGATCATGGAACAGATGCGTCTGAACGACGCATCCGCGGTTGACGGTTGACGCATCCCCCAGAGTGACCAGGTCGGGCTCGGGCAGCCAGTAGCTGTCGCACCACACCCCGCGCCCGATCTTCGCGCCGAGAGTGCGCAGCCACACGGCGAGCGCCGGCGTGCCCGCCGCCGCGCGCGCGAACCATGGGGCGGCGACCATCTCGGTGAAGGTGTCCGACACCTCCGTGCGCCACACGAAGCTCGACCACAGCGGCTGCTCCCCCGCCCGGATGACGCCGACGATCGCCCACTTCGCCGCCGTCGACACGCCGGCCGCCACGGCGCCCGCCGCGAGCAGCACGATGCCCGAGAGCAACAGCGTCCACACCGGGCCCAGACCTTGCCACAGTGCAGCGAGTGCGAAGATCACGCCGAGACCGAGCGCACACGTCACGACCACCGGCACGAAGCGGCACAGCTCCCAGAGGGTTCGCGCGAGACGCAGCGCCGACGTCGGCCGGTAGGTGCGCGACTCGTCGCCCTCCGCCGACCTCCGGCGCAGGCGCACCGCGGGTGAGCCGAGCCACGACGAGCCCGCCTTGGCCTTGAGCGGCGCGGCCGACAGCACGGCGACCAGCCCATCGCGCGGAACGCGGTGTCCGGGAGCGGCCATGCCGGAGTTACCGAGGAACGCGCGCTTGCCGATGCGCACCGGCCCGATCCGCAGCCAGCCGGCTCGCAGCTCGTAGGAGGCCACCATGGTGTCGTCGGCGAGGAACGCCCCGTCCTCGATCCGCGTCATCGACGGGATGAGCAGCACCGTCGACGCCTCGACGTCGCGGCCCACGCGCGCACCGAGCAGGCGCAGCCATACGGGGGTGAACAGCGACGAGTACAACGGGAAGAGCACCGTGCGGGCGGCATCCAGGAGTCTTTCGATCGTCCACGCCTGCCAGGCGACGCGACTGCGCACGGGGTACGTCCCCTCGAGGAGCGCGATCGACATGACGCGCACGAGAAGGACCACACGGATGCCGCGAACACCAGGCCCGTGACCGCGACGCCGGGAGCGAGCCAGGCGAAGGCCCCCGCGGCTGCCTGCGCGAGATCGCTCGCGCCGCGCATCCCCTGCGCGACGACGAGCCCGCCGACGGTGAACGACGCGAGCGGTAGCAGCGCCAGGACGACCGCCGACGCGGCGTACGCCCAGAGCCAGCGGGTGGGCGACGCCGGGCGCTCGGTCGGCCAGCCCTTCGCCGTGCCGCCCACGCGCACAGCCGGAGACCCGGCCCACGACTGGTCGGCCTTGACGCGGCCGAAGACCGCGGATCCCGGCGCGATCTCGGCGCGGCGACCGATGCGCGTTCCGGGAGCGAGGGTCGAACGAGCGCCCACGGTGGCTTCCGCCCCGATGCGCACCTCTCCGATGCGCACGAGGTCGCCGTCGATCCAGTACCCGGTCAGATCCACTTCGGGTTCGATCGAGGCTCCGTCGCCGACGACGAGCATTCCCGTGACCGGCGGCAGCGCGTGCAGGTCGACGTTGCGACCGATTCGCGCGCCGAGAGCGCGGGCGTAGTACGACACCCAGGGGGCGCCCGCGAGACCCACGGCATCCACCTGGTCGGCGATCTGCTCGGCGAGCCACAGGCGGATGTGCACCCACCCTCCGCGCGGATAGTCGCCCGGGCGCAGGCCCGCGAGCAGGAGGCGAGCGGACGCCACCGCGATCGCCATGCGCCCGAACGGCGTCGCGAAGACGACGAGGCCGACCACGAGAGCCGGCCACGGCACCGTCGGCAGGACGTCGAAGCCGGGGACGAGCCGCAGGATCGCCGAGGCGGTCAGCAGGTAGAGCAGCCACCGCACCCCCGAGAGGACGAAGAGCGGCACACCGAGCAGCGTCTGCGCCCACTGGGTCGTGCGCGGCGTCGGTTCGGCGCGGTGGAACTCGGCGGGGGTCTCGTCGGCGAGCTGCGGTCCGAGCGCCTTGGCCATCGCCCCCAGTCTCGGCACGTCGTAGATGTCGGCGACCGAGAACTCGGGCACGCGTGCACGGATGCGCGAGACGAGCTGGGCCGCCGCGAGCGACCCGCCGCCCAGATCGAAGAAGTCCGCCTTGCGCTCGGTGACCGGCAGGCCCAGGACGGCCTGCCACTGCTCGGCCAGCCAGGTTTCATCGAGGGAGAAGTCGGTGGGGGCGGGAGCCTCGACACCGGGGAGCGGCCACGGCAGAGCCGCCCGGTCCACCTTGCCCGAGGTGCGCACGGGAAGAGCGTCGACCACGCCCAGAAGCGGGATGGTCGCGGCGGGGAGGCGCTCTGCGAGAGCGGCGCGAGCGGCGGCGCGGTCGAGTTCGACGCCCTCCTCCATCACGAGGTAGCCGACCAGCACCGGGACGCCCGCCTCGGTGGTGCGGACGGCGACCGTGGCGGCGCTGACACCGCGAAGGTCCTGCAGGGCCGACTCCACCTCACCGAGCTCGATCCGCCTGCCGCCGACCTTCACCTGGTCGTCCGCGCGCCCCTGGAACACCAGACCCTCGGGCTCGAAGCGCACGAGATCGCCCGAGCGATAGGCCCGCTCCCACCCGAGAGTCGGCATGGACGCGTACTTCTCGGCGTCCTTCGCCGGGTCGAGATAGCGGGCGAGACCGACGCCGCCGATGATCAGTTCGCCCACCTCTCCCTCCGCCACGGGGAGTCCCTCGGCATCCACCACCGCGAGAGACCAGCCGTCGAGGGGCAGACCGATGCGCACGGGCAGCGAGCCGTCGAGCGGAGCCGCGCACGCCACGACCGTCGCCTCGGTCGGTCCGTACGTGTTCCAGACCTCGCGTCCCTCGGCCACCAGGCGCGCGGCGAGCTCGGGCGGGCACGCCTCTCCGCCGAAGATCAGCAGGCGCACGTTCTCGATCGAGTCCGCCGGCCACATCGCCGCGAGCGTCGGCACGGTCGACACGACCGTGATCCCCTGGCGGAGCAGCCAGGGCGCGAGGTCTTCGCCCGACCGCACGAGAGAACGGGGAGCCGGCACGAGACACGCACCGTGACCCCAGGCGAGCCACATCTCCTCACACGAGGCGTCGAAGGCCACCGAGAGCCCGGCCAGCACACGGTCCCCCGGTCCGAGCGGTTCGCTCTGCAGGAAGACGCGCCCCTCCGCTTCGACGAAGGCAGCCGCCGAGCGGTGCGAGACCGCGACGCCCTTGGGGACGCCGGTCGAACCCGAGGTGAAGATGATCCACGCGTCGTCGTCGGCCGTGGGCGGGGCGACGATCGGCACGGCGTTCGTGCCCGGATGCGGAGCGTCTCCGTCGTACAGACGAACGAGGTCGCCCTCGGTCGCCACGAACTCGCCCTCCCCCGCGACGATGCCGCGCACCCCGGCCTCACCGAACACCAGGCGGGCGCGCTCGTCGGGATCGTCGGCATCCACCGGCACGTAGGCGGCGCCCGCCGCCATGACCGCGAGTATCGACACGTACAGCTCCTTGGAACCGGACGGCATGCGCACGCCCACCCGGTCACCCCGTCGCACTCCAGCGTCATGCAGAGCCGCTGCCGTCCGCCACACACGCGCCAGCAGCTCGCGGTAGCTGAGGGCACCCGACCCGTCGTCGATCGCGGAGGCTTCGGGATACCGAGCGGCGACGTCGGTCAGGATGTCGATGAGAGTGCGCGCGGGCGGCGCAGCCCCCGTCCGGTCCAGCGGGGCCTGAGCTTCGAAAGCGGAGGTCGTCACGGAGGTGAACAGTACAACCCCCAGGAAAACACCCCGGGACGGCCGCCCCGGTTCACCTCCCGTTCACCCGTGCAACGCAGTCTGTTCTCCGTCGCTGTTTACCGTTCACGACGAACCCTGCACCGGGTTCCTGTTCCCGACATGCGAAGGATTCACACCGTGAAGCTCTCCCGACTCGCCCAGCTGGGCACCGTGGCCGCCGTGGCCTCTCTGACACTCGCCGGCTGCGCCGGCACCTCGGGCTCCGGCGACGCCGCGGGCTCGACCCCCACGTCGACCTCGTCCGACGTCGCGTTCACCGTCGACCCGAACCTCTCGGGCACGATCACGGCCGGTGGCTCGAGCGCCCAGGCGAACGCGCAGGCCGCATGGACGAGCGCCTACAACGCTCAGGCCAAGGGCGTCACGATCAACTACGACAAGTCGCAGGGCTCCGGCGGTGGCGTCACCAACTTCCTGAGCGGCGCGTACGACTTCGCCGGCTCCGACTCGCCGCTGAACGCCGACCAGACGGCCCAGTCCAAGGCCCTCTGCACCGACGGCGGCGTCAACATCCCCGTCTACCTCGACGGTGTCGCGATCATCTTCAACATCCCCGGCGTGACCAGCCTGAAGCTCTCGGGTGAGACGATCGCGAAGATCTTCGCCCTGCAGATCACCGACTGGTCGGACCCGGCCATCACGAAGGACAACGGAACGGCCCTCGCCGCCGGCGCCATCACCACCGTCGCCCGTTCGGACGGCTCGGGCACGACGCAGAACTTCACCAACTACCTCGCCGCGACGCAGTCGTCGGTCTGGACCAAGCCCGCGGGCAAGGACTGGCCGATCGAGGGCAACGTGTCGAAGCAGAAGGGCGGCTCGGGCGTCGTCGAGGCCGTCAAGGCCGGCACCGGCACCATCGGCTACGCCGACCACTCCGCCATCGGCAGCCTGAACGCCGCGTCGATCATCCAGGACGGCACCGCCATCGCTTACAGCCCCGAGGCCGTCACGGCGACCTTCGCCGCTGCCGCGGTCGACGCCAGCAACGGCGTCGCGGGCGACCTGTCGAAGAAGTTCGACTACTCGAAGCTCACGGCTGAGACCTACCCGATCCCGCTCGTGTCGTACGCGATCGCCTGCACCACGTTCAAGGACGCGAAGCAGTCCGAGCTCGTCAAGTCGTACCTCGGCTTCGTCACCAGCACGCTCGGCCAGCAGGTCGCTGCCAAGAACGCCGGCTCCGCGCCGCTGCCCGACTCGGTGCTCTCGGCTGCTGCCGAGACCCTCGCGTCGATCAAGTAAACATCTCTTCGGACTCGGCCCGGCCCGCACCTCGCGTGCGGGTCGGGCCGGGCTGATCGGAGCGGTCGACCCCGTCGAATGCTCCGCTGAGCCGACATCCTCAGAGAACACCCGACCGAGGAGAACCCATGACCCGTGCCGAGCGTGAGATCCCCCGTGAC
Source organism: Microbacterium sp. SORGH_AS_0421 (assembly GCF_030818635.1). Taxonomy (NCBI): domain Bacteria; kingdom Bacillati; phylum Actinomycetota; class Actinomycetes; order Micrococcales; family Microbacteriaceae; genus Microbacterium; species Microbacterium sp. SORGH_AS_0421. Next base: position 73,170 of record NZ_JAUTAO010000001.1, read on the forward strand.
TGACACCGTCGCAGACACAGAGACCGCCCCGTCTTCCCCTCCCCCGCCGCGGACGTCGATCGTCGGCAAGCGCCGCGTCGGAGACTCCGTCTTCCTGGGGCTGTCGACCACGGCCGCCGTGTCGATCATGATCATCCTCGCCGGGGTCGCGATCTTCCTGATCATCCGCGGAATCCCCGCCATCACCGGCAACTGGACCGAGGGCGATCTCGCCGGGTACCAGAACGGCAGCTGGACGAACTTCTGGGAGTACGTCGGTCCGCTGCTCTTCGGCAGCATCTGGGCCGCCCTCATCGCCATGGTCATCGGCACCCCGGTCGCCATCGGGATCGCGCTGTTCATCTCGCACTACGCGCCCCGCCGCATCGCCGGCTTCCTCGGCTACATCGTCGATCTGCTGGCCGCGGTCCCCTCGATCGTCTTCGGCCTGTGGGGCATCATCGTCATGCGCCCCCTGCTCGTACCGGTCGGGGAGTTCCTCAACCAGTACCTCGGCTGGATCCCGCTCTTCCAGGGCCCCGTGTCCACCACCGGCTCGACGATGTTCACCGGTGGCGTCGTGCTCGCCGTGATGATCCTCCCGATCGTCACCTCCATCACCCGCGAGATCTTCCTGCAGACCCCGCGCCTGCACGAAGAGGCTGCCCTCGCCCTCGGCGCGACACGCTGGGAGATGATCCGTCTCGCGGTGTTCCCCTACGCACGCAGCGGTATGGTCTCGGCCACGCTCCTGGGCCTCGGCCGCGCGCTCGGCGAGACCATGGCCATCGCGCTCATCGTCTCGCCCAGCCTCATCTACTCTGTGCTGCTGCTCACCGACGGCTACAACTCGCAGACCATCGCGGCCAACATCGCACTGAACTTCCCGATCGCCACCGACCTGCAGCGCTCGGCGCTCATCGGCACCGGTCTCATGCTGTTCGTCGTCTCGCTCGCGGTGAACATGCTCGCTCGCTACATCATCGGGGCCACCGGTCCCGGTGCGAAGGGTCGCAAGAAGGGCAAGCGCTCATGACCGTCACGGCCCCGTCGTCCTCCTCTCCCCTGGCGCTGACCAGCGGTCAGCTCCCCCGCTTCATCGAGCCCGCGCTCCTGCTCGGGGTCGCGATCGTCGTGGCCGGAGTCCAGTTCCTGCTCGGGGGATTCAACCTCGCGGCGTGGCTCGTCCTGTCCGCAGTGCTCTACCTGATCGCCATCGGAGTCGGCTCCTCGATCGTCGAGAACCGCCGCAAGGCCGTGGACCGGGTCGTGCGCGGACTCGTGACCGTCGCGTTCCTGCTCGCGGTCGCCCCGCTCGTCTCGACCCTGTGGACCGTGGTGTCCAAGGGCCTGGCGGTCGTCAACTGGAACTTCGTCACGCAGGTCGGCGGCACCGCGTTCAACCCCGACACGCTCGAGGTCGTCGCCACTGCCGGCGCCTGGCAGGCCATCACGGGCACGCTCATCATCACGGGGATCGCAGCCCTCATCTCGGTGCCGATCGGCGTCCTCGCGGCGGTCTACCTCGTCGAGTACGCGCAGCCGAACAACCCGCTGCGCCGCGCGATCACCTTCCTCGTCGACGTGATGACCGGCATCCCCTCGATCGTCGCGGGTCTGTTCGCGTTCTCTCTGTTCAGCCTGGTCGTCGGACCGAAGGCGTTCAGCGGGTTCTCGGCATCCATCGCCCTGTGCGTGCTCATGATCCCGATCGTCATCCGCTCCACGGAGGAGATGCTGCGTCTGGTCCCCGCCGACCTGCGCGAAGCCTCGCTCGCTCTCGGCGTGCCCCGCTCGGCGACGATCATCAAGGTCGTGCTGCGCACCGCGGCATCGGGGATCATCACCGGTGTTGTCCTGGCCGTCGCCCGCGTGGTCGGGGAAACCGCACCGATCTTCATCGCCGCGAGCTTCACCGACAACTTCAACGCCAACCCGTTCGAGGGCCCCATGCAGACCCTGCCCGTCATGGCGTACACCGCGTACAGCTTCCCGGGGCAGGACATCGACGCGTCGCAGGCGAACGCCTGGGGTGCGGCCTTCCTTCTCGTCGTCCTCGTCGTCATCTTCAACCTGATCGCCCGTATCGTGGCGGCGGTGTTCGCGCCCAAGGCGCGCTGAGCCCAGAAAGGCACACACTCGTGTCCAAGAGCATCGAGGTCCAGGACCTCAACGTCTACTACAGCGACTTCCTCGCGGTCGAGGGCGTCTCGATCGACATCGAGCCGCGCTCGGTCACCGCGTTCATCGGGCCGTCGGGCTGTGGCAAGTCCACGTTCCTGCGCACCCTCAACCGCATGCACGAGGTCATCCCCGGCGGGCGCGTCGAGGGACGCGTTCTCATCGACGGCGACGACCTCTACGGCCCCGGCGTCGACCCCGTGCTCGTGCGCCGCCACGTGGGCATGGTGTTCCAGCGCCCGAACCCGTTCCCGACCATGTCGATCCGAGAGAACGTGTTGGCCGGCGCCAAGCTCAACGACAAGCGCATGGCCAAGAGCGACGCCGACGCCCTCGTCGAGAAGTCGCTGCGGGGCGCGAACCTGTGGAACGAGGTCAAGGACCGCCTCGACAAGCCCGGCGGCGGCCTCTCGGGCGGTCAGCAGCAGCGTCTGTGCATCGCGCGCGCGATCGCCGTCTCACCCGACGTGCTGCTGATGGACGAGCCCTGCTCGGCGCTCGACCCGATCTCGACCTTCGCGATCGAGGAGCTCATCGGCGAACTCAAGAGCGAGTACACGATCGTCATCGTGACGCACAACATGCAGCAGGCCTCGCGCGTCAGCGACAAGACGGCCTTCTTCAACATCGCGGGCACCGGCAAGCCGGGCAAGCTCATCGAGTACAACGACACCGCGTCGATCTTCACGGCACCGAGTGTCCAGGCGACCGAGGACTACGTCTCCGGCCGGTTCGGATAACCAGCTCTCATGCGAAGGCCCCGCTCCGGCGGGGCCTTCGTCGTTCTCTCGAGCCCTCAGTCGCGCGGGCTGAGCAGGTAGGCGTTGAGCTCGTCGGTGAACGCGCGGTCGAGCGCCACCTCGATGCCGTCGACGGAACGGATCGGGGCCGCGAGCCGGACGCTCGAGAGGAGCCACGCGGCATCCGCTCTCGTCAGATCTTCGGCCGGCACCGTCTCGTACGTCGTGGCGAAGCCGCGGCCCTCGAGGAAGGCGAACAGGCTGAGCTGCGTCGTCCCGTGCAGGATGCCGGCCTGAGGTTCCGGCGTGACGAAACGATCCCCGAAGCGCAGGACGACGGATGCCGTGGGCGCCTCGAGCACATGACCGTCGCTCGTGACGAACACGGCGTCGTCGGCACCGCGTCGCTTCGCCTCGCGGATCGCGGCCATGTTGACCGCGTACGACAGCGTCTTCGCCCCGAGCAGGAGCCAGGGAGCGCGAGCGGGCACGTCGAGGGCGTAGCCGCGGTCGAGCGTCGCGACGCGGACTCCCTCGGAGCGTGCGCGGTCGTTGTCGGGGGCGTCGGCGAGCGTCACCCAGGCGGTCGGGGCGGGCCCGTGCTCGACACCGCGGCTGAGGAGCAGTTTCATGACGTTCTCGCCCTCGCCCGCGGCGCGCGCGGCGCGCTGGATCGCGACGCGCCATTGCGCGAGGTTCGGCACGGGGAGGTCACAGAGCGCGGCCGAGTGCACCAGACGCGCGAGGTGGGGTTCGACCTCCTGAACGTGCCCGTCGACGACGCCGAGGCTCTCGAAGATCCCGTCACCGCGCTGTGCGCTCAGCTCGCCCACACCGAGAGCGGGGCCGTCGGGGTCGATCTCCCGCAGGGTGTCGGAGTAGTCGTTGCGCTGCACGTCGGATGCCACGGGGTCGATCACGAGAGCGAAGCGCCAAGCCATGGGGCGAGCCTACGCCGCACGACCGACACGCCCGAGCCTTGTCAACGGGGCCGCGGAAGGGAATGTCCGCAGGCGGGTCTTGTTACACTCCTATAGCCGGGCCGCAGTAACCCCGGGCTCCATCTTCTGCCGCTATGAGCGGCCATGCGCCGAGAGGCGTTCTGCGGTCCGGCACTTATCTTTCCCGCTCAGGTCAGCGCGTCACGGCGCCAGAGAGCGGCGGATGCCGAGAGGTCTTCCGCGTAGGTGGCGAGGCGCAGAGCCCGCGTCGTCAAGGCCGAGGCCCGCTCCGATTCGGTGTTCTCGTAGTCGTCGGCCAGGTGTGTCGAACCCGCGGCCTGCACACGGCAGAACGCCGCTGCACGGTCGAGGGCGACGGCGAAGTCCCCTTCGAAGAGCCCACGCAGAATGGTGTCGATCAACCGCACGAGTTCTTCGGGGCCCGCGGGGGCGGGAGCGCCGGCGACCACGGCATCCACCGTCGTGATCTCCACACGTCCGCGTTCGTACAGCAGAGCTGCCGTCGCCGCGTCATCGTGGATCATCAGCTGCAGCAGGTAGAGCCGCCAGAGCGCCCCGGGCAGCGATCGGGCGGGCGAGCGCGACCACAGTTCGGCGATGTCGTCGATGCCGTGGTCGTCGGTGAAGGCGATGAGACGCTCGACCACGTCGACGCTCGGATCGGCCCGCACTCGCGACAGCAGGGCCTGCGCCGTGCTGTGCGCAACCCGCGATACCTCGGCCGGATCCTCCGCGGAGAAGAGACGATCGAACAGCTCGGCGGGACGCCGAACCGGCTTATGGAACTCGCGGGGGGAATCGCTCATCCATCCAGGCTAGAGCGTCGATCTGCTCCCCCGGGCCGCTCGCCTGTCCCCGCGAGCGGCCGAGGAGACACGAAGAATCAAGCCGTGGCGACGACCACGACGGGGGCGGTGCTCGGCGTCCCGTCGGGCGATCCGCCGGCGGGCTCGATCGTCACCGCGATGACGTCTCCCGCGTGCATCTCTCCCTGGAGGACCGCCGTAGCCTTCCCCGCTTCGTCGGGCTCGAAAGTCCCGGCCGCGATCGGGGTGTCGCCGCGAACGAACCACAGCTCGTAGGTCTTGTCGGCGGCGAGGGCCGGCATCCCGTCGGTGACGAGCACGCTCTGCCCGGTCGACGGCGACCAGTGCGCGGTCGCCACCGTTCCGTCGGGGAGGGTGGTCGACGCCGACTGGGCGTCGGGGGCCTGCTCGATCGACCTCAGAGCGACGACGGAGGCCGGCGGTGAGACCAGTTGGCTGACCGTGACGGCCCCGAAGCCCAGAACGAGGACGGCCGCGAACGAAGCCGCGAGGGTGAACCACCGGCGGGGTCCCCAACCGGATGCCGCGGACACACCGGTCGACGCCGTCTCGCGCTCCGGCTCGATCGGCGTCACACCAGCGGCGGCGTAGTCTTCGTCGGCGGATGATGAGGCAGGAAGGGTCGCCACGCCGACCGACTCCTGCGGCAGTTCGGAGATACGCGCGAACAGCGAGGCCCGCACGGAGGGCGGGGGCTCGACGGGTTCGACGGAGGCGCTGATGGCGGCGACGGCGTCGGCTGCATCGCGGACGTGGTGGTCCCAATGCGGGTTGCCCGCCAAAGCCTCCTGGTACGCGCGTTCATCTGCCTCGGAGAGCGCATTGAGCGCGTGTCCGACGGCGAGGTCGGCGAAATCCCTCTCGTTCACTTGTCCACCCCCATCTCGATTCTCAACCGCGACAATCCGTCACGCATTCGTGTCTTGACCGTACCGAGCGGCGCCCCGACCAGGGTCGCGATCTCACTTTGGCTGTACCCGCCGAAATAAGCGAGCGTGAGTGCTTCCTTCTGAGCGTCCGGGAGCGCCGCCAGTGCATCGACGACGCGCCGCCCTTCCATCTTCAGTTCGACTTTCTCGGAGACGGCGTCGTAAGCGACGTCCATATCCCGGAAGCCCGCGCGCACGTCTCGATCGACACTCGACTGCGATGACCGCACGCGGTCCACCGCTCGACGGTGAGCGATCGTGAGAACCCACGATCTTCCCTGTCCCTTGTTCGGAGTGAAGCGCCCGGCGGATTGCCAGATCTCCAAGAAGACTTCTTGAAGCACTTCCTCGCTCTGCGAGCGGTCGACGAGCACGCGCAGGATCAGGCCGAAGGCGCGAGCGGACAGTGAGTCGTAGAGCTCCGCGAAGGCCGCCCGATCGCCATCGGCCACGCGCAGCAGGAGACTCCCGACGTGGTCGGCGTTCTCCACCCCATCGTCGGGAAGGTCGAAACCGTCGATCACCATGGCATCCATCATTGCCTACCTCTCGCGCGCGCCCACGCGAGCGCACGCGCGTGGCGGAACAGATATGGGCAAACCGTTACCCGGCCACCCCGAGGCGAAGCAGCATCCGGCGGTGCGGTTCAAAAACATTCTCAAGAATATTTACGAGCTTCTCATCAGGCCTTTTCATGCCTGACAACACCCGCGCGCGGCCGAATTCGCAACATTTCGCAATCCGATCGCGAGGGGGTCCCGAAGACCCTGTGTAAGCCGCTCCACGGCGAACCGCCCCTCGCACCGGGGTGTCCCTGACGGGTCGCAGACGCGATCCGGATGATTTCGGAGGAATGTCATGCTCACCAACAAGAAGCCCGTTGTCGCTGGTCTCGCCCTCGTTCTGGGTTCGGCCTTCGCTCTCACCGCATGTTCGGGCGGCACCACCTCGGGTGGCTCGACCACCGAAGAGAGCTCGATGCCCTCGATGTCGGCATCGCCGTCGATGTCGTCCAGCGCCATGGACCCCGCCGCGAACCTGGTCGGCCCCGGTTGCGCCGACTACGCCGCCGCCGTTCCCTCGGGCTCGGGCTCGGTTGCCGGTATGGCCGCTGACCCGGTGGCCACCGCCGCCTCGAACAACCCGCTGCTGAAGACGCTCACCGCGGCCGTCAGCGGCCAGCTCAACCCCGACGTGAACCTCGTCGACACGCTGAACGGCTCGGAGTTCACCGTCTTCGCCCCGGTCGACGACGCGTTCGCCAAGATCCCGGCCGCGACCATCGACGGACTCAAGACCGACTCCGCCACGCTGACCAAGATCCTCACGTACCACGTGATCCCCGGCCAGCTCACCCCCAGCGAGATCGATGGCACGCACGCCACGGTCGAGGGCCAGGACGTCACCGTCGCCGGCTCGGGTGACGCCATCACCGTCAACGGCTCGACCAACGTCATCTGCGGTGGCGTCCAGACGGCCAACGCCACCGTGTACCTCATCGACTCGGTGCTGATGCCCCCCACCATGTAATTCCCGGACGCGCGTTCATCCGCGCTTCCGAGCGGTCGATGATCGACCGACCCTGACGGCGAGCGCCGGACCCCAGGCGAGGGGGTCCGGCGCTCGCTTTCGTGTCTGCGGGGTTCGTCAGTCCCCGACGGTCCGGATGATCTCCTCCTGGACGAGACGCGCGGCGATCGGCCCGGCGTTCATGAACCACGGGTCGAAGTCGACGGTGACCGTTCGCTTGTCCGCCACCGCGCCGAGGGTCGGCCAGAGCGGGGCACTCTCGATGAAGCTCCGCCCCTGCCCGGTTCCGCCGTAGTAGACGCGGTCCGCATCGGCCAGGTCGATCTGCTCGGCGCTGATCTCCTGCGACGTCTCGTCGAACTGCTGCGACGCCGGGCGCCCCAGGTCGAGATCCTGGGCGATACCTCCCGCGAACGACGGCAGTCCCATGATGCGGGTGCGGTCACCGGTCGATTGCAGGAACGACACCGTGGGCTCGCCGGCGGGATGCGTCTGGGCGAAGGCAGCGCTCTCGCCCTGCAGGTCGTCCAGCACTCCGCGCGCGGTCCCCTCGTCCCCGAGGGCGTCGGCGATGAGGAGGAAGTCGCTCTTCCAATTGACGCCGTTGCCCTTGGTCACGACGGTCGGTGCGATGGCGGAGAGGGCGTCGTAGAGCTGCGCGCCCCGGGTCGAGTTGATCAGGATGAGGTCGGGGGCGGCCTGTGCGATCGCCTCGAGGTCGGGCTCGGTGCGTTCGCCGATATCGGCCATGGCATCGAGCGCCGCCGCCTTGTCGGGAAGCGCCTCACGGAGGTATTGCGGCACGAGGCCGCTGTTCTCGGCGCGGGTCGCGGCGACGGGCACCTGCCCGAGGGAGAGCAGCGCGTCGAGCTGCCCCGTGGAGACGACCGCGATGCGCTGGGGTTCGGCCGCGATCTTCGTCGTTCCCGCGAAGTGGGTCACCTCACGGGGGAAGACGCCATCCGCCTCGGGCGAGCCCATCCCGGGTTCGAGGTCTCGCGAGACGATCCACTGCCCGGTGGAGCCCGCCTCGGCATCCACGGTCGAGGGCCCCGTCGCGGGGCCGGCGCACCCGGCCAGGGCCAGGGCGGTCGCGACGACCCCGGTGGCGAGCAGATGTCGGGGACGAAAACGGGCACGGTGGGACGAGAAACGAAAGAGAGTCACGGGGTTAGGTTATCCTTACCCGCATGCTCGACGTCCACCCGTCCGTCGCCCCGGGCGTGGTTCTCCCGGGACGCCGACGACGCTCCTCGCGTGCTCGAGCTCTCTCGATCACCCTCGCCGTCGGTGGCATCCTGTGTCTTCTGATCCTCGCGAGCTTCGCGGTGGGGTCGCGTGCTCTCGCGCCCTCCGAGGTGTGGTCCGCCCTTCTCACGGATCGACGGGATGCCGTGGGCGTCATCGTCTACGAGCTGCGCCTGCCCCGCACACTCACCGCGATCTTCGCCGGGGCCTGCCTCGGCGTCGCGGGAGTGCTCATGCGGGCCGCCACACGAAACCCCCTCGCCGACCCGGGCCTGCTCGGTGTGAACGCGGGGGCTGCTCTGGGGGTGGTCGTCGCCATCGGGTTCTTCGGCGTCGCGACGGCGAGCGGGTACGTCTGGTTCGCGTTCGCCGGTGCGGCGGGAGCGTCCTTGCTCGTCCACCTGGCGGCCCGTGGGGACCGCCGTGACGACGCGATCGGCCTCGTTCTCGCGGGCGTCGCGCTCAGCGCCTGTCTCGGCGCCGTCGTCCGGATCATCACCTTGGTCGACGATGACACCTTCGAGTCGTTCCGTTTCTGGGCGGTCGGCTCGTTCGAGCGGCGCGATCCCGACGTGGCCGCGCAACTCCTCCCGTTCGCGGTGGCGGGCGTCGTTCTGGCCCTTCTCGTCTCACGCGGCCTCGATCAGCTGCAGCTCGGAAGCGACCTGGCCCGCTCACTCGGTGTCTCTCCGGCGCTCATCATGCTCGGCGCCGGCGCCGCGATCACCCTGCTCTGCGCCGCCGCGACCTCGGCTGCCGGCCCCCTCGCCTTCATCGGGCTGCTCGTGGCGCACGCCGTGCGCGGGGCGGTCGGCGGATCCGTGCGCGTCTCACTCCCCCTCGCGGCCGTCACGGGCGCCGCTCTCACCCTCGCGAGCGATGTGCTCGGCCGTGTCATCGCTCTTCCCGGCGAGGTCGAGGCGGGGATCGTTGCCGCCTTCCTCGGTGCCCCACTGTTGTTGTGGCTCATCCTGCGAAGGACGAAGACGCCGTGAGCCTGGGAACGCCCCTGCGCACGCCCGCTCGATCACGGAGGCGTCGCCGGTACGCCCTGGTCCTCGTCGCGACGCTGGTCGTAGCTTCGATCGCCGCCGTCGTGGGCCTCACGACGGGCTCCTTCCACGCGTCGCTGGAGCAAGTGGCATCCGCCCTCACCGGAGAGGGCGACGGACGCACCACCGTCGTGGTGGTGGGGCTGCGGGTGCCGCGAGTGCTCGCCGCCCTCGCGATCGGGGCCGCCCTCGGGCTCGCCGGCGCGGTGTTCCAGACCCTCGCCCGCAATCCGCTCGCGAGCCCCGACATCATCGGGTTCAGCGCCGGATCCGCCACGGGTGCGCTCGTCGGTCTCACACTCATCGCTCCGTCGGCGTCCCCCGCGGCCGGAGCGTGGATGGGCGGGCTGCTCACCATCGTGATCGTCATGGCCATCGCCCGCAGCGTCGGCGTCTCACGAGAGAGGACGATCCTCGCGGGAATCGCCCTGTCGACCCTGCTCTCGGCCGTCAACGACTATCTGCTCACCCGCGCTCCCCTCGAGATCGCGCGCAACGCGACGCAGTGGCTGCACGGGAGCCTGGCCGCGACCTCGGTCGACGACGTCGCGCTGTTGTTCGCCTCGACCGGCATCCTGTCGCTCGTGCTGCTCGCCGTATACCGCGACTTCCGCGCTCTCGAACTCGGCGACGACACCGCGATCGCACTCGGTGTGCGCACCCGCCGCGCGCGCCTGACGCTGATCGTGGTCGCCGCCCTTCTGACGGGGACGGCGACGGCCGTCGCCGGGCCCATCGGCTTCATCGCCCTGGCCGCACCGCAGCTCGCCCGGCGGGCCATGGGCTCGAGTGGGATCCCCCTGGTCGGCTCCGCTGTCACGGGCGCGGCGGTGCTGCTGGTCGCCGATGTGATCGCTCAGCGCGCTCTGGCCCCGCTGCAGATTCCCGTCGGGCTCCTCACCGCCGTCGTCGGCGGCGCGTATCTGTTCTGGATCGTGTCGCGTCGACGCCGGTGAGCACGAACGCCCCCTTGAGGCCGGTAGGCTTGTCGGCGAGGGCCTCTAGCTCAGTCGGTAGAGCATCGGACTTTTAATCCGCGGGTCGTGGGTTCGAGCCCCACGGGGCCCACCACGTCATCGTTACTCGAAAAATCGCCACGAGCGATGTCTGTGAGACTTGCCGCCTCCGAAGACACTTCCCATCAGAATTTCCGGTCTTAATTGATGGTTACCCGAGACGAACGCCCCGACATTCGCCCCACCGGGGGAATCGTCTTTCTGGTGATCGCAACGCTAGTTGGTCTCGTGTGCCCTTTCGCGTTCGGCGTGACGGGGCTCGATTGGACATTCTCTAAGCCGACTTCGGTCCTTGACGATTCGCCTCGATGGGACGCAGAGCGGCTGTGGCACGTCCAAGCGGGATTGACTTCGCTGGTGATGTAGCTGGCGCTTGCCACGATTTCTTTCTTCGTGTTGTTCCACGGTCGTACGCGCAAGCGACCATTGCTCGCAGGCGTTCTTGTGGCGATCAGCGCGGTGATCGTCCTCGGATCTACGGCGGTGGTGCTTTCTATCCCTCCTTCAGGGGAGCAACTCCCGCTTCCCCCCTGGAATCGCGCCTGAGCAGATGCGTGGAGCGGCTGAGGTGTCTTTCGTCCCGGCGCGAATCCATTCGCACTCGATGCTGAGCATCACGGGTCAGGTGCTTCGCACGACAGTCCAGCGGTCCGACGCTTGGTTGAGTTGCGCGTGGTCACGCTGCGAGCGACGAAAGCTCACCCCTTGCCGCAACCAGCAACCACTGCACCTTGCTCGGGCTAAAGCCATGCCGGCTACCAATGACCGCGAGCGTCTCCCCTGCTCGACACGACGCAACGATCTCGTCGTGGATGACCAAGGGGACGGCATCGGGATCCTCGCGGGTGAGCTCAAGACGCTTGATCAGGTTGTCGAGCGTCGCCCGATGGACACCGAGCTTCGTGGCTAGTCGGCGGTCGGCTCACCTCGCTCGTAGCCCTCGACGAACGCCATCTTCACGTCGGCGGTCAACTGCCGAGCCTTTCGAGGTACCAATCGCCGCGAATGCGGACGCCGATCAGGTCCCGCTGCTGGATTTCTCACCGGGTGCTCGCCGCCATATTCTGACGCGATGGCCGACCCCCTCGCCGACTTTCTCTCCGGCGACCCACAGCGCATCTGGCAGGCCTCGTGGGACATCATCGGGACGCGCGACAAGAACGTCCTGGAGCATCTCCGTCTCGCGCTTCCCGCGATCGAACGGGCTACAGCGACCATCGAACTCGGCGGGATGATCTCCCCGAACCGAGACGCCCTGGTCCACGCCCTCGACAAAGTGCAGAACTACCGCGCATGGAAGTGCTGGTGCGATGACTACCGGCGTCTCCTCGCCTTCGACCCGACGAGGGAAGAGGACCGCGGTCACGTGCGAATGCTCAGTCAGGATCGTTCGGGGTGGCCAGTGACCTACGAGTGCGAGTGCACCATCTGCGGAAGAGCATTCCGCGTCGACGAAGGCGAGCATCACGCGCGATGGTGGCAATGGACGCCGCGCTAGCTCCCACAGAGGGTCTCTCAGGGAAGTAGTCAGTTCACCCGCGACCAACGCCGCAGCGCCAGCCCCGCACCGACCGTTATGGCATGTGCAGCCTGATTGTTGCTTGATCATCCACTGACCCGGATTGGGCCTGAGTGTCGTAGGCCTCCTGAACGGGTATGGCGATGGCCCAGCGAGTCCATTCGCGGACGCTGGCCGTCGTGCCGTCGAAGGCGTTCCAGGTTGCATCCCCCACTTGTTCGGCCGGGGAACGTGGACGCGAGAGACACTCGGAGCGGTTGCTGAGCTGGAGAACTCGATCTCTACGCCGCGCTCGAGCAGGCGCAGGTATCGCAGGGTCAGCTCCTTCAGGTGCCCGCATTCGAACTCGTCGCGAAGCGTGTGGGGCAATCTCAGATGCGGGCGGGGTTATGGGTGTCGCGAGAGTAGCTGACGATGAAGTATCCGATCAGCGGGAAAAGCCAGAGCAGGAAAATCGAGAAGAGAGCGCCGTGGCCGAATGCTCGCCCCAGTCGTAGGGCGACGATGACGGCGAAGACGATGTTGACGATGGGGACCAGGTAGAGCAGCGTCCACCACGCGGACAGACCCGCGGCGCGGACGATGAAGAACGCGGCGACGACGGGAATCAGTGCCACCCATGCGGGCTGCCCGGCTTTCTTCAGGAGCGGCCAGACGGCAGCGACGAACAGGATGTACCCGATGACACCGCCGATTGCACCGCCGACGGTCGATCCGGAGTTATCCGTGGTTTGCATGTTTGCAAGAAGAGGCGCGGCCTCGAGAAAGGTAAGCATGGCGTGAGTCTAGGGACGAAGCTCCCCCGCGGTGGCGGAGGCACACGCACCGATTCAGCGTCAGCGGTCGTGGGCCCCCGCCCTGATGACGGGGCCCACGACCAAGCCATCAGCTCACCCGCGAGCGACGCCGCAGCACCACCAGCCCCGCGCCCGCCGCGATCAGCGCGAACGCGCCCAGGCCGAGGCCCCAGGACAGCTCGGCGCCGGTACGGGCGAGGGTTCCGGCAGCGACCACCTGCACGCCGAGGCGCGAGAGGGTGGAGCCGTCGGCGCGCGTGATCACCAGCGTGTGCGCGCCCGTCGCGAAGTCGGCGGGAACCGTGACGCGGAAGGTGACCGCGCCGCGAGCGTCCGCGGCCGGGATGCCGGTGATCGTCAACGGCTGGCTGTTGAGCACTGCGCTGATCTGCTCGCCCGCCGCGAGCCCCGTCACCGAGACCGTGAACGACCCACCCTGCTCGACACGCGTCGAGCTCGCCGTTGCCGTCGGGCCCGCGGACGGGGTCTGCGACGCCGAGGGCTGGCCGGGCGCGGAGGCGCTCGGCGAGGGAGAGACCGACGGGTCCGGCGAGGTCGACGGGTCGGGAGACGGCTCCGGCGAGGGAGTCACCTCGGTCACCAGGGTTCCCTTCGTGAACAGGGTGCCGACCTCGGTGGCATCCAGTGCCCGTCCGTAGACCCGGACCTCGTCGAGGTCGCCGCCGTAGAAGCTGTCCGCCCCGTACTGCGACTTGGCCAGCAGGCCGCCGATCCCGCCGGATGCCTCGAGATCGGAGGCGTCGAAGATCGTGGCGATCTCGGCGACCTTCGCGCCGTTGACGTACGTGGCCAGGGTCTTCTTGCCCGTGAGCACGAGGGTGACCTGCGCCCACGTACCGGTGGGCAGGGCCGCTGCGCCCGACTTGTTCTCGGTGAAGCCCGACTTGATCGCGGCGGCCACGCCCCCGCAGTCAGCGCTGGTGAAGAGGTAGTTGGTCGTGCTCGAGCCGAGCGACAGCGGCCACTCGCAGGGGGCCGCGCCATCCCACTTCATCCACGTCGACACCGTGAGATCACGCGTGCCGTCGGGCACCACGTCTCCCGCGATCGTCGCGTAGGCCGCGTTCGAGCCCGCGCGGCCGCCCGGGAACGACAGGGCAGAGTCCCCGGCCGCGTCCCGTGCGCCCGCCGCGATCGTGGCACCCGTGCCGCGGATCGTGGCGTCGTGCCCGCGTCCGGAGACGTCGGTCACGCGGGAGCCGTCGGTCGTGGCATCCGTTCCATCGAAGCTGTAGCGCAGCAGCAGATCGGCCTCGGCCTTCACCACCGTCAGCGTCAGCGTCGCCGTGCGACCGTCGGTCGTCTCGGCCGTGATGGTCGAGGTGCCGGCCGACACGGCGGTCACCTTCCCAGATACGTCGACCGAGGCCACCGCGGGGGCGCTCGAAGTCCAGGTCACCCTCTGGTCGGCGTTCGCGGGTGCCACCGCAGCGGTGAGCGACGTGATCGCCCCGACGGCGAGCGCACGCGAGTCGTAGCCGATCGAGAGAGAGGTGGATGCCACCGAGCCACCCACCGCGGTCACGGTGGCGATCGCCGGGGTCACGGAGCCGTCGTCGAGCGCTCCGCGGATCTGCACGCTGTCGCCCGGAGCCTTCAGGGCCGAAAGATCCTGCTGTTCCCACGTGACGCCGATGTCGATCGCGCCCGCGGAGCGGGCGGCCTTCACCGTCGCCGGCAGAGCCACCGAGGTGGTGCCGGGGGCCACGTCGAACGACAACGGCTCGACCGAGGTCACGAGCTGCTCGGGGTTGTACTTCGCGATGAGGCGGTCGCGCTCCTCGCGGGTGATGCCGAAGGCCACGCCGTGGCGCGGGGAGGGCGGCAGCGAGTACTTCGCGGGAACCTTCCAGTCGACCTTCCCGTCTTCCAGCGACTCGGTGTACAGGGGGATATACCCGACGCCGCCGTACCAGTCGACGAGCACGTAGTTGCGGTCACCGTTGATGTCGCCGGGGTTCGAGCGGAAGGCCGAGGGACCCTCGGTCTCGGGCAGGCCGGCGTTCGCCGAAAGGCAGGTGTCGAACTTCTTCCACTCCCCCGAGGTCGACGGGGCCCGCAGGTCGGTGCCCTTCTCGGCCACGATGTCGGGGCGGCAGGCGGTCTGCTCGGTGCCCTTCGTGAAGCGGTAGTACGTGCCGTCGCGCTCCATGATGGTCGTGTCGATGAGGCCGGCGTTGGTCTTGCGCAGCCCCTCGATGTCGCCCGACTTGATGTACGGAACGGCGGGCGTGAAGGTCACGAAGTCGCGCGTGGTGGACATGAGGATCTGCGGACCGTTGCCGTCCTCCTGCGTGTGCGCGTCATCGAGGAACAGGCGCGACGACCAGTACACGACGTAGGCGTCGATGGTCGGGTCGTAGTGCGCTTCGGGCGCCCAGGTCATGCCCGCGCTGGGAGGTGAGACCTCGATGTGACGCTGCTCGCCCCAATTGACGAGGTCGGTCGACTCCCAGATCTCGAGGTAGCGGCTGCCGTTGTCGGTCGGGAAGCCCTTGCGCGCGGCCGACAGGTCGGTGGCGAGGAGGAAGAACCGGTCGCCCTCTTTGGAGCGCAGCACGAACGGATCGCGCAGGCCCATGTCGCCCTGGGTGGATTCGAGGACGGGGTTGGCGTTGTTCAGCGTGCGCCAGTTGAGCGCGTCGTTTCCCTCGGAGACGGCGAAGCGGATCTTCTCGCCGTCGATCGTGTTGTCGCGGAAGTACACGAACATGTACGCCTCGTCGTCTTCGCGTGTGTGCTCGGACGCGGCGAGAACGGTGATCGGGAGCTGCACGGTCCTGGTCGCCTCACCCAGGCGCAGAGTCGCGGTGAGTGTCACCGCCGTGTCGCTGTCACCACGCGTGACGCGGCCCTTCTCCACGACGTCGGGCGAGACGCCCGAGTCGGTGTCGGTGACGACCGCGGTGTTCGAGGACGACCACGAGATCTCGACGTCACCGGCTTGCGCCGACGAGAACGTGCGCTTCAGATCTGCGCCCGTGTCGGGAAGAGTGATCGATCCGCGCACGTCACCGGAGAGCCCCGCCTGCGAGGGCAGGGCGTCGGCGACCTGGCGGACGGCCTCGTCCTGCTCCGTGGCCGACAGCGCGCGCACCGTCACCGCGATGGGGGAGGCGACGCGCGTCTGACCGCCGAGGGTGAGGGTGGGGGTGAGCTGCACGGTCGTGTCGCCGACGCTCGCGGAAGGACGCGTGACGGTGCCGTCGGCGGCCACCACGGCCGCGTCGCTCGTCGCCCACGAGACCGAAGAGCCAGCCTCGGTGCTGACCGGCAGCTGCAGATTCCGATCGACGCTCGAGGTGTCGCCGAGGGACACGGAGTCGGATGCCAGCACGGCGCGGTATCCGTCTGCTCCGACGGAGCGCATGTCGTCGGCCGACAGAGCGGTGTTCCAGATGCGGACGTCGTCGATCGCCCCGACGTAGTAGGGGTCGTCCCAGAACGAGCGCCCGAGATAGCCGCCCACGCCGTTCTGACCGAGTGCGGCGTCGATCGTCTGCGTGATGCCGGTGAGATCGGCATCCGCGCCGTCGAGCTGCCCGTTGACGTAGTAGGTGAGCCGCTGCCCGGGCTGGAAGACGAGGGTGACGTTCGCCCACTGCCCCACCGGCAGGGCCGATCCGCCGTTGCCGACGCGACGCTCGCCGGAACCGTCCGACACCGCCCCATAGGTGCCGTTGCAGCTCGTCGAGGCCAGGACGTTCTTCGTCGTCGAACGGCCGAGACCGAAAGCGAGCTGGCACGAGCCGTTGCCCGCGCCCTCCCACTTCGTCCAGAGGCTCACGGTCAGGGCTGTATCGGTGGAGGCGACGACGTCGTTCGGCAGCGTCACGTACGGGGCGACCGCATCGGCGTCGTTGCGACCGCCCGAGAGGCGGATGGCCTTGTCGTTCGCAGCGCCCGTGACGCCCGGAACGATCGTGATGCCGCCGTTCTGAACCACGCCGTCTGCGCGTGGCGACCGCGTGCCGGTGTCGGGGATCGCCGCCCCGGCGCCGAGGGTGCCGCTCAGGGTGTCGAAGGTGTAGTGCAGGCCGGGCTCGGGCACGGCCGCGGCCGAAGCCGCGGGGACCGTGACGAACGTCGACGCGGCGACCGCGGCGACGGCGGTGGCGGCGAGGAGACGGGGGACGCGCATGGGCAGGACGCTCCGTTCGGATGCGGGGACGGGCGGGCGATGCGGCGCCGTTCACCGAATACGAAAGGACAGCAGCTCTGCTGACTTTTCGAGTCGGCGCTGTGTTAGCGCTCACACTCAGAAGCACCGTACAAGGCGCTCGTGCGGCGGTCAAGCATCGATGAGGTCACGACGTGAAGGTTCACATGTGCCTTGCGCTTACCCGCGCTCATTGTTTAATGTCGGTCGCGACCCAGGCCGGAAACCGCATTACCGGCCCGGACCGCCACGACGACGTGCGGTCCGGTCGCCTCGCTGGCGACCCGGACGAGACGCTTCGCCGTACGCCCGAAAGGCTCCCCCGCATGCGTTCACGTCGTCCTGCCGCCTTCGCCCTCGCCGTCGCCCTGGTCGGGACCGGACTGGTCACCGGCATCGCTCCGGCCCAGGCGGAGGCTCCCGCCGCCGCACTCGTCTACGACTTCGACGCCCTTCCCACCGGACCCATCGCCGCGGGAGCGCAGATCCCGGATGCCGCGGGTGCCCACGCCGGAACGGTGCGCGGTGCCGGCGCGAACATCGTCACCGGCCCGCGTGGCGGCTCCGACCGTGCGCTGGCGCTGCCGGGCGGTTCGTCGACGTCCGGGGCGGCTTTCGTGGAGATCGCTCCAGGCCTGACGGATACGACGACGGGCGACGTCACGATCTCGGCGTGGATGCGGTGGTCGGGCGGGCAGGAGTGCTCGTGGGCCTACAGCCTCGGCAGCTCGAACGAGCGATACCTGTTCGCCACCCCGCGCTGCGGAGGAAACCTGATCGGAGCCGTCAAGTCCGGCACCGAGCAGCGGGCGACCGGTAACGGCCCCGCCGCATCGAGCCGGTGGAGCCACATCGCGGTCTCCCTGCAGTCGGGACAGCGCGTCACCACCTACGTCGACGGCGAAGCCGTGGCCTCCACCGCGACGACGGCGACCGGTGCCGCGACCGTGGGATCGTCGCTGTTCTCGGGGCTGATCGGCAAGTCGCTCTACCCCGGAGACCCTTTCTTCGCGGGGGCGATCGACGACGTCCGCGTGGATCGCCGAGCGCTCGGCACCGAACAGATCCGCGAGATCGCGGCCCCCGCGGCAGAAGCGATCGCGCGAGCCGACGCAACCGCCGTCGAGCTCGGCGACACCTCCGACGTCGTCTCGGATCTCGCGCTTCCCCGCGTCGGCAGCGGTGGTTCGACCCTGTCCTGGGCGTCGAGCGACCCCGACGTCGTCTCACCCGACGGCCGGGTGACGCGGCCCGCGCCGGGCTTGTCGGACGCTACCGTCACGCTGACGCCGACCGCCGCCTTCGCCGGGGCGACAGCGATCGGCGCACCCGTGCAGGTGACCGTGCGAGCCGATTCCGCAGCCGACCTCTCGGCGCGGTTGAGCGCCTCGCTCGTCGTGCCGCCGGTCGTGGCATCCGGGACCTCCCTTCCGAGCGTCGCGGGCGTGGACCTGCGCTGGAGCGGCGCGGCCGTCTCGAACGGGGCGCTCGTGAACCCGGGCTCCGGCGACCGAACCGCGGAAGTCACCGCGGCCGCAGCCTGGGGCACGACCACCTTCTCGAAGACCTTCACGGTGACCGTGCTCGATCCCGCCACGGCGCAGAGCCTCGTCGCGTACACCCGCACACCCACCAACGACCACGACGCGAATCAGGACACCGTCGCGCGGAGCATCCACCTCGCGGTCGGCACGTCGGCCGACACCGCGCAGCCCCTGCAGAACAACTACGGTGTGGTCTTCGCCCGCGGCGAGCACGTCGGTCTCGACAACGTCGAGCAACGCGGCATCGGCTCCCCCTCGCCGTTCTTCTTCTCCGACGGCCGACTCGGCTTCCTCGCCACCCGCGTCGAGATGTCGGGAGCACGGGATGCCACGGCCCAGAGCGGAGCGCTCGTGTTCCGCGCCGAGGATGATCGGGGTTCGCAGTTCGCCGAGCTCGGCACCATCGACCTCGGCACGACCGACGGGGTCGTCTCTCCGCGCGCCGTGTGGGACTCGGCCCAGCAGCGCTACCTCGTGTCGTGGACCGACGCCTCGGGCACCGCCCGATACACGACCGTGACCGACCTCGCCCGCACCGAGCAGGTTGCCGACCCCTTCAACCCCGAGGACGACGGCACACGCAGCCGCGTCGTCTCCGCCGGAAACCGCGGCGACGTCGTCGTCGGCTCCCCCATCGGGGTCGCGGACCCCGGCTGGGGATCGTTCGCCGAACGCGTCGCCAACGCGGAGCCCGGCGGCATCCTGCCCGTCAGCGGGACGATCACGACGGCCCTCGCCGAACGCTACGACCGCGTCGTCAACACGGCGGTGACGGTCGCTCCCGCCACGATCGCGGCGGGCGCCGGCGAAGACCTCGATCGCACGCGCGCCGACCTCTCGTACAGCGACGGGTCGACCGCGACCCTCCCCGTCGATTGGAACACGGACGAGCTCGCGGCGGCCCGGGCGGCCACGTCGGGCACCGTCACCGTCACGGGCACCGTCCGGCAGAAGGACTACAGCGTTCCCTTCGCGGCCAACCGCGCCGACCCGACCATCTACCGTTACGAGCGCGGGGGCAAGACGCAGTATCTGTTCATCGCGACCGACGACACGAACAACAACAACATCGCCTCGGCCCACCTGCCCATCCGCGTCTCCGACACCTTCGACGGACTCTCCGATGCCGCCGGCGGAGCCCAGCGCGAGGTCGACCTGTTGAACCGTTGGACACGGCGCGACACCACCACCGACGGTCGAACGATCGCCGGGTGCTACTGGGCACCCGAGATCCACGAGATCGGCGGGAAGCTGTCGATCCTGTTCTCGCCGTGCTTCAACTCGGGCGACGCGCAGGCCAACGACGGCGCCGACTGGCGCACCGTGCAGTCGCACATCATGCAGCTCCGCGACGGCGGCGACCCCGCCGACCCCGCGGACTGGTCGAAGCCCGCCGCGGTCCTGGAAGCCGACGGGACGGCCCTGGGCCGCGAGGGTCACAGCAACATCAGCCTCGACATGACGTACTTCGAGGCGAACGGGCAGGCGTACTACACGTGGTCGCAGCGTTTCACCTCCCCCGGCTTCGGCGACCCGCTCACGTGGATCGCGAAGGTCGACCCCGCCGACCCCACCCGGATCGTCGGCGAGGCGAAGCCCGTGATCTCGCCGTCGCTCTCGTGGGAGCTGCGCCTGGCCGAGGGGTCGTTCGCGATGGAACGCGACGGCAGGATCTACCTGATCTACTCCAGCGACGGCGTGAGCCCGCGCTACGTCGTCGGCGGCGTCTGGGCCGATCTCGACAGCGATCTCATGGACATCGACAGCTGGCACAAGTACAACACCCCGTTGATGAAGAGCGTGCCGATGCCCGAGGGGGTGTGGGACTACCTCACCTACCCCCAGGGCCCCGGCCACGGAGCGGTCACCACCGACGACGACGGGAACGAGCTCTACGTCTTCCACACCTGGGGCGACGGCGTCGCCGGCAACGGCCGCGACACCCGCATCGGACGCGTCCACTGGGCCGCCGGTGATCGACCCGTGCTCGACATGAGCAAGGACGAGCAGGTGCTGCCGGCCCTGCGCACGGTGACGATGACCGTCACGGTCGTGCCCGCGGGCGGCCCCTCGCCCTCCCCGGAGCCCACCGCACAGCCCTCGCCCGGCGCTTCCGGCCCGGTCGCCACCGCGAGCGCGACGCGCGTCGCGCAGGGCCAGTCGTTCGACGTGACCGTGACGGGGCTGAACCCCGGCGAGCAGATCTCCGCCGTCCTGCGCAGCACTCCGCTGCCGATCGCCGGCATTCCGGTGGCCGATGCCTCCGGTCGCGTGGCCTTCCGCGTCGTCGTCCCCGCCGACTTCGCCACGGGCGCACACACCCTCGAGATCGCACGCGCCGACGGAGCCGTCTTCAGTCGCCTCGGCGTCGAGGTCGTCGCCGCCGGGTCGCTTGCGAAGACCGGCGCCGACGTGGCGCTCGCGGCGGGTCTGCTGGGCGCGGGAGCACTTCTGGCCGGGGTCGCGGTGCGGGCGCTGCGCCGCCGACGGCTGTCATGAGCAGAGCCCCCTCGGGGCAGCTGAGCAACCGCACGTCCCCGGCTGTCTCCGCCCCGGCCGAGCCGGGGCGGAGGCCCTTCGGACGCCCCCTGCTCGTCATCGCGGCGGTGGTGGTCGCCGCCGCGGCCGTGCGACTCGTCACCATCGGCGCCGACACTCCCCTGCCCAGCGCGCTGTCGGATGGGGTCACCCTCGCCGCGAGCGTGGTGATCGAGTCCCTGCCGTTCGTCTTCCTGGGCGTGGTGATCTCGATCGCGGTGCAGCTGTGGGTGCCGACGAGAATCATGGATGCCGTGATCCCCCGCCGGGGCGTAGCCCGCCGCGCCGTGCTGTCGCTGCTGGGAGTGGTGCTCCCCGTCTGCGAGTGCGGCAACGTGCCCCTGGCGCGCGGGCTGATGCTGCGGGGGTTCTCGGTCGCCGACTCGGTGACGTTCCTGCTGGCCGCTCCGATCGTGAACCCGGTGACCCTCATCACGACCTATCAGGCGTTCGGATGGGACGACGGCATCCTGGTGTCGCGGCTGCTGGGCGGGTTCGTCATCGCGAACCTCGTCGGGTGGGTGGTGAGCCTGCACCCGGAACCGGAGCGCCTTCTCGCCCCCGCGTGGGCGGCGACCTGCGCCGCCGCGCCCTCCGCCCGCCGACGGGCCTCTCTTGCGCGAGCAGCCGGGATGTTCCGCGACGAGGTCTCGGCGATGCTGCCGGCGCTCTTCTTCGGCGCGGCGATCGCGGGGATCATCCAGGTCGCGATGTCTCGCGAGACGCTCACCGGGATCGGCGGGCACCCCGTGGTCGGCATCCTGGCGCTGATGGTGCTCGCCTTCGTGATCGCGATCTGCTCCAACGTCGATGCGTTCTTCGCCCTCTCCCTGGCGTCGTCCTTCTCGCCGGGAGCGCTCGTCGCCTTCCTCGTGTTCGGGCCGATGATCGACGTGAAGATGCTCGCGATGCTGTCCACGACCTTCCGCGTGCGCGCGCTGGCGGGGCTCACCCTTCTCGTCGCCCTTGGTGCCGTGACGATCGGCCTGGCGGTGAACCTCGTTGTCTGAGTTCCTCTCCCGGTGGACCGGGCTCATTCTGTGCGGCATCGGCGTGCTCTGCACCCTCGCCCTCGCCGCCCGGGGCGACCTGACGCTGTACATCCACCCGCGGTACGTGGTATTCACCGTCGTCCTCACGCTGGTGGGAGCGGCCCTGTTCGCTCTGGCCGTGTGGTTCTCGCTCGCGCGGCGAGCGCCGGAGCACGACGATCACGGCCATGACCACGCGCCTCGCCGCGGTCTTCTCGCCACCGCCGTGAGCGGGACCCTCGTCGTCGTCGCTGCCCTCGCCCTGCTCGTCGCGCCGCCGGCCGTGCTGAGCGCCGAGCGCGCACTCACGAGCACCGCCGCCACCAGCGGCGGAGGCGATGTCGCGGCGCCCTCACTGGTGGGAAGCGATCCCACGAGGTTCTCGCTGCGAGACTGGGCCACCATCCTCGGCGCCGGGTCCACGGCATCCGATCTCGTGGGGCAGCAGGCCGACGTGACCGGCTTCGTCCTTCTCGACGCCGCAACCGACACCGCGCGGATCGGCCGCTATGCGGTCACCTGCTGCACGGTCGACGCCCAGCTCTTCGCGGTCCGCATCGAGCGCTCCGCCCTGCCCGCGGGCGTCGAGACCGGCGCCTGGGTCCGTGTCGCGGGAACCTTCACCGACGACGACGGCGCGACCGTGCTCCGTCCCGACACGATCGAGGAGGTGCCCGAACCCGATGATCCCTACCTCTCGTGAACCCCGCCGTACGCGGCGCCGCTTCCTCGTCGTCGCGGCGATCGTCGTCCTCGTCCTCGTCGGCGCGAGCGTCGCGATGGCGGCTGTGGCCCTGGATCGCGGGCCCCGCCTGCGCGCCGTCACCGGCGATGTCTCGTTCACCGTCTCTCAACGCGATCTGACACTCACCCTGCGCACAGACCAACCGCTCGACTCCTCCTCGATGGAGGGGCTGCGTATCGAACCCGCGGCGCCCGCCGACATCGACCTCGACGGCGCCTCGGTCCGGGTACGTTTCACCGACCTGCTCGACTTCGACACGACGTACCGCATCGTCGCCCCGGGTCTGCGATCACGGGCCACGGGCGCCACGAGCGCGGTGGAGTACACCTTCACGACGCCCTCGAACACGGTCACCGTCCTCGAGCGGGGCGGGGCGTTCGACCGGGTCGACGACACACCGGACCGCGTCGTCCGTCACGACCTGTCACGCGGGACGGAGACCACTCTGCTGTCGGCACCGCGCATCCAGGAATACGCCGACACTCCGGACGGGGTCGTGGCGCTCGTGCTCGCCCCGGAGGGAGGCGCGCGTCTGCAGACGGTCGACGATGCGGGTGTCGAAGCCACCCTTCCCGTGCCGGGCCGAGGCGACATCCGACTCCTTCGTGCATCCGCCGACGCCGGTCGAGTCGGGTACGTCTTCACCGGTCCCTCCGCCGATGGGACGACGGAGTACACGAACACGCTCTTTCTGACCGACCCGGCGGCGGACGACTCCGCGCCGCGCGCCGTGCACGGCATAGACGGGATGCCGCTGCGCACCGACGCGTGGTTCTTCGTGCCCGGTAGCGCCTACCTGGTGGCGCAGGCCGCCGACCGGAGTCTCGTCCTCGTGGATGGGACGGGGGTCGCTCCGCCGCGGGCACTCGGCCAGCTCGGCGATCTGCGCGGCATCCTCCCGGGGACGACGTCGGTCGTGGTGTCGTCGGATGCCGCGACCTCGGTCCTGGATCTGACGAACGGTTCGGTGACGGATGTCACCGGGGCCCCCGCGGCCACCTCGACGCTCGGCAGTCTCGTGCTCTCCCCCACGTCCGTCCTCACGTGGACCGGCCAGGAGATCACACGGTCGACGGCAGAGGGGTCGGAGGTCCTGCTCGCCGTCGCGGGGAGCGGCGAACGTCTCCAGGAGGTGTGTGCCTCACCGAGCGGCCGACACCTCGCTGTCGGAAGCGCACCCGAGGCGGCGCCGATCGACGGGTATCCCGCACGCGCCGACCGCGTGGGCCGCTCGACGCGCATCGTCGACGCCGAGTCGGGCGAGATCGAGACGCAGCTCTCGGGCACGCGGCCCGATTGGTGCGCCTGAGGTCGAGCGTCGCCCGGCGGGAGGGGCCGCCAGGCGACGCTCGACCCGGGACTCACATGCCGTCGGCGATCATCGCCCAGATCAGCTGGACGTGCCGGTCGGCGTTGAGATCGGACATCTCGTTGTCGTAGTTCAGGCCGTAGGGCCAGATGTGCGATCCTCCGCAGTTGAGCACGGCCCCGGCTCCATCGAACTCGGCCAGCTTCGCGTTGCCGTTGGGGCCGGTCCACTGCCCGTTCTGGCACATCGCGTACCAGGCGTTGGCGGTGCCGTTGCCGACGGTGTGCGAGATCTCGTGGAGCGCCGTGCGCTCCTGCATGAAGCCGCGATTCTCGCCGAACCGGATCGTCCCGTCGATGCTCGCCTCGGCGGTGGGGACCCCGGGGACGTAGTAGACGTTCAAGTGCCGGTCGAAGTCGCTGAACTCGTTGTAGCGCGAGACCGCGGCATCCATCGCCGCTCGGATGCGGTCGTACGCATCGGCCTGGTCGGCCGTGGGGTTCGCCTCGGTATAGAGCGTGTAGGTCATGCGCCCGGCCGCCTCGGCAGGTGTCGAGGTCGCCGCCAAGGGGGCGATGACGGCGGCGAGCGCTGCGGCCGCGACGACGATGCGCTGAACGAGGGCACGGGGACGGGGGGATGCGTGCTGCATGGTCACTCTCCTTCGAATGGTCCGCGACGTCGGTGTCGCGTCCTGAGACAGTAAACGCATTCCCGAGCCGGCAGGAAGGGCGCGGAGATCCTTCTCATCGGTTTCTCATCTGACGACGCGATGAATGGACGAATTGCCGTCACGATCAGGTAACTGTGTCCGAGATAGCTCTTTCGGCCCGATCTGTGAGCGCTAACATCACCTCAGGCGACGAAGACGTCGCCGCGCAATGACGCTCCGCCAGGAGGTCCGGCCCCCTTTCGTGAAAGGCCTCGACGCCTTCCGCCGCACGCCCGACTTCCTCGTTCTGCGATGCCGCAGGAAGGAACAGCATGTCCCGTATCCGAAAATCGGTCGCGCTCGGTGCCGTGGCCCTCATGGTCGCGAGCGGGGCGGTGGCGCTCACGACGCCGCTCGTCGCTTCGGCGGACACCGGGCTCGACGGCTCGAAGATCCTCGACCTCCCCTTCGACGACTCGATCGCCGACAGCGGCCCCCGCGGGAACCCCACCTCCATGATCCGAGGGGCGGCCGAGTACACCGCGGGAATCGATGGTCGGGCGCTGAAGCTCTCGGGAGATGACGCGCTGGGCCTGGGAACGTCCCCCTCCCTGCAGCCCGAGAACCTCACCGCCTCCTTCTGGTTCAAACCCGACGGGAGCATGGGCGATGCCGAACAGGTGTTCACCTGGAACAAGCGCGAGTGGTTCACCGACGGGTGGTACCTGACCTCTGAAGGACCCAATACCCCGCTCGCGCTCTCCGTGGGGCCCGGGAACAACCAGCCCTACAAGGTCGCGGTGACCGGCACGCGGGATGCGTTCTTCCCGAGCGACGCCTGGACGCACGTCGTCGTCACCTACGACAAGACCACCAAGGCGGTGTCGTTCTACCGCAACGGCGAGAAGCAGACCTCGACGGTCGTCGTCCCGGTGGGCCCGAACGCCTCGGGCGTGCTCGGCACCACGGATGTCGAGAAGACGATCGGCTTCAACGGAGTCGTCCACAACGGCGCGTACAGCCAGGGCGCCCTCGACGACTACACGCTCTACGACGCCGTCGCCACCACGTCGGACGTCGTCGCCCTCCAGCGGCAGAACGACCCCACCTTCGACCCCTCGACCATCGCGCAGAAGGGCCTCGACTCCGTGTCGGTCCCCACGACCGCGACCGCAGACTTCGGTGTGCCGACCTCGACGGCGAACGGATCCGAGCTGTCGTGGACCTCGTCGAACGCCGACGTCATCGCCGTCCAGGCCGGACAGGCCGCGGTCGTCCGCCCGCAGGGGGCGGATTCTTCCGTCACCTTGACGGCCAGCGCCACCTACGGCGGCAGCACCGCCCGGACGAAGACGTTCACGGTCACGGTGCCGGCGGAGGGATCGACCGCCTCGCTGTACGTCGACGACACCGATCTCAACGAGGTCTTCGTCGCAGACCCCTACCTGCAGAACAGCCACACGAAGATGGTCGATTGGCTGCTGACCCTCGATCCGAAGCGCTTCCTCTACTCCTTCGACCAGCTCTCGGGCATTCCGACCACGGCCCAGCCCTACGGCGGATGGGAGCGCACCACCGGCGCGCGCTTCCAGGGGCACTTCTTCGGCCACTTCCTCTCCGCGCTGTCGCAGGCGTACGCCACGGAGACGGATGCCGCACGCAAGGCGCAGCTGCTCGAGAAGCTCACGACGGCGGTCGACGGGCTCAAAGCGGCACAGGACGCCTACGCGCAGAACGACCCCGACAACGCCGGCTACGTCTCACCGTTCCCGGTGTCGTACCTGCCCGGCGGTCGCGACGGCTTGATCGTGCCGTTCTACAACCTGCACAAGGTGCTGGCCGGACTCCTCAAGGCGCACCAATACGCGCCCGAGGCGGTCGGAGACGAGGCGCTCACCGTGGCCGAGAAGTTCGGAACCTGGCTGAACACCTGGGGATCGCGTCAGGCCAACCCCGGTGAACTGCTCAACACCGAGTACGGCGGAATGAACGAAGCCCTGTACGACCTCTACAGCATCTCGATGGATGAGAACCACAAGAAGGCCGCCCAGTACTTCGACGAGACGACGCTGTTCCGCCAGCTCGCGGCGGGTCAGGACGTCCTCGCCGGCAAGCACGCGAACACGACGATCCCGAAGCTGATCGGCGCGCTGAAGCGGTACACGGTCCTCACCGACGACCCGACGCTGTACGCCCGACTCAGCGACGCCGAGAAGGCCGACCTCGGGATGTACCGACAGGCGGCGGACAACTTCTGGGCGATGGTGGTCGAGGACCATTCCTACGTGGGCGGCGGCAACAGCTACTCCGAGCACTTCCAACAGCCCGGTACCCTGTACGACTTCGCCACGAACGGCAACACCAGCGGCTACGGCGAGAACTCCACGGTCGAGGGGTGCAACGAGTACAACATGCTCAAGCTCACGCGAGCGCTGTTCCGCGTCGCCCCCGACGTGAAGTACGCCGACTACTACGAGAACACGTACATCAACACGATCCTCGCGTCGCAGAACCCCGAGACGGGAATGATGACGTACTTCCAGCCCCAGACCGCGGGCTATGCCAAGGTCTTCGGCAAGAAGGAGGACGAGTTCTGGTGCGATCACGGCACCGCCACCGAGAGCTTCACGAAGCTCGGCGACTCGATCTACTTCCACAAGGGCACCTCGGTGTGGGTCAACATGTTCCGCTCGTCGGAGCTCGACTCCCCCGAGCAGAACCTGAAGCTGACGCAGACGGCGGACGTCCCGAACACCGACGTGGTGGAGTTCTCCGTCGCGTCGCTCGACGGCACCGCGTTGGCCAGCGGGACCACCCTGCGTCTGCGCGTGCCGGACTGGTCGCCGAACCCCACGCTGACGGTGAACGGCAACACCGTCGACGTCGCCCGAGAGAACGGGTACCTCGTGGTTCCGGTATCCGCCGGCGACAAGCTCGTGTACACCCTCCCCGCCTCCGTCACGGTCGACTCCGACGCCGGCAACCCGAACTGGGTGGCCTTCCGGTACGGCCCGATCGTGCTCTCGACGGCGCTCAGTTCGACGAACGTCGACGCCTCGTACGAGGCCGGCATCCTGGTGCAGATGAGCGTGGCCGACAAGTCGGTGAGCAACAACGTGCTGGTGTCGAACGTCGATGACTTCAAGAAGAACATCGCCGCCAACCTGGTGCGTCTGGAGAACGGTCTCGACAACAACGATCGGTCGGTGATGCGGTTCGGCCTGAAGAACGTCGACAGCGCCGCAGCCGCCCTGACATTCGAGCCGTATTACAGCATGTACAACGTCCGTTACGGCCTGTACATGAACCTCATCGAGCCCGACTCCGCCGCCGCTCAGGCGATGATCCGCAAAGAGAAGGAGCAGCTGCGCATCGACGAGACCACGGTCGACTCGCTGGTCTCGTTCGACAACAACAACAGCGAGGCGGGAAAGAGCTACAAGACCAACCTCTCGCAGGTCGGCGTGTGGCGGGGCATGGGCTATCGCGACGCGCAGGCGAACCCCGCGGCGTTCTTCCAGTACGACCTGCAGATCGACCCCTCGGCGCCGAAGAACTACCTCGGCGTGCGCTATTACGGCGGCGACGACGGACGCACCTTCGACGTCTACGTGAACGATCAGAAGCTCAAGAGCGAGCGGATCACGAACGCCGCAGGAGCGGACCAGTGGTACGTGCAATACGACGAGATCCCCGCGTCGTTCCTGTCCGACACCGAGGCGAAGGACCGGTACAAGAAGGATGCCAACGGGGGCTACGTGCTGGATGCCGAGGGAAAGAAGATCCCCGTCGTCACGGTGCGGTTCCAGAGCAACGGATCGAGCTTCGTCGGTGGCGTGTACGGCGTGTTCACGGCGACGCAGACCGCCTTCGCGACGGCGTCGGCGCTGACGGATCTGTCGTTCGACGGGGGAACGCTCTCGCCCGCCTTCGACGGGACCACGACCGCATACACGCTGAGTGTGCCGAAGGGTCGCACGGAGGTGACGTTCGACGCCGACCCGGCCGTTCCGAGCGGGCTGGTCTTCGCGAACGGC
This sequence comes from Microbacterium sp. SORGH_AS_0421, assembly GCF_030818635.1. NCBI lineage: Bacteria > Bacillati > Actinomycetota > Actinomycetes > Micrococcales > Microbacteriaceae > Microbacterium > Microbacterium sp. SORGH_AS_0421. Next base: position 101,986 of record NZ_JAUTAO010000001.1, read on the forward strand.
ATCCTCATCGACGACACGAAGGTGCGCACGGTGGCCCTCGGCGAGGGCACCCCGACGCTCGCCCTCGAGGCCTACGCGCAGGATCACCGGACGAAGACGACCTACACGGTCGCCGTCGTCCGCACCGATGCGCCGAGCCCGGAGCCCACGGGAACCGCGAGCCCGGAACCCACCGAGACCGCCGGCCCGCAGCCGACCGCAACGGCGGGCCCCGGCCCGTCGGGCACCGCCTCGCCCACCGCGGGCGGTACCGGCTCGCCGACGGCGGGCACCGCGACGCCGCGCACGGCCATGTCGTCGGTCAACGCGGTCGAGCGTGGTGGCGTCGTGCGCGTGAGCGTGAGCGGTCTCGCCCCCGGCGAGCAGGTCACGGCCGAGCTGCGCAGCGATCCGATCCGCATCACGGGGATCCCCGTCGCGGACGCGAACGGACGCGTGAGCTTCGACGTGCGCATCCCCCCGTCGCTCCCGACGGGCCAGCACCACATCGTGGTGTGGGCCGCCGACGGGTCGGAGATCGCGCGGCTGCCCGTCACGGTCTCCGCGAAGGGCACCCTCGCCGCGACCGGGGCTCAGGCTCCGTTCGGTGTCGCCCTGCTCGGAGCGATGTTGCTGGTCGCCGGAGCGGCCGGCTGGGCGATGCGTCGCCCGCGCACCCGCGCGAGCTGAGCGATCCCGAGAGGCGGCGGCTCCTTCGGGAGTCGTCGCCTCTCGGCGTCCGCGGGCGTTCAATCCAGCAGTTCCACCCCGAACCCCGCCACGACATCGCGCACCTCGCCCAGGTACCGCTGCGCCTGTTCGGTGAGGGGGATGGCGGTCCGCCCGATCCAGCCGATCTCGATCCGCTCGTCGACGTCGAGGGGGACCGCGACGATCTCGGGGTCGAGGTCGTCGCTGATGATGCCGGTGGAGATCGTGTATCCGTCGAGACCGATCATGAGGTTGAAGATCGTCGCGCGGTCGGAGACCCGGATCTCCTGCCTGCTGGAGAGGGTCGAGAGGATCTCCTCGGCGAAGTAGAACGAGTTGTTCGCGCCCTGGTCGAAGGTGAGACGCGGGAGGTCCGCCAGGTCGTCCAGAGTCGCGCGCTCGCGACCGGCGAGCGGATTGCGTCGAGAGACGAAGATGTGCGGCTCGGCGCGGAAGAGCGGGTGGAAGGCGAGCCCCGAGTCCCGCAGCAGCTTGTCGAGCACGTTCCGGTTGAAGTCGTTGCGGAACAGGATGCCGAGCTCGCTGCGCAGCGTCCGGACGTCTTCGATGATGTCGAAGGTGCGGGTCTCGCGCAGCGAGAACTCGTACTCCGCGGCATCCGTCGCCTTCACCATCCGCACGAACGCGTCGACGACGAACGAGTAGTGCTGGGCCGAGACGCCCAGCAGGCGTCGTGAGGGCGGTCGACCGAGGTAGCGCTGCTCGAGCAGCTCGGCCTGCTCCACCACCTGCCGGGCGTAGCCGAGGAACTCGACCCCGTCGACGGTCAGGGTGACGCCGCGCGCAGAGCGGGTCAACAGGTCCCGGCCCACCCGCGTCTCGAGATCGCGCATCGCGGCCGACATGGTGGGCTGCGCGACGTAGAGCAGGTCGGCCGCGGCGCTGATGGATCCTTCCGCCGCCACCTCGATGAAGTACTGCATCTGCTGCAGCGTGATGCCACTCGCGCGCTTTGCCATAGCCCAAAGCTATACCCGCGTATAGCGGAGCGGAATTACTCGATGACCCCGCAGAGGGCGCACGATGAGGACACGATCACCGCACGGCCCACCCCGGCCCTATCCGATTGGCTCGACATGGCGAACGACATCACGTTCCGCATCTCCACCACGCGCTTCGACGAGGACTACGCCCCCTCGACCAGCTCGCGGATCACCACGAACTTCGCCAACCTCGCCCGGGGCGAGCACCGCCGGCAGAACCTGCGCAATGCGCTGGCCATGATCGACCGCCGCTTCAACGAACTCGCCGACGCCGACAACCCCGACGGCGACCGCTACCGGGTCGAGCTCGACATCGTCTCGGCCGAGCTGCAGTTCGACGACGACGGCGACGATCGCGAGTTCCCCCTGCTCGAGGTCCTCGACCTCCACCTCCTCGACTCGGCCACCGGCGAGCGCCACCAGGGCATCGTGGGCAACAACTTCTCGTCCTACCTGCGCGACTACGACTTCAGCGTGCTGCTGCCGGCGGCCAACGGCGAGGGCAAGGCCTTCACGCTCCCCGAGGGCTTCGGCATCCTGCACGGCAAGCTCTTCCAGCACTTCCTCGACTCCGAGGCCTACCGCGAGCGCTACACGCAGTCGCCCGTCGTGTGCATCAGCGTGTCGACGAGCCGCGAATACCACCGCGCCGGTGTCGTGCACCCCGTCCTGGGGCACGAGTACGAGCAGGACTCGTTCTCGCTGACCGACGAGTACTTCGGGAAGATGGGCCTGCAGGTGCGGTACTTCATGCCGCGCGGCAGCGTGGCCCCGCTGGCGTTCTACTTCCGCGGCGACCTGCTGGCCGACTATTCCGACCTGCAGCTCGCCGGCACGGTGGCGACGATGGAGACGTTCCAGAAGATCTATCGTCCCGAGATCTACAACGCGCACGAGCCCGCGGGCGAGGTCTACCGCCCGACGCTGGCGCACGAGGACTTCACCCGCACCGACATCGCCTACGACCGCGACGAGCGCAGTCGCCTGGGCATCACGCAGGGCCGATACACCGAGGAGCACTTCGTGAAGCCTCACCGTGCCGTGCTCGACGCCTGGCTCGTCGCCGACGCCCTCCCCACCCGATGACCTCCCCGAAGGCGACCGCCGTGAACACTCTCCTGCCCACCTCCATCGTCGGAAGCCTCCCGAAGCCCGCCTGGCTCGCCAAGCCCGAGGTGCTGTGGTCGCCGTGGGAACTCGACGGCGACACGCTCGTCGAGGGCAAGCACGACGCCCTGCGCAGCGCCGCGAAGGAGCAGGAGCGCCGGGGCCTCGACATCGTCAGCGACGGCGAACAGACCCGCCAGCACTTCGTGACGACCTTCATCGAGCACCTCGAGGGCGTCGACTTCGAGAACCGCGAGACCGTGCGTATCCGCGACCGTTACGACGCGAGCGTACCGACCGTGGTCGGCGCGGTGAGCCGTCGCCAGCCCGTCTTCGTCCAGGATGCCGCGTTCCTGCGTCAGCAGACGGATCGCCCGATCAAGTGGGCCCTTCCCGGCCCCATGACGATGATCGACACTCTCGCCGACCGCTACTACGGCAGCCGTGAGAAGCTCGCGTGGGAGTTCGCCACCATCCTCAATCAGGAGGCGCTCGAACTCGAAGCCGCCGGCGTCGACATCATCCAGTTCGACGAGCCCGCCTTCAACGTCTTCTTCGACGAGATGAAGGACTGGGGCGTCGCCACCCTCGAGCGCGCCGCCGAGGGACTGCGCGCCGAGACGGTGGTGCACATCTGCTACGGCTACGGCATCAAGGCGAACACCGACTGGAAGGCGACCCTGGGGGCGGAATGGCGCCAGTACGAGGAGTCGTTCCCCCTGCTGCAGCGCTCGAGCATCGACACCGTGTCGCTCGAGAGCCACAACTCGCACGTGCCGATCGACCTCATCGAGCTCATCCGCGGCAAGAACGTCATGCTCGGCGCGATCGACGTCGCCAGCCACGAGGTGGAGACCCCCGAAGAGGTGGCCGACACCCTGCGGCGTGCCCTGCAGTTCGTGGATGCCGACAAGCTCATCGCGAGCTCGAACTGCGGCATGGCGCCCCTTCCGCGCCAGGTGGCGTTCGACAAGCTCAGCGCGCTCTCGGCGGGTGCCGGCATCCTTCGCGAAGAACTCGCGCACGTTCCCGCCTGAGGGCCGCGCGATCCGTGGCAGAGTCGACGGTGACCCCCTTCACCGTCGAGGAGAAGCATGCCCATCGCCGCCGATGACCCCCGCCTGACGTCCGCGTTCACCGCGTCCTCCACCCGCTACGACGACGTGCCGTTCCTGCGCGCCGGGGCGAGCGGCATCCCCCTCCCCCGTATCTCGCTGGGTCTCTGGCAGAACTTCGGCAGCGGACGCACGCTCGACTCGCAGCGCGAGATCCTGCGCCACGCCGTCGACCGCGGCGTCGTGCACATCGATCTCGCCAACAACTACGGCCCGCCCTACGGCGCGGCCGAGACGACCTTCGGCACGGTGCTCGACAGCGACCTGCGCCCCTACCGAGACGAGCTGTTCGTCTCGACGAAGGCCGGGTACGACATGTGGCCCGGGCCCTACGGCGACGGAGGGTCGCGCAAGTACCTCGTGCGCTCGCTCGAGCAGAGCCTCACGCGCATGCGCACCGACTACGTCGACGTGTTCTACTCCCACCGCGTCGACCCCGAGACGCCGATCGAAGAGACGGTCACCGCTCTCGCCGACATCGTCCGCAGCGGCAAGGCGCTTTACGTCGGCATCTCGAACTACCCGGCCGAACTCACCCGCCGCGCGCACGAGCTGCTCGCAGCCGAGGGCGTGCGCCTGTTCATCCACCAGCCGCGCTATTCGCTGTTCGATCGCACGCCCGAGTCCGAGCTCTTCCCCACGCTGCGCGAGCTCTCGGTCGGCAGCGCCGTCTTCTCGCCGCTCGCCCAGGGCCTGCTGACCGCGAAGTACCTCGACGGCACCGTCCCCGCCGACTCGCGAGCGGCCGACAGCCGCTTCCTCGACGAGTCCGCCCTCACCGACGATTACCTCGAACGCATCCGCGGCATCGACGGGGTCGCCCGCGATGCGGGGCTGTCGATCCCGCAGCTGGCCGTGGCGTGGGTGCTGCGTGACCCGGTGGTCACCACCGCGATCATCGGCGCCTCGCGCCCGAGCCAGATCGACGACGCCGTCGAGGCGAGCAAGGCCACACTGGGCGACGACGTGATCGCCGCCCTCGAGCCCTTCGCCGCCCCCTCGGGCGGGTCGCTGCGCTGAGCGACGCACAACCACGGCGTCGGCGCAAGCGGCGCGGCATCCGGCGCTGGATCGTGTGAGGTGAGAACCCACACGCAATCGAGGAGGCGTCATGGGTGTCGCACGTTGGATCGGAACCGGCGCGGTCGGACTCGCAGGGGCCGTCCTGGCCCGGACGGCAGTCGGCCGTGCGGTCGCCGCCGGAACCGTGGCCTACCGGGTCTGGAAAGACCCCAAGGTACAGAAGATCCGCCGCAAGGTGCAGGCGAAGGTTCTCAAGCAGCGCTCGCAGCGCTGAATAGCCCCGGGCCCGGGTCGCGATCGTCGACCCGGGCCTTACGCGTGCCCGGGGGCCGGTTCCAGCGGCAGGGGCGAAACGGGCTTGGTGACCCCGAACGCGAAGGTCGTGTCGATCGACGACAGCGAAGGGATCGCGCGCAGGTGATCGCGCAGGAGTCGCTCGTACTCCTCGAAGCTCGGCGTGACGATGCGCACCAGGTAGTCCCAGTCGCCGGCGAGCAGGTGCGCTTCGACGATGTGCGGGATCGCGCGCAAGCGCTCCTCGACGGCATCCACCGTCGCCCCCTCGTGCGAGGCGAGCCGCAAGCGTACGAAGGCCGTGATGGTGAGGTCGACCGCTCTCGGCGAGACCACCGCGCGATAGCCCTCGATGACGCCCGCCTGCTCGAGCTGGCGCACGCGCCTCAGGCACGGCGACGGCGAGAGACCGACGCGATCGGCCAGTTCCTGATTGGAGAGCCGACCGTCTTGCTGCAGTTCACGCAGGATCAGTCGGTCGATGCGATCGAGCGAAGCCATGTAGCAGATTCTGCCAATTTTCGAGGGCTGTGGGCAAGAATCGCAATCCGCTGCGTCAGCGATCTTTTTACGCTCGCAGGGTGACGACGTTCACCCTGCCCCTACCCCGAGCGCTGCCCCGCCGCACCGTCGTCGGCCTGACGGCTCTCACCGCCGTCGTCGCCCTCTGGTCGTCGTTCGCCCTGTCGACGCGCGCGCTCGAGGGCGCCGGACTCACGATGATCGATGCCGCGATCGTTCGCTTCGCCGTTCCCGCGGTCGTCCTGAGCCCGTGGATCCCCGCGCATTCCGCGCTCTCCGCGCCGAGCGCCCCGCTGTCCTCGCTCTCGTACTCCTGGCCGGCCTGCCGCACTTCCTGCTGTTCGCCTGGGGTGCACACCTCACCTCTGCGGCGCTCACCGGACTGCTCGTGCCGGGGACCGTCCCCCTGTTCGTCGCGGTGCTGCTCTTCCTGTGCGTGCGCCGCAGGGTGTCGCCGCGCCACCTGCTCGCCCTCGCCGCGATCGTCGCGGGAGTGCTGACCAGCGCGCTGTTCACCGGCGGACCGGCGGGGCCCGCCGGTATCGCCGTGCTTCTGGCTGCCGGCCTCGTATGGGCCGCCTATACGCTCGGGGTCGCCCGCGCCCGGCTCGATCCGATCACGGTGATCGTGGTCGTGTCGGTGACGTCCGTGGCATCCGCCCTGCTCCTGGCGACGACGGGCGTGTTGCCTTCCACCCTCCTCACCGGCACAGCCGACCTGAGCACCGTGGGCACGTACGCCCTCGTGCAGGGGGTCGGCACGGGGCTGCTCTCGACCGCCTGCTACGTCGTGGCGGTCAAGAACCTCGGCAGCAGCCTGCCCGCCGCCGCCGGAGCCCTCAGCCCGGTCCTCACCGCCGTCGTGGCCGTGCCGCTCCTCGGAGAGCCCCTCGGCCCGGGCCTCGGCTTCGCCCTGGCACTGATCACGACGGGCGTCGCGGTCTTCGCGCTGTCCCCCGCGTCCGCGAGCGCTCCCGACGCCGGGCTCCTGACGGCATCCGTTCCGCCCTCCGCTCCGAACAGGTAGGAAGGCTCTTCGCGAATACGCGCGGAGCGGAGACGAGGGATGCCATGACGACCGACACCGCGGCCCGGGAAGACAAGACCACCACGGTCCGCCGCCCGCACGCCTGGATCTGGGCCGCCCTGGCCGGCATCGTGTCTGCGGCGGCTCTGCTGGCCGTCGCCGAAGCGCTCGCGGCGCTCGTCGCCCGATCGGCGAGTCCGATCCTGGCCGTCGGCTCGTTCATCGTCGACATCGTCCCGCGCCCCCTGAAAGAGCTCGCGATCACGCTGTTCGGCGAGAGCGACAAGATCGCCCTGCTCGCCGGCGTCGGTCTCGGTGCCGCCGTGGCCGCCGCCGTGGCCGGTGTGCTCGAGTACCGCTTCCGCTTCGTGGGGGTGATCCTGCTCGGCATCGGCGGCATCCTCGCGACCGCGGCCATCGTCACGCGCGCCGGAGCCGGAGCTCTCGCCTGGCTCCCCCCGGTCATCGGCACCGTCGCCGGGGTCCTCGTCCTGCTCCTCGCCATCGTGCGCCTGCGTCGCTGGGTCTCGGCCGCGACCGCGGTAAAGGCGGATGCCGTGGGCACCGACCGTCGCCAGTTCCTGCTGTTCACCGGCCTCACCGCGGTGGGCGCCGTCGTGGTGGGCGTCGGAGCCCGCGTGCTCAACGCCGCCACCTCGTCGGTCGCCGCCGCCCGCGATGCCCTGCGGATCCCCTCGGCTCGCACCACGGTGACCGTGCCCGAGGGTGCGAACTGGGAGATCGACGGCCTGACCCCGATCATCACCCCGAACGGCGATTTCTACCGCGTCGACACCGCGCTCACGGTCCCCAACGTCGACCCCACCACGTGGCGTCTCTCGATCGAGGGCATGGTCGACAACCCGATCGAGCTCAGCTTCGACGATCTCGTCAACATGGGACTCGACGAGTACGGCGTCACCCTCACCTGCGTGTCCAACGAGGTCGGCGGCGGACTCGTCGGCAATGCCATCTGGACCGGAATCCCCATCCGCGACGTCCTGCGCATGGCCGGCGTTCAGGGAGATGCCGACATGGTCCTCTCCGAGAGCGTCGACGGGTACACGGCATCCACTCCCCTCTCGTCCCTCACCGACGACAACCTCGATGCGATCTTCGCCGTGAAGATGAACGGCGAACCGCTCCCGTTCGAGCACGGCTTCCCCGTGCGCATGGTCGTGCCGGGCCTGTACGGCTACGTCTCGGCGACGAAGTGGGTCACGAAGCTCACGGTGACGCGCTTCGACAAGGACGAGGCGTACTGGACGCCCCGCGGCTACTCCGCAGAGGCCCCCATCAAGATGTCGTCGCGCGTCGACACGCCCAAGATCGGCTCGCCCGTCCCGGCGGGCCCCGTCGTCATCGCCGGCATGGCCTGGGCTCAGCCCGTGGGCGTGCAGAAGGTGGAAGTCAGCATCGACAACGGCGAATGGCAGGAGACCCAGTTGTCGACGCCGATCAACGACCAGTCGTGGGTGCAGTGGAAGCTCGACTGGACCGCCGACGCCGGTACGCACTACATCGCCGTCCGAGCCACCGACAAGCAGGGTAACCTGCAGATCCAGGATCAGGCGCCGATCGCCCCCGACGGCTCGAGCGGTTGGCAGCGGACGCTCGTCACCGTCTCGTCGTGAGGTGCCGCCCGGGAATGTCAATCTCTGTTTCCGGGCGCACCCCCGCGGCATGATCGGCGTATGCCTTCAGCAAGCACCCCGGCCCACACGGGCGCCCTCGTATGACCACGGCCACGGATGGACCGCGGATGACGTCCACTTCACCCGATCACGAACCCACCCGCCCCTTGATGAGCATCCGACGTTCGATTCCCCAGGACTGGGACGAGCAGGTCGATCTGTTCGCGATCGTCAAGCTCGACAGCGGTGGGTTCGTGCGCGGATGGAATCTCGGCGCCGAACGCATCAAGGGGTACAGCGAGGACGACATCCTCGGTTCGCACTTCTCGCGTTTCTACCGCGAGGAGGACCGACGCCGCGGCAAGCCCGACCAGTTGCTGGCCGCAGCCCAGCGAGACGGCCACGTCGAGGACACCGGCTGGCGCGTCCGTCGCGACGGCAGCGAGTTCTGGGCGCGCGTGACGATCTCCGCCATCCGTAACGAGCACGGCCAGGTTCGGGGCTTCGTCAAGATCGTGCGCGACCTGACCGCCGAGAAGCAGGCCGCCGACGAGCGTCTGGCCCTGCAGCGCACCTTCGCGCATGATCTGCTCTCGCCGGTCACCGCCCTGCGCGGCTATCTCGACCTCATCGGCGAAGAGCTGCCCCCCGACCACCGACTCCTGCATCTTGCGGGAGAAGCGAGCGACCACCTCATCGCGATGGCCCAGGCCCTCATGGCCGAGGTCGACACCGCGAGTCAGCGAGGCCGCAGCCGAGCGAGCCTGGACCTCATCGCCCGCGGGGCGGTCTCACTGGTCCTTCCCGGAGACGCGCCCGGTCGGGTCGTCTTCGGCCAGATGGATGCCGTGTCCGTCTGGGGCGACGTGCTGGGCCTTCGGCGGGCCATCGCGAATGTGCTCGAGAACGCCGCCAAGTATTCGGACGACCTCATCGAGATCGAGGCGTTCGAAACGGACGAAGGCGCCGCGATCCGCGTGCGCGATCATGGACGCGGTATCCACCCCGAGGATCTCGCCTCGATCACCCACGAGGGCAACCGCGGCCGCTTCGCCGACCCCGGGGACGGGGGTCGGGGCATCGGGCTCGCTAGCGTCCAGCGGATCGTGAGCGAGCACGGCGGCACGCTGCGCATCACCAGCGTTCTCGGCGAGGGGACGAGCGTGACCATCACCCTCCCCCGCGCCGACGACGAGCGCGACTGAGCGCGGCGCCTCAGTCGCCCGAGGTCGCGAGTTGCGCTCCGGCCGTCTCGATCTCGGTGAGGGCGGCGGCGCTCGAATCGGGGTGCACGCCCGCGATCAGGTCGATCAGCACGCGCACGCGACGCCCGGCGCCGAGGGCGTCGAGGGCCGAAGCTCGCACGCAGTAATCGGTCGCGATCCCCACGACGTCGATGTCGCGGATGCCGTGAGCCTCGAGAAGCTGCGCCGCGGTCTCGCCCTCGTCGGTGACGCCCTCGAACAGCGAGTAGGCGGGCTTGCCCTGCCCCTTTTTGAGGTGGTGGGTCACGCGCGCGGTGTCGAACACCTCGTCGTAGTCGGCGCCGAAGGTTCCGCCGACGCAGTGCACCGGCCACGTGTCGACGAAGTCGGGGGCCTCGGAGAAATGGCCGCCGTTGTCGTCGTCGCCATGGTGCCAGTCACGCGAAGCCACGATCAGCGCGTAATCGTCGGCGTGCTCGGCGAGGTACCGGGAGATGCGCTCGGCGACCGCGTCGCCTCCTTCGACACCCAGCGCGCCGCGCTCGGTGAAGTCGTTCTGGACATCGACGATGAACAGGGCGCGCGTCATGCGTCGAGCCTACGCGCCCCGACATCTCCCCTGCCCAGCTTCGAAGGCCACCAGATGCGACGACCCAGGTCGTAGGCGAGCGCCGGCACGAGGAGAGATCGCACCACGAACGTGTCGAGCAGGACCCCGAACGCCACGATGAAGGCGAGCTGCGCGAGGAACAGGATCGGAATGACCCCGAGAGCGGCGAACGTCGCCGCCAGCACGAGACCCGCCGAGGTGATGACCCCACCGGTGGCGACGAGTCCGCGCAGGATTCCCGCGCGCGTGCCGTGCACGAGCGACTCCTCCCTCACTCTCGACATCAGGAAGATGTTGTAGTCCACGCCCAGGGCGACGAGGAAGACGAAGCCGTACAACGGCACCGCCGGATCCGCGCCCGGGAAGCCCAGGATGCCGTCGAACACCAGGGCGCTGACCCCCAGAGCAGCGCCGAACGAGACGATGACGGTACCGATGAGGACGAGCGGGGCCACGACCGAGCGCAGCAACGCCATGAGGATGAGCAGGATCACGACGAGCACGATCGGGATGATCAACGAGCGGTCGCGGATCGAGGTGTCGATCGAGTCGATGTGGGTCGCGGTCACCCCGCCCACCAGGGCCGCTCCCTCTCCCAGCTCGTCGGCCAGAGCGATGCGGAGCTGACGGACCGTGTCGTCTGCCGCCGAGGAATCGGCCGTGTCGGCGAGGGTCGCGGCCAGCAGCACATCGCCCTCGGCGACCGTCGGGGTCGGGGCGGGCGTTCCGGGCGCACCCGACGTCGTGGTCTGCAGGGCGCCGTCGACCACGCTCACGGGCGACTGTCCCCCGGGGGCGTCGGCGCTGAGTACCGAGACCGCGTCGATCCCCGAGGCGTTCTGCAGCACGGTCACAGCCCGAGCAGCTTCCTGCTCGGGGACGACAACGTATGCCGGGCTCCCGGAGCCGCCCGGGAAGTGCTCGGCCAGGGCCGCCTGACCGTCGCGCGCCTCCGAAACCCCCAGCACGAGGTCGCTCGCGGGCACCCCGTCGGCGCGCAGCTGCGTGACGCCGACGCACGCCGCCAGGAGGACGAGTGTGCACACGACCCACACCGGGCGAGCGCGACGGGCCACGAATCGCGCCTGGCGCGGCCAGAGGCCCCTCGCCGGCTGCGTGAGGTCGGCGGGGATCGCCGATCGGCCCGGCCGGGGCAGGAACGGCCAGAACGCCGCCCGGCCGACCAGCGCCAACAGGGCGGGCAAAAACGTCAGTGCCGAGAGCACGGCGAACGCGATCCCGATCGACGCGATCGGGCCCAGAGCACGGTTGGTGGCCAGGTCGGACAGCAACAGGCAGAGAAGCCCGGCGATCACGGTGCCTCCCGAGGCCAGGATGGGCTCGAACGCCCGCCTCCACGCCCGGGTCGTGGCATCCCATCTCGTCAGGCCCTCGCCGATGGCTTCGCGGAACCGCGCGACGTAGAGGAGGGCGTAGTCGGTGGCCGCACCGATGACGAGGATGAACAGGATCCCCTGCACCTGACCGTTGAGCACGACGACCCCGGCGTACGCGAGCCACCAGACGGTGAGAAGCGCGACGCAGAGGGCGAAGACCGAGGTCAGTAGGACGAGGATCGGCAGCAGCGGTGAGCGGTACACGACGACGAGGATGACGAACACCGCCACGAGGGCCACGATCAGCAACAGACCGTCGATACCGAGGAAGCCCTTCACGAGATCGGCGGTGAACCCGGCGGGACCGGTGACCCACGCTTCGACTCCGGCGGGCACCCCGGCCGCAACCGTCTCGCGCACCTGCTCGACCACCTCACGCACCTCGCCGGAGCTGTCGATCGGCACGAAGATCTGCGCCGCGCGGCCGTCGTCCGAGACGACAGGGGGCGAGGCGTCGCCCGGCACCCCCTCGACGGCGGCCACGTCCGTTGCGAGACTCTGCAGCGCGGCGACCTGCGCATCACTGAGCGCGCTGCCGTCGGAGGTCGAGGCGACCACGATCGCGGGAATCGTGTCGTTCCCGGTGAAATCGGTCAGCCGTTCACTGACGCGGGTCGCGTCGGCCGACTGCGGCAGGAAGGACGACTGGTCGTTCGTCGCAACCTGATCGACCTTGCCGAAGAACGGTCCACCGATCGATCCGCCCGCCACCCACATCAGGACGAGCAGACTCGGGATGCCGATGCGCAGCCACCGCGATACCCGCGCGGGTCGTAGCGAGCGGCGCGTGGCTGTGCGGGTGGAGCGACGAGTGGACGCAGGCGAGTCGGACATATAGCTAGCTTATCTAGCAATATGTCCTCTGTGCCAGTTCGTCAGCCTCGCGCGAAGAGCACCACGATCGAGACGACGAAAGCGACCACGCCCAGGCCCAGCACTCCCGCGGCGAGGAAGGAGACGAATCGGACGAGGGGCGAGGAGCGCGTGAGCCGCATGCGATTCGACGAGCCGCGGCGGTAGAAGATATCGGCCATATCGGCGGCGCCGATCTTCACCTCGTCGTGCGCCGAGAGCGGCGCTTCGTTCACTCCCCCGTCGGCGTCGAACCAACGGACCACGCGACCGTCGTCGACGTGCTCCACGACCGCGCGGACGGGCAGCCAGGTGCCATCTGCGAGCAGGAGGAACACCGCCGCGAATGCCAACAGCAGTCCACCGCCGAGACCCACCCACGTGAAGATCTCGATGACGGCATCGAGGGCGTTCGACACGGAGGCTCCAGCGGGGTCAGCGGGCGGAGGACGGCCGTCACGCGGGCGCGGAACGAGGCGGGTTCAGCCTATCGGGCGGGTGCCGAGATCGTCGCCGGAGCCGGCGACAGCGCCCAGGGACGACGCGTCGCGACCAGCGCGACGGTGAGCTGCACGGCCGCAACCACCCCGAACGAGATGTCGATCACCTGCCAACCCACGGGATGCCCCCGGAGGGCGGCCGCGATCAGCAGGTGGGCGAACGCCAGCCATTCGGTGCCGTAGGCGAGGAAAGGAAACGCCGCGGCCGTGGCATCCAGCCCTTCGAAGAAAGGCCCCCACCCGGTGGAAGCGGGTGAGGGCCTTCGGAGCCGCCTAAGGGAATCGAACCCTTGACCTATTCATTACGAGTGAATCGCTCTGCCGTCTGAGCTAAGGCGGCATGTGCTCGCTGTCGCGTGCACGATCATCGATCTTACATGCTCCAGCGCGTGCCGAGGTACGCGCTCAGTAGTCGCCCACCGCGGTGCGGTCGGCGAGGATGTCCCGGCTCGACGACAGACCGAGGCGCGTGGCCCCCGCGGCGATCATCTCTTCGGCGGCGGCGCGGGTACGCACTCCCCCCGAAGCCTTGACCTCGGCGCGGTCGCCGACGGTGCGCTTCATCAGCTCGACGGCGTGGACGCTCGCTCCGCCTGCGGGGTGGAACCCGGTCGACGTCTTGACGAAATCGGCGCCCGCGTTCACCGCGGCCTCGCAGACGGCGACGATCGCCTCGTCGCTCAGCGCCGCCGACTCGATGATGACCTTCAGCACGGTGGGGGCGGGAGCCGCGGCGCGCACGGCGCGGATCTCGGACTCGACGACGTCGTAACGCCCCTCGATCGCCGCACCCACGTCGATGACCATGTCGATCTCGTCGGCGCCCTGGGCGACCGACAGGGCGGCCTCGGCCGCCTTGACCTCGGCGTGGTGCTTGCCGCTGGGGAAGCCGCACACGACGGCGAGCTTGAGGCCCTCGGGGAGCTGCACGGGCAGGAACGACGGCGAGATGCACACGCTGTAGGTGCCGAGCTCGGAGCCCTCGGCGATGAGGCGCTCGACATCGGCGCGAGTGGCCTCGGGCTTGAGCAGCGTGTGGTCGATGTAGGACGCCAGGTCGACGATGGGCGCGTTCATAGGGGTCTCCTCGGGATGTGACGTCTTCAGCCTACGCGGACGGTCGGGCCCGAACGCGGCGCTACTCGCAGCGCAGCCCCGCGGCGGGCACGGTGCCGTCGATCAGGTAATCGTCGACCGCCGAGTTCACGCAGTCGTTGCCCTTGTTGTAGGCGAGATGCCCCTCGCCGACGTAGGTGACGAGCACACCCTGCGACAGCTGACCGGCGAGCGCCTGCGCCTCGGCATACGGGGTCGCGGGATCGCCCGTCGTACCGAGGACGACGATCGGCGGGGAGCCGGGGGCGGTGATCGCTTCACGCGTGCCCGTCGGCGGTGCCGGCCACGCCTCGCAGGCGTCGGGCCCGAGCCAGTACGGGGCGACGACCGGCGCCTTCTCTCGGAGCTCCTGCTCGATCTGCGGATTGTTCTCGTCGCCCTCGTCGGGATAGTCGACGCAGTTGTAGGCGCGCAGCGCCTGCATCGTGTTGTCCTGGTACTTCCCGTCGACGCGACCGTTGTAGAAGTCGGCGAGTTGGAACGCGACGGAGGCGTCACCGTTCTGCACACCGCTCAGCGCGATACGGAGGTATGGCCAGTTCTGGTCGCTGTAGAGAGCCGCCACGATCGATGTCACCAGAGTGTCCGCGCCGAGCTGTCGGCCGTCGGGACCGGCGAGAGGACGCGCGTCGACCCGCTCGAGCACCGACGAGAGGTCATTCATCGCATCGTCGACGGACCCGGTGAACGGGCAGTCCGAGTTCTCGAGGCAGTCCGCCATGAAGGCGCGCAAGGCGTTCTCGAATCCGACCGCCTGAGCGATCCCGCTCGCGCTGCCGGGCAGACTGGGGTCGATGCCGCCGTCGAGCACCATGCGACCCACGCGATCGGGAAAGAGCCCCGCGTAGGTGGTACCGAGGAACGAGCCGTAGGAGAAGCCGAGGTAGTTGAGCTTCTTGTCTCCCAGGACGGCGCGGAGCAGATCCATGTCGCGCGCGGCGTTCTCGGTGGAGACGTAGGGCAGGATGCCGTCGCTGTTCTGCTGACACGCCTGCGCGAAATCGGCCTGACGCTTCTCGAGGGCGGCGTTGCGCTCGTCGCTGCCGCGCGCTCCCGGCGGGATGTCGTAGAGGAACGCATCCATGCCCGCCGCGTCGTAGCAGGTGACCGGAGCAGACTGACCGACGCCGCGGGGGTCGAAGCCGATGACGTCGTAGTCCTTCGTGAGCGTCTCATCCGCCACGAGCGAGAGGGAGTCGCGGACGGTGGAGACGCCGCTCACACCGGGTCCGCCGGGATTGGTCAGAAGCGAGCCCAGGGGCTGACCCGACGTCGCGCGGTGGCGGATGACAGCCAGCGAGAGCTCGCCCTGGGACGGATCGGAGTAATCGCGCGGGGCCGTGACCGTGGTGCAGTCGAAACCCGCCGAACCGCAGTCGGTCCAGGTGAGCGTCTGCCCGTAATACGGCAAGAGCGCGGCATCGATGCCTTCGGTCTGCGGAGCCGGCGACGGACCGACCGCGGGAGCCATGGGCGGGATCTGCGCGTAGAGGCAGCCCGACAGTGCGAGAGACAGACCCACGATGCCCGCGACGACGGCGGCCAGACGGCGACGCACGCTCACGGGGCGGATCCGTCGGCGACGGTGATCATGAGGCTCTCCAGCGCCAGCAGCGGGGCGGCGTTCTGTTCGAGGTTGCGGCGGGTGACCGAGATGCGGTCGAGGACTCCGAGTGTGCGGGAGGGAGACCACTCGGAGGCCACGGCACGCAGGGCCTCGAGACGCTCGCTGTTGACGAGATCACCCTCCCGGCCGTATTGGATCATCACGACGTCGCGGAAAAGCGACTGCAGGTCGGTGAGGACGCGGTCGATGCCGTCGCGCAGGCTGCGGGTCGCACGGCGCTTCTGGTCGTCTTCGAGGGCGTTGACCTGGCCGCGCACGGACGGCGGCACCGCGGCCCCCTCGGCCACACCGAGCATGCGCAGGAGCGAGCGACGCTCCTCCTCATCGCGCGTGGCCGTGAGCGCCTTGGCGTCGTCGGTGGCCAGGCGCACGATGCGCCCCGCGACGTCGACCGCGTCGCCGATGCCGCGCACGGCGAGGACGGCGGCGATGGTCTCGGCCCGACGGCCGCGCGCGTCGTCGTCGGTCGCGAGCCGCTGCGCCATGCCGATGTGGCGCTGCGCGTGCCGCGCGGACTCCTCGGCGATGTCGGGGCTCACCCCCGTGCGCTCCACGATGAGAGCGGCGACGTCGGCGACGGACGGCTCGCGCAGGCGCAGCACGCGCACGCGGGAGCGAATGGTCGGCAAGAGGTCGGCGTCACTGGGCGCGCAGAGCACCCACACCGTCTTCTCGGGGGGCTCCTCGAGGGCTTTGAGGAGAACGTTCGAGGTGCGCTCCGCCATGCGGTCGGCGTCTTCGACGACGATCACGCGGTGGCGTCCGAGCGAGGGGGCGAAAGAGGCACGCTCGACCAGGCGTCGCGCCTCGTCGATGCGGATGACGACCTGCTCGGTGCGCAGTGCGGTGAGATCGGGGTGGGTGCGGGCGAGCACCTGACGCTGCGCCTGCTCGTCGCCCGGATCGGCGATGAGCGCCGCGGCGAACGCGTACGCCAGAGTGGAGCGGCCCGAACCGGGAGGGCCGGTGATGAGCCACGCGTGGGCAAGGGCGGAGGGGTCGGATGCCGCGTGCTGCAGCGTCTGGACCGCCTCGTCCTGCCCCCACACGGCATCCCACGGGAATGCCGTCGTCCCTGCGGAGGAAGCGGGCGAATCGAGGGCGACGGACATGGGCTCCAGCCTAACGGCGGGGTCGGACACGGCCGCTGGCGGTCGGCTGTGCATCGTCCGGCCCCGCGTCAGCCGAGACGCTCGGCGATGGCCGCACGGACGTGATGAGCGAGCTCGTCGGCCGGGCGCATGGCATCGAGGACGAGGAAACGCCGCGGCTCGTCGGCGGCGAGGGCGAGGAAGCCGGTGCGTACGCGCGCGTGGAACTCGCTCTTCTCCGCCTCGAGTCGGTCGAACGGTTTGTCGTCGGCATCCAGGCGCCGACGCGCCGCGGCCGGATCGAGGTCGAGCAACACCGTGAGATCCGGCAGCAGCCCGCCCGTCGCCCAGAGCGACAGGGCGCGGATGTCGTCGGCATCCAGGATTCTGCCCGCGCCCTGATAGGCGACGGACGAGTCGAGGTAGCGGTCCTGGATCACGACGTCGCCGCGGGCGATGGCCGGCTGCACGACGGTCTCGACGTGATGAGCCCGATCCGCGGCGTACAGCAGAGCTTCGGCGCGTGCCGCGATGTGACCGCGATGATGCAGGACGATGTCGCGGATGCGCACGCCCACCTCGGTGCCACCGGGCTCACGGGTTCGCACGACCGTGTTGCCACGGGCGGTCAGCCACTCCTCGAGCATCGAGGCTTGGGTGGTCTTGCCCGCGCCGTCGCCGCCCTCGAAGGTCACGAACAGGCCGGGCCCCCCGGCCGCAGCCGCCCGGGGGACGGTCAGCGGCCGGGTGCGATCCTCGGTCACGACTTCTTCGCCGGCGCCTTGCGCGTGGTCGTGGTCTTGGGTGCCGCTGCCGTGGTGGTCTTGGCCGTGGCCGTCTTGGCCGCGGTGGTCTTCGTGGCCGTGGTCTTCGCCGCGGCCGTCTTCGTGGCCGTGGTCTTGGCCGCCGCAGTGGTCTTGGCCGGAGCCTTGCGCGCCGCCGTCTTCTTCGGCGCCGGACCCTTGGCGCGTTTGTCAGCGATCAGCTCGACCGCGCGCTCGAAGGTCAGGGCCATCGCGTCTTCACCGCGGGGAACCGTGGCGTTCGTCTCGCCGTCGGTGACGTACGGGCCGAAACGGCCGTCCTTGAGCTTGAGGGGCTTGCCGCTCACGGGGTCGGCGTCGAACTCCTTCAGCGCACTGGATGCCCGGCGGGCGCCGTACTTCGGCTCGGCGTACTTCGCGAGGGCCTGCTCGAGTGTGATGTCGAAGATCTGCTTCTCGTCGTCGAGCGACCGTGAGTCGGTGCCCTTCTTGAGGTAAGGACCGAAGCGACCGTTCTGCGCGGTGATCTCGGCGCCCGACTCCGGGTCGGTGCCGACGACGCGCGGAAGCGACAGCAGTTGCAGAGCGGTGTCGAGATCGACGGTGTCGACCGACATCGACCGGAACAGCGACGCCGTTCGGGGCTTGGGAGCTGCTTCCTTCTTCGCGCCGCGCTTCTTGGGGGCCTCGACGACCTCGCCCGTGGCCTGGTCGACCTCTTCGGGCTCTTCGGCATCGACTTCTTGGACGTAGGGCCCGAAGCGACCGTCCTTGACGACGACGAGCTTGCCGTTGTCGGGGTTCTCTCCCAGCACGCGGTCGCCGGCAACCGGGGCGTCGATGAGCTCCTGCGCCTTCGCCGGCGTGAGCTCGTCGGGGGCGAGGTCTTCGGGGATGTTCACGATGCGGGGCTTCGCCTCGGGGCCGGCCGCGGGGTCGGTGACCTCGAGGTACGGCCCGTACTTGCCGAAGCGGAGGGTCGCGGTGTCGGTGATGCGGGTGGAGTTGAGCTCTCGAGCATCGATCTCGCCGAGGTTGTCGACGATGTGGCGGAGCCCCACCTGCTTCTCGGAGCCGAAGTAGAACGACTTCAGCCACTCGGTGCGACGCTGCTCGCCGCGGGCGATGGCATCGAGATCGTCCTCGAGGGCAGCGGTGAAGTCGTAGTCGACGAGGTCTGCGAAGTGCTCCTCGAGCAGACGTACGACGCTGAAGGCGAGCCAGCTGGGTACCAGGGCCTGCCCGCGCTTGCTCACGTAGCCGCGGTCGAGGATCACGCCGATGATGCTGGCGAAGGTCGACGGGCGGCCAATCCCCTTCTCTTCCAGCGCCTTGACCAGGCTGGCCTCTGTGTAGCGCGGCTTCGGAGAGGTGCTGTGGCCCTTGGGCTCGACGTCGCTGACCGACAGCGTGTCGCCCACGGCGACGGCCGGCAGCGACTGGTCCGCGTCGTCGTCGTTGCGCTTCTCGTCAGCGCCCTCTTCGTAGGCCTCGAGGAACCCCTTGAAGGTGTAGACGGTTCCGGATGCCGTGAACTCGGCGACCTGGGCACCCGCCTTCACGGTGAGGGTGACGGTCGTCGTCTCGTACTTGGCATCCGCCATCTGGCTGGCGACCGTGCGCTTCCAGATGAGGTCGTAGAGCTTCTGCTCATCGCGGTCGAGGGAGGAAGCGAGCGAGGCGGGAGTGCGGAAGGTCTCGCCGGAGGGGCGGATGGCCTCGTGGGCCTCCTGCGCGTTCTTCGACTTGCTCTTGTAGACACGCGGGTTCGCGGGGACCGCCTTGTCGCCGTAGAGCGAGACGGCCTGCGCGCGCGCCGCCGAGATGGCCTGCCCCGACAGGGCGACCGAATCGGTACGCATATAGGTGATGAAGCCCTTTTCGTAGAGTCGCTGCGCGACCCCCATGGCGTGCTTGGCGCTCATCGAGAGCTTGCGACCCGCCTCCTGCTGGAGCGTCGAGGTCGTGAAGGGAGCACGGGGGCTGCGCGTGCCGGGCTTGGCCTCGACCTTGGCGACGGTCGCGGTACCCGCGGCGGTGATCGCGTCGGCGAGGGCACGGGCCTGCGCCTCGTCGAGGACCACGACGGCCTTCTTGAGCTGGCCGTTGTCGTCGTAGTCGCCACCGCGAGCGATGGGGGCGCCGTCGAGACGGTTCAGCCGGGTGGTGAAGGAGGATCCCGCCTGCGAGGCAAGGGCTTCCACGTCCCAGTACGAAGCGGAGACGAACGCCATGCGCTCCCGCTCGCGTTCGACGACCATACGGGTCGCCGCGGACTGGACGCGGCCGGCGCTGAGCGCCGTGCCCTCGCGGCCGGAACCGACCTTGCGCCAGAGCACCGGCGAAACGTCCCAACCGTAGAGACGGTCGAGGACGCGGCGCGTCTCTTGCGCGTCGACGAGAGAGACGTCGAGCTCGCGCGTGTGCTCCGCCGCTTCCTTGATGGCGTCCTTGGTGATCTCGTGGAAGATCATGCGACGAACGGGGACCTTGGGCTTGAGAACCTCGAGCAGGTGCCACGCGATGGCTTCGCCCTCGCGGTCGCCATCGGTGGCGAGCAGGACTTCGTCGGCACTCTTGAGCGCTCGCTTGAGCTCGGCGACCGTCTTGGTCTTGCGGTCGTTGACGACATAGAAGGGGTCGAAGTCGTTCTCGACGTCGATGGAGTACTTGCCGTACGCCGCCTTCTTGTCGGCCGGGATCTCTTTCTTCGACGCGAGGTCGCGAATGTGACCGACCGAGCTGAGCACCTCGTAGTCGTCGCCGAGGTATCCCTGGATCGACTTCATCTTCGTCGGAGACTCGACGATGACGAGCTTCTTTCCGTTTGCCACTGGGGTCCTTTCGTCGATGCACACCATACACACGCCTCCCTGTTCGGGTTCCGGGAGGTCTCACGGGGTCGCGGCCTCGGGGGGTCCGGCCCGTGAGCGCGCATCGAATGAAATCCCACCGTACGCCCCGGCGACGGTGATGGTGGCGATCAGGCCCTCGACATCGCACTCTCGCAGGCTCGCGTCCCCCGCCTCGGCGATGCGGGCGGCCTCCTCGCAGGGCACTCCCGCCACCGCCCCGCTCGCGGCGTCCGCGGCCGCGAGGGCGGCAGCGTCCGCCGTGCCCGCCAGACGTTCGACGGCGAGCGAAGCCCCGCCGACCACGGCCAGAGCGCAGACGAGACCCGCAATCACGGCGACCACGCCGACAGTGGTCACCGTGCCGGGCATCAGCGACCTCCATCGAGGGCGCACGCCCGGGCGGATGAGGGCGGGAGGGGAAGCCCCAGCGGCACCGGAACGGAGGCGCGGACGCACACCACTCCTCCGCCGCGGTCCACCGAGGCGGTCGCGCCGACCTCCGCGAGGCGTGACAGGGCGTCCTCGTCGCCGCGACCGAGGAGTCGGGCGGCCTCGGCCACCGCCTGCTGCACACGGACGGTGGTCGCCACCGACCCGAGCACACCGACGCCGAGCGCGAGCACGAGCAGGACAGCCGGCAGCGCCACGGCGAATTCAGCGGTGGCCGCGCCGCGCTCCTCGAGCTGCGGGATCTTCACTGAACCGTCAGTGCACGGCGCACGAGGTCCGTCAGGATCCCGCGTACCTCATCGCTGCGCATGATGACGACGAGTAGTCCCGCGAACGCGACGGCAGCCATCGTCGCGATGGCGTACTCGGCGGTCGCAGCGCCGCGTTCGTCGAGGAACAAGGCGCCGGCGCGAGCGCTCGTGAGGGAGGGCAGGTCTGCGGCGGGTCGAGGGCGGATCGCGGTGCGAACGAAACGGATCATGGATCTTTCCTTCTTCTCAAGGGCGGATGGACGGCGGTCACGGCAATGCCGTGGACCGCAGGACGGCAAGCGCGGCAGGCACGACGGCGATCAACAGGAACGCGGGGAGTGTGCACACGCCGAGGGGGACGAGCAGTCGTGTAGCCAGACGCGCCGCGGCGACTCGACCGTCGGTCCGCGCGCGGTAGCGCGCGATCCAGGCATCGCCGCGGAGCAGCTCGGCGGCCGGGACACCTGCGCGGGTCGCCAGCTCGAGAGTGTCCCTCACCTCGACGCGCCCCGTCGGGTCGATTCCGAGGTCGTCGATCACTCCGCGAGCCCGGTCGACGGAGACCCCCGCAGACAGAACGACCGCCCACAGCTCGGCCTCCAGCCCAGGAATCACCCGTGGCGGCTGCGCCCTCCGGGAGAGACGCCGCATCCAGACGTACGCCGTCGCCATCAGGATGAGCCCGAGGGCCAGACAACCTCGTCCGAATGGATCTGCGAGCAGGGTGCCGACCAGGTCGAAACCCAGAAGACCACCGAGAGGGATGCCGACGAGGGGCAGCCAGGCGAGGAGGCGGGCTGTCGCAGCCGGTTCGGCGAGAGCGACGCGCACATCAGCCGACACCTCGGCGGTCTCGCGAAGCGCGCCGACGACCGAGCGGAGGGCGTCGGACAGCGGAGCCCCGGCGGCCACAGCCACACTCCAGATCGCGGCGAGGCCATGCCAGGAGTCCCCCGCCGCGCGAAGGACGGCACCGACGTCGGCTCCCCGCTCGGCGGCGTCAGCCGCAGCGGTCAGCGCCGGGTCACCGCCCTCGGCGAGGTATCTCCAGGCGAGAGTCGGGGCGGTTCCGCCCGACAACAGAACGGCGAGACGCAGAACCGTCTCGATCGGATCAGCTTTCCGCCCGTCGCCACGCGAGTTCCGACGCGTTCGGCCGAGGATCCTGACGTTCACGCCCACTTCTCCGGTTCGACCCGCAGGCATTCGTCCCGAAGCACCGGACGACCCCAGCCGGTCACGCGTCGCCGCCCGCCGACACGCTCCACGTGGATGACCGCGCCGATGGCCCCGGCACTCTGGCGCGCGCAGGTTCTGGCATCCATTCCCGCGAGGGCCCCCAAGGCTTCGAGACGCGTCGCGACATCGACGAGGCTGCTCGCATGGAGGGTTCCCGCTCCCCCGTCGTGGCCGGTGTTGAGGGCCATGAGCAGGTCCCGGATCTCCTCCCCCCGACACTCGCCGAGGATCAGCCGGTCGGGGCGCATGCGCAGCGCTTCGCGCACGAGACGGGAGAGGGAGATGCCACCGGCGCCCTCGATGTTGGGTTGTCGCGCCTCGAGCGCGACGTGGTGCGGATGGTCGGGATGCAGTTCCGCAACTTCTTCGATCGTGATGATGCGCTCCGTCGCGGGGACCCGAGCGAGCAGCGCAGCGAGAAGGGTCGTCTTCCCCGCCCCGGTCGGCCCGGCGATGAGCACGTTCTCCCGCCGGTCGACGAGGCGCTCCAGCCGCTCCCGCTGACGCGCTGAGAACATGCCCGCACGTTGGAGGTCGCCGAGATCAGGGCCGTCGAACTTCGGGACCCGCACGGAGATACTCGTCCCGCTCGCAGCCACGGGTGCCAGAACGGCGTGAACCCGCACTCCCCTCTCGAGCCGGACGTCGACGCAGGGCGATGCGTCGTCGAGATGACGACCCCCGAGCGCGATCAGGCGCACCGCGAGACGGCGCACCTCGGCCTCGCTCGCCAGCCACGACGTCACCCGCTCGACCCCCTCACCCCGGTCGACGAAGAGTCCCCGGTCGCCGTTCACGAAGAGGTCCGTGACACACGGGTCGTCGAGGAAGGGACGGAGGAACGCCACCGCGGGATCGAGCATGTCGACGACCCCGTTGTCGAGGCCGTTGCGGAGTGGGGTGAGGAAGGTCACGCGACGACCGTAGGGTCACGATGCGACGGTCCGCGGGCCGTCCGAGGCGATCGGTGGAGGCGGAGTGAACAACCGCTCCTGGGGAGGAACCACCCAAGACGTTTCGGGACAGACCCTCGACAGCGAGGGGCAACAGCACCAAGAAAGAGGGGGCGGCATCCCTACAGTGGGGGGCGAGGGATGCCGCCACGCGCCGGGGAAAAATTGGGGGGCTCCCCCCGACACGAGTGCCGGAAGCGATGTTCGGGCGCTAGCTAGAGTACGCGTGCAGATGGGTCCGGCCAACTCGACCGACCTATTCACGGCGATATATCACCTGTTTCCCATTCACCCCGATCCCATCTATCGGAGGTAACCGGTGCAGGAGGGGGTCGATAACGTGACCACAGTGAGGACACCGCGCGCAGTTGCGCGGGTCCGTGAACGCGAAGGAGCGCCGCGATGAGCAGCCAGATCGACCACCTCCTCAACGAGACCCGCCGGTTCGCGCCGTCGGCCGACTTCGCCGCCCAGGCCGTCGCCCACCGCGATCTCTACGAGCGCGCCGCAGCGGACCGCGAGGGTTTCTGGGCCGAGCAAGCCCGCGAGCTCCACTGGCACAGCCCCTTCACGCAGGTGCTCGACTGGTCGAACCCCCCGTTCGCGGAGTGGTTCGCCGACGGTGAGCTCAACGTCGCGTACAACTGCCTCGACCGGCACGTCGAAGCGGGCAATGGCGATCGCATAGCTCTGCGCTGGGAGGGAGAGCCCGGCGACCAGCGCAACGTCACCTACGCCGAGCTGACCGACGAGGTGAAGCGCCTGGCGAACGTCCTCACCGAGCTCGGTGTCGAGCGAGGGGACCGCGTCGCGCTGTACCTCCCGATGGTCCCCGAGGCCGTCGCCTCGATGCTCGCCGTCGCGCGAATCGGCGCCGTGCACTCCGTCGTCTTCGGCGGGTTCTCGGCCGACAGCCTGCGCGCGCGCATCGACGACGCGGGCGCCAAGCTCGTCATCACCGCCGACGGGGGATGGCGCAAGGGAAAGGTGTCGCCCCTGAAGCCCGCGGTCGACCTGGCCCTCGCCGACCGCAACGGCTCCGGTGAGCAAGAGACGGTCGAGCACGTGCTCGTGGTCAAGCGGGGCGGCAACGAGGTCGACTGGTCCGAGGGCCGCGATCTCTGGTGGCACGACGTGGTTCCGAAGGCCTCCGCCGACCACGAGGCCGAGGCGTTCCCCGCCGAGACCCCCCTCTTCATCCTCTACACGTCAGGAACCACCGGAAAGCCGAAAGGGATTCTTCACACCTCGGGCGGGTACCTCACCCAAGCCGCATTCACCAACCGCGTCGTCCACGACGTGCACCCCGAAACAGACGTGTACTGGTGCACCGCCGACATCGGCTGGATCACGGGACACACCTACGTCACGTACGGCCCCCTGGCCAACGGCGCGACGCAGCTGCTCTACGAAGGCACCCCCGACACTCCGCATCCGGGACGCTGGTGGGAGCTCATCGAGAAGCACGGCGTGACGATCTTCTACACGGCGCCGACGGCCATCCGATCGTTCATGAAGATCGGGCGCGACGTGCCCCAGAAGTTCGATCTGTCGTCGCTGCGTCTGCTCGGTTCGGTGGGCGAACCCATCAACCCCGAGGCCTGGATCTGGTACCGCGAGATCATCGGCGCCGACAAGACCCCCATCGTCGACACGTGGTGGCAGACCGAGACCGGAGCCATGATGATCTCCGCTCTCCCCGGAGTGACCGAGACCAAGCCCGGCTCCGCCCAAGTGCCGATCCCCGGTGTCTCGGTCGCCGTGGTCGACGAGAAGGGCGAGCCGGTCGGCAATGGCAGCGGCGGCCTCCTCGTCATCACCGAACCATGGCCGAGCATGCTGCGCGGCATCTGGGGCGACCCCGACCGGTACCGCGAGACCTATTGGGAGAAGTTCGCCGACAAGGGCTACTACTTCGCCGGCGACGGCGCCCGTCTCGACGACGACGGCGACGTGTGGCTGCTCGGCAGGGTCGACGACGTCATGAACGTCTCGGGCCACCGTCTATCGACCGCCGAGATCGAATCCGCTCTCGTCGGACACGAGGGCGTCGCCGAGGCCGCCGTGGTCGGGGCGAGCGACGAGACCACCGGTCAGCGCGTTGTTGCCTGGGTATGCATCAAACAGAGCCAGGCGCGTAAGGCGAGAAACCGCGAGGACCTCGTCGCCGAGCTGAAGGCCTGGGTTGGGGATCAGATCGGCCCGATAGCTCGCCCCAGCGAGATCCACCTTGTTGACGATCTTCCGAAGACCCGGTCAGGGAAAATCATGCGTCGACTGCTGCGAGATGTGGCAGAGGGCCGGGAGGTCGGTGACACCCAGACCCTGGCGGACACGATGGTGATGAGGACCATCCAGGAGAATTCTCGAGGAGACCGGTAGTCAACAATGAAGGAGCGTCGGCCTTGACCCGGCGAATGCTGACCGCGAGCATCTGAGAGGCACGAAGGAATTACCTTGCAGATAGATGTAAGTGTGCAGTCTGTGGTGGAGAAGTATGCTCGCGCACTCAAAGGCCCTACCCTGCTGTTTCAGTTGTGGCCTGCTCCACGCCCAGTCGGAAGACCGAAACAATCGCAGTCCGCGCTGTGCGGTGCCATAGTGCTTGGCGTAACAGGCGCCTTCGAGGCGTTTGCGGAGGACCTTGTTGCCGCGGCGATGATCCGGAACGGCTACGGATGGGCGCAGGTAGCGGCGAACGCCGACCTCACTAACCCCAGCATTGAAGACGCTCGCGCGAAGCTCAGCCATGCTGTCGGAATAGATGTGTCCGGGGCCCCAGAATGGTCACTCAACCTACCAACCCAGAGCGGGACCTCCCTAGCTTGGGCGGAAAAGTCGGTCTCGTGGGGACGAGTTCTGGATCTGTCCAAAAGTTGGATTGAGGTTCGCCACTGCTTGGCGCACGGAGCTGTGACTGGGATCGGATCGGAGCAGTGGCCCGGTCCCGTGTCTAGCAAGAAGTTCGGCACGAAGCTTGCGAGCGCAAACGACGAGGGTGTTCTGGCGCGCGTTTCCGGCAGTCCTGGAAAGCGGGCGTTGTACTTCTGGCCCACCGTTGCGTGTGCCCGCATCTTTGCCGCAGGAGCCAAACATCTTGCTACGACTGTGGCGAACGAGTTTGGAGAAGACATCGATACATCAGCGCTTCCGGACTTCAAGTCGGTGTGAGCTGGAGCCTCCCTATAGGCTGACTTGAATTGCCCGCATCTACAGTCAAGGAGTACCCAATGGCGCTGGCGAACTACAAGGTCACTGACCTCTCCGCAGAGGCCAACGAGGACGGTAGCCTGCCTGCCGAGCTGCTCACTCGTCACGGCGTGATCAGCGCTTACGCTCCCGGCTTCAATCTCAACGACCCGCTTGACCTCGACGACGCCGAGCAGTGGCTTGATCTCTTCGCTGAAGACAAACTTGCGCAGAAGGCACAGCGGGTTGCCATCGAAGTTCTGGATGTTCGGCAGCTGTCCGAGGACGCGGAGGCTCGGCTCGCCGCGAAGAAGGAGGAGGTGACTCAGATCCAGGATGAGATCAAAGCCATCGCCGCTGCCTACCTGCGAACCATCACGGAGGAAGAACTCGCGGCCGGAGAGGTCGTTTCGCTCAGCGCCACTTCTAAGATACTTGTGGATGCCGTCGAATTTCAGCGCCGTCGCACTGGAAACTCCGCGAGCAAGGTTCTCGAACAGAACTCGAACCTGCCCAAGCATGTAAAAGATCGCCTGGAGAAGAAGGCCAAGGCAGACGCCCAGGCCACTGCGAACCGGATGGCTGGTAAGCCGAAGAAGTCCTGATCCACAGTCATTGTGGAAAGATTTCGGTTCTACGACACGGACAGTGAGAACGAGAAGAGCGCTCCAGCCTTCCCGTTCTCGTTGATCAAGGTCCCCTCCCCGAGCCTTGAGGCAATACAGCCTAAAGGCTGGACAATGGAGGAGTTCGGCCCCCACATGCGAGGCGTGCAGGCTGCGATGGAGGTGGAAGACCTCTCTCTGATTGATGTCCCCGATGGCCTGACTGCCGAAGAGATGGCCGAGAGCGTAGAGCAAATCCTGATTTACGCTAAGTCCGGCGCGGCCCTGATCTCTGAGCGTCAAAAGATCATCCGTGAGCACATCGACCTGCTAGAGGCGCAGAGCCTTGCAGTGGCACTGATC
This sequence comes from Microbacterium sp. SORGH_AS_0421, assembly GCF_030818635.1. Classification (NCBI taxonomy): domain Bacteria; kingdom Bacillati; phylum Actinomycetota; class Actinomycetes; order Micrococcales; family Microbacteriaceae; genus Microbacterium; species Microbacterium sp. SORGH_AS_0421. The sequence continues at coordinate 129,469 of NZ_JAUTAO010000001.1, forward strand.
TGGTCGCCTATCGTTCTCGACCCCGATTTCCACATCGTCGAGGGTCTGCCCTGGTGCTGGGCGCTCAGGGAGATGAACTACGACGGACCTGTTCCCGTCTCGATCAGGCTCGACGCTGATCCCTACGCTGGCCTCGATCACATACGGCATCTGATGGGACGCTTCGGGGAGCGCCGCTCGGAGCTGGACTACGACGCTATCCAGGAACTCCTGGCCGACGCGTCCGCCGAAGAGCGAGCCCTCCTTGCCACGCGTGGCCATTACCCGACGCGGGAGGCAGTTGAACTGCTCCTCTCCCGAGATACCTTCACGAGGTTGGGCGGTTTGATCTCGAAGCAGCTCGGCTACGAGATTGAACGAGTCAAGGCCGGCAATGCTAGGAAGAAGATCAAGCGACAGGATCTCAACCTAAAGTTCGATCCGGCCCAGTTGCTCTATGTCGATGCACTGCGGGCTCAGATCACCGCCGCTCGCGAGCGAGAGCTTGTCGAGTCGACAGACCCCGAGTTCGCTCGAAAGCTGAAGCGGCATCTCGACGAGGAAGCCCAAGCGACCAAAACCGGTGAGAAGTTCTTGCTTGCGGAAGGCGAGCGCTGGGAACGAGTCGAACCGGGCGTCTTTACCCATTGGGTCTTCCCACTCCATCGATTCCGCCTCGCTGAGGCCGAGCCTGCCGCCGAGCCAAGGCTTGCCATCGAACCGTCGCCCTACCTTATGGATCTGCCGCAGTTCCGCATCTTTGCGAAAGCGCACCTCGGCGTGAGCCAAGCGGAGGCGGATGAGCTACATGCGGCGGAGGGAGCAGACGGCTTCAACCGTCGGCTGCGACGCTACATTGAGGCCACGCCTACAATCTACCGAGACAAGGGAACCGGCAGGGGCAGAGAGCTTGACGGCTCACAGACGCCGGAGCGAATGGCCCTAATCGATCAGGAAGCCCGCCTCGAGCGGTGGCAATCAGCGATCTAGGATCAGGTCATCCAGGCTTGAGCCGTCCCTGAGTGCAAGCTCAGTGTGTACCTTGCTGTAATCCACATGGTGATGAGCGCCGCGTTGCACCTTGGTGTAGCTCACGCTCGACAGGAACGGGTACAGGTTCACGACGGCCTGAGCCTTCTCAAGGTTGTCATGGTCCATGCCACCAGCCGTCTTGTCATTGTCTGGTAGTGGAGTGTTGTAGACGATGATTCTGCTGCTCAGGTTGACCAGCCCGCGCATGAGGTAGTCAAGCGAGTAGACCACATCATCGTTGCGCCGCCCTCGCCAGGGGATGTCAATCGCGGTGTTGATTCTCATGCAGGTATAGCTCTTGGCTCCCTGCGCCAGGTGCCGGTTCTTCTCGTGGTTGCGGCTCAGGCCTGACTTGTCGAACTCGGCTGTTCCCAGGTTGGAATACTTATCGAGAAGTCGCTCGAAAAGTTCAAGCGCGGCGACAACATTGATGCGCTCTCGTGGCGGTCGGTTCTTGGAGCCCAGCGTGTAGGTCTGCGGCTGCCAGTAGAAGGCATTGATCGAAAAGCTCTGGATGTCGTCGTCCCACATCCAGCAGTGGGCCTCCCCACGCTCTCGCGCGATGTCAAGCATGGCGTTGCGAGCCGGACCAGGACCGGTCGTAAGCCCTTCTTGCCAGAAGCGCTCGTCCTCGTATTGGAAACCTTTTGGGTTGGTGTACTCCCGGTAGGGCGCCTTATAGACCTCGGCATCGAACATCAGCACATGCCGCTCGGGATCTCCGATACCGTCCTCCCGAAGGCCTCGCACATAGTCCACATAGTCGAACGGCTCCACCAGATAGGCCCAGTTGGTCATCCCGTAGCGCAGTAGGTGTTCGTGGGACTTGCGAGTGTAGGCGCGGCCGCGCGAGGGGATGTAGACCGTATCCATGGGGCCAGCCTATCGGCGCCTGCGAAATAGCCCCCGACCATCGGTCGGGGGCTGCCAATCGGGATCGCTTGTCAGCCGGCGAGTTTGTCAGCGATCCGCTGTGCTCCATCATGGAGCCAAGGTCGGCTGATGTTCCAGCCGTCTTCGATCGCCTGGAGCATGATCTCGATTCCCTGTCGCAGAAGCTCCACGAGTTCGAAGAATGTCATCAGCTTTTCTCCGTTCCTTTCGCTTGAACCAATGAGAAGGGCCGGGGATTATCCCCCGGCCCTGCTTCCCGTAGTCAGTCCTGCTTTTTCAGCAGGTCGATCCGGTCGGCCAGTTCGTTGAGCACCTTCACGGCGGCGTCCCGCTTCGCCACAGCCTCCTCCTTGCTCTTGGCGTAGAAGGGACGACTGCGACCGGCGTCGTCCACCAGGCCTCCGACCTCGTGCTTGAGGCGAGCGAACATCCGGGTGATGTCCTTGCGGTCGAACTCGCCGGCCTTGACGGAGGGAGCCTGGGTAGCGGTTGCGTTTGCCATGATGATTGCCTTTCAAGCGGATGTGGCGTGGTTGGTTGGGTCAATCATGAATGGACCTACTAGGAAGTCAACTCCTCCTAGGAATTTGTTCCGACCGGCTCTTTCCTAGTGGCCGAGGCGAGCCGGAACTGTTCATCGGCGGACACTGAAAAGCTGTTCTGAGCGCGCCCGCTACAGCCCCGATGTCATTGACCCTCTGGGCTGCCTCACGGTGTTAGACGGGCACCCATGGCCTGAGAGTGGTCATTCTGCATGACTGTTCGAGAGACGGCGATTTCTGAGCGAACATGGCAATCTCGGGCAGACAGAAAAGAACGGCGGCGAGGGTGGTGGTTCCTCGCCGCCGTTGGTGTGCGCGTACTTTCAGAAACGCCAACCCTCGCCGCTGTACAGCTTGCCTTCGGCATCCCTCAGCTGCATGGATGCGAATAGACGCTGTGCGCCAATCCTCTTCACGGCAACCTGTAGCGCCTCGAAGACGGCCTTCTTGTGGGAGACATAGACGAATCCTGCGAACACCGGGACCGCCCCTCGCTCTCGCTGGCGGGCCATGGTTGTGACTACTCGCAAGAGGTCTTCCGAGTTCTTGAGGCTCAGCTCAACTTCAATCGCGATGGAAACAGGTTGCTTGAGGTCGGTGCGGTGGTCTTCGAGGTCGATTGCAAGATCTACTGGGTGGTTTTGATTGCTGTACTTGCGACTCGTGTAATCGGTCGTCAGCGTCCACTGTCCGGGGTTCCTGGCGAGCGCTTCGGAGATAGGTAGCCGACCTGACTCGACCTCCTGCGCAATGCGTTCCTGATCTCTCCATGCCTGATCCGGGTCGATGACATTCTTCTTCTCACCCTTGTCGTAGCGGCTTGCCATCGCTCCATAGGCAGTGTTCATGTACTGCTCGGGGATCAGCCTAGGCAGTAGGTCGAGACCGGTTGGGATCGGGACTTGGCTTGTCTTCTGTATGCCGGAGACTCCGCCGACGAGCTGAGCGGCGACCTGAGTGACGGCTAGGCGGTGTTCGAGGTTGAACAGTCGCACGCTTCCGAGCTTGTATAGCCGTGACACTCGCTCATCGATCACGCCATGGAAGGTGAGCAAGTCCTGTCCTCGCTTGGTCAGAAACCAGAGCTGAGTCATGCCCATGATCTTCTCCGAGCCGACCAGTCCAAGCTCTTTGAGGGCCAGGGCTCGCTTGTGAGCGCTCGCCCTCTTGATGCCCCACACGATGCCAAGCTGCTTTGAAGAGGCCAGCGGAAACTTCCACAGGAACCACAGACCGAGCTTGTCCCGGTCGGTGAAGAAGGTTCTCCCATACTTCGGAGCGTTGGGATTCTGTCGCTTGCCGGATCGAAAAGTGTCGGGCACGAGGTCGACGGCAGTGGTTCCATCTGCACCGATGGTGTCGTACTCGGCGGGTTCCTCAACTGCCGTGGTGGTCAGCTCGGGTGCTGAGTCCGCTACTGCGGGCATCAGCTCGGGCGTGCCGCCCTCGGCATCGTCGTACTCTTCATCTGCGAGAAAGTCCATCACGGACCCGCTGTTGGTCATGCTCATGTTGCTTCGCTCCCCTGCGTGGATCGGGTCTTAGAACAGCTCCTATGGGCTTAGGCGGTGTTCTCCTGACCGGTTCGCGTATTGGCGCGCCGGTCCGAGTCGCATATCAAAACAGGTGACAACACGGGCGCGAACTGTTCTTCGTGTTTGATCGCACGGTGCCTGGTGTCAGCCCTCCGCGTCTTCCTGCGTCTGCTGTCGAGTGCTGAGACCGGCTCATGGAACAGCAAGAGGCGGCACGGCCGCCAGGGGGCAGACGCAGACGCCGAGCGAAGCTCGTCGTCAGCGGTAAAGAGGCACCGCTTGCACGGTGCATCTTTCCCGCAGGAGCAATAGCCAGACCGCCCTCGGCGCTCTGACGATTGCTCCGGGAGGAGACGACGGACCGCCCTCGGCGCTCCATCGTTTCCTCCCAGCCCTGCCTTGCAGGGCTCCCAAGACCGCAAGCGCTCTTCGGCATCCCGCTGGAAAGTGCTGACACCCTTCCAACCTGTCCTCAGGCCGTAGCCTCCGAGACCCGCTGAAGGCTGCACCAGCAGTCTTCACTCCTCTCCACTGCGAACCCGCCCAGTGGAATACGCCGATCACACTGCGTGATGGTGTCGCACCACTGCTAACCCTTCTCCCCGGACGAGAACCCATGCCACAGCACTGGGGATGCTGAAAGCTGTCACCAAGAACTGACAGAGCTTTACCAACAGCCCTACTCGACTCCACACGATGAGCCGACTGACAAGAATCTGAGCTTCCTAAGCAGCGGAAGCGGGAGCGGCAGCAGCGGGAGTATCCAGGAGTCTTTTTTCATTTTCTCGAGCACGAGGCTCAGGTTGCGCCTCCTGCTTGATCCTAAGCACGAGTCAACAGAATTGTTGGCAGTGGTCAGCCGGCCTCCAGGAGGTGGACGCTCACCAATGTTCTATCTGCACCGATGACCCGGAAGGCTCGGTCGATAGTAGCCGCGGGGTGATTCACCATGAGAAGAGAGAAACTGCAAGGCGAGAGGGTCTACTACCACGCCGACCCTGACTGGCCTGAGACGCAGGTGTGCTGGCAACCATGCAGCGACTGCCTATCGGGCATGATCCGCTACGAGGACGAGGAAGAGGCCGAGAGGGTACTTGCTGAACTTCGGCATTGATGTTCTATCTGCATCGATATGCAGATTTGACTCAACAAGGAGGGGAACATGTTCCACCATCTCAATGACCACTCAGGTGCCATCACGGTCTGCCGGAACCCAATGGGCTGCACCGTCGAGTGGCACTACCGCTCGTTCGCTGATGCGCAAGACGCCTACGAGGCAGGCATGCAGGATTTCCTACTGCCTGCTCCATCCAGGAAGGAGGCGGCACGATGAGCGCTTCGGTCAATGCCCGCCTTCACATCTCGAAGGATCGTACATTCAGACGCTGCGTGGCTGAGCTGAACTGCCCGTTCGGTGATGGTGCGCACACCAACCTGCCCGGCATTGCTGAGGCGGGCGGTGGGCTGGCAGCTCCCAACGGTAGGACGCTTGAGGTCAGCCCGATGGTGGACGGCATCTACACAGTCGGCACATCGAATCGAAAGCAGACATGGACGAAGGACGGTAGGAAGCTGACGCCCGTCGAAGTACGCCGGAGACAGCGACAGCTCGCAAGCACTGAAACGCAATCGGAACCCGGAGAAGAGTCGATCGCGGCTGATCGGAAGGCTCCTCGGACGGCCGGGGCTGGCCGTAGTACCAACCCCAAGGACTTCGAGCTGGCTGGGGGAAGCAATGATCCCGGAATCCTTGCGCAGCTCGCTCAGTCCCCCGATTGGAATGTGAGGCTTCTCGTCGTCCGGAACCCGTCGACGGCAACGGACACCCTCGAGGGACTGGCGGTCAGCTCAGAGAAGCACGCACACCTGTACCGGAACGCCGCTCACGCCGAGCTCGGCCATCGATACCAGGACATGAGAGATAAGGCCGAGCTGGAGGCCTGTGCTCGCATGGAGGCGGATGGCGCCCTTCAGAAGCGGCTCGAAACCATGCCGAACTACAGGCAGCTGGCCTACATGCCTGCAGAACGCTGGGAGCAGAAGTCGACAAGAGCCCGCAAGACGCTCTTGGAAGCCGCTATGGGCGAAGCGGCAAAGCTTCTCAAGCTGACAGTCAAGCTGGCTGGCTGGACGGGGAAGAAGACGGCTAAGGCTGTGCTGGGGAAGGACGGCGTGAAGGCCTTCCAGCTCCCCCACCGTATGATCTACCGCCCCACCCGTGAGGTCGTCGGCTTCATGGTCGACTTCTTCACCGCGCTATCCGGCGATCCCCGAGCACAGAAGGGCATCGCTCGGCGGTTGGGCTTTGGCTGGTGATGCTGGCTGATATGGATGGAGGCACGGTCCTTCAAGAGTGGTGTCGCCTCCAGTGAGTGCGGGGCCGCAATCGAGTTCGACGATTCGATTGCGGCCCCTTCTTATTGCCATCCGAAGGTTCTATCTGCACCGCACCGCTCGTTTTGATATGGGTCTGCGATCTCAACTATTGGAGGCAGATCACCATGAACAAGAAGACACAGACCATACTCACCGCCGCCGCCGTCGGACTCGTTGCCAGCATCGGCATTGGAACGCTGGCCGCAACTTCAGGATCGGCGGCCCTCCAGGATGGCCTGTTCCAGGTTCGCACTGTGGACTCGGACGGCTTCGTAGGCATCGCAGGCATGAAGGGCAAGGGGGGCAACGGCACGACACCGGGCACAGGAAACCCGGGTGTCGAGACACCCGTTCCAGGGACCCCAGGCGCAGAGACGCCTACCCCCACCGCCCCAGGCACACCGACGCCAGGCGGAGGCGGAGAACAGCCAGGCACCGGTACCCCCGAAGTTGCAGTCCCGGCTTTGAAGGCAACAACCATAAGCTGCACCACAATGACTGGTGGGAACGCCATGTCTACCTACGCCCGGCTCAGCTGGCCAGCGATGCCGAACGCCGAAAAGTATAGGCTCACCGTGGGTGATGCATCTGGCAAGCGTATGGTCATCTCGGATACAACCGCCACCAGCTTCGATTTCACCAAGCCTGTGATGGACGCTGCATTGCCCTCGACCATGCCCGGGCAGAAACTTCAGCTCGTCGTTGACTACACCGCCAAGGATCGAGTGAGCCCAATCTCCAACGAGAGCATTGTGATTACACCCGCCTCGACTTTCGACGGAATCAGATGCGGTAGCTGACATCTCTTGAAAAAGGCCCCCGGATGCCTCCAGCTCCGGGGGCTTTTCTTGTGCCGTCGAGCTGCTGGAGATTGCAGTCTGAGCGCGCAGCGCAGAGGATCGGCCAGAGCGCGCCTCTAGCCTGCGTTCAGATGCCAAGGACGCAACGATGCGCTGAAGTCGTCAAGATCGCATGACGATGCACGAGCGTCAGTATTCTCAGAAGAGTTGACCCCTCGCTCCAGCAGGTGTGCGACACAACGGCTCATCGAGGCGCCGATACACAGCAGTCATCGCAACATTCGTTCTCCTCGCGGCCCCCGTTGAGAGCAGCGATTGGGGCGGCACAGCAAGCGTCGCCCTTCCAAGCCTCGACGCCTTCTCGCACAGCGAAGAAGGCGATCACCAGAGCAGCTATCGAGTCTGCCCAGGCCCAACCGAGCAGGGTGTTGAGCAGTAATCCAACGAGCAAAGCGGCCGAGAGGTAGGTGCAGATCAGTGTCTGCTTAGAATCAGCAACAGCGGAGGCAGAGCCAAGCTCTTTGCCTGTGCGCCGCTCGAACCAGCTCAGGAAGGGCATGACGATCAGGCTTAGAGTAGCGATTGCTATTCCCACGGGCGAGTGCTCCGGATCGCGCAAGCCAGCTAGAGACAAGATTGCATCCACGCTGACATACGCCGCGAGCCCGAAGAAGGAGACGGCGATGATGCGTAACGCGACCTTCTCCCGCTTCTCGGGATTTGGAGAAGCAAACTGCCAGGCTACAGCGGCTGCAGAGAGCACCTCGACGATGGAGTCGAGTCCGAATCCGACTAGCGCTGCAGAGGAAGCTATGCTCCCAGCGGTCAGCGCCACGACCGCCTCGATCACATTCCAAATGATTGTGATCGCTACTACGATTCTGATCCGTCGGCGAAGTACGCCGACCCTTCTTGAGCTCGGTGCAATGGTGGTCACCGCTGAGTTTCCGATCCGCAGCACCCCGGGACCGAGCAGCTTGGGTCCAGACACGGGGCAGCTTCATCGACAGCCAGCGTCGCACTGACTAGCCCCGTCAACGCCGCTGTTAGGTGCGGATCTGCAATCTCGTAGCGGGTCTGACGGCCTTCAGGCTCAGCCACGAGGATGCCGCAGCCACGCAGACAAGACAGGTGGTTCGAGACATTGGTCCGCGTCAGCTCCAGGTCGCGCGCAAGCTGCGCCGGGTATCCGGGAGCGTCGAGGAGCGCTAGAAGGATACGCGAGCGGGTCGGGTCGGCCATGGCTCGCCCTAGGCGGTTCATGGCATCGAGCTTCGAAGCAATGGTCAGCATTCAATGACCATACAGCGTTGACTGACCTGTCCACAAGGTGTCTACGATAGCCAGCCACAGCAGCCGAGATGACTGAGTTCACACCTTCGGAGATAGATAAGCAGCGACAGGATGAATCTCGCGTCCGTCCGGGTCGAGGCAGCTACCGACGAGGACTCACGCCAGACTGCGATCTAAGACGCCATCCTCGTCATTGCGCACATCCTGACCGTCCAATGATCCTCGACGCTGAGACGGGCAGCTGACGATCGCCTCGATATGAGCTGTGGCCCACCAGGGGCGAACTCATCTGGAGGAACCGTGGAGATAATCACTACGCTTGCACTCGGCAACCTCGTCAGCACCGCGATAAGCGATTGGATCGGCCCCGTGCTGGTCGGCATCATCGCCACCGTGGCTGTCGTCCTACTCTGGAAGCGACAGTTCGCTGGCTTCCTCACCTTCGCGGCCATGGCCGTGCTAGCCGCTCTGTTCGTCTTCTTCGGCGGTAACCTCTTCGGCAAGAACGGAAACATCACGAAGGCTGGAAACGATGTGGCCAAGAAGATCAACGCTGTTGACCTGACAGCCACAACCTACGCTGAAGACTTCCTTATTCGCTGAAAAGCAGGTCTTTCCGCGGCAGATGGGCTGGTGCTTCGGCATCAGCCCATCTTTTTTCGTCGATGCGCGCACACACGCTCGGGATCTCGGTAGAAGAACAGCAGAACCGCTCAGATGGGGCGGAACGACGAGGAGATCGAGATGAAGAAGCGCGAGACTGACGAGCAGATCACTGCCTGGCTGGACAGGCTGGATGGAACCCAGCTCCGGATCTGGGGAGCACCAGAGCCGAAGGCAGCGACCAACCTCGTAGAGCTGTCGGTGGCAAGCGGCAGGCCACTTGCTCGACTCAAGGCAGAGGCTGAGTTCATCGGGGAATCGGAGGAGTCTTATCTTGAGCTGATCCTAAATCGAATCACAAACGACCCCTTCTATGCGAGGCATCGGGAGTTGGCAGAGGCTCGCTTGGCTCGAAAGCTCTCCGCATGATCGCCAGGGAGAACACCCCAGAGGAAGATGCGGCCTACGAGGAATGGCTGGATGACGGCGGGCGGCTGTCCGTGGTCTTCCTGGCCTACGGTCCAATATCTACGCGGAGGCCGAAGGCGCTCTTCGCCATGAGCCAAAAGGATGCGATTGCTCTGCTCATGGACAAGCGCTCCAAGGGCCGAGGCTGGATGGTGTGCCATACCCGGCTGAAGAACTGGGAGGTCGACGGCAAGGTACCCGGCCGCTCCAGGACCAAGGACACTGGCAAGCTCGATCCCATCATCGAGGAGCTGGGCCTCACGAAGATCCCGCTCTGACTCGCCAGATCCCACGATCTGAGACGCTTCTGACAGTCCAACGCACAACCTGCCCGCCTCTCCTTCTCACAGGCTGAGGCGGGCAGTCTTGTTCCGCGGGATCTCGCTCTGGGTGTGCGACACCACTGCTGTGCCCGTCGCCGCTTCCTAGTATTACCTTTACGAGACTTATGTCGCGGCTGTCGCAAACCCGACAGGTCCGGGCTTCTGGGCTGTTCTTGCGACACTCTTCTACTCACATGTGTCGCAAGACCAGGCTAGAACGCTGCTTTTCCGTGCTCCATTCTGTCTCACCTTTGTCGCAGGTTTCCACATCTGTCGCAACTTCAGCCTTCGTTCCTCAGCAAGTGTGCGGTGCTCCGAGGTAGCAGTCCATGTTGATATAAGAGTGCTACACCGAGCGGGTGGGGTTGGAGCCTCGTCATCTTCAGCTTGCGGCTCGGGTGGTGAATGAGTTGGCAGATAGGTGCCTTAGTTCCTCTCCACCACCCGGGCCGCTTCTTCGTTTCTATGCGTTGTGATATGGACTGCAATCCTGCTGACCCAGGAGGAACTAACAAACCTATCCCGCGGAGGACACATGTCTGATCTTCTTTCAATCTTCGCGGCTGAAGTCAGAAAGAGAGAGGCTGCTGCTGATGCTCAAGCTCACGCCGCCTCTAAATCTGCCCCACAGCCCGACCCGACTCCCTCACCGAAATCCAATCCGAAGGACACCGAGTCTCGCCGTTGGGTGCTCACTCTCCCTCTCAGCGAGTACACCCAGGCCGAGGTCGAGAAGCGGCTCGGTAGGTACAAGGCTGTAGTTGGACAGCTGGAAGCGGCCCCTACCACCGGTTACCTACACTGGCAGCTTTACCTTGAGACCAAGTCGGCGCTCCGATTTTCCACACTGCGGAAACTGTTCCCCAAGGGCCACTACGAAGTGGCCAGCAAGACTCGCATCCAGGCCGTGAAGTACGCCACCCGTGAGGACAAGCGGGCGGCATCCGGCGAGGTCATCAATCTGGGCCAGCTCGATCTCACGCTGAGGCAGGGGAAGCGGACGGATCTCGATTCCTACTCAGAGCAGATCATGCTTGAGGGGAAGTCTGCGCATGAGGTGATTCATGATGATCCCCGGGCTGTGATCTATGCAAGCCATCTGGAAAAGCTCGAACTCATCCGTGATCGCGAAACCTGGGGCAAGAAGTTCCGTGAGATCGAAGTCCACTACATTCATGGCGGCACTCGAACCGGTAAGACTTCGGCGCTCTTCGAGACTTACGGCTACGAGGCGATCTACCGCGTTCCCAACTGGAAGAACCCCTTCGATGGCTACCGCGGCCAGGACATCCTTCTTCTGGACGAGTACAACACCAGCGTTGCCATGGTCGACCTTCTAAAGATCCTCGAAGGCTATCCCCTTGAGGTTTCTGCTCGCTACTCGGACAAGATCGCCAAGTTCACGAAGGTCTTCATAGTCTCCAACCTCAAGCTCTCTGAGCAGCACCAAACCATTCAGCAAGAGCATCCCAAGCAATGGGCGGCATTGAAAGCTCGGCTTACCTCGATCTCCGAGCTAGTCATCGACGGCTCAGGCGACACCGCCCGCGGCATCCTCCATGTCGAAAAGGGGACGCCGCCTCAACTCGACCACTTCCTCACGGGGAAGCCGGTGGAGATAGTTTCCCCAGCCGACAAGCCCGCCGCGGGCCGAGCAAGTGTTCTCACTGCGGTCGAAGCTGCTGAGAGCTTCGACGACCTCGATGATGCCGACTTCTTCTTCGACCAGGACTGACCCCACCCACCAACCACCCAACCCCGCTGAGGCGGGAGAAAGCAAGGATCAAATGACCAATGAGAATCGTAAACGCAACAGACACCATCGTCCCCTTCATGAGGTTCGCAGACCCTAGCCTTGAGGAGTTCACCGGCATGGACCTTCAGGAGTTTGCCGTCGAGCAGCCCGACGAGGCGAGGCGCCTACTCCGCGACCGCATGTTTCAGATAGAGCACTCGTCGGAGTATTACGACCTGGAGTTCTACCTCCAGGCTTCGAGTCTCTACAGCTCGGCTGGCCTTCCTTCCCGGCAGAAGCGTCGCCGAAGGTGGCACTGATGGATACAGCAATGAAGCAAACCAAGGCCATCACCACTACCAGCGAGCCGGTGTGCGACATCGCCGCCGACAACCCTGCAGCTTGTGTGTGTCGCCACGGCGACTCAACCTCAGGGGCTCGATATTTCACGAAACCTTCCAAGGAGAATCACATGCCTAAGCTAATCGCAGCCGCTCTAGCCGTCACCATCACTGCCGTCCTCGTCGGCGGCTTCACTACCGCCGCCGAACCAGCAGAGGCTGTGACGGTCAAGACCAGCTCACCGGGTGTCTCGGAGTTCACGGGTCCCTTCCGGTTCACACCCGACCAGCTCGAAGGATGGCGCGGCTCGCACTTCTTCGGCGTTGACCAGAACGGACCACAGAACCACGGCCAGGACTTTGTTGCGCAGCCTGGCACGCTCGCTCTCCGGGCAGAGTATCCGGGAATCATAGAGTCGGTGACAGTTAAGGATGGACCGTGGCGGATCGAATCGCAGAACTCTGTGAGCTTTGTGCTGACGAATCGAGACCCAATCACAATCCGCTTCGGCAATAGCCAGCAGGTCGGCGAGACACCGCGCAGCAATGTAGAGATATCTGGGCGTTTTGCTCCGATCTTCGTCTACCTGGAGCTGGTCCGGGGTCCGGGGAATGTCTCCATCCGGAGCAATGCTGGCGCGGGGCTTGCTCGACTGCGCTAAGGACTTCCTGATCACCACCGGAACCTGCAATCTGAGGCGTCCTTAGCGCCAGATGCCATGACCTGCCCGCCTCTCTCTGTCACAGGCTGAGGCGGGCAGCTACGAATACGGAGGGGCACTCAACGATTCTGCGCAACCGCTACGGCACGACTCCATTCTTGCAAGCTGCCCACGCCCACCTCGATTTCCTTCAGACGCGCCAGATACGAGCTGGAGAACTTTGCAATAGCGTCGTCAAGAGGAAGAGGCGCCCAGATCAGCGCGCTCGAAAGAAGCTCGGGGGCTGAGGTGCATACCTCAACAAGCGTACCGACCGAGTGCTGATTGGAGTTCTCGGCAAGAATCGCCAGGTCCATCTGACCAGGCGAGTCCGCCAGCATCAAAGCGCGGCCGATGCTCGCTCTCTGGCATGCACTCACGAAGCTACTGAGTTCCTGCGGTCCAACCTTCTTGCCGCGAACTTCAACCGCCAGAAGGGGGGCTGACGGCCCCATGGCGTGAACATCGCCAGGAATGTCCCGAGAAGGGTCGTTGAGTCGGCGAGATCGAACCTCCTCGAAAGCCAGGTCGAGGCACGCTGCCGCAAAGGCCTGCAAGCGCTTCGGACGATCGTCGGCGTCGAAGCGCAGATAATCCTTGACCGCGACCCTGGCGCCCCATGCATTGAGGCCATCAGCCTTGACCACAACGCTGCGAGCAACGGCCGCCACCGAAAGAGCTTCACGCAGGAACGCTGCGAGGGCCTTCAGAGCATCGGTGCGGTCGAGCCGGTCAGCCTGCTCCGCGATGCTGTAAAAGAATTTGTAGTTCCAGATCTTCGACGCCCGCCGCTCGATGTCCTGCAAGCGGTCTGCGCCGTTGAACGGGCTGTTGTTGAGCGGCTCGGCCCCGGTGTTCCGGATTGAGAAACCGTGCTCTACAGCTGCCGGAACGAGTACCCCGTGGCAGAGGACGCCCGGGCGCTGTAGGCGCGAGCGTTTCCGGGCTGGCCCGCTTTGAGGCTGAATGCATCGACTTTGTCGTCGACCGCCTTAGCTAGCAGCATGGTCGCCAGTGCAGGAGTCCAGGTCATCTCGTCCAGACCGAACACGGACCTCGTATGACTGGTCCAAATCACGGGAAGGTCGCTGTCGCTCTGTGCGAGTGCCAGCGCTTGCCGCAGCACGAACTCAGCGTCGGTCTTGTTGATTCTCATCCGCCGGCTCGGGCCCCCCTGACCCGATCGCCCGCGTCAGCTGATCAGTATCGAACCGCTCGCAGATCGAACGAGTCTGTCGTCGCTGTCTGTCTCGGCTTCAATGTAGCCGAGCTGAAGCGTCAACGCGCGGAGCACAGCCTTACCCAACTCGAGAGGGACTGCATTCCCAAGCTGTCGCTGAATGTCCGCGCGGCTTCCGACTACCCGGAAGTTGTCAGGGAAAGTCATGAGTCGGAGCAGCTCAGGAACTCGCAGACGCCGAGCACGCAATGCGCCCTCTGTATTCGTGAGGTTCTCCCAGTGGAAGGGACCTACATAGGGCCCCGGCTGAGCCTGGAGAGTCGAACTGGGGCGGTCAGGAGCGAGCCGAAGGAGAAAGGTCCAGTATCGCGAACGCCACTTGAACTCGTTCCGACCGCCGTAGCGCTCGGTGTGCCAGAGGTAGTTCTGGCCACCGGGGACTTCCGCAGCCAATTCTCCATACTTACCCTCAACAAGTTCCCCCACCTCGGGCACCGTTGTGAGGCCCGCGAAGGCTTCCTCTGCGCTTACATGCAATGGTTTCGTCAGATCCCAGGTCTTTGTGGTTTCGCTCGGACCGGCATGCGTAGCCTCGGGAAACTGAAACGCCTTCCCGTCTCGCCGACCGACGATAAAGACACGCTTGCGCAGCTGAGGCACACCATAGTCCGCTGCGAGGAGCGTCTTCCACTGAGGGTTGTAACCAAGTTCCGAAAGGGTAGACAGGAGCTGTTTGAAGTGGCCTTCGTGAGTCTTGTATGTCAGCGCCTGGACATTCTCCAGGACAAAGGCCTCAGGTCGAGCTTGAGCCACCACGCGAACATACTCTTCGAGCAAGGAAGCGTTGGGGTCTCGGGATTCCCGTTTCTCAGCGAGCCAGAACCCGGATTTCGAGAACGGAGTACAGGGGGGACCACCAACGACGAGAGCTGCATCGCCCTCTGACATGGAACCGATCCGCAAGAGTTCTGATGTCGGCGTCTCGCGTATGTCGCCAGGCAGCGTAGAGGTGCCCGGGAGGTTGAGCGCAAGCGTGTCGAGCGCCTGGGGCGCGGCGTCAGTTGCGACGGCGACACGGAAGGGCCCGTCAGCAGGGACCGCGGGAGCACGAAGAGGACCGTCGGCCACGCGTTCGACAGCGAGGTCCAGGCCACCAGCCCCGGAAAACAGGCTGATAACGGGCTGTTTTGCCCGCGTCGAATCAGTGGGATCGGCAGGCTTCACGGGCATCGAACAATCGTATCGCGAGGCTACGACATTGAGATGATGCTGGCCTGCCCGGGCCCCGCGCCGCCCTGCTGAGACCTCAGAGCATGTAGGTCTTCAAATCTGGATACTTCTCTCTCCACTCGGAGCATCTGGGATGCGTAGCCAGCCACTGCCGTATGGCGCCGAGAGCGGAGTAGACGCGCTCTACGAGCTGGATCTGCCGGTGAATGAAGGTCTGGTCAGTGATGTTCGTCCGCAACCGGTGGGACGGTGCCTGCCGTTCAGCGCGAACCTCCTTGAGGGGAGACACCGCGTGCTTGGCGCGGTCGGCGTCGACGCCGTGCATCTCCATGAATAGCTCCAGGCGTGTCAAGGTTCCGAGATGCTGACCGCTCTCGTCTGTCTTGAGAACGAAAGCGGCATCGAAGAACTTAGATATGAGATTCTCCGACAGCACTTTGTCCATCTCACGGACGAAGTCATCCCACTCTCTCTGCGAGGGGCGGAGTATCCAACCGAGGTCCGCTGGCCGCTCAGTTGAGCGAAAAAGCGGTCTATCGAACGCCAGGTCCGCCAGTTCGTTCAGGTTCTCAAGCTCCATGAAGATGCGGGTGAAGGGCCCTACGCCGTCTGGCCAAGTGCCCATCTGCCCGTTCCACCAAAGTGGATGCGGTTCCAGATCGGTGTCAGGAACCTGGTAGGTCTCCCATCGTCTTTGGTGCTCAGGGGTGAGGGTTTTCAGATCGGAGTAGAACACAGCGACGCGGCGAAGGATTGGCGAGTCAGGCTTCTCGGGGTCGTAGCGGCTCAGGTCGTACGCGAAGCCGATGTGGTTCAGGAAAACATGATCCCGCTCGGGCGCCGACGGATCGAGCGAGGCTTCATCTGAGAGGCTCATGCTCGCGCCGAACTCACCGAAGCCGAACATGAAGCGACTGTCGTTCCGATACTGCTCCAGCACATCGAACTCGAAGTAGGCCAGCTCCAGAGTTCCTTTACCCCTTGCCATGGCCCGCGCGAAGGGACGGCCGTCCAGTCTCCGGGGCAACCGCACTCCCCTCATGCCGGCCGGCGTCGGGTAGAGACACACACCGTAGTCGTCGGGCCCGAGGGAGAGGAGGTCTTCTTTTTGATCCTCCATCGGCCTACGCGAAGGCCACGGCCGAATGTGAATGTTGGGGTAGTCCTCCCCGGTCGTGATCTCGATCAGGCCGGCTTGCAGCAGTTCGATTGCTGCAGCCCGCAGCGGTTCTACATCCGTGCCTTGAAAGTGAAGACCATTGAAGTCGCCCGAGCGGAGGAACCGTTCTCTCACGCGAGCAAGTAGCCCCTCCGAGTCGGTGCTGAGCCCCAGACGATCATTCAAAGCCACCCCTTAGATCCTAAGATCTCTGGTTATCCAAATGCCGATCTCTCGCTTGATGGAGTTGGCGATGTCGAACCCGTCGAACTCCTTGTACAGGCGGTGAACCACATCGGACGGCATGTTCGGAAGGCGCTTTTCCTTGAGAAGAAGGGATCGCTTGGCCCTACCCATGAGGTAGCCAAGCTCCAGAGACACATTGGGATTGAAGTCCCGCTTCTCGATGTCCTCAAAGACGGCGATCCCGTACTGACAGCCGGTCAGATACACCTCAATGTTGGACCACACCTCTCCTGTGTAGTCGCGGTCGTCCGCACGCACAGCATTCAAGCCGTGCTCCGCCAGACCTGCGACGATCGCCTGGTGAATCTCTTTCATCTGAGGAGAGTCGCTGAAGCGCATCATGATGAAGACATTGCGGCTGGGCTCTGGATGATCCTCGAGAAACTTTCGGAGGTATGGCTCCAAGTGGCGCACATGGGCGATGTCGCCGAGCTTCGACAGCGAGTTCAGCGTCTCGACCTCGTTTGCGTGGGCGGCGGCTACTGCTTCGATCTTTGCTGTTCGTTGAGAATCATCCGGTAGCGGGAGGCTCAGCACGGCGCCAATCTCCCAGCCCAGCTGGTTCTTCAGAAGGTCCACCATGGCGGGTAGAGCGTAGAACTGGGTGGGTTGGTCCAGCCAAGTCAGTTGCGCCACACCGACCGCCGGACCAAGCCCGATCAGGACCTGCCCGCTATCCCGCAACGCCACGAGCGAGAACGGGCGAAAGAACGGAGAAGCGTGTGGCGGCAAGCCAAACCTCGCTAGCGCACCGGAGAGGGCATCGCCGAATTCGTCTATGAGTTCGCGTACTTCCCTCTGCAATGCAGCGTCCATGTCTCCGCCGCCCGTGCTTACTCCAGGCCAGTTGAGTCCCAAGTTTCCCACCTTTCGCTTGATCCGAGCCTACTGACGACCTCCGACATCGTGTCTCGTGAGCTGTTCGCAAACGAACGGTTGCGAACAGCCCAGGATCGGTGCGGTTCGAACGCGCTCCGATATGCCTTTTCGTCGGTGCGAAAGAACCGCACCGCGAGGGAGGAAATTATGCTCAAGTTAGGACTCATAGCGCCGAGCGCTCGGAGGAACCAGCCGACAACGGACGAGCAGGCTCACACGCTGGTCGGCTACGGGGTCGCCGCCGGGAACATCCACCAATCTGGCGATGAGCTACTGGCCGAGGCGAGGCTGTCGACTGAACCGGTGGAAGTTGTCGTCGGCTCGCTCGCAGGATGGGGGCGGAACCTCACCGGCCTTGGCGTGTGGCTGAGGTCGCTCGAAGGGATCGAGGCGTCCATCACCATTCTCGCTCCACAGCGCCTGACACTCTCCAAGAGTGATTGGTTCGCGGTCATAGAGAACATCGTGGATCTCCGCCTCGAAGGAATCGCAGAGAGGAAGCAAGACGCGGCGGCGGCGGCTCGAAGTAGAGAGATCCCCGTCGGCCCGACGCCGAAGCTCAGTCAGGCGGATGTGGACTGGGTCTGGGAGAGACGGGAGCAGGACAACTGGGGTCCGGATCGAATAGTTAGTGGGCTGAAGAGAGATCGAAACATCGCCGTCAGCAAGTGGACAGTCCTGCGGGTGCTCGGCCTCAGAAAGGGAGCCAAGCCCTATGTGCCGCGAGACAACCATAAGTTCCTCAAGCGCGATGCCGAGAGGAGGGCCTGATAATGGCGAAAACATCTAACCTAATCCCGCTCGGTTGGGCGCGGGTTTCAACAGACAAGAAGGAAGACCGCAAGGAGCAGACCCTCGACCAGCAGATCGATGCGCTCGCCAACTACGGTGTTCCGACCGAGAACATCTACAGCGACAAGGTCAGCGGAACCATCAGCCTCAAGAAGAGTGAGCAATGGGGTGCACTCAGCGAACGAGCGCTCGACCCCAAGCACAAGGCCGAGATCGTGATGGTGAGCTGGTCCCGACTTAGCAGAGACTTTTACGACTTCCTCGCGGCGGTGAACAAGTACACGAGCAACGGCTGTGTTTTCACCGTCGTAGGCGAGTCTCGCTATCAAAAGTATGCTCCGAAGGACGCCATGGAGTCGTTTCAGCTCGCCATGGAAGCTTTCGGCGCACAGGATTACAGGGAACGAATCTCGAAGGCCACGAAAGAGTCACTTCACTACAAGAAGCATGTGCTCGGGATCAGGCTCGGTCGGCCCGAGAAACTGACTCTGGACGACTGCGCGGAGATCAACCGGCTCGCTCAGCTTGAGGACTACAAGAACCCCCGGCTCATCGCTGAGAAGATCACCGCACACCGGCTGGCGGCCATCCCCGACGGCCTCGATGATCCCGAGCGCGAGAGGGCTGAGAAGCACGCTGCGGTATCCCGCCCGATCGTCTACCGTTATCTCGCCCTGACTGGGCTTACGGAATCTGACTTCATGCTGATCGATGTCCTGAGAGATCAGCACGGCGAAGACTGCGAGGCCATTGCCAAAGATCTCTCGGATGCCCGTGCCGCTGCAATCCCGGAGGAGATTGCCGATGATGGGGAGGCCTACGCGAAGGCACTGAAGGCGTCGACGGTGCTGCGCTCCTCCGTGTATCGGTACCTGACCAGGACGGAACAGTTTGACTGAGCTGATGCCTCTGCACTGAGAGCACCTACCATCCTATTTTTCGAGGCAAGGTCGGGGCCACGACTCGATCCCTGGCCTCGCTCGTGCGGCCTACGGGCCTTCCTATACTGAGGCTATGGTGAACGAGACCGATGCTCAGCCGGATGAGACCGAGACCATTCCGGAGACAGCTGAGGACGATTTTGCGCTTGGCTCACTGGACTTCGATGGGCTCTCCCCCACTGACTTTGAGGAGTTCTGCTTCGACCTTATCTCGGAGAGCGAATTCACGAATGTGGACTGGCGTAAGGGGACGCCGCTTGCATCATCGCCCTCCGATAGAGGCCGGGACATCGTCGCGCACAAGACGATGAGCGACATCGATGGACATGAATATGCGGAGCGCTGGTTCATCGACTGCAAGCACTACAAGCGTGGTGTTCCCCCTGATGCCCTCCAAGGGACGATCGCCTGGGCTGTCGCCGAGCGTCCGTCCGTCGTCCTGTTCATCGCTTCCGGCTACTTGACCAATGGCGCCAAAGACTGGATCGCCGACTACGAGCGCACTAACCGGCCACCATTCCGCATCCGCGTGTGGGAGAAGCCGCAGCTCTTGAAGCTGGTTGAGAAGCACCTCGACATCGCCTTCAAGCACGATGTTGGAACCAGCACGCTGCGACGAGTCTCGGAGATATTGGCCGTCGAATCGGAACTCATGGACCGACTTTGGTACGGCCGCAAGCCAGCGGACGAGGATGTGGATGCTCGCGGGTGGCCAGATGACATCAAGGCCGGCATGCTCGCAGCTAAGCGGGCAGTCGAAGAGCAGTACGGCGTCGACGAACTAGCGAAGGATGTCGAGTCTGATTGGGCCTGGGGCTACCTCTCCGGCCGCATCTCGGCAGTTCGCTGGGTTCTCGGAGATCACTGGCACAACCTAGACAGCTGACCTATCCCGAGCGTTCATGGCCCGCCTCCTCAGGCTGTAGCCGCCTCTGGTGGCACACGCTTTCCATCTACGGCAAGGCGGGCTGAGACAGCCTCGGGCGTCCACTCCTCCACTGGCTCAGACGGAACCGTGGCCGAGCTGGGCGCACTCTCTCCGAGAGCGCCGGTGAGCTGGATCGGCATATCCAGCAGCTCCTCTGTCGAGATTCCGTTCCAGGTGTAGTGCGGCGCCTTCCAGAAAACCTCTGCTCTCGCCCAGATCTTTTCCTGTCGGACAGCCGCGTGGGTTCGACCACCGTAGCCCTTGGACCCCTTCCCAATCACGATGAAGTCGATCTCGTTGAGGATGAGTTGTCTCAGGTCTACGAACTCCAAGGATGTTCGATCGATGAACCACCGTTGCGCATCTGCAATCGTGGCCACCCTGTTGGGGCGATCCAGAAGCATGAGCTCGAACTTCGCACGCTCTCGCTCCAGCGCGTCTCGCTCCTTGGTAAGGATGCCGAGCTGCTTGAAGTGATCCCGTGGTTCCACATAGCCGGAGCTAAAGGCCTCCATCTGGGCTTCGATCAAGCCCTCGAGCTGCTTATAGCGGCCCTCCTTGGGCCAGATTTTTTGCGTGGGATCCACTCGCGGGTTCCCGTGAAGAGCCTTCTCCAGCTCGTAGCGGAGGATGAGGTTCTGAATGTATTGCTCCAGAGTCGGAGCGTTGATCCCCAGATGGGTCTTTCCGCTTCCTGTACAGGTGTACAGACCATCCACGCCTTCTCTCTGGAGCGCGCCATAGAGCGTACGGCTACAGATGCCGCACTTCAAGATTCCCTGAAGCAGCCACTGCCCCTTGCGTTCACTCGCCCGCGTGCGTTCCTGAAGCTTTTGTAAAGCAGCTTCGCGCTCAGTCAGGCTGATGATCGCATCCCAAGTACCCTTCACCATCTCGCCGTCGTTGTTGAAAAGCGGGCTTCGCTCAAGTTTGCCGGTCTGCGGATTGCGCTGGGGATATTCCCGGATGCCGACGGTTCGCCAGCCAAGTAGGACTCTCTTCATGGGAGTCCACTTCCAGGATTCTTTGCCGTCAGAAGTCCTGATCCCCAGCCTTTCCCACTTTCGGCAGATGTCGGTGATCGAGGCTCCAGCGATGATGTCGTGTATGGCCTCACGGATAGCCTGGGCTTCTTCCGGTCGATGAGTGATCTGATCTTCCTCGAAGCCGAAGGGGCGACGGTGCTGCTTGGCAGGTTTTCCCTCCAAGGCCTTCTGTCGGTTGGTTCGCCTCACTCGCTCTGAGATTCGATCAACCTCGTTAGCGTCCCAGGTGGCGAGCGTGAGCGCTACGGCTCGCTCATCACCATTGGTGAGGTCTCTATCTCCTGACTTCACTGTCCGGATGGCGACGCCGTACTGCTTCCAGAGGTCAGCGAGGTCGAGCCACTCTCTGACTCTTCGAGTCAGGCGTGAGTTCGAGTAGGCAATGATTGTGGCGAACTTGCCGTCCTTGGCATCCGCCAGCATTCGGATGTAGTCGTCTCGTTGCTTCTTCTTACTCCTGGAGGATCGGTCGGACGCTCCACGATCGTTGTCCTTATAAACCTCGTAGACAGTCAAGCCGAGTTCTTCAGCCCGTTCCCGGCAATCTTCCTCTTGGCGCTGAACGCCTCTCTCCTCACCCTCTCGGTCATCGCTGATGCGTGTGTAGATCGCACAGAACTGCTCCCGTGACGCCATGATTCCCCTCGACGATCGATGGTCGCATCGTAATACATAACAAGACAACCACGCGCCAGGCCGTCGTCGCGTTCGTCATCATCAAGAGCCGCTACCTGAAGGAGCACCCCGTCGAGGGTCTCGGCGATGAGCTGCGCACCTGGGTCGGCCAGCAGATCGGGCCCATCGCCCGCCCCCGCGACGTCTACATCGTCGGCGAGCTGCCCAAGACCCGCTCGGGCAAGATCATGCGCCGACTCCTGCGCGACGTCGCCGAGGGCCGCGAAGTCGGAGACACCACCACGCTCGCCGACACGATGGTCATGAGCACCATCAAGGGTCAGGTCACCGACAAGTAATCGTGGTGTCGATGTGTCAGCGCGTGGTGCGAGGGCCTGCGCCCGCGATTCGATCCGGACGTCATGGAGCGCGCAATCCGAGCCGTCCATGAGCCCCGATGGGACGAGTGGGAGTCTTTACGCGTTCCAACCGTCGCGGCCTTTGGGGACAACGGCATGTTCACGCCAGAGCAGAAGGACGAGTTAGTACAGCGACGGCCAGAGACGAGCCGCGCCGATATCTCCAACGCGAGCCACGACGCGCATCTCGACGCCTTCGACGAGTGGTCCGGCGTTCTGCGTGAACACCTCGCACGTCACGCTTGACTTAACGGCGCCACCGGCCAGGCGGTCGTCGCTCTGGATGTACCAAGCAGACATCCACGCCGAAGCACGAGGACTCGACCGGTCTCGTCGCCGACTTGCGAGCGTGGGTCGCGCAACAGATCGGTGCCATTGCACGTTCTCGTGACCTGTACCTTGTCACCGAACTGCCGAAGACACGATCGGGCTAAATCATGCGCCGGCTGCTGTGCGACGTCGTCGAGGGCCGCGAGGTCGGGGACATGACAACCCTCGCGGACAGGATGGCCGTGTCCACGATCAAGGGGCAGGTCACCGGTAGGTAGGTGGGCTCACTCATAGCCGAGCATCGCCCTCCCGCATCAGGACGACGGCACTGAGCCCTCGCCAGCTCACCTCGTGGCAGGCCAGATCGCGAGCAGCGCGCTCTGCAGGTCATCGACCGTGATGTTCAACGAGTCCGCGAGTTGCACTAGTTCTCTCATTTTCGCCACAACCAAACCGGGCAGAGGCGACGCACTGTCGGCAACGCGGGTCCCGCCTCCCTTTCGCGTCTCAACGAGACCCTCCTGTTCGAGTTGACGGAACGCGCGAGCCGCTGTCCCGGGAGCCACGCCGAAGTCCGCCGCCGTTTGACGAACCGTAGGGAGTCGTTCTCCCTGTCCGAGATACCCACTAGCTATAAGTCCCCTGAGTCGCTCGTAGATCATCGAGGACGTCGCGCTTTCACCGCCCGGACTCATCGCGACCGAACCTCTTCGCTCCGACGATCTGTCAAGCCCCGAGCAGCCAGATCGAACGGAACCACACCGACGATCAGAGCAAAGAGGATAACTAAGGAGATGACCTCCATCGCCCACCCACCCCACAGGAAGATTCCTGCAAACGACGAGTAACCGGGGCTCCAACTGAACTCTCCCACCCCGGGTATGCCCACGCCCGCGGAGCTCGATCCTGCTTGACCAATGAGTTGCAATGCCCCGCCCCATGCCAGAGCAAGGGCGGCCGCCGCGAGAGACAGGACGGCGTTCGAGACAACCCGACGAGCACGACGCTCGGTGGCGAAAGAAACCGCGCTCACGAACGGTGGCGCCGCGATCCTCGCAAGCGCAATCACCGTCATCACGGTTATGAGGGCGAGACCGACGAGGACAGGAAGCCCATACGACCACCCGTAGAAAGTTGTGACTCCCGCGTCGCCAAAGTCGATAAAAACGTTTCGGCCAAACTCGTCCAGAGACGACACACTGCCACTGCACAGGGTCGTCACGAGAACAGCGGTCGCGAGGACACCTGAGATCCACACGGCGGACGTGCTCGCGAAACTCAGCCAAGAACGCCTGACGCCAACCAACGTCGGCTCCCCCGTGCTGCGAACGCTTGGAGTACTGACCAAGGCGGTCGCCCCCACTCCCAAAGCCGCGACCACCAACGGCAGAGCGAAACTCCACCAGGCAACCACTGGGAAGCGAACCCACAGCGCTCGCCCTATCAAGTCGACAAGACACGCGATGATCACAGCGGCCGCCGTGCCGGGAAGCATCGGGGGCAACGATGCGCGATCAGCCCTGGCACGGCGAACGTACGGGCGAGCAAAGATGGCGCACGCCACGGCCACGATGAGAGCCACAAAAAGCTCAGCGCCCGGCGCGAGAATGAGAAGATTCCACCGCTCCATCAACTTTTCCACCATGCCATGACCCCTTCTTGTACTTGATACCTGCTACAACTTTGTACCGCAAGAAAGGTACAAATACCAGCCCCGAACTACTAGATCTCTCCATCAGACGCTGACGCACGCACCACCGGCCAAGCCGTCGTCGCGTTCGTCATCATCAAGAGCCGCTACCTGAAGGAGCACCCCGTCGAGGGTCTCGGCGATGAGCTGCGCACCTGGGTCGGCCAGCAGATCGGGCCCATCGCCCGCCCCCGCGACGTCTACATCGTCGGCGAGCTGCCCAAGACCCGCTCGGGCAAGATCATGCGCCGACTCCTGCGCGACGTCGCCGAGGGCCGCGAAGTCGGAGACACCATCACCCTCGCCGATACGGCCGTCATGAGCGTCATCAGCGCCCAAGTGAAGTGAGATCAGATCCCGGATGCCGCGGGCTTCGGCATCCGGGATCTTCCAGCGAACTCGAGCGCGGCGCTCTCCGTGGCCGTGCGATCTCGTATTGTGACAGGGGTCGAAACCATTGTTCCGGGGGGGATGAGCGTGGCCGATCACATTCGAATCGAGTTCGGCAGGGTCAGTCAAACGGTCGAGGTGCTCTGCGCCGCGTCAGGGGGAATCCGAGGCGAGCTCGACGCGCTCGACGCGCGACTGGCGACCATGGAAAGCGGGTGGCGAGGCGAGGCGCGGGAGGCGTACTCCGTCGCACGCGCCCAGTGGGAAGAACAGATGCGGTCGATGCAGACGCTGTTGGACGGGTGCGCGGAGGTGCTTCTGCGAACGGGTGAGGCGATTGCCGCGACGGAGGATTCGCTCGCTAAGTCCTTCTGATCGTTTCGGTCTGCCTAGACTGCGACCGTGATTTTCGGCAAGCGAAGGCATGAGCAGACTGCGCAGCAGCGCGAAGAGCTGAAAGCTGCCGCCGCCGAGCAGGGGTGGCGGTGGAGCGACGCCCAGCCCGCCCCCGCTTTCGAACTCTCGGAGGCGGCCCTTCGAGGCCCCGAGCGGTTCAAAATCTGGACGGTCGGCTTAGGCGATGTCGTCGACGGCATGGTGAACACCCGTCCCTTTCGCGCCGCGCGACTCATCGGCTACGACTACACCACGACGAACGGAGGCATCCCGTACGGGGATCGTCGCGAGACGAGCGCGGTGTGGATCGACCTGCCCGACTCGCTGCCCGAGATCCGTCTCGTAGACGCTTCGTCGACGGAGAAGGACGAGGGGCTCCCTCTTCCCCCACTGAGCCCTGCGAGGACGACCGACGGACGATGGCGGGTCGAAGGTTTCGTCCCGCAGTTCGCCTCGGACCTCCTTCATTCGACATTCGTCACGGCGCTTGCGACCCTTCCCCCTCTCACAGCCGTCGTCATCCGCGCGGGAATGATCCTCGCCTACGGATTGCAGCGCTACGACGCGCAGACCATTCGAACCGTCGCGACGACCCTTGCTGCACTGATCGAGGCGGTGCCCGGCAACGCCTGGGGCCGCGCCGACGCTCTCGTCGCGGGCACCGGGGTGTTTCCACGGCGCGTCCCCGGCGGGGCCAGCCTTTCACTCGACCAGCGTCTTGTGCGCCCCGACTGGAAAGGCTTCGGGCTGGCGGAGAAAGTGCCGTGGCCAGACGCGCCCGGCGCCCCGAAGAATGTCATGTTGAAGCGCAGCGAGGCGGTAGAGGTGTGGGAGCCCACCCACGACGATGCACCGGGCTTTTCCCTGAGCGCACAATTCGGACGTGCGACCATCGGCTCGGGGATGCCTCCGGGCATCCCGACCGTGGCCTCCACCATCTCGCAGGGCGGGGCGGCTCCGCGTGCCTGATCGCCGGGGCTGATCACAGAGCGACGGGAGCCCGAGCGTCACCTTTGTCACGCGTCGCTGGGAAGGAGCCGCGTCACGCCGCGAAGCAGCAATTCGACGGGCCACTCGTCTCACCCGGGTTTCCTCGCGAACTCGGTGAACGCGCCTAAACTTCGAACGTGATGTTTGGAAAGCGCCAGCGCCACGAAGCACAGCAGAGCCGAGAGGTCCTGCGCCAGGAGGTGTCGGCCGCCGGATGGACGTGGGAGGGTGCAGCACCCGCGCCGATTTTCGAGTTCGGCGAGGCCGTATTACGCGGTTCGCGATCCCACGACATCTGGATGGTTGGTGTCGCGGATGCCCTCCGGGGCACCGTCGGTGAGGGAGATTTCCAGGCCGGACGTCTCGTCGCCGGCTTCGGAGTGTTCTCCCGTCGGACGATCGGCGGTGCAGGGCTGAGGCCCGAGCAACGGCTCGTGCGACCTGATTGGAAGGGATACGGTCTCGGCGGAAAGGTGCCTTGGCCGCAAGCCTCCGACGCTCCGAAGCACGTGACGATGTCGCGACGCAAAGCGGTGGACGTCTGGGACGTGCCGCCGGGTACGTCTTCAGGACTCTACATCGGTACGCGGGCAGGGGGTTCAGACTTACCGGCGGTCGCGTCGGCTCTTCATCATGGCGTCTGAGGAGCGCGATCACCCCCACGGGGAGAGTCGATGCCGCCCTGTCGGCGGCGGGTCGGTCGGCTGCGAGAACCACGACATCTATGCCGTGTGACCGAGTACCGAAAGCGGCGGACGGCAGACCGGGCTCAACCTCGCCGATAGCCGTCTCTGCGGCGATCTCGCAGGCGGAGAGGCTCCGTGGGCATGATGGCATGACACCGAATTGATAGAGAGATCGAGGAGACGGCAGACGTGATCTTTGGCAAGCGGAAACGCGAAGAGGCCGCGCAGCGCCGTGCCACGTTGCGGCATGACGTCACCTCTCAGGGGTGGTCGTGGAACGATGCGCAGCCTCCGTGCCCCTTCGAATTGGCCGAGGCCTCGTTGCGCGGTGAACACGGCTTCGACATTTGGCCGGTGGGCCTGAGCGAGGTCATTGACGGATCTGTCGAAAAGCGCGCATTTCGAGCAGCACGTCTGATCGGCTACCGGTACAGCACGACAAACGGCGGCCTGCCCTACGGTGATCGCCGCGAAACCACCGGTGTTTGGCTCGAGCTCCCCGCATCGCTTCCGGAACTTCGGATGGTCGATACTCTCGCAACCGAGAAGGACCTCGGTCTGGCACTCCCCCCTCTGGAACCTTCGCGCACGGCCGATGGACGCTGGCAGGTGGAAGGGTTCGTCCCCGCGTTCGCGACGGATTTGCTTCAGCCCGCTTTCGTCGAGGTCCTGTCATCGCTCCCACCCCTGAGCGCCGTCGTCATCCGTGCAGGCGTGATCCTTGCCTACGGCTCGCGGGACTACGACGTGCCGACGATCCGGGCGGTGGCTCACACGCTCGACGCACTGCTCGACAGGGTGCCCGCCAGTTCATGGGGGCGAGCGGATGCGCTCGTCGCTGGCGTCGGGGTGTTCCCCAACCATGACGCGGACGGTCCGCGCTTGGTTCTTGATCGTCGGCTGGTCCACCCGGATTGGAAAGGTTACGGTCTCGGCAACAAAATCCCCTGGCAGGAGGCGCCGGACGCACCCAGCAATGTGCTCATGAAGCGCAGCGAAGCGATCGACCGTTGGGAAGCACCGTCAGGCGCACGGCCGGGGCTGAACGTGAGTGCACATGTGGGGAGCGCCTCTCTGGGCACGGCGACACCCCGCGGCATCCCCACTGTCGCGTCCACTCTCCTGCCGGGTCCGCGTGGCGACAGCTGAGTGACGGAGTCGCGCACACGACGCGGGCGGATGTCGCGTGGAGAATCCTTCCGCCTTTCGCACCAACGATGGGCTGGGTGAGACACTCAGCGATGCCGGTGAGGCTGCGCCCTGCAGACCGGTCGACGCTAGCGGAGGCCCTGAACCGGGCCTTCCGCATCGAGCAGGGATAGCGGACCGACGAGGCCAGCCCGCATCTCGCTCAACACCGAGGCCCCGGCCACTCCAGGATCGGCCTCCTCGATCGCGTTCGTCAGATTTTCCTGCAGATTGGTGAGCGCCTCGCGAATCGTGGCGGTCACGAGACGGCTGAGGGCGCGCGGACCGAGAGCGACTCCGCGGGAGGAAACATGCAATTCAGTCAGAAGCCCGCGAGAGGACACGGTCGCTCTCACCTCGCCCTGGAACGACACGGCCGCCCCCTGGGCTGTTTCGACCGCCGTTCGAACCGCTTCGAAGGCAATACCCCGTGCAATCGCGGCGGCATACTTCGCGTCGCGAGCGGCGAGACGTTCCTGCACATCGAAGGGGACGCCGGAGAAATCAGGAGCGACCATCAGCGCCCCCCTTGCTGATCTGCGTCGGCCTCTGCCGACTTTCCGACTCCGGCGTTGATGCCCTTGACAGCGTTGACCACGTCGAGTGCTTGGAAGTTGACCCGGAGCTCACCCACGTTGAGCATCTTCTCGATTCCCGCCGTCTCGACCTGAAATTCGCGACCGAACTGGGTGAAACGCTCGACGATTCCCTGAATCTTCTGCATCACCTCCTGAATCTTCTCGACCCACCGGGCGACCTGAGGCACGCGGGTCGCGATCTTGGTGCTGCATTGGGCGATGATCACCGGGAGCCCCACGCCGACGGTGGCCAGCGCCTCGACGACCGCCTGGATGAGCTGTCCGACGAGGTCGGCGATGATGCCCTTGACGATCTCGTAGACGATCTGGACGACGGATGCCGCCAAACGAAGCCCGTTCGCGTTGCTGTGGGCGGCCTCCGCGAGGGACCGCATGATCGCGGTGAGGCCGGTCGCGACCGTCTCGTAGCCCGTGGCGGCGGCTCCCTGCCACGACTCACGGAGGTTTCCGAGCGCCTTATCCCGGTCGTCCGCGACGGCCGTGAGGGCGTCTCCGACGTTGTCCCAGGTCTCGCCGAGTGCACGCACCATCTCGGGGCTGCCGGTCAGCAGCTCCAGCTCTTCGTGCAGCGGCGACATGTAATCGAGCAGGAACGATGCGCACGATGACGCGAGCGTCGCGATCGGGTTCGCGATCAGGCTGACGACATCGAGCGCTGAGCCGGCCGCATCAATCACGCCCGATGTGATGTTGCCGCTGCCGAAGTCGCGCACGGAATCAGCGATCCCCCCGGCGACCGGCAACGCACCCAGCACGGCCTCCCCGCTCAGCCCGCTCTCGTACGTCGGTGCGGCGATGAGCGACATCAGATGACCTTCGCGATCTCGGCGGCCAGGTGATCGTCGAGAAGAGAGTATGTCGTACCAGCCGCTGAAACCGCGGTGGCCTCGGCGGCGAGTGCCAGGCGGAGCGCCGAGAGTCCGGCGACCGTCGTCGACTGCTGCAGGGTCACCACGGGAACGAGGAACGAGCAGAGCAATCCGAAAGCCACCGGCTGCAGTGCCACGGCACTCAACGCGGCCACGGCTGCGTCGTTCAACTGGTCGGCCGAGCCGTTCAGCCGAGAGGCGTGCGCGTGCAGCGCATCGGCCTGTACCTCAAGATCCGTCATCGTGAGCCCCCCTCGAACTCGTCTTTCACGGGCGTTGCGGCCGAAGTCTCGGCGTCCAACCGCTGCACCCTCTCGAAGAGCTCGTCGATCCGCGCTGAGAAGTCGACCGCCGGAGCGGCCAGATGCGGTTGCAGGATCGCTGCCCGGATGGGCTCTGCCTGCTTCTGCAGGTCTTCGATCGCCCGGGTCGTCGCCGACATCACCCACTCCGAGACGGTGGGCCCGTCGGCATCCCGGATCGCATCCGAGAAGGCGACATCGATGACGATTCCTTGATGGTCGACCGTCACCGTGGCCCCGTCTTCGTCGCTTCGCCCCATCCCCGTCAGCGTGGCGAGCTCGCCCGACAGTTCCTCGGCCACATTGGACAGCTCTTGGGCTCGTTCCAATTGCCCGGCGATAGTGAGCAGCATCTGCGCGGCGTCATCCATACGAGTCCTTCCCCCCGGTAATCGACTCGGCCTCGATGCTAGCGAATCAGCGCCCCCGCGACGAGACCGATCGCCGTATCGCGCGTTCGACCCACGGGATGACGAGCATGGCCCCTCCCGCCCGCACCGCCGGATACACCCCCGCCACCCAGACGATGGATGCCAGGGCATCCCCGGCGTAGTGCACGCCGATGACCACGACCGACACCGACATCCCCACGACCAGCACCACCCCGACGACGATGCCGAGGGCGCGCCATCGCGTCGTCCAGAGCGCGCAGATCAACACGGCGGCGAACGATGCCGTGAAAGCGACGTGACCGCTCGGGAACGACGGATCGGCCGTCGCGCCGACCGCTTGCGTCATGGCCTCTGACATCCCGGGGCGCGGTCGGTCGACGATGAGTTTCGCCGCTTCCGCGAGACCCCACGTCACCGCCACTTCCCCGAAGAAGGCGAGGGCGACCTGCCACCGGCGGGAGAGAAGGCCTACGGCGACCGTGGCGACGATCATGATGCCCGCGGCGGGCAGCGGTTTCAGCGAGC
Organism: Microbacterium sp. SORGH_AS_0421; assembly: GCF_030818635.1. NCBI lineage: Bacteria > Bacillati > Actinomycetota > Actinomycetes > Micrococcales > Microbacteriaceae > Microbacterium > Microbacterium sp. SORGH_AS_0421. Next base: position 159,823 of record NZ_JAUTAO010000001.1, read on the forward strand.
GGTAGAACGCCTCCGCCACCTGGGTGAGGGCGCTGACATGCAGATGATGCACCGCGTTCGAGAACGCCACGTCTATCGGCACGAAGCGGAGGATGAATCCCACGGCGAGGAGCACGACGATGGTCGAGATCGCCACCACGATGTCGCGCCGGAGGTGAGCCGAAGGAGTGAGAAGTGCGCTCTCGGCCGTCGACGGCCCACTCGGCGTGGAAGAGGAGGTCACGGGGGCATCCTGCCCCCGCACACTTCTGAATCAGCCGAGACAGCGGCGCAACGATGACGAAAGGGACGCCCCGTGCGACCAGGGCGTCCCTCTCGTGCGAAGGCCGGGGTGCCGGCATCCGGGGTCGTCGTCAGGCGACGGTGAAGATCACCTCGACCTCGACGGGGCTGTCGAGGGGGAGGACGGGCACACCGACAGCGGAGCGCGCGTGGGCGCCGGTCTCACCGAAGACCTCGCCGAGGAACTCGCTCGCGCCGTTGATGACGCCGGGCTGCCCGGTGAATTCGGGGACGGATGCCACGAAGCCGGTGAGCTTGAGCACCCCGGTGAGGTTGTCGACGCCGCCGACGAGGGCCGCGGCTGCGGCGATCGCGTTGAGCGCGCACTGACGGGCGAGGGTCTTCGCATCCGCGGGGGCGATCAGGCCCTCGGACTCACCGACCTTGCCGGTCGAGGGCAGGGCACCCTGGACCATGGGGAGCTGACCCGAGGTGTACACGAGGTCTCCGTGACGCTTGGCCGGAATGTAGGACGCGACCGGAGGCACCACCGCCGGGACATCGACGCCGAGGGCGGCGAGGCGCTCGGAGACGCTCACTGCTGGCCCTCGAACTGTCGCGCGGCCGTCTCGGCAGCACCCAGGCCGGCGTTGGCCGCGCCGCCGCCGGTGGGCCGCTTGAAGTAGGCGACGAGTCCGCCCTCGGGACCGGTGACCACCTGCACGAGCTCCCACCCCTGCTTGCCCCAGTTGTTGAGGATCGCCGCGGTGTTGTGGATGAGCAGGGGTGTGGTGAGGTACTCCCACGTGGTCATGACGGGCTCCCGGAGGTGGCTCGGAGCGCGCAGCTGTGTTGCGCGCGAGGGTGGACGCGTCCGCGCGCGAGCGCACGCCTTCAAGGCATCGCCCAGCAACGTCGCTTAGCATCAAGCCTATGCCCGAGAACAAACGAACGGCTAGCGGTGCCCTCGGCGGCATCGTCGGCCTGGTCGGCCTGAGCGCAGTCGCCGGACTCCTGGTCACCGCTGCCGTGACGCCGGCCATCGCCGTCTCCGGTGCCGCTGCCTCCAGCGCGATCACCGTCTTCGACAACATGCCCAGCTACCTGAAGCCCGACGAGCTCATGCAGCCGACGACGCTCATGGCCGGCGACCGGGTGCTGGCGAAGTTCTACGACCAGAACCGCTCCCCCGTCACCTTCGACCAGGTCTCGCCCGTCATGTACGACGCGATCCTGTCGTCGGAAGACCCCCGCTACTACCAGCACGGCGGTGTCGACCTCATCGGTACGACCCGCGCGCTGCTCAGCAACGCCTCGGGTGGCGAGACCCAGGGTGGCTCCTCGATCAGCCAGCAGTACGTGAAGAACGTGCTCGTGCAGCGCTGCGAGCGCGACGCGAAGGCCGTCGAGGCCACCGAGACCACCCCCGCGGTCTCGCGTGACGAAGCGCTGCAGAAGTGCGCGCTCGAGGCTGTGCAGTCCGACGGAGCGGCGGGCTACCAGCGCAAGCTGCAAGAGATGCGGTACGCGATCCAGCTCGAGAAGGAGTACACGAAGGACCAGATCCTTCTGGGCTATCTCAACATCGCCAACTTCGGCGGCACGACCTACGGCATCGACGCCGCGGCGCGCTACTACTTCAACACCCCCGCCGCCAACTTGAGCGTCGGCCAGGCGGCGGTTCTCGCGGGCATGGTGCAGAACCCCAACCGCTTCCGGATCGACCGCCCCGAAGGCTCGATCAGCGACGGCGAGACCGCGTGGAACAAGGCACCCGACGGCTCGATCGACGATGTCGACCAGAGCACGATCCAGGCCCTCTACACGTTGCGCGACAACGGCGAGATCACCCAGGAGCAACTCGTCAACGCCGCCGACGGCTACAGCGAGACCAAGGGTCGTCAGCTCTACGTGCTCAGCCGCATGGAGATCGACGGAAAGATCACGCACGAGCAGTACGTGGCCGCGGCGATCGAGCCGATCTCGCCTCAGATCACGCCGACGAGCCAGGGCTGCGCGTCGTCGGCCGCACCGTACTTCTGCCAGTACGTCGTGTCGACGATCCTCAACTCTCCCGCTTTCGGCGCCGAGACCGACGACCGCGTGCGCGCTCTGCGTCAGGACGGTCTGACCATTCAGACCACTCTGGACTGGACCGTGCAGGATGCGGCTCAGAAGACGATGAGCGACAACGCCCCCGCATCCATGGACCAGCTGAAATTCGGTGCGACCGCCGTGAGCCTCGAGGCCAAGACGGGACGCCTTCTCGCGATCGCACAGAACACCAAATTCACGCAGGACCAGAGCCTCGCGGAATCGGATCCCTCGTACAACTCGATTGTCTTCGCGGGCGATTCGACGAACGGGGGGTCGATCGGGTTCAGCGCCGGGTCGACGTTCAAGCTCTTCACTCTCATCGACTGGCTCGAAAAGGGCCACTCCCTCAATGAGACGCTCAACGGTCGCCTGCGCCCCGTGCCGAATATGACGAACTCCTGCGCGGGCAACTGGGTCAACCAAGGCGCCTACACGATCAACAACTTCGGCAACAGCGGCGGATACGTCGGGACGCCGATGATGTTCACGCGCGACTCACTCAACACGGGCTACCTCGCCATGGCAGCTGAGCTCGACCTCTGCGACATCGCCAAGGTCGTCAAGAAGCTCGGCGTCACCACTGGTGACGGCAAAGAGATCACGATGGCCAACGCGAACGAGGTCATCGGTAGCGATAACATCTCGCCGATCGCGATGGCCGGCGCCTTCGCCACCGTCGCCAACGGGGGCAGCCGCTGCCCGGCCAAGGTCATCGACAAGGTGACCGCGGCAGACGGATCGGACCGCCCTGTTCCGGACCTGCAGTGCGAGACGGCGCTCACGCCGGAGATCGCCGCGACCGCGGCATACGCTCTTCAGGGGGTCATGACGGGTAATGGCACCGGTGCGGCGGCCAACCCCGGCGATGGTACCCCCGTGCTCGGAAAGACCGGTACGCACGAGGCCCACGAGACCTGGATGATCGAGTCCTCCACTAACACCACCACCGCGGTGTGGGTCGGCAACTGGGACGGTGGAACGACCACCCTCTTCGGCAAGTACGCGAATCGTATCCAGCTGAGCGACCTGCGCTATCGACTGGCTCGCGATGTACAGCGTGCGGCAGACGATGTCTACGGGGGCGACCGCTTCCCCGACCCGGCGTCGAATCTGCTTCGCACGCAGCAACGCGACCTGCCGAACGTGGTCGGGCAGAGCATCGACGCCGCGACGACGACTCTGCAGAACGCCGGATTCCGAGTGACGGTCGGCGACCCCGTCGACTCGCCGTCGGGTCCCGACACCGTCGCCGCGCAGAACCCCGGCGCAGGCTCCGCTCCCGCGGGCTCGCAGATCACCCTCAGCCCCGGTAACGGGCAGGGTGCGACGGTGCCGAACGTGGGCGGACAGACCGTTCCGGCCGCTCAAGCGGCGCTGAACGCAGCCGGCTTCACGAACGTGTCCATCGGCGCCTGCCAGCCCGAGGGAAACGCTCCGAACGAGGGCCAGGTGACGTCGACGAACCCCGCCGCCGGCACGGCGACCAACAAGAGCGCCGCGATAGCTCTTTCCATCGTCGCGAAGAAGTGCTCGTGACGCGTCCTCTCATGACGGCCGCCCTCGCACCCCTCGGGGTTGCGGGGGCGGCCGCTGTCGGGGCCGCCGTGTGGGGAATGGGCATCGAGCGCTACCTCTTCACGGTCCGCTACCACGCCCTGCGTGTCCTCCCCAAGGGCGCTGAGCCGATCCGCGTGCTGCACGTCTCGGACGCGCACATGGCCCCCTGGCAGCATCGCAAACAGGAGTGGATGGCCCGTCTCGCCGAGCTGTCACCCGACCTCGTCGTGAACACCGGCGACAACCTCGGACACCGCGACGGCCTCACCGGGATCCGCACCGCGTTCACGCCCCTGCGCGGCATCCCGGGCCTGGTCGTGCACGGGTCGAACGACTTCCAGGAGCCCGCGCCTCGTAACCCCCTGCGGTACTTCCTGGGGCCGTCCGGCCATCAGCCCGCGCACAAGCATCTCGATGTCGAGGCGCTTGACCGATACTTCGCCGACGACCTCGGTTGGAAGATCCTCGATGACACCGCGGTGTCGTTCGAGGTGAAGGGGCTCCGCGTCACCGCATTCGGCGTCAACGACGCGCACCGCAAGTGGGACCACCCCGAGCTCATTCCCCCGGTACTGGAACACCTGGATGCCGCCGACCTCACGCTCGGCGTGATGCACGCGCCCTACCGGCGGACGCTCGACACCTTCACGGACTTCGGCGCCGACGTGCTGCTCGCCGGTCACACGCACGGTGGACAGGTGCGGGTGCCGTTCCGCCGCGAGGCGCTGGTGGCAAACTGCGACATCCCCCTGGATCAAGCGCGCGGGTTGAGTGAGTGGACTCACGAAGATCGGACCGTGCCGCTGAACGTCAGCGCCGGGCTGGGACACTCGATCTACGCGCCGGTGCGATTCGCGTGCAGACCGGAAGCGTCCCTCTTGACGTTGCTTCCGCGCTGACGGCTTCTCCACAGCCTGAGGAAGGGTCGATCCGTTCACGGATCGACCCTTTTCGTCGTCGCCTCGGCGTGCCCGTCCCGCAGGATCGAGTTCCTCGACCGAAGGGACTCCTCGAATGCACCGTCCTCCCCCCTCCCTCCGACGTCTGCCCGCTGTGCTGACGCTGGTAGCCATCCTCGTGGGTGTCGCTGTCGCCCCGGCCGCGCACGGCGCGGACCGGGGCACCGGCTTCGGCACCTGGGCCCCGCTCTCACGCACCGGGTGGCACGGCTCTATGCGAGTAGGCGATGTTCACACGTACTGCATCCACCCTGGGCTCCCCGTCGCGACCGGCACGACGACCGACCACGGCGTCACGAGCGACGTGAATGGGCTGAGCCCCCAGCAGCTCGTGTCGATCAACTACCTCGTCAGCACCTACGGGCAGACCGATGATCCCGTGCAGGCGGCGAGCGTCGGCTGGGCGGTCAAAGCGATCGTCGATCGGGATACCACTCTGCACTCCTGGGGGTACGGCGGGAACGACCTGCCCCAGGCGATCGATTACATCATGCGACGAGCGAGCCCTGAGAACAGCAGCGCGATCCAGCAGCGAACCGTGCAGTATCTGGCCGAAGCCGAGCAGATTTCCGTCCCACGCGTCGGAGGCCAACTGACGCTGACGACGGACGAGGATGACCCAACTCGAGGAACGCTGACGGTGGATGTGGACGACACCGCATCGGGAACGCTGCGACTCGAGAACGCGATCTTCGCCGATACCGGAAGCTCCGAACGCAGCGGCGTCCACGGGTCGGTCAGCTATCCGATCGTGGCTCCTCCCTCGGCATCCGAAGATGGACGACCGTACGTCGTCCGCGCCCGCGGGGCGTTCTCGGTCAGGTCTGCCGCGATCCGCTACTACTCCACACCGGGTCAACAAGAGTCTGCCGGCCCCGCCGGACCGACCGAATTCGAGATTGCCGCACAGGACGCTTCGCCGCGACCCGTGCGTTTCTCGCCACGCATCGAGACGGCCGCACGAATCGACGCACGAGCACGTTTCGTCGACCGAGTGACGATCACCGCCGCAGAAGGAGTGTGGCCGCGCCACGATAACGGTGAGTTCGTCGTGGTCTCGGCCTCGGCTGACGTGTACCGGACGAATGCGTTCCCCGCCGAGTCATCCGAGATCCCCGCGAATCTCACACCGGTGGCGCACCTCGAGCTGCGCACCGATCCGGCCACCGGCGCCGGCGTCTACGAGACATCGACGACGACGCTCCCCGGCCCCGGCGTCTACACGGCCGTCTGGCGCATCGAACGCTCCTCGCAGGAGGCCCAGTCGGTGCCGCACTTCGTCTCCCGCTACTTCTGGACGGAGCGATTCGCCACGCCCGCCCAGACGGAGCAGCTCGCCTTCACTCCCCCGTCCACCGATCGCACACCGGCACCCAGCGCGAGCCCCACGGCCTCGGCGTTCGCGCCGGTTCCGTCACCGCCTCCGATGGCTCCAGCCGCACTGGCTTTCACGGGCATCTCCGCGGGGTCGCTGCCCGGAATCGGCGGTGCATCTATTCTGGCGATCGGCGTCGGGCTCGTCGCCCTCCGTGTGGCGCGTCGCCGAACCGGAGTTCTCCGAGCGTGATCTGACGCGGAGATGAGCCCTCTCGTTCGCGGGAGGGCGACGCTCCCACCCCTGTCGACGTCGTCGACGCAGCAGAAGATCCGCCCGTGGTTCGCAGCACCGCTCCGGGCAGGGTAGACTTTTCTAGTTGCAACGGGGTGTGGCGCAGCTTGGTAGCGCGCGTCGTTCGGGACGACGAGGCCGCAGGTTCAAATCCTGTCACCCCGACCAATTCAAGAATGTTCCAACCTTCGGACGAAGAAAAGCGTTCGAAGCTCTCACTCAAAGGGCCTCCCGCAGACGCGCGGGAGGCCCTTTGAGTTTCAGCGCGTTCGGCACCGCTTCGTTGAGACACTCGGAGCGCGTGTATGGCCTGGTTGATCACAGGCGGCATTCGTGGAAGTCGGACCCGTTACTGTCCGAAAAAAGCTCGACCGCAGGGACCGTGCCGAGGTCTCGGTTGTATCAGGCCTCGATCTACTCGAAGATCGCCTGCCCGAGTTCGTCACGGCTCTGCCAGGCGTGCTGGTCGAGAAGCTCGCGTCACATCGTCGACCAGAACGACTCCATGAGGCCGTTGTCGACGCTAGACGCGACCCTGCCCATGGATCCGAGCAGCCCTGCCAGGCGCAGCCGATGACCGAACGCCCAGGAGGTGTACTGAGATCCGCGGTCCGAATGCACCACGGTTCCTGGTTCGGGCTGGCGTCGCCACCTCGCCATATCGAGCGCGTCAACAACGAGCTCTGCGCGGATGTGGTCGGCGATCGCCCATCCGACCACGCGGCGGGAGAACACGTCAACGACGGCCGCGCAATAGACCTTCCCGGTCCTCGTCGGATGTTCCGTGATGTCAGTGACCCAGAGCTTGTCCGGGCGGTCCGCGGCGAACTGGCGGTTCTTCCAGGCAAAGAAACCGGACCGCGAGATTCCCACCACCCGGCAGGCAAGGGCCCCGTCGATCCCAGCGGCGACGAGGCGGTCGATCACCGGAAAGACCCTTATGGGCCGACCACCTCCCGCGCGAAATACGACGACGCCTGCCGAAGGATCTCAATCTCCGCGGCCTGAACCCGGTTCTCTCGCCGCAGCCGGACCAACTCCGCACGTTCGTCCGAGATCAGGCCTTCCCGGACGCCCTCGTCAACGTCAGCGACCTTCATCCACGGTGCAGACACGACTCACTGATCCCCAGATCGGCCGCGAGCTGCGCGACCGGCTTCTCCTTCGACCGCGCGAGCGCAACCGCCCTCCGACGAAACTCCACCGGGTGAGCTGCAGGCATCACGAGTCCTTCAGGAACGACTCTCGCCACTCAGATCAGGTGCCCACAAGACCGGGTTCAGCTCCAGGCGCCTGATCCTCGTGACGACGAGGCCTCCCGCCTGAATCTTTCTAGCCGCCGTTTGTCGGCGTGGTGAAGGCTTCGAGGTAGAGCTGTCGTAGGTCGTCCGTTGTGATGCCGCTGTCGCAATCGGAGATGTAATTGTCGGCTGATGCGATGAGGTACGTCTTACCGACGGCAAATAGACCGCCGCCATCCGGCGCGCTGGGATTATCGGGTTGTGGGACGGTGAGCTCCTTCGGTGGGGATCCGGCAAAGGTGTGTGTTACCTGCAGAGTCACGTTGTCGCCTTTGATGGCGGTCGCTGTCGCTTCGTATGCGGTGTCGAACTCACGGAGGCTGTCGACGCTTACTGGCGCGCAGGTCTGGGAGGTGTCATCCGGGCCGGGGGCCTGAATGGCGGGGGTGGCGACGAGGCTAGCGATGACGAGACCCACGGCTGCCGTTGCAACTGCCCCGATCGAGACGCCGGCGAACAGCCGACCACGCTGAGGGCTGGGGGCGTTCTGGCCGCTGAGGCTGTCGCGCTCCGCGGCCGCAACGATGCGCCGGATGCGTCCGTCGTCGAGGGGCTTTTGCCCGTTACTGGGGTCTGCTTTGCGCAGTAACTCTCTGAGGTCGTCGTCGTTCATCGCTTTTCTCCTTTCGTGTTGTCGGGTCGGCGGGGCGCGTCCATTTCCTGGCGAAGCTTCTTTTTAGCTCGGTGGAGCCGGATTGTGGCGGCGTTGACCGAGGTCCCGAGCACTGTTGCGATTTCCGTCGGTCCCAGTTCTTCCCAGGCCCATAGGCGAAGGACCTCGGCGTCCGTTGACGAGAGGCGCGCCATGGCGCTGCGTAGGCAGTCTGCGCGAGGGTCCTCCTCAAGGCCCGCATCGACAGTGTCTTTCGGCGGATCGACCGTCGTGATCTTTTCCACAACTCGCCCCTGGCGTCGCATCGACCGTTCCGCGGTACGTAGACAGTTCCGCGCGGTGACGTAGAGCCATGGCAGAGGCTCGTCATGGGGTATGTCATCGAAGCGTCGCCACAGCACGAGCATCGTCTCGGAGAACACGTCCTCGGCGGTGTGGGGGTCAGTTCGCCGGCGCAGAAACCGGAGGACAGCGTCGCCGTGCAGACGGACGAGCGTCTCGTAGGGATGAGAGCGGGATTGCACACGTTCATCATGGCCGGTGGAGGCCAATCCTTTCGCAAACCGGCCTATCCAGAGAGTTTTCTCTCGGGTGAAAGGTCGATCTTCGTGGCGGCCATAACGAGACGCATGCCGTGATCATCGCTCGTTCGCCCCGAACGAGGCGCGGTACCTGAAGAGAGGTGCGCCTCATGCGCTTTCGAACCATTACCGTCTTGGCTTCCGCAACTGCTGCCATCCTCATTGGTTCGGCGGTTGTCGCGGGCACCAGCTTCTTGGCCGCTCGCGACCCCCAGGCATCCGAGCCCAGCACGTTCATCGACGGTGTGCCGGCGCCTCAGCTCGACACCTTCATCGATGGTGTGCCGGCTCCTCAGCCTGACACCGTCGTCGACGGCCTCCCCGCGCCGATGGTGCTTGCGCCTTCGCAACTCACGGCGGCGCCAATCACTCTTGTTCCCGGGCAGGCTCTGATCGTCAAGGTGGGCGGCGGTGAACACAGCGGGTGGACCGGCGAGGGCGGGACGAGCGACGGCGCAATAGTCCGTTTCACCGCGGCCACGAGCGATGAGAATGTCTCCTTCTTTGCACAGGCGCCCGGTCAGGTCTCGGCCTGGCTCGTCGGCTCGGATGCTCAGCGGCTGACTTTCACCGTCACCGTTGTCTCCTTTAACCGTGGAGCGCGGTGATTCTGACGCGGCCACGACGCGTCAACGCGTCCCACTTATCTCTCTCGCTGTCGCGGCCACTGTCCTTGGAGTCAGCCTGGTATCGATGGGGGCTGGCCAGTTCTCCGGTTCCGGTCCCTTCGATCTACGTGCCCTGGGATTCAGCCTTGTGCGAGTGGACAGCCCAGCGGTCTTACCCATCGTGGTGCTGGCTGTCGCCGTTGTAGGTACCTGGGCTGAGCGCCTCATGGGCGGTGCGCGGACGCTTCTCGCGTATGCCGGCGGCGGATTAGTGACATCGGCCGTTGGGATGACCGTTGGAGTAATCGAGACAAAGGTGATTCCCGCTCTGCCTCTGGGAGAGATTCCGGTCACCGGAGCATCCCCGGTTGCCGCGCTCGTAGCTGTCGCGATGGCTGCAAGCTGTTTCGAGGGTGCGCTTTGGCGTCGCCGGGTTCGGGTCTTCTGCGTCGTTCTGGCGGTGACGCTTTTCCTCTACGCCGCTTCCGCGAGTGACCTCCACGCGCTGATAGCCCTGCCGATCGGCTTGGCCATGGGGATGCTCACCGGCGGGCATCGGGTGAGCAGGCGCGGTTTGGGTCGGAGTTCGCACCATGAGACCCGCGTGCTGTTGTCCGCTCTCACAGCGATCACTGCGGTGGGCCCGATCGTGGCCACATTGTGGGGAAGCGGGGCGGGCTTGCTCTCGGCATACGGGTGGCTGTCGTACGACCCGCTGGTCTTCGCCGGACGTGTCATCTGTGCACTCGGTTCGACGAGTTCGCCTTGCCCCGTCGCGGAAACATACGAGGAGGTGCAACCGAACGCAGGGTTGATTGCGGTCCTCCCGTTGGTGGTGTTGCTCGTCGCGGCATGGGGAATTCTGCGCGGCCGTCGCGGAGCTCTTGGGGTAGCCATCGGGCTCAATCTGATCGTTTTCGCCGGCATGACGGCAGTCTTCGTTACCGCTGAACCCGGCACCCTTGCCCTCCTTGCGCAGGTTCGCGGCACGGACGCTCAGTACGTATGGCAGACCCTTGTCGGTCTCATCGTGGCTGCGGTCGTTCCCCTCGCTGTCGCAACCTCGCTGTTCGCCTGTCGACGTGCGGTCGCCGCGCCGTCGACGACGCGGGCGTGGGCCGTCTTCCTCTCAACGGTGAGTATCGCCGCAGGAGGGACGATGGCTTTGTATGCCGCGAGTGCCTTAGCTGCAGCAGATGATTTCTCTCCCCGTCAGACCACCTGGTCTGTTCTACGTGACGCACCCCTGCGTCTTCTCCCGCCCTCACTTTTACCGGCGGAGTGGATCACTGACGTCCCCCGCACACCCTTCGCGCAGGTGCTCTGGTATCTGCCCTCCATCATTTTCTGGGCCGTGTGCGTGTGGGCCACCGTCCGGCTGATCCTCGGCGCGCACTCCGTTCGAGGTCTCGAGGACCGTCTGCGAGCGCGGGAGTTGGTACACCGCGGGTGCAGCTCTCTTGGGTTCATGACTACTTGGCCCGGCAACGAATACTGGTTCGCCGCTGATGCGGATGCGGCCTTTGCGTATCGCGTGCAGGGCCGTGTGGCCGTCACGCTCGGCGGGGCTTTCGGAGCTGATCGCAATCGTGCCGATGTTGCCCGGGCCTTCGCAGAATTCTGCGGAGACAACGGCTGGACGCCCGTCTTCTACAGCGTCGACAACGCAGCGACCGAGGCGCTCAAGGAGCTGCACTGGCAGAAAACACGCGTGGCCGATGAGGCCACCCTCGACCCACGCACCTGGACACCGGTCGGCAAAAAACGACAAGACATCAGAACAGCCGCCAACCGCGCCCACCGCGAGAATGTTCGGGCGCAGTGGGTGTCATGGGCCGAACTCACCCTCATCGACCGGGTACAACTGCGAGAAATTTCTGAGGAGTGGGTGACCGACAAAGCCATCCCCGAGATGGGCTTCACCCTCGGCACTCTCGATGAGGCTGTCGACCCCGCGGCGCGTCTCATGCTGGCGCGTGATGCAACTGATCGCATCGTGGCTGTCACCACGTGGATCCCCATCTTCGACGCTGACGGCGTGGTGGGATACGCCCTCGACGTGATGAGGCGCCGACACGATGCCATGAACGGGGTCATGGAATTCGTGATCGGCGCCGTCGTCGAGCGGCTCCGCGACGAGCGGTGCACAGTTTTGAGCTTGTCCGGGTCACCCCTGGCCCCGCATCGTGTTGAGAAGACGGCTGACTTACCCGCGGTCGACCGACTCCTCGAAGTTCTCAGCGGCGTCATTGAGCCGGCCTACGGATTCCGATCCCTCGCCAACTTCAAAAAGAAGTTCCAGCCTGAGTTCACCCCGCTATGGATCATCTACCCCGAGTCCGTCCACCTTCCCGCCATCGCCCTCGCGCTCCTGCGGTGTTACATCCCCGGGCTCACCATCGCGGGGGCCGCCCGCCTTGCCGGACGCATCCGCAGACCCGCGCGACCGTGAGGCGTCGGCGGAGCCGCGCGAGTCCAGCAAATCCCCAGAAAAGATATTTCGCAGATGTGAAAGAGAGACGGCGCTGACGGTCATTCCCTCAGTACAGGCCGCGATCACCACTCGTTCACCGGAACGGGGCCGCGACATCAACTGAAAGGTGCAGCTCATGCGCATTCGAACCCTCACCGCCGTGACCGCGTCGATCCTCGCCGTGGGCCTTATGACCACCGGCGCCGCGGCATACGCCGCAGCCCAGGAAACCCCCAACCCGGATCAGAGCACTTTCATCGACGGTGTCCCCGCCCCTCAGGACGACACATTCATCGACGGTGTCCCCTCGCCCAGCCAGGATGAGGATGTCACCCCCGACAACGAAGAAGGCATCTTCATCGACGGTCAGCCCGCCCCGCTCTTCGTCACCCCCGCCGACCTCGCCAAAGGCCCCGTGACGCTGGCACCGGGCCAGTCGCTCATCATCGTCATGGACACCGAAACCGGCGGTACCTTCACCGGCACCGGCGGCACCGACGACAGCACCATCGTCACCTTCGAGGCAGCCACCACCGGTGCCACCGACGACGATGCATCCTTCAACGCGGCGTTCTCGGCCGAGAAGGCCGGCATGACCAAGGGCTGGGTCGCCGGACCCGACGGACACCGCACCATCTTCGACATCACCGTCGCCGCCTCCTGACCACCGCACTCCCCAGGCCGGCGCAGTATCCGCCGGCCCCGCCCACAAAGCACGGAGCCCGCCTGCCACCGAGGAGGCGGGCTCTGGGCGGAAAGAGCAACCGGGCTCGCACCCACGCGCAACGAGGAAGAAGACCCCACTATGTCTGAACCAGAAAACGACCGTCAGCCGCCCGCAGTGCGATCGCTGAACGCACCCACATCACGTTGAAAGAGGGACATGGAGGAGTGCGTCGTTGATGCCGTCAGACGGATGCTTCGTGAAGATCCGACAATCCGCGTTCAATTCGACTCTGCAATCCGCCCCGACAGTTCCCATCGGGGCGACGGAGTGCTGTCCTTACATCCGTCGCTTGAGCGCGTTGTCTTAGAAGCGCGCGCAAGTGCTGCCGACCAGACGAATGCCGCACACCGGGTGCCGAACTTGTGCGCACTGTGCGGCCATGAACCGGTCGGACTGAGGCTCAGCGCACCACGGCGTTTCCTCAGATGGGCGACGCGACGCAAAGGCAGCGCCGCGTCATGCGCCAGTTTCGAGTACGACGAGACTCCCTCGATGCGCCGCGATTTTTGCCCGTGTTCCGGTCCAGCCCATCAAACACAGCTCGTCAGCGAATGGGATGGCATCGAACTCAACCCGTCGTGCTGGTAGCCCCCCTCCCGATACAACGTCGAGCGGAAACCCCAAATCATGCGAGCGAAATCGACAGCTACACAAAAAGTACGACACATGCGACCGAGCTGGACTGACTGTCATGAGGGGTGATCGTCGACGACAGGGACGCCTACGTCGCCGGTCGACGCCACCGGCTCGTCGGCAGCCGACTCTCATGAAGACTCGTAGAACTTCGCCGCGTCCTCGCCCCTGGTGGCTCATCGAAACATCACCGCGTGCAAGCGCGGCTTGGTGCGTCGTCTGGTGCGCGATCACCGGTGCGAGCTTGAGCACGTACCTCCTGCTCGGCGGGAAGGGGTTGCTTGCCTGCGTTCTCGTCAGTGCCTCCCTGAGCCTGTTGTATGGCGCGGCGGCCACGTTCGACCGCATTTCAAAGTGAACAAAACACGGCCGGACCATGGCAGGCCATGGACTTGCCCCATTGGTCGCCCCCAGCGCCCAGGGCGGTGACCGTGCTCAGCGCTGAACCCTGGACTCGAGATCACCCACCTCGAGCGAGCCGAGTAGAACGGGCTGCGCGGCCGGTTCAGCGAGTGATGCGAGGGCGGGCAGAGCCGCGTCGACATCGGTGGCCTCATCGACGGCGACGAAGCTGTCCTGTCTGTGCGCGCACCGCGGTCGCGGAGGACGAATAGGGGCCTCGAGAGACCATCGGTAGAATCTTTCATGTGCGAGACCCCACAGTCTCGCCCCACGCCCGCACGCGACACCTCCGTGCGACGATCTTCCATTGCTCAGGAGCACCGTGTCCGACGCCTCGCCCCGCCTCGTCGCCTTCGACCTCGACGACACCCTCGCCCCCTCGAAGTCGGCGATCGACCCGCGCATCGGCGACCTGCTGCTCGCTCTCGCCGAGAAGGTCGAGGTCGCGATCATCTCCGGCGGGCAGCTCCAGCAGTTCCGCAGCCAGGTCGTCGAGCGTCTTCCCCAGGCCTCTCCCGAGCTGCTCGCGCACTTCCACCTCATGCCCACTTGCGGCACCCAGTACTACCTGCTCACGCCCGCCGGCGTCGAGACCGTGTACGCCCACTCGCTCACCGACGACGAGAAGCAGCGTGCCCTCACCGCCGTGCGCGAAGAGGCCGAGCGTCTCGGGCTGTGGGAGGCCGAACCCTGGGGTGACATCCTCGAGGACCGCGGCTCGCAGATCACGTTCTCGGCCCTCGGGCAGTCCGCGCCTCTCGAGGCGAAGATGGCCTGGGACCCCACCGGCGAGAAAAAGAACAGTCTGCGCGAGGCCGTGGCGAACCGCATTCCCGACCTCGAGGTCCGCTCCGGCGGATCGACCTCCGTCGACATCACCCACCGCGGCATCGACAAGGCCTACGGCATGAACAAGCTCGTCGAGGCCACCGGCATCCCCCTCGACGACATGCTCTTCGTCGGAGACCGCCTCGATCCCGACGGCAACGACTACCCCGTGCTGGCCATGGGCGTCGAGTGCCAGGCCGTCCACGGGTGGGAAGACACCGCCGCGTTCCTTGAGAAGCTCATCCCGACGCTTCCCGCACGAACCGGGGAGTGAGCCCGGGCAGCGCGAGCCGTCAGAGGATCTGTCCGATAGGCTCGCGCTTCTCGGCCTGGAACCGATCCTCGGTGCGGCCGTAGGCCCAGTAGCCCGACAGGGAGACCTGCTCGCGTGCCAAGCCCCACCGGGTGAAGACGAGATCGCGGATCCGCTTCATCGCCTCACGCTCTCCGTGCGCGAACACGTGTCCTCGTCCGTCGAGCGGATGCCACGCGGACACGGCATCCGCCAGGACGTTCGTTGCACCCGCCACCGCAGCCCCTCGGTGAACCCAGGTGATCTCGATGCCGGCGGGGGCGGCCAGTGCGAGCTGCTCGTCGGCGGCCTGCACTTCGAGAAACGCCGCGCCGACGGCATCCGCAGTCAGGGCTTCGAGAGCCGCGGCGATCGCGGGGATAGCGGACTCGTCGCCGATGAACAGGTGCCAGTCCGCCGTCGAGTCGGGCGCGTAGCCGCCTCCCGGCGACGACACCACGAGACGGTCCCCCGGCTGTGCACCCGCCGCCCAGGGGCCCGCGAGACCTTCGTCGCCGTGCACGACGAAATCGATCGTCAGCTCATCGCCCTCGACCGCGCGCACCGTGTACGTGCGGGTGACGGGAAGGTCCTCCGGCGCGAGCGTGTTGCGCAGAGAAGCCAGGTCGTACGGCGGCTCGAGGCCGAGCTCCGGCTTGGCGAACGTGATCTTGACGTACTTGTCGGTGTGGGGGCTGTCCCGGAACACCGCGAGATCCTCCCCTCGAGCGCGCACGCGGACGAGGTGCGGGGTGAGACGCTCGGTCTCGACGACGTGCAGAATGTGCTGCGGGCGCGGCGGGCGCGCGGGTCGATCGCTCATGGGGATCCTCTCAAGCGGACGGCGAAGAACGTACGGCGGCACGCGCCGCGTCACCGACGGCGGCTTCGTCCGCATCGGACGGGCTCAGCGCCTGCGCCACCTCGGTGTAGTAATCGGTGATGTGAGCACGCACGGCCTCGCGCGCGCCCTCGGCGTCGCCACGCGAGACCGCCGCGAGGATGTGTCGGTGCTCGGAGCGCAACCGTTCGGCGACGACCGGCCACACGTCGAGGCGGGCGGCCCCCGCCCGGGTGTACGCCTCGATGGAGCTGCGCAGGCCCGCCATCATCGCCGAGACGACCGCGTTGCCGGACACCTCGGACAGGGCCTGGTGGAAACGCGCGTCGAGAGCCAGGAACTCGTCGGGGGCGAGGCTTTCGGCATCCATCGCGTCCAGGATGCCGACCACCTCGGAAAGATCGGCGTCGTCGCGGGCCAACCGCTCGACGACATCGACCTCGAGCACGATGCGCGTGCGGACGACGTCCGTCAAGGGGAAACCGTTCGCGGCGACCTGCAACCGGAGGAAGGCGGCGAGGCCGCCCCGTGGTGTCGTCACGATCATGGCCCCGGCGGTGGGCCCGGAGCCCGTCGCCGTGCGCACGACCCCGAGCACCTCGAGAACCCGCACCGCCTCACGCACGCTCGATCGACCGACCCCGAGCTGGGACGCGAGTTCGCGCTCGGGAGTCAGTCTGTCGCCGGGCGACAGGCGCCCCTCGCGGAGATCGCCCTCGATGCGTTCGAGCACGATCTGCCAGGCACGGGGTGCGATGTTCGGCAAGGAGTCCCCGTTCCGTCGAGCACGCTGGTGTGGCCCGACCACACCAGCCTACGCGTGGATGATCAGGCGTCGGCGGTCGTGCGATACCCGGCCGGGTTCGTGGTCTGCCAGTTCCAGTAGTCGCGGCAGGCGTCGTCGATGCCGAGACGCGTGCGCCAGCCGAGGACCTCACCGGCCTTGGACGGGTCGCAGTACGTCGCGGCGACGTCTCCGGGGCGACGGTCGAGGATCTTCTTCGGCAGCTCGCGCCCCACGGCCTTCTCGAACGAGGCGACGAGTTCGAGCACGCTCACCGGACGACCGGTACCGAGGTTGAACACCTGATGGCCGGGCTGCGCCTGCTCGAGAGCGGCGACGTGACCCTCGGCGAGGTCGACGACGTGGATGTAGTCGCGCAAGCCCGTGCCGTCGGGGGTGTCGTAGTCGGCGCCGAAGACCCCGATCTCGTCGAGCGTGCCGATCGCCACGCGCGAGACGAACGGCATGAGGTTGTTCGGGATGCCGGCGGGGTCTTCACCGATCAGGCCGGACGGGTGCGCGCCCACCGGATTGAAGTAACGCAGCACCGTGACGTTCAGCGCGGGGTTCACGCGCGCGACGTCGGCGAGGACGACCTCGTTCATGCGCTTGGACTTGCTGTACGCGTTCGACAGATCGATGCTCGTCGTCGACTCCTCGGTGAACGGGAGGTCGGCCGGGTCGGAGTACACCGTTCCGGTGCTCGAGAAGACGAAGCTCCGGATGCCGTGGGCGATGCCCACCCGCAGCAGGGCGAAGGTCGTGTCGAGGTTGTTGGAGTAGTACTCGAGCGGCTTCTGCGTCGACTCCCCCACGGCCTTGAAGGCGGCCAGGTGGATGATCGCGTCGATCGGTCCGTGCTCGTCGAACGCCGACGCGACGACCGCCTCGTCGGCCGCATCGCCCACGATGAGGGGCGCGGACTTGCCGGTGATCTTCTCGACCCGCTCGGCGGCGACCGCGTGCGTGCCAGACAGATCGTCGAGGAGGACGACGTCGTGGCCCGCTTCGAGAAGGGCGACGGCCGTGTGGGTTCCGATGTAACCGGCTCCGCCGGCCAGGAGTACGCGCATGCCTCCAGGCTATCGCTCGGGCACCACCGCGCTGATCGCGCGAGAGGGGCTCAGCGCCCGTCGAGCCGCCCGCCCGACTCGCGCAGGTAGCACGCGGCGCACATCGACTCGTACGTCACTTCGCCCTCGATCTGCCCCTCGTCGATGGCGACCTGATCGCCGTCGAAGACGAACCGGCCGCCCACCAGCCGTGCGTTGAAGATCGCCTTCCGACCGCACCGGCAGATCGTCTTCAACTCTTCGAGGCTGTGGGCGATCTGCATGAGGCGGGCGGATCCGGGGAAGGCCTCGGTGCGGAAGTCGGTGCGGATGCCGTAGGCGAGGACGGGGATGCCGTCGAGCACGGCGATGCGCAGGAGGTCGTCGACCTGCGCGGCGGTGAAGAACTGCGCCTCGTCGACCAGGAGACACGCCACGGGTGCGTGGCCCGCGGCGCCGTGGAAGACCTCGCGCAGGTCGTCGTCAGGGGCGACGAGGAAGTCGACCGCGCGCTTCACGCCGAGGCGGCTGTCGATCTGATCAGCGCCCTTGGTGTCGATCTCGGGCTTGGCCAGCAGGACGCGCTGACCACGCTCCTCGTAGTTGTACGCCGCCTGCAGCAGGGCTGTCGACTTGCCCGAGTTCATCGCTCCGTAGCGGAAGTACAGCTTCGCCACGCGCGACTCAGGGGTTGATCGCGAGAGCGTGGGCCGTGGCATCCAGCTCTTTGCGCGCGGCGGCGGGGTTCGTGTTCAGCGTCTCGCCGTAGCTGGGGATCAGGTTGCGCAGGCGCGGCTCCCAGTCGGCCATGCGCTCGGGGAAGCAGGTCTTGATGAGCCCCAGCATGATGGACACGGCGGTGGAGGCTCCTGGGGATGCCCCGAGGAGACCGGCGATCGAGTGGTCGGCTGAGGTGACGACCTCGGTGCCGAACTGGAGCACGCCGCCCTTGTCCTTGTCGCGCTTCATGACCTGGGCGCGCTGGCCGGCGTCGAGCAGCTCCCAGTCCTCGTCCTTCGCGGTGGGCATGAAGTCGCGAAGGCTGTCGACCTTCTTCGAGTGGGTCTTGAGCAACTCGCTGACGAGGTACTTGATGAGGCTCGGGTTGTCGACGGCGACCTTGAGCATCGGCAGGATGTTGTGCGGACGCACCTGCGTGACGATGTCGAGCATCGAGCCGTTCTTGAGGAACTTCGGGCTGAAGGTCGCGAACGGTCCGAACAGCAGCGACGACTCCCCGTCGATCACGCGCGTGTCGAGGTGCGGCACAGACATGGGGGGTGCACCCACCGACGCCTGCGAGTACACCTTCGCGCGGTGCTTCGCCACGATGTCGGGGTTGGAGGTCTTCAACCACTGCCCGCCGATCGGGAAGACACCGTAGCCCTTGATCTCGGGGATTCCCGAGCGCTGCAGGAGTTTGAGGGCCCAGCCGCCCGCGCCCACGAAGACGAACTTCGCATTGATGGAGCCGGGGGTCCCGCCGATGACGTGGCGGTACGAGACCTCCCACGACCCGTCCTTCTGCTTCTTGAGCTTCTTGACGTCGTGGTTGGTAGCCACCTCGACGCCCTTCTCGCGCAGGTTCGCGAACAGCTGGCGCGTGAGCGAGCCGAAGTCGACGTCGGTGCCGGCGGGCACTCGCGTGGCGGCGAAGGGCTCGCCCTTGCGACGCTTCTGCATGAGCAGCGGAGCCCACTGGTTGATGACGCGCGAGTCCTCGCTGTACTCGATACCCGCGAACAGCGGCTGCTGCTTGAGGACCTCGTAGCGCTTGCGGAGGAAGGCGACGTCTTTCTCGCCGCGGACGAACGTCATGTGGGGCGTGGCGTTGATGAACGTCGACGGCTCATCGAGCACACCCTCGGCGACGAGCGAGGCCCACAGTTGACGGCTCTGCTGGAACTGCTCGTTGATCGTGACGGCCTTGGCCGGGTCGATCGTGCCGCCCTTGGCCTCAGGCGTGTAGTTGAGCTCGCACAGCGCCGCGTGACCGGTGCCGGCGTTGTTCCAGGCGTTCGAGCTCTCTTGAGCGACGTCGCTGAGACGCTCGAGCACCGCGATCTTGAGATCGGGCTGGAGGTCCTTCAGCAGCGTGCCGAGAGTGGCCGACATGATGCCGCCACCGATGAGAAGAACATCGACGTTTTCAGTCACCCGTCGATTCTAGGTGCGGGTCGAGAGGTGTCTCGACATCGAGAGAACCGTCGGTTCGATGTCGAGACACCTCGCACCCGGCATCCGGATGCCGTGTCTCAGACAGTCGCGAGGCGCTTGTGCGCCACGAGCTCGGCGATCTGCACCGCGTTGAGAGCCGCGCCCTTGCGCAGGTTGTCGTTGCTGATGAACAGCACGAGGCCTCGGCCTTCGGGAGCGGACTGGTCGGCGCGGATGCGACCGACGTAGCTGGGGTCGGTGCCGGCGGCCTGGAGCGGCGTGGGCACTTCTTCGAGCTTGACACCGGGGGCCTCGGCGAGGAGCTCACGAGCGCGTTCGGGCGAGAGGTCGCGAGCGAACTCGGCGTTGATGCTGAGCGAGTGACCCGTGAAGACGGGGACCCGCACACACGTACCGGCGACGCGCAGGTCGGGGAGCTCCAGGATCTTGCGGCTCTCGTTGCGGAGCTTCTTCTCTTCGTCGGTCTCGTTCTGTCCGTCGTCGACGAGGTTGCCGGCGAAGGGGATGACGTCGAAGGCGATCGGGGCGACGTACTTCTCGGGCTCGGGGAAATCGAGGGCCGAGCCGTCGCGCACGAGACGCTCCACCTCGCCCTGGGCGAGGACGCCCTCGACCTGGCCGAGGAGCTCCCGGGCGCCCGCGAGGCCGGAGCCGGAGACGGCCTGGTAGGTGCTGACGATGAGGCGTTCGAGGCCGGCCTCGGTGTCGAGGACCTTCAGGACCGGCATGGCGGCCATGGTGGTGCAGTTGGGGTTGGCGACGATGCCCTTGACGGCCTGGTCGATCGCGTGGGGGTTGACCTCGCTCACGACGAGCGGGACCTCGGGATCCATGCGCCAGGCGCTGGAGTTGTCGATGACGAGGGCGCCCGCCTCGGCGAAGCGCGGCGCGTGCGCCCGGCTCCCCGTAGCTCCGGCGGAGAACAGAGCGACCTCGACGCCCGCGGGGTCGGCGGTGGCCACGTCTTCGACGACGACGGAATGGCCCGCGAACTCGATCGACGAGCCGGCGGAGCGCGCGGTGGCGAACAGTCGGAGTTCCCGAATCGGGAACGCGCGCTCGGCGAGGATCTCGAGCATGACGGTGCCGACCTGGCCGGTGGCGCCGACGACTGCGAGGGAGATTCCGGAATCGGAGATGCGGGTCATGGCTGTTCCTCGGGTACGCGGGGGCGCGCGGACGGATGCGCGCGACATTCGTGCCAGAGTAGCGTGCGCTCGGGGGGTCGCCGATCAGCGCCGGCCGCTCCGGCGGTCGTGAACGCCAGGATGGCAGGACCGCTGCTCTCGCACGGCGAACAATCCACAGGTGAGACGACGATATGGCACGTGTCGGTGGTCTCGCCCACAATGGCAGGGCACCCCCGTCGCGAGGAGACCGATGAACGACCCGCTGATCGAAGCCCTGCGTCGCGCCGTCGAGGCCGCACCACTCGACGACGAGTTGCGTCTGCATCTCGCGACGCAGCTCTGGGAACGCGGACTCGCAGACCAGGCCGTCTCAGAGGCGAGCACCGTTCTATCGCACTCCCCCGCCGACTCGCGGGCCCGCGAACTGCTCGCTCGAGCGCTGGGTGCGCCCGCGGCCCCCGACCCGGCGAGCCTCAGACCTGCGGCCCCTCCCTCCCCACCCCGTCCGGAGGCCGGCTTCGACTGGTCGGCCGCCGAGACCGAGGTGGGTCACATCGCGCGGCCCGCGTTCGTCGACGGCGAGAGTGCCCCGGCGTTCGACGCGCACGACCTGCAGCGACCCACGACGACCCTCACCGATGTCGGCGGCATGTCCCAGGTGAAAGAGCGGCTGAATGCGGCGTTCCTCGCCCCGCTGAAGAATCCCGAGCTGCGTGCGCTCTACGGCAAGAGCCTGCGGGGCGGACTGCTCATGTACGGACCGCCGGGGTGCGGCAAGACGTTCATCGCCCGTGCGATCGCCGGCGAACTCGGGGCGTCGTTCCTCTCCGTCGGCATCAGCGACATCCTCGACCGGTACATGGGCGAGAGCGAGCACAACGTCCGAGACCTCTTCCAGCTTGCGCGCCGCGACGCCCCGACGGTCATCTTCCTTGACGAGTTGGATGCCATTGGGCAGCGCCGTTCGCAGGCCCGCCACAGCGGGATGCGCGGGGTCGTCGTCGCCCTGCTCGAAGAACTCGACGGTGTCGCCAGCGACAACGAGGGCGTCTTCGTCCTTGCGGCGACGAATCAGCCGTGGGATGTCGATCCCGCCTTGAGGCGACCGGGCCGCCTCGACCGCACGGTGCTGGTCCTCCCTCCCGACGATGAGGCTCGGCGGGCCATCTTCCGCCACCACCTGGCCCGCCGTCCCGTCGAGGGTGTCGATCTCGCGGAGCTCGCACGGCTGACCGACGGCTACAGCGGCGCCGACATCGCCTATGTCTGCGAGGTCGCGAGCGAGAACGCGCTGCTCGAGAGCGCACGAACCGGCACGGCGCGTCTCATCGGCATGGACGATCTGCGACATGGCGTCGCTCAGACCACCTCGTCTACGGGCCCCTGGCTCGAGGCGGCCCGTAACATCGTCCGTTTCGGCGAAGACGACGGCACCTTCACCCAGTTGCGCGACTACCTCAAAAGCGTGCGCCGCCTGTGAGCGACGACGCACGGACACTCCGTAACGCCGATACGCTGCTGAGTCTCGGACGGCGTCAACAGGCACTGAAGGAGGCGGGAGCGGTGCTCGCGCGGGACCCCGGCAACGCGGAAGCACAGCGGATCGTCGGAGAGGCCCTGGTCGAGCTGGAGCGCTGGGACGAACTCACGCCGCTCGCCCGAGGCGCGGTGTCATCGTTTCCTGACGACGCGTGGGCGTGGCGCCTGCTGGCCCTCACCCAGATGGAGACCGCCCAGGAGGCAGAGGCCCTGTACGCCGCCGACCGTCTGTACGCACTGGCCCCCGAGGTCTCGTTCGCGGTGTTCACCTACGCGCGCGTCCTGCATGCCTTCGGTCGCGCCGCCGAGGCCATCCCCGCCCTCGAGCGTGCGCTCGAGACGCAGCCCGATGACGTCGATCTGCACCTCGCGCGGGCGACGTGCTTGTGGAAGGTGGGCCGCTCGCGCGAAGCTCGCGAGAGTGCCGCCTCCGCGCTGCGCATCGACCCGACGAACGACGATGCCCAACGCGTCCTCGCCGTCTTCGGCGGACCGGGTCAGCGCGGATCCGACGCCCTCCTCGAGACGGCTCGTCGCGTGGCGAAGGCCCCCGGCGACGACGACAACGAGGTCTTCTTCGAGCTCGCCGCCAGCAGGGCGCTGGTTTTCCCCGTCTCGGTCGTCCTCGGCCTGTGCGTGGCCCTGCTCGCGGTCTGCGTTCCGACCGGCGGCCTGTGGGGATGGCGCATCGACACCGGCCTCGGTCATCTCGCCGGCGCGATCGTTCAGGCCCTCCTGTTCTCGGGAGCCATCGCCATCCTGGGGTTGTGGCTCCGGCGCATGCAGCGCAACCTGGGTGACCTGTTCCGCTCCATCGTCGCGTCTCGGATGGACGATGGGCCCCTGTCGAAGTTCACTTCGTGGGCGATCGCGGGGGCTCTCGTCCTCGACCTCATCGGCATCGTCGTCTACGCCACGGCGGGCGATCCCCTCGGCACTCTCGGATTGACCCTGGGACTGTGCAGCGCCTACGCGGGCGGTGTGCTGGTGGTCCTGTTCCAGCTCATGACCCGCGGCCTGGTCTCGCGCGCGATGACGAGACCCGCCGGACTGCTCGTGCTCCTGTGGCCGGGGGCGATCGCCGGAGTGGTCCTTCTCGGGCTCTTCCTCATCGGCGCGGTGCTGTACATCATCGTCTGGTCGTTCTCGGGTGACCGGTTGCCGGAGCCCTTTCCCCGGACCGATCAGGAAAGACGGGAGACGTCGAACTAGTCGGCGTCACCGATCACGCCATCCCGAGACGCGCCTGCGTCGTTCTGGAACGCGGCGACCTCCGCGCCCGGCGACATCCTGCGCGTCGAGGCGAGACGGTGATCAGCGACCGGTGCCGGCGTGGACGGTCGCCTCGGCGTCACCGTCGAGCCCGTAGGCCGTGTGCACGAGACGGGCGGCCTCGGCGAGGTCGACACCACGCACCACGACCGAGATGCGGATCTCGGAGGTCGAGATCATCTCGATGTTGACGCCGGCCAGGCTGAGCGCCTCGAAGAGAGTCGCCGAAACGCCCGAGTGCGTGCGCATGCCCGCGCCGACGACGGAGAGCTTGCCGATCTGGTCGTCGTGCACGAGGCTTTCGAACCCGACCTCGGCCTGCTCCGCGGCGAGCGCCTTGAGGGCCGCGGTGGCGTCGGTCTTGGGCAGCGTGAACGAGATATCGGTGCGGCTCGTGGCAGCGGCCGAGACGTTCTGCACGATCATGTCGACGTTCGCGCCGGACTTGGCGACGATCTTGAAGATGTCGGCGGCCTTGCCGGGCACGTCGGGCACACCGATGACGGTGATCTTGGCCTGGCTGAGGTCGGTGGCGACGCCGGCGACGATGGGCTCTTCCATGACTTCTCTTTCGGGGACGAGTGCGGAGGTCTTCGAAGCGTCGAGCACCCAGGTGCCCTCGCCCGAGCTGAACGTGGAACGGGCGTGGATGAGGACGCCGTGACGACGCGCGTACTCGACCGCGCGGATGTAGAGGACCTTCGCGCCATTGGCGGCGAGCTCGAGCATCTCCTCGCTGCCGACCCGGTCGAGCTTGCGCGCGAGGGGCACGACGCGGGGATCCGCGGTGAAGATGCCGTCCACGTCGCTGTAGATCTCGCAGACATCGGCCTTCAGCGCCGCGGCGAGCGCCACGGCCGTGGTGTCGGATCCGCCACGACCGAGGGTCGTGATGTCGCGGGTGTCGCGGTTGAAGCCCTGGAAGCCCGCGACGATCACGATCGCTCCCTCGTCGAGCGCCTCGCGAAGGCGGACGGGCGTGACATCGACGATGCGGGCTGCGCCGTGCGTGGCATCCGTGATCATTCCGGCCTGGCTGCCGGTGAAGGAGCGCGCCTCGAAGCCCATCGAGTGGATCGCCATCGCCAGCAACGCCATCGAGATGCGCTCCCCGCTGGAGAGCAGCATGTCGAGCTCGCGCGGCGCAGGGATGGGCGCGACCTGGTTCGCCAGATCGAGCAGCTCGTCGGTGGTGTCGCCCATCGCGCTGACGGCGACGACGACCTCATGACCCGCGCGGCGGGTGTCGACGATGCGCTTGGCGACCCGCTTGATGCTCTCGGCGTCGGCGACGGACGAACCGCCGTACTTCTGGACGATCAGAGCCATGAGGAGAACTCCCGGAGAGGTCGCGCGTCGGGATGCCACGACGGGGCGCTCGTGCCGCGCCCGAGGATCATCCTAGAGGCGGGCGCATACCGCCTCCGTCATGGGTCGACGCCGGGAGAAATCGCAGAGCCCGTCGATAGGATCGAACCCTCCCTCTCTCCCCCTTCTCTGGAGGCCCGCGGTTGTCCCCCACCCCGCGCCGACTGCTGTCGTCTCTGCGCCGGCTCGTCCATGTCGACGAGGTCTCCTCCCCCGACACGACGTTGCTTCCGATCATCGATGAGGCCCTGTCGACGCGCACTCTCGATCTCGCCATCCGCATCGGCGAGACCATGCTCGTCGTCGGTGCCCCGGCCAACGAGGTGACCCTCACGATCGTTCGGGTGTGCGGGGCGTACGGACTCGACCCGGTGCACGTCGACGTGACCTACAACTCGATCACGATCGCGCACAGCCGCCCGGGCGCGAGCCACCCGACCACCCTGCTGCGCGTGGTGCGGGGCTCGGTCCCCGACCACGCGAAGCTGCAGCGCCTGCAGGCCCTGGTGCAGGAGATCACCGGCGGCCTGGGGCTCGACGATGCGATTGTGCGGTGTCGGGCCATCCGTCGCCTGCCCTTCCGCTATCGCCCCGCGATCGTCATCGCCTCACAGGCGTCGCTCGCCGCGGGAGTGGCGATCATGTTCGGGGCGAACTGGCTCGCCCTCGTGCTGTCCTTCATCGCCGCGGCCCTCGCCGCCACCACGCAATACGTGCTGGCGCGCGCGCGTGTGCCGTACTTCTTCGCGCAGATCGCCGGCGGTTTCGTCCTCACCGTCTTCGCGGCGCTGTCGCCGCTGCTGCGCTACACCGGTCTCGACGCGGCCGCGGCCATCAGACCGTCGGTGATCGTGGCATCCGGAATCGTCCTGATGCTCGCCGGTCTTACCGTCGTGGGCGCGGCACAGGATGCCATCGACGGCTTCGCTCTGACCGCGACGGGACGCATCCTCGAACTCACCACGCAGACTCTCGGCGTGGTGCTGGGGATTCTCGCGGGGCTCGAAACGGTGCGCGTTCTCGGGATGGGGATGTCGCCGCCGTCGAACGCGCTGCCGCTCGGACCCGTCGGCGTCCAGTTCGTGGGAGCCGCGGTGATCGCCATCGCTGTCGCGGTGTTCAACGGTGCCGGCGCGCGCATCGTCGTGGTGAGCGCCGCCCTCAGCCTGGTGGCCTGGGCGGGCTACGTCGCGGCCTCCGGCCTCGGCTTCGAGGTCGCCGCCGCGAGCGGCGTGGGAGCCTTCGTCGGAAGCTTCGCGGGCATCGTGGTCGCTTACCGGTTGCACGTGCCCTCGGTGGCGATCACGACCGCGGCGATCCTCCCGCTCGTGCCCGGTGCCGCGGTCTTCCGCGGTCTTCTCGGGATCGTGGAGTCGGGCCAGGATCCTGCCGTGCTTATGACCGGGGTCACCACGCTCGCCGGGGCGGCGACCATCGGCATCGCCCTCGCCGTCGGTGCGTCTCTCGGCATCTATCTGGGCCAGCCCGTGCGGGCGACCCTGTCGAGCGTCACCCGGGTGCGAGCGCGCGTGCGGCGGTAGCGGCGCACCCCGGGGCCAGCCCGTGCGGGCGACCCGTCGGGTATTCCCCGGTGCGAGCGCGCGTGCGGCGGTAGTGGGGGTGCCGGGATGCCCTGACCCCGCGCGCACGGACGTCAGAGCGTCCGACGCCCCTCGAAGGCGCGGCCCAGGGTCACTTCGTCGGCGTACTCCAGGTCGCCGCCGACGGGGAGACCGGATGCCAAACGCGTCACGCGGATCTCGAGGGTGTGCAGCAGCCGGCTGAGGTAGGTCGCCGTGGCCTCTCCCTCGAGGTTGGGGTTCGTCGCCAGGATGACCTCTTGAACGGTGCCGTCGGCGAGGCGCTGCATGAGTTGGGTGACACGCAGATCGTCGGGACCGATCCCCGCGATGGGGCTGATGGCGCCGCCCAGCACGTGGTAGAGGCCGCGGAACTCGCGGGTGCGTTCGATCGCCGCGACGTCTTTGGCGTCTTCGACCACGCAGATCAAGGTCGCATTGCGACGCGGGTCGCGACAGATCGAGCAGCGGTCCTGCTCGGAGACGTTGCCGCAGATCTCGCAGAACTTCACCTTGTCGCGGATCTCTCCGAGCAGCGTCGACAGGCGCGATACATCGAACGACGGCGACTGCAGGATGTGGAATGCGATGCGCTGAGCCGACTTCGGGCCGATGCCCGGAAGGCGGCCGAACTCGTCGATCAGGTCTTGGACGATGCCGTCGTACATCAGGTGAACCTCGTCGGGGGCTCGTAGGGCTCATCGCGCACGTAGTTCGCCCCGAGCATCTGGCGCACCACGGCTTCGCCGTAGCGCTGGACGCCCCCGCTGAGGGGGGCCATGCGCGGAACGACGACCGGCGGCAGCGGGGCCTCGGCCTCGTCGACCGGTGGGATGACGTCGTCGTCGTCGACCTCGTCCGGTGCGGCCACCGAGGGGGTGACCTCGCGCGGCGGCAAGACAACGCCCTCGTGCAGCTCGGAGGGGGCGACCGCGGTCGCCTCGTCGGGCTCGTCATCGACGGCGAGGGCCGTGGACGGAGCCGCAGGGACCCGCATCGCCGCCGGGGCGGAGCCGTCGGATGCCGGGATCGGCGCGACGGCCCACTCGGTCACCGACGATGAGTACGGCGCCGAACCCTGCGGAGCGGGAGTCGTGGTCGTGGGAGCGCCCGACGCCGGGCCACTCGTGGGAGCCGAGGGGCCGCGCGAGGAGCCGCCGGGACCGGATCCCCCGTGACCGTCTCCCTCGAGGCGCGCGAGGTACTTGACCCGGACGCCGAGGACCGCCTGGATGGCCTGGCGGAGATCTTCGCTCGGGCCGCCCTCCGGGGTGCGCGTCTTGAAGGCGGTGAGATCGCTCCCCGTCCGAAATGCCAGCGTGAGCACGTCGCCCTCGAAGGCGGCGACGGCGGCGGTCGACACGATGAGCCACGACGACCGGCTCGCGACCTCGAGCTGGCCGAGCACCTCGGGCCACGCGTCGCGGACGTGTCCGAGCTCGATCGGGCCTACGGGGGTGGCGGGCGGCGTGGGCGCGGTCGGCTCGAGCGGCGAGGCCTCTTCCGTGTCGTCGGACGGCGCGCCCGAGGTCGACGCCGCGGCGGGTCGCTGTGCAGCCGACTCCGACGCCGAGGACGCAGCGGCGTCGTGGCGCGGGGCTGCTGCCGCGGGGGCCTCGGTGGGCGCCGATTCGGGCTCGGGGTCGAGTTCGGACGACGCGGTCTGCGGAGTCGGAGCCGTGTCGAACGGGTGGACGTCGTCCGACGCCTCGACACGACCGGAACCCGCAGACGCCGCAGCACGCGCGGTGGGGCGCGACGGCGATCCTGCCGACGCCCGAGTGTCTTCTTGGTCGGACGGGCTCGGGCCCGACGGGGAGATCGCCCCCGTTGCGCCGCGCGCGGGTGGCGTTGCCGTCTCAGACGGCGACTGCTCGTCGTCGTCGAAAGGCGGAGGAGCGTCGTCGTCGGTGAACGGCGGCGGTGCATCGTCGTCGCTCGGTCCGAAAGAGGGCGGTTCTGCATCGGCCGGGCGCACCGGAACGGCCTGCGACTTTCCCGGTGAGGCCGCGGCGGGTGCCGCCGGAGCGGGCGAAGCGGCACCGGGTGCGGCCACACCGGGTGCTGCGGCACCCGGTGCGGCGATACCGGGCGACGCGATCTTCCCGGCAGACGCAGCGGCTGGCGCGGCGACACCGGGAGAAGCGACCGCGGGAGACGCAGTCGGGGGCGCGACGGAGGGGGAGGCAACCGCCGAAGAAGTGCTGCCGGGAGAGGCGATCCCGGGCGCGACAGAGGGAGCGGCAACCGCCGGAGAAGTGCTGCCCGGGGAGGCGATCCCGGGCGCGGCAACTCGCAATCCTCCGGGGCTCGCCACCGCGGGGGACGCCGGCGATGTGCCGGGAGAGGCGATGTCGGCCGCGGGAGACGCCGGTCTTCCCGTCGCGGGGGCCGGAGCGGAGGCATGCGAGCCGCCGCGCGTCGCCTCGAGATCGTGCGCCATGGCGGGCGACGTGCCCTGGGCGACGCCGGCGTGGGTGAGCACGCGTGCGACCAACAGCTCGAGCTGCAGGCGCGGGGACGTGGCCCCGGTCATCTCGTCGAGGGCGGCGACCACCAGGTCGGCGGTGCGCGAGAGGCGCGGCGCGCCGAACGCCGTCGCCTGACGGGACATGCGATCGAATTCATCGTCGGGGATGCCGCGCAGGATCGCCGAGGCGCCCGCGCCTGTGGCTGCCACCACGATCAGGTCGCGCAAGCGCTCGAGCAGGTCGTCGACGAAACGACGCGGGTCTTGACCGGTCTGCACGACCCGGTCGACGGCGGCGAAGGCTCCCCCACCGTCGTTGGCGGCGAAGGCGTCGACGACTTCGTCGAGGAGCTCGGAGTGCGTGTAACCGAGGAGCGCGACCGCGCGCTCGTACCGCACGAGGACGTGACCGCCCGCGTCCGCGTCGGAGCCGGCGATGAGCTGGTCGAGCAGGGAGAGCGTGTCGCGCGGCGATCCGCCACCGGCGCGGACGACGAGCGGAAGCACACCGGCCTCGACGCCGACGCCCTCGGTCTCACACAGCTCTTGGACGTACTCGAGCATGGCCGCGGGCGGAACGAGCCGGAAGGGATAGTGGTGCGTGCGCGAACGGATCGTGCCGAGCACCTTCTCGGGCTCGGTGGTGGCGAAGATGAACTTCACGTGCGCGGGCGGCTCCTCGACGAGCTTGAGCAGCGCGTTGAAGCCCTGCTGCGTCACCATGTGCGCCTCGTCGAGGATGAAGATCTTGAAGCGATCGCGCGCGGGTGCGAAGATCGCGCGCTCGCGGAGGTCGCGGGCGTCGTCGACGCCGTTGTGGCTCGCCGCGTCGATCTCGACCACGTCGAGCGATCCGCCGCCGCCGCGACCGAGCTCGACGCAGCTGTCGCACGTGCCGCACGGGGTGTCGGTGGGGCCGGCGGCGCAGTTCAGGCAACGCGCGAGAATACGGGCTGACGTGGTCTTACCGCAGCCGCGCGGACCCGAGAACAGATACGCGTGACCCACGCGATCGCTGCGCAGTGCGGTCATGAGCGGCTCGGTCACCTGAGACTGCCCGATCATCTCGCCGAACGCCTCGGGGCGGTATCGGCGGTACAGGGCTGTCGTCACCACACCAGCCTACGGCGTACCTCCGACATCGCATCCGCCGCCGTCGATAGACCCCGCCAGAACACCGGATGCCGAGCCCCGGGCCGTCATCGCGCGGCGGCGCCCGAAACGCCGAACGCGGCGGCATCCCGGAGGATGCCGCCGCGTCGGTGGTTCAGAAACCGCCGTCGAGCCCGACCGCGATCGGCCCGTCGTCGTCGCCGACGATCGGAATCGCCGTCGTGACGATCGGCACCGAGGCCGACAGGAGCGTGCCGTCCTCGCGCACCGAGCCCTCGAGCTGGCGGATCGAGGGCCGACCCGGCCGCACCGGGCCCTGCCCGTGGAGCGCGACGCGCACGGTCTCACCCGGAGCCACGGTGTACGTCGCCCCGCGCACCGCGAAGGTGACGGGGTCGCCCTCTCCCCCGGCGCGCAGCGTCAGCGCGGTCTCGGTGAGCGTGATGTCCAGGCGCGTGCCGTGCCAGTGCAGCACGTACGACAGCTCGGGCCAGTCGGCCGGAAGGCGCGGGTCGAAGGTGAGCAGGCCGAAGTGGTCGCGCATGCCGCCGAAGCCGCTCACCAGGGCGGTCCACACCCCACCGGCCGATGCCACGTGCACGCCGTCCGAGGCGTTGTGGTGCAGGTCTCCGAGGTCGACGAAGGCGGCCTGCCGGAAGTACTCCAAGGCGAGGTCCTGGTAGCCCACCTCGGCCGCCAAGATCGACTGCACGACCGCCGACAGCGTCGAATCGCCCGTCGTCAGCGGGTCGTAGTACTCGAAGTCGGCGAGCTTCTCGGCATCCGTGAAGTGATTTCCCTGCAGGAACAGCGCGAGCACCACATCGGCCTGCTTGAGCACCTGGTAGCGGTAGATGACCAGCGGGTGGAAGTGCAGCAGCAGGGGGCGCTGGTCGGGCGGGGTGTTCTCGAGGTCCCAGATCTCGCGTTCGAGGAAGACGGCGTCCTGGGGATGGATGCCGAGGGCCTCGCTGAACGGGATGTGCATGGCCTCGGCCGCCTTGTCCCAGCGCTCCGGCTCGGAGGGGTCGAGGTTCATGCGGTCGGCCATCTGCGCATAGGCCTCGGGGTTGTTCTCGGCGAGGTCGCGCACCGTGCGGGCGGCGAAGCGCAGGTTGAAACGCGCCATGACGTTCGTGAAGAGGTTGTCGTTGACGACGGTGGTGTACTCGTCCGGTCCGGTCACACCGTGGATGTGGAACGAGTCGCGCTCCCCGTCTTCGGCGGCGTCGCTCGAGCGCCAGAAGCCCAGCGTCGACCAGAGGCGGGCGGTGTCGACCGCGATGTCCACACCCTCGCGGGCGAGGAACTCCTCGTCCCCCGTCGCGCGGACGTACTTCGCCAGGGCGAAGGCGACGTCGGCGTTGATGTGGTACTGCGCGGTGCCGGCAGCGTAGTAAGCGGACGCCTCTTCGCCGTTGATGGTGCGCCACGGGAACAGGGCACCCGCTTCGTTGAGCTGGTGCGCGCGCTTGCGGGCGGCAGGGAGCATCAGGTACCGCATGCGCAGGGCGTTTCGGGCCCAGAGCGGCGAGGTGTACGCCAGGAACGGCAGGACGTAGACCTCGGTGTCCCAGAAGTAGTGACCGCTGTACCCGGAACCGGTGACGCCCTTCGCCGGGACACCCTGTCCGTCGGCGCGGGCCGCGGCCTGCGCGAGCTGGAACAGGCACCAGCGCGTGGCCTGCTGCAGGTCGCCGTGACCGCCGATGCGCACGTCGGAGCGGTCCCAGAAGTCGGCGTACCAGGCGATCTGCTTCTCGACGAGCCCGTCGACCCCCGTCTCGACCGCACGATCGATCGTGCGTCGGCAGCGATCGAGCAGCTCACCCGTGGGGACGCCCCGCGAGGTGTGATAGCTCACCAGCTTGGTGATCGTGGTGGGCACGCCGGCCTTCGCGTGCACGCGGTAGATGTTCTTGGCGATGTCGGGCTCGACGAGCTGACGCGAGGTGTACTCGTTCTCCGTCTCGACGAGGTGGTCGGCGATGACGGCGAGCGTCATGTTCGACTCGCTCACCTCGTAGCTGAGCGCCGAACGGTTGCCGTCCTGCCAGTACTCGCGCGGCTGCAGCACGCGGTCGCTGAGCTTCTCGGTCTTTCGCGGGTCGAAACCGGACTGCTTG
This sequence comes from Microbacterium sp. SORGH_AS_0421, assembly GCF_030818635.1. Taxonomy (NCBI): domain Bacteria; kingdom Bacillati; phylum Actinomycetota; class Actinomycetes; order Micrococcales; family Microbacteriaceae; genus Microbacterium; species Microbacterium sp. SORGH_AS_0421. The sequence continues at coordinate 192,178 of NZ_JAUTAO010000001.1, forward strand.
GATGCCATGGGCGAGCCGCCGTAGATCCCCTCGCCGTCCTGACGATTGAGCAGCTGATTGCTCACGGTGACGGGAGCGTCGGCGTCGAGCACCGTCACGGTCAGACGGAGGACGGCGAGGTGCTTCTCGTCGAACGAGACGAAACGCTCGTCCTCGATCCGCACGCGCTTGCCCGAGGGCGTGACCCACAGCAGGTTGCGGCGGAGGATTCCCTGGCGCATGTCGAGCACGCGCTCGTACTCGCGGACGTCGGCGACGTCGAGAGAGAGCGGCTCGTCATCGACGTAGACGCGCATGACCTTGGCATCCGGAGCGTTGATGATCGTCTGCCCGACCTCGGCGAAGCCGTAGGCCTGCTCGGCGTGCCGGATGGGGAACGTCTCGTGGAAGCCGTTGATGAAGGTGCCCTGTTCGAGGGCGAAGCGCCCCTCGATGGAATTGCCGCGCAAGCCGAGGTACCCGTTGCCGACGGCGAAGAGGGTCTCGGTGACCCCCACGTCGTCGAGGGAGAACTCGGTTTCGACGAGGCGCCATTCGTCGACGGGAAAACGATCGCGATCGATCATCGGGGCGTGCCTTCCGGTGGCAGGTTCGGGTAGGCGCGAGGCGGCCACGGGCCGTTCGCGCGGATGGTGCTCGGTCTCGCCGATGGGGGCGGGCGATGACGCGTGTCGCGGGTGGCGACGGCTCAGTCTACGAACGCCGCGAGGTCGTCGACGACCACGGTGGCCCCGGCGGCACGGAGGTCGTCCGCCCCGACGCCTCGGTCGACGCCCACGACGACGCCGTAACCGGCGGCGACGGCGGACTGCACGCCGCTCAGAGCGTCTTCGACGGCGACGGATCGGGCGGGGTCGACGCCCAACAGGCGTGCGGCTTCGGCGAAGACGTCGGGGGCGGGCTTGGACGAGAGATTGTCGCGCTCGGCGATCACGCCGTCCATCACGACGGGAAAGCGCTCGCGGATGCCGGCCGCGTCGAGCACCTCGACGGCGTTCTTCGAGCTCGACACCACGGCGATGGGGGTTCCCGCGGCCTGCAGCAGATCGAGGAGGGCGACCGAACCCGGGTAGGGCGCGATGCCTTCGCTACGGAGAATCCGCGAGAACACCTCGTTCTTGCGGTTGCCCACTCCGCACACGGTGTCTTCGGACGGATCGTCGGAGGGGTCGCCCCACGGGACCTCGACGTCGCGGCTGCGCAGCAGGCTCGCAACGCCGTCGTACCGCTTCTTGCCGTCGACGTACTCGAAGTAGTCGCGATCGGTGTAGGCCGGCTCGATCTTCCACGCCGCGAACAGCTCGTCGAACATCGTCTTCCAGGCGCGCATGTGGACCTCGGCCGTGGGAGTGAGCACGCCGTCGAGGTCGAACAACACTCCCTCGAAAGCGGTGAGGTCGGGCAGGTCGGGCAGGTCGGGGCTGTCGGTCACGGCGGGCTCCAGATCGGGGTGCGGGTCACGGGCGCCGATGCGCGGCGATCTCAGGGTAGCGGTCGGGGGCGGACCGAGCCGGTTGCACGGCGGGCCGTTCGAAGAGGTGAGGGGCCGCGAGCGACTCAGCCGGTGACGGAGAGGGTCTGACGGGCGATCTCGAGCTCTTCGTCGGTGGGGACGACCAGCACCTGGACGCGCGAGGCGTCGGTGGAGATGCGCCGGATGCCGCGCTCTCGCGAGGCGTTGCGCTCGGGATCAATCTCGACGCCCGCGAAGCCGAGGGTGGCCATGGCGCCCTCTCGCACGGCGGCGGCGTTCTCGCCCACGCCCGCGGTGAACGAGATGACGTCGACGCCGTCGAGCTGCGCGAGATACGCGCCCGCATACGCGCGCAGGCGGTGGATGTAGACGTCGAAGGCGAGCTGGGCGGACGGGTCGCCGGCCTCTCTGCGCTCTCCGATGTCGCGCATGTCGGACACACCCGCCAGACCCAGCAGGCCGGAGCGCTTGTTGAGGAGCGTGTCGAGGTCGGCGATCGACATGTCGGCGCGACGGGCGAGCTGCAGCAGCACCGCGGGGTCGAGGTCGCCCGAACGCGTGCCCATGACAAGTCCCTCGAGCGGGGTGAGTCCCATCGACGTGTCGACCGAGCGGCCCCCCTCGATCGCGGCGACCGAGGCGCCGTTGCCGAGGTGGAAGACGATCTGCTTGAGCTCGCCGAGAGGGCGGCCGACGAAGGCCGCGGCGGCTTCGCTGACGAACTTGTGGCTCGTTCCGTGGAATCCGTAGCGACGGATGCGGTGGGCTTCGGCGACCTCGCGGTCGATCGCGTAGGTGTACGCCTCGGGGGCGAGGGACTGATGGAACGCCGTGTCGAAGACGGCCACGTGCGGGACGTGGGGGAAGGCCTTCTTGGCCGCGACGATCCCGGCGAGGTTGGCCGGGTTGTGCAACGGCGCCAGCACCGAGAGCTCGTCGATGTTGATCTCGACGAGGGGGGTTACGACGGTGGGTGCGAAGAACCGCGCCCCACCGTGCACGACCCGGTGCCCGACGGCGACGGGCGGGCGTTCGTCGAGCGACGGGCCGTGCTGCGCGAAGGCCTCGAGCATGACGGCGAAGCCCGCCGTGTGATCGGCGATCTCGCGCTCGATGGTCGAAGTGGCATCGGTCACCGTCGGCACGGGCTCGCCCGCTGCGCCGAAAGACGCCGCCTTCACCGTGTGCTTCGCGACGCCGGTGCCCTCGCCGATGCGCTCGACGAGTCCCGAGGCGAGGACCTGTTCACGCGCCATGTCGAGCAGCTGGTACTTGAACGACGACGACCCGCTGTTGACGACGAGGACGACACTCACTGGGTGCCCCCCTGGGCCTGGATCGCGGTGATGGCGATGGGTGTTGACGATGTCGTCGACGAGAGCGCCGCGCGACAGGTCGTTGATGGGCTTGTTCAGCCCCTGCAGGACCGGCCCGATGGCGACGGCTCCGGCCGAGCGCTGCACGGCCTTGTAGGTGTTGTTTCCCGTGTTGAGATCGGGGAAGACGAACACCGTCGCGCGCCCGGCCACCTCGGAGTCGGGCATCTTGGCCCGGGCCACGGCGGCGTCGGCGGCGGCGTCGTATTGGATGGGGCCCTCGACCAGCAGCTCGGGCGCCCGCTCGCGCACGAGGGCGGTGGCGGTGCGCACCTTCTCGACGTCGGCGCCGGTGCCCGACTCGCCGGTCGAGTAGGACAGCATCGCCACGCGCGGCGCGATGCCGAACTGCTCGGCGGTCGCGGCCGACGACACGGCGATGTCGGCGAGCTGCTCGCTGGTGGGGTCGGGGATGACGGCGCAGTCGCCGTATACGAGCACGCGGTCGGCGAGGGCCATGAGGAACACGCTCGAGACGACCGAGACACCCGGGGCGGTCTTGATGATCTCGAAGGCCGGACGGATCGTGTGGGCCGTGGTGTGCGCGGCGCCCGACACCATGCCGTCGGCGAGGCCCAGGTGCACCATGAGCGTGCCGAAGTACGACACGTCGGTGACGGTGTCGGCGGCCTGCGCGTAGGTGACGCCCTTGTGGGCGCGCAGCCGGGCGTACTCGGTGGCGAACTTGTCGACGTGGACGGCGTCGAAGGGGCTCAGCACCTCGGCGTCGCGGATGTCGATGCCGAGCTCGATCGCGCGCCCGCGCACCTCGATCGGCTCGCCGAGGATCGTGAGGTCGGCGATGCCGCGCGAGAGAACGGTGGCAGCGGCCCGCAGTACGCGATCGTCGGTGCCCTCGGGCAGGACGATGCGGCGACGGTCGCTGCGAGCACGGTCGACCAGGCCGTATTCGAACATGAGCGGGGTGACCACGCTCGGGCGGGCCACGCCCAGCTCGCGCGTGAGCAGCTCGGTGTCGACGTGGCGCTCGAACATCGCCAGGGCGGTGTCGTAGCGGTGCTGCGAATCGGCGGCGAGACGGCCACGCGTGTTCATGATGCGCACGGCCGTGTCGTAGGTGCCGAGGTCGGTGGCGATGATCGGCAGCGGCGAGCCCAGCCCGTCGATCAGGCGCACGATCGCGTCGGGCAGTTCGAAGCCGCCGTTGAGCACGATGCCCGCGAGCGAGGGGAACGTGCCCGAGGCGTTGGCGAGGAGGGCGGCGAGGAGCACCTCGCTGCGGTCGGCCGGGATGACCACGACCGCCGACTCCTTGAGACGCGGGAGGACGTTGACCATCGACATGCCCGCCACGACGACGTCGAGGACCTCGCGAGTGAGCAGGGCCGGGTCGCCCTTGATCAGCTCACCCTCGACCGAGCGCAGCACGCCGCGCACCGAGGGGGCGATCAGGAACCGGTCTTCGGGGAGGGCCCACACGGGGACGCTGCGCTGCTCGGCCGGCGCACCGACCGGCACCGCGTCGACGACCTGGCGGACGGATGCCATGATCTCGTCGAGGTGATCGGGATCGGCGCGGTTCGCGATCACGGCGAACAGCGCCGCTCGCTCGTGCTGGAGTTCTGCCACCGCGAGCGAGGCGATCTGGCCGACCTCGTGAGGGGTACGGGCGACCGACATGCCGAGTGTCTCGCTGTGGCCCTGCTGCGCGCGACCGCCCAGCACGAGGAGCACGGGGGCACCGAGGTTGGCCGCGATCCGGGCGTTGTACGCCAGCTCGGCGGGGCTTCCGACATCGGTGTAGTCGCTGCCGATGATCACGACGGCATCGCACCGCGCCTCGACGGCCTTATAGCGCTCGACGATCCGCCCCAGAGCCGCATCGGCGTCGTCGCGGACGTCGTCGTAGGTGACGCCGACGCAGTCGTCGTAGTCGAGGTCGACGCTGTCGTGGTCGAGCAGCATCTCGAGCACGTAGTCGCGCTCGGCGGTGGATCGCGCAATGGGCCGGAACACCCCCCGCGCGCGGCGTCACACGACTGAGCGCGTCGAGGACGCCCAGGGCCACGGAGGACTTGCCCGAATGACCTTCGGCCGACGTGATGTAGATGCTCTGCGTCACGCGTCCAGCCTATTGCGCGCCTCCGACACCGCTGCGGGGTTGCTTCGGCGTCGAGTGATCACGGCGACGCCGGAAGCAGGCGCGCTCCCGCCGCGCGCAGCTCTCCCGCGAGCCCGGCCCCGGGATCGAGGTCGGCGATGATCCCGGTCACCCCGTCCAGCGGCAGGATGCCGAAGCGCGAGGCTGCGCCCAGCTTCTCCTCGCTCGCGAGAACGAACGTCTCGGCCGCGCGGGCGGCGAGCGCTCTCTTCATCGCCGCTTCCTCGGCATCTCCCGTCGACAGCCCGGCCTCGGGATGCACGCCCGTCACCCCTAGGAAGAAGAGGTCGGCGCTGATGTTCTGGGCCGCCTCCATCGCGGCTGCCCCGCAGGCCACGGCGGAGTGCTTGAAGATGCGCCCGCCCAGGACGATGACCTCCGCGTCGTGGTGCAGCAGCCCCGCGGCGATCGTCGGCGAGTGCGTGATGACGGTTCCCGAGAACGAGCGCGGTAGCACGTCGAGCATCGCGAGGGTCGTGGTACCGCCGTCGAGCAGCACGGTGGCGCCCGGCTCGATCACGGCCACCGCCGCCGCCGCGACACGTGCTTTGCTCGACCGGGCGACCTCGGCACGCGCGGAGTAGTCGGCGACGGCCGGCGATGCCGGGAGGGCGCCGCCGTAGACGCGGACGGCCAGGCCCGCGGCATCCAGTTCTCGCAGGTCCCGGCGGATGCTGTCTTCGGACAGACCGAGTTCGACGGCCACGTCCTTCACGACGAGTCGGCCATCGCGGCGAAGGCGGTCGAGGAGGGCGTCCTTGCGGGCGGCGGCGAGCATCACGTTCGCATTCTTGCACGTTTCTGCACTATCGTTCCGACTCATGACCCTCCCCCCACCCGGCTCCACCGTTCCCGACCACCGCGGCCGCTCCGGCCTCGACCGGACCGGACTCGACCTCGACAGGAACCCCCGTGTGCAGGTCACCGGCGTCGAGCTCCTCGCCGCCGGATGGCACGTGCTGCGCGCGACCACGTTCCGGTACCGAGGCGACGACGGCGAGTGGACCACCCTCACCCGCGAGACCTACGACCGCGGCAACGGCGCGACGATCCTGCTCTACGACCTCGAACGGCGGACCGTCCTGCTCACGCGACAGTTCCGCTACCCGATCTACGTCAACGACCACCCCGACGGCATGCTCATCGAGACCGCGGCGGGCCTGCTCGACGACGACGACCCCGTCACCGCGATCCGCCGCGAGGCCGAGGAGGAGACCGGCGTGCGGGTAGCCGAGGTGGAGCACGTCTTCGACGCCTTCATGAGTCCGGGCTCGGTCACCGAACGGCTGCACTTCTTCGCCGCGGCCTACGACGGCGCCGAGCGCGAGGGCGACCGCGGGGGCCTCGCCGAGGAGGACGAGGAGATCGAGATCCTCGAGTACGACATCGATGTCGCCCTCTCGATGATCCGGGACGGATCGATCCAGGATGCCAAGACCATCATGCTGCTGCAGTGGGCGGTTCTCGACGGGCCCTTCGCCTCCCGGTGACGGGACCGCAGTCCGACAAGCGCGCAACTCAGCCGGCATCCCGTCGCGCAGCCGAGGCTTCCGGGCAAAGAAAAGACCCTCCGCGCACCCGGTAGAGCCTGGTTACCCTTGCTACGTTTCCGTCCTGGGGGAGTTGGCCGGGATACCGCCACGCGGAGAGCCGAGTACAGCCTACCCGATGCGCGTCACACCATCAGCGGGGCGAGGGCGTCGGCGGCCGGCCGCAGGGCCGACAGCACGTCGACGGGGTCGTCGACACGGTGTCGCGGCCCCGAGAACGCCACGGCGCCCGCCGCCAGGCCGCTCGCATCGACGATCGGCACAGCGAGACACCCCGACGCGGCCACGAGTTCTCCGCTCTGGCGTGTCGCCCCCCATCGTGCGAGGTCGTCGCGCGCGCGGTCGAGTTCGGGCGTGCCCTCGTCGCCCTGCGACACCAGCATGAGTCGGCCGAGCGCGTACCGGGCGGGTTCGCGCGCAAGACGCGCCTCGTCCGACAGGGGGAAGTCGGGATCGGCATCGACCACCGCGACCCGCCCGTCGACGAACAGCGCGACGTGCACTCCCCCGCGTACGGTCAGGCGCGCCTCGGCGAGCACCGCCCGCGCGGCCGACGACAGACGCGCCGGCGGAGCGACGACGGCCGCCAGCTGCGCGACCTTCGCGCCCAGCGCGAACCCCGCGAGATCCGGCGTGCGGACGAGGTACTCGTCTTCGACGAGGAGGTTCACGAGACGGTAGGTCGTGGCACGCGGGAGGCCGAGCTCGGCGGAGATCCGCTGGGCGCTCACCCCGGCGCCGAGCTGGGCGACGGCCTCGAGGACGGCGAGCGCGGAGTGCACGGCACCGGGCTGGCGTGCGGCGAGCGCCGGCTGCTCACGCATCGCCGGGATGCCGCGGCGACACCACTCCCCCGAGCACCTGCGCCGCGACCGGCTCGTCGTAGACACCGAGCGCCCCCGGGCCGTGCCGGCGACGGAGGACGGAGATGACGGCGGCGGACACGGCGGCCAGCACCGCGACGATCGCGACGACCGGCCCACCCTCGGCCGCGTCGTCGATGAAGAACGACACGAGGGCCGCGGCGAGGGCGAGCGCCGAGACCCCCGCGACCACCGTGACGCCGACCGTGGATTCACCGATGCGGCGGAGGAACACGGGGGCGGCGACGCAGACGAGGATGTAGGCCACGATGTACCCCGCGGCCCCCACCCCGATCGTGACGTGCATCGCGTCGCGGGTGTCGATCCCCGCGGCGACCACGAGCACCGGCACAGCCGTGATGACCGGGAGCGCGCACCCGACGGCCGCCGCCGGGGTACCGAAGCGCCGATGCGCGCGTCCGACGGCGTCCGGGAGCACCCCGTCGCGGCTCAGCGCGAACAGCACCCGCACGAGCGCGGTGGTCGTGCCGATCGCGCAGGCGAGGAACGACGCCGCGATGCCGAGATCGGCGACCACCCCCCATCCGCCCAGACCGTACGCCTCGGTGAGCTCGTTGACCGGCGAGACGCTGGTCGCCAGATCGGCTCCGAGGGCGTCGAACCCGGCCACCTGGGTCAGCGCCGCGAGGACGTAGAGAAGGCCGGACAGAACGACGGTGCCGGTGATCGCGCGCGGGACGTTGCGCAACGGAGACACCGATTCGACGCCGAGCGTCGCTGCGGACTCGAACCCGACGAACGCCGTCAGGGCGATCACCGCCCCCGCCGCGAAAGCCGTCGGATCGAGGTGTGCCGTTCCCACCCCCGCGACCGCGGCGAGGTCGATCGGACGGATGCGCACCAGAAGCGCGATGAGGAGCACGACGATCAGGGCGACCGACAGGGTCTCGACGACGAGAGCGGCACGGGCGGAGATCCGGATGCCGCGGACGAGCACGAACGCGACGAGAAGGCCCTGACCCACGAGGAACAGTGCGGTGACGATCGTTCGGTCGATCGACGGCCAGAGCCCCGACACCAGGTAGGTGGCGTAGTACGCGCCGCCGAGCATGGCGAACATCGCCACCGCGCCATACCCCGTGAGGATCGCCGCCCCCGCGGCGAGGCCGGCCCGTGTGCCGAGACCGCGAGCGGTGTAGGTGTACAGGGCGCCCGTGGCGGCGAAGCGACGGGCGAACTGCGAGATCGTCCGGGCAACCCCCAGGCTCAGGATCGCCGCGGCCACGATCGCGGTGACCGTCGCCCCGGGAGCGACACCCGCCACCAGCAGGACGACCGTCGTCGCCGCCGCGGCCGGGGCGACCGCCGCGATCGACTGAGCGGCGAGGTCGACGATGCCGATCCGACGCCTGTCGAGCCCGTGCAGGGGCGACCGGTCGCCGAAGCCGGCGACAGGGTCGGGGCGCGCGATGGCGCGAGCGAGTGCGTTCACGTGGTCTCCGTCGGGTGCTGCCGACCGTACGCGGCGGGCGTTGCACCCGGGCGACCCGCGTGTTTCGTGCTCGTGACCTCGACTGAGACACACCCCCGGCGGGCGTCTCACTCGGTGTGGGCACACCTTCACGACGACTACACGGTCCGGCAACGACGCCACGGGAACCTCGACTCACGAACCGCGCACCCTCACCCGAACTCCGGAGGACTGGAAATGACCCAACTCGAATCGAAGGGAGTGGCGGCGTCGGCGAAGCGGACGTTGCAGGGCTCCCTCGGTGTCACGGCGATCATCTTCATGGTGGTCGCCGCCGCATCGCCGCTCACCGTCGTGGGCGGCGCCGGCCCGCTCGGCATCCTGATCGGCAACGGTGTCGGCTACCCGGCTCTGTACGCCGTCAGCGCCGTCATCCTGCTTCTGTTCGCGGTGGGCCTCGCGGCCATGACCCGGCACGTCCCCCGCCCCGGCGCCTTCTTCACCTACATCGGATACGGCCTGGGACGCCCCTCCGGGCTCGCCGCGGCGTGGACCGCGATCCTGACCTACACGACCATCCAGGTCGCGGTGTACGGCTACGTCGGGTACCTGCTCGAGATCACCATCGTGTCGGTGGGCGGGCCGGATCTTCCGTGGTGGCTGTACGCGCTGGCCACCGTCGCGCTGGTCGGGATACTCGGCTACCGGCACATCGACCTGTCCAGCAAGGTGCTGGGCGTCCTTCTCATCGCGGAGGTGGCGATCGTCCTCGTCCTGGTCGGCGCGGTGGTCGCCACCGGAGGCCCGGAGGGACTGAGCCTCGCGCCCTTCGAGCCCGCCAACATCGCCAGCGGCTCGCCCGGAGTGGGGCTGATGTTCGCGATCGCCGCCTTCATCGGCTTCGAGGCCACCGCCATCTTCCGCGACGAGGCGCGCGACCCCGACCGCACGATCCCGCGGGCGACCTACGGCGCCGTCATCGGCATCGGGGTCTTCTACACCGTGTCGACCTGGGGACTGGTGATGGCCTGGGGACCGAACGGCGTACTCGCCGCCGCCGCGGAGAACCCCGCGACGCTGATGCTCCGCACCGTCGCGTTGTACCTCGGCACGGTCGGCGAGGTCATCGTCAACGTCCTGCTGCTGACCTCGATGTTCGCGTGCGTCCTGTCGTTCCACAACGTCCTGACGCGCTACCAGCACGCGATGTCGAGCGCCGGGGTCCTCCCGGAGGCGGTGTCCGGCGTGCACGCACGACACCTCTCGCCGCACGTGTCGTCGATCGTGCAGACCGTCACGGCGGGTGTCCTGCTCGCCGCGTTCGCCCTGCTCGGACTCGACCCCCTCCTGCAGGTGTTCACCTGGCTCTCCGGCGTCGCGACCGTGGCCATCGTCATCCTGATGGCCGTGACCTCGGTCGCGGTGATCGTGTACTTCTCGCGCAACCGCCAGGACCGTCGTCCGTGGAACACGATGATCGCGCCGGCGCTCGGCTTCGTGGGGCTTGCGATCTCGGCCGTGGTGATCGTCGCCTACTTCCCCGTGATGGTCGGAGACGTCGACGCCCAGGGCGCGCCCACCTTCGGCGCGGTCACTTGGGCCCTGCTCGCGCTCGTGGTGGTCGTCCCCGCCTTCGGGTACGCCCAAGCCGCCTGGATCCGGCGCCGCCGCCCCGCCGCCTACGCCAAGCTCACCGACGCCATCGCGGGATGACCGGATGCCGCGGCCCGGTGTCGCGGCATCCCTCCCGCCCCTTTCCCTCCCGCTCCACCCGAAAGAGACATCATGACCCTCACCGACCCGACGTCCACCGCCTTCACCGCGCCCGCGACGCCCGCCCACCCGCTGGCCTCCCTGTCGCCCGAGGAGATCACCGCCGTGCACGCGATCGCCTCCAGCCTCGACGGGCTCGACGAAGCCACCCGTTTCGCCTACGTCGGCCTCGAAGAAGCCCCGAAGGGCGAGGTGCTGGCATGGGAGCGGGGCGAGGGCCCCTTCCCCGAGCGCCGGGCACGCGTCCAGCTGCTCAACCTGCGCACGGCGCACTCGCTCGACCTCGTCGTGTCGTTGTCCACCGGTCAGGTGCTCCGTCAGACCGAGCTGGACGGCTCGGACGGACAGCTCCCGATCCTCGACGCTGAGTTCGAGGAGGTCGGGGTCATCGCGGGCGAGAGCGCCGAGTGGGTCGCGGCCCTCGCCGCGCGCGGGCTCACGACCGCCGACGTCGTCCTCGTGCCCCTCTCGGCCGGCCACTACGGCTACGAGAACGAGGTGGGTCGGCGCGTGCTGCGCGCCTTCGCGTTCCGTCAGGACCACCCCGGCGACCACCCGTGGGCGCACCCCGTCGACGGCCTCACCGCCTACATCGACGTCGCCGACCGCCGGGTCACCGAGATCATCGACACCCCCGGGTTCACCGTGCCCGAGACGCACGGCAACTACGACGACCCCGAGCTGCAGGGCCCGCCGCTCGAGGGACTGAAGCCCATCGTCATCACCCAGCCCGAAGGGTCGAGCTTCACCGTCGACGGCGAGCACGTCTCGTGGGGCGAGTGGGACCTGCGCATCGGCTTCGACACCCGCGAGGGCTTGATCCTGCGCCAGCTGTCGTTCGCGGGACGACCCGTGATGTACCGCGGCTCGATCAGCGAGATGATCGTGCCCTACGCCGACCCCGCCCCGAACCGCTTCTGGCAGAACTACTTCGACACCGGTGAGTACCTCTTCGGCCGCTACACCAACGAGCTCGCACTCGGCTGCGACTGCGTCGGCGACATCACCTACGTCGACGCCGTGCTCTCGGACGAGAACGGGATGCCGCGGACCGTCCGCAACGCCGTGTGCATGCACGAGGAGGACTTCGGCACCCTCTGGAAGCACACCGACATCTTCACCGGCGCCAGCGAGGTGCGCCGTTCCCGACGTCTCGTGATCTCGTTCTTCACCACCGTCGGCAACTACGACTACGGCTTCTACTGGTACCTCTACCTCGACGGCACCATCGAGTGCGAGGCCAAGCTCACCGGCATCCTGTTCACCTCGGCCTACCCGGGCGAGGGCTACCCGTACGCCTCGGAGGTGGCACCGGGTCTAGGAGCCCCGTACCACCAGCACCTCTTCTCGGCCCGCCTGGACATGACGGTCGACGGCGTCGCGAACGTCGTGAACGAGATCGACGCCGTGCGCGTGCCGATCTCGGCCGAGAACCCGGCCGGTAACGCCTTCACCAAGAGTGTCACTCCCCTCACGAGCGAGAAGGTCTCGGGCCGTCTCGCCGACGGCTCCGTGAACCGTGTCTGGCAGATCGCCTCGACCGAGAAGACCACCGAACGCGGTCAGGCGACCTCGTACGTGCTCTTCCCGACCGAGACGCCGATGCTGCTCGCCGACGACACGTCGTCGATCGCCGCCCGTGCGGCGTTCGCCACGAAGAGCCTGTACGTCACGAAGTACGACCCCGACGAGCGCTACGCCGCGGGCGACTTCGTCAACCAGCACCCCGGCGGTGCCGGCATCCCGGCATTCATCGCCGGCGACGAGCCGCTCGTGGGCGAAGACGTGGTGCTGTGGCACACCTTCGGGCTCACGCACTTCCCCCGCAACGAGGACTGGCCCGTCATGCCGATGGACTACGCCAAGTTCACGCTCAAGCCGTACAACTTCTTCGAGCGGAACCCCGTGCTGAACGTGCCCGCACCGGCCTCGACGCACTGCTCGCCCGCCGCGCACGCATCCGAGCACGAGCACGGCCACGACGCGGGCGACGCCCCGGCCGCCGAATGCCACTGCTGAGGCGATGAGCGAGATCCTCCACGTGGCGGCGGTCGCCCCTGCCGCGGTCGGTGCCTGCTGTCTGGCAGCCGATCGCGCGCGGGTGCGGCCGCCCGAGGTCCTGGCATCCGCCCTCATGCTCCTGGCGATGCTGGATGCCGCGGTGTTCGGGGTGGTCGCTCCGGTCTGGTGGACGGGGCTCCTGCTCGCCGGCGCGATCGCACTCACCGTGTGGCGCCGGCCGCGTCAACGCCGGACGCCGCACGTCCCCGTGCTCATGACCGTCCATACGACGCTCGGAATGGTCGTGATGGGCGGGCTGCAGCTCGGCATGGGCGGGCACGCCGCCCCCGCCGGCCACGCCCATGGGCTCGCCCTGGCGCCCGTGCTGCTCGGCACGGCGGCGGTGTACGCGGTGCTGTCTCTCGAGATGATGCGTCGGATGCGGGCTCGGCTCGACCGTGCCCAGATCGGTGCGATGGCGGCATCCGTCGCTCTCATGGCGGTGGCGTCGGTGTGACCCCGGACGCGGCTCGCGAGGTCACGCGTGCCGAAGAGACGCGCGTTCCGCGGCCCGGGCCGCGCCCGCCCCGTCAGCGCGGCCGCACCACCACCGGGTGCCCGGCAAACCGCGGGCATCGAGCCGTGGCGGGTGGCGTCGCTGCTGCTCGCCGAGATCGGCCTCGACGCCGACTGAGCGCGCCCTCCCACCCGACGGCACCGCGGGGCGGGAGGGCCTCGCCGCTCGCCCGCCCCGCGGATCCTGCGCGGTCAGCGGGCGAGACGCAGCGTGACCAGTTGGAACGGGCGCAGGTCGAGCTCGACCGCTCCGCCCGCCACGCTCGTCACCGCGGCGGCGTCGACCTCGCGCTCGAGCAGATCGGTCTCGGTGACACCCGCGACCTCGAACCCGGCCTCCACGCGCGCGCGGGTGCGCTCACCCAACGCCTCGTACAGGCGCACGACGACGTCTCCCGAGCCGTCCTGCGCGAGCTTGACCGCCTCGACGACCACCCCGGGACGATCGAGCGTGACCAGGGGTGCGACCGTCGACTCGGCGGCATCCGCCACCGTCCGCTCGGGCAGGTTGGTGCGGTAGCCCTCCGCCACGGCGTCGATCACGTCGGCGCCCACGACGATGCCGACCTCGAGGTGGTGCGCTCCCTGGTCCTGACCGGGATCGGGGAATTTCGCCGAGCGGATGATCGACAGCCGCACCAGCGAGAACGTCCCGCCCGCCCCGCGCTCGTGGCGCGTGATGTCGTGGCCGTAGGTGGAGTCGTTGGTGACGGCCACACCGAACCCCGGCTCGGCCACCCGGACCCAGCGGTGGGCGGCGGTCTCGAAGCGCGCGGCGTCCCACGAGGTGTTCGTGTGGGTCGGACGAACGACGTGACCGAACTGGATCTCGCTGGCCGCGCGATCGGTGTGCACGTCCACGGGCACACCGAGCTTGAGGAGCTTCTGCTGCTCGTGCCAATCGACCTCGAGCGAGAGACGCACCGTGCGCGACCCGTTGGCCAGGGCGATGCGCGTGACGATCGTGGAATCGCCCGTGCGTCGCTCGACCAGCACCGCGTCGCCGTCGAGGCGGACGGCCTCGGCGGAGTCGAGGGGGGTGACATGGCGACGGTAGGTCTCGTCGATGTCCCAGGCGTCCCACTGGGTGGGGGTGTCGCGGAACACCTCGAACAGCCCCGCCGACTCTCCGGCGGGAACGGCCTCGCGACCCGAGGCGACCTCGATCATCGAGTTGATCAGACCGCGGCCATCGACGACCACGCGCACGAGGCCGTTGTCGAGCACGAAGCCCTCGCCCGCGGGCCGGGGTGCGACGTCGCCGGCCGGGACCGCGGGGGCGATGGCGAGCGCCGGGGTGCCGGCGCGACGGTGAGGCGCGGCGTTTGCCACGACCGCGTGCTCCCCGGTGCCGACGAGAGCGCGGAGGCTGTCGGCGATGATCTGCTCGAGCTCCGTCGCGATCGCCGCGTAGTTGCGCTCGGCATCGCGGTGCACCCACGCGATCGAGGTGCCGGGCAGGATGTCGTGGAACTGCTGCAGCAGCACCAGGCGCCACAGGCGACGGAACGCCTCGGCCGGGTAGGCGGCACCGGTGCGCACGGTCGCGGTCGAAGCCCACAGCTCGGCCTCGCGCAGCAGGTGCTCGCTGCGGCGGTTGCCCTGCTTGGTGCGCAACTGGCTGGTGTACGTGCCGCGGTGGAACTCCAGGTACAGCTCCCCCGCCCACACGGCCGGATCGGCGTACTCGGCCTCCGCCGTCTCGAAGAAGTCACGCGGGGTGGAGTGCTTCACCACCGGCGCGCCCTCGAGCGAGTGCGTGCGAGCGATCGTCGCGGTCATCTCGCGGGTGGGTCCGCCGCCGCCGTCGCCGAAGCCGTAGGGAAGGAGCGAGGTGCGCGCGCGGCCCTTGTCGGCGAAGTTGCGCTCGGCGTGCGCGAGGTCGGCCGCGGTGACCTCGGAGTTGTACTTGTCGACCGGCGGGAAGTGCGTGAAGATGCGCGAACCGTCGATCCCCTCCCAGCGGAAGGTGTGGTGCGGGATGCGGTTGGTCTCGTTCCACGAGATCTTCTGCGTGAGGAACCAGCGGGCGCCCGCGGCCTTCATGATCTGGGGCAGCGCTGCGCTGTAGCCGAAGGAGTCGGGCAGCCACACCTCCTCGGTGTCGATGCCGAACTCCTCGAGGAAGAACGACTTGCCCTCGACGAACTGCCGGGCCATGGCCTCGCCGCCCACCATGTTGGTGTCGGACTCGACCCACATGCCGCCCACCGGCACGAAGCGCCCCTCGGCGACGCGCGCCTTGAGCCGCGCCCAGAGGGCCGGGTAGTGCTCCTTCATCCACGCGAACTGCTGCGCGGACGAGCTGGCGAAGACGAACTCGGGATCTTCGTCCATGAGCGAGAGCACGTTGCTGAAGGTGCGCGACACCTTGCGGGCGGTCTCCCGCACCGGCCAGAGCCACGCCGAGTCGATGTGCGCATGACCGACCGCGTGCAGGACATGAGCGCTGGATGCCGCGGGGGCGGCGAGCAGAGGAGCGAGCGCGTCGCGACCGGCCTGCGCCGTCGCCGCGACGTCATCGGGATCGACCGCGTCGATCGCGGCATCCATTCCCTCGAGGAGGGTCGCCCGGCGCGCGGAGGTGGCGTCGAGCTCGGCGATGAGGCCGTGCAGGAGCCGGAAGTCCTGCAGCAGCTCCCACACCGCGAGGTCGCGCAGGCCGATCGACATCTCGCGCAGCGTATAGAGAGGAGCGTCTCCCGCCGTCGCGGGGTCGCCGAGGTGCGTCGGCTCGAACGTGAAGAGGCTGCCCACGTCGGGGTTGGAGGCGGCCTCGACGAGCACGTCGATCCGGCCGTCGGCGCCGATCGCCGCCGCGGTGGCGTTGTTGAAGGGCGAAACGCCCTTGATCGGCGCCCCGTCGCGGTTCCAGATCAACGCCTCGCACTGGAAGCCGCTCTGCCCGGCGGTGAACCCGAGGTCGACGACGAACTCGGCCACCGTCCCGGCGGGCAAGGCGCCCGAGCCGTCACGCCAGGCGGCGGGGATCTCTCCCGAGACGGCGAACCAGGTGGTGCCCCACGCCCGACCCCACGGCGTTCCGACGGCGAAGGGGCGGTACTCGGCATCCCGAGCCACGGCGAAGGTCACGGGCTCGCCGGGGGCCTCCCATGCCTGGATGTCGAGGGGCTGGCGGGCGCGGTAGACGGCGGGGGCGAGACGCTCGCGGACGAAGCGTTCGATGCGCATCTCGGTGAGCGCGGTGCGGTCGTGCATGAAGGTGGATTCCTTGTCTGGGGGGACGGGTCAGCCCTTGACCGCGCCGGCGAGGGCCGACGGGCCGCCGAGTCCGCGCTGCACGAGCACGTACAGGCCGAGGACCGGAAGGGAGTAGACGATCGAATAGGCCGCGAGCTGGCCGTAGGCCACGGCTCCGAACGACCCGAAGAAGTTGAAGATGCTGACCGCCGCCGGCTGGTAGTCGGGGCTGAGCAGCAGCACGAAGGGAACGAAGAAGTTCCCCCACGCCTGGATGAACGTGAAGATGAACACCACCGCGATGCCCGGGCGCATGAGGGGCAGCACGATCTGGACGAGGGTGCGCATCGAACCCGCACCGTCCATCCATGCGGCGTGTTCGAGCTCGACGGGTACGCCGTCCATGAAGTTCTTCATCATCCAGATCGCGATCGGCAGAGCGCTCGCGGTCAGGAAGAGGATCGTGCCGCCGATCGAGTCGATGAGATTCAGCTGCACGAACAAGCTGTAGACCGGCACCATGATCGCCGTGATCGGAAGGCACGTGCCGAAGAGCACCGCGTAGAGGAAAGGCTTTCCCACGCGCATCCTGTACCGCGACAGCGGATAGGCGGCGAGCGAGGCGAGCACGACCGTCGCGATCGAGGTGCCTCCCGCCAGCAGGACGCTGTTCCACAGGGGCTGGAAGAGCAGGTCGGGCTTCATGACGGCCGCGAAGTTGTCGAGGGTGACGACCTCGGGCATCTTGATGGCGAGGGTGGGTTGCGCATCGAGCGAGGCCGTGACGAGCCAGACGAGAGGCACGACGAACAGGATGCCGACCACGAGGAGCAGCGTGTTGGCGACGACCCGCAGCACACGGGTACGCGGCGACGACAGGGACGCCTTCTTGCGCGCGGGGGCACGGCGCGACGACCGGACGCGAGCGCCGGTGACCTCGGGAAGGGTGGCGGTGGTCATGAGGAGACCTCCTCGCGCAGCGCGCGGACGTAGAAGAAGGAGAAGATCGCACCGATCAGCAGCATGATCGTGGCGATCGCGGTGCCGTACCCGAGCTCGCCGAACTTCAGGCCCTCCTGGTAGGCGAGGATCGGCAGCGTCGTGCTCTTGTTGCCGGGGCCACCGCCGGTCATGACGAAGATGAGCGTGAAGACCGAGAGGGTCTGCAGCGTGACGATCATCGAGTTCGTCCCGATGGTCGAGCGGATCATGGGGATCGTGATGAGCAGGAGGCGCTTGATGCCGCTCGCGCCGTCGACCTCGGCGGCCTCGGTGATCTCGGGCGGCACGTCGGCCAGAGCCGCCGAGTAGACCATCATCGAGAAGGCCGTTCCGCGCCAGATGTTGGCGAAGATGACCATGAGCACCGGCATCGTGAACAGCCAGCTGACCGGGTCGAGCCCGAAGACGGCGAGGATGGCGTTGAGGGTGCCGTTGTCGCGGAAGAAGGCGTAGGCGGCGAAGGCCGCGACGATCTCGGGCAGCACCCACGCCGTGACGACGATCGTGCCGACCACCGCGGTGACGACGCGGTTGCCCGAGCGCATCATGAGAGCAAGTGCGAGACCCAGGATGTTCTGGCCGATGACGGCCGAGAAGAACACGAAGACGATCGTGTTGACGACCGCGACCGGGAAGTCGGGGGCTTTGAAGAGCTGGGTGTAGTTGTCGAGGCCGACGAACTCGCTCGCGACCGCCGTGGAGCCCGAGAGCGTCGCGTTGGTGAGGGAGCCCCACAGCGAGACGAGGATCGGACCGAGCAGGAACACGGCGAGCAGCAGTGCTGCGGGAAGGAGCGGGAGCGCCCGGGCCGAGGACCGGAGGCCGCGCGTCTTGGCGCGCGACCCCCGGTCGGTTCCGGTCGCCCCGGTCTGAGCCAGGGCGGTCATGTTCAGCCGTTCTGGGTGTTGTCTTCGCCGACGATGCCGATGACGGCCTGATCGTAGGCGGCGGCCGCGTCGTCGACGCTGGACTGCCCGGTCATGACGGCTTCCATGGCGACCTGGATCTGGTTCGAGATCTTGTCGTAGTCCTCGGTCGCCGGACGGAAGTGCGTGGTGTCGACGAAGCTCGAGAACGTCTTGAAGCTCGGGTTCGCGTCCAGGTACTCGCTGGACTGGGCCACGTCGGAGCGCACCGCGATCTGGCTGTTGTCGATGTTGTAGGACGTGGCGTTGTCCTTGTTGACGGCCGTGGAGAGGAAGTCCCACGCGGCGTCGGCGTTCTTGGTGTTCTTGCCGATCGCGAGCGTCCACCCGCCCGACATGCTGGTCGTGCCGGGCGCCTGGCCCTTCTGCGTCGGCATCGCGGCGATGCCGAGGGCGTCGCTCCATGCGGGCCACGGGGCCGTGCCGCCGTCGACCCAGGCGGCCGACTGCCAGGAGCCGTCGAGGGCGATGGCGAGCTTGCCCTTGGGCAGCCAGTCGGCGGTCACGCTGGTGAAGATGTTGGGGTCGAGCGCCTGCTGGAGCGAGGGCCCGAGGCCGCCCTGGTAGACGTCGCTGACGAACTGCAGCGAGTCCTTGAAGCCCTGGCTGCCCACCACCCACTTCTTCGAGGAGGTGTCGTAGAGGCTGTCTTCGGTGCCGTAGAGGAGCATCTCGAGACCCTGCATGGATGCCGCTTCGCCGGCCGTCTTGCCCGAGTAGACGTTGATCGGGATGACGTCGGGGTCGGCCGCCTTGACCTTCTCGGCCGCGGAGAGCACGTCGGCCCAGGTCTTCGGCTGCCACGGCACCGAGATGCCGGCCTTCGCGAAGATCTCCTTGTTGTACCAGAGGCCGCGGGTGTCCGTGCCGAGCGAGACGCCGTAGGTCTTGCCATCGGGGCCGAGACCGGCCTGCTTGGCCCCCTCGGCGAACTGCGACCAGTCGCTCCACGTCGAGAGGTAGTCGTCGAGGGGAAGCAGGTAGCCGGCGGCCGCGTCGGACTGGATCTTGAAGGTGTCTTCGTACTGGACGTCGGGGGCGGTGCTGGCCGACTTGTTCATCAGCGCGAGCTTCGTGTAGTAGTCGGCGCCCTCGGCCTGGATCGGCACGAGCTCGACGGTCATACCCGGATGCGCGGCCTCGTACTGCGACTTGGCGGTCTCCATCAGCGTCTGCATCTGGTTGAAGGTCGCCGTGGTCTGGTACGCGACGCGGATCGTCTTCCCGTCGCCCGCACCCGCGCTCCCCGCGGAGCAGCCGGCGAGGGCCACGGTCAGGGCGGTGGCGGTCAGAAGACCGGTCGCCATCGTCAGTTTCTTCATTGAAGCTCCCTTGCTCGGGTGGAGACACCGCGTCGCCAAAACCTTTTATAAATCAAATGGACTAACTCGGCAAGTCCGAGAGCGCGAGCGCGCGTAACGATCGGGACTCGCCCGGCTATGAGAGACGGTGGGCGCGCCTCAGAGCGCGATCATCATGCGCGCCGGCCGCGCGGAGAAGGCACCGTCGAGCATGAGGCAGGCGGCCCCGACGGCCGCCACATCGGACCCGACACGTGAGCGGCGCACGACGATCTCGCGCGTCGCGGTCGAGGCGGCGTCGACCGCGACGCGCTCGGCGACGATGTCGCCCAGGACTCCCGCGAGACGCTCCCACACCGGACCGCCGAGGACCACCTCGTCGACGTCGATGAGGTTGTTCGTCACCACGAGCGCTCGGGCGATGCGCGCCCCCGCCTGTCGCAGCACGGCGGCCGCGCGCTCCTCGCCCTCGCGGGCGTCTCGCACGAGCCGATCCAGATCGGGACGGGTGTCCCCGGCGCGAGCGGGAGCGTACCCCGCCTCGGCGAGCAGCACGCGCGGCTCGATCGACACCCCCAGGCAGCCGTGTGCCCCGCAGGCGCACTCCGGGCCCTCGGGATCGACGACGACGTGGGCGATGCCGCCCGCGTTGCCGGTCCGTCCGCGCACGGGAGCACCCGCGATCGCAAGTCCGACGCCGACGCCGGCACCGTAGTACAGGAACATCGCGTCGCCGAGAGCATCGGAGCGGTCGAACCACATCTCGCCCACCATGGCGGCGGTCACGTCCTTCTCGACGATGACCGGCAGGCCCGTCACGGCTCCCAGGTCTTCGCGCACGTTGACGTTGTGCCACTCGGGCAGCAGGGGCGGGTCGAGCAGGCGCCCCCCACGCGCGTCGAAAGGACCCGGGGCGGCGACGCCGACACCGAGCACGAGCTCGCGCGGGATGCCGGCGCGCTCGACGATCGCGTCGACGGCGGCACCCACGGCATCCACGAGACTCCCGGGGGCGGACACGACGGGGCGGGCGATCTCGTCGTGGACGATGACCTCGCCCGCCATGTCGACGACCACGATCGTGTCGACCACGGGATCCAGGTGCACGCCGACCGCGAATCGCGAGCGCGGCGCGAGCTTGAGCATCGTGCGCGGCTTGCCGGGGCCGGAGATGACCTTGCCCGCCTCGACGATGAGTCCCTCGTCGGCCAGGCGACGGGTGACATTGCTGAGCGTCTGCGCGCTGAGACCGGTGCGCGCCGTCAGCTCGACCCGGCTGAGTCCCTCGGGCGAGCGCCGGATGTGGTCCAGCACGAGCGTCTGGTTGTACTCCCCGACGGCGGGCAGGTTGGATCCGGTGCGCATGACCCCCGCCCTCGTTCGCCGGTCCGCGGCGCGGGCCCTCTCGCCCAGATTACGCCCGCTCATCCACGCACTTCTCGGTACGGTGCGCTCAGGACTGCAGCGCCAGTGCGGCCGCGCCCAGCAAAGGTCCATCGCCGTCGAGACCCGAACCGACGATGCGGCACCGCCTCGCATAGGCGTGCAGCGAGGCCGCCTGGGCTGCGGCGCGCACCTGGTCGACGTAATCGGGGGCGACCTGCGAGAAACCGCCGGCGATGGCCACGGCCTCGAGGTCGCACAGCGTGGCGGCCGCGGCGATGGCCTGGCCGACCGCGGTCGCCGAACGGCTCACGGCGGCGATGGCGGTGGCATCCCCCGCCGCGTGCGAAGCGGCGAGATCCAGACCGGTCTCGCCCTCCCAGCCCCGCGACCGCGCCCACGCGACGGTCCCGGGCCCCGCGGCGACGGCCTCGAGCGTCGCCGCCACGATCTCGCCCCCCTCGAGGGTGCGGACGAAGGTCTGGCCCAAGTGGCCGGCGTTGCCGCTCGCTCCGCTGACGGGACGACCACCGAGGACGAGGCCGCCGCCCACGCCGGTCGACACGACGATGGCCATCGCGTCGTCGCAGCCGACGAGGGCCCCGCGCCAGTGCTCGGCGAGGGCGATGCAGGTGCCGTCGAGCGCGAGATGGATCGGGCCGTCGACCAGCCCGCCCAGCACCTCGTCGACGGGCAGCCCCGCCGCCAGAGGGAGGTTCAGGGGCGACACCGAGCGCGAGGGCAGATCGACCGGGCCCGCGCTGCCGACGCCGATCGCGGTGACCGTGGCTCCCGGTACGGCGGCGAGCGCGGCTTCGGCGGCCGCGCGGACGTTTCCGGCGATGACGTCGCGGTCGTTCTCACGGCCGGTGGGGCGTCGGTTCACGCTCGCGCGGACCACCTCGCCGGAGGCCGAGACCAGGGCCGCGTCGACCTTGGTCCCGCCGATGTCGACGGCGAGCACATGGGTGACGGCGGGCAGGGACGGGGTGGTGTGCGACATGCGCGGGCTCCTCGGGTGGACCAACGCTCCCCGATCCTAGGGGCGAGCCCCCTCTCCCCGAGTGACGCCTGTGCACCCGCGGCTTTCCGACCCCCTCCGCCACGGCCCGGGTTACGATCGGGTCACGGTGGCGAGGACGCGCCCGCCTCCGCGACAAGAGAGATGCCATGGACGAGACCGTCACGCCCGAGGCGACCACGCGGCTGCGCCGCGCAGACACCCCCACCGGCTCGGCTCGGCCCGGGGTCGACACCCCTCTCGACGCGGCGTCTTTCGCCCGGCTGACCGGGGACATTCTGGCCTCGGTGTCGACCGTCATCGACGGCAAGCCGGACGCCGTGCGCAGCGCCCTCATCGCGCTGCTCGCCGAGGGCCATCTGCTGATCGAAGACGTCCCGGGCGTCGGCAAGACGATGCTCGCGCGGGCGCTGGCTGCCACGGTCGACGCGGACGTGCGTCGCATCCAATTCACTCCCGACCTCCTGCCGGGCGACATCACTGGCGTGTCGGTCTTCAACCCCGTGCAGCGGCAGTTCGAGTTCACCCCGGGCGCGGTGTTCGCGCACATCGTCATCGCCGACGAGATCAACCGCTCCTCCCCCAAGACGCAGTCGTCGCTGCTCGAGGCCATGGAGGAGCGCCAGGTCACGGTCGACGGCCGCACGCACGTGCTCCCCTCGCCGTTCCTCGTCGTCGCGACCCAGAACCCGTTCGAGATGGAGGGCACGTACGTGCTCCCCGAGGCCCAGCGCGACCGTTTCCTGCTGCGGATCTCGATGGGATACCCGGATGCCGCGGCCGAGGCGCTCATGCTCCGCCAGCGCGACGCGGTGAACCCTCTCGACGCCCTGACACCGGTCGTGACCGCGCGTCAGGTGACCGCGCTGATCGCCTGGGCACGCGGCGTGCACGTGGCTCCCGCTCTCGAGGACTACGTCGTCGCCCTCGCGCAAGCCACCCGCAGTCACCCCGACATCCGGCTGGGGGCGAGCCCGCGCGCGACCCTGCAGCTGGTACGCGCCGCCAAGGTGCGTGCCGCTCTCGACGGGCGCGCCTACGTCATCCCCGATGACATCACCGCTCTGCTGTCACCGGTCTTCGCGCACCGCCTGATCGCCAACCGTTCGGCCGCGGGCGGGCGGGCCGGGGCCGCGGTCGTCGCCGACGCGCTCGAGCGCATCGCGACGAGCGTGCGCGTTCCTCTCGCCCCGCGGCCGTGAGCGCCGGTGTGAAGCGCCTGTGGCCCTTCACCCTGCGGGGCACGGGGGCCGTCCTCCTCGCCGTCGCCGGGTTCGTGGTCGCGCAGCGCGCCGGCATCCCGGAACTGCTGTATTTCGCCACCCTGCTCGTGGCTCTGCTGGCGGTGTCGGCGATCGCGCTGCTGTTGACGCGCGGCACGGGGTCGGTCTCGCGTGTGGTCACGCCCGAGACCCCCGAGGTCGGAGGTCCCGCGACCGTCGTGGTGCGGACGACGCTCTCCAGCGCCCTCCCCACCGGGCCCGGACGATGGAGCGACACGCTTCCGGCGGGACTCACCGGCCATGCCCGGGGGACCTCGGCACCCATCGCCTCGACGCTCTCGGGTGCAGCGGGCACGGTCGAGGTGCGCTACGACGTGGTCGGCGCTTCGCGCGGCATCCACTCGATCGGTCCCCTCGAAGTGACGACCACCGATCCCTTCGGCCTGGTGCGCCGTCGCATCGCCCTCGGCCGGGCGACCTCCGTGACCGTGGCCCCGGCGATCGTCGATCTGGCTCCGCTGCCCTCGGCGTCGGGTGAGGCGGGCGGCACGCGCCAGACCGCGGCCCTGCAGCTGGGACAGGGGGCCGACAACCTCGTCGCCCGTCCCTACGCGCCGGGCGATTCGATGCGTCGCATCCACTGGCGGGCCACCGCCCACCGCGACACGCTGATGGTGCGCCAGGAGGAGCAGGAGTCCTCGCCGGCCGCCACCGTGGTGATCGACCGCGCGCTCTCGCGGTGGTCGCCGCTGGCCGCCCACGCTCCCGGCAGCGACCCCGCTTTCGAGACGGCGGTGACCGCGTGCGTCTCGGCGGTCGCCCACCTCGTGCACGAGGGGTACACCGTCGACGTCGTCGACAGCGACGGCACTCTTCTCACCGACCCGGTCGAAGGCGGCGACGACGTCGAGGCGCGAGCGGCCGCCGCGGGTTTCGCGAGCCTGAGGGCGCGCGCCGACGACGCGTCCCACCGCGTGGTGCCGGTGACCGTCTCGGCTCTGCTGGGTCCCGTCGTCGTCATCACGGGGAACCTGCAACCCGAGGACCGCGCGACCCTCGGGTCGGTCGGCACGCACTCGGCCCTTCCCGTACTGATCGTGGTGGCCGAGCACGCGCAGCTCGATGCCGTGCGCACCGCCGGCTGGCGCGCGGCGCACCTGCGCCCGGGGGCGGACGTGGCCCTCGCCTGGGACGACGCGATGGAACAGGGGTACGCCCGTGTCGGTCGCTGATCTCACCGTGCTGCGCACTCCCCGCCGTCGCCGCGACGCGACCCTGCTGACCATCGGTCTGTGCGCCGCGATCGCCGCCGCGATGCTGCCGGTCTTCTCGGTCATCGCCCCGGGCGCCTGGGTCGCGGGGGCCGTTCTCGTCGCCGGAGGCTCACTCGGCGCGGGGCTGGTCGTCCGTCTGTCGCGGCTGCCCGCCCTGGTGGCGAGCATCGCGGAGGTGGTCGTGTGGATCGTGCTGCTCACGGCGATCTTCGGCCGCTCCACGGCCCTGTTCGGTGTCATCCCCACCCCCTCGACCTTCGCCTCGGTACCCGGGCTCGTCGCCCAGGCCTCGGCGGAGATCCGCGACGGCGTCGCCCCCGTCCCGCCGGATGAAGGGTTGGCGTTCCTTCTGATCGCCGCGATCGGCGCGCTCGCCATCGTCCTCGACCACGTCGTCCTGACCGCCCGGATGCCGTTGCTCGCCGGGGTGGGCCTGGTCGCCGTCTCGCTCATCCCGACGATCGCGATCCCCTCCGACGTCGACGTCGCAAGCTTCGTGGCGCTGGCGGCCGCTCTGCTGTTCCTGCTCCGCATCGACACGCGAGCCCGTGCCGCGGCCTCCGCGCGCCGGGACGATCGCGCTCGCCCCGCGCAGGGCCGCCGTCTCTTCGGGGTCTCGGCGACGGCTCTGGGCGTCGCGGCCGTCGCCGTGATCGTCGCAGTGGTCGCGACCCCCCTGCTCCCGCAGCCGGGCCTGCGGTTCGCCAGCGGCGGCACGGGCGGCCTGGGTACGACGATCAACCCCAACCTCGAGCTCGGCAACGACCTGCGGCAGCCGCGCGACGTCGAGGTGCTGAAGGTGCGCACGACGG
Source organism: Microbacterium sp. SORGH_AS_0421 (assembly GCF_030818635.1). NCBI lineage: Bacteria > Bacillati > Actinomycetota > Actinomycetes > Micrococcales > Microbacteriaceae > Microbacterium > Microbacterium sp. SORGH_AS_0421. Next base: position 217,488 of record NZ_JAUTAO010000001.1, read on the forward strand.
GTCCGACGGCGCCGTACCTGCGCGCGGTCACCCTGTCGCGCTTCGACGGTGCCGTCTGGCAGCCCGACAGCTTCGACACCGTCCCGCTGCCCTCCGACGGCGCGGTGTTCGACCGCGTGGGCGTCGACGGCGACGTCGCCCTGGCCGATTGGACGACCACGGTCACCGTCGACCAGCTCGACAGCCCCTGGCTGCCGGTGCCGTACCCGGCCTCGACGGTGACGGGCCTGAACGGCGACTGGCTGGGCATGCCGCAGAACCGCACGGTGGTGACCCGCGCCGGATCCACACGCGAGCAGGTCTACGAGGTGCAGGCGAGCGTCCCCCGCCCGACCCTCGAGCAGATCCGTTCCAAGACCGTCGGCGGAACGGACCTCGACCCCGCGCTGACCGCGCTCCCCGCCGACGTGCCCGCCGTCATCGGCGACACCGCCCGTGAGGTCACCGCGAACGCGCAGACGCCCTACGACAAGCTCGTGACCCTGCAGAACTGGTTCCGCGGCAGCCAGTTCCGCTACTCGCTCGACGCCCCCGTCGATTCCGGGTTCGACGGAGCGGGCCTCGACGCCGTGGCGCAGTTCCTGCAGGTGCGCGCCGGGTACTGCGTGCACTACGCCTCGGCCTTCGCCGTCATGGCCCGCACCCTCGGCATCCCGGCGCGCATCGTCATCGGCTACCTTCCCGGCACGGCCTCGAGCATCCCCCAGCAGGGCGGCACCGAATACTCGGTCAGCTCGAGTCAGCTGCATTCGTGGCCCGAGGTGTACTTCGAAGGCATCGGATGGGTGCCCTTCGAGCCGACGAACAGCCTCGGCGTCCCCACGAACTTCGCTTCGGGCTCCTCCGGGAACAACACGACCACCCCGAACACCCCGAGCCAGGATGCCGAGGCCCCGGCCGATCAGCCCTCGTCGGCGCCGTCGGAGGCCGCCGAGAACGACCCCGGGGCGCAGTCCACCGGCGGTGGTTCAGTCGCCGCGCGGCAGAGCACCGCGTGGGTCGCCCCGGTCCTCGGGATCCTCGTGCTGCTGGTGCTCGCCGGGGTCCCGGCCGTCGCCCGGATCGTGCGGCGTCGCCGACGCCTCGCCGCCGCGCGCGCGGGCGACCCGGTGGCCGCGTGGACGGCGATGCTCGAGGACGCGGTGGATCTCGGCATCCCGGTCTCGTCCGCGCTGTCTCCGCGCGCCTTCGCGGTGCTGCTCGTCGAGGAGCATGGCGCACCGTCCAACGACGTCGGTCTTCTCCGCGAGGCCGTCGAACGGGTGAGCTACGCGGGCGACAGCTTCGACCCCGCTCGGGGACCCGGTCTCGTCGCCGCCGTCACGGGCGTGCGTGCGGCTCTCGATGAGAGAACTGCACCGCTGCGCCGGTTCCTCGCGCGGGCGTACCCTCGCTCGCTCGTCGTTCGGCCCGGCGCCGAAGCGATCCAGCGAGAGACCACCGCCGTCTGACGAGTCACTGCCGGCCGCACACGCCTAGACCGCGGACACGGACATCCTCGATCGCCGGTATAGGCACGCCGCGCGAGAATTGCAGTATGCGCCAATTCACGTTCCCGAACGGAGTAACGGTCGGTTGCTATGCGGACATAGACGTGCACCTTGACGCCATCGCGACACTCCGTGTTGGAGCGGTGCTCGAGTCGGTCGCGCCCTACCTCTCCGGCGAAGCAGCGCTGATTGTGTTCTCAGAATCCGCGGAAGAAGCCCTCGGCCTCCCACCAGACCCGCTTCGCAGACGAATGAGAGATTGCACGGCGGGAGGTGAAGCCATGTGGTTTGACACCGCGCCCAACCGCGTCTCGCTATCCATAGAATTTCCGCCGATGGATGACGCCGACGAAGTCGAATCGATGATGAGGCGAAGCGCGAGCTCGTGGCGAAGCCTCCATTTCGAGTCGGCCACCTTCCGTTCTCACTCGGAAGGCGACGAAATTGAGGTGACGTTCACCCCAGACGTTGGCGTCGAGATGCGCGAGCTCGCACGTGATTGCATGCGGGTCATCGCGAGCGTCCGCGGAACGATGCTGTCTGTCGACTCTCCACACGGCGCGATGCAGTCCCTCCTTTCCCACGCGTGGGAGTCATTCCGGGGAGTACCAGAATCATCATGGCTAGAGGCAAAGGCAAAGCTGTGGGGTGTGGACAGCGCAGCCGGTCAATTCGAACTTGCCCTCGATGTCGCCAGCTTCGCCAACTCACCGGCGGGCGGCGTCATTGTCGTCGGGTTCACGACAACGCGGGACGAGTTTGATCGTGATGTGATCACTAACGTGGACGGCATTCGGAACATCGATGCGGCAGTCCCTCGCGTCGAAGAGATCATCAATCGATACATCACACCTCACCCTCGGGATCTGAGGGTCGAAGTGATTGAGCGCGGCGATCATCGCGTTCTCGTCGTCTATATCCCCCCACAGCCCGCCGAGCACCTCCCCCATTTAGTCCTTGGCGGCACTCTTGCTACCGGGAAGTATTTCGGAGGCGGGTTCAGCTGGGTTGAGAGACGGGGCACATCGAAACGCTCGGTCTCGCTCGCCGAAGTTCAGCAGCTGCTCCGAACGAACCGCGCGCCTGGTGCGACCCCACCGAATTGATCAGGAGGTCTGGGGTCCAGTCGAGAGTCAGCCGTCGCTCGTAGACTGTGACGAACGGGACGGGAGTCGAGATGGAGACCACCGCAGTGCGGGCGAAGAGCGTCGAGGCGGCGATCCACAGCGCCGAGATCGAGGGACTGAGTATCAGCAAGGCGACCCTCACCGACGCCGATGCGTATGTTGCCGGGAAGATCGACTCGACTGAGCTTGTCGACCGGGTGCGCAGCAGGTATGGCCTCTCCTGAAGTCGTCGATCCGTATCTGATACCGGGAACCAACGTCCTGAGGAACCTCCTCGGGCTCACCTCCGCAGCTGATCTCAGCGCCGCCGAGGCAGACCTCTCCTTCGTGAGAGCACTGCAGCTGCTGGATGAACCGGTTCCGGCGACAAACGATCTGCGCGAGCTGCAACGGATCCACCTTCACCTCTTCCAGGACATCTACGACTGGGCTGGGCAGGTGAGGACGATCGACGTACGGAAGAATGTTCCTGGCGCCGAGTTCTTCCTCCCCGTCGGCTACATTGAGCACGCCGCCAGCATCTGCTTCGCGGCACTCGCCGAGGACAATCATCTCTCCGGACTACGCCGCGACGAGTTCGTCGAGCATATTGCCCATCACTACGAGAAAATCAACTACATCCACCCCTTCAGAGAGGGCAACGGACGAGTGCAGCGCATCTACTGGAATCGCGTCGCACTAGCCGCGGGGTGGCAACTCGACTGGCGCCCCGTCCACGGTGACGAGAACCATCTCGCGGCGCGCGCCGGGTCCGATCAGCAAGATCTCGGACCCCTCGTTCGCATGTTCGACAAAGTCGTCACGTTGCCGGACGACGAGACGCGCGCGGACTGGTCAGCCGACGAGATCCAACGCTTGGCGATACGCCCCGACCTGACCTGAGATCTCTGGGTAAACCATGTCTTATGAGGGACCCGCATCATGCGAGATGAGCCCCACCCCTTAGGGTGAGGCTCATCTCGTGGCGGAAGTGACAGGATTTGAACCTGCGAGGCGAGTTACCCCGCCTACATGGATTCCAGCCATGCTCCTTAGGCCGCTCGGACACACTTCCAAGGGACGATCTTACACGTCGCTCAGCCCCGCCCGAATCGGCGCCGGGTTCGGACGGTGATCGGGCTGTCCTCCGCCCTCCACGACATCGCGCGCACACCGGTGTCGCGCGAAAGCCGGGTGGTCACGGCATCCAGGAACTCGGGCGCGTCTCCCTCGATGAGCAGTTCGGCGTCGAGGATCACGCCCGCCGGCTCCTCATCGACGCCGTCGTCTTCGTGGCTCGACATCGCGAGCACGAGGACATCGGGTGACTCCAGGGTGTCGGAGAGCAGCTCGCGCACTTCTTGCTCGCGCTCCTCGAGCGCGCGCACCGTGAGGACGAATGCCCCGATCGTCTCGGCGTTGGCGTCGGGGGCGCGGTCGACGAGGCGACCGAGCGGGCGGAGGAGGACGTGCACGAGGAGTACCAGCGCCGTCATCGTCAGCGCCGGCACCACCAGCCCGCCCGCGGCCAGGCAGCCGACGGCCGCCGAGCACCACAGGGTCGCAGCGGTGTTGAGTCCCTGCACGGACAGGCCCTGCCGGAGGATCACACCACCGCCGAGAAAACCGACTCCCGAGACGACGTAGGCGGCGATCTGCAGCGAGCCCTGGCCCACCCCCAGCTCGCTGCCGAAGAGGACGAAAGCGGCAGCTCCCATGGCCACGAGCGCCTGCGTGCGAAGGCCCGCCGTGCGGGAGCGATACTGCCGCTCCAAGCCGATGAGCACGCCGCACCCCGCTGCCAGCAGCAGGCGCAGCACGAAGTCGAGATCAGCCATGCGAAACACCCCTCGCGGCGGGCTCGGAAGCGCCGGTCACCGGCGCAGTATGTCAGAGCACGCTTTTCGGCAACCTGTGCAGCGTCACCGCCCCCACCGCCCGGAACGGGTGCAGCGGGTCGGGCGCCTCGGAGCCGGTCGGGCCGCCCAGCTCGCTGTGCACGAGCGCGCTCATGACCGCGTAGGCATCCATGCGGTCCCATCCCCGCGCGTCGACGAGCTCGTCGAAGACGTCTTCGTACCCGCGCCGGATGCTCTCCTGGACCGGGTCTCCGAGGCCGACGAAGATCCACTCCTCGTCGGTCTCGACCCGGGGCGCCCGCAGAGCGGCATCCGCGATGAGATCGATCGAGACCACGGCGACGCCCGCCGCCTCGATGGCGACGAACGACGACTCGCCGCGGGCCATCACGGCGTGGATGTCGCCGATCGACAGGAGCGCGCCCTCGACCTCGACGGGCAGGTAGACCGTGGCCCCCGGAGCGACGTCGGTGAGATCCATGTTGCCGCCGAGAGCGGTCGTGGGCATCACGGTGGAGTTGCGCCCCGACGCGGGAGCCGTTCCGATGCACCCGATCATGGGTCGCGCGGGAACCACGTGCCGGTCGGTGAGATGCACGCCCTCGGCGTCGATCGGGATGCGACGGCTGATGACGTGGTCGGGCATGCGGTGCTGCAGCGCGCCCGCGCCGGGGAGGCTCTGCGACCAGCCGTAATCGCCGAGGCGGATCTCGTGCACGTGCACGGCGAGGGCATCGCCCGGCTTGGCGCCCTCGACGTACACGGGCCCGGTCACCGGGTTGATCGGCGCCCGTAGCGCACCGAGATCACCGTGGTCGTGGAGCTCGGCGTAGACCGCGTCGTCGGTCTCGAAGGCGATCGTCTCACCGGTCCCGGGCCGTAGGCGCAGCACCGGAGGCACCGAGGCGTCGTAGCCGGGACGACCGTGATCCTTGCCGAGCCAGTGGTCGACGGTCATCGAGGGGCGACCTCTCCCCCGCCTTCACCGGCGGTGGACGTGGCGTGCTCGGGCAGAGGATCAGCGGCTCCCCCGTGCTTGCGAGCGAAGATCAGGTACACGATCCCCCCGACGACGAGCCACAGGATGCCGCCGACCTTGGCGGTCATGTCGGCGTTGAGCAGCACGTAACCGATGATGAGGAACCCGACCAGCGGCACGACGAGGTGCAGCAGATAGTTCTTCGACTTCTTCTTGCCGAGGTAGTACGCCGCCACCGACACGTGCAGCAGCATGAAGCCGAGCAGAGCGCCGAAGTTCACCAGCGACGAGATCACGGCGATCTGGCCGACGAAGAACAGCACGAGCACCAGCGAGATGGCGCTGACCATCAGGATGGCGGCCATCGGAACCTGGCGAGAGGTCACCTTCGACAGGAAGGCGGGGAGGCGCCGGTCACGGCTCATCGAGTACAGCAGGCGCGAGGTCGCGGCCTGCGCCGCCACCGCGTTGGCGATACCCACCGCGATGACGTTGACCGCGAGGAACGCCGTGGCCCACCCGCTGCCGGCGGCCTTGGCCACCAGCAGGAAGAACGCGTTGTTGACCTCGTCGTCGCCGAACTCGATGGTGCCGGCGGCCAGGGCGCTCGCGAACCACGTCTGCGCGATGAAGAGCACCGCGACCACGAGCAGGGCGATGATCATCGCGCGTCCGCCGGACTTCCGGTCCCCCGTGGACTCCTCGGCCATCGTCGAGATGCCGTCGAAGCCGAGGAAGCTCAGCACCGCGATCGAGAGGGCGGTGGCGATGAGGGCGGGGTTGACCTTCTCGGCATCCCAGAGCGGTGCCATCGTGAACTCGGCGCCCGGGATCGTGCCGGACGAGAGCGCGATCATCGCGATGACGACGAAGATCACCACGAAGGCGAGCTGGATGGCGAGCATGACGCGGTTCGCGATCTTGATGGAGCCGATGCCGAGGACGTTGATCACGGTGTTGACGACGACGAAGACCACGGCCCAGATCCACTGCGGGACATCGGGGAAGATCCCCGCCATCGACGACGCCGCGAAGACGTAGAGCAGGGTCGGCACGAGCAGGTAGTCGAGCAGGATCGCCCACCCGGCGAAGAAGCCCACGGTGGGGTGCAGACCCCGACCGACGTACGAGAACACCGAGCCCGCGATCGGGAACGCCTTCGACATCTGCGCGTAGGCGAGGGCGGTGAAGATCATCGCGATGACCCCGGTGAGGTAGACCAACGGCACCATGCCGCTGGCGGCGTTGAACACGACGCCAAAGATCGCCCACGGCGCGATGGGCACCATGAAGACGAGACCGTAGACCACGAGGTCGAGGGTGGACATGGAGCGCTTGAGCTCCTGCTTGTAGCCGAAGGACTCCAGCGACTGCTGGGCCTCGGGGGCGTGATGCGACATCGGGTCTCCTGGTTCGGGTGGGGGTCGGGGTACGTCGTCAGGGAAGGGGTGCGAGGAAGTCGGCGATGACCGCGCGGAAGGCCTCGGGCATCTCGAGGTGGGTGCAGTGGCTCGCCCCGGCGAAGACGTGCGACCGGGCGCCGGGGATGCGCTCGACGAAGGGCTCCCAGGTCTCGGGCGTGGCCTCGTCGAACTCGCCGGCGACCACGAGCGTGGGCACGGCGACCCGGGGCAGACGGTCGATGATCGTCCAGTCGCGACCGGTGCCGACGACGTGGAACTCGTTCGGGCCGTTCATCGTGAAGTAGACGGTCGGGTCGGCGAGCATCTGCTGCTCGCTGTCGACGAAGTCCTGCGGCATGGGGGTCACTCGGCAGACGTGCCGCTCGTAGAACACGCGGGTGGCCTCCGCGTATTCCGGGTCGTCGAGGGTACCCGCGGCTTCGTGGCGGTCGAGCGCCTCGCGGGCTCGTGCGGGGAGCTCGGCACGGAGGCGGGCCGCCCCCGCGAGCCAGAGGGCCATGGATGCCGGGGAGTTGCAGATCTCCAGGCTCCGCAGCCCCGCGGGCTGGCGGACGGCGATCTCGGCTCCGAGCATGCCGCCCCAGGACTGCCCGAGCACGTGGTACTCGTCGAAGCCGAGCGCGCGCTGGAGGTTGTGGAACTCGTCGACGAACAGCTGCGGCACCCACTGGGAGGTCGGCGCGTCGGGGTGGTGCGAGCTCTTGCCGCACCCGATCTGGTCGTAGTGCACGACGGTGCGCCCGGTCAGATCGGCGAGGGCGTCCAGGTTCGAGACGTAGTCGTGCGCCATCCCCGGCCCGCCGTGGAGGACGAAGAGGGGGGCCTTCCCGGAGGGCTCGGCCGGTTCGGTGAGTCGGGCCCAGGTGAAGCCGTCGTGGAAGGGAACGGTGATCTCGCGCTGCATGGAGTTATCGTGGACCCTTAAAGGTGCGTTGGCAAACCTTTTCTTCGGATTTAACATGGGAGAAACGACGGGAGCCCATGGCCGACACCGACGACGCCTCCCTGGTGGAGCGCGTGACCGAGCGATTGATCACCGCCGTCGCGGTGGGCGAGTTCCTCCCGGGTACCCGCCTGCCCGCCGAACGCGACCTCTCGCCCCTCCTGGGCGTCGGCCGGACGACGGTGCGCGCGGCCCTCGACGACCTGTCCACGAGGGGTCTGATCGAACGGCGTCGGGGGCGCGGGGGCGGCACGTTCGTCGCCGAGGAGTGGCCCGCCTCCATCGTCGTCGGCGTCGACCGCTGGTTCGAGGAGCGCTGGAGCGACCTGGTCGACGCGTGCACCGCGAGCTCGATGCTGCACTCCTCGCTCGCGCGCCTCGCCGCCGAGCGGCGCAGCGACGCCGACATCGCCGTCATGCGTGAGCGCCTCGCCGAGTTCCACTCCGCCGAGTCGGGCGACCCCAAGCAGCGCGCCGACAGCCTGCTGCACCTCGCGATCATCGAGGCGGCGCACAACACCGCGCTGCGCGACATCCTGCTCGAGCACGAGCGCCATCTGTCACTGTCGGCACCCGCGCACCCGTGGGGCGATCGCGGCAGTCATCGCCGCATGGAGACGCGCGCGGCGCGAGAGCACGACGCGATCGTCGATGCGATCGTTCAGGCCTCGCCCGAACAGGCCGCCGAGCTGGCCCGCCGGCACGTGCAGATCGACCTCGAGCTGTTCACCGAGGCGCGGGAGTTCGCGCGCCGCCGGGCAGCCGAGGCTGCGGCCGGCTGAGCATCCCGCTCACCTCGCCCGCGGAGAACGTTCCGCTCGCGCGCGGGCATCCTCCGCCGCGCGAGCCTGCTCGCGAGGGCGGGTCAGCCGCCCAGACGCCCCTCGAGACCCGCGCGCACGGCCGGCCACTCCTCGCGGAGGATCGAGAAGTACAGCGTGTCCGACACACTGCCGTCGGGTGCGATGCGGTGCCGCCGGAGCCGCCCCTCTCGCGTCGCGCCGAGGCGCTCGATCGCGCGCGCACTGCGCTCGTTCCGCGCGTCGCAGCGCAGCGCCACCCGGTTCACCTGCCACTGGTCGAAGGCGTGGGCGAGCAGCAGCAGCTTCGCGGCGGGGTTCGTGCGCCCACCCTGGAAGGCGCGGCCGTACCAGGTCGTCCCGATCTCGACCCGCCTCTGCGGCGGCACGTACTCGTAGAACGTCGTCGCACCGCGAACCTCTCGCGTCTCGGCGTCGCGCACGGTGAAGGCGTACAGCCCCGGCGTCGCGACCTGCTGCTCGACCCGAGCGGCGTAGGCCTCGACCGAATCCGCCCACGGGGTCGTCATGCGACCCCAGAGCTCCGCGTCGGCCAGCGGCCACGCCTGCGCCGCGTCCGCCGGCTCCGCCGGGGTCAGACGGATGCCGTGACCCTCGAGCGTGATGTCGTGAGCGGTCATCGCGCCTCCAGCTGGCTGACGAACTCGTCGGCGGCGGCGAGCTGGCGCCGCAGGTCTTCGCGACGGCGATGCGCCTCGTCGCGAATGTCGGCGAGACGGGCCACCAGAGCGGAATCGCCCGGGGCCTCGGTGAGTCCGTCGACCACGGCGAGCAGCTCCCCCATCTGCTCGAGGGAGTATCCGAGCGGCTTCATCCGGCGGATGAGAAGCAACCGCGACTCGTCGTCGGCCGTGTAGAGCCGGAACCCGCCCTCGCTGCGCGCCGAGGGGCGGAGCAGCCCGATCTCGTCGTAGTGGCGAAGGGTGCGGATCGACAGCCCCGTCCGCTCGGCGAGTTCGCCGATCTGCATCGGCCGCACGTCGGTCATGCCATCCCCGATCCCGCAACCCTCTCGTTACGGTAGAGTTCGATAGGTCGCGATCGCGACCCCCCTATTCTTCCCCGCGTTGAAGCGGACCCCTCCCCCACCCCGGAGCATCACCATGACCTCTGCCCCCGCGCGCCCGCGCACCGAGCCCACCGTCCTGCAGGCCCTGCGTTCGCCTCGCCTGCTGACCCGCGAGGTGCTGGCCGGCCTCGTCGTCGCCATCGCCCTCATCCCCGAGGCGATCGCCTTCTCGATCATCGCCGGGGTCGACCCGCGCCTCGGGCTCTTCTCATCGTTCGTGATGGCCGTGGCGATCACCTTCCTCGGCGGCCGCCCCGCCATGATCACCGCCGCCACCGGCGCGATCGCCCTGGTCATCGCCCCCGTGGCCCGCGAGCACGGGGCCGACTACCTGCTCGCGACGGTGATCCTGGGCGGCATCCTGCAGGTCATCCTCGGCATTCTCGGGGTCGCCAAGCTCATGCGATTCATTCCCCGCAGCGTCATGGTGGGCTTCGTCAACGCCCTCGCGATCCTGATCTTCGTCGCCCAGGTGCCGCAGCTGATCGGCGTGCCCTGGGCGGTCTACCCGATCGCGGCGGCGGGGCTGGCGATCATGTATCTGCTGCCGCGCGTGACCAAGGTCGTCCCGGCGCCGCTGGTCGCGATCGTCCTGCTCACCGCAGCCGCGGTCGTCTTCGGCATCTCGGTGCCCACCGTGGGCGACCAGGGCGCCCTGCCCGAGAGCCTGCCCGCCCTGCTTGTTCCGAACGTGCCGCTCACCGGCGAGACGCTCGCGATCATCCTGCCCTTCGCCGTCGCCATGGCGATCGTCGGCCTTCTCGAATCGCTCATGACCGCGGCACTCGTCGACGACATCACCGACACCCCCTCGTCGAAGACGCGCGAGTCCCTCGGCCAGGGGGCGGCGAACCTGCTGTCGGGGCTGTTCGGCGGAATGGGCGGCTGCGCCATGATCGGCCAGACGATGATCAACGTGAAGGCCTCGGGAGCGCGCACCCGCATCTCGACCTTCCTGGCCGGCGTCTTCCTGCTCGTGCTCGTGCTGGCCTTCGGCGACGTGGTCGCCGTCGTTCCGATGGCGGTGCTCGTGGCCGTGATGATCGTCGTATCGATCGCCACCTTCGACTGGCACAGCATCCGCCCCTCCACCCTTCGCCGGATGCCGCTGAGCGAGACGATCGTGATGGTGCTCACGGTCACCGTGACGGTGTGGACGCACAATCTCGCGATCGGCGTGGGTGTGGGCGTGATCGCCGCCGCGGTGCTCTTCGCACGACGGGTCGCGAGCGTCACCGCGGTGACGCGGTCCGTGGAGGGCGACACCGCTCGCTACACCGTGGAGGGCGAGCTGTTCTTCGCCTCGAGCAACGACCTGACCACGAAGTTCGCGTACCACGACGACCCTCGGCGGGTCGTCATCGACCTGTCGCGCTCGCACGTCTGGGACGCGTCCACGGTTGCAGCTCTCGACGCGGTGCAGACGAAGTACGCGCACCTCGGCACGACGGTCGAGATCGAGGGCATGAACGACACCGCCGCCCGGCTGCACGCGCGCCTGAGCGGAGGGCTCGGCGCGGGACACTGACCCCCGCGCTCGCCTCGAAGGGTGACGCCGGGGCCACGAGCCCGCCGGTGGATCCCTCTCGACGCGAGCCCGCCGCCCTCAGGACCGCAGCGTCATCGACGGCGTCTCGCCGAACTCCCCGCGATACATCGCGGCGAAGCGCCCGAGGTTCGAGAACCCCCACCGTGCCGCGATCGCCGCGACCGTCTCGACCGACGGGTCGGCGCTGCGCAACTCGGCGCGTGCGGCGTCCAGACGCACGCGGCGCAGGTACTGCATCGGGGTTCGTCCGGTGGCCGCGCGGAACGCGTACTGCAGGCCGCGCGGCGACAGCCGAGCCGCCTGCGCGATATCGGCCAGCACCACGGGCTCTGCCGCGTGCGCCTCGACGTACGCCTTGGCCCTTCGCACCGGGGCGGGCAGCGGCCGCGAGGGGCGGCCGGCCGCGAGGGCCTCGGTGAAGGTCGTCGGGAAGGCGAGGAGCGAGGCCTCCAGCAAAAGGGTGCGGGCCTGCTGCTCGATGATCGGGGTTCGTTCGGGCGAGCGCAGCAGCACGTCGCGGGCATACTCCCACGTGCGCGACCAGTAGCGCAGGCGCTGCTCGCTCACCGGCGCGTACCCTGTCGGCCGGACGCGCAGGGTGTCGTCGCCCGACAGCCGCCGAGCGGCTTCGTCGAAGTCGGAGCGCGCGAACGAGACGGCGGTACCGGCGATGCGCCCGGTGAAGGCGATCTCGAGAGGGCGGTCGACGACCATGAACGGCACCGCCGTGTCGATGCGCTCGCGACGATAGGTACCCGATACCCGGGGACCGGCGATACGACCGACCACGACCTGATCGCGCGGATCGGACTCGACGATCATCGTCGAACCGATCGTGTAATCGCAGAAAGCGAAACCGGGCTCGGAGGCCGCATGCCAGGCGAGAGCCGGCTGGATCACCTCGGCGCGCGAGATGCGCGCTCCGGGAACGACGGTCTGCCACAGGTGCTCCACCGTCTCGGCGTCGCGGGTTTCGATGTTCGTATGCTCCACGCCTTTTTCCTAAATAGTCCGAGGATGTGCGGCAAGACCATTGCGCTCAGTGGCGGGGGCCACTATGGGAACGCTCTCACACGCTCAGCCGAAGAGACCGCGGCGTCGTGGATGCCCCCCATCCGCATTCCACGCTATCGCTCATAGGAATTGCAATGCGCATTTCGGCGGATTCGGACCGCGTACGTCAATCGGCATCCGAAATGCGAAAGATGGACTCCGTGCAGATTGACCCGACGCACGTCGACCGGCCATCATCCCCGAGCAGCATCTCGCTGCATCCTGACCGCTCTCCGTTCCCCGGCGCGGTGGTCGGCAGGCGCCTCGACGCGGAGCTCGTGACCCCGCCCGGGGCGCCTGGTGCGGCCCATAATGGGACGGGGGCTACCCGGCGTCCGCCAGGGAAGGGAGCTCTCATGCCATTTCGCACGACCACCACGCTGCAAAGCTGGGTCGACGATTTCCGAGCGCTCGGCTACGACGACGCAGACATGCTGCGCGTCATTCCCCAGGACCTCGACGACGGCGCCGATGCGGGACTCATCGCCGCCCGACTGAAGAGCGTTTCGACGACGTTCTTCATCGCCCCCGGCCCCGAGCTGCACTCCACCGAATGGGCCGTGACGTTCGAGCCCCGCGAAGACGCCGCTCCCCTGCCGGCCGGTCGCGTCATGGCGCTGTCGGGCGAATTGGCGACGTTGTCGGCGTTGTGTTCTTTCCTCCAGGCACGATCCGAGGCTTTTCTCGCGAACGTCTGAGGCCGCCGGGCGCGACGGGTCGAGTCGAAGAAGCTCAGCTCACGGCTCGCGCGGTGATGCGGTCGAGGACTTCGGCGAGCCGTTTCGCATCGACGGGATCCACGTCGGCGATCGCCGCTTCGACGGCGGTGTCGAAGGCGCGAAGCTGTGACCACGGCGCACTATCGAGGTCGATGATCACCGTGATGTGGTTCACCCGACGATCTTGTTCGTCGAGGTCGCGCCGCACGGCACCGCGCTGCACGAGGCGGTCGATGAGCGTGGTGACGCCGGCCGAGGTGATGCCGAGGTGGTCACGAACGTGCGAGGGCCGAGCCCCGGGATTCTCCGCGACGAACAGCAGGGCGCGAGCGTCGAGCTCGTTCAAGGAAAGCTCGCGACGTGCTTCCGCGGCGGCGACCCGGCGGGCTTCGCCGTAGGCGAGGAGGGCGCGGCCGACCTCCGACCCCGGCGCGGGGCGAGACGAAGTTTCGGGGGACGAGTGCACGACCCATGATCGTACCCACTCCGGCCCAGTGTCCAGTCCGCTTGCACGGAGCGGCGCAGGATGCTCCACCGGCCGCTCGACATGCGGCGGACCGGGTGATGGGTACGTCGAGACTCCTGTCAAGCCGGTCTCACGCCCCTCCCCCCGGGTCTATGACGGACACAGCGCCGTCGGGAGACGGGAGTAAGGAGAACACCATGATCCACGGACAGCAGAGCGGACGACAGACGGGCTCGGTGTGGAGCATCGCCATGACGGCCGCGATGGGCAACGGCATCGGGCCGCGCTCGATCGAGGAATCACCCGCGCCGCGCACGGCGAGGCGGTGGCCCTGGTCGCGCACGGGCTCGGCCGGTGAGGCGATGGCGGACGCACTCCGCGCCTGATTCCACCGCCCCTTCACCCGGCGCGTCGACTTCTTCCCCCGGAGGTCGGCGCGTCGGCTCGTGTCCGGGCGTTCACACGATGGTCTCCACGGTGTAACCCGCCGCACCTGGTCGAGGCTCCAGCATGGGACGACCGCACCCGCGGTAGTGGATCCCGGCTTGGAAAGCGACCTCGATGACTCGACCCGTGCGTGTGCTCTCGCTCTACGAAGGCTTCTTCGCCGGAGGCGCGCGAATCCTCCATTCCGATGTCGTCGAGGGGCTCGCGGCCGACGGATCGCAGGAGCACCGTGTGCTGTCGCTGACGTCCGCCGCACGGCGGGACGCGTCCCTGCAGTTCGCGCACGACGACACCCGGTTTCGTCGTCTGCAGGAGCGCGGGGTCCGCATCGACACGTTCGATCGCGTCGCCGGTGACCGCCCCCCGGGCCCCGACGAGTACACGAGGGACGAGCTCACGCACGCCGCGCGCCTGTTCGCGGAGGCCGACGTCATCCTCTCGCTGAAAGAACAGCCGCTCAGCCTGGTCGTCGCCCTCGAGCGCGCGGGCATGCTGCCCGACCGCGCGATCGCCGCCTGCCTGCACCGCTCCGACCCCACCCACTCCGGCCCCGCCCTCGGCTGGCTCGTCGAGTCGGCTTCCTGCGGGGCAGTCACGGCAACGATCTCCTGCGCGGAGTCGACCTCCCGCGCCTACGCGCGCGCCGGCGTCTCGGCCGGTGAGGCCTGGGTCATCGACAACGGCATCGACACCCGCCGCTTCCGCCCCGGCACGCGCGCCGAGCGGCGACGGATCCGCGCGGGGCTCGGCATCCCGGACTCCGCCCCCGTGGTGCTGCTGGCCGCGCGCTTCGATGCGATGAAGGACCCCGGACTGTTCCTCCGGGCCGTCGCGGCGCACGCGCGCACGGCGCCCGGGACGCAGTACGTCGTGTGCGGATCGGGCATGACCCGCACCAACCCGGCCTTCGTCTCGCTCCTCGCCGACAGCGGCGTCGACGGCGGCGTGCCCCTGCACGCCCTGGGCCTTCGCGAGGACATGCCCGAGCTGTACCGCATCGCGGACGTCGTCGCTTTGACGAGCGCCTTCGGCGAGGCCTCTCCCCTCTGCCTCGTCGAGGGAGCGGCATCCGGAGCCGTTCCGGTGACCACCGACGTCGGAGACGCCGCGCGCCTCGTCGAGGGGTTCGGCCTGGTGACGGCGCGCGACGTCGACGCGATCGTCCAGGCCTGGGGAGACGCCCTCGCCCTCGGCCCGGCGCTGCGCGCAGCCGCCCTCGCGGCCCGGACCCGCATGGACCGGGGCCGCATGATCGCCGACTACCGAGCGACGGTCGAGGACCTGCTCGTGTCACGCATGCTGGCGGCCTGAGCCCGGCGCACCATAGACGGCGTGCCGACACGGCGCCATCCCCGACGAAGGGCGGCGGCGCCGTGTCTACAGTGAGGCATGACCGCCCGTATCCTCTCGATCGGCACGGCCCTGCCCGACACTCGTGTCGACCAGTCGACCCTGCGTGACCTGTTCGCCGCACAGCCCGGTTTCGACCGCAAGGCCCAGCGGCTCGTGGGGGCCGCCTTCGATGCCGCGGCCATCGACACCCGGCACGTGGTCCTCCCCCAACTCGCGGGCGGACAGGGCGACGCACTCGAGGTCCGCGACGGCGACACGCTCCTCATGCCCCCGACCGGCGCGCGCAACGACGAGTACCGTCGTACCGCTCCACCGCTGTTCGCCGAGGCCTCTCGCGCCGCCATCGCAGGTTCCGGACGGACCGCGGATGCCATCTCCCACGTCGTGACCGTCTCGTGCACCGGCATGTTCGCACCCGGCCCCGACTACCACCTGGTGCGCGATCTCGGGCTCTCTCCCGCGGTCGAGCGCTACCACCTCGGCTTCATCGGGTGCGCGGCGGCCATCCCTGCCCTGCGGCTGGCCGCACGCATCGTCGGCGACGACCCCGCCGCGGTCGTGCTCGTCGCGTGCACCGAGCTGTGTTCCCTGCATTGGCAGACCTCGTCCCACCCCGACCAGATCGTCGCAGCCTCGGTGTTCGCCGACGGAGCGGGAGCGGCGGTCGTGGCATCCGCAGATTCCGACCACGAGGGCCTCGACCTCGAGGGCTTCGCCACGCACCTCATAGACCAGGGCGAGAAAGACATGGCCTGGACGGTGGGCGACTCCGGGTTCGAGATGACCCTCACCCCCGAGGTGCCCCGCATCATCGGTCGCGAGATCTCCGCGATCGCCGCGGACGTGATCGGCGACCTCGACGACATCGACGCGTGGGCGGTGCACCCCGGAGGGCGGAGCATCCTCGACCGCGTCGAGAGTGCGCTCTCCCTCGATGCTGCGGCCCTCGCCCCCTCGCGAGAGGTGCTGCGCCAGCACGGAAACATGTCGAGCGCCACGCTGCTGTTCATCCTCCGCGACCTGCTCGCCGACGTCTCTCGCGGCGACGGAGACCGCGTGGCCGCCCTCGCCTTCGGCCCCGGCCTCACGGTGGAGGCGGCGCGTCTGACGCTGCGCCGTCCGGCCACGTGACCGGCTTGGCGCGGCGCGACACCGCGCTGACCGAGCTCATGGACGACCCCGACTGCGACCCGCAGGCGCTGGCTGCGACCTACCGTCGCTTCGATCTCGTGAACCGCGTGGTCTCGGCCTGGGGGCACGTCTACCGATCCCGCGTGCGGCCCGAGCTGCTCGCCCTCGGCCGCCCCGCGCGCGTGCTCGACCTGGGGTGCGGCGGAGGGGACGTCCTGGTGAGGTTGGCGGGTCTGGCCGCGCGTGACGGCTTCGAGCTCGAGTGCGTCGGCGCCGACCCCGACCCGCGCGCGATCGCCGCCGCCCGCGATCGCGCCCGGCCGGGGGTGCGGTTCGTCGCACAGGACTCGCGGGCCCTGCTCGCGGCCGGGGAGAGCTTCGACATCGTCGTGTCGAACCACGTTCTGCACCACCTGGACGCTGCGGCACTCCGAGGCTTCACCGACGACTCCCTCGCCCTGTCGAGGGGCAGCGTCCTGCACGCCGACATCGCACGCGGACGACTGGCCTACGGACTGTACGCGGTCGGTATCGCACCGCTGTCGGCGGGCACGTTCCTTCGCGTCGACGGCCTCCGCTCGATCCGTCGCAGCTACCGGGCTCCCGAGCTCGCCGCAGCGCTCGGAGCACCGTGGCGCGTGGAGACACCCGCGCCCTTCCGCGTCCTCGCCGTCGCCCGCGGGGAGGCCTCCCGTGCGTGAGGTCCTCGTCGTCGGAGCGGGCCCCGTCGGTCTCGCCCTCGCCGCGGACCTCCGCGTCCGCGGCGTCGACGTCGACGTCGTCGAGCGGCGGACGGCGATCGGCGGCGGCACCCGCGCCATCGGCATCCATTCCCCCGTTCTGGCCCACCTCGAGTCTTCGGGCGCGACCGACGAGCTTCTCTCGCGCGCCGTCCGCATCGCACGCGGCGAGGCGCGCGCCGACGGCACGGTGCTGGCCGAGATCCGCTTCGACCGGATCCGCGCCCGTCACCCGTACGTCGCCGCCCTCCCGCAGGTCGACACCACCGAGATCCTCACCCGGCTCGCGCCTCCCGTCCGGCGCGGGATCACCGTGACGGCGGTCTCCGATGACGGCCCGTCGGTGCGTGTGCAGACGACCGGGCAGCGCGGCGACGAAGAGGTCCGGGCCCGGGTGGTCGTGGTCGCCTCCGGCTGGGCGGGCCGTGAGCTCGTCTACCGCCCCGGCGCCGTCCGCACGCACGAGTACCCCGACCGCTACGCGATGGCGGACGTCGTCGCCCCGGGCGGGCCCGTCGCCCGCGTGCACCTCGAACGCGCCGGCGTGCTCGAGTCCTTCCCCCTCCCGAGCGGTCGGCGCCGCCTCGTGGCCTGGGCCGGAACGGAGGACATCCCGGATGCCGCGGCCTTCCTGTGCCGCGCCGTCGCCGAGCGCGCCGGTCTCCATGTCGACATCCCGCAAGCCACGATGTTCCGCGTCCGCCGCGCCGTGGCCCCCGCTCTGCGGCGCGGACGGGTGTTCGTCGTCGGTGACGCCGCCCACGAGGTCAGCCCCATCGGAGGCCAGGGGATGAACCTCGGGCTGCTGGACGCGCTGACCCTCTCGCCCCTGCTGTCGCGATGGCTGCGGACGGGATCAGCGGACGACCTGGGTCGGTGGGAACGCGACCGTCTCGCCTCGGCCCGGCACGCCGCCCGACTCGCGGCGCTGAACACCTTCCTCGGGCGGGCACGGGGGCCCGCAGCCCACGCGGCGAAGGCCGCGACGCTGCGCACGGTCCTGCGGGGACCGGGCGGCGCCGCTTTCGCGCGCGCCTACGCGATGCGATTCGATCGGGCCGCGACCGCCTAGCTCAGCACGTCGTGCGGCCGCCGCCGTGGGGTCGGTGCGGCCCCGTGTCGGAAGCACGCCCGCACGGACGAGATCGTCACGAGACGACGAGCTGAGCCGCCAGCAGCAGCGCCGCCAGCATCGTCAGCTGGAACACCGCCCGCCCGGGCGATCTCACGTACACGAGCACGACGACGCCGACGGCAACCGCCGTGACCGCGGCGAAGAAGACCACGCCGGTGACCGTGGCATCCGTTCCGACCAAGACGGCGACCGCTCCGGCCACGATCCCCAGCGCCGCGATCGCCACGGACGCCCGGGCGCCCAGACGATGCGGCAGGCCCCGGACTCCCGTGCGCCTGTCGTCGTCGAGGTCCCGCACGACGTTCGTGAGGTGGACGGCCGCTCCCAGGGCCGCCCCCGCGAGAGACGCCCACCACGCGGCGAGCGCGGGCGGCGAGAGCGACAGCGTCGCGAACGAGGGGAACAGCCCGAAGCTCAGCACGAACGGCACGATCGAGAACGGCGTCGATTTGAGGCCCGCGTTGTACGCCCAGGCGGAGGCGAGCGCCAGGGCGTGGGCGGCGACCAGAGCCGGTCCGAGCGGGAGCGACAGCGCGACGGCGAGGACCGCGGATGCCACAGCCACCGCGAGCGCGCGCTCCGGGGTGATCGCTCCCCCGGCGATGGGCTTGTCGGTACGACCGACAGCCGCGTCGCGCGCGCCGTCGATCGCGTCGTTCGAGAGCCCGACCGAGACCTGACCGGCGAAGACGGCGACGACCAGCACGACCAGGCGCCACGGCTCGACGCCCGCCGCGACGCCGAGGGCGAGCGAGAGGAGGGTGACCACGAGGGTCGGGCCCGGGTGGGTGGCGCCCCAGAACGCGCGCACGAGGGGCGGCCCTGCCGCGGCATCCGTCACCCTCCGACGCTACCGCGCTCACGACCCGGCGCCCCCGCAGCACGATGCCCCGGACGCCGCGAACGGGCCCGGGGCATCGAAGGCGTGTCAGAGGTCTTCGGGGGCGAGGTCGCCCTGGCCCTCTTCGCCGAGCTCGACGACGCCGGGATCCTCCCCCTGCGAGTCGGTGCCGGTCGAGTCGGGGTGAATGTCCTCGAGCGGGATATCGCTGTCGTCGGCCGGGATCTCGGCCGGGTCGGCGCCCGTCGCGGTGGCCGGGTTGATGTCGGCGGGGTCCGCACCCTCGTCGAGCGCGGTCGTCGCGTCCCACTCCGCCTGGGCGGGGTCGAGCGCGGGGTCGGGCTCGATGGAGGTGTCGCCGTCGCGGAGGGGCTGCACGCCCGCGATGCCCGCGCTCGGCGGCCGGGGTCGTGGCGTCGGGGGTCGGGTCGATCGAAGCGTCGCTCATGGGGGTCCTTTCGTGGGGCGCACGTCACCGCCGACATCGGCGGTCCCCTCATCCAACGGGGCTCCTCGCCTCGAGCCCCGCCCCTTGACACGCACGCCCCCGCCTTCGTACGGCCACCGGGGACGGAGTCCCTCGTCGGCGCCGCGACCACCGGGGTCGAACCGCACGCCCGACGAGTCGACCGCGCACGCGGCGGTGTCAAGGCGCTGGCCGGGGGACGCGCGAGGCCGCACCGTGAGGGAGACGAGAGGATCCCCCATGACCGAATCCCCGCGCATCGTCGTGATCGGCGGCGGAAACGCCGGCCTGTCCGTCGCCGGGCGCCTGCACCGGGCACGCCTCGGCGACATCACCGTGATCGAACCGCGCACGACCCACGTCTTCGCCCCCCTCCAGTCGCACATCGCGGGTGGCGTCGCTCGGGCGTCCGAGGCCGCTCGGACGCAGGCCGAGGTGATCCCTCCGGGGGTGCGGTGGCTGCGCGACGAAGCCTTCACGGTGGATGCCGATGCCCGACGCGTGCATCTCGTCTCGGGCGGGCGCATCGATTACGACCAGCTCGTGGTCTGCGCCGGAATGCGCATGGCGTGGGAACAGATCCCCGGTCTCCCCGAGGCGATGGCCGCCCCCACCGGCATCTCGAACTACGACTTCGAACTCGCCGCGAAGGCGTCACCGGTGCTGCGCGATCTCCGCTCGGGCACGGTCGTCTTCACCCAGCCGCCGGAGCCCGCCTCGTGCGGAGCCGCGGCCCAGAAGCCGATGTACCTCGCGTGCGACTGGTGGCGGGCGATCGGGGTGCGCGAGGACCTCCGCGTCGTGTTCGTGTGCCCGGACCCCGTGCCCTTCGGCATTCCCGCCATCGACGCCGAACTGCGCCGCAAGCTCGACGAGTACGGCATCGAGGTGCATTACAGCCGGGACGTCCGACGGGTGGATGCCGACTCCCGCACGCTCGTGATCGGTCGCGGCGACGCCGAGGAGACGTTGGCCTACGACGTGCTGCACGCCGTCCCCCCGCAGCGGGCGCCGGAGTGGATCGCCGGCAGCGGACTCTCGGCATCCGATGATCCGTACGGCTTCGTCGACGTCGATCCCGAGACCTTCCAGCACACCCGCCACCCGGAGATCTGGGCCGTGGGAGATGCCGCCACCGTCGCGACGCGACGGTCGGGAGGGGCGATTCGTCCGCAAGCGAAAGCGCTGGTGAAGAACATGAAGGCCGCGCTGGCCGGGCGGACGCCGTCCGCGAAATACAACGGCTACAGCGTCGTTCCGTTCACCGTCTCGCGCGGCACGGTCGTGTTCGCCGAGTTCGACCGGATGGGCCGGCTGCAGCCGACAGTGCCGTTCTGGCGCTCGCTGTATCGCGAGCGCCGCATGTCGTGGATCGCCGACCGCCGGATCCTGCCGTGGGTGTACTGGCACCTGATCTTGCGCGGACGGGGATGATGCGGGCGCGAGCTCTCCCCGTCGGGATCCGCGAGCCGGAAGAGCGGGCGGATGACGCGACGACCTCTCGCCCACGCGTATAGGGCACGAAGGCTCATCCCTCAACCCCGGGGGCGGGTCGACGGCATCGGTCGAAGCTGGGGGAAGCCCCGGAAACCACACGAAAAGAGGACACCATGGCACAGGTCATCGAAACCATCGACGTCAACGTTCCCGTCCGCGTCGCGTACAACCAGTGGACGCAGTTCGAGGAGTTCCCGCACTTCATGAGCTTCGTGGAGTCCATCACGCAGAAGAGCGACACCCTCACGCACTGGAAGGTCAAGATCGCCGGTGCCGAGCGCGAATTCGACGCCGAGATCACCGAGCAGCACCCCGACGAGCGCGTCGCGTGGAACAGCGTGGGGGGCGACGAGAACCACGCCGGTGTCGTGACCTTCCACCGTCTTTCTGACGACGAGACGCGCGTCACGGTCCAGATCGACTGGGCGCCCGCCGGTGTCCTCGAGAAGCTCGGGGCCGCCTTCGGCGCCGACGACCACTCGGTCAAGAAGGACCTCGAGAACTTCAAGAAGTACATCGAGTCGCGCGGCGCCGAGTCCGGAGCGTGGCGCGGCGACGTCAGCTGACGTCCTCCGACGACAGAAGCCGGGTCCGTCCGCGAGGGACGGGCCCGGCTTCTGTCATGTGCGCGTCACCACTGCGGGTGGATCTCCGCCCGCAGACGACGGTCGTAGACGTCGCGAACCAGGGTGTCGAAGGCACCGAGGTCGAAACCGCCCTCGAGCAGCTCGGCTGCCTGGGCGTTGGCCGTCGCCTGTTCGACCGAGCGCGCTCCCGGGATCACCGAGGTGACGCCCTCGCGCGAGGCGATCCACGCGAGAGTCGCGGCCGGCAGCGTCACGCCCTCGGGGAGCGATGCCTTCAGTTCGTCGGCCGCGGCGACGCCCTCGTCGAAGGGAACGCCCGAGAACGTCTCGCCCTTGTCGAAGGCCTCGCCGTTGCGGTTGTACGAACGGTGGTCGTTCTCCTCGAACGTGGTGTTGCGCGTGTATCTGCCCGACAGCAAGCCGCTGGCCAGCGGCACACGCGCGAACACCGCGACGTTCTTCTCGGCCGCGAGCGGCAGCACCTCGTCGAGCGGCTTGAGGCGGAACGGATTGAAGATGATCTGCAGGTTGGTGAGGTTCGATCGCTTCAGCGCCGACAGGGCCTGGTCCATCGTCTCGACCGAGGCGCCGTAGGCGGCGATCACGCCCTCCGACACGAGCTGGTCGAGAGCGTCCCACGTGGCCTCGTCGTCGATGACGGCCGACGGCGGGCAGTGCAGCTGGACGAGGTCGAGCGTCTCGGTGTCGAGCAGACGCCGCGAGCGGTCGAGCCAGCCGCGGAAGTTCTTCATGACGTAGTTCTCGGGAACCTGGTCTTCGCGGCGGCCCATCTTGGTCGCCACGGTGATGTCGTCGGACCCCCGGTCCTTCAAGAACGCACCGATGATCTGCTCGGATCGACCGTCTCCGTAGACGTCGGCGGTGTCGAAGAGGGTGACTCCGGCCTCTGCCGAGGCCGCCAGGACGGCGCGCGCGTCGTCTTCGCTGACATCGCCCCAGTCGGCGCCGAGTTGCCAGGTACCGAGACCGATGGCCGAGACCTGACGGCCGGTTCGGGAGAGAGGGCGCTGCTGCATTGCGGTTTCCTTTCGACGCGTGATCCGAGCCTAGCCAGCCCCCTGGCATCGCGGGCCGCGTCAACCCCGTCCGGCCGCGACCGCGGCGCGCCTAGCGTGGCGGAACACCCACGGAAGGAACACCATGGACATCGCCGCCGACCGACTCCCCGGAGCCGACGAAGAGAACCTCGTCCCCGAATCCGACGGCCTCGCCGCCGATGTCCCCGCGGGTGCCGCCGGTGCGGACTCCGGCGCCGTGGGCACGGCCCGCATCGATCCCGACGACGAGGCGCGCCTCCAGGGCATCTCGAGCCAGAACGACCTTCCCGGCGTCGGCACGCGTGCCGCCGACGGCATGACCGAGCGCGGAACCGACGAGGCCCGTCGCGAGGGTGGATCCACCTCGCGCCACACCGAGGACACCGGCCGCCCCGAGCCTCAGCCGCACGACGACACGCAAGACGGGGCGATCCGCACTCCCGCCTCCCCGCCGCGGTCGAAGGACGGCGGCGAGCCGCATGTCGACGGCGACGACCCCATCGCGAGATTCCAGCCGGGCGTCGGACGCGACTCGGCCGCGTCGAGCAAGATCGCGCAGAGCCTGCCCCACCCCGACGACGCCTGACGCGCGCCTCGACGATCCGCGCACCCCGTGCCTCTCGCGCGGGGTGCGCGGATCGGTCGTCTCAGTGGGCGAGGCGCAGGGCGTCCTGAGCCAGGTGGAAGAAGTCGCTCATCGCCCCCGTGACCGCCTGAGCGTCGTCGTCCGACAGGAGCCACACCACGGTCGCCTCCCGATCGCCGTCGCGCGCGAACCAGCTGCCCGTCAGCACACCGAGGCTCGACCCGCCCTTGAAGGCGGCGTACGGCCACGTTCCGAGATCGAGCCCCTGCCCGGGGTTCTCGCTCAGGATGCCGAGCACCTCGGCATCCTGCGTCTGCTGCAGCGCGCGGTGGACGGCGGCGATGTCGTTCGCACTGGCGAACCAGTCGAATCCGTCCTGCCACACGGGGGTGGTGACGTCGGCGACCTCCACGGCGAGGGGCGCCGCGTCGATGCGGTCGAGTACGGCGCGTTTTCCCGCGTCGTCGGCGGCGGCCCACTCGGTCCGCAGCGAGGCGTCACCCCAGCCGAGGGTGAACAGTTCCTTGGTCGAGAGGAAGGGCGAGAGCACGGACGGGTCGCTGTGACCCGACCGCACCACCGCCGCCTCCACGCGCTCGCGCCCGAGCCGCGTGATCAGCAGATCGGTCGCGGTGTTGTCGCTGATGCGAATCATCGCGGAGGCTGCGTCCCGCACCGACACCTCGGTCCCGGTGGGCGCTGGGTCTGCAGCTCGCCGGAGGGGAGGCTCCGGTCGGTGTCACGGAGGACGAGCTTCTCGTCCCACGACAGGTCGCCGGAGGCCACGGCATCCGCCACCGCCAGAAGCACGTACAGCTTGAAGGCCGAGGCGAGAGGGGCCAACCGGTTCGCATCGACGGCGAGCGCCTCCTCGTCACCGCGAAGCACGAGGGCGCTGACCTCGCCCGGGAGGTCGGCGAGGCGCTGCTCGACCTCGTCGAGAGAGGTCGACGGGGTCCACGGCTTCGCCACGGGGCCGAAGACCATCCCGGTGATGCGACTCGCGCCGTCGATCGTGAGCGAGAGATCGAACGGGTCGCCGAGGGCGCCCGCGAGGGTCGCAACCGCCTGGGTCTCGGTGCCCTGGTAGGCCGTGACGGTGAACGGGGCGGCCGGTCGCAACTGACGGTTGACGAGCTCGGCGACCTGCTCCGCCGGAACCTGCGCGAGGAAGCTCTCGTGCAGGACGCGGGCCCACTCGCCGGGGGTGGTGTCGGCCTCGGCCTCGAGCTTGTCGATGATCCACGTCACGCGCTCCCCGACGGGGGTGTTCGGAACGTCGACGGATGCCGCCGGGCTCGCGGGCGTATCCGGTGCCGCGCTGGCGCAAGCGGTGAGGGCCGCGACGGCGGCGGCGGAGAGGACGGCGGCGAGGCGGCGGGCGAGAGTCACGGGGTTCCTTCCGGGGGGGGGAGAATCCCACGCTACGCACGCCGCCTCGCCGTTACCTCCCTCTCGAGAGGGATCTCGGGGTGCGCCGCGCACGCCACCCCATCACCACGTCGACCAGCACGAACACCGCGAGCGTGTACCCGACCAGCGGCAGCACCAACCCGATCGCCACCGACGCGACCAGCACCGCCCCGGTCCCCCACCACGGTGCCAGGCGCAGCACGCCGCGGGCGGGGGCGCCCGTGGCTCCTCCCGTCGGACGACGCTTCCACCACATCGCGTACCCCAGCACCACGAGAGCGGCGATGCCGATCGCGAGAGCGAACAGCACGAGCTGGTTCGCCAGGCCAAACATGGTTCCCATGTGCAGGTCGACGCCCCAGCGCGAGAGCTTGGCCAGCAGCGGGTAATCGGCGAAGTCGACCCGGTCGGTCACCCGCAGGGTCGATGCGTCGATGGCCACGGCATCCACCTCGGTCGGGAAACTCCGGTGGATCTCCTGCACGACCCAGGCCGTGCCCGCGGACGCGGGAGGGCGGATCTCGAGGTCGCCAGAGTTCACGTTCGCGTCTCGGGCCACGGCCCACACCGCGTCGAAGGTCGCAGGATCCGCGGACGGCGCACCCGACGAATGCCCGCCGCCGTGGTGCGCGTGCTCGCCTCCGGCCGCGGCCGCCCCGTCGAGGGTGGTGGTGAGGGCGGGAGTTCCCCCACCCACGAGGGTGCGAAGCTCGGCCACGTTCGCGCCCGCGAACGTCGACCACGTGATGCCCGTGGCCGACAGGAACAGCGCCCCGACCACGACCCAGATGCCCACGGCCGAATGCCAGCCCGACAGACGCCGGTAGCCCGTGTGCCGTCGGTTCGGTCGCAGCAGATCGCGGCGCCCCCTGCGGCTGCGCACGAACCGTCCGATCCAGAGTCCCAGTCCCGCCAGCGCCACGATCCCGAGCCAGGATGCCGCGAGCTCGCTGTACCAGCGGCCGACGTCTCCGAGGTGCAGCGAGCGGTGCAGGTCGCTGATCCAGTGCCGCAACGGCAGCGCACCGCTCGTGCCGTAGGCCGGCAGGTCGCCGCGGATCTCGGTGGTGGCGGGGTCGACGAAGATCGCCCTCGTCGTGCTCTCGGGCAAGGTGTCGTCGGCGAACATCACGCGCGTGGTCGCCCCCGCCTGGGGTGCTGGACGCACGGCGACGGGAGTCGCCCCGCCGCCGACGTACTGCTCCGCGGCCGACACCTGTTCGGCGAGCGGTACCGCCGGCGACGTCGTGGCCGCGGTGAGCTCGTGCGCGTACAGGGTGCTCTCGAGGGTCGGGGTGATCGCATACAGCGCGCCGCTCACCGCCGCGACGAAAATGAACGGCCCCACCAGCAGGCCCGCGAAGAAGTGCAGGCGCCGCAGCAGCGCGGTGAACCACCCGCGAGAGGACGCCCCCGCTGCGGCAGAGGGAGCGGACGGTGTGGCTTTCGGGTCAGCGCCCACGGCGGTCACGCGCGGGCTCCGATCGACGGCGGGGCCGGGATCGGCGTGAGGGGACGAGCAGGAAACATCGAGGTCTCTTTCCAAGCGCAGGATGCGCTCGCGACAGGACGCCGCGCAGTGCGGACGCCGTCGCCCACGGCGGCCCCTCCTCAGGGGCGACGGCGTGGGCCGGAAGGGTGGGACGCGCCCGAAGACACGTCGACGATCGCGCTGATCCGGCGAGGTGCACGGCACAGCGGTCGATCGCTCCACCGCCGCGAGAGGCGGGCGGAGCGAGACTCAGGATGCCGCGAGAGGAGGCCCGCGCCGGTGCGCGGACGAGACCACGAGGGCCGAGTGCGGACGCACCGCGACGACGACGGCGGGCACGGTT
Organism: Microbacterium sp. SORGH_AS_0421; assembly: GCF_030818635.1. Lineage (NCBI taxonomy): Bacteria > Bacillati > Actinomycetota > Actinomycetes > Micrococcales > Microbacteriaceae > Microbacterium > Microbacterium sp. SORGH_AS_0421. The sequence goes on from NZ_JAUTAO010000001.1 coordinate 244,055, forward strand.
CGCCGCACGGACGGTGCCGCAGGAAGGGTCAGCACGACGCGCACCCGCGCGCGGAGCCAGACGACGCTGCGCTCCGCGAGGACGCGCAGGGCTGCGAGCGTCCGCTCGCCCCGGTGCAGGGCCACGGTGGTGGCGACAGCAGCGGCAGCGTGGCCGAGCCACATCGCGGCATCCGGGCTCACCGCCGGGAGCGCGGTGCCCGTGAGCACCGGTAGAGCGGAGCCGTGGACGTGCGCCACGGCGGCCAGGTCGTAGCTGCCGAGCACGAACAGCGTGTGGAACAGCACTTGGCTCACCGCAACGGCCACCGCGAGGCGCCAGGTCGACAGGCGGCGCCCGGCCAACACCGTGCACACGACGAACGACAGAGCCAGCGGCACGGCGACACCGAACAGGCCGGGAATCTCTCCTCCGCCGCTGACGTGCGAGAGCAGAGCGACGAAGGTGGCGACGGATGCCGCGGCGGTGCCGCGCGCTACGCGCGTCGCCCGGGCCTGTCGTCGCATGGAACTCATTGTGTCAGGCGCGGGCGCCCGAGCCGGACGGGTGTCCTCGGCCGGAGAGGAGATACGCCCCGGTGGTCAGGGCGACGACGAGCCGACGACGGCGAGATACCTCGCGGTCGCGTTGCCCATCACCAGACCCGCCGCGACGAGGCCCGCCCCTAGGCTGAAACCCACCCAGGCCAGGAGGATGCCGTGACCCCACCCCGTGTCGTGATCGCCGGCGCGAGCGGTTTCATCGGCCACGCGCTCGTCGACGCCTTTCGCGCGGACGGCTTCGAGGTGGCGACGGTGGGACGGACCGGAGACGCCGTGTGGACGGACGCGGACGCGATCGCGCAGCGGGTCGATGGAGCCGACGTGCTGATCAACCTCGCGGGCAAGATCGTGTCGTGCCGGTACACCGACGCGAATCGCGACGAGATCCTGCGCTCCAGAGTCGACACCACCCGCGCGCTCCGCGACGCCGTCGCGACCGCGGAGCACCCTCCCCTGGTCTGGATGAACGCGTCGACAGCGACCCTCTATCGGCACGAGACCGAGCGGGGCAACGACGAGATGGACGGCGTCACGGGCGAGGGCTTCTCGGTCGACGTGGCGACCAACTGGGAACGCGCCTTGTTCGAGGGGGACCTCCCCTCCACGCGCCGCGTCGCCCTGCGCATGGCGATCGTGTTCGGCGACGGGCCGGCGACCCGCATCCTCCTGGCCCTCGCGCGACTCGGTCTCGGCGGCCCCCAGATCGACAGCTGGTGGTTCCCGCACCGTCGCTACCGCGGAATCGGCCCCCGTCCCACGGGCCCCGTGCGCTCGAGCTGGAGCAGGACGTCGGGGCGACAGCGCTTCAGCTGGATCCACATCGACGATGTGGTGGCATCCGTCCGCTTCATCCGCGACCACGACGAGATCGCCGGGCCGGTCAACCTCTCGGCTCCCGGCGTCACCAACAACCGCACGCTCATGCGCGAGCTGCGCCGCGTCGCCCGCGCTCCCTTCGGGCTGCCGGCTTTCCGGTGGATGCTCGACCCGGCGATGGCGGTGCTGCGCAACGAGCCCGAGCTCGTGCTCAAGAGCAGGTGGGCGGTGCCCCGGGTTCTGACGGAGGCGGGGTTCTCGTTCCGGTACCCGCAGATCGGCCCGGCTCTCGACGCCGTCGTGACGGTGCGCCCCGCTCGGGCGCGCGACCTCTTCTCACGCTGACTGCCGGAACGCATGCCGCCCCCGCACCGACGGAGGTGTCGGACGGGGGCGGCGTCGAACGATCCCGCGAGGTGGGACCGGAGGTCAGACCTGACGGCGGATGAAACGCATGAGCGCGGCGATGATCCCGATGATGAGGATGATCACACCGATCCACAGCAGGAACTTCACGGCCTCGACGAAGATGCCGAGGAACAGGAGCACGAGGCCCACGATGACGAGGATGATGGCGAGAGCTGGCATGGCCCCACTCTGCTCCGAGATCTGGCCCCGCTCCCCGGCCTTGACAGGGCGAGCGGCCCGCGTCACTGCGCGTGTCAAGACCGCTACGGGCTCGGCATCCGGGGTCTAACGTCGGGGACACCAACCAACCCAGGAGGCGGCAATGGCCGAGCGCGACGTCAACGGACACGACTCAGGACACGGCACCGGGCCCACGGAGGGCGAGTACACCGACGTGCAGTTGCCCGACGGCACCGCCGACCGCGGGAGCTCCGACCTCGCCGGTGAGTACGTCGACCGCGAGAACGCCGACGGGAGCGAATCGCGGCCCCGCTCCGACGAGGCCGGCGCCTACACCGACGTCGAGCGGCCCAGCGGCCGCGAGACGCGCGAGAACGTCGACGACCCCGGCGAGTACACCGACCGCGATCGCTGAGACGTCAGCGTTCGAGCGTGCGACGCGGGTCGGCCCGGTACGCGCGGTGATAGGCGTCGACGAAGGCCGCGGCATCGGTGAATCCCCATCGGGCGGCGATCTCGCCGACGCTTACGCGGGTGGGATCGGCATCGACCAGATCGGTGTGCGCCGCGCTCAGCCGGGCGGCGGAGAGGTAGTCCTCGGGCGTCGCGCTGAGCTGGGCGTTCGCGACGAACGCCCGACGCAGGCCCGCGACCGAGGTCCCCACGGCGCGGGCGACGTCGTCGATGGTGACCGGCAGCGAGGCGTGGTCGTCGATCCACGACGTCGCCGAGGTATAGATCGACGCCTGCTCGATCGCCGAGGCCCGGCGCTCGCGGGGGTCGCCGACGAGAGGGAAGGCTTCGAGGGTCGCGGTCGCCAGAGTGCGGCGCACGTGGGCGCGCACCAGCGGCTCGTTCAGCAGAGGTACCTGCGTGAGCGACCAGCGCACCGTCGCGAGCCAGTGGTCACGAAGGCGGCGCGACACGGGAGCCGTGCCGGCGAAGCGCACGGCGAGTTCGTCGTCGCCGTAGATCGCCCGCGCCGTCTCGGTCAGCCAGCCGGTATCGAAGGCGATCAGGCGCAGGTCGGTGTCGTCCGGGCGACCGATCAGTTCGTGGCCCGGCTGCACCAGGCCCGGCTCCACGCTGTACTCCCCCGTCTCGGACCCGATGGTCCATGCGTATCCCGGCGTCGATGTCGCGAAGTAGAACCGGTCCGCTTCGAAGACCACCTCGGCGCGGCACTGCCAGATCAGTCGGCGCATCGAGAACGCCGTGTCGCCGACCGCGTGCTCCGCGAAGGTGCCGCGATCCGCTTGCACATCGACCTGCCCGTACTGCGCTTGCAGCCAGGCTTGCGTTTCGGCGACGTCGCTCGTGCGGACGCTGGTGTCGAAGAATTCGTTCATGAAGAGGGGCGTCGACCGCCGGAAAGGCGGGGCGCTCCTGCTCATGATAGTTATCGCGAAGCCTCCCCCTCGAAAGGACCCCGATGGCCGATTCTGCCTCCATCCGCCCCATCGACACCGACGACGCGGGTGAGGTGTTGACCATCCAACGCGCCGCTTTCGCGAGCGAGGCGCTCATCTACGGCGATCCCGATATGCCCCCGCTGACGCAGACCCTCGAGGAGCTGCGCGCGGAGCTCGTCGAGAACCTCGGATGCGTCGCCGTCACGGATCGTCGCATCGTGGGGGCCGTTCGCGCTCGTCTCGACGGCGAGCTGCTGCTCATCGGTCGTCTCGCCATCGCTCCCGACCAGCAGGGCGAAGGCCTCGGCACGCTGTTGCTCGCCGCCGTCGAGGACCGCGGCCGCAAAGCGGGAGCCAACGAGGCCGAGCTGTTCACCGGCGCACTCAGCGAGGCCAACCAGCGTCTGTACGAGCGCGAGGGGTACCACCGCTCCGAGGAGACCGCCGACGGCGAGATCTTCTACCGCAAAGCGCTGCGCTGATCGCCCGCCCGTGCGTTGAGACCGCGGATGCCGAGGGGGCCGCCGCCCGAATCCGGACGACGGCCTCCTCGCGTGCCGCTTACGGCGTGGGCATGCCGCCGTTGACGTTCAGCGTCTCGCCGATGACGTAGCTCGACTCCGCCGAGGCGAGGTAGACGTACGCCGGCGCGAGCTCGGCCGGCTGACCCATGCGTCCGAGCGGGGTCTCCTCGCCGAACTCGTCGACCTTCTCGTCGGGCTGGCCGTCGGTCACCTGCAGCGGCGTCCAGATCGGACCGGGAGCCACCGCGTTCACGCGGATGCCCTTCGGAGCGAGCTGCTGGCCGAGAGCCTTGGTGAAGGTGTTGATGGTCGCCTTGGTCGAGGCGTAGTCGACGAGGATCGGCGCCGGAGAGTAGGCCTGGATCGACGTGGTGTTGATGATGGTGGAGCCGGGCCGGAGGTGCGGCACCGCCTCTTTGCAGATCCAGAACATCGCGTAGACGTTGGTCTTGAAGGTGTCGTCGAATTGCTCGTCCGACAGCGTGGTGATGTCCTCGTTGAAGATCTGCTTGCCGCCGTTGTTGACGACGATGTCGAGCCCGCCGAGCCCCTCGACCGCTTCCGCGACCAGGGTCTTGGCGTACTCGCGCTCACGCAGGTCGCCCGGGATCTGCACGACGGTCGCGCCCGCCTCGCGGAGAATCCCGGCGATGCGGTCGGCATCCACCTTCTCCTCCGGCAGGTAGGACATCGCGACCGAGGCGCCCTCGCGGGCGAAGGCGATCGCGGTGGCCGCACCGATGCCCGAGTCGGCTCCGGTGATGAGGGCCTTACGCCCCTCGAGACGTCCGCTGCCCGCGTAGGTGTCCTCGCCGAGCGCGGCCTTGGGCGTCAACTCGGCGTCGAGGCCGGGCTCTGTCTGATCCTGCGACTGCGGGTCGATATCGGCGTAGAGCTTCGCCGGGTCGGTGAAGGTGTACTGCGTGCTCATGGCGAGTCCTTTCAGAGGGGATGGATGCCGGGACGGGGCGCCCCGGCGGAGGTTCAGCGGTCGCCGAGCTCGGCGTCGTCGATGAGCTCGCGGATGACGAGGGCGGCATTGATGAGGGCGAGGTGGCTGAGCGCTTGCGGCAGGTTGCCCCAGAACGCCCCGTCGGCTTCGGCGATCATCTCGGAGTAGATGCCCACGTCGTTGCCTTGGGCGACGAGCGCGTCCATCGCCTCGATGGCCTCGTCATGACGGCCGACGCACGCGAGAGCGGTCGCCCGCCAGAAGGCGCAGGCGACGAAGGTCTGTTCCTCCTGGTCCATGCCGGTGTACCGGTAGACGAGGTGGTTCTCGGTCGTGAGTCGTTCGGTGATGGCATCCAGCGTCTTCGACATACGCTCTCCCCGGTCGAAGCCGGTGGGAGCGTGCAGCAGCACGGATGCATCGAGGTCCTGGCTGCCCGGGGCGATCGTGTACGCCTCGAGCTCCTGCGACCAGCAGTGCTCGTCGACCCACGCGTGGATGCGATCGCGCTCGGCGCGCCAACGGTCGCCGTTGTCGGGGATGTGCCCGCCGCCGGCCAACCACTGCGCGTCGTCGAGAGCCTTCCAGCAGCCCATCTTCGACGAGGTGTAATGCCGCAGCTCGGGCAGTTCCCACATGCCGGAGTCCTCGCGGCGCCACAGGTCGCACGTGCGGTCGGCGACATCGGCGAGCAGGCGTCCGGTCTGGATGTCGAGCCGATTGCCCGCCTCGACGTAGGTGCGGCACAGCGCGATGAGGTCGCCGTACACGCCGAGCTGCAGCTGCCCCTGCGCGGGATTGCCGGTGACGACGGGCTGATTGCCGTTCCACCCCGGAACGTCGTGCTTTTCGAGACCGATCTCGGCGTCGCCGTCGAGGGTGTACATCACCTGCACCTCGGGCCCGTTCTTGCGGATCGTCCGCAGCAGCCACGAGATCGCCGCGTGGGTCTCTTCGCGCAGACCGAAGCCGACCCACGCGTGCGCGGTGTAGGCGAGGTCGCGCACCCAGGCGTAGCGGTAGTCCCAGTTCTTGCCACCGCGCGGGTTCTCCGGGAGCGATGTCGTCGCCGCGGCCGCGATCGCACCGGTGGGACTGAACAGCAGGAGCTTGAGAGCGAGCGCGCTGCGCTGCACGTCGTCGGCCCAGGGGCCGTCGTACGAGAACTCATCCGACCACATCGCCCATCCGTCGGCGGTGCGGTCGATCCCGCGGTCGACGTTCTGCGCGTCGGGGATGCGCAGGGGTTCCCCCTCGGTCGCGGCGATCACGAGGAGATGACGCGAACCCTCCGCGGTCGTGAAGCTGCCGTCGATGCTCTCGTTGCCGGCATCCGGTTCACCATGGATGCCGTGTTCGTGGCCGACCACCGCGAGGGAGACGTGCCCGATGCGCATGACCGAGAAGCCGTCGATGCGCTCCGTCCAGGGGGCGGCCGAACGCAGCATCGTGCCCGGTTGCACGCACCAGGCGAACTCGACCTCTCCCGTCACGCCCTCGACGCGGCGCGCGAGCTCCGCCCAGGGCAGCCGGCCCGCGATACCGGTGACCATCGCGTCCGTGAGGGTTGCGGTACCTGTCTTGGTGGTGAAGGTCGTCTCCAGAACATTCGTCCTCGGGATGTACCGGCGACTCACCTCGTACTCCCCCACGGGCGCCAACCGGATGCACCCGCCCGCGGCCTCGTCGACCAAGCGCGCGAACACCGGCCGCGAGTGGATGTTGGGCAGCGGCAACCAGTCGACGGAGCCGTCGAGACCGATCAGGGCGACGGTACGCCCGTCTCCGATCGCGGCGTAGTCGCGCAGCGGTCGGGACGGGGAGGGAGGCGTGGACACGTTCTCACGCTAGGAATGACGCCCTCCGCTCAGGCCGGGGTTGTCGGATCGGACGGGAGCGGCTACGGACAGGCGTCCGATTACCCCTCCTCCGCCGCACTCGCAACCCCCGTCGGGCGCTCCGGCTTCCCGCCTAACGTCGCTATCGACCGTGAGTGAAAGGAACGCGCATGTCCACCACCACCAAGGACGCCCCCACCAAGAACCGTCGTCGCCCGGCCCGCGGCGGCAGCGGTCCGGAGACCACCGACGAGCAGAACGCCGAGAAGGGCTTCCAGGCCTCGGAGAAGCTGACCGACAGCCTGCAGGCCGTCCTCGTCGACCTGATCGAGCTGTCGATCCAGGGCAAGCAGGCCCACTGGAACGTCGTGGGCAAGAACTTCCGCGACACCCACCTGCAGCTCGACGAGATCATCGACGCCGCCCGTGAGTTCAGCGACGAGATCGCCGAGCGCATGCGTGCCCTGCACGCTCTGCCCGACGGACGCAGCGACACCATCGCCGAGACCACCACCCTGCCGGAGTTTCCCCAGGGCGAGGTCGACACGGCCGAGGTGATCGACCTCATCACCGAGCGTCTCGACGCGACCGTCGGCACCGTCCGCGACGTGCACGATGACGTCGATGACGAAGACCCGACCAGCGCCGACATCCTGCACGGCGTGCTCGAGCGCCTCGAGCAGCTGTCGTGGATGGTCAGCGCCGAGAACCGCGTCGCCCGCAAGTCGTAATCACCGCAGAACACATCGGATGCCGGGGCCTTCGGGCCTCGGCATCCGTCGTTCGTGCGGTGGTTCCGTCCGCGCCACGGCTCACGTCCGCGCGACGGCTCAGCCGCGCGCGATGAGGAACGGCGGGTGCGGGCCTTCGAGGCGGGCGAGACCGAGCTTGACCTCCATGAGAGACGCTCCGACCTCCGCGAAGCGCTCATCGGTGCGGGTTTTCATCCGGTCGAACCGCGCGTCCATCCGGTCGAACCGCGCGTCCATCCGCTCGAAGTGCGCGTCCATTTCCGCGAAGCGGGCATCGGTCCGGTGCTCGACACGGCCGAGCATCCACTTCATCCCGCTCAGGATTGTGACGGAGAGCGTCACGACCAGACCGACCGCCGTCGAGAGCAGAGGAAGAGTCTCCATCGGGCAATCCTTTCGGGGTGGGATGCAATGACTGTAGAGCACCGTGCTCCCGCCCCGCGGGGATGACTATCGAACAGTGGAGAACTTCACCCGGGCCGCCCTCGGGAGAAGCGATCAGAGCCGCAGCACCTCGGTCACCCGCACGATCGCGGTGCCCTCCTCCTCGGAGGCGGCGAGGTCGACTTCGGCTCGGATGCGCCAGTCGTGGTCTCCGGCGGGGTCGTCGAGGATCTGCTCGACCCGCCAGACGCCCTCGGCCGCCGAAGACTCGTCGATGACCACGAGGGAAGACGAACGCGCCGCCCCGCCGGTGCCGATCGCGTCGTGCTCGTCGAAGTAGTCGTCGAGCACCCCCGGCCAGTCGACGTCGGGGTCCAGCCCGACCAGCTCGTCGTCGCGCTGCAGCGCCGCCAGCTGCACACGCCGGAACATCTCATTGCGCACGAGCACGACGAAGGCACGACGATTGGTGAGGATCGACGGCGGCGCGGGCGGCACCACCGGGGCATCCGGGTCGTCCGCGGGGTTGATGAGCTGCTCCCACTCGTCGACCAGGCTCGAGTCGACTTGACGCACCACCTCGCCGAGCCAGGCGATGAGGTCGAGCAGATCGGGTGTCTGCGCATCGACCGGCACCGTCTGGCGGATCGCGCGATACGCGTCGCTGAGGTAGCGCAGCACCAGACCTTCGCTGCGGGCGAGCTGGTACAGCGACACGTACTCGCCGAACGAGCACGCCCGCTCGAACATGTCGCGCACGACGGACTTGGGTGACAGCTCGAAGTCGCGGATCCACGGCTGGCTCGACGCGAACACCTCGTAGGCCTGTGCGAGCAGCTCGTCCAGCGGCTTGGGCCAGGTGATCTGCTCGAGCAGCTCCATACGCTCGTCGTACTCGATGCCCTCGCGCTTCATCGCCGCGACCGCTTCGCCGCGGGCGCGGAACTGCTGCTGCGACAGGATCGGGCGCGGGTCGTCGAGCGTCGCCTCGATGACGCTGACGACGTCGAGCGCGTAGTGGCCCGTGCCGACCGATGACGCCGGGGGCGCGGCATCCGGGCCCCTTCCGAGTTCGACCTCGGGGTCGAGCATCTCGATCGCGGCGAGCGCGAAGGGAGACAGCGGCTGGTTGAGGGCGAAGTTCGGCTGCAGATCGACGGTGAGACGGATGCCGTCGGCCCCGGCCTCGACGACCCCCGCCTGAACGAGGGTGCGGAAGATCGCGAGGGCCCGGCGGGCGAGCTCGTACTGGCGGGCGCGAGGCTCGTGGTTGTCGAAGACGAGGGAGCGGACGTTCGCGAAGACGTCACCGCCGCGCGCGATGACGTTGATGAGCATGGCGGCCGAGAGCTTCATCTGCGGGACGAGCGGCTCGGGTTCGGCCGCGACCAGGCGGTCGTAGCTCTGCTCGGTCCAGTTGACGAAGCCCTGCGGCGCCTTCTTGCGGACGATCTTCTTCTGCTTCTTGAGGTCGTCGCCGGCCTTGAGGATCTGCGCGGCGTTCTCGATCTCGTGGTCGGGGGCCATGACGACGACCGTCCCCGCGGTGTCATAGCCTGCGCGACCGGCACGGCCGGCGATCTGGTGGAACTCGCGCGCCGACAGCTGGCGCATGCGCGTGCCGTCGTACTTGGTGAGCGCCGTCATCAGCACGGTGCGAATCGGTACGTTGATGCCGACGCCGAGGGTGTCGGTGCCGCAGATGACCCGCAGCAGCCCGCGCTGCGCGAGAGTCTCGACGAGCCGCCGGTACCGCGGCAGCATGCCGGCGTGATGCACGCCGATGCCCGCGCGCACGTAGCGCGAGAGGGTCTTGCCGAAGCCGGTCGTGAAGCGGAAGCCGCCGATGGCGTCCGCGATCTCGTCGCGCTGCTCGCGTCCGATGATGCGGATGGACGACAGCGCCTGCGCCCGCTCCATCGCGGCGGCCTGAGAGAAGTGCACGACGTAGATCGGCGCCTGCTTGGTGTCGAGCAGTTCCTGCACCGTCTCGTGCACGGGCGTTCGGGCGTACTCGAAGTGCAGAGGTACCGGTCGTTCGACGCCCGTCACCCGCGCGGTGTTCCGGCCGGTGCGGCGCGTCAGGTCGTCGGCGATGTCCTCGACGTCGCCGAGCGTGGCCGACATGAGGATGAACTGCGCGCGCGTGAGCAACAGCAGTGGCACCTGCCATGCCCAGCCGCGGTCGGCCTCGCCGTAGTAGTGGAACTCGTCCATCACGACCTGGTCGACGTCGGCGTCGGCACCCTGTCGGAGGGCCAGGTTCGCCAGGATCTCGGCCGTGCAGCAGATGATCGGGGCATCGGAATTCACCGAGGAGTCCCCCGTGACCATGCCCACGTTCTCGGCGCCGAAGATCTCGACGAGGGCGAAGAACTTCTCGCTCACCAGGGCCTTGATCGGCGCCGTGTAATAGGTGCGGCCGCCCCGGGCGAGGGATGCCGCGTGCGCGGCCACCGCGACGAGCGACTTGCCCGTGCCGGTCGGGGTGGACAGGATCACGTTCGCGCCCGACACGATCTCGATCACCGCTTCGTCTTGCGCGGGGTAGAGCGTGAGCCCTCGCGAGGCCGCCCATTCGACGAAGCCCAGGTACACGGCATCCGGATCGGCGCCGACGGGGACGTTCTCGAGAAGGGGGGTCACTCCCCCACCCTCTCATTCAGGGGGCGAGCGCAGCCCGCGACAGGCGAGGGGACGCACGCGGCCTCACCCGCGATCGCTGAAGACCCCGACGTTCTCGCCGTCGAAGACGAACTGCACGCTCGTACCGATCGGGAAGCGCTGGATGAAGGCGTCGGGCATGCCGTCGGCGACGACGAACTGGACCGTGGCGGGGAAGACCCCGGCTCCGCAGCCGCCGTAGACGAAGTTGCCGCGGAAGCCGCGTGTGTCGTCGGTGTCCACCTCGTCGGCGTCGAGCAGGTAGAGACAGGGGTTGCGGTTGTCGGTCGCGTCGGTGGGCGCCCGCCCGGTGAAGGCGGCCACCCCGTAGTAGTTCTCGTAGCCGCGTTCCGCGCCCGTGCGCTCACCGAACACGGCGGGAGCCGAGGAGTCCGGGTCGGGCACGAGCGTGTCGACCTGGGGCGCTCTCGCCGTCGCGGTCACGGGCACGAACGACACGCTCATCGCGGTCGCCGCGCTCGCGAGGGCGGCGACCACGGCCAGTGAGATCGCCCATGCCCACAGGCGGCGCTTCGAGCGCACGAGGGGAGGGCGCTCGCGGCGGATCTCCTCCTCGTCCGTCTCGTCCTCCTCGTCGTGCTGCGCGGACGCGGCCGCGGCGCTCGAACCCGCCGGCGGGGCGGGCGGCGTTCGCGGAGCCGTGGGGAGCCGGTCCTCGCGCTCGAGCTCTTCGAGGTCTCGAAGACGCGAGACGGCGACCGGGTCGTCGGCGATGTCGGCCTCGGGGCCGTAGGCCCGCGCGCGCAACAGACGCAGCTCCTCACGCACGTCGTCGTCCATATCCAGAATGGTTCCACACCTCCCGAGGGCGGGGGCCGACTCCCGGTATATGCGCGGGAATAGATCGCCGACCACGACGTTGCACCCGGTATGCGCTCCTTCGGCACACTCTCCTTCGGCCATTACGGCCCCCTCGGCGGCGGTCGCCAGCTCACCGCCGGCGACTCGATGCTCCAGGCGATCGACCTCGCCCAGGGCATGGACGACCTCGGGGTCAACGGCGTCTCGTTCCGCGTCCACCACTTCGCCCGCCAGCAGGCGGCTCCCATGCCCCTGCTCGCCGCGATCGCCGCACGCACCTCGCGCATCGAGGTCGGCACCGGCGTCATCGACATGCGATACGAGAACCCCCTCATGCTCGCCGAAGAGGCGGCATCCGTCGACCTCATCAGCGCCAACCGCCTCGCGCTCGGCGTGAGCCGCGGGTCACCCGAGACAGTCGTCCGCGGCTACGAGGCCTTCGGCTACACCGGGTCTGAGGACCCGCGCGGCGGCGACATCGCCCGCGAGCACTTCGACCTGTTCCTCCGCGCGATCGACGGCGAGGGTCTCGCCGAGCGGGACCCGATGAGCCCCTTCGGCGGCGGCACGGGCCTGCAGCGCATCGAGCCGCACTCCCCGGGGCTTCGCAAGCGCATCTGGTGGGGCGCCGGCACCACGGCCACCGCGGAGTGGGCCGGGCGGATCGGCGTGAACCTCATGTCGTCGACGCTGCTCACCGAGGCCGACGGCACGCCCTTCGACCTCCTGCAGGCGCAGCAGCTCGACGCCTTCCGCGCCGCGTGGCGCGAGGCCGGTCACGACGGTGAGCCGCGCACCTCGGTCAGCCGCAGCATCTTCCCCATCGTCACCGCCGAGGATGAGATGTACTTCGGCGGCTCGGCCGGCAGCGACCAGATCGGCGTCATCGACGGCATGCGCTCGACCTTCGGCAAGACGTATGCGGCCACCCCCGACAAGCTCGTGGAGCAGTTGCAGAACGATGCCGCCGTGATGAGCGCCGACACGCTCATGCTGACGATCCCCTCTCAGATGGGCGTGGAGTTCAACCTCCGCCTCGTCGAGAACTTCGCGAAGCACGTCGCCCCCGCCCTCGGATGGCAGTCGACCCTCGCGACGGTCTGAACGACTCCCCGAACGGATCCGGATGCCGACTTGATCGGCATCCGGGTCCGTTCGGCGTTTCGCGCCGAGTCGTACGGTGAGAGGGTGAGCGTCACCATCCGCGAAGCCGTCTTCCCGCGAGACGGCGCGGCCGTCAGCGCCCTCGTCGGGGCGTACCTGCGGCAGACGGAGGCAGAGAAGATCGAACGCGGGCTCGCCGCCGACGCGTTTCCCGAGCGCTACGCGCGGGAGATCGACGACCCGGCGGCGGCATTCGCGGGCCGGCACGCCCTCATCGCCACCGTCGACGGCGCAGATGTCGGGCTCGTCGTCTCGTCGAGCGTGCCCGAAGGAACAGAACTCTCGCGCGTGTGGACCGATCCGCGCGCCCGGGGGCGAGGCGTCGGAACCGCGTTGCTCACGGCTGCGCTCACCGGAGCCGTGCGACCGGTGCGTCTGTCGGTCTGGGATTGGCGTGAGCCCGCGGTGCGGATGTACCGCGCTGCGGGTTTCGAGGTCGTCCCGTCGTGGGACGATCGGCCGGGGCTCATGTGCCTCGAGCTGCGGTGACCCGAACCGCGCTGCTCAGCGCGACGGCGGCACCCGCATCGTGCCGTCGAGCGTCCACCCGTTCTGATCGACGGCGCCCGTGGCATCCGCCTGCTCCGCCTGAGCGTCGGCATACCAGAGGCAGACGAGTCCCCGCTCGCGCCACAGGGCTTGGCGGCTCATCGCGTCCTCGACCATCCAGAACGCTCCGCCTGCGGTTCGACGGCGCAGCTCGGCGAGCCAGGTCGCGTACCCCGGGTCCGGTTCGGATGCCGCGGCGTGGGGCCGCGCGAGCTCGATGAAGCGGTCGGCCAGGGTCTCGGTCGTCCAGTCGGTGCGTCCGTCCTGGAAGACGTCCTCTCCGCCCGCGCTGGAGTACCTCAGCACGACATTGCTCTCCCGCTCGAGAGGACTGTCGTGCGTCTCGCTCGGTTCGGGAACGAACACGCGGCACCGCCAGTGCCCCGTCGGGTAGAGGTTCGTGTTGATACGGATCCCCTGCCAGCCGCGCTCGTGAGCGCGCGCCACCGCAGCGACGAGACGAAACGGGACCGGGATCACCGGTAGCCCGTCAGCCCGCGCGAGCGGGCGATGGTCTGCGACACGAGGTACTCGCCCCATGCCACCGCGTACGCGCCGAGAGCGGCCCACACCCACGCGTAGGGCAGGACGCCGATGAGCCCGAGCAACGCCGCGACCGTCAGCACGACGACCACCGCGAGTACCGGCCCGATCGCCCGCGCGCCGATGACACCCGCGCCGGTGCGCCAGATGACCAGCAGAGCTCCCGCCGTCGCGACGAGGAGGATGACGGGGGTGAACCACGGTCCCAGCGCCCCCATGGTGATCGCGGCGCCGACACCGGCAGTGGTGAGGGATGCGGTGCGGAGGGCGCGGATCTGTGTCGGAGAGGGCGAGGCGGCGATGGAGTGCTCCTGGGATGGGGGCGAAGGCGGGGAACCGAACCCGCCGAAGATCGCGGGCGAGGACGGCTTCCCAGGGTACCCGCGCCTCGATCCGCCTCCGCGGGGCGTTCGTGTCTACGGTGGGCACGTGGGCATTTCTCTGACGCGCGTCGACCTCTCGAGTGCGGATGACCGCGCCGCGCTGACGGCGTTCCTCACCTCGAACGTCTTCCCGTTCCATGTGCGCGCGCAGTCGACGGTCGCGCAGATCGAGGACGCCCTTCGCGGCGGCTCGTGGGGTGGAGACGATGTCGACACCTATTGGATCGATGACGAGACCGACGGCCGCGTCGGGGTGATCCGGTTGGAGGATCTGCAGGACGCCACCGCGATGGTCGATCTGCGGCTCGCCGACGGCGCCCGAGGTCGAGGCTTCGGCTCGGCGGCGTTGTCGGCCGCGACCGACCTCGTCTTCTCTCACCACCCCGGCGTCATCCGATTCGAGGGACAGACCCGCGACGACAACGTCGCCATGCGGCGGGTCTTCGAACGATGCGGCTGGGTGCTCGAGGCGCATTACCGCGACGGCTGGCCCGTCGAGGGCGGCGCCCCCCTGGCATCCGTCGCCTACAGCGTTCTGCGCCGCGACTGGGCGAGCGGCGATACGACACCCGTGCCGCGCGGCCCCGAGGTGACGCTCCGCGGCGAGTTGCGCTGCGCCGACGCAGCCGAGGCGCAGCGCGTGCGCGCACATCTCGCCGAGCACATCGCTCTGACACGTGCGGAACCGGGATGCCTCTCTTTCGACGTCGACCCCACCGACACCGACGGCGTCTGGAGCGTGTCGGAGCGCTTCGTCGACGAAGCCGCGTTCGACGCCCACCAGCGCCGCGTCGCCGCGAGCACGTGGGGGCGCGAGACCGCCGGGATCCAGCGCTTCTACGTCATCCACGGGAGGGCACTGGATGCCGACGCCCTCATCGCCACGGCCTGGGCGGCCGAGGAGATGCTTCTGCATCCGGCTGTGCGCTCGAACCCTCGCGAGCTGAACCGGTTGCTCGACCCCGAGTTCGTGGAGGTCGGACAGTCCGGCCGTCGGTGGACGCGAGACGCGATCGTCGCCGCCCTGCGGGAAGAACCGGGAACCGACTCCTCGCCCCTCGTCGAAGAACGAGAAAGTCGGCTCGTCGAACCTGACACGGTCCTCTTGACCTATCTGCTGCGATTCGAGAACCGCGTCAGCCGCCGGTCGTCCCTCTGGCGGTGCGACCCCGCACCGCGTTGCCTGTTCCACCAGGGGACGCCGGTCGTCTGAGGCGTCAGCCGTTCGCGGGGTAGCCGGTGTACTCGACGGTCGAGGTGTCGGGGTGGAGGTTTCGGAACGCGGCGAGATCGCGCACGTTCTTCTGCACCGCGACGACGGCGAACAGGCTCATCGCGAAGCCGATGCCGTAGAAGCCCTTCTCCGACAGCAAGAGCTCGGCGTTCCAGAGGCCGACCGCCATGAGGGCGAGCGCGACGAGAAGCATGCCCCACGCGACGCCGAGGTAGGCGCCGGTGACCGGGATGTCTTCCGCGCGGTCGCGCACCGCCTTCTGCACCGAGATGGCGGCGAAGAGCCCGAGCAAGAAGACCGAGAGGCAGAAGCCCTTCTCGGCGAGCGTCATGTGCGCGTTGTAGAGGCCGATGACGTAGACCGAGGCGCCGAGCCCGAGTGCCACCCACGAGGCTCCCACGAACGCTCCGGTCGGACGACCGAGCATCTGCTGCGTGTGGATATCCGTCATCTTTCCCACCCCTTCGTCGGGTCCCCCGGAGGGGCCGTATGCCGTGGCGGAGAAGCTAGCGGAAAGTTCATGCCGAAAACGCCATGAGCCCTTCACCTGTGGACAACCACGGGGAGCCACCACGGGTCCTCGTCCGCCGTCCGCGAACCCCGTCGCCCTGGCGCCGCCGAAGATGGTTTGCTGGCCCGCATGCGACAGCTCCTCATCCTCGGTGGAACCGGATGGCTCGGCCGCGCCGTCGCGGCGCAGGCCCTCGCGCAGGGGGCCGAGGTCACCTGCCTCGCCCGCGGCGAGTCCGGCGAGACGGCACCGGGCGCACGACTAATCCGCGCCGACCGCAACGACCCCGACTCCTACGCACGCGTGCAGCGCGACTGGGACGAGGTGGTCGAGCTCTCGTGGGACCCGGGGTTCGTGGCATCCGCCCTCGACGCCCTCGCCGACCGCGCAGCGCACTGGAGCCTGATCTCGAGCGTCTCGGTGTATGCCCGCTCGGACATCCCCTTCGCCGACGAGACGGCGGAGCTCGTCGAGCCGAACGACCTCGAGCAGTATCCGGATGCCAAGGTGCACGCGGAACGGCTCACCTCGGCGCGGCTGGGTGACCGGGTGCTCCTCGCGCGGGCGGGGCTGATCGCGGGGCCGGGCGATCCCACCGACCGCTTCGGTTACTGGCCCGCGCGGTACGCCCGCGGCGGGCGGGTCGTCGCGCCCGAGGCGGCCGGCCGTCACGTCCAGGCGATCGACGTGGACGATCTCGCCGCGTGGATCGCGCACGCTGGACGCACGGGCGTCACGGGCCCGATCAACGCGGTCGGCGAAGAACTGCCGCTCGCCGCGGTGCTCGCGGCGGCCCGCGATGCGGCCGGAACGGCGAGCGAGACCGTCACCCTCGACGACGACACCCTCATCGCGCGCGGCGTCGCCTACTGGGCCGGGCCGCGCTCACTCCCCCTGTGGCTGCCCGAGAGCGCGGGAGGATTCGCGCGGCGCAGCGACGCCGCCTTCGTAGCATCCGGCGGGCGTCGCCGCTCCCTCGCCGAGACGATACGCCGCACGCTCGACGATGAGCGCGAGCGCGGACTGGACCGCCCCCGCCGCGCTGGACTCACACCCGCCGAAGAGGCGGAGATCATCGGCGCCTAACGCCCGTTGCGGTCAGCCGCAGAACGCGGAGGCGCCGACGACACCTCGAGCTTGTCGAGACCGCGCAGCGAGGTCCAGATGAGTTCCTCGCCCTTCGCCGCATGCTGCGAGGCGCGCACGGCGCGCTCGTCGGCCCACGAGTTGAGCACGTGACCGGAGTGCCCGCGCACGTGCTCGAGCACGACGTCGGGAAGGCCCGCCGCCCGCCGCGCGTCGCGCGCGGCGATGAGGGCTTCGAGGATGCCCTGGTTGGCGACCGGCTTCTTCGCGCTCGTGACCCAGCCACGGCGGCGGTGGCCGTCCATCCACTTCGAGTAGGTGTCGATGGCGTACTTCGAGTCGGCCTGCACGACCAGCTCGCGCACGTCGGCGTGATCGGTGATCGCGTACAGCAGCCCGAGCAGTTCGCCGATGTTGTTCGTGCCCTCGGGGATCGATCCGGCGGCCCAGTGTCCGTCTTCGCCGACCCACGCCCAGCCCGCCGGACCCGGGTTGCCCTTGCAGGCGCCGTCGGTGGCGACGACGTAGCGGTCGGAGGATGCGGGCGACTCGGTACTGCTCATCCCTCTAGTCTCCCCCGCAGCGCCACGGACGAACGACGACGCCCCCGCCGTCGGCGTGAACGACCGACGGCGGGGGCGCTTGCACGAGGGTCAGTCGCGACCGCTCTCGGCCTTCTTCTGTCCGGCCTCGAGCACATCGCCCGCGGGCAGTTCCTGGTGCCCGCCGAACTGCAGGCGCATCGCCGAGAGCACCTGGTTGGCGAAGTGGTCCTCGCCGCGCGAAGCGAACCGCTCGAACAGCGACGCGGCCAGCACCGGCACCGGCACGCCCGTGTCGACGGCGGCCTTGACGGTCCAGCGTCCCTCGCCCGAGTCCGAGACGCGGCCTGCCAGACCGTCGAGCGTCGGGTTCTGCGCGAGCGCCGCGGCGGTGAGGTCGAGCAACCAGGACGAGATGACCGAGCCTCGGCGCCAGAGCTCGGTGACGCGAGCCGTGTCGATGTCGAACTGGTAGTACTCGGGCTCCTCCAGGGGCGCCACCTCGGCGGAGTGCTCGCCCTGACGCAGGCCCGCGTCGGCGTTGTTCAGCACGTTCAGCCCCTCGGCGAGCGCGGCCATGATGCCGTACTCGATGCCGTTGTGGACCATCTTCACGAAGTGGCCCGAGCCCGACGGACCGCAGTGCAGGTACCCGCGCTCCTCGGTCGTGTAATCGCCGGTGCGGCCGGGCGTGCGCTCGACCTCTCCGGGACCGGGGGCGATGGTGCGCAGCACGGGCTCGAGGTGGGAGACGGCCTCGTCGTGGCCGCCCACCATGAGGCAGTAGCCGCGCTCGAGACCGAAGACGCCGCCGCTGGTGCCCACATCGACGTAGTGGATGCCGCTCTCGTCGAGCTTCTTCGCACGACGCACGTCGTCGCGGTAGTTCGAGTTGCCGCCGTCGATGATGATGTCGCCCGGCTCGAGCACCTCGGCCACCTCGTCGACGACCGTGCCGGTGATACCGGCGGGGATCATGAGCCACACGGCGCGGGGCTTGTGCAGCTTCGAAGCCAGGTCAGCGATGCTCGTCGCCCCCGTGGCGCCCTCCGCGACCAGCGACGCCACGGCATCCTGGTTCACGTCGAACACGACGCAGTCGTGACCGTCCTTCATGAGCCTGCGGACGATGTTGGCGCCCATTCGTCCGAGTCCGACCATGGCGAGTTGCATTGGTTCCCCGTTCGTCGTGCATGACGGGCCGCGCCGCGCGGTCCCTCCGCGAGTCTAGGAGCGTCCGGAGGCACCAGGGATCGGTGCTAGCCCTGGAAATCCTCGGGATCGACGCCCTCCAGAAAGCGCCGGAACTCCTCCACCCGGTCTTCGTCCGCGCCCCCGCCGTCGAGCTCGACGGCCTCGTCCGGCACACCGGCCTCGTCGAAGACGGCGTTCGCCACGAGGATCGGTGCATCGGCTCGGGACGCGAGGGCGATGCCGTCCGAGGGACGGGAGTCGAAGGTCCGGGGCCCCGCCGGGGTGTTCAGCACCACCCGGGCGTGGAAGGTCCCCTCGTCGAGGTGGGTGATCTCGACGCGGTCCACGGATGCCGAGAGTTCGCCGAGCATCGCGGTCATCAGGTCGTGCGCGAGGGGCCGCGGCGAGCCGGTGCGCTCGATCGCGACGAGGATCGACATGGCCTCCTGCGGCCCGATCCACACGGGGAGCACCCGGTTGCCGTCGGTCGCGGTGTCGACGGGCTTGAGCAGGATGACGTGCTGCTGACCCGGGTCGAGCGCGACCCCGACGACGCGCACCCGGATCATGGAGCCATCGTACGGGGAGTGCCCGTCGCGAGAGGGTTCAGCGCACGATGCCGAGAGCCCGCGCCGCCGAGACGGCGGCGGTGCGCGACGAGACGCCGAGCTTCGAGAAGACGTGCGCGAGGTGAGACTTCACCGTCGCGTCGGTGATGTGCAGACGGGCGGCCACCTCGGCGTTCGAGGCCCCGCGGGCGACGAGTCGCACCACTTCGATCTCGCGCGCCGAGAGGGTCACGCGGGGCTCGCGCAGGCGAGCCAGAAGGCGCCCCGCGATCGCCGGGGCCAGGGCGCTCTGCCCCGCGGCGGCGGCGCGGACGCCGGCGAGCAGTTCGTGGGGCGGGGCGTCCTTCAGCAGGTACCCGCTGGCGCCCGCCTCGACGGCGCCGAGGATGTCGCCGTCGGTGTCGTAGTTCGTCAGGACGAGGACGTACGGCGGGGCGGCGAGAGCACGCACCCGCCGCGTGGCCTCGGCCCCGGCGGCCCGCTCGCCGAACTGCAGGTCCATCAGCACGAGCTCCGGCGCCAGCGATGCCGAGAGAGCGACGGCCTCGTCGGCGTCGGCGGCCTCGCCGACCACTTCGATATCGGTCTCGGCGTCGAGCAGGGCGCGCACGCCCGCCCGTACGACCGGGTGGTCATCGGCGATCACCACGCGGATCACGACGCTCCCCCCGGCAGCACCACGGTGATGGTGGATCCGGCACCCGGCGCGCTGTCCACGTCGAGCACGCCGTCGAGCTGATCGACGCGCTCGCGCATGGCCCGGAGGCCGAAGGAGTCCGTTCCGGATGCCGCGGCCTCGGCGCGACGCACGTCGAACCCGGCGCCGTCGTCGGAGATGGTCAGACGCGCCCCGCCCGACTGCGGCACGAGCCGGATGCGCACGCAGCGTGCCCGCGCGTGCTGGGCGACGTTCGCGAGGGCCCCCTGGGCGATGCGCAGCAGGGCCGTCTGGGCGTCCATGGGCAGCGAGACCACGGCATCCACCTCCACCTCCACGTCGATACCCTCGCGCGCACCCCATCCGCCGGCGAGACGCTCGAGGGCGGAGCCGAGGCCGCGGTCGAGGCTCGGCGGGGCCAGTTCTCGGATGAACCGGCGGGTCTCGGCGAGGCCGTCTGCCGCCGTCTGGCGCGCCAGCCGTACGTGGTCGATGCCGGGACCCTCGGCATCCGCTCTCTCCGCCGCGTGGAGCAGCATCTGGATGCTCGATAGTCCCTGCGCCACGGTGTCGTGCAGCTCGCGGGCCAGGCGCGCTCGTTCGGCGAGGGTCCCCTGCTCGCGCTCGGCGGCGGCGAGCCGGTCGCGCGTGGCGAGAAGCTCGGCCACGAGGGCTTCGCGCTCCGCGGCCCTGCGCTCGAGGGCGTTGTAGCCCAGGCCGATGAGAAGCGCCACACCCGCACCGACGACGGGCCCGACGACGCCGCCCACCGTGAGACCCCCGTGGACGGCGAAGGCCGCGATCGTGAGGGCGGTCGTGCCCACGACCGCGAGGGGACCCGCTCCCCCCGGGAGCACGTGCAGGTACAGGAAGAACAGCGGGAAGACGAGATACGCGGCCTCGGGGACGAGCCACACCAGCGCCGCCCACACCACCGTGAGCGCCGCCACCCACACGACACCGCGCCGCGATCGCCCCGCGCGGGCGATCCAGAGTCCCGCGAGGTACACCGCGCCCAGCGCTCCCGCGAGCACGAGGGCGGGCACGGACCCGTCCGTCAGCAGCACGCGCGCGACGACGAGAGCGAGCAGTCCGCCGAAGAGAGCGTGCAAGCCCGCGCGCAGCCCCGCGAAGACCGGGGCGAGGGGACGATGGGTCATTTCCCGATCCAGGCTACGGATGCCGGGACCCCGGCGGATCATCCGAAAGGTGGAGGAAGGGTTCGCCCACCCCGCCGATGACGGCCGGAGCGGTCCGGACGAGGGTGGAACGGAGCCGACGAGAGACGCCGGCGGAAGGAGGCGACGTGTACGTCGCATGGCGCGATCTGCGGTTCGCCCGCGGGCGATTCGCCCTCATCGGGGCGGTCGTCGCCCTCATCACCCTGCTCGTCGGGTTCCTCTCCGGGCTCACGGGCGGACTCGCCGCGCAGAACGTCTCGGCCGTTCTCGCCCTGCCCGGGGATCGGCTCGTCCTGCACCCCGTCGGCGGCGCGAGCGCGACCTTCGCCGACTCCACGATCGACGACGACACCGTCTCGGCATGGCGCGCGGCCCCGGGGGTCGATAGCGTCACCGCCGTCGGGATCACGCAGACACGGGCGGAGGGACCCGGAGCCGTCGGCGCCGTCGCTCTGTTCGGCCTCGACGCGGGAACGAGCTTCGACGCTCCCCACCGCGACGATGAGATCGACCTGTCGGCGGGGGCGGCCAAGAGCCTGGGCGCGATGGTCGGCGACGAGGTCACGGTGGCGGGGTCCTCCTTCCGCGTCGCCGCGATCGGAGGCGATCGGTGGTACAGCCACACCCCCGTGGCCACACTCGACGCGCACGCGTGGACGACTCTCGATCAGCACCTGGGCGGCACGGGGCAACCGACGCTTCTCGCCGTCACCGGCTCCCCGGCGTGGGACACCCTCGCCGCCGACACCGGGACCACGGCATCCACTCCCCTGTCGAGCCTCACGGCGCTGACGACCTTCCGCTCCGAGATCGGCTCGCTCGCGCTGATGATCGCGATGCTGTTCGGCGTCTCGGCGCTCGTGGTCGGCGCGTTCTTCACGGTCTGGACGATGCAGCGCTCAGCCGACATCGCCGTGCTCAAAGCGCTCGGGGCGAGCACTCCCGCACTCGTGCGCGACGCCCTCGGCCAGGCTCTGGTCGTGCTGGGGCTCGGAGTCGGCATCGGGATCGGACTGACCGCCCTGCTCGGCACCCTCGCCGGCGCAGCGCTGCCTTTCGTCCTGAACCCGCTCACGACCCTCGCCCCCGCGGCGGTCATGGTCGTGCTCGGCCTGCTCGGCGCCGCGGTGTCGCTGCGCACGGTCACCTCCTCCGACCCCCTCACCGCCCTCGGGAGCACCCGATGATCCTTCTCGACGACGTCACCCTCACCTATCCCGACGCAGACGCCCGCGTCACCGCCGTCGACCATGTCACCCTGGAGGGCCGCCCGGGCATCGTGACCGGCATCACCGGCCCCTCGGGTTCGGGCAAGTCGAGCCTGCTGGCCCTGGCCGCCACCCTCGTGCGCCCCGACTCCGGGCGCGTGATCGTCGCGGGGACGGATGCCACCCGGCTCAGCGCCGCGGCGGCGACGGCGCTGCGGCGCCAGAGCATCGGCATCGTGTTCCAGCAGCCGCAGTTGCTCCCGGCCCTCACCGCTCGCGAGCAGCTGCGGGTCATGGCCGAGCTCGGCGGACCCGACCGGCGCGAACGGCGTGCGCTCGTTCGTTCACGGGTCGACGAGCTGCTCGAGGCCGTCGGTCTCGGCGCTCTGGCCGATCGTCGGCCCGCCCAGCTCTCCGGCGGTCAGCGTCAGCGGGTGGCGATCGCGCGCGCTCTCGTGCACGAGCCGCGGGTACTGCTGGTCGACGAGCCGACGAGCGCTCTCGACACCGCCCGGGGAGGGGAGATCATGGCTCTGCTGTCTCGACTGACGCGGGAACGCGAAACCGCGACGCTGCTCGTGACGCACGACCTCGTGCACCGCGACGCCCTCGACGAGACGGTGGAGATCGTGGACGGGCGCGCGGCGCTCGTCACCACCCGTACGCGTTGAACCACTCGCGACGGCGGTCGGCTTCGGCGCGCGACTCGTCCCCTCGCCACGAGTCGTGGGGTTCGAGCAGACCGCCGTCGTCACGGTTCACGAACGCCCAGCAGACCGGGCATAGTGCCCGGCCGCCGGGGAATCCGTCATCGAGCGTCGGGGCGGGTTCGGCGGGAGTCCCACCCGCGACGCACTCGGGCGGGTCGGCCTGCAGGTCGCTCCAGAGCAGTCGTCCGCCGGTGCGGTGGTGAAGGCCGCGGTGGCCGTCTTCACGGGTGCAGATCTCGCCGTTTCTTCGGCTGAGGCACAGTCTCCGGGCGGCGCCCGGCAGCGCTGCCAGTGTTCGCGTCATCCTCTGATTCTCGCCGCTGCGAGCGCAACGGGGGCAGGTGCGGGATGCGCACGGGGCGATGGGGGCCGGTGGGGAAGGGATCGGTGGTCATCGCTGACCACCACCGGTGCGACGAGAGAACATGTCGACCTCCTGATGTTTCGACCATCCGCCCGTCGAGCGTGGATTCCGAGGGGGTTGACACGGCGCACGACGGTGCTAGGTATACCCCATGGGGGTATCATCGGGGTATGCACGGATACGAGGGCCACAAGGACGACCTCCTCAAGCGTCTGCGCCGCGCCGAAGGGCAGGTGCGCGGCATCGCGCGCATGGTCGACGACGACCAGTACTGCATCGACATCCTCACCCAGGTCTCGGCCGTGACCAAGGCGCTCGAGAACGTCGCCCTCTCCCTGCTCGACGACCACCTCTCCCACTGCGTGGCCGAAGCGGCCGCACAGGGCGGCCCCGTCGCCGACGAGAAGCTGAAAGAGGCGAACCAGGCGATCGCGCGCCTGGTCCGCTCGTAAGGAGACGCACATGACCGAACAGCGCATCGACCTCCGCCTCACCTCGGCCCCCGCCGGCGGCTGCGGCGACGGCTGCGGGTGCAAGAGCGCGGCATCCACCCCCGCCGTCGCCTCGGACGAGGCGTCCTCCGTCGTGCTCCGCGTCGAGGGGATGACCTGCGAGCACTGCGTTCGCGCCGTGAGCGAAGAGCTCAACGCGCTCGACGGCGTGAAGGTCGTCGACGTCGACCTGCGTGCGGGCGACGCCTCGCTCGTGCGCATCACGGGTTCAGCCGACGAGGCCGCTCTCACCGCGGCGATCGACGAGGCCGGGTACACCCTGGTCCGGTGACCGGATGCCGCGGGCACGGCGATCCCTCACCCTCGGGAATCTGCCCCGCGTGGCGCGTGCCTCAGAAGACGCGACACACCAGCGCGTCGACGGCCGCGTGGAACGTGAGGTGCTGCGAGACCTCGACAGCGCGGTCGTAGCGCGGTCCGCCGAGCGCCACGAACACGGCGCCGACGACTTCGACGTATCCGACGATGTACCCCTCGCGGGCGACCTCGTACAGATCGAGATCGACGCGCGTCCAGGGGATCTCGGTGAGGGCGGGCGTAGTCGAGGAGGGGGCCGCTTTCGCCGCGGCGCGAGCCGCAGCCTTCGATGATCCCGGGCGACTGAGGGGTGCTTCCATGACCATGCGACGACTCCTTGGCTCCTCCGGGTCATCCCAGAGTGCGCCGTCCGCCCCCGAACCGCGCGGCCCTTGACGCGACGGCGGATCACGGATACGTCGGGATCAGCCGACGCTGCGCGCGGGGCGACCGCGGCGTGGGCGCTGCTCCGACAGGTCGAACGGCTCCACCCCCGCGGTGAGCGTTTCGACCTCATCGAGCCACCGGAGGTCCGCCTCGAGCCGCGCACGGCGCGCCGCCTGCACGATGGCGGCAGGAACGGCATCCGTCCGCTCCTCCCGCACCTCGGCGAGCGCCGCACGGACCGCTTCGCGTTGGACCGACAGGATGCCGGGCACATCCGCTCCCGGGAGCGTCACCGCGAGCGCGACCTTGAGGGCGACGTCGTCGCGCCCCTCGACCAGCGAGGCACCGCCCAGCCACGCTCGCACCTCGACGCGGCCCTCGGCGGTCAGCTCCCACAGCACGCGCGCCTCGTCGTCGAGGCCGGCACCCTGCACCAGCCCGTCGCGCTCGAGGCGCTCGAGGGTCGTGTACACCTGGCCGACATTGACCCGCGCTCCGGTACGCCGCTCGTATTCGGCCCGCAGCTGAGAGCCGTAGCAGGTGCCGCGGTCGAGGATCGCGAGCAGGCTCAGACGGACGGACACGGCGCCTCCAGGCGGGTCAGAAATGACTTGCCGAGTATATCGTTCGACGCCGAGGGATCCCCCGGCGCGCCGAGGAGGCCCGGCGTAGCATGTGGTCTGACCACATAATCCGGTTCGATCGGAGGCTCCTGATGGAGTGGCTCGACCCCCTCGCCCTCGCCCGCTGGCAGTTCGGGTTGACGACGCTGTACCACTTCCTCTTCGTGCCTCTGACGCTCGGCATGTCGCTCATCGTGGCGATCTTCCAGACCGCCTGGTATCGGACGGGAGACGTGCGATGGCTTCACATCACGCGCTTCTTCGGGAAGATCTTCCTCATCAACTTCGCCATGGGCGTGGTCACCGGAATCGTCCAGGAATTCCAGTTCGGAATGAACTGGTCGGCGTACTCGCGCTTCGTCGGCGACGTGTTCGGCGCCCCCCTCGCCTTCGAGGGGCTGCTCGCCTTCTTCCTCGAGGCGACCTTCATCGGCCTGTGGATCTTCGGGTGGGACAAGCTCCCCCGCCTCGCGCACCTCGCGAGCATCTGGATGGCGTCGATCGGCGCGACCCTGTCGGCCTACTTCATCATCGCCGCGAACGCCTTCATGCAGAACCCGGTCGGCTACCAGATGTCGGCCGACGGCCACCGCGCCGAGCTCGTCGACTTCTGGGCGATGCTCACCAATCCCGTCGCCCTCGCGGCCTTCCCGCACACGATCTTCGCGGGCTGGATGTTCGCCGCGATGGTCGTCGTCGCCGTCTCGGCCTGGCACATGGCACGCGGTCGCAACACCGACATGATGCGCAAGACGCTCCGCTTCGGCCTGTGGTCGACGCTGGTGTCTTTCGTGCTCGTCGCGATCGTGGGCGACCAGCTGAGCCTGGTCATGGTCGCCACGCAGCCGATGAAGATGGCGGCGGCCGAAGCGACCTTCAACACCGTCTGCGGGCAGGATGCCTCGTTCTCGATCTTCACGCTGGGAACGCCCGACGGAACGAGCGAGCTGTTCTCGATCCGCGTGCCCTTCCTGCTCAGCATCCTCTCCACCCACTCGCTCGACGGCTGCGTCGAAGGCATCAACGACCTGAATACCCTCTACAGCCAGCAGATGTTCCCCCAGTTCGCCGACCAGGTCGACGGCAACTTCGCCCCCGTGCTCTGGGTCACCTACTGGGCCTTCCGCTGGATGATCGCGCTCGGCGGGATCGCGGCGCTCGTCAGCGTCGCGGGCCTCTGGGTCACCCGCAAGAAGGCGACCCGTCCGGTCGCCCCGTGGATGTGGCGCGTGGCGATCTGGGCCGCTCCCCTGCCGATGCTCGCGAGCCTCGTCGGCTGGATCTTCACCGAGATGGGTCGTCAGCCCTGGATCGTGTTCGGCCTCATGCTCACGCAGGACGGGGTCTCCCCCAGCGTCCCGGGCTGGAGCGTGCTCATCTCGCTGATCGCCTTCACCCTCGTCTACGCCACCCTCGCCGTCGTGGAGTTCGGCCTCATCGTGAAGTTCGCGCAGAAGGGTCCCGAGCCCCTGCCCGACCCCGACGCCGAGCGAGACGACTCGGTCGAGAACACCCCGACCACGGTCTACTAGGAGCCCCTCATGGATCTCGCATACCTCTGGTTCTGGATCGTCGCCTTCCTCTTCGTCGGTTATTTCGTGCTGGACGGGTTCGACTTCGGCGTCGGCATGTCGATCCCCTTCCTCGGCAAGGACGACATCGCCCGCCGCCAGATCATCAACACGATCGGCCCCGTCTGGGATCTCAACGAGACCTGGGTGATCGTCGCCGGTGCCGCGCTGTTCGCATCCTTCCCCGAGTGGTACGCGACCCTGTTCAGCGGCTTCTATCTGCCGCTCCTGGCGATCCTGATCGCCCTGATCGCCCGCGGTGTCTCGTTCGAGTACCGCCACCAGCGCGAGTCCCTGAAGTGGAAGCGCACCTTCGACCGCATGATCGTGGCGGGATCGGCCGTCCCCGCCTTCCTCTGGGGCGTCGCCTTCGCCAACATCGTGCAGGGCGTGCCGCTGGATGCCGACCACGAGTACGTCGGCAGCGTGCTCACGCTGCTGAACCCCTACGGCATCCTCGGGGGACTCACCACCCTGACCCTGTTCTTCCTGCACGGTCTCTACTTCGTCGCACTCAAGACGGACGGGCAGGTGCGTGCCGACGCTCGACGTCTCGCAGCACGCGCGGGCCTGGTCACGATCGCACTGGCCGCGCTCTTCCTCGTCTGGACGATCGCGAACGCCGCGAGCGCTCCGCTGTTCCTCGGCGTGGTCGCCCTCTCGGGCATCGCCGCGCTCGCGCTGATCGGCTCGTGGCTCGCGAACGCCCGCGACCGCGAGGGCACCGCCTTCACCCTCGGCGCCGTGACGATCGTCACCGCCGTCGCCGCGCTGTTCTTCGCGCTTTTCCCGAACGTCATGCCCTCCACGCTCGCGGCGGGCTCGAGCCTCACGATCGACAACGCCTCGAGCACCGACTACACGCTCACGATCATGAGCTGGGCGGCGCTCATCTTCCTCCCGCTGATCCTCGCCTACCAGGGCTGGACCTACTGGGTGTTCCGCAAGCGCGTCACCCGCGCCCGGATCGAGAAGGCCGCGCTCGTCGCCCACTGACTGATGAAACCCGTCGACCCGCGGTTGCTCCGCTACGCCACCGCCTCCCGCGGCTTCTTCGCCGTGACCGCGGCGATCGTGCTCGCGCAGACCGGCGTGACCGTCGGCTTCGCGTGGGCGCTCGCCACAGCGCTCGTCGGCGCGATCCAGGGCCGACCGGTCGGCGAGCTGTGGGGATACATCGGCGTGGCGGCATCGCTCGTGCTCCTGAGGGGCCTGCTGATCGCCGCCTCGGAGCGCGCGGCGGCGCGGGGCGCGGCGGCGGCATCGCTGCAGTTGCGGGCAGCGCTCGTGGGCGCGGTCGCACGCCTGGGTCCGGGCTGGCTCGCCCGCCGAAACTCCGCCTCGCTGTCGCTCACCGCCGGCCACGGTCTGGACGCACTCGATGCCTACTTCGGTCGGTATCTGCCGCAGCTCGTGGCCACCGCGATCGCCATGCCGATCCTCATCGGCGCCATCGCGCTGGCCGACCCCCTCTCGGGCCTGATCGTGGTGCTGACGATTCCCCTGATCCCGCTGTTCATGGTGCTGATCGGTCTCGCCACCCGTGGCGTCCAGGAACGGCAGTACCGCACCCTCGGCCGCCTCGCCGCACGCTTCGCCGACACCGTCGAGGGCCTCGGCACGCTCAAGGCCTTCGGACGCCAGCACCGCGCGGCGCGCTCGATCGAGACGATCACGCGCGACTACAAGCGCGAGACGATGACGGTGCTGCGCGTGTCGTTCCTCTCGGGCTTCGCGCTGGAGTTCCTGGCATCCATCTCGGTCGCGATCGTCGCCGTCACCATCGGCTTCCGTCTGCTCTCGGGTGACCTCACGCTGCTGATCGGACTCTTCGTGCTGCTGCTGGCGCCCGAGGCGTACCTGCCGCTGCGCCAGGTCGGCGTGCAGTTCCACGCGGCTTCCGAGGGGGTCGCAGCCACCGACGAGATCTTCGACGCCCTCGACGCCGCCCGCTCGGCCGAGACTCCCGAGGGGCAGACTCCGGATGCCGTTACCCCGGCGCTCGGCTCGACGATCGCGTTCGAGGGCGTCAGGGTGCACCGCGAGGGGCACGCTCTGCCCACCGTCTCGCTGTCGGTGGGGCCCGGCGAGGTGGTGCTCGTGAACGGCCCCAGCGGCGTCGGCAAGTCGTCTCTGATCGCGGCGCTGCTCGGCTTCGCCGCGCACGACGGCGAGGTGCGGGTCGACGGCGTGGCCGTGCCGCACGCTCGGGACTCGGTGGCCTGGGCGGGACAACGACCCGGTCTCGTCACGGGCACGGTGGCCGAGAACGTCTCGTTCGGCTCCCCGGTCGACTCCGCCCGGGTCGCCGCGGCCCTCGCCGACGCCGGAGCAGCCGAGATCGATCCCGCCATCGCGCTCGGCGCCGGCGGAGCAGGACTCTCGGGTGGGCAGGCGCAGCGCGTCGCGGTCGCGCGGGCGCTGTACCGCGCGCGGGTCGGCGGGGTGCCGGCACTCGTCCTCGACGAGCCCTCCAGCGCTCTGGATGCCGACACCGAGGCGCATCTCTGGGCGACCCTGCGCAGCGAGGCCGATGCCGGTCGCGGGGTCCTTCTCGTCTCGCACCGCCGCTCCGCCCGGGCGATCGCGGACCGCGTGGTCGAGCTGACGCCCCCGCGCGAATCTCCGTCGTCCGCCGTTCGCACCGACGAGCGGACGCCCGTGTCGGGCAGCCCACGCGCGGCCCAGGCGGTGCGCTCGTGAACGCCCGGGTGCGCGGCATCCTGAGTTCCGCCCTGCCCTCGCCCCGACGATTCGCACCCGCGGTGCTGTCGGGTGTCGGCACCGCGGCGAGCTCGATCGCGTTGCTCGCGGCGAGCGCTTGGCTCATCGCCCGGGCCGCCGAGCAACCGCTCGTGATGTACCTGTCGATGGCGGTGGTCGGAGTGCGCGCGTTCGCGCTCTCGCGCGGGGTCTTCCGCTACCTCGAGCGCCTCACGGGCCACGACGCCGCTCTGCACCAGCTCGCGGGAGTCCGCGCCGACCTCGTGCGCGACCTCGTGCCGCTCGCCCCCGACGGTCTCGCCCGCTCCCGCCGCGGAGGGCTGCTCTCGAGCGTGGTCGACGACGTCGAAGAGCTGCAGAACCTGCCCCTGCGGGTCGTGCTGCCGCTCGCGGTCGCCGCGCTGACCTCTCTCGCCGCCGTGATGTTCGCCGCGTTCGTCTCGTGGCCCGCGGCCGTCGTCCTGCTGGTGTGCCTCGTCGCCGCCTTCGGCCTCGCCGTCGCCGTCGGCTGGGCCGCGGGCGCCCGCGCCGAGCGCTCGATCGCGCCGCTGCGCGCCGCCGTCGCGGACGCGGTGCACGACCTGCTCGCCAATCTCGACGTGCTGACGGCGTACGGAGCCCTGGACGCCGCGATCGAGCGCGTGCGCCGAGCCGACGCCGCACTGCGCCGGGCCGTCGTTCGACGCGGCGGAGCCCAGGGGCTGACCTCGGGCGCGGTGTCGGTGCTGGCCGGTGTCGCCTCCCTCATAGCCCTTCTCGTCGCCGCCCCCGCTGTCACCGGCGGCGCACTGTCGGGGCCGGGGCTTGCGGTCGTCGTGCTGCTGCCGATGGCGGTGTTCGAGGTCTTCGGCCCGGTCCCCCTCGCCCTCGCCTCGTGGCGGCAGGTGCGGTCGGCCGCGGAGCGCATCGCCGAGGCCGTGCCCGAGGCCACCCCCGACGGCCTCCCCCGCGACGAACCGTCCGCAACCGATGAGGCCCCCGTCCTCGGCGCCGGCCTCGAGCTGAGCGGCATCCGTGCCCACTGGCCGGCGCGCGGTGACGCCGACGGCGATTCCGGGCGCCTCGAGGACGTCGTCCTCCGCGTCGGTCCCGGCGAGCGCGTCCTCGTGACCGGCCCGAGCGGCGCCGGCAAGACCACGCTCGCGCACGTGCTCACCCGCTTCCTCGATTACGAGGGGTCGTACCGGCTCGGCGGTCGCGAGGCCCGCGAGATCTCGGGCGACGACCTGCGGCGCACCGTCGGTCTGATCGAGCAGTCGCCGTACCTCTTCGACGAGTCGGTGCGACAGAACCTGCTGTTCGCGCGCGAGAGCGCGACCGACGAAGACCTGTGGGCGGCGCTCGAGCGCGTCGGGCTCGACGATTGGACGCGAGAGCGCGGTGGCCTCGACGCCGACGTGGGCGAGCGGGGCGGGCTCGTCTCGGGCGGCCAGGCGCAGCGCCTCGCCCTGGCGCGGGCGATCCTGCGCGACTTTCCCGTGCTCGTGCTCGACGAGCCCACCGCGGGCGTCGACCCCGCGGCATCCGACGCCCTCCTCCGCGACCTGCTCGGCGCGGTCGACCGCGATCGCGCGGTGATCCTGGTCTCGCACGTGGACGTGCCCGACGCTCTCGTCGACCGCGAGGTGAGGCTCGAGAACGGACGCGTGGTGGCGGGCTGAATCAGGAGGCGGCGGCGAAACGGACGCGCTCGGCAGCGATGCTCACGAGCACCGTGTCGCCGGGTCGGATCGACGCGACCTCGGCCGGGGGGACCTCCGCGGCTCCGTGATCGGTGACCACCCGGACGCCGGTCGGGGTCGGCTCGAGGTGCGACACGAGAGCCGGAGTCCCCTCCCCGAGACGCACGGCCGACGCGGGGAAGACGGCGGCCAGTGCCATACCTTCGGTCCGCGCGAGGGCGAGGGATGCGGCATCCGTCGACTCCAGCCGCAGCTGACCGCGCACGAACGCGCCGCCCCGAGCCACGCCCTCGAGGCGCTCGAGTCCCGCGATCCGCGCCGCCACGTCGGTGGCGGGGACCGAGAGCACCTCGCGCACGGGCCCTTCCTGCGTCACCCGTCCGCGCTCCACGATGACGAGCCGGTCGGCGAGAGCGGCGGCATCGATCGCGTCGTGCGTGACGGCGACGGTGGTCACCCCCGCGAGACGCTCGAGCAGCATCGCGCGGATCTCCGAAGCCGTGACCGCGTCGAGGGCCACGAGCGGTTCGTCCAGCAGCACGACCCGGGGTTCGGCGGCCAGCGCCCGGGCCACGGCCACGCGCTGCTGCTCCCCGCCCGACAACCGCGCGGGGCGACGATCACCCGTTCCCGGGAGCCCCACGCGGTCCAGCCATTCATCGGCGAGGGAGCGAGCGACGGATGCCGGGACCCCGGCCGAGCGCGGACCGAAGGCGACGTTCTCGCGCGCGGTGAGGTGCGGGAAGAGCCGGGCCTCCTGACCGAGCAGCACGATCCCGCGCTCCATCGGGGCCGTGCGCAGCCGCGGTGCGCGATCGAGCACCCGGCCGTCGACGGAGATCTCGCCCTCGTCGAGCGGGGTCAGCCCGGCGAGGGCCCCGAGCAGCGTGGACTTGCCCGCGCCGCTGCGCCCCATCACGGCCACCGTCTCGCCCGGGGCGACGTCGAGCGCGATGTCGACGACGAAGTCTCGGCGGCGCACGGCGATGCGGGCGCGGAGCTCCGCGGCATCCGGGATCGTCATCTGCCCACCCCCGGCCGCCATCCGCGCACGAGCAGCAGCACCGCGACGGCGGTGATCAACAGCAGGAGAGACAGCGCCACCGCGGTGCCCTGCGAGACACCCGCGCCGTTGAACGCCGTGTAGATCGCGAGCGGCATGGTCTGCGTCACGCCCGGGCGGTTGCCGGCGAACAGCGCGGTCGCCCCGAACTCCCCGATCGCGCGGGCGAAGCACAGCACGACCCCGGCGACGATGCCGGGGGCCGCGAGCGGGAGCGTGATGCGGCGCAGGATCGTCGCCCGACTCGCGCCGAGAGAAGCGGCGGCACGCTCGAACTCGACGCCGGTGCTGCGCAGCGCCCCCTCGACCGCGAGCACGAGGAACGGCAGGGCGACGAACACCTGCGCCAGCACGACGGCGGGGGTGGTGAACGGCAGTCCGAGGAAACCGAACCAGCCGTTGCGCCCGAACAGGTACAGCAGGGCGACGCCGCCGACCATCGGCGGCAGCACGAGCGGCACCGTCACCAGGGCCCGCAGCACGGCTGCCGTGCGGGCGGGGCTGCGCGCGATGAGCAGCGCGAGCGGGATGCCGACGACGGCGCACACCGCGGTGGCCGCGGCCCCCGTGATCAGCGACAGAGCGAGAGCCGAGAGGGCGGCCTCGGAGGTGACGTCGCTCCACAGCGTCGCCCACTGCACGCGCGACACGAGTGCGGTCAGCGGGACGAGGAGGAAGAGCAAGCCGGCCACCGCCGGAACGATCAACCAGCGGGGGACGTAGCCCGTCTCTCTCACGGGGCGCGGAACCCGGCGTCGGCGAGCACGCGCTGCCCGTCCTCGCCGAGGACGAACGCCACGAAGGCCGCAGCGGCGTCGGGGTTCGGCGCATCGGTCAGCGCGGCGATCGGGTACCGGTTGACGACCGCGTCGGCACCGGCGGGAACGATGGTCTCGACGTCGTCGCGACCGTTGACGTCGGTGGCGTAGACGAGGCCCGCATCGGCTTCGGACGCCGCGACCTTGGTCAGCACCGCGGTGACGTTCTGCTCGGAGCTGGCAGGGGTCACGCTCACACCCGCGTTCGACAGCAGGGTCGCCGAGGCAGCGCCGCACGGCACCTCCGGGGCGCACAGCACCGTCGTGACGCGGGCGAGGTCCGCGAGGGTGGCCACGCCGCCCGGGTTTCCCTTCGGCACGGCGATCACGAGCGTGTTGCCGGCGAAGAGCTGAGGGGCGGGGGCCTGCGTCTTCACCTTCGCCATGTTCTTCTCGTCGGCCGAGGCGAAGACGTCAGCCGGAGCGCCTTCGCCGATCTGCGTCGCGAGGGTGCTCGATCCGTCGTAGACCGCGTTGACGGTGACTCCGGGGTGGGCCGCCTCGAACGCCGAGGCGATCTCGTCGAACGAGCGCTGCAGCGAGGCCGCGGCGTACACCTCGACGGTCCCCGAGAGGGAGTCCTCGGATGCCGCGGGGGCGGTCACCGCGCCCGCGCAGCCCGAGGCGAGCACGGCGACGGCACCGAGAACGGCGAAGAAGCGGAGTCTGCGGCGCATGAGAAGTCCTTTCGGCGACGCCGACGGCTCGCTCTGCCCTCAGTATTCCGCATCTGCGGACTCCGGGGACGCGCTGGACCCGTTTCCACGGATTCCTGCGCCGAGCACCCGTGCGCCGAACTCCGGAGAAATCGGCTCTCGAGCCCCACGATCGCCCCACCGAGCTATCTCGACCCCCGGATCTCCGGAGTTCGGCCCGCGGAGTCCGCCGGCCTCAACCGCGCGGCGCCTCGACCGTGACGACCGTCGCCTTCACCGACGCGACCGCCAGGGAGCCGGGCTCGAGCGCGAGGTCCTCGGCCGCCTCGGCCGACATGAGCGACACGACCCGGTGCGGCCCGCACTGCAGGTCGACCTGCGCCATCACCCCGTCGATGCGCACGCGCGTGACGATCCCGACGAAGCGGTTGCGCGCGCTCGAGGCGATACCCGTCGGGTCGTCGGGCTCGTCGGCGAGCGCCACGGCCCGCTCCGCGAGGGCTGCTCCGGGGATCTCGGTCGGAGAGGTCCCGGTCGTCGGCAGCACCCCTTGATCGATCCACCGGCGCACGGTGTCGTCGCTGACTCCGAGAAGACGCGCAGCCTGCGCGATGCGATAGGTGTTCGGCATCCCCCGACCGTACCCCCGCGGTCCCGCCCCGGAGGCGCCACCGCCCCACCCCCGTCTGCGCTGACCTAGGCTCGACCCATGGAAGCTGCGCACGACGTCGCCGCCCCGGGACCGGTCGCGGTACCCCTCGGCGCCACGGTTCTGCGCGACACCGGCGCCCCGAGCACTCTCGGCGCGATCCGCGAGAGCGGGGCCGCAGCTCCCCGCGAGGGAGGCCTGCTCGACCGGTTCGGTCGCGTCGCGACAGACCTGCGCGTCTCGGTCATCGACAAGTGCAACCTCCGCTGCACGTACTGCATGCCGGCCGACGGGATGCCGTGGCTCCCGCAGGCGCAGCTGATGAGCACCGACGAGATCCGCCGCATCGTCCGCGTGGCGGTGCAGTCGCTGGGCGCCGAAGAACTGCGCCTCACCGGGGGCGAGCCCCTCGTGCGCAAAGACCTCGAGTTCATCATCGCCGGCATCCGTGAGGACAACCCCGACCTCCCCATCTCGATGACCACCAACGCCGTCGGCCTCGACCGTCGGGCCCAGGCGCTGAAAGACGCGGGACTGACCCGCGTGAACGTCTCGCTCGACACGCTGCACCCCGAGACCTTCGCCGAGCTCACCCGTCGCCCGCACCTCGACAAGGTGCTCGCGGGTCTGCAGGCCGCCCGCGCGGCGGGTCTG
Organism: Microbacterium sp. SORGH_AS_0421; assembly: GCF_030818635.1. NCBI lineage: Bacteria > Bacillati > Actinomycetota > Actinomycetes > Micrococcales > Microbacteriaceae > Microbacterium > Microbacterium sp. SORGH_AS_0421. Next base: position 278,881 of record NZ_JAUTAO010000001.1, read on the forward strand.
GGGCCCATCAAGATCAACGCGGTGCTGCTGCGCGGCATCAACGACACCGAGATCGTTCCGCTGGTCGACTGGGCCGTGTCGAACGGCTTCGAGATGCGCTTCATCGAAGACATGCCCCTCGACGGGGACCGCTCGTGGACGGCGACGAACGTCATCTCGGCGCACGACATCCGCACCGAGATCGAGACGGCGTTCTCGCTCGCCCCCGATCCCCGCGGGCGGGGCGCGGCCCCCGCCGAGCGGTGGGAGGTGCGCCGCCCCGGCGAGACCGCGGTGGCCGGTCACGTCGGCATCATCTCCTCGGTCACCGAGCCGTTCTGTTCGGCGTGCACGCGCACGCGCGTGACCGCCGACGGCAAGGTGCGCTCGTGCCTGTTCTCGCACGAAGAGACCGATCTGCTCTCGACCCTGCGGTCGGGTGCCGACGACGAGGGGATCGCGCAGGTCTGGCGGGATGCCATGTGGGCCAAGCCCCGCGCTCACGGCTCCGACCGCGTGGGATTGGCGCGTGCCGACTTCGTCCAGCCCGAGCGCACGATGAGCGCGATCGGCGGATGAGACCGCTCGTCGAGCCGGTGGCCTCCCTCGCCCCCGAAGAACTCATCCGGACCGCCCGTCACGCCGTCCTCGCCGGCATCGGCGAAGAAGGGCAGCGTCGCCTCGCCGCCGCGCGCATCGCCGTGGTCGGGGCCGGGGGCCTCGGCTCTCCCGTGCTGTTGTCGCTCGCGGCCGCCGGTGTCGGAGAGCTCGTCGTGATCGACGACGACACCGTCGAGCGCACGAACCTGCAACGCCAGCTGATGCACCGCGTCGACGACATCGGCACCGCCAAGACCGCCTCCGCGACGCGCGCCGTGCACGATCTCTCTCCTCTCACCCTCGTCCACGAGAGACACGTGCGACTCACCGCCGACAATGCACGCGAACTCTTCGCGGGCGCCCACCTCGTGATCGATGGGAGCGACACCTTCGACACCCGCGAGGCCGTCGCCGCCGCGACCGAAGAGCTCGGCATCCCCCTCGTCTGGGGAGCCGTGCAGGAGTGGGCGGCGCAGCTCACGGTGTTCTGGTCGGCCCCGCCCGAGGGCTACGCCCCGGTCGTCCTGGGCGATCTGTTCCCCGCGGGCTCCGCCGGCGAGCCCCCGACGTGCGCGCAGGTGGGTGTGCTGGGGTCGCTGTGCGTGCAGGTCGGCGGCATGCTCGCCACCGAGGCGATCAAACTCGTCACCGGCGCCGGCGACCCCCTGCTCGGCCGGCTCGTCGTGATCGACGCCCTGCGCGCCCGGCACGACGTGATCCCGCTCGTCCCGGCGGCACGCCCTGCCGTCTCACCCTGACCCCGGAGGCCCCGATGACCCCGCTGCTCACCGTCGAGGAGCACCGCGCCCGCGTGCTCGCCGCCGTCTCGGCCCTGCCCGCCGAGACCGTCGTCCTCTCCGACGCGAGCGGTCGCACGCTCGCCGAGCCCGTGCGCGCCGCGCACGACCTCCCCGGTTTCGACAACTCGTCGATGGACGGCTTCGCGGTGCGCCTCGCCGACGTCGAGGGGGCGGATGCCGGCACCCCGGCGTCCCTGCGCGTGGTCGCCGATCTGCCGGCCGGTTCTTCGGCCGACCCGTCCTTCGGCCCGGGCGAGGCGGTGCGCATCATGACGGGCGCGCCCATTCCCGCCGCGGCCGACGCGGTCGTCCCTTTCGAGGACACCGCGGGTGGTCTCGAAGACTCGCTCGGTGTCGTCGAGGTGCTCCACGCCCCCGCCGCCGCGGGGGCGTTCATCCGACGTCGGGGCGGGGACACCCGTGCCGGCGACGTCGTCCTCGCGGCCGGCGAGCGACTGGGGGCCTGGGCCCTGTCCGCTGCCGCCGCGGCCGGCGTGGCCGAGCTCGTCGTGCGCCGCCGCCCGCGCGTGGCGGTCGTCTCCACCGGCAGCGAGCTGGTCGCCCCCGGCACCGTGCCGGGGCGCGGGCAGACCCCCGACTCGAATTCGACCCTTCTGGCGGCTCTCATCGCGGACGCCGACGCCGAGGTGACGGTCATCGCCTCGCTTCGAGACGAAGCCGGCGCGATCCACGCCCTCCTCGAGCAGGCCCACGACGCCGACGTCGTCGTCTTCACGGGCGGTGTGAGCGCGGGGGCCTACGAACCCGTGCGCCAGGCCCTGTCCGACCGCATCTCCTTCGACAAGATCGCCATGCAGCCGGGCAAGCCGCAGGCTTTCGGGGTCCTCGACGACGGCCGCCTCGTCTTCGGTCTCCCCGGCAACCCCGTGAGTGTCGCGGTGTCGTTCGAGGTGCTCGTGCGCCCCGCGCTGCTGGCACTGCAGGGGCGCACGGTCATCGATCGACGCCTGGCTCGACTCACGGCATCCGAGAGCTGGACGACGCCCCCCGGCCGACGCCAGTACCTTCCGGCGGCGATCGACCTCGTCGAGGGCACCGTCCGCCCCGCCACCGCGGGCGGCTCCGGCTCGCACCTGGCCGCCTCCCTCGCCCGCGCCGAGGCCTTCGCGATCGTTCCCGCCGAGGTGTCCACCGTGTCGGTGGGCGACCCGCTCGATGTCATGCTGATTCCATGACCTTCACCCACCTGGATGCCGCGGGCCACGCCCGCATGGTCGACGTCACGCTCAAGCAGCCCACCGTCCGCACCGCGACCGCGCGCGGCTTCGTGCGCTGCGCGCCCGAGGTGGTCGCCGCCCTCCGCGACGGCACCGCCCCCAAGGGCGATGTGCTGGCCGTGGCGCGGATCGCCGGCATCCAGGCCGCGAAGTCCACCCCCGCGCTCCTCCCCCTCGCGCACGTCATCGGCGTACACCGCGCCTCGGTCGACCTCGAGATCACCGACGAGGGCGTCGAGATCGAGGCGACCGTCGGCACCGCCGACCGCACGGGCGTGGAGATGGAGGCGCTGACGAGCGTGTCGGTCGCCGCTCTCGCCGTCGTCGACATGGTGAAGGGCATGGACAAGGGCACCTTCATCGAGAACGTGCGCATCGTGTCGAAGACCGGCGGCAAGTCCGGCGACTGGCTGCGCCCGGGCGAAGACGCCGCCGCCGAGGGAGAACCCGCGTGAGCGTGCGCGTGCGCTACTTCGCCGCGGCGGCGGAGGCGGCGGGAACCGATGCCGAGGATCGCACCGAACCGACCCTCGCCGCACTGCGCGCGGCCGTCGTCGCCGACCACCCCGCGCTCGGCGGCATCCTGGATCGCTGCGCCGTGCTCGTCGACGGCACGCGCCACGACGACGACGTCCCCCTCGACGGCGTCACATACGTCGACGTGCTCCCGCCCTTCGCGGGCGGCTGAGCCCGGGGCGGCTGAGCCCGGGGCGCGCGCCGCCCACCGGATGCGGATCCGTGCATGGGATCCGGGCGCACCCTCGCTGCGGTCTCCGGATGCGCCCCGGTCATCCGAAACCGTTGCGGGCGTGAGAAGCCGTCAGCCCCCGAGGCCCTTCCACTCCGTCGTGCCGTCGGCCTCGACCTGACGCTTCCACACGGGCAGGTCGGTCTTGATGGTCTCGATCACGGCGCGGCAGACCTCGAACGCCTCGGCGCGGTGACCGGATGCCACGGCGATCACGACCGCGGCCTCTCCGACGCCCAAACGGCCGACGCGGTGGCTGACGGCGACGATCGCATCGGTTCCCGCCGCCGCGGTCCCGGCGATGCGGTGCAGGGTCTGCTCGGCGTCAGGGTGCGCGCTGTACTCGAGCGCCACGACCGCGCCCGAGGCGTCGGGGTCGATGTCGCGCACGCGTCCGACGAAGGTCGTCACGGCCCCCGACGACGACTCCTCGACGGCGTCCAGGTGCTCGTCGAGGTCGAGCGGGGTCTCGGACAAGCGGGCGATGCGGACAGCGCTCATGCGTGGTCTCCTCCGGAGAGCTGGTCGAGGATGTGCGGGGCCAGCTGTGCGACGACGGCAATCCCGGATGCCACGGCCCTCGTCGACCCGGGAAGGTTGACGACGAGCGTGCCGGGGTCGACGATCCCCGCGAGCCCTCGAGAGATCACCGCCATGGGGGTGTCGGCGAGGCCCCGACGCCGCAGCTCCTCGGCGATGCCGGGCAGCTCGCGGTCGAGGACACGGGCGGTGCCCTCGGGTGTGCGGTCGGTGGGGGCGATCCCGGTGCCTCCGGTGGTGACGACGAGCCCCGCGCCGTCGGCGACGAGGTCGCGCAGCCCCCGCTCGACGCTGTCGGCACCGTCGGGCACGACCACCGGGTCGGCGCAGACGAAGCCCGCCTCGCGCAACAGCGCGACGGCGAGCGGACCCCCGCGGTCCTCTCGCAGGCCCGCGGCCGAGCGATCGGAGACGGTCAGGACGCGGGCGACATGGGGCACGCCGATCAGCCTAGGCGCTGCGGCCGCCGGGGCGGCGGGCTGTCGCCCGAGCCGAGGGGACGTCCTCGGACGAGGGCGCGGCGGTCGTCTCGACCTCGGCGATCTCGGGCGCGATACGGCCCGCCTTCGACTTCGGCTCGAGATCGTCGCGCTGCACGTGCTCGGCCGCGGCGGTGATGCGTCGGGCCATGCCGCTGAAGATCAGTCCGTGGAAGGGCAGCACCGCGAGCCAGTACAGACGGCCGGCGAGGCCCGTGGGAAAGAACAGCGCCCGCTGGTCGAAGCGCGCCCCCTCGCCGTCGGGCGTCGCCCGCAGCTCGAGCCACGCCCCGCCCGGCACCTTCATCTCGGCGCGCAGGCGCAGCAGATGGCCGGGCTCGATCGCCTCGACGCGCCAGAAGTCGAGGGCGTCGCCCACCGTCACCACTGACCGGCTCCGACGACCGCGGGCCAGGCCCACCCCGCCGACAAGTCGGTCCATCCAACCGCGGATCGCCCAGAGCACCGGCGAGGAGTACCAGCCGTTCTCTCCGCCGATCCCCTCGATCACCGACCATAGCTGCGCCGAACTCGCCTTCGTGGTCATCGAGCGCACGTCGGTGTAGACCAATCGTCCCGACCACTCGGGGTCGCTCGGCAGGGGGTCGCTCGGGGCGCCCGAGACCTCGGAGTCCTGCCAGCTCGTCTCGATCGCGTCATCGTTCACGCGGCCCAGGGCCCGGCGCACGGCCTCGCGGTAGGGCAGCAGGCCGCCCTCGGGTCGCGGGACCAGATCGTCGATCGCGCGGTCCTTGACCACGCAGTCGTTCTGCAACGACTCCACGAGCGGCCGGGCGATGGCCCGGGGAATCGGGGTGACGAGGTTCACCCAGTGCGAGGCGAGGCGCGGGGTGAGCACCGGCAGCGGGGCGATCGCGCGCTGCGGCAGCCCGGCCTCCATCGCGTAGCCGTTCATCATCTGCCCGTAGCGCAGCACGTCGGGCCCGCCGATGTCGACGGCGCGGTTGACGTTCGGGGCCACACGCGCCGCCCCCAGCAGGTAGTGCAACACGTCGCGCACGGCGATCGGCTGGATGTGGTTGCGCACCCATTTGGGCGCGGGCATGTACGGCAGCACATCGGTGAGGTGGCGAACCATCTCGAACGACGCCGAGCCCGAGCCGATCACGACACCGGCCTGCAAGACCAGGGTGGGCACGCCGCTGTGCAGCAGGATCTCGCCCACTTCCACGCGCGAGCGCAGGTGCGCCGACAGGGTGGCGTCGTCGGGGTGCAGGCCGCCGAGGTAGACGATGCGCGAGACGGATGCCGCCGAGGCGGCGTCGGCGACGGTCTGGGCCGCCACGCGATCGGTCGCCTCGAAATCCCGGCCGCTGCCCATCGAGTGAATCAGGTAGTAGAGCACGTCGACGCCCTCGACCGCGGCGCGGACGGCATCGGCGTCGGTCGCGTCGCCGGTGGCGGTCTCGACGTCGTCACCCCAGGGGAAGGCCTCGACCCGGCGCGCATCGCGCGCGAGGACGCGCACCCGGTAGCCGGCCGACAGCAGCCGCGGCACGAGCCTTCCCCCCAGGTAACCGGTGGCTCCGAGCACCAGCGCGCGCGGCGCCGATCCGTCGGGGCGGGGCTGGGCGATGAGCGCCGGTTCGCGACCGGTGGGGGCGGAGAGCTCGGGCATGCCCGTCACGGTACGCCGGACCCCCGACATCCTCGGGGGCTTGACGTGGCAGCACTCCCGCCTGGCTATCACACCGCCCCCACGCACCGGCCGGACTGGAAACGAAGGACTGATGCGGGTAACGGTAGAAGGATGAACGAGAAACCCCCCTCGACATCGGAAGCCCCCCGGCTCGAGGTCGACGACGTCATCGTCGTCGACAAGAAGCGCGTGCGCACCGCCATCGGCGGCACCGTCGTCGGCAACTTCATGGAGTGGTTCGACTTCGGTATCTACGGATACCTCGCCGTGACGCTCACCGCCGTCTTCGCCTCCGATCTGCCCGACCCGTGGGGTCTGCTGGTCACCCTCCTCGGATTCGCCATCTCCTTCCTCGTCCGCCCCTTCGGCGGCTTCGTCCTCGGCCCGCTCGGCGACCGCATCGGCCGACAGAAGGTGCTCTTCCTCACGATGGCGATGATGGCCACGGCCACCGCCCTCATCGGCATCCTGCCGACCTCCGCTCAGATCGGACTCTGGGCCATCGTCCCGCTGTACCTGCTGAAGATGGTCCAAGGCTTCTCCACCGGCGGCGAGTACGCCGGTGCGACCACCTATGTGTCGGAGTTCTCCCCCGACAAGCGCCGCGGCTTCTGGTCGTCGTGGCTCGACGTGGGCTCCTACGTCGGCTTCGCCGCGGGCGCCGGCGCCGTGGCCATCACCACGGCGGTCGTCACGAGCGTCTCGGGCCCCGACGCGATGACCGAGTACGGCTGGCGCATCCCGTTCCTTCTCGCGGTGCCCCTCGGTATCGTCGCGATCTGGTTCCGGCTCAAGATCCCCGAGACCCCCTCGTTCGAGCAGACGCACGCGGCCGAGGCCCAGAACGAGATCGACAAGGACGACCCGATGTCGCGACAGGGTCTCACCGGCATCGTGCGCCATCACTGGAAGCCGCTGCTCATCGCGATCGCCCTGGTCGCCGCGACCAACACCGCCGGTTACGCGCTCACCAGCTACATGCCGGTGTACCTCGAGAAAGAGGTCGGCATCTCGAACGTCGGGTCGGCGGTCGCCACCGTCCCCGTCCTGCTGTTGATGTCCGCCATGCTCCCGATCTTCGGACGACTGAGCGACAAGGTCGGCCGCAAGCCCATCTACGTCATGGCGGCCGGCTCCGCTCTCGTGCTGCTCGTGCCTGCCTTCCTCATCATGCAGATCGGCGAGCTGTGGGCCGTGATGATCGCCCTCGTCCTCGCGGCGGTACCCGTGGCGTTCTACGCGAGCATCGCGGCATCCACTCTTCCCGCGCTCTTTCCCACCGCCTCGCGCTTCGGGGCGATGGCGATCGCCTACAACGTGTCGGTCTCGCTGTTCGGCGGCACGACCCCGCTGTTCAGCCAGGCGCTGATCGACTGGACGGGCAACACCCTCATGCCGGCGTTCTACATCATGTTCTTCGCCGCCATGGGTCTGGTCGCCCTCATCGCGATGCCCGAGACGGCCAAGCGGCCGCTGCTCGGCTCGGTCCCCACGGTCGAGACTCCCGGCGAGGCGAAGGCCCTGGTGGCGCGCCAGGACGACGACCCGCTCATCGACACGTCCACCATGCCGCTCGAGCTGCACCGCCCCTAAGCCGCGACCACGACGACGGGATCGGATGCCGGGTGACCGGCATCCGGTCCCGTCTCGTCGTCGATGGGGAGCTAGCGGCGCCGCCCGTTGCCGAACAGTCCGCGAATGACCCCGTTGACGATGCTCTTGGTCGCCCCGCGCCCGAGCAGGCCGTCCAGTCCGGCGGTCGGCGACGCGGTGCGAGAGCGCGGAGCCGCGGCGCTCTTGAGTATCCGCTCGTACTCGCGCTGCGCCTTCTTCTGCGCTTCGGCGTTGGCCTTGTCGATCGCCGCTTTCTGCTTGGCATACTCGGCGGCGTCCGCGGCCTCTTTCTTCGCCCGCTCCGCCGCGTCCTTCGCCTCGGTCGCCGCCTGCATGCGCGCACCGAGGATCTCGCGTGCCGACTCGCGATCGATCGGTGTTCCGTAGGCGGAGAAGAGGGGGGATGCCGACACCGCCGACGCCATCGCCTCGGCGGGGAGGGGCGACATCGACGCACGCGGCGCGAAGATCCGCGTCCACGCGACCGGGGTGGGCGCCCCGCGTTCGCTCATCACGGTGATGATCGCCTCGCCCGTCCCGAGCTCCTGAAGGACCCGCTCGAGGTCGTAACCCGAGTCGGGGTAGGTGCGCACAGAGGCTCGCAGGGCCGTGGCGTCGTCGGGGGTGAAAGCACGCAGAGCGTGCTGCACCCGCGAGCCGAGCTGCGCGAGCACGTCGCCGGGGACGTCCTTCGGCGTCTGAGTGACGAAGAAGACGCCGACGCCCTTCGAGCGGATCAGCCGCACGGTCTGGGTGATCGCCTCGAGAAACGCCTTCGACGCGTCCCGGAACAGCAGGTGCGCCTCGTCGAAGAAGAACACGAGCTTGGGCTTGTCGAGATCGCCCACCTCGGGGAGGGCCTCGTACAGCTCCGCGAGCAGGTACATGAGGAACGTGGAGTACAGCTGGGGTCGCGCCGCGACGTTGGGCACCTCGAGCAAGCTCACGATGCCCGCGCCCGCGGCATCCGTCCTCAAGAACACCGAGACGTCGAGCTCGGGCTCGCCGAAGAAGGTGTCGGCGCCGATGGCGGCGAAAGCCACCAGCTCCCGGAGGATGACGCCCGCCGTCGCGGCCGAGAGCCCGCCGATGCCCTTCAGCTCCGGCTTGCCCTCTTCGCTCGTGAGGTAGGTCAGCACCGTGCGCAGGTCGGACAGGTCGACGAGCGCCAGTCCCTTCTCGTCGGCGTAGTGGAAGACGAGGCCGAGGCTCGACTCCTGGGTCGGGTTGAGACCGAGCACGCGGCTCAGCAGCAGGGGGCCGAAACCCGACACCGTCGCTCGCACCGGAATGCCCGACCCCACGTCGTCGCCGAGGGCGAAGAACTCCGTCGGGAACGATCGCGCCGACCAGTCCTGGCCGAGAGCGGCGGTGCGCGCGAGGAGCTTCTCGCTCGAGACGCCCTCGGCGGCCAACCCCGACAGATCGCCCTTGATGTCGGCGGCGAACACCGGCACGCCGTTCTCGGACAGCTGCTCCGCGAGCAGCTGCAGCGTGCGTGTCTTACCCGTTCCCGTCGCGCCGGCCACGAGACCGTGGCGGTTCGTCATCGCGAGGGGAATACGTACGGGTACGGATGCCACCGGCCCGCCGTTCACGAGCACGCCCAGGTCGAGGGTTGCGCCGGTGGCGGCGTATCCGGTGGCAATCGCGTCGACCTGCGCGGCGGAGAGGGGGCCGTCGACGGACGAGACGGGGGCCGGGGCCGGGGCCGTGTCGGGGGGCGTCGACGCCGCGGCGGGTTCGGTCGACGCGGGGGGCGTCGCCGATCTCTCCTCCGGCGGCACGACCGGCGCGGGGCCGGGCGCTGCCGCACCCGCCGCACGAGCACGCGCTGCCGCAGCGGCCGCCTCCGCCGCGGCGAGGTCAGCGCGAGCGCGTGCCAGCCGGAGCTCGGCTTCGGCCGCGTCGGCCTCGGCGCGCAGACGCGCGACCTCAGCATCGGCCGCCGATGGATCTTCGACGGAAACGGAGGGCGCGTCGCCGGGCTCGCTCATGCGCGACAGCCTACGACTGGGCCGATGCTCTGGCATCCGATTCGCGTGTCTTGCGAATCGCCAGTCGGTCTTCGTCGCGGGCGCGCAGACGCGAGAACGCCGCCGCCAGGACGAGGGCGGCACCGGCGCCGATGAGCGCTCCACCCGCGGTGTCCGATAGCCAGTGCGCGTGCAGGTACGTGCGGCTGAACGCCATCAGCACCACCCACGCCACCCCCACGATCCGCACCCAGAACGCGGGAAAGAGCACGGCGGCGACCACCGCGATGGTCGCCGCGTTGGCCGTGTGCCCCGAGGGGAACGATCCGTAATCGCTGATGATGAGGATGTCTTCCGGTCGCGCGCGGCCGAACGTGTGCTTGACGACCTGCACGAGCAGAGCGCTGCCCACCGAGGCGGTCAGGAAGTACAGCGCCGACCATCGCCTACGCGAGAGGAAGAGTGCCAGAGCGCCCAGGACCGGCACGATCACGACGGCGGTGAGATGACCCCCGACCGTGTCCATCACGATCGAGAAGATCAGCAGCGGCTGGGACGGCGACGATGCGAAGAGCTGGTTCCACCACACGTCGAGCGCGAACGGACTCGGCCCGCGGAAGAACACCCATGCGCCGAGCGCGCACGCGAGGGCGATGCACACCACGCCCACCGTCGCACGGAATCGCTGCGGGCGCGTGTCCAGCACGTCGTCGATCGCGGAGGCATCCATCGCCTCATGATGCCGCCTCGGCGGCGACGGGGGAATGGGTCGGTCCCGGGAGCGAACCCCCGGGACCGACCTGGTAATGTGCGCGCCGCCGACCGGCTGGCGAGGCTGGTCAGGGCGCGAGGCGCTCCACCGTGCGCGGGCGCACGAGCAGCCACAGCGACAGCACGCCGATGACCGCGCAGCCGAGCATGACCGACGCCATGGTCGTCGCGGTGATTCCCGAACCGGTGGCGAGCAGACCGACCAGCGGCGAGATGATCCCGGCCACGCCGAAGTTCGCCGCACCGATGATCGACTGCGCGGTTCCCGCGGCCTTGCCGTGGCGGTCGAGGGCGAGCACCTGGGCGCACGGGAACGTGAATCCGCACGCGGTCATGAAGAAGAACAGCGGCACGATCGTGCCCCACAGTCCGAGGCCCAGCTGGTCGGTCAGCACGATGGCACCGCCCGCGAGCACGAGCACCGCGGTCGAGACGGCCAGCACCCACTGCGGCCCGAACCGGGCGGCGAGGCGCGAAGCCACCTGCACGCCGACGACGACGCCGATGGAGTTCGCGGCGAACAGCACGCCGTAGCCCTGCGCGCTGAACTGGTAGGTCACCTGGAAGAGGAACGAGGATGCCGACAGGTACGAGAACAGCCCGCTGAAGGTCATCGCACCGATGATGAGCACCCCGATGAAGACGCGGTCGCGGAACACGCTCGCGTAGCGCTGCCAGACGGTCGTGGCACCGGGTCCGCCGCGGCGAGCCGGCGGAAGGGTCTCGGGTACGAACAGGATCGCCGAGACGAGCATGACGGCGCCGTAGACGGCGAGGACGACGAAGATGCCGCGCCAGTTCATCACCAGCAGCAGAGCGGAGCCGGCGAGGGGCGCCAGCACGGGCGCGACGCCCGAGACCATCGCCATGCGCGAGAGCATCACGACGAGCCGGCGACCGCCGAACAGATCGCGGATGATGGCCGCGGCCACGACACCACCGGCGGCGGCACCCGCACCCATGAGCACGCGCGCGATCGAGAGGGTCTCGAGCGTCGGCGCCGAAGCGGCGAAGATGCTCGCGGCCACGTGCAGAGCGGTGACCGAGAGCAGGGGAAGGCGACGGCCGACCTTGTCGCTGAGCGGGCCCACGATGAGCTGGCCCAGCGCGAAGCCGATCATGGTGCCGGTGAGCGTGAGCTGGATCGCCGCCGCGGTCGTCTGGAAGTCGGCCTCGAGCACGGGGAACGCCGGCAGGTAGAGGTCGATCGTGAACGGGCCGAGGGCTGTGAGCGCGCCGAGCACCAGGATGTACAGCAGGCGGCGGGAGGCGGGGATGGCGTCGCCCGGGTGGAGCACGATCGGGGCGGTGGCGGGGTTCTTGCCGATCGCGCGGATGGCGCCGGTGTTCGTCTGCGGCGAGCGGGGCGACGAGGGGATGACGGGGTGGGAGGCAGTATCGAGCACGCGTTTGATTTCGTTTCGCAACACGGACAGCCCGATGGAATCGGGCTGAGAAATGAGGGGGGATCGTCGAACCTCGAATCGATTCGACATCGTCATACTACCGTGACCACCCGCACGCCACCATCCCGGGCTCGCGGGTTCCTCCCAGGCCATCGGCCCATTCACCCGCATAGGCTGGGGACGTCGGCGGCTGCCGATGTGTCCCGCCCCGAAGAGAGACAGAACACAGCGCATGACCTCCCCCTCCGACAAGCGAGCCAGCGGCAACCCCGCCAAGCAGGCCCAGATCGACCTCACCGTCAAGCAGCAGCGTGAGCAGAAGCGTCAAGAGAAGCTGGCCGAGTACCAGAAGCAGGTCGCGAAGCGTAAGCGCGGCAAGCTCGTGTGGTGGGTCGTGGGTTCCACGGCCGCCGTCGCGGTGATCGGCCTCGTCGTGGCATCCTTCGCCTTCGCCCCCGCTCCCCCCACCAGCTACCAGGCGGGCAACAGCACCGGCCGCGAGATCAGCGGTGTGCAGACGTTCGAGAACCGCTCCGATCACGTGCAGGGTGCCGTGACCTACGAGCAGAACCCGCCCGCCGGCGGCCCGCACAACCCGATCTGGCTCAACTGCGGCATCTACACCGAGCCGCAGCAGAACGAGAACGCGGTGCACTCGATGGAGCACGGCGCCGTGTGGATCACCTACGACCCGGAGCGTGTCGACCAGGCCGGCATTGACGCCCTCAAGGCCGTCATGCCCTCGAGCTACGCCCTTCTCTCGCCCTACCCCGGCATGGACACCCCGGTCGCGGTCAGCGCGTGGAACCACCAGTTGAAGCTCGATGACCCGACCGACCCGCGCATCGCGGAGTTCTTCACCGAGTTCTGGCGCAGCCAGAACGCCCCCGAGCCGAACGCCGCGTGCTCGGGAGGCGTCAACGGTCCGGGCAAGGCCTGATGACCGACGACGCCCCGGTCGCTCGCCCCACGGTCCGCTGGGTCGTCGTCGCCCTCGTCGCCGTCGCGGTGATCGCCGTCGCCTTCGCGGTCGGCCGCTTCACCGCGTTCGGCGCGACGGCAGCGCCCGCGCACCCGGGTGAGAACTCGGCCGAGGCCGGTTTCGCGCGCGACATGCAGGTGCACCACACGCAGGCCGTGCTCATGGCGATGGAGATCTACCGCAAGACCGACGACGACGAGCTGCGCACCCTCTCGTACGACATCGCCACCGCCCAGTCGGGTCAGCGCGGCGAGATGTACGGGTGGCTGGTGCAGTGGGGCCTGCCCCAGTCTTCGAGTCAGCCGCTGATGACGTGGATGGAGAAGTCGGGCGAACACAGCCACGGCGACACCGCCGCGCTCACGCAGGAGCAGTTGCTCGCCGAGATGGGCATGGCCACCGACGCCCAGCTCGACGAGCTGCGCAGCGACGAGGGGCGCCCCGCGGACTGTCTGTTCCTCGACCTGATGATCCGCCACCACGAGGGAGCGATCCCCATGGCGCAGGCCGTCATCGAGCTCGGCACCGATGCCCGCGTCAAGGAGGTCGCCGGTGCGATCGTGACAGGCCAGTCGGCCGAGCTCGACGCGATGCGCGACATCCAGTCGCGTCTCGCGTGCAGCGCCTGACCCCCGCGGCCCCTCGCCCACGCCCGTCCGCCGCACGGCATCCGCCCCCCACCCCTCACGCAGAAACGCGATCTGCACGCACAAACGCGCGCTCCTCGCGTTTCCACGTGTGGATCGCGTTTATGCGTAGGGAGTGCGGTCATCCGCCCCCGCGGTCGCCGTTCCCCCTCCGCGGTCGCGCGCCGGCCCGCCCGCCACGCCCCTCGCCCACGCCCGTCCGCCGCACGGCATCCGCTCCCGCCCCCACGCAGAAACGCGCTCTGCACGCAGAAACGCGCTCTCCTCGCGTTTCCGCGTGTGGATCGCGTTTATGCGTAGGGAGTGCGTTCATCCGCCCCCGCGGTCGCCGTTCCCCCTCCGCGCTCGCGCGCCGGCCCGCCCGCCACGCCCCTCGCCCACGGCCGTCCGCCGCCCGGCATCCGCTCCCCGCCCCTCACGCAGAAACGCGCTCTGCACGCACAAACGCGCCCTCCTCGCGTTTCCACGTGTGGATCGCGTTTATGCGTGGGTACCGGCGCGCGAACCGGGGAACGGCGAAGGGGCGCGACACCCTTTCGGATGCCGCGCCCCCCTCGGTCGAGACGGGCTCAGCCCTTCGTGGCTCCGGCCAGCAGACCGCGCACGAAGAAGCGCTGCAGCAGGAAGAACACGATGAGCGGAACCAGGATCGAGATGAACGTTCCCGCGGACTGCAGGAACCACTGGTCGCCCCAGGTCCCCGACAACGAGTTCAACGATTGGGTCAGCGGCAACGAGGACGACGGTGCGAAGATCGTCGCCACGAGCAGGTCGTTCCACACCCAGATGAACTCGAGCACCGCGAACGAGGCGAGAGCGGGAGCGGCCAGCGGCAGGATCAGTCGGAAGAAGATCTGCCCGTGGCCGGCACCGTCCACGCGCGCCGCCTCGATGACCTCGGCGGGGATCTCGGCGATGAAGTTGTGCAGCAGGAAGATCGCCAGCGGCATCGCGAAGATCACGTGCGCGATCCACACGGTCGCGAAGCTGTGCTCCACGCCGCGCAGGTCGAAGCCCGGGAAGATCGTGACCTCGTTGATGGTCAGTCCGCGCGAGAACAGGCTGAGCAGCGGCACGAGGGCCATCTGCAGCGGCACGATCTGCAGCGCGAAGATGAAGATGAAGAAGAAGTTGCGTCCCTTGAAGTCGATCCACGCGAACGCATAGGCGATGAGCGAGGTCGACGGCGAGGGCGAACAGCACCACCGGGATGGTGATCGCGAGCGAGTTGAGGAAGGACTGCGCCAACGTCAACGCGGTCCCGCCCGAGGTCAGCGCGAGGCGGTAGTTCTCCAGCGTGAACGACGGGTCGGTGAACACCGTCCACCACCCGGACGACTGGGTGTCGGAACCCGGTCGGAACGAGGTGATGAACAGACCGAACGTCGGAATCGTCCAGAAAAAGGCGATCACGATGGCCGCGATCGTGGCGCCCTTCGACGTCAGGCGCTTGCGCGCCATGGCCTCGTGCTTACGCGTGTCGCGAGCGACCTGGCGTGCGGAACGGGTGTCGGTGGTGGGTTCGATCACCACGGTCGAGGTGGTCATCGCACTTCCCTCTGCTTCCGGATCTGGCGCACGTTGAAGATGATCAACGGCAGCACGAAGATGAACAGCACCACGGCCAACGCCGCAGAGTGCCCGTAGCTCTGGAAACGCTGCTGCTGGTTGACCATCTCGAAGGCGAGCACCGTCGAGTCGTTTCGTCCGCCCGTCATGACGGCGACGATGTCGTAGATCTTCAGCGCGCCGATGGCGATCGTGGTGAGCACCACGATCAGCGAGGAGCGGATGCCGGGAACGGTGACGTTGATGAAACGCTCCCAGGCGCTGGCTCCGTCGAGCTCGGCCGCTTCGTTCTGCTCCGGCGGCACGGCCTTGATGGCAGCCGACAGGATGACCATCGCCAGCCCCGTCTGGCTCCAGATGAAGACGACGACGAGCAACAGCGTGTTGATCAACGGCGACGCCGCGAGCCACGAGACCGGTTGCCCGCCGAAGGCCGTGACCACCGCGTTCAGCACACCGATCTGGTCGCCCTGACGGAAGTCGTAGACGAACTTCCAGATGATGCCGGCGCCGACGAACGAGATCGCGAACGGCATGAAGATGAGCACCTTCAGGTACTTCTCCCCCGCCGCGCGGTCGATGAAGACGGCGTACGCCAGACCGATGGCCGTGGCGATGGTCGGGGCCAGGAGCACCCAGATGAGCGTGTTGATCACCGACCAGAACCCCTCGGGGTTCGTGAAGGTCCAGATGTAGTTCTCGAGACCGACGAAGTTGTCACCGGTCTTGTCGAAGAACGACTGGAAGAAGGTGGTGATGGCCGGGTAGACGAGGCCGATCAGCAGGAGGATCGATGCGGGGGCCGCGAAGAGGATCAGCTGGAAGAGGTATCCCGCACCCTGGCGTGAGCGGTAGTCGGCGTAGAACAGGACCGCGCCGAGCAGGATCGCGATACCGAGGACGTAGACGACGGCGTTCTGGTACGGGCGCAGCAGCATGAAGGCCAGCACCGGGATGCCGAAGCACGCGATGAGCCGCAGCCAGAAGTAGCCCTTGCCGGAGCGCGGCGCGTACTCGATGAGGAGCAGCAGCAGTCCCACCACGGCACCGAAAGCGACGACGACGAGCGGGATCTGGACGAGGGGGCTGAGTCCGCCGAGCCAGATGAAGAAGCTGTTCAGGCTGAAGCCCAGGGTGGTCGGCTTGGTCTCGGCGGGTGCCCGCGTGACCATGAAGAGGAAGAGCGCCACCGCCAGGATGAGCCCTACGAGGACCACGAGCAGCGTGGTCCGATTGCGTGCGCCGGAGCCGCGCGTGCGACGCTCGGCTCGTCCGCCCGGCGGAGGTGACGCCGTCGGCGCCTTCTCCGCGTTCTTGATATCGGTCATGACGTCCCTCCCGAACACGCCTTCGTGCTCATCAATGAGTGCCCGTGTGGTGCGTGCGGGCGGAATAGAAGTATGGACCCCGGATGGGCCACCCGCGTGGCGGGCGGCCCATCGGTGGTGCGGTAGTGCGTTAGTTGTTGTAACCGGTCTGGATGTCGCTCAGCACCTGGTCCGTCGGCGTACCGTCGATCCAGCTGACCATGCCCTTCCAGAACGAGCCCGAACCGACGGTGGCCGGCATGAGGTCCGACGCGTCGAAACGCAGCGTGGTGCTCGGGTCCTGCACGACCTTCATGGCCTCCTGCAGGAACTCGCTCGAAGCGAGCGAGGGGTCAGCGCCCTTGTTGGCCGAGATCACGCCGCCGAGCTTGACGCGGGCGTTGGCGAAGTCGGGCGTCGACATGAACTCGGCGACCTTCTGGACGTTCGCGTCGTCGGAGAAGGTGGTGACGAACTCGCCGCCGCCCTCGACCGCGAGGTTGCCCTCGGTCACGCCGGGGAGCAGGAACGCGTAGACGTCACCGTCGGGAGCGACCGTCGGCGTCTGGCCGGCGGCGTTCTTGACCGTGAGGAAGTTCGACGACAGGAACGAGGCCTGGTGCGTCATCGGGCAGCTGCCGTCGGCGACCTTGGCGGCCACGTCGGCGAAGGCGACCGAGTTGATGCTCTTGACGTCGCCGAAGCCGGCGTTGACGTACGACGGGTTCAGGAGGATCTTGCCGGTGGCCTCGAAGGCCTCCTTGATCGGGGCGTCGGTGAACTTGACCTCGTTCGCGACCCACTTGTCGTAGACGTCGGCGCCGGACTGGCGAAGGACCATGTCCTCGATCCAGTCGGTTCCGGGCCACCCCGACGCATCGCCCGAGGCGAAGCCTGCGCACCAGGGGGCTGCGCCCGTCTTCTGCTGGATCGTCGCCGTGAGGGTCATGAGCTCGTCGAGGGTCTTGGGGACCTCGACGCCCCACTCCTTGAACTTCGCCGGCGAGTACCAGACGTAGCCCTTGAGGTTGGCGAGCATCGGGGCGGCGTAGAAGGTGCCGTCCTCGCTGCCGTAGGACTTCCAGTCCTCGCCCCAGTACTGGTCGACGTTCGACGACACGGTGTCGGACGCCTTCTTCACGTCGCCCGTGCCGATGAGGGTCTTGAGCAGACCCGGCTGGGGAACGATAGCGATGTCGGGGGCGTCGCCACCGGTCACCTTGGTGACGATGTTCCCCTCGAAGCTCTTGTCGCCGGTGTAGACGACCTTGATGCCGGTGTCCTTGGTGAACTGGTCGAACGACTGGTTCAGCAGGTCGGCCTCGCTACCGGTGATGCCACCGGAGATGCGGACGGTCGTTTCTCCCGAAGCTCCGGAGCCGCCGCTGTCGCCCTCCGCGCATCCAGCGAGAGCGATCGCACCGACCGCCAACAGTCCGACGGGCGCAAGCAGCCGATACCGCTGTGACATACCCATGTGGTCTCTCCTCTTTGAGTGTCTTGGTGCACCGGGTCCCGTCGGGAACCGATTCCACGCAACCGTAGAGGCAATCCCGAAGACTTGCAACCAGCCTCAGGTCACGAACCGATAACTAGCGGAAAGACGCGGCTCTCGCCCGGCATATCGGGCCGGGACCGGTTCCACTTTGTGGGATTCTCGGATACTCTTTCCGACGTCGACACGGACGTCGACGCATCACGAGGAGATCAGGGCATGAGCGGAATCGCCGATGTGGCACGCCTGGCAGGCGTGTCCAAGTCGACGGCGAGCCGCGCTCTCACGGGCGGCGGCTACGTCTCCGACGGAACGCGCCAACGCGTCACCGACGCCGCGGCATCACTCGGCTATGTGCCCTCGACGAGCGCGGTGAGCCTCGCGACCGGGCGCACGCGCACGATTGCCCTGATCGTCCCGAAGGTCAACCGCTGGTACTTCGGCTCGATCGTCGAGGGCGTGGAACGCACCCTGATCCCCCTCGGCTACGACGTCACCCTGTACGTCGCCGAGCCGGGCTCGAACGACCGCGAGAGTCTGTACTCCACGTACCTCGCCCGAAAGCGCTTCGACGGCATCATCGCCGTCGCCCTCGAGCCCGACGACGCCGACCTCGAGCGCCTGGCGAACATCGGCAAGCCCGTGGTGAGCATCGGCAACGCTCTGAGCGGAGTGCCCACCCTCGGCCTCGACAACGTCGCCATCACGCGAATCATCACGCAGCACCTCATCGCGCTCGGTCACACCGATATCGCTTTCGTCGGCAGTACCCCTCGCAGCGACGCCCCCGCGAAAGACGTCGACGAACGCTCGATCGGGTACCGCAACGCGATGAACGACCACGGCCTCGCCGTGCGTATCCGAAGCGTCCCCTCCACCCTCACGATCACCGATGCCTACGCGGCCGCGGCGTCGTTCCTGGCCGATGCGGCATCGCGTCCGACGGGCGTCGTCGCCGCCTGCGACGAGGTCGCCATCGGCGTCATCATCGCCGCGCGCCGCATGGGCATCTCGGTGCCCACCGAGCTCAGCGTCGTCGGGATCGACGGTCACGACTACGCCGAGATGTTCTCGCTCACCACGATCGAGCAGTTCCCGCAGGCACAGGGCGTCGAAGCGACCCGCATGCTGCTCTCGATGATCGAGGGAACGGACGATCAACCCGCGTGGCGTACCGAGGCGGATACGCGCCTGGTCGTCCGCGCCTCGACCGCTCCCCCGCGCTCCACGTGAAAAGACGGGACCCCGGATGCCGTGGCATCCGGGGTCCCGTCTTTCTCACTCGTCAGTCGGCCTGGCGCGTCGCCCGTCGGCGGGCCACCAGACCCAGACCCAGCAGCGCGAGGGCGGCGAGCACGCCCGCACCCATCCACGCCGTGTCGGTGCCGGTGGTCGGCAGGGCGCCCGAACCGGAACCGCCCTGGCCCTGGCCCTGGCCCTGGCCCTGGCCCTGGCCCGCACCGTCGCCGGGGGTGCCGACGCCGTCACCGGCGGCAGCGACCGTCACGGGGACGACGACCTCGGTGCCGGTGGGCTGCGCCGTCAGGCGCAGCTGCAGGGTTCCGGCGGCGTCCGCGGGCACGCCCACGGTGAGGGTCGCGGACCCGTTCACAACCGGGACGCTCGTCGCCGACGGAGCCGCGAGAGCCGCGACCCGCGCCGTCGGAGCGGCGAACAGGGCGAGGCGGGTCGACGCGACCTCGGCCCCGAAGGAGGCCTCGAGGGTCGTGTTCTCCGGCGCACCCAGCGACGTGAGGTTGAGGTTCGACACCGTCACCGTGAGGTCGGTACCCGGGGCGGCCGTCGTGGAGCCCGACACCTGCACACCACGGGCGGTGAAGTCCGGGGTCAGGCCGGGGTTGTCGGTGAGATACCGGATCCACGCGTCGCGGTCGATCAGGCCGGAGTCACGGGTGTCCGTGCCCTGCGCGAAGACCGAGAAGCTGTCGCCGCCGCCGAGCAGGAAGTTGAACGAACCGACGCGATATCCCTTCGTGGGGTCGACCGCCACACCGTCGATCCAGAGACCGGTGATGCGCTGGCCGGCCGGGAGCGACGCGTCGTACGTGTACCGGAGATTCTCGGAGACGCCGAGCGATAGGTTGGCGTTGTCCGTGCGCCGCGAGAAGTCACCCCACTGCTGCTCGAGCACCTGCCGCAGCTGATCACCGGTGAGGGTGGTCGTCCACAGGTTGTTCAGGAACGGGAGGACAGCGTTCGCCTCGGCGAGCGTGACGACGCCGTCCGAGCCGTAGAGCAGCTCGTCGCGCAGTCCACCGGCGTTGACGAACGAGACCTCCGCACCGCCGCGGTCGGGATCATCGAGCGAGTCGAGCAGAGCGTCGGCGACCAGACCGCCGAGCGCCGATTGCTTCGTACGATCGCCGCGCGTGCCGCCGGTGTAGACACCGTCGACGTACGAGCCACCGCTGAACGCCGTCGTGATGTCTGCGCCCACCGACCCCACCGCCTTCTGTCCGACCACGTCGGCCTCGGCACGCGCCGCGGTCACGATCGCGTTCACCTCGGCGACGTGCGGATACGTCCGGATGAGCTCCGCGTCCAGCGCCGTGTTGACGGCCGCGTCCTTGCCCCCGAGTCGAGCGACGTTGCGGGCGGAGGAGGTGACGACGTCACCGTCGGCGTCGACGTTCAACACGATCTGACCGACGTTCTCCCCGTAATTGCCGGTCTGGACGATCGGGCGGGTGCCCTCGCGGCCCGGAATCGGCGCGTTCCATGCGTAGAGCTGGTGCGTGTGGCCGGTGAAGATGGCATCCACCTCGGGCGAGGTCTCGGTCACGATCTTCGCGAACGGTCCACCGGCCGCGACGGCCTGCTCGAGCGTCGTCGTCTTCTCGCCTGCGCCGGAACCCTCGTGGTACTGGGCGACGATCACATCGACCTGGTCGTCGATCTCGGCGACGACGCGGTTGACCTCGGCGACCGGCTCCCGGAACTCGATTCCCTGGATGCCGCTGGGCGTGACCAGCGTCGGAGTCGACTGCGTGATGGCTCCGATCACGCCGACGCGTACGCCGTCGACCTCGAAGATCGCGTATTCCTGCAGGAGCGGCTTGCCGTCTTTGAAGACGTTCGCGGCCAGGTAGGGGAAGTCCGCGAGACCCTCGACGCGCCCCGTGAGGTCGTCGGCGCCCTTGTCGAACTCGTGATTACCCGTGGCCGAAGCCTTCAGGTCGAGCGCGTTCAAGACGTCGATCGTCGGCTTGTCTCCGAAGTACGACGAGGCGAACACCGAGGCGCCGATGTTGTCGCCGTTCGAGATGAACAGCGAGTTCTTCTCGCCGTACTGCGCGCGGACCTGCTCCACGGTTCCGGCGAACCGCACCGTGTTGGCGTCGATGCGACCGTGGAAGTCATTGATGCCGATGAGGTTGACCTGGGTGGTCGGCGACAGGTCGAGGCCGACGATCACGGGATCGTGGTCGCTGGAACGGTAGGGCGAGGAGTCGTAGAAGTTCAGCGCGTTGTAGTTGAAACGGCTGTACTCCAGGGCCAGGGCCTCCACCGCATTGATGTTCCAGATGTCGGCGCCGGTGACCAGCTCACGCGCCGAGGGCGAGGCCAGAACGTGGTCGAGCGAGCCCGACTGGCCGCTGAAGGAGTACGAGTACTTGCCCGTACCCGCCTCGAGCGTCTCGAAGCCGAAGTCGCGCAGCTTCTGGACCGGGTCTTCCTGCGAGTAGGAGTTGAAGTCACCGAGCAGGAACACGTCGTCGGTGCCGACGGCGGCCGAGCGGGACTTCGCGAAGTTTCCGAGGGCCTCCGCCTGACGCACACGGTCGCCGTTGAAAGCACCCTGGATGCCGTTGGCGTTGTCACCCGTCGCCTTGGGGTTGCTGTCGCCCTTCGACTTGAAGTGGTTCACGATCGCGAGGATCTTGGCATCCGGGAACGCGACCGGAGCGAACGCCTGAGCGAGCGGCTGCCGTGCGTTGCGGAAGGCGGCGTCGTCGAGGATGACGCTCTCTCCCACGGGAGCGGCGACGGCCTTCTTGTAGATGAAGGCCGTGCGGATGACGTCCTCCGTCGCGGGCAGGGCCGCGGGCGAGGGGACGAACGCCCACTGCTCGGAGCCGAGCGCCGCGTTGAGGGCTCCGACGAGGGTCGACAGCGCCGCGTCGCGGTTCTTGCCGAACTTCGCCGAGTTCTCGATCTCCTCGAGCGAGACCACGTCGGCGCCGAGGCCGTTGATCGCCGCGACGATCTTGTCCTGCTGGCGCTGAAGGTTCTCCGCGTTCGCCGCACCGCGGGGGCCGGGGGCAGGGCACGTGTCCGCCGTGATCGGGTTTCCCTCGCGGTCCCTGTAGACCGAGGTGCATCCGACGCTCTCGGCGGTGGTGGTGAAGTAGTTCAGCACGTTGAAGCTCGAGATCTTCAGGTCGCCGCCGACCGGTGCGGGCGCCTTCGTGCGGGTGTTCGCGAAGGTCGCGGGCTGCACGTCCTTTGCGTTGTCGACCGTCAGCTGCTGCGTCGGCTGGAACTTCCAGGCGTTGTTGCGGTAATCGAGGACCACCGGCTTCGTGAACGTCACCGGGGCGCCGACGCGCACCGGGGTCGTCAGCGACACGTACGGCAAGGGGATGCCCTTGTTGGCGTCGCTCAGGAAGTTGATCGACGCTCCGTCGTCGAGCACGACGGCTCGGGCCTTGTTGTCGGCGACGGCGGCGACGTACTCGGGGCTGTCGGGAACGGCCACGTCGGTGGGCGTGCGCAGGGGCGTGGTGCCGGCGGCGAGACCCACCTCGGCGTACTGGTTGGTCGAGTACGAGTTCGTGACGGTGAAGTCACCCTGCGGAGCGAGGAGCATGCCCTCGAAGCGCTCGCGCTCTTCGTCGGTCTTCGGCCACGTGATCTTCGCGGGCTGCACGGCGGCGACCTGCTCGGTGAGCACGCTCACCCCGGAGGCCTCGGCGGTGATCTGCGTCTGGCCCGAGAACTCCTTGGCCGTGCCGGTCACCTCGACGTGCTGGCCGACGGCGACCTTCGCCGTCGCGGCCGATCCGTAGACGAAGATCGCATCCGACGCCCGGTGCGCGGCGACGTCGAGCTCACCACCGGTGCCTGGCGTCTGGATGAAGAAGCCGTTGTAGCCGCCGGTCGGGTACGCCGCGGTCACGATGCCGCGCGTGGTGACGGTCTGATCGGCCAGGGGCGTGGTGGCACCCGTGCCCTGGATGTCACGGATCGGGATCACCGTGCCCGGTGTGACCGGCGGCGCCTGCGTCGCCGTGGCGGACGGCGAGGGGGACGGCGACGCCGAACCCGACGGGTCGGGGTTCGGCGCTGCCGTCCCCGAGCCCTGCGGCGTCACCGTGGTGGTGTTGGTGAAATCCTTCGAGTTGTCGTTGGTGTCGGCGAAATCCGTGCGGACGAGCGCATTCGGGGTGGTGGTGCCGCCCGCGACCGTCGCGGGCGCCGTCTCGAAGCTGACCGCCGAGCCGTATCCGAGGAAGTCGACGACGCGCGAGTCCGCGATGGATCCGCCCGGGAGCTCGAGTGCCTCGGCGACATTGGCGAGGAAGAGCTGGCCGGACGTCCCGCCGGGGTTGAGCGTGCTCGTGAGGTCGGTCTCCGGGAGTACCGCACCGGTGGTGCCGTTGCCGGGCAGCCCGATCAGGAAGTACCCGCCGGGTTCGATCAGGCCGCTGAGCTGCTGGGTGTTGGAAGCCGAGGCCTTCGCGACACTGGAGTCCTTGCGGTACTGCAGCGACCACCCGCTGAGGTCCTGCGCCGTGTCGCCCGCGTTGTAGAGCTCGACGAACTTCTGGTTGAAGAAGGCGCCGGCGCTTCCGCCCTTCAGGTAGGCCTCGTTGATCACCACCTTGGAGCCGACGGCCGCCGACGCCGGCAGCGGAACAATCGCGGAACCGAGCAGGGCGACGCCGAGAGCGGCGCTCAGTGCGGTGGAGAAACGGCGTGCGGACACGCGCGAAGCAACGGAAGGCATGGGTCTCCAAGTACCGGCGTGCACAAGGCGACGTCGGAGGTGGGGGGATCGACGGGGGGTCTCAACGACTGTAAATGATCCACATACCCTTTTCCCAGACTTCTTTATTTCGATCTGGTGAACATCGGTTCCTCAACGGGTGAAACCGCGTCTCACAGAATCGAAGGTGAGATCACCCTCGGACGGCCGACGTCTCTCACCTCCCGGGTGGAACGACGAAGGCCCGGATGCCATTGGCATCCGGGCCTTCGTGTATCGCGTTGAAGCGACCGAGAAGCGTGATTACTTCAGGGTCACCGAAGCGCCGGCCTCCTCGAGGGCAGCCTTGGCCTTCTCGGCGGTCTCCTTGTTCGCGCCCTCGAGCACGGCCTTGGGAGCGCCATCGACGACGGCCTTGGCCTCGCCGAGGCCGAGCGAGGTGAGCTCGCGGACGACCTTGATGACCTGGATCTTCTTGTCACCGGCGGCCTCGAGGACGACGTCGAACGAGTCCTTCTCCTCGGCCTCTTCGGCGGGGGCAGCGCCACCGGCGGCGGGGCCGGCAACGGCCACGGGGGCGGCAGCGGTGACGTCGAAGGTCTCCTCGAACGCCTTGACGAACTCCGACAGCTCGATGAGCGTGAGCTCCTTGAACGCGTCGAGCAGCTCTTCGGTGCTGAGCTTAGCCATGTTGTATCTCCTTGATCGGGTTAATCATCCGGGGCCGAGTCAGGCCGCGGTGTCCTGCTTCTCGCGCAGCGCGTCGACCGTGCGAACGGCCTTCGACGGAAGCGCCTGGAAGACGTATGCCGCCTTGGTCATCGTCGCCTTCATCGCACCGGCGAGCTTCGCCAGCAGGACTTCACGGCTTTCGAGATCGGCGAGCTTGTTGACCTCATCCGCGGTCAGAGCGGCGCCATCGAAGTAGCCGCCCTTCACCACGAGCTGAGGGTTAGCCTTGGCAAAGGCACGCAGGCTCTTCGCGACGGCGACAGGGTCACCGTGCACGAACGCGATGGCAGACGGGCCCTTGAGCTCGTCGTCCAGTCCCGTGACCCCCGCGTTAGCCGCGGCGATCTTGGTCAGCGTGTTCTTCACCACGGCGTAATCCGCGTCCTGACGGATGTCGTTGCGCAGCTGCTTGAGCTGGGCAACCGTCAGACCGCGGTACTCGGTCAGCAGAACGGCGGTCGAGCTCTCGAAGTTCTTCGTGAGCTCGGCGACCGATGCATCCTTCTGCGCCATGGCCACTCCTTGTGTGAACGAGGCGCTCCGCGATGGCGGGGCGCCGGCCGAAGACACCGGGTCCGGACAAAAAGAAGAGCTCCGGCGCAGGCGCACGGAGCTCGGATTCCCGAAGGAGAGTTCGTTTACCTGCGTAGGTCCCCTGCTTTTCAGCAGACGCTTCGATCGGAATGCGAGCACTCCGATAACCGACGGTCTTTGGCTTGGTCACTACTGTACCCGATGCCCCGCTCCCCCGCCAAACCAGCCCTCCATCCCCGGACAACCCCGCGTCCACATCACGTGACGCGGACGAAAGCACATGTACGGCGATGTGCGTTCGACCACGTCGCGTGATTTCGCGAGCGAAGAGCGGGAGGACCGTCGCATGCTCAACGCGGCAGATCGACGCCGAACGACGCGAGGCGCGCAGCCAGCGCCTCCGGCGTGGCGATGTCCCGAAAGCCGCCCCGGCAGACTTTCCAGCCCGTGACCGCGCGGATCCAATCTTCACGTCGTTTCTCCTGCAGCAGAACTTCGTCGGCGGACTTTTTGCCACGCATCACCGGGTCGGTGTATTTGCCCGCGCCGTCGAACTCCCAGAAGACGTGTTGAGTTGGCAGAGCGATGTCCGCGAAGTAGGTGGTTCCTTGTGGTCCGGCCACCGCCGCCTGAGGCTCGACGGTGTATCCCAGCCGAACGAGCTGCACCCGGCTCACGCTCTCCCCGACGGACTCGGCCCGACCGTCGGCAGACGCGATCACCCTCCGAGCCTGAACGACCCCCCGAGCTCCCGGCGCATTCCGCGTCCGTTCCGACATGAGATCACGCCACTCCTCTTGAGCATCCGGGTCGAAAATGCGACCTTCGACCGACTTGCCGCGCAGAGCCCCATCGGCGCACGCGACCGCCGTCTCGAACGGGCTGGTGCGCGCCACGTCGAAGACCGTGCGCTCCACGGATGTGCACAGAATGCCGTCGACCTCGACGATGTCGTCGTCGTCGAGCCGGCCCTGATGACGCTGCAGGCCAGGACGGCTCGACGCGCGGCGGCCGCCAGCCAAGGTCATCTGGATCGGTTGCTCGACGAAGCGGTACAAAGGCAGACCGTGGAGCACCGCAGCCGACAGGTGGGAGACGACCGCTGACCCGCCCCGCATCTGCTCTGCGGCCGCGACGACCCTGAGCCGGTGTTGCGCCGACGGGAGCAACTCCGCGAACGGCGCTCGTGCGACGTAGGCGTTGCGTTGCAGACGCTCAAGCGCGCCCGCCCCGTTCGCCCGCCGGATCTCGCTCAACGCGACGTCACGGTCGACGAGCTGCGAGCGCGTGTGAATGGCGCGTCGGGCGTCGGTGATTGTGAGGTCGTTCGACATCCTCCGACCCTGCCCACTTCTCCGTCCTGTCCGGCTTGTCAGCACCCCAATCCGTGGGCATCGGTCGGCCTCGCGCCACTGGGGAGAAGCCTCTCGCCCCGTCTCGCCCCGCCTCCCCCGCCGAGGCCACGCAACGCCCCCAGGCCTCGACATCACGCGACCTCGCCCGCACCACACGTCATTGCGTGTCCGTTGGCCCAGTTCACGTGATTTGGGCGCTCACCGCCGCCCCACCCGCCGCGGGTCAGGAGACGCGCGCCGCCGGCAGCATTGCCCGAGTCATGCGCACGATGCGCGAGGGCGTGCGCGCGCCGAGCCACACCGTGCACACGGGCGCCTCTCCGCAGGCCCACTCGGCGCACCACGCGTGGATCGCCGTCGCGAGCCTCTCGCCGCGCGGGCGCAACTCGCCGTCGATCGTGCGGTCGAGCCAGCTCACCCGCGCCGCCGGGGCGTCGAACGCCTCGATCTCGCCCGCGCCGCAGATCTCGACCAGCACGGTCGCGTGCGCTCCGGGCGAGAGAGCCGCGGCGATCCGACGCATCTCGGGGGTGTTGCGCGCGTCGCCGCCGAGCAGCACCGCGCCTTCCAGGTCGCACCAGCGACCGCCGTCGGGGCGACGCAGCGAGGGGTCAACCGAACTCATGCACACAACTTAGGTCACCCTTACTTCGCCCACAAGACCCCGGATGCCGACGCGCCGCTGCTCGCATGCGCTCCACGGGCGGGCGGGGTTAGGGTCGAAACCATGTCGCCCGAGCTCGTCGCCTCTCGCAGCGCCGACCTCGACGCCCGGATCGTGGCCGACTCGCGCGATCGCGTCTCGTGGATTCGCGCGCGCTCCCGGGGCATCACCGCCACCGACGTGGCCGCACTCACGAGCGCCAATGCGATCTCCCGGGCGGCGGATGCCAAGCTCATGGGCTCGAACTTCTCGGGCAACGCCTTCACCGCCCACGGTCGTCGTCGCGAGCCCGAGATCGCCGCATGGGTGGCGGCCACCCATGGCATCCGACCGTCGTCCGCGCTCTACCACGCCGTCGTCGAGAAGCGCCACCTCGCGACCCCCGACGGAGTGGTCGTCGACGGCGAGGGCCGCATCGTCCTCGCCGAGATCAAGACCACCAACAAGGCGTGGCGCTCGATCCCCAAGACCTACATGCGCCAGATCTGGTGGCAGCAGCACGTGCTCGGCGCCGAGCGCACCCTCGTCGCCTGGGAGCAGCACGACGGCTTCGTCCCCCTTCACGACGAACCGCGATGCCAATGGATCGACCGCGACGAGCGCGAGATCGCCAAGCTCGTGGGGCTCGCGACTTCGCTGATCGACGAGCTCTACCGCCGCACCATGGAAGCACGCCGGCCGGTGCCGGCGCAGAAGGAACCCACGGACAGGTATCGGGCTCTCGCCCTCCTCGATTAATAGTTGACGGAAGTCAAGCAATAGGCGTATCGTTGACATCAGTCAACCAATCGCGCCAGTGTCGTCGCGGCATCCGTCCCCCTTTCGTGGAGTTCCCGCATGACAGCAACTTCTTCCGACGCGCCCGCACAGCGGCGCGTCCTGCCGGCTCTGATCGGCCTCTTGCTCGGCACCTTCGTGTCGATGCTCGCCTCGACCGTCGTCTCGACCTCGCTGCCCGTCATCGTGCACGATCTGTCCGGCGACCAGAACGCCTACACCTGGGTCATCACCGCGACCCTGCTCACCACCGCGATCTCGACCCCCATCTGGGGCAAGCTGGCCGACCTGTTCAACCGCAAGGTGCTCATCCAGATCGCCATCGCCATCTTCGTGCTCGCGACGGCGGCCGCCGGCTTCTCGCAGGACACGAACATGCTGATCGCCTTCCGCGCGGTCCAGGGTCTCGGCGCCGGCGGCCTCGCCGCCCTCAGCCAGGTGATCATGGCCGACATCATCAGCCCCCGCGAGCGCGGTCGCTACATGGGCCTGTTCGGCGCGGTCATGGCCGTCGCCACCGTCGGCGGCCCTCTGCTCGGCGGTGTCATCACCGACGCGTTCGGCTGGCGCTGGAACTTCTTCGTCGCCCTCCCCTTCGCCGTCGCAGCCCTGCTGATCCAGCAGCGCACGCTGCACCTTCCGGCACGGGCGAAGCGCGCGGTGAAGATCGACTACGTCGGCATCGTCCTGCTCTCGGCCGCCGTGTCGTTGCTGCTCATCTGGGTCACCAACGCCGGCAGCACCTTCGAGTGGGCCAGCACCGAGACGCTGCTCATGGTCGGCGGCGCGGTCCTCGCCGCGATCCTGTTCGTCGTGGTCGAGCTGCGCTCCTCCGAACCCCTCGTGCCGCTCACCCTGTTCCGCGACGCGACGTTCACCCTCGCCACGATCGCCTCGATCGCCACAGGACTCGCGATGTTCGGCACCTCGGTGTTCCTCAGCCAGTACATGCAGATGGCCCGCGGCGCCACGCCGACCGAGGCGGGCGTCATGACGATCCCGATGATCGGCGGCCTGCTCGTCTCGTCGATCGTCGTCGGCGCCCTGATCTCGCGCTTCGGTCGCTGGAAGCCGTTCCTCATCGCCGGTGGCGTGCTGTTGATCGCGGGTTCCTTCCTGCTGTCGACCATCCACTACGACACGAACTTCACCCTCGTCTCGATCTACATGGCGCTGCTCGGCGCCGGTGTCGGCATGACGATGCAGAACCTCGTCCTCGTGGTGCAGAACACCGCCAACCCCACGCAGATGGGCGCGGCGAGTTCGGGCGTGACGTTCTTCCGCAGCCTGGGCGGCACGATCGGCGTCTCGGTGATGGGTGCCGCTCTCGCGAGCATGGCGACGAGCCTGTTCACCGACCGCGCGGCCGACCTCAAGGCCGCCATCATCGGCCTCGGCGCCGATGGGGCCTCGGTCGCGCAGAGCCTGCAGTCGGGAGCCATCCCGCAGGTGTCGACCCTCCCCGAGAGCGTCCGCGTGATCGTCGAGGACATCTATGCGCAGTCGATCGCCCACTCGTTCCTCATTGCCGTGCCCGTCGCGGTGGTGAGCCTCATCGCGATCCTGTTCCTGCCCAACCGCCCGCTGACCCGCATGACGACCTCCGAGCGCGTCGCGGCGAGCGAGGCCGACTTCGCCACCGTGTCCGTTCCCGAGGCCATGGCCACGCTCTCGGCCACCGGTACCATCCCGACACAGGATGCCGGCTCCCCGCGCCGCGCACGCCGAGCGGCCGAGATGGGAGAGGATGGCTGACGTGACGAGCGAACAGGACGACGAACGCCGCGTGGCCGTGCAGGCCCTGGAGTCGTCGTTCTCGGAACTCATGACCGTATTCCGCCGCTTCGTCTCCGAGGCGGCGGAACGCGTGAGTCCGGGAATGCTGCCGGCGACGTTCAAGGCCCTCTCGGTGGTGAGCCGCTTCGGCCCGCTGACCCTGTCGGCCCTGGCCGAGCGGCTGGCCGCCGACAAGGGCTTTCTCAGCCGCTCGATCACCGAGCTCGAAGATCTCGGCCTGGTCACGCGGACGCCCGATCCGAACGACCGCCGCTCACGGCTGATCGCCGTCACCGAGGTGGGCCACGCGCGCCTCGCGGAGGCACGTGCTCCGCACGAGAGCCGCCTGTTCGATGCGATCGCCGATTGGACCATCGACGACATCCGCCATCTGTCGACGCTGCTGCACGCTCTGGCCGTCGGCGAAGTCCCCGCCCGCGACTGATCGCTCCCCGGGGCCGGGCAGGAGCGGGCTTCGCGACACGGTGACCGAGGCGTAACACCGCCGAGACAATGGCGGGGTTGACTGAGGGGATCGCGGCGAGGTCGCCGCGGACCGACCGCAGTGAGAGTGAGCGCCCGATGAGATTCCGATCGACGCGTCCCGAGACCGCCCTTCAGCCCGCTCCCCCGGTGCCGGACACGATGCGGGCGGTGGTGTTCGACGGCCCCGGAGACGCCGACGTCCTGCACCTCGCCGACGTCGAGGTTCCCACTCCCGTGCTGAGCGAGGTGCTCGTGCGGGTGGTCGCCGCGGGCGTCAACCCGATCGACGCGAAGACGCGTGCGGGGCGCGGCCTCTCCGGCGCCATCTCGGCGTGGCCGGCCGTGCTCGGTCTCGACGTGAGCGGCGTCGTCGTACGGGCGCCCTTCGACGCGCACCCGTTCCCCGTCGGCACCGAGGTCTACGGCATGGCCACCGTGCCGCGCACGAGCGGCTCGTACGCCGAATACGTCGTCGTGCCGACCCTCTCCCTCGCCCGCAAGCCTTCGTCTCTGTCGCATGTCGAGGCGGCCGGCGTACCCGTGGCGGCCCTCACGGCCTGGGGAATCGTGGTCGAGACGGCCCTCGCGCATCAGGGCCAGCGCATCCTCGTGCACGCGGGCAGCGGGGGTGTCGGGCACTTCGCGGTGCAGTTCGCCGCGTACTTCGGCGCTCACGTGATCGCGACCGGATCTCCCCGCAACCTGGAGTGGCTTCGCGAGCTCGGCGCCGCCGAGGTGGTCGACTACACCTCGACCCGGTTCGAAGAGGTGGTGTCCGACGTCGATGTGGTCATCG
The DNA here is from genome assembly GCF_030818635.1 of Microbacterium sp. SORGH_AS_0421. NCBI lineage: Bacteria > Bacillati > Actinomycetota > Actinomycetes > Micrococcales > Microbacteriaceae > Microbacterium > Microbacterium sp. SORGH_AS_0421. Next base: position 309,762 of record NZ_JAUTAO010000001.1, read on the forward strand.
ACCTCATCGGCAACGTCTCCGACGACACCGGCACGCGCTCGCTCGAGGTGCTGCGCCCGGGGGGATTGCTCATCGAGGTGCCCACCGGGGCGTGGCCCGGCTTCCGCGAGGCCGCCGCGGAGCGCGGCATCCGCTCCACCGATTACAAGACGATCCCCGACGGCGGAGCTCTCGCCACGATCACCCGGCTGCTCGAGTCGGGAGCCGTGCGCGTGTACGTCGAGCACGTCTTCGAACTCGACGACGCCGCCGCCGCGCACACCGCGCTCGAGCGCGGGCACACGCGAGGAAAGATCGTGCTGAGCGTCAGCGACGACTGACCTCAACCGACCGCCAGCATCCGGCGCCCCTCGTCGACGATCTCGTCGGCGACCTCATCGAGCAGCGGCGAGGTGAGGTTCCACTGCTGCCAGTAGAGGGGAACATCGATCGGATCGTCGCCGAGGCGCACGAGCTCCCCCGCGCGCAGGGCTTCGGCCGATTGGAACCCCGGGAGCAATCCCCACCCCAGACCCAGTGCGACGGCCGTGGCAAAGTCCTGGGAGGCCGGAACCCGATGCCGCGGCGGAGCCGCTGCGGCCACCCCGCGGCGCGTCAGCCACTGGGTCTGCAAGTCGTCGCGCCGGTCGAAGTCGACCACCGGCGCTGAGCCGAGCGCTTCGGCATCGACCCCGTCGGCGAACCATCGATCGGCGAACGAGGCGGTCGCCACCGCCTCGTACCGGAGGACGCCGAGACGGCGCACGCGGCACCCGGCCACCGGGGCCTCGCGCGAGGTGACGGCGGCCATCACCGTCCCGGATTCGAGCAGTCCCGCCGTGAAGTCCTGATCGTCGCGATGGAGGTCGAAGACGACGGCCCGGCGCTGCGCGACCCGGGCCAGAGGAGGCAGGAACCACGTCGCGAGCGAGTCCGCGTTCACGGCGAGAGGGACGGATGCCACCGTCCCGCCCTCCGCCCCGATCGCGGCGAGCGCGTCGTGTTCGAGCAGAGCGAGCTGACGCGCCAGGCGCACCACGGCGTCGCCGGCTTCTGTGGCGCTGACGGGCTTGCTGCGCACGAGCACGACGCGGCCGAGCTGATCCTCGAGCGCCCGGATGCGCTGGCTCACCGCGGACGGTGTGATGTGCAGGCGACGGGAGGCGGCATCGAGGGTTCCCTCGTCGACGACGACGGCGAGGGTGCGAGCGAGATCGAGCGGGATCGACATGAAGGAATGCTAATGGTGCGCCAGAATCCTGAGCTGGTCTACGCCTCGACCACCCCCTAACGTCGAGTTCGTGCTCCCCTCCCTCCTCGCCGGTCTCGGCCTCGGCTTCTCCCTGATCGTCGCCATCGGCGCGCAGAACCTCTTCGTTCTGCGTCAGGGCGTGCGCCGTGAGCATCTGCTGGCCGTCGTGGCGGTCTGCGCGCTATCGGACGCGGTCCTGATCCTGCTCGGGGTATCCGGTATCGGTCTGGTCCTGCAGGCGGTGCCGTGGCTCATCGTCGTCGTGAGGTGGGCGGGGGCGGCGTTCCTCGTCGGCTACGGTTTGCTCGCCGCGCGCCGCGCCCTGCGCCCGAGCGGCGCGACGCTGCACCTCGACGCCTCGGGATCCTCGCCCGCACCGCTCGCCGGGACCACGACGGTGCAGACCCGTCCGGCACGCACGACGCTCGCGGCGACGGTACTGACGTGTCTGGCCCTCACCTGGCTCAATCCGCACGTGTACCTCGACACGGTGTTCCTCCTCGGGTCGGTGGCCTCGACGCACGGCGACGGACGCTGGGCGTTCGCGACGGGCGCGTGCGCGGCGAGCCTGTTGTGGTTCTCGGCCCTCGGCTACGGCGCACGCTTCCTCGGCCGCTGGCTCGATACCCCGCGCGCGTGGCGCCTGCTCGACGGGATCATCGCCGTGGTGATGTTCGCGATCGCCCTTTCGCTCGTGCTGCCGCACTGACCCACGACCCCGCGTCCCGTCGTCCGCAAGAATGGCCCGATGCGAACGGTGACGATGACGGTGAGCGGCCGCGTCCAGGGCGTCGGCTTCCGCTACACGATGCAGGCCGAGGCCCAGCGCCTCGGCGTCGACGGCTGGGTACGCAACCGCCTCGACGGGTCGGTGGAGGCGTTCCTCGCAGGGGACCCCGATGCGGTCGAGGGCGTGATCGCCTGGGCGCACGACGGCCCGGCCGGTGCCCGCGTCGACGATGTCGACGTCGTCGAGGGGACCGGGGAGTCCGCCTCCGGATTCGAGATCCGAGCCACCGCCTGAGTCAGGTCGGGAGACCGGCCTTCAACTCGTCGAGCACCTCGGCGGCGTCGTCGAGACGAGACAGCGCCGCCGCCTGACCCGCCCACAGCGACACCAGCTCGCCGTCGCCGTTCGCCGTCGCGGCGGCACGGAACACCCCGGTCAGCCAGTTCTGCGCCGGGAACGGGGCGATCATCCCCGCGGCCTCGAGCTCGCGCATCGCACGATTCGGGATGCCGCGTGCCAGCCGCCCGCTCATGGCTCGGGTGAGCACGGTCTCGGTGTCGACCGATCGCGCGATGGCGTCGCGGTGGTCCCCGGTCGCCGCCGACTGGCGGGTGCGCAGGAACGCCGTTCCGACCTGCACACCGTCGGCCCCGAGAGCCAGGGCGGCCGCCACCCCGCGCCGGTCGGCGATCCCACCCGCGGCGATGACCGGGATGCCGACGGCATCGACGACCTGCGGCACGAGAGCGAAGGTCCCGACGAGCGACGCCGACGCTTCGCGGAGGAACGACACCCGATGCCCGCCGGCCTCCGATCCGGTGGCGACGACGGCGTCGACCCCCGCCGCCTCGAGCGCGACGGCCTCGGCGACCGAGGTGGCGGTGCCGATCACACGGATGCCGCGGCCTCTCGCGGCGGCGAGGGTAGCGGCATCCGGGATCCCGAAGACGACGCTCAGCACCTCGGGCCGGGCCTCGAGCACGGCGCCGAGCTGGTCGGCGACGGACGGGAGGAACGCCGCCGGCGGGGCGGGGACCTCGACACCCGCTGCGGCGAAGAGCGGCGCCGCCGCATCGAGGAACGGCTGCACGTCCAGGTCGGCGGGGCTCACCTCGTCGCCGCGCGGCAGCCAGAGGTTCACGGCCACCGGTCGCGCGGTGGCGCCGCGCAGCTGCGACACCGTGTCGAGGATGCGCTCGGGCGTGTAGCCGTAGAGGCCGAACGAGCCGAGCCCGCCGCCCGTGCTCACCGCCGCCGTCAGGGCGACGGAGGAGAGCCCGCCGAAGGGGCCGAGCACGATCGGGACATCGATGCCGAACAGATCCTCGAGGCGGCCCATGCCTCGACGCTACTGCGCGTGGGGCTACGTCGGGGTGTCCGAGGGGTCGGGGCCGTCGAGCGGGCGCAGCAGACGGTCGAGGAAGCGCCGAGTGCGCTCCTTCTTCGGCTGACGCAACAGCTCGGACGGCGCACCGCGCTCGACGATGACCCCCTCGTCGAAGAACAGCACCTCGTCGGCGACCTCGCGCGCGAAGCCGAGCTCGTGCGTGACGATCACCATCGTCCAGCCCTCGTTCGCGAGCTCGCGCAAGACGGTGAGCACCTCGCCCACGAGCTCGGGGTCGAGCGCGCTGGTCGGCTCGTCGAACAGCAGGAGCGCCGGCTGCAGGGCCAGCGCACGGACGATGCCCACACGCTGCTGTTGGCCGCCGGAGAGCTCGGACGGATACGCGTCGCGCTTCTCCGACAGCCCGACGCGGGCGAGCAGGGTCTCGGCACGAGCGACGGCCTCGGCTCGAGGGACGCCGTGCGCCTGGATCGGCCCCTCGACGACGTTCTGGAGGACGGTGAGATGAGGGAAGAGATTGTGATGCTGGAACACCATCGCCGAGCGATCGCGCAGCCCGACACGGTCGGCCTTCGAGACCTTCTGCGAGAAGTCCACGACCGGACCCCCGTCGAACGCCACCACCCCGGCATCCGGGGTCTCGAGGCCGTTCAGGCAGCGCAGCACCGTGGTCTTGCCCGACCCGGAGGGACCGATCAGCACGAGCACGTCGCCGCGACGTACCTCGAGGTCGACACCGTCGAGGACGCGATTGGTGCCGAAATTCTTCTGCAGTCCCGAGACGGCGAGCAGCGGAGCGGCGTCAGTGGGCGACATGGCGGTCCAGCCTCTTTTCCAGGGCGTTCTGGCCGAACGACAGCACGAGGCAGAACAGCCAGTAGATGAGCGCGGCCTCGAGATACACCGCCATGAACTCGTACGAGAAGGCCGCGATGGCCTGTGCCTGGCGGAACAGCTCGGTCACGAGGATGAGGGATGCCAGCGAGCTGTCCTTCACGAGCGAGATGAACGTGTTCGACAGCGGCGGCACCGAGACGCGAGCCGCCTGAGGAAGGATGATGCGGGTCAGCGTCTTGCGGGGAGAGAGCCCCACCGTGTGCGCCGCCTCCCACTGCCCGCGAGGAACCGACAGGATCGCCGCACGGATGACCTCTGCCGCGTACCCGCCGACGTTCAGCGAGAACGCGATGACGGCTGCGGGGAAGGGATCGATCGTCAGTCCCAGCGACGGCAGACCGTAGAAGATCACGAACAGCTGCACCAGCAGAGGCGTTCCGCGGATGATCGAGATGTAGAACCGGGCGACGCCCGACAGCAGCACGTTCCGCGACAGCCGCAACAGCGCCATCGCCAGCGCGATCACGAGACCGATCGCGAACGAGGCCAGGGACAGCGGGATCGTACCGGTGATTCCGGCCAGAACCATCGGCCAGAACGAATCGACGAGCAGGGTCCAGATGTCGTTCATGAGCCTCCTTCCTCACACGCGAGCGGATCATCCGCCCCCCACGTTAGAGCGGGGAGGCGGATGATCCGCGGGGGTTTACACCAGCTGGTTACTTCGTGACGTCGGCGCCGAAGTACTTGTCGCTGATCGAGGCGAGAGTTCCGTCGGCGCGGAGTTCGTCGAGAGCTCCGTCCACGGCATCCGCCAGCTTGTCCTGACCCTTCTTGAAAGCGAACGCGCTCTCGGAGGAGTCCTCCGTGGTCGCGGCGATCTTCAGGCCGGTGGGGCTGTTGGTCTTCTCGTAATCGAGGTAGGTGAGCTGGTCGTTGACCGTGGCGTCCACACGCCCCTGCTTGAGCAGGGCGACCGCCTGTGCCCAGCCCTCGACGGCCTCGACCTGGGCGCTGCTCGAGGTCGCGAGCTCGTACCAGTTGCTCGTGAGCGACTGGGCGGTGGTCTTGCCCGACAGGTCGGCGAAGCTCGAGATGGCGTTGTCGCTGTCGGTCGTCACGATGACGCCGCGAGAGACGGTGTACGGCGAGCTGAAGGCGTACTTCTCCTGGCGCTCGGGGTTGATCGAGACCTGGTTGGCGATGACGTCGAAGCGACCGGCATCCAGGCCCGCGAAGATGGCGTCCCACTGGGTCTCCTGGAACTTCACCTGCAGACCGAGCTTGTCGGCGACGGCCTTCGCGATCTCGACGTCGAATCCGGTGAGCTCGCCCGCGCCCTCGTGGTACGAGAAGGGGCGGTAGGTGCCCTCGGTCGCCACCGTCAGCGTGCCGCCCGAGACGAGGCCGAGGCCGGATCCCGCGTCGGGGTCGGCCGCGGTGGAGCCGCCGCTGCAGGCGGTCAGCGCGAGGGCGCTCAGGCCCAGGGTGGCGGCGAGGACGGTCAAACGGCGACGGGGCATAGCTGTTCCTGACATGGGTGAGTGGTGGGGGGGTACGCGGTGCAGGCGTACCCTCCAGCAGAACACGCGCGGGCACGTACGTCTTCCCGCATGACGCCGTATTGCACGATCGTGCACCCGCGACACGCCTCGGGAACGCGAAAGCCCCGCCGGCACGAGGCGCGGCGGGGCTTTCGGTGACGGATGTCAGACGATGACGTTGACGTCCAGCGGGATGCCGGGACCGAAGGTGGTCGAGACGGCGCCCTTCTGGATGTAACGACCCTTCGAGCTCGAGGGCTTGAGGCGGACGATCTCCTCGAGAGCGGCCTTGAGGTTCTCGTCGAGCTGCTCGGCCGAGAACGATGCCTTGCCGACGACGAAGTGCACGTTGGCGTGCTTGTCGACGCGGAACTCGATCTTTCCGCCCTTGATCTCCTCGACGGCCTTGGCCGGGTTGGGGGTCACGGTGCCGGTCTTGGGGTTCGGCATGAGGCCGCGGGGTCCGAGGACCTTACCGAGGCGACCGACCTGGCCCATGAGCTCGGGCGTCGAGACGGCGGCGTCGAACGACGTGTAGCCGGCCGCGACCTTCTCGATGAGCTCGGTGCCACCGACCTCGTCGGCGCCGGCGGCCAGAGCCGCCTCGGCCGCGGGGCCGTTGGCGAAGACGATGACGCGCGCGGTCTTACCCGTGCCGTGGGGGAGGATGACCGTGCCGCGGACCATCTGGTCTGCCTTACGGGGGTCGACCGAGAGCTTCAGCGCGACCTCGACGGTCGAGTCGAACTTCTTCGAGCCGGTCTCCTTCGCGAGGGCGACGGCCTCGGTCGGGGTGTAGAACGTGTCGGCCGCGATCTTCTCAGCTGCGGCGCGGAATGCCTTGGACTTGGTAGCCATTGTTATCTCCCTCAGTCCTCGACCGTGATGCCCATGGAACGGGCGGTGCCGGCGATGATCTTCGAGGCGGCCTCGATGTCGTTCGCGTTCAGGTCGGGCTGCTTCGTGGTGGCGATCTCGCGAACCTGGTCCTTGGTGAGCTTGCCCACCTTGACCGTGTGGGGCGTGGACGAACCCTTGGCCAGTCCAGCCGCCTTCTTGATGAGCTCCGCCGCCGGCGGGGTCTTCAGGATGAAGGTGAAGCTGCGGTCTTCGTAGACCGTGATCTCAACGGGGATGACGTTGCCGCGCTGGGCCTCGGTCGCCGCGTTGTAGGCCTTGCAGAACTCCATGATGTTGACGCCGTGCTGACCGAGCGCCGGACCGATCGGCGGTGCGGGGTTGGCCGCGCCTGCCTTGATCTGGAGCTTGATCAGGCCGGTCACCTTTTTCTTGGGTGCCATATCCTTTTCCTCTCTCGAGCGGGGGCCTCGCGGCTCCCTCTCTCCCGCACGCCCGGCGGTTCCGGGCAGCGGTCGTAGCGCACTGACGCACGCAACCTTGCCATTGTACGCGACGCCGGGCGTTTCGGCATCCGCGGCTCTTCCCGTCCTCGCCTCGCACCGCGCCACGCCCCCCGAGCGGATCCCGCCTCGCCCCCGCCCGCCTGCGCGCACCCGCGCCACGCCCGCGCACTCGCCTCCCGGCACGCAGAAACGCGATCCGCCCGCAGAAACACGATGACCGCGCGTTTCTGCGGGCTGCGAGCGTTTCTGCGAGCGGGTCGCCCGCCCGGGCCCGCTCCCCCTCGACCTGCGCGCCAACTTCCGCCCACGACCACCGCAAGCGGCAGCGCCAGCACCAGTGCCAGCACCAGCACCAGCACCAGCACCAGCACCAGCACCAACACCAACACCAACACCAACACCAACACCAACACCAACACCAACACCAACACCAACACCAACACCGGTGGCAGCACCAGCACCAGCGCCAACGCCAACGCCAGTACCAGCGGCAGCACCAGCACCGGTGGCAGCACCGGTGCCGGCACCACGCATAAACGCGATCCGCGCGCAGAAACACGATGACCGCGCGTTTCTGCGCGCCAACGGTGTTTATGCGCGTGCGTGACCCTGCGCCCGCACCCCGCGGCGATCACGGTGCCCCCGACCCCCGCACGGCCCCGCCTACACCGGGGTCGCACGGGGGTTGTCCACAGCTCGCACACATGCTGTCCGCGAACCTGGCACCCTCGCCGAATGGATGCCGTTCCCCGCACGCTGCGCGCGTCACCGACTCCCTTGATGTTCACCTCGGACACGCCACGGCCCGGACCACCGCTCTGGCGCGACGAATCCCTGGTGCGCGTGCGAACCGGCATCTACGCCGTCCGCGCCGCGTGGGACGCACTACCACCGTGGGATCGCTATCTCGCCCGGGTCCACGCCTTCGCACTGACGCGACCGGATGCCGTCTTCTCGCACGAATCGGCTGCGGCGCTGCTCGGGCTCCCCATCTTCGGTCACCCCCGCACCATCCACATCTTCGACGCACGCCGCGCGAAGTCGGTCAGGTACGGCGACGTCACCGTACACACCAGCCTCGATACGCGTCCCACATGCACGGTCGTCGGCATCGGCCTCACCGCGGTCGAAGACGTGGTCATCGATCTCTGCCGTGCGCTGCCTCCCGCGTTCGGCGTCGCGGTCGCCGACGCGGCGTTACGAGCTTTCGGCCTCGAGAGCGAGCGGTTACTCGAGCGCGCTGCTCTGCAGCGCAACGCGTACGGAGCACGGCGCATGCGATGGGCGCTGACCCATGCCACGCCGCTGGCCGAGTCCCCGGCGGAGTCGATCAGCCGCGCGGTCATCGAGTGGTGCGGCTTTCCCTCGCCCGGGCTGCAGGTCGAGCACGACGTCGATGGACGGATATTCCGATCAGACTTCTGCTGGCCGGAGCAGAACATCATCGGCGAGTGCGACGGGTGGCTGAAGTACGGCGGGGAGGATCCCGTCGCAGCAGCCGAGGCAGTCCGTGCGGAGAAGCGACGCGAGGACGCGCTCCGCCGAGAGGGGTGGCAGATCGCTCGATGGGACTACCCAGGCGCAGTGGGGGTGACTGCGCTGCGAAACGCCCTGACGGCAGCGGGACTGCGACAGGTGCGCCGCGCCGAGGTGGCCGCGCTGGCGTCGGTGGGCAGGAATGTCCGCTCGAAGTGATCCGCGCAAACGCGATCCGCGCGCAGAAACGCGATGACCACGCGTTTATGCGCGCGCAGAGCGTTTCTGCGTGGGAACCAGGGCTCCGCCCGCCCACCCGCCGAGGTGCCCGCGCCGGCGCGGCGCGGTACGGCACAGCGCGGCACGGCGCAGCGCGGCACGGCGCAGCGCAGCGCGGCACAGCACCGCGCAGCGCGGCGCCGGAGACGGCGAACGCCCCGCCGGACCGAGCCGAGCGGGGCGTTCGCGAAGACGCGGGGGCGTCAGATCATCTTGGTGACCTGATCGAACGACAGCTCGACCGGGGTCTCGCGCTCGAAGAGCGACACGAGCACCGTGAGCTTGCCGCTCTCGGGCTTGATCTCGCTGATCGTGCCGGGCAGACCCGCGAACGAGCCTTCCTTGATGGTGATCGTCTCGCCGGTCTCGAAGTCGACCTCGGCGGGGATGACGCGAGCCGTGGTGGCCGAGCCCTTGGCGGCGGCGCCCTTGACGGGGGCGGCCTCCTTGACCTCGACGAGGCTCTTCAGCATGTTGAAGGCCTCTTCGAAGCGCAGCGGGGTCGGGTTGTGGGCGTTGCCCACGAAGCCGGTGACACCGGGGGTGTGGCGAACGACCGACCAGGTGTCTTCGTTGAGGTCCATGCGCACCAGCACGTAGCCGGGGATGCGCACGCGGTTGACCATCTTGCGCTGGCCGTTCTTGATCTCGACGACGTCCTCCATGGGGACCTCGACCTGGTAGATGTCGTCCTCGACCTCGAGCGTCGACTTGCGCTGCTCGATGTTGGCCTTCACCTTGCGCTCGAACCCGGCGTAGGAGTGGATGACGAACCACTTACCGGGGAGCGAACGCAGCTCGGCGCGGAACGCCTCGTACGGGTCGGCGTCCTCGTCGGCGTCGACATCGACATCGATGCCGTCGACGTCGCTGGCGGCATCGGCGGGCGACTCGGCGGCCTCGGCCGCGTCGACCTCGCCCGCAGCGGCGGAGACCTCGTCGACGAAGTCCTCGTCGAGGACGGGAGCGTCGGGCTCTCCGTTCACGTCGGGACCGTCGTAGGGGGTGACCTCGTCAGCGGCTTCGGCGGCCTCTTCCGCCTGCTCCTCCGCGAGGGAGTCGTTCAGGACCTCGGCGGCGGCTTCGGCCTCGCTGGTCTCGTCGATCTCGAGAGCGTCGTTCACGATCGCGTCCGCCTCCGGGTCGGTGATGTCGATGTCGCCGAGGTCGGCGTCGTCGGTGTCGGTCTCGTCATCGACGATGTGGACCGCGGTGTGCTCGGCCGAGTCGGAGGCACGCTCCTGAGACGCGAGCACGTTGCCCTCCTGGGCTTCGTCGTCCTCGCTGGACTGCTCAGCGGCCGTCGCCCAGTCGGCGTCGTCGACATATCTTTCAGACACTGTGATCTCTTCCGTTCAGAGGCGGCCGCTCGTGGGGCCGCGCGTCCGCCCAGACGCCGGTCAGGCGCCGGCGGTACCGGGGACGCCGAAGACGGCGGTGGTGATCCACACGAACAACACGTCGAGGCCGTAGACGATCGCCATCATGACGACGACGAACCCGAGGACGACGGCGGTGAACTTGAAGAGCTCCTGCCGCGTCGGCGTGACGACCTTGCGCAGTTCCGCGAAGACCTGACGAATAAACAGGGCGATCCGCGCGAAGAAGTTGAGCTTCTTCTCGCGGGGCGCGCCGCGCTCGGCGACGATCTCGCCCTTCGCCTCGTCCTGCGTCATCGAACCACCTAGGTCTGTGTCTGTGCCAGCGTGCGCTGTGCGCAGGGCGGACAGGAATCGAACCTGCAACCTGCGGTTTTGGAGACCGCTGCTCTGCCAATTGAGCTACCGCCCTAAGATCCCGCGGGATCCAGGATGCGAAATCGACGCGCTTCCGCCCGGAATTCCTCGAGGAGGGATGCCGCACGCCCGGGGGCATGGCGAAAGAATGCAGATTTCGACTGCACTGCAAGTGTACGGCATCGGGCGCACCGCCGACGAACGGAGCCCCCGTGCGGCCGTCGCCGAGGGCTCATGGATAGGCTGGAAGACGGTCGCCATCCTGGCCCCCGACACATCGGCGACCGGCGAGAGTTCAGGAGCACCCCGATGAGTTCGCACGCGCCCGCCCAGCAGTTCCAGGTCGATCTGCGCGGCGTCATCGACCTGTTGAGCCGCCACATCTACTCCGGTCCCCGCGTGTTCCTGCGCGAGCTCCTGCAGAACGCCGTCGACGCGATCGCCGCCCGACGAGAGGTCGACGGCGGCGGCGGTCGCGTTCGGATCACCCCGATCAGCGCCTCGTCCGACGAGTTCGTCCTCCGCGACGACGGGGTGGGGCTGACGCCCGACGAGGTGGCCGACCTGCTCGGAACGGTGGGCCGCAGCTCCAAGCGCGACGTGTTCGATCTGCCGCGCTCCGACTTCCTCGGGCAGTTCGGCATCGGCATGCTCTCGTGCTTCATGGTGTGCGACGACATCGTCATCCGCTCCCGCAGTGCTCGCGGCACCGCGCCCGTGCAGTGGAGGGGGTACACGGACGGGACCTTCGAGGTCGGCCCGGGCCCCGAGGACACCCCGGTGGGCACGAGCGTGCACCTGCGCTCGCGCAGTGACAGCCGGGCGCTGCTGAGCACCGCCACCGTCGTCGAGCTCGCCGAGACCTTCGGGCGGTACCTCCCGATCTCGGTGAGCGTCGACCTTCCCGCCGGCGGCGAGACGACCATCACCGCGGCTCCCCCGTTCCTCGGCGATGACCGGGAGGAGCAGGCCGCCTACGGGCGCGAGCTGCTGGGCGCGGAACCGCTCGCGATCATCCCGCTCTCGGTCCCCGCCACTCAGACTCGCGGCCTGGCCTTCGTGCTGCCGTTCGCCCCGGCATCCACCGCTCGCCAGAGCACCCGGGTGTACCTGCAGCGCATGCTGCTCACCGAACGCGCCGACGACCTCCTGCCGGACTGGGCGTTCTTCGTGCGCGCGGTGATCGACTCGGCGGGACTGCACCCCACGGCGAGCCGTGAGGCGCTCGTGGCGGACGACGCGCTCGAGCAGACCCGGACCGAGCTGGGGGATGCCATTCGCCGGTGGATCCTCGATCTCGCCCTCAGCGACCCCCTCCGCCTCGCGCAGGTCGTGAGCGTCCACGAAGTGGCGTTGAAGTCGCTGGTCCGACACGACGACGAACTGGCCCGGTTCATCGTGCCCTGGCTCTCGGTCGAGACGAACGTCGGGCGTCTTCGTATCGACGACCTCGTCGGGCGCTCCTCCCCCGTGCGGTTCACCGAGACCGTCGAGGCGTTCCGACAGGTCGCGAGCGTCGCATCGACCGGTTCGGTCCTCGTCAACGGCGGCTACCTGTACGACGACGAACTCATCCGGCTGCTGCCCGAGGTGTTCCCGGACGTCCGCGTCGAAGCCGTCGACGTCGTGGACGAGATCGATCGCCTCGCCCCTGCGCCGTGGGACCAGCGCACGCTCGCTCTCGCGCTCGAGGAGCGCGCTCGCGACGCCCTGGGCACCGTCGACGTGGTGACGCGCTCCTTCGAGCGCGGGGAAGCACCAGCACTGTTCGTCGCCGACCCCGACGTGCTGCGCGCGCTCGACCGCGGTCGCGCGCGCAGCGCGGGAGGCTCGCTGTGGGCGGGGGTCCTCGACCGTGCCGAGCGGGCCGGCGCGCGCGGGCGCGACCACGCGCAGGACCCGCCCGCCTCTCGCCTGTGCCTGAACTGGACGAACCCGACCGTGCAACGCCTCGCACACGCCCCGGAGGGGCGCGCCTTCACGGCGGGCGTGCAGCTGCTCTACGTCCAGGCGCTGCTCGCCGGCCACCACCCCCTCGGAGGCGGCGACCGGGCGCTGATGTCGTCGGCCCTGGCCGATCTGGTCGAACTCGCCGCCTCTTCTTCCGACCCCACGACGAAAGGACCCGCATGACCGCCGCCGCCGAGAGCATCCGTGCCCTGTTCGACGAGATCGACCGGACGCCGTGGGGCCCCCCGGGAGCGAGCCCTCGTCGCCGAGGCGGTGGCCCGCGCGCAGGACAGCGGTGACGCGCGCCTCGAGTACGAAGCGCGCCTGCGTCAGACCTCGAGCGCCAACATGATCGGCGACACCGATCTCATGCTCACGTCTTTCGCGTGGTGCCTCGCGCAGCACGACGCGGATCCCGAGCGCTTCCCCGCCGAGCTGGAGCCGGCCGGCGACCTGCTCTGGCAGTACAAGTGGATGGCCGGCGCCCTGCGCGGCTCGCCGGAGTTCTCGAGCGAGCAGATCGACGCCGTCCTCGATGACATGGAAGAGCACTACCACCGCGCCGGTGTGGGCATGAGCGGTGCGGTGATGGCGCGATTCGAGGACGCGTGGGCGGCCGGGCGCATCGACGAGGCCGCCGCGCTGCGCGAACGCCTCGAGGCGACACCGCGTGACGACTACAGCCACTGCGACGCCTGCGTCCGCAGCCAGTTCGCCGGGTTCTTCGCCGAGACAGGTCGAGAGGACGAGGCCATCCGCCTGGTCGAGGAGATGGTCGAGGGCGGCTTCACCTGCGGAGAGGAGCCCGAGCGCGCTCTCGCTCTGGCCCTTCTCCCGCTGTTGCGGGCGGGCCGCCTCGATCAGGCCCGCGCGTTCCATCTGCGCAGCTACCGTCTGGCGAGGGAGAACCCCGACAACCTCACGATCATCGCCGACAACGTCGTGTTCTGCGCCCTGACCGGCAACGAGGCGCGCGCCCTGACCCTCGTCGAAAAGCACCTGCGGTGGCTGGCTCACGATGGCCTGAACGCCGAGGCGCACCAGGAGGCCTTGGCCGCTTTCGCGCTGGCTCTGGACGCCGTGACCCGCGCCGGCCACGGCGGCACCCCCGTACGAGGCTCGGATGCCGCGGAGCTCGCGCCGCTGCTCGATGGGCGCGGGCACATGCTGACGGCATCCGAGCTCGCCTCCCTGTGCTGGGCGCGCGCCGACGAGATCGCGGCGGCGTTCGATCGCCGCAACGGCACCGACGCGCACGCGCGCAGGCTGGAGCGCACGCGCGCGCTCGCGCAGGAGCACTACGACGTGCCGCTGTCGTCGTCGGGTTTCTCCGCTGCGGCCACCGTCCCTCGCGAGCGCAATCTCGCCGAACGCATCGAGCGCGCCCAGGTGCTCGCCGCCGTCGGCACCCCGAGCGCGATCGACGCCCTCGCCGATGTGCTCGACGACGCCGAGGCCGCCGATCGCGTGCCCCTGACCTTCGCGCTGTTGCGCGCGCTCGTCGCCGAGGACCGCCTCGACGACGCCGCAGCCGTGCTCACGGCGCGAGAAGAGGCTCTGCGCGCGATGGGGCGAGACGCCCGCGCCAGCATCGAGGCCGAGTTCGGCCTCGCCCTGTTCGGTGTCGACGACGACGCAGCGCACCGGGCTCTCGACACCCACCCCGACGCCCCCGCCGATCTGACGGCCCACCTGTTGACGATCGTCGCCTACCGCCACCTCGTCGAACGGCGGCTCGACGAGGCCCTCGACGCGAGCCGTCGCGCCCGGGAGCTGTACGCGGCGGAGGGCGATGTCGAGCGGGCCCACGCTCTGGCACACCTCGAAGCGGACGTGCGGCGGGCGGCGGACGACCCGGAGGGCGCGCTCGAGTCGCTCGACGCGCTGCTGTCCCAGGACGCGGTCGCTCCCGGACGACGCGTGCGCCTGCTGATGGATCGGGCGACGATCCGCGACGCGCTGGGCGAGCCCCTTCAGGGAGCCGACGACGCCGACGAGGCTACGCGGCTGCTCCTGGCGTGGGACGCCGACGATCATGTCGTCGCGAGCGCGATGTCGCTGGGCGCGCAGCTCGCGGAACGCGCGGGCGAGAACGACCGGGCCGTCGCCGGCTACCGAGTCGCCCTGCAACGCCTCGAGACGACGGGCGAGCCGACGACCGGACTGCTCTACGGTCTCGGCCGTGCCCTCGTGGCCGCCGGCGCGGCCCACGAGGCCATCGAGGTGATCGACGACGTGCTCGAACGGGAGACAGCGGCAAACGAGGCACCGGGATCACGAGCCATCACGGTGGGGCTGCTCGCGCGGGCCTTCGAACAGGCCGAGGAATGGGACAACGCCCTGCGTGCGTGGGAGATCACGGCCGACCTGCACGTCGAGGCCGGGGAACCGGCTCGCCGCGCATCGGCACTCGTGGCGCGCGCGCACCTGCTCGGCCGGCTCGGCGGCGGGGACGAAGCGGTCGACACTCTCACGACGGCGGTCGCGGCTGCTCGAACCGACCCCGACAACCGCGGCATGCTCGCCGACGCCCTCCATTCCCTCGCGCAGGCCAAGGCACATCGGGGGGACGACGACGCGATCGCAGTCCTCGACGAGGCGCTCGAGATCGGTCGGACCGACGAGGCGGAGTGGCTCGTGGCCGACCTCCTCGACACGCGCGCGCGGATCCTCGCCGGCACCGGGCGAACCGACGACGCCGTCGCGAATGCGCTCCAGGCCGCCGACGGGTTCCTCGCCGCCGGGGGCGTCCCGCAGGCGGGCGCGTCCGAACTCCTCGCTGCCCGGATCCTGCGGGATGCGGAGCGCACGGAGGAGGCCGCCGCGGTACTGCGTTCGGCTCACGAGCACGCCGCCGGCCAGGAGCAGCTGCGTCAGGCGATCGCCATCGACCTCGGCGACGCCCTCGAGGCGCTCGGCCGCCACGGCGAGGCGGCCGAGGTGCGCGGCACCCTGCGGAGCTGACCGCAGTTTCCTTCACGACGACGGCGGCATCCCGCGGGATGCCGCCGTCGTCGTAAAGCCCCTCAAGCCGTGCGGATGAGCTTCTTGTTCACGAACTCATCGGCCGCCAGCAGACCCATCTCTCGCGACGTGCCACTGCGCTTGACACCACCGAACGGCAGCTCGGGCGAGTCGGCTAGCACGACGTTGACGTAGACCATGCCGGCCTCGATGCGATCGGCGATGCGCTGAGCCTGCTCGGCATCCGTGGTGAAGACGTACGAGCCGAGACCGTAACCGGTGTCGTTCGCGAGGTCGACGGCCTCGTCTTCGCTCGAGACGCGATAGACGGTGCCGACGGGGCCGAAGAACTCCTCACCGTAGGCGTCCATCTCGCGCGTCACTCCCGTGAGCACGGTGCCCGGGTAGAACGCTCCGTCGCGGGTTCCGCCGACCTCGACGGTCGCACCTTGGGCGAGGGCGCGCTGGACCTGCTCGTCGAGGCGCTCGGCCGCGGCCAGCGACGACAGGGGCCCGAGCACCGTGTCGTCGGCGAAGGGGTCGCCGACCTTGGCTTCGCCCAGCGCCGCCGTGAACTTCTCGAGGAAGGCGTCGTACAGCTCGTCGATCACGATGAAGCGCTTGGCGCCGTTGCACGACTGCCCGTTGTTGTCGAGGCGCGCATCGACGGCCGCCTGGACCGCGGCATCCAGGTCATCCGTGGAGAGGAGGATGAACGGGTCGGACCCGCCGAGTTCGAGCGCGACCTTCTTGAGGTTGCGACCGGCGATCTCGGCCACGGCGGCACCCGCACGCTCGGACCCGGTGACCGAAACGCCCTGCACACGACGGTCGGCGATGATGGTCGCCGCCTGCTCGTTGGTGGCGCGGATGTTCACGTAGGCGCCCTCGGGCAGGCCCGCGTCGCGGTAGATCGCCTGCAGGGCCTCGGCCGACTCGGGGCACTGGGGTGCGTGCTTAAGCAGGATCGTGTTGCCGACAGCCAGGTTCGGAGCCGCGAAACGGGCGACCTGGTAGTACGGGAAGTTCCACGGCATGATGCCGAGCAGCACGCCCAGCGGCGAGCGGCGGATCACGGCGGATCCCTCGCCCAGGATGTCCAGCGGGCTGTCACCGGTGATCTTGTCGATGTTGTCGGCGTAGTACTCGGTGATGTCGGCGGCGAAGTCGACCTCGCCGAGCGCCGCCTCGAGGGGCTTGCCCATCTCGCGGACGATGATCGCGGCGAGGTCGTCGCGGCGTTCGCGGTGCAGCTGGGCGACGCGACGCAGGCCCTCGGCGCGCTCGGCCGGAGCGGTGCGCGACCAGACGCGGTACCCGTCGTGCGCGGAGGCGATGGCGGCATCGACCCCGGCATCGCTCAACGTGTCGTACTCGGCGAGGGTCTCACCGGTGGCGGGATTGACGACGGCGTAGTCGCTCATGGTGCTCCTTTTCGTTTCGTTGTCAGGACCTGATGCGGCGGCGGGCGCTGGCGGGGGCTTCTCGACCCAGGGTCTCACCCCGGAAGAAGCCGGGGCTCGCGATGCGCTGGGCGATCATGAGCACGATTCCGACCACGATGATCACCACGGTGATCACGAACACGAGGCCGACACCGCCGATCTCGGAGCCCGAGCCGTAGTCGGGGCTCGCGCTGTCGATGAGGGTGGTGACGAACAGCACCGCGAGGATCAGCCCGCCGACGAGGGGGGCGAGCAGCGTCAGGAAGACGTTGCGCACCGAGTCGAACCACTGCTTTCGGAAGTACCAGACGCACGCGAACGCGGTCAGACCGTAGTAGAAGCAGATCATCGCGCCGAGGGCCGTGATGGTGTCGGTGAGCACGTTCTCGCTCAGCACGCGCATGACCGCGTAGAACACGGAGGCGACGACCGCCGAGACGATGGTGGCGTAGCCCGGGGTGAAGAAGCGCGGGCTGACCTTCGCGAACTTCTTCGGCAGGGCGTCGTAGTGGGCCATCGCCAGGAGCGTGCGGGCGGGGCCGACGAAGGTCGCCTGCAGCGAGGATGCCGAGCTGGTGAGCACCGCGAGCGAGACCAGGAACGCGAGGGGTCCGAGGATCGGGCCCGACAGGTGGAAGAAGACGTTCTCCTGGATGTCCTCGTTGCCGAGGCCCAACTCCCCCGTGCCGTTGCCCGCGAACATCAGCAGGGCGACGGCGATCAGCAGGTACAGGGCGACGATGAGGAACACCGTCACGGTGGCGGCGCGACCCGGTGTCTTGTCGGGGTCCTTCGTCTCCTCGTTCATCGTGAGGATGACGTCCCACCCCCAGAAGATGAAGATCGACAGGGAGAGCCCGGCGGCGAAGGCGCTGAAGGACGGGACCTCGAAGGGGTTGAACCAGGACGCCTGGACGGGGCTCGCGTCGAAAGCGTTCCCGTTGAGCATCTCGACGACGGCTGCGGCCGCGAAGACCAGCAGCACGAGGATCTGGAACCCGACCAGGCCGTACTGCAGGCGCTGGGTGGTCTGCAGGTCGCGATACGACACGATCGTGGCCAGCAGCATGAAGATCAGGCAGACCGCGACGTTGATCGGGACGACCCGGGTCAGCTCGGCGATCTCGGCGTTGCCGGTGACCTGCGCGATCAGCAGGAACAGGAAGTCCACCGCGATACCGGCGAGGTTCGACAGCACGATGACGGTGGCGGCGATCAGGCCCCAGCCCGCCATCCACCCGACCCACGGCCCGAAGGCGCGGGCTGCCCAGGTGAAGGAGGTGCCGGCATCCGGCATCTTCGAGTTCAATTCGCGGTAGCCGAGCGCGACGAGAAGCATGGGGATGAAGCCGACGAGGATGATCGCCGGCACCTGGAAGCCGACGGCCGAGACGGTCGGGCCGAGGGCACCGGTCAGCGTGTAGGCGGGGGCGATGGTCGAGATCCCGATGACGACGGCGCCGATCATGCCGATCGAGCCGACCCGGAGACCCTTGTTCGAGATGCCGGTGGTGACGGCGCTGTCGGGCGCCGGGCTCGCGCCGCTGGGAGAACTGGTCATGAGGAAGCCTCCGAGGTGCGCGGCACGACGATCATGGGGACGGGAAGGGCGCGGAGGATGCGCCCCGCGGTGGAACCGAGGAACAGGCGGCGGGGCTGCGCGAGCCGGCTCGAGCCCACGAGGGCCACTTCGCCGGGCTGCCAGTCGATGCGCGAGACGGCGTCTTCGATGTCGGAGCCCGCGCCGACGACGGCCTCGGCCTCGATCTCGGCGGGAAGGGCCGAGCGAACGGACTCGAGCACACTCTCTGCGTGCGCCTGGCCGGTGAGCCGCGTCAGCGACGCGTCGACGCGAGCGGGCAGGTCGACGCCCGCGAGAGAGAGGAGCCGCAGGGGCGCCTTCGCCCGGCGGGAGAAGGATGCCGCGGTGTCGAGCAGGACGTCGGCTCCGGGTCGCGTGCCGATCGCGGCGGTGATACGCGGCAGCCCGACGGACGGGTCGACCTTGCGCGCGCCCTCGGCGGCGAGGGCGACGGGGACGGGCGCCGAGTGGACGAGCTCTTCGGCGGTCGTGCCGAGGCGGTGACGGCCGCGGGGTCCTCCCCCGCCGGTGCCGACGACGATGACTTCGGCATCGAATTCCTCGGCCGCCGCGACGAGTCCGTCCGACACCGCCTGGGCGAGGCGGACGTGGCCCCGGATGCCCGGATAGGGCGCCACGGCCTCGCGCAGCCAGCCGCGGGCGGTGTCCTGCACGAGGCGCTCGTACCCGGCATCCGTCGGGATGGAGACGTTGTTCTCCGCCGACGGCAGCACGACGACCGCGTGCACCGGGGCGTCGAGTGCGGCACCCAGCCGCGCGCCGAGCGCGAGGGCGTCGGCACCGGCGTCGGTCGCGGTGTAGCCGACCACCACGCGGCGGGCGCTCATCCGCGCGTCCGATCGAGGATCTCGTCGGCCGCACGGTGGCCCTGACGGATCGCTCCGTCGACGTGCTGGAAGCCGGCCCCGGCCATGTCGCTGCACGCGAGGTGGAGGGGTCCGACGCTCTCGCGCAGCTCGGCGCCGTAGCGGTGCAGGCCGCCCATGTCGAAGCTCGCGGCGTACGCGCCGCGGGTCCATTCCTCGGTGCCCCAGTCGCTCTCGTAGTAGACGACGGGGTCCTTCGCCCGGGGACCGTAGTAGCGCGAGAGCGAGTCGAGGATGCGCTCCTTGCGCTCCTCGGGGCTGAGGCGGAACAGATCGTCGGCGTTGTGGTCCGAGACGAAGCCCACGAGGGTTCCGCGCTCGTCACCGTGGTTGGTGTTGTCGTAGGCCTCGTGTGCCAGTTCGTACGGGCTGAAGGCGGTGCCCGACAGGCCGTCCTCGCGCCAGAACGGGGTCTCGTACACGGCGTGGACCTTGATGACGAAGCCCATCGAGAGGTGCTGGTGCATCTGGTGCTGCAGGCGCGGCAGCGGAGGCTCGAACGAGATGCGCGAGTACAGCACGGGCGCCAGCGCCAAGATGGCGAAGCGGGCACGGACGGTGACGCCGTCCGCGATCACCGTGACCCCAGAAGAGGAGGTCTTCGCGGCCTCGACGCGAGCGGTCAACGCGCGCAGGTCGTCGACCCGCTGTCCCGTCGCCGAGTCGGCGGGGCGCTCCGCTGTCGCGGCGACGTCGCCCCAGATGACGCGGCGCACCGGCTGGTTCAGCAGCACGTCGTCGCCGAGGCGCTCGGCCAGCAGCTCGGGCACCTGCTGGAGGCCGCCGACGACGCGCTTGTCGAGGATGAAGTCGGCGTCGACGAGGTTCGAGTACGAGCCCGCGGATGCCGCCATGTGCAGCGACTGCAGCAGCGAGAAGGTGTGCGTGGGCTTGGTGAGCATCGCGGAGCCCGTGGCGAACGCCAGGTTGCGGACGGCCTCGTCGTCGTCGGTCTGCTCGCGCAGCCAGGCGTCCCACGAGATCCGGTCCCACTCGGCGGCCCGGGGGTGATCCCACGGCCGGTCCGGGTCGATCTCGGCCACCATCTCATCGAGGAGCGCGGTCACCTCGTCGATGGCCTTCTCGGTCTCGGGCGCGACGGGGAACATCTCGCCGGTGAAGCGCTTGGCCCGACCGTCGGGGCCGACGTAGACGCTGTCGCCCTCGCGGTAGCGGCTGTAGGTCGACAGTCCCAGGTCGGCGACGGTGTCGATGAGCGCCTGCTGGTCGGGCGAGACCCACTGGCCGCCCAGTTCGAGCATCGCTCCGTCGACCACGTCGGTCCACAGACGCCCGCCGACGCGGTCGCGCGCCTCGAGCACGGTGACCGAGAGTCCGGCCTTGCGAAGATCGTTGGCGGCGGTGAGACCGGCGGCGCCGGCTCCGATGACGACCACGTCTCGGGTGATCTCGTCCATGAAAACGTCCTTACTTGTCGTGCGGAGTCGGAGGTGTGGCCCCGACGGCGGCGTTCGCGTCGACGCCGACGTCGGGGCGTTCGTCAGTTGCGCGCGAGGGCGGCCGCGACGACGTCGAGGCCCTCGTCGAGCAGGTCGTCGCCGATCGACAGCGGCGGGAGGAAGCGGATCACGTTGCCGTAGGTGCCGCAGGTGAGCACGATGACGCCCTCGGCGATCGCGGCCTTCGCCACGGCCGCGGTGAGGGAGGCGTCGGGTGCGCCCGTGACGGGGTCGACGAACTCGGCGGCGATCATCGCGCCGTGTCCACGCACGTCGCCGATGCGCGGGTCGTTCTGCTGCAGCTCGTGCAGGCGCCCCTTCAGGAGCTCGCCGATCTGTTGAGCGCGCTCGATGAGCCCCTCGTTCTCGAAAGCGTCGATGGATGCCAGAGCCGCGGCGCACGCGATCGGGTTACCGCCGTAGGTGCCTCCCAGTCCGCCCGTGTGGGTGGCATCCATGATGTCGGCGCGACCGGTGACGGCCGCGAGCGGGAGACCCGCGGCAATGCCCTTGGCGGTGGTGACGAGGTCGGGGACGATGCCGAACAGCTCGCTGGCGAACATCGCGCCGGTGCGCGCGAAACCCGACTGCACCTCGTCGGCGATGAAGACGACGCCGTTGTCGCGGCACCAGTCCACGATCGCGTTGAGGAATCCGTCGGCGGGGACGATGAAGCCGCCCTCGCCCTGGATGGGCTCGATGATGACGGCGGCGAGGTTGTCGGCGCCGACCTGCTTCTCGATCAGCGAGATGGCCTTGGCCGCGGCCTCGGGGCCGGAGAGCCCGTCGCGGAAGGGGTACGACAGGGGTGCGCGGTACACCTCGGCGGCGAAGGGGCCGAAGCCGCTCTTGTACGGCATGTTCTTGGCCGTCAGCGCCATCGTCAGGTTGGTGCGGCCGTGATAGGCGTGATCGAAGGCGACGACGGCCTGGCGACCGGTGAACTTGCGGGCAATCTTCACCGCGTTCTCGACCGCTTCGGCTCCGGAGTTGAACAGGGCGCTCTTCTTCTCGTGGTCGCCGGGGGTGAGGCGGTTGAGGGCCTCGGCGACGGCGACGTAGGACTCGTACGGCGAGATCATGAAGCACGTGTGGGTGAAGGCCGCGACCTGCTCCTGCACGGCCTTGACCACGGCCGGGTGGGCATTGCCGACGCTGGTGACGGCGATGCCCGAGCCGAGGTCGATGAGCGAATTGCCGTCGACGTCGACGACGACTCCCCCACCCGCGGCGACGGCCTGGATCGGGACGGTGTGACCGACACCGGATGCCACGGCGGCGGCCTTGCGGTCCAGCAGCTGCTGCGAGCGGGGGCCGGGGATGGCGGTGACGAGGCGGCGCTCCTGGGCGAGGGACGGACCGCCGACGAGGGGGAGGGTGTCGAGGCTCATGGCGCGATGCTACGGACGCCGCGACAGAGCCCGCACTCTCCTCCATGTACAGTCGCAGGCAGCGCCGTATACGAGCCGTACAGGAGCCGCCATGGTCGACACCGCCGCCGCCCCGCCGAGCCTGCGGGCCCTTCTCTCTCGACGCGATCTGCGGTTGCGCCTCGTCACCGGTGAGGACGAGCTCGCACCCGGGAGCATCGACCGCCCGGTGCGGTGGGTGCACTCCAGCGATCTCATCGATCCGACGCCGTTCCTCAGCGAGGGTCTCGTGTTGCTGACGACGGGGACGCAGTTCGTCGACACGGCCGATTACCCGGCGTACGTGGGCCGCCTGCTCGCCCGCGGTGTACGGGCTCTGGGGTTCGGCACCGAGGTGGTGCGCGACGGCATCCCGGCGGGGCTGGCGGCGGCGTGCCTGTCCGCGGGCATGCCGTTGTTCGAGGTGCCCTACCGCACCCCCTTCATCGCCGTGGCCCGAGCCGGAGCCGAAGCCATCGCCGCCGACGCCTACGCCCGGCGCAGTTGGTCGCTCGCCGCCCAGCGCGCCGTCTCGCTCGCCGCCCTCCGCCCCGACGGGCTCACCGCCACGCTGGCGGAGCTCTCGCGGCAACTCGGCTGCTGGGTCGCACTCTTCGACGCCGCGGGAGCCTTGCGCACCGCCCACCCCGCCGGATCCCTCGCCGCCCCGGTGATCGAGGCCGTGACGGCCGAGGTGACCACGATGCTGCGCCGCGGCACGCGAGCGGCCTCCGCCCTCCGGGTCGCCGACACCCCGGTGAGCGTGCAGACCCTCGGCCGGGGCGGGCACCTGCGCGGAGCCCTCGTGATCGCCGCCGACGATCTCGACCACGAGGCGCGAAGCGTCGTCACGGCCGTCGTGGCGATGGCTGCCCTCGCCCTCGAGCAGCAGGACGGACTGGGCCGCGCGATCGGCACCTTCCGTGCGGGACTCGTGCAGTCGCTCGGCGCAGACGATCCGACCCTGGCGCGTCGCGCGTCGCGCGATCTGTTCGGCCCCCTCCCCTCGGCCCCGGTGCTCGTCGCGCTGACCCCGACCGCGGCCTCGCGTTCCGCCGCCCTCGGCGAGTGGCTCGAGACGCGGACCCAAGAGGGACGCGGCGAGGTGTTCTTCGGCCGCGGAGACGACGGACTCGTCATCGTCGTGCCCACCGCGGGACGAGCTCTGCTCGATGAGATCGCCGACCGCTTCGAGATCGTCGTGGGGTGCTCCGCCCCCACCGGATACGACGCGTTCTCGAGCGCCCTCGCGCAGGCGCGCACGGCGCGCGAGCGCCTCTCGACCCCCGGGGTCGCCGACTTCGCCGACACGGCACGGGCGGGACTGCTCGCCGCCCTCGACTCCGAGGCCGCGCGCAGCGTCGCGGCAGGCGCCCTGACTCCCCTGCGCGCACACGACGAGGCACAGGGCTCCGCGCTGCTCGAGACCCTGGACGCATGGCTCGCCCACGACTGCTCGCACGAGGCGACGGCCCACGCCCTCGGCATCCATCGCCATACCCGTCCGCGCGCGCATCGCGCAGGCCGAGCGCGTACTCGGCCGCGATCTGTCGTCGTTCGCCGTCCGGGCGGAGGTCTGGACGGCGCTGCGGCTCGCGCAGTAGCGGTATCGGGCCCGAGCCGTCAGGCGGAGTCCGTGCCCGACACGCCGGGCGCCGGCATCCCGAATCGGCGTGTCGACCGCCGTCTCCGCGCGACGGCACGGAAAGCCCACGGCGGAACAGGATGCCGCGGGGCCCGGGCCTCAGCCGGCGTCGCCGAGGTTGTCCGAGAGGATCTCGAGCACGCGCTCGCGAGCGAGGTCGGCATCGCCCGCCCGCGCGCGAGCGACGGCGTCGACGAACGCCTCGGCGAAGACCGCGTGGGCGATGCGCGAGGTGTGCTCGAGCTCGTCGCGGAACGTCCCGCCCGAGGCGAGCACGAGCGACAGGTCGGCGCGCTCGGTCAAGGGGGACGCGACGAACGAGGTCAGCGCGATCACGCGCGCCCCGGCCGCGCGCGCCGCCGACGCCGCCCGCAGGCTCGCCTCGTTGGCGCCCGAACCGCTGATCACGACGCAGACGTCGTCGGTCGAGAGGTGGCGAGCCGCGATCTGCTGGCCGATCGGGTCGCCGAGCGTCTCGGCCGGGCGCCCCACGGCGGTCAGGCGCATCGCGAGATCGGTGGCGACCGGAGCAGACAGCCCACTCGCCACGACGAGCAGGCGTCGAGCGCCCACCACCGCATCCACCGCGGCGTCGACCCCGTCGGCGTCCAGCAGGCTCGTGGCGGTGCGGAGGTCGTCGGCGATGCGATCGATCGCCGAACGGATGCCGCCGAGCGCGCCGTCCTCGGCGACCGGGGGCACCGCGCGGCGTCCGCGTTCCGCGGCGAGCGCCACGCGCAACTGCGGGTAGCCGCGGTAGCCGAAGGTCTGGCAGGCACGCACGACGGTGGATCGACCCACCCCGACACGGTCGGCGATCTGCTGCGCGGTGAGTTCGATCACGGCATCCGGATCGTCGACGATGAGGTCGGCGACGCGGCGCTCGCTCGGCTGCAGCGAGTTGCGGACGGCCGCGATGCGGGCGGTCACGGGGACCTCAGCGGACACGCGGACCCTCCATGATGCGGCGGCGGATGCGGCCCGAGACCGCGTCGATGGCGACGGTGACGATCACCACGACGATCAGGAGCATCCCGACCGTCGACCACTCACGGTACTGGGTGTACGAGGTGAGCATGTCGCCGATCCCGCCGACCCCGATCAGACCGAGCACGGCCGAGGCGCGCACGTTGATCTCGAAGCGGTACAGCCAGAACGACAGGAACGTCGGCGAGGCCTGGGGCCAGACACCCCAGCGGAGCACCTGCGCGGTCGAGCCTCCCGCGGCGCGAGCGGCCTCGATGGGACCGGGCGAGACGTTCTCGACGGCCTCGTAGCCCCACTTGCCGAGCGTGCCGACGCCGCCGATCGCCAGAGCGAGCGCCCCGGTCAGCGGGGTGAGGCCGGTCACCGACAGGATGATGATCGCGAACACGAGCTCGGGCACCGCCCGAACGAGCGAGAAGACGAAGCGCAGCACCGCGCGCACGGGCGCCGGTCCGAAGCCGCGCGCCGAGATCAGCGAGAGGGGGGTGGCGATCAGGATGCCGAGGACCGTACCGATCCACGCCATCTCGACGCTACGCCAGGTCTGCCAGAGCGCCTCGGGGAGCTTCGCCCAGTTCGGCGAGGCGAACATCAGCCCGAGGTAGCGCGCGATCTCGGCGGGCAGCTCGCCCAGCCTCGACCACGCGATGTCGGCGGACCAGAACGCGGCGATCACGATGACGCTCACGACGACCCACGACAGGGTGCGCAGGGGGCGCCGTCGGCGGGGCGGCACGAGGAGCGCCGCGGGGCGTGCGGGGGCGAGGGCGGTCATACGAGCCTCCGGCGGATCGCGTCGCTGACGGTGTCGAGCACGACGACGATCACGAGGATCTCGACGATGACGAGCGACAGCTGGTCGTAGCGGTAGAACGTGCGGACGGCGTCGATGAGCAGACCGATACCGCCCGCGCCGACCAGGCCCAGCACGGTCGAGGCGCGCACGTTCAGCTCGAACACGTAGAGCGTCTGCGACACGAACGCGGGCCAGGTGTCGGGGAGGGCGATCGCACGATTGATCTGCGTCTGCGTCGCCCCCGCGGCCCGCCCCGCCTCGAGGGGGCCGAGGTCGGTCGCGTCGATGGACTCCGAGACGAGCTTGACGATGATGCCGACGTTGAACAGCACGAGCGCCAGGATGCCGGGAAGAGCCCCCACCCCGACCATCGCGACGAGCACCGCCGCGTACACGAGCTCGGGCACGGCGCGGATGACGTTCAGGATGCCGCGCACCACCGCCCGCGTCGGCGTGAAGGGGTTCGTCGGCCGGGCAGCCCAGAAGCTCACCGGCAGAGAGATCGCCGCCCCCACCGCCGTGCCGATCACGGCCATCTGCAGCGTCTCGAGGATCGGACCGACGGTGCGCGGGAAGAACGACCAGTCCGGGGTCAGCAGTTCGCCGATCCGGAGCGCGCCCTGCTGCCAGTTGCGCGCGATGGCGGCGACGTCGAGACCCACTCCGACCCCCGGCAGGCACATGAAGACGGTCACCGCGACGACGATCGCCGCGGCGGTCCACGGCATCCATCTCCCCTTCGGACGAGGGGGGACGGTGAGGACCGTCATCGCTCGAGCCTGTCGGCTGCGGTCACCGAGCGGCCGTAGATCTGCGCGAAGTCGGCGTCGGTGGCGGATGCCGCGGGGCCGTCGTAGACGACTTCGCCGGCGCGCATGCCGATCATGCGCGTGCCGTACTCGCGTGCGAGGTCGAGAAGATGCAGGTTGACGAGCACCGTGATGCCGAGGTCTTCGTTGATGCGACGCAGGTCGTCCATGACGCCGCGGGCCGTGGGCGGGTCGAGGCTCGCGACGGGTTCGTCGGCGAGGACGATCCGCGGCTGCTGCGTCAGCGCGCGGGCGATGGCCACGCGCTGCTGTTGCCCACCGGAGAGGGCCGACGCGCGGTCCCAGACCTTGGGCAGCAGTCCCACGCGGTCGAGGGCCTCGAACGCCAAGCGGCGGTCGTCCTCGCGATACGCCCCGAACAGCGTGCGCCACAGCGGGGTGTGCGCGAGACGACCGACCAGCACGTTGTTGAGCACCGTGGTGCGCCCGGCGAGGTTGAAGCTCTGGAACACCATGCCGATATGCCCGCGGAGCTCGCGCAGCCGGCGCCCCGAAGCGCCGTCGACACGTCGACCGCCGACCTCGACCACGCCCGAGGTCGCGGGTACGAGCCCGTTGATCGTGCGGATCAGCGTGGACTTGCCCGAACCCGAGAGCCCCACGACGGCGATCAGCTCGCCGGGCGCGATCTCGAGAGAGACATCCTTGAGCCCCACCGTGCCGTTGGGGTATCGCACCGAGACGCCGTCGAGACGGATGCCCCAGGGCGCCGAGGCCAGTGCCTCGACGCCCGGGGTGAGCGATCCGGTCGTCACTGGAGTCCGAGCTGCTGGGCGGCGCGAGCGACCACGTCGAGCGACGAGGGGTCGGCCGGGGCGAGCTTGGTGATCGAGTACACGGCCTTGAGGGCGGCGGAGCCCTCGTCGGTCGCGGAGTAGTCGGCGAGCGCCGTCGAGATCTTCTGCTGCAGCTCGGGCGAGAGGTCCTTCGACACGGCCACGCCGTCGTTGGGGATCTCGTTGGTCAGGCCGAAGACGACGACCTTCTGGCCCACGTCCGACTTGTCCTTCTTCACCAGGGTGCGGGCGTCCCAGAAGCTGAAGCCGACCTCGGCGTCGCCGTTGTAGACCGCGAGCACCGAGGCGTCGTTGGCCGTGACGGGAACCTTCTGGAAGCCGCTGTCGATGTCGACGCCGGCCTCCTTGAGCGCGAGCATCGGGTAGATGTAGCCCGCGGGCGAGCCGGGCCCGAGGACGGCGACCTTCGCACCGGCGATCTTCGAGATGCTGTCCAGACCCGCGGGGCCGTGCAGGGCGTCGGCACCGTTGCAGAACGACATGCCGTCGCGCTCGACGATCGGGGTCTCGCAGTACTTGTCAGGGTTGTTCGTCATGAACTGGCCCGGGTAGGTGATGTTGCCGTTGCGTTCGGTCTGCAGCACGACCGAGGCGCCGTAGCGGTCGTTCGCCTGCCACAGCTGCAGCGAGGGCAGGAACCCGATCTGCGCCTGACCGGCGCCCATCGCCTCGACGGCGGCCTGGTAGTCCTTCGAGACGACTCCGGTGACCGGGATGCCGAGCTTCTCGGTGAGCATGTCGGTGAGGGGCTTCGCGGTGTCGACGAGGTTCGCCTGGTCCTGCGACGGGACGAGCGCGAGCACGAGCGAGCTCGGGTCGGCGGCGGGACCGGAGGCGGCGCCCGCGGTGCCGGAACAGCCGGCCAGGGCGATCGAGGCGAGGGCGGCGGTGGCGAAGGCCGCGGCGAGACGGGTGCGACGAGTGTTCATGATTCCTCTGCGGTTCGGGTGGGATTCAGGCGTGGGACGACAGGTGTGCGGCGGGGGGAGCGTCGACGGAGGCGGCCTCGACCCACGCGGCGAGCGCGGGAAGCAGCTCGTCGAGGGTGTCGGCTCGGAAGGTCGGAGTGGCGGATGGATCGAGGTACCCGCCGACCAGGGCGGTATCGAGGCCGCGGGCGTGGGCGGGCGCGAGGTCGTTGCGCCACACGTCACCGACCGTGAGCACCGGGACACCGTCGCCGAGATCGTCGAGCAGGGCCTCGAGCCCTGCGGGCTTGGCGGCGTCGGTGACGATGCGGTCGAACAGTGCGTCCAGGCCCATCGCGGAGAGCGCCTCGTCGAGGCGGGTGGAGGGGGCGTTCGTGACGAGGAGGCGCTCGGCATCCACCCGCGCGAGGAAGTCCGCCAGCCCCGGGGCCGCCGAAACCGGCGCGTCGGGCCCGCCGAGCTGAGTTCGGCTGCGCGTGTACGCCGCGGCGAGAGCGGTGTCGTCGACATCGGCCTCGAGCGCGAGGCGACGGACGGCGTCGTAGCCGTCGATGACGCCGTCGGCGGGAGCGGCCAGCTGAGCGGCGACGGCCGAGACGAAATCGTCGGCGGATGCCGTGTGCACGGCGACCGCGCGGGCGTAGGCCAACAGGGGGCCGTCGCCGAGGGCGACGGTGCCGTCGAAGTCGAAGATGAGGACGGGGCGGGGCACGGGTGAACTCCTGTCGTGGACGTTGCGTCCATGATGCATGTCATATGTGGACGTAATGTCCACATCGTGTAAACGATGGATGAACGGCGCCTGTGCGCCCCCGCGCCCGCCCTAGCGTGGAGCGGTGCACACCCTCGACGCCGCCGCGCACCTCGCGGTCACCGACCCCGTCGCCGCAATCGACTCCCTCCCCTGGCTCTCCGCCGCGCTCGCCGAGGATCGCGCGGCCGGCCGCTTCGCCGCGTGGGGACACTCGACGGTGATCGACGAGAACGTCGGGGCGGCGGTGCTCCCCCGCGCCCTGTTCGACGAGCTGCACCGCCGTGCGGGCCTGGCGGCGACGTGGCCGATCGGCAACGCCGGGGTCCTGCACGTCTACGGCTACCTGCTCTCGACCACCCCCACCCCCTACGGCCTGAAACGCGAGCGGTGGGTGACGAGCGACTTGGAACGCGCGTGCGGACTCGAGGCCGGGGCGTTCACCCCGTGGGCCGGCGCGCAGACGCTCCTATCGCGCGCCGCCGCGGCCGCGTCGGCGTTGCTGGCCCGCCCAGATGCCCTGACCGAGCAGGCCGAGGGCCGCACCGCGCGCATCGCTCTCGGCGCCCCGCTGCCCGAGGGCACCGCGGCTCTGGCCTACGCGGTCGACGGACTCCTCATCACGATGTTCCCGGTCGCCGATCCCTCAGCATTACGGGCGGATCTGGGCGCCCCGCGGCTGCGGTGGAACGCGGCCTGAGCCGAACGGTCGCGAACCGTCCCGCGGAGTCCCGGGCGGACACGCCCGGCCACGGCATCCCGGACCGGCGTGTCACCCACGAACTCCGCCCGACGGCACACCCCACCGCCCCCAAACCGTCCCGCGGAAACCCCCGCCGACACGCCCAGCCACGGCATCCCGGACCGGCGTGTCACCCACGAACTCCGCCCAACGGCACACCCCACCGCCCCCAAACCGTCCCGCGGAACCCCCCGCCGACACGCCCAGCCACGGCATCCCGAACCGGCCTGTCACCCACGAACTCCGCCCAACGGCACACCACCGGCCCGTCGACGACGGATGGAACCTCAGCAGCCGCAGCTGCGACGCACCAGCACCTGCGGCTCGAAAACGACGTCGAACGCCCCGCCCTCCGGCGGCGAGCCCGCCGTTCCGGCGAGGATCCGCGCGGCGGCTCGTCCCATTGCCTCCATCGGCTGGCGGACCGTCGTCAGCGGCGGGGTGGTCAGGCGCGATCCGAGCGTGCCGTCGAACCCGGTCACGATCACGTCGTCCGGCACCCGCACCCCCTCCGCCGCCAGGACGTCGAGAAGGGTGAAGGCGTTCTGATCGGTCGCGCAGGCGAAGGCCCGCGGCATCCGCCCCTCGGCGAGGAGCGCGCGCACCTGCGGCACGAGCTCGTCCTCGCCGCGCACGGTCGCGTCGATGGAGTCGAGACGAGGGCGGATGCCGCGGGCCTCGAGCTCCGCGATCATCGCGTCCCGACGCTCCACGGCATCCGTCGCCTCGAGGCGCCCGACGAAGGCGATATCGGTCGCGGCGTGCTCCTCGACGAGGTGGGCGACGAGGTCGCGCATCCCTCGCGCATTGTCGACCCGCACGCGGTGGTGGGGATCGTCGGCCGGGGCGGCGCTGAAGAGCACGATCGGAATGCTCGGTGTGTGCCGCGCCAGGGTCGGGGCGGTCTGGGGGGACGGGAAGATCGCCAGTCCATCGACGCGGCCGACGGTGTCGGCGACCGAGACATCGGCATCCGATCCGCTGCTGAGCATGACCGGTCGTCCCAGCGCCCAGCACTCCAGCTCGAAACCGCGCTGGACCTCGTCGACGTACAGCGGGAAGGCGCGGGGGTCCGACAGCACGTCGTCGTCGGTCTGGTCCCAGGGGATCACTCCCCCGGTGTCGAGCGCCGGCGACTGCATCCCGCTGAGGGGTTGCGCCCGCGGGTCGGCCCGCTCGAGCAGCAGGTCGAAGGCGTGCAGACCGAGGATCCCGGTGCGCCCGCGCGCGAGCCCGCGGGCGGCGCCGCTCGGGGCGTATCCCAGCCGCCGAGCGGCGTCGAGCACCCGCTGGCGCGTCGCGTCGCTGAGCTTGTCGGGGCGGCGGAAGGCGAACGACACCGACGCGATCGAGACTCTCGCCTCCTGCGCGACGTCGTACACGGTCGGTCGACGCGTCGTCTGCTCCTCCGTCATCGGATCGGCCCTAACCCCTCTGCGACACCGTCGCCATCGCGCCCTCGAGCTCCAGCCCGTGATGCACGGGGAAGACGGGGTCGCCGCTGTCCGACGGTACATCCTCGCGCGAGGAACGCACGGCATCCATCGACCGGGGGATCTCGATCGGCAACCGACCCCGCGGAGCGACACGACCCGTGAGCGCATCGAGCACCGCCGCCGCCGAGCTGCCGTAGTCGGCGACGATGGCCGCGGCATGCCCCACGAACGGTGTGAGGATCGCGGGACGGTCGAGGTTCACCACGATGACGAGGGGGCAGGATGCCGCGATCTGGTTCAACCGGTAGACCAGGCCCGGCGCGAACTCGAGCGACCCCTGGTGGAACCAGGCCTCGAGGAAGAGGTCGTCGCGAGGCTCGAACGGCGCGCCGATGCGGACCAGGGCGAGGTCGGCCTCGGCCGGGTCGGCCACCACGCGCCCGAGCTCGGCCACGTCGTCGACCGAGAAGCCCTCGACGTAGACGTTCCCCGCGGGACGGAGGGGCAGAATCGACCCCTCGTTCACCAGCACGGTGAGCGAACGCGCCTGCGCCCGCTCGCCGAGGGCGCGGAACTCGGCATTGCCCACGACCCGCTCGGCCTCGTCGACGTCGACGTACGGGTCGTCGAAAAGACCGAGCTGGAACTTCACCCGCAGCAACCGCCGCACCGACGCGTCGATGCGCTCCTCGGACACCCGGCCCGAGCGCACGAGATCGACGAGCATCTCGACGCATTCCTCTCCGCCGAACTGGTCGCTCCCGGCATCCAGGATCTTCTCCATGCGCTCCACGGCGGTGAGGTGCTCGACGCCCCACGCCCGGGCGGGCAGCACCTGGTCGCCGACGTGGTTGTCGTTGACGAGTTCCCAGTCGGTCACCACGACGCCGTCGTAGCCGAGCTGTTCGCGCAGCAGGCCCGTGACGATCTGGCGGTTGTACCCGAACCCGACCTCTTCAATGGGCTCCCCGTCGACCTCGAGGCCGACCGGCATCCCGTAGTACGGCATCATCGCGGCGGTGCCGCGGCGAATCGCCTCGCGGAACGGCGCGAGGTGGTAGTCGAACATACCGCCGGGGTACACCTGCTCGCGCCCGTAGGGGAAGTGCGCGTCCTCACCGCCCTGCTGGGGTCCACCGCCCGGGAAGTGCTTCGTCGTGCAGGCGACGCTGTGGGGTCCGAGTTCGTCGCCCTGGAAGCCCTGCAGGTACGCCGCGGTGAAGGCGGTGACCCGCTCGGCATCCTGTCCGAGGGTCTGAGCCTGTCGACCCCAGCGCGGTTCGGTGGCGAGGTCGATCTGCGGGTGCAGAGCGGCGCGGATGCCGACGGCGACGTACTCGCGCCGCGCGACCTCGGCGAACTCGCGCACGGTGTCGACGTCGTCGAGGGCGGCGAGCCCCAGCCCTTCGGGCCACTGCGAGAAGGGACCGGCCGAGAAGGCGACGCCCGTGTTCTCGACGAACGCGTGACGCGGGTCGGTGCTGATCGTGACCGGGATGCCGTGAGGTGTGGTCTCGGCGAGCGCCTGGAGGTTGTTGTTCCAGGTCGCCGCCTGGCGTGCGGTGCGGATCGCGTGCACGTTGAAGTGGTTCATGCTCTTGTGCACCACGACCGTGGTCGTGGGCGACTTCGAGATCTTGCCCGGGGTCTCCAGGAGCTCGCCCTCGTCACCGACCTCGATGACGGTCTGGAACATCAGACCGACCTTCTCTTCGAGGCTGAGGCGCTGGAGGAGGTCGTCGGTGCGCTCGTCGACGCCGAGCGTCGGGTTCTCATACGGGTCCATCACACCGTTGCCGTTGAGGTCGCGAAAGCGCGTGCCGTCGGGCGCGGTGAGAAAGCGGGCGGAGGTCATGGGGGTCCTTTCGAGGCCGCCGGTGCAGGAGCCGGCGGCGGAGCTCGGGGGGCGGGCCGACACGGGGCCGGGCGGGCCGCCGTGACAGGGGCCCGCCCGCGCCTCACTTCAGGCCGGTCGAGGCGATGCCCTGGATGAAGTAGCGCTGCAAGAAGACGAACAGCAGGATGATCGGCGCGATGACCAGCACCGAACCGGCCAGCAGCAGGCCGTAGTCGGTGGCGTTCTGCCCCGTCGAGTACAGCGACAGCGCGACCGGCAGGGTGTACTTCGCCTCGGTCTGCGCCGCCACGAGCGGCCAGAGGAAGTTGTTCCACGAGGCGAGGAAGGTCAGGATGCCGAGGGTCGCCAGCGGCGGCCCGCACAGCGGCATGACGATCCGGGCGAAGATCCGCAGCTCCCCGGCACCGTCGATGCGCGCGGCCTCCAGCAGCGGGTCCGGGATGCCGAGCATGAACTGCCGCATGAGGAAGACGCCCAGCGGGGTCGTGACGAACGGCAGGATGAGCGCGGCGTAGCTGTCGACGAGACCCAGCGACGACACCATCACGAACAGCGGCACGAACGTGACCACGCCGGGGACCATCAGGGTCACCATCACGACGACGAACAGCGCCTTCTTGCCGGGGAAGTCCATCTTCGCCAGCGCGTAGCCGACCATCGAGCAGAACACGAGGTTGCCGAGGACCGTGAACAGGGCCACGACGACGCTGTTGCCGAAGAACTGACCGAAGTTCAGCTGCCCGAACCAGGCGCCGAAGTTGTCCCAGGTGAACTGCTGCGGCCACCACGTCGGCGGACGCTGCAGGATCTCGCGCTGCGTCTTGACCGAGCCCAGCAGCATCCAGGCGAAGGGCAGGATCCACACGAGCAGGCCGACGACGAGCACGATGTAGGTGAGCAACCGGCCCGGGGCCATGCGGTCGGGCGACCGGCGCCGGCGCGGCGGCTCGACGGTCTGGGCGGCGGCGGCGGGAGCCGCGGGAGACGTGAGTGTCATGGCATCCTCCCTCAATCCTTCGAGCGCAGCACGCGGAACTGCACCAGGCTGAGCAGCGCGATCGCGAGGAAGAGCAGGTAGCTCGCAGCCGAGGCCGCGCCGTACTGCCCGAAACCGAACTGCTTGAACGTGTAGTACGCCACCGAGAGGGTGGAGTTGAGCGGGCCGCCCTGGGTCATCACGAAGGCCTCCTCGAAGAACTGCAGGAACCCGACCGAGATGAGCACCGCGCCCAGCAGCAGCGTCGGACGCAGCAGCGGCAGGGTCACCGAGGTCAGGCGCCGCCACGACGAGGCGCCGTCCATGAGGGCGGCCTCCTTCACGTCGGTGGGGATGGCCTGGAGCCCGGCGAGGAAGATCACCATGAGGGTGCCGACGTTGCGCCAGACCGCCATCGCGATGAGCGACGGCAGCGCCGTGCGGGTGTCGTTGAGCCAGTCCGGACCCTGGATGCCGATGATGGCCAGTGCCGAGTTCAGCAGCCCCTCCGGCTGGAGGATGTAGCGCCACACCACCGCGACGGCCACGATGCTCGTGACGACCGGGGCGTAGAAGCCCACCCGCAGCACCGAGACGATGCGGCCGTTGCTGGCGTTGAGCGCGAGGGCGAGAGCCAAAGCGAGAGCCATCGTCACCGGGATGCCGACGACGACGAACGTCGCGGTCACGCCCAGCGAGGTCAGGAAGACCGGGTCGCCGAGGACCCCGGCGTACTGCTGGAGTCCCACGAAGTTCACCGAGAACGGCGAGCGGATGTCGCGGGCCGTGAAGTCCGTGAACGACATCGCGAACGAGCCCACGATCGGCACGACCATGAAGACCGCGAAGACCGCGACGAACGGCAGGGCGAAGCCCCACGCGACCCATCCCTGGCGCCGACGGCGGCTCGACGCCCCGCCGGCGCGGGCGCGACCGGGCGCACGACGCGTCCCGGTCGCGCCCACGACTGCCTGCGTCACGGCCTCAGCCCAGACCCAGCTGGTCGGCGGTGGCCTGGAGCTCCTTCAACCCGTCGGCCGGGGACTGCTGGCCGAGACGGATCTTCTCGAGCATCGCGTCGCCGGCCGCGGCGACCTGCACCCACGTCGTGACGGCGGGCACCGACTTGGCGGTCTCGAGCTGCGTGCCGAACGCGGCGAGCGTCTTGGACGAGGCGAGGGCGTCGGCCTTCCAGGCATCCTGAACAGCGGGGAGGTCACCGGTCGCGTCGTACCACGCGGCCTGCGTGTCGGGCTGCGTGAGCCACTGGACGAGCTTCCACGCGCTGGCGGCGTTCTTCGAGTTGTCGAACACGGCGAGGTTGGCGCCACCGCTGAACGACGTCGACGACTCCTTGGCCGGCAGCACCGCGGTGGTGAACTTGTCGCTGAAGCCGGCGCCGCCGAGCGTCTCGAGCTGACCGATGAGGAAGGGGCCGTCGATGAGCATCGGGGTCTTGCCCGAGACGAAGTCCGCCTCCTGCGCCCCGGCCGAGCGATCGGCGGCCGGGTTGGCGATGCCGTCGGTGTAGAAGCTCTGGTAGTACTGGAACGCCTCGGCGGTCTCGGGAGTGTCGAGGGTCCATTTCGACCCGTCCTCGAGCTGAGCACCGTTGGACCACGGCATCCACAGGTTGCCCTGGAACGAATCGTTGCCGGCGGGGAAGCGGATGCCGTAGTCGGCCCCACCCTTGGACTGCATGTCGGCGGCCATCTGCTTCAGCTCATCCCAGGTGGCGGGGGCCTTCGTCCATCCGGCCTGGGCCGCGATGTCGGTGCGGTAGTACAGCACGCGCGTGTCGACGTACCAGGGCACCCCGGTCGCGCGGTCGTCGATCATCGTCGAGTCGATCGCTCCGGGGAAGATGCCGTCGGTCGAGAGGTCGGTGGGAACCGTCTGCAGCGCGTCACCGAAGTCGGCCATCCACGTCGAGCCGACCATGGCGAGGTCGGGGGTGTTGCCGCCGGCGATCGCCGTCTGGAACTTGCTGTACGCGGCATCCCACGGCACGGGGGTGACGTCGACCGTGACACCCGGGTTGGCATCCTCGAACTGCTTCACGAACTCCGGCAGCGCCTCGCCCTCGGCACCCATCGCCCACATCGTGAGCGTGCCCTCGGCCTTGGCGTCACCGATCGTCGAGGCTTCGGCGGGACCGGAGCCGGTGTCGGAGGTGCGCCCGCAACCGGTGAGGGCGATCGCGGCCGCGGCGACCACGGCCACCGCGCTCCATCGGGTGATCTTCATTGTTCCTCCTCGAACGAGGCACCCGCCGTCGGGTGCCGCTTGCACGTCGCGGTTGAGTTTAAGCGCATAACCTTCGCGGTGCAACCCGTGGGCCGGATGCCGTGGGCCCGTGGGCCCGTCGGCCCGTGGGCCCGTAGGCCCGTAGGCCCGTAGGCCCGTAGGCCCGTAGGCCCGTAGGCCCGTAGGCCCGTAGGCCCGTAGGCCCGTCGACCGGCGCCGCGCGCCGTCAGGCGGAGCTCGTCGGCGACACGCCGCCCGGCGCCCTCCTCTGCCGGCGCGTCGGGCATGGACTCCGCTCGACGGCACGGCGAACAACGCCGGCCAGCGTGCCGTCTCGCGGAACTCGGCAGCGACACGCCACCCGGCGCCCTCCTCTGCCGGCCCGTCGGGCTTGAACTCCGCCCGACGGCACGGCAGACAACGCCGGCCAGCGTGCCGTCTCGCGGAACTCGGCAGCGACACGCCACCCGGCGCCCTCCTCTGCCGGCGCGTCGGGCATGGACTCCACTCGACGGCACGGCGGACAACGCCGGCCAGTGTGCCGTCTCGTGGAGTTCGGCGGCGACACACCACCCGGCGCCCTCCTCTGTCGGCGCGTCGGGCTTCGACTCCACTCGACGGCACGGCGGACAACCCCGGCCAGTGTGCCGTCTCGCGGAGATTCACGAGGACACACCGCTCAAGGGGCGATCGCCCCCGCGTGTCCTGCGCAAACTCCGCCCGGCGGCACGTCCCCCGATCCCCACTCCCGCACCCGGCCCACCCCACCTGGCGGCCGCCGCGGCTCCTCCCCAGATGACGAATTCCCCACGGCATCCACAGATGGGGACCGAACCGCACTGCGGACGCCGCAGAGTCCGCAAGCCTGGGGCGATGTGCAGCGGCTCGTCGATACACACCCGCACCGAGCTGTTCGCCGCGGGGATGACCCGTCGCGCGATCGAGAGCGCTCT
Source organism: Microbacterium sp. SORGH_AS_0421 (assembly GCF_030818635.1). Taxonomy (NCBI): domain Bacteria; kingdom Bacillati; phylum Actinomycetota; class Actinomycetes; order Micrococcales; family Microbacteriaceae; genus Microbacterium; species Microbacterium sp. SORGH_AS_0421. The sequence goes on from NZ_JAUTAO010000001.1 coordinate 346,951, forward strand.
GCAGGCCGGGAGGCTCGTACGCCTGCGGCGAGGGATATACGCGGATGCCGATGCGTGCGAGCCCGTCATGAGCGCCGCCCTGCTCGGCGGTCCACCGGCGTGCGTCAGCGCCGCGCGACATCACGGCCTGTGGACCATGGCCGCCCCGGAGCCGCTGCACGTCGGTCTGAGGCCACGCGGGCACCGGCGTGGGACCGGATCAGTGCCGCACTGGGACCACGATGTCGCCGACACCTTCGGCGTTCCCGCAGTGGCTCAGACCCTGCGGCAGATCCTCCGTTGCCGCGGGGTCGAGGACTTCGTCGTCGCCTTGGAATCCGCACTCCATCAGAGCAAGATCGGGCCCACCGAGCTGTCGTGGCTCGCGGCACACACGAACGACACGGGCCGCGAGGCGATCGCGTTCGCACGGAGCGACGCCGAGAGCGGGTTGGAAACCCTGGTCCGATGGCGTCTCCGAGACTGGGGCGTCGAGGTGAGGACACAGCACGGCGTCGTGTCGGTGGGACGCGTCGACCTCTTGCTCGGTGAACGCTTGATCGTCGAGGTCGACGGCGCAGACAACCATGCGAGCCCCGACCACCGGCACCGCGATCTCGTGCGCGACGCCCACGCCGCGGCGTGGGGCTTCGTCACCCTCCGCTTCGACTACGCGATGGTCGTGCACGACTGGCCGACGGTCGAGCTCGCCATCCGTGCTCACCTCGACCGAGGTCTGCACCGGGCGTGATCGCCGCACGGCCCCGCACGACCCGTACCGTCCGGCGGAATTCACGCCCGACAAGCCGGGCCACCGGCAGCCAGAACCGGCGTTTCACCACCAACTCCGCCGGACGGCCCAGGCGACCCCCACGAACGCCCCCACCACTGCCAGACCTCACACGTACCCTCCGGCGGAATCGACCGCCAACACGCCGAGCCATCGGCAGCCAGAACCGGCGTTTCACCACCAACTCCGCCGGACGGCCCAGGCGACCCGCACGATCTCCGCCGCACGGCCCACGAGCACCACCAGCCCACGGACGGAACGGATGCCGCCACCTCAGCCGTGAGGTTCGAGATAACCCCGCACGAACTCGGCGAAAAGCGCGGGCATGTCCACCGACTCGTCGAGGAGCCACTGCTGCTGCAGGCCGTCCATCACGGCGCTCAGCAGCCGCGCGGCGCGCTCCGGATCGACGTCGGCGCGCACCTCCCCCGCGGCCTGCCCGGCCCGCAGCAGCTCCGCGGCCGTCTCGGCGCTGCGGCGATACCGCTCGGCGAAAGCCTCGTGCGAGGGGTGGGCGGGGTCGCCGGCCTCGGCGACGACCAGTGTGTACAAAGACGTGAGGCCGCGCGTGGTGGCGTTGTGCGCGACCACTTTGCGCATCTGCTCGACGAGGGTGTGCTCGTCCGGGTCGCCGGCGGCCGCGCGGACGCGCTCGTCGCGCTGGCGCAACACCTCGGCGAACAGCTCCTCCTTCGAGGCGAAGTGGTGCAGGAGCCCCGCGGGGGTGAGGCCGACTCGGGCGGCGACCTCGCGGAGCGACCCTGCCGTCACGCCCGACCGCCCGAAGACGACGACCGCCTCGTCGACGATGCGTTGGCGCGTCTGCTGCCCCTTCGCATAGCTGCCGCGACGCCCGCGCTGTGCTGGTGCGTCGGTCATCGGCATCCCCTCCCCGTCCGGACACACCGATGCCCGGCACCTCCGCGAGGCACCGGGCATCTAGCGGTCGATCCGTCAGGGACGCGAGGCGCCCCACGACGAGCCGAAGACCTGCTGTTCGATGGCGGGCCGGAGGTTCTGCTCCATCCTGTCATCGACCATGTAGTCCTTCAGGGAGTCACCCGTCAGCGCGTTGCCGATCGCCGCCATGATCATCGACTGGTCGAGCGACAGGTATCGCTCGGCGATCGTGCCGCTCTTCACCGCGACGGCGTCGTAGAACCCGCCGGGCCCATAGGCGCCGAGCTTCTTCTCCAGGCCCCGCAGGTTCTTCAGCACACCGGCGCGGTCGTACGGCAACGCGAGGAACGCGGCATGCGGCGTGACGACGCCGTCACCGAAGGTGGGGTCGGGGTTCGTCCCCTCGGCGCAGCCCGGGCGGTCGATGTCGACGTCGGTCTTCTCGGCATCCGAGGTGTATCCGTCGGAGCGCATGCCGGCGATGTCGACGCCGTACTCGGCGTAGCCGCCGAAGGGGTTGCTGGCGGGCGAGAAGCCCCAGTACCCGTACCCGGCCTCTTTCAGCCCGTGACGCTTCTGCACCTCGACGGTGATCGGGTGGTTCACGCCCCACGAGCGAGGGCCCCATTCGGTCTCGGGGATCAGCAGATCGGGCATGAGCGCCTCGAACATGCTCCCGCCCCAGCTCGGGGCGAACGACATGCCGTCGTAGGAATACACGCCCTCATAGACGTCGACGCCGTCATAGGTGCGAGTCTCGCCGGTGGGCAGCTGCTCCTGCCACGCCCAGTCGCAGCCGGCGGGCATGGTGCGGTGGGTGCCGTACAGCCCCGTCGCCGGGATCGCCCCCTCCGAGATGCCGAGGTAGGTCGCGATGCGGCTCTCGCTCACGGTCGTGTCGTAGTGGTGGCACGTGTAGAACGCGGTCTCACCGCTGCCGTTGTACATCGGCGCCTCGACCGCACAGCCGTCGCCGGGAGGGGCCTCCCAGAAGCCGCCGCGGTTCGTGCCGGCCGGGAGTCCCGCCGCCCCCGCCGCGTCGAAGAACGCCGAGAAGTCCATCGACCGGTAGAGCGTGTCGGCTCGATCGGCGAGGGTCGGCTCGGCCTCGCGGACGATCCTCAGCCCCGCCGCGAGCCAGCCGTTGTCGACGGTGCTGAGGAACGGGTGGATGACCTCGCCCGAGGTCGGGAAGATCTCGAGCTTGGCGCCGGTGTCGGGCGCGTACCAGTTGTAGTACATACCGCTGGCGTCGTTGCGCTCCATCCTCTCGAGCGTCGACACCGTCGCGGTCAAGCGATCCCGCGCTTCGTCGGCGTCGATGATGCCGAGGTCGCGCGCGGTCACCGTCGACCACAGGTACCCGCCGATGTTGGTCGGCGAGGTGTAGCCGGATGCCGTGGACTCATCCAGCGCACCCCCGATGTTGTCGTCGGGAAGGCCGGTGTTCTCGTGGGCCATCGCCGCGAGCGAGGCCCAGGTGTCGGCGGCATAGCGCTCGAGGTCACGTGCGCCGGGGCCGGCATGCGCGGGCGGACCGGCGTGCCCCGGCGGACCGGGCTTCTCTGCCGGTGCGGCGACGGCGGGGGATGCCGCGGCGAGACCGCCCAGGACGAGTCCGACGACCGCGGTGGATGCCGCGAGGGTGTGCTTCATGACTGGCTCTCCTCATCGAAAGCGCTCCGGGGGGACGGAGCTCACTGCTCTAAAACCTTACACGCGAAAGGTATTCACGCAACCCTCCCCCCGTCGCCCCGCGGGGTCGGTGCTCGCGGCGTGAACCGTCGTGCGGAGTTCGTCCGAGACACGCCGATACATCGGCATCCCGAACGGCGTGTCCGGCCCACACTCCGCAGGACGGCGCGCCGCCAGCCGCCAGCCGCCCCCGCGACGGCCTCAGCGCAGCGCGCGGCAGGCGAGGTGCAGGGCGAGACGGGCGTCGGTGTCGGTGAGGTCGACGCCGAGCAACTCCTGCGCGCGAGCGATGCGCATCGCCACGGTATTGCGATGCAGGCCCAGGGCGGTCGCCGTGGCCGAGACGCCGGACTCGTGGTCGAGGTAAGCCGTCAACGTCTCGAGCAGTTCCGGGCCCTGCGAGGCGAGAGGAGCGAGGAGCGACTCGGCGGCGGGCACGAAGGTGTCGGACCCGGCCCACGACAGCAGCACCTGCTCGATGCCCAGGGCGTCGACGCGCACGAACCAGCCCGTCGCGGCGCGTCCGGCGGCGATGCGCGCGCCGTCGACCGCGCCGTCGATGCTGCGCAACAGCCCGCTCGCGCCACTGTCGAGCGACCCGACGCCGGTTGCGACGTCGAACGAGCGTCGCACCTGGTCGTGCAGGGCGCGCACGGCGGCGACGTGCTCGTCGAGGCGGTCCGGTGCCGGCGGCTCGGCGAAGCTCAGCCAGCCGGTCACGCCGCGGCCGCTGGTCACGGCCTGCGAGTCGACGGGGAGGGCAGCGAGGATCCGCCGAACGAAACGCAGCAGCTCGAGTGTCTCGAGCCGACGGCGCCCGGCGATGCGGAACGCGAGGTGGTACCCACCCGTGCGCCAGCCCCGCTCGCTCATGCGCTGCTCGACATCGGGGTCGCGGGCGTCGCGGGCCTCGAGGAACTCCCGGAGCAGACCGGATGCCACGGCGGCATCGCTCACGTCCGCCACCTCGTCGATGAGGATGCGCGCGGCCACCGCCGGCATCGCCACCTCCGCCGCCACGGCCAGGGCCGACAGCTGCGCGGCGCTGAGCCCCGTCCCGAAGACGGCCAGCCGCAGCCCCGCGCGGCTCGGGCTGTCGACGCGCACCGACGCGGCCGCTCCTTCGGCGACCGAGACCACGTCCTGCCAGAGGCCGAAGTCGATCGCCGCTCTCACCGGCTCGGGCAGGTCACCACCGGCTTGCAGCAGCACGCCCTCGGCGTCGATGAGCGCGACACCGTGTCCGACGCTGGCCGAGAGGTGGCGCAGCAGGTCGGCCAGGTGCGCGGCGGAGTACTCGATCGACTGCGCCACGCGCCTGACGTACCCGAGCGTCAGGGCGTCACGACCCTGAACGAGCTCCCACCCGGCGCGGGCCAGGGCCATCGGGTCGTCGACGGCGAGCAGGGTGAGCCCCAGGCGGGCGGCGAGGCCGCGACTGCCGGCCCCCAGCACATCCGCCCCGGAGAGGGCGAGACCGCGAAAGCCGCGGTCGCGCACGCGGCGCACGAGGGCGTCCTGCTGCCACGGCGCCGAGGGCGGTCGCTCGATGAGCGCGGCGAGGTCGCCGTCTCCCCGTTCGGGCAGCAGCGCTTCGCGCGCGGCGACCACCACACCGGCGAAGGCCTCGACGCCCGGGGCGTCGACCAGCACACGGACCCGGCCGTTCGCGGGGTGCGCCAGTAGCGCGCGCAGATCCAGGGGCGTCACGGCGCTCTCCTCGGTTGGCGGGGCGAGGATCGCAGCGCGGTCATCACGACTCCACCTCCAGATCGGGCAACCCATAGACGGCGGGCATCACGTGCGCGAGGCGGCCGGCGGCGGCCGTCCACCACGCCGGCGCCGGAAGCGACACCACGCGCACGTGACGGGCGAGCGTGACCGCGTCGACCTGGAGCACGTCGCCCGACACGCTGTCGATCGCCACGAGGATGTCGGGGGATGCCGCGATCGTCCGCCCGTCGCGGGTCACCGCGAGGAACTCCGACCGTGCGACCAGGCGCAGCAGCGCACCGTCGTCGCCGGTCAGCTCGATCGATCGGACGAAGGGGTCGTCGGGAACGGCGTCCACCGCACTCACCCGTCCCGCCGCGAGGATCCGCCCACCGGGGAGGCTCTCGCCGAAGACATCGGCGTCGCCCAGCGCGGCCGCCCGGGCGAAGGTGCCCGGGATGCCATGGGTCGCCAGGTCGCCGACGGTGAAGCCCGCGACGAGAACGGCGCCGGCACCCCCGGCTCGGATGAGACTCGCGCGTACGAGGCTCTCGACGTCGGCGGGCCGCGTGGATTCCACGACCATGACGCCCCCTCCGGTGTCGGCGACCAGCACCACACCGGGCACGGCGTCGACCACCAGGGAGAGCTGGTCGATCCCGGGCAGCGCGCGACCCATCAGATCGGCGTCGACGAGCGTGTAGTCGCGGGCGAGGAGGAACGGCGTGAGGCCGTTCAGGCCGGCCCCCTCCATCGCGCACACGGCCACTGCGGCCACCCCGGTCCAGCGCTCGGCCGCAGCCAGCAGCGGCACGAAGGCGTCTTCAGCGGGCACGCGTTCGCCCAGCAGGTAGGTCGACCCGGCGAATCCGACGGCGACGCACGGGGTGAGCGGGTCGAGGTCGTCGACGTCATGCACCTCGACCGGGCCGTCGAGCAGTTCGGCGGCCATGAGCTCGAGCAGGGTGGTGGCCCCGGCCCCCGCCCGAGCCGAGCAGCGAGAACCCCCGGGCCAGCGCCGGCAGGCGGTCGGGCCCGAGGGTTCTCATGCTCACAGGGTAATCAGCGCGCGGGCGTCCTCCGGCTCGAGCTGCTCGACCGGGGTGAACGCGTCGGCGAGACCGAACGCCGAAGGGCCGAATGCGGCGAGCGCGCCGGGGGTGCGCATGATGTCGGGCGTCGAGATGCCGAGCACGCGCACGCGCTGGCCGTAGCGCAGGCCCTCCGTCGTGATGGGCTCGGCGGACTCGATGTCGGTGATGCAGATGAGGTCGGGCACGATCGCCACGAGCACGCCGTCACGGTGGGCGACGAGGTTCTCGTTCTGGAACGCCACCTCGAGGGTCGAGTCGTCCTCGGGCCCGAGGGCGGCGATGGTCGCCCGTCCCTTCGCGAAGCCGTCGGTGGTGCGCCGCTCGACGTCGGCGACCTTCCCCACGAACAGCTCCCGCACATGCGGATAGAGGGTGGTCGAGAGGGTCTCGGCGATGGCCTCGAACGGCGAGCGATGCTGCTCACGGGCCTCGCGGATGCCACGACCCAGTGCCAGCGCCATCGACAGCGTCCGCGGGATCGCCGTGCGGCGCACGTCGGCCCCGGTCATGGCGTACTCGGCGATGTGCGACACTCCGCCGAGGCGGATCGTGACTCCACGGGCCAGCCACTCCATCTGACGGTCGTCGTCGCCGGTGTCGATGACGGCGGTCTCGCCGCGCTCCCCCGCGAGGGCGAGGGGCGAACCGTGCACGCCGTAGACGGCGAAGGTCTCCATCGACAGTTCCGGGAAGGCGCGGCCCATGCCGTCGGCATCCACCACCGGGAGACCGGTTTCGGCGGCGACGAGAAGCGGGATCATCGAGTTGATGCCCCCGCACTCGATCGGCATGGTCGCATCGGCGGTGCGTCCGAGGTGCTTCTCGAGGGTGCGCAGCGCAAGCGTGGGCTCGGTGCCGGCCGGGATCTTCTCGACCATCACGGTCGGGGCGCCCATCTGCGCGGTGGGGATCACGAACAGGTCGTCGGCGATCTCGTCGGGGTCGAGCACGGTGATGCTCCCCGCGCCGAGCACGCGCTCCACGAGCTTCTGCCCGATGTAGGGGTCGCCGCCGCCCCCGGTTCCCAGCAACGTTGCGCCGCGGGCGAGGTCGGGGAGGTCGGCGGCAGTCAGGGTCCAGCTCATGCGGCGGTCTCCGAGTTCTCGATGGTTCCGTCGAAGCGGTGGGAGGGCAGGTCGTAGCCGAAGTAGCCGGGTCCGACCATGGCGAGGGCGTCGGCACCGTGCCAGCGCTCGTCGCTCGGCGCGGCGACCACGCGCACGCGCTGGCCGTAGCGAAGCCCCTCGGTGGTGATGGGCTCGGCGCTCTCGGCGTCGAGCACGATGATGAGGTCGGGGGTCGTGACAAGGATGCCGGTGGTCGTGCGCGCGATGAGGTGCTCGTTCTGGAACGACAGCGTCAGCGTGTCGCCCGGGCCCTCGATGCGGGCGTTGCCGCGGGCGAAGCCCGCGGTGGTCCCGCGCTCGACGTCGACGACCTTGCCCTCGAAGACCTCGCGCCCACCGAGGGCGGCGACGACCGCGGCGACCGGGTCGGTCTTCGCGTCGCGCGCCGCGACGATGCCGCGTCCGATGGACAGGCACGCCGACAGCGATGCGGGCACGAGCACCTCGCGTGCGCTCGCCCCCGACATGGCGAAACCGGCGAGCATGACCGAGCACCCCATCTCGACGCACGCGACGCGCGCGATGCGTTCGGTCCAGGTGTTGTCGATCGTGGACAGCACGGCGGTGTTGCCCTTCTCGTCGGCGAAGGCGAGGGGCGATGCGGTGATGCCGTAGAGCGTGGGGAGCACCATCTGCAGCTCGGGAAACGCGCGGCCCATGCCGTCGGCATCGAGCAGCGGCAGGCCCAGGGCTGCTGCGGCGGCGATCGGGATGGTCGAGTTGACCCCGCCGGCCTCGGCGCACGCGATGTGGGTGACGGGGCGCCCGAGCGAGGCGCCGAGCGCGTGCACGGGTGCGACGACCTCTTCGAGGCTCGGGAGCTTCTCGACCATGACGGTCGGGGCCCCCATCATCGCGACGGTCAGCACGAGGGCGTCGTCGGGCAGTTCGTCGAGGCCCACGACCGTGACCGCCCCGTGGACGGCCAGTGCCTGGCGGGCGAGCAGCGCGCCGATGTACGGGTCTCCCCCGCCGCCGGTGCCGAGCACCGCGGCGCCGCGGGCGAGGTCGCCCACGACCGACGGGGTGAGCTGCCAGCTCACGCCCGCACGCCCATGTCGAGATCGCCCACGGCCTTCACGCGCACCCGGGTGGCGTTACCCGGCAGGTAGGGGATCGGCACCTCGTCGAAGTCGACGATCGACACCGACGACGGTCGCGCGCCCGCGGCGATGGCCTTGTCGACGGCCTCGGCGCGGATCGCGGCGATGCCTTCGTCGCGGCGGCCGGGCTCGATCGCGTAGACCTTGTCGATCTCGCCGCCCACTTGGGCGATGGACGCGCCGATGGCGTTGGCGACCGCGTAGTTGAGGGGGCGATGCACAGCGCCGAACATCGGCAGCTCCTCGGGGAGGAGGATGCTGCCGCCGCCGACGGCGACGACCGGGATCGGCTCGGGCGAGGTGCGCATGCGGTCGACGGCCTCGGCCACGCGATCGGCGATGCGTGCGAGCACGCGCTGGACGAAGTGGGGGTCGAGGTGCGCGACGCGCGAGGGGTCGCCCACGTTCGCGCGCCCTGCCGCGACGGCGATGTCGGTCGCGGTGAGCGTGGAGCCGCCGAACACCAGCGCCTCCTCGGTCAGGCGGTAACCGACGGATGCGGGCCCCACCTCCGCGGTCTCTTCATCGACGATCGAGCCGCCGCCGATGCCGATCGACAGCACGTCCGGCATCCGGAAGTTGGTGCGGATGCCGGCGACCTTGACCTCGTTCGCCGTCTCCCGGGGGAACCCGGCGTTGAGCAGACCGATGTCGGCCGTCGTGCCGCCGATGTCGACCACCGCGCACGTCTGCAGGCCGCTGGTGAGCGCGGCGCCGCGCATCGAGTTGGTGGGACCCGATGCGAAGGTGGCGACGGGATACAGGCGCACGTAGTCCTCGTCCATCAGCGTGCCGTCGTTCTGGCTGAGGAAGATCGGGGCCTCGATCCCCTCCGCGCGCACCGCCGCGGTGAGCCCGTCGACGATCTCGGAGGCGAGTTCGCGGAGCGCGGCGTTGATGATCGTCGCGTTCTCGCGCTCGAGCAATCCGATCCGGCCGATCTCGTGCGAGAGCGAGATGGCCACGTCGGGCCCCAGCACATCGCCGAGGATCTCGGCCGCGCGCACCTCGAGGTCGTGATTGACCGGCGAGAACACCGACGAGATCGCCACGGAGCGCACGCCGTTCGCTTTCATGTCGTCGGCGATGCCGCGCAGCTCGTCCTCATCGAGCGGGGAGATCGGCCGCCCGTCGAACTCGTACCCTCCGTGGGCGAGGTAGCTGCGCGCCTGGATCGCGTCGGTGAGGACGCTCGGCCAGTCCACGAGCGGCGGCAGGGCCTTCGTGGCGGGAAGACCGAGCCGCACCGCGGCGGTCGGGGCGAGCCGCTGGGCCTGGACGAGCGCGTTGATGAAGTGGGTCGTGCCGATCATGACCGCGTCGATGTCGGAGCCGGCGAAGTCGCGTTCGGCGCGCAGGGCGGCGATCGCGTCGACGATGCCGGTGGTGACATCCGGGCTGGTGGACTTCTTCACGCCGGCGAGGGTGTCCTTGCCGTCCATGAGCACTGCGTCGGTGTTGGTGCCGCCGACGTCGATGCCGATGTGCATGGGTGGAGCTCTTTTCGTTCGGAGGGGACGGGTCAGGATGCCACGGGGGCGGCGTCGCGCACGGGAGCCTGCGCGGTGGTCGCCTCGCCGACACCGCGCACCCAGCCGAGCTTGCCGGCGACGGTGTACAGCACGATCGAGAGCACGAGCGAGGAGATCGCCGGAATGCCCCAGGTCACGAAGTAGCCGACGAGGGCCGAGACGAGCCAGACCACCAGGGTCACGGGAACCAGGCGCGGAGCGGTGAGCGGCAGGCGGCCCTCGGCGCGCGAGGCGTCGAGCTCGCCGCGCCAGCGACGCACGATGAAGTATTCGGCGACCATGATTCCGGCGATGGGCGGGAAGACGACGCCGAGGATGATGAGGAAGCCGGTGAACTGCGACAGGATGCCGGCGGCCGCGAGGATCGACCCGACGACGCCGAGCACGATGGTGGTGCTGACGCGGTTCAGGTTCTTGCCGAACGCGGTGGAGATGAAGTTCACCAGGCCGAGGGTCGACGAGTACAGGTTCCAGTCGTTGATCTTCAGCGTGCCGGTGATGACGATGATGAGTCCCACGAGGCCGACCGACGACGTGACGATCGCGACGATGTTGCCCGTCTGCGCGGCGTGGGCCAGCAGCACTCCCGAGAGGCCGATGACGAACTCGCCGAGCGAGACGCCCACGACGGTCTGCTTGACGACGTCGGCCTTGGAGCGGTTGAAGCGGGTCATGTCGGCGGTGATGATGGCGCCGACGATGAGACCTCCGGCGACGATCGCCGTTCCCTGCCACACCGACATGGTGGGTCCGGGGGCGGGCGAGGTGAGCAGGTCGCCGATCGAGTGGTTGCTGAGTTCGGTGATGATCGACCAGCCCACGAGCACGAGGAACAGGGGCACGGTGATGTTGGCGAGCCACTGCATGCCGACGAAGCCGACGGCCACGATCGCGGTGACGGCGAGACCGAACAGCAGGCTCCACGCCCACATCGGCATCAGGCCCGGCAGCAGCGAGTCGAGCGACTCGGCCGAGATGGCCGACTGGATGCCGAACCAGCCGATGAGGCTGATACCGATCGCGAGCCCCACCAGGGAGGCCCCGATCTCGCCGAAACCGGTCCAGCGAGCCAGCAGCGCGGTGTTGAGCCCCTCCTTCTGTCCGATGATCCCGACGATGCACATGATCACCTCGAGGATGATCGAGCCGAGCAGCAGCGCGAGGAACGCCTCGCTGAAGGTCATCGCGTAGCCGAGGGTGGCGCCCAGGAGGAACTGCGACAGGGCCGAGACCTGACCGAAGCGCTGCACGGCGATGCCGAACCAGTGCTTCTGGGCGTCGGGTGTCACGCGGCTGAGGGCGAAGTCGTCGGCGTGGGCCATACGTGCCATGGGAGTGTCCTTTTGCGGAAGAGGGACGGTGCGGGTGCTGGACACGTTATTCCCGGCGCCCACCCCGGCCTATGTGCATGTCGCCCGATCTGACCGCCCGAGTGTGCACTCTGCACCCCTGCCGGTTTCCGCCCGTGATCCCCTGATCGTTCAGGCCCCGGGGCATCGCGACCGGGACCGGGTGCTTTCGCCGCCTCCGTGGCATCCGACCGAGCGTGTCGGAGGGCCCGGGCCCGGTCGCTGCGGCCGGGGTCACTCCGGCGCGTGCGCCTGCAGGAACTCGTACATCTCGGTCGTGTCGACCCCGGGGAACGCCCCGGTCGGCAGGGTCGCAAGCAACGTCCGCGGCGTGCGGACATTCGGCCAGGCCTGCCCCCGCCAGGTCGCCTCGAGCTCCGCCGGGGCGCGGCGGCAGCACGTCTCGACGGAGTGCCGAGAGATACCGCGGTTCGACGTGTCTCGCCCCCGGAACCATTTCGTGTCGTCGAAGCGCACGCCCACGCTCACCGAGTGGGCCCCCTCGCTCGACTGCTCCACGCGGGCGGTGCACCAGTACGTCCCGTTCCCGGTGTCGGTGTACTGGTAGTACGGGTTGAACAGGTCGTCCTCGTCGAAGACGACGCGGCTCGTCCAGCGCCGGCAGCACATCTGCCCCTCGATGGAGCCGAGGCGGTCGGTGGGGAAGTTCACGTCGTCGTTCTCGTACGCCTTCGTGATCGTCCCCGACTCGTGCACCTTGAGGAAGTGCACCGGGATGCCCAGGTGCACGGTTGCGAGATTGGTGAAGCGGTGAGCCGCGGTCTCGTACGACACCGAGTAGGCGTCACGGAGATCTTCGATGCTGAGCGTGCGCCGCTCCTTCGCCTCGCTCAGGGCCGACACGACGTGGGCCTCGGGCATGAGCAGTGCCCCGGTGAGGTAGTTCGTCTCCACCCGCTGGCGGAGGAATTCGTCATAGCTCGTCGGCTCGCCGTGCCCCAGGATCCGACTCGACAGCGCCTGCAGGACCGCCGCTCGCGGATCGCCCTTCGCGACCTTGGTCGACAGGTACAGCCGCCCGTTCTTGACGTCGGCGATGCTGCGCGTCGACGAGGGGAGGTCGGGCACGTAGTGCAACGTGAAACCGAGGTGGGCGGCGATGTCGCTCGCCCCGCGCTGGGTGAGCGGTCCACCCGGGTGCTCGATCCGATCGAGGATCCCGGATGCCACTCGCTCGAGCTCCGGGAAATGATTGTCCTGTCTGCGCATCAGCCGTCGCAGCGCCACGTTCGCTCGCCGCGCCTCTTCGGGCGTGGCCGAGCGCTCCTCTCGGAGGCGTTCGATCTCGGCTTGGAGCGCGAGCATCGCCGCGAGCGCCTCGTCGGGCACCGCTCGGCCCACACGGAACGGCTCGATCCCCAGCGCCTGGAACGTCTGGCCGCGCATGGCCCTCTCCACCGACAGCTCGAGGACGGCGCGGGGGTCGAGGGGCTCGGCATCCAGGATCTGATCGAGCTTGCACTCCAGCGCGCGGGCGATCGCCTGCAGCAGCGTGAGCTTGGCCTCGCGGCGGCCGTTCTCGATCATCGACATCTGGCTCGGGGCACGGTCGACCGCTCCGGCGAGGTCGTCGAGGGTCATCCCCCGCGCCGTGCGCAGCTGTCGGATGCGTCGTCCGATGGTGAGCGTGTCCACCTCCCCATCGTCGAAGGGAAGGGATGCCGAAGAAGCGGTGACGCCGGTGTCCATACGCCACGTTCTCACGAAAACAGAAGATCGCGCGATCTTCACACCACGAATCCTGTTTCGACACGACGTTCTTCGCCGACAGTGGTCTCCACGGGGCACCGCCGCCCCGGCATCCGAAAGGAGAACGCTCATGACGATCCAGGCCACCCCCGCCCCGCAGCCCCTGCGTCCCGGCGACCAGACCGAGACCGCCGACGAGATCCGTGCCGCGTGGGAGAACGACCCGCGGTGGGACGGTATCGAGCGCACCTACTCGGCCGAAGACGTCGTCCGCCTCCGCGGCAGTGTCCGCGAGGAGTCCACCCTCGCCCGTCGCGGGGCCGAGAACCTGTGGAACCTCATCCACACCGAGGAGTACGTCCGCGCACTCGGTGCCTACACCGGCGGCCAGGCCGTGCAGCAGGTGCGCGCGGGGCTGAAGGCCATCTACCTGTCGGGCTGGCAGGTCGCCGCCGACGGGAACCTGGCCGGCCAGACCTACCCCGACCAGAGCCTGTACCCCGCGAACTCGGTCCCCGCGGTCGTCCGCCGCATCAACAACGCCCTCCTGCGTCAGGACCAGATCGAGCGCGCCGAGGGCGAGATGACGCGGGACTGGCTCGCCCCGATCGTCGCCGACGCCGAGGCGGGCTTCGGTGGGCCGCTCAACGCCTACGAACTCGCGCAGTCGCTGATCCAGGCGGGAGCTGCCGGCATCCACTGGGAAGACCAGCTCGCGAGCGAGAAGAAGTGCGGTCACCTCGGCGGCAAGGTGCTCGTGCCGATCCAGCAGCACATCCGCACCCTGAACGCCGCGCGTCTGGCCGCCGACGTCGCCGGAGTGCCGACCGTGGTCATCGCGCGCACCGACGCCCTGGCCGCCGACCTGCTCACGAGCGACGTCGACCCGCGCGACGCCGAGTTCCTGACCGGTGAGCGAACGACCGAGGGCTTCTACCGCGTTCGTCCTGGGCTGGACTCGGTCATCGCGCGCGGCCTCGCCTTCGCCCCGTACGCCGACCTGCTGTGGGTCGAGACCGGCGAGCCCGACATCGAGCTCGCCCGCCGCTTCGCCGAGGCGATCCACGCCCGCTACCCGGGCAAGAAGCTCGCGTACAACTGCTCGCCGAGCTTCAACTGGAAGCGGCACCTCGACGACGAGCAGATCGCCACGTTCCAGGCCGACCTGGCCGCTGTCGGCTACGCCTTCCAGTTCATCACGCTGGCCGGTTTCCACGCCGTCAACCACTCGATGTTCGACCTCGCCCGCGGCTACGCCGAACGCGCCATGAGCGCGTACGTCGAACTGCAGGAGGCCGAGTTCGCCGCCGAAGTCCACGGGTACACCGCCACGCGCCACCAGCGCGAAGCGGGCACCGGCTACTTCGACGTCGTCTCGACCGCGCTCAATCCCGACAGCGCCACCCTCGCCCTGGCCGGCTCGACGGAAACCGCCCAGTTTCACTGACCCTCTCTTCTCTTCCCCACCCCTTCCCCGCCCCGCCCTGGTCGCGATCCGGGCTTGAGTGTCCAGAACACCCGGACCTTTCGAGAATTCGTCCGGGTTTCTTGGACACTCAGCACGGGTCGCACCGGACAGCGGGCGAGGAGAGCGGGCACCACGCACAGAAAGCCACGACCATGACCCTCATCACCTCTCCCCCGCCCACCTCCACCGAAGGATCACGGATGCCGAGCACCCCGGCATCCGCCCCGCACCTGCGTCTCGAGCGCTCGCTCGAAGGGCGCGACGGCGAGATCCTCACGCCCGCGGCCCTCGCCTTCCTCATCGAGCTGCACGACCGTTTCGCCCGACGCCGGCACGACCGGCTCGCTGCGCGCGAGCGCCGCCGCTTCGAGATCGGCACGGGCGACGACCCGCACTTCCGCGCCGACACCGCGCACATCCGCGATGACCCGTCGTGGCGTGTGGCGGGGGCCGGTCCCGGACTGGAAGACCGCCGCGTCGAGATCACCGGCCCCACCGATCCGAAGATGACCATCAACGCGCTGAACTCCGGCGCGCGGGTGTGGCTGGCCGACCAGGAGGATGCCACCTCCCCCACCTGGCGCAACGTCATCGGCGGTCAGCTCTCGCTGTTCGACGCGATCCGCGGGCAGCTGTCGTTCACGAGCCCCGAGGGCAAGCGCTACGAAGTGACCGCCGAGCGCACGCCGACCATCGTGATGCGCCCGCGTGGATGGCACCTGCCCGAGAAGCATCTGACGTTCGTCGATCGCGCGGGCCGCGAGCTGCCGGCATCCGGATCGCTCGTCGACTACGGGCTGTACGCGTTCCACAACGCCCACGCGCTGATCGCCGCGGGTCGGGGGCCGTACTTCTACCTGCCGAAGATCGAGTCGGCCGAAGAGGCTCGGCTCTGGGACGACGTGTTCTCGTTCACCGAGGAGCGTCTGGGCCTCGCCCACGGCACGATCCGCGCGACCGTGCTCATCGAGACGCTGCCCGCGGCCTTCGAGATGGAGGAGATCCTCTTCGCCCTGCGTGACCACTGCGCGGGACTGAACGCCGGGCGCTGGGACTACATCTTCTCGATCATCAAGACCTACCGCGGGCGCGGGGCGCGGTTCGTCCTGCCCGACCGGAGCGAAGTGACGATGACGGTGCCGTTCATGCGGGCCTACACCGAGCTGCTCGTGCGCACCTGCCACAAGCGGGGCGCGTACGCGATCGGCGGTATGAGCGCGTTCATCCCCAACCGCCGCCGACCCGAGGTGACCGAGGCCGCGTTCGAGAAGGTCGCCGCCGACAAGCGGCGCGAGGCCGGCGACGGCTTCGACGGCACGTGGGTCGCGCACCCCGACCTCATCCCGGTGGCCCGCGCCGAGTTCGACGAGGTGCTCGGCGAGCGCGAGAACCAGCTCGAGCGCCTGCGCGAGGACGTATCGGTCGAACCCCGGCAGTTGCTCGACCTGCGCATCGGCCTGCCGGTGACCACGGCGGGTGTACGCGGCAACGTCTCGGTGGCGATCCGCTACATCGAAGCGTGGCTGCGGGGGCTCGGCGCGGTGGCGATCGACGACCTCATGGAAGATGCCGCGACCGCCGAGATCTCGCGCTCGCAGATCTGGCAGTGGATCCACCAGGATCGCGAGACCGCCGAGGGCACCGCGATCACCCGAGCGTTCGTCGAGGGGCTGCTCGACGAGGTGCTGGCCGAGGTGCCCCGCTCGAACGGCGACCGCTTCGACGACGCCGCAGCGGTGTTCCGCGAGGTGGCGTTGCGACCGGAATTCCCGGCGTTCCTCACCCTGCCGGCGTACGCGAAGTACCTCGACTGACGCCGGCCGCGTCGCGCGAGCCCCCGCCCCGCTTCGAAAAGGGGGCTCGCGTGGCGCGACGACGGCCGGACGATCTGCACCCGTTCGGCGAGGACCCGGTCGATCCCCCGCCGCGCGGCGCCCGGTTCTAGGGGCGAGCCGGATCCATCGGCGCGAAGCCGCGCAGGCTCTCGCGCGAGGTGAGCCGCGAAGCGGCGAGCGAGCCCGCGACGGCCAGGAAGATCGGCAGCAGCAGCGTGAAGCCGGTGTCGGTGAACTCGATGATCAGCGCGATCGCGGTGTGAACGGCGCTCTCATGTTGGATGCCAGGAACGCCGCCGCCGCGACGATCGCCAGGGCCGTGCCGTCGGCACCCGGCCAGATGACCGCCCACCCCGCGGCGGCCGCCGCCCCCAGTGCCGCGCCGATCGCGACGGAGGGCTGCAGTGTGCCGCCGATCGCGCCGGAGCCGAGTGAGACGGTGGTCGCGACGTACTTCAGCACAGCGAGGGCGAGCAGGAGGAGCGCCGGTTGCGACAGGTCGAAACCCGCGGTCGCCAGTGCCCGGCCGTTGCCGAGGATGAGCGGGAAGGCCGCGCCCAGTGCTCCCACCGCGGTGAAGGTGAGCGGCAGCACCACGAGCATCTTCCAGCCCGTGGGCCGGAACCTCGAGAGCTTCTTGGTCACGGCCGCGAAGCTCGAGGCTCCCCACCCCATCAGCGGCCCGATGAGCAGGGCTGCGACCAGGAGGGACGGATTCACCCCGAGGGATGCCACATGGTACAGCGACTCCTCGCCGACGAGGGGGCGGGCGACGAGGGTCGCGATCGTGCTGACGCTGAGGGCGACGACGGCCGCGCCCACGCTGAACTGGGCGAGGAGGATCTCGACCGCGAACAGGGCGCCCCCCAGCGGCACGTTGTAGACGGCGGCGAGACCGGCGCCCGCGGCGGAGGCGATGAGGATGCGGCGCCAGCGCGCGTCGAGGCGGAACCAGCGGACGATCTTCGATCCCGCCATGGCCGAGAGCTCGCGCGGGGCGACCTCCTTGCCGATCGAGGCTCCCATCGCGACCGAACCGACCTGGATGACGGTGTCGAGGAGTGTCTCCCAGAACGGCATCCGGGATCCGTCCACCCCCTGCTCGACGGTGGCGAGCTTGCGCCCGAAGCGACGGAGCAGGTACCACCCGAGCGCGGCCACCACACCCGCGCCGCCGACCGTCACGATCGGGAGCCACCAGACCGAGGGGTATGCGAGACCGTCCAGGAACGGGCCCTCCTCGTGACCCCACACGAGGTGTTCGAGGGAGTGGACGATGAAGACCAGGAGCAGCACCGCGAGACCGGTCGCCAGACCGACGATGAGGGTCGCCACCCCCAAGCGGACGAGAGTTCCCAGACCTCGTCGACGAGAGGGCAACAACGTGGGGGTTTCAGCGATCACCCCGCCACGGTAGTGGACCCGTGTTTCGTCTTCCGCACGCAGCGCTCGAGGTCATACCCCTCGGCGGGAGCGAGCGCGAACAGTAGGCTCGGAACCGTGACTTCCCGCGCCCCGCTCTCCCGCAAGCTGTCCGCCATCGCCGAGTCCGCGACCCTGAAGGTCGATGCCAAGGCCAAGGCCCTCCAGGCCGCCGGCCGACCGGTCATCTCGTACGCGGCCGGAGAGCCCGATTTCGCCACCCCGTCCTTCATCGTCGACGCCGCGGCGAAGGCGTTGCAGGACCCCAAGAACTACCGGTACACGCCGGCCGCCGGTCTTCCGGTGCTGCGTGAGGCGATCGCCGCCAAGACGCTGCGCGATTCGGGCCTCGAGGTCGCGCCGTCGCAGGTCATCGTCACCAACGGCGGCAAGCAGTCGGTGTACCAGGCGTTCCAGACCGTGGTGAACCCCGGCGACGAGGTGCTGCTGCCGGCTCCCTACTGGACGACCTACCCCGAGGCCATCGCCCTCGCCGAGGGCACTCCCGTCGAGGTCTTCGCCGGTGCCGACCAGGACTACAAGGTCACGGTCGCCCAGCTCGAGGCCGCGCGCACCGACAAGACGACGACGCTCGTCTTCGTGTCGCCCTCGAACCCCACGGGCTCGGTCTACACCCCCGAAGAGACGGCCGAGATCGGTCGCTGGGCTCTCGAGCACGGCATCTGGGTCATCACCGACGAGATCTACCAGAACCTCACCTACGAGGGCGCACGGGCCGTCTCGATCGTCGAGGCCGTCCCCGAGCTCGCCGAGCAGACCATCCTCGTCAACGGCGTCGCGAAGACGTACGCCATGACCGGATGGCGCGTGGGCTGGATGGTGGGACCGGCGGATGCCATCAAGCTCGCCGGCAACCTGCAGTCGCACCTGTCGAGCAACGTCAACAACGTCGCCCAGATCGCCGCGGCCGCCGCCCTCGACGGACCGCAGGACGAGGCGGAGCAGTTCCGACTCGCCTTCGACCGCCGTCGGAAGCTGATCGTGTCGGAGTTGGCGAAGATCGACGGCGTCGAGGTGCCCAACCCGCTCGGCGCGTTCTACGCCTACCCCGACGTGCGCGGCCTGCTGAACCGTTCGTGGGGCGGCGTCACCCCCACCACCTCGCTCGAGCTCGCCGACCTCATCCTCGAGCAGGCCGAGGTCGCCGTGGTGCCCGGCGAGGCCTTCGGCCCGAGCGGCTACCTGCGTCTGTCGTACGCCCTGGGTGACGACCAGCTCCTCGAGGGCATCCAGCGCCTCCAGCGCCTGTTCGCCTGAGTCCTGACGTCCGGCGGTGCCGGTCGCCCGTCGCGGTGACCGGCACCGCCGTTCGTCGACCATCGCGCGGCGTTCGGGGGGACGCCGCGCCGGCGCTCTCACTCCGAACCGTCGCGCGGAGATCGTCGCCGACACGCCGATCCCACGGCATCCGGACCCGGCACGTCACCCACGAACTCCGCCCGACGGCACAGCACGACCGGGCCAGCAGGAACCGGGGCGGACCGGACCGTTCCGCGGAGACCGAGACAGACACACCGATCCCACGGCATCCGGCACGGCACGTCACCCACGAACTCCGCCCGACGGCACAGCACGACCGGGCCAGCAGGAATCGAGGCGGACCGGACCGTTCCGCGGAGACCGAGACAGACACACCGATCCCACGGCATCCGGCACGGCACGTCACCCACGAACTCCGCCCGACGGCACAGCACGACCGGGCCAGCAGGAATCGAGGCGGACCGGACCGTTCCGCGGAGACCGAGACAGACACGCCGATCCCACGGCATCCGGACCCGGCACGTCACCCACGAACTCCGCCCGACGGCACAGCACGACCGGGCCAGCAGGAATCGAGGCGGACCGGACCGTGCTGCGGAGACCGAGACGGACACGCCGATCCCACGGCATCCGGACCCGGCGCGTCACCCACGAACTCCGCCGGACGGCACAGCACGACCGGGCCAGCAGGTCGGGGGCTAGAGCTCGACGTTCACCAGGACGGGCTCGGGCTGCAGCACGAGGCCGAACTCCGAAGCCACACGGTTCTGCACGAAGCGGGCGAGCTCGGCGATCTCGGCCGCCGTCGCCTCGCCGCGGTTCGTCAGCGCGAGCGTGTGCTTGGTCGACAGGCCCGCGCGCGAGCGCGGGAACCGGAAGCCCCGGTGGAGCCCGGCGTTCTCGATCAGCCACGCCGCACTCACCTTGACGTCGCGCGTGACGATGGGGGGTGGGGGCAGGATGCCGTCGAAGGCGGCGAGCGGGATGACCGTCACCGGGTCGAGCACCGGCGCGAGGGGCCACTTCGGGCACTGCGCGGGAAGGGTGCGCGCGAAGGTCTCCGACACGATCGCGTTCTGGAAGAACGAGCCGGCGCTCCAAGTGTCGGGGTCCTCGGCGTCGAGCACCATGCCCTTGCGAGCTCGGGTCGCGAGCACGTGGTCGCGGATCCACCGCAGCGACACCGCCTGATCGGGCTCGAGGCCCAGGGCACCGCGCAGTTGGTCTCCCGCGATGGGCCGCTCCTCTGCGCCGACCCGCTCGAGCTCGAGCGTCACCGACAGGATGACCGCGGGCCGCTCGGGCACCGACCCGTAGTGGTGCTTCAGCACCGAGGTGCGAAAACCCAGGCCGAGCTGCGTAGCCGGCACGGTCGAGACCTCGCCCGTCGACTCGTCGATCAGCTCCACCTCGACGAGGGTCTGCACGATCTCTTGGCCGTAGGCTCCGACGTTCTGCACGGGCGCGGCGCCGACCGTGCCGGGAATGCCCGACATCGCCTCGATCCCCGCGAGCCCGCGTTCCACCGTCTCGGCGACCAGGGCGTCCCAGTCGTGGCCGGCCTGCACCCTGAGGCGCACCGTGTGGGCGCTCGACCCCGGAAGCTCTTCGATGCCGGTCGTCCGCACCCGGATCACGGTGCCCTCGAACGGCTCGTCGCCCACGAACAGGTTCGACCCGCCGCCGAGGACGAACCACGGTTTGCCCTGCATCCACACCTCGCGAAGGGCACCGACCAGTTCGTCGGGCGTCGTGGCCTCGATGAGACGGGCGGGTTCACCCCCCGTGCGGAGGGTGGTCAACTGCGAAAGGGGAACGGGGGCGACCTCGGGCATCAGGACAACCGCACCCGCACCTGCGCCTTGCCGAGCACGGTGGTCTCGGCGAACGTCACGGTGAGGTCGATGCGCGCGGTCTCGTCGTCGACGGCCGCGACCTTGGCGCTGACGTGCAGGTCGGCTCCGGTCTCGGGGTCGACCACGACGGGGCGAGTGAAACGCACGCCGTACTCGGCGATGCGTCCGCTGTCGCCCAGCGCCTCGGCGAGGGTGCCCACAGCGATCCCCATCGTGAGCATGCCGTGCGCGAGCACACCGGGCAGGCCCACCGCTGCGGCGACGTCGTCACGGTAGTGGATGGGGTTGAAGTCGCCCGAGGCGCCCGCGTAGCGAACGAGCGACTCACGGGTCAGGTGCACCGAACGCTCGGCGATGACGTCTCCGACGGTGAACGCGCTCATGCTCCGGCCTCCCCGGCGAGAAGGACGCTGATGGTGGTCACGACGTGGGCGCCGTCGGCATCCACGATCTCCGCCTCGCTCGTGATCATGGCGTTGCCGCCCATCGTGCGGATGCCGGTGACCGACTGCGTCGCGACGAGTTCGTCGCCCGCGACGATCGGTCGCGTGTAGCGGAAGCGCTGCTCCGCGTGCACGAGACGCGACAGCTCGATGCCCGAGTCGGGGTCGGCGAGCAGTTGCTGGAGCGCGAGGTCCTGGACGACCATCGCGAAGGTCGGCGGAGCCACCACATCGGCGTACCCGAGGGCACGGGCGGCCTCGGGGTCCGAGTGCTGCGGGGCATCGGCGAAGACGGCGCGGGCGAACTCGCGCACCTTCTCGCGGCCGACCAGGTAAGGAGCGGTCGGCGGGAAGACTCGACCGACGAGTTCGGGGTTCACGGGCACGCCCCCAGTCTACCGAGCGGGCCCGTGGGACCGGGGTGGGTCAGCGCTGGTGGCGGCCGCGCACGGCCTTCACGGCGATCTGCGAGGCGATGAAGACGAGGAAGATCGAGAACAGCACGTTGGCGACGAAGGGGTCGACCGCCTTGGCGATCTGCGCGCCCACGGCGGTCGTGGCGCAGGCGGCGAGCCCGACGCAGAGCGCCGCCGGCAGATCGACGTTCGAGCGGCGGAGGTTTCCGATCGTCCCCGACACCGCGGTCGGGATCATCATGAGCAGCGAGGTGCCCTTGGCGACGAGGTCGCTGGTTCCGAAGAACAGCAGCAGGGCGGGGACGACGATGATCCCGCCGCCGACGCCGAGGAGTCCCGCGAGGATGCCGGTGATCACACCGAGCACCGCGAGCCCGGGGCCGGTGATCCAGGTGAGTTCGAGCTCGGCGTCGCGAGAGGGGATGACGAAATAGAGGCTCACGATCACCGCGAGGAGGAAGGCCACGAAGGCCCAGCGCAGGGCCGTCTGCGAGAGCTTGGGCAGCAACCAGGTGCCGATCTGCGCTCCCCCCACGGCCCCCGCTGCGAGGATGAGGGCCGGCAGCCATGCGACGTGCCCGTCGACGGCGTAGGTGATGACACCGACCGACGCCGTGGGAACGATCGCGGCGAGAGAGGTTCCCGCGCCGAGGCGCTGGTCGAAGCCGAGCAGGAGCACGAGCAGAGGAACGATGACCGTGCCGCCGCCCACACCGAAAAGGCCCGACATGAGTCCCGCGAGCAGACCCACGCCGACGCAGACGGCGTAGAAGCGGGCGGTGCGGGGCGGGCGGATGGCGGTCGTCACGAAGCGATTCCTCGGGGTCGGGGCGGGGCCGATCCCGCCGGCATCCAGTGTCCCACCGGTGCGCCCCCCCACCCGGACGAGGCGGGAGAAGAAAGCGGCCCCCGGTGGTCCGAAGCCGCGTCCACCGGGGGCCGTCGCCCTCACAGGTCAAGCAGGACGGTGACCCGAACACCGGACTGCGACCACTCGCGTGAGGGTGCGACAAGATGACGATAAATCCCGCCGTTCCCGGGCGGGGACCGGTTGACACTGATAACTCGCCCTGCTAGTTATTTAAGCCGCTGAATGTTCAGCGAGGCCCAGGGAATGCGGTGGCATCCGAATCGGTTCTGAGCCTCCATGACTACCGTAGGAATCATTGGAGCAGGACACATCGGCTCGGCCCTCGCCAGGGGCTTCGCGAAGAACGGCTACGACGTCGTGATCGCGAACTCCCGTGGACCGGAGACCCTCGCCGACCTCGTCGCCGAAGTGGGCGACAAGGCGCGCGCCGCCACGGCACAGGATGCCGCGGAGGCCGGCGACATCGTCGTGGTCACCGTCCCGCTGAAGGCCATCGACGCCGTGCCCGCCGCTCCCCTCGCCGGCAAGACCGTTCTCGACACCAACAACTACTACTTCGAGCGCGACGGACACATCGCCGAACTCGACGAGAAGAAGACGACCACGTCGCAAATGCTGCAGAAGCACCTGCCCGAGTCGATCGTCGTCAAGGCGTTCAACCACATCCCCGCCGCCGACATCCTCACCGACGGCTCCCCCGCCGGCACCGAGAACCGTCGCGCCCTCGCCACCTCGAGCGACTCCGACGAGGCCGTCGCCCTCGTGACCCGCATCTACGACGAGTTCGGTTTCGACACCGTCAACGTCGGACCTCTCAGCGAGAGCTGGCGCGTCGAGCGCGACCAGCCGGCGTACGTCGTCCGTCAGAACGCCGACGAGCTCACGCAGAACCTGGCGCGCGCCGAACGCTGACCCGCTTCCCTCCCGGACGAGGCACGCCCATAAACGCGATCCGCGCCCGTAAACGCTCTCTCCACGCGTTTATGGGCGCGGATCGCGTTTATGCGTGAGTACCGGGCCGGCGCGGCGCCCGCGGCAGGCGCACGCGGAGGCCGGCGCGTGCGAAGGCCGGCGCGTGAAAAGAGACGCGCCTGGAGCGTTCCCGCTCAGAGGGAGGCGAGCGCCTGGTCGACGTCGGCGACCAGGTCGTCGACCGACTCGATCCCCACCGACAGGCGCACGATCGTGTCGGGCACCGCGAGTTCGGTACCGCGCACGGAGGCGTGGGTCATGGCATCGGGGTAGTTGACGAGCGACTCGACGCCGCCGAGCGACTCGGCGAGCGTGAACAGACGCGTCGACTCCGCGAAGCGGCGGGCGGTCGGGCCGTCGGCGAGAGCGAGGGAGACGATGCCCCCGAAACCGCTCATCTGGCGCGCCGCCAGCTCGTGCCCGGGGTGCGAGGGCAGACCCGGGTAGTACACCTGCGCGACACGGTCGTGGCCGGCGAGGTGCTCGGCGACGGCCTGCGCGTTCGAGCTGTGGCGCTGCATGCGCACGGCGAGCGTCTTGATGCCGCGCGTGGTCAGGTATGCGTCGAACGGACCCGACACCGCTCCCGCGGCGAACTGCAGGAACTGCACCTTCTCGGCGAGCTCCGCGTCGGCGAAGGCCAGCGCCCCGCCCACGACGTCGCTGTGCCCGCCGAGGTACTTGGTCGCCGAGTGCACCACGACATCGGCGCCGAGCGACAGCGGTCGCTGCAGGGCCGGCGAGGCGAAGGTGTTGTCCACCACGACGATCGCCCCGGCCTCGTGCCCGAGCCGGGCGAGACCGGCGATGTCGGTGATCCGCAGCATGGGGTTGCTGGGGGTCTCGACCCAGACCATCCGCGGTGCGCGCTCCGCGATGGCGGCGGCCACGGCATCCAGGTCGCTCATGTCGACGACACGGAGGGTGATCCCCCAGGGACCGAGCACCCGCGCCAGCAGCCGGTAGGTGCCGCCGTAGACGTCGTTGCCGAGGAGGACCTCGTCTCCCGGGACGAGCGCGGCGCGCAGCAGGGCGTCCTCACCGGCGAGACCGGAGGCGAACGACAGCGCCCGGGGGCCGCCCTCGAGAGCGGCGATCTGCGTCTCGAGCGCGGTGCGCGTGGGATTGCCGCTGCGACCGTACTCGTAGCCGCCGCGGAGGCCGCCGATCCCGTCCTGCGCATACGTCGTCGAGACGTGGATCGGCGGGATCACGGCGCCGGTGGTCTCGTCGGGCGCCTGTCCGGCGTGGACGGCGAGGCTGTCGAAGCCGCGGGCGGCGTCGTGGGTGCTCATGCGGAGTGCTCCTCGGAAGGGGTCGGAAGAAGGGATGCCACGGGTGCAACGTCGTAGCCGCGCTCGATCATCCAGTCGTCGTCGAAGATCTTGCTGAGATAACCGCGACCGTGGTCGGGGAGCACGACGACGACCACGGCGTCTGCCGGGAGATCCCGCGCGACCCGGAGGGCTCCGACGACGGCCATTCCGCTGGACCCGCCCACGAGCAGGCCCTCCTCGCGGGCGAGGCGACGGGTCATGGCGAAGGACTCGGCATCCGAGACGCGCTCGTAGCCGTCCACGAGAGTCGGGTCGAAGGCCGGGGGCCAGAAGTCCTCGCCGACGCCCTCGACGTCGTAGCCGTGGATGTCGCCGCCCGAGTAGATCGAGCCGACCGGATCGACGCCGACGATACGAACGGCCGGGCCCGCGACCTCGCGGAGGTAGCGGCCGGTGCCGCTGATCGTGCCGCCCGTGCCGACGCCCGCGACGAAGTGCGTGAGCCGACCGTCGGTGTCGCGCCAGATCTCGGGACCGGTGGTCTCGTAGTGACTGCGCGGGCCGTTCGGGTTGGCGTATTGGTTGGGCTTGAACGCACCCGGGATCTCACGCACGAGACGGTCGGACACGCTGTAGTAAGAGTTCGGGTCGTCGGGCTCGACGTTCGTCGGCGTCACGACGACCTCGGCGCCGTAGGCGCGCAGCACCGCTCGCTTGTCCTCGGCGACCTTGTCGGGCACCACGAAGACGCAGCGGTAGCCGCGCTGCTGCGCGATGAGCGCGAGCCCGACCCCGGTGTTGCCGCTGGTGGGCTCCACGATCACTCCGCCCGGCTGGAGCAGGCCGTCGCGCTCGGCGGCGTCGACGATGTTGGCCGCGATGCGGTCCTTGGCGGAGCCGCCGGGGTTGAAGTACTCGATCTTCGCGAGGACCGTGGCGGCGATGCCCTCGGTGACGCGAGAAAGACGGACGAGGGGGGTGTTGCCGACGAGGTCGGCGACGCTCTGGGCGTAACGCACGATGGAGTCCTGGAGGTTGATGCACCCGATACGGGCGCGGCTGACGGGGTCGTCGAAAAGAACGCGGAGCGTTCAGCGACAACAGCGACAGGTCAGCACGCCGCCAGCATACCCGAGGGACACCCGGTCATGACACGGCGCCGAGAAACTCCTCGAAACTCTGCGCGGGGCGGCCGGTAACGCGCTCGACGTCGTTCGAGACGGCGGCTTGATCGCCGCTCGCGATGGACGTGTACGTGCTCACCCACGCGTCGACCTGCCACCGCGGGGCCCCGAACGCCGCTCGCGAGGCATATGCCTCGTCGACCGTCTCGTCGACGAAACGCACCCGATGACCGCGCACCGCCGAGATCTTCTCGGCGACCTCGGTCAGGGTCAGGGCCTCGGGGCCGGTCAGGTCGTAGGTGACGTCGGCGTGCGCATCGGGATCGAGCAGCACCGCTACCGCCGTGGCCGCCACATCGGCGCGCGAGACGAGAGAGCAGCGCCCGTCTCCGGCGGGACCCCGGATGACCCCGTCGTCACCGGCGAAGAGCTCCATCATGTCCATGTAGAAGTTGTCGCGCAGGAAGGTGTGCCGCATGCCCGAGGCGCGGATGATCTCCTCGGTCGCTGCGTGATCGCGCCCCAGCGTGAAGACGGCGTCCGGCGCGGCGGCGAAGAACGAGGTGTAGACGATCGATCGGACGCCCGCGGCCGCGGCGGCCTCGACGAAGGTGCGGTGATGCTCGACGCGGTCGGCTGTCTCGGACGCCGACACCATGAAGAGCGTGTCGACCCCCTCCAGGGCCGCGCGGGTGGCATCCGCGTCCGAATACCGGGCGACGTGCACCTCGGCTCCTCCGAGCGAGGGAGCCCGAGAAGCGTCGCGAACGAGCAGACGCTGAGGGATGCCGCGGGCGGCGAGGTCTCGCGCGACCCGGCCCCCTACGGCTCCGGTGGATCCGGTGACGGCGATGACGGGCGGCGTGGACATTCGGCCTCCGGGGACGAGTGGGCGGTTCCTCCAGCGTAAGCCGGTTGACCGCTTCTCGGCCGGAACCCGCTCAGGAAGGCGGGGCGACCAGGCGCGCTACGCGGACCCGGATCGAAGACGGGGTCTCGTCCTCGCCGGCGCCGCGCGCCGCGGTGGCGACGGCGGCCGCGACCACGGCAGCGTCGTCGTCGGAGGAGACGCCGATGCAGACGGTGATGGCACGGGTGCCGCCGGATTCCTCGACCTCGGCGAGAGAACCCTCGACGTCGGTGACGTGCTCGACGGCGCGGGCTAAGACCGGACGCGCCGAATAGCACTCGCGCACACCCTCGACGGCGGTCACGGCCAGATCGATGCGGGGCGCCAGCTCCGCTGCGGAGATGGTCGTCATGAATCTTCCCCCTCGTCGAGGTGGACGTCGCCGACGGTCACGTCCACGCGTCCGACCCGAAGGTCGCCGTGTCGCTGGATGGCCGAGCGGATGCCTTCGCGCATCTCCTCGACCGCGGGGCTCATCGCGCGACCGAAGCGCACGCTGACCGTCACGCGGACGTCGAGAGGAGCGTCGGGTTCCGGCTGATCGAGTCGGAC
Organism: Microbacterium sp. SORGH_AS_0421; assembly: GCF_030818635.1. NCBI lineage: Bacteria > Bacillati > Actinomycetota > Actinomycetes > Micrococcales > Microbacteriaceae > Microbacterium > Microbacterium sp. SORGH_AS_0421. The sequence continues at coordinate 374,370 of NZ_JAUTAO010000001.1, forward strand.
GCGTCCCATCAGCAGTCCTTCGATTCCGTCTCCGACCGTGCGGATGAGCTCGTAGAGAGCACCCTCGGTCACGACCAGCTCGGTGCCGTCGTCGGCGCGCGCAAGCGGGATGTCTCGGCCCGCTCGGAACTCGCGCATGACCTCGCGCATGATGCTGTCGTACCAGGACTCCGAGATCGGCTCCGCCGCCTGCTCGTCCACGATCTCGCGGGAGAGTCGCCCCATCCGCTCCATCGACGCCAGAACCGCCTGGCACTGCGCGTTGCGCTCGATCGCCGGGATGCGGGGGATGCGTCCGCGATCGAGGTAGGCGGAGAGGTCTTCGAGGGAGTAGCCCGACCCCCCGATGTCATCGTTGTGCTCGCTCACTGGGGTCACCTCCACTCCTCCATGCGTTCCAACACCGTCTTCCTGGCTCGCGCGAGGCGTCCGCGCACGGTGGCGGCGGATTCGCCGACCTCGACGGCGATCTCGTCGTAGCTGTGCCCGCCGACCTCGCGGAGCACCCACACCACACGCAGCTCCTCGGGGAGCTCTCCGAGGATCTTCTTGAGCGCGTCCATCTGCGACGATGCCACAACGGCGCGCTCCGGGTCGTCACGACCCGAGACCATCTCCTCGTCGATCTCCTCCGAGATCTTGCGGGAGCGGAGGCGGTCGGTGGCCTTGCGCGACACGATCGTCGTGAGCCAGCTTCGCACCTTCTCGGGGTCGGTGAGATCCGGAAGACGTCGCCACGCCGTGATGAGCGCCTCCTGCACGCAATCGTCGGCATCGGCCCGCGAGCCGGTCAGCCTGGTCGCGAACGCGACGAGGAACGGCGCGTGCCGTCTCACCAGCACCCCGAAGGCGATCTGGTCGCCGTCAGCCGCACGCGACGCGAGAAACGCGTCGGTGGCGGAGGACAAAGAGGGCATCGAGGTTCCTGTCGGCGATCGTTCGCGTCGGACCGTGACATTTCACGAATCGACAGCGTCCACATAGCGAAACACCCCGGGCCCCCACGGCGCCGGGATCTTGACGAATGGACCTTCCGCGTGGCAGGACGTTCCGCCCGCGGGATCGGTACACGCCGACCGCGCGGCGTCTTCGGTCGGGGCGGTCAACCCACCCGCCCGATGTCGGTGGGCGCCGATATCGTCGATCCCACCCCGACCCCGAAGGACACTCATGCGCATCGCCCTCACCGGTTCGTCCGGAAAGCTCGGCACCGTCGTCGCACGCGAGCTGCGTTCCGCCGGCCACGACGTCATCGGCCTCGATGTCCGCGGCGAGCGCGGCCCGGGCTTCGTCCAGGTCGACCTCACCGACTACGGCCAGGTCGTCGACGCCCTGACCGCGGTGAACGACCAGCACGACGGCTTCGACGCCCTCGTGCACCTCGCTGCGATCCCGGCGCCCGGCATCCGCTCCGACATCGCCACTTTCCACAACAACATGACGAGCACCTTCAACGTCTTCTGGGCGGCCACGCGTCTGGGCATCCACAAGATCGTCTACGCCTCGAGCGAGACCGTGCTGGGCTTGCCCTTCGACGTGCCGCCTCCGTACATCCCCGTCGACGAGGAGTACGCGCCGAGGCCCGAGTCGGTCTACTCCCTCGTGAAGACCCTCGAGGAACGCTTGGCGGTGGAGCTGGTGCGCTGGAACCCCGACCTGTCGATCACGGCGCTGCGGTTCTCGAACGTGATGGTAACCGAGGACTACGCCGAATTCCCCTTCGACGACGACGCGCGCACCCGGAAGTGGAACCTGTGGGGCTATATCGACGCCCGCGACGGAGCGCAGGCCGTGGAGAGCGCTCTCCAGACCGCCCCGGCCGGCTTCGACACCTTCATCATCGCGGCGGCCGACACGGTCATGACGCGCCCCAACGCCCAACTCGTGGCCGAGGTGTTCCCGGGGGTCGCGATCCACGGCGACCTGGGCGAGAACACGACGCTTCTCTCGATCGACAAGGCGCGCCGGCTGCTCGGGTACGAGCCGCGGCACTCCTGGCGAGACGGGCGCTGACGGCGCACGCCCGGGCTCGTCCCGGCCCCGCGCCCCTCCCCGCGTGACAGACTCACCGGATGGACGCCGACGCACGCACTCCCTCTTCTTCGCCGACGCCCGCGACGGATGAGCCGGTCATCCCCCTGCCGAACGCGCGAGAGAAAGAAGTCAGCTTCGTCGCGCGCAGCGGCGCCGTGGTCACACTGCGCCTCATCGACACGGGACGCTTCGAGCTCAAGCTCGATACGCGAGGGGACTACACGGCCGTGCTCCTGCACGACGGCCACTCCTTCGAGCTGCACCCCGCCCCCGGCGTCCACGCCCTGGGCGGCACGGGCCTCACGCCCACCCAGATCTACGAGGGGTTCTGACCCGCGGCGCAAGCCCCGAGGTCAGGTCGTCGGCGCGGGATTGACTGGGGCTCTCGACCCGGGAGGACCACCGTGAGCCACGACGCCGACAGCTATGACATCGCCGTGATCGGAGCCGGTCCCGCCGGGACCGCCGCCGCCCTTCGCGCCGCAGAACTCGGCGCATCCGTCGTCGTCCTCGAGGCCGGTCGTGTCGGCGGCACCTGCGTCAACACCGGGTGCGTACCCACGCGCGTCCTCGCGAAGGCCGCGCGCCTCATGCGCGAGACCCCGCTCCGCCGACGACTACGGCATCGTGGTGGAAGAGCCCCGCGTCGATTGGTCGGCCGTGGTCTCCAGGGTGCATGAGCGGGTGGATGCCGTGCGCTCGATCAAACGAGAGGCCGAACGCTTCGCCGAAGCCGGGGTGGATCTCGTGCAAGAGGGACGTGCGCGCTTCGCGGACGAGCACACTCTCGTCCTCGACAGCGGTCGACGAATCCGCGCGGACTCGATCCTCGTCTGCGTGGGCGGCCATTCCCGTCGCCTGCCGATCCCCGGGGCCGAGCTCGCGACGGTTCCCGAAGACGTGCTCACTCTCGCCGAGCTGCCCCGGCGCGTCGTGGTCATCGGTGCGGGCAACACCGGCGCACAACTGGTGACGGTGTTCCGCTCGTTCGGCGCGGAGGTCACGCTGCTCGATGTCGCGCCTCGGGTGCTCATGGCATCCGATGCCTCCATCTCGCGCGTGATCGCCGAATCGCTCACGGAGCACGGGGTCGACGTACGCACGGGGATCGAGACGGTCGAGCGCATCGACCGCGCCGAGGACGGCTCGCTCACCCTCGCCTGGCGCGAGGACGGCGCATCGCGCACCGTCGATGCCGAGGTCGTCATCATGGCGACCGGATGGCCCGCCGATGTCGAAGACCTCGGCCTCGAGAACGCCGGGGTCCAGGTCGAGCGCTCCGCGATCCCGGTCGACCGCTACTTCCGCACGATCGTGCCGCACATCCTCGCCGTCGGCGACGCGAACGGCCGCGACATGCTCGTGCAGGCGGCGCAGTTCGAGGGCGAAGCGGCGGCCGAGAACGCCGTGCTCGGCGCCAACCGGCGAACGCCCCACCACCTTCTCCCCGCGGGCGGTTTCACCGACCCCGACTACGCGGGCGTCGGCCTCACCGAGGAGCAGGCGCGTGACCGCGACCCCTCGTGCGTCGTGGCGACTGCGCGTTTCGCCGATCTCGACCGTGCGGTGATCGACGACCGGGAACGCGGGTTCCTCATGCTCATCTCCGATCGTCGCCGCGAGCTCGTGCTCGGGGCTCACGCGGTGGGGGAGAACGCCGTAGAGGTCATCCAATCGGTGACCACCGCGATGGCGGCCGGCATCGACGTCTCGACCCTCGCCGGTGTGCGCTTCGCCTACCCGACGTACAGTGCCGTGATCGGAAACGCGGCGCGTGCTCTGCTGCACGCGGACTCCCCCGCTCTGCTGGAGTGACACACTGAATCCGTGCCCGCCGATCCCGTGACGACGCCCGCGACCGCCGACGACTCCGGCGCGTCCGCCGAGGCCCCCGCGCGCCGGGGGCGTCCGGGCTACGACCGCGAGGGTCTGCTCGCCGTGGCCGTGCAGCTCTTCAACGAGCAGGGGTACGACGCGACGAGCGTGTCCGACCTCGCCCGCCGACTCGGGCTGACGAAGTCCGCGCTGTACCATCACTTCTCCTCGAAAGAGGAGTTGCTGGCCGTGGCGCTCGAGGCGGCTCTCGGCGGGCTCGAGGCCGTGCTCGATGAGCCCGGCGCCCGCGAGGGCGCGGCATCCGATCGCCTCCGCTTCGTGCTCACCGGGGCGACCGACGTCCTGGTGGCGCAGCTTCCCGCGGTCACCCTGCTCCTGCGGGTCCGGGGCAACAGCGAGGTCGAGCAGGCCGCCCTCGAGCGGCGGCGTCTCTTCGACCACCGCGTGACCGCCCTGGTCGCCGAAGCGCAGGCCGAGGGCGACGTGCGCGACGATGTCGACGCGGCGGTCGCCGCGCGTCTGCTGTTCGGCATGATCAACTCGGTCGTGGAGTGGTACCGCCCCGGCGGCGGCGTCGACGGCGACCGTCTCGGCGCCGACATCGTGCGCATCGCCCTCGACGGCCTCCGCACCGCCTGACCCGGTGCTCTGCCCCGCCGGGTCGCGCCGCGGCAGGCGCACATCCCTGGTCCGTCCTGCGGATACCGTGGCGGCACGCCGCCACCGGCGACCCGGCATGCCGACGGAGGGCGACGAAGTCCGCGGTACGGCGCACCGTCCCCTCGGCCGACGCCGACGAACTCCTCCCGGCGGCGCGTGACGGGGCCCCTCGCCGACGCGAAGGGCCCCGTCACGGCATCCGGGATCACGCCCGCAGGTCGACGCCCTTCGTCTCTTTGATGAGCGAGACAGCACCGAGAGAGACGAGTGCGGCGACCGCGATGTAGAGGCCGATCGTCCACGAGGCGCCCGTGGAGCGCAGCAGCGCCTCGGCGATCATCGGCGCGAAGGCCCCACCCATGATGGCGCCCAGCGCGTAGCCGATCGAGACGCCCGAGTAGCGGACGTTCGCGGGGAACATCTCGGCGTAGAGCGCCGCCTGCGGCCCGTACGACAGCCCGAGGCCGAGGGTCATCACGAACAGCGCGACGAAGTACCAGAAGATGTTCGCGGTGTCGATGAGGAACCACATCGGTACGGCCCAGATCGCCAGCAGCAGGTAGCCGAGCTGGAAGGTGCGGATGCGCCCCAAGCGGTCAGACAGCCGGCCGCCCCACAGGGTGAAACCGAGCCAGCCGAAGGATGCCAGGGTCGTCGCCAGCAGCACGGTCGGGCGTTCCATCCCGAGGGTCGAGACCGAGTAGGTGGCGAAGAACGCGATGAGCAGGTAGCCGGCGGCGTTGTTGCCGATGAACACGAAGGCCGTCAGGGCGACCTCGCGCCAGTTCTTGCGGAAAAGCTGCCCGAGCGGGGCGGAGGACTCCTTGCGGCGGCGCACGAGGTCTTCGAACACCGGGCTCTCCTCCACCGCGCGGCGGATGAGGTAGCCGACGACGATGAGCACGATCGAGAACAGGAACGGCACACGCCACCCCCAGGCGAGGAAGGCCTCGGCCGACATCGACGAGGTGAGGATCCACAGGGTCGCGGTGGCCAGGATCATCCCCACCGGGACGCCGATCTGCGGGTACGCCCCGAAGTACCCGCGACGGTGGACGGGGGCGTGCTCGACCGAGAGCAGCGCCGCACCACCCCACTCGCCGCCGGCCGAGAAGCCCTGCAACACCCGCAGCAGGATGAGCAGGACGGGGGCGGCCACACCGATCGCGGCGTAGGTCGGCAGCACCCCGATGAGGGCCGTCGACACGCCCATCATGACGAGCGTCAGCACGAGCATCTTCTTCCGGCCGAGGCGGTCGCCGAGCCATCCGGCGACGACGGCGCCGAGCGGGCGGAAGAGGAACGAGATACCGATCGTGGCGAACGAGAGCACCTGGGCGATCGCGGGGTCGCTCTGCGCGAGGGGCGCGAGGAACAGGGGCGCGAGCACGAGCCCGGCCGCCTGGGCGTAGATGAAGAAGTCGTACCACTCGATCGAGGTGCCCACGAGGGTCCCGGCGAGCACACGCCGTTCCTCTCGTTTCATCCCGGTGGCAGGGGCGGATGCCGAGGTCAGCGTGGCCATGAGAACTCCGTCGTTCTGTGGGGCAGGTGAAAAACTCGTTCGACACCGTTACCGACCGAGCGTTCAGTAATAGTGTCAGAGGGATGCGCCCCCGACAAGAGGGCGCCGGAAGGAGCCTCCATGACGCCCTGGACCATCACCCCCGGCGCCCTCGACGAACGTCTCGGCATCATCGTGACCGAACAGTCCGCGGATCGGGTCTGCGCATCGATGCCCGTCCGAGGAAACACGCAATCGCTCGGTCGTCTGCACGGCGGCGCGACGGCCGCACTGTCCGAGGCGGTGGGATCGTGGGCGGCCATGATCCATGCCTCGACCCTGGGCATGGTCTGCGTCGGTGTCGACCTGAACATCACGCACCATCGCGGGGCGAAAGACGGCCGCATCCACGCCGTGGCCACACCCGCCCACCGTGGTCGACGCATGGCCACCTACGACGTCCGCGTGGTCGACGACGAGGACCGCCTGATCGCCACGGCGCGGATCACCAACCTGCTGGTCGATCCCGCCTGATCGACGACTGTCGTCTCACGGCGCGCACCGTCTCTGCCATTGTGGATCGCATGGAGAAGATCCGAGGGGTTGCGCCGCCCCCAAGCGGCGCAACCCCTCGCCCGTCGCCGTCAGACCCGAACATCGGACGACGGGCGTATGGGTGCCTTCTCGAAGCCGGAGTCGGCACCCACCCCCGCATATGTCGTGTCGGTCGTGGGCCGTTCCTTACACACCGACCCAGAATTCTTCTCCCGCGCGCCTCGGTAAGGTTCGCCGCCTCACCGACACAGCCCCGGTACACGCACGAGGAAAGACAGCGGTGACGGACGACGCAGATTTCGTGGCGCTCTTCCGTGAGCACTACACCGCCGTTCGGCGATTCGTCGAGCGGCGAGTGTCGGACCGCGAGGCCGCCGACGACCTCACGATGGAATGCTTCGAGATCGCGTGGCGCAAGCGCGACCCGCGCGAGCCGTTCGGTCTTCCGTGGCTGTACCGCACGGCGCGCAACCTCATCGCGAACGAGTACCGACGACGAGACCGGGAGGGGGCACTGTGGACGCACATCGAGGACCAGGTGCGCACCCTGTCGAACGAGTCGGAGGGCGAGATGATCGAGCGGCTCGTGGACGCGATCCGAGGACTCTCCGAGAAGGAGCGCGAGATCCTCTGGCTCACGTACTGGGAAGACCTGCCGGCCGCCGACGTCGGTGTCGTCGTCGGGGCGAGCGCGGGTACCGTGTGGACCCGGTTGAATCGTGTGCGCGCCAAACTCCGCCCGCTCCTTTCCGCAGCGCCCCTGTCCGCGGAGGAGGTGTTCGATGAACGACGATGAGCTCACCCGCGCGGTGCGCCGGCTCGACCCGGCGCGCACGCCCCTGGACGCCCCCATCCCCCTCGACGCCGAGCGCCGGGCTCGCGCTTTCGCCCGCACCGCGCGTCCGCCGCGCCGCCGACCCGCCTACGCCGCCTGGGGCTCAGCCGCTGCGGTCGTCGTCCTCGTGCTCGCGATCGTCACCGGAGTCCTGTGGATGCCGGGGAGCCCGGCATCCGCCCTCACCCCGGAACCACTCGTGTTCACCTCGATCTCGGAGGACGCGTCCCAGGTGATCGCGCAGGCGCAGGAGCGGTTGACCGACGGGTCGGGCCCCTCCTCACCCGAGCGACGGTCGCTTTCGCTCGGGTGGTACTACAGCGGTTCGCCCGACGAGGCCGAGGCGACGGTGTTCCGCCGCGAGTGGATCGACGTGCGGTGGAACGAGGACCTCTCCGGCTCGGTCGTGACGACGGCCGCAGAGGCCACCAACGCAGCGGGCGACACCGTCCCCACCGGCGATCCGACGCCCGGAACCGTGGTGGGCGACCTGCAGTTCGTGCAGAACCAGTTCTCGCCGCTCTCGCGCAACGCCCCCGAGCCCACCGTCGAGGCGATGCGGGCTCTCGTGCTCACCTCGACCGGCGCCGGCGAGCAGTTGACGGCGGGCGACGCGATGCTCGGCGCCCGGGCGCTCCTGGGCGAGTGGACCCTCACCGGTGCCCAGCAGGCCGCTCTGCTCGAGGTGGTCGCTCAAGCCCCCGGGCTGCGCGTCGTCGGGACGGCGTTCGACCGACTCGGCCGCCCGGTCGTCGGTCTCGCCGCGGTACCGTCCGGGCTCACCACCTCCGAGGCGACGCTGCTGCTGTCCGCCGACACGGGCCGCATCGTCGGATTCGAATCCGAACTGCTCGCCGACAACGAGAACCTCAAACTACCCGCGGGCTCGATCACCGACTACACCCTCTGGGACGTCCTCGACAGAAAGGCCGAGACCGAATGACCTCGACAGACGAACTGCACCCCGACATCGCCGCGGCTCTCGCCCAGATCCCCGGCGGGGTCGTCATCGACTCCCATCACGCGGAGTGGCCGGAGCTGGGCATGACCATCGACGTCCCCTCCGACCACGAGGACGCCGTCGGCAGCTGCGCCACCGGGAACGTGTGCGCGTTCAGCGGGTCGAGCCTGTCGGGCACGCGGGTGTCGTACTCGACGTGCGGCACGTACTCCCCCAGCATCACCGTGCGTTCGATCGCCAACGCGCGCTCCGCCGGGTACCTGCAGGCCCGTTCCTCGTCGGGGTCGGTGCTCGCCACCGCGATCGCCACGTCATGGGCGAACGTCTCGGGCTCGGTCGCGACGCTGAACTGCGTGCCCTGACCCCCGGTCAGCGCCAGGGGCGCTCCGATCGGCGCTGCCAGTAGTCGACGGGGTCGGTCGCGAGCCTCCCCGCGGTGTCGACCGGTCGTGCACGCGCGCCTCGGCGCAGGTGCGCGAGCGTGGTCGCACCGCTGAGCACGATGTCGGCCCAGGGCTGCGCCAACGCGGCACCGAGGGCGAAGACATCGGACGGCATTCCGGATGCCAGGGCCTCGAGGCGACTCCCCGATTCGGCGCGGGCGAGCTCGCCGTTGGCGAGGGCCTCTTTGACGACGATCGTCCACCCGGCGTCGTGGGCGTTCTGCAACGCGGGGGCGACCGAGGGCTCGAGGAGGTTCCACGTCGACTGCACGACCGAGAACGGGGAGTCCTCGAGCGCGAGGGCGGTGCGGATCACCTCGCCCTGGTGCGGGCCGCTGGTCGACAGGCCGACCCGCACGCCGCCGGCCCGCAGCCCGCGCAGCCGATCGAGCAGCTCGGTGTCGGCGAGAGCCGTGCTCTCGGGCGTCACGGAGTGGATCAGGTAGAAGTCGGGGGCCGACCCCAGGGCCTCGAGCGTCTCGGGCCACTGCCGGTCGAACATGGCGACCGAGTGCTCTTTGCGCTCGTGCACGGCGGCATCCATCTTCCATTCCCCGACGTAGGCGTAGCCCCACTTCGACCCCACGGTGAGGTGCTCACGCCGGCCCGGGTGGGCCGCGAGCCACGATCCCAGGAACTCCTCGGCCAGACCGTAGGAGCGGGCGGCGTCGACGTATCGGATGCCGAGCGCCCACGCCTCGTCGAGCAGCAGGTGCGCGCGCTCTCGCATCGCGTCGACAGTGCGCTCGGCGGGGTCACCGAGGTCGCTGTCGCGCGCGGTGGTGATGTAAGCCGGGCGGCCGACGGCGGCGAGGCCGAGACCCAGACGGGCGGAGGTGACGTGCATGCCTCGACGCTAGCGTCCGCGCGTATCGCCCGCTTCAGTGGCGACGCTGCCGGTGCACCTCGACCGCGCTGAGCAGGATGGCCGACCCCGAGAACACCACCGACACCGCGAGGGCGAGGGTCAGCGCGCGGGCGAAAGCGCCCGGGTCCCCCGCCGGATCCCCGGGGCCCGTAGCCTGCGCCGCACCCACGACCGCCAGCGCGAAGGTCGTCCCCAGCACCGTCTGTCCGATGGACGATCCCACCCGCTGAGCCGTCTGGACGACTCCGCCGGCGACGCCGCCTCGGCGGGGGTCGACATCGGCGAGGGTCAGCGTCTGGTTCGGGGTGACGATCGCCCCACCCGCGACCCCGAGGACGAACAGGGGCACGCACAGGCGCAGGATGACTCCCACCGGGTCGGTCGCGTCGGCACCGGACTGCACGAGGAGCCCCAGCACGATCGTGACCCCGGTGAACACCGCGACCGCGCCGACGAGCAGCGGGCGGCCCACGCGCGAGACGAAGCGCCCGGCCACGGGGGCTCCCACCACCGAGCCGATGGCGTAGGCCGTGACTCCCAGCCCCGACTGCAGAGCGGTGAAACCGAGGCCGTTCTGGTAGTACAGCGCGAGCACGAGGGGGATCCCGGTGTTGCTGCAGAAGAAGACGACGGCGAAGACGACACCCGTGACGAACGAGCGGACGCGGAACAGGCGCAGATCCAGCAGGGGCCCGGCATCCGCCTTCGTCAGGCGCGCCTCATGCCGCACGAGCGCGAAGAGGAACCCCGCGGCGGGGAGCAGGAGCAGGAGCGTCACGGGGCCGCCACCCTGGCCCGTCTCGACGATGGGGAACAGCAGGCACAGCACACCCGCGCCGAGCAGGAGCGCGCCGAGCAGATCGATCTGGCGAGCGGATGCCGTGGGAGACGGCTCATCGGCGGGAACCCACCGGCGAGCGAGCAGCACGGCCGCGATGCCGGACCGGCACGTTGATGAAGAAGACCAGCCGCCAGCCGATGTCGGGGCCACCAGCCGAGATGAGCAGACCCGCGATCACCGGACCGAGCGCCGTCCCCGCACCGACGGTGAGGCCGAGCCTGCCGAAGGCCCGCCCTCTCTCCCACGCGGGGAAGGCGTTCTGGATGAAGCCCGACACCTGCGGGCCCATCATGCCGCCGAACAGCCCCTGGACGACCCGGGCCGCGATGAGGAGCCCCGCGTTCGGCGCCAGACCGACAGCCGCACTGGCGGTCACGAACCCGAGCACGGCGATCGTGAAGATGCGCCGCCGACCCCGCTGGTCGCCCAGCCGTCCCCCGATGACGGGGACCAGTGCGAAGGCGAGCACGTAACCGGTCACGATCCACTGCAGCTCATTCGGACCCGCCCCGGTGGAGCGCCCGATCGAGGGCAGGGCGACGTTAGTGACGCTGACGTCGAGGAGGGCGGCGAACTGCCCCATGAGCATGACCGACAGCGCGCTCCAGCGGCGAGGGTCGGGAGCGGGGGTGGATGCCGTCATGCGGCCTCCGCCACCGGAGCGGAGCCCGCGGCGACGCGAGGGATCGGCATGGGCCGAGCCTATGCCCGAGGCGACACGTCGGGGCCCGCGGCCTCTCCGGGGGAACACTGCGGCGACGCGGGGAGTTGTCCTCGGCAACGACCGACGAGTGGAACGCGATGACGTACAGAGACCCCTACGACGACACGGCGCAGCCGATCTGCCCCTCGTGCGGCGTGACGATGCACCCGCTTCTCGAGCAGGGCGGCGGTGCCGACGAGTGCCGCGAGTGCGGGTTCCAGCTGGAGTGGTCCGCCCCGGGGCACGTCCGCGACGACGACGACGACCGACCCCGCGACCGCTGGGCCGACGAGTCCTAGCCCCGAGCGACGCGTGTCGTCGCCGGAGCAGGTGGGCGACGAGAGCAGGCCGATTCCGTGCGGATCCACCTGCGCCCAGGGCAGCGCCCGTTCTCGTGGCGCGGATGCCGCGGCGGCGGCCTCAGCGTTCCAGGACGACCGCGAGACCCTGCCCGACACCGATGCAGATCGCGGCGACCGCGACACCCCCGCCTCGGCGCTTCAGCTCGTGCGCCGCGCGCGCGATGATGCGCCCGCCCGAGGCCCCCAGCGGGTGGCCGATCGCGATCGCTCCCCCGTTCTCGTTGAGGCGGGCGGGGTCGAGCTCGGTCCACAGCTTCGCGCACGCCAGGGTCTGCGACGCGAATGCCTCGTTGAGCTCGACGAACGACACGTCGGCCCAGGTCTTGCCGGCGCGGGCGAGGGCGCGGTTGGCCGCCTCGACCGGGGCGACACCGAACACATCGGGGTCGTTGCCGAATGCGGCCCGACCCGCGATGCGCGCGAGGGGCTCGGCATCCAGGATCCCCTCCGCTCCCAGCAGCACTGCCGAGGCCCCGTCGTTGATGGGCGAAGAGTTCCCCGCCGTGACCGTGCCGTCCTTGCGGAAGGCAGGTCGCAGACCCGCGAGCACCTCGGCGGTCGAATCGTCGCGGATGCCCTCGTCGCGCGCGAGCGCGTGCCCCTCGACCTGCACGATCTCATCGTCGAAGCGTCCCTCTGCCCACGCCGCGGCAGCGAGACGGTGGCTGCGCGCGGCGAAAGCGTCCTGCTGCTCTCGGGAGATGTCGTAGATCTCGGCGAGCTTCTCGGCGCTCTCGCCGTTCGAGATCGTCCAGTCCGCCCTCAGACGCGGGTTGGTCATGCGCCAGCCGATCGAGGTGTTCCACATCGTCTGGTTCGCCGCGGGGAAGGGCCGCGGGCTCTTCTCGACCACGAAGGGGGCACGGGTCATCGACTCGACGCCGCCGGCGAGGACGACGTCGGCATCGCCGGCCTCGATCGCGCGGGAGCCCTGGATCACGGCATCCAGCGACGATCCGCACAGCCGGTTGATCGTCGTCCCGGGCACCGAAGAGGGAAAGCCCGCCAGGAGGGCGCCGAAACGCGCGACGTTGCGGTTGTCCTCCCCCGCCTGGTTCGCATCGCCGAAGATCACGTCTTCGATGCGCGCGGGGTCGATACCGGTGCGCTCGACGACGGATGCCATGACGGTGGCCGCGAGGTCGTCGGGGCGCACGTCGGCGAAGGCCTTGCCGTGGCGAGCGAAGGGGGTGCGGACGGCGTCGTAGACGAAGGATGCGGGCATGTCTCAGGCCTCCAGGCTCAGACCGAGCAGGGACTCGATCTCTTCGTGCGTGTTGTCGCCGAAAAGCTCCCGCACGCGGAAGCCGTCGGGGGTGACGTCGAAGACGCCGTGGTCGGTGTAGACCCGCGAGACGCAGCCCACGCCCGTGAGGGGATAGCTGCAGGCGGCGACGAGCTTGGGCTCGCCGCCCTTGGTGAGCAGGTCGGTCATGACGTAGACGTCTTTCGCGCCGATCGCGAGGTCCATGGCGCCGCCCACCGCGGGGATGGCGCCGGGCTCGCCGGTCGACCAGTTGGCGAGATCGCCGCCGGCCGACACCTGGAACGCCCCCAGCACGCACACGTCGAGGTGCCCGCCGCGCATCATCGCGAACGAGTCGGCGTGGTGGAAGTACGCAGCCCCCGCGAGCGCGGTGACCGGCTGCTTGCCCGCGTTGATGAGGTCGGGGTCGATGCGCCCGCGCTCGGGAGCGGGACCCATGCCGAGCATGCCGTTCTCGGTGTGCAGGACGATCTCGAGTCCCGCCGGCAGGTAGTCGGCGACCAGGGTCGGAGCACCGATGCCGAGGTTGACGACCGCGCCCTCGGGAATGTCGGATGCCACGCGGGCGGCGAGATCGCGCCGCGAGATGCGAGTTGTCATTTCTCCTCCTCGGATGCCAGAGCCCGGCCCTCGATGTCGACGCCGCCGACGAACGCGCCGTCGCGGAGCCATGCGCGCTCCCCGACCGCGACCACGCGATCGACGTAGAGACCCGGGGTGACGACCGACTCGGGATCGAGCGAGCCGAGCTCGACGATCTCGTCGACCTGAACGATCGTGGTGGCCGCAGCCGCGGCCATGATGGGGCCGAAGTTGCGTGCGGTCTCGCGATAGACGAGGTTGCCCCAGCGGTCGGCGGCGCGGGCGCTGATCAGGGCGGCATCCGCACGGATGGGGTATTCGAGCACGTAGTCGCGGCCGTCGATGCGCCGCGTCTCTTTGCCCTCGGCGAGTTGCGTCCCGAAGCCGGTGGGGGTGAAGAACCCGCCGATGCCGGCGCCGGCGGCGCGGATGCGCTCGGCGAGATTGCCCTGCGGCACGAGCTCGAGCTCGACCTTGCCGTCGCGGTACAGCCCGTCGAAGACCCACGAGTCACTCTGGCGCGGGAAGGAGCAGATCATCTTGCGCACCTGCCCGGCCGCGAGCAGGGCGGCCAAGCCGGTGTCGCCGTTGCCCGCGTTGTTGTTGACGACGGTGAGATCGCGCGCGCCGTGCGCGATGAGCGCGTCGATCAGCTCGACGGGCTGACCCGCGCGGCCGAAGCCGCCGATCATCACGGTCGCGCCATCGGCGATACCGGCGACGGCCGCCTCGAGGTCGGGGACGGTCTTGTCGATCATGCGGAGCATCCTTGCTTGTTCGCTCTGCGTACATGCGTACGTTCTGCGAACAGGATACGCCGACCACCGCGAAGACGGCAAGGGAGGACCGCCGTGGGCCCGCAGCCGGAATTCAGACCAGGCGGAGGTCCGCGTCGATCTCGGCCGCGGCGGCCCGCAGTGCCGGCAGGCACCGCTCTCGCCACTCGTCCGCGTCACCGCGGGAACTGGCCGAGATGTTCACCGCCGCGACCACCACCCCCGAGCGGTCGTGGACGGGTGCCGCGAGGGAGCGCAGCCCCTCTTCGAGCTCGCCGTCCACGAGAGCCCACCCCTGAGCACGCACCGCCTCGAGCTCGACGGCGATCGCATCGACGTCCGTCCGCGTGCGCGGGGTGAGAGAAGCGGGCTGCGAAGCGGCCACGATCCGTCGCGCGTCCGCGTCGGGAAGCGCCGCGAGCAGCACGCGCCCCATGCTGGTCGCGTAGGCGGGGAAACGCGTGCCGATCGTTATTCCGACGCTCATGATGCGACGCGTGGGAACGCGGGCGACGTAGACGATGTCGGCCCCGTCGAGCACGGCCGACGAGACGCTCTCCCCCACCTCGCGCGACAGACGCTCGAGATGCGGCTGGGCCAGCACCGGCAGCGAGAGCGCGGAGAGGTAGCTGAAGCCGAGCTCGAGAACGCGCGGCGTCAGCGAGAAGACCCGACCGTCGGCGCGCACGTAACCCAGGGTCTCGAGCGTCTGGAGGAACCGGCGGGCCGCGGCACGGGTCAGATCGGCGCGGCGGGCGACGTCGCTGAGGGTCAGCGCCGGGTTCTCGGCGTCGAAGGCCCGGATCACCTCAAGACCGCGAGCGAGGGATTGGACGAACTCTCCCGAATCACTCACGCGGCTCACCCTATCGGGGCGCCGTGAGGACCTCGTGCGGGAACGCGTCGGAGAGAAGCGAAAGCCGCCCCGGAGGACGGCTTTGCGGCGAACATGTAGCGGGAGCGGGGCTTGAACCCGCGACCTCACGATTATGAGTCGTGCGCTCTCACCAACTGAGCTACCCCGCCGCACGGCATCCTGGATTCAGATGAGGATGCCTTGAGCCCCGAGTCAGGATTGAACTGACGACCCCTTCCTTACCATGGAAGTGCTCTGCCACTGAGCTATCGGGGCGTACCCGGATCGCTCCGGGCAACTAGAAGAGAATATCAGACCTCGACACTCTCTTACGAATCGAGCCTCAGCCGCCGGCGTGCTGACGCAGCCACGCGATGGGGTCGATCGGGGTCGTGCCGTTCTGGAGGATCTCGACGTGCGTGTGCGCGCCGAACGATCGACCCGTGTTGCCGGTGCGTCCGAGGAACTGGCCGACGTGCACCTTCTCGCCCGGGGTGACCTGGAGCGAGCCGTACTGCATGTGGCCGTACCGGCTCGAGACGAGCTGTCCGTCGATCACGTGGTCGATCAGCACGGTCACCCCGAAGGCGCCACCCTGCTCGGTCGCGATACGGACGGTGCCGTCGGCGATCGCCTGCACGGGCGCACCCTCGCCGGGCACGAAGTCGGCACCCTCGTGGAAGCCGCCGTCGCGCATGCCGAAGCCGTACGAGATCGAGACGCCGACCGCGAAGGGCCACTGGATGGGCGACGTCGGGTTGTTGACGTAGAAGTTGGTGGGGTACTTGATGCCCGAGTCGACGGCCATCTTGGAGTACGTGGTGGCGCTGTAGCCGTCGGCGCGGTCGACGACCGCGGCCTGCGACTGGGCCGGGGCGACGTACGCCTGGATCGCCCCGTCGGACGAGGCGACGTCTCCGCCGACCGCGAGACGCGTGGTCGCGGTGTCGGCGACCGGAGCGGTGATGCTGTCGGTGCCGCTCGCCGAGGCGATGGCGCTGACCGGCATGGTCATGCCCACGGTGAGGAGTCCGACAACGCCCATGACGCCGACCGAGAACGAGGTCGCGGCGATGCGGCGGACGTTGCGGCGGGTGCGGGGAGCGGCCGCGGCGGGCAGCCCCTCCGACACCGGCTCGGGAGCGGGGGTGACGGGAGCCGCCTGCTGCGTGGGCGTCTCGCCGGTGAACGAGAACAGGCGCGCGGCGGTGGTGAATTCATCGGCCACGGTGTCGTCAGCGGGGAACGCGGCGGCGGCGGCAGGCTGCTCGATAGCGGCCTGTTCGAGCGGCTTCGACGCGCGCGCCGCGGCCGGCTCGGCGGCAGCGACGGCCGGCTCGGCTACAGCCTCGTCGGCGGTCGAGTCGAGGATGACCGACGCCTGGGGGCGACGGCGCGACCGACGGCTCACGGGAAGCGTGATGGGCGAGGTCGGGAGGGACACCGGGGTGGTGGCGACGGCGCCGTCCGCGCTCTGCAGGATGACGGCGACGTCGTCGGCACGACGCTGCTCGTCGACGACGGTGACGTCGAGGGCGTCGGAGGCCGCGGCATCCGGAGTCTGCTCGGCGGGAGCCGCGGCGGCGGCGCGAGGCGGCAGCGTGGGCTCGATGGTCGCGGCGATGACGGTGCCGACGACGGCAGCGGCGACGCTCTCGATCAGCTCGGACTGAGAGGCGGCGTCGGCGTCGACCGGGGCGGGGTCGGCGCCCTGCGGCTCGGCGGCGGGGGCCTCGAGCGTGGCGACGGGGGTCTCGCTCGCGGAGCGACGGCGCATCTCGGCTCGGGTCAGCCGGGGGGTCGTCTCGGGAGCGGGCGTGGGGAGGGGGCGACGAGACCGTCGGGTGACGGCGGGCTCAGTCTCAGAGGCTTCTGACGGCAACGCGGAAGGGCTCTCGTGTCGTGTCGCGAACGCGACGGCTTCGGGCTTGGGGGCTTGGCCATCTCCGCAGGTTCGGGTTGCGGAAGATAACGAACTGGTAAACACCCTACCTCGGCTGATCTGAGAATGCCATGGGCGCGACCTCTGTCACCGCTCGTAGTCGAGGAGCGGCTCGAGACGGCGGTAGAACTCCGGCCCCGCGGCGATCACCATGCCGTTGCCGGGGCGTCCGCCGGGGGCTCCCCCGACGACTCCGCCCGCTTCGGCGACCAGCAGCGCGCCGGCGGCGTGATCCCACGGCTGCGTGCCGCGCTCGTAATACGCGTCGACGCGACCGGCGGCCACCGAGGCCAGATCGAGGGACGCCGCGCCGATACGGCGCACGTCACGGGCGATCGGCATGACACGCGACAGCTGCTCCAGGGCCGGACCGTGGGTCTCGGGGTTGTACCCGAAACCGGTGGCGACGAGTCCCCCGGCGGGGCCCACCTCGGCGACCGACAGGCGCTGGTCGCCGAGCCAGGCGCCCCCACCGCGCGAGGCGCGGAAGAGCTCGCCCGTCACGGGGTTGAAGACCGCCCCGGCGAGCGCGGTCCACGACGCGGTCTCGGCGGTGCCCTCGACAGCGGCGATGCTCACGGCCCAGGCCGGGATCCCGTAGGCGTAGTTGACGGTGCCGTCGATCGGGTCGACGACCCACGTGATGCCGCTCGTTCCCTCTTCGGCGCCGGATTCCTCGCCGAAGAAGCCGTCGTCCGAACGCTCTCGCGCGAGCTCCGCGCGAATGAAGGCCTCGACCTCGCGGTCGGCGGCGGTGACGATGTCGGCGGCGGCCGATTTGGTCGCGGCGACCGTCACGCCCTCGCGACGGCGACGGTGGGCGAGTTCACCGGCCTCCCGAGCGATACGCGTGGCGATCTCGAGCAGGTCGGCTGCGGAAGTCATGGCATCCAGGCTACGTGCGCCACCCCCTTCGGCGAATTCGCCGCTGTCGTTAGCGTGGGCTCATGACCGCTTCGGATTCTCGCCGGTACGACGTCGTCATCGTGGGGGGCGGGCACAACGCCCTCGTCGCCGCGGCCTATCTCGCCCGGGCAGGGCGCAGCGTGGTGGTGATCGAGAGATCGGATGCCGTGGGCGGCGCCGCCGTGTCGGAGCGCCCGTGGGCGGGTGTCGATGCGCGCCTGTCGCGCTACTCGTACCTGGTGAGCCTGCTGCCGCAGAAGGTCATCGACGACCTGGGTCTGCGCGTCGACCTGCGCCGCCGCCGCTACTCCTCCTACACACCCGACCCGGCCGATCCCACGCGCGGGATCCTCGTCGATACGCGGGATGCCGAGGCGACGGCCGCCTCGTTCGCGCGCACCCTCGGCGACGCCGACGAGGCCGAACGTTTCGCGGCGTTCGGCGAGCGCCTCACCCCGGTGGCCCGGGTGGTCTTCCCGACGATGACCGAGCCGCTGCCCACGGCGGACGAACTGCGCGAACGCGTGGGCGACGACGAGCTGTGGGAGGCCCTCACCACCCGCCCGCTCGGCGACCTGCTGCGCTCTTCGTTCGAGAGCGATCTGGTGCGCGGTATCGCCCTCACCGACGCGCTCATCGGCACCTTCGCCTCGTCCGACGACCCCTCCCTCGCGCAGAACCGCTGCTTCCTCTACCACGTGATCGGCGGCGGGACCGGGGACTGGGACGTGCCCGTGGGTGGCATGGGCGCGGTCACGGCCGAACTCGAACGCGCCGCTCGCGAAGCGGGGGCCGAGATCGTCACGGGGGTCGAGGTGATCTCGATCTCGCCCGACGGCGACGTGCACACCATGACCGACCGCTCCGACGTCTTCCACGGCGACCTCGTGCTCAGCGGCGTCGGCCGCGCCGTCCTCGACCGCCTGCTGACTGCGGGCGGCGCCGCCACGACGGGGGCGGAGGAGCCGGAGGGTGCGCAGGTGAAGGTCAACATGCTGCTCTCGCGGCTGCCCCGTCTCCGAGACGAATCGGTGACCCCCGAGGCCGCCTTCTCGGGCACCTTCCACGTCAACGAGACCATGACCCAGTTGGATGCCGCTCACGTGGCGGCATCCGGAGGGCTCATCCCGGAGCCTCTCCCGGTCGAGATCTACTGCCACTCGCTCACCGACCCGTCCATCCTCGGTGAGGAGCTGCGCGCGTCGGGCGCGCAGACGCTCACGATGTTCGGCCTGCAGGTGCCGCACCGGCTCATCGCCGACACCGACCCGGTCGCCGCGGGAGCACGACTGCTGGCCGCCGCCCAGGCGTCGCTGGAGTCGGTGCTCGCCGAGCCGCTGCGCGACTGCATCCTGCGGGCGCCCGACGGCCGGCTCTGCATCGAGGCCCGCACGACCAGCGACCTTGAAGCCACGCTCAACATGGCCGGCGGCGACATCTTCCACGGCGCCCTGTCGTGGCCGTGGCTCGACGCGCCCGCCGACTCCCCCGCCGCGCGCTGGGGAGTGGCGACGCCGCACGCGCGGGTCTTGCTGTGCGGGGCGAGCGCTCAGCGCGGCGGGGCGGTGAGCGGCATCGGGGGCCAGAACGCGGCGATGGCGGCGTTGGAGATCCTCGGTCGGTGAGGGCCGGGGCCGGGGCCTCCCACCATCCTGCGGAGGTTCTGCGCGACACACCGCTCAGGCCCTCACCGTTCCCGGCGTGTCACCGCCGAACTCCGCACGACGGTCCGCCATGGGCGCGGAGCGTCTCGACGATCTGGGCGACGGCATCCATCAATGCCAGTGTCGACGGCCCGGCGTAGCCGAACACGACCGGCCGCCGGGGCGGGTCGACAGGTACCCCTCCCCCGCGAAGATCTCGTACGCGGCGACCACGGTCCCGCGGCGTCGGGAACGACGTAGCCGCCACCCGGATCCTCGACGTGCCTGTCGTGCGCGCCGTCCTGCGGACTCCGACCCCGACACACCGACCCACACCACCCCGACCCGGCGGGTCGCCACCGGTCTCCGCCGGACGGTACGCCCGCGGCACCGTCCCGGGCCCACCGAAGAGGCGGAGCCGCCCCGAAGGAACGGCCCCGCCGTCGGGGGGGGGAGAGATCAGCCGACCAGCGGCGGCACCTCGTACCGGCGCGGCGTCCCGAAGCGGTGCGCGGTGATCGACACGGCCTGCTCGCGCAGGAACGGCAACAGCTCGACGTGCCGCGGCGCGGGTGACGTCGCCTGCGTAGAGGGCGACCGAGGGCGAGCCGTTCGTCGCCTCGGCCACCGCCACGGGCGATCCGCCGAGCAGGCGGATGCGGCCACCCGTCCGGGCCAGCCGCGCAGCGCGGCGACCCCACTCGGCGGCGTCTTCGACCGCGGCGCGGACGCCGACGCCCTCGAGCCAGGCACGCACCGCGGGCGAGAGCTCGCGAGCCGTGCTCACCGTCACGGCCGACCCGGCGCGGACACCCGCGGCGACCACGCGCACGAGCGCAGCCTCCGACGCGTCCTCGACGCGCACGGTCACCGGAACCGCGGCGTAGCGGAGCACGTTCTGCTCCGACTCCAGGCCGGTCACGTCACGGGCGAGCGAGAACTCCCCGGCCCACGCGGCGGCATCGCTCGAGAGGGCGGATGCCACCCACTCGCGGTCCGCGGCGGGCACGGCCGCCAGCGCCGGGGCGGCGAGGGCGGCGGGCGTGCGGGGCGACGAGGTCTCGGCATCCGCCCACGTTCCGAAGCCGAACAGGTAGTGCGGTCCGCCGGCCTTGGTGCCCGCGCCGACGGCGGACTTCTTCCAGCCGCCGAAGGGCTGGCGCTGCACGATGGCGCCGGTGGTGCCGCGGTTGACGTAGACGTTGCCGGCCTCGATGCGCGCGAGCCAGGTGTCGATCTCGGACGAATCCAGCGCGTGCAGGCCCGAGGTGAGGCCGTACTCGATGGCGTTGACGATCTCGATCGCGTCGTCGAGGGTCTCGGCGGTCATGATGCCGAGCACGGGACCGAAGTACTCGGTGCGGTGGAACTCGCTGCCGGGCTGCACGCCCTCGCGGATGCCGGGCCGCCACAGCATCCCCCCGTCGTCGAGGCGCTTCGGCTCGACCACCCAGCGCTGGCCGGGCTCGAGCGACGTCAACGCACGCAGCAGCTTTCCCTGAGCAGGCTCGATGAGGGGTCCGATGCGCGAGGCCTCGTCCCACGGCATACCGACCTCGAGCGAGGTGACGGCATCGACCAGCTGGTCGCGGAAGCGCCGCGAGCGCGCCACCGATCCGACGAGCACGACGAGGGATGCCGCGGAGCACTTCTGGCCCGCGTGGCCGAAGGCCGACATCGCGACGTCTTTCGCGGCGAGGTCGAGGTCGGCACTCGGCGTGACGATCACGGCGTTCTTGCCGCTCGTCTCGGCCAAGAGCGGCAGGTCGGGGCGGAACGAGCGGAAGAGCTCCGCCGTCTCGTAGGCGCCGGTGAGCACGACCCGCTCGACGGCGGGGTGCGTGAGCAGCTGACGACCGAGATCGTTCTCGGACACCTGCACGAGCTTGAGCACCTCACGGGGAACCCCCGCCTCCCACAGCGCCTCGACCATGACGGCGCCGGAGCGCTCGGCGAGACCCGCGGGCTTGATGACCACGGCGGAACCGGCGGCGAGCGCGGCGAGGGTCGAGCCCGCGGGGATCGCGACGGGGAAGTTCCACGGCGGGGTGACCACGGTGACACCGACCGGGGTGAAGGTCGCGCCGTCGACGGCCTCGAGAGTGCGCGCCTGCTCGGCGTAGTAGTGGGCGAAGTCGATCGCCTCCGACACCTCGGGGTCGCTCTGCTCGATGACCTTGCCGCACTCGGCGCCCATGACCTCGAGCAGGTCGGCGCGACGCTTCTCGAGCGCGTCGCCCGCGCGGTGCAGGATCTCCGCGCGCTTCGCGGCTCCGAGCTCGCGCCAGCCCGCGGCAGCCGTCGCGGCATCCTGGATCAGTGCGTTCAGCGTGGCTTCGTCGGTGACCGTGTGGTCAGCGATGGTCCGCGCGCCGAGCGTCGAGTCCTCCATGCGCGCGACGATCGCCCGCGACCAGTCGCGGTTCGCCTCGATCGCCGGGTCGGAGTCGGGGGTGTTGCGGAAGCCGTGCGCGGGGGCGAGAGGGGCCTCGGCCGAGCGGTCCTGCACCCGGTTCGAGGCGGGAACGCCCTCGGGCATGTCGGCGAGGGATGCCAAGAAGCGGTCACGCTCTCGAGAGAACAGCGCCTCGTGGGTGTCGAGGTCGAACACCGCCGACATGAAGTTCTCGCTCGATGCGCCCTCTTCGAGGCGGCGGATCAGGTACGCGATCGCGACGTCGAACTCCTGCGGGTGCACGACGGGGGTGTAGAGCAGGATCGAACCGACCGTGCGGCGGACGACGGCCTGCTGCGCGGTCGCCATGCCGAGAAGCATCTCGACGTCGATGCTGCCGGTGACTCCGCGACGCTCGGCGAGGAGCCAGGCGAGGGCGACGTCGAACAGGTTGTGGCCGGCGACGCCGATCCGCACGTTGGTCGTGTGCTCGGGGCGCAGCGCGTAGTCGAGGACGGCCTTGTACGACGCGTCGGTCGCCTGCTTCGAGGGCCAGGTGGCGAGCGGCCAGTCGTGCACGTCGGCATCCACCCGCTCCATCGGCAGGTTCGCGCCCTTGACCACGCGCACCTTGATGGGGGCTCCCCCGGATGCCACGCGCGCGGCGGTCCACTCCTGCAGGCGGATCATCGCGGCGAGCGCGTCGGGCAGATAGGCCTGCAGCACGATGCCGGCCTCGACGCCGTGGAACTCGGGCTCGGCCAGCAGCGTCTCGAAGACGGCGAGGGTGAGGTCGAGGTCTTTGAACTCCTCCATGTCGAGGTTGAGGAAGGTGCCGGTCTCTTTCGCCACACGGTAGAGGGGCCGCAGGGCCGCCACCGCGTCGGCGACGGCGGCGTCGAAGGCCCAGGGCGTGTGCGGGGCGACGGTCGACGAGACCTTGATCGAGACGTAGTCGACGTCGTCGCGCGAGAGGAGCTTTCGGGTGCCGGCCAGGCGCCGCGCGGCCTCTTTCTTGCCGAGGATCGCCTCGCCGAGCAGGTTCACATTGAGGCGGATGCCGTCTCCCCGACCGCGGATCGAGGAGATGGCCTCGCCGAGCTTGCGGTCGGTGGCGTCGACGATCAGGTGGCGCACCATCGAGCGCAGTGCCGTACGGGCGGCGGGCACGACGATCTGCGGCAGGATGGGCGCGGCGAACGCACCGAGGCGGATCGCGGCTTTGAGGTGCAGCGGCAGGAAGCCCGGGATGAGCGGGGTGAGCGCGGCGAGGTTGCGCGCGGCGACGCGCACGTCTTCGGGGCGCACGACGCCGTCGACGAAGCCGACGGTGAAGTCGAGGCCGTGCGGGTCGCGCAGAACCCCGGCCAGCCGCTGGGCTGCGGCGTCGACGGGCTCGTTCCGGCTCTCGGCGAGCCAGCGGCGCACGAGGGCGATCGCCTCGTCGGCGAGCTCGTGGGCAGAGACGAGTGCGGCGGGGGTGGTGCCGGACGTGGTGTCGGGGACATCGGTGAGCGACATGGCGATCCTTCCTCGGATGTTTTCAGCATGGGGCTGCCATCCGTTCGGGAAAAGCGATGATTCCTGACGCATACTGATCGATGAAAACGAAGGGATGCCATGTTCGACCTGCGCCGTTTGCGCCTCTTGCACGAGCTGTCGGTCCGCGGCACCCTCGCGGCCGTCGCCGACGCCCTCTCGTACAGCCCGTCGACCATCTCGCAGCAGCTCGCCCTGCTCGAGAAAGAGGCCGCGGTGCCGCTGCTCGAACCGGACGGACGGCGCGTCCGTCTGACCGCCCAAGGGGCCGCTCTCGCGGCGCACGCCGCGCGCATGCTGGCCGCCGATGAAGCGGCCCGCGCCGAACTGGAACGCATGCGGCCGTCGCTGGCGCCCGTGCGGGTGGCCGTCATGCAGTCCGCCGCGCACGGCCTACTCCCCCGAGCCCTCGACGCCCTGGCCGGGAGCGAGCCGAACCTGCGCATCGAGGTCGCGGAGCTCGCCCCCGAGGAGGGACTGTTCGAGGTGGCCGCGCGCGGCTTCGACCTCGTCGTGGCCGAGCAGTACCCGGGTCACACGCGCGAGCATCGCGAGGGGCTCGAGCGCAGCCTGCTGGGGCGGGATGCCATCCGTCTGGCCGTCTCGAGCGACGATCCGGCGCAGAGCCTGGAGGACCTGCGCGAGCGCGCCTGGGTCATGGAGCCGGTGGGCACCGCCGCCCGTCAGTGGGCGACGCAGCAGTGCCGCGCCGCCGGGTTCGAGCCCGACGTGCGCTTCGAGATGGCCGACCTCACCGCGCACGCCCGGCTCGTGGCATCCGGTCATGCCGTCGGCATGATCCCCGATCTCGTCTTCGCGGGCGAGACGCCTCCCGTGCGACTCGTGGGCCTGCCCGGGCAGCCGCGACGCGAGGTGTTCACGGCCGTCCGCCGCGGAACGGCCGACCGCCCCGGCGTACGCGCGGTGCGCGAAGCACTGCAGGTGGCGTACGACCGGGGCGGCCGATAGGGCGCCTCTCGCAGACGATCACTCCCGTCTGCGAGCGGACGCTTACTTCGTGAGCGCGATCTCGTTCGGCGTGTGATCGAGGGTGACGCTCTTCACGACCGCGCCGGTGGTGAGATCGACCGCGTGCACGGCGTTCTTCGCGGGCTCGGTCACGTAGGCGATGTCACCCGAGACCTTGATCGCGGGGTGGGCGTCCTGCCACTCGACCGGGCCCTCCCACGCGTCGATCACGGGGAAGGCGTCGGTGAACGCCCCCTTCTCGAGGTCGAGCACGTGGATCGCACCGTCGGAGGCCAGGACGTATCCCAGATCCTGCGGACCGCGCGCCAGGTCGCGGAAGGTGTACTCGGCCCCTGCGGGCATGTCGATGACGGTCTGCGTCTTGGCGGCCGTGTCGACGACGGAGACGCGGTGCAGCAGGTACCCCTCGGCGTCGCGGTCGTCCTTGTAGTCGCCGAGCACGAGCGGGCTGGTCTCGCTCACGAACATGTTGCCCGAGCGTCCGTACGGCTGGTCGGGGGCCTCGATCTTGGTGATCTGACCCTCGTCGAGCACGAGAGCGCCGTTGTCGCACCCGAAGACGACGACCTCGTCCTTGGCGGTGCCTTCACCGTGCACGCCCGGGCAGGCCGCGTTCTCGGCGATGGTCGCACCCGAGGAATCCTTCACGACGATGCCCGTACGACCGTTGGCGTTGCCCACGGTGGTCACGAACGAGCCGTCCTCGAGCACGATCGATACCCCGTGGTGCGCCTCGACGCCCGGAACCGTCTCGACCTCGGGAAGGGACTCGGTGGATGCCAGCAGCGCATCGGTGTCGAAGATCGTCGAGTCGCTCGTGCCGTCGGCGTAGAGCACCGTCTTTCCTCCGTGCGTCACCACGTGACCGGGCTTCGACGCCGGGAAGACGAGGTCGGTGAGCTCGGGCTCGGCGGCCGAGGTCCCGGCATCCAGAACCTGGAACCCCTCGCTCATGGTCACCATGATGTGCTGGCCGTCGCCGGCGGAGTTCAGGCGGGTGAACTCCTCCGACGAGAAGTCGCCGACGGTCTCGAGGGTCTGACCGTCGAGCACCAGGATGCCGCCGGGGTACGACAACGCCACACGCGTGGCCGCCTCGGCTGCGACGGTCGAATCCGGGGACGCGGACCCGGGGGCGGTGCCGCCGGCGCAGGCCGACAGGGTGACGGTGGCGCCGATCGCGAGGGCGACCAGGCCCGCGCGGGGCAGGGAGAAGCTGCGCATGGGTGTCTCTTTCTTCGGTGGGCGGGTCTCGTCAGGGCGAGAGCCCGGTGGCGATGCGCTCCGTGTTGACGCGCATCATGGTCAGGTAGTCGGGGGCGTCGCCCGAGGCGTCGGTGAGCGACTCGGTGAACAGCTCGGTCACCTCGACGTGGCGGTCGGCTTCTTCGGCGAGCGCGCGTACGAGCCGGTCGGGAGACGAGGACTCGGCGAAGATCGTCGGCACCTTCGCCTCGTCGATGGCCGCGACGAGGTCGGCGAGGTCGCTCGTACTCGGAGCGGCGAGGGTCGTCCCGCCGGGGATCACCGCCCCGATGAGGCGGAAGTCGAAGCGATCGGCGAGGTAGCCGAACACGTGGTGGTTGGTGACGAGGGCACGACGCTCGGCCGGGATCGCGGAGAAAGCCGCGGTCATGTCCGCGTCCAGCGTCTCGAGCTGCGCGCGGTAGCCGGCGGAGCGCTCGGTGACGGCGGCCCCGCCGAGGCTCTCGAGCGCGGGAGTGAGCCGGTCCACCACGGCGATCATCTGCGCGGGGTCGGTCCAGAAGTGCGGGTCGTCGGCCCCGTCTGCGTCGGCGGAGGTGTACGGCAGCACACGGACGGCGTCGCCCGCGACGATGGTGCGCACCCCGTCGGCGGACGCGGCGTCGAGGTGCTGTTGCAGCCCCTCCTCGAGACCGAGTCCGTTGGCGACCAGCAGGTCGGCGGAACGCATGCGCGCGGCCTCGGCGGCGGAGATCTCGAACGAATGCGGGTCGGCGCCCGGGCGCATGAGGGTCAGGACCTCGACGTCGTCGCCCGCCAGCTTCGACACGACGTCGCCGAGGATGTTCGTGGTCACCACGACCAGAGGTCGATCGGATGCCGCGGAACCGGCGCATCCGGTGAGGCACAGGAGAGCAGCCGCGGCGAGGGCGGCGAGGGTGCGGCGCATGTCAGCGTCCCGTCTCTGCGAAGAAGAGCGGCGTGCGCTCGGGGGCGAACTCGCGCGCCACCCGCGCATCGTCGGCGAAGTCGAGCTCCCACATGCGGTTCTCGGCCGGCCCGTTGAGGTACGCACGCTGCTGGTCGGCGATCAGGGTCACGGGCAGTCCCGCGGCGAGGCTCTCCGAGACCAGAGGGGCGGATGCCGCGCGCACCGCGCCGGTGTCACCGTCGAGCACGAGCACCCGACCGCCCGCAGTCAGGGCGAGGACGTTCGCGTTCTTGTCGTCGACCGCCGTGACCTGCACGAGCGGCTCGGGGGCGGGAAGCAGCGTCCACGCGCGCTCACGGGTGTCGAGGATCCAGATTCCGGCGTCGCCCGCGAGAGCGGCGACGCTCGGTCGACCCTCCCGGTTGTGGAAGCCCGTGGCGCGGGGCGCGGTGGCCCCGGACGGATACGGAACGACCTCGGCGACCGGCTGCTCGCCGTTGACGCTCACGAGCACGGCGCCGTCCCGGCAGCCGATCACCGCTCCGACGCGTGTCGTGATGGTGCCCGCGGGTTCGGCGCACGGGGTCGTCACCCCGATCGCGGTTCCGTCTGCCGCGTGCAGCGATACCTCGCCCGCGGAGGCGATGGCCGCGAACGACCCGGCGGGGACGACGAGACCTGCGCCCGGCTCCGTGGTGACGCGGAACTTCTCGGCTACTTCGCCCTTCGACAGCGCCTCGGTGTCGAGCAGGACCGCCTCGCCGGAGTCGGGGAAGAACACCCCCGTGCCGCCCGTGGTCGACGAGTTGGAGGTCGCCACCGTGGCCACGCCATCGCCCGCGACCTCGCCGATCACCCGTGCGGGTGCCCGGTAGTAGTGGAAGTGGTCGACGTGATCCCACGTCCACACTCCGCTGTCGACGATCGAGACGCCGTCGGCAGCGGCAGAGAAGAGGTAGCGACCGTCGGAATGCACCGCCGCGGGCGCGCGGACGGTTCCGAGGTCGGCCGTCGACTCGTCGAGGAGGTCGAGGTGCGAGACCCGACCGTCGGCGTCGATCGAGGTGAGCCCGAGCGCGGGCTCGGCCAGCTCTGCGGCGCCGTCGATCTGGCCGTGAGCGTCGCTCTCGGCAGTCGCTGTCGGGGCGGACGGCGCGGACGGCGCGGCACAGCCCGCCAGGGCCAGGAGCAGGAGCGCGCCGAGGGGCGCGAGAGATCGAGTGGGATGAAGCATGGGGTCTTTTCCGGTGGAGCGGGAAGGGAAGTCAGGCGGGTACGGCGATCGTCGTGGGAAAGCGACGACGGGCCTGGTCCGTGGCGAGTCGCAGCAGCCACGAGACGCCGGCGGCGGCGATCGCGGTGGCGGCGATCGTCGCTCCGGCGGCCGTCGCGGCGTGCCACGAAACGAGGAGCCCGACCGCGACGGCGGCCGCGCCGATACCGGCCGCGAGCACCATGGTCGAGGGGATGCGTTCGGTCCACTGCCTCGCCGCCACGGCGGGAGCGACGAGCAGCCCCACCACCAGCAGCGAGCCGACGGCCTGGTACGAAGCCACCACGGCGAGTGTCACCAGACCCACCAGTACCGTCTGCGCCAGACGCGGGCCGAGTCCGAGCACCCGCGCGACGCGCTCGTCGATCGCGAGGGCGACGAGCGAGCGGTGCGTCAGGGTCGCGGCAGCGATCCCGACGACGACCGCGATGGCCAGGACGACGAGATCGGCGCTCGTGATGGCGAGGATGTCGCCGAACAGGATGGCCGTGGCATCGGTCGCGAAGCTTCCCGCGTGCGAGATCACGATCACGCCGAGTGCGAGCATGCCGACGAACAACAGGCCGATGCTCGTGTCGTACGAGAGCTTTGCACGCCGCTGCACGGCACCGATGCCGAGGCTCATCACCACGGCGCTGGCGGCCGCCCCGATGAGCACGGGCACGCCGAGCACGGTGGCCAGGGCCACACCGGGGAGCATGCCGTGCGCGAGCGCCTCGCCGAGGAACGCCATGCCCCGGACGATCACCCAGGTGCCGGCCACCGCGCAGAGCACCGCGACGAGCACGCCGCCCAGGAGGGCACGCTGCACGAACTCGAGCGAGAAGGGATCGGTGAGCCAGGACACGGTGTTCGACCGTAGCGTTAAGTGAGAACGGTTATCAAACTCGTATGATGGAGATATGACGACTCCCGCCCTGCGTGCCCGCGGTCTGCGCGTCGAGTTCCCCGGGACGGTTGCCCTCGACGACGTCGACCTCGACCTCCCCCGCGCGGCCCTCACCGTGATCGTCGGGCCCAACGGTGCGGGCAAGTCGACGCTGCTCGAAGTTCTCGCGGGTGCCCGCATACCGGCATCCGGGGCTATCGAGTTCGGCGATCAGTCACGCGCCTTCGTCCCCCAGCGAGCAGCCGTGGGAGAACACCTCCCCCTCACCGTTCGCGATGTCGTGACCGTGGGGGCGTGGGGTCGCATCGGCCCCCTCCGCCGCCTGACGCGCGAGGATCGGAAAGTGGTCGACCTCTCGATGCGGCGACTCGACATCGCGCACCTGGGTCGGCATCCGTTCTCATCCCTGTCCGGAGGACAGCGTCAGCGCGCCCTGTTGGCACAAGGCCTCGCCCGACAGGCCGAGATCCTGCTGCTCGACGAACCGACCACCGGGCTCGACACGGCGAGCGCGGAGCTCAACCGCGCGGCGATCGAGGAAGAGATCCGCCGCGGCGCGACGGCAGTGTGCGTCAGCCACGACGAACGGCTGATCGCGGAGGCGGACCAGGTGATCCACCTCGAGGCCGGTCGCCTCAGACCCGCGTACGAACCCGCTCCGTGATGCGGCGGAGTAGAGCCGCGGCAGCCTCGGCAGCCTCGCGCGGTTCCGACAGAACGGCCGCCTCGACCTCGCTCGAGAACCGGCGGAGACCGTTCCACGGCTCGACCTCGAGGTCGATCTCGAGGTAAATGTGGTTGACGCGCCGATCGTCGGCGTCGAGCTCACGGCGCAGCAGACCCCATCTCGGCCGATGAGCCGGTCGACGAGGGTGGTCACCCCGGCAGGAGTCACCCCCAGCCGAGAGCGGAGGTGGGAGGGGCGGATGCCGGGCTCGTCGCAGATGCAGCAGAGAGCCGCAGCCTCCAGCTCGCTCACACCGAGGTCGGCGCGTGCCTGCGCGGCCATCTCGTCACGCGCTTCGACGTACTCGTCGAGCGCCATGGTCAACGCGGAGGACTGAGTCATTCCACCACCTCCTCCTTCATGGCCCGGCCGGCCACAACTCCACCATAGTGAACATCCTGAATATTTTGCAGAATTAATTAAGTTTGTGAAATACGTGCTACCTTAATGATCAGCCCGTCGACCCCGAGCGAAGGAGATCGCCATGGCCACGTTGTTCTACGGATCCGACAAGGACCCGATCGTTCTGCCCGATCGCCTGATGGGTTACATCAAGGTGATCACCTCGACCAAGCTCCGCCGCGGTGAATCGTTCACCCTGACGTGGACCGGCACCCCCGAGAAGAAGCCGGCCGCTCCACGATCTGGCTCCAGCCCTCCATTCCCCTGCGGTTCGTCTTCGATGCCGTCGAGCCCGAGCAGCTCGTGGGCGAATACCTCCGGTCCCTCGCCGACCAGGCGAACGCCGCCTCGGGTCTCGTGATTGACACCCACACGTGGGAGGCCGCCGAGCAGGCGACCCACGCACCTGTCCGCGCGGCACGTCCCGCCGGTCGCCCCGTCCGCGCCGCCTGATACCACCTCGAGGCCCGTCGGTCGACTTCTCTCATCACCCCGCATAATGTGGGGGCGCGCCATATTCGTGCGAATGAATCGGAGAGGCCCATGCCGGTACGAACTTTGCTCGACAAGTCCCTCCTCGAGGCGTGGCTGACCGAGTTCCGCGCGCTCGGCTATCTCACCGGCAGCGATATCCGCGTCCTCGATCAGGAGGACGAGACCGACCCGGACTCCGGACTCATCGTTGTCGACCTCACCGAGGCGAAGACCATCACGTACTTGCAGCCCATCACCGGCGGGGACGGCAGTTGGAAGGCGACCATGGAGGCGCGCGACGCCACCATCGAGCTCGGCGCCGTCGCCCTGGTCAACCTCGGCAACGAGGTGAACGTGCTCGGCGCGCTCGTGAGCTTCCTCGAGGCGAAGTCGAAAGCGCTCCTCGCAGCAGGCTGAGCCCGCAACGCTGGGGAACAAGAAAAGGGCACCCGATCCGGGTGCCCTTTTCTGATGGTGGTGGCGAGTGAGGGATTCGAACCCCCGAATGCAATGCAGTCTGATTTACAGTCAGATCCCTTTGGCCGCTTGGGTAACTCGCCAGGTGCGCACCCGTCCGGCTTTCTCAGTCGACCGGAGGCGCGATAGACCACTCTACTATCCCGCGAGGGATGCTCGAAACCATCCCGCTCACTCGGGCGTGCGCAGCAGGGCGCCTTCGTGCCGGCAGGTCGCGGCGGCGACGTCCATGGCGCGCGAGAGCACGGCATCCCACTCCCGAGCATCCGCGGGCAGTCGGTCGCGCACGAGGGCGGCGGTGGTGGCGAGCACCGCGTCTCCCCCGCCCATCGTGTCGACGATGCGCCCGGGAAGATCCGCGATCGGATGCGACACCGAGGTGCCGGCCGCATCGATCGCCGCGCCACCCGCGCCATAGGTGGCGAGCACCGCGCCGACGCCCAGGTCGACCAGCCGTGCGCGCAGGTCGTCGAGGGGCCCGCCGTACAGCAGTTGCGCGTCGTCCTCGCCGACCTTCACGAGAAGAGCTCCGGATGCCGCCCGCTCGAAGCCGCGGACGAACTCGGCGCGGTCCCGCAACATGCCGCTGCGCGGGTTGGGGTCGATCGCGAGGGGCATCGAGAGCGACGCCGTCGCCTCCACCAGCAGGGAGGTCTGCTCGGGGTCGTCGAAGGGGAAGCAGCTCACGACGACCATCGGGGCGGCCGCGATCGCGGCGCGCTCGGCCTCTCCGTACGCCACACGTCGGTTCTGTGCCGCCTCGTTGAAGACGTACTCGGGCTCGCCACCCGGCGAGCGCGTGCTCACGGCGCGCGAAGACCCGTGCTTCGCGGGGCTCGCGAGCAGCTCGACGTCGTGCTCGTGCAGGAAGGCGCGGATTTGCTCCCCCGCCGCATCGTCGCCGACCATGGCGATGAGCGAAGCCGGTACCCCCAGCCGCGACAGTCCCACCGCCACGTTGAGTCCCGCTCCGCCGACGAACTCGCGCACACCGGTCTCGTCGCGGATCTCATCGATCAACGCGTCGCCGATGACGACGACCCGCCCGGTCACCGCGAGACCTCGGCGGTGTCGAGCACGCGGCTGACGAAGTCCTCGGTGCGGCGCTTGGTGCCGTCGATCTTGCGGTCGACGCTCGCGCGGATCTCGCTCGGCGCCAGGGGGGCGGCCAGGCGCACGGTCTCGTGGCACGACATGTCGGCGCAGATGTAGGTACCGACGGTGTCGCCGTGCTCACCCGCTTCACCGGCCTTGCGCGCCGTGAACAGCGACACCTGGTCGCCGGGCTGCATCGTGTGGCAGAGGTTGCACATCGCCGAGCGCGCCCGGGACTGGCCCTCGGCCGCGCGCAGCACGATCGCGGCGGGTTCTCCGTCGGTTTCGGTGAGGACGTAGCCCCGCCCGCGCGTGCGCGGATCGCGCCAGGCCAGGAAGTCGAGGTGATCCCAGTCCGTCAGCACGAAGTCGAGCGGAAGCGCCACGACTCGCAACTCTTCGGCGGTGGCGTTGACGAACGCCCCCCGCACCTCTTGTTCCGTGAGTGCTCGCATGGCATCCGAGTCTACGAGCGCCTCTACCCGCATGGGGCGGACGATGTCGAGGGGGTGTCGACGCGGGGGCCGCGAATAGAATCAATCCATGGCTGATTCTTCGTTCGACATCGTCTCCAAGATCGACCGGCAGGAAGCCGACAACGCGCTCAATCAGGCGCATAAAGAGGTGGAGCAGCGGTACGACTTCAAGGGCACCGATGCCTCCATCGCCTGGAGCGGCGAGTCGATCGTCATCAAGGCGAACTCCGAGGAGCGCGCCAACGCCGTGCTCGACGTCTTCCAGACCAAGCTCATCAAGCGCGGCATCTCGCTCAAGAGCCTCGAGACCGGCGAGCCCGTGCAAAGCGGCAAGGAGTACCGCATCACCTCCACGCTCAAGGAGGGCATCTCGCAAGAGAACGCGAAGAAGGTCAACAAGATCATCCGCGACGAGGGCCCCAAGGGCGTCAAGTCGCAGATCCAGGGCGATGAGCTGCGCGTGCAGTCGAAGTCGCGCGATGACCTGCAGGAAGTCCAGCGCCTCCTGAAGGCCGCCGATCTCGACGTCGACCTGCAGTTCACGAACTACCGGTAAGCCCCGAGTCGGAGCGAGGCCGTGGTCACGCGATGAGCGTTCCCGACGGATACCCGCGTTGTCCGACCTGCGGCGACGTGTTGCGGTTCGAGGTCCTCGACGACGAGCGCTTTCTCGTGGCGTGGTCGTGCGTGACCTGCGGCCTCATTCGCACGACGGAACCGGTCTGAACGACCCTGTTCCTCGATGGAGTAGCCGAAAGATCGACCACCCCGAGTCGATCAGCCCTCGATGCCGTTGATCATCTGCGTGATCTCGCGCTCGGTCTCCCGACCGATGTTTCGCTCCTCCATGTGAGAAGGCATGTCGCTGTCGTCGTCGACGGAAGGGTTTTCGAACGGCTGCTTCTGATCCTTTTCCATACTTCGATGCTCACACGCCGACGCGACCGCGGCGAGGGGGTTGCGCGTCAGCGGTCGCCCCGCAGGGCGGCATCCGTCCACTCTTCGTGCGCGACCTCGCCGCGGGCGACGGCCTCCTCGCGCTGGCGGAGTTCGACGCGGCGGATCTTGCCCGAGATCGTCTTCGGCAGCTCGAAGAACTCGACACGGCGCACACGCTGGAACGGCGCGAGCCGCTCGCGCGCGAAGCGGAGGATGTCGAGCGCGACCTCTTCGCCCGCCTCGTGGCCCGCGGCCAGCACGATGTAGGCCTTCGGCACGGCGAGCCGCAGCTCGTCGGGGGCGGGCACGACGGCGGCCTCCATCACTGCGGGGTGCTCGATGAGCACGCTCTCCAGCTCGAACGGGCTGATCTTGTAGTCGGACGCCTTGAACACGTCGTCGGTGCGCCCGATGTACGTGATGCTGCCGGTCTCGTCGCGTCTCGCGACATCGCCGGTGTGGAACAGACCGTCGGCGAAAGCCTCGGCGTTGCGCTCGGGATCGCCCACGTAGCCGGTCATGAGGTTGACGGGCCGTTCGGCGAGATCGATGCAGATCTCGCCCTCGTCGCCGCGCTCGCCCGTGACCGGGTCGACGAGCACCACGGGGCAGCCGGGCAGCGGGCGACCCATCGAACCGGGCACGAGCTGGGCGTTCGGCGTGTTCGCCACCACGGCGGTCATCTCGGTCTGGCCGTAGCCATCACGGATATCGAGGCCCCATGCGCGCTGCACCGAGGCGATGACCTCGGGGTTGAGCGGCTCGCCCGCTGACACGACCTCGCGAAGCGCGCCGCGGCGCCCGGTGAGATCGGCCTGGATGAGCATGCGCCACACGGTCGGCGGCGCGCAGAAGGTCGTGACGCGGTCGTTCTCGAGCTCCGAGAGCAGCCGCTCGGCCGAGAAGCGCGAGTAGTTCAGGGCGAGCACGGTCGCCCCCGCGATCCACGGCGCGAAGAACAGGCTCCACGCGTGCTTGGCCCACCCGGGCGAGCTGATCGCGAGGTGCACGTCGCCGGGCTGCAGCCCGAGCCAGTACATCGTGCTGAGGTGGCCGACCGGGTACGACGAATGCGTGTGCTCGACGAGCTTGGGCTTCGAGGTGGTGCCCGAGGTGAAATAGAGCAGCAGGCGGTCGTCTGCGGTGGTCCCCGGATGCCGGGCCGGCTCGGCATCCGTCTGGAAGGCGTCGTCGTACGTCGCCCAGCCGGCGTATTCGCCGCCCACGACGATACGGCCGAGTCCCTCGGGCAGGTCGTGGAACTTGTCGGCATCGGCTGCGCCGACGACGACGTGACGGATCTCGGCGCGCGCGATGCGGTCGGTAAGATCGACCCGGCCGAGGGCCGTGGTGGTCGGGGCGATGACCCCGCCGATCTTCATGATCGCGAGCATCGCCTCCCAGAGCTCGACGCGATTGTCGAGCATCAGCAGCACCGACTCGCCGCGACGGACGCCGCGGGATGCCAACCATGCCGCGACCTGGTCGGAACGGCGCGCCAGCTCGTCGAACGTGCGCTGGTGGTGGGTGCCGTCGTCGTCGACGACGATGAGGGCGGGCGCGTCGTTTCCGCGCGCCATCGGGTCGAACCAGTCGATCGCCCAGTTGAACGCACCCTCGAAGGTCGGCCAGCGGAAGGACGCCGCCTGCTCGGGGGCGGTCCGCGCGGCGAGGAGTTCGTCTCTCGCGGCCCGGTAGCGCTCGGTGGCGGACGCGTCGGTGGGGATCATGGTGCTCCTTCGATCGTCGGCCCATTCGAGTCGACGTGACGACGCTACTCCCCCCGGTTCGACGCGCCTCGCTAGGGACGCAGCCCGGCGGAGGACTCGTCGGGATAACCGAGGTGGGGTCGACGCCGACCGTCTGCCTCCGCAGACAACTGCCCGGAGCCTGTGCGCCGATACCGGAGCGGGGTGCCGCCGATCAGTCGCGCACGCGCTGCGCCAGGTCGGCGATCTCGTCGAGGTGCACACGCATCGCCGCTTCCGCGGCATCCGGATTCGCCGCCCGCAGGGCTCGCAGGACGCGGGCATGCCCCTCGTGCGAGAGTCGACGGCCGTCGGCGGCGACGTGCGAGAAGAGCCGGGCCTCGAGCGTCCACGACACGGTCAGCTCGCTGAGAGAGGCCAGCAGAGGGTTGCGTGTGGCCGCGGCGACCCCCGCGTGGAACGCGATGTCGAGCTGCACCGACCGCTGCCCGTCGAGCACGGTGCTCGACTCGGCGACGACCGCCTCGAGCTCGTCGAGTTGCGCGTCGTCGATCCGGGTCGCAGCGAGACGGGCGATCTGCGGCTCGACGACGGTTCGGAACTCGGATGCCGCGGCGATCGACGTCTGCTCGTCGTCACCCCACGACGCCAGGGCCGCAGAGATCGGAACGCGAGCGCTCACGCGCGTCCCGCTGCCATGACGGCGTTCGACCAGACCGGCCGACTGCAGACGCAGCAGCGCCTCGCGCACCGCGGAGCGCGAGACGACCAACTGCTCGGCCAACTCGCGCTCGGTGGCCAGCCGGTCGCCGGGCTTGAGCACCCCCGCCAGGATCAGAGCGTGCAGGCGCGCCACGATCTCTTCGTGCACCGACCCGCCGTGCCGCTCCAGCGGCGCGAGTGCTGCGTGATCGCTCATCGGCCCTCCCGCCCCCATCCTCCCAGGCGGCGCCTCTCGCTCTGCACAGATTGGTCAGACCGTAACGACCCCGAAACACCCGAACCGGGTCGACGAAACGACCGAAGCACACAATTGGACCGACCACGGGCAACGGCGGAGGAGCGGCTATGACCACGGAGAACAGCACGAACGGTCGTCGCGGTCTCGCGACCACCTGGCGGATCCTCCGTCACCCGGCGAGCCTCATCGCGCTCGCGGCGGTCCTGGGCATCGTCTTCGGACTGCTCACCGGCGAGTGGGCGGCGAACCTGAAGTTCGTCGGAGACCTGTTCATCCGCCTCATCCAGATGGCGATCGTGCCGCTGGTGATGGCGTCCGTCATCGTCGCGACGGGCTCGATGACGGGGTCGGGCATGGGGCGCATGGCCGGACGCACGTTCGCGTGGATGATCGGGTTCTCGATCGTCGCGGCCGTGATCGGATGGGCACTGGCCACCCTGCTCCAACCCGGTGCCGGCATCGACTACTCCGGCGCCGTCGACCCTGCCCTGCAGGAATCCGCCACGCCGGCCGGCTGGCAGGAGACCGTCCTGGGCTTCGTCTCCACCAACATCTTCAACGCCATGTCGACCGCGAGCATGCTGCCCATCATCGTGTTCTCGCTGCTGTTCGGCCTGGCCCTGAACGGGTACGTGCGCACGACCGGCAACCGTCTCGTGCTCACCCTGCTCGACCAGCTGCAGCAGATCGTGCTCGGCATGATCCGTCTGGTCATG
This sequence comes from Microbacterium sp. SORGH_AS_0421, assembly GCF_030818635.1. NCBI lineage: Bacteria > Bacillati > Actinomycetota > Actinomycetes > Micrococcales > Microbacteriaceae > Microbacterium > Microbacterium sp. SORGH_AS_0421. The sequence goes on from NZ_JAUTAO010000001.1 coordinate 411,143, forward strand.
CGCATCGCCCCGATCGGCGTGTTCTGCCTGCTTGCCGCCCTCGCCGGCGACGTGGGCTTCGCCGTCGTCACCAGCGCGCTGTCGTACCTCGGCTCCACCCTCGTCGGCGTGATCATCGTGACGGTGCTGTTCGTGATCGTCGTGGCCCTGCGTACCCGGCTCAACCCGGCCGCCCTGCCGGGCAAGCTCGCGGAGCAGACGATCATCGCGGTCACCACCACGAGTTCCGCGGTGACCTTTCCCACCGTGCTGAAGAACACCGTCGAGAAGGTGGGCGTCAGCCAGCGGGTGGCCAACTTCACGCTGTCGGTCGGTCTGACCATGGGCTCCTACGGCGCGGTGCTGAACTACACGATCGTCATCCTCTTCCTCGCGCAGGCGTCCCGGGTCGAGCTGACCCCCGGCCAGGTCGTTCTCGGCATGGCCCTGGCGATCATGCTCAACATGGGCACGATCACCGTGCCGGGCGGCTTCGCCGTCGCCGCGACCTTCCTCGCCACCTCGCTCGGGCTGCCGCTCCAAGCGGTCGGCCTGTTGATCGCCGTCGACTGGTTCACCGGCGTCTTCCGGACATTCCTGAACGTCAACGGCGACACGATGGTGGCCATGCTGGTCGCCGACGCCACCGACGAGATCGATCGGGACGTCTACGCCGGACGCAAGACAGTGGCCTCCGAAGAGATCGACGAAGAGGCGCTCTCCGACAAGTACGCGGCCGCCGACCGCGCCGACTGACCCCCACCGAGCGCAGTCGCCGCCGTCGTGGGCTTGCACAGCCGGACGGCGGTGAGCGCACGAACGACGAACCGCCCCGTCCGAAGACGGGGCGGTTCGATCGAGAGGTCTACTCGCCGCGCGAGATCGCGATCATCTCGTCGCGCGGGACGACCTTGATGCGCGCGCGCTCGTGCGGGGCACCGAGGGCGACCTCGTGCTCGTCGAGGCGGTGCCAGCCGTCGAGGTCGGTCCAGCGCACGCCGCGCTCCTCGAGCAGGGCGGGGATCGCCTCTTCTTCGGGGTGCGCGGGCTGCCACCACTCACCGGCGTCGTTGATGACGTGGCGCACCGTCTCCATGGCATCCGACTTGGTGTGCCCGATGAGGCCGACGGGGCCGCGCTTGATCCAGCCCGTGGCGTAGACGCCGGGCAGGCGCGAGTTCGAGTCGGCGGCGAGCACCTGGCCCTCGTGGTTGGGGATGACACCGTGCTTCTCGTCGAAGGGAACGCCTTTCAGCGGTGAGCCGAAGTAGCCGACGGCGCGGTACAGGGCCTGGATCGGCACCTCGCGGATCTCGCCGGTTCCGACGACACCGCCCTCGGCGTCGGGCCGGGTGCGCTCGTACCGGAACGCGGCGACCCGACCCGCGGCATCCTTGACGACCTCGACGGGCTTCGCCCAGAAGTGCAGGTGCAGGCGACGCGATGCTTCTCCGCCGGAGTTGTTCACGCCCGGGCGGGTGCGCCACTGCTGCAGCACACGGTCGATGACCTTGACCTGCTTGTTGGTCTGGATCGCGGCCAGGGACGCCTCGTCGTAGTCGAAGTCCTCGTCGTAGACGACCATGTCGACATCGCGCAGCTCGCCCAGTTCGCGCAGTTCGAGAGGGGTGAACTTCACTTGCGCGGGACCGCGGCGGCCGAAGACGTGCACGTCGGTGACGGGCGAGGCCTTGAGCCCCTGGTAGACGTTGTCGGGTACCTCGGTGGGCAGCAGGTCGTCGGCGTGCTTGGCCAGCATGCGGGTCACGTCGAGAGCGACGTTCCCGTTGCCGATGACGGCGACCGACTCCGCCTCGAGAGGCCACTCGCGCGGCACGTCGGGGTGGCCGTCGAACCAGCTGACGAAGTCGGCGGCGCCGTACGAGCCGTCGGCGTCGATGCCGGGGATGTCGAGGTCGGCGTCGCGGATCGCGCCGGTCGAGAAGATGACGGCGTTGTAGTGCTGCTTGAGGTCGTCGAGGGTGATGTCCTCGCCGAAGCGCACGTTGCCGAAGATGCGGATGTCACCGCGGTCGAGAACCTCGCGCAGCGCGGTGACGACGCCCTTGATGCGCGGGTGGTCGGGGGCGACGCCGTAGCGCACGAGACCGTAGGGCGCGGGCAGTTGCTCGAACAGGTCGATCGACACGTCGAACTGACGCTCGGACTTCAGCAGGATGTCGGCGGCGTAGATGCCGGCGGGACCGGCTCCGACGATGGCGAGGCGCAGCTTCGTCATGGGTTCCTCTCGATCGCGATCGGGGGGGGTGGGGCGGAAAGGGGTCAGGCCGAGCGATCGGCCACGGCGCGGGCGAAGCGCGTCAGCGCTTCGCGCACGGCACCGTCGGGAAGCGGTGCGAGGGCGTCGATCGCCTCTTGCGACCACTGGTGCGCGAGGCGCAGGGTCTCGTGCGTCGTGTCGTGCTCGCGGAGCTCGGCGAGCGCGCCGTCGAGCACAGAGGGGTCGGCTCCGGCGGCGATGCGTTGCTGGCCCTCGTCGATACGCGCACGAAGATCGGCGGATGCCGCGTCGGAACGGTGCCCGAGCAGCAGGTACGGCATGGTCGGCACGCCCGCGCGCAGGTCGGTTCCGGGGACCTTGCCCGTCTCGGAGGGATCGGGCGACAGGTCGATCACGTCGTCGAGCAGTTGGAAGGCCACACCGGCCTTCTCGCCGAAGACGACCATGGGCTCTTCGAACTCTTTCGGCGCACCGGAGTAGATGACGCCCGACTGCGCGGCGGCAGCGATCAGCGACCCCGTCTTGTCGGCGAGCACCTGGAGGTAGAAATCGACGGGCTCGTCGCCCTCTTGCGGCCCCACGGTCTCGTGCATCTGCCCGAGGACGAGGCGCTCGAAGGTGTCGGCCTGCAGCTGGATCGCTCGCTCACCGCGGCGGGCCATGAGCTGGCTGGCGCGGGCGAAGAGAAGGTCGCCGGTGAGGATGGCGATGTTGTTTCCCCACACCGTCTGCGCACTGGGCACACCGCGACGCTTGTCGGCGCCGTCCATGACGTCGTCGTGGTAGAGCGAACCGAGGTGGGTCAGCTCGAGGGCCGCGGCCACCTCGACGACCTCCTTGGTCGTGCCCTGACCGAGCTGCGCGGTGAGGATCGCGAGCATGGGGCGCACACGCTTGCCCCCGGCCTCGTAGAGGTAACGGGCGGTGACGTCGGCGAGCTTGTCGGCGCTGCGCACCTCGCCCTCGAGCTCGGTCTCGACACGCGCGAGTCCCGCCTCGACGGTGGAGAGGAGGGTACGCGAACGCAGGCCGGCGAAGATGCGGTCACTCAGGCCCAGCTTGCCCGACAGGCGGGTGCCGGCCGCGGGCGGTCTCGGGGTCACGGTTTCAGCCTATCCTGGCGCGCCGCAGGCCCGCCGACGGTATCTCGACGGTTGACAGGGGTTACGAAGCCGGACGGATGCCGCGATGCAGCGCGACGATGCCGAAGGTGAGGTTGCGGTAGGCCACGTCGTCCCACCCGGCGTCTCTCATCCATCCGGCCAACGTCGGCTGATCGGGCCAGTCGCGGATCGACTCGTTGAGGTAGTCGTAGGCCTCGGCGTTCGAGCTCACCGCCTTCGCGACGATCGGCAGGACCCGGTCGTTGTAGAAGCGGTACAAGCCGTTGAAGGCGCGGGACGGCGGGTGCGAGAACTCGCACACCACGATGCGACCGCCGGGGCGCGTGACGCGCCGCAACTCGCGCAGCGCTCGACGCGGGTCGATGACGTTGCGCAGGCCGAACGACATCGTCACGGCGTCGAACTCGCCGTCGGCGAAGGGCAGGTCGGTGGCGTCGGCCTGCACGAACTCGAGGTTCGGCACGTCTCCGTGACGGCGACGGCCCTCCTCGATCATGCCGCGCGAGAAGTCGGCGGCGACGACGTGCGCCCCGCTCGGCACGAATGCCATCGACGAGGTGCCGGTGCCGGCCGCGAGGTCGAGGATGCGCTCCCCGCGCTGCGGGGCGACCGCGCGCAAGGTCGCGACGCGCCAGAAGCGGTCGTTGCCGAGGCTCAGCACGGAGTTGGTGCGGTCGTATGCGGCCGCGACCTGGTCGAACATGCCACTGACACGCTGCGGGTCTTTGCCGAGGTCGGCGCGGTTGGGGTCGCTGCTCACCCGTCGATTCTAGGCGCGCGGGCTCGAGGGGTCTTCGGGGGTTGCCATGGCGGCGAGACGTTCGAGCCAGGGGCCGGTCACGTCGTCCGAGAATGGGGCCTCGCGCGCGAGCACACGGCGTTCGAGGTCGAGGGCGGTCGCCTCCAGGTGCGCGACGATCTGCGCGGGATAGCCGTACTGCACGCGATGCTCGTCCCACTCGTCGCGGTCGTCGATCCAGGTGCCCCGGTCGTCGGTGCGGCGGACGACGTCGAGATCCATGTCGATGCCGCGGGGCACGCCGTCGTCGTGCCACCGCACGTCCCACCCGAGGTCGATGTAGACGGCCACCGGGTGCGGGTCGGCGTTGTGCGTGAAGGCCCAGTCGCCCGTTGCGGGAACCAGCGTCACATTGGGTTGACGGCACACGAACTCGGCTCCGGGGCGGGCACTGCGCCACCCCACCTGCTGGCCGAACCACTCGCCCCACTGGTCGGAACCGAGGTACACGCTGTCCTGGACCCAGTGCGGCGAGCCGTCCCACTTGCGCCACTCGAACATCAGGCGGGTGCCGGGGGCGGGTCGAGGATCCATGCTCGGAGTCTAAAACGCGCTCGGGCGCCGGCGTCTCGCTCGACGCCGAAGCATCGCGGTGCCGCGTCCCTCCGGCCCGCCGGACGCGGGTCTACGCTGAAACACGTGCTGGAACCCGCGGAAGACGTCGTGCCGCGCCTGCGCGTGATCACGCGCGAGCTGCCCCCCATGGACGATGTCCTGGCCTACACCACCCCCTACGACCCCTTGTTCTGGAGTCGTCGCGGCGAGTCCCTCGCCGCCTTCGGCGACCTGCTCACGCTGCGCTACACCGGGGAGCAGCCCGGCGATGCCACCGTCTCGGAGCGCTGGCGTGCGATCGCGGCCGCGGCGGAGGTCGACGACCCCGTGCAGCTTCCCGGAACCGGTCTCGTGGCCTTCGGGTCGTTCGTGTTCGATCCGCAGTCCGAGCGCGAGAACGTCCTGCGCGTCCCCGGCATGATCGTCGGACGTCACAGCGGGCGTGCCTGGGTGACCCGCCTCGCTTTCGACGACACCCCCGACGAGCCCGAACCCGAGCTCCCACCCCGCTCCCCCTTCGGTCCGCACTGGTCCGCGACTCTCGGCCCGGGCCTGCAGACGGCGGAGGGATATCAGGATGCCGTCCGCCAGGGAATCGAGGCGATCGGTCGCCGCGAGGTGGGCAAGGTCGTCCTGGCGCGCGACATCACCGGAACCGTTCCCGCCGGCTCCGACCTGCGACGCCTCGTCCGCTCCCTCCTCGAGGGGTACCCGGACTGCTGGGTCTTCGCCGTCGACGGCCTGATCGGCGCGAGCCCCGAGACCCTCGTCACCGTCTCGGGCGGAACCGTCACCGCTCGCGTCCTCGCCGGCACCGTGGCGCGCGGCGGCGACGCCGACGCCGATGTCGCGGCATCCGTCGCTCTCGCCCGGAGCACGAAGGACCAGGACGAACACCGGTTCGCCGTGCAGAGCGTCTTGAAAGCCCTCGCTCCCCATACCTCGGCCCTGGCCGCCGCCGACGAGCCCTTCACTCTCAAACTCCCGAACGTCTGGCACCTCGCCACCGATGTCGAGGGCGAGCTGAGCGAGGATGCTTCGTCCCTCGACCTGCTCTCGGTCCTGCACCCGACGGCCGCGGTCGCGGGTACGCCCACCGCCGCGGCCATGGACGTCATCCGTCGCCTCGAGCCCTTCGACCGCGGCCGCTACGCCGGCGCGGTCGGCTGGACCGCTGCCTCGGGCGACGGCGAGTGGGCGATCGCTCTGCGATGCGCGCAGATCGATCGCGCCGCCCCCTCGTCGCCCACCGCGCCGATCACCGCCTACGCCGGAGCGGGCATCGTCGCCGACAGCGTGCCGGAGTCGGAGCTGCTCGAGACGCGCGTGAAGTTCCGCCCGATCGTGGAGGCGCTGGCCTGACTCAGGAGTTCGCGAGCCGCTGCTTCTCGACCTCGACGTCATAGTCTGCCGCGGGCCACTGCGGGTCGATGTCTTCGAGGGCGTCGATCAGCAACTGCTGAACGGCGAGGCGGGCGTACCACTTGCGGTCCGCAGGAACGACGTGCCAGGGAGCGATCGGCGTCGACGTGCGTTCGATCGCGACCTGGTACGCGTCCATGTAGGCGTCCCAGAGCTTTCGCTCATCGACGTCGGACGGGTTGTACTTCCAGTGCTTGTCGGGGCGCGCGAGCCGTTCGCCGAGGCGCTCGCGCTGCTCGTCCTTCGAGATGTGGAGCATGACCTTGACCACGCGGATGCCCATCTCGGCCGCCTGCGCTTCGAACGACACGATGGCGCCGTAGCGGCGCTCGATCTCCTCGGGCGGGGCGAGTTCGCGCACCCGTCCGATCAGCACGTCCTCGTAGTGGGATCGGTCGAAGACGCCGAGGCGACCGGCATCCGGCAACCGCTTCTCGATGCGCCAGAGGAAGTCGTGCTCGAGCTCTTCGGCGGTGGGCTTCTTGAACGAGGCAAGCTCCACGCCCTGCGGGTCGACCGCTCCGACGACGTGCCGCACGATCCCGCCCTTGCCGGCGGTGTCCATCGCCTGCAGCACGAGCAGCACCGAACCCGTGGCGGTTCCCGCGACGCTCTGCGCGAAGAGACGCTCCTGCAGTCCCTCGAGCGGTGCGCGGCCCGCCTCGAGGTCGGCTCGGCCGTCGTTCTTGTCGCCGTCGTAGCCGGGCGTCGAGCGGGGGTCGATGTCGACGAGGCGGAACCCGGGCTCCACCCGCAGGGCGTCGGCGGCGGGCATGGACCAGCGATTCTTCGAGCTCATAGGCTCATGCTGCCGCGGCATCCGGGATGATCGCCACCCGTTGACGGCCCGGATTCAGCGCGGGAGGGGGACCTCGATCAGCTGCCGGCCGCCGGTAGGGGCAGTCAGCACCTGGTCGAGTGCGACGCGCGTGGTACAGCGGTGGTACTCCCACCCGAAGGCGAGGGCGAGCTGCTCGAGACGGGCCGTGTGCGGGGTGTACTGCACGCGGGCCATCGCGTCGTCGCCGGCGACCTCGGCCACCTCGAGACCGTCGAAGATCGTGCCCCCGCCGTCGTTTCCGACGACGACCTGCAGGCGCGGTTCGGTCTCGCCGGGAGGCAGCATCAGCGCGCCGATGTCGTGGAGGAAGGCGAGATCGCCGAGCAGCAGGCGCGTCACACCGGGGCGCTCCTCGACCTGGCTGGCCAGAGCGACACCGGTGGCCGTCGCGATCGTCCCGTCGATGCCCCGCGAGCCCCCGGTTGGAGTGCACGGCGACCTTCTTGCCGCCGAGCACCTCGTCGGCGACACGCACGATGCGCGACGAACCGAAGACGAGACGGTCGTGCGGCCAGGTCGCCCGCCAGAGGGCGTCGACCAAGGCGGGGCGATCGAGGGGCGCGCGCATGACCTCGACCTCGGCGTTGATCGCCCCGAGCCGCTCGTGCGGTACGGCGGAGGCGAGTCCGTCGGCGTCGGGGGCGGGCGGCGAGAGGTCGACGGCGCGGGCGCGAGAGGCGCGCATCCACTCCCCCAGCCACGCGCGGTCGTTCTCGCCCGATCCGACGCGCACGGCGTCGACGGCCTGCGTCGTGCCGTTGAGGTTGACCGGTTCACCGGGTCCGCGCACCGCGAGCACCTCGACGTCGTCGCGCATGAGCAAACGGGTCACTTCGCGGCTGAGCGTGGGGCGCCCGAACACGACGACGCGTTCGACACGCCCGCCCAGCGCGGGGTCGTCCACGAGCGCTCGGTAGCCGTGCACGATCTGCCGCCCGAAGCGCGAACCGCTGACGATCTCGGCGATGAGGGGGAAGCCCCCGTCGTGGGCCACCTGCTCCGCGGCGGCGCCCGCATCGGCGCCCGCGATCACGACCGTCCGCGGCCCGGGCTCGATCACGTACGCCGCCTCGACCTCGGGCGCCACATCGGCCTCGCCGATGCCTCCGCCGCCCTGGTACAGCGCTCCGGATCCGTCGGCGTCATCCTCGGCGGGGTGAGCACCGGATGCCGCCCGCTCGGCCAACCACGACGGAGCCGCGCCCGCGAGCGGCTCGCGGAACGGCACGTTCAGGTGCACGGGGCCGGCTGCTCGAGCGCCCTCCCCGAGAGCCGCGGCGAGCGCGGAAGCCGCCACGGCGTCGAGCTCGGCCGTCTGCTCCGAGGTCGCGTCGCCGTCGATCACCGCGGGGACCGCGAGGTCGGCTTCGAGGCGGACGGCGGAGCGGAACAGCCCCGGCTGTCGAGTTGTCTGATTCGCACCCACGCCGCGGAGCTCGGGCGGTCGATCGGCGGTCAGTAGAAGCAGGGGCACCCCGGCGTGATGCGCCTCGAGAGCGGCCGGGACGAGGTTGGCCACGGCGGTGCCGGAGGTGCAGACCACGACCGCCGGCATCCCGGTCTCTCGTCCGATGCCGAGGGCGGTGAAGCCCGCGACGCGCTCGTCGATGCGCACGTGCAGGTGCACGAGTCCCTGGCGCTCGAGCTCGGCGGCGACCAACGCCAGGGCCTGGGAGCGCGATCCGGGGCTCACGACGAGGTGTCGGACGCCGCGCGAGACCAGCCCGGCGAGAAGGGCAGCAGCGGCGTCGGTGGCCGGCGCGGCCGCGCGCCGGGTGTCGAGGGGCATGGTTCAGCCGACGGCGCCGCGCTGATCGCGGGTGTCGTCGTCGCCCTTGCCGGGGGTGTCACCGGGGTCGGTCGTCTTCTTCGGCGGCTGCGGGTCGTCGGCCTCGGAATCGAGCTGTGACAGCTCTTCTTCGAGACGGCGGATCCGCTCGTCCTGCTCGGCGCGTGCCGACGCGGTCATGCGCCCCAGGAACTCGGGGTCGTCGTCGGGGGCGCGTCGCACGACCGTCTGGGTCGCGCGGCCTCGGCCGATCGCGAACCACAGGATGCCGCCGAGCACCGGAAGGAGGATGACGATCGCCAACCACGCGGGCTTGCTGACGCCGCGGTGACGAGCAGGGCTCTGCACGGCGCAATCCACGATCGTGTAGACCCAGAAGACGGTCGCCACGAGCGCCAGGATGAGAAGCAACCGTGCCATGACCCGATTCTACGTGCGCCGGCTGGGCAGCGGCCCGGAGCCGGCACGCGATCTTCCGCCGTCGAACGACCCGGGATGGGCGCCGAGGCGTCCGCCGTAGAATGAGGACATGCGTGCTCGTTCGGCCCTCGTCTACACGGTGCTGCGATTGCTCGCCTTCCTCGTGCCCCTCGGCATCCTGCTGCTGTTCCCGGTGTTCCAGGAGCTGCCGTGGCTCGCCGCGATCTTCGCCGCTCTGATCGGGTTGAGCCTGTCGACGCTGTTCCTGCGTCGTCCGCTCGACCAGGTCACCGGCGGTCTCGCCGAGCGACGCGCCCAGCGCACCGCGACCGGTCGCCGGACCGGCGCTCAGACCGACGCCGACGCCGAAGATGCGGTGGTCGATGCCACGCGCACCGACGTCGCCGAGGATCCGAGCGCGGCGGGCGAGGCTCCGCGCGGCTGATCGCCCCTCGAGGGTTTCGGCAGCCCGGTTCTCGCGCCGATGCCCGACGGCCGCTCCGCGCGAGGCGTCGTCAGACCGCGAACGCTGCGAACAGGATCGCGCCGTAGGCCACCGACGTGAAGCTCGTCACCTGGAGCGCCGTGATGAGCTCGCGCGGGACACGGTAGGTCCACACGATGAGGATCGCCGCGAGACCGCCGAGCAGGGGGATCCCCTCCAACCACGCCAGCGGGTACACCTGCGCCAGGAACGCAGCGATGCCGAAGGGCACCAGCACGAAGACCGTGAACAGCACCTGGGTCGCCCGCCGCCCGATGAGCACCGAGAGCGTGCGCTTTGCGGCGAGGCGGTCCTGGTCGATGTCGCGCAGATTGTTGGCCAGCAGCACGGCGCACGCGAGCAGACCCGCCGAGACCGCGCCGAACCACGCCTCCTGCGGCAGCGACAGCACCTGCAACCACGTCGTACCGAGGGTGGCGACGAGGCCGAAGAAGACGAAGACGAAGATCTCGCCCATCGCGTTGTAGCCGTACGGGCGTTTGCCGCCGGTGTAGAACCACGCGGCGACGATGCAGACGGCGCCCACCAGGAGGAGCCACCACTGCCCCGTCCGAATCACCAGGGCGAGCCCGATCACCGCGGCGAGCGCGAAGAACGACAGCGCGACGATCAGCACGGTCCGCGGCTTCGCCTTCTTCCCGCCGGTCAGGCGGCCCGGCCCGACGCGCACGTCGTCGGTGCCGCGAATGCCGTCCGAGTAGTCGTTCGCGTAGTTCACGCCGATCTGCAAGGCGAAGGCGACGGCCAGACAGGCGAGCGCGATGACCCAGTGCAGGTCGTCGTCGACGAGCGTGGCCGCTCCGGTACCGATCAGCACCGGGGTGATGGCGAGGGGCAGCGTGCGCAGGCGCGCCGCGGCGATCCAGTCGCGCGCGGTCGCCGGGGCGACGGCCTGCGGAGCACCCGTCTTCGCCTTCTGCGGGTTGCCGCCGGGACGACGCGTCTTGGCGGTGTTCGGACGCTTGCGAGACTGTGCTGCCACGAGGGGTCAGTCTAATCCCGCGGGTTCGGCGCGCCTTCGCCGACGAAGCGCCGCAGAGTCGCGCGGTCGGGCTTACCGGAGCGCAGCGTCGGGAGCTCGTCGACCGCGACGACGCGGGCCGGCCGCGCGGGCGCTCCGACGGCCACGCCGACGACCTCGCGGATCGTGGCGAGCAGGTCGTGTTCGCGGCCCGGCGCGATCCCGGGCACCACCACGGCGGACCCCTGCCCCCATGTCGCATCCGGGATCGGCACGACGACGGCGGATTCCAGTCCCGCGATGCCGCGCACGGCGGCTTCGACCCGGTCCAGCGAGACGTTGACGCCCCCCGAGACGATGACGTTGTCGAGACGACCGGTCACCTGCAGGACGCCGTGCACGATCTCGCCCCCGTCGCCCGTGCGGTACCAGCGGGTGCCGTCGACTCGGGGGAACACGGATGCCGTGCGCTCGGGATCGCCGAGGTACCCCTCGGCGAGAGTCGGTCCCGAAAGGCGTACCTCTCCGTCGACGATCGCCACGTCGACGCCGTCGAGGGGCACCCCGTCGTAGACGCACCCACCGCTGGTCTCGCTCGAGCCGTAGGTGCGCACGATGCGCGCCCCCACGGCCTCGGCACGCTCGCGTACCGAGGGGGCGAGTGCTTGCCCCCCGATGAGGATCGCCTCGAACGAACGCAGCGCCTGGGCGACGGTGGCGTCGTGCTCGGCGGCATCCAGGAGTCTTTGCAATTGCGCCGGAACGAGCGAGGTATAGCTGGGGACGCGGGCTCCGTCGAGGTGCGAGGCCATGCCGAGGGCTGCGGCGGCGAAGGGCTCCGGGCGGAAAGGGCCGGCGACGACCGCGGGCTCGCGATCGGCGAGGAGCGCCCGCACGATCACCTGGACGCCCGCGACGTAGCTCGCCGGGACCGCGAGCAGCCACGCGCCCTCCCCGATGCGGGCAGCCGTGGCGTACGCGCTGGCGATGAGGGCGTTGCGGCCGATCACGACCGACTTCGGCACGCCCGTCGAGCCCGAGGTCGTCACGACCGCGGCGGTACCCGGCGGGACCTCGCGGGGCAGGACCGCGCCGCCGAGGGCGACGGCCGGCCCGGCGCCGAGGACGGCCGCGCGCAACGCCCGCAGCACGTCGCGCGGGTCGTCGGATGCCGGCGGGTCGAGCCTCACGCGCGGGTCCCAGCGATCAGTAGTGCCACGGCACGTCGGACCAGTCGGGGTCTCGCTTCTCGAGGAAAGAGTCGCGGCCCTCGGCGGCTTCGTCGGTGCCGTAGGCGAGACGCGTGGCCTCGCCCGCGAAGAGCTGCTGGCCGACCAGGCCGTCGTCGACGGCGTTGAACGCGTACTTGAGCATGCGGATCGCGGTGGGCGACTTCGTCAGGATGGTCCGCGCCATCGACAGGGCTTCGCGCTCGAGATCCGCGTGGGGCACGACGCGGTTGACCGCGCCCATCTCGTAGGCGCGCTCGGCCGAGTACTCCTCGGCGAGGAAGAAGATCTCGCGCGCGAACTTCTGCCCGATCTGGCGCGCGAAGTACGCGGAGCCGTAGCCCGCGTCGAACGAGCCGACATCGGCATCCGTCTGCTTGAAACGGGCGTGCTCGGCGCTCGCGATCGAGAGGTCGCAGACGACGTTGAGCGAGTGCCCGCCTCCGGCGGCCCAGCCCGGAACCACGGCGATGACGACCTTCGGCATGAAACGGATGAGGCGCTGCACCTCGAGGATGTGCAGGCGTCCGGCGCGACCGGGATCGTGCACGGTGGTCTCGTCGGTCGAATACTTGTAGCCGTCGCGGCCGCGGATGCGCTGGTCGCCGCCGGAGCAGAACGCCCACCCGCCGTCCTTCGGGCTCGGACCGTTGCCGGTGAGCAGGACGACGCCGATGCGGTGGTCCTGGCGAGCGATGTCGAGGGCGCGGTACAGCTCGTCGACGGTGTGCGGCCGGAAGGCGTTGCGCACCTCGGGTCGGTCGAATGCGATGCGCGCGACGCGCCCATCGTGCGTCACGTGGGCGGTGATGTCGGTGTAGTCCGCGGCGCCGGGCGCCAGGGTCCATTCCGCGGGATCGAAGAGCTCGGAGACGGTCACGTGATCAGCCTAGAACGGCGTGCGTCGTGGTGGCCCGCACGTTCCCCGCGCACCCAACGCAATTTGTCTCCGCAGGGTCACGCAAATTATTGCGCCACCCACCTCGCGCACTACCGCGCGAATTAAAGCGGCGAAGAGGTCGTCGAGCAAATAACATGAGACGTAGACGCAAGAAGGGGTCATCATGAAAGACAAGTACGTGATCCCCCGACTCGACTTCGGATCCGAACTGGTGGCCACGCTGTTCGAGATAGAACGGCTGCGGGCCGATATCGGAACGGGTGACACACCGTACGACACCTACGTGGAACTCCATCGGCTGTTCGACTTCGTCATGAGTGTCGTCTCCGCGCGCATCGAAGGCAACCACACCACGGTGTACGAGGCGATCGAGCGAGCAGACTCGCGGTCGGACCCGCAGCGCGAGATCACGAACATTGCCGCGGCGGTGCGATTCATCGACGGTCTCGATGCTCACGCACCGCTTACCCATGCCTTCGTCCGTGAGCTGCACCTCCGAGTGGTGGACGGTCTCATCCGAGAAGGTGACCCCACTCCCGGCTCATATCGAGACCGGGAGGTCGCGATCACCGAGTCGGCGCACAGACCACCCAGTTGGGTCACCGTACACGCCGAGATGAGCTCCCTGCTCGACTTCGCCAACGACGACCGCCCGCTGCACGAGCAGATGCTCCAGATCGCCATCGCGCACCATCGGTTTGTATGGATCCACCCGTTCCGTAACGGCAACGGCCGAGTCTCCCGCCTCTTCACATATGCGATGCTCCGAAAAACGATCTTCGCGACGCGTGGCTACAGCGCGCTGAACCCCACGGCCGTGTTCGGCAACGATCGCGACGCGTACATTTCCGCGCTTGAAGCGGCCGATGATCTGAGTGATGCAGGAACCGTCGTGTGGGCGGAGTTCTTCGTCCGCGGCATCGGAGATGATGTTTCACGGCTCGTCGATCTCCAGCGCCATGCCTTCGTCATCGGCGAAGTGGTCGGCCCCGCTCTAGACAGCATGCGAAGAGATGGGTTGATCGCAGCGCAGGAGCACGACGCGCTCCGCATCGCGCTGGAACAGGGCGTGATCAAGTCCGGTGACATCGAACACGTCGTGCCCGGATCCCCCTCCCACCGTTCGCGATTCATTAGGGGGTTACGTGACAGAAACCTGCTGCAACAGGCGGAGGAGGGGCCGCGCTTCTACCGACTCTCTTTGGCGCGCGGCCCCATCGCCATACGCCTCATTCGGCGACTCGACACTCTCGGATATCTGCCTCGTATGCTCGCGGACGACTGACCGAGAAGCGTTGCTCACGGAAGCGCCGGCGCGTAGCCTGAACGACCCGACGATCGGAGTCATCATGGCGAAGAAGGTGTCGATACTGGGCCGCATCCGCGAGTACTTCCTCGGAGCGCCCGCACACGAGCAGTCCGAGGACGCGCGGCGGTCGCTGAACCACCAGAGCGAGACCGCGTACTACAAGGGCGAGGCCGCGAAGAACTGGACGGGGACGTCCGGAGGCGCGCAGTTCAAGCCGTGACCGCGACGGCGCCCCGACATCGCCGGGGCGCCGTCGTCGTCACGCGTTCTTGCTGTCGCGCCAGCGCAGCCAGCGCTCGACGAGCGAGTAGTCCCAGTCCGGACCGCCGAAGCCGAGGGTGAACAGGCGCGTGCCGGCGTCGTAGAGGGCGTCGGCGACGTCTTCGTCGCGGTCCTTCAGCTCGTTCGAGACGACGAGGCCCGACAGGTCGCGCTGCTCGGCCTCGGCCCACTTCTCGATCACCCCGAACTTGTGCGGCAGCTCGTCGGGGGTGACGAAGCTGTGCCAGATGTCGGCGTGACGGGCGACGATGCGCAGGGTCTTCTGCTCGCCCTTGCCGCCGATCATGACGGGGATCTTGCGGGTGGGCGCCGGGTTGAGCTTGCCCCACCGCGCGACGACCCGGTCGAGGTCGGTCGCCAGGGCGTTGAGCCGCGAACCGGCGGTGCCGAAGTCGTAGCCGTACTCGTCGTAATCGCGCTGGAACCAGCCCGAGCCGGTGCCGAAGACGAAGCGACCCGTGTCGCCGCCCTTCTTGCTGATGTGGTCGACGGTGCGGGCCATGTCGGCCTGCAGGTCGGGATTGCGGTAGCTGTTGCAGTTGACGAGCGCGCCGAACTCGACGCGCTCGGTCTGCTCGGCCCAGGCGGAGAGCATGGTCCACGACTCGAAGTGCTCGCCCTCGGGGTCACCGTAGAGGGGATAGAAGTGGTCCCAATTGAACAGGACGTCGACGCCCATCTCTTCCAGACGGAGGACGGCGTCGCGGATGTCGGAATACTGCACGTGCTGCGGCTGGATCTGCACGCCGAGCCGGACGGGGGTATCGAAGAGCATGGCGTCAGCCTATGCCCGTGCCCGTGCGCCGGGACGGGTGGACCGCGGGGTCGATCGCACGTAGCGTGGAGGGCTACCGACGATCGGAGTCACCATGACGAAGAACGTGTCGAAGCTCGCGCGGCTGCGCGACTACCTCTTCGGTCCGCGCCGCACGCACGAGCAGGCTGAGAACGCTCGGCAATCGCTCGATTCGCAGAAGGACCTATCGTCCTACACGGTCGAGCGCCAGACGTCCTGGTTCGGCGGGTTCGGCGGCTTCGGACCGCGCTGAGCGGCAGGATGAGGGCATGAGCACCGTCGCCCTCCCCCCGCTCTCCGACATCCTCGCGTCGGCGCGCGTCGTCTCTCTTCCGCTCGCCGCCCGCTTCCGGGGGATCGAGACGCGAGAGGCGCTCCTGTTCGAGGGGCCCCAGGGCTGGGCGGAGTTCTCGCCGTTCGTCGAGTACGCCGACGTCGAGGCCGCGACCTGGCTCGCCGGAGCCATCGACTTCGGGTGGCGTCCGTCACCGCCCGCCGTGCGCGACCTCGTGGCCGTCAACGCCACCATGCCCGCTGTCGCGGCATCCGAGGTGCCGAGGATCCTCGCCCGCTACGACGGATGCCGCACGGTCAAGGTCAAGGTCGCCGAGGCGGGCCAGACGCTCGCCGACGACGTCGCGCGCGTACGAGCGGTCCGCGAGGCGATGGGCCCCGAGGGGCGGGTGCGCGTCGACGCCAACGGCGCGTGGAACGTCGACGAGGCCGAGCGCGCCATCCACGCATTGGCGGAATTCGATCTCGAGTACGTCGAGCAGCCGTGCGCCGAGGTCGACGAGCTGGCCGAGCTTCGCGAGCGGGTCGGCTACCTCGACATCCCGATCGCGGCCGACGAGAGCGTGCGCAAGGCCGCCGATCCTCTTCGGGTGGCCCGCGCGGGCGCCGCCGATCTGCTCGTCATCAAGGCCCAGCCTCTCGGCGGCGTGCACGCAGCTAGAGAAATCGTCGCGCACGCGGGGCTCCCGGCCGTCGTCTCCAGCGCGCTCGACACGTCGATCGGTCTGTCGATGGGCGTGGCTCTTGCGGCCTCGTTGCCCGACCTCGACTACGACTGCGGCCTCGGCACCGCCGCGCTGTTCACGGCCGACGTCGTGGCATCCCCTCTTGTTGCGCGCGACGGGGTGCTGTCGCTCGAGCGTCCCCGCCCGCGAAGCGCCGATCTCGACCGGGTGGAGGCGAGCGAGGAACGTCGCGACTGGTGGATGGATCGCCTGCGTCGCTGCTACGCGCTCGTCGAGGTCACTCGAGGATGAGTCGCACGATCTGCGCGAGCCTCTCCCCGAGCTGAGCGCGCGAGGCGGAGGGAGACGTCCCCGTCATGACGGCGGTCTCGGCCGTCGAGATCCATGCCGACAGCAGAAGCTCGGTCGCGGCGTCGGCCGGCAGTCGAAGGGTCAGTCCCCGCGCCTCGGCGATGTCGCGGACGAGTTGCGTGACGCTCTCGCACAGCGCGCCGTTCGACGAGAGATAGGCGGCGGCGAACTCCGGGTTGCGCAGCGCCTGCACGCGCGTCTCGGCGCCCAGCAGAACGTCGAGCCGGTCTTCTCCCGCGACCTCGAGCACCTCCTGCACGAGATGCAGGACCTCGCCCGCGGCATCCAGGCCCCGGTCCTCGATCGAGGTGACGCGCTCGCGCACGGCGGCGATCGTCGACTCGGCGGAGCGCGCGCACAGGGCGAGGAAGAGCTCTTCTTTCGAGGCGAAGTTCGAGTAGAAGGCGCCGCGCGTGAAGCCGGCCCGGTCGCAGATCGCCTCCACCGAGGCTGCGTCGATGCCGACCTCGGCGAACATCTCGGCGGCGGCGTCCATGAGACGCGTGCGGGTGTTCTCGCGTCGTCGCGAGGGGGCGGGGGCGGTGTCGGTCATCCGCGTCTCCTGTTCTAGGTGGACGTCCAGCCGGGGTCCCACCCACGAGGTCTACGATACATTGATGTATCCGATACGGTGATGTATCGACTCGTTCACCGATCGTGGGAGCCGCCGTGTCGACATTCCTGTACACCCTGGGCCGCTGGTCGTTCCGCCACCCTTGGCGCGTGCTGACGGGCTGGCTGCTGATCCTCGTGATCGCGGGCGGCGGCGTCGCCGTGTTCGCCAAGGGCACCGACAACACCTTCTCGATCCCGGGAACCGAGTCGCAGGCCGGTCTCGAGATGCTCGGGCGCACCTTCCCCCAGGTCAGCGGGGCGAGCGCCCAGATCATCGTCGTCTCGGCCGACGGCACGAGCGTGCGCGACCAGAACTATCAGGATGCCGTCCAGAAGGCGTCGACCGATATCGGTCGACTCGACTTCGTCGAAGCCGTCACCGACCCCTACGACGCACGCATTTCGGGCGGGATCTCCGACGACGGCCGAGCCGCGATCGTCCGAATCCAGTTCGCCGGCGAATCGACCGAGGTGCCCGCCGCCACCAAGGACGCCCTGCGGGACGCGACCACCGCCCTGGGGCAGGAGCTCCCCTCGGGGTCCCAGGCGATCCTGGGCGGCCAGCTCTTCGCCACCGAGATCCCCGGCGCCTCGCTGACCGAGGCACTCGGCGTACTGATCGCCGCACTCGTGCTCATGGTGACGTTCCGCTCGTTCCTGGTGGCCGGGATGCCGTTGGCCACCGCGATCCTCGGCGTCGCGCTGTCGATCGGCCTCATCTTCATCGCGACCGGGTTCGCCACCGTGTCGTCGACCACCCCGCTGCTGGCGGTCATGCTGGGCCTGGCGGTCGGCATCGACTACGCCCTGTTCATCGTGTCGCGACATCAGGACCAGACCCGCGCGGGGATGGACCCCGAGGAGTCGACCGCCCGCGCCGTCGGCACCGCGGGGTCGGCCGTCGTGTTCGCCGGTATCACGGTGCTCATCGCGCTCATCGGGCTGAGCTTCGCCGGCATCCCGTTCCTGACGACCATGGGCATCGCGGCCTCCGTCGCCGTGGCGATCGCGGTGTGCGTGGGTCTGACGCTCACCCCCGCGTTCCTCGGGTTCGCCGGACACCGCGTCGTGGGTTGGGGGTACAGCCGGTCGAAGGCCGCGCGCCGCCGACGCGGCATGTCGCCCCCGCAGGAAGCCGACGCCGACGCGGAGCGCGAGAGGGAGACCACCGCGGCGGCTTCGCGCGCCGGACGGACAGGCCCCGCCCAGCGCTGGGTGGGGCTGGTGACGCGGCATCCGGTCGTCACCACCGTCGCGGTGATCGGCCTGCTCGGTGTGACCGCGATCCCCGCGGCCTCGCTCGCCCTCACCCTGCCCAACGCCGGTCAACTACCCCAGGGCGACGAGGCGCGCGTGGCGTACGAGCTGACCGACGAGTACTTCGGCCCCGGCGCCAACGGCCCGCTCATCATGACCGGCACGATCGTCACCTCGAACGACCCGCTGAATCTCATGACGAGCATCGGTGACGAGATCGCGAAGATCCCGGGGGTCGCCAAGGTGGCCCTGGCCACCCCCAACGCGACGGCCGACACCGGCATCGTGCAGATCGTGCCCGAGACGGCCCCCGACGACCCGCGCACCGCCGACCTCGTGCGCGAGCTCCGCGCCGCCGAACCGCGCTTGTACGACCAGTTCGGCGTGCACCTGCTCGTCACCGGCTACACCGCCGTCACGATCGACATCTCCGACCAGCTGGGCGCCGCCCTGCTGCCTTTCGGTCTGTTCGTGGTGGGGCTGTCGCTCGTGCTGCTGATGATCGTGTTCCGCTCGGTCTGGGTGCCGCTGACGGCCGCCGGCGGCTATCTGCTGTCCGTCGCCGCGTCGTTCGGCGTCGTGGCGGCGGTGTTCGAGTGGGGCTGGTTCGCCGACGCTCTGCACGTGGCCAAGGTCGGACCGATTATCAGCTTCATGCCCATCGTCGTCATGGGCGTGCTGTTCGGGCTCGCGATGGACTACCAGGTGTTCCTCGTCTCGCGCATGCGCGAGGACTACGTGCACGCCGATCGCGAAGGCCGCACGCCGCGCGAGGTCGCCCTCGGAGCCGTCCGCAGCGGGTTCTCGGCATCCGCCCGCGTGGTCGTCGCCGCCGCCGTCATCATGTTCGCCGTCTTCGTCGCCTTCGTACCCGAGGGGGACTCGAGCCTCAAGCCGATCGCCCTGGGCCTGGCCGTGGGCGTCGCGGTCGACGCATTCCTGGTACGCATGACACTGGTGCCGGCGATCCTCGCGCTGCTGGGCGCGAAAGCGTGGTGGATGCCCCGCTGGCTCGACCGGTTGCTGCCGAAGCTCGACGTCGAAGGCGAAGCGGTCGAACGCGAGGTGCGCCTGGCCGACTGGCCGAGCGAGCCCTCGATCGCGATCGCCGCCGACGACCTGCGCACGGTCGGATCCACGGATGCCGAGGAGCCGGTCTTCTCGGACGTGTCGCTGCGACTGCCCTACGGCGAAACCCTGCTCGTGACCGGTGAGACCCGCACGACGCGAGCCCTGCTGCTCGCCCTGTCGGGACGGCTGTCGCAGATCGATGGACGCCTGCGCGTCGACGGGCTCCTCGTACCCGAGCGCGCCGGGGCCGTGCGCTCGCGCGTCGGCGTCGCCCTGCTGGACGACCCCACCGAAGCCGCGGCCGACATCGCCCGAGCCGCCTCCCGCGGCACGCGGGTCGTGCTGGTGTCGGACATCGACCGCCTCGACGACGATGCCCGGGAAGACGTGGCCCAGGTGCTTCGCCGAGCCGCAACCGCTGCGCGCGAGCGCAGCGACGACGCCTCGTCGCCCTTCACGCTCATCGTGTCGGCCCGCGACGAACGCCCGGCTCTCGCCCTGCTCGCCCAAGCGCAGCGCCCCGACGTCACGACCCTCGCCCTGCCGACCCCGCGTCGCCACCGCTCCGAACCCGAAACCTTCGCCGATCTCTCCGAGGTGTTCGCATGACTCTCCCCGTCGAGCGCTCCCGTTCGCGCCGCCCCGTCACCTGGCTCACGCTCATCGGTGTGCTGCTGCTGCCCGCCGTCATCGGCGGCATCCTCGTCGGCGCGCTGTACAAGCCCACCGACCGCCTCGAGAACATCACGGCCGCGATCGTCAACGACGACAAGGCCGTGGAACTCAACGGTCAGCTCGTCCCTCTCGGGCGACAGCTGACCGGTGGCCTCGTCAAGGGAGCCGATGACCAGCCGAGCAACATCGACTGGGTCATCTCGAACGACGAAGACGCCGCGGCCGGCCTGAAGGACGGCACGTACACCGCCGTCGTCACGATCCCCGAGAACTTCACGGCCGCCTCGCTCTCCACCCGACCGGGCGAGACGCCCGAGAAGGCCACGATCGGTGTGCAGACGGCACCCAACGCGCGCGTCGTCGACGGCGCGATCACCGGGGCGCTGGCATCCACCGCCTCCGACGTCTACGGCAGCACGCTGTCGTCGCAGTACCTGAAGAACGTCTTCCTCGGGTTCACCACCCTGAGCGACCAGCTCGGCACGGCCGCGAGCGGCGCCCACCAGCTCGCCGACGGGGCCTCTCGAGCGGCCGACGGCGCCGGGAGCCTCCGCGACGGGCTGGGGCAGCTCTCCACCGGCGCAACCGGTCTGTCCGACGGCGCCGCGAAGCTCGCCGCGGGAGCCGGTCCTCTCGCCAGCGGCGCAGACCAGCTCTCGAGCGGCGCGGAAGCACTGGCCGGGGGAACGCGCTCGGCGGCGGCAGGGGTCACGAAGCTCGCCGACGGCAACGCCGAACTGGCGAAGCAGATCGGCGCCCTCGCCGCGCAGATCCCGCCGAGCTTCGCCCAGAACGCGCAACAGCTGGCGAACGCGGCGCCGCAGATCAGCTCCGCTCTCACCGACGCCGCGGCCGCCCTCCAGAAAGCGGCCGACGACTGCACCGGCACCCCCGAGCAGTGCGCGGCTCTGCGCACGGCATCCGACAACGCCAACGCGGCCCTGCCGAAGGCGAAACAGGCGGTGACGCAGATCGGCGACCTCTCGGCGGGGGCCTCCAAACTCCCCGCCGGTTTCAGCGCCCTCGCCGAGGCGAACCAGAAGCTCGCCGACGGCGGCTACGACGCCGCGAAGGGCATCACCACCATCGCCGGCGGCACGGACGGCATCGCCGGCGGAGCCACGAAGCTCGCCGACGGCGCCCGCCAGTTCGGCACGGGAGCCTCGGCCCTGGCCTCGGGCGCCGGGCAGGTGGCATCCGGAGCCTCCGACGCACAGACCGGAGCCGCCCAGCTCGCGGACGGCGTCAACCAGGTCGCGACGGGCACGACGTCGCTCGCCGACGGTCTGGACGCCGCGGTGTCGAAGCTGCCCACCTACACCGACGCCCAGGCCACGAACCTCGCCGACGTCGTCGCCGACCCCGTCTCGGCGACGGGAAGCAGCAACTCGCTGTTCGGTGTCGCGGCGGTGCCGCTGCTGGCGATGGCCGTGCTGTGGTTCGGCGCTCTCGCCTCGTTCGTGGTGTTCCAGGCGGTCTCGGCCCGCGCCCTCACCAGCCGTCGCCCCTCGGCGCTCGTCGCGCTGCGCGGCTTCACCCCCGCCGCGATCGTCGGAGCCGTGCAGGGACTGCTGGTCGCGGGCGTGGTGCAGGTCGCCTCGGACTACGACTGGGGCGACTGGGCCCGGTTCGCGATGATCTGCATCGTCGCCGGCGTGACCTTCGCGGCCGTCAACCAGGCGCTGGTCGCGCTGTTCGGTGGCGCGGGGCGCTGGGTCGCGGCGATCGTCGGAGCGCTGGCTCTGGCGACCAGCATCGTCTCGACGGTGCCGCCGGTGCTCGCGGCCTTCGCCACGCTGTTGCCGACCTCCCCCGCCTACAACGCGATGCTCGGCGCCCTCTCGGCCGTCGGCGGCGTGGGAGCGGGAGCCGCGGGTCTGGTGGTCTGGGCGGTGCTGGCGCTGGTGGTGACGACGCTGGTGGTGGTGCGTCGCCGCACGGTGTCGGCGCGGACCGCGGTCGCGACCGCGGGCTGACCGGCCCGGGTCGCGCCCCCGCTCCCGCTCCCGCTCCCGCCTGTTGAGTGTCCAAAACACCCGGACGAATTTCGAAACCGTCCGGGTGTTTTGGACACTCAACAGGCGGGCATGAGCGTCGACGGCCGCGCGTGGCGACTCCTCCCCGGCACCCGCGTTCTTGGAACCGTCCACAATCGGGCCCGTGAGGCACGCGGGCCCACGCCGCCACGCGCTGAAGTGGGTGCGTGCGACGCCGACCACTCCCCGTAGAACTCGGGACGTCCTTCACCGTGCGCGAGGCTAAACGGCTCGGGGTTCCGCCCGATCGGCTGACGGCGATGGACCTCAGCGCACCGTTCCATGGGACGCGCACCTCGATGGATCTCGCCACCACCGTCGACCGATGCCGCGCTTACGAGCCCAGGCTCACCGGGGCGCAGTTCTTCAGCCATCAAACCGCGGCGCTGCTGTGGGGCGTGCCGCTGCCCGGCCCCGCGCCGGAACACCTGCACGTATCGGCGATCGCGCCCGGGCGGGAGCCCCGCACGCGAGGCATCATCGGGCACCGACTCGAAATGTCGCCCGACCTCCTGACGCTGCGCCACGGCCTTCCCGTCGGGAACCCCGCCGAGACGTGGGCGCAACTCGCCCCTTCCCTCGGGGAGGACCACCTCGTCGCCGCGGGCGATGCGCTCCTGACGGCCGGTCTCGCTGATCACGCAGACCTGGTCGAGGCCGCCGAGCGCCCGCGCCGCCGGGGTGCGAAGGCGCTGGCAGCGGCAGTACCGTTCCTTCGTGCGGGAGCCGAGTCACCTCGCGAATCAGCCGTCCGTCTTGTGATCGTGCGCGCGGGCCTGCCGGAGCCCGAGCTGAACTGGGTGCTCCGCGACGCAGCGGGGGGCTTCGTCGCCCGCCTCGACATGGCCTACCCCGCCTACCGTGTCGCGGTGGAGTATGACGGGCGTCAGCATGCCGACCTGACGCAGTTCCGACGGGATGCCGACCGGTGGCCGGCCATCGCCGGACAGGGCTGGATCCTCATCCGCGTGCTCGACCACCACCTTCGCGAACCCTACGCCCGTGTCGTCGACCCGACGCGACGAGCTCTGATGTCGCGGGGCTGGTCGGGCGCCGTCGCGCCCTCATGATCACCCGCCGCCCACATGGTGCGTGCAGCCGCCCAAACGCACGTTGAGTGTCCAGAACACCCGGACGGATTCGAAAATCGTCCTTGTGTTTTGGACACTCAACAGGGGGACGGGCACGGCGGGCGCGCCCGCGCGGCGCGCGCGCCCGCGTCAGGTCGTCAGGCCGCTGTAGGCGTGCAGGCCCTTGAAGAAGACGTTGACGATCGTGAAGTTGAACAGCACCGCGGTGAAACCGATGATCGACAGCCAGGCCGAGCGGGTGCCGCGCCACCCGCGGGTGGCGCGGGCGTGGATGTATCCGGCGTACAGCACCCAGATGACGAAGGTCCAGACTTCCTTCGTGTCGAAGCCCCAGAACCGGCCCCACGCGTCATTGGCCCAGATGGAGCCGGCGATCAGGGTGAAGGTCCAGAAGATGAACCCGACGATCGCGAAACGGTAGGCGAGCGACTCGAGCGCATCGGCGTTCGGAACCGTACGCAGGAAGCTGCGCTTCGTCTCGGCATCGGCGGGGGCTTCCGCGAGCTTGCGCTCACGCCGCGTCTGGATGAGCTGGACGACCGACAAGCCGAACGCCAGAGCGAACAACGCCGTCGCCAAGCTCGCGACGAACACGTGCACGACGAGCCAGACCGACTTGAGCGGGTCGGCCAGAGGCACGACCTCGACGTGGAAGGCGAGGGTCGCCCCGCCCAGCAGCAGCACCGCGAGGCCGGTCATGAGCGACCCCAGGAATCGCAGGTCGTACCGGGTCAGCACAGTGAGGTACACCGCGATGATCAGCAGCAGACCGGTCAGGGCGAACTCGTACATGTTCGACCACGGCACGCGTCCGGCGGCGACACCGCGCAACACCGTCGCGACGAGGTGGAACACGAAGCCGAGCGCCGTGAGCACGGTTCCGAGGCGAGCCCAGAGGTACCGGGGCTGGCCGGAGGAGGTCCCGGATGCCGTTGACCCGGAGCCGGAGGAGATCACTCCCCCGCCGCCCGCGGTGACGAGCTCGCGCGCGACCACCTCGTCTTTCGCCTTCAGCGCGAGGTCGGAGCGACGCGCGAGGTCGATGGCGTAGGCGAAGAACGCCAGCACGTAGATGGCGACCGCCGTCCACACCAGGAGGAGGGAGATCTCGTCGAGGAGAAGCGGGTCGGTTCCGGGCATGGTGTCAGTCTACTTTTCCGGTGTCGGGGTGGCTCTGGGTGGGAAGGGTCGCACCGTGCTTGTCGGCGAGCTGGTCGACGGCGGCCGCGAGGGTCGGGTCTTCACCGCGGGCGAGGCCGGCGTACTCGATCTCGACGACGCCGTCGCGCGGGGTCGCCTTGACCCACATGCGTCGGCGCGGCACGAAGAGTGCGGCGAGCAGACCGAACAGGGCCAGCAGCGCGAAGCCCAGCACCCAGGGGCCGGCGAGATCGCGGTGGATCGACAGCGAGGCGAAGCGTTTCACCGACTGCTCGTAGCCCACGGCTCCCGCCGGAGCCTCGTTCTCGAAGGTGATCGTGCCGAGGCCGTTGGGAAGGTCCTCGGTCTGGCCCGGCATGAGCTGGATCGCCGGGTTACCGCTGTCGCCGCCGGCGATCTGGGTCATGCCGGAGGGGTCGAGCGTATACACCGACCGGGGCGTGCCGTCGTCGATGCCGAGGTCACCCTCGTACACGCGCAACGTGAGCGTCGGGTACTCTAGCGCACCGTACGTCGAGGTCAGGGCCCCCGAATCCAGCACGTCCATCGTCGGGTAGAAGAAGCCGAGCAGACCGAGCTGCTGCGGGAGCCCGTCGGCCACCTTGATCACGCCGAGCGAGGTCATGTTGGCATCCTGGGGCAGGAAGGCGACCGAGTCGTGGAACACCTCTTCGCCCTGGGCGTTGTGGATGGTGACGGTCGGGGCATAGCCGTTGCCGAGGAGGTACACGCGATCGCCCTGCACGTCGAGGGGGTGGTTGACCCGCACTTCGCCGTCTTGTGCGTCGCCGCCGGGAGCCTGGGTCGTCACGTGCGCGACGAAGTTGCCGGCCTGCCCCGAACCGGGCTGCCCGGGCGGAACGTAGGTGACGTCGAACTTGTCGAGGGTCATCGAGTACGGCGTGAGGGTGTCGCCGCCGACGAAGCGACCGGGATTGAAGGAGGAGTAGTCGAGCAGGCTGTTGCTGAACGCCTGCCCTTCCACGAGCACGCGCTGGCCGGTGTAGGTGAAGCCGCCGCCGACGCCCACGGCGATCAGCACGCCCACGAGTGCGCCGTGGAACAGCAGATTTCCGGTCTCGCGCAGGTAACCGCGCTCCGCCGACACCGAGAAACTGCCCCGCGAGTCGTAGCGGGCCACGCGGTAACCGCTCTTGCGGAGCTGGGTCGCGGCGCTGTCCACGGCGGCCGCGGCCGCGGCATCCGCGTCGCCCTCCACCTCGAGCGTGCGGGTGCGGTGGTCGTCCAGCCGCGAGAGGCGAGCGGGGGTGCGGGGAGGCTGCGAGCGCAGGGCCTTCCAGTGGTGCTTGGTGCGCGGCAGCACGCACCCGATGAGCGAGATGAACAGCAGCAGGTAGATGGCCGAGAACCACGGTGAGCTGTACACGTCGAACAGGCTCAGTTTGTCGAGCACCGGCGCGAGGTCGGAGTTGTCGGTGAAGTACTGCGTGACGCCGTTGGGGTCGGCGGTGCGCTGCGGCACGAGGGAGCCCGGAACGGCCGCGATCGCGAGCAGCAGCAGCAGCACGAGGGCGGTGCGCATCGACGTCAGCTGACGCCACCCCCAGCGCAGCCACCCGACGACCCCGAGGCGCGGCTGGGTGACCTCGTCGGCCGTCGAGTCGGCGTGGTCGGAGGGGCGCAGCGGGTCGGTCACGGTGTTACCTCGGTCGGAACGATCAGAGCGGGAGCTGGACATTGCCGATCACCCCCTGCAGGGTCGACATCCACTGGCCCCAGAACCCGGTCACCATGAGCAGGCCGAGCACGATCAGCAGTGCTCCGCCGATGAGGTTCACCACGCGGATGTGCGTGCGCACGAACGCCACCGACTTGGTCGCCCACCCGAATCCGAGGGCGAGGAGCACGAAAGGGATGCCGAGACCCAGCGAATACGCCAGCCCCAGGAGCGCGGCTCGGCCGGGGTCTCCCAGGTTGTACGACACCGACAGGATCGCCGTGAGCGTCGGGCCGATGCAGGGCGTCCAGCCGATGCCGAGGGCGATGCCCAGCAGCGGGGCACCGATGAGGCCGAGGTTGCCACGGGACTGCATCCGTACCGAGCGCTGCGCGAGGCCGAAGAGACCGATGAAGACCAGTCCCATGATGATGATGACGACGCCCATGACGCGGGTGATGAGGTCGGCGTACTCGATGAAGAAGCGGCCGAGCGCTCCGCCGAGGACGTTGATCGCCATGAACACCAGGGTGAACCCGGCGATGAACAGGAGGGTCCCGCCGAGCAGGCGGCCTTTTCCGGAGGCGGATGCCGAACCCCCGCGCGGTGCGACGGCACCGCCGATATAGCCGAGGTAGCCCGGCACGAGCGGCAGGACGCAGGGCGAGAGGAACGAGATGAGGCCGGCGGCGAGGGCGATGGGAACGGCGATCCACAGCGCCCCGTCGAAGACGAGGGCGCCCGGGTTCACGCGTTCTCCGCGACCAGCGTGCGCACGATCGACTCGAGGATCGAGGCCTCGGGCAGCTCGCCGACGATGCGGGCGGCGACACGACCCTGCTTGTCGAGCACGAGGGTCGTGGGAGTGGCGTTCAGCGGCGTCGCACCGGTGAACGCGAGCTTGAGCTGGGCGTCGCCGACGGCCATGGCGCTGGAGTACGACACCCCGTGGTCGCGCGCGAACGACAGGGCGGTGGCCGGCTGGTCGTAGGTGTTGATGCCGAGGAAAGCCACGTCCTGCCCCTGGAAGCTCTGGTAGGCCTGCTCGAGGCGCGGGGCCTCGATGATGCACGGACCGCACGTGGCGTACCAGAAGTTGACGACGAGCACCTTGCCGGCGAAGTCGGCGCTCGAGACGGCGGAGCCGTTGTCGAGGGTGCCGGCGAACTCCACGGGCTCCGTGCGGTTCTCCGGAGCAATCTCATCGGTCTGGAAGCCGTTGGCCGCGATGTAGCCCTTGTTGTCGCCCTCGCGGTACTGCGCGGCGAGCGGGTCTTCCGAGCACGCGGACAGACCCACGACGAGGGCGGCCGCAGCGGCGATCGACGCCGCGGCGGTGAGGATTCTGCGCATCAGACGGCTCCTACGTCGACGGCTCCGGCGGTGCTCGCCGGCTCGGCGTACGCCACCTCGACCCAGCGCGGCGAGCCGTCAGCGCCGTCTCGCCGCTCGAAGCTCGTCACGCTCGACAGCGCGCAGCGGCGCTTGCGGGGGTCGTGGCGGGTGGGTTGGTGGGACAGGGCGAGGTGCGTCACCCAGATGGGGAGTTGGTGCGACACGACGACGACGTCGCCCGAGGGAACGCGGTTCCACGCGTCGGTCATCGCGTCTGTCATGCGAGCCACGATGCGCTCGTACGGCTCGCCCCAGCTGGGAACGGCCGGGCGGCTCAGGTGCCGCCAGTTGAGCGGATTCGCCAGGGCCTGTTTCATGCGCCGGCCCTCGAAGACATTGGTCGGCTCGATGACCCGGTCGTCGATGTAGGGCTCGATGCCGAACAGCTCCTCGAAGGGCTCGGCCGACTCCCGCGTGCGCTGGAGCGGCGAGACCACGAGAGCGTCGACCGGGCGTTCGAGGCCCCTTACGTACTCGGCCGCCTGGCGCGCCATCCGGCGTCCGTCGACGCTCAGACCGAATCCGGGAAGCCGACCGTAGAGCACGCGACGGGGGTTGTGGACCTCTCCGTGGCGCACGAGATGAAGGCGGTCGGCGGGCACGTCGCCAGTCTACGGGCGGGTTCTGTGGTCTGACTGAGTCCGGATGCCGGTTGCTTCGACGTGGAGATACCCCGTGGTCAGCCCCTCAGGCGTCGCGTCGGGCGGATGCGGCCTCGTCGCGGTCGCCCGCGCGCTGCGAGGCGAGCAGCGAGCGCACGCGCGAGAAGACGAACCACGCGACGCCGATCGCGACGGCGGCGATGACCACGTACTGAAGGATCGAGGCGTACTCCTCGACGATGTGCCAGTTCTCGCCCAGCAGGAAACCCGAGAGCACGAAGATCGTGTTCCAGATGAGGCTGCCCGCACCGGTGAGCAGGCCGAAGCGCCACAGCGGCATCTTCGCCACCCCGGCGGGGATCGAGATGAGGCTGCGGAAGATCGGAATCATCCGCCCGAAGAACACCGCCTTGCCCCCGTGCCGCTCGAACCACGCGATCGTGCGGTCGACGTCTTCGGGGTGCAGGAGCGGCATCTTCGCGGCGAACGCGCGCAGTCGCGCCGCGCCGAGCCAGCGACCCAGGCCGTAGAGCATGAACGCGCCGACGACCGAGCCGACCGTCGTCCACAGCAGCGCCTCGAACAGCGTGAAGGAGCCGCGGCTGGCGGTGAGCCCCGCCATCGGCAGCACGACCTCGCTGGGCAGCGGGGGGAAGAGGTTCTCGAGGGCGATGGCGACACCGGCGCCGACGGGGCCGATGATCTCCATGAGCGAGACGGTCCAGTCCGCGAGCGACGTCAGCCAGGACTGTTCGCCCCCGGAGCCGGAAGTCGACCGCATCGGGGCGAGAGAGAGGGTGGTGTCGGTCATCGGGTGCCTTCGCGCTCGGTGATCGGCCGCCCGGTGCGGACGCCCGCTCCCAGGGTAGGTCGCGTGTGCCCGCCCTACCTGGGGGTTGCCCCCGAGCGGATCAGGATGCCGAGACCCCGGCGCCCACGAGGGCTGCGGCGACGAACCAGACCGCGACGACGGCGACGACGGTGACCAGCGGCACCCAGAACGCGAGGCGACGACGAACGAGTCGCACGATCGCGACGATCACGCCGATCACGAGGACGACCCAGGGCGAGATGACCGCCGTCCAGAAGCCGATGTTCATCAGCCCGGTGTTGCAGGTCGTCGAGCCGCAGGCGTCGGACGCGAACGCCAGGAGCACCCCGGCGTACGAGGCGGCGAGCGCCAGAAGCGGCAGCAGCACGAGCAGCACGATTGTGAGGGCGACGTCCCACCCGCGTGAGGTGCGCGCCGCCGGTTCCGGCCGAAGCGTACGGAACGACTCGGGCGGCATCGAGAAGGTCACGCCCCCATCGTAGGTTTGCGCCGGGTCGGGTGAGGACCACGCACGTAGACTGGTCGATCGTGAGCGAACGCGTCCTGGTCAACCAGCTGAAATCCCTCCCCGCCGGCCCCGTCGAGGTGTCGGGATGGGTCGAAACCGTGCGCGACCAGAAGAAGGTGCAGTTCGTCGTCCTGCGCGACGAGACCGGCGCCGTGCAGTTGGTCAACCCGGCGACGCGTCCCTCCGAAGAGACGGAGCAGGATGCCGCCGCCCTCGCCTTGACCGAGACGATCGGGGCCCTCGCGACCGGCACGTTCCTGACCGTGCGTGGCGAGCTCAAGCACGACGAGCGCGTCAAGCTCGGCGGCGTCGAGATCAAGGTCGGCGAGCTCGAGATCGCGGCCGCCGCGAACCCCGAGACCCCGATCGCCGCCGACAGCAGCCCCGACAAGCGCATGGACTGGCGCTTCATCGACCTGCGTCAGCGCCGCAACAACCTCATCTTCCGCGTGCAGACGACCCTCGAGCACGCCATGCGCACGTACTGGGTGGAGCGCGACTACATCGAGGTGCACTCCCCCAAGCTCATGGCATCCCCCTCGGAGTCCAACGCCGAGCTGTTCGAGGTGCCCTACTTCGAGGACAAGACGGCCTACCTCGCGCAGAGCCCGCAGTTCTTCAAGCAGATGGCCCAGGTCGCCGGCTTCGGCAAGATCTTCGAGATCGCGCCCGCCTTCCGCGCCGACCCCTCGTTCACCAGCCGTCACGCGACCGAGTTCACCTCCATCGACGCCGAGATCAGCTGGATCGACTCCCACGAGGACGTCGCCCGGATGCAGGAGGAGCTCCTGCACACGGCGTTCCAGGCCGTGGCCGACAAGCACGGCGACGAGATCCGCGAGCTGTTCGGCGTCGAGGTCGAGGTGCCCGCCGTGCCGTTCCCGCGCATCCCGCTGGCAGAGGCCCGCGAGATCGTCGCCGCCCGCGGCTACGACATCCCCCGCACCGACGGCGACCTCGACCCCGAGGGCGAGCGGCAGATCGCCGCGCACGTGCGCGAGACCTTCGGCCACCCGTTCGTGTTCATCACCGACTACCACCCCGAGATCCGCGCCTTCTACCACATGCGCGACGAAGAGACCGGTCTCACCAAGTCGTACGACCTGCTGTTCAACGGCGTCGAGATCACGACCGGCGCCCAGCGCGAGCACCGCGTCGACGTGCTGATCGAGCAGGCGAAAGAGAAGGGTCTCGACCCCGAGCACCTAGACTTCTACCTCGACTTCTTCCGCTTCGGCGCCCCGCCGCACGGTGGCTTCGGCATGGGCCTCGCGCGCATCCTGATGCTGATGCTCGGCGAGTCGTCGATCCGCGAGGTCACGTTCCTCTTCCGCGGACCCACCCGCCTCGCTCCGTAAAGGTTCGAGTGGACGACGCCCGGGGTTCACCCCCCGGGCGTTCGTGCGTCATGCGCTCTCTTTAGCGTGAGCAAATGGTCGCCGTCACCCCCGTGGATCCGACACCCGTCGGGGAGTCGCCGGGCTCGGGGTGGTCCATCTCGCTCCGGGGCGTGCACCGCGAACGCGCCGGAGTACCGGTCCTCCGCGGCATCGATCTCGATGTCGCCCCCGGCACGATCGTCGCCGTCGTCGGGCCGTCGGGCTGCGGTGCCTCGACCCTGCTGCGCGTCGTGAGCGGCACGCAACGACCGGATGCCGGCACGGTGACGGTCGAGGGACGCTCGGGGGCTGCAGCGCGGCGCATCCCGGAGGTTCGCGACCGCACGCCCGTCGCGCGGTTCGGACGCGTCCGCGCGGCGGTCGTCGCAGCGGCTCGGCACGCCGGCGATGACGACCCCGAGAAAGAGACCGATCGGCTCCTCGACCTCCTGGGCCTCGGCTCCGCCGACAAGAGCGTGCACCGCCTCTCGCTCGGTGATCGGCAACGCTGGGCGCTGGCGCGCACGCTGGCCGGGCGGCCCCGGGCCCTCCTCCTCGACGATGCGCTCGCGGCGCTGCACACGACCGCGCGCGCCGAGATGCGGGACCGGCTGGTCCGCGAGCTCCGCGACCGAGGTGTCACGACCCTCTGGGCGACGCGAGACACCGCCGAGGCCGCGGCCGTCGCTGACCACCTCGTCGTCATGGACCGGGGTCGCATCGCGGCCGCGGGCGGTCCCGACGAGGTCTATGCGCGCATCGCGGATGCCGCGGTAGCCGAGGTCCTCGGACCGGTGAGCGCGGTCCCGGGGATCGTCGAAGGTCTGACCGTCGAGGTGTGGGGCCAGGAGCTCCCGCTCGCGGAGTCCGCGCACGACGGTCACTGTGAGGTCGTCGTGCGCCCCGAGAACGTCCTGCTGGTCGGAGCGGATTCGCCCGGGGTCGATGGAGTGGTCGAGGACTCGACCTTCCTCGGCAGCGTCCGCCGTTCGACGGTTCTCACCAGCGATGGAAGCCGCGTCGTCGTCGAGCACGCTCCGGGACGACGACTCGAGGACCGGGACGCGGTACGCCTCGCGCTCGCGATCGTGCCGGCGACCGTTCGCCCGATCGGCTGACCG
The DNA here is from genome assembly GCF_030818635.1 of Microbacterium sp. SORGH_AS_0421. Classification (NCBI taxonomy): domain Bacteria; kingdom Bacillati; phylum Actinomycetota; class Actinomycetes; order Micrococcales; family Microbacteriaceae; genus Microbacterium; species Microbacterium sp. SORGH_AS_0421. The sequence goes on from NZ_JAUTAO010000001.1 coordinate 443,049, forward strand.
AGAAGGGGGCTCCGGTGCGCTACCGGAGCCCCCTCCCCTCAGCGGCGTCCCTGGCGACGGCGTCGGGTGAACACGATCAGGACCGCGCCACCGACGGCCGCGAACGCCCCCGCGACGATCAGCCCGGGAACGGCCGAGACATCCGCACCGGTCTTCGCCAACGCTCCCGACGTCGATGCCGCGACACCGCCGGGGGCGCGCACGTCGTCCTTGCCGATCGGGCCGGGCGTCAATTGCTCGGGGGACGAGCCGTCCGAGGGTCGAGGCTGCGGTGCCGGCTGGCTCCCGGATCCCGGATCCGACGAGTTCTGCGGAGCGTCGGCCGCGACGACGCCGACGCGCACGAGCGCGCCGAGGCCGCGACGGTCATCCACTTGGAGCGCCACAGCGGTCTGCGCCTGTCCGTCGACCGCCTGCGCGTTCAGCGTGACGACCGCCGTCCGCCCCGCCACGGCGAAGCGGGTCCCCGCCGGCACCGCCCCCGCAGGAATCGTCTGCCCGGCGACCGTACCGCCACCGGTGGTCAGCGTCGTACCGGTCGACGTGACCTGCAGGCGCAGGTCCCGCAGCGACACCTCCATCGCCGTCCCGGGGTACAGGACGAGGTCGTCCACCCCCACCGAAGCCGCCCCGGCGGAGCTGGCTGTCTCGATCCCCCGCACGCTGATCTGGCCGGCGAAACCGTCGGTGACCGTCTGCGCATCGGCGTCGGCTGAAGCGGCGTGCGCGGCCTTCGTCTCCCCGGGTGCGGACACGAAAGCAGGTGCGATGGCCGAGGGGCCCACGGCGTCGACGGCGAAGGCGTAACGCGGAGGGAGCGGTGGCGCGCTGGTCGTCGACGGCTCGGGGGTGGGCGTCGGCGCGGCCGCCGCGGGAGACCACCGCACGACGCCGAGGCTGACCGCGGGGTAGGCGCCCGTGAGGTCCTCGTAGCGCAACGCGGTGATCAGTACGCTGCCGTCGCCTCTGCGTGACGCGCTCGTTCAGGTGCACGCGCACGCGCGGCGAGCCCGTGGCATCCAGGCCCGTGTAGAGGTCGGTTCCCGTGTTGATCCAGATCCCGTTGACGAAGACGGCGGATCCGGTGTCGGCGAAGCTCACGCGCGACGAGCCGTCGCCGTCCACCGAAAGACGCAGGCCGTAGACGCGCAGGGCCGACCACATGTACTCGCCGACGGAGGATGTATCCGGCACCTGGCGGAACGATCCCACCGACACCGCGCTCGACCCGTCGGCCGCGTGAGCGACGGAGACGTCTGCAGCGGACGACGCCGGGGCCGATCCGCTCACCGCCTGCGCGGCGACCGAGCCTTCGGCCTCCAGGCGGGGAGCGCCCGGGATCAGCGCGGCCCCGTTCGGTGCTGTGACGGTGACGCCCGAGACGAGGGCGGGCGACGCAGAAGCCGCGGGAGCACACGCCACCACGCCGAGACGCACGCGCCAGATCTCCGACCACCCCGCTTCGGCCTCGATCCGCAGGGCCGTCACCTGGGCTCGACCGCGGTCGATGGTGCGTTCTGCGACGACCAGCCGCGTCGCCCCCCACGTGGCGGACGTCGGCAACGCGACCGTGTATCCCGCCGACAGCTTCGACGGATTCAAGACGTCCTTGCCGTCGACCGTCAGCGTGTCGAAGGTCACCGACGTGCTCCCGTCGGTCCCGCAGCTGGCACGCAGACCGGTGAAGGCGACAGGGACGCGGTCGCGCAGCTGGAACAGGCCGCTGTCGATTCTCGTCTGCGCTCCGTCAGAGGCCGCTCGGGCGGTCAACCCGGTCGCGCGGGTGGTGTTGAGCTTCAGCACGTCTCCGGCCTCCGAGAGGGAGTTGTCGACGGTCGCCCCGCTGGTCCATTCGCTGAGGGGCGCGGGCTGCTGGAGCGCACCGCCGTCGGCATCGAGGATCTGGATGCCGGAGGCCGAGGTCGAGGGGATCGACACCGCTCCGTTCGCGGGGACGGCGCCCGCGACGGCGGCTGCCGTGATGAGGGCACCGACGATGGCGGCGAGAAACCGGGTACGGGGTCGCGGGGTCACTGGTCTGCTCCGAATCGATCGAGGAAGTCGGCGCCGTTCGGAATGCCGACACCGGTGACCGGGTCCCACCCGGCCGCGGTCTGCAGGGACTGGGGCCGGGTGTCCCACAGGTAGAGGGTCTCGAGCCACAGCTGACCGGTGCTCTCGTCGCGGCGGTACCACGTGCCGGCTGACGCGGGAACGACGTCGCGAATCGCGCTCGACCCGGCCAGGGCGTACAGGAAGGGCGCGGCAAGACCGACCTCCACCCCGGTGCGCGCCTTGGCGATCGCGACCATGCTCGCGACCATCGGCGTTGCCAGGCTCGTGCCGCCGTGGGCCTCGTACGACAGTGCCCCGTCACGCGGCACCGCGACGGTGAAGCCCGTGTTGGGATCGGCGAGCGAGGCGACGTCGGGGACGAGTCGCCCCGATCCCGCGTGCGCGATGCGCTCGCTCTGCCAACTGGGGCGCGGGTAGAAGGCCGACTCCCCGCCTCCGGCGCCGTAGAGGAAGCCCGGCGGGATGATGCCACCGTTCTGGGCGAAGCGGGTCTGCACCTCCCACCCGGATTCGACGGCGATGCGATTGTCGGCGTCGAGGCCGATGCTGGCCCCGCCCACCGCGGTGACGTACGGGCTGGAGGCCGGCGTCGCCACGTCGGTCTCGTCGTGGTGGTCGCCGGCGAGGGAGTAGTCGCCGTCGTTGCCGCTCGAGGCGAAGACCGACACACCGCGGGACGCGGCTTCGACCAGCACGCGGTTCAGCAGGGTGCGGTCGGCATCGGTGTCGAGCTCTTCGGGCCCGCCGAACGAGAGCGAGATCACACTCGGGGTGACGGGGGCTTCGACGGCGTCGAGGACGCGCAGATAGAGCGTCGCGGCGAGGCAGTCGTCGGCCCCCCAGTAGACGATGTCGGCGTCAGGGGCCATCGCGCGCACCGCCTGCACGTCGAGATGCTGCTCGACGGTCCACGCCGAGGGACCTCCGCAGCGGGTGACGTCCGGGTTCGCGGAAGCGTGGTGGGTGTACTGCCCCTCCCGGAGAGCGGGCAGACCCTCCCGCGCGAAGTACGCGTCGGTGTTCGCGGCGACCGTGTCATCGTCGAAGACTCCGACGATCGCCACGGTCGCTCCCGCGCCGCGCGCATCCGCCGGGAGCTGGTGGATCGCGCGCAGTTGCGTGGGCCCGTACCCGCACAGCGCGTTCGAGCGATGCTCGACCTGGACCGACGACGGCCACGACGACGAGAGCGTCTGCCCCCAGTACGCGGCGCAATCGTCGCTGCGCACGGGCGCGGCGTCGGTGCTGGGGCTCATCGCGTCGGTATCGACGAGACCGGCGACGGACTCGATGGCACCGGCCTCGCGAGGAACGGACAGATCGCGGGTGGGAGCGAACGCCGCGCGACCGTCCACGGTCGTCTCACCGAAGGAGGTGTCGAAGGCCGAGGCGAACGCCGACGCCGGCCCGGTCACCGAGAGCGCGCGGATGCTCTCACGGTCTCGGACGATCTCGATTCCGGCCGTTTCGAGCCACGAGCGCGCCGCACTCGCCTCCGCGGCCGTCGCCGAGTCGGTGAGCAGCACGGTCGCCGTCAAGCGCGCGTCGAGCGACGCCTCGGGGGCGGCGGAGGCCCATCCCGGAGCGGTCGACACGAGGATTCGTCGACCGTCGGGGGAACCGGTGGATGCCGACGGCGGGGCGCTGCAGGCGGTGGATGCGACCGCTGCTGAGAGCAGCAGAACGGCCAGGGAAGTCGTCGGTCGACGACGGAGGCGTGGGGGCATGGACAGCTTTCTCGATCAGTGGCTCGGGTGAACCGATCGAGAGCTTATCGATATTGAGAACCGTTATCACAAACGGGCAAAAGAAAGCCCCCGTCGGGGCCGAGCCCGCTCAGAACGGGTAGTCGACCGAAGACCGCTCCGCCACGACGGAGCGCACGAAGGCCGCGACCTCCTGGTGGGCGGGATGCACCTGGTAGCGCTCGAGCGCGTCGACGTCGGCGAACTCGCTGACCAGAGCGACGTCCCAGTTCGACTGCGGGTTGACGACGTTGCGCCCCACCTCGATGTGCTGGATCTCGTCGATGACCCCGTCGAGGGCCGACAAGCGCTCAGCGATCTGCTCCGCGTGCAGCGCACGCGTGTCGGCGTCGTCCGCCGAGAGCTTCCAGAGGACGATGTGACGGATGCTCACGCGGAGGCTCCTTGGGTGTCTGCCGCGAGGAGGGCGGCGCGGAGACGGTCGGCCGAGACGCGCCAGTGCGCGTGAAGCTCCCCGTCGATGAGGACGACGGGGATTTTCTCCCACCACTTGTCGTAGAGGGCGGCATCGTCGGCGATCGAGGCCTGCTCGATCGTGACGCGGTCGGCGGCTCGCTCGGGGAGCTCACCCACGACCGTCTCGACGATCTGCTCCGCCACATCGCAGAGGTGGCAGTCGGGCTTTCCGATCAGCGTGAGAGTCGTCACCCTGACCATCCTAGAAGGCGGGGGAAGGGCGAGAGCCGGTGCGCGACGCGCGTGTCCGCTCGCTGGTCAGGACTCGACGTCGTAGCCCGAGGCGATCCACTCGCCCGTGCCACCCTCGACGTTGGTCGCATCGTGTCCGCGCGCCGTGAGGGCTTCGACGACCCGCGCCGAGCGACCGCCGGCCTGGCAGATCACGTCGAACGGCTCTCCGGGGAGTTCCTCGAGGTGCTCGCCGATGGTCGACATCGGAAGATTCACGGCGCCGGGAACGTGACCCGCGGCGAACTCGTGCTCCTCGCGCACGTCGATCAGGGGGCGTTCACGCCCCGCGTGCAGGTCGTGGACCGAGATGGACTGCATGCTTACCTCCGGAGAGACGAACGGCACCGGATACACGAAGCGCCCGTCGCGAATCGGACAGGCGCTCGGTGTGGTGGCCGCTTTACTTCTTGTTGCGGCGCTGGTGACGAGTCTTGCGAAGCAGCTTGCGGTGCTTCTTCTTCGCCATGCGCTTACGGCGCTTCTTGATGACAGAACCCACGGAAAACCTCACTAAGTCGGGGTCTGGGTGCCGATTTCGGCCCCCGGGAACAGCAGGCGTTGAAAAAAAGCCTCGGATCAGTCTAGCCGACGTCGGACACCGGTCGTTGCACGGCATCGGCGACGGCCGATTCGGGCACCCGGTAGCTGCGTCCGAACCGCACCGCCGGGAGCTCGCCCGCGTGGACGAGACGGTAGACCGTCATCTTCGAGACGCGCATGAGTTCCGCGACCTCGGCGACCGTCAAGAACCGCACGTCCGGCAACTCGGCCATCGTTCACCCCTCGTTCCGGGTGAACTCACCCTCCTGATGCTGAGCACACTCTAGGGTCTGGCTGGGACGGCTGTAAACCTATGGGCCCACTGTGACGAATGTGATGAGCGGATGCCGGGATTCCGCGGCATCCGCGGGCTCATCGCCCCGGCAGCTTGCGGAACGCGGTCGAGAAGGAGTGCTTCACCGACGCGGCGGCGCGGCCCACGACCTCGGCGGCGTGCATCGCCGAATCGGGAAGGGCCGGTTCGTGGTCGTCATCGATGGAGAAGAACGGGACGAGCCAGTCGTCGACCTCGTCGAGAGGGGCGACCGCGAGGCTGTAGTAGCGGTGCTGTCCCTCTTCGCGCACGGAGACGAGCTCCGCCTCGCGCAGCACCTTCAGGTGCTTGGAGACGGTCGGCTGACTCACACCGAGAGCGGCGACGATCTGCGAGACGCTCGTCCCCCGTTCACCACCGGTTGCCCGGTCGAGGAGCAGCTGAAGGATGTCGCGACGCGTTCCGTCAGCGATCACGTCGAAGATGTCCGCCATGGCATCAGATTAGCGGCGCCCCGGCCCGAGTACCATGATTCGGGTTCGGGCACCGAAGGGAGCGGCGCATGGCGGCGACGCCGAACGAGGCTCGACTGGCCGTGCGACTGCGTCGCATCGCCTTCGAGGCATGGGACCGATTACGCAATCTCACGACCGCGTCCCCCGCGCGTTTCGCGGTGCTGGTGTTCGTGACGCTCATCGCCCTGTTCACGGCGCTCTTCTCTCTGCCCGCCGCCTCGGCGACCGGTGTGCGCCTCCCCTTCGCCGACGCGCTCTTCACCGCCGTCTCGACGATCTGCGTCACCGGATTGTCGACGCTGAACATGTACTCCGACTTCTCCCCCCTCGGACGCGTCATCACCTACATCGGCGTCAACGTCGGCGCCCTCGGTGTGCTGACCCTCGCCTCGATCCTCGGGCTGGTGATCTCCAAGCGCCTGGGGCTTCGCGCGAAGCTGATCGCCGCCGGCGACAGCAACCCCCTGCGTGTGCACGGCGGTCCGGTGAACGAGGGGCAGACCGTGCGTCTCGGCGAGGTCGGCCAGCTGCTGCGCACCGTGGCGCTGTCCACGCTCGTGATCGAGGCGGGACTCACCGTCCTCATCTACCCCTCGCTCGTCGTCGGCGGGATCAGCCCGCTCGTGGCGCTCTGGGAGGCGCCGTACTACGCGGCGATGGCGTTCACGAACACGGGCTTTGTGCCCAACGCCGACGGCCTCACACCCTTCGCTCAGGACTACTTCCTGCTCACGGTGCTCATGGCCGGGGTCTTCCTCGGCTCGATCGGCTTTCCGGTGATCTTCACGCTGTGGCGGCACTACTGGCGCTTCCGCCTGTGGTCCCTGCACGCGAAGCTCACCATCATCACCACCGTCGTGTTGTTCTTCGCCGGAGCCGGGGTCATTCTGCTGCTGGAATACGACAACCCCCTCACATTCGGAAGCATGGATGCGTGGGACACCACCTTCCAGGCGTTCTTCCTCTCGGCCATGACACGCTCCGGCGGGTTCAGCGTCATCAACATCGGCGACCTCAACGGGGCCACCCTGATCGTGGGATCGATGCTCATGTTCGTCGGCGGCGGATCCGCTTCCACCGCGGGCGGCATCAAGGTCACGACCCTGGCCGTGCTGGCGCTGGCGGTGTTCTCCGAGGCCAAGGGCCGCCCCTCGGTGCAGGCCTTCGGTCGCCGCATCCCGAGCGACGTGCAGCGGGTCGCCCTCTCCGTCGTCGCGTGGGGCGCGACCATCGTCGCGATCTCGACGGTCACCATCAGCCGCATCACCGACGCCCCCATCGAGCACGTGCTGTTCGATGTCGTCTCGGCTTTCGCCACCGTCGGCCTGTCGACGGGCCTCACCGCCGAGCTCCCCGAAGCCGCGAAGTACGTGATGGCGGCCACGATGTTCATGGGGCGCATTGGTACAGTGACACTCGCTGCGGCAGTGGCTGCGTCGTCCCGGTCGCAGCTGTACGCGCTCCCCGTGGAAAGGCCCATCGTTGGTTGAACGCATCCGCAGTGACGCGCCCGTCCTGGTGATCGGACTCGGCCGCTTCGGCGCCGCCTGCGCCGGCGAGCTCGACCGACTCGACCGCGAGGTCCTGGCCGTCGATGGCAACCTCGAGCTCGTGCAGAAGTGGTCCGAGCGCGTCACGCACGCCGTCCAGGCCGACGCGCGCAACATCGACGCCCTGCGGCAGATCGGCGCCCAGGACTTCCAGGTCGCTGTGGTCGCCGTCGGCTCGCTGATCGAGGCGTCGGTGCTCATCACCGCCAACCTCGTCGACCTCAAGGTGCCGCAGATCTGGGCCAAGGCCGTCTCGCAGTCGCACGGCAAGATCCTCGCCCGCGTCGGCGCCAACCACGTCATCTACCCCGAGGCCGAGGCCGGCGAGCGCGTGGCCCACCTGGTCAGTGGACGGATGCTCGACTTCATCCGTTTCGACGACGATTTCGTGCTCGCCAAGATGTATCCGCCCAAGCTCGTGCGCGGCGTGGGCCTCAACGAGTCCGGCGTGCGGTCGAAGTACAACGTCACCGTGGTGGGGGTGAAGAGCCCCGGCCGGCCGTTCCGCTACGCCGAGGCCAACACGGTCGTCACCAACCACGACCTCATCATCGTGTCGGGGACCAACTCCGACATCGAGCGGTTCGCCTCGCTCGATCGCTGAGCCGCGGCGCCCGCCTCAGGCGTCGATGTCGAGCGCGACCTCGACCTCGTCGTCGACGGCGAGCCCCTCGGCATCCTGAAGTGCTTTCTTGACCGGCACGACGTAACCGCCGTCCTTCGGCCAGAGCGCGATGGTCGCGGTGGTGCGGCCGATCGTCACGGATGCCGGGATCATCCCCCACCCGTAAGTCACGACGGGGGCGATCTCGGCGATCATCGCGGCCTCGGCTTCGGGCACCGAGACGAAGTGGAACGGCGCGGGGCCGCGCCAGTACCAGATCGTCCCGGTGAACCGCAGGTGCACGGTCAGCTCCCGGCGGCCAGTTCTTTCGCGCGGGCGAGGGCGGCTTCGGCGGCGGTGGTGAAGGCGTCGTCGAGTCGGGCGTCCTGCAGGACGGCCACGGCGCGCTCGGTGGTGCCCTTCGGGCTGGTGACGCGGCGACGCAGCTCGGCGGGATCGACATCGGCGGATGCCATGAGAGCTGCGGCCCCGATGAAGGTCTGCTCCGCGAGCAGGCGCGCCTGGTCGTCGTCGAAGCCCATCCGCACGGCGGCCCGGGTGAAGTCCTCGACGAGGAGGAAGACGTAGGCGGGACCGGAGCCCGAGATGGTCGAGAGGGCATCGATCTGCGACTCGGGGACCTCCAGGACCGAGCCCACGGTCTCGAAGAGCGCCCGGACGACGGCGATGTCGGCGGCGGAGGCCGCGGGTCCGGCGGCGAGGCCGGTGACTCCCTTTCCGACCAGCGAGGGGGTGTTCGGCATCGAGCGCAGGGTGGCGACGCCCTCGCCGAGACGAGCGGCGAACGTGTCGAGCGTGACGCCCGCGGCGAGGCTCACCACGATCGCGCCGGGGCGCAGATGCGGGGCGATCTCGTCGAGCAGGTCGGGCACCATCGCGGGCTTGACTCCCACCAGCACGATGTCGGCGGCGGCGACGGCGTCGGTGTTTCCCGCCGGATTCGCCTCGAGGGCGACGCTGGTCACCCCGTCGAGGTCGGCGAGTTCGGCGGCCTTCGCGATCGAACGGTTGGTCGCCGTCACCCCTCCCCCGGTGAGTCCGGCCGCGACGAGGCCGCGGAGGATCGCGCCTCCCATGGAGCCGGCTCCGAGGATCGCGATCGGGGGCAGCGAGGTCGTGGCATCCGTCATGCGAGCCAGTCTACGAACCGGACTCTCGCGGCGGGGTGAGTCTGAGTGCGACCGAGAGGGGCGCGCGTTAGAGTCGGGAAACGGTGTGCCGGAGCACCGGCGAGCGATACGGAGGACTAGCGATGACTCTCTTCGACGGCATCACCGCGCGCCTGGTCGAGACCGACCGGCTGGGGGTGAACGTGCTCGAGCGCGTCGGCGACGACCCCGCCACCGCCCCCGAGCACACGGTCGTCTTCGTGCACGGCAACGTCGCCTCCTCGCTGCTCTGGCAGGAGATCATGCAGGACCTGCCGAGCGAGCTGCGCGTCGTCGCCGTCGACCTGCGCGGCTTCGGTCGCACCGAGCACAGCCCCATCGACGCCACCCGCGGCGTCCGCGACTTCAGCGACGATCTCCACGCGACGCTCGAAGCCCTCGGCATCGCCTCCGCTCATCTCGTCGGCTGGTCGATGGGCGGGGCCGTCGTGCTGCAGTACGCGCTCGATCACCCCGTTCTCTCTCTCACGCTGCAGTCGCCCATCTCCCCCTACGGCTTCGGCGGCACGCGGCGTGACGGATCTCGTCTGAACGATGAGGACGCCGGCGCCGGTGCGGGGGCGGCGAACCCCGACTTCGTCCAGCGACTCATCGACCACGACACCACCGACGAGGCCCCGACCTCGCCGCGCGCGGTGTTCCGCTCCGGCTACGTCGCCGCGGGCTACCGGAGCGAGCACGAGGACGTGTGGGTGGAAGCGATGCTGTCGACCTCCACGGCCACCGGCAACTACCCGGGCGACTCGGTCGTCACCTCGACCTGGCCGGGCTTCGCCCCCGGCACGACCGGCGTGCTCAACGCGCTGGCGCCGAAGTACTTCGACGTCTCGGGCATCGTCGACCTCGAAGACAAGCCCGCGATCCTGTGGATCTACGGCACCGCCGACGCGATCGTCTCGGACGCCTCGTTCTCGGACGTCAACCACCTGGGCGCGCTCGGAGTGGTCCCCGACTGGCCCGGCGCCGATGTCGCCCCCGCACAGCCGATGGTCTCCCAGACGCGCGACGTGCTCTCCGCCTACGCGGACAAGGGCGGCGAGGTCACCGAGGTCCCCGTCGAGGGGGCCGGACACTCCGTGCACCTCGAGCGCCCGGCGCAGTTCCGCCGAGCGCTGCTGACGCACATCGGCTACGTCGGTCGGCCCGCCGATCCGGCGCCGCCGACCGAGGCGATCATCCTGCGCTCGGCCGACTGACCCGTCCCCGACTCGCCCGTCCCCCGGAGGCCCCCGTGGAGTACTGCCTGTTCACCGAGCCCCAGCAGGGCTTCTCCTACGACGATCAACTCGCTTTCGCGCGCTCGGCGGAACAGCACGGCCTCGACGGCTTCTTCCGCTCGGACCACTACCTGCGCATGGGCCCGGGCGATCCCCGACCGGGCCCCACCGACGCGTGGACGACCCTCGCCGGCCTCGCGCGCGAGACCTCTCGCATCCGCCTGGGCACGCTCGTGTCGTCGGTGACGTACCGCGTCCCCGCGATCCTCGCGATCCAGGTCGCACAGGTCGACGCCATGTCGGGCGGACGCGTCGAGCTGGGCCTCGGCACGGGCTGGTTCGAGCGCGAGCACGCGGCCTATGGCATCCCCTTCCCGGCGAAGCGCTTCGACCTGCTCGAAGAACAGCTCGAGGTCGTCACGGGTCTCTGGTCGACTCCGGATGCCGACACCTTCTCGTTCCGCGGAGAGCACTACGCGCTCGACGAAGCGCCCGCGCTGCCGAAGCCGGTGCAGTCGCCGGTGCCGGTGATCGTGGGCGGCGGCGGCCCGAAGCGCACCCCCGCTCTCGCCGCGAAGTACGCCACGGAGTTCAACATCGGCTTCGTCGCGGAAGACGTCGTGGCCGAAAAGTTCGCCGTCGTCCGCGCCGCGTGCGAGACGATCGGCCGCGACCCGCGGACGCTGAAGCTCTCGGTCGCGCTGCCGACCATCGTCGGCTCGGACGAGGCCGCGATCGAGCGGCGCGCTCAGGCGATCGGCCGCACGCGCGCGGAGTTCGACGACGGTACGAACATCGTCGGCACACCCGAGCAGGTCGCCGAGAAGGTGGAAAGGCTGCGGGCCCTCGGCGCGGAGCGGGTCTACTTCCAGCTCATGGACTTGCGCGACGTCGATCACGCCGATCAGATCGGCGCCGAGGTCCTGCCGCTCCTCCCGCGCTGAGCACTCAGCGGCGGTTCTCGAAGAACGCCCGGAGCTGTGCGGCGGCCCGCTCCTCGTCGACCCCGCCGACCACCTCGACGCGGTGGGGAAGACGCCGATCGCGCAGGACGTCGTACATGGATCCCGCGGCTCCCGCCTTGGCATCCCACGACCCGAAGACGACGCGCTCGACGCGCGCCTGCAGGATCGCCCCCGCGCACATCACGCACGGCTCGAGGGTGACCACGAGCGTGCACTCCGCCAGGTGCCACGAACTTCGGTTACGGGCGGCCTCGCGCAGCGCCACGACCTCGGCGTGCGCGGTGGGGTCGCCCGTGGCCTCGCGGAGGTTGCGACCCTCGCCGATGATCCGGCCGGTGGAGTCGACGACGACGGCTCCCACCGGGACGTCGCCGTCGACTTCGGCGGCGTCGGCGAGCTCGAAGGCCCGCCGCATCGCGGCGAGGTCTGCGGCGGTGGGCGTCACGGGAGCTCCGAGAATCGACGGCGGTGGGGTGCGGGGGAAACGGTTAGCCTTGAGCCTATGCGTGTCCACGTCGCCGACCACCCGCTCATCACCCACAAGCTCACGGTGCTGCGTGACGTGCAGACGTCGTCGCCGGTGTTCCGCCAGCTCACCGAGGAGCTCGTGACGCTCCTCGCGTATGAGGCGACCCGCAACGTGCGCGTCGACCCGATCGAGATCCAGACCCCGGTCACCAAGACGATGGGTGTGAGAATCAGTGAGCCCCGGCCGATCGTGGTGCCCATCCTGCGCGCCGGCCTCGGCATGCTCGAGGGCATGGTGAAGCTCCTGCCCACCGCCGAGGTCGGATTCCTCGGCATGGTCCGCGACGAAGAGACCTTCGAGCCGACGACCTACGCCGAGCGCCTGCCCGACGACCTCAGCGACCGCCAGTGCTTCGTGCTCGACCCGATGCTCGCCACCGGCGGCTCGCTCGGCGCGGCCATCAAGTTCCTGTTCGCGCGTGGCGCGCAGGACGTCACCGCGATCTGCCTGCTGGGCGCGCCCGAGGGCGTTGCGGCGATCGAGAAGCAGGTCGAGGGCCACGACGTCACTCTCGTGCTCGGCGCCGTCGACGAGCGCCTCAACGAGAAGGGCTACATCGTGCCCGGTCTCGGTGACGCCGGCGACCGTCTCTACGGCACGGCCTGAGCGCCCACCAATCGAGCGAACCCGCTGAGCCGCGCGACCCCTTCGGGGGTCCGCGGGAGATCGTCGAGCAGAGCGGGCGAGTACACCACGTAGGCGGCCTGCATCGCGCGTGAGATCGCGACGTTGATGCGATTGCGCAGCAGCAGGAACTCCAGGCCGCGCGGAGCCTCCCGGCCCGACGACGCGGCGAGGGTCAGGATCGCGACGACCGCTTCTTTGCCCTGGAAACGGTCGACCGTCCCGACCGGGACGTCGGCGAAGCCCGCGGCGGCCAGGGCCTCTTCGACGGCGACCTGTTGTGCGTTGTAGGGGGTGATGACGATGATGTCGTCGGCTCGCAGCGACCGGGGAGCATGCACGACGGCGGAGTCCCCCGCTCCCCCCTCGGCGCCCGTCCACTCGCGCCCCACGAGTTCGGACACCAGGCGCGCGACCTCAGCGGCCTCTTCGTTCGAGAACGTCGAGTTGCCGCGGTGCCGCACGGGACGAGGGTGGACGCCGGGGTCGACGCCGTCGAGACGGCGCAGAGCGGTGGAGGGGTGCGAGGCGAGACGCCCCTCGTACGACAGCCGTGAGACCGGCTCGGCGACGGCGGGGTGCATACGGCGCGTGCGCGCAAGGAAGTAGCCGAACTCGTCCGGCACCACCTCGGCACCGTCGATGATCCACCCCAGGGCCGAGGTGTCGACGGGTTCGGGGTGCGTACCCTGACTGACCTGCGGCAGCTGCTGCGGGTCGCCCAGCAGCAGGAGACGCTGCGCCGCGAGCGACACCGCGATGGTGGAGGCGAGCGAGAACTGCCCCGCCTCGTCGATCACGAGCAGATCGAGGCTCCCGCGCGGGATACGAGCCTCGTGGCTGAAATCCCAGGCGGTCCCCCCGACGACGAAGCCGGTGGAGGCGTTCTCGGCGGTGAACGACGCCACGCCGTTCTTGGGCAGCACCGTGAAAGCGTGCGGGGCACTCGGATCTTTCGGCGCCTTCCCGACTCGGGATGCCGGCACCCCGGCCGCGATGACCTGATCGAGCATGTGCTCGATGGTCGCGTGGGATTGCGCCACGACCCCGATGCGGTAGCCGCGCTCGGCGACGAGGCGCGCGATGACGTGCGAGCCCACGTAGGTCTTGCCCGTGCCGGGAGGGCCTTGGACGGCGAGATAGCTGTGGTCGAGGTCGGCGACGCTGCGCGCGATGGCGGTGACCTCGTCGTCGCCGGTCGCGCCGTCGACGCTCGTGACCGGGGAGAGTGCCCCCGACAGCGTGCGCGGCGGGACGCGACGCAGGATGTCGGCGGCCGCGCCGTCGGGGATCCCGGGGGCGGCGGCGAGGACTCCGTCGGCCCATGCGTCGATCGCTTTCTGCTGATTCCCGGCGCGCGGGGGTGCGGGCGGGGTGAGGGCGAGCGGCAGGTCGCGCCAGGTCGCGCCGTCGACGGCGGTCTCTTCGACGATCGCTCCGTCGTCGAGCACTTCGCGCACCGTCACTCGGCGCGCACCGTGGATCCATCGGGGGCGCGTCTCGAGCGGGAAGGGCGCGGGAAGGTCGTAGACCGCGAAGGGCTCGCCGTCCACGCTCACGCGCGTGCCGGGTGCGACCTCGCCGCGGAGCTCGACGAGACGGCGCTCCGATCCGCGGCCCGACTCGGGGAAGTGCCAATCGGCGACGACGCGCGAGCGTGCCGCGTCGACCACGACGACGTCACGGGTCTCTTCCCAAACCGAGAGCGGCTCGCGCAGACGCAGGAAGTGCGTGGCCCAGTAGGTCTTCTCTTCGCGCGGGTAGTAGTCGATCGCGGCCGCGGCGAGACGGAGTGCGGTCGCGTCGGGTTCCGCCGCATCGCCCGCCCAGCGCTGAAGGGCCGTCGCGCGGGGCGACGGCTCGTAGGCCTGCTCGTCGGGCTCGGCTCCGCGCGCGGGGACAGCCCCCGACTCGCGCGCGCGATCGACGAGCCAGTCGCGCAGGCGCCGCGTCGAGACGCAGTCGTAGCGGTTGTAGTCGGCCAGGTCGTCGAGCACGCGCTGCGCCGCGACCGCATCGCCGTCGGCAGCGAGCGCGCGGGCCTCGACGTACTTCACGATCGAGTCGTCGCCGCGCTGCACGTCGCTCGTACGCACGTCGTCGCCCATGTACAGGGGCTCGAGCTTCTTGATCGAGTACGAGCGCGACCCCACCCGCAGCGCTCGACGCACGACCGGGTAGAGGTCGACGAAGACGCCGTCGCGCAGGAGCCGATCCACGTCGGCCTCGCGGACGCCGTAGCGGGCGGCCATCGTGAGCAGGTGTGTCGGCTCGTAGGGGGCGTAGTGGTAGATGTGCATGCCCGGGTGCCGCTGGCGTCGCAGCGCGACCATGTCGAGGAAACGCTCGAGGGCGGCTCGCTCTTCGTCGAAGGTGTGCGCCCAGAGCGCTCCGTAGACCTCGCGGGTGTCGACCCACCCGAAGAGGTAGTCGATGCCCCAGTGCTCGCCGACGCCCTCGGTGTACAGCGGGTCGCCCTCGAAGTCGAAGAAGAGGTCGCCGTGGTCGGGCCGCGGGAGCACGCCCAGCGACTTGGGCGCGACGATCTCGAACGTGGGCACCGCGTGGGCGGGCTGGTCGGCGCCCGGGATGCCGGCCGGGCTCTCGAGCTGCAGGCGCGCCTGCGTGCGCAATGAGACGAAGGTGTCGACGCTCATGGCCGCGGGCGGCGCGGGCGCGACCGCCAACTGATCGATCGTCTCGGTGCCGCCCGCCCGCAACCGGTCGCGCTGGACGGGCCGCATGCCCGCGACGAGCAGAAGGTCGCGGTGGGCAACGACCTCGAGCTCGCACGTGGCGCATCGGCCGCACGCGATGACCCCGAGATCGCCGCGCGGGTCGCCCCAGGCGATCACGGGTCCGGCGGTACCGAGGTCGACACGGCGGTCGGCGATCAGGGCGCGCAGGCGCTCGCGGCGGAGGCCGAAGACCGGGAGCAGATCGTCGACGCGATGCGTGCTCGTCGACCCGTCGCCGAGCAGCAGCTGCACCTCGTCGGAGCGCGGCACGCCGAGACGATCGAGCTGATCGACATAGGCGGCGAGCTGCATGAGCGCCGTCACGCGCGCGCGGCGCGCCAGCTTGGTGTCTTGCACGATCCATCGGCGTGTTCCATCGGACGACGCCTCGGGCTCGCGCACGAGGAAGTCGGCGAACCCGACGAATTCCTCGGTGGCGAACGCGGCCTGATAGACCACCTCGATGGACGGGTCGGCGAGGGCCTCGTCGGTCAGGCGCACGGCTTCGGCGAGCGCCTCGGCGTCGGATGGTCGCGCCGCGGGGATCTCGCGCACCGCCGAGCCGAAGCGGGCGCGGTCGTCGTCGAGCACGCGCAGCTCGTGTGCCGTACCCAGCCGCGCCGCGCGCTCGAGGGTGGCGTCTTCGGGGTCGTCGACGGGGGCGGTGCGTCCGATCTTGGCGTCGATCGCGCGCAGCCACGCGAATTCGCACTCGGCCGCCGCCTTGAGGTCGCTGGCGCTCCAGACGATCCGCCCGTCTTGCTCGATGTACCGCATGGTGTTCACGCTAACCGGGGCCGCCGACATCGGCCGCCGACCGTCCACGGGGAGGTCGCTCTCGCAACCGGACTGCCCACCGTCGGAGGGTGCTGACAGACTGAGGGGGTGATCACCGATCTGCCGTTCGAGAACGTGTACCGGCACGGGTTCGCGCGCGTCGCCGCGTGCACGATCCCCGTCGCGGTCGCCGACCCCGCCACGAACGCCGACGCCGTGCTCCAATCGGCGCGCGCCTGCGACGCCGAGGGGGTCGCCGTCGCGGTCTTCCCCGAGCTGTGCCTGACCGGCTATGCGATCGACGACCTCGTCATGCAGGATCCCCTGCTCGACGCCGTCGAGACCGCCCTCGAGCGCCTGCTCCTGGCATCCGCAGACCTCCTTCCGGTGCTGCTGGTGGGCGCGCCGCTGCGCCAGGGCAACCGCCTGTTCAATTGCGCGGTCGTGATCCACCGGGGCCGGGTGCTCGGCGTCGCCCCGAAGGCGTACCTGCCCACGTACCGCGAGTTCTACGAGCACCGCTGGTACGCCCGCGGCGACGACCAGGCCGGGCAGCACATCCGCGTCGCGGGCCAGACGGTGCCGTTCGGGCCCGACCTTCTGTTCGATGCGGTCGACGTGCCCGGTCTGACCCTGCACGCCGAGGTGTGCGAAGACGTCTGGGTTCCGATCCCGCCGTCATCGGGGGCGGCACTGGCCGGGGCCACGGTGCTCGCGAACCTCTCGGGCAGCCCCATCACGATCGGGCGCGCCGACGACCGCAACCTGCTCTCGCAATCGCAGTCGATGCGGTGCCTCGCCGTCTACGCCTACGCGGCCGCGGGCCAGGGCGAGTCGACCAACGACGTCTCTTGGGACGGCCAGACCATGATCTACGAGAGCGGCCAGCTGCTCGACACGACCGAGCGCTTCCCCGACGGGCCGCGGCGCAGCGTCGCCGACGTCGATCTCGACCGGCTCCGTCAGGATCGCCTGCGCCAGGGCACGTTCGACGACAACCGCCGCACCACGGCCCCCGCATTCCGCACGGTGCCGTTCGAGCTCGCTCCACCGGCGACCGATCTCGGTCTGCGCCGTGCCGTCGACCGCTTCCCGTTCGTCCCCGACGACCCCGCTCGCCTCGCGCAGGACTGCTACGAGGCCTTCAACATCCAGGTGTCGGGGCTCGTCCAGCGCCTGCAGGCCATCGGCAACCCGCGGCCGGTGCTCGGGGTGAGCGGCGGACTCGACTCCACGCACGCCCTTCTCGTCATCGCGCGCGCCATGGACCGGATGGGGCGTCCGCGTAGCGACATCCTCACCTACACGCTCCCCGGCTTCGCGACGAGCGAGAAGACCAAGCGCAACGCGATCGCCCTGGCGGAGGCCGTCGGCGCCTCGATCGAAGAGATCGACATCCGCCCCGCGGCGACCGAGATGCTCTCGCGCATGGGACACCCCTTCGCCGCGGGACGACCCGTGCACGACGTCACCTTCGAGAACGTGCAGGCGGGGCTGCGCACCGACTACCTCTTCCGTCTCGCGAACCAGAACGACGGGATCGTCGTCGGCACCGGCGACCTGTCCGAGATCGCGCTCGGGTGGTCCACCTACGGCGTGGGCGATCAGATGAGCCACTACTCGGTGAACCCCGGGGTGCCGAAGACCCTCATCCAGCACCTCATCCGCTGGGTGATCTCCTCGGGAGAGCTCAGCGACGACACGGTCCAGGTGCTGCAGGCCGTGCTCGACACCGAGATCAGCCCCGAGCTGGTGCCCGCGGGGCAGGACGGCCGCATGCAGTCCACCGAGGACCGCATCGGCCCCTACAACCTGCACGATTTCACGCTGTACCACGTCCTGCGCTTCGGGTTCCGGCCGTCGAAGATCGCCTTCCTCGCGGCGCACGCCTGGAATGATCCGGATGCCGGCGCCTGGCCGCCCGGCTACCCCGAAGAAGAGCGCCCGGCGTACGACCTCGTCACCGTGGCGAGATGGCTCGAGGTGTTCCTGAAGCGCTTCTTCGGGTTCGCGCAGTTCAAGCGCACCGCGATCCCGAACGGGCCGAAGGTGTCGCCCGCCGGTTCGCTCTCTCCGCGCGGAGACTGGCGCGCCCCCTCCGACGGCAACGCTCGCGCGTGGCTCGCCGACCTGCACGCGGCGGTGCCGCAGGCCTTCCGCGGCGACTGAGCCACGGCATCCGCTCGGGGCACGCCCCGGCCCTGGCGACGCGGACTACCAGCCCATCGAACCGGGGACGCCCTTGAACGGCCCCGCGAGGTCGCTCGTGACCCAGCCGCCGTAGAACCCGCCGGGCTGCGGTTTCACCGTCTCGCCGCCGAGAACGACGCGGTCCATGGGGCCCGCGTAGACGGCCACGCGGTCCTCGAGCAGCTCGTACCCCGGCATGGGGTGCGGGTAGTTCCAGGCGGCGCGCGGCGCAACCGCTCCCCCTCCCCCGTGCACGTCGAAGTACCGGGCGCCGCCTTTGAACTCGCAGAACGAGGCGCCTTCTCCGAGGGTGAGGGCATCGCCGAACGCGGCGATCGGCACGTAGTACACGGGCGGATGACTGGTCTCGAGCACCCGGACGACGTCGTCGGTGTCGGCGATGCGCACGCCGCCGAAGTCGATCTGCACGCGCTTGCGGACGCGCTCCAGCCGCGGGGGCCGAGGGTAGTCCCACACGGATTCCTGACCGGGGCGGACGGGGTCGGGTACGGGGCGCGGCATGCGCCCACGCTACGCCGCGATCTGGACACTCGGGCGATTCCCCGGATACCGGCTCAGGAAGCGCACAGGTTTTCGGTAGCCTGGAAGTCGAGGGGGAACAGTGAGCGAACACAGGACGACGCCGGTCGGGCGGCGCTATCGCGTCTACCAGATCGTCGGCATCGTGCTGGCCGTGCTCTTCCTCGCCCTGGGCGTCGCCGCCTACCTCGCCGGCGGAGGGCCCGTCATCGCCGCCATCGCCGTCATCGGAGGTCTCGCCGTGCTCATCGTCTCGATCATCACGATGGTGCGCTCGTGAGCGCTCCCGAGACCCCGGGCGGCCCCGACGGGAAGAAGAAGTACCCCGCGGGCACCGTCGTCATCTGGATCGCCGGCGCCGGCATCGGCCTGTGGCTCCTCGTCAGCGGGCTGATCGGCATCCTCTCCGGAGGCAGCTGAACCCGCGCGTCGTGGGAATGCCCTCCGACGACGATCGTTGACCTCCCTGTCACCGATTTCGACAGGAAGGGCATCATGACGCGTATCGGACGCAGCGACCTCGACATCCTCCCCCTCTCACTGGGCGGCAACGTCTTCGGCTGGACCGCCGACCGAGACACCTCGTTCGCGGTGCTCGACTCCTTCCATGCCGGGGGTGGCAATTTCATCGACACCGCCGATGCCTACAGCGCCTGGATGCCCGGCAACTCGGGCGGCGAGAGTGAGACCCTCATCGGCGAGTGGCTCGCCTCCCGCAAGCCCGAGAACGTCGTGGTGGCCACCAAGGTCAGCCAGCACCCCGAGTTCCGCGGACTGGGCGCGAAGAACATCCGAGCCGCGGCGGAAGCCTCGCTGAAGCGCCTCGGAATCGACACCATCGACCTCTACTACGCCCACTTCGATGACGCCGAGACGCCCCTCGAAGAGACCGTCGCCGGCTTCGCCGACCTCGTCAGCGACGGGCTCGTGCGCTACGTGGCGGTGTCGAACTACACCGCGGCGCGCATCGGCGAATGGATCTCGCTCGCCGAGGCCTCCGGAGCAGATCTCCCGGTCGCCGTTCAGCCTCACTACAACCTCGTGCACCGCACCGATGTCGAGAGCGAGATCGTGCCCGTGGCCGAGCGGTACGGCATGTCGCTCGTTCCGTACTACGCGCTCGCGAGCGGATTCCTCACCGGCAAGTACCGTTCGTCGGATGCCACCGGCACCTCGCCTCGGGCGGAAGGCGCCGCGAAGCTGGCCACTCCGGCCGGACTGGCGCTGATCGACGCGCTCGAAGAGGTCGGCGATGCGCACGGCGCCTCCATCGCCACCACCGCCCTGGCCTGGCTGCGGGCCCAGCCGAGCGTTGCCGCTCCCATCGCGAGCGCCTCGAAGGTGGAGCAGGTCGCCGACCTCCTCGCCAGCGCCTCTCTCGAGCTGACGGCCGACGAGATCGCGCACCTCTCGGCCGTGTCCGAGCCCGCCCAGGGCTGAGCAGGGCGCGGGGGGGGGATGCGCGGGCACAGCCCACGCCTTCGCCCCCTCGACCGAGGAACGCCCGCCGTACCGGGATCCGCGCGCAGCGTGTTCCCCCTACGGCGGGCGTTCCTCGCGATGGGACTCGCTACGCCGACACCCGCCGTGGGCGAAAATGAGGACGTGAAGCTCCTCGTCGCCGCCCATGCGTCCGAACTCACCGCCTTCGAGGCGGAGATCCCCGGTTTCGATCGTCTGCTCACCGGGGTGGGCAAGATTCCCGCGGCTTACGCGCTGACGCGTGCGCTCTGCGAGGGCGACTACGACGAGATCGTCGTCGTCGGCACGGCGGGAGAGATCGATGACGACGTCGAGGGCGGCATCTACGACATCGCGGCTGCGATCCAGCACGACGTGAAGGGCCTGGACGGCACCTTCGGAGAGCATGTGTCGCTGCCCTCCCGTGTCGAGACCGGGTCCGAGGGCGTCGTCATCGCGACCGGCGACCACTTCGTCGACGATGCGGAGGCCGTGCGCCTCATTCGCGGTCTCGGTGCCCGCCTGGTCGACATGGAGTCGTACGCGCTCATCTGGGTCGCCCGCCAGTTCGGCGTGCCCATCCGCATCCTGCGCGCCGTGTCGGATCGCGCGCAGGACGGCGCCACCGAGCTGTGGGACGACGTCGTGGAGCGGTGCAGCCACGAGCTGCGCGCGGAGATCCGCGCCCGCTACGGCGTCTGATTCCGCCCCGGGGATCGCACGCGCCTAGGGCGTCTGCGACCCCGACCGCGCCCGCCCCGCGAGATCGGTGACGCCGACGACGAGCGCGAGCGCGAGGAAGATGCCCACCGTGATCATCCCCGACGCGTAGGCGTCGTGGTACAGCACCGCCGCGTCATCGACGCTCCCCTGCTCGCGGTAGACCGTCGCGTAGAACAGGGCGAGGGCGATCGCCGTGCCGACGGCCGTGCCGATGCGCTGGCCCAGTTGACCCACGGATCCCGCGACGCCGCCGCTCTTGACCGGGATGTCGGCGAGGGTGAGCGTCTGATTGGGCGAGATGACGAGACCGCCGGCGAAGCCACCGAAGGTCATCACCGCCGCCATCGCCCAGGGTGTCCATCCGGGCGGCGTGAAGAGCGCGACGAGCACGAGCCCGCCCGCCGTCGCCACCATGCCCACGATTCCCCAGACCACGAGCGGACGCCCCAGGCGAGTGACGAGGTTGCCGCCGATCCACGAACTCCACGCGGATGCCACGGCGAAACCGATCGTGACCATACCGGCGAACACGGGCTCCAGGCCCAGGCCTCCCTGGAGGAAGAGCGTTCCCAAGAGGAACATGGCGGGGATCGCGGAGAAGTAGGCGGTCGAGATGAGCACACCGTTGCGATAAGACGAGAGCGAGAAGATCGCGAAGGGTATGAGCGGCATCCGTCCCCGCTCCCCGTATCGACGTTCCCAGAACACGAACCCCGCGGCGAAGATCACGGACGCCACCAGGAACCACCAACGGTGCGGGTTGTCATCGGGGCTCCCCGTGGTGAACAGGAACGGCCACATCAACGACAGGATCGTCAACGCGAAGAGCGCGACGCCGACCGGATCGAGATCGAGCTTGCGGTGGGACCTGGTTCGGGTGTCGGGCAGCAGCCACGCCGCCAGCGCGATGACGATCGCCACGAGCGGGACGTTGATCCAAAAGATGAGCCGCCAGCCGTCGGTGTCTCCGCCCAGGGCGATGAGCAGACCGCCCAGGGTGGGGCCGAAGGCCGTCGCGATGCCGATCGTCGCACCGAACAGACCGAAGGCGCGGCCGCGCTCCTTGCCCTGGAACAGCTGCTGCACGAGACCGAGAACCTGAGGCATCTGGATGCCGGCCGCAACGCCCTGCAGCAAGCGCGCGACGAGGAGCACGGTCGTGTTCGGCGCGAGGGCGCACGCGAGGCTCGTGACCAGGAACAGCGAGAGGCCGACGAGGAAGAGCATGCGCCGCGACCGGAGGTCTCCCAGGCGCCCGGCCGGGACCAGCACCAGACCGAAGGTGAGGATGTAGCCCGACACCACGAGCTGCAGCTCGGTGGGTCCGGCGTTCAGCGCCGCTTCGATGGACGGGAGCGCGACGTTGACCTTCGTGAGGTCGAGGATCGTGAGCGCGGCGACAGCGACCGCCACCCAGTAGGCACGCCACCGGTGCTTCTGCGACAGCACGATGTCACGTGTGGGGGGATGGGCGGAATCCGTGGACGCGGAGGGAGGAGGAGTCATCGCTGCCGACGGTACTCCGGGTCTCGGACACCGCCTCCGGGCTTGCGCCGCG
Source organism: Microbacterium sp. SORGH_AS_0421 (assembly GCF_030818635.1). NCBI lineage: Bacteria > Bacillati > Actinomycetota > Actinomycetes > Micrococcales > Microbacteriaceae > Microbacterium > Microbacterium sp. SORGH_AS_0421. Next base: position 465,576 of record NZ_JAUTAO010000001.1, read on the forward strand.
GGGCGCCGCGGCTCCCGCGACCGAACGCGTCAGTCGACGTCTCTGCGGGCGAAGACCGCCCGCAGCACGAGGAACACGATGAATGCGACGACCGCGACGGCGATCAAGCGGAAGACGAACGCGATGAGCGAGAACAGGATGTTCACGAGCACCCACGCGATGATCACGGCGACGACGACGCCGAGGATGGTCCACAGGGTGCTCTTGCGCATGAGCCCAGCCTAGAGCGGGAGCCTGTTGAACCGCCCGGCGGGGCGCCGTGCCCCGCGATCCCGCACCATCCGAGCGGACGCGGGTTCGAGTCCCGATCTCGGCGTCAGCCGATCAGCGCCGGGGCGTCCTGCCGGATCACGCTCGGCCCACGCGGCGTGGCCGCGACATGGAGCTGCGCGGGGAGCTGGTCTTTCATCGCCGCAACATGGCTGATCACCCCGACGGTCCGGCCGCCCTGCCGCAACTCGTCGAGGGTGCGCATGGCGAGATCGAGCGTGTCGTCGTCGAGCGAGCCGAAGCCTTCGTCGATGAAGAGCGTGTCGAGTCGGATGCCGCCCGCTCGCGCCGTCACGACCTCGGCGAGGCCGAGGGCCAGGGCCAAGGAGGTGAGGAACGTCTCGCCACCCGACAGCGATTGCGGGGGTCGGCTCTGGCCCGTGAATGCGTCGACCACCTCGAGTCCCAGTCCGCTCGCCGCACCGCGGGCTGCCAGCGCGTCGCTGTGCTGCAGACGGTAGCGACCGGATGACATGTGATCGAGACGGAGATTGGCAGCGGCGACGATCTCTTCGAGCTCGGCGGCGAGCACGAAGGTCTCGAGGGTCATGCGACGTGTGTTCGGCGCACGCCCGGCGACGGTATCGGCAAGTCGAGCGATCACGGCGTGCTCGTCGGAAAGCGCCGCCACAGCCGCGTGCGCGTCGTCGGCGCGCTGGGCGAGCCCTCTCAGCCGCTCCGCAAGAGCTCGAGCGGACGCGTGCGCAGCGGTGGTGCGCTGGACGACCTCACGGGCCCGGGCGACGGCCTCGACGTACGGAGCGGGGTCGACGGGCTCATCGGGGGCATCGACCAGAAGGAGCTCGAGCTCGAGCAGCCGCTGGCGAATCGAGGCACTCGCCGCATCGTGTTCGGCGATGGCGGTATCGAGGCGACGGCGATCGGCTGCCGGCCGGAGCGCCCGGACCACGGCGTCGACGTCGGCGAAGGAGCTCTCTCTCACGCGCGACGCGACGGTATCCGCCGCCTCGAGCTCGTGCGCGGTCGCCGCCTCGACCGCGTCTCTTGCCGCGACCAATTCGCGCACCGCATCTCGCCGGGAACGCAGATCGCGCTGGCGCGCGGTCACGCTGTCGAAGTCTCCCCGCGCGGCGGCCACCTCGCTACGAAGACCCGTCACCCTCTGCTCGGCCAGAGCGAGATCCTGTTGCGTGCTCGCGAGCCTGCTCGCGAGAGCGTCGATACGCGAGGCGACCGCCGCATCGAGGTCGGCCACGCGCGCCCGTTCCGCCCGGAGGCTCTCGCGCTCGGCGACCTCGGCCGAGGCCGCCGCGAGCGCCGCATCGGTCTGAGCGAACCTCTCCTCGAGGGCTTCGACGCTTTCTCCGCCCGCGAGGGCCGCGGCGAGAGCGTGAGCGTCACGCGCGACGCGAGCCGCGTCGGAGGCGAGTCGGTCCTGCTCGACCGCCGCGTTCTTGCGGTCCTCTGCGGCGGTGATCTCGTCATCGGTCACGGGCTCTTCGTCGCCGCGAGCGGGAGCGGGGTGTTCCCGTGCACCGCACACGGCGCACGGCTCTCCGTCGACGAGGTCATGGGCCAGCTCGACGGCCGCGCCTTGGAGTCGGCGACGCAGGAGGCTGGTCCACGACTCGACGGCGCGCTGTACCTCGTCGGCGCGCACCAGGGATGCGAGATCGGCCTGATCGCGTTCGTCTTGCAGCTGCGCCGCACGGCGCGCGGCCTGCACGCGGCGAACCAGGTCGTCACGCGCGCTCGTCGCGGTGGCCATGCGGGTCTCGGCGCCGGCGAGCTGCTCGAGGCGCTCGTCGAGAGCACGCAGGGCCTCGGGAACCTCCGCTCGGCCCTCGACGAGGGCATCGCGATCGGTGGCGGTCCGGGCGACCAGGGTCGTGAGCCGATCGAGCTCCGCCTCGAGGACGTCGAGCTCGGCTTCGGCGTTCAGGGCGGACTGTCCCCGCGCGAGCAGCGCGGTGAGCTCGTCGTCGCGGGCGACGAGAACGGCCCGATCGAGGGCGGCTCCGCCGGAAGGGACGGGGCCTGCCATCGTGTCCGTCGAGGGTTCGACGGCGGCGTCCGCGCTACGCGGTTCCGCGAGCCGCCCCGCCTTCTCTTTCGCCGTGTCGGCGGCGTCCAGGGCGGAGGCGAGCGCCTTCCGTGCGATCTCGGCCGCATCGATCGCGGCCCGCATCGTCTCGGCTTCGGCCGCGCAGCGCGATTCTTCGCGCGCGGCGGTGATGCGCGGCTCGTCCGCCTCGAGAACCGCCAGACGGTCCCGCAGTCGCGATCGGTCCTGCTGGCGTTCGTGGAGCGTGGCCGCTTCCCGCTGAGCGGCCAAGGCCCGATCGAGTCGCGCATCGCTGTCGTCACGCTCTCGCGCGGCGGTCTCGACGCGATAGTCGGCGCGTTCCACGGCTCGAACGACGCGGGCGAGCCGTTCGCTCACGCTGACGGGTGCACCTGCCGGGGTCTCGGCGATCTCGGCGGCGACGAGGTCGTCTTCGGGCTCGAGTTCACCGGCAAGACGCTCCGCCTCGTCGAGGAGCGTCGCCACCTCGACGCCCTCGGCAGCGAGACGTTGCGCCGCGCTCTTGCGACGCTCTTCGAGGTTCGCCGCGTACTGCTCGAAGGAGCGCGTACCGAAGAGCGTTCGCAGCAGGCTCAGGCGCTCGTCGTTCTTGGCGAGCAGGAATCGGGCGAACCGGTTCTGCGCCAGCAGGATGACCTGCAGGAACTGCTGCTGGGTCAGGCCCAGGATCTCGTCGAGGCGCGCGGCGACGTCGACGGGCCGTGCGGCCACGCCGGTCCAGCCCTCGGGGGCGAGGATCTCGAGGAGGGCGCGGTGCGGTTCTTTCGTCGTCCCGCCACCGCGCCGTTTCGGACGTTCGAACTCGGGCGAGCGGGTGATGCGCCACCGCTCCCCCTCCGCGCTGAACTCGAGCGTGACGCGCGTGGGGTCGTCGGGTCCGCAATGGTCGCTGCGCAACCGGCGGTCGGCGCCGTCGTATCGCGGCACGCCTCCGTAGAGGGCGTAGCAGACACCGTCGAGCACGCTCGATTTGCCGGCGCCCGTGCGTCCCGTGATGAGGAAGATGCCGTCTGGCGTGAACGCGTCGAAGTCGACCGTCTGCGCCTCGAGGAACGGACCGAACCCTTCGAGGACGAGGCTGTGGAGCTTCATGCGTTCGCCTCCGCGACGGACCGCGCGTCGAGCACGTCGCGGATGAGCGCACGTTCGGCTTCGGACGCCCCCTCTCCTTCACGGACGTGAGCGAGGAACGTCTCGACGATCTCCGCGTCGTCGCGTGCGGCGCGCACACGTCGCGCGTACCCGGCGCCGTCGTCGGCTTGCGTCTCGGCGGGCAGATGGACCACCGTCGCGCACCAGGGGAAGCGCGACTGCAGTCGCCGCATCGGATCGGGCTGAGGCGTGGAATCGGTGTACTCGGCGCGCACCCAGTGCTCGTCGTGGCCTGCGAAGCTCTCGTCGGTGAGCAGCTCGTCGAGGCGGGCGCGAAGCGTCACGAGCGGACGGGGCACCGGCAGATCGAGCCAGGTCACGTCGGCCAGCCCCTCGGCGTCGAGGTCGACGAGCCACGAACCACGGGGTTTTCCTGCCTCGCCGAAGCTGTAGTGCACCGGGGCGCCGGCATAACGGACGCGATCGGACAACTGCTGACGACCGTGGATGTGGCCGAGGGCGACGTAGTCGGGCCCGTCGAACGCGGGGAGCGGGACGACGTCGAGGCCGCCCTGTCGGATCTCTCGTTCGACTCCCGGGGTGGCATCGACCCCCGCGGCGAAGCAGTGCGCCGCGACCACCGAGCGCCCGCCGCGTTCGCCGAGGTCGGCGCGGACGAGGTCGAGTGCGTGCTGCATCGTCTGCGCCTGGCTGCGCAGCTCGACGCCGTCCCAGAGATGGCGCACGATGGCGGGCTCGAGGTACGGGATGCCGTAGATGTGAACGGGACCGTGCTCGTCGTCGACGGTCACCGGGGTGCCGACGGAACGCGGATCGGTGACGACCGTGATCTCCTTCCGAAGGAGAGCGGACTGGAAACCGAGGCGGGCGGCGGAATCGTGGTTGCCGCTCGTGACGACGACCCGTGCGCCGGCATCGGCGAGCGCCGCCAAGGTGGAAGAGAGGACCGGGTAGCAGGCCGCGGAGGGGGCGGCGGAGTCGAAGACATCGCCCGCGACGATCACCACGTCGACCGCGTGCTCGCGGACCTGCGTGACGAGGGCTTCGAGGACGCTGCCCAGTGCGTCGAGCGTCGAGTGCCCGTGGAAGGAGCGCCCGATGTGCCAGTCGGAGGTGTGCAGGATCCGCATGCAGACACGGTACGTCGCCCCTCCGACATCGGCTCGCAGCAAACGCCCGACCACTCTCCCCGCAGACGCGAAAACGCCTCACCGCCGGGTGTTCCCGGGGTGAGGCGCTACCGCTGGATCAGGAGCCGGCGACCTCGGCGGCCAGGGCCCGGATACGGTCGTCGCCCAGGTCGAGACCGATGTCGAGGAAGCGCTGGCGCAGCACGTCGGCGATCCGCTCCTCGCTCTTGTCTCCGACGTCGGCACGCGTCTGCACGACGACGCCCTGGATACGGGCGGTGTCGTCGGTCGCATGCATGTCCATCGCCGGTTCCGACTGCTCATCGGGGTGCGAGAGCTTGCGGTCCTGGTGGACAGCGCCGCCCACCGAGTCCGCCGCGTCGGCGCCGCCGTCGGGGCCGCTGCTGGGCTGGGGCGCCCGGGTGTCATCCGACATGTCAGTCCTCCGTGCTCAGATCGGGGTCGATGCCCTGGCTGGCGGCATCCCCCTCGATGGGGTCCGAGGGCTCCGCGTCGTTCAGTCGCGGCGAGCCCTTCGCGTGCTCGTTCTGTTCTGCGGTCTCGCCGTCTGCGACGGCGCCGCTCTCCCAGCCACCGGCGGGGTCGGCGTCGATGACGCCCTCGGGCAGGTCGCGGTCGTCTGTCATGACTTCCCCTTTCTCCGGATACAGCTTCGTCTCACCGGCATCCGACCGGGCAGGGGTTGACGACCGCGCACGGGCTGCGTAGGCGCCGGATTCAGCCCGCGGGGCGCTGGTGCAGCAGGCCCGCGCGCTCGGGGTGCGACTCGAACCACTCCCCCACGTACCAGCAGACGGGCAGGATCTCACGGTCGCCCGCCGCCTCGATCGCATCGACCGCCCGCTCCGTGATCACGGCCGCGTACCCGTGGCCGCGGAAGGTGGGGATGGTGAACGCGCGCGTGAGAGCGACGGTGCGTCCGTCGTCGCGGTAGTCGAGCACGGAGACGAGGTCGTCCCCGTTGTGCAGGGTGTAGCGGGACGCGGTCTTGTCGTCGGCGAAAAGCAGATCGGCCATGGTCGAGAGGCTACGCCGATGACGACCCCCTGGCTCCGTTAGCGCAGATTGCACGGTCCGAGGCCTCTGGAAGCCATCCGATCTGAGCAGGATGCTCCACACTCGAGCACCTCGTGCGATTTGACGAAGTCCGACGTCCTGCGTCATAATCCCCCCATGACTCTCAACGCGCGTTCTCTGTCCGCCCGGGAGGCGAACAGGACTGCCGGCATGATGATGCCCGGCCGCGTTGCGATGTGTTGTCGAATGTGCCGCTAACAGCGACCCTCGCCCGGATCACCTCGGTTTCTGAACACCGACGTCATCCCCCGGTCTCCTGACGTCCGCGTCGATCACGCGCACTCCGGTCACCGCGCTCCGGCCCCTCGGCCTCTACCTCCCGTCGAACCCCGCTGTGTCTGACGCCCGGGTTCACACTCTCAAGGACTTTCTCCTCATGTCGATCTCCGCTGTTCTCGACCGCCCCGCCGCCATCCGCCCCCTCGCCGCCCGCGCCGCAACCCCGGCCGCGGCCAGCCCGGCAGCACCCGCCCCGCGCCCCGCCGCTCCCGCGACGACCGCCCCGCGCGGATTCGCTCTGTACGTCGGCATCGACGAGGCGAAGGCCGCCGCCGCGGGCGTCAGCCTCGGAACCCTCGTCGAGGCCCTGCGTCGCACTCTCGGCGAGCTGGCCCCCGCCGCCGAGACCTACGCCACGGTCGCCCTCGCCCCCGTCGGCTCGGGCGGCCGCGATGTCGACGTCGTGCGCCTCGCGCTGCACGAGCCGTCCGCTGTCGCCCGCACGAAGGACGAGCCCGCCGAGGAGGATCGCGCGCCCGGCGGCGTCGTGGTCGACATCTCGCGCAAGCGCGTGCTCATCGACGGCGAGTCTGCCGCCTTCACGTTCAAGGAGTTCGAGCTGCTGCAGTACCTCGTGCTCCGCGAGGGCCGCACGATCGAGCGCACCGAGCTCGTGGCCTCGCTGTGGGAGGGCTCGACCGACGACGACGCCCCGGGCGAGCGCACCATCGACGTGCACGTGCGGCGTCTGCGCGCCAAGCTCGGCGTGTACGAGGACATCGTGCGCACCGTGCGCGGCGTCGGGTACCGCTTCGACCGTCACGCCGACGTGTCGATCCGCTACGGCCACGGAACGCCTTCGCCCGACCGCTTCTGAGCGACGGCTCGACCGGTCGCCCGGAGCCGCGATGTCGGTGGGGCGACGTAGGGTGACGGCATGAGATCGACCGGGGTGCGCACGCGGCACGCGTCGCGCGAGCTCGGCGGCCCGGTCGAGAAGCCGATCGAGTCGGAGTACCGGCCGGCAGTACCCACGGATGTGGGCCGCGCCGTCCTCGCACAGCGTCACGGACGAAACGACCCCACCTTCGCCGCATCGCTTCCCCTCTCGGCAGGAGGCATCGTCTGGAGGGCCAGCCGCACCCCGATGGGAGTCGCGACCGTCGCCCTGCGACAGACGGCGAACGGCACCGTTCGCGCCGCCGCGTGGGGAGCGGGATCCGAGTGGGCCCTCGACCAGCTGCCCGCCCTGTGCGGCCGCGACGACGATCCCGACGGGTTCGACGCGTCGCGGCATCCGTCCGTCTCCGAGTGGCATCGCCGGCACCCCGATCTGCGCATCGGCCGGACCGACCTCGTCTTCGACGCGCTCGTCAGCGCGATCATGGAGCAGAAGGTCACGAGCCTGCAGGCCTTCTCCGCCTGGCGGAGCATCGTCACCTGGTACGGCGAGCGCGCCCCCGGGCCGACCCCGCGCCCCATGTTCGCCCCGCCCGACATCGACGGCTGGCGACTCGTCCCCTCGTGGGCGTGGCATCGCGCCGGTCTAGAGCCGCCGCAGTCCCGCACCATCGTCGAGACGTCGCGTCGGGGCGCCTCGATCGTGCGCGCGGCGAGCGCGGCCTCCGACGGCGAGGCCCGCGACCGCGTCTTCATCAGCCTGCGCGGGGTGGGCATCTGGACGAGTGCCGAGACGCGGATCCGCGCTTTCGGCGATCCGGATGCCGTGAGCGTCGGCGACTACCATCTCGCGCACCAGGTGGGTTTCGCCCTCACGGGGCACCGCACCGACGACGACGGCATGCTCGAGTTGCTCGAACCCTTTGCGGGGCACCGTCAGCGCGTCATCCGTCTCATCTACGCCGGCTCGGCGCTCGAGCCGCGCCGCGGCCCGCGCCTTCATCCCGAAGACCACCGCGACCGTTGAGGTCGCCGTCCACCGCGCCGGTGACTCTGGTCGATCGCTTCGGGACCGCCTGGATGGTCGCCGTCGGAGAGGGCGACGAAGCCCTCCCCTAGGCTGGGGCGCATGATGCAGACAGGAACGGGCTGGCCGCGCGGACGCACCTATTGGGTGCTCGGGAGTCTGCTGCTGCTCGGTCTGGGCGTGCTGTTCGGCCTGGTCTGGCAGAACGTCTGGCTCGGCATCGTCATCGCCGCCGCGGTGTCGGTCGGGTGGCTGATCGCCTACGAATCGAGTCGCGGCCGCAATGTCGGCGTGAACGACGAAGACAACGGCATCCAGCTCTGAGGTCTTACCGATAGGACACCGCCGGCGGACACGGTCCTCGATGGGGAGTCCCGAAGACGTCGTCGAGCGTCGGCGAGGTCTTCGGGCCACTCGAGGCCTGCTTCTCGACCGGCGGGAGGACGACCCTACACGCGCCCGTCCGAGACGTAGAGCTTGCACGTCGCGTCGTAGTAGTCCCGCGTCACGCCCTCGGCGCCCATGCCGATGCGCTCGGCCACGCCGCCGGAGGCGGTGTTCGCCGGGTTGGTCACCGCGATGACCCGATCGATCCCGTGCCGATGAGCCAGGGAGAGCACCGCGCCTGCCGACTCGGTCGCGTACCCGTGTCGCCACGCATCGGGATGGAGGTGCCAGCCGATCTCGATCTCCTCGTCGCGACCGCCCGCGACGGTCTTCGACCACGGAATGCGCTTCAGCAGCACCGAGCCCACCCGCTCACCGCCGGCGGTCTCGACGGCCCGCACGCCGAGGATCCCCTCGCCGAGCCCTTGCCAGCGGTCGAGCAGGCCATCGACCTCGACCGGATCCGCCATGACCCGACCGTTGCCGAGGTACTGCCGCACCTCGGGCCGGCGGTACATGTCGAAGAGGAAGGCTCGATCGTCGTCGGAGCGCGTCCACTCCCGCAGGACCAGGCGCTCGGTGGCGAGGTGCGTGCGCCGCATGGGCACGTGCGGGATCCCGTCCTCGGCGAAGGGCGCTCCCGAGACGACGAAACCGAACCTCCCGTACCAGGATGCGAGGTGGGCCTGGGCATCGAGCAGGATCGGGATGCCGGGGGCCTCGGCATCCAGGAGTTCGATCGCCGCGCGCATGAGGTCGGCGGCGATGCCGCGGCCTCGAGCTTTGGGAGCGGTGGCGACGCGTCCGATGCGTGTATTGGCGGGCTCGCGGAGCACGCGGAGCGTGGCGAGGACGTCGTCGCCGTCCGCCGCCCAGAACAGTTCCGCACCGGGCTCGATGTCGCGCCCGTCGATCTCGGGGTACGCGGCCTCCTGCTCGACGACGAAGACAGCCACACGCATCCACAGGATGCGGTAGAGCGTGAGCGGGGCCATGTCGGCGACGGGCGAACGGTGCACGGTGACGGGCATCCCTCGACCGTACAACGCCGGCGCGGCGCTCGATCCCGGCCCGCGCCTAGTCCCCTGGCGCCCCGAAGCGTCGCGAGGCCGCGATCTGCTCGGCCGCGCGCCGCAGGGCGAGGATGAGTGGCTCGACGAGCGCCGTTCCCAGCACGACATAACGCACGGCATCCTCGAGCGAGGTGTCGGGAGTTGCAGCCAATTCGGCCTCGGCGAGGGCAGACAAGTGCTCGAGGTAGGCATCCATGACGGACGGCGGCACCGTGAAGCCCGCTCGCTCGAGAGCGGAGAGCGCGTGGGCGACGGCCGCGACCTGGTCGGGGAAACACGCTTGCGGCGATCCCCCCATCCGCGTCAGCAGCGCGTTCGCCTCGCGCAGGTCCATGCCCTCCGGAAAGGCCGGCGTGACTGCGGCGTTGGCGGCGCCGAGCAGGTCGTAGGGGTTCTCGGGCGGGTCTTCGAGAACGGCGACGACCCTGCGCACCCCCGCGATGCCGACTCCTGCATCGACCAGGGCGCGGATGACCCCGAGACGCCGGAGGTGCGCCTCGCCGTACGACGCCTGCGTCGGCGACGACCGTTCCCCCTCGGGCAGGACCTTCTCGCGGAGGTAGTACTTGATCGTGGCGACGGGCACTCCGCTGCGTTCCGCCAGTTCCGAGATCCGCATGCACCCCCCTCTTGACTGGATAGTCACTTTATCCAACACTGGATAGTGACACTATCGAGTGAGGACGAGCCATGCCAGCTATTCATCCCGGCCGAATGACCCATCAGTGGGACGACGAGCTCGTCGTCTTCCACATCGGCATGACCATCAACAAGTGGTGGAGACCGGACCAGTGGATGCCGCTGATGAGCGACATGCCCAAGATGCTGACCGAGCTGGCCACCGACCCCGAGTCGGGGCTGCTCGGGTTCACGATGCTGCTCGGCTCTCGCGGGCCCTACCTCGTGCAGTACTGGTCGTCGCTCGACAAGCTCTATGCCTACGCGTCGGCGCCGTCGCAGGAGCACCGGCCGGCGTGGACGCGCTTCAACAAGCGCGCCCGCTCGGCGCCCGGCGCCGTCGGCATCTGGCACGAGACGCACGTCGTCGAACGCGCCGAGACCATCTACGTCGCCACCCCGCCCATGGGCCTTCCGAAGGCGACGACGATCGTCCCCGTGGCCTCGCGTCACGACCGGGCGCAGGCCCGAGTCGCCGACGGACGAACCCGGAGCGGCGCCGCGGACGGCGAGACGGCAGACTGAACGCATGGCCGCGATCCTCACCACCGCCGAAGAGTTGCACGACGCCCTGGCCACCGGCCGCTACGACGACGGTGGACCCGTCCGCCTGCTCGACGTGCGGTGGCGCCTCGACCGCCCCGACGGGCGCCCGGACTACCGCTCGGGCCACATCCCCGGGGCGCTGTACGTCGCCCTCAATCACGACCTCGCCGACCATGACGCTCCCGTCACCGAGGGGCGGCATCCGCTCCCCTCCATCGACGACCTGCAGGCGACGGCCCGCCGCTGGGGAATCGATCCCGGCGACACCGTCGTGGTCTACGACGACGCGAAGAACATGGCGAGCGCCCGGGCCTGGTGGCTCCTGCGCTACGCCGGGTTCGCCGACGTGCGTCTGCTCGACGGCGCCCTGCGCGCGTGGACCGATGCGGGCCATCGGTTGGAGGAAGGGGATGCCGAAGACCCCGCGCCCGGATCCGTCGAGCTCTCCTACGGGGCTCTGCCGTCGCTCGCACTCGAGGACGTCGCCGGATTCGCGGTCGACGGACTCCTTCTCGACGCGCGAGCCGGCGAGCGGTACCGCGGGGAGACCGAGCCGATCGATCCTCGGGCAGGACACGTTCCGGGAGCGGTGAGCGCGCCGACCATAGAGAACGTGAGCGACGACGGACGGTTCCGCTCGCCCGACGACCTGCGGTCGCGATTCCGCATGCTCGGTGCCCGGGAGGGCGCGAGCGTCGGCGTTTACTGCGGCTCGGGGGTGACCGCGGCGCACCAGGCCGTCGCGCTCAGCCTCGCGGGCTTCGAACCGCGGCTGTTCCCGGGCTCGTGGAGCCAGTGGTCGAACCACCCCGAGCTCCCGGTCGCGACGGGACCCGACCCGCGCTGACGGCCTCGGCCCAGAGGTCGCTGACGGGGATCTCGGCACCGAGCACGTTCTGCGCCGCCCGGTGCCCCGAGAGCAGCGCGCCGGGGACCGTCGCGGGGTCGTCACCCCAGGTCGCCTCCCCGGCGAGGTGCAGGACGCCGTCGATGGGCTCGGCGAGATCGTCGTGGTCGGCTCCGACGGAACCGGGGAGCATGAACGCATACGACCCGCGTGAGAAGGGGTCGTCCTGCCAGCGCGTGACGACCGCGCTCTCGGGCTCGGGAACGGCATCGCCGTAGAGCCGGCGCAACTGGACCATCGTCGAGGCGACGATCTCGTCATCGGTCCAGGTGCGCGTGGCGACCGCGGCGGGACCGGCCGCGAAGGTCAGCAGAGCGGGCTCGTCGTGGAGTCGACCGAGGTCGTACCAGGAGTGCCACCACTCCCCCTCGTCGCCGAGCTGACGGATGCCGTAGACCCCGGCGTCCCAGAACCGCTCGGCGAAACGCAGGACGATCTTCTCGAACGCGTTCATGCGAAGCAGCCCGAGGGCTCGCCGATGCGCTCCGGGGAGAGGGGGCTCGATCGACAGATCGCCCGCGTGCAGGACTCCGACCGGGACCGTCACGACCACCTCGCGCGCCGAGAAGGCTCCGCGATCCGTCTCGACCACGACGCCGGCGCTCGAACGCTGGACGCGCGAGACTACGTGCTCGAGGCGTACGTCGAGGCCCGCGGCGAGATGGGTCGCGAGTTCGTCGTAGCCGCGGGGAAACACCACTTCGTCGCCGTTGACGGTGTCGTCGTCGAGGCCGTGCGCACCGAGCTCGCTCATGCCGACGCCGTACTGCTCCTGGGCCCGGCGGTCGTTGTACTCGCGCACGCGTTCTTTGCGTTCGTCCGCCCAGTCCTGCGCGGCGAGAGCCCGCTCGACCGCCTCGGCATAGGTCGCCTCGGGCTCCGCCCGGCCGATGACCTCGGTCAGCGTCGCGTTGAGCGCGCGGATATCGGCGGCGTACTGCCGCACCGCGTCGGAGCCGAGTCGCTTTCCGCGGGCGTCGAAGTAGGCGAGGGGCCGGGAATCGGGCTGGTACCCGCCGACGGTGAACTCGACCATCGGCATGCCGAAGGCTCGGGCGGCCTCGGCGACCGGGCTGTCGACGATGCCGTGGATCCACGAGGCGCCGCGGTCGGTGACGTGCCCGCCGGAGCGGTCGGTGAAGACGCGTCCGCCCACGCGGTCGCGGGCCTCGAGCACGACGACCCGGCGTCCACCCCGCGCGATCAGGCGAGCGGCGGCGAGCCCCGACACCCCCGCCCCGACCACGACGGTATCGACGGTTTCCATGGGCCCTCCCGCGTGCTCGGTGTTGCGGCGACGCTACTGCGGGCGGCGGGGTCCCGGCATCCGCCATTCCGGCGCTCGGGAGTGGGCGGACTAGACGCCGCGTACAGCCCGTCTCGACTCAGGCGAGGGGCGCCTCTTCGTCGCGGCGCGTGGGGGTGAGGCCCTTACGTCCGTACCGCAGCCAGAAGAACAGGTAGCACAGGCCCACGAACGGGATGCCGAAGTACAGCGCCGCGACCTGGTTCGGGTCGAATGCGATCGCCACGATCGACGCGGTGAGCAGCACGAACGCGAGGATCGGCACCAGCGGGTACATCGGCGTGCGATAGGCGAGGGTCGACAGGTCGCCGCCCTCGCGCAGGAACTGGCGCCGGTGGAAGAATTGCGCGGCGACGATCGCCATCCACACCGCCACCGCCGCGAAGCCGGCGATCGAGACGAGCACGATGTACACCGTCTCGGCGGCGACGACGCTCGTCACGAGCGACACCAGTCCGATCGCGAGGCTGACCAGCAGCGCCACCATCGGGATGCCACGGCGCGTGAGCTTCGTGAAGGCGCGCGGCGCGTACCCCTCCTCGGCGAGCGAGAACAGCATGCGCGCGCACGAGTACAGCCCGCTGTTGCCGACCGAGAGCAGGGCGGTGATGACGACGAAGTTCATGATGTCGGCGGCGTAGGGCACGCCCACGATGTCGAAGACCTCGACGAACGGGCTCTCGCTCACTCCCGCCTTGTCGTACGGGAGGAGCGCGGCGATGACGACGATCGAGCCGACGAACAGCACGAGCAAGCGCAGCACGGTCGAACGCAGGGCTCGGGGGATGTTGCGGGCCGGATCCTTGGTCTCCCCCGCCGCGACTCCGACGATCTCGGCGCCGCTGAAGGCGTAGAACACCGCGAGCGAGGTGATGAGCACCCCGCCGAGACCGGCGGGCAGCAGCCCCTCGGGCGTGACGAAGTTGCTCAACAGCACCGCCTCGTGCGGCTCGGACGACAGCGGGGTGAAGCCGAAGATCGCCATGCCGCCGAGGACGATGAGCGCCACGATCGCGAGCACCTTGACGAGGGCGAACCAGAACTCCGTCTCGCCGAACACGCGGGCCGAGATCGCGTTGAGGGTGAACAGGATGGCGGCGAAGACGACGCACCACACCCACACGTCGACGTTCGGGAACCATCGCTGCATGAGGATCCCGGATGCCGTGAACTCCGAGCCGAGAGCGACCACCCAGCACAACCAGTACAGCCATGCCGTGGCGAAGCCGGTCGCGGGTCCCATGGTGCGGGCCGCGTAGATGTGGATCGAGCCCGAGACGGGATAGGTCACCGCGAGCTCACCCAGGCACACCATGACCAGCCACACGACGAACGCGCCGAGCAGGTACGCGAGCACGGCGCCCAGCGGACCCGCCTGCGCGATCGTGTATCCCGAGCTGAGGAACAGCCCCGACCCGATGACACCGCCGAGAGCGATCATGACGAGGTGCCGAGCGCTCATCGCCCGGCGGAGCTGCCGCGGCTCGGACGACCCGGCGGTCTCGACGGAGGGACCCGAGGGTCGGTTCATGGGGCTTCTCGCATTCGTCGTCGAGCCCGCGTGTTTCGGGCGACCGCAGGTCAGAGTAGTTCATGACCGCTGGCGACGCTCATCGGGCACCTCCGCCCGCCGGTGGAGCTCGAAGACCCCGCCGAGACCCTCCCCGACCTCGCGACGGCGCGGAAGGCGCCGGGTGCCCGAGCGCTCAGGCGTCGGGGAACAGCTCGTCGATCGTGGTGAGCACGCCGTGGTCGAGGTTCGAGGGAGCGCGGTAGCGGGCGCGGGCGACGACCTCGGGGTGGGCCTCGCGCATCGCGTACGACCAGTCCGCGGCATCCAGCATCTCAAGGTCGTTCAGGTAGTCGCCGAACGCGGCCGTCTGTGCCGGCGTCACGTCGAGCGCGTGCTGCAGGCGGCGCAGGGCCGCACCCTTGTCGACGTCGAGGTTCATGATGTCGACCCAGTGGCGCCCCGACACCACGACCCGGTGCGTGCGGGCGACCTCTTCGAGGGCGGGCGCGACGCTGTGCTCGGCGACGGCGAAATCGTAGATCGCGATCTTCAGAACGTCGTCGTCGACCGCGAGCACGTCATCGACGGCTTCGAGAGCCGCGTAGTACGTGTCGGCCTCGGCACGGAAGGCATCGTCTCTGCGCTCGATGTACGCCGAACGCTTTCCGCACAGCACGACGCCCAGATCGAACCCCCGCTGAACGAGGTCGCGAAGGTGCCGGATGACGCGCTCGACGATCTCGCGATCGATGGTGTCGGATGACACCTCGACGCCCTTGCTCACGACGTAGGCACCGTTCTCGGCGATGAACGTCATCTCGCCGGCCGCGTCGCCGAACGAGCGCTGCAGTGTGGCGAGCTGCCGCCCCGAGGCGGGAACGAAGGCGACGCCGCGCTCCGCCAGCCGCGGCAGGAGCTCCCACAGGGGCGCAGGGACGTTCCCCTCGCCATCGAGCAGGGTGCCGTCCATGTCGACGGCGATGAGGCGGATGTCGTGGGTCACGGTCCCATCCTCCCAGGCGGGCGGCGCGCGGTTCGCGCTCGGCGGGAGGGCTGATTGACTCGGAGAATGAGCCTCGAACGGTGCCGACCGGATGACGTCGGAGCGTTGACGCACTTCCTCGGGGGCGTCGATCTCACCCTGAGCGGTCTCGATGCGGCGGGCGTCCGCCTGTGGGTCGAGCGCGACCCCGCCGGCGCCGTGGTCGGCAGCACCGGGTACGAGCTGAGCGGCGACGGCCGTCACGCCCTCATCCGCAGCGTGGCGGTCATCCCGGAAGGGCGTTCTCGGGGGCGCGGCACCGGCCTGGCACGCTTCGCTCTCGCGCGGGCCGCCGAGGAGGGGGCTTCGCGCGCATGGTTGTTCAGCCGTCGTTCGGGGCCCTTCTGGCAGGGCGTGGGATTTCACCCCGCCGATCCGGACGACCTGGCCGCGGTGCTGGCTGACACCCATCAGGTGCGCTTGTTCCGGAGCACGGGCCAGCTCGAGCGCGAGATGGCCTGGTCGCGCCCGCTGGCCCTGGGCGAGTTCGACGGCACTTCTCACAACGGAGCTGGCTCGTCGTCGGGCGGCGAGGGATCGTCGGGCAGAAATCGCACGGCGGGCGCGTACGGCAGCGGTTCGTCCGCGTAGACACGACCGGACGGAGAGGTCCATTCCAGGATGCCGCCCGCTCTCTGCGTCACCTTCCAGCGGGTGAATTGCTTCTGCGAGTGATGCCGTTGGCAGAGGTGGGCGAGGTTGTCGACGCGAGTGGTTCCCCCCGACGCCCAATCGATGGTGTGATCGACCTCGCACCGCACGGCGGGAACGGCGCAACCGGGCCACCGGCAGCGCCGGTCGCGGGCGCGGAGGTGGCGGTCGATTGCCGAAGACCGCTGGTACGTGTCGGTGAAGAGCACGCATCCCGAGATCGGGTGGGTGATGACACGGTCCCACGGAACGGTCGTGGATGCGGCGAGGCTGCGGGCGGTCTCGGCATCGATGGGACCGTGACCGACGAGTTCCGCGGGGTCGAGGTTTTCCTCTTCGGGCCGCAGCATCGACAGGGCCGGCACGACGACCTGCACGCGGGCGCGGATCGCGCCGAGTACACCGGGGCCGTCCCCGGAGCGCGTGGGGTCGGCAACCGGAGCGGCGGCGAGGAGCAGATCGGCCAGGATGTCGGCGCGCAGCTGATCGGTCGTGCGTTCGTCGAGAGCGGATGCCGCGGCGGCGGGCCCGGAGGACGGCACGGCGGTCGCATCTGCGGCCGACCCGACGGGCAGCCCGGCCGCCGCCGCGCCGCTCATACCCCGCAGCCCGCCGCTTTCTCGCGCGTCGATCAGAGCGCGACTCTGCAGCGTCAGCCGGTCGTAGATCCCCACCGCGAGCACGGTAGGAAGGGTCGCGATGAGGTCGGACATGCCGTCCACACCCGGCACCACGCGGACGCACCTTGTCTCGCGGCCCCGCTGGTGCCGCTCGGTCAGCGTCGTCGGGTTGAGCTTCTCGGCGAGCGCGGCCAACCGCGAGCGCAACCGCCCGGGGCTGAGCTCGGCGGCGAGCCTCGCGGCGAGCGCGTCGAACTCCGGCACACGATCTTCGGGGAGGGCGGCTCCGGCATCCGTCACGATCCGCACATGGGCTCGGGTGAGCGCACCCGCCTCCCAGGCGTCGACGACCGTCGGGTAGTCGTCGACGAGCTGCAGCGCGCGACCGATGTGCGTCTGCACCGTCCGGTCGGAGAGGTGCTTCATCGCGGCCACCTCCGACGCGATCTCTCTCATCGCCATGTCGGACGCCCGCACCGACGCCCTCTGCTCGGCGGCGCGCGTCAGACCGTATTGACCGAGAGCGGCATATGCCCGCGTGCGTCGAGCCTCGGCCGCGGCGAGGGCGGCATCGGCAGCGAGGGCCTCGGCCACGAGTGCCTCGCGCACGCTCGAACCCGCGGATTCGGCGGGATCGGGCGTCGGCGAGTGCATGTGTGCATGCTAGCGAGCACCTCCGACATCCTCAGGGCCGGAAGAGGCCTTGCGGGGAGGAATTGCGAGACGCCGCAGCTGGGGAGAAGGGGCCGCTACGAGCGCGACCTATGAAAGAGAAATGAACGCCGACGAACCCCTTCCACCCCGTTACCTCACCGTTATAGAGTGCTCGCACGGTAGTTGTTTTGCTGTGGCGACTACCGACATGTGATTGCAGGACACTCTGGTGCAGGAAAGGGCCGGTCGGGAATCTCCCGACCGGCCCTTCGTCCGTTCCGCGCCCGCGGATGCCCCGCGCGGGCGCTCACGAGGCAGGATGAAGACGTGAAGGACGACGATCTGACCGAACCCGACGGGCGCCTCGTGCTCGTCCGCCACGGCGAGACCGAGTGGAGCCGCACCGGCAAGCACACCGGCCTCACCGACATCCCCCTCACCGAGACGGGCGCCTACAAGGCCGAGCTGGCGGGCACCCTCCTGGCGACCCGCCGTTACGACCTCGTGCTCACGAGCCCCCTGCAGCGCGCCGTCGAGACCGCCCGTCGTGCGGGCTACCCCGACGCGCAGCCGGAGCCGCGCCTCGTCGAGTGGGATTACGGCGCGTTCGAGGGACTGACCACGCCGGAGATCATCGAGCAGCTGGGCCGCCCGTGGACGATCTGGCAGGCGGGCGCCCCCGCCGGCGCCACCCCGGGCGAGACGGTGGAACAGGTCACGGCTCGCGCCGAGTCCCTCCTCGACGACCTGCGACCGCGCGTGCGCGCGGGAGAACAGGTGCTGGTGTTCTCGCACGCGCACTTCCTCCGCGCCCTCGCCGGCACGTGGCTGGGTCTGACGGCCGCGGGCGGCCGGTACTTCGTGCTGGGAACCTCCGCCGTCAGCGAGCTCGGCTTCGAGCACGGCTCCGAGGTCATCACGCAGTGGAATCACGTGCGCGGCCGCTGAGGTCGGACCGCTCGAAAGTGATCACGAAAATATAACGACAGCCCCTTCCCCTCCGTTACCTCACCGTTATAGAGTGCATGCACGGTAGTTGTTTTGCTGTGGCAGCTACCGACATGTGATTGCAGGACACTCTTGGTGCAGGGACAAGGGCCGGTCGGAAGCCTCTCCGACCGGCCCTTACTCTTGCTCGGCACGCGCGGCGAACGGGTCGCCGACGGCCCTACGCTGAACGTATGACCGATCGCCGTCTCGCCGTGCAGGCCTGGGAGAGCCTCTTTCGCGCTCAGCACGAAGTCTTCGAGGACATCCGGTCGGATTTCGACAGCACCGAACTGACCCAGGCCGAGTACGACGTGCTCCTCACCGTCACGCGGGCGCCCCGCATGACGGCGCGTTTGCGCGACGTGACCGGCAACATGCTCATCAGCCAGCCCAGCGTCTCGCGACTGGTCGAGCGCATGGTGTCACGGGGTCTGCTGACCAAGTGCGCCGATCCCGAGGACGGCCGCGGATCCCTGGTCACCGCCACCGAGGACGGGGCCGTCGCCTTCCGCCGCCTCGCCGCGGCGCACGGTCGCTCGATCGCCGAGCGCATGGCCCGCCTCGACAACGACGAGCTCGCTCAGCTGCACACCCTCACCGCGAAGCTGCGCGGGCGAGACTGACCCCGAGCCGGCGCCTCAGCACTCGATGACGTTCACCGCCAGGCCGCCCTCGCTGGTCTCCTTGTACTTCGTCGACATGTCGATGCCGGTCTGACGCATCGTCTCCACGACGGCGTCCAACGACACGTAATGCGACCCGTCACCGCGCAGGGCGAGCCGCGCCGCCGTCACAGCCGTGGACGCCGCGATCGCGTTGCGCTCGATGCAGGGGATCTGCACGAGACCGCCCACCGGGTCGCACGTGAGCCCGAGGTGATGCTCCATCGCGATCTCGGCGGCGTTCTCGATCTGCCGGTTCGTCCCGCCCATCACCGCGGTGAGGCCCCCCGCGGCCATCGCGCAGGCTGAGCCGACCTCGGCCTGACACCCGCCTTCGGCGCCCGAGATCGAGGCGTTCGCCTTGAAAAGCGAACCCAGCGCCGTCGCGGTGAGCAGGAACCGACGGATGCCGCGCCGACGATTGGCCTCCGCCACGTCGCCGTCGTCCCACTCCGCCACCTCCCCGCGCGTCACCGCGTGCCCGTCGTAGCCGAGCAGCGCACTGCCCACGAGCTCGCCGTAGGGCGTGACCGCGTTGCCGGCACCGAGACCCGAGTCGGCCAAGAACCGCCACCAGTACATCGCCACCGCGGGCAGAATCCCCGCGGCACCGTTGGTGGGGGCCGTGACGACGCGCCCACCGGCCGCGTTCTCCTCGTTGACCGCGAGCGCGAAAGCGCCCAGCCACTCCCCCGGAAGCTCTCGGTGCCCCTCGGCCTCGATGGCATCAAGCTGGCCCCGGATGACCGCGGCTCGCCTCTTCACCTTCAGGATGCCGGGCAGCACACCATCGTTCTCGAGCCCGGCGTTCACGCACGCCGCCATGGCATCCCAGATGCGATCCAACCCAGCCGCGATCTCCTCGTCGGAGCGGAGCGCGGCTTCGTTCAGGCGTGCCGCCTCGGCGATCGTGATGCCGCGCTCGTCGCACAGTTCGATGAGGGTCGCCGCGTCGTCGAAGTCGAGCGGCACCGGTGTCGCGGCCACGCGCGCGGGCTCGCCCTCGCGACGGATGAAGCCGCCGCCGATCGAGTAGAACGTGTCCTCCGAGACGACGGCGCCGTCCCCGTCTCGCGCGACGAGCGTCATCGCGTTCGGGTGGCCGGGCAGTCGGGTGCGCGGCTCGAGGGCGATGTCGGTCTTGCCGAACGGGATCTCGTGCCGGCCCGCGAGCGCCAGGCTCTGCCCCTCGGGCCAGTCCGACCACGCCCGCCGGACGGCATCCGGATCGACGGTCTCGGGGTCCAGCCCCTGCAGGCCCGCGACGACCGCGTCGGGGGTGCCGTGGCCGATGCCGGTCGCTCCGAGCGAGCCGTACAGCGCGCACGAGACGGATGCCACCCGCTCGAGGACGCCGGCATCCTCGAGTCTCGCGACGAAATGGAGGGCGGCCTTCATGGGGCCGACGGTGTGGGAGCTCGAGGGTCCGATCCCGATGGAGAACAGCTCGAACGCGGAGGTGTATGCGCTCATGCGGCCAGCGTACGTCGCGCCCCGTCGCGACACCTGCTCGTCACCGCTGCGCCACGCCCGGGATGCACGCCGTTCCGGGCCGATTAGACGTCTCCGATGGGTCCGGCTATGCTGGACCACGGCCTGCGCGCCGTTTCGCGCGGAGGCCCTGCGCCCGTAGCTCAATGGATAGAGCATCTGACTACGGATCAGAAGGTTAGGGGTTCGAGTCCCTTCGGGCGCACACTGTGTTGAGACAGTAAGAGAAGCCCCGGCGTGAAGAAATTCCGCCGGGGCTTTTTCTCTGCCCGGATGCCGACAACCCGGCCGGTCCGCGGGACCTCAGGCCGAGGCCGCCTCCTCCGCATGAGCCGCATCCATCGCGGTCGAGTGCAGCTGAAGGATCGCGACGGCCTCGTGGAGGGAACCGAGCGGCGTCTCGATCTCGTCGTAGTGGTGCACGAAGCCGTTCGCGTCGCGTGCACTCACCGCGACCAGGGCGTACCCCGGCCGAGCGACGCGCTTCGCGCGTCCCGATCGTCGTCGTGCCATGGCATCCGCCTTCCGTTGGCGCCGAGGCTACCCCGGGCGCGCGCGGAACCGGAGTCAGCGCGCGGCGGACTTCTTCTTCTTGCCGCCCTTGTGCGTCTCGGGCTCGGGTGAATCTTTCGTCGCCCCCGCCTCGTCGGCAGCAGCCCGGTCCTTCGCTCGACGTTTCGCCTGCGAGGCGAGACGCGCGAGGTCGACCATGCGGAGCGCGTCCATGCGCGCCTTGCGCATTCGGGCGTAATCCGGATCGGCGTCCGCGGTCATGCCCTCGACGTCGAGACGCTGGCTGAGGTTCGCCTCGACGTCGCCCCACGCCGCGATACGGGCGTCGGCGACGAGGACCTTGACCCGCTCGGGATCGTCGGCGAGGGCGCGCAGCTCCTTGGCGACACCGCGGGACTGCTTGGCACGACGACGCAGGTTGCGCGTGTCACGGTCGCGGTAATCGTGGGTGCCCGACGAGTCCGAGAACCGGCCCCACGCGCGCTTGCGCTGATGGGTGACCCGCTCCGCCGCCTGGTCCTGCTCGTCGGCGAGGGAGCGCAGCGTCTCGCGGGCCAGCTCGGCGAAGACCTCGCCGTCGAAGTGGCCCCCGCGGGCGATGGTGTCGACGAGAATCCGGTTGCGCACAGCGAGCCGCGCCGCGGCTGTCGCGATCGACAGCCCCTCGGCGATGGCCTCCTTCGTGCGCCCCACGTGACCTCCCCGTCCAGGCTATCGTCCGGGGCGCGTCGATCGCTCAGGTGAGCTTCGCCACCACGGCTGCGATGCGACGGGCGCGGGTGCCGGCGGCCTTCGCTGCATCGACGCTCGTCACGTGCGCTTTGCGCGCGCTCGGCGAGAGGGCGTCGAATTTCGCGCGCATTCCCGCGTCGGAAAGGGCCGCAGCCAGGTCGTCGGGAATTTCCACCGTGCGGGGCGCGGTGTCGAGGGCGAGATCGATGGAGATGGCATCCCCTCCCGACAATCCCGTGGCGGCGCGCTTGTCCGCGGAGAACGGAATGAGGGATTTCCCGCCCATCGCACCGATCGTGCTGGAGAACGTGAACCCGTTCACGTCCACGATGACCGCGGCGCGCCTTCCACCGCCCAGAGCGTCGACCACCTCGGGCGGCACCTCGATCCCCGTGTTGTTGCCCGTTTGCCGAAGGGTCGTATCGAAACGCATGGCCGGAGTGTGTCAGACAGTCGAATAAGTGAACAACGGCCTAAATGCAATCCCCTCCATCCGCGCGGCGGGACTGCCTATGGTCGGTTTCGTTGCGGAGGGCCTCGGAGAGTACTCGGGGGCCTTCTGTCATTTCCGGATGCATACAGGAAACACCCAGGTGTGCGCAAAGCCCAATCCGAATCGAGCGTTGTCTCCGAAGATGTGATGAGGCGGCCGGACGGTCGCTGCCAACACTCTGGGAGGTTCATCATGAGCTCATCACCCAACCGTCTCGTGGCCACCGTCTTCGGCGCTGTCTACCTGCTCGTCGGTCTGCTCGGCTTCGCCGTCACCGGCGGGGTCGGTTTCATCGCCACACAGGGCGGACTACTCCTCGGCATCTTCGAGGTCAACCCGCTCCACAACATCGCCCACCTCCTGATCGGTGCCGCACTGCTGGTCGCCGGTCTCGCCAACGCTCGCGCAGCGAAGGGCGTCAACACGACCGTCGGCGCCGTCTACCTGCTCCTCGGCATCGTGGGCTTCTTCCTCGTGGGCACCGCCGCGAACATCCTCGCGCTGAACGTGCCCGACCACTTCCTCCACCTCGCCAGCGCCGTCGTGCTGCTGGGTGTCGGCCTCGGCACCGAGCGCAACGTCCCGCGTACCGCGGCGGTCTGAGCATGACTGCTGCGACCTTCGTGAGGTCGTGGCCCTCCGTATCCGCGTGGGGGGCCGGTCTCATCACCGCCGCCCTCGGCGCGGGTGCCATCATCCGTCCCGATTCCGGGGCCGTCGCAAGCGGCCTCGGGATCGGGATGGTGGTCCTCGGTCTGGCCTGCCTCGCGTGGGGAGCGGCCACACTGTCGACGGGCCGTCTCGTCGTCCCCCGCATCACGTTGGCGGGAGCGCTCGTCGCCCTCGCCCTCACGGCGGGCCTGATGTTCGCAGCTCCCGCTCACACGAGCATCCTCGGCGTCACGGCGGCGTGCGCCCTGCTCGTCGTCGTGGGTGCCACCGCGGCCGTTCATCTTCGCCGAGTGAGCCGCGGTCCGAATCCGACGCGCACCGCCCAGCCGATGAGCGTCGTCGGACTGCTCGTCGCCGCCGCGGTCATCGCCGTGGTCGTCACCCCCGCTCTCGGGGCCACGCAGAACGCCGTCCTCCTGCGCGACGACGGCACCGTTCCCGTCATCTCGCACGAGGGACACTGATCCCTCTCACGGAGCCCACCCGCTCAGACGGTGGCACGCTGGAAGGGTGACGATCGACGCCTCCTCTTCCGCTCCCGGCTGGATCCAGTCGCTGCGCGGCAAGATCCTCGTCGCTCTCGCGGGAGATCCCACCGGCATGGCCCCCTACGTCCGCGCGATCGCCGATGGAGACGACACCGGCTACTTCGTCGAGAACGGCCCCGCGTGGACCGTGCACGCCGGGATGGGCACGCTCGTGGCCGGCATCCGGGCCCTTCTTCTCCAGGCCCTGCACCCGGGAGCGCTCGCCGGCGTGCACGACTGGTCGCGCTATCGCGAGGATCCGATCGGTCGCCTCACCGGCACCGTGCGCTGGGTCATCACGCTGACGTACGGGTCGAGGACGCAGGCGGATGCCGAGACCGCACGCGTAGGGAGGTTTCACCGCCGCGTGAAGGGCGAGTACGTCGGCGGCGACGGAAGCGAACGCGCGTACACCGCCGAGGCGGCGGACCTCGTCCGATGGGTGCACCTCGCCTTCACCGACGCGTTCCTCGCCGGACACGAGGTGTCGCGCACGCCCATTCCCGGCGGACCCGACGCGTACGTCTCCGATTGGGCCACCGCCGGTCGACTCATGCGGCTCGTCGACCCGCCCCTCACCAGACGAGATCTCCGCGCCGAGATCGACGGCTTCGCCGACCGTGGCGAGCTGCGCGGCGACGAACGCGTGGCCGACGTGGTGAGGTTCCTGCGCAAGCCGCCGTTCCCCGGGCTCATGGGTCTGTCCTACCGCGTGCTGTTCGCCGCAGCGGTGGCAACCATCCCCCGTCGTTACCGGAAGATGCTCGGGGTGCGGCGTTGGCCTCTTCCCGTGTTGACGCTGACTCGCGTGATCCTGCGTGTCACCGAGCGCGCGCTGGGCTCGGGCCCCCGCGCCCAGGACATGGCGCGGCTGCGACTGGCCCGGCTGGAGCGTGACGGACGGGAGGCCGCGTGAGCGACGACGCCCGCCAGGCCGCGGAACGCTACCGGCTCGACCGGAAGCTGCGCGAGGCCGGTCTCGCGCCCGAACCCGCCGAACCCGAGGGACCCTCGCGGGGCTCGACCGCTGCCGAGCGCGCCGCCTTCGTCGAGACCTCGATCCAACAGGCGATCCGCCGCGGTGAGTTCGACAACCTCCCCGGCGCCGGCAAGCCTCTCCCCGACCTCGGCACCTCGCACGACCCCGACTGGTGGATCCGTCGCAAGATCGAGACCGAACAGCTCACCGGTCTCGGCCCTCCGGCGTTGACCCTGCGCGTCGAGCACGCCGAATTGGCGGAGCGACTGGATGCCATCGCCCGCGAGCCCGAGGTGCGCGAGGCGGTCGAAGACTTCAACCGCCGCGTGGTCGAGGCTCGGCGGCAGCTCCAGGGCGGCCCGCCCGTGGTGACGCCGACGGTGGACGTCGAGGCCGAGGTGGCGGCCTGGATCGAACGACGTCGCGCACGCGTGGAGGCGGCGGCATGGGCGGCGCCGGAACGACGGCGGCGCTGGTTCCGGCGCTCCTGACCGGCGTCGCTTTCGCCCCGGCTGACGTCCGGATCACACGATCGGCGCCTGCGCACCCGCTTCGGCATGTGCACGCCGCGTCGTCTCGGGAGGACCGTGCGATGTCGCGGGGCGGTCGGGGGGGGGGGGGGGGGAGAAAGAGCCGCGCCGTCAGAGCGCTGCCAGCGCCTCCGCGCGCTCGAGCAGCGCCCGGGCCCGAGCGAGTGCCGGCGCGTACGAGCCGTCGACGGGACCATCGGGAGTCGTCGACAGCAGCGACCGGGCGGCTTCCACGTCGGCGGGTGCGGGTGTGAAGCCGGCGTGGGCGCCGGGAATGGCGGCATCCCTCAGCGCGAGCGTGCCGGTGAAGCCCATCGCGACGGCGTGGAGGGCGGCATCCCGAGCCTGCTCGACCGGGCCGCACGGACCGTCGATGGGTCCCGCGATACCCGCCGCGGCCGAGGCGACGACGAGCTGGGCGCGCGGCCACGACAGCGCGATGCGGTCGGCGGTCATCCCGGTGTCGCGACGAAAGTCGCCCGTGCCGAAAGCGAGGCGACGGGTCGCGGGGTGGGCGGCGATGGCCGGTGCCGCCAGCAGCGCCGCTGCCGACTCGACCATCGCGACGATCGGGGTGCCGGCCGGAAGGGATGCCGCGACGTGAGCCACGTCGTCGGGACCGGCGCACATGGCCAGGACGACCCCGGCCAGGCGATCGTCGAGGTCACGGCCCAGCGCGAGATCGGCTTCTCCGTCGCGCGTCCCGGCGGCGCTGATGCGCAACCACACCGGGGCGTCGACAGCGGCCCGCCGAGCGCGGTCCCGGCCCTCGGCCTTTCGCCCCGCGGGGAGGCCGTCTTCGAGGTCGATCACGAGTACGTCGGCCGCGGTCTCGAGACCGCCCGCCAGCGGCGAGCGGAGCATCCAGGTGCGCGCGAGGTCGACACGCGCCGGGGCGGGGGCGGCCGAAGCCGCCCCCGCCGAGGTGTCGTGCGTCAGAGTCACGAGCGACCCCGTGCCGCGGCCTCCGCCTCCGCCTGAGCGCGGAAGGCGTCGAGCGACTGCGTGTCGACGGTGGCCGCGGGACCCGTGCCGGCCTCCGCCGACGCCTGCTCCTTGGCATCCGCCGCGGGGGTCGCCGAGTGGTCGTGGCCGGTCATCAGACTCTCGTCGAAGGGGATGTTGCCGGCGAGCACCTCGCGGACGCGCTGGCCGTCGTACTGCTTGGTCCACACGCCGATGAGCATCGTGGCCACCGCGTTGCCCGTGAAGTTGGTGACGGCGCGGGCCTCGGACATGAAGCGGTCGATGCCGACGATGACGCCGACGCCGTCGACCAGGTCGGGGCGGTAGGCCGACAGACCACCGGCGAGGGTGGCGAGACCGGCACCGGTGACGCCGGCCGCGCCCTTCGAGGCGATGATCATGAAGATCATGAGACCGATCTGCTCACCGATCGACATGGGCGAGCCCATCGCGGTGGCGATGAACAGCGAGGCCATCGTGAGGTAGATCGCCGTGCCGTCGAGGTTGAAGGAGTACCCGGTCGGGACGGTGATGCCCACGACGGGCTTCGAGACACCGAGGTGCTCCATCTTGGCGATGAGGCGGGGAAGAGCGGCCTCGGACGACGAGGTACCGACGATGAGCAGGTACTCGCGGCCCAGGTACTTCATCAGCGTGAAGATGTTGACGCGGGTCACGACGTACAGCAGCGTGCCGAGCACCACGGCGATGAAGAGGAAGCACGTGATGTAGAAGGCGCCCATCAGGATGCCGAGGCTGATCACGGCCTGGAACCCGGTCTTGCCGACGACGGCGGCGATGGCACCGAAGGCGCCGATGGGGGCGAGCCACAGGATCATGCCGAGGATGCGGAAGACGAGCACCTGGAAGTTACGGATGCCCTCGACCATGCGCGCGCCGCGCTCGCCCATGCCCTGCAGGGCGAAGCCGACGAGAAGGGCGATGAACAGCACCTGGAGGATGCTGCCGCCGGTGAAGGCGGAGAAGAACGTGGTGGGGATGATGCCCAGGATGAACTCCTGGGTGGAGGTCGCCTCGGCCGCGGGGGCGTCGTACTGGGCGCCCGCGATGTTCAGTCCCTCGCCCGGGTGGATGATGTTGCCGACGACGAGGCCGATGATCAGGGCGAACGACGACATGACGAGGAAGTAGACCATCGCCAGGCCGCCGATCTTGCCGACCGTGGAGGCCTTGGCGATCGAGCCGATTCCCACGACGATCGTGCAGAAGATGACCGGGGCGATCATCATCTTGATGAGGCTGACGAAGCCCTTGCCGACGGGCTCGAGGGCCGTGGCGAACTGCGGGGCGACCAGGCCCACGATGACACCGGCCACGACCGCGACGATGACGGAGATGTAGAGCCAGTGGTTGCGGTCGATCTTCTTGCGCGGCCTGCCGTCGCGTGTGGTGCGGAGTGAGAGTGCCATGAGCGACTTCCCCTTTTCTAACGCCTTTGTTGAGTCCGGCGGGGGCGCCGGTCGATGTGACGACTTTGATCGACGCCGGACGCGTCGGCGATTTGTGGTCGTATTGTTCACGGCAAGCGCGAGAAGGGCGTGGTGATGAGACTGAGCGTGGGTGGACGCCTGGCGTTGGTGTCCCTGGGCGTCGTCGTGCTCGTCGCCGGCGTGCTGGCGGCGCTGCTGTCGGTGCAGTTGAGCGACTCCGGTCAGCGCGAGGCCGAGAAGGTCACCCGCTCCGTCGCCGAGACCCTCGCGCACGAGCCCGACGTCGCCGCTCTGGTCGTGCGGCGCGACTCCGGCGCCCTGCAGCCGATGGTCGAGCAGATCCTCCCCGACGCCGACCTGTCGTTCGTCACGATCATGACGCCCGACGGCATCCGTCTCACCCACCGCAACAGGTCCGAGATCGGCGAGCAGTACCTCGGTTCGCGATCGGAGGCGCTTGCCGGCCAGACGCACACCGAGGTCTACGACGGAACCCTCGGGCCCTCGGTGCGCACCATCGTCCCGATCCGCGACGGGGGCGACGAGAGCGGCGACATCGTGGGCCTGGTCGCCGTCGGCGTCACGCTCGGCGCCGTGCAGCAGGACCTCGCCGCTCGCGCACCGCTGATCGTCCTGGCATCCGCCGCCATCGTCGGCATGGGGATACTGGGAGCCCTCTACGTCCGACAGAGCGCACGACGCGTGACCGGCTCGTACACGCCCGCCGAGTTGTCGCGTCTCGTCGAGAGCTACGAGACGGTGCTGCACTCACTGCGCGAGGGGCTCGTGGTCACCGACCGCGCCGGGCGCATCGTGCTCTACAACGACGAGGCCGCCGACCTGCTGGGCCTGCCCCCGGCCCGCTCGGGGCAGGTATCGCTCGACCCCCGCGAGATCGAGATGGACGCCGGTCTCGCCGAGGCCATCGCGAGCGGTCGACGCATGGTCGAAGAAACCGTCGTCAACGGGGAGCGGGTGCTGCTGGTCAACCAGGAAGAGGCGCGCGATCTGGCGGGCCGGCGCGCTCCGGAACGCGGTCGGGTCATGACCTTGCGCGACCGGTCGGAGCTGCAGGCGCTGCTCGGCGAGCTCGAGGGCGTCCGCACGCTCAGCGACACCCTGCGTTCGCAGACCCACGAACACGGCAACCGCCTGCACGCGCTGCTGGCCCTGCTCGAGCTCGGGCGCATCGACGAAGCCCGCCGCCTGATCGTGGCCTCGACCGGCGAACGTCAGGAGCTCGCCGACCGCCTGGTCTCGGACGACGAGGACGCCGTGGTGGTCGCCCTGCTGCTGGGCAAACTCGACGAGGCCGCCGAGCGCGGCGTGCACCTCGACCTCGACGTCGCCGAGCCGACGCCCGCGCTGCCGCTCCCCGCGGCCGAGGCGGTGACGGTGGTGGGAAACCTCGTCGACAACGCTCTGGATGCCGCGGCGGCCGGCGCCGAACCCCGCTGGGTGCACGCGGCGCTTCGCGCAGGCGGAGGCGACGTGGTGCTCGAGGTGTCCGACAGCGGCACCGGGTTCGACCCCGCGCTCGCCGATCCCTTCGCGTTCGGCGCGTCCACCAAGCCGGCGCACTCCCCCGGAGGCCGCGGTGTCGGTCTCGCCCTCGTGCGCGACATCGTCGCGGCGCACGGCGGCACGCTGCAGGTGGTGGAGGACCCCACGACCGTGCGCGTTTTCCTTCCCGCCGTCGCCGAGGCGGTGGCGCCGTGATCAGGGTGCTGGTCGTCGACGACGACGCGCTGGCGTTGGAGCTGCATTCCGCCTACGTCGCTCGAGTGCCCGGTTTCGAGGTCGCCGGTCATGCCGCGGGAGCCCGCGCGGCGCTCACCGCCCTGAGCGATCCCGAGCGCCGTATCGACCTCGTCCTTCTCGACATGACGATGCCCGACGGCACCGGTCTCGACGTCGCCCGACGCGTGCGCGCGATGGGGTCTCGCGTTGACATCATCGCCGTCACCGCGGTCCGAGATGCCGCGACCGTGCGCGCGGCGGTCTCGATCGGCGTCGTGCAATACCTCATCAAGCCCTTCGCGTTCGCCGCGTTCCGCGAGCGTCTCGAGGCGTACCGGTCCTACGTCGAGGGCCTGGATCGCGCGGCGGGAGAGGCGACGCAGTCCGAGGTCGACGCGCTGCTGGGCACGCTTCGGACCATCGCTGCCCCGACCCTGCCGAAGGGCCTGAGCGACGAGACGCTGCAGGCCGTGGCGGAGCGCGTGCGCACGGCCTCCGGCGCCGTGTCCTCGACCGAGGTCGGCGAGAGCGAGGGCATGTCGCGCGTCACCGCCCGGCGCTACCTCGAGCACCTCGCCGACGTCGGTCGCGTCCGCCGCGAACCCCGCTACGGCGGCCAGGGCCGCCCCGAGATCACCTACGCCTGGCTCCGCGGCTAGCGGCGGCCCGCCCTCGTCGAGTGTCCGCGGGGACGTGGGTCAGAGGTCGAACGCCGCGCGTACGCCCTCGTTCACCACGACGCCGGCGCGTACGTTCAGGCCCTTGGCCAGGGCGGGATCGGCGGATGCCGCGGCCTCCCACCCCCGGTCGGCGATGCGTGTGATGTAGGGCAGGGTGGCGTTCGACAGGGCCCGGGTCGAGGTGTGCGGCACCGCGCCGGGCATGTTCGCGACGCAGTAGTACAGCGAATCGTGGACGCGGAAGGTCGGCTCGTCGTGCGTCGTGGGACGCGAGCCCTCGAAACAGCCGCCCTGGTCGATCGCGATGTCGACGAGGACCGAGCCGGGCTTCATCGCCGCGACCATGTCGTCGGTGACGAGCTTGGGCGCGGCGGCACCGGGAATGAGCACCGAGCCGATGACGAGGTCGGCGTCGGCGAGCTGCTCGGCGATCTCGAGGCGGGTCGAGGCGCGGGTCTCGATCGCGCCGCCGAAGCGCTCCTCGAGCTGACGCAGCTTGGGCAGCGAGATGTCGACGACCGTCACACGGGCACCGAGACCGAGAGCGTTCGCCGCGGCGTGCTCGCCGGCGACGCCGCCGCCGATGACGACCACCTTGGCCCGCGGGGTGCCGGGCACACCGCCGGGGAGCAGACCCCGGCCACCCGAGGCGCGCAGCAGGTGGTGGGCGCCCTCGATGATCGACAGGCGTCCGGCGACCTCGCTCATCGGCGCCAGCAACGGCAGGGCGCGATCGGCGGTCTGCACGGTCTCGTAGGCGACGCCCGTGGTCCCCGCGGCCATGAGCGCATCGGTCAGCGGCCGATCGGCGGCGAGGTGCAGGTAGGTGAAGAGGGTGAGATCGGCGCGCAGGAACCGGTATTCGGGGGCGATGGGCTCCTTGACCTTGACCAGGAGTTCGGCGCGTGCCCAGGTCTCGTCGGCGGTGGCGACGATCTCGGCGCCCGCGGCGCGGTACTGCTCGTCGGCGAAGCCGCTGCCCTCGCCCGCGCCCGCCTGGACGAGCACCTTGTGGCCGCGGTGGACGAGCGCATCGACTCCCGCGGGTGTCATCGCGACGCGGTTCTCGTTGTTCTTGATCTCGGTGGGCACGCAGACGCGCATGGGTTCCTCCTCGAGCGGATGAGCGTTGCGGAGAGAATCGCAGAAGAGCGTGTTTCCGTGGTGTTTCCCCGAAGAAAGGTCGGTATCTACGGCGAGGACGGCGATATCATCGGATACCGAGGGCTTCTTCGGTCCTCTGAAACGAAGGATCTGCGATGGCCGGGGACGATCTGCACCCGCTCGACGCCCGGATGATAGAGCTGCTGTCCGCCGACGCCCGCATGACGAACGCCGCGCTCGCCGAGGCGCTCGGGGTCGCGGCATCCACCGCTCATACCCGTCTGCGGGGGCTCATCGACCGCGGTCTGCTCACCGGCTTCCACGCCGCCGTCGACCAGAGCCGTCTCGGCCGGGGCCTGCAGGCGATCGTGGGCGTGACGCTACGACCGGGGCAGCGTCAGGAGAGCATTCGCGCGTTCGCGCACGAGATCCGCCGCCATCCGGACGTGATCCAGCTGTTCTTCCTGGGCGGGGCGGACGACTTCCTCGTGCACATCGCGGTCGACGATTCCTCGGCCGTGCGCCGCTTCGTCGTCGACCACCTCTCGGCCCGGCACAGCGTGGCCTCCACCCGCACGAGCATCATCTTCGAGTACCACCGCAACGCCCTGGCGGCGGATTTCGACTGACCCCGCCCGGGTCGATAGTCCCCGGCACGGCCGCCGTCAAGACGGCCGGCGTACCAGACGGCGCCGCCATGATGAGACCCCGGGGGGTTTCATGGTGCTGTCGATCGGCGTAGCCGTCATGTGCGTGGTGTTGGCGATCGGAGTGATCTGCGTGATCCTCCCGCGCATCGGCAGCGCGGGCGCTCTCGGTGTGTTCCTGAGGGTCGGAGCCCTCTCGGGAGCGGTCTCGGTCGGTGCGGCAGTGCTGGACATCATGGCGTCGAACGGAGCCGGAGACCTGACCCGGATCGCCGCCGACACCACGATGATCCTCGCCCCCGCACTGCTGTGCGCCGCCCTCGTCGTGACGCCCGATCGCCCCCTCACCCGATCCCTGCCGATCGCGGTGGCCGTCGCCGCCGTGGCCGCCCTGGGCTTCACCCTCGCGCCCGCCGCGGTCACGACGATCAAGGCGTTCACCCTCGCCCTCGCCTGCGGCCTCTGCGCCGTCCTGGCGTTCCGGGCGAGCGCGCTGCCCCGCCGATCCCGCTTCGTGCTCACCACCGCGATGGGCGCATACGCGCTGTACTCCACGGCTCGCGGCATCCTCTCGCTCGAGAGCGACTCGTTCGACCCCGTGTTCTCCCCCACCGGTGTCATCGTGGCCGGCATCTCGGCGATGCTGTTGACCGGCGTCTCGATCGTCATCATCGGCCTGCCCTCCGCGGGTGCCACCGCCGGGGGCCGCCGCCGGGGGGCCTCGATCTCGATCGGCGACTGGAATCTCGCCACCGCCGCCTTCGGCCGCGAACGCGTCCGCGTTCTGCTGCTCGATCTGCGCCGGGCCGCGCGAGATCTCGACCCCTCGACCGTCGACTCGCTGCACGGCGTGGAGATCTCTGTGCCGTCGGCGATATCCGCGCTGCGGGAGCGCTTGGCCGCCGACTACGGCTGGCGCCCCGAGGAGGTCGAGTTGCTCACCGACGCGACACCCCGGCGGCGGCCGCGGATCACCGTCTGAGCGCTCGCACCCGCACGCGCGTTGCCTCGGCCGCGTCATCGACCGGTGCCGTCGCACGGCTGCTCCGCAACAGGTCCGAGAGCAACCGAGAGCCCCGAACCGTCGGGCTGCGCACCCGATCGCGGCCTCAGCGCACCGCGGCCGCGATCGCCGCGATGTCGGCGGGCGTCGAGCGGCAGCACCCGCCCACCAGACGCGCGCCGGCGGCGACCCACGAAGGTGCCGCGTCGGCCAGGGGCGCCGTACCGCCATGCCAGGTGCGTGTGGCGGCGTCCCACCTCTCACCGGTGTTCGGGTACGCCAGGAGCGGGATGCCGGGAGCCTCGGCGAGCGCGGGAAGCACCGTCTCGGGCGCGCAGCAGTTGACGCCCACGGCGAGCACGCTCGAGACCGATGCCGCGGTGCGCAGGGCCTCGGCGCGGGCGCCTCGGTGCGCGTAACCGGTGCTGTCGGCGGAGACGCTGACGAAGGCGGGGACACCGAGATCATCGAGTTCGAGGGCGAGCGCCTCCACTTCGAGAACGGAGGGGATGGTCTCGACGGCGAGGAGGTCGGCACCCGATTCGGCGAGAACGTGCAGGCGGCGTCGATGGGCGCTGCGCAGCTCGTCGAGACTCAGCCCGTAGGAGCCGGTGTACTCACTGCCGTCGGCGCGCAGGGCACCCACCGGGCCGACGGAGGCCGCGACCGCCACATCGCCGGCCTCTCGCGCGAGAGACACCGAGCGGCGCAGGAGCGCCTCGACCTCGGCATCCGGGATCACTCCCCCGAAACTCAGCTGGTACGAGGCGGTGATGACGACCTCGGCTCCCGCGGCGACGAACTCGGCGTGGGCCGCGCGCACCTCGTGGGGCTCGTCTCGCAGCACGCGGGCCGACCACAGCGCGGAGGTGACGTCGTTGCCGCGCGCCTCGAGCAGGGTGCCCAGGCCGCCGTCGAGGACGACGGGGCGTCGGGTCACGGTGGCGACGAGGTCGATCACGCCTCGTGCGTCTCGCCCGCCGCGAGCACGCGCAGAGCGCTCGCGAGAAGGGCCTGGTCGTGTCGGCTGACATCGCGGAGCGCGTCGGCTTCGAGGCGGACGAGCTCGGTCATCGCCGCGTCCACGCGCTCGATGCCCTCGGCGGTGATCGCGACGAGGATCGCGCGGCCGTCGGAGGGGTTGGGGCGGCGATTGACGAGTCCGCGCTCGGCGAGCTTGTCGAGGCGGTTCGTCATGGCGGCGCTGCCGATCATGGTCGCTGTGATCAGGCGCGTTGCGCTGAGCTCGGTGCCGGCGCGGCGGAGCACGGCGAGAACGTCGAACTCCCAGACGGCGATGTCGGCGCTGGCGAAGGCTTTGGCGCGGAGCTTCGACAGGTGGAAGGCCGCGCGGCGCAGGCGCGACATCACGTCGAGGGGCGTCAGGTCGACGTCGGGCAGCAACTGCGACCAGGCGTCGATGAGGAGGTCGACCTCGTCGTCTTTACTGCTGGCAGTGGGCACACCTCGACGGTACCCGAGCCGCGGGGTGGTGCGGCGCGCGACGGGCGGAGCGGGCGTTTCGCGCGCCCCGGGAAGGAACTCGTCGGGTGTCCAGAACACGCCGCGTCGGCACGGTCCCGCGCGGCGTGTCATGGACACTCGACGCGGGCGGGCACCGGATGCCGGGGCCCCACGCGGTTCAGCGCGAGCGCGGCGGCGCGGTCGTCGCCCGCGCGACGAGGCGCGTCGGGAGTTCGATGTGCGTCTCGGGCAGGGTCTCCCCGGCCAGCAGCGCGAGCACCATCCGCACGGCCTCGGCGCCGAGGCGCTTCATCGGCTGGCGGACCGTGGTCAGGGCGGGTTGCGCGCGGGCGGCCTCGGGCACGTCGTCGAAACCGACCACCGACAGATCGCCGGGCACGCTCAACCCCCGCGCGGCGGCGACCTCGATGATCGACAGCGCCGAGAGATCATTCGCGGCGAACACCGCCGTGGGCGGGTCGTCGAGCGAGAGCATGGCCTCGGCGGCTTCGCGCGCGACGTCCTGCTCGTAGCGTCCGACGCCGACCAGCGCGGAGTCGAACGGGATCCCCGCGGCGGCGAGCCCCGCGCGGTACCCCGAGGCGCGGGCGACCGCGGAGCGCAGATCGGGCCGCCCCGCGATGAAGCCGGTGCGCCGGTGACCGAGCTGCACGAGATAGTGCACGGCCTGCTGCGCGCCGGTGTAGCTGTCGGACTCGACGGTCGGCAGGTCTCCCCGGCCCGTGTGCGGGTCGATGGCCACGATGGGCACCTCTCCCGAGACGTTGACGACCGTGGGCGTGACGATGATCGCCGCATCGATGAGCGTGCCGCTCAGCCGGCTCAGCGAGCGGCGCTCCCAGCCCTCGCCGTCGCGACGCGCGCCCGTGTAGGCCAAGAGGTCGTACCCGGTGTCGGACAGGGCTCCCCCGACTCCCTTGAGGATCTCGGCGGAGAACGGCTCGATGTCGGCCACGAGCACGCCGATCACGCCCGTCCGGCGCGAGCGCATGCTGCTGGCGACGAGGCTCGACTCGTACCCGAGGGTCTTCACGGCGTCCAGGACCCGCCCCACGGTCTCGGGCGACACCCCGTAGCGCCCGTTCACCGCCTTCGACACCGTGGCCACCGAGACCCCGGCCGCCGCGGCGACGTCGTGGATGGTCGCGCGCCTCGTCATGGCATCCGACCATAGCGTGGAAAACATTTTCGAAAACGTTTGACGTTCGCGCGAGCCCCGGGCGACACTGCTCACACCTCGGCGGGCAGCAGACCCCGAGAAGCGCACGAACGGCGAAGCAGCCGAACACCGACGCGTCCCACGGCGCACCTCGACGAAGAGAAACGGGAATCACATGAACACGCGCAAAATCCTCGCCGGAGCGGCCCTCGCCGTCGCCGGAACACTCGCCCTCGGTGGCTGCGCCGCGGGCGGCGGCGGCCAGAACGCCGACGGTTCGGTCACGCTGACGCTGTGGCACAACTCCACCACGGGTGACGGCAAGAAGTACTGGGAGGACACGGCCGCGGCGTTCGAGGCGGCGAATCCCGGCGTCACGATCGAGATCCAGGCCCTGCAGAACGAAGAGATGGACGGCAAGCTCCAGACCGCCCTCAACTCGGGCGACGCCCCCGACCTGTTCATGGCTCGCGGCGGCGGCAAGCTCGCCGACATCGTCGCGGCCGGCCAGGCGATGGACCTCACCGACAAGATCTCGCCCGAGGTCAAGACCGCTCTCGGCAACTCGCTCGGCGCCTTCGAGGTCGACGGCAAGAACTACGGCATGCCCGTCGCCGTGCTCCCCTCGGGCATCTTCACCTCGCAGGATCTCCTGTCCGCGGCCGGCGTCTCCGCCGCCCCCGAGACGATCGACGAGTTGCAGGCCGCCGACGCGAAGATCCGCGCCACGGGCGTCGCCCCGATCGCCGTGGGCGCGAAGGACGCCTGGCCCGCGGCCCACTGGTACTACAACTTCGCGCTGCGCGCCTGCTCGAAGGACGTCCTGGACACCGCGGCGCAGAGCCGCAGCTTCGACGACCCGTGCTGGCTGCAGGCGGGTGAGAACCTCGAGTCGTTCCTGAAGACCCAGCCCTTCAACGACGGCTTCCTCACCACGGCGGCCCAGCAGGGTGCCGGTTCGTCGGCGGGCCTGCTCGCCAACCACCAGGCCGCCATGGAACTCATGGGTGCCTGGAACCCCGGCGTGATCGCCTCGCTCACGCCCGATGAGAAGCCCCTCGCCGACCTCGGTTGGTTCCCCTTCCCCGAGGTTCCCGGCGGCAAGGGCGAAGAGGGCGCGATCATGGGCGGCGTCGACGGCTACTCGTGCTGGGTCAACGCCCCGGCGCAGTGCACCGACTTCCTGAACTTCCTCGTCAACAAGGAGAACCAGGAGAAGTACGCCGCGGCCTTCCAGACCATCCCCGCCTCGAGCGAGGCGACGGATGCCGTCACCACCCCCGCCCTGCAGTCCGCGCTGAAGGCGTACACCGACGCCCCCTACGTCTCGGTCTGGCTCGACACCCTGTACGGACAGAACGTCGGCAACGCCCTGAACGTCGCCGTCGTCGACCTGTTCGCCGGCAAGGGCAGCCCGCAGGGCATCGTCGACGCCGTCAACGCCGCCGCTTCCCGCTGAGGACGCCGACCATGACCACCCAGCTCGCCACCTCGGCGACCGACGCCGGGTCAGGCCGCCCGGCCGGGGAGGGCGCCACACGCGCCCCCTCGGCCGGGCGGCCGACCGCGCGGCGGCGGCTCGAGAACTGGCGCATCCGCGGCGAACTCGCGATCCTCCTGGGCCCCGCTCTGGTGGTGTTCGTGTCGTTCGTCATCCTGCCCGTCGCCCTCGCCGCCTACTACGGCTTCTACAAGTGGTCGGGCTTCGGCGCTCCCGTCGACTTCGTGGGGCTGCGAAACTACATCACCATCCTCACCGACCCGGCCTTCCACGAAGCCCTCGGCCACAACGCGTTCATCGTCGTCGGATCCCTCGTGCTGCAGGGACCTCTCGCGCTGGGCCTCGCGCTGCTGCTGAATCGCAAGATGCGCGCGCAGTCGCTCATCCGCGTGCTGATCTTCGTGCCCTACGTCATCTCCGAGGTCGTCGTGGGTCTCGGTTGGGGCCTCATGCTGCAGTCGGGCGGCGCGCTCAACGGGGCTCTGGAGAAGATCGGGCTCGGCTCGCTCCGCGCGGACTGGATCTCCGATCCGGCGCTGGCGATCTGGACGCTGCTCATCATCATCACGTGGAAGTACATCGGCTTCGCCGTGATCCTCTTCCTCGCCGGTCTCCAGGGCATTCCCGAGGAGCTGAGCGAGGCCGCCGCGATCGACGGTGCCTCGTACTGGCAGATCCAGCGCCACATCGTCCTGCCCCTCATGGGACCGACGATCCGCATCTGGGCGTTCCTGTCGATCATCGGCTCCCTCCAGCTGTTCGACCTCGTCTGGATCGTCTGGGGTCAGTACGTCGCCTCCACGGCGGGGACCTCCACGATGGCCACCTACATGGTCGCCAACGGCCGCAATGCCGGCAGCTTCGGGTACGGCAGCGCCGTGGCCGTGGTGATGTTCCTCATCTCGCTCGCCGTCGCCCTCGTCTATCAGCGCTTCGTGCTGCGGCGCGACACGGCCGGCGCTCTCACGGGAGGTTCGAAATGACCGCCACCGCCACCCTCGTCACCCCTCGCGGCGGGAGGACCCCGCGCCGACGCCCCGCCGGAGCGAACCGCGGCAGCTCGGTGCTCGTCGGCTTCGTCGCCCTGCTGCTGATCGGGATGATGCTCGCCCCGGTGGTCTACATCATCCTCGGCGGCTTCCGCTCGAACGCCGAGATCACCGTGGATCCCTCGGGCTTTCCCACCACCTGGAACTGGCAGAACTACGCCGACGTGCTCGCGAGCCCCGCGTTCTGGGGCCAGGTCGGCAACTCCGCGATCGCCGCGATCGCGACGACGGCGTTCGTCGTCGCGCTGGGCATGATGGCGGCCTACGGCCTGGCCCGGTACCGCTTCCGCGGGCGCGGAGCCGTCTACGCCCTGTTCACCGCGGGCCTGATGTTCCCGATGACCGTCGCGATCACGCCCCTGTACATCCTGGTGCGCAATCTCGGTCTGACGAACTCGCTCGCGGGCGTCATCGTGCCGCAGATCGCTTTCGCCCTGCCCCTGACGATCATCATCCTGTCGCCGTTCCTTGCCGCCATTCCGAGCGAGCTGCAGGAGGCCGCCTCGATCGACGGGCTCGGCCGCCTCGGCTTCTTCTGGCGCATGGTGCTGCCTCTCGCGGTGCCCGCGGTGGTGACGGTCGGCATCCTGGCCTTCGTCAACAGCTGGAACTCGTACATGCTGCCGCTGTTCATCCTCAACAACGAGGCCGCCTACACGCTGCCGCTGGGCACCCAGGCGTTCGCCTCGCAGTACTCGGTCGACACCGCCCGAGTACTCGCTTTCACCTCTCTGTCGATGATCCCCGCTCTGCTGTTCTTCAGCGTGTTCGAGCGACGGATCGTGGGCGGACTCACCGGTGCCGTGAAGGGCTGATCCCACGATGACCATTCAGAACACCGACGTCGGCGCTGCCCGCACACGGGGGATCACCCCTCGGGTGAAGGCCCTCGTGGCCGACATGACCCTCGACGAGAAGCTCGCCCAGCTCGTCGGGTACTGGGTCGACCAGGGCGACGAGGTCGTCGCCCCGCTCTCGGGCGAGAAGGTCACCTCCACCGCCTACGTGGATGCCACCGCTCACGGTCTCGGCCACCTCACGCGCGTCTACGGCACGCGGCCCGTCGACCCCGTCGAGCGCGCCGCCTGGCTGTGGGGCGAACAGCGCCGCCTGCAGGACGAGACGCGTCTGGGCATCCCGGCGCTCGTCCACGAGGAGTGCCTGACCGGGTTCGCGGCGTGGAAGGCGGCGACCTTCCCCACCCCCCTCGCCTGGGGAGCCTCTTTCGATCCGGATGCCGTGGAACTCATGGCATCCGCGATCGGTCGATCGATGCGCGAGGTGGGGGTTCACCAGGGCCTGGCGCCGGTGCTCGACGTCGTACGCGACGCCCGATGGGGCCGGGTCGACGAGTGCATCGCCGAGGACCCCTACGTCGTCGGGACCATCGGAACGGCCTACGTGCGCGGGCTGCAGGCGGCGGGCGTGCACGCGACGCTCAAGCACTTCGTGGGCTACTCCGCCTCACGCGCCGGCCGCAACCACGCACCCGTGTCGGCCGGTCGGCGCGAGCTGCAGGATGTCTTCCTCCCCCCGTTCGAGATGGCCGTGCGCGACGGCGGGGTGCGCAGCGTCATGAACTCGTACACCGAGATCGACGGCGTACCGGTGGCCTCGAACCCCGAGCTGTTGACGGATCTGCTGCGCCGACGCTGGGGCTTCGACGGCACGGTCGTCTCCGACTACTTCGCCGTGGAGTTCCTCCGATCGATGCACGGGATCGCGGCCGACCGCGGCGAGGCCGCGCAACTCGCCCTCGAGGCGGGGATCGACGTCGAACTCCCGGGGCCCGACGCGTATCCGCACCTGGCCGAGCGGGTGGCATCCGGAGCCCTCCCCGAAGCCGTGGTCGACCGTGCCGTCCTGCGCGTGCTGGCCGAGAAGGAGGATCTCGGGCTGCTGGATGCCGACTTCTCCGCGGCCCCGACCGCGGTCGACCTCGACGACGCCGAGCACCGCGCGCTCGCGCGCCGTCTGGCCGAGGAGTCCGTCGTACTCTTGCGCAACGAGGGCGTGCTGCCGCTCGCCTCACCCGGACGGATCGCGCTGATCGGCCCGAACGCCGACAGTACCGACGCGCTGATGGGCTGCTACTCGTTCGCGAACCACGTGCTCGCTCACCACCCGAGCTTCCCGCTCGGCTTCTCACTGCCGACCGTGCGCGAAGCCCTCGTCGAGCGTTTCGGCGAGATCGCGTACGCCGAGGGATGCACGGTCGAGGGGACCGATCTCTCGGGTCTGGACACGGCGGCCGCCCTCGCCCGCGACGCCGAGGTGGCGATCGTCGTCGTCGGCGACCGCGCCGGGCTCTTCGGGCGCGGAACCGTCGGCGAGGGCAACGACGCCGACTCCCTCGACCTGCCGGGCGTGCAACGCCAGCTCGTCGAGGCGGTCGTGTCCACGGGAACCCCTGTCGTACTCGTCCTGCTGACGGGCCGTCCGTACGCCCTGGACTGGGCGCTCGACACCGCGGGCGGTCCCGCCGCGGTGCTGCAGGCCTTCTTCCCCGGTGAGGAGGGCGCGCCGGCGCTGGCAGCGCTGTTGGCGGGGGATGCCACTCCCTCGGGCCGTCTGCCCGTCTCGCTCCCCCGTTCGGCAGGCGCGCAGCCGTACTCGTACCTGCATCCGCTGCTCGGCGGGCCCTCGGGGGTCACGAGCACCGACTCGACGCCCGTGCGTCCGTTCGGCTTCGGGCTGTCGTACACGTCGTTCGCGCGCGGGGAGCTGCGGGCGGACGGGGTCGCGTCCGCCGGAGCGGCACCCGCCGAGGGCGTCGGCCTGAGAGTCGAGCGGGGCGCCGGTGTGCCGGCATCCGGAGCTTCTGCCGAGGTGCGCGCCGGTGACGCGTTCACCGTGTCAGCGCGCGTGACGAACACCGGAGACCGGCGCGGGGCGGACGTCGTGCAGGTGTACGCGCACCGCGCGGTGGCCAGCGTCACACGCCCGGTGGCGCAGCTCGTGGCGTACGCGCGGGTCGAGCTCGCGCCCGGCGAAAGCGCCGAGGTGCGCTTCACCGTGCCCGCCTCGCGGCTGGCCTACAGCGACCGTTCGATGCGGCGCGTCGTCGAGGCGGGCGAGGTGGAGCTGCGGCTCGGGTCCTCGTGCGCCGACACCGACGAGGCGGTGGCGCTGCGGATCGTCGGGCCGACGTACGAGCTGGGCGTCGAGGACGCGCGGATCGTCGAGGTCGAGGTGCGGCGGGGCTGACGGCGCGGGCGGGGTGCGAGACAGACCACCGCATCGGCTCTCGCACCGGTTCTTGCACCTGCTCGGAACCGCGCGGCGAGCAGTGGCGACCGGTGACGCACGCAGCCCCGCGCTTCAGCTGGTGCTGTCGAGGATGAGTCGTGTCGCTTCGTGGGGAACGTCCCACTGCGGAAAGTGGCCGCATCGTTCGAACCAGTGCAGCGAAGCGTCGGGGAACAGGTGGATGGCGCGATCAGCCTGTTTGGGCACGGTCACCAGGTCGCGCCGACCCCACCCGATCGTGACCCGGCCGGGTACCGTGCCCGCGGGGGCGCCCTGTTGCAGGGGGCCCTTGGTGAGGGCGTTCATGGCGGCTCCGACCGAGGGGGAATCGGCCAGTCCGCGCACGTCCGGCAGCACCGTTTCCCGCGAAAGGACCCACGGTCGCGCTGACAATTGCGCCAGAAGCACCGTCCGTCCGACGGGGTTACTGAGCAAGGCGGGCAGAACGCCGCGCAATGCGCGAATCAGCACGATCGACGGCCGCAGCGTGGCGGCGAAGACAGCGCGCTCGCGGGGACTCCAGAACCCGCCAGGGTCCAAAGCGACGCTGTCCCCGCCCACTCCGCGCCGCGCAAGCTCGAGCACGATTCGGCCGCCCATCGACTGCCCGACGGTTGAGACCCCCTCCAGTCCCTGCTCGCGGATGAAGTCCGCGACGGAGTCGGCCAGCGTGGCGATCGAGACGTCACCGGGCAGCGGCGGTGTCTCACCGAATCCCGGCAGGTCGATGGCGATGACCTCACGGTGCCGGGCCAGCTCATCGAGGATCGGAGTCCAGGATCGCCAGCCTGCGCCCAGGCCGTGCACCAGCAGCAGTGGGCTGCCACTCCCGCGTCGAACATGATTCAGCGTCATGTTCGCAACGCTAACCCGGGTACTTTTCGAGCGCTCGGCGACTCGGACGATTGCGTCGGTCAGCATCGAGGCGTATAAGAGGGAGCTGCGTTTTCCCGGCGAGCGCCACGGTCACTACGGTGCCGCCCGGCGTGGGCGCCGGGTTCGGGTTTTCACGGCCGGCGGGATGCCAGGAAGTCCGCCGTCGCGTTCAGGAGCCGGTCGGCGTCATCCCGCGTGTTGTATGGCGCAAGCCCGACACGGAGAGCACCACCATCGCCGAGTCCGAGTCGTCGTGAGGCCTCGATGGCGTAGAAGTGACTGGCCGGGGCATTGATGTCGCGGCTCGCGAGAAAACGGGCGAGTTCCTGATCGCGACCGCCCGCGACCGAGACGAACAGGGTCGGAGACCGACGCGCGGCACGCGAGTGCACGGTGAGGTCGTCGAAGACGGCGAAGCCGGTCTCGATGACTTCTCGCAGATCGGTCTCGTGCTCGTCGATCGCTTCGACCGCTCGGACGAGGCGTTCGCGGCGGGTTCCCTCGGGGCCGCCGATCGCGGCGATGAAATCGACCGCGGCCGTCGTGCCGGCCATCAGCTCATAGGGCAGGGTGCCGAGCTCGTATCTTTCGGGATCGGTGTTCGGCGAGGTCGCCAGCTTGTCGGGCTGCAGCTGGCCGAGAAGATCCGATCGCATCGTGACGGCCGCACAGTGCGGGCCGAGGAACTTGTACGGGGAGCAGACGAAGAAGTCCGCGCCGAGCGCCGGGACATCCACCAGCGCGTGTGCGGCGTAGTGCACGCCGTCGACGTACAACAGCGCTCCGACGCCATGGACCGCCTCGGCGATCCGGGGGATGTCCGGCATGGTGCCGAGGACGTTGGATGCGGCGGTGACCGCCACCAGCCTGGTGCGCTCCGAGAGCTGCTCGCGAACGGCATCCGTCGACAGCTCTCCGGTCGCCGGGTCGAAGTCCACCCATCGAACGGTCACTCCGGTGCGTTCGGCCGCGATCAGCCAGGGCTGCACATTGGAGTTGTGGTCCAACCGGGTGACGACCACCTCGTCACCGGCCTTCCACGTCCGCGAGATGGCACGAGAAAGATCGAACGTGAGCGCCGTCGCGCTTCGTCCGAAGACGACCGTCTGGCTCGGGACGTTCAAGAAATCTCCGAGTGCGGACCGGCACGCCTCGACGATGCTCGTGGCGTTGCGTTCGGCTTGAGTGACGAGACCCCGGTTGGCGAGCGGAGCGAGAAGCGCCTCGCCGATGGCGGCAGCGACGCTGGTCGGAGTCTGCGTCCCGCCGGGGCTGTCGACGAACGCGGTGCCGCCACGAAGCGCGGGGAAGTGCGAACGGATGTCGTCGACATCCAGCGTCGAGGGGACCGTGGAGGGCTTCATGACTCTTCTTTCGCGGGGTGCATGACCGGTGCATCGGGGGGCGGGCTCTGTCCCCCGGCCGGGGCAACGAGCGACGCTGTCGTCCATCGTGGCCGCTCGCCCCGTTCGCGTAAACTGATGCTTTCTAAAGGGAGAGTTCACACTTCATGAATGACCCGATGAACCTCCGCTGGTTGCGCAGCTTCACGGCGGTCGTGGAACACAGTTCCATGGCGGCCGCAGCCGCTGAACTGGGATACGTGCCGTCGGCGATCACCCAGCACATCGCCGGACTCGAACGGGCGTTGGGGGTGGAACTGCTCGTCCGCCGACCCGGGAGTCGGATCGCCATCACGGCCGCCGGCCGCGCCCTCTTGGCGGCCACCGGTCCGCTGCTGATCGCCAACTCCGAATTCTCCGACAGCCTGCGTTCGATAAGCCGCTCCGAGGCCCCCGATCTCACGCTGGGAACGCACGGAACGGCACTGCAGTACCTGCTTCCGCGCGTCTTCTCGTCCCTGCAGAAGGACCCTTCCTGGCCGCGTGTGAACGTTCGCGAAATGGAGACGCCGGATGCCATCCCCCTTGTGCGATCCGGGGCGCTCGATCTGCTCGTCGGCTACCGGTACCTGCCCGCAGACTCGCCGCTGGCCGACGATCCGCTGACGGTGACGCTGGTGCACAGGGAGCCCATGCTGCTGGTGGCCGCGCCGGAGGCGGGTCTGACATTCGAGGAACTGGTCGACAAGGATTGGGCCCTCGGGCATCGCTCTCTGGGAGATCGACGTCTTCTGGGCTCGTGGTCGGAGCGCTTGCGCTTTCGTTTCCACGTGGCCTTCGAGAGCTCG
Organism: Microbacterium sp. SORGH_AS_0421; assembly: GCF_030818635.1. Taxonomy (NCBI): domain Bacteria; kingdom Bacillati; phylum Actinomycetota; class Actinomycetes; order Micrococcales; family Microbacteriaceae; genus Microbacterium; species Microbacterium sp. SORGH_AS_0421. The sequence goes on from NZ_JAUTAO010000001.1 coordinate 509,447, forward strand.
GACCCGAATTGCCTGCTGACTCTTGCGAGCGAGGGCCTCGCGGTCAGCGTGGTGCCCGCCACCGTCGTCGCCGCGGGACTCGAGCGGGGCCTTCGCGTACAGATCGTGCCCCCTCCTGCCGGGATCGAGCCCTGGCATCGGGAGATCCTGGTGGTCACGCGCCCGTCGTTCCAGCCCCCCTTCCTTCCGGGGTTCATCGAGGGACTGCGGGCCGGCCTGGATGCCGCAGAGAGGACGATCGAGACCTCCCGCCAGGGGTGACTTTCTGCGATTCGGCCCGCCGCGGGACTCCGCCTTCCACAACCCGACCGCAGCCCCCTGCCGAGCTGAAGGCCACCCCGCAAGAGACCGACGGGGTGCCGCGGGAGCGGCGACCGTCTCTCTCCCCCCACGCAGGAGAGCCCTCGCCGCCAGAACCCCCGCCGTCAACGGGGAACGACACGGCCGAGACGGCGCGTTAGCGTGGATCCACGACGTCGACGCCGCGAGAGGACCGCTTTGCTCCACAACGAGACCACTCCCCCGGCATTCGCCGCGCGCCCGGAGCGCGTGAACGTCGACCAAGGGCGCCGTCGTCGGCAACCCGGCATCCCGCGTGCATCCCGACCACGACGACGCTCGCGCCGACCCGTGGTCGATCGACCTGGAGCGCATTCAGTTCTCGCCGTACTTCTCGCGCCTGTCGGCGGTGACGCAGGTCGTGTCGCCGTCGATCGGCGGGGCACCCGTGCACAATCGACTGACCCACACGCTCAAGGTCAGCGCGATCGCGCGCGTCGTCGCCCTGCAGCTCAACACGCGCTCGCGGCAGGCCGGCGAGGGCGACGTCTGCAACGCCACGGTCGTCGAGGCCGCCGCCTACGCCCACGACCTCGGGCACCCGCCCTTCGGCCACCTCGGCGAGACCACCCTCGACCGCCTCGCGCGCGAGGAACTGGGCCTGCCCGACGGCTTCGAGGGCAACGCGCAGACCTACCGCATCCTCACCGCTCTCGACGTCGTCGAGAACGCCCCCCGCGGACTCAACCTCACCGCGGCCGTGCGCACCGCCTCGGCGAAGTACCCGTGGGCGCCGTCGGTCGACGCGGCCGACGTCGAGCGGATCGGCCCGCCCCGCGGCATCCGTCGCTCTCCCGACGGCGCGTACCGGATGCACAAGTACTCGGCGTACGACCTCGACCTCGAAGACCTCGTCGAGGCCCGGCACGGGGTCGATGCCGAGCCCCTGCGCCAGAGCATCGAGGGCGCCGTGATGGATCTCGCCGACGACATCGCGTACTCGGTGCACGACGTCGACGACTTCTACCGAGCGGGGATCCTCGACCACGCGCCCATCGCGGCGGAGTTCCGCGGCTGGCTCGACGACGTGCTCGAGTGGCGCGACCGCGACGACACGGAGGTGCGCGCCGAGCTCATGCCCGGGGCCGGTCTCGAGCGCCTGCGTCGGAAGATGCGCCGCGACGACCCATGGATCGCCGACGACGAGGCCTTCCTCGCCGCCGTCAGCGACGTGGATGCCGAGATGGTCACCGACCTGCTCGCGCGCCCCTTCGACGGCTCGCTGACGGCCGAGCGCCGCCTCGCCGCCTTCACCGATCGCTGGATCCGCCGGTTCCAGGAGTCGGCGCGTCTGCGCCCCCTCGACACCCCCCGAGCGGGGCCGGTCGTGCTGTCACCCTGGGCCTGGCACCACGTCGAGGTGCTGAAATTCGTGCACAAGCGCTTCGTGCTGAGCCGCCCCGATCTGGCGATCCAGCAGCGCGGCATGAGTCGCATCCTCGCGCGGTCGGTGCGGGCGCTGGGCGAGTGGCTCGACGACGACCTCGATCGCGCGCGCACCCCGCGGCGTCTGCGCGAACTCATCGCCCTGGCCCGCGAGCAGTACGCGACCCTGCCCGCGGAACGTCGCCCTTCGGATGCCGACGCCGAACGCCTCGCGCGCTCGCGCGGGATCGTCGACTACGTGGCATCGCTCACCGACTCTCAGGCCTTCGCGCTGTCGGAGGCGATCTCGGGGCGTGCCGACCGCCTGTGGGCGCTGGGGCAGCGGCTGTAGGGCCGAGCGCCGGCGGATGCCAAGGCGTCTGCGACCTCAGGGGATCAGGCGCGCCGCACGATACCGCTCGAACAAGCGCGTGAACGAGTCGCGCGTGCGGTGATGCTCGGTGAAGCCCGCCAGGCGGCTCTTCGACATGTCGGTCATCACCTCGATCTCGCGTCCGAGATCGGCATCCGTGTGCCACCACGACGCGACGCGCTCCAGGTCGGGCTCGACGAGACCGTGCTGCTCGACGATCTCGGCCCACACCGGTGCCGCGTCGGCCATCTGCTGCGCGAACGGTCGGGGGGAGGTGTCGAAGCCCTCGGCCTCCACGCCGAGGTCTGCGGCGATTCGCGGCCACATCCAGCGCCAGCGGAACACGTCGCCGTTGGCCGTGTTGAACGCCTCGTCGGCACCCTCGGGATGAGTCGCCGCCCACACCATCTGATTCGCCAACAGATCGGCATCGGTCACATCGGTGAGGCCGTTCCACTGCGTCTCGCTGCCGGGGAAGACGAGCGGGCGACCCGTGTGACGGCTGATCGCCGCGGCCACGGCGATCGTGAGGCCCATGTTCATCGCGTTGCCGACCGCGTGCCCGAGCACGGTGTGCGAGCGGTGCACCGACCAGGTGAATCCCTGACGCTGGGCCGCGGCGAAGAGCTCATCCTCTTGCGCGTAGTAGAAGTTGTCGACGTCGAGGCGCGGCTCGTCCTCGTGGAAGGGGGTGTCGGGCATCTCGCCCTGGCCGTAGGCCTCGAACGGGCCGAGATAGTGCTTCAACCCGGTCATCAGAGCGATGTGCCGCACCGGCGCGTCGGCGAGCGCCGCGAGCAGATCGCGCACCATTCCGCCGTTGACGGCGATGTTCTCGGCCTCGGTGTCTTGCCGCGACCACGCGGTGAAGAAGACGTGCGTGAGAGGGACACCCCGCAGCGCCGACGTCAGCGCCTCGAGCGAGCGCAGATCCGCCGACCGCCAGGTCACTCCCGGTCGTGCCGCCCCGGGCCGTCGCGACAGCGCCGTCACCTCCCAGCCGTCGTCGATCAGTCGATCCAGCAGGGCGCCGCCGGCGATACCGGTCGCGCCCACCACGAGGGCATGTGAGGAGTCAGTCAAAACGAGGGTTCCCATCGGTCGAGGTGAACGAGGGGCAACCGTGGTTGCTCGGCGGGTATTCCTCGCCTGCTCGTCGCTCCCCAGGTCCGTGCCGCTTCGGCCGCCCCCGCGCGGCGCCGGCGTCCTACGCCCCGACGGCGTCGCCCTGATCGGTCGGCTTACGCCGCGACCCCGGATGCCACGGCATCCATGTCCCGAAAAAGGCGGCCCGAGCACCCTGAAGGCCGCACGATCCGGGACACGAACCCACCGAGACCGGGACGGGGCGCTCACGCGCGGAGCGCGCACCCCGCGAACGAGATGTGCCCCGGATCCCGGGCAGCCCACCGCCACCAGGGATCCGGGGCACGGTCCGCTCGCCGAGGCGGTAAGGGGCACCTCGGCGAGCGGGGCGCGTTCCGAGCGAACGGAACGGGCACGTGCCGCACCGCCCCGGGGCTCGCGCTCCCGGGGCGGCGGGGATCAGAGGCCCTGGGCCAGGCGGTAGTACGCCTGGTTCCAGCGCAGCTCGCTCTGGAAGCCGCGGACCGTGGTGTCCTCGTCGATGACGACGAGCTCGGTCTTCGCGATCTCGGCGAAGTCGCGGAACACCTCGATGCCCACGGCCGTCGTCATGACGGTGTGGTGAGCGGCACCGGCGGCGAGCCAGCAGCCGGCAGAGGTCGCGAAGTCGGGGGCGGGCTTCCAGACCGCGCGGCCCACGGGCAGCTTCGGCAGGTCGGGCGCGTCGACGTTCTCGACGACGTTGGCCACCAGGCGGAAGCGGTCGCGCATGTCGCTCATCGCGACGACGAGCGCGGGACCCGCGTCGGCGGTGAAGACCAGGCGCACCGGGTCGTCCTTGCCGCCGATGCCGAGCTCGTGGATCTCGAGGCGAGGCTTCTTCGACGTCAGCGAGGGCGAGACCTCGAGCATGTGCGCGCCGAGGATGCGCTCCTGCCCGGGGACGAGGTCGTAGGTGTAGTCCTCCATGAGCGAGGCACCTCCGGGAAGGCCCGCGCCCATCACGTTCGCGACGCGCACGAGGATCGCCGTCTTCCAGTCGCCCTCGGCGCCGAAGCCGTACCCCTCGGCCATGAGGCGCTGCACCGCGAGACCCGGCAGCTGCTTGAGCGCGCCGAGGTCTTCGAACGAGGTGGTGAAAGCGCCGAATCCGCCCTGCTCGAGGAACGAGCGCAGGCCCAGCTCGATCGCCGCACCGTCGCGCAGCGACTGGTGGCGCGCGCCCCCGGGGAGCAGTTCGTCGACGACGTCGTAGCTGTCGACGTACTCCTGCACGAGGGCGTCGATGTCGGCCTCCGAAGCCTGCTCGACGGCCTCGACGAGCTCGTTGACGCCCCAGGTGTTCACCTGGACGCCGAAGCGCAGCTCGGCCTCGGTCTTGTCGCCCTCGGTGACGGCGACGAAGCGCATGTTGTCGCCGAAGCGGGCGAGCTTGAGGGTGCGGGCGGCGGTCCAGCCGGCGGCGGCGCGCTCCCAGTCCTCGATCTGCTGGCGCACGGCCGGGTTCGAGACGTGACCGACGACGGTCTTGCGCGCGACTCCCAGACGCGTCTGGATGTACCCGAACTCGCGGTCGCCGTGGGCGGCCTGGTTGAGGTTCATGAAGTCGAAGTCGATGTCGTTCCACGGCAGCTCGACGTTGGCCTGCGTGTGCAGGTGCAGCAGCGGCTTCTGCAGGGCGTCGAGCCCCGAGATCCACATCTTCGCGGGGCTGAAGGTGTGCATCCAGGCGATCACGCCGATGACGTCGTCGCGGCCGTTGATCTCCAGCGCCATGCGTCGGATGCTGTCGGAGTCCTTCAGCACGGGCTTCCAGACGACCTTCACCGGCAGGCCGGAAAGGCCCTCGACCACGGCCTGCGACTGCTCGGCGACCTGCTTCAGCGTCTCTTCGCCGTAGAGGTTCTGGCTGCCGGTGACGAACCAGACCTCGTAGCCGCCGAGGTCGTTCTTGAGGGGAGTGCGGGTCATGTCTTTTCCTTCGTGAGGGGTCTTCAAAGGGATGCCACGGCGGCGGCCTCGACGGCGAGTCCGGCGCGATAGCGGTCGAGGTAGGACGAGAAGCCGGCGACATCGGCGGGTTCGGGCTCGGCGGTGACGATCGGGGCGGTGGCGAACACCGTCTCGCGCAGCCACGTGTCGAGGTCGCGACCCGACTCGTCGGCGACGTAGGCCGCGAGCACGGCCATGCCCCACGCGCCGCCCTCGGAGGCCGTCTCGGCGACGGCGACGGGTGCGTCGAGAGCCGCCGCGAGGAAGCGCTGGGCCACTCCCGCAGTGCGGAACATGCCGCCGTGCGCGTACATCTTGTCGAGCTGCACGCCTTCGCCGTGGAGGACGTCCATGCCGAGCGCGAGCGTGCCGAAGACGCCGTACAGCTGCGCGCGCATGAAGTTCGGCAAGGTCAGGCGGCTGTCGGGCGTGCGCACCACGAGCGGGCGCCCCTCGTCGAGGCCCGCGATGGGCTCTCCGGCGAGGTGGTTGTACGCGAGGAGCCCGCCGGCGTCGGCCTCGCCGTTCAGCGCCGCCTCGAAGAGCGCCGTGTACGTGGCATCCGGCGTCACCGGGGTGCCGGCCGCGGCGGCGAACGCGGTGAACATGTCCGCCCAGGCGGCGAGCTCGCTCGCGCCGTTATTGCAGTGGACCATGGCGACCGCATCGCCCGACGGCGTCGTGACGAGGTCGAGCTCGTGGTGCACCCGGCTCAACGGGCGCTCGAGCACGACCATCGCGAAGATGCTCGTGCCGGCACTGACGTTGCCCGTGCGGGGAGCGACGGCGCAGGTTGCGACCATGCCGGTGCCCGCGTCGCCCTCGGGAGGAGCGAACGGGATGCCGGGACGCAGGGTTCCGGTCGGGTCGAGGAGCTGGGCTCCCTCCGGGGTGAGGGCGCCCGCGGCCGTACCGGCGACGAGCACCTTCGGCAGCAAGGCTTCGAGGGCGGGGATCCGCCCCGCGGCGAGCGCGTCGTAGCGGGCGACGAGCTCGGCGTCGTAGTCGCGGGTCGCGGAGTCGATGGGGAACATACCCGAGGCATCCCCCACGCCCAGCACCTTCTCGCCGGTGAGCTTCCCGTGCACGTAGCCGGCGAGGGTGGTGAGGAAGCGGATCTCGGGCACGTGGGGCTCGGCATCGACGACGGCCTGGTGCAGGTGTGCGATCGACCACCGCAGCGGAATGTTCACGCCCAGTAGCTCGGTGAGCTCGGCGGCGGCGACGCCGGTGTTGGTGTTGCGCCACGTGCGGAAGGGGGCGAGCAGCTCGCCCTCGGCGTCGAACGCGAGGTAGCCGTGCATCATCGCCGACACACCCATCGCGGCGTAGCGCTCGGGAGTGACGCCGAAGCGCTGCTGCACGTCGGCGACCAGTGCGGCGTACGCGGCCTGCAGACCCGACCACACGGCATCCAGCGAGTAGGTCCAGAGCTTATCGGCGTAGACGTTCTCCCACTCGTGGGATCCGGTCGCCAGCACCTCGGCATCGGGGCCGATCAGGCACGCCTTGATGCGGGTGGAGCCGAGCTCGATGCCGAGGCTGGCCCGGCCGTCAGTGATGTGCGCGTTCATCGGCGGTCGTCCGTGCTCTGTCCGTAGACGTTCTGGTAGCGGTTGTAGAGGGCGTCGATCTTGTCCTGCGGGATCGGGATGAGGGGGCCCGCCTCGCGCGCGATGTGCACGGTACGGGCGACGTCTTCGAGCATGACGGCGGCCTTCACGGCATCCTTCGCGTTCGTGCCGATCGTGAAGGGGCCGTGGTTCTGCATGATGACGCCGCGCGAGCGGTGGCCGCGCAGGGTCTCGACGATGCCGCGACCGATCGAGTCGTCACCGATGATCGCGAAGGGGCCGACCGGGATGGGACCGCCGAACTCGTCGGCCATCGCCGTGATGACGCAGGGGATCTCTTCGCCACGGGCCGCCCACGCGACGCCGTAGGTCGAGTGCGTGTGCACGACACCGCCGACCTCGGACATGTTGCGGTAGACGTAGGCGTGGGCCGCGGTGTCGCTCGAGGGGCTGCGCTCGGAACCGAGGGTGCCGGGGATGGCGTTGCCGTCGAGGTCGCAGAGGATCATGTTCTCGGGAGCGAGGTCGTCGTACGAGACGCCCGAGGGCTTGATGACGAACAGGTCGGCACCCGGCACGCGACCCGAGACGTTGCCGCCGGTCCAGACGATGAGGTTGTAGCGCACGAGCTCGGCGTGCAGCTTGGCGACGTCGGCGCGCACGGCGTCGATCGCCTGCTGCACCTCGGGCGTGAACGGGGCGGCGTCGGACACGCGGTCTCCTTCGACGGTGGTTCGGGTGGCGGGGCGCGGCGCCCTCGCATCGCAATGTTACCGGTAACATCGCCGCGGCGCGAGAGCTTCATGAGCCGAACTCCTGAGCGATCAAGGAGCCCGCCCGCCCCACCCGACGATTTCGAGGCTTCCCCGCAGCCTCGACCCCGAAACTCAGGAGTTTCGCTCGGTCACCGACCCGTGTCGCGAGCGGAGACCACCCGCAGGGGCCGTGGAGTCCCGCACCACCAACTCCGGCTCCGCCGGGAGCTCCGCCGCATGCCCGAGCACAGCGGCCACCGCGTACTCGGCCTCGCCCTCGACGTCGAGGCGCACCGTGGTGAGCGCGGGCGTGTAGAAAGCGGCATCCGGGTTGTCGTCGAACCCGGTCACCGAGACGTCCGCGGGAACGCGCACCCCTCGCGCAGCGAGACCGGCGACGAGCCCCAACGCCATCTGGTCGTTGGCGACCGCCACAGCCGTGGCCCCCGCGGCGACCCGCGCGGCGACCTCAGCCGCAAGCGCCGAGCCCGAGGCCGCGCTCCAATCCCCCTCGACACGGCCGACGAGCGACAGCCCCCGACGGGTCACGGCGTCGGCGACCCCCGCGGTGCGGGCGAGGGCTTCGCGCCAGTCGGAGGGTCCGGCGAGCTCGACGATCGAGCGATGTCCGAGGTCGGCGAGATGATCCACGACGAGGGCAGCCGCATCGCGTTGGCGGGTGCCCGAGGCGCCGTACAGCGGCACGATCGGTACGTCGTACCCCTCGAGAGGAGTGACCCCGTGCGCTGCGACCAGCACGACCCCGTCGACTCCCTGGGCGAGCAGGTGCCGCACCGCGGCGTCGATGTCGGCGGGGTCGTCGGAGTCGGTGTACGCGGTCGAGATCCACCGCCCGCGCGCCCGCGCCGCCCGTTCGAGAGCGGCGATGCCCGCCGAGGGCCCGTGCAGGACGGCATCGGATGCCACGACCCCCACCGTGCGCGTCAAACTCGTGCCGAGCGCTCGCGCGGCATTGTTCACGCGGTAATCGAGGTCGGCCACCGCGGCGAGAACGCGCTCGCGCGTGCTGTCACGGATGCCGGCGTAGCCGTTGAGCACACGCGAGACGGTCTGCGTCGAGACCCCCGCGGCGGCCGCGACCTCGCGCACGCCGATGCGCTTGCCCCCGACCTCGCCGCTCATGGTCCCTCACAGTAGCGGCGCGCACCCCCCTCGGTTCACCGACGCCGCTCGCTGTGCGATGGCGCGATGCCACCGCGCACCGGGATCCCCCATCGCGGGCGCATGCAGACGAAGGCGGGTCACGGCGCGACGGTAGAAGCGGGACGACGACTTCGACAGGCGGGGGAAAGCGTCCGCGCCATCCCCGATGAGACCGCTCCCGTAGACGGGGCGAACCCGCCGACGCCCCCCTTACAAGACGCCGACGGGCCCGCGTCTACTCTCGCGCACGAAGGGCGGCGATTGACTCGTAGTTGCGGCGGATCAGCTCTCGGTGGTTTGATTCGACCGCGCGTGTCGTCGCGACCGTCCATTCGATCGGACCACCCGCGAGAACGCCCGCGGCCTGTCTCGCCGCGCCGAGGGCGACATACTCCCCCGCGGCCGGCACGACGATGTCGGCGTCGAACACCTCGGCGGCGATCCGCGCGACACCCGCATTGGCTGCCGCCCCGCCGACGAGCAGGATCCGCCGCACCTCGACGCCCTGCGCCTGGATCGCCTCGAGTCCGGCCGCCAGCCCGCTGAGCATGCCCTCGATCGCGGCGCGAGCCAGGTTCGGTCGGTTCGTGGATGCCAGGGTCAGCCCGTTCAGGGAGGCTTTGGCGTTCGGGAGGTTGGGCGTGCGCTCCCCTTCGAACCAGGGAACGAGCACGACACCGCCGGCGCCCGGCTCGGCCTGCAGGGCGAGGGCGCCGAGCTCCTCGTGGGTCACGCCGAGGAGACCCGCGATCGCGTCGAGCACGCGCGCCGCGTTCAGCGTCGCGACGAGCGGCAGGAAACGGCCGGTCGCATCTGCGAAACCGGCGACGGCGCCCGTCGTGTCACGCGTGGGGGCCTCGGCGACGGCGAACACCGTGCCCGACGTCCCCAGCGACACCACGACATCACCCGGACCCGCCCCCAATCCCAGAGCGGCGCCGGCGTTGTCGCCCGCACCGGGGCCGACCAGTGCGCCACCCGTCAACGTGCCGGCGCTCTCCCAGGGCCCCAACACGCGCGGCAGCAGCGCATCGTGGCCGAGAGCGCGACGGAAGAGGTCGAGGTCGTAGCCGTCGGCGCCCCAGTAGGCGGTGCCCGACGCATCGGAGCGGTCGGTGACCAGCTCCTCGAGAACGGCGTTCCCCGGGCCGAAGCCGCGCAGACGCCAGGTCAACCAGTCATGCGGGAGTGCGACGGCGGCGACTCGCGCGGCGTTGTCGGGCTCGGCGTCGCGCAACCAACGGAGCTTGGTGCCGGTGAACGAGGCGACCGGCACGGCGCCCGTGCGCTCGGCGAACGCCTCCGCGCCCACCTCGTCGATGAGGTCGCGAGCGGCCTGCGCCGAGCGGGTGTCGTTCCACAGCAGCGCGTCGCGGATCACCGCGCCCTCCGCATCCAGGACGACCATGCCGTGCTGCTGACCCGCGATCGACACCGCCGCGACGTCGTCGAGACCACCCGCCTGGGCGATGGCATCCTGGAGCGCCTTCCACCAGGCCTCGGGGTCGACCGAGGTCCCGGCAGGGTGCGAGGCGCGCCCCTCGCGCACGAGCTTCCCGGTCTCGGCGTCGACGACGACGACCTTGCACGACTGCGTCGACGAGTCGACTCCCATGACGAGCGCCATGCTCTGCCCTTCTGTCCGCCACGCCTCCGTCGGCGCGGCTCGTGTGGTTTTGTCTCTGGGCCGCAGCCCGTAACGCGCCGGGGCGGGGCCGGGGCCCTGCCCGAGCCCCAACCCCTCCGTTGAGTGTCCAAAACACCCGGAGTGATTTCGAAATCGTCCGGGTGTTCTTGACACTCAACGCGGGTGCGCGGCGCCGGAACGGGCGTGATGCCCGCGCCGACGGCGAGCCGGGACGGGCCTGGATGCCGCGGCATCCAGGCCCGAGAGGCTCAGCGCGCGCCGAGCAGGTGCTCGGTGGCGAGCTGCTGCAGGCGGACGAAGCCGAAGCCCTTGCCGCCGAGGTAGGCGTCGGTGTCGAAGTCCTCGTAGGCCGAGCGGTCGGCGAGGAAGTCGTCGTAGGTCTCGCCCTCGTTGAGCGTCGGCTGGGCGAGTTCGGCGACCTTGGCGGCCTCGAGCGCCTCCTGCACCTCGGGGTCGGCGCGGAAGGCCGCGGCGCGCTCCTTGAGCAGCAGGTAGGTGTTCATGTTGGCCGAGACCGAGTCCCAGACACCCGTCTCGTCCTCGGTGCGAGAAGGCTTGTAGTCGAAGTGACGGGGGCCGTCGTACGCGGGGACCCCGCCGGGGCCGCCGTTCTCGAGCAGGTCGACCAGGGCGAAGGCGTTGTGCAGATCGCCGTGGCCGAACACGAGGTCCTGGTCGTACTTGATGCCGCGCTGGCCGTTGAGGTCGATGTGGAAGAGCTTGCCGTGATACAGCGCCTGGGCGATGCCGGCGGCGAAGTTCAGGCCCGCCATCTGCTCGTGACCGACCTCGGGGTTCAGGCCCACCAGCTCGGGACGCTCGAGCGAGTCGATGAAGGCGATCGCGTGGCCGAGCGTGGGCAGCAGGATGTCGCCGCGGGGCTCGTTCGGCTTGGGCTCGATCGCGAAGCGGATGTCGTAGCCCTTGTCGGTCACGTAGTCGCCGAGCAGGTTGACGGCCTCGCGGTAGCGCTCGAGCGCCTGGCGGATGTCCTTCGCGGAGTCGTACTCGGCGCCCTCGCGGCCACCCCACATGACGAAGGTCTTGGCGCCCAGCTCGGCGGCGAGGTCGAGGTTGCGCAGCACCTTGCGCAGCGCGAACCGGCGCACCTGGCGGTCGTTGGAGGTGAAGCCGCCGTCCTTGAAGACGGGGGCGGAGAAGAGGTTGGTGGTGACCATCGGCGTGATGATGCCGGTGTCCTTCATCGCGCCCTTGAGGCGGTCGATCTGCTTCTGGCGCTCGGCGTCGGTGGAGCCGAAGGCGAAGAGGTCGTCGTCGTGGAAGGTCAGGCCGTAGGCGCCGAGCTCGGCGAGCTTCTCGACGACGTGCACGACGTCGAGGGGCTCACGCGTGGGGCCGCCGAAGGGGTCGGTGCCGTTGTAGCCGACGGTCCAGAGTCCGAACGAGAACTTGTCATCGCGGGTGGGGGTGGGCATTCCTGCTCCTTCGCATGGACGCACGGGCACGCGGTGACGCACCTCGGGTTTGTTGGTGCTCACAACATATACCCCGGATGCCGTGGCGTCCAGCGCTCGGCTCAGATTCCCAGGGCCGAGTCCACGACGGCGAACACCGCGGGATCCCAGGTGAGGGCGCGCTCCCAGGGCAGTCCGAACCCGTCGGCGAAGAAGATGCTGTGGACGTGGTCGGGGAACGAGTGCCGGTCGATGACGGGCACCACCTCGAGGGGGACGTCGTCGGCCCGGCCGCTTCGCAGCGAGACCAGCCCGTCGTGCGGCCAGAGCTGCGCGGGCTCGGTCGCGGCCGCGAAGTGACCCGCGCCGATCGCCGTGACGGGGATGCCGTCGAGCACACCCGCCTGCGTCTGATTCCACCCCCGCAGAAAACGGCGCGATACCTGCTCGGCTGCCCCTTGCGAGTTGGCCGCCGCGTACGCGAGCGTCTGCTCCAGGATCGCCGTCGTCGCGGGGTCGCCGTGGGCATCGGCGGGGGTGAGGTCTCCCGCCACGGCGTCGCCGAGGACAGCACCGTCCCACGGCGTTCCCAGCGTCACGAGCCGGTCGACGCGCGGTCCGTCGGTTCGGAGCTCGCGGATCGCCGCCCGAGAGAACAGTCCGCCCATCGAGTGTCCGACGAGATCGACGCTCCCGAGCCCGTGCTCGTCGCGGAGCCAGCGGACGAACGCGGCGAGCGCGACACCCGCGTCGTCGACGGCCCCGACCGCGTTGACCGTCACCTCGGCCGGCAGGACGAGGGGCACGTCGTCGAAGCCCTGCCACCCGGCATCCCGCTCGACCGTCCCCACTCCCATCCGGGCGGGGGCGGTGAAGACCGCGACGCCGGCGGAGACGAAGTGCTCGCGCAGAGCGGTGAGCGTGTTGCCCGCGGCCAGGCCCGTCGCCGCGGCGCGTTCCGGGTCGGTGTACGGAGTGACGGCGGCGCCACCGGAAACGAGGACGACGGCATCTGCCACGGAGACTCCTTCGCGGTTCGGATCCCGCTCAGCGCGGGAGCGCGTCTTCGATCGCGGCGACGACCTCGGGGGCATCGGGCTGCGTACGCGGGCTGAAACGGGTCACGCGCCCGTCGGGGGCGACGACGAACTTCTCGAAGTTCCACGAGATGCGGCCGGTCTTGCCCTCGGCATCCGGGGTCGAGGTCAGCTCCTTGTAGAGCGGATGGGCGTTGCGCCCGTTGATCTTCACCTTCTCCGACATCGGGAACGTCACACCCCACGTCGCGGAGCAGTACTCGGCGATCTTGTCGTCGTCGCTGAGCTCCTGCAGGAACTGGTTGCTGGGGAAGCCGATGACCGTGAAGCCGCGGTCGCCGTACTGCTTGTGCAGCGCCTCGAGGGTTTCGTACTGACCCGCGAGACCACAGCGCGAAGCGACGTTCACCACCAGGGCGGCCTTGCCGTCGGTCAACGCGCCGAAGGTCGTCTGCTCGCCGCGGATGGTCGTGATCGGGATGCCGGAGAGGTCCATGCTCCGATCCTGGCACCGTCCGCTTTGCCCGGGGTGGGAATCCCGGCGCCCGGCGCGCCGATCCGGAGCAGCGCCCCGGGCGGCGCCCCGCACCAGGCCCGCGCCCCGCGCCAGGCCTCGCCCCGCACCAGGCCTCGCCCCGCACCAGGCCTCGCCCCGCGCATAAACGCGATCCGCGCGCGGAAACACGTGGACACCGCGTTTCTGCGAGCGGATCGCGTTTCTGCCGAATCGGCGCGGAGCCGAGGCTCGGCCGGAGCGGCGCGCAGCCGCACCGCGGCGTTCGCCCATGGCACAGTGGTCCCATGGTCATCGCGGGCAGCCGGGGCGACGGCATGCGCCGCGCCAACCTCGCGCTCGTGCTGCGCACGGTGCATCGCGAGGGCCCCCGCTCCCGCGCCGCCCTCACCGAGGCGACGGGACTCAACCGCTCGACCATCGCCGACCTCGTGGGCGAATTGCAGCGCGCGGGACTCGTCGTCGAGCGCGCCTCCGACGCCCAGGGCCGGGTCGGCCGACCGTCGCCCATCGTGACGCCGGACCCCCGTGTCGTCGCCCTCGCGGTCAACCCCGAGGTCGACGCGCTCGACGTCGGCGCGATCAGCCTGGACGGCACCGTCGTCGTGCGGGAACGCATCGAGCAGACTGCCCTGCTGACCCCGAGGCGCGTCGCCGAACTCGTCGCCGATCGCCTGTCGGCGTGGCACCGCGGACCGCTCGCGAACACCCGGATCGTCGGGGTGGGCGCCGCCGTCCCCGGGCCGGTCCGCGCGTCGGACGGCGTCGTCCGGGAGGCGCCCCACCTCGGCTGGATCGAGGCGCGGATCGGCGTCATGCTCGCCGACGCCACCGGCTTCCGCGCCCACGTCGGCAACGACGCAGCCCTCGGCGCCCTCGCCGAGTACCTCTTCGGGGCCGCGCGCGGCGCGCACGACGTCGTCTACCTCAACGGCGGAGCGAGCGGCATCGGCGGCGCGGTGATCGTCGGCGGCGTCCCGCTCGGCGGCGAGGGCGGGTACGCCGGGGAGTTCGGCCAGAACCGGCCCGGCATCGCCGACACGGCCGATCGGCGCGCACCCGACGGCGTGCTCGAAGACGAGGTCAGCCGCGCCTTCCTGCTCGCGGCCGTGGGCCTCGAGGGCGGTGACGATGCAGCCCTGGCTGCCGCCCTGGCATCCACCACCGACCCCGCCGCTCATGCTGAAGTCGCCCGGCAGCGGCGCATCCTCGCGACGGCGCTCGCGAACGCCGCCAACGTGTTGAACCCGGCGGTGATCGTGCTGGGCGGGTTCCTTGCGGTCCTGGCCGCTCGCGACCTCGACGCCCTCGACGCCGCCGTGCGCGCCCAGACCGTCCCGGCCTGCGCCGAGGGTCTGCGCCTCGCCGTCGCCGAGCTGGGCGAGGACCGCCTGCTCGTGGGCGCGGCCGAGGCGGTGTTCGAGGCGCAGCTCTTCCCGGGACGCTGAGCGCTGCGGCGAACACGTCGGCGTACCGGCCCCGATGTCGGCGGCGCGGTGCAAGATGGAGGCGTGACCCAACGACGTGACGCCGGCTCCACCTGGTCGGGCAACCACCGCTACCGCGCGACCGAAGTGCTGCTGCCCGGCGACGTCGACGAGCTCGCCGAGGTGGTGGCATCCGCCCCCACTCTGCGCGTACAGGCCACGCGGCACACCTTCAACGACGTAGCCGACTCCGATGCGTCCCTGGTGTCGCTCGAACGCCTGCCGACGCGGGTCGAGATGGTGGGCGACCGCGTGCGCGTCGAGGGACTCGTCACTTTCGCGCAACTCGCGCCCGTCCTCGAGGCCGAGGGGCGGGCGCTGCACAACCTCGGCTCGCTCCCCCACATCTCGATCGTGGGGGCCACCGCCACCGGCACCCACGGCTCGGGCGTGCGCAACGGAAACCTCTCCAGCGCCCTCCGCGCCGTCGAGATCATGGATGCCGACGGCCGCACGCACCGTATCGATCACACGCACGAGTGGTTCGGCGCCGCCGCCCTCAGCCTCGGCGCCCTCGGCGTCGTCACCGCCGTCGAGCTGCAGACCAAACCCACGTACGAGGTCACGCAGCAGGCCTACACCGGCGTCGCCTGGGAAGACATCGTCGGAGACATCGAGGGGGTGTTCGGCGGCTCGCGCAGCGTGAGCGTCTTCACGACCTGGGGCGATCCCGAGCACGACCTCGTGTGGGCGAAGAGCGACGATGGCGCGCCGTCGTGGGTCGAGGAGATCGGCGGCCGAGCCGTCGGCGACGACATCCACCTCGGCCGCATCCGCACGGTCGACAACACCACCCCGCGCGGCACGCCCGGCCCGTGGCACACGCGCCTTCCGCACTTCCGTGCCGACGCCCTGCCGAGCGATGGCGACGAGATCCAGAGCGAGTACTTCGTGCCCCTCGCCTCCGCGCGCGAGGCCCTGGCGGCCGTGCGAGCCCTCGCCTCGACGTTCGACGATCAGCTGCTCGTGACCGAGCTGCGCACGGTCGCGGCCGACGAGCTGTGGCTGAGCCCGGCGTACCAGCGCGATGTCATGGTCATCCACTTCACGTGGCGCAACGACACCGACGGCGTCCTGGCGGTGCTCCCCACGATCGAGCAGGCGCTCGCACCCTTCGACGCCCGCCCGCACTGGGGCAAGGCGTTCACGATGCCCGGCGAGCGGATCCTGTCGACCCTCCCCCGCTCGGGCGACTTCCTCGCCGTGGCGCGCGAGGTAGACCCGCGCGGTGTCTTCCGCAACGACTACCTGCGGCGGACCCTGGGCTTGTAGCCCGGGACGGGCCCGCGCAAGCTCAGCAATCCGTACAAAATCAGCCCCGAGGCCTGAAACCCGACTGAGTTCGCGCAAATCCCAGAGGATGCGCAACGCCCGCACTCGGTGCCCGCGCACACTCAGCAATCCGGACAAAGTCAGCCGCAAGGCCCGAACCCGGAGTGAGCTTGCGCAAATCCCAGAGGATGCGCAACGCCCGCGCTCGGTGCCCGCACACACTCAGCGCCCCGCACAAAATCAGCCCCAAGGCCTGAAACCCGACTGAGCTCGTGCAAATCCCAGAGGATGCGCGACGCCCACACTCGGCGCCCGCACACACTCAGCAATCCGCACAAAATCAGCAACCCACACAAAATCAGCCCCAAGGCCCGAAACCCGACTGAGCTCACGCAAATCCCAGAGGATGCGCGACGCCCACACTCGGCGCCCGCACACACTCAGCAATCCGCACACACTCAGCAACCCACACAAAATCAGCCCCCAAGGCCGGAAACCCGACTGAGTTTGCGCAAATCCCGGAGGATACGCGACGCGCCCGCCCCGAACCGCGAAAGCGACGCCGCCCACCGCGGCGCCGCCTGCGTGGCATCCGGGATCAGCGGCTGGAGTAGCCGCCGTCGATGGGGAGCGAGACGCCTGAGATCATGCCGGCACCGTCGCCGAGCAAGAAGACGATGGGGGCGGCGATGTCGTCCTCGGTGGCCCACTTGTGCAGCGGCATGGCCTCGAGGAAGGGACCCTCGATGTCGGGGCGCCCCCAGTACCAGGCCGACATGGGGGTCATGACGACCGTCGGGTTCACGCTGTTGACGCGGATGCCGTAGCCGCCGAGCTCGAGGGCCGAGACGCGCGTGATGTTGTCGAGGGCGGCCTTCGACGAGCCGTACGAGATGTGGCCGGTGAGGGCGACGAGGCTCGCCTGGCTCGAGACGTTGACGATCGCGCCGCCCTTGCCCACGCGGATCATCTCGCGCGAGGCGTACTTGGTGACCAGCAGCGACCCGCGGGCGTTGATGCGCATGACCTTGTCGAACACGTCGATGTCGGTCTCCATCGGCGTGGCGATCTCGCCGCCCCAGCCGCCGCAGTTGACGACGCCGTACAGGTCTCGTCCCTCGATCGCGGTGCGGATCTGCTCCTCCGACTCGAGGTCGAAGACGACGGGCTCGGCTCCGGTCTCGGCGGAGATCGCAGTGACGCTGTCGGCGTCGCGACCGGCGGCGAGCACCGTCGCTCCGGCGGCGACGAGATGGCGGACGGTCGCTCCGCCGATGCCGCCGCCGGCTCCGGTGACGAGGATGGTGCGATCGGTGAATTCGGTCATGGAGGGCTCTTTCGAAGGTCCTGGAGGCGAGGACGACGGCGATGTCGTCGCGGCCCATGATAACCACAGAATCACGCGGATGACTTCGGTGTCATGACGAATTGATCACGGGTGTTGACACCGGTGTCACGGTGGGCTTAGCGTAACCGGAGTTCGACCGGCGATCGCTCGCCGGAACCGCTTCATCGACGCAGCACACTCGACGTGCGGCGTCCCCGGAAGGACCACACCGCCGTGACCCCCACCTCGGAGAACGCCGCGCCGACCACGGCCGCAGCCGTGCACCTCGACGACCTCGTCGAGCGTGCACGGCAGCTGGTGGCCACCGGCGAGCGTCGCGTGCTGGGTCTGTGCGGAACGCCCGGCGCGGGCAAGTCCACCGTGAGCGACGCCCTTCTCGCCGCTCTCGGCGACGACGCGGTCCTGGTCGGCATGGACGGCTTCCACCTCGCCAACGAGGAACTCCTCCGGCTCGGCCGACGCGACCGCAAGGGTGCGCCCGACACCTTCGACGTCGACGGCTACGTCGCCCTGCTCGATCGCATCCGCGCCGGTCACGCCGTGTACGCCCCGCGCTTCGACCGCGGACTCGAGGAGTCCATCGGCTCGGCGGTCCTCGTGCCCGCCGACGTGCCGCTCATCATCACCGAGGGCAACTACCTCCTGCACGACGAGTTCGGGTGGGATGCCGTGGCTCCCCGCCTCGACGAGGTGTGGTTCCTCGACATCGAGGCGCACGCCCGCCGCGAGCGACTGATAGCCCGCCGCCTCTCCCACGACCACCCCCACGACGAGGCCGTCGCCTGGGTCCGCGAGGTCGATGAGCGTAACGCGCTCGTCGTCGAACGCGGCCGCCACCGCGCCGATCTCATCGTCACCGTCTCCGATGCCCCCGTCGGTCCCCACGAAGGAGCTTCCTCATGAGCACCACCACGACCGTGCCCGTGCTGCAGGCGCGCGGCCTGTCGCGTCAGTTCGGATCCGTCCGCGCCCTCAACAACGTGGACTTCGAGGTCTACCCCGGTGAGGTCACCGCCCTCATCGGCGACAACGGCGCCGGCAAATCCACCCTCGTGAAGGCCCTGTCGGGCAACCTCGCGGTCGATGAGGGCGAGATCCTCTTCGACGGCAAGCCGATCGACATGTCGAACCCGCAGATCGCATCGTCGCTCGGGATCGAGACGGTCTATCAGGACCTCGCTCTCGCGCCCCACCTCGACCCGGTGCAGAACATGTACCTCGGCCGCGAGATCCGTCGCCCCGGTGTGGCGGGGGCCCTGGGCTTCATGAAGACCAAGGACATGGCGAAGGCCTCCCGCGCGGCGTTCGACGAGCTCGGCGCCACGGTGCGTTCCCTCACCTCGCCCGTCGGCGAGATGTCGGGCGGTCAGCGTCAGGCGATCGCGATCGCCCGCGCCGTGCACTGGGCGTCTCGCGTGGTGTTCCTCGACGAGCCGACCGCGGCCCTCGGTGTGCGCCAGACCAAGAACGTCCTCGAGACCATCCGGCGCGTGCGCGACAAGGGCATCGCCGTCGTCTTCATCTCGCACTCGATGCCGCACGTCATCGACGTATCCGACCGCATCCAGGTGCTGCGCCTGGGCACCCGGGTCGCGAACGTCGACGCCAAGAACACCTCCATGGAAGAACTCGTCGGGCTCATGACCGGCGCCGTCACGAAGGACGACCAGAAGTGAGCCTCAAGACTCCCCCGACCGAGACCGTCGCGATCGGCACGTTCGACGACAACAAGAAGACGAACCCCGTCGTCGCGACCCTGCGGACCCAGGCGTTCCAGATCCTCCTGGTGCTGCTGGCGATCATCATCGTCTTCAGCATCATCGCTCCCGATTCGTTCGCGCAGTGGTCGAACTTCCGCCTCATCATCCAGAACGCCTCGATCCTCGCCGTGCTCGCGGTGGGCATGACCTACGTGATCATCACGGCCGGCATCGATCTCTCCGTCGGCTCGGTACTGGTGTTCTCCGGCGTCGTCTCGGCGCTCGCCATGAGGGCGATGGGCGGTGAGGGCTGGGGCGTCGCGACCGTCGGAATCATCGTCGCCGTCCTCAGCGGCGTGTGCTGGGGCCTGTTCAACGGCTTCCTCATCGCGAAGGCGAAGATCCCGCCGCTCATCGTGACCCTGGGTTCGCTCGGCATGGCCCTCGGTCTCGCGCAGATCCTCACCGGCGGCGTCGACATCCGCGACGTCCCCACCGTCCTCACCGTCTCGATCGGCTACGGCAACGTCTTCGGCTCCGTCCCGATCATCAGCGTCATCGCGCTGGTCGTCGTCCTGATCGGCGCGGTCGTGCTGCACTTCACGCGCTTCGGTCTCTACACGCTGGCGGTGGGCTCGAGCGAGATCGCCGCCCGACGGGTCGGCGTGAAGGTCGACGCCCAGCTCATCAAGATCTACACGATCTCGGGCGCCCTGGCGGGGCTCGGCGGCATCCTGTCGCTCTCGCAGTTCTCGACCACCGCCATCGCCGGTCAGTCGCAGACCAACCTCAACGTGATCGCGGCCGTCGTGATCGGCGGAACGTCGCTCTTCGGCGGCGTCGGCACGATCATGGGCACGGTCGTCGGCCTGTTCATCCCCGCGGTGCTGCAGAACGGCTTCGTCATCACCGGCGTGCAGCCCTTCTGGCAGCAGGTCGCGGTGGGCGCGGTGCTGATCGCGGCGGTCTACGTCGACCAGGTCCGCCGGACGGCCGCGACCCGCGGCAATTCGCAGGGCCTCTGGCGCAAGTTCCTCAGCGGAGGCCGGCGCGGCTGAACCGCTGCGGCATCCCTTCCCTCTCAACCCCCTTACCAACCCGAACAAAGAACGGTGAACACAATGAAGTGGAACAACAAGGCGACCGCCCTGACGGTCTTCGGTGTGGCGGCGACGCTGACCCTCGCGGGCTGCTCGGGCGGCTCGGCCTCGGGCGGTGCGTCCGGCGGTGCCGACGGGTACAAGATCGCGTTCGTGCAGGGCGTCGCCGGAGATGAGTTCTACATCTCCATGCAGTGCGGCATCCAGTCCGAAGCCGCCAAAGAAGGCGCCACCGTCACCACCCAGGGCCCCGAGAAGTTCGACCCCACCCTGCAGAAGCCCATCGTCGACGCCGTCGTCGCCTCCAAGCCCGACGCCCTTCTCATCGCCCCGACCGACGTCTCGGCCATGCAGGCGCCGATCGCCGCAGCCGAGGCCGCGGGCATCAAGGTCGTCCTCGTCGACACCACCCTCGAAGACCCCTCCGGAGCCGTGTCGCAGATCTCCTCCGACAACGAAGGCGGCGGAGCCGCAGCCTTCGAGGCGATCCAGAAGGCGAACCCCAACGGCGGCAAGGTCCTCGTCGTCTCCACCGACCCCGGTGTCTCCACCACCGACGCCCGCGCCCAGGGCTTCGAAGACGCCGTCAAGAAGGACTCGAAGTTCGAATCCGTCGGCGTGCAGTACTCGCACAACGAGCCCTCCACCGCCGCCGAGATCGTCACCGCCGCCCTCCAGAAGGACCCCGACATCGTCGGCATCTTCGCCGCGAACCTGTTCGCCGCCGAGGGCTCCGCCACCGGCGTGCAGCAGGCCGGCAAGCAGGGCTCCGTCACCATCGTCGGCTTCGACGCCGGCCCCGCCCAGGTCAAGGCCCTCGAAGCCGGCACCGTCCAGGCCCTCGTCGCCCAGGAGCCCGCCACCATCGGCGAAGACGGCGTCAAGCAGGCCATCGCCGCCCTCAAGGGCGAAACCACCGAAGCCAAGATCCAGACCGGCTTCACCATCCTCACGAAGGACAACATCACCACCGACGGCAAGGACGCGGTCTACAAGTCCTCCTGCTAACACCCCGGATGCCGGGACCCGGAGCGACTGCCCGGGTCCCGGCATCCACACTTCTGATCTCGGTCTGGGGCGGGTTCCGCACCAGACCCGCTCGCCCCCTTTCCCGACACACGGAGCCCCGCATGACCGACCTCACCGCCGCCGCCCTCCCCTCCCTCGCGGCAAACGTCTCCGTTCCGACGTACGACAGGTCGGCCGTGCGCCCGCGCATCGTGCACTTCGGTGTGGGCGGCTTCCACCGGGCGCACGAGGCCATGTACCTCGACCGACTGCTCGAAGCCGGCCACACCGAATGGGGTCTGTGCGGAGTCGGGGTCCTGTCGGTCGATGCGGCCATGCGCGACGCGCTCGCTGCGCAAGACGACCTCTACACGCTCGTCACCACCGCGCCCGACAGCACCTCTGCTGCGCGCGTCGTCGGATCGATCGTCGAGTATCTCTTCGTGCCCGACGACCCCGAGGCCGTCGCCGCCAAGCTCGCCGATCCCGACACCGCGATCGTCTCGCTCACCATCACCGAGGGCGGGTACGGCGTCGACGATGCGACGGGCGAGTACGCGCCGCGCGACGAGGCGACCCTCGCCGATCTCGACGGCGCCGTCCCTCCCCGCAGCGTCATGGGCCTGCTCACCGAGGGTCTTCGTCGGCGGCGGGATGCCGGCATCCCGGCCTTCACCGTGATGTCGTGCGACAACATCCAGGGCAACGGACGCGTGGCCCGCGCCGCCCTCCGCGGCTTCGCCGAGCGTCTCGACCCCGAGCTGGGTCGCTGGATCTCCAAGAACGTGTCGTTCCCGAACTCGATGGTCGATCGCATCACCCCGGTCACCACCGACGAGACGCGCGCCGCGGTCGCCGAGGAGTTCGGCATCCGGGACCGCTGGCCCGTGAGAAGCGAGTCGTTCGAGCAGTGGGTGCTCGAAGACGCCTTTCCCGCCGGCCGACCGCCGTTCGACGAGGTCGGTGTGCAACTCGTCGACGACGTCGAGCCCTACGAGCTGATGAAGCTGCGGCTGCTCAACGCCTCGCACCAGGCGATGAGCTATCTCGGGATCCTGTCGGGGGCGCACTACGTGCACGAGGTGTGCACCGACCCGCTGTTCGTCGACTTCCTGCGGGGGTACATGCACGAGGAAGCGATCCCGACGCTCCGACCCGTGCCGGGCATCGACCTCGACGCGTACTGCGACCAGCTCCTCGCCCGCTTCGGCAGCGAGGCGATCCGCGACACCCTCGCGCGTCAGGTCGTGGACGGCTCCGACCGCCTGCCCAAGTTCCTGCTGCCCGTCGTCCGCGAACAGCTCGCCTCGGGCGGGAGCATCGATCACTGCGCCCTCGTGCTCGCGGGGTGGAGCGTGTTCCTCGAGGGCCGCACCGAGACGGGCGAGGAGACTCCCGCCGTCGACAGCCGCCTCAACGAGCTCCGCGCGATCGTCACCGATGATCCCGCGGCGCTCCTCGACTACGCTCCGGTGTTCGGTGACCTCGGTCGCGACGCCCGTCTGCGCGAGGCCTACCTGTCGGCCCGCGCGTCGCTCGCCGAGCGCGGCGCCCGCGGCGCGATCGCCGCGCTGACGGCCTGATCACCGCGCACGAGTCGCCGGGTCCCGCCCCTCAGTCGCGGGTGAGGCCCCGCAGGAATCCGGCGATCGCGTCGTGGAAGCGCGCGGGGTCCTGGTTCGCCTCGTTGCAGTGACCGGTCGCGTCGAACGCGACGAGCTCGGCACCCGGATGCCGTTTCACGTAGGCGAGCGACCCGCTCACCGGCACCACCGGGTCGCGGAGGCTGTGCACGATCAGCGTGGGCACCCGGGGTGCCGGACGCGGCCCGTCGACCCAGTTGAGCGCCGGAGCGTCCACCGCTTCGATCAGTCCCAGCGCCTTCGCGCCGAGGCTGCTGCCGAGGATGCGCATCGACGCGCCGGCGACCGAGCGCGGGAGGCGAGCACCCGCGACGGCGTTCTCGACGACGCGCGTCCAGTCGAGGGCGGGGGCGACGAGCACGAGGGCCGTGACCCGGTCGCGGTGCGCCGACTGCTCGAGCGCGAGCATCGCGATCGTCCCGCCCATCGACCACGCGACCAGCACGATCTCCCGCGCTCCCTGCTCGATCGCATAAGAGATCGCATCGTCGACATCGCGCCACTCGCGCGTGCCGAGCGTCGAGGGGAGGGAGTCCGCGGGGGCGCACTCCTCGTCGCCGGCGTACGACACGACGAGCGACATCCAGCCCGCCTCCACGGCCGCCGGGGCGGAGCGCAGAGCGCCGTTGCGGCTCGAGCGCAGGCCGTGCACATGGATCGTCCATCGGCCGTCCGTGCTCTCGCGGTCGCCGATCTCCCAGGCCTCCGCGACACCGCCGCGGCGCAGGGGCACGGAGACATGGCGGGTGGGGCCGACCTCTTCGGGGGCGCCGATGCTCTGCGAGGTCCAGGTGGCGACGGCATCCCCGTCTTCGAGCCCGTCCGGCCGCGACGCGAGCGCACGCATGACACGGTCCCTCTCGATGCGGAGCGGCTCGCCCACGACGACGTGCCGGCCGTCATCGAGCCACAGACCGTAGGTTCCCGGCTCGCGGCTCTCCGGCGTGGCGGGCACGGTGACGGTGTCGCCCGCGAGCGTGATCGGGGCGTAGACCTTCGGCGCCTTGGGCGCGATGAGGCGGCGGGCGACGTAGCCGGCGAGGGCCGTGTGGGCGACGGCGACGGTCGCGGCGGCGACGCCGGTTCCGACGGCGAGGGAACGGATCATGAACGGGCTCCGGTGGTTCGGCGGGTCAGGTGGGCGTCGATGTCGTCGAGCAGGGCGCGCTGCGCGGGGGCGAGCGGCGTCGAGGTGGCGATCGCGTCGTCCTCGACGGCGACACGCAGGGCGTGCAGGCGCGTGTCGGTGACGGCGTCCGCGGGGAGCCCCGGGAACGAGTGCACACCGCGTTCGCGCGCGATCGGCTCGAGCCGCGCGAGCAGGTCCTCGCCCCGTCGACGGATCTTCGCCGTCGTGCGGGATGCCACGAAGATGCCCACCACGAACGACACGACGCCGAGGTAGAACAGGGGGTCGAACAGTGCGCTGACCACGGCGTCGGGCTCGAAGAAACGCGTCAGCGTGAGATCGAGGATCTCGCTCAGACACCCGAGCACGATCCCGACGGCCCCGACGCGGAAGAACACGCGCGTTCTCGGCAGCGACCCGCGGGCCGAGCGCAACAGCAGCAGGCCGACGAGGGCGATGCCCGCCATGTGCAGCACCCCGTACGCCCAGGCCCCGGTGGAGGTCACCGCCAAGTCCTCGAGGAAGCGGAACGAGGACGTCCCGCGCTCGGGCATCGCGACGAAGAAGACGACGGCGAAGAGGGCGGCGAGCAACCCGGGGAACCCCCACCGCAGCGTGCGGATGCGCGCCGTCACCGGAGCGGTTCCGGCCTGGATGCCGAGCCACAGCGCCACCATCGTGAGCACGTTCTGCACGAGCTTGAGGACGTTCGTGCCACCGAGCAGGCCGTCGAGAAGGCCGAGCGGGATGATCGTGCCCTGGGTGAGCAGGGCAATCGAGCCGACGAGTGCGGCAAGCCAGGCGATGCGCGCTCGGGGCTGACGCCAGGCGACCCGCGCCCGCAGCACGACCACGAGCAGCAGGCCCGCGAGCGCCGCGTCGATGAGCATCACGGTCACCACGACGACTCGGCCACCCTCGGCGAGGCGTACAGCAGACGGGCGATGCGGTGCGCGACGTGCTCGGCGACCAGCTCCGCCTCGTACTCGGGCGTGGTCAGTCGCGGGTTGTCGTGAGGCGAGACCGACGAGCGCTCGTGCAGGGCGCCCGAGCAGTGCGCGTCGTCGAGCAGGTGCCCCAGTTCGTGGGAGGCGGCGAACTGGCTGTAGATCACGGCATCCGAGGCCCGAACGTGGATGCTGCCCTCGCGCCGGTCGGCGAAATAGGTGAGGAAGCCGGTCAGCGTCCCCCACCCCGTGGTGTCGACCTCTCGCACGACGCGCAGGCGGATCTCCAGTGCCCGCTCCACCGCGTGGACGACCTCGTCGAAGGTCATTCCGGGGGTCAGGCCGGCACGCTGAAGCGCGTGCTCCACGCGCGCGTTCACGCGATCGAGCGTCTCGTCCGTCTCCGTCATCCCCGTCCCCCCTTACGGCCGATCATGTCGCGGGCGGCCTCCCGCGCAGGGAGTGGGCGATCGCGCGGAGGGCGTCGGGCGACATCTCCCCCAGGGCGCGGAACTGGATGCTGCTGGCTCCGGCTTCGCGCATGGCGTCGCGCAGCTCGAGCTCGGCATCGGTGCGGTCGGTGACGGCGTCGTCGGTGTAGTCGGTGAGGTACTCGGTGGGGACGTCGGCCCACTGCGTGATGAGGCGAAGCACCTCCTCGTCGAGCACGACCGTGTTGGTGGCCGCGGCCAGCAGAGCCCGGGCGCTCTCGGCCGACGCGGGATCGATCTCGTCGAGGTGATCGACGAGATCGCTCTCGCGGGCCGCCTGGCTGGCGACGAGCCGGCGGACTCGCGCGGCGAGCGGGCCCGCGGGAACCCGCATCTCGACCCGCGGAGCCGACTCGGGGTTCGCGACCTCTTCGGGGGACACCCCGAGGGCGGCGGCGAGCGCTTCGATGTCGTTGGTGTTGTAGGGCAGCGAGAAGCCGGCACGCGACTGGTAATAGCTCTTCGTCATTCCGGCGCGACTGATCAACTCACCCACCGTCAGGCCTTTCGCCCGACGCAGGCGGTCCACATTCGCCACCACTCGACGGGAGTACCGCGAGGGTGGTCCGACGGCGCCGCGACCCACGTTTCGATCGTAGACGCCCTCGACCGCCACCGGATGATCGTATTTACGACCCGAGGCCGGGTGCTATTTACGAAGCCCTGTGCTTGTATGGATGAAGACCGCACGCGAGGCGTCCGTGGGGGAACCCTCGCGTGCGAGAGGTCGGAAGAGGCTTTCCGGTCCGTCGGCGATGGGCGCGGCACCATTGGGGGGTGCCGCGCCCGTTCGCTCTCCGGTTCGGGGCAGAGCGTCGCCCAGCCGGGCGAGACCCCGCGAGTCGCCGAGAGGTCCGGGGGGCGGTCACCGCACCTCTGAGTCGCGGGAGCGCCTCACAGCGCGCAGGACTCCCGTTCGATGAGCGACACGTCGATCACCGTCAGCTCATCGAGGCCGAGACCGGCGTCGGGCTGGAGGCGCGCGAAGACGCGCTCGGCCGCCAGCGCACCGATACGGCGCGGATCCTGGTCCACCACCGTGACCGAGGGGGTCAGGGTGTCGGCCATCGGGAAATCGCCGAAGCCGACGAACGGCATCGCCTGCCCGCGCAGCACGTGCACGAGGGCCATCGACGAGCGGGCGTTCGCGGAGAACACGGCGGTGGGCGGGTCCGAGAGCGCGCGCAGGCGTTCGAGGGCGGATGCCGCGGACTCACGGTCCGACACCTGCGAGGCGATGAGCTGCTCATCGACGTCGACCCCGGCTTCGCGCAGCGCTCGCCGCCAGCCCTCGACGCGCTTGGTCTCGGTCGAGAGGTGCACCATGTCGCCGACGTAGGCGATGCGGCGGTGACCGTGCGAGAGCAGATGGGCCGTGGCCGCGTGCGCGCCGGCTTCGTCGTTCTCGGTGAAGGTGTCGGTGTGAAGGCCCACCGGGGCGCGGTCGACGAACACGATCGGGGTGTGGCCGCGCCAGCGTTCGAGCCAGGAGTGGTCGGTGCCGACCGGCGCGATGACCAGGCCCGTGAGCTGACGGCCGAGGAGGGACTCGAGGGCGGGCCGCTCGTCGGCCGGGTCTTCGCCGAGGCTGGTCACGAGGGTCGAAAGCCCCCGGCGTCGCGCGGTGTCCTCGACGGAGCGCGCGATCGCGGCGAAGAACGGGTCGACGACATCGGGAACGGCCACCCCGATGACCGAGGCGCGCCCCGCGCGGAAGGTCGTCGCGAGGGCGTTGGGCACATAGTTGAGCTCGCGCATCGCGGCCTCGACGAGGGCGCGGGTGTCGGGCAGCACGTGGGGGTCGTCGTTGAAGACACGCGACACGGTCTTGGTGCTCACCCCGGCGCGCAGGGCGACATCGCGCATGGTGGTCACGAGGCACCTCCGGGATAGGGGTTCGGACGGGGGGCTGCTCCGACAGGCCACCCTATCCGGCGGCGGGTGGAACCCGCCCGCCCGGGCCCGCGACGACGCTCCCCCGCGTGCACCCGCGGGCAGCTCGCCGCGTCCCGGGCGGGCGTGGTCACGTCAGCAGCCGTCGACCGCGTCGGCGAGCTCGCGCAGGCGCGGCAGGGCACGACCGGTGAGCAGCTCCTCGCGGCGGTCGGCGTCGATCGAGAGGCTGTCCTTCCACAGCGACCGGCCGGCCATCGCACCCGAGGCGCCGTTCGCGACGGCGGTGCGCACCTGCTCGATGAAGGTCTCGTGATCGACGCCGGCCGACAGCACCGCCCACGGCACCCCCTGGGCGACCTCGGTCACGCGGGCACTGGCCTCGGCCGAGCCGGGGTACTGCAGCTTGAGGATCTTCGCGCCGCAGGCGACGGCGAGCGCGGCGCCGTCGACCACGAGGTCGGCGAACTTCGCGCGGTACTCCTCGTCGCTCTCGCCCTCGAGCTGGTAGGTCAGCAGCTCGACGATGAGCAGCAGCCCCTCGGCCTCGCACGCGGCGACCAGGTCGCGGATCTCCTGCGCGACGCGGGAGTCGGCATCCTGCTTGTCGGGGCGCGTGTAATAGAGCATCTTCGCCACGGTGCCGCCCATGTCACGGACGGTGCGGGGCGTCACACCCGGCACGAAGCGCGTGTACTTCAGCGCGTCCACGGTCTCGAATCCCGAGGCGTCGAGGCCGACGACGAGGCCGGTCTCGCGGTCGAGAACGCCGTCGTCGACGATCTGGGGCAGGGCGACCTCGGGGTCGAGCAGGATCGCGGGGGCGTGGTTGGCGAGGTGGCGCACGAGGTCGGCCTTCACCTCGGCGAGCTCCTCGCGCGTGATCGCTTCGGAGCCGTTCGGGGCGTCCTTGATGGCGGCCTTCATGCCGTTGCGCTGATCGGCGGCGACGATGAGCATGTGGCCGTCGGCGGTGCTGATCGACTGGAGCGCACGGCGCTCGAGCGTGGTGAGTTCGTTCATGATCTCTCTTCTCTGGGGTCTTCGCGCGCGGGTCCGCGCGGGGGTCTGGTCAGGAGGGGACGGATGCCGAGACGAGGCGCCGCGCCATGTCGGCGGCTCCCCACGCGACGTCCTGCTCGCGGGTGGACAGGGACGGTTTCGGCAGCACCTCGGCGCGGGCGCGGCGGACCGAAGCCATTCCCGCCCAACCGCCGGTCAGGGTGGAGTGGGTGGCAGGAGCGACTTCGCGGTCCATCGCGGCGATGAGCTGGGCGACCTCGTCGTTGCTGTGACGCAGCGCCGCCTGGAAGATCTCGGCGGGTGATGCCTCGGCGTGGAGGGTCAGGCGCAGCACGCCGTCGTCGTTTCGGGCGCCGGTGACCTCGACGGCCCCCGCGGGCAGCTCCCCTTCGAGGGGCAACGCCATGGCCGCGGCGTCGAGGGCATCCCGGCCGGCGCGGTCGCTGATGCCGGCGGCGTGCAGGACCCGGCGCAGCAGCAGTCCGGTCTTCACGCCCGCGACGAGCACGTGCTGACCGGGCACGACGTGGCGCACCTCGTTGATGAGCGCGTCCGCCAGGCGCTGACGCGCCGCGAAGCCCAGCGGCGCGTCGAGCACCCGCAGCAGCACCTCGGCGGTGCCGAGCGAGACGTGGTAGCCGTCGGCATCCAGGGTCCCGTTGGCTTGCGCGGCGACGAGGTGGTCGTGGCCGGCGACCGTGAGAGCGGCCCCGGCGACACGGGAGCCGAAGGCACCGGATGCCGTGCCCCAGGGCAGTCCGCCCCCGCGCAGCGGCGGCAGGAGGTCGGCGGTGACGCCCAGCGCGTCGAGCATCGCGGGCCAGGCGGCGCCGGAGTCCTGGTCGATGAGGCCGGTGCGCGAGGCGAGCGAGAGCTCGAGGGCGGTGTCGCCCCCGAGTGCCGCGACGACGAACTCCGGGAGATCGAGCCACCGCAGGCCCGTGAGGTCGGTGCCCTGATCGCGCAGCCACGCGAGCTTGGCGACACTCACCTGGGCACCGAGCGGCAGACCCGTCCGCCCCGCGAACTCCTCGCGCACCACGGCGGGGAATGCGGCGATCTGCGCGAGCCCGCGCGGGTCGAACCACGCGAAGCCGGGTGCGACGGCCCGGCCTTCGGCGTCGATGAGGATGCCGGTCTCGCCCATGCCCGCGACGGCGAGCGAGGCGAGCGGGGCGGAGGCGAGCGGAGCGAGTTGCGTATCGATCAGAGCGATCAGCGTCCGGATCGCGTCGAGCAACTCGTCGGCGACGATGTCGGTGGTCCCGCCCTCGCCGACGCGCCACGGCGTGGGCACCTGGGCGCCGGCGATCTCGCTGCCGTCGTCGGCGATGACGAGCATCTTGATCGCGGTGCTGCCGAGGTCGAGTCCGCCGTGCAGGCGCGCCGACCTCGCAACCATGTCACCGGTGTCTCGCATGAGCGGCCGTCCTTTCCGGAACTTCTCCGAGTCCCGGAATTTCAAGCATGACACCGGTGACTTGCTACGTCTATGGTGGGGGTATGCCGTCGCCGTGTCAAATACCCGATCCGCTCGCCGTCGTCGTCGCCGGAACCGCCGGCAGCGGCAAGAGCACGCTCGGGCGGGCGATCGCCGAGACCCTGCGCGCGCCGCTCGTCGACCTCGACAGCGTGACCACGCCGTTGCTCGACGCGCTGCCCGAAGAGGTGCTGGGCGCGCACTGGCTCACCTCGACGCACGCCCCCGCGATCCGCGCCGGGCGCTACGCCGCCCTCCGGGCCACCGCCGCCGACGCCCTGGCCACGGCCGGCCGCGTGGTGGTCGTCGCCCCCTTCACCGCGGAGCTTTCGGGCGGCACCGAGTGGGACGCGCTGGTCGCCGCCCTCGCCCCCGCCGATCCCCACGTCGTGCACGTCGACGGAGACCCCGCCGTACTGGCATCCCGTCGCTCCTCGCGCGGGGCCTCTCGCGACGCGCACCGCCCCGACACCGCCCCCGTGGCCCCCTCGATCCCGGTCACCGCCGTCGATGCCGAGCTGTCGACGGCGCAGCAGCTGGCCCGCGTCCTGCCGTCGCTGGGGATCCGGCGGCAGATCGATGCGGGCGCCGAGATCTTCACGCGCGAGTTCGACGCCGTGCTCTTCGACCTCGACGGCACGCTGGTGGACTCCACGGCATCCGTGGTGCGGTCATGGCGCCGTTTCGCCGAACACTTCGGTGTGTCCATGAAGGCCCTGCACGCCAATCACGGCCAGCCCGCGCGCACGCTCGTCGGCCTGTTGCTGCCCGCCGACCGCCACACCGAGGCGCTCGCCCACGTCACCGAGCTAGAGGTGACGGATGCCGTGGGCCTGGCGCCCGTCCGCGGCGCCGCCGTGTTCTTCGCGTCGGTGCCCGCCGAGCGCCGGGCGATCGTGACGTCGGGGTCGGTGCCGATCGCCACCGCCCGACTGGAAGCGGCCGGTTACGAGCGGCCCGCGGTGTTCGTCACGGTCGACGACGTCGAGAACGGCAAGCCTCACCCCGAGCCGTTCCTCACGGCCGCGACACGCCTCGGTGTCCCCCCGGGGCGCTGCCTCGTCGTCGAGGATGCGCCCGCCGGCATCGCCGCGGCCCGCGCGGCGGGGTGCGCCGTCCTCGCCCTGACCGGCACGACGACCGAGGATGAGCTGAGTGCCGACCTCGTGGTGGACGGACTGGATGCCGTGCGCCTCGAGGTCGCGGCATCCGGGGCGCTGCGACTGGTGCCGGCCTGAGCCGGTGCGAAGAGGCCGCCGTTACGACAGCGACGAGGGCCGGCGGATGACTCCGCCGACCCTCGGATGAGCCGCTGTCAGGAGGCGGCGACGATGATGTCGAACGTGGTGCGCTGTCCGTCGGCGCCGGCGATCCACCCCTTGGTGGTGCCGACCTTCTCGCCGGAGAATGCGGCGTTGAACGAGGCGTCGTCGTCGGTGGCGCCGGTGGTGGCCGCGTCGAACGTGGCCACGGCGTTGTCTTCGGTGCCGCCGGTGCCGGTGAACCTGCCGCCGTTCTCGGTGTCGAGCACGACGATCAGCGACTGACCCGGCGCCAGCGTCACGGGGCCCTTGGCGAGATCGGCGGAAGTGAGGAACAGCGGGGCGGGCTGACCGTCGAGCACGATGCCCTGTTCGTTGTCGGGGGTCACGTCTTCATCCTGGCTCGGGGTGGGGACACCGTCGATGAAGGTGTCGTCCTGCGGGGCGGGGACGCCGTCGATGAAGGTGCTCTGATCGGAGGCGGGGGTTGCCTGGGCGGCGGCGTAGGCGGCGGCACCGCGGTGCTGATCAGGCCCACGGCGAGGATCGACGCGGTCACGGCGGTGAGGGTTCGAATGCGCATGAGCTGCACCTTTCGGTCGGTATGCCGCGCCCCGCCCCTGGTGGACGAGTGATGATCGCGGCCTGTACCGAGGGAATGGCCGTGACCGCGATCCGTCTTTCACGATCCGCGAGAAAACTTCCTGGAGGTTTCCTGGGAACGGTCGGCGAGAGCCGAGGGCGCCTGCGGGTGCGCTTCGTCCGCCGTGAAAGAAACCGCCGCGGCCGGACATGATGAAGGTGTGCAGCCTTTCTCTCCGGACCGCTCTCGTGCGTACGAGTCGCTCGTACGCACGCACGGTGACGCCGTTCTGCGATTTCTGCGACGACGCACCGAGCCGCAGACCGCCGAAGACGTCTTCTCCGAGACCATGCTCGTCCTCTGGCGGCGCTTCGACGATGTGCCCGATGAGCCCCTGCCCTGGCTGTACGTCACCGCGCGCAATTGTCTGCGCACCGCCGAACGGTCGACACGGCGCCAGTGGCGCGTCGTCGAGAAGATCACGACCATCGACCCACCCGCCGACGCCGTCGATGCCGGGCCCGAGGAAGATCCCCGAGCGGGCTGCCTGCGAAACGCCCTGGCCCGACTCTCCACGACCGACGCGGAAGTGCTGCGCCTGTGGGCATGGGAAGAGCTCGCACCCCCCGAGATCGCGACGGTCCTCGACATCTCCGTCAACGCCGCCACCATCCGCCTGCATCGAGCCAAGAAGAAGCTCAGACAGGAAATGGACCGACCCCACCGCCCCACCACCACGAAAGGAGGAGACCGATGAACGACGACGACCTGAGAGCACTGCTCCGCGACGCAGACCCCGGCCGCGGGCAGCAGCCCCTCGATGATGCACGTATCCGGCGCATCGTCGCCGCTGCGGAGCGCGACGGTCTCGGCGGCACCGGCGCACCGGCCCCCCGGCGTCGGCGTCGCCTGTTCGCCGGAGCCTCCATCGGAGCCGCCGCGACCGCTGCCGCCGGCCTGCTCATCGCCGGCCTCGTCGCCACGCCCGCCGTGCAAGCCCCCGGACCCTCCGAGACCTCTGCGTCCTGCGCGCCCACGAGCGTCGAGAGCCTGCGCGACTCCGACACCGCCTACGAGGCCACCGCGATCACCGTCGTCGGCGACGACGTCACCCTCGAGGTGACCCGGGTGTTCGCCGGATCCCCCGGACGCACGCTGACCGTTCCCCAGCAGCACGATCCCGCCAATCCCGACGGCGCAGGTCTGTTCGTGGCCGGAGAGTCGTACCTCATCGCCTCCGCCGATGAGTACATCTCCGACTGCGACAGCGGCCCGGCTACAGACGCGCTCCGCCAGATCTACGCCCGGGCATTCCCCTCGCCGACGACGAGGTGACCCGTGTCGCGTCGCGGCATGCCCTCTCACGTCCGTCGGGGGGCCCGGCCGGCCGCAAATGCTACCGGTATCCGTCGTAAACACCAGGGGCCGTTTCTCGTCAGGGGCTTTTCCTACCGTTTGGGGACGCACTCGCCCCGACCTGAGGAAAATCATGTCCCGCAACATCGGCTACGCCACCCCTGACAAGAACACCCCCCTGGCGCCCTTCACCTTCGACCGCCGCGAGGTGGGCCCCGAAGACGTGCGCATCGACATCGCCTACTGCGGCGTCTGCCACTCCGACGTGCACCAGGCGCGCGACGAGTTCGGCGGCGCCCTCGCGACGCTCTGGCCCTGCCTCCCGGGGCACGAGATCGCCGGAACCGTCGCCGAGGTGGGCTCCGCGGTGACCCGTTACGCCGTCGGCGACCGCGTGGGCGTCGGCTGCCTCGTCTATTGGGGCGACGAGTCCCAGCGCGGCGTGGACGAGGAGCAGTACCAGAACCCGCCCGCGATCTTCACGTACAACGGCCAGGATCCCGACACCGGGAACGTCACCCTCGGCGGCTACTCCGACGAGATCGTCGTCAACGAGCACTTCGTGCTGCGCATCCCCGATGCCATCCCGCTCGAGCAGGCGGCTCCGCTGCTGTGCGCGGGGGTCACGACGTGGTCGCCGCTGGCGCACTGGAACATCGGTCCCGGCAGCGTCGTCGCCGTCGCCGGCCTCGGCGGGCTCGGCCACCTCGCCGTGCAGCTGGCGAAGGCGCGCGGCGCCGACCGCGTGATCGCGCTGACCACCAGCCCCGACAAGGCCGACGCCGTGCGGGCCCTCGGCGCCGACGACGTGATCGACATGACCGACGAGGATGCCGTCGAGGCCCACGCCTCGAGCATCGACTTCGTCCTGTCGACCATCCCGACGCCGTTCGACATGAAGCCCTACCTGTCGCTCATCCGCCACGACGGTGCGCTGGTGACGGTCGGCATGCTCGAGCCCATCCACGAGGAGGGCATCGACTTCGGCTTCGTCTCGATGAACCGCATCACGATCGCCGGCTCGCTGATCGGCAGCATCGCCGAGACGCAGGAAGTGCTCGACTTCGCCGCCGAGCACGGCATCGCCGCCGAGGTGAAGGTCATCCCCGTGCAGCAGGTGAACGAGGCCTTCGACGAGATGGTCGCCAACGACATCCGCTTCCGCTTCGTGATCGACAGCAGCACCCTGGATGCCGACCGCGACAGCGCCGCGGAGCTGCCCGCCTCGCAGTGAGCGACGAGAGGGGACGCGCCCGTTCGAGCGCGTCCCCTCACCGCGTCGCCTTCTCCAGCAGCTCCAGCACGTGCACGTACGACTCCCCTGTCGCCTTGGTCATGCCCAGCTCGCAGGTGCGGTTGCACGACGCGAAGGCGTCCGCGCCCCACGCGGCGACCTCCGACGCCTCGGGGGCGGTCGCGGCCTCCGTCAACTCGGGGTGCAGCATGCCGCGGTCCCCCGCGTAGGCACAGCAGCCCCACGCATCGGGAACACGCACCTCGGATGCCACCACCTCGCCGATCGCGCGGAGGGCGGGGTCGATGCCGAGTTGCTTCGAGGAGCACGTCGGGTGCAGCGCCAGGAGCTCCGCCACCGGGGTCGGCGACAGCACGGGCAGCAGCTCGGCGGCGGCGAAGGCCACGGCATCCACCACTCGGATGCCGTCCTCGCGCAGCGTCGCCGCGAACCCCTCGGTGCAGCTCGACGCGTCGCACACGACCGGCAGTGCACCGTCGCGGGTGGCCTCGCGGACGGCGGCACGCACGCGGGCCGACATGGTGGCGTGGCCCTTCGCATAGCCCTTGGACGACCACGGCGTCCCGCAGCACAACGCGTCGATGCCGTCGGGCACGACCGCCGCGACCCCGGCGCGCTCTAGAAGCCGGACGAAGGCCGCCGTCGCGCCGATGCCCTCGGCCGGACCGAACATGCTGCCCACGCACGCGGGGAGGAACACCGCCGCGGGCTCCACACCCACCGCGCCGACCCGCGCGCCCAGAGACCGCCGAGACGACCCGCCGGCGGGCAGCTCCGCCGAGTACCGCGGCACCGTGTCGGTGCCGAGCACCGCGCGGGCGGCATCCGTCGCCGTCCGGACGAGCGGGAGCGGCACCTTGTCGGCGACCGTGAGGGCGACAGACCCCGCCCGCGTCACCGCCCCCCATCCCGCCGCCGCGGCCGACCATCCGGCGGCGAGCACGGGATTGGCATCCTCCCGCCGGAAGCGCTTCATAAGCGTCCCGGTGTTAATGAGCACCGGGCATGCCGTCTGGCACATCCCGTCGACGGCGCAGGTCTGCACGCCGTCGTAGTCGTAGTCCTTCTCCAGCTCCGCGACGAGGGCGCCGTCGCCGCGCTCGCGGGCCGCGGTCGAGGCGCGTCGCACCACGATGCGCTGGCGCGGCGTGAGGGTGAGCGATCGGCTCGGGCATACCGGCTCGCAGTACCCGCACTCCACGCACCGGTCGGCCTCGGGCTCGATCGACACCGGCGCCTTCAAGTGGCGCATGTGCGCGCCGGGGTCGTCGTCGACGATCACGCCCGGATTCAGGATGCCGCGCGGATCGAGCAGACGCTTCAGCCCCACGATCACCTCGTACAGCTCGTCGCCGTACTGCCGGCGCACATAGGGGGCCATCGCCCGACCCGTGCCGTGCTCGGCCTTGAGGTTGCCCCCCGCCTCCAGCACGAGGTCGACCATCGCGTCGGTGAAGCCCTCGAAACGGCCGAGAGCCTTGGCGCCCTCGAACCGGTCGGTGAGCATGAAGTGGATGTTGCCGTCCTTGGCGTGGCCGAAGATGACGCTGTCGGCATAGCCGAAACGCGCGAACAGCTCCTGCAGCCCCTCGCAGGTGTCGGCGAGACGTTCGACCGGCACGACCACGTCTTCGAGCAGAGCCGTCGTGCCGCTCGGCCGGGCACCGGCGACCGAGGCGTACAGGCCCTTGCGGAAGGTCCAGGCGGCGGCCCGTTGCACGGGGTCGCTCGAGAACACGGCCGCGTCGAGCAGGGGCTCCTCGGCGAGCACGCGCGCGCCCGCGCCGGCGAGCTCCCTCAGCGCGGGAGCATCGTCGGCGTGGTACTCCACCAGCAGGGCCGCCTGCGTGGTCGCCTCGAATCCGTGAATGGCGGCGGGCGTCCCGGCCAGGCGCTGTCCGACGCGGAGCGAAGTGGCATCCATCAGCTCCAACGTCGCCGCGCCCGTCGCCACCAGCGCCGGCAGGGACCGGGTCGCCGCGTCGAGAGTCGGGAACACCGCGAGGGTGGTGGCGATCGCGGGACGGATCGGCACGGTGCGGAAGGTCGCCTCGGCGACGAACGCGAGCGTCCCCTCCGACCCCACGACCAGATGCGCGAGCAGCGCCGCGGGCGTATCGAAGTCGAGGAAGGCGTTGAGGGCGTAGCCCATGGTGTTCTTCATCGCGAACTGCCGCTCGATGAGGGCGACGCTCGCCGGGTTGCTCACGACCCGCTCCCGCAGACGCATCAAGCCCTCGACGAGGGCCGGCTCACGCTCGCGCAGCAGGGCGTCGGCGTCGGGCTCCGCGGTGTCGACGACGGTCCCCGAGGCCAGCACGAGCACGAGCCCCTCGAGCGTGCGGTACGAGCTCTCGACGGTTCCGCACGCCATGCCGCTGGAGTTGTTCGCGACGACTCCGCCGATGGTGCACGCGGCCTCGCTCGCCGGGTCGGGACCGAGACGGTGGCCGTGCCGCAGCAGCCACGCGTTGACCTGACGCACGGTCGCCCCGGGCTGCGAGCGCACGCGCCGGCCGCCGTCGAGCACGTCGATGCGCCCGAAGCCCTGGCGCACGTCGACGAGGAGCCCGGTACCCGACGACTGCCCCGACAGGCTCGTGCCGCCGGAGCGGAAGGTCACGGGGGTTCCCGACTCCGTGGCTGCGCGCAGCACCCCGGCGACCTCCGCCGCGTCGGCGGCGACGACGACGGCATCCGGGGTCAGTAGATAGTGCGAGGCGTCGTTGGCGTAGGCGACGCGGTCGATCGCGCGCGTGCGGATGCGCGAGACGTCGGCGACGGCCGCGGCGATCTCGGGAGCGATCTCGGGGGTGGCGAGGGTCATGCGTCGTCCTTCGAACGGTGCGACAGGGACATCACTCCTCGCCCTCCGGGGTGAGGACCCGCGTCAGGTCCGGATCGGTTTCGACGAGAGCCCGGATGCCGTGCGGCGGTCCCGCGACCAGGGTCGAGGCGTGCGCGACGGCGTGCGCTCCCCACTCGGCCGCCGACGCGGCGGCGACGGCGAGGGGGTCGTCTCCCGCGGCGGTGGCGGTGGCTTCGCGCGTCAGCCCGAGGAGGAAGCCGGCGAGGGCGGCATCGCCCGCTCCCGCGGTGTTGGCGACGAAGGGGGCATCGGCCCGCGCGAACACGGCGCGGTCGGCGGTCACGGCGACGAGCCCGTCGGCGCCGAGGCTCGCGAGCACCGTGGTGACACCGCGCTCGACGGTCTCCCGGGCGGCGGCGATGACCTCGCCGAGTGTGGCGAGGGGGCGCCCCACCGCGGCGGACAGCTCTTCGGCGTTCGGGGTGAGCAGGTCGATGCCCGCGGGCTCGGCGAGGAGCGCGTCGAGCGCCGGCCCGCTCGTGTCGACCGCGACCCGCGCACCGTGTTCCTCAGCGGCCGCGCGGACGGCTGCCAGCTCGACCAGCTCTTCGGATCCGGAGAGCTTCGGCAGGCTCCCCGAGATCACGAGCCACGTGGCGGTCTGGAGCGCCAGCTCTTCGCGCAGCGCCGCGAGCGTGGCCGCCCAGGCCCCCGACGACAGCGGCGGGGTGGGCGCGTTGACCTTGGTGGTCGCCCCCTCGGCGTCGATGATCGAGGTGTTCACGCGGGTGGCGCCGGGCACTTCGACGATGCGCAGCAGCGGGGCGGTGAGTCCGCACCGGGCGAAGCGCACGTCGTCGGCACCGAGCACGACCACGGCGGCGGTGCGGGCTCCTCCCGCGGCGAGGGCGGCCGAAACGTTGACGCCCTTGCCGCTCACCTCGCGGGTGTAGCTGTCGGCGCGGGCGAAAGCACCGCGGCGCAGGGTGCCGACGCGGTACGTGGCATCGATCGCCCCCGCGGCGGTCAGCGTGACGATGCCGCTCACGCGCGGATCCCCGCGGCGCCGAGACCGGTGCCGTCGACGCCGGTCGCGACGCGCCCGGTGATGACGTCGAGCAGGCGCCGCACCTCCGCGGCGACCGCCGCGCGCCCCGGGGCGAGCCAGCGGCGGGGGTCGATGGCATCCGGATCCCGCTCGAGCTCGTCGCGCACGGCCGCGGTCAGCACGGTGTTCAGGTGCGTGCCGATGTTGATCTTGCGCATGCCCGCGCGCACGGCGCCGTCGATCCCGGCGTCGGCGACCCCGCTGGAGCCGTGCAGGACGAGAGGCACGGGCAGAGCCGCGGCGAGTTCCGCGATGAGGGTCTCATCGAGCAGGGCGCTGCGTTCGCGCATCGCGTGCTCGCTGCCCACGGCCACGGCCAGGGCGTCGACCCCGGTGGCCTCGACGAATCGCGCGGCCTCGGCGACGTCGGTCCGTACGCCCGGGGCGTGGGCGCCCTTGCCGCCGATCTCGCCGAGCTCGGCCTCGACCCAGGCTCCCGCGGCGTGCGCACGGGCGGCGACGGCGGCGGTGCGCTCGAGGTTCTCGGCATCCGTCAGATGGGCGGCGTCGAACATCACCGACCGGATCCCGACCGTCAACGCCTCGTCGACGAGCGGCTCGTCGGTGGCGTGGTCGAGGTGCACGACGACCGGCACGGACGCGGCGTCGGCCAGTCGCAGAGCGGCGGCTCCCGCGGGACCGATGCCGCCGTGGAACGCGATGGCGTTCTGCGAGAGCTGGAGGATCACGCCCGCCCCGGCGGCCTCGGCCCCGGCGACGATGGCCTCGGCGACCTCGAGGGTGATGAAGTTGAAGGCTCCGACCGCGCGGTGCGCGGCGAGCAGTTCGGGCATGGCGGCCAGCGGCACGGCGGTCTCTCTCTCGGGTCGCCCCTCCGCGTGAGGGGTCGTTCTCTGTCGCCTGGGACATCCCGCGGCGACAGTTCTCGGCCCCTCACGACAGGACGAGGGGCCCGAACGTGAAGGTCTGGACAGCGAGGAGTCCTGACCCCCTGAGGCGTCTGACGGGGGGTGGATGCCGGGACCCCCGCGTCGGCGTGAGGGGCCCGGCATCCGGGTGAATCAGCAGCTGGACTTGTAGACCGCGTCCTTGCCGTCGGTGGTGATGTTGTCCTTCGTGAGGATGGTGAAGCCGGTCTGGATCTTCTCCTCCGTCGCCTCACCCTTCAGCGCGGCGATGGCCTGCTTGACGCCGTCTTCGCCGATGGTGGCGGGCTCCTGGGCGACGAGGGCCTGGACGGTGCCGGCTTCGAGGGCCTTGACCTGGGCGGGACCGGCGTCGAAGCCGACGATGGTGACCGCACCCTGCTTGCCGGCCTGCTGCACGCCGGTCGCGCTTCCCTCGGCGGCGAACAGGTTCGCGGCGAAGATGCCGACGATGTCGGGGTCCTTCTGCAGCGCCGCCGTCACGATCTCGGCGGCCGTCGACGGCTCGTTGTGCGAGTACTGCACACCCACCGACTCGAACTTGCTGTCCTTTGCGACGGCGTCTTCGAAGCCCTTCGCTCGGGCGTCTGTGGTCGAGATGCCGGGGTCGACCGACACGACGAGCACCTTGCCGCCGTTGGGGTTGGCATCCTGGATCGCCTTGAACGCGGCAGCCCCGCCGCCCTCGTTGTCGCTCGAGATCTGCGACACGGCACCCGAGGGGTCTTCCAGCGTCGTGTCGACGAGGACGACCTTGATCCCGGCAGCCTCGGCCGCCGCGATCGGCGCCTGCATGGCCGACACATCCGTGGGGGCGATCAGCAGGGCGTCGGGCTTGGAGGCGACGACGGCGTCGACGATGGGCTTCTGCAGGGTGGGGTCGAACTTCTCGGGGCCCTGGGTGGTGACGGTGGCGCCTTCTTTGGCGGCTTCGGACTGGATGCCGCACTGCATGGAGATGTAGAACTCATCTCCGGCGACGCCCTGCACGAACGCGATCTTGTACCCGCCGTCTCCGCCCGAGGCGGAGCCCGACGACGAGCCGCCGGAACACCCGGCGAGTACGAGGGTGGCTGCGGCGCCGAGGGTGGCGAACGCGAGAACCTTGTTGTTCCACTGCATTGTGATGACCGTTCTCTCTTGGTGGGGTTTCGGATGCCGGGCCTCAGCCGCGGCGTCCTCCGCTGACGAACTTGCGCCAGAGGCTCTGGGTGTTGCCGCGGGTCGCGGCGGTGCGACGCACCTGGTCGACGTAGACGGCGGTGATGAGCACCGCGCCCACCGCGACCTGCTGCCAGAAGGGCTGCACGCCGGTGATGACGAAGCCGTTCTGCAGGACGGCGGGGATGAAGAGGCCGACCACGGTGCCGAAGATCGTGCCCACGCCGCCGAACAGCGAGGTGCCACCGATCACGACGGCCGCGATCACGTTGAGGTTGGTCTGCGACTGACCGGCGATGGCGGTGGTCGAGAACTGCGACAGCGCCAGGATGCCGGCGAGACCCGCGAGAGCGCCCGACAGCGTGTAGACCGAGATCAGGTGGCGGTCGACCTTCACGCCCACGCGGCGGGCGGCCAGCTCGCTCGAGCCGACGGCGTAGGTGTAGAGCCCGAACTTCGTGAAGTGCAGCACGACGGCGCCGATCACCACGACCACGAGCGCGATGACGCTGATGATCGGGAGCGACCCGAAGACATTGCCGTAGCCGATCGAGACGGTGAGGACGGTGGGGACGTCGCGGATGTCGACGCCGCCGGTGAGGATCTGCGCGAGACCGAGCGCCATACCGAGCGAACCCAGCGTGACGATGAGCGGCGGGATCTTCGCCTTGGCGATGAGGAAGCCGTTCAACAGGCCCCAGCACACGCCGCTGAGGATCGAGACCAGGATGCCGACGGTCGCCACGCCCCAGCCCTCACCGCCGAGTGCGCGCATCGTCAGGGCCGAGACGACGCCCGAGAACACCAGCACCGAGCCGATCGAGAGATCGATGCCCGAGGTGATGATGATGTAGGTCATCCCGACGCCCAGGACCGCGAGGATCGAGGCGTTCTGGATGATGAGGCGGAAGTTCGACCACTGCGCGAACGAGTCCGGCGCCAGGGCGCTGAAGATCAGCACGATGACGATGAGGATGATCAGGATCTGGAAGGCCTGCGCCTTGAGCAGTCCCGTGAAGAAGCGGGGCTTGTTCTCCTCGAACGTGCCGATGGCCACGGTCTCGGTAGGGGGTGTCCGAGTACTCATTTGGAGTCGTCCTTCGTGACGGCGCCGGTCATGAGCCCGACGAGTTCTTCCATGGAGGTGTTCTTCGCGTCGACGTTCGCGACGCGGGTGCCCAGGCGCAGCACCTGGATGCGATCGCAGACCTCCATCACGTGCGGCATGGAGTGCGAGATCAGGACCACCGCGATGCCCTTGTCGCGCACGCGCCGGATGGTCTCGAGGACGTTCTTGGTCTGGCGCACACCGAGGGCGGCGGTCGGTTCGTCGAGGAAGACGAGGCGTCCGGCCCAGTGGACGGCGCGGGCGATCGCGATCGCCTGACGCTGACCGCCCGACATCTCCCCCACCGGCGAAGAGAGCGAGCGGACGGTGGCACCGAGCTCGTCGAACGCGGCCCGCGAGGCCACGGCCATGTCCTTCGTCTTCATGAACCCGAGGGCTCCGGCGAGGCCGGGGCGGCGGATCTCGCGGCCGAGGTACATGTTCTGCACGGGGTCGAGGTGGGGAGCGAGAGCGAGGTCCTGATAGACCGTCTCGATTCCCAGTGACGATGCGATCTGCGGGTTGCTCATCTCGATCGGCTTGCCGTCGAAGAGGATCTCGCCCTCGTCGACCGCGAGGTTGCCCGAGAGGGCCTTCACGAGGGTGGATTTGCCGGCGCCGTTGTCGCCGATCAACGCCGTGACCTCACCGGGGTAGACCTCGAAGTCCACGTTGTTGAGGGCTCGGACGTGACCGAACTGGCGCGAGAGACCGCGTGCTTGCAGCACCGGGACGGCCGTTGTGACTGACGACATCGTCAGCTCCTTTCGTTGGTGAGGATGAGGGACGAAGACAGGAAGGTCGAGGCGACCGTGTCGAACGGTTCCGTCGAGGCGGCGAAGGCGGCGAACAGCGCCGCCCCGTAGGCCGTGCCCTCGTCGTGGGTCGAGACGGTGACCTCGGGCAGCAGCGCCGAACGCGAGCGGACGACGGATGCCATGGTCGACCAGCCCCCGGTCAGCACCGTCGAGGTCGGCGGGGCCACCTCGCGGTCCATCGCCGCCATGCACTCGGCGAGCATGTCGTTGCCGTGGCGCAGGCTCGCCGCGAACAGTTCGGCGGGGCTGAGCCCGTCGCTCTGGGCGACGATCTTGAGAACACCGTCGTCGTTGCGAGCGCCCGAGACCTCGAGGCCCCCATCGGCGAGCGTTCCGTCGACGGGAAGGGCGAGGGCGGCCTCGTCGACGACCGCGCGGCCCGTGGCATCCGTGATCCCGAGCAGCTGGAGCACGCGACGCATGAGCAGACCCGACTTCGTGCCCGCGAGCAGCACGTACTTGCCCGGGATGACGTGGCGCACGCAGTTGATGCCGGCGTGGGCGAGGCGCTCGCGCGCGGCGAAGGGGAGGGTGTCGTCGAGCACGCGCACGAGGGCCTCGGCCGTACCCATGGAGTCGTAGAGCTGGCCGGTGTGCGTGGCTCCGACGGCGACGGCGGACACCAGGTGGTCGTGGCCGGCGATGGTGAGGACCGCGCCTCGGAAGCCCGCGGGCATCGTGTCGTCGGTCAGCACGCCGACGGCCTCTCCGGCGCTCACGCGCGCACCGAGGATCGACTCGTCGACGCCCAGCACGTCGAGGGCGGCCTGCCACGGGGTGCTGTCGTCCTGATCGATGAGACCGGTGCGCGAGACGAGCGAGTACTCGGCCACCCGCGGGCCGCCGAGGGCGTGCACGACGAACTCGGGGACGTTGAGGAACGTCGTCCCCGCGAGCTCGATCCCGCTGTCGCGCAGGTGCAGGAGTTTGGCGATGGAGGCCAGCGGCCCCACCGGCAAGCCGGTACGACCGGGGAACTCGGCGCGGAACTCCTCGGGCGTCGCGACGATCTGGGCGGCCCCCCGCG
Organism: Microbacterium sp. SORGH_AS_0421; assembly: GCF_030818635.1. Classification (NCBI taxonomy): domain Bacteria; kingdom Bacillati; phylum Actinomycetota; class Actinomycetes; order Micrococcales; family Microbacteriaceae; genus Microbacterium; species Microbacterium sp. SORGH_AS_0421. The sequence continues at coordinate 552,604 of NZ_JAUTAO010000001.1, forward strand.
GGTCGAACCAGGCCATGATCGGCGCGAGCGCGGTGCCTGCGGCATCCAGCAGCACCCCCGCCTCCGCCATGCCGGAGACGCCGAGCGCGAGGACGCGGTAGCCCTTACCCAGACGGGCGTCGGCCTCGGCGGCGAGCTCGCGAACGAGGGCGATCGCGCGGTGGGCGGGCATCTCGGCCCGACCGTGGTCGAGGTTGGTCCAGGGCGAGGGGCGGCTCACCACGAGCACCTGGCGACCCTCGGGGGTGGCGACGAGCAGCTTCGTACTGGTGCTGCCCATGTCGACGCCGACGACGTAGTCGCTCATCGCACCTCACCTCCGCGGAGGGTGCCGGGCCAGCCGGCGCCGGGAGCGGCGATCAGAACCTCGGCCTCGCCGGACAGGCGCCAGGCACCGAAGGCGTACGGCACGGCGTAGACCTGACCGCGCTCGATGTCTATCGATCCGGCGTCCGACACCAGCGCGCCGGATCCCTCGCGCACCAGCACCACTGTGAACCCGGCTTCGCGCGCCGCGGTCTCCCCCGCCGCGTCGAAGAGGCGGAAGTAGGGGTCGGCGACCGCGGGCAGGAGAGAGCGGAAGTCCGCCCCCGCCGGCGTCGTGCCCGTCGTGCTGATCAGGGCGCCGAGGGCCCCGGCATCCAGCTTCTGGGTCGAGACCGCGGGCATCACGGCGTCGAATCCGAGGTCGAGGTGCGACTCCTCGCGCGTCGAGGTCGTGACCGACCACTCCAGCAGGATCGAGAAGTCGGTGGGCTCCTGCACCTCGGCGACGAAGATGCCTCCGTCGATCGCGTGCACGGTGCCGGCGGGGACGAGAACACCCATGCCGGGGCGCACGACCACGCGGTTCATGCGCGAGAGCATCCACTCGCTGTCCTGCGCGTCGCGGCGACGGTCCAGCTCGTCGCGGTCGACGGTCTGGTTCCAGCCGACGTGCACGGCGCAGTCGTCCTCGGTCTCGAGCACGTACCAGGCCTCGGTCTTGCCGTACGGGCAGTCGAGGTGCGCGGTGGCGAACTCCCGACCCGGATGCACGTGGACGGGAAGCCGCTGCCGCGCGTCGAGGAGCTTGACCAGGATGCCGAGGTCGGCGGCATCCCGCCCCCCGCGCGCTCCCACCCACGAGGCGCGATCGGCGGTGACGAGGTCGCGCAGGAAGTCGCCGCCGTCGGTGACGGCGAGACCGACCGTGTCGGAGCCGAAGCGCGACACGGTCGATCCGAGCCACTCCTCGGGCTGCCGGTCGGTCTCGGGGACGATGCCCCGCAGCGCCGCGATGCGGTCGCCGCCGAGGTAGAAGTGCTGCACGGGATGGGGAGGCAGCAGGACGGGCTTCATGACGGGGCTCCCAGGGAGGCTGCGGCCGGGACGGCGACAGCGCCGGACGGCTCGGGGTGGACGAGGGCGACCGCCGCGGGCGACGTGCGCGCCGCGGTCACGGAATCGGACGGATGCAACGCCATCGGAGCGGATGCCGAGACGGGTCCGGTTCCGCCGCGCTCGACCGATCCGGCGAAGGGCACCTCGCCCGAACCGCGGGGCACGAGGCGCGTAGGCACGACCGTGCGGGTAGGGGCGTCGTCGGCGTGCAGAGCCAGGTGGCGCAGGCGCCGGAAGGCCGCCGCGCCGAGCAGACGGGGGTCGTGGTCGACGTAGGTGATGCCCGGTTCGAGCACCTCGGCGAGGGTGAAGTCGCCGAACGAGATGAGAGCCGGCATCCGGAGTCCGCGCGCACGGATCGCCCGAACGGTCGCGATCGCGGCGAGGCTCGTCGCGCACAGCAGGGCGGTGGGAGCGTCGGGGCGCCCGAGCAGGAGCGAGGCTTCGGCGGCCTCTCCCGCACGGAATCGCTCGTGGGTGACGACGAGCGAGGGATCGAACGCCACGCCCGCCGCCTCGAGCGCCGAACGGTACCCGGCGAGGCGGTCGCTGACCGTGGGGTACGGCACGTCCTCGCCCATGAAGGCGACGCGACGGTGGCCGTGCGAGAGCAGGGCGGCGGTGGCCTCGGCCGCGGCCCCGAAGTCGTCGATGACGATGGAGTCGATCCCGGAGCGCACGCGGTCGACGGTCACCACCGGGCAGCGGTGGCGCAGTCCCGCGAGGACCGCGGCGGGGACCGCGACCGGCGCCACGATGAGGCCGGCGAGACGGTGGCCGGTCAAGCGGTCGAGCTGGGCCGTCTCACGCGCCGCGTCGTAGCCGGTGCTGGCGAAGATTACGCTCAGGCCCTCGGCGATCGCGAGCTCTTCGACCACGCTCACGAAGGCGGCGAAGAACGGATCGCTGATCGCATCGATCAGGATGCCGATCGTGTCGGCCTCGCGACGCTTGAGCTCGCGGGCGCTGCGGTCGGGGACGAAGCCCAGGTCGCGCACCATCTGCAGCACGCGGTCGCGGGTTCCGGGCAGGACTCCGGCTTCGTCGTTGATGACGCGCGACACGGTCTTGGGGCTCACGCCCGCTGCCGTCGCGACGTCGATGAGCCGAGCGCGCGGGCGGGCCGTCGCGGCCTCGGCGACCGCGGTCGCGGTCCGTCGCTCATCGTGCGTCATCGCATCTCCGACATCGTTGTCATTCGGGAGGGAACCCTGGGGCGGGCCTCGATGGAGACAGCATGAGCCCGACGGGACAACGTTGTCAAGTCACGGATGGAGCTCAATGACATCGATGTCGAGACCGAGGTCCCACGATGCGCCCGGCGCGAGCGGACGCAGCAGTCCGCGCGCTCGCGCATCACCCCGACCCAGGATCGTCGGCGCCGTGGCCGGCTCCACCCCGAGCACCACCCCGTCCTCCTGAGCGACCCGCCACTGGAACATCCCCGGCAACCGGGCGGTGTCGAACGAGATCCGGATGCCGAGCCCCGACGCCGCGACCACCTCGGCGCTCACGCGGCGATCGGTCGGCAGTTCGTGCGCGAACACCTGCTCGGGATAGCGCGCCGACGGCTCGGGGAACTCCGCCCACGACGACAACCCCGCCTCCGCGGCGACGTCGCGCGCGCGCACGCTCTCCGCCGGCGAGCGCAGGACCGTGCCCGCGTCCACCAGCGGCCAGCCGAGGTTCACGTGGTACAGCACCATGGGTTCGACCTCGCGCGAGCCGCGGTTCACGATCTCGTCGCGCAGTTCGATGCGCCCCTCGCCGAGCGGGAGCCGCACGCTCCGCCGCAGCTCGAGGTGCGCACCGAGAACGGTCGCCTCGACCACCACGGCCTCGACGACCACGGCGTCATGCCCCGCCTCGGCCCGGACGACGGATGCCGAGAGTCCGCTGTAACGACCGTGCTGCGGATGCTCCCCCTCGACGTCGAACGACGGCGGGCCGAACGAGAGCAGCCCGCAGGTGGTTACGAGACCGCCGCCGAACGCCGCGCCGAAACCGCTCGCCCCCGGGCGCGGCCAACCGGTGGGCGAGACCCACGCCAGGGGCACGCCGCGGTGTCGCACCTGGCCGAGATCGAGCCCGCGGTCGGGAAGCAGCTCGACGTCCAGGTCGCCGGCGATGAGCCGCAGGCGCCGGGTTCCGGCATCCGGCCCATCCGTGCGCACCGACGCCTCCACGGCCGCCAGGGCCGTGGCAGAACCCACGCGCCGTCGCGCGCCTTCGATCGACCGCCCGTACAGCTCACCCATGAGCCCCGCCTTCCTCGCCGTGACGCAGCTCACGCTAGCAGTGATTGACAACGTTGTCTTGCGCCCGCATACTGACCGTCGAGCGCAGAGCCGCGCCCCGACACGACGCTTCGGAGACCCACACCCCATGTCGAAACCCCGCCTCAACCGCCTCTTCAACGCGCGCTCCGGCCGCGCCCTCGACGTCGCCGTCGACCACGGCGCCTTCCACGAACACTCGTTCCTCACCGGCATCGAAGACATGGCGAAGACCGTCGCGACCCTCGTCGACGCCGGTCCCGACGCCGTGCAGCTCACGCTCGGCCAGGCGCCGCTGCTGCAGTCGGTCCCCGGCAAGCAGAAGCCCGGACTCGTGCTGCGCACCGACATCGCCAACGTCTACGGCGACCCGCTCGAGACGCCGCTGCACAGCATCCACGTCCCGGATGCCATCGAGGTCGCCGTCCGCCTCGACGCCGTCGCCGTGTGCGTGAACCTGCTCGATCTGCTCGGCGAACCGCAGGTGCGCGAGCAGTGCATCCGCTCGATCCTCGCCCTGCGCAGCGACGCCGAGAAGTACGGGATGCCGCTCATGATCGAGCCGCTCGTCATGCAGACCAAGCCCGGTACCGGCGGCTACGGCGTCGACGGCGACACCGCCAAGGTCGTCACCCTCGTCCGCCAGGCACGCGAGCTCGGTGCCGACCTCATCAAGGCCGACCCCACCGACGACATCACCGAGTACCACCGGGTCATCCAGGCCGCCGGCGACACCCCCCTGCTGGTGCGCGGCGGGGGGCGGGTCGACGACCGCACGCTTCTCGAGCGCACGAAGGCGGTGCTCGAGCAGGGTGCTCGCGGCATCGTCTACGGTCGCAACGTCATCCAGCACCGCGACCCGGCCGGCATCACCGCGGCCCTCATGGCCGTGGTGCACGACGACGCCTCGGTCGACGAGGCCCTCGCCCTCATCGGCGGCACCGACGAAGGAGACCGCGCATGACCGGCAGGAAGATCGGCGTCGGCATCATCGGCGGCGGCCTCATGGGGCGCGAGATCGCCGCGGCGCTTCGGCGCTGGCCCGCTCTCATCGACCACCCCGCCGAGCCCGAGCTCGTCGCGGTCTGCGACATCAACCCGGCGGCGCTGTCGTTCTTCGAGCGCATCGACACGGTGCAGCTCACCACGACCGACCACCACGAGCTCCTCGCCGACCCCCGCGTCGACGTCGTGTACATCGCCGTGCGACACGACCTGCACGAGCGCCTCTACGTCGACACCGTCCGCGCCGGCAAGGCGCTCCTCGCCGAGAAGCCCTTCGGTATCGACCGCGCAGCCGCCGACGCGGTGGTCGCCGCGATCGACGAAACGCCCGGGTCGTTCGTCCGCGTCTCGAGCGAGATGCCGTTCTTCCCCGGCGCGCAGTGGGCGGTCGACTACGTCCGCTCCGGCGCGCTGGGCCGCATCGTCGAGGCGAAATGCACGTTCCTGCACTCGAGCGACATCGATGTGAACAAGCCCCTCAACTGGAAGCGGCAGAAGCAGTTCTGCGGCGACGCCGGTGTGCTCAACGACCTCGGCATGCACACGTGGCACGTGCCGCTGCGCCTGGGATGGACGCCCGAGAAGGTCGTCGGCATCCTGCAGGACATCGTCACCGAGCGTCCCGGCCCCGACGGCACGCTCCAGCCCTGCGACACCTGGGACAACGCGGTCATCCACTCGTGGGCGCGCCACGACGGCGCCCCGTTCCCCCTCACCACCGAGACCAAGCGCATCGCGCCCGGGCAGAAGAACACGTGGGAGTTCGAAGCCATCGGCATGTCGGGCGGCGTGCGCTTCAGCACCAAGAACCCCAAGCGCGTCGAGGTGTTCGCCTTCGTCGACGTTCCCGGGATCGGCCGCGAGCAGAGTTGGCAGAGCATCGACGCGGGCAGCCAGTCGGTGTGGCCGACGGTGACCGGCCCGAACTTCGAGTCGGGGTTCTCGGATGCCATCCTGCAGATGTGGGCGGCCTTCCTCGCCGAGTTCGTCGGTGAGCTCGGTGACGGGTTCGGCTGCGTCCGCCCCGAAGAGGCCGCGTTGACCCACCGCCTCTTCGCCGCGGCGATCGCCTCGCACGAGACGGGTGCGCAGGTCACGCCCGAGGCGTGACGACGGGAAGAGGGGGTGCCCGCCGCGTGCGGGCACCCCCTCTTCCTCGTTCTCCGGCGCCACCGGCGGTATCCGTATGCTCGAAGGGTGCCGACCCCGCGCGGCACCACCCGAGGAGACGCATGCGCAAGACCGGCCGGCCCACCATGATCGACGTCGCCGCCGACGCCGGGGTGAGCCTGAAGACCGTCTCGCGCGTGGTCAACGGGGAGCCGAACGTCGACCCCGCCATGATCGAGCGAGTGCTCGCATCGGTCGGCCGGCTCGGCTACCACCGCAACTCCCTCGCCGCCAGCCTGCGATCGGGCAACCGCGACACGATCGGTTTCGTCGCCGCCGACCTCTCGAACACGTTCTACATGGCGGTCGCGGCCGCCGTCTCGGCGATCGCCACGCGCGAGCGCATGCACCTGGTCATGGCATCCAGCGAAGAGGATGCCGATCTGGAACGCACCCTCGCCCTCGACCTGTGCCAGCGTCAGATCGGCGGCCTTATCGTCGTGCCCACCGCGTCCGACCACTCCTACCTCTCCCGCGAGGTCGAGCTGGGAACGCCGGTGGTCTTCCTCGACCGTCCCGGCAGCGGCGTCCCCGCCGACGCGATCCTGCTCGACAACCGCGGCGGGTCTCGCTCAGCCGTCGCCGAGCTGCTCGAGAGCGGGCACCGCCGTATCGCCGTCCTGCTCGACTCCGCCGAGATCTACACGATGGTCGAGCGCCTCGCCGGAGCACGCGAGGCCTTCGCCGCCGCGGGTCTCACGCTCGACCCCGCCCTGGTCGTCGACGGGTTGCACACCCCCGCCGTCACCCGTGACGCGGTGCACCGGCTCCTCGACTCCGCCGACCCGCCCACGGCGGTCTTCTGCGCGAACAACCGCGTCACGATCGGGGCTCTCGAGGCAATCCTGCCTCGCGGCGCCGAGGTCGCCATCGCCGGCTTCGACGACTTCGAGCTCTCCCGCCTGCTCCCCCGCCGCATCCGCATCGTCGACTACGACGTGACGGAGCTCGGCACGCGCGCCGCCGAGACACTGCTGGCGCGGGGAGCCGACCCCGCGACGGGATCCCACACGCACCTCGTGTCGACGCGTCTCGTCGACCGGGGCGGGGTGTCCTGAGCCTGCGTGGCATCCGCTCTCTCCCGTCAAGGCCGCGCACCGCGGCGCCGGCTCTGCCTAACGTCGGAACATGACCTCCGATCGCGATCAGTTCACCTTCGACAATCCCGTCACTCGTTACGCGCGCGTCGAGCCGCCCGTGCAGCACCAGCCCGAGCCCGGCGTCCAGGCGGATATGACTCCGGTGCCCGACCTGGGCGAGAAGACCTACCGCGGACTCGGCCGCCTGGTCGGCCGCAAGGCCCTCATCACCGGCGGCGACTCCGGCATCGGCGGCGCCGTGGCGATCGCGTTCGCCCGCGAAGGCGCCGACGTGGCGATCGTGCACCTGCCCGACGAGCAGCGCGACGCCGACCACATCCTCGAGCAGATCCGGGATGCCGGCCGCACCGGCGTCTCGATCGCGACCGACATCACCGATCCCGCGGCCTGCCGTGAGCTCGTCGCCCGCACCGCCGAGGCACTCGGCGGTCTCGACATCGTCGTGAACAACGCCGGCAAGCAGGTGATGGTGGACAAGGTCGACGACCTCGCCGACGAGCAGTTCGAGCAGACCTTCCGCACGAACGTGTTCGCCCCGTTCTGGATCACGAAGGCGGCGCTGGCCCACCTTCCCGAGGGCGGCACCATCATCAACACCGCCTCGCTCGAGGCCTATGTTCCCGCGCCCGATCGCCTCGACTACGCCGCGACCAAGGCCGCGATCAACAACCTGTCGAAGGGCCTCGCGCAGCAGCTCGCCTCGCGCGGCATCCGGGTCAACGTCGTCGCCCCGGGGCCCACCTGGTCGGCGCTGCAGGTGAGCCAGGGCGTCTCCGACGACCAGATGGAGCACTTCGACGACGAGAGCACGTACCAGCGCGCCGGTCAGCCCGCAGAGATCGCACCGGCGTTCGTCTTCCTCGCCTCTGCGGAGTCGAGCTACGTCTCGGGCGAGACCCTGAACGTCAACGGCGGCATGGTCACGCCGTAACCCGTGCGCCCCGATCGCCCCGGCCCGCCGCGTGCGGACGGGGCGATCGTCGTGTGCGAATCTCCTGAGGTCCGCGCGGCCCGACCTCGCATACCGGGTGGCGGCCCCGCACCACGCGGCGAGGGCCGCCGCTTCTCAGGAGTTCGGTACGCGGTCCCCGCACCGCCGATCGTCCCGCCGCGGTGCTTGCGCAAATCGTGCCGTTGCGCAAGCGACCCTCCGCGGCCCCTCTCGTAAGCGAGCGTGAGTGCATGCCCACCGAATCCGCTCCCGCCACAGACGGGGCACCCCTCACCCTGTACCTGCTGCACGCGCTGGGGGCCAGCTCTGGATCCTTCGACCGTCTCGCCGACGAGCTCGCGGGCGACGTGCGCGTGCAGGGCATCGACCTGCCCGGTTTCGGCTCCGCCGCGAGCGCCCCTGACGCCACGCTCGACGAGACCGTCGACCACGTCGTCCGGCACCTCTCCGAGCACGCGAACGGTCCGTGGATGCTCGGCGGCCACAGCATGGGCGGCAAGATCGCCGCTCTGGTCGCAGCGCGCGTGCTCCGCGGCGAGGCCCCTCTCTTCGGGCTGCGCGGCATGGTGCTGATGGCGCCCTCTCCGCCACGCCCCGAACCCATGGACGAGGAGCGTCGTGAGCGGATGCTCTCGTGGGTCGACGAAGGAGCCATCTCCGAGCACGACGCCGAGACCTTCATCGACCAGAACACGGCCGAACCCCTCGATGCCGGGGCGCACTCGCTCGCCCTCGCAGACCTCCGCCGCACCTCGCCCACCGCGTGGCGCGCGTGGCTCGAGACGGGGAGCCGCGTCGACGCGACCGTCGAGGTGCAAACGCTCGACCTGCCCGTGCTCGTGCTCGCCGGCACCGACGACGCCGATCTCGGCGCGTCCGCCCAGCCCGAGCTGCTCGCCTCCGTCTACCCCCGCGCGCGGTTCAGGGCCCTCCCCGACACGGGGCACATGATCCCGCTGGAGCGCCCGGCCGAGGCGGCCGAGGCGATCTCCCGCTTCATCGCGGACGAGGTGCGGGTCGGACCCGTGGTGCCGGAGGACTGGGCCCGTCTGATCGCGGGCGATCGCGTCGACGGCCGGGTCCGCGGCATCCTGGCCCGCCGTGGCATGCCCGACGACCGCGGTTACGCTCCCGCGGCGCTGAACCTGGCGCAGCTGACCCTGCTGCGCGAGATCGCCGACCTCGTCGTTCCGCAGGACGGGCCGGCCATCGACATCGCCGGACGCGTCGACGCGCAGCTCGCCCGCGGCGAAGGGGACGGCTGGCGCAACGCCGACCTGCCCGTCGACGTCGAGGCGTACCGCACCGGGCTCGACCAACTGGCCGCCACCTGGCCCACCGATCCCGCCGAGCGGGCCGAGACCTTCCGCGCCGCCGTCGAGGGAGAGTCGGATGCCGAGGGCACCTTCGACGCCGCCCAGCTCAAGGCCTGGCTCGAAGACGTGCGCAACGACCTCGTCCGACAGTGGCTCGCCCACCCGGCGAGCATGGCGCGCGTCGGGTACGACGGCTTCGCCACCGGCGGCAGACCCATCCGCGGATACGTGGAGCTGCGTCTCGGACGCCGCGAAGACTGGGAGCCGGCGAACGTCGGCGGCACGATCGCGACGGGAGACGCGGCATGAACCTCGAAGCGATGCGCACCTACACCGACGACGAGATCGTCGATGTCGTGGTGGTCGGAACCGGTGCCGGCGGCGCCCCCCTCACCGCCGAGCTGGCGCGCAAGGGACTCACCGTCGTGGCTCTGGAGGCGGGGCGGCACTTCTCGCTCGACGACCTCACCCCCGACGAGACCGAGGCCGTCGAGATCAACTGGATGTCGGAGCGACTCAGCGGCGGCGACGACCCCACGGCCTTCGGCCCGAACAACAGCGGACGCGGCGTCGGCGGCTCGATGCTGCACTGGGGCGCGTTCACCCCGCGCCCGGATCGCCGCGACCTCGCGCTGCGCACCGAGTCGGGTGTGGGCCGTGACTGGCCGGTCGACCCCGACGAACTGCTCTCCTACGTCGAGCGCGTCGAGGGCGACATCGGTGTGTCCGGACCGACCCCGTACCCCTGGGATCCGTCGCGCCGATACGCCTACGCCCCGGCGAAGCGCAACGCCCCGGCGAATCTCGTCGCGAAGGGCTGCGAGGCCCTCGGCGTCCGCTGGGCCGACGCGCCCGCGGCGGTGCTCACGCGGGCACGACTGCAAGACCACCACGGCGAGCGCGGCGCCTGCGTGAACTGCGGCGAATGCCACCAGGGATGCCGGGTGGATGCCAAGGCCTCCACCGCGAACACATATCTGCCCGCGGCGGTCGCGGCCGGCGCCGAGATCCGCAGCGAGTCGATGGTGCACGGGATCGAGCTCGACGCCCGCGGCCGTGTCGAGGCGGTCCTGTACCGCAAGGACGGCGTCGACCGTCGCCAGCGCTGCCGCGCGCTCGTTCTGGCCGGTGGCGGCGTCGAGACGCCGCGCCTGCTGCTGCACACCGGCCTCGCGAACGACAGCGGGCAGGTGGGCCGGAACTTCCTCGCCCACGGCGCCACCCAGGTGTGGGGGCGGTTCGACGAGCCGGTGCGCGGGCACCGCGGATACCCCTCGTCGCTCATCAGCGAGGACATGATGCGTCCCGCCGATGCGGATTTCGCCGGCGGCTACCTCGTGCAGAGCCTCGGCGTCATGCCCCTGACCTTCTCGACCACGCTCGTGCGCGGCGGCGGCCTCTGGGGTCCCGAGCTCATGCAGCGGCTCGATCAGTCACGGTTCATGGCCGGTATCGGCGTCAACGCCGATTGCCTGCCGTCGGACGACAACAGGCTCGAGCTGGTCGACGAGACCGACGAGTTCGGCATCCCCCGCGCTCGGGTGAGCTTCACCGCCGGTGAGAACGAGAAGGCGATCGACAAGCACGCCACCGCGTTCATGCTGCGGGTGATGGAGGCCGCCGGGGCTCGCGAGACCATGGTCCTCGCCCGCACCGCGCACACCATCGGCACGTGCCGCATGTCGAACGACCCGTCCGACGGCGTGGTGGACGCCGACGGGCGCTCGCACGAGATCCCGAACCTCTGGATCTGCGACAACTCGGTCTTCCCCTCCGCCATCGCGGCCAACCCCGCGCTGACGATCATGGCCCTGTCGCTGCGCACCGCCGACCGCTTCCTCGCCGCGGCCGCCGCCTGACCCGCGGCTCCGTCGTCCCCTCCCGTCGAGTGTCCAGGACACGCCGCCTCCGCCCCGCGCGAGGTGGCGTGTCCTGGACGCTCAACGCCGCACCTCGCAACACGGGAGAATGGATGCCATGAAGCTCGAGCACCTCGTCCGGTTCGCCGCCCTCGCAGAGGAGCTGCACTTCCCGCGCGCGGCCGACAAGCTGCGTATCCCCCTTGCCTCGCTGTACACCACCGTCGACAAGCTCGAGGAGGAGGTCGGCCAGCCCCTCGTGCAGCGCACGGCGCCCACGCGGCTGCTGCCGGCCGGTGAGCTGCTGCTCGAGGAGGCCCACCGTCGCATCGCCGATGCTCCTCCCGCGGCGCCCCGGCAGAAGGCTCCCGGCGGCGGCAAAGCGAAGGCGAACAAGGGCAAGGGCCGCGCCCCGATCGTGAAGGGCGAGCCCAAGCCCTACAAGAAGCGCCAAGGCCGCTGACTCGGCCCCCTCACCACGCATAAACGCGATCTGCGCCCGGAAACACGTGCTGCACGCGTTTCTAGGCGTGGAAAGCGTTTCTGCGTAAGTATCGGCGGGCTCGGCGGCGTCCGCCCCGCGCCTCGGATCTTAGGCCGGGGCCGCTGCCCGGAGGCACGGTCGGCCCCGCCGGCCAAGCGCACCGGGGCCGGCGGCCGGCGCACGCTCGACGAGGCCGGACAGCGCACCGGGGCCGGGTGCCCTGACCGCTCTACAGCTCCGTGACCTGCCCCGCCTCGACGCGCCAGCGACGGTCGGTCTGCACCGCCGCAAGCATGCGTCGGTCGTGCGTGACCAGCAGCAGCGTCCCCGTGTACGACTCCAACGCCTGCTCGAGCTGCTCGATCGCCGGCAGGTCGAGGTGGTTCGTCGGCTCGTCGAGCACGAGCACGTTCACCCCGCGCGCCTGCAGCAGAGCGAGCCCCGCGCGCGTGCGCTCTCCCGGCGACAGCCCGTCGACCGGACGCGTGACGTGGTCGGCCTTGAGACCGAACTTGGCCAACAGCGTTCGCACCTCGCCGGCGTTCATCTCGGGCACGAACCCCTCGAACGTCTCCGCGAGCGCTCGCTCTCCCACGAACAGCGACCGGGCCTGGTCGATCTCGCCGATCTCGACGCTCGCGCCCAGGCTCGCCGACCCCTCGTCCGGCGTCTGACGGCCCAGGATGCCACGCAGCAGCGTCGACTTTCCGGCACCGTTCGGCCCCGTGATACCGATGCGCTCCCCCGCATTCACCTGCAGCGAGACAGGACCGAGGGCGAAGTCGCCCTGGCGGAAGACCGCGCCCGACAGGGTCGAGACGACCGAGCTGGACCGCGGTGCCGAACCGATCGTGAACTCGAGCTGCCACTCCTTGCGCGGTTCCTCGACCTCGTCGAGACGGGCGATCCGGCTCTCCATCTGGCGCACCTTCTGCGCCTGCTTCTCGCTCGATTCCGTGGCGGCCTTGCGGCGGATCTTGTCGTTGTCGGGCGACTTCTTCATCGCGTTACGGACGCCCTGACTGGACCACTCCCGCTGCGTGCGGGCGCGCGAGACCAGGTCGGCCTTGGTGTCGGCGTACTCCTCGTACTTCTCGCGCGCCTGACGCCGCAGCGTGGCGCGCTCCTCGAGGTACGCGTCGTACCCGCCGCCGTAGACCCGGTGGGAGTTCTGCGCGAGGTCGAGCTCCAGCACGCGCGTCACCGAACGGGCGAGGAACTCGCGATCGTGGCTCACGAGCACGACGCCGCCGCGGAGCCCGCGCACGAACGTCTCGAGACGCTCCAGCCCGTCGAGGTCCAGGTCGTTGGTCGGCTCATCAAGCAGGGCGATGTCGAAACGCGACAGCAGCAGAGCTGCCAGACCCACGCGCGCGGCCTGGCCTCCGGACAGACCCGTCATCTCGGCATCCGCACCGACCTCCAGCCCCAGGTCGGCGAGCACCACCGGCATCCGCTCGTCGAGGTCGGCGGCGCCGCTTGCGAGCCATCGTTCGAGGGCTGTCGCGTAGGCGTCGTCGGCTCCGACAGCCGCAGGGTCGCCGAGCGCTGCCGCCGTGGCATCCATCTCGCGGGTCGCCTCGGCGGCGCCCGTCCGTCGGGCGATGTACTGCGCGACCGTCTCTCCGGCCACGCGCTCGTGTTCCTGCGGCAGCCAGCCGACGAACGCGTCGGCGGGAGCGAGGCTGACCGTTCCCGCCTGCGGCTCGTCGACGCCGGCGAGCAGGCGCAGCAGAGTCGACTTACCGGCCCCGTTCGCCCCGACCACACCGACGACGTCTCCCGGTGCGACCGTCAGGTCGACGCCGTCGAAGAGCGTGCGGTGTCCGTGGCCCCCGGCGAGGCCCTGTGCGACGAGGGTGGCGGTCATCCCTCTAGTGTCTCAGGGCGCTGTCGGGCCCCGTACCCGCACCGCCCCGGTCCCCTCACCCGCCGAAGGCGCCGGATGCCGTCCCTACCTCGCCCGAGGGTGAGACGTCGCGTACACGTCGCGGAGCGCGTCGACCGACACGTGCGTGTAGATCTGCGTCGTCGACACCGAGGCATGACCGAGCAGTTCTTGCACGACCCGCACGTCGGCACCGCCCTGCAACAGGTGGGTGGCGAAGGAGTGGCGCAGCGTGTGCGGCGACACGTGTGCCGTCAGTCCCGCGCGCTGTGCCGCGGCCTGGATGATGAGCCAGGCACTCTGGCGCGACAGCGAGGCACCGCGCACGCCCAGGAACAGCCGAGGCGTCGCACGTGCCTTCGCCGCCCAGGCCGGGCGTACCCGGGTGAGGTAGGCCTCGATCGCGGCTTGCGCGTACGACCCCACCGGCACCACGCGCTCCTTGTCGCCTTTTCCGCGCACGCGCAGAAGGTCTCCGTGGGCGGTGTCGTCGACGTCGAGCTGGACGATCTCCGAGACGCGCGCCCCGGTCGCGTACAACAGCTCGAGCAGGGCCCGGTCGCGGACCGCCGACGGCTCCGCCGCGGACGCGTCCGCTGATCCCGGCGCGGGACCTGCGGCATCCAGGAGCTCGTCGATCTGCGTGATGGTCAGCGCCTTCGGGAGCCGCCGCGGGGTTTTCGGGGGTCGAAGTCTGCCGCTCGGGTCCGCGTCGACCCGACCTTCCCGCACAAGGAACCGGTGCAATCCGCGCACCGACGACTGCAGACGAGCGAGCGACGACGACGCGGGCGGCGGTTCCGTCGAGGCCCGCTCCCCCGCGAAGTCCGCGACGAGGGCGGGAGTCACCTCTTCGACGGTCCCGAGGCCGCGCGCGCGAAGCCACTCGACGTACACCGCGAGGTCACGGCGGTAGGCCGACACCGTGTGGTCGGAAAGACCGCGCTCGAGCGCGACGTGCCGGAGGTAGGCCTCGACCGCCCGCTCGAGTTCCACGTCAGCGGGTGGACGCCTCGCGGCGCAGCACTTCTGCGGCGGCAAAAGCGCCCGTGGCCAGGATGCCGTTACGCAGGCGTCCCGCGAGCACTCCGTCGATCACGTCCGCGAGAGGCACGCGTTCGACGCGCATGTCGGACTCCTCGTGCTCGCGCTCGTAGTCGGTCTCGACGCCGCGCAGGCCGCGGGCGAGGAAGAGGTGCACGACTTCGTCGTTTCCCCCGGGCGTGGTGTGCATCGACACGAGATGCTGCCAGCGGTCGGCCTCGAGGTCGACCTCCTCGGCCAGCTCGCGCTTCGCCGTCTCGAGAGGAGGCTCGCCGGCCACGTCGAGGAGACCGGCCGGGATCTCCCAGTCGCGTTCCTTGATGGGGTGGCGGTACTGCTGAATGAGCACGACGTTCTCGTCGTCGTCGAGCGCGACGATCGCGGCCGCACCCGGGTGCTCGACGTACTGGCGGGTCATCTCGCCGTCGCCGTACCGCACGGTGTCGGAGCGCACGTCCCAGACGGCGCCTTCGTAGACGAGGTCCGTCGAGACCAGCTCGAGGTCGACCTTCTCGTCGCGCAGCTCCTCCACGTCAGTCCTCTTCGACGTCGAACAGCTCGCTCGAGCGGTGACGATCCAACGCCGCCGCGACGAGACCGCGGAAGAGCGGGTGCGGCTCGGTCGGCCGCGAGCGCAATTCAGGGTGGGCCTGGGTGGCGATGTAGTACGGGTGCACGTCACGCGGCAGCTCGACGAACTCGACGAGGTCGAGATCGGGGTTCACGCCCGAGAACACCAGGCCCGCGTCGCTCAGCTGCTGGCGGTAGGCGTTGTTGACCTCGTAGCGGTGGCGGTGGCGCTCCGAGATGGTGCTCGATCCGTAGACCTCCGCGGCGAGGGATCCCTCCGAGAGGGCCGCCGGGTAGAGCCCGAGGCGCATCGTGCCGCCCAGGTCGCCGCTCTGCAGGATGTCGACCTGCTCGGCCATCGTCGCCACGACCGGGTGCGCGGTGTCGGGATCGAACTCGCTCGACGACGCCCCGTCGAGACCGGCGACCGTGCGCGCGTACTCGATGACCATGCACTGCAGGCCCAGGCAGATGCCGAGCGTTGGGATGCCCTGCTCTCGCGCGAAGCGCAAGGCTCCGAGCTTGCCCTCGATGCCGCGGATGCCGAAGCCGCCCGGAACGATGATGCCGTCGACCGCGCCCAGCGCCTTGGCGGCGCCCTCGGGCGTCTCGCACTGGTCGGAGGGGATCCACGTGATCTTCACGTGGGTCTCCTGGCCGAAACCACCGGCCTTGATGGCCTCGGTGACCGAGAGGTAGGCGTCGGGCAGGTCGATGTACTTGCCGACGAGACCGATCGTGGCCTCGTGCTTGGGATTGTGCACCGCCTGCAGGACGCGCTGCCAGCGCGACCAGTCGACGTCGCTCGCCTTGTCGAGGTCGAGGGCGTCGACGATGTGCCCGTCGAGGCCCTGGTCGTTCAGCATCGAGGGGATGTCGTAGATGCTCGGGACGTCGATCGCGTTGACCACGGCATCTTCGTCGACGTCGCACATGAGCGCGATCTTGCGCTTGTTCGACTCGGTGACCGGCCGGTCGCTGCGCAGCACGAGCGCGTCGGGCTGGATACCGATCGAACGCAGGGTGGCGACGGAGTGCTGGGTGGGCTTGGTCTTCTGCTCTCCCGAGGCTCCCATGAAGGGGACCAGCGAGACGTGCACGAAGAAGACGTTCTTTCGTCCGAGCTCGTGGCGGATCTGACGAGCCGACTCGATGAAGGGCTGCGACTCGATGTCGCCGACGGTGCCGCCGATCTCGGTGATGATGACGTCGGGCTGCGGCTGCTCGCTCGCCTGAAGGCGCATGCGACGTTTGATCTCGTCGGTGATGTGCGGGATGACCTGCACGGTGTCGCCCAGGTACTCGCCCCGACGCTCGCGCGCGATGACCTGCGAGTAGATCTGGCCGGTGGTGACGTTGGCCGCCTGGCTCAGCTCGATGTCGAGGAAGCGCTCGTAGTGGCCGATGTCGAGATCGGTCTCGGCGCCGTCATCGGTGACGAAGACCTCTCCGTGCTGGAACGGGTTCATCGTTCCGGGATCGACGTTCAGATACGGGTCGAGCTTCTGCATGACCACGCGGAGACCGCGAGCCGTGAGGAGGTTGCCGAGGCTTGCCGCCGTCAGGCCCTTTCCCAGGGAGGAGACGACACCTCCGGTGACGAAGATGTGCTTCGTCGTGAAAGTCGTGCCGTCTGATTGTCCCGCGTCCGAAGTCTGCATCACGGGCTTCGATCCTATCAGTCGCGTGTGGGGGTTCGACTCCGAGTGTCGCACCCCCCTCCGACATCCACGTCACGTTCGCGTGACGATGCCGCGTCGGCGTGTGCCGACCACAGCGGTGGAGACGAGCGCACAGTGGGTGAAAGGATCAGCTCGACGTCGCCGCCGAAGAGAACGGACCGGCGGCGAATGTCAGATCAGACCCGTCCGTCGACGACGAGGGCCACCGGCTGCCCGGCTCGTCCTCGTCGGTCGCCTCATCGGGATCGCCCGGTCTCCAGCAGCTCGCGGGCGTGGGTCAGAGCGGCATCCGAATCGCTGAGCCCCGACAACAGGCGGGCCATCTCGGCTTCGCGTTCCGCACCGTCCAAGCGTCGGACACTGGATGCCGTGACCGCTCCGTCGTTCCCCTTGACGACCGTCAGGTGGTTCCCGGCGAAGGCCGCGACCTGGGCGAGGTGCGTGACCGCGATCACCTGCGAAGACTCGGCGAGCCGGGCGAGACGACGGCCGACCTCGATCGCCGCTGCGCCGCCGATACCGGCGTCGACCTCGTCGAAGACGAAGGTCGGAACGGGGTCGACACCCGCGATGACGACCTCGATCGCGAGCATGACACGGCTCAACTCTCCACCCGACGCCCCCCGCGAGACGGGCCGAGGGTCGGCGCCCGGGTGCGGAGCGAGCAGGATCGCGACCTCGTCGCGGCCATGACCGGCCGGGGTCGCGGGCGCCACGTCGACGCTCAGACGGGCGTCGGGAAGAGCGAGCGCGTGCAGCTCCTCGGTGACGGCAGCGCTCAGCCGTTCGGCGGCCTCGCGTCGCGCGGCGGTCAACGCCTCCGCTGCGGCGTCGAGTTCGGCGGCGGCCGCGTCGCGCTGCGTCTCGAGCCTCTGTAGACGGTCGCCGTCGTCGTCGAGCTCGACCAGGCGGGCCGAACCCGTCTCGAGCAACGAGATCGCCGCGTCCACGGAACCGTGCGCGCGGACGAGCCCCGCGATCACGCCACGCCGCTCGTCCACCGCGGCCAGCTCGTGCGGGCCGGACTCATCGAGATCGGCGAGGTAGCCCGACAGGGCGTCGGAGGCATCGGTCGCGCGGTACCCGAGATCGGTGACGAGCGCGCCGATCTCCGCGAGCGCCTCATCGCTACCCGAGATCCGCTCGAGGGCTCGGCGGGCCTCTGCCAGAAGCGTGACGACATCGGGTGAGCCGTCCTCGCTCGACAGAGCGGCGTGCGCCGTCACGGCGGCGACGCGCAGGTCCTCGGCGTTGGCGAGGCGCTCGGCTCGGCGAGCCAGCTCCTCCTCCTCGCCGGCGACGGGAGCCACGGCCTCGATCTCGGCGATGGCCGCGCGCAGTCGCTCCGCCTCGCGCGCCCGCTCATCGCGGTCCGCGGTGAGGGTGGTCAGTTCGGCATCCAGCCTGCGCCAGACGTCCCAGGCGGCGCGGTACGCCGTCCGAGCGGCGCCGACGGGCTCACCGCCGAAGCGGTCGAGGGCGTCGCGCTGGGCCGACGAGGACTTCAGACGCAGTTGGTCGGACTGCCCGTGCACGACCACGAGGTCGTCGGCCAGGTCGGCGAGAACCCCCGCGGGGGCCGTACGGCCGCCGACGGTGGCTCGGCCACGCCCCTCGCTCGAGACGGTGCGTCCGAGATAGAGCTCGGCGGACCCGCCGCCGACGGGCTCGACGTCACCGCCGGCCTCGCGCACGCGCGCGGCGACCACCCCTTCTTCGGGGACGAGCCACACGCCTTCGACGGCAGCCTGAGCCGCCCCCTTGCGCACCGCGCCGGAATCCGCGCGCTGGCCGAGCAGCAGTCCCAGGCCGGTCACCACCATCGTCTTTCCCGCGCCGGTCTCACCGGTGATCGCGGTGAAGCCCCGCCCGATCGGAAGCGTCGCGTCGGCGATGACCCCGAGGTCGCGCAGCCGCATCTCCTCGATCACGCCGCACCCCCCGGCATCCCACGCCACCCCGTGACCGGGAGTCGGAACTTGCGGACGAGGCGGTCGGTGAAGGCCGCGGGGTGAAGGCGTGCGAGGCGGACGGGGCGCGACGAACGGCGCACCATCACGCGGGCGCCCGGGGGCAGCTCGTGCGAGCGACGACCGTCGCACCACAGGATGCCGCTGCCGCTGGTGCGCTCGAGCACCTCGACGGCCACCATGGCGTCGGGGCTGACCACCAGCGGGCGGGCGAACAGAGCATGTGCCGAGAGGGGGACGACGGCGATGGCCTCGACCGTCGGCCAGATGACGGGCCCCCCGGCCGAGAAGTTGTAGGCGGTCGACCCGGTCGGGGACGCCACGACGATGCCGTCGCACCCGAACGACGACAGCGGTCGTCCGTCGACCTCCATGACGACCTCGAGCATCCGCTCCCGGCTGGCCTTCTCGACGGTGGCCTCGTTCAGGGCCCAGGTCTCGAAGATGACCTCGTCGTCGGCGTCGAGGACACGCACGGCGAGAGCGAGACGTTCTTCCACGACATAGTCGCGGTCGATCACCCGGCGCACGGCGTCGTCCATGTCGTCGCGTTCGATCTCGGCGAGGAAGCCGACGTGGCCCATGTTGATCCCGAGGATGGGGACCGTTCCGCCGCGGACGACCTCGGCCGCCCGCAGAATCGTGCCGTCGCCGCCCAGGACGATCGCCAGCTCGACCTCATCGATACCCACGTCGACGCCGAGGGTCTGCACCGCCGTCGAGCGAAAGCCGCTCCGCCAGTTCGGGCCGGTCCTCCGCGGACACCACCGGTGTGGCACCGGCAGACCGCACGGCGGTCAGGATGCGCTCGGCGGCATGGACGGTGTCGTCACGGCGCGCGTGGACGACGAGGAGGATTCGGCGATCGCTGGGGGTCATCGGCTTCCGGTCAGTCGGGTCACGGTGCTCTCCCATTCTGAGGGGTCGCTGCCCCGAGTGGCCGAGAACCACGCGACGTACTCCTGGTTGCCATGCGTGCCGACGACGGGGGACGCGATCAGACCCGCGGTCTTCAGCCCCGCATCCCATGCCGCCCAGAGGACGCCGTGCACGGCATCCGACCGCAGCGCCGGGTCCGTCACGAGCCCGCCCTTCACCGACGTACGCCCCACTTCGAATTGCGGCTTCACAAGCAGCACGATGTCGGCATCGGGTGCTGCCGTGGCGACCACGGCGGGCAGCACGTGCTCCAGCGAGATGAAAGAGAGATCCCCCGTCACCACGGTGGCGCGCTCGGCGACGCCGGTGGCGTGGGCGAGAGAGTCGGCGGTCATGAACCGCACGTTATACCCCTCGACCGACACCACGTCGGGGTCCGCCTCGATGACGGTGGATAACTGTCCGTGCCCGACATCCACGGCCATCACCGGTCGCGCCCCACGTTCGCGGAGGACCTGCGTGAAGCCGCCCGTCGATGCCCCCATGTCGAGGGCGACGCGATCCCGCACCTCCAGGCCGAAGGCGTCGAGAGCCGCGAGCAGCTTGTGAGCGCCGCGGCTGACGTAGTGGTCCGCGCCGGCGACCTCGATGACGCTCTCGGCCTCGATCTGGGCCGCCGCTTTGACCACCGGGCGTCCGTTCACGGTCACAAGGCCGCCCGAGATCAGCTGCGCCGCGTGCGAGCGCGAGCGCGCGAGTCCCCGCGCGGCGAGTTCGGCGTCGAGGCGCGAGGTCACGACGGCGAGGACGGATCGGCGGGTGCGGACTCGAGGCGTCGAGCCAGTTCCTCGTGCACGGCGGCGTAGGCGGCCGCGCGGGTGTCGAGGGGCTGCTCCTCGATGAGGCGCAGCCGATCGATGAGCCCGGCGGCATCCGGGGCGGAGCTGTCGGACATGGATGCCATGCTACGACGTCAGCGCACGCGGAACGGGTCCGCGTAGAGCTGTTCGGGAACCCGGAAGCCGAAGATCGCCCGTCCGCTGTTCCAGATGGCTGCGGCCCCCGCGCGCAGGAGGTCGATCTGGCGGCCTCCGTCGTTCACGATCCGCAGATCGACGCCGTCGATCTCGACGATCGCATCGCCCACGCGGGTACGTTCGCCCTTGACGACCGTGGCGGGGTACGGCTCGAACAACTGCCGGAGGTCTTCAACGATGTAGTCCGGGCGCTGCGAGGGCGGTGCCGCGAGGATCTGCTTGGGACGATCGATCCCCGTCAGCACCAGCAAGGACCGCATCTCCGCGGTGCGCGCGCCCTGGATGTCGGTGTCGAGACGGTCGCCGATGAACAGCGGCGTCTGCGCGCCCGTACGGGCGACGGCGACGTCGAAGATGGGCCGCTCGGGCTTGCCTGCGATCGTCGCCAGTCGGCCGACGGCCGTGTGCACGGCGGACACGAGCGTGCCATTGCCCGGTGCGATGCCACGAGCCTGCGGAATGGTCCAGTCCGAGTTGGTCGCCACCCAGGGGATGCCCCCCTGTTCGACCGGTGTGGCCAGAGCGTAGGCCGCCTCCGCCAGATGGACCCACCCGACGTCCGGCGCGAACCCCTGGACGACGGCGGCCGGATCGTCGTCCGCACTGCGCGTCACGACGAATCCCGCCTTCTCGACCTCGACGACGAGGCCCTCTCCGCCGACGACCAGCAGGGTCGAACCCGCGGGAACCAGATCGCGCATGAGACGCATCGCCGCCTGCGGGCTGGTCGTGACGTCATCCGGCGCGACACGCAACCCGAGCGAGGTGAGGTGCTCCGCCACCGACGCATCGGTACGCGAAGCATTGTTGGTGATGTACCCGAGCCGGCGCCCCTCCTGCTGGGCGCGGTTCAGGCTGTCGACCGCGTGCGGGAGAGCACCCGGCCCGGCGTACACGACACCGTCCAGGTCGGCCAGCACGACGTCGATGCCGTCGAGGGGCGTCGGGGGAGGGGTGCTGCGCCCGAAGATCATCGCGCGTCTTCCTCGTCACTCGACACGTCGTCGACTCCGTCGGCGTTCACATCGACGGGGGCACTCTCTCCGTCGACGTCGACGACGTGCTCGTCGCCTCCGGACTCGACCGAGTCCTCTCGATCCTCCTCGAGGGGAATGACTCCGGATGCCACATCCACACCGCCTTCGTCATCGATGAGCTCGATCTCCTCGACGACGATCACCTCGCGGTCGGCGACACCGGCAGCCGCGTCGAGCGCGTCGGCCGCGATCGACGCGCGACGCTCCCACTCTTCGGCCTCGTCCGCGCGTCCGAGCTCTTCGAGCACCGCAGCGCGAGCGGAGAAGAGCGCGGGGCTCCATTCGAACGCGCGGTCAGGGTCGGCCTCGGGGATCTCGAGCTCTTGCAAAGCGCGATCAGCCTGGCCGAGGTCGAGTCGCGCGCCGGACATGGCGATCGCCAGCTGCACGCGCACCGGGACCGACAACGTCGACCGGTCGACCGCGCGACCCTCCTCGAGCGCACGATCCGGGCGACCGACACCGCGCTCGCTATCGACGATGAGCGGGAGCTGGTCGTCGGAGCCCGTGATGCGGCGGTGCGTGCGCAGCTCGCGAAGCGCCAGGGCGAAGTCCCCCACCGCATAAGCAGTGATGGCGACCGTCTCCCGGACCACGCCAACGCGTCCCGCGCTTCGGGATGCCGCCAGCGCGTGCTGGTGGGCGAGCTCCGGGTCCTCGTCGATCACGCGAGCCGCCATCGCGAGGTGGCGGGCGACGTTGTCGGCGTTGTCCTTACTGAGGGTCTTCAACTCGTTGCGCGCCGCGCCCGGCAGATCGTAGGCGGTGATCTCCTCGGGGATCTCGGGGCCGCGCTCGCGACGGTCCTGAGGCGGCCGCGTGGCCCGCGAGTCCTCGCGATCGAACCTGCGGGGCGCCCCGGCACCCGGACGACGGTCGCCCGTCGGACGACGGTCCGTGCCGGAGAAGCCGCGGGAATCCCCGTCACGACGGACGGGACGATCCCCGTCCCGACGCACGGGGCGATCGCCGTCGCGACGCACCGGACGGTCACCGTCACGACGAACGGGCCGCTCGCCATCGCGTCGGAACGGCCGATCCCCATCCCGACGCACGGGCCGGTCGCCATCACGACGAACCGGACGGTCACCCTCCCGACGGAACGGACGATCCCCGTCCCGACGAACCGGACGGTCACCCTCCCGACGAACCGGACGGTCACCCTCCCGACGAACCGGACGATCCCCGTCACCACGGAACGGACGACCCCCATCCCGACGAACCGGACGGTCACCCTCCCGACGAACCGGACGATCCCCATCCCGACGAACCGGACGGTCACCATCCCGACGAACCGGACGGTCACCCTCCCGACGAACCGGACGGTCACCCTCCCGACGAACCGGACGATCCCCGTCACCACGGAACGGACGACCCCCATCCCGACGAACAGGCCGATCTCCATCGCGACGAACCGGACGATCACCGTCACGCGCGGGGCGACCCGTGCCGCCACCGTCGCGACCGGAAGGGCGCGCGCCACCATCGTGTTCACGGCGGAACGGACGCGAGTCACCCTCACGACGTGCACGACCCGAACCTTCGCCGTCGCGACGGAACGGGCGGTCGCTCCGCGACGAAGAATCGTTGCCACGGGAGGACTGTCCACGCCCGGACGCGCGGTCGCCCGAGCGCCCTTCGTTGCTCCTGCGATCGTTCGCGTCGTCCGTAGACATGACTGTCCTTCCCGGGGAAAAGTGCCCGCAAATGCGAAATGGCCACCCAACGTTGGGTGGCCATTTCGACTGAAAAGAAGTCCGGCGGTGTCCTACTCTCCCACAGGGTCCCCCCTGCAGTACCATCGGCGCTGAGAGGCTTAGCTTCCGGGTTCGGAATGTAACCGGGCGTTTCCCTCTCGCTATGGCCGCCGAAACACTATTGATGTTTCACAAACCAACAACGACATGATCATTGTTGAGTTCCCGACCGTACATCGAGAACCACTCAGTGGACGCAAGCACCAAAAACAGGTGTGTTATCAAGTCATCGGCTTATTAGTACCGGTCAGCTTCACGTATTACTACGCTTCCACATCCGGCCTATCAACCCAGTAGTCTGGCTGGGAGCCTCTCACCATAAAGGTATGGAAGTCTCATCTTGAGGCCGGCTTCCCGCTTAGATGCTTTCAGCGGTTATCCATCCCGAACGTAGCTAATCAGCGGTGCTCCTGGCGGAACAACTGACACACCAGAGGTTCGTCCAACCCGGTCCTCTCGTACTAGGGTCAGATCCTCTCAAACTTCCTACGCGCGCAGCGGATAGGGACCGAACTGTCTCACGACGTTCTAAACCCAGCTCGCGTACCGCTTTAATGGGCGAACAGCCCAACCCTTGGGACCTACTCCAGCCCCAGGATGCGACGAGCCGACATCGAGGTGCCAAACCATGCCGTCGATATGGACTCTTGGGCAAGATCAGCCTGTTATCCCCGAGGTACCTTTTATCCGTTGAGCGACAGCGCTTCCACAAGCCACTGCCGGATCACTAGTCCCGACTTTCGTCCCTGCTCGACCTGTCAGTCTCACAGTCAAGCTCCCTTGTGCACTTACACTCGCCACCTGATTGCCAACCAGGTTGAGGGAACCTTTGGGCGCCTCCGTTACATTTTGGGAGGCAACCGCCCCAGTTAAACTACCCACCAGGCACTGTCCCTGAACCGGATCACGGTCCTAAGTTAGATATCCAGAGTGACCAGAGTGGTATTTCAACAATGACTCCACACTCACTGGCGTGAATGCTTCACCGTCTCCCACCTATCCTACACAAGCCACACCGAACACCAATACCAAGCTGTAGTAAAGGTCACGGGGTCTTTCCGTCCTGCTGCGCGTAACGAGCATCTTTACTCGTAATGCAATTTCGCCGAGTTCGCGGTTGAGACAGTTGGGAAGTCGTTACGCCATTCGTGCAGGTCGGAACTTACCCGACAAGGAATTTCGCTACCTTAGGATGGTTATAGTTACCACCGCCGTTTACTGGGGCTTAAATTCTCAGCTTCGCCTTACGGCTAACCGGTCCTCTTAACCTTCCAGCACCGGGCAGGCGTCAGTCCGTATACATCGTCTTGCGACTTGGCACGGACCTGTGTTTTTAGTAAACAGTCGCTACCCACTAGTCTCTGCGGCCACCACACCCTTTCGGAGCAAGTCCTAATAAGTGGATGGCCCCCCTTCTCCCGAAGTTACGGGGGCATTTTGCCGAGTTCCTTAACCACGATTCTCTCGATCTCCTTGGTATTCTCTACCTGACCACCTGAGTCGGTTTGGGGTACGGGCGGCTAGAACCTCGCGTCGATGCTTTTCTTGGCAGCATAGGATCACCCACTTTTTATCCGCATCGTGTCTCAGCCTCATGACTCCCGGATTTGCCTAAGAGTCGGCCTACGCACTTGCACCAGGACTACCATCGCCTGGCTTGGGCTACCTTCCTGCGTCACACCTGTTAATACGCTAGCCGCACCAGCATGGGGTCGAGCGTTCACACACACCCGCCTCACCCCGAAGGGATCCGCTAAAGCGTGAGCTAGGACTCTTAGCACCACTGGATTGACTGGGGCGGTTCTTCGCCGGTACGGGAATATCAACCCGTTGTCCATCGACTACGCCTGTCGGCCTCGCCTTAGGTCCCGACTTACCCAGGGAAGATTAGCTTGACCCTGGAACCCTTGGTCTTTCGGAGGACGTGTTTCTCACACGTCTTTCGCTACTCATGCCTGCATTCTCACTCGTGTAGCGTCCACGGCTGGGTCACCCCGCCGCTTCACTCGCCACACGACGCTCTCCTACCCATCAACACGGCTGGACCACGAAGGCCTACCAAAAATGTCAATGCCACAACTTCGGTGGCGTGCTTGAGCCCCGTTACATTGTCGGCGCGGAATCACTTGACCAGTGAGCTATTACGCACTCTTTCAAGGGTGGCTGCTTCTAAGCCAACCTCCTGGTTGTCAAAGCAACTCCACATCCTTTCCCACTTAGCACGCGCTTAGGGACCTTAGTTGGTGGTCTGGGTTGTTTCCCTCTCGACTATGAAGCTTATCCCCCACAGTCTCACTGCTGCGCTCTCACTTACCGGCATTCGGAGTTTGGCTGACGTCAGTAACCTTGTAGGGCCCATCGGCCATCCAGTAGCTCTACCTCCGGCAAGAAACACGCAACGCTGCACCTAAATGCATTTCGGAGAGAACCAGCTATCACGAAGTTTGATTGGCCTTTCACCCCTATCCACAGCTCATCCCCTCAGTTTTCAACCTAAGTGGGTTCGGTCCTCCACGACGTCTTACCGTCGCTTCAACCTGGCCATGGATAGATCACTTCGCTTCGGGTCTAGGACACGCGACTGAATCGCCCTATTCAGACTCGCTTTCGCTACGGCTACCCCACTCGGGTTAACCTCGCCACGTATCGCTAACTCGCAGGCTCATTCTTCAAAAGGCACGCTGTCACCCCTACTAAGGAGGCTCCAACGGTTTGTAAGCAAACGGTTTCAGGTACTATTTCACTCCCCTCCCGGGGTACTTTTCACCTTTCCCTCACGGTACTTGTCCGCTATCGGTCATCTGGGAGTATTTAGGCTTATCAGGTGGTCCTGACAGATTCACACGGGATTTCTCGGGCCCCGTGCTACTTGGGATACTTCTCACGCCAAGAACAGGCATTTCGACTACGGGGTTCGCACCCTCTATGACCGGCCATTCAAAACCGTTCGTCTATACCCTCTTGTCACGTCGATCATTCGGCAGAACAATCAGAAAAGTCCCGCAACCCCCAACATGCAACGCCTGCCGGCTATCACACACGCTAGGTTTAGCCTCTTCCGGTTTCGCTCGCCACTACTTACGGAATCGCTTTTGCTTTCTCTTCCTGTGGGTACTGAGATGTTTCACTTCCCCACGTTCCCTCTACCCGCCCTATATATTCAGGCGGGAGTCACCAGGTACGCACGCGCCCTGGCGGGGTTTCCCCATTCGGACATCCTCGGATCAAAACTCGCTTATCAGTTCCCCGAGGCTTATCGCAGATTGCTACGTCCTTCTTCGGCTCCAGATGCCAAGGCATCCACCGTTTGCTCTTAAAGACTTGAAATCACATGAGTTGAATCGTCAAAAAATTGACTAATGATCTTTAAGATCATCTTCACGACACAACCAAAAAGTCATGTCGAAGATGCTCGCGTCCACTGTGTAGTTCTCAAAGTACGGGCGGTACCCACCCCACACGCCACAACCGTGACAGCAGGGAAGGCCCACGAGGAACAGCCACCAACCACACCAGCCTTCCGACTAGCGCAACCAGCGCCCGGCCCCTCAGGACCCAACAGCGTGCATGTACCCACCCCTCCAACCCGAACCGTTCCCACAGCAAGCTGCGTACTAGACCCGAACCATCGGCATGAGCACCCCATCAAATGTTCCACCCATGAGCTACCAGCAACACACATTCGGTGTTGAACTGGCGCCTGGACACCCACGATTCGAAAACCCCGGATGCCAGATGCTCCTTAGAAAGGAGGTGATCCAGCCGCACCTTCCGGTACGGCTACCTTGTTACGACTTAGTCCTAATTACCGATCCCACCTTCGACGGCTCCCTCCACAAGGGTTAGGCCACCGGCTTCAGGTGTTACCGACTTTCATGACTTGACGGGCGGTGTGTACAAGACCCGGGAACGTATTCACCGCAGCGTTGCTGATCTGCGATTACTAGCGACTCCGACTTCATGAGGTCGAGTTGCAGACCTCAATCCGAACTGGGACCGGCTTTTTGGGATTCGCTCCACCTCACGGTATTGCAGCCCTTTGTACCGGCCATTGTAGCATGCGTGAAGCCCAAGACATAAGGGGCATGATGATTTGACGTCATCCCCACCTTCCTCCGAGTTGACCCCGGCAGTATCCCATGAGTTCCCACCATTACGTGCTGGCAACATAGAACGAGGGTTGCGCTCGTTGCGGGACTTAACCCAACATCTCACGACACGAGCTGACGACAACCATGCACCACCTGTTTACGAGTGTCCAAAGAGTTGACCATTTCTGGCCCGTTCTCGTATATGTCAAGCCTTGGTAAGGTTCTTCGCGTTGCATCGAATTAATCCGCATGCTCCGCCGCTTGTGCGGGTCCCCGTCAATTCCTTTGAGTTTTAGCCTTGCGGCCGTACTCCCCAGGCGGGGAACTTAATGCGTTAGCTGCGTCACGGAAACCGTGGAATGGTCCCCACAACTAGTTCCCAACGTTTACGGGGTGGACTACCAGGGTATCTAAGCCTGTTTGCTCCCCACCCTTTCGCTCCTCAGCGTCAGTTACGGCCCAGAGATCTGCCTTCGCCATCGGTGTTCCTCCTGATATCTGCGCATTCCACCGCTACACCAGGAATTCCAATCTCCCCTACCGCACTCTAGTCTGCCCGTACCCACTGCAGGCCCGAGGTTGAGCCTCGGGATTTCACAGCAGACGCGACAAACCGCCTACGAGCTCTTTACGCCCAATAATTCCGGATAACGCTTGCGCCCTACGTATTACCGCGGCTGCTGGCACGTAGTTAGCCGGCGCTTTTTCTGCAGGTACCGTCACTTACGCTTCTTCCCTGCTAAAAGAGGTTTACAACCCGAAGGCCGTCATCCCTCACGCGGCGTTGCTGCATCAGGCTTCCGCCCATTGTGCAATATTCCCCACTGCTGCCTCCCGTAGGAGTCTGGGCCGTGTCTCAGTCCCAGTGTGGCCGGTCACCCTCTCAGGCCGGCTACCCGTCGACGCCTTGGTGAGCCATTACCTCACCAACAAGCTGATAGGCCGCGAGCCCATCCCAGACCGAAAAATCTTTCCAAACACGACCATGCGATCACGTCTCATATCCAGTATTAGACGCCGTTTCCAGCGCTTATCCCAGAGTCCAGGGCAGGTTGCTCACGTGTTACTCACCCGTTCGCCACTGATCCACCAAGCAAGCTTGGCTTCACCGTTCGACTTGCATGTGTTAAGCACGCCGCCAGCGTTCATCCTGAGCCAGGATCAAACTCTCCGTAAAAAAGAAATGCATACAACCACCGGGAAAACGACAGTCATAGCGAGTTTGAAACTGACCAAAGAGAAAACATCAAAACTGACGAATTCATATGCCAACCCCCGGAAGGGCTGGTCTTTGATCCAAAGGAATTTCTCGCAATCCAACAAAAGTCAGACCGACGAGGAATAAATTGGCATTTGACAAGTGCACGCTGTTGAGTTCTCAAGGAACGGACGCACCCACAGAAACGATCTCTCGACCTACCCGTGAGGCGGTTCACTTCATTTGACCTGCGGACTCGACAACCAAACCAGCGCAATTGAGCTTCGCTAAGAAGCAGTCAGACTGAGTTTGTGTGCCGAGTGGCAGGATCCCAACTGTAGACCAAAGAGTCGAAACTCTCAAGTGTTGGTGTTGGGGGTGGTTCGCCGCTTGAGAGGACGCGGGGCCTTTCGGCCGCTCCGCTCTCCCCTGTGGGGCGAACATGTAAAAGCTTACGTGCGACCCCGGGTTCGGTCGAACTCATGCGCTTCCCGGGCGTGTCGCGAAGCTCATTCCGCGAAATTCCGCGGAAGTCGGTGGGCTCAGAGGAACCGAGGCGCTCCGCCCCACCCGCCCAGCCACGCTTCGACCGACGGTTCCGCCCGCAGGACGTGCATGCCCTCGATGACGCGAGTGGTCTCTGCGTGCCCCGACCTCGTGCTCCACCGTGTGCTCCTGGCGCGGGCCCGGCGGCTCGTCGCCGACCCGAGCGGCACCCCCTCCGCAGACCGCAGATGCACTCGTCCCACGTCACCTTCGCCGAGGACGGCGAGGGCATCGCTCAGCGCATCGGGACGCAACACGACCACCGGGTGCTCCAGCTCCACCCTCACGCGCGGGTCCTCGGTGACGGCAGAGCGAACGCGGGGGTCAGCGCGCAGCGCGGCCGCATCCGGGACCGGCGCCATCACGACAGCGGCTCTCGGCAGCGCCGCAAGGAGCGAGTCGGCGCACACGAACGCGGCCGCGGTCGTCGTCACCGGCACGCGTACCTCGATGTCGGGCATCGCGGGAAGGAGACCTCGTGCCGCTGACCCATCGACGGGGATCTTCGTCACCAACTGAATCGACTGCCGATTGCCCTCGGCCTCACGCTCGGAGTCCCCCCGGCCCGCCCAGTCCGGGCCGTCGTGCCAGGCCACGGCATCCGGAACATGCGCGAGAACCGCGCCGGCTTGCCAGCACCGGTGCGCCCATTCCCAATCCTCTCCTCCGTACGACGAGAAGGTCTCGTCGAAACCGCCCACCTCGTCGAAGAATGATCGGGAGCAGGCGACGACGGCGCTGATGACATACCGATAGGACCGGTCGTCGGCGAGCAGGAGATTCTGGCTGCGCTGGTACGCGTCTCGGAGCCAGGCCGGTTCGACGAGTTCCCGTGCGGGACCGCATTCCTCGACCGGGATCTGGGCCGGGACGCCCGCGAAGTCCGCGTGTCGACGGCGCCCCACCGTCACCGCCTCGGACAGGAGTGCGGGAAGACGCGAGATCCGTCGCACGTACTCGGGTTCCGGGCTGGTGTCGGCATCCAAGAAGCAGAGAACATCGCCCGACGCGGCCGCCGCTCCCAGGTTTCGAGCGGCAGCCGCGCGGAAACCGCGGTCCTCCTGACGAACCAGCAGGACGCCCTCGGGAACCGACGGCGCCTCGGGAGAGCCGTCGTCGGCGACGATGATCTCGAGACGGTTGCGCGGGTGATCCTGTCGGCGGAGAGCCTTGAGGGTGCGGGCGAGTTCCGCCGGCTGAGCGTAATGGGTGACGATGACGCTCACGCGCGGCGGTTGGGGCTCGAGGTGTGCGACCCGGTCCCAGCGGTTGCCCGGCACCCATGGCATCCGGTCGTTCCAGGGGGTGTCCCCCGTCATGACGTGACCTCGCTCCACCAGCGGAGGTACGCGCGGGCGGCGTCAGCGCGTCCGAAAGGCACAGGGTGCTGGCCGTGCCACGTGGAGGGTGCGTCGTCACGGGCGGCTGAGATCGCCGCCGCGAGGGCGTCCGGCTCGACGAGGGTGACGGTGTCGGGCCTGAGCGCGGCCATCTCGTCGTTGTAGCGGTTGCGGACGGCGAGAGGACGGCGTCCCCAGCCGATCCACGAGGCCAGAGAGCCCGACGCCGAGACATGCCGGTGCGCGATCACCGGGACGGCGATGCGACGCACCCGGTCGGCCATCTCGGCGTCGTCGAGCCACCCGGTCACTTCCACCGACACCCCCCGCGCGCCGGCGAGTCGCGCGAAGGCATCGAGATCGCCCGCGTGGCCGTCGGAGGCGCGTCCGAGCACGGTCAGTCGCGTCAGCCCCGCGGTGGCAGCGGCTTCGAGCGCCTCGTCATGACCCTTGCCGGGGTAGAAGTATCCGAGGACGCCGACGGAGTCGTCGACCTCCGGCGTTGCGAGCGGCACGGCCACGGAATCGACCGGGAGAGGCACGACGGCGACCGGGCCGTCGAAGACGCCCTCTTCGCGCAGCAGTTCGCGCTCATGGGCGCTGTTGACGACGACCCCGCGCGACGCCTCGGTCACGGCGCGATAGAAGGCTCGGCGCCGCGGGCGGTTGCGTTCGCCGTCGGATTCCTGCGGCACGTCGTGCAGCGTCACGGTGAGCGGATGCCGGGCGGCGAGGCCCGTGAGCGCGTGCGTCGCCTCCTCGGGCGATGCTCCCCACAGGCGGTCGGTGACGTGAGCGTGGACCGGCGTCCCTTCGGGGAGGGCGGCGAGAGCATCGACGGTCGTGATCCGCGCGTGCGGCTCCGCCGCCACGACTTCGGCCGCGATCTGCCGGGCGTAGACCGCGACGCCGTGCGGGCCGGGATGGACGAGGAGCACCGGGAGGGTGGCATCCGGGATCGAGATCTTCGAACTCATGCGGCGGCGCTCCAGGTGCGCAGCAGCGGGGCCATACGGTCGACGACGGCGGCGAGGAGGGCGGGACGTTTCGCGTAATAGGCGAGGTGGGCGCGGCGCACGGCGTCGGCCGAGACGGTCTCGCCGGCCACGATCCATTCGGGGCGAGGTGCGGCGTCGAGGTTCCACGCGTCGACGACCCACGATTCGAGCGGCGCGCGCACCGAAGCGAGGATCGGCCGCCCCGGGTCGACGACGCGTCCGGGCGAGCCCAGTGCCTCGACGATGCGCTCCCCCAGGGGCAGGAAGAGGGCGTTGCCGGGGTGATTGACCGTGCGCGCGAGGTCTTCGACGACGGGAGAGAAGAGGTCGGATGCCGCGACGTCGAGGCCGAGGGCCTCGCGGCGACGCAGTTCCGCAACGGAGGCGTCGGCCAGAGCGCGAACCGCCGAGGCGGGAAGGTGCGCGGGCACGCTCAGCCCGGCCGCTTCGGCGACCGTGCGGACGTCGTGATAGGCCACCAGGGGCGGGTCCTCGGGGAACGCGGGGAGTCGGAGCACCGCCTGGAACGGGTGCAGACCCGCGAAGCGAACAGCGGGAACGAGCACCACGCGGGCGCCGGAAGGAAGCGAAGCCCGCAACTGCGCGGTGCCGAGCGGGAGGCCGCGGTAGTCGTCGCGGATGGGCTGCGACACGAGGAAGGACGCCCCCGCGAGCAGAGCGTGCAGACGGGACGCTTCGGCGGCGTCGAGCTCGTGCACGGCAGGGATCCGCACGGCCGGCAGCTGTTCGGAGGCGATGACGAGCCGCAGGGACTCGGCCTGGCAGTTGCCGACGACGACGCCGTAGCCGTCGGGGGCGGGTGCGTCGCCGAAGAACTCGGCGTAGTGGACACGACGTGCTATCACCGCGTCGCCGTGGTCCGCAAGGCTTGTCGCGCCTGCCCTCTCCGCACCCATGATGTGAACGTATCCGTCGGTGTCGTCGTCGTCCCAACCGCCCCGTTGCATTGCGATGTGCCTGGCGATGCGATACGCGCACCGTCACGCACGCAATCACGAGGAGGAGAGAAGATCGTCGTCACCGTCGTCCCCCCGTTTCGGGTCGCCGCCGTTCCCTCAGCGCACCCCTATGTCACCGCCATCGCGGATCCCGAGGGCGTTCGGCTACTCGCCGACCCGCCTCCGCCGGGCGCTCCGGCCGGGCAGTGGTGGCCGCCGCAGGTGCTGCTGCCGGCGTGGCTCGAGGCGAATGCGGCGGACTTCGATCTGGTCCACGTGCATTTCGGGATCGAGTCGTACAGCCCGGCGGAACTCGAGGACACGGTCGCGATGCTCCGACGCCTGCGTCGGCCGCTGGTCTACACGGTCCACGACCTGGAGAACCCGCAGCTGAGCACGCAGGACGATCACCGCGCATCGCTCGCCGTGCTCGCGGCGGCCGCGGACGAACTGATCACCCTCACCGCCACGGCCGACGCCGAGGTGCGAGAGATGACCCACCGCGCCACGACCGTGATCGCCCACCCCACCTTGCTCGGCGACGACCCGCGTCCCACGGGATCGGCCCACGACGTCACCCTTGTCGGCGTCCACCTTCGCGATCTGCGGCCCAACATCGACGGGGTCGGCACCACCGCCACGCTCGTCCGCGCCGTCGCCGACCTGCGCGCCCAGGGCGCGCGCGTCGAGGCCGTCGTGCGGATGAACGACCGGGTCCGCGACGAGGAGGCCGCGGCATCCATCGATCTGCTCGCCTCGAGCACCGACGGAGTGCGCGTCGAGCGCGGCGCCCGACTCGACGACGACGAACTCGCCCGGTGGCTCGCGGACCTCGACGCGTGCGTCCTCCCGTACCGCCACGGCACCCAGTCGGGGTGGGCGGAGCTCTGCTACGACCTGGCCGTGCCGGTGATCGCCACGCGCATCGGGCACATCGCCGCGCAGCATCCCGGCGACTTCCACGCCTTCGACGTGGGCGAACCGGTGTCGCTCGCGCGGGCGATCGTGGATGCCACGGACGAGTCGTGGTCGCGGCCCGGTTCCCCCCGTCGTGAGGCCGAGGTCGAGCGCCGCCGGGCAGAGCGTATGGAGCAGCTCGCACAGGTCCGCGACGCGCACCTCGAGGTGTATCGCCGCGTCATCACCGCCGAGGTCGCCGCGTGATCCGCGGACAGCGACCGCTGCGGGTGCTCGTGGTCGCACCGTCGCGCTACCCGCTTCGACAGCCGCACGCGGGGGGCCTGGAGGCGACCGTCTGGGACCGCGTGCGCTGGCTGCGCGCCCGGGGGCACGACGTCACGCTGTGCGCGGCCGAGGGCTCCGACTTCCTCGACGAGGTGCCCGAGTTCCAGCTGCCGACGCCGGAGTGGACGCGCCCGGAGCACACCTCCGACACCGAGTACCCGCTGGGTTACGCGGCCGCCGTCGACGGCGCCTTCGACGCCGCCCGCGACCGATTGATCGCCGACCGCCACCTCTACGACGTCGTCGACAACCACAGCCTGCATCCGGCTCCCATCCGCTGGAGCCTCGAGGCGGACATCCCCGTCATCACGACTCTGCACACCCCGCCGCTCGAGCCCCTGCTCGAGGCGGCCGCCGACGTGGCCGAAGCCTCTCACCGCTTCCTCGCCGTGAGCCAGGCGACCGCGCGTGCCTGGTCGGTCGAGGGCGTTGACGCTTTCGTCTTTCCGAACGGCATCGACACCGATCAATGGACGTGCGGTGGCGGCGGCCCCTCGTGGGTCTGGTCCGGCCGGGTCGTTCCCGAGAAGGCCCCCCACCTCGCCATCGAGGCGGCGCGCGAGGCCGGGGCGCACATCGTCCTCGCCGGGCGCATCGGCGACGTCGATTACTTCGAGCAGGAGATCGTCCCCCGCCTGGGCGTGCACGCCCGCTACGTCGGGCCGCTGCGCCAACCCGACCTCTGCCGTCTGGTCGGATCCTCGGCCGTCGCTCTGGTGACGCCGATGTGGGAGGAGCCCTTCGGGCTCGTCATCGCCGAGGCACTGGCCACGGGCACGCCGGTGGCGGCCTTCGACATCGGCGGGGTCTCCGAGGTACTGGCCGGCATGCCGGGTTCTGCCGTGGTCACGCCGGGAGACGTCGTCGCCCTCGCGAGGGCCGCCTCGAGCCTTGCCGCCGACAGCACCCGCGACCCGCTCTCGCGCGCGCGGACGCGACAGGCGGCCGTGGACCAGCACTCCCTCGCCCAGCGCTACCGCGAGGTCGAACGCGTGCTCGCGCACGTCGCGCAGCCTGCGATCACCCGGCGGGTGCCGGCGGTGTCGTGGTGATCGGCTGGTACGTCCACCATCACGGCTACGGCCACGTCGCACGGTTCCTCGCCGTGACCCCGCATCTGCGCACACCCGTCGTCGCCTTCTCGTCGATGCCGCGCCCGGCCGGGCTCGCCGCCGACGTGGACTGGATCCGACTCCCCCCGGATGCCGACGACTACACGCGACCGGACGGCTCCCCCGCCGATCCCCGCGACGCGGACCCCACCGTGCGCGGACACCTGCACTGGGCGCCGCTGGACCACCCGGGGCACCGCGCCCGGCTGGCATCGATCGCCTCGACCGCCGCGGAGCGCTCGCTGACCGCTTTCGTCGTCGACGTCAGCGTCGAGGTGGTCGTGTTCGCACGACTGCTGGGGCTTCGGACCCTCGCGATGACGCAGCCCGGGGCGCGCATCGACGCGCCGCACGCCCTGGCCTACGACCTCGCCGACGGCATCCTGGCGCCCTGGGCACGCGGCGCCGTCTCGGCCGAGGCCCTCGGAGCGCGCACCGACCGCGTGGTCTGGACCGGTGGGATCTCCCGCTTCGACGGCCGGGAGCGCGTCGGGGCGCGGGACGAGCGCTCGGTGCTGCTGCTGGGGCGCGTCCTCGACGACGACGTCCGCGAGGACCTCTCGCGTCGCCTGCGGGCCCGCGGATGGGCTGTCACCTCGGCCGGACACGACGCGGCCTCTCGCATCGACGACCCGTGGCCGCTGCTGACCCGCAGCACGGTCGTGGTGAGCGCGGCCGGGCAGAACAGCGTCGCGGACCTCGCAGCCGCCGACGCCCGCGCCGTGGTCCTCGCCCAGGATCGACCGTTCGGCGAGCAGCACGACACGGCGGAGACGCTCGAGCGTTGGGGGCTCGCCCGTCGCGCCGACAGCCGTACCGACGCCGCCACCCTGGTCGATCTCGTCGAGCGCGCCGCCCAGGACGCCCCCGAGTGGTCACGGTGGCAGACCGCAGGGGCGGCCGGTCGCATGGCCGCGGCCATCGACGCGGTGCACCCGTGAAGACCGCGGTCCTGACCGTCGCCTCGCGCGCCCGACGCGAGCATCTCGAACGCCAGCGACGGGTGCTCGCGGAGGTGGCCGACGACATCGTGCGCGTCGAGGTCTGGCTCGACGAGACGCCGCCGACGCAGACTCCGGATGCCGGCACCCTCGCGATGCACGTGCCGCCCGGGCCCCACGGACTCCGGGTCGGCGAAGGCCGCAACCACGCTGCCGCTGCGGCGATCGACGCCGGTGCCGAACTGCTCGTCTTCCTCGACGTGGACTGCCTCCCCGGAGCCGACCTGCTCCCCGCCTATCGTGCGGCGGCCGCGCGCCATCCCGACGCCGTGCTCTCCGGGTCGGTCACCTACCTGAGCAGCGTGCAGCGACCGGAAACGGCATCCGATCTGCCCTTCCTCACCCGCCCCCACCGCGCCCGCCCGGCCCTGACGCCCGGGACGACCCGCAGAGCCGCCCCGGGCGAGTTCGACCTCTTCTGGTCGCTGTCGTTCGCCGTCACGCCCGCGAGCTGGGCACGCATCGGGGGGTTCCACCCCGGCTACGAGGGATACGGCGCAGAGGACACCGATCTCGCCTGGACCGCGCGCGCGAACGGCGTCGACATGTTCTGGGTGGGCGGCGCGGATGCCTACCACCAATGGCATCCGGTGTCCTCTCCCCCGTGGCAGCACCTCGACGACATCCTCCGCAACGGCGCCACGTTCCACGATCGGTGGGGCGTCTGGCCGATGGGCGGGTGGCTCGAGGCGTTCGCGGCGGCGGGGGCGATCGAGCGCCGCGGATCCGACTGGGTCCGGGTGCGCTGACGGCGATGTCGGGCGCGCACACGACGCCCGCAACCCCCCGGAGACCGACCACCCCATCCGGATAGCGTCGGAGGGCCCGGTGCCGACCCGCCGGGCCGAGGAGAACCCATGCCCGCGTGGACCGAGCACGTCTTGTGGTGGCACCTCTACCCGCTGGGATTCGTCGGCGCACCGATCCGCGACGGCGCGGATGCCGATGCCGCCCCGGTGCACCGCCTGGAGCGTCTCGAGCCGTGGCTCGACCACGTCATCGAGCTCGGCTTGAACGGTCTGCTGCTCGGACCCGTGTTCGCGTCCGAGACGCACGGCTACGACACCGTCGATCACTTCCGCATCGACCCGAGGCTCGGCGACGACGGCGACTTCGACCGACTCGTCTCGGCGGCACGGGAGCGCGGCATCCGGATCCTGCTCGACGGGGTCTTCCATCACGTCGGGCGCACGCACCCGGCTTTCCGCGACCAGACGCAGGACGGTGCGGGCCTGTTCCGTGGACGGTGGGTCGACGGCCGATTCGAGGCCGAGGTCTTCGAGGGGCACGACGCGCTTGTGGCGCTCGATCACACCTCGCCCGCGGCGGCCGATCTCGTGGTCGAGGTCATGAACCATTGGCTCGAGCGCGGGATCGACGGGTGGAGGTTGGATGCCGCCTACGCAGTGCCGTCGTCGTTCTGGGCCCGAGTCCTGCCGCGCGTACGCGAACGGTTCCCCCAGGCGTGGTTCGTCGGCGAGGTCATCCACGGCGACGGGCCGGACATCGTCCGCGAGTCGAGCATGGATTCGCTCACGCAATACGAGCTGTGGCAGGGCATCTGGCACGGGATCTCGGACGGCAACCTCTTCGAACTCAGCCATGCCATCGAGCGACACGACGAGCTGCTCGCCACCTACGCGCCGCAGACCTTCGTCGGCAACCACGACGTCACGCGCATCGCCTCGGCGGTCGGCGCGGAGCTCGTGCCGCACGCTCTCGCGGTGCTCTTCACGGTCGCGGGCACGCCCTCGGTGTACGCCGGAGACGAGTTCGGGTGGACCGGGGTGAAGGAGCAGCGGCTCGGCGGCGACGACGCGGTGCGCCCGGAGTTCCCCGCTCGGCCCGCGGACGTGCAGGCCGACGAGCGCATCCTGCAGGCGCATCGGGCGCTGATCGCGCTACGACGACGCAAGCCCTGGATGTGGCGCGCACACACCGACGTCATCGAGGTCTCCAACACCGCGCTCGCTCTGCGGACGGCGGTGGGCGATGACGCCGTGGTCGTCGTGCTCAACATCGGCGACGACTCCGTGTCGCTGCCGATCGCGGACGGACGGAGCCTGGTCGCCGGCGAAGGGACGCCCTCGGACGGGCGGATCGAGCTCGGGCCGCGCGGGTGGGCGGTGTGGGAGGCCTGACAGCTCGGGCATCGGAGCCGGAGCTCGTCGGTGCTCACCCCCGGA
The DNA here is from genome assembly GCF_030818635.1 of Microbacterium sp. SORGH_AS_0421. Taxonomy (NCBI): domain Bacteria; kingdom Bacillati; phylum Actinomycetota; class Actinomycetes; order Micrococcales; family Microbacteriaceae; genus Microbacterium; species Microbacterium sp. SORGH_AS_0421. The sequence continues at coordinate 590,689 of NZ_JAUTAO010000001.1, forward strand.
GCGGGCGGCGGGTCGGTACCTACTTCCCGGTGCGGAAGCGGTGCTCGGGGCGCCCGGTGGTGCCGTAGCGCAAGCTCACCTGCACGAGTCCCCGCTCGGCGAGGGCGGTGAGGTGGCGTTGCGCCGTCGCGCGCGAGACGCCGATGCGCTCGGCCACCTCGGTCGCCGAGGCCTCGTCGGCCCCGAGGGCGGCGAGGACCGTCTGCTCGGTCGCCGACCGGGCGAGCGAGGCGCCCTCCCGCTCGCCGCGAAGGACGGATGCCGCGCGATCGATGTCGTCCTGCGTGAGGGGCCGCGAGCTCGAGAGCAGGTTGCGGTAGCGCGCGTACCGGTCGAGGCGCTCCGCGAGCACGCGCGTGTCGAAGGGCTTCACGAGGAAGGCGAGCGCACCCGCGGTGAAGGCTCGGCGCACGGTCGTGGCATCCGTCGCCGCCGAGAGGACGAAGGCATCGACCCCGGCCGACCGCACGAGCTCGATCCCGTCGCCGTCGGGAAGGTAGACGTCGGCGAGCAGGAGGTCGGGGGGATGCGCGGCCAGCGCGGCTCGAGCCTCGCCCACGGTGCGTGCGGGCTCGAGGGCCACGAAGCCGGGGCGCGCGGCGACGGCGTCACGGTGGAGTCCCGCGACGCGGAAGTCGTCGTCGACGACGAGGACGCGGATGTCGGTCATGCAGGGTCCTCTCGGATCACGCTGGGCAGACGGGCGGCCACGACCGCACCACGGCCGTCGCCGCCCGGGTCGACGACCCACACCTCGCCGCCGCGGCGGCGGGCGAATTCGCGCGACAGGGGCAGTCCGATGCCGAGGCCGTGAACGGCGGCGGGGTCGTCGCCCCTGTCCCGCGGGAGGAAGACCGCCTCGGGGTCGGCGATCCCCGACCCCGTGTCGCTCACCGTCAAGACGACCGCGTCACCGTCGCCGAGCACCGCCACCTCGACCTCTCGCGGCGCGGGCGCGGCCGCCGCCGCCGTCACGGCGTTGTCGATCAGGTTGCCGAGCACGGCGACCACGTCTTCGACCTCGTCGATCGGATCCGCCAGGAACGAATCATCGGCGACGCGCAAAGCGACCCCGCGCTCGCGGGCGGAGAGCGCCTTGGCACCGACGAACGACTGCAGCATCGCATCGGCCACGAGGTCGATCCCCGGCACCGCCCAGTCGACCGAGCCCCGGTCGACGAGATCGGCGAGGAAGGAGCGCGCCTCGTGGGTGCGCCCCGCGTCGAGCAGGCCCACCGCCGCGTGCAGCCGGTTGGCGTTCTCGTGCCGTTGCACGCGCAGGGCATCGCTCATCGCGCGGACGCTGTCGAGCCGCCCCGACAGGGCCATGACGTCGGTGCGATCGCGCAGCGTCGCCACGCGGCCGAAGGAGCGGGCCCCGCGCCGCACCGGTCGCACGTCGATGAACACGACGCGGTCGCCCAGGGGGAGCCCGGTCGAGGCCCCGGTGCCCGACAGAGCCGCGGCGACCGCCGGGGGCAGTCCGAGATCGCGCACCGGCCGACCCACGGCATCCCTCACTCCGAGAAGGCGTTCGGCGGCGGCCGTGCACACGCGCACGACGCCGGCGTCGTCGAGGGCGACGACCCCCTCATCGGCGCTTTCGAGAACGGCGGTCTGGGTCTGGACGAGCGAGACGAGTTCTTCGGGCTGGACGCCGAGAGTGAGCCGCTCGAGGCGGCGACGCATGAACAGGGCGACCACGGCGCCGATCGCCACGGCGAGCGCCACGGCGACGGCGATCCCGCCGATCAGGGCCGGGAGGTCGTCGAAGACGCTCGCCCGCTCGAAGCCCACGCTCACCTCCCCCACCGGGGATCCCCCCGCCGGGCGCGTAGACCGGCACCTTCGCGCGGGCTGACTCGCCGAGTGTTCCCGTCTCCCACGTGACCACCTCTCGCCCCGCGAGCGCGTCCGCGAAGCTCGTGCTCACCACCTCGCCGAGGCGGTCGGGATCGGGGTGGGCGAGACGGATGCCGTGATCGTCGGTGATCACGACGAACAGGCCCTCCGTGCGGGTAGTGACGTCGGTGGCGTACCGCTGCAGCAGGCCGTCGCGCAAGCCCGCGGCATCCGGGGTCCCGGGATCGGCGGAGTAGGTCTCGACGAGGTCGCGCACCTCGGGGGCTTCGGCGACGGACCGCGCGATGTTCAGCGCCGAGGAATCGGCCTCGGCCTTCAGCTGCTGCACGCCGAGCCAGGCGAAGACGGCGGTGCACACGGCGACGACGGCCACCTGCGTGGCGACCTGCACGACCAGCATGCGCGTGGCGAACCGCATCCGCACCTCCCGCCTCGACTCTCGTGCGCGAAATGCGCAGAACACACGGTACGCGCATAACCGTCCGCAATGCGAGCAAGCACGCGCCGGGAGGCTCGGCGTGCGTAACCTCGCCGGATCGAGTGCGAGAGCCGCGCCCGTCACGACGAAGGAGTCGCGATGACCCCCCTGATCCTTGCGGCCGACGCCGCCGAGTACCCGGTGGCCTACACGCCCGCCGATGGGGTGCTCGTGGCCCTGGGCTTCCTCATGGTCCTGTCGTTCATGGCCCTGATCATGACCCGACGCCTGACCCCGATGGTCGCTCTCATCGTCGTCCCCACCGTCTTCGGTCTCATCGCCGGGGCGGGTCTCGGCCTCGGCGACATGGTGATCGACGCGATCAGCAAGATGGCGCCCACCGCGGCGCTGCTGATGTTCGCGATCATGTACTTCGGCATCATGATCGACGTCGGCCTGTTCGACCCGCTGATCCGCGTGATCACGCGCGTGCTGGGCAACGACCCGGCCAAGATCGTGCTGGGCACGGCCATCCTCGCCGGGGCGGTCTCGCTCGACGGCGACGGCTCGACGACCTTCATCATCACGACCTCGGCGATGCTGCCCCTGTACCTGCGTCTGGGTATGAGTCCCGTCGTGCTCACCTGCGTCGCGGGCCTGATGAACGGCACGATGAACATCGTCCCGTGGGGTGGGCCGACAGTCCGCGCCGCGACCGCCCTGGGCCTGCAGCCCACCGACGTCTTCGTGCCGATGATCCCCTCACTGCTGGCCGGCCTGGTCGTCTCGCTCGCTTTCGCCTGGTTCCTCGGGCTGTCCGAGCGCAAGCGTCTCGCCGGCACCGTCGACACCACCAGGATCGACGAGCCCGGCGGCTTCGGCCGACTCGGCGCCCCGAAGATCTTCCGCGGTGCCGAATCCAAGCCCGGCGCGGTCGCCTCTCTGCGCACCGGCAACATCGTCACCGTCCGCGGCGGTCGCGACGCCGTCGCCGCCGCGCAACTGGTCGACACCGCCGACACCGCCATGGCCGACACCATGCTCGACCCGAACCGCGCGACGCTGCGCCCGAAGCTCATCTGGTTCAACCTGGCCCTGACGGCCGCGGTCATGGTGCTGCTGGTCATGGACCTGTTCCCGCTGGCCTTCGTCTTCATGGTCGGCGCCGCGATCGCCCTCATCGTCAACTTCCCCAAGCTCCGCTCGCAGGCCGACGAGATCGTCGCTCACGCGCCCTCGATCGTCGGCGTCGTGTCGATGGTGCTGGCGGCCGGCGTCCTGGTCGGCGTCCTCAACGGCACCGGCATGGTCACGGCGATGGCGTCGTGGATCACCGAGGTGATCCCCTCGTCGATGGGCCCGTTCCTCGCCGTCATCACCGGGGTGCTGTCGATCCCGTTCACGTTCTTCATGTCGAACGATGCGTTCTACTTCGGCATCCTGCCCGTGCTCGCCGAGAGTGCAGCGAACTACGGCATCGCCCCGGTCGAGATGGCCCGCGCCTCGATCACCGGGCAGCCGGTGCACCTGCAGAGCCCGCTGGTGCCCGCGATCCTGCTGCTCGTCTCGCTCGCCGGCGTCAACCTCGGCGACCACCACAAGAAGGTGCTGTGGCGCGCCACGATCGTCTCACTGGTGATGCTCGCCGTGGGCGTTCTCGTGGGCGCGGTGCCGCTGCTGCGCTGACGCGACCTCGAGCGACATGACCCCGGATGCCATGGCATCCGGGGTCATGTCGTTCACCGTCCCGACGACGGAAGCAGAGCGCGACGCACGGCCTCGAAGATCTCGGGGTGCGCTTCGTCGCGGACGAACAGCGGGACGCGGTCGGCAGGAGCCTCGACCTCGACCTCTCCCCCGCCGAGGTGCACGGCGCCGGTCCACAGGTCGGTCCAGCCTGCCCCCTCGGGCAGCAGGACGCAGCGGGTGCGCGCGCCGGCCTCGAGAACGGGGGCCACGAGCAGGTCGGCGCCGAGCAGGTACTGGTCCTTCACGCTCCACGAGCGCTCGTCGGCGGGGAACTCGTGGAACAGCCCGCGCAGCACGGGCTGCCCGTCGCGGTGCGCATCGCGCATCACCTCTCGCAGGTAGGGCCGCAACGCCTCCCGCGCGAACAGGTACCGCTCCAGGATCGGCGTGACCTGGTCGCCGAAGCTCCAGACCTCGTTCGGTCCGCCGCTCGGGGACCGCCGCGAGCCGTCGGCGGCGTGCACCGGGGTCGTCGGCAGGCGGTCGCCGTGCAGGCGCATCACCGGGCTGAACGCGCCGAACTGGAACCAGCGCACCAGGAGCTCGCGGAACCCCTCATCGTCGGGGTCGCCGTGGTGGAAGCCTCCGATGTCGGTGGTGAACCACGGGATACCCGCCACCCCCATGTGGATCCCGGCGGTGATCTGCGCCCGCAACGCAGCGAAGGTCGAGGCGATGTCGCCCGACCAGACCAGGGCGCCGTAGCGCTGAGACCCCGCCCAGGCGGCGCGCAGGAGGTTCACGACCTCGGTCTCGCCGTCTCCCCACTGCCCCTCGGCGAAAGCGCGAGCGTAGTGCTGGGGGTAGAGGTTTCCCACCTGCGGCACCGGACCGGCGTGATACCGGTAGTTGTCGTAGTCGTAGAGACCGAACTCGGGCTCCGCTTCGTCGAGCCAGAAGGTGCGGATGCCGTGGCGCGCATAGTTGTCGCGGCATTTCTGCCACACGAAGTCGCGGGCGCGGGGGTTGGTGGCGTCGAGGAACGCACTCGGCCCCTCGAACGACATCTGCACGTCGAGCCCGCGCTCGGCGCGCACGAGCAGGTTCTCCTTCTTCATGAGCGCGTAGTTCTCGCTCTCGAGCGACACCTGCGGCCACACCGAGACCATGAGTTCGACGCCGAGCTCGTCGAGCTCGCGCACCATCGCCGCCGGATCCGGCCAGAACTCCTGCTCGAAGCGGAAGTCCCCCATCCTCGGCCAGTGGAAGAAGTCCGCGACGATGACGTCGAGGGGAAGACCGCGCCGCGTATGCTCGCGAGCCACCGACAGCAGCTCCTCCTGCGAGGAGTACCGGAGTTTGCACTGCCAGAACCCCAGCCCGCGCTCCGGCATCATCGGCGCGTGCCCCGTGGCATCCGCGTAGGCCCGGGCGATCTCGCGCGGGGTCTGGCCGGCGGTCACCCAGTAGTCGAGCTGCTCGGTCGACTCGGCCTCCCACCGGGTGCCGTTGGTCGCGAACGTCGCGCGCCCGATCGCGGGGTTGTGCCACAGGAAGCCGTAGCCACGACTCGACATGACGAACGGCACGCTCGACTGCGAGTTGCGGTGGGCGAGCTCGAGGGAGCTGCCCTTCAGATCCAGCACGTCCTGCTGGTACTGCCCCATGCCGTACAGGTGCTCGTCCGCGGCGGTGTCGAACGACGCCGTGAGCCTGACGTCGCCTCCCGCGATGGGGCGGTGCTCGCGCGCGACGAGCGCCAGCGAGCCTCCCGCGTCCCTCTCGGCGAAGAGCAGGCGACCCGAGGCGTCGAAGAAGGCGAGGTGGCAGAAGTTGCGGTGGTATCCGGTCTGCAGCTGGATGCCGCTGCGCGAGGTCGCGACCACGCGCAGCCGCCCGTTGCTCAGCGTCGCCCGTTCCCCCTCGATCTCGATCGTCGCGGACACGGGATCGGCGGCCAGGAGCGCCCAGTCGTGATCGAGCACGTCGTGCATGAGACGCGCGCGCACGCGCACGCTGTCTCGCCCCCACGGCTCGACCACCACGGTCTCGCCATCGCCCCGCCACACGAGGCGGTCGCCCTCGATGAAGAAGTGCTCGGTGACGGTGCTCACGCCCGCGCCTCGATACCCTCGGCCTCCTCGGCTCGGCGCCGCTCCACGTGATCGTGGGCGAAGACGAGGTACACGCTCGCGGTCCAGGTGTAGGCCCGATCGCGCAGCCCCTCACCGGTGAGGGCGTCGAAGTTCTCGGCGAACCCGGACCGCTCGCACAGGGCCCGGAACCTCTCGCTGATCGTGTCGGCGAGGCCGATCCGGCCCCCGCGGCGGAGCCCCTCCTCGATCAGCATCGTCGAGGGGGCCCAGATGGGGCCCCTCCAGTAGCCGTCGCTCTCGTACTCCGAGGTGTCGACGAGCTGGGTCGCCGGCCCCCATTCGGTGAGATGCGCCTCGATTCCGGAGGCCAGGGCGTCGACGACGTCGCCCGGAAGACGCGGGGAGGCCAGCACGGGCAGCAAGGTGAGCAGGCTGGTGCGCTTGCTGCGGGTGCGGCTCAGGGAGCCGACGGCGAAGAAGCCGTCCTCGTCGCGCAGCTCGGCCAGCAGCGCCCGCTCGACCCGGTCGCGCTCGTCGCGCCAGTGGGCGCCCTCGTCGAGCCCGAGCTCGTCGGCGAGATCTGCCACGACGTCGAGCTGGACCGCGAGAAAAGCGGCGAGGTCGGGCGCCTCGACGACACGGTCGTGGTCGAAGGCGGTGGAGTTGTCCCAGCCGCTGTCGTTGCCGTGCTGGTAGTAGGGCAGCGAGCGACCCGGCGCCGTCCGGGAGTCCAGCCAGAACCGCGACCAGCGCGCGAGCCGCGCGTACACCGCTTCGAGCTCCGCCCGGTCGAGGGGACGGGGCAGCCGCTCACGGAGCCGCGTCAGCGCCCACCCGTGGATCGGGGGCTTGACGAAGTTGTAGAGCACCTCGGAGTGGGTGATCGAGTCGGGCAGGGCACCCGCGGCATCCTGGTGGTCGAACGGGGCGTGGAACTGGTCGAGGGCGAGCTCCGGCGCACCGGGCGCGAGGGCCAGGGCGTTGAAGGTGTGGTCCCAGCTCCAGACCTTGTCCATCCAGTGCTTCGACATGAGCACCGACTCGCGCGTGACGAAGCCGGCGGGGACGACGGTCGCCGACCACAGCACGTAGGCGGCGAGCGCCGCGGCGGGTGTGTCCTCGCTCCGCCAGCCCGCCACTGCCTCGAGATACTCCTCGAACTCCTCGGCGACCCGCCGCTGCACCTCGGCGAAGGTCTCGAGAGAGGTGAACACCGGGGCCGCGCTCTCGATCTGCTCGATCGCGACCTCCCAGCCGGCCACGCCGCCCACGGTGATCGAGCGGGCGTTCTGCCCGAGGGCTTCCTCCCCCTCTGCCGCCGCGGTCCCCGACAGCACGGTCACCCGGTAGCGCCTGCCCGTCTCGTACGAGGTGAAGACCCACGATCGGTCGCGGGGCTCTCGGAAGAAGTACGAGCCGCTGAAGGGGGTGAGCTCCTCTGCCGCGTCCGCCAGGACGAGGTCGACCCCGGTACCCGCCAGCCGCACCACGTCGTTCGACTCGAACACCGCCGAGGCCACGACCTCGCCCTCGACCAGCCACGACAGAGCCGAGGGGTCTGCCACGGTCTCGGCATCCACGAAGGAACCGTCCCGGCTCAGCGTCAGACGCAGCACCGCGTGCATGCCGGTGAGGTGGGAGACCAGATGGATGTCGCGCACGCGGCGGTGCAGCCCGATCACGGGAGACAGGTTCATCCACGAACCGCGACGGCTGAAGGGGATTTCGCGCACGTCGAAAGACGGCAGAGAAGAGAGGGACACGAGGGGCCTTTCAGGGGTCAGTCTTTGACCGCGCCGGCGGTCACACCGGCCGCCACGTAGCGCTGGGCGAGGATCAGCAGGACGGCGGCGGGAATGGATGCCACGACGGCGGTCGCCATGATGGCGTTCCACTCCTGGTTGTTGTTGCCGATGTACCGGTAGATGCCGATCGTGATCGGCTGGAGCTTGCCGCCGCTGTTCAGTGTCGAGGCGAAGATGAAGTCGGACCACGACCACAGGAACGCGAACAGCGAGACCGTGACGATCGAGTTGCGGCTGACCGGGAGGACGATCGACCGGAACGTGCGCCAGGTGCCCGCCCCGTCGATGCGGGCGGCGGCGAGGAGCTCATCGGGGATACCCCGCATGAAGGCGGTGAAGATCAGCACCCCGAAGGGCACCGCCAGGGTGGAGTCGGCGAGGATCAGCCCGGGCACCGTGTTGAGGATCCCGGCATTGAGGTAGATGCCGTAGAACCCCATCGCCATGATGATCCCGGGGATCATCTGCGCGATGAGCAACGCGAAGCTGAGCACGTTGCCTCCCCGGGGACGGAGCTTGGCCAAGGCGTAGGCCGCCGGCGCCGACAGCACCAGCGTCAGCACCACGGTGCCGACACCGATCACGAAGCTGGTGCCGAGGTAGGGCAACTGGTCGGAGAGCACCCTCTGGTATCCCTCGAAGGTAGGGGCGAGGGGGAACAGATCCGGCGGCGACTTGCGCATATCGCCCTGGGGGGTGAGCGAGACGTTGATCATCCAGTAGATCGGGAACAGCATGATCCCGGTCAGGATCACACCCACGAGGGTGATCCACCACGGTCGACGCTTCATCAGACCTCCAGACGGCGCTGGGCGCGGATGTAGATCAGCCCGAAGACCAGGGCGATCACGATGAGAAGGTTGCCGACGGCCGCCGCGGGGCTGAGGTCGGGCAGGGCCGACCCGAAGCCGAGCCGGTACGACCAGATCGCGAAGGTGGTGGAGCTGGAGCCCGGGCCCCCTCGCGTCATGATCCAGATGATGTCGAACACCTTGAGCGTGTAGACCAGCCCCAGCAGGATCGTGATCGCCGAGACGGGGCGCAGCAGCGGGAAGGTGATGCGCCAGAACTTCTGCAACGCGTTCGCCCCGTCGATGGATGCCGCTTCGTAGATGTCGGTCGAGATGTTCTGCAGGCCGCTGTAGAGGATGACGAGGTTGAACGGCACCCCGATCCAGATGTTCGCGATCAGCACGGACACCAGTGCCCACTGCGGGGAGGTGAGCCAGTTCACCGGATCGATGCCCACCGCCCCGAGCGCGGCGTTGACCACTCCGGAGTCCGAGTTGAGCATCCACGACCACGCGGAGGCCGAGACCAGCAGCGGCAGCAGCCACGGCACGAGGAACAGCGCGCGCAGCGTGGCCGACAGCGGGAAACGTTGGAAGAAGAACACTGCCAGCGCCATGCCGATCGTGTACTGGAACGCGATGGAGACGAGCGTGAAGGTGGCCGTGTTCGCCAGCGCGGGCCAGAACGTGGCGTCTTGGAAGACGGCGACGTAGTTGGCGAACCAGACGAAGGGGGCGTTGCCGTCGATGAACGAGCGGACGGTGTAGTCGCGCAGGCTCAGGTCGAGGTTGCGATAAAGCGGATAGGCGTAGAAGACGACCAGATAGATGACGACGGGGGCGAGGAACGCCCACGCCGTCCACTGGCCCCGGCGCCGCGGGCGGCCGCCGGGGGTGGGGAGGACGGCGGACCGCGCCGCCGCCCTCCCGGCGTCGCCGGTGCCCGTCGAGGCAGTGATCTGCGTCGCGGTCATGTCGGCGTACCCCTTTCGATGGATGGGATTACTTGGACGAGGCGGCCTGCTGGGCGGCCTTCAGGGCGTCCTGCGGCGACTGCGCGCCGGTGAGGGAGTTCTGCACCGCGGTCCAGAGCTGCTCGGAGATGATCGGGTACTTCACACCGAGGTTGTCTCCGGTGCGGGCCTTGGCCGCGCCGACGGCTTCGACCCAGGGCTCGAGCGAGGGGTCCTTCGCCAGCTGCTCCTTCTGCGCCTCGGGCGTGGCCGCGATGTAGTTGAGCGTGTTATCGGTGCCGACCACGTTCGCCGTGCTGGTGAGGCACTCGACGATCTTGGCCGAGGTGGCGTAACGGGCCGAGTCCTTCTGGACCGGCAGGGTGAGGAACTCACCGCCGGTGGGAGCGGGGGCTGCGCCGCCCTTGGCCGACGGGATCGGGATGACCTGGTAACCGGCCTTCGCCGCTCCCGCCTTCTGCCAGGTGCCGTTCTCGGCGAAGCCGAAGTCACCGGTCTCGAATTCCTGCCAGCTGGTGGTCTGGGTGTTGTTGATGACCGAGTTCGGCGCCCAGCCCTTCTTGACCCAGTCGGTCCACAGCTGCACGGCGGAGACCGCTTGCGAGGAGTCGAGCTGCGTCAGGTCCGCACCCGCACCCCAGAACCACGGCAGGAACTGGAAACTGCCCTCTTCCGTGCCGATACCCGAGAAGGTGATGCCCTTCTTGCCGGATGCCACGACCTTCTCGATCGCGCTGTTGAGGCTCGACCAATCCTTGATGGAGGAGGGATCGACGCCGGCGGCGCTGAGGACGGTGGGGTTGTAGTACAGGGCGAGGGTGTTCGCCCCGATCGGGACGCCGTACGTCTTCCCGTCGATGACCGACGCACCGAGGATGTTCTCGGCGACGTCGCCGACCTGCAGTCCGTTCTCGTCGGTTGCGGTGACGATGCCGGCCTCGACCAGCGTCGAGACCGCGGGGTTGTCGATGAGGAGGATGTCCGGAGAGTCGCCCTGCTGGCCGGCGAGAAGCGCCTTGCTGGTCAGGTCGCTCGTGTCGAAGCCGGTGCGCTCGACGGTGACTCCGGCGTCGGCCGCGCACTTGTCGATGACCTTGGCCCAGTCCGAGGTGGCGTCGTACTGCGGGTACGGGTCCCAGAAGGTGTAGCTGCCGCCGGAGTCTCCGGATCCGCCGGAGCCTCCGCCGGAGCAACCGGCCAGGACACCGACGGCGACGGCGCCGATGGCGAGCGCTCCGAGAGCGCGGGTACGGGTGATTGTCGTGCTCACTTGCGATTTCCTCTCTGAAATGTGACTACGTTGTCGTTCAAGCGACGCGTTGAACCGGTTCGACGAGGGGCCGACGGAACGGGGCGCGTCTTCCGCCCCGTCAGGCGGTGCTCCCCCGGTCGGTCAGCTCGGGCTCGATGAACCCGACGACGGGGGGCCCGTAGTCGGGGTCGGCGATGCGCCGGACCAGGTGCTGGACCGCCTTGCGTCCCAGACCGTCGGGGGAGGTCTCGACTGCCGTGTACGGCAGCAGGAAGGTGCGCCCGAAGTCTCTCGAGTAGAGGCTGACGACGGACAGGTCTCGGGGAACCACGGTGCCGCGCTCGCGCAGCACCCCGGGGAGCGCGGCGATCGAGGCATCGTTGTGCACGATGAGCGCCGTGGCGTCGGTTCGGGTGTCGAGGATCGCGTTGAGACTGCGCTCGATCGCGGGCTGCTGCGACTCGCCGTAGTGGGCATGGATACGGATCCCGTAGCGCGCGGCCCGCTCGAGGGCGGCATCGCGGAACCGCCATGCGTAGGCGCCACCGCGCTCGAAGACGTGCCGCGGGGGCGAGACGAGCACGATGTCGTGATGGCCGAGCCCGTAGAGGTGATCGACGGTGAGGCGCGCGGCCTCGCCGAAGTCGAGGTCGAAGACGTCAAGCCCCTCCGTGTCGCGCGGCAGACCGACGAGCGCGCCGGGCTGGCGCGCCTGGCGGAGCGCGTCGAGGCGAGGATCGTCGTGCGTGACGTCGAGGAGCACGACGCCGTCGACCATGTTCGACGACGTGATGCGACGGATCGCCCCCGGACCGTCGCCATCGGTGACCATGAGGATGTCGTATCCGAGCTCGCGCGCCGCATCGGACACCGCCAGGATGTACTGCAGCATGGCCGGCGGGAACTCGTCCTCGTGGAATTGCAGCAGCAGCCCGAGGACCATGGTCTGCGAGGTGGCGAGAGCTCGCGCCCCCGCGTTCACGGTGAAGCCGAGCTCGGAGATGGCGGCATCGATGCGCTCCCGCGTCTCGCGCGAGATGGGACGGTTGCCCGAGAGCGCGTACGAGACCGTGCTGCGTGAGACGCCCGCAGCTTTGGCCACGTCACCGATGGTGGTCATCTCTGCACCCCCTTCATCATCGAACCGGTTCGACTAGTGTAGCGCCGTAATCGGACCACAGCAAACAGTTTTGCAGTCGAACGCCGGGTATTTCATCCGCCTTCAGGTCACCGCTGCGGGTGCCCGCGCACGACGCGAGGACGCCCCGGGGCTCGGGTCCCCGGGGCGTCCTGCGATCGAGCCGTCAGCTGCTCGCACGTTCCCTTCGGCGGGCGATGAGCGCGGCACCCGCGGCGAGAGCCGCAGCCCCGACGAGCAGACCACCGAAGCCGGCGAAGGTGAAGCCCGTCATGGCGAGCGATCCGGAGGCCGAGACGCCGGCGCCCGACGGCGCCGCTCCCACCGACGACGCCCCGCCACCGGTCCCACCGGAGCCGGTACCACCCGTTCCGCCCCCGCCCGAGCCGCCGGCGCTCGCGGCGGTCACCGCGAGAGACGTGGTCGCCGAGCGCTGCGAGATCGCCCCCGTCGCGATGAGCCGGTGGTCGCCGACGGGCGCCGATACGGGCACCGTCAAGGTCGCCGACACGGCACCCGCGGCATCCGCCGACGCCTCACCGAGCACGATCGGGTCGGAGTGCAGGACGAACTCGACCTTCTCTCCCGGGGTGAAGCCCGTGCCCGACGCGGTCACCGTCCCTCCCTGAGCGACCGAGGAAACCCCCGCCGAGAGGGTCGGGGCCGAAGCCGTATCGGGGTGGAGGGCCGTGAACGTCATCCGATCGAGGTTCGGCGCCCACTGGGAGCGCAGCCCCAGGGCCGGGTACCGCTCGGAGATGTAGGTGACGCCGTTGAAGTCCGGCTGCTCCTCCGATGCGAAGCGGATCGAGTTCTCCCCGACCTGCAACTGCACCTCGACCGTCAGATCCCAGAACTGGTTGGCGTTGTAGCTCTGCGGGAACAGCACCTTCTGCACCGGGCCGCCGTTGACGGTGATGTCGGCGCGACGGGCCACGGGATCGGGGTTGTAGTGCGAGGACGGCGACTGCTCCTCGTTCGAGTAGCGCAGGGTCATCGCGTAGGTCCCCGCCTGGGCGACCGTCACCTTCTGGGTGAGGGTGTTGCCGTTGCCGGGGGCGCCGCCGATGCCGACGACCGCCTTGCCACCGCTGGCGAGCGAGAGGTCCTGAACCTTCGCCGAGCCCGCGAGGGTTCCGGCCTCCGCCTCGATGGTCTGCGAGGCCAGCTCGTTCTTCGAGGCCTGCACCGCCACGCGGTCCAGGGCGAGGGTCCCGGACGACCCGACGACCTCCACCTTGTTGATACCGCCGACGAGGAAGGCCGGGATCACCGCGGTGTCGGACACCGTACCGAGGTCCACACCGTTGACGCGCAGGGTCGCGGTGCCGCCTCCGAGGGTCTTCACCTCGAGGGACTTCTCGGAGTCGTCGGCGTTGTAGACCCAGAACGTGACCGATTCGCCGCTCGCGACGGGCACGTACCCCGATCCCGAGACGCCCGCCTTGTCGTACGCCGCCGCGGCGCCGTGCAGGACGGCGTTCTCGGCCTCGTAGATGGGCGTGTACCCGGGGTTGGGCTGGGTCAGGTCGATCTTGTCGATGATCGCCGTACCGACGGTCTGCTTGGTCCCGTCGAGACTCTTCGCCGCGATGGTGATGGTGTTCTTGCCTGCCTGCAGGTCGACCGTCGTGTCACTGTGATTCCAGACGACCCACTTGTATCCGAGCTCCGCGTAGATCTCCTGTTCGGCGCCGCCGTTCACGGTCACGAACATGTTCACCGGCCCCTGCGCGAGGTTGAGCTGGTCCTTGTTGTACGCGCTGGCGAGAACACTGAGGTCGTAGGAGCCTGCTGCGGGCACGTCGACGTCGAAGGAGATCTGCAGGTTCGATCCGCCGCGGATCCCCCCGACGTCCTTCGTCCCCGAGGTGTAGAAGCCGCCCACGTTGCTCGGCGTGCCTTCGGGACCGTTGATCTCGGGGGTTGCTCCGCTGAAGCGGGCGTCCTCCGCCTCGTAGACGCCGCGCCACGACACCGGCGACTGCGCCGGGCTCGAGGCGTTCTGGCCCGGGGTGACGATGATCTCGTACGCCGAGTCGGTGCCCAGCTGCGGAAGGCCGCCCTGACCGAACCGGAGGCCGAGCGAGCCGTTCGTCACGGGGGCGTCGAACTCGGCGACCGTCTGCGGCTCGCCCGAGTCGCCGATCTGACCGGTCCAGCGGATGTCGCGCACCTGGACGTGAGCGGTCCCCGACAGATAGTCGGGCAGACGGTCGAAGTAGACGTTCTGATCGCCGGAGCTGCCGCCGAGGAGGGCATGCACCTTCTTGTCGGCGTCGTCCACGGTGGCCACCCCCTGCAGCGTGTAGCTCTCTCCGGGACGCGGCGGGTGCACGGTGACCGTGTCGCCGGTCATGTTGCCGTAGGCGTTGAGCAACCACCACTGGCCGTTGCCGCGGTTGGACTGGACGGCCGAGTCGCTGAGGTTGCCGTCGATGTTCCAATAGGCGATGTCCGCGTCGATCTTGGAGTCCTCGATCGCGGAGATCCACTGGATCATCTGCGCGGGAACCGACGTGTGGTAGTTGAACGCGTACTCGTTGACGTTGATCGGCAGGTGCTGACCGGCCCACTTCGTGCCGGCGAACAGCTCGTCTTCCCATCCGCGGTACTTCGCGACGGAGTCGCGGATCGTGGCGGGGTTGCTCAGCTCGTGCCAGGTGAACGCCTGCGGAACCGTGTCGTTGGCGATCGCGTGCTGCAGGAACCCGTAGTCCTGGTCGAACAGCACACTCGTGTTCGGCCCACCGATGCGCGCGTCGGGCATCTTGCTCTTGATGAGCCGATAGGCGCGATCCCACGCGCTGAAGAAGCGGTCGGGGTTGTCGAGCCAGCTCTGCCCCCAGAACGACTGAGCGCCGTTGCCGTACATATTGCCCTCGGGCTCGTTGAAGGGAACGAAGACGATGCGCTTGCGGTACTGCTCGGGCAGTTGCAGCACCTGGTCGACCTGCGCGCCGATCGAATCGAGGTACCAGGCCTCCTTCGCTGCGCCGTCGTCGCCGGGCACCTCGTACGGGAAGCCGCGGTTGATGTCGGTCATGTAGATGTAGACGTCACCGTTGGAGGAGTCGGCGAGCGGCTTGACCACCTCGAGCGCGTCGGCGCCGGGGTGCTGGGGGCCGTCCTGGGCCTTGGTGGAGACGGTGCGCAGCTGGATGCCGTCGATGAGGTTGTTCGAGGGCAGACCGGGACCGTACAGGCCGTAGAGCGTTCCCGACGCGCCGCCCATGAATGCGCCGGTGCGATCCCCGACGTCGATCGAGAACTCGTCGGGCGTCGTGACCCGGACGGTGGCCGTGACCGCGGTGTCGGTCCCGTCTACCGTGCCGGTGACGACGAAGACGCCGCGCTGAGCGTAGGAGGATGCCGGGACCTGGGCCCAGGTGACGGGAGCGAGCCGCTGCTGACCGTCGTCGAACTCGGCCTTCACCCCGGGAAGGTCGGGGGCTTTACCCACGTCGGTCTGCACGTCGACGCTCGTCTGCAGCACCTTGGTGGGCTTCGGTGCCGCGGTGCTGGCGAGCGCGCGTACCTGGGCCGCCGAGAGAGCGGTGTCGTAGACCTGGAAGTCGTCGATCGCCCCGGCGAAGAAGGGGTGGACCCCGGTCCAGAAGGGCTGACCGATGAAGCCCGAGTCGGGCGAAGACGCGTCGAAGAGAGCGGTCGACACATCGGCTCCGACCCGGGTGCGGCTGACCTCGAGGCCGTCGAGGTAGTACACGAGCGCCTCGGAGTCGATGGTCGTGGTCACCAGGTGCCACTCGCCGGACGGCAGAGCCGTCGATCCGGAAGCTCCCACCTCGCCCTGAGCAGTGGGTTTGATGCTCGAGCGCGCCTTGTCGTCGCCCTGGAAGCGAGGGGTGTAGAAGGCGGCGTTGTCCTTGTCTTTGCCGAGCGTGTACAGCCACTGGAAGGCGTCACCGCCATCCCACTTGACCCACGTCGAGATCGTGGTCGAGCTGAGCCCCTGGAAGAGTCCCGAGGGAACCGTGATGAACGGCGCCGTGCTCGATCCGGCTGCGCCGCCGGAGAGATGCAGAGCCTTGCCTCCCGCCGGACCGTCGACCAGCTGCGCCGAGCCCGGGTTGGTCAGCACGCCGTCGCGTCCCTTGCCCGATTCGTCCTTCACGGTCGAGGAGACGGCTGTCTCTGCGTCGAAGTCGTAGTCGAGGATGACATGGCTGCCGGAATCGGCGGCGGGTGCCGCCTGAGCGACCTGGGGGTGGGCGGGGGAACCGATGGCAAGGGCGGCGACGGCCAGCCCTGCCGTGACGGTCGCGATGGGCGCGCGTACGGCACGCCGTCGAGTCGGCCTCATGGAAACTCTTCTCTCGTCGTTGAGGGGGATCACCGCTTCATTTGTCGAACCGGTTCGACACACACGGTAGATCGGTATCGCCACACGGTCAAGAGGGGATTCGCCGTTGTCGCGGCCGTCGCCCGCGACGGGTGCTCTCGGACCGCACTCCCGCACGCGCCGCCCGGCGTCAGCGAAACACGAGAAGGGGCCCGGATGCCGCGGCATCCGGACCCCTTCTCGTCGTCCCTCTCGGGCGCTTACGACACCGTGCGCCGCGGTCGACGCATCGCCCAGACCGACGCTCCCCCGACCAGGAGGAAGACCGCGAGCAGCGATGCGCCCAACGGACCCTGCGCGCCGGTCGCGGCGAGCTGACCCCGCGGGACGACCGTGATCGGCACTCGCTGGATCACCGAGCCGTCCGCCGCGAACACCACGATCGAGTGCGCGCCCGCCTCGAGGTCCGCGGGGATGCGAACGTCGAAGCTGACCCGGCCCGCCGCATCGGCGACGGGGATCCCGGCGATGCGGATCGGCGTGCTGCGCAGCTCGGCGGTGATCTGCTCACCGGCTCCGAGGCCCGTGACCGTGACCCGTACCGTGCCACCGCGCTCGACCGTCGACGCCGATACCGAGACCGAGGGGGCCGCCGGAGCCGTCGGGGGCGGTGTCGTCGGCGAGGCGGTCGGCTGGGCCGTGGGCGTACCGGTTGGAGGCGGCGTGGGAGACGGGCTCGCCGTGGGCGGGCCGCTCGGCGACGGGCTCGGCTCGGGGTTCGGCTCGGTGGGAACCTCGCGCGCAGCGACGCTGGTCAGCGTCGGCTTCACGGTCTGGAACAGCCCGTCGGCACCGATCGGGACCCGGTCGATCGTCGTCTCGCGGTTGGTTCCGCCCCCTCCGGGGATCGCGAAGCGGTGGTACGCGATGTACCACTCGTCGGTTCCCGGCACGTTGATGATCGAGCTGTGCGCAGGTCCGAGGATCCCCTGCGAGGGGTCCTTCTGCAGCAGGATGCCGCGGTAGGTCCACGGTCCGTCGATGCTCGTCGACGTGGCGTAGCCGACGCGGTAGTCGGGCGACCCGGTGTCGTCGATCGAGTACGTCAGGTGGTACGTGCCGTCCCGGAAGTTCATGAAGAGCCCCTCCCGGAAGTCGGGCAGGCCGCTGATCGGCTTGATCGTTCCCGCCTTGATGCTCTTCATGTCGTCGGACAGCTCTCCGTAGACCGGCCGGCCGTTGCCCCAGAACAGGTAGAACTTGCCCGTCCGGGGGTCCTTGAACGCCGCGGGGTCGATCGCCTGACCGCTGTTGACGCTCTCGGCGTTGGTGATCATCGGCCGCGACTCCGCGGTGAACGGCCCCTCGGGGCTGTCTGCCACGGCGACGCCGATCTCCTTGCGGTTGTCGGTGGGCTCGTGACCGCTGAAGTAGAAGTAGTACTTCCCGCCCTTCTCGATGATCGTCGGAGCCCACGCGTTGCCGGTGGCCCACGGGACATTGCCCGCGGCGCCGTCGAGGGTCAGGAACGGCTTGTCCGACCGCGTCCAGTCCACGAGGTTCTTGGACTTCCAGACGTAGAAGGTGTTGCCGCCCCAGCCAGGGGTACCGTCGGTCGTCGCGTAGATGTAATACGTGTCACCGAACACCGCGATGTTCGGATCGGCGTACAGCCCCGGCAGGACCGGGCTCTTCATCTCGACGGCCGTCAGCGTCCACGCCGTGTCGGCCTGGCCGGACGTCTTGAGCGTGACCGTCACCGGTGAGCTGAGGTTGCGCAGCGTCCCCGACGCCGGGGTCGCGGTCGTTCCCGTCGCGGTGGCGAAGGTCGGGCGCAACGTGGTCAGGTCGGTGCCGGGCTTGACCGGGAACGTCACCGTCCGGGTGTCGGCGTCGACCATCGGCGCGACCTTCAGCACGCTGGGGTCCTGAAGGCTCACCGCCCCGAGGATCGATCCGTTGCCCGACTGCGCGACGATCTCGTCGGCCGACAGCGCGCGGTTGTAGAGCGCGAACTCGCGCACCTGGCCGCGGAGCAGGTTGTCGGCGTTGTAGACCGACTTCCCGATGTAGTTGGCGAGGGTACGACCGCCGCCGATATCGCCGGGGCGCACCGTGACGTTGGTGTTCTCGGCGACCTGCTGGCCGTCGAGGTAGAGACGTGCCGTCGAGCCGCTGAGCGTATAGGTCACGTTCACCCACCGGTCGCGCGGCAGAGCCGACGCCGATTGCGCGTTCTGCTCCCCCGACCAGTTGCCCGTCGTGAGCGCTCCGCGGAACTGGTTGTCGCCCGTTGCGAACAGATACCCGTTGCCAGTGCCGTCCTGAGCGGTGTTGCCGAACGCGTACAGGAAGTACGGGTTCTTCTGCGCCGCGTCGACGCGCATCTCCGCCTGGACCGTGATGTCGGTCGTCCCCGCCAGCACGTCGTCGGGGAGATCGACGTAGTCGTCGGTCCCGTCGAAGGTGAGGGCGGCGTCATCCCAGACGGCATTGCCCTTGATCTGCGCATCGCGCCCCGCACCGGAGCGGTCGTGCAGGGTCGAGCCGGAGCCGTCGGTGAAGTCGTAGCGCAGGAGCTCGCCCTTCTCGTTGGCCGCGAGCGGCTGCGGAAGGTTCGCACGCAGCGCCGTGAGCTCGGCCTGGGTGACGGGCATGACGGTGCCGTGCCGCGGGCTGCCGGGCAGACGGTACGACGCCGGGACCTGCCAGTCCGGGTTGGCGATGTCGGTGGTCGCGAGCGGGATGTAGCCGCGTCCGCCGTACTCGTCGACGAACAGGTAGTACTTGTCGCCATTGACGTCGCCGGGGTTCGACTTGAAGATGCTCGGCCCCTCGACGGCGCCGGTACCCGCGTTCTTACCGATGCACGAGGTGACGGGCTTCCACTGGTCGAGCGGTGCCGTCAGCACCGACGAGCTCTCCTGGATGATGTCGCTGCAGCCGGTGGTGCCCGCGCCCTCATCCTTCGTGAAGCGCTGGTAGACCCCGTCGGCCTTGATGACGGTGGAGTCGATCCGCGACATACCGCCCTGCCAGACCTTGGTGTCGCTGAAGGTGACGAAGTCGCGGGTGGTGGCGTACAGCATGCTGTTGGCGACGTTCGAGGTGTGGTTCGGGTCGCTCTCGGGGTAGAGCTTCGATGCCCAGAAGACGACGTACTCACCCAGCGATTCATCCCAGTACGCCTCGGGCGCCCACGTGTTCCCCGCCGTGTCCGGCGAGACCTTGACGTGGCGCTGGGGGCTCCAGGTGACGAGGTCGTGCGACTCCCACACCTCGAGGTACTTCGACCCCGTGCGCTGCGCGCGATCCCAGTTTCCGTCGCGGCCGATCGAGAGGTCGGTGGCGATCAGGTAGAACGTGTCGCCCTCCGGAGAGCGGATGAGGAACGGATCGCGCAGGCCCTTCTCGCCGAACGTCGAGGTGAGCGTCGGCTGCCCGTTGTTGAGCTCGGTCCAGGACAGGGCGTTGTTTCCGTTGCTGGCGGCGAAGTAGA
Source organism: Microbacterium sp. SORGH_AS_0421 (assembly GCF_030818635.1). Taxonomy (NCBI): domain Bacteria; kingdom Bacillati; phylum Actinomycetota; class Actinomycetes; order Micrococcales; family Microbacteriaceae; genus Microbacterium; species Microbacterium sp. SORGH_AS_0421. The sequence goes on from NZ_JAUTAO010000001.1 coordinate 610,517, forward strand.
TGTTCTCGCCCGCGACGGAGTTGCCCGTGAAGTACGCGAAGGTGTACCCCTCGAACGGCCCGATCTGCGCCGCCTTACGGACGGTCGCGGAGAAGTCGCGCGTCTGGGTGACGGCGTTCTTCGTGACGGATGCCGTGAGCGTCACGGTCGCGTCGTCCGCGGGGCGCGTGACGACGCCGTCGGCGGTGACGATCTTCGCGTCCGAGGTCGTCCAGGTGACCGGGAGCCCCTGCGACGACCCGGGGAGGGTGAGGTTGCCGCGGACGTCGTCGACGTTCGTCACCGTCAGTGCGCCGAGCGCCGACTGCACGGCTGCGCCGTCTTCGGGCGTCTTCACGAGGGCTTTGACCTCGGCGGCGGAGAGGGCGCGGTCGTAGATACGGAAGTCGCGGAGGCTTCCGGCCAGGCGCTTGTCGGCGGTGTAGGTGGAGCGACCGAGGTAGTTCGCGGTCGTGGCACCGCCGCCGATCATGCTCGGGAGCGTGGTGGTGTTGCTGTTCTCGGCGATCTGCACGCCGTCGATGTACATACGCGACGTCTTCGACCCCGCATCGAGCGTGTACGTCAGCGTCTTCCAGACGCCGCGCTCGAGGGCATCGGCGCTCTCGGCCTTCTGCTCGGTCTCCCAGTTGCCCAGGGCGATTCCCGTGCGCGCGGGATTGCCCGTGGCGAAGAGGTAGCCGTTGCCGTACCAGTCCTTGGTATTGCCGAGGCCCCAGATGAAGTAGTTGCCGCTCTGCTCGGGGCGCACGATGACGTCGGTGCTGACCGTGATCGAATCGAGCCCCTCGAGGATGCCATCGGGCAGCTTGATGTCATCGTCGTCGCCGTCGAGACGGACGCCGTCGGCGCCCGTGAGCGTCGGCCCGCCCTCGAAGGCGGCGTCGCGTCCGTTGCCGGATGCGTCGTGGGCGACGGTGCCGGTGGTCTCGTCGAGGGGGTATGCCACCACGAGGCTCGCGTCGGCGGCGACCGCGCCGGCCATGGCGGGGACGGTGAGGGGTGCCGCGACCAGGGCGGCGATGACCGGGACGGCGAGCGTCCAACGGGAACGGCGGCGCGGGGTCGCCAATCGATCGTGAGGGGTCACGGGGGGTCCTCTCGGGGTGCGTCATTGCAGGAACCGTCGTCTTCGACGGCCCTTCGCATGTTAGCGCTCACACCACGCGATGACCAGCATGGTTACGTCAACAGCCTCACCCGCCGGCCGTGGGAGCGATGTCACGGCCTCGCGTTTCGCGGCCGAGACCTCCCTCTGGCCCATCGATCGCTCGAGCATCCGCGCCCGCGGGACGCGTCGGCGCGATCAGCGCGAGCGACGCGAGCCGGTGGGACGTACGGTCGGCGCCGAGTCGCGCACGATGAGTCGCGTGGGAAGGGGGGTGCTCTCGCTCACGGTGTCGGGGTCTTCGACGGCCAGCAGCACCTTCTGCATGAGGATCTCTCCGAGGGCCGCGAAGTCCTGCCGCACCGTCGTCAGGGACGGGTAGAGGAATGCCGCCTCCGGGACATCGTCGATGCCGACGACACCGACGTCCTCCGGCACGCGCAGCCCACGCTCGCGCAGAGCCGAGAGCACGCCGATCGCCATGTGGTCGTTGGCGACGAAGATGCCCTCGCCCGGGGCGATGTCGGCCTCACCGGCGATGCGGTATCCGCTCTCGGCCGACCAGTCCCCGTGCACGAGGTCCATCGACTCGCTGCGCGAGGACGCGAGCTCTTCGCGCCACCCGCGGATGCGCTCGACGGCGTCGGGGTTTCGAGCGGGGCCGGCGATGTGGCGGATCGGGCCGTAGCCCGCCTCGCGCAGGTGTCGTACCGCGCTCCGGGCCGCTCGGTACTGGTCGATGGCGACCAGGCGCGGGTGCGGCCGACTCGTCGTCGCCGACGCCACGACCGGGATGTCGAGGTCGAGGGCCTGCACGGATGCCAGCACCTCGGTGTCCACGACGATGAGCACGATGGCATCCACTCGCTGCTTCAAGAGCCCGTCGATGGCCGCTCTCACCGCCACGGCGTCGCCCTGCGGGGAGCTGATGGCGTCGACGTTGTACCGCGCGGCGCGGGCCGCGAAGTTGAAGTTCATCGCGATCGACGAGGGGCCGTAGTCGACGCTGCCCGGGGTGACGAGGCCGATGGTTCGGGTCCGGCGCGTGACGAGGGCCCGGGCGGCCGGCGACGGGCTGTACCGCAGCTGCGCGATGGCCTGCTCGACTCGCGCGCGCGTGGCCGGGCGCACGTTCGGCATGTTGTTCAGGACGCGCGAGACCGTCTGATGCGAGACGCCCGCCAGGCGGGCCACATCGAAGATGTTCGCCGTACGCGCCGCTTTGTCGTCAGCCATGGACCGCCTCACCGGGACTCTCGTGCCCCGCCACGAGAGCCAGGAGGGCATCGGGGGTGAGATCGACGGCGGGGACGATCTGCGCGAGGACTCCGTCTCGCATGACCGCCACCAAGTGCGCCACGCGCAGCACCTCGTCGAGCTCGGCCGAGATGTAGATGATCGAGAGCCCGTTGTCGGACAGCTCACCGACGAGCCGCTGGATCTCCGCCTTGGCGCCCACGTCGATGCCCCGCGTGGGCTCGTCCAGGACGATCACGCGGGGTGAGAGAGCGAGCAGGCGCGCGAGAAGCACTTTCTGCTGGTTGCCGCCCGACAGCGTCGAGACCGGGCGATCGATGTCGGCGGGGCGGATGTGCAGAGCCTCGACCCAGCTGGTGGCCAGTTCGCGACGCCGCGCCGTGCTCATTCTCCGCAGCACTCCGCGCTGAGCCTGCAGCGCGAGGCTGATGTTGTCGAGGACGCTCAGGTCGCCGATGACGCCCTCGGTGCGACGGTTCTCGGACGAATAGGCGATCCGGCGACTCATGGCCTCACGCGGCGAACGGAATCGCGCCGACACACCATCGACGAGCACCTCGCCCGATCCCGGCTGGTCCACGCCGGTCAGCGCCCGGGCCAGCTCGCTTCGGCCGGAACCGAGAAGACCCGCGACCCCGATCACCTCCCCCTCGGCGAGATCGAGATCGGCCTCGCGCAGTCGGGAGCCGGCACTCAGGCCGCGCGCGCTGACGACAGCGGGACCCTCGCTGTCATCGACGGTGCGCTGGCCGAGGGGCGCGAGAACGTCCGCGGCGGCACCGAGCATCTTCTCCACGAGATCGATGCGCAACAGCTCCCTCGTGGCGTACTCACCGACGAGGTGGCCCCCACGCAGGACCGTGACGCGGTCGCAGATCTCGTAGACCTGGTCGAGGAAGTGCGAGACGAACACGACCGCGATGCCGGTGTCCTTCAGCTCGCGGATGACCCGGAAGAGCTCGGCGACCTCGTCGGCGTCGAGGCTCGAGGTCGGCTCGTCGAGGACGAGCACCTTGACGTCGACCGAGACCGCGCGAGCGATGGCGACGAGTTGCTGGATCGCCAGCGGATGCGACGACAGGATCGAGGCCGGATCCACCTCGACACCCAGAGACGCCAGGGCGGATGTGGCCCGACGACGCATCGCGGCGTGGTCGATCATGCCCCACTTGCGGGGCTCGCGGCCGAGGGAGATGTTCTCGGCCACCGTGAGATTGGGGAGGAGATCGATCTCCTGGTAGACCGTCGAGATGCCGGCCGCCTGCGCCTCGGCGGGGGACGACAGTCGCACGGGCGCGCCCTCGATGAGGATCTGGCCGCTGTCGAGGCGGAGGGCTCCGGTGATCGCCTTGATCAGCGTCGACTTGCCGGCACCGTTCTCGCCCATGAGCGAGTGGACCTCGCCGGCCTGCAGCCGGAAGTCGACGCCCGAGAGCGCCGACTCGACGCCGAAACGCACCGACGCCCCGCGCACCTCGAGAAGGGGCGGGGCGACGGCGGCGGGCATGGGGTCAATCATGCCCGCGTCGGGGCGAGAGCGCTAACACCGAGGCGGAGCGTGTTCCGCGCCGCCCCGGCCGGAAGTCAACGACTCAGGGCGGAGCGCGACACGATCACGCGCTGCACGACCACGAACAGCAGCAGCAGGGCGCCCACGGTGATGCGCGTCCAGGACTGTTCTGCTCCCGAGAAAGAGATGATCGTGCGGATCAGCCCGTAGACGAAGACGCCGATCATCGAGCCGAGGACGAACCCGCTGCCTCCGGTCAGCAGCGTGCCGCCGATGACCACCGCGGCGATGGTGTCCAGCTCGGTGCCTACGCCGTTCAGGGGGTAGCCGGCGCCCGAGTACGCGGTCAGGACGATACCGGCCAGGCCCGCGCACACACCGCTGATGACGTAGACCGACAGCTTGGCACGGACGACGGGAAGGCCCATCAGGCGAGCCGACTGCTCGTTGCCGCCCACCGCGTAGACCGTGCGTCCGAAACGCGTGTAGCGCAGGACGAACGCGGCGAGCGCGACGGTCAGCAGCGCGATGATGCCGGTCGGGGTGATGTACCAGCCCGCGAACGAGAAGCGCGTCGACTGCAGCCACAGCAGCCCTTCGTTGTCGACCTTGATCGATTCGAGGCTGACGACGAAGGCCAGGCCGCGAGCGAGGAACATCCCGATCAGCGACGCGATGAAGGGCTGCACGTCGAAGAACTGCACCAGCACGCCGATCAGCAGGCCTATCGCCGCGCCGATAAGCACCATCGCGGGGATGGCGACCGCGACCGGGACGCCGTCGCCGAGCATCTTCGCGCACAGGATGCCGGTGAACGCCATCACGGCTCCCACCGACAGATCGATGCCGCCGGTGAGGATGACGAACGTCATGCCCACCGCGAGCACGAGCAGGTAGGCGTTGTCGAGCAGGATCGACGACATGATGCGGTTCAGCTGGAAGTTCGGGAAGTACCACATGGCCCCGGCGATCATCACGACGAGGATGACGACCGCGGCGAAGACGGGCACCCACGAGATGTGACGGCTGAGGAAGCGACGGTACGAGACCGCGGGCGACGACGTCGAGCGTCGTTCTTCGGTGAGAGTGGCCATCAGGACAGCACCTTTGCGTCAGGACGTCGGGTGATCGGACGGAGCGCGCTGCGCCCGGCCGTGTGGAAGTAGGCACGGAAGCGCTTCGACTGCAGCAGCACCACGATGAGTACCGCCGCGGCCATGAACACGGGGCTGACCGCGGGCGGAACACCGAGGAAGGTGATGGTGCTCTTCAGCGTCTGGATGGTGAAGACGCCCACGACGGTGCCGGCGAGGCTGAACTTTCCCCCCGCGAGCGAGGTACCGCCCAGAACGACCGCGAGGATGGCATCCAGTTCGATGTAGAGACCGGCGGCGTTGGCGTCGGCGGCCATGATGTTCGAGCTGTAGAGGATGCCCGCGATGCCCGCGAGGGCGCCGCTGGCGATGTAGGCCCCCCAGATGATGCCGCGCGAGCGGACACCCGCCAGGCGGCTGGCCTCGGGGTTGATGCCGACCGCCTCGGTCAGCATGCCGAGGGCCGTTCGCCGTTCGAGGATGCCGACGACGATCACCGCGAAGATCGCGACGAAGAACGCGAAGGGGAGGCCGAAGACGTACCCGCCGGCGATGAACTTGTAGGGATCGCTGTTGATCGTGGTGATGAAGCCGCCCGTGATGAGCAGGGCGACCCCGCGTCCGGCGAGCATGAGCACCAGTGTCGCGATGATCGGCTGGATGCCGAGCACCGAGACGAGGAAGCCGTTCCAGACACCGAGGATCAGGGCGACGCCGACCGCTGCGGCGATCGCGGTGAAGACCACCCCGAGGTTGCCGGGGTCGGGCGAGGCCTCGATGACGGTGAGCGCGACGGCCCCCGAGACGGCCATGATCGCGCCGACCGAGAGGTCGATGCCGCGAGTGGCGATGACCAGGGTCATCCCGAGGGCGACGAGCATGAGGGGCGCGCTGTTGCGCAGGATGTCGATCAGCGACCCGTAGAACTGACCGTTCTGCACCGTGATGCTCAGGAAGGACGGCCGCGAGATCGTGTTGATGGCGATGAGCGCGAGCAGAGCCGCGATCGGCCACACGAGGCGGTGGGTGAGGAATTTCTTCATGCGATCTTCTCCCGATCGGACGACGGTGTCTCGGGTGCGGCGTGCGGCGTTTCGGCGGTCGCCGACTCGGATTGCCCCTCGGCGATGTAGGCCACGAGGGCGTCGAGGTCGACGTCTCGGGTGGCCAGTTCGCCGATCTTACGACGGTCGCGCAACACGGCCACGCGCTGCGCGAGGCGCAGGACCTCTTCGAGTTCGGACGAGATGAAGATGACCGCGAGGCCCTTCTCGGCGAGCTCGGCGACCTTGCGTTGGATATCGGCCTTCGCACCGACGTCGATGCCGCGGGTGGGTTCGTCGAGGATGAGCAATTCGGGGGCGGTGGCGAGCCATCGTGCCAGCAGCACCTTCTGCTGGTTGCCGCCCGAGAGGTTTCGGATGAGGGCGTTGGGATCGGCCGGGCGCACGCCGAGGGCGGTGATGTACTCCTCGACGACCGCCTGCTTCTCGGCCGCGCTGATCTTGCGCAGCGCTCCCCGGCGGGCCTGGATGCCGAGCACGATGTTCTCGGCGACGGTCAGGTCGCCGACGATGCCCTCTGCACGGCGGTCCTCGGACGAGAACGCGATGCCGCGGTCGAGAGCGTGACGGGGCGACCCGGTGCGCGCGCCCGAGCCGGACACCTGCACGGTGCCGTCGTCGGGCCGATCGGCGCCGGCGATCAGGCGGGCGAGTTCGGTGCGGCCGGAGCCCAGGAGCCCGGCCAGCCCCACGACCTCGCCCGGGTAGACGTCGAGGTCGACCGGCTCGAGGGCGTTCTTGCGCCCGAGCGACAGAGTGCGCAGCACCGGGGTTCCGGTGCGGTCGATCGGTCTCTCGGCACTGGCGGAGATCGCATCGAGCTCACCGAGCTCGCGGCCGATCATCTTCGCGACGAGCTGCTCGCGGCCGAGTTCGGCGACGGGGTACTCCCCCACCAGGGTGCCGTTGCGCAGCACCGTGAGACGGTCGGAGATCTCGTAGATCTGGTCGAGGAAGTGCGAGACGAAGAGGATGGCCACGCCGCGGTCGCGCAGATCCCGGATGACGCCGAACAGCTGCTCGACCTCACCGCGGTCGAGGCTCGAGGTGGGCTCGTCGAGTACGAGGACCTTGGTGTCGACGACCATGGCGCGGCTGATCGCGACAAGCTGCTGCACGGCGATCGAGTGGCTGGCCAGGATCGATCGGGTATCGATGTGCACGCCCAGCTCGGCGAGGTAGGTGGCGGCCGCGGCGTGCGTGGCCTTCCAGTCGACCATGCCGGCGCGACGGATCTCGTTGCCGAGCATGACGTTCTCACCGACGGTGAGGTTCTGGCAGAGGTTGACCTCTTGATAGACGGTGGCGATGCCCGCGGCCTGGGCGTCGGCGGTGGCGCGGAACTGACGCTCGGTCCCGCCGACGCGGATGACGCCTTCGTCGATCCCGTACACGCCGGTCAGGGCCTTGATGAGGGTGGACTTTCCGGCGCCGTTCTCTCCCATGAGGGAGTGCACTTCGCCGGCGTAGAGGGTGAAGTCCACGCCGTCGAGCGCCTTCACCCCGGGGAACTGGATGCTGATGCCGCGCATCGCGACCACGGCTGCCCGTTCGGCTGTCTGCACGGCGACCCGTTCGATTGTCATTGTCGATCGCTTTCTCGGATCGGGAGCGTGCGGGGCCGGTGGATACCGACCCCGCACGCCGGGGAGGATGTTCCGTCGATGCCGGGGTGTCGTCGAGGGGAGTCGACGACAGATCCCTGCGGATCAGTAGGGGCGGCTGTCCAGGACCTTCTTGGCCTGCTCCTGGTCGAACGCCTGGTCCTCGACGATGTAGCTCTTGTCGACGGACTCGCCGGCCACGACCTTCTTCACGACCTCGGCGGTCTTCTCGCCGAGGAGCGGGTTGCACTCGACGATGTAGTTGAACTCGCCGTTGGAGAGGGCGGTCATGCCGTCCTTCACCGCGTCGATGGTGACGATCTTGATGTCGGTGCCGGGCTTGAGACCGGCCGCCTTGATCGCCTCGAGGGCGCCGAGGCCCATGTCGTCGTTGTGGGCGAAGAGCAGGTTGATCTGCGAGCCGTACTTCTGCAGGAAGCCCTCCATGACGGTCTTGCCGTCGGCGCGGGTGAAGTTACCGGTCTGCGAGTCGAGGACCTTGATGTCGGTGCCCTTGATCGCGTCGTTGAAGCCGGTGGCGCGGTCGGTCGCGGCGGACGAACCCGTGGTGCCCTCGAGAACGACGAGGTTGGTGGGCGTCTTGCCGAAGTTGTCGGCGACCCACTTGCCCGCGGTCTCGCCCTCCTGCTTGAAGTCGAGGCCGATCCAGCTCGCGTAGAGGTCGTCGGATGCCGAGACCGTACGGTCTTCGAGGATGACGGGGATGTTGGCATCCTTCGCCTCTTTGAGGACGTCGTCCCAGCCGTCGCTCACGATGGGGGCGAGCACGATGGCGTCGACACCCTGGTTGATGAAGCTGCGGACGGCGGCGATCTGCGCCTCGGGCTTGTTGTCGGCGGCGTTGAAGACGAGGTTGAAGCCGTTGGCCTCGCTGAACGCCTCCTTCATCGACTCGGTGTTGGCGCTGCGCCATCCGCTCTCGGAACCGGTCTGGGCGAAGCCGACCGTGATCTTGTCGCCGCTTCCGCCGCCGGCGTTTCCGCCGCCGCCCGCACCGGCGCAGCCGGTGGCCGTGAACGCGATCGCGCCGACGAGCGCGATGCCCGCGATGATCTTGTTCGCCTTCATGATGAAACCTCCTCGTTTCGCCGGCTCCGATGCCGGTCATGTGATGCAGCCCCTCGGGTGGGCCGTGTGTGAATGTTAGCGCTCACAGAACGAGATGTGTCAAGCAATTACCTCGCACCGAAGATCACGGATTGATAAATGTGAAGCCTCACACCGTGACGCGATCCCTCCGCGTGATCGCTGATAGCGTTTCGCCGTGTTGCGTCCGAAGGACCGGTCCCCGGTAGAAGCGCTTACCGTCGTAGACATGACTTCGCTTCCGCACGGCGCCCCCGAGGGCACCCCCGCCATCGGCACCTCGGTCTCGGCGGACGACTTCAAGAGGGCCTTCCGCGGTCACCCCGGCGGCATCGCCGTCATCACCGCGTACGGCGAGAACGGCCCCGTCGCCCTCACCGCCTCATCGGTGTCGTCGGTGAGCACTGACCCGCCCCTGCTCATCTTCTCGGTGTCGGCCCTGTCGTCGGCGACGCCGACGATCATCGCCGCGGACACCATCGTCGTGCACTTGCTCGACGCCGAGGACATCTCGCTCGCCCGCGCGGGAGCCACCAGCGGCCTCGACCGCTTCGCCGACACCTCCACCTGGTCGCGCCTGGCCACCGGCGAACCCGTGTACCACGGCGTGCGCGCCTGGCTGCGATGCAAGATCGTCAGCCGGATGGATGCCGGCGGCTCCACGGTCATCGCCGCTCAAGCCCTGCAGGTCGACGTCGAGCGCGACCTCGAGCCGGGCGAGCCGGGGGCGGCGCTGGTCTATCACAACCGCGCGTGGCACCGCCTCGGCGAGCACTCGCGACTCGACTGACGCGGTCGTCCGCCGCGGCGAGACCGCGAGTCGACCACGAACGCGTGACATGACCCGCGCTCTCGAGTCGCGTCGCGAGGAGCCGGTGATCTCGACGCGGGAGCGACCCGTCGTGAGCTCGTATTTCGTCGGCTACCGCCGCGCCGGGTCGACGACGCGTCCGCCGTCGCGTCGTCAGTGCGCGGCGGCCCCGCGTCGCGTCAGTCGCGAGATGACAGTCACCACGCCGACGATCACGAGGCCGAGGACGAGGCCGAAGACGGCCGACATCGCGGTCTCGACGATCCATACGATCACGGGCCCGGCGGCCTCGATCGCGTGCGTGACGAGATGGACCACGTCGTAGGGCCCCGACCACAGCGTCTCGGCGAGGTTCTGCAGCACGAGGTGCCCACCGACCCACAGCATCGCGACGGTGCCGATGACGCTGATCACGCGGAAGACCGCGGGCATGGATGCCACGACCCGGGCGCCGAAGCGACGGACCCCGCGCGACGGGCTCTTCATGAACCGCAGACCGATGTCGTCGATCTTGACCAGCAGCGCGACCGCACCGTAGACGACCACCGTCATGGCCAGGCCGATGACCAGCAGGGCCCCCAGCGTCATCCAGATGCCGAAGTCGGGGTCGAGACTCGACAGGGCGATGAGCATGATCTCGGTGCTGAGGATGAGGTCGGTGCGGACGGCCCCGAGGACGAGCTTCTTCTCGTCGCGCGGTTCGTCGGCGCCGTGCTCGCCGTGGCTCACGCCGAACCACTCGAGCACCTTCTCGGCACCCTCGAAGCAGAGGAAGCCGCCGCCGATGATGAGCAGATACGGCAGCACCCACGGCGCGAACGCGGTGAGCAGCAGCGCGATCGGGATGATGATCACGTACTTGTTGATGATGCTGCCGAGCGCGATCTTCCAGACCACGGGCAGCTCACGCGCGGGGGTGAGCCCCTGCACGTACTGCGGGGTCACGGCGGCATCGTCGATCACGACGCCGGCCGTCTTCGCGCTCGCGCGCATGGCGGCGCTGAGGATGTCATCCACAACGGCGAGCAGACCGACCGACATGCGCTTCTCCCGGGGGTGCGAGGGCTACGGCGCACGCGCACCGCAGGCACGACCCTATCGGGCGGGGGCACCGCCTCGACGGGGGTGGCGCGCGGGGTCGCTTCGCGCGAGGGGATGGTGCCAGCGGAGGACATTCCGCGGCGTCAGGTCCCCCGCTCGCCGATTCTCCTCCTGTCCAGGCGCTGTGTTCCGCGCACGCCCGTGGTTAGGGTGAGGCCAACACAAGCAGCAGGGGGTCGTATGTCGTTCATCACGCGAGGGTTCTCGGGCCGGCGACGGGAGCGCGATCCGCGGCTTCCGCCCGGGCAGACGCTCGTCGGCGACTGGCCCGTGCTCTCGGCCGGCCCGACCCCCGTCGTCGCCGACGAGACGTGGGAGTTCGCGATCGGTACCGAGAACGGTGTGCACCGCTGGACCCGCGCCGAACTCGAGGCGCTCGGGGTGGAGGACATCACCGTCGACATCCACTGCGTCACGCATTGGACCAAACTTGACATGCCCTGGCGGGGCGTCTCCCTCGACCGCCTCTTCGCCGAGGTCGAGACCTCGCACCGCTACGCGATGGTGCACTCCTTCGGCGGCTACACGACGAACATCGCGCTCGACGACCTGCTCGGCGGCAAGAGCTGGATCGCCTTCGAAGCCGACGGGGCACCCCTCACCCCCGAGCACGGGGGACCCGCACGGTTGCTCGTGCCCCACCTGTACTTCTGGAAGAGCGCGAAGTGGGTGCAGGGGCTCGTCACGATGCCGAGCGACAGACCCGGGTTCTGGGAGCAGAACGGGTACCACTCGCACGGCGACCCGTGGCGGGAAGAGCGGTACGGGTGACCCGCCGCTCCCCCGCCTGGCACGTCGCGACCGTCGTCGACTCGCGCCCCGAGACGCCGACGGCGCGCCGCATCGAGCTCGACGTGCCCACCTGGCCCGGCAACGACGCGGGCGCTCACATCGACGTCCGCCTCACCGCCCCCGACGGCTACCAGGCGTCGCGGGCGTACTCGCTCGCCTCGTCGGGCGCGGGCACGCGGCTCCTCCTCGCCGTTGACGAGGTACCCGACGGCGAGGTCTCGCCGTTCCTCGTCCACGATCTGCGCCCCGGAGACCAGATCGAGGTGCACGGTCCGCTGGGGGCGTTCTTCGTGTGGACACCGTCGGACGACCCCGCGCCCGTGCAACTGATCGCAGGCGGCTCGGGGGTCGTCCCCCTTTTCGCGATGGCTTCTTCGCACGCGATGAGCAACGACCCCGCACCGTTCCGCCTGCTGTACTCGGTGCGTTCTCCCGGAGACGTGTTCTTCGCGGACGAGCTGACCGCCCTCGCCGACGAGCGCTTCCGTCGGGACATGGTCTACACCCGTCGCGCGCCGACCGGGTCGTCGGTACCGCCCGGCCGAGTGACACCCGAAAGCCTGCGCAGCGCCGCGTTTTCCCCACACGAGCGGCCGCGCATCTACGTCTGCGGCCCGACCCCCTTCGTCGAGGCCGTCGCGAGGTGGCTCATCGACGCCGGACATGATCCCGCCCTACGTGCGAACGGAGAGGTTCGGAGGCGCCTGAACGGCTCCGCTCGACGGTGATGCCCCGGGGCGGTCTGACCGTCAGGCTTCTCGAGGTGGGATGCCACGGCATCCGTCGTCCGCCGAGCCCATTGCGGAAAGCGGGGAGAGGTGGCCTCGGCCGTCGTGCACGCGAGCGCGATGGAACTCGTCGCCGCTGCCCCGGCTGAGCCCGTACCTGCATTCGACCGACGCGCCCTTTGGCAGACAGGGCGGACGACAGGAACGAGAAAAGCCCCGGCGCGCCGGGGCTTTTTCTGCGGAGACGGAGGGATTTGAACCCTCGGTCCCCTTACGGGGACTCCACCTTAGCAGGGTGGTGCACTAGGCCTGACTATGCGACGTCTCCAAGTGATCGGCGCCTGACGGCGCGAGCACACCGGTCCATACTAACCGGATGCCGCCCGGCATTCGAACCACGTTCGAGATGCCGGGCGGCGAGACTCAGCCGCGGACGTTTCCGTTCGAGCAGGTGGACTGCGCGGCGGTCTGTCCGGCGATGCCGCTCGGCAGCTGGATCGCGTCCGACGTGGGCGCGGGCGAGGCCTGAGAGGTCGCGGTCGGCGTCGGGCTGGCGGTCTCGACCGGGGCGGGCGTCTGGGTGGGAGCCGGCGTCGCATTCTTGTCCACGACCACGCCGTTGCCGTCGCTGAGATTGCCCGACAGCTCGAGGGGCTGATTCGCCGAGAGAGCCGCCCACAGCGTGTCGGCGTCGGTGCGGTCGGGCACGACGCGGTTGGGGTTGGAGGGGTCGGTGTACGTCGGGTACTGGATGAACACGATCTCGTTGAACGGCACGTCCTTGACCGCGGAGGCGATCTGCACGAGCGTCAGCGGGTTCGTCAGCGAGGTCGAGGGGTCGACGTTGCGCAGCGCGGTCGAGGCGAGCTTGTAGAGCGTCGCGGGGTTCGACAGCACGTCCTGGCTCTTGAGCTTGTTCGCCAGACGCGACATGTACTGCTGCTGGTTCGAGATGCGGCCCAGGTCGCCGCCGTCGCCGACACCGTGCCGGGTACGGAGGAACTGCAGAGCGTCGAGGCCCTGCACCGTGCGCATGCCGGCGGGCCAGTCGATGCCGGTGTAGCGGTCCTTGATGCCGTTGGCGATGCAGACGTCGACGCCGCCGATCGCATCGGTGATGTTGATGACGCCGCCGAAGCTCACCTTCGCGGCGAAGGGGATCTCGAGACCGCTCAGCTCAGAGACGGTCTGCACGACGCACGAGAGTCCGCCGTACGAGAACGCGGAGTTGATCTGCTGCTTGCTCATCGCGGAGGTCTCGTTGCCGTCCTTGTCGGTGCACGAGGGGATCGGCACCATGAGGTCGCGAGGGAACGAGATGACCGTGACGCGGCGAGGCGCGTCAGAGATGTGCACGAGCATGTTGACGTCGTTGAGGCTGCCCTCGGAGTCGGCGCCGGTGCAACGGTCGCCGAAGAGCTGGGCGAAGCTCGGCTCGCATTCGTCGGTACCGACGAGGAGCATGTTCACGCCGCCCTTGAGCTCTCCGAGGTCCGGCGGAACGGCCGGCTGGCCCTTCAGCTCGACCGCGTCGGCGGTGAAGCTCTGGGTGAGGTCGACCGCGGCGTAAGCGAGGACGGCGCCGCCCGAGACCAAGAGGACGGCGAGGGCGATCGCCACACCGCGGAACAGCTGAGACAGAGGGCCCGGCGACGTGAGTCGCCCGTGACGCGCGACGGTTCGCTGACCGCGCGGGGTGGAGGTCTTGCTCACTCGGGTCCTTTCGAGACGGATGCCACCGGCCCGGCAGCACGTCGACCTCGACGAATCGGCGAGAGGTCGGGGTAATACTAGGGACCGCGATCTGTGAATGCCGTGAGGATCGGGCGTTTCGCCCGGGTGAGGTGGGCCGCGGGGCGATCTCGCGCGAACGTGCGCACGACCCAGCAGGCGTCGGCGTCACATGTCCCCCAAAGTTCCGACAGAGAAGCCTGACAGCGCGTCGATAGGTTCGTGACTGCAGCTGCGATCTCCCGCCATCCGCCCACAGGGTCATGTCCGTGGAAAGAGGGCTACTCGTCGATAAAAGAGGATGACGCATGGGCCCGACAATTCGAAGAAGGGCCGCGACTCTCGCGGCAGCGATGATGTTCGCAGCGGTCGGAGTGGTGACGCAGATCGCCAGCGCACCGCCGGCACATGCCGAGTTCGGGGCGATGATCTATCCCGTATCGGGAACCGTCACCGGGCTCGTCGGAGATCGGTGCGAGGGACGGCCATCGGATCACCAGGGCGTCGACATCGCGGGCAACGGCGGAACTCCCATCGTTGCCGCATTCGACGGCACCGTGACGCTGAGAGTCGTCAACTACGGCAGCACCAGCTATGGCAACTACGTCGTCATCACTCATGCGAGCGGCTACACCACGCTCTATGCCCACATGAGGGACGCACCACCCGTCGCTCAGGGGCAGACGGTCTCTCGGGGTCAGCAGATCGGAATCGTCGGCAACACCGGAAACTCCTTCGGCGCCCACCTGCACTTCGAGCTCAAACGGAACGGCGCGAACGTCACCAACAATGCCTTCTCATGCGGCAGAAACGTCTCACGGGGATCCGCCATGAGCATGGACTTCCCTGGGCTGGGAAGCAACTCCACCCCGACGACACCGCCCCCGCCGGATCGCGACGGCGATGGCGTTCCAGACAGCTTCGATGTCTGCCCCGACTACCCCGGCTTCGCGCTCTACGCAGGCTGTGGCCTGCCGAGATCCGCAAATTCGACGGACTTCGACGGCAACGGAAAAGCAGATGTCTTCTACGGCAACCCCAACGGCCAGTGGTGGGCATCCGACGGCGGCTCCGCCCCATGGCGAATCCTGAACACCGCGAACATCGATACGAAGCTGTTCCAGTTCGCCGACTTCAACGGCGACGGCAAAGACGATGTCTTCGCTCCGCAACCGAACGGCAACTGGCTCGTCTCCTATGGCGGCACCAGCGGCTGGACAGTCATGAACAGCGCTCCGAGCCTCGGCGGCCAGGAGTTGCAGTTGGGCGACTTCAACGGGGATGGAAAAGCTGACGTGTTCTACGCCAACCCCACCAACTCCGAATGGTGGGTCTCCTATAGCGGGAACACCGGATGGCAGATTCTGAACACGGGTGTTCCGGCAACGGATGTGCGAATCGCAGACTTCGACGGAGATGGCAAGAGCGACGTGTTCTACGCGCACCCGAACGGCGACTGGTGGGTCTCGTACGGCGGGAACACCGGGTGGCAGATCCTCAACTCTGCCAATGTGCCGGGGGCGGAACTGAAGTTCGGCGATCTCAATGGCGATGGGAAGGACGACGTCTTCTGGGCCAACGGACGCGACGGACGGTGGTGGGTCTCTTACGGCGGGAACACCGCATGGACCATCACGAACACCGCGAACGTACCGCTGCAAGACCTGCAGCTCGCAGACGTGACCGGAAACGGCACGGCAGACGTGTTCTTCCCGAACACGGGGGCGGGAGCCTGGTGGATCAGCGAGTCGGGCACGAGCGCATGGACATCCATCAGCGGCACGAGCGTCGACCCCCGATTGCTCGTCGTGAGCTGACCGGCGCATCTCTCGGCCGGGCCGACAGGTGCGGCCGAGAGATGCGTTCCGGGCGGCGCAGAACATGACGATCCCGATGCGAGAGCCTCGGGTGTGGACGGTCTCGTGCCGCTCAGCCAGGTGAAAAAACGAAGGCGGGCCCCCGCGGGCCTGCCTTCGTCGTCGCGGAGGGTGTGGGATTCTCCCCACCGCCCCTCCACCGTCCGCTTTGCGCCCGGCGGAGCCTCCGGCGGCGTGGACCCAACTGTGTTCTCATCCCGCTCAGCCGGTCAGAACGCGAGAAGCGGACCCCACGGGGCCCGCTTCTCGCGTGGCGGAACCAACGCAATGGCTTTCGAACCCCTCATGGGAGACGAAGCGGCTCCTTGATTGGGTAGCGTCGCGTGATCAACCGGGCGGCTGAAACCCTTCACGATGTGGCTACGAACGATGCCAGCGTCATGCGAATCCGAAGAACGTTTGAGGTGGCGCCTTTCTACCTCCGGCCGTGGTCAGAGGGGACGCAGGGTCCATCCAACCTCAGCACCGCTGGCCGCGACGACGCTTGCTGATTGCCGATCAGTCTGGCAGGTGCCGCCCAACATGACCCACCACCAGGCGCCGCGCCGAATCGTCACGCCACCAGTAGATGCGGAGGCATTGGTCAGGGCTCGTGGACTGATCGACCTTGAGGTGTGGCTCCATGGTCATGAGCTCACCGTCGACGCGACGCTGGTAGCTCTTTCGGGTCTTTTTTGCGGTAGCTGCCGGGTTACTTTTCGAGTACTCGTACCCACGGCTGGCGAAAAACTCTCCAAAACCAGTGCTCAACTCGTTGTCTGCCCAGGCTGTGGCGACCTCGTTGACAGCAGTAAGAGCCTCGTACAACCTGCGGGGAAGTTTGTAGGAGGAGAATGCAGCGACGGAGTCATCCACCTCTGGAAGAAAGACGACGTTGGAAGGCGCTTCCTCTCTCGCGAGCCGATATGCTGCCGCAACATCAAGCGCCTCGAGATCGACGTCTTCCTTCTCTTTAACGTCAAGATGCTCTCGGTAGGTGTTAAAGGATTGCCGCGTGTCGGCAAGCTGACCTTTGAGATCCTGCACCTGATCTTCAAGCCCAGATACCTGCAGGTGAAAGTCCGATACCTCAGAGCGAGCGCTCCGAGTTTCTTCTTCCAGCGACTCAATGTACTCGGTCACCCAGTCCGGCAGCTCCCCGCTATCGAGCGCCTGGGCCCGCCGCTCCGCTCGAGCAATCTCGACGACGGGGTGCTCGGGCACTGTTGCCGCACCGAGGGCGCCGAGGTAGCTGAGGAACCATTGGGGGATATTGCGCTGATGAGATAGACGCTCGCGGGTCCAGAGCCGATGGCGTGGGGGGTCGTCTGTGAGGGCGAGACCGGGCCAGTAAAGCCGCAATCCGCCGCCCCACACGCTGAGGTCACGGCCTACGGCATCTGTAAGCGCGAGGGATGCCAAATGTGTTGAGAGGACTTCGACGTGTGCGAGTCCAGCCACCTGACGCGCGAGCTCCCCTGCGTCAACTGCGTGCTCCGGGCTCGGGCCACGAGTCACGACGAGCACGGGCAAGGTCCTCTCGGGCGATTTCAACATGTCGACTAGCGCCGCTACATCTGAAGCACGCCTGACCCTATAGGAAGGTTCCACGACAACATCGCTGTCGGTGACATGGTGGACGCGAAGGAGCGTTCGGACGATTGCCGGCGCACGAAAGCTGTGGCCAAGCGGCACCAACCTGAATTCATCTCCAGCTCGCTCAAGCCGAATCCGAATCGAGAAGCGAGTGTGCTGACTGTTCTCGGGAGAGGCGCCGCAGGCGAGCAGTACCCGCCACACCAAATTTGGTTCGGTTTCATCCGGGCGCCGCCACGAGCAAGTCCATGCGTCCGCGTCATTGGACCCGAGCGCCTGATGAATCTGATGGCCATCCTTGGTCTTCAACAAGTCGTCATCGGCGCTACGAAGTTCATCAACCGTCGTCCCGCTCCCACGCGCCACCCACTCGCGGGTCAGCTCTATGACCGAGGCTTCGTTCTCCGCTTGCTCGATATCAAGTTGACATGCGTATAGTTCGCGCACGGTGACACCCCCAGTTGTCGCGATTAGCCCACCTTGGCACATAGACCGCCGAGACCATAGCGCGATACATTCCGCGCCCCCGAAACACGAGCAGTACGCGGCCGCCGTTCCCGCCGAGCGGCGACTCCTCAACCAGGGGCTATTCGAGAAGCTGTTCATCGGCCCGGACGGTTTGAACCCCTCAGCGGTACTGCTTCGTATGCAGGCGGACGACCTAGCCCGCCACGCCAAAACCCCGCCCAAGCTTTCGTTTGGACGGGGTTCGAATAGGGCGCATTTGGCGGAGGGTGTGGGATTCGAACCCACGGGACATTGCTGCCCACTGGTTTTCAAGACCAGGTCCATCGGCCGCTCGGACAACCCTCCTGAACGCACCGAGTCTACCGAGCCGCGAACGCGGCGTCACACAGCGACGAGCGGTGGCCCCGGACGACTTCGCGCCCGGGGCCACCGCCGCAGCTCAGCCGAGCGGGCCGTAGAGAGCGGGCGTCGTGCGGGCGTGGGTCGCCTGCTCGAAGCCGTAGGCGAAGCCGAGCAGCGGCCCCTCGGAGAAGTCGCGACCGAGGAATTCCAGATTCACTCCACCGGCGGTTCCTCCACTTGTCAGGGCCTGTCCCATCGGCACCGTCACCGCCGGCAAGCCCGTGTTGGGGCTGAAGCGCATGTTGGCGGTCGAGACGACGGTGTAGGCGTTCGCGCTGGGGTAGATGACGGCATCCAGCTTCTGCTCGTTCATGAAATCGGTCATGATCTGCTTGCCCTTGGCGAGCTGCAGGGTGTGCGACCCCTGCGGACCAGCCCAGGCCTGGTAGGTCGACTCCGTCACGGCTGCGCGTTGACCGTAGGGATTGCTCGCGCGAGTCGGAACGATGTTCGGCGACTGCGAGATCGCGAGCAGGCTCCGCGCGCTCACCGCGGGGTTGAGGTACGCGTTGATGTAGTTCTGCAGGTCGTGGTTGAACTCCGGAACACTGCCGCTGCCCTCGCCCACGATGGCGTCAAACCCGGTGGGTGGGGTCAGCTCGACGACCGTCGCCCCCTTCGCTTCCAGCGCGTCTACCGCCTTCTCAAACGCCGCAACGGTCGATGTGTTCGTGCCCACCAGTCGGGGGAAGTACCCGAACTTCTTGTCCTTCAGCGACCCGCTGTCGAGGTACGACGTGTAGGTCTCCGGCACCTTGCCGGCCTGCCGCGCGGTGACGGGGTCACCCGCGTCTTCGCCGACGACCGCGTCGAGGGCGATCGCGGCATCCTGGATCGAACGGGCGATCGGACCACCCGTGTCCTGCGAGAGCGCGAGGGGCACGATGCCGTCGCGGCTCGCGAGGCCCACCGTCGGACGGACGCCCACGAGCTGGTTGTACGTCGAGGGGATGCGGATCGACCCACCGGTGTCGGTGCCGAAGCCGATGCCGGCGAGGTTGGCCGCGATCGCGGCTCCCGTGCCTCCGCTCGATCCGCCCGAGGTCTGGGTGGTGTCGTAGGGGCTCGAGACGGTCAGCGCCGTTCCGTTGGGCTGGAAGGCCGACCACTGCGACGACAGGTTGATGGCGAACTCGTCCATCGAGGCCTTGGCGACGATGACCGCTCCGTCGGCGCGCAGACCCTTCACCATCGTGGCGTCGGTCGAGGTCTGGTTGCCGTTCCAGCAGCCGCAGCCGGCGGTGGTGGGCATGTCGACGGTGTTGTAGTTGTCCTTCAGGGCGACGGGGATGCCGAGGAGCATTCCGGTCATGCCCTTCTCGGCCCGGATCGCGTCGGCGGCCGCGGCAGCCTTCAGCGCGACCTCGCTCGTCGTGATGATCGAGTTGAGCGGGCGCACACCGGCGGGACGAACGACCTTGTCGTACGCCGCGATGCGGTCGAGGTACTGCTGGGTGAGCGACACCGACGTGATGACACCGGCGTTCATCGCCGCCTGCATCGCCACCGCGTCGGCCTCGACGATCTCGAACGGGCCGTCGTCGTAGATGATGCGCTCCGAGAGAAGAGCGAGGTCGGATGCCGTCACGGCACCGTCGTCGTCGAGGTCGAAGCGCGCGGCATCCGTCCATCCGGCACCGCCCGAGGTCGCCCCCAGGTGCGGGGCGAGGGCCTCGAGGTCGGCCGTGGTCACCTGCTCATCGCCGGTGACGTCGAGCTCGGTGTAATACGGCGCCTGGAAGGGAGCC
Organism: Microbacterium sp. SORGH_AS_0421; assembly: GCF_030818635.1. Taxonomy (NCBI): domain Bacteria; kingdom Bacillati; phylum Actinomycetota; class Actinomycetes; order Micrococcales; family Microbacteriaceae; genus Microbacterium; species Microbacterium sp. SORGH_AS_0421. The sequence continues at coordinate 630,494 of NZ_JAUTAO010000001.1, forward strand.
TCGACGGGAGCGGGAGCGGGAGCGGCGAGGGCAGCGGCCGGAGCGACGACGGCCCCGGCGACGACGACGCCGAGCGAGACGGACACGGCCAGAACACGGCGGGCCAGGGGGGTCATGACGGATCCTTCACGAGAGGGGACGGACGAGCGGGACGCGGTCATTCGCGCACCGCCTGACGACGGCGGAGCACGATCAGCGCGCCTCCGGCGACGAGGGCGACACCGAGGGCGCCGGAGATCAACCACGGGGTCGCATCGATTCCCGTCGTCGCGAGGTCACCCGGGCCCTGGGCCGCGGGCGCCGGGGTGGCCGTGGCCGATGCGGAGGCCGAGGGAGACGACGGCTGCGACACCGAGGGCTGCGGCACGGGAGCGGGCACTGCCGCGATGACGACGGTTCCGGATGCCACGGCGGTCGCCGTCACCACCGCTCCGGTCGACGACACCAGACGCACCGACGACAGCTGGACAAGGGCGGACCCCGCCGCGAAAGAACGGAGAGGGACGGATGCCAGGACCACATCGCTCGCCCCCGAGAGTCCCGGAGACGACCCGAGGCGCGTGTGCGAGACGGTGAGCGTGCCGGGCCCGGTGACGCTCGAGGTGAATCCGCCGGCGGGACCGGTGGGCGCGTCGGCGCCGGGCTCGACGAACGCGGGGTCGTAGGTGAGCTCCAGGTCGTACGAGTACAGGTCGCTCACCGCCGCCCCCGTGATGGTGGCAACGAACGACTCGCCCGCGGTGACGCTCGTCGGGCTCAGCGCGAGCGAGAGCGTCGCGGCGGGAGGCGCGGCGTGAGCCGCGGGCGCGGCAGCCAGAGGCCCGAAGAGGGCCAGGGCCGCCACGAGGACGACGCCGAGACGGCGTGACGCTCTCGGGCGTGGGACGGGGCTGTGTGAAGACATGGGGGGCAGGCTCCTCGGGTGATGGAACGAGCACGATCGCGGGCCGCGCGGGCCTCTCGGCATCCGGAGATCGTGAGGGGTGCCCCGACTCTGGCAGGGCGGCATGTCGGACAAGTTGCCGCACATTTCCATCGCATATCCATAGGCGCATCAAACGGCGTTCTCAGGTGCGTGACGGGTCTCGTCCAGCCCCCGCGTTCGGGAGGACGCGCCGGATAGCGTCGTCGTCATGGCGATGACGACCCGCGGCCCGCTGGCATCCTTCTTCCTCCGACTCGGAAGGCAGGTGTGGGTGCGCGCGGCGCTCTTCACGGTCATCGGCGTCGTCGTGGCCCTGGCCGCGGGTCTTCTCGGACCGCTCCTGCCGTTCCAGTTCGGTCTGGAGCTGGGCCAGGATGCCGTGGGCTCGCTGCTGCAGATCATCGCCACGGCGATGCTCACGGTGAGCACCTTCTCGGTGACGGCGATGGTCACGGCGTTCTCTTCGGCGACGACGACGGCGACCCCCCGCTCGACGCCCCTGCTGATCGCCGACACGACGTCGCAGAACGCCGTGTCGACCTTCGTCGGCGCCTTCACCTTCTCGCTCGTCGGGATCGTCGCCCTGTCGACGGGCTACTACCACCCGCAAGGGCGGGCGATCCTCTTCGTCAGCACACTGGTCGTCATCGGGATCGTCGTCTTCACCCTGCTGAGATGGATCTCGCACCTGTCGACCTTCGGGCGGATGGCCGACGTCATCGATCGCGTGGAGAAAGCCGCCACGGCCTCCCTCGAGTGGCACGCGGAACGGCCGACGCTGGGGGCTCGCACCTCGATCGCGCCGCCCTCGGGAGCCGTCGCCGTGCATGCCACTGAGGTGGGCTACGTCACTCATGTCGACGTCGCAGGACTCGACCGCGTCGCCCGCCAGCACGATCTCGAGGTGCACGTGCACGCCACACCCGGACGCATCGCCGACGCCCGCGTGCCCGTCGCCCTCGTCGCCGGCCGAGTCGACGACGCCGTCGAGGCGGCGGTGCGCCGGGCGTTCCGCATCGAGCACCACCGGACGTACGAACAGGACCCGCGGTTCGGGGTCATCGCCCTCACCGAGATTGGCAGCCGCGCGCTTTCGGCCGCGACCAATGATCCCGGAACGGCGATCGAGGTGATCGCCGCCCTGCAGCGAGTGTTCTCCCGAGCGTTCGCCGTCGAGATCGATCCGTCCGTCGCGTTCGAGCGGGTGTTCGTCCCCGCGCCGCACCTCACGGACCTGGTCGACGACGCCTTCCGCCCTCTGGCGCGCGATGGAGCGGCCGACGTCGAGGTACAGGTGCGCCTGCAGAAGTGCCTCGCCTCGCTCGCGGCATCCGCTCCGGACCGGGCCGAGGTCTTCCGGGATGCCGCCCGCGCGGCCTTCGCTCGCAGTCGGAGGGCGTTGGACCGCTCCGACGCGCGCACCCTGCGTGCCGCCGCGCGAGAGGCGTGGGGCTCGCGCGGCGTCTGAGTGTCGCATACGCCGCAGTTATGGACTTGCTGCGCACGCGCGCGCAGAGATTGAACCCTCCCTGCGACCGGCGTAGACCGGGAACATCACCCCACGACCCGCCGGGCCGTTCGAGTTGAGGAGGTCATCATGGTCGTCACCACACTGTCCGCGCAGATCGTTCTCGCCGTCTTCGCGCTGGTCTACGCGGCATCCATCCTTGCCGCGATCGTCGTCATCCGTGACCCGCAGGCGTCCGTCGGCCTCAGAGCCGCCTGGGCGACCGCGCTGCTGCTGCTGCCCCCGATCGGTCTCGTCGCGTGGGAGGCGGCGCGCGTCGTCGACCACCGGGCGGCGAGCCGTCCCGCGACCGTCGTGGACCGCACCGCGTACCTCGCCGACCGCGCCGCGCACGTCGCGAGCGGCTCCGCGCGGGTCTGACCCCGCGGGGGGCCGGTCGGCGCACCGCCGGGCGCTGCCCGATCAGAGAGCGCGCAGGATCGCGGCGACGCCGCCCTCGGTGACCGAGAGGCCCACCTCGCCGGCTGCGGCGTGCACCTCGGGCGGACCCTGGTGCATCGCGACCGCGCGGCCGCCGTTGCGGATCGCCCACTGCATCATCTCGATGTCGTTGCGGCCGTCGCCCATCACCAGCACGCTTTCGGGTGCGATGCCGAGCCAGCCGCGCACGAGTTCGAGGGCGGTCGACTTGTCCACGCCCTGCGGGGCGATGTCGAGCCATGCGGTCCACCCGATCGCGTACGACACCTGGCTGAGGCCGATGCGCTCGACGAGCTCGAGAAAATCCTGGTCGGTCTGCTCGGGCGCCACCACGACCACCCGGCAGACCGGCTGCAGCGAGAGCTCGGCGAACGACACCTTGTTCGCGCCCTGCAGGTTCCAGTCGTCGAGGTAGTCGGTGAACAGTCGCGAGCCGTCGGGCAGCTCGACGAGGAAGTGCGCATCGGGCAGGTGCTCGCCGAGAAGTGTCAGCACCTCTGTGGGGTCGAACGTCTCGACGTGAGCACGCTCGTACACGGCGGCGTCGGCGTCTCCGACCCGGCGCATCACGATCGCACCGTTCGAGCAGACCGCATACTCGGGACGGATGCCGAGGCGGTCCATGATGGGGCGGGTGCTGTCCCAGCTGCGACCGGTGGCGAGCATGACCTCGTGGCCGGCAGCCTGAGCTCCGGCCGCCGCCTCGACGACCCCGGGGCTCAGGGTGTCGTCTTCGAGCAGGACCGTGCCGTCGATGTCGAGGGCGATCAGCATGCGCCCCGCGGGCGCCTCGTCGGCCAGATCGGCGACCAGGTCGGCCGCCTCCTGCTTCGGCGCGCTCTCGACGACACCGGTATCGGGCAGGGCGGCCTCGTCGGTCACGCGATCGGCTCCATGACCTCGAGACCGCCGAGGTACGGTCGCAGCACCTCGGGCACCGTCACCGACCCGTCGGCGCGCTGATGCGTCTCGAGCAGGGCCACGATCCAGCGGGTCGTGGCCAGGGTGCCGTTCAGGGTGGCGACCGGCTGCGTCTTGCCGCCGTCCGGGCGGAAACGCGTGTCGAGGCGACGGGCCTGATAAGTCGTGCAGTTCGAGGTGCTGGTGAGCTCGCGGTAGGCGCCCTGCGTGGGCACCCACGCCTCGATGTCGAACTTGCGCGCGGCGCTCGAGCCGAGGTCGCCGGCCGCGACGTCGATCAGCCGGTAGGCGAGACCGAGGTCCTGCAGCATCGCCTCTTGCAGGGCGACGAGGCGCTCGTGCTCGGCCTCGGCGTCGGCCGGGTCGGTGTAGACGAACATCTCGAGCTTGTTGAACTGGTGCACGCGGATGATGCCGCGGGTGTCCTTGCCGTACGAGCCCGCCTCGCTGCGGTAGCAGGTGGACCACCCGGCGTAGCGTTTGGCGCCGCGCTCCAGATCGAGGATCTCGTCCATGTGGTACCCGGCGAGGGGAACCTCGCTCGTTCCCACGAGGTAGAGATCTTCTTTGTCGAGGTGGTAGACCTCGTCGGCGTGCTGGCCGAGGAACCCGGTGCCGCGCATGACCTCGGGACGCACGAGCGTTGGAGGGATCATCGGGGTGAAACCGGCCTGCAACGCCCGGTCGAGAGCGAGGGTCATGAGCGCGAGCTCGAGACGCGCGCCGATCCCCGTGAGGAAGTAGAAGCGGCTGCCCGAGACCTTCGTGCCGCGCTCCATGTCGATCGCGCCGAGCTTCTCGCCGAGGGCGAGGTGGTCGAGCGGCTCGAAGTCGTACGTGGGGATCTCGCCGTGCGTGCGGAGCGTGACGAAATTCTCTTCACCGCCCGAGGGGACTCCCTCGAGAACGATGTTCTCGATCTTGCCGAGGGCGTCGTCGGCGGCGGCCTCGGCCTCGGCGACGGCGTGCTGAGCGGTCTTGACGCGCTCGCTGAGCTCTTTCGCCTCTGCCACGAGCGCGGCCTTCTCGTCTTTCGGTGCCTGCGCGACGCGCTTGCCGTGCGCGTTCTGCGCCGCACGCAGCTCTTCGAAGGCGGTGATGGCGGCGCGGCGGTCGCGGTCGGCGGCGAGGGCCTCGTCCACCGAATCCGGCGACTCCCCGCGGGCGATCTGGGAGCGCTTCACGAGCTCGGGATCTTCACGCAGCAGAGTCAGGTCGATCACGCGTCCATCCTATGGTCGCCGCCGGGGCGGATCCTGCGTCGTCCCGACCACGCGCTGCGGGTGCCGCAGCGCGCAACGACAGGCTCATCTCCGCGGCACATGGGTCTTCGGCATCCCTCCGTCAAGCCCGCCCGGCCAGGGGTGGCGGGACCGAGCACGCACCTATGGTGGATGCCATGGCCGCCCCTGACGAGCCGCGTGACGACGCGGACGCTCCTGAAACAGTCTCCGCCGATGCCCCCGCCGAGGTGAAGGCGGATGCCGCCGCGGCCGAGGGCTCCGACGATCACTTCCACGCCGCGCGCCTGGGCGACGACGTCGGCGACCGTCCACGCAAAGACGCCCCCCACCCGAAGGACGCGGCCGAGCCGGACGACGTCATCCGCCAGCCCGAGGACGTCGCCCCCGACACCTCGGAAGAGACGCCGGGCAAGACCCAGCGCGTCAACGCTGAGGGCGACGAGGCACCCATGGATGCCGAGCCGACCCAGAAGAAGCGCGCCGCCCTCGTCTACAACCCCACCAAGGTCGAGCCCGAGACGCTGCGCGCGCGCGTCGCCGAGCTCGCGGTCGCCGCCGACTGGGCCGAGCCCCTGTTCTACGAGACGACGGTCGACGACCTCGGCGACGACGCGACCCGTGCTGCTCTCGACGAGAAGGTGGACGCCGTGCTCGTGGCCGGCGGCGACGGCACGGTGCGCGCGGTGGCCGAGGCTCTGACCTCGACGGGCGTCCCGCTCACGATCATCCCGAGCGGCACGGGAAACCTGCTCGCCCGTAATCTCAACCTCCCGCTGACCGACACCGACGCGATGATCCGCGCGACGTTCGAGGGCGACATCCTCTCCATCGACACCGGCATCGCCCGCATCCGACGCGTCGACGGCGAGGTCGAAGAGCACGGCTTCTCGGTCATGGCCGGAATCGGCCTGGACGCCGCGATGATCCAGAACACGCGTGACGATCTGAAGAAGCAGGTCGGCTGGGTCGCCTATGTCGACGGAGCGGCGCGCTCGCTCGTCTCGGCGAAGCCCTTCCGCGTCATGTACCAGCTGGACGGACACCGCTTGCACTCGGCGAAAGTGCAGAGCGTGCTCTTCGCGAACTGCGGGGCCCTGCAGGGCGGCGTGGCGCTCATCCCCGATGCCTCCGTCGCAGACGGCCGACTCGACGTGGCCGTCCTCCAGCCGAGCGGTGTGCTGGGCTGGCTGGGCGTGTGGCGCAGCATCGTGTGGGACAACTCGGTGCTGCGCAAATTCCGCGCCGGCCGCCGCGTGCTCGAGCGTCGCAAGGACACCTCGGTGCGCTACCTCCGTGGCACCGGCATCGAGCTGGCCACGAGTCCCGCGCAACCCATCGAGCTGGACGGCGACGAGTTCGGTGAGGCGACGCGCATCTACACCCGCATCATCGCGGGCGGGCTCGTGGTCGCGCTGCCGAAGGGCCACGACACCTCGACGCTCTGACGGGGCGGGGTTCGCGCCAGATCACGTGATCTGGCCGAGCGCACGTGCCACGGCGCGTGGCGTCGGCGACGTCGCGTGATCTCGCCGGTTCAGCCGCGCGTCGGGGCGCGAGATCACGTGATCTGGCCGAACGCACGCGCCACGGCGCGTGGCGTCGGCGAGGTCACGTGATCTCGTTGGTCCGGCCGCGCGTCGGGGCGCGAGGTCACGTGATCTCGTTGGTCCAGCCGAGCGGCGGGCGGCGCGACCGCACGGCGGGTGTCAAGCCCGAAGAGCCGGATGCCGTGATCGATAGCGTCGGGGAATGGCCTCACCATCGATCGTCTGGTTCCGTGACGACCTGCGCCTGACCGACAATCCGGCACTACGAGCCGCCCTCGATCGCGACGAACCGATCATCGCGCTCTACGTGCTGGACGAGGAGTCCGATGGCGTTCGCGCGATCGGCGGGGCGGCGCGGTGGTGGTTGCACGGGTCGCTGACGTCGCTCGGCGAGCGCCTCGCGGAACGCGGGAGCACCCTCGTACTCCGCCGGGGCAAGGCATCCGAGGTCCTCCCGGCCGTGGTCGAAGAGGTCGGAGCCGGCGCGGTGTTCTGGAACCGGCGCTATGGCGGGGTCGAGCGCGAGATCGACGCGGGCATCAAAGAGAAGCTCCACGACGGCGGGGTCACCGTCGCCTCGTTCGCCGCCAACCTGCTGTACGAACCGTGGACGGTGCGCACGCAGTCCGACAAGCCCTATGGCGTCTACAGCCCGTTCGCCCGGGCGGTACAGAAGCTTGCGGCCCCGCGTCCACCGATGCCCGAGGCGCGCAAGGTGCCCGGGGTGTCGGCATCCGTCGACTCCGACGAGCTGTCGTCATGGGGCCTGCTGCCGTCGAAGCCCGACTGGGCCGGAGGTCTGCGCGAGACCTGGGAGCCCGGGGAACCGGCGGCGAAGGCGCGTCTCAAGGAGTTCCTCGACGACGACCTCGGCGACTACTCGAAGTATCGCGACGAGTTCGCGGGCGGCGCCACCTCGAACCTGTCCCCGCGCCTGCGCTGGGGCGAGCTCAGCCCGTACCAGGTGTGGCACGAGACCCTCGAGCACAAGGGATCGGGGGAGCACGCGAAAAGCGCGGGCGGCTTCCTGTCCGAACTGGTGTGGCGGGAGTTCGCCTGGCACGTCACGTTCCACTCGCCCGACATCGCGACGGTGAACTGGCGTCGCAACTTCGACGCCTTCCCCTGGCCGAAGCTGAACCGCTCCCACCTCGAGACCTGGCAGCAGGGCAAGACGGGGGTGGCCGTGGTCGATGCCGGGATGCGCCAGCTCTGGCACACCGGCGTCATGCACAATCGCGTGCGCATGGTCACGGCATCCTTCCTCATCAAGAACCTGCTGATCGACTGGCGACACGGCGAGCAGTGGTTCTGGGACTGCCTGGTCGATGCGGATGCCGCGAGCAACCCCTTCAACTGGCAGTGGGTCGCGGGAAGCGGAGCGGATGCCGCCCCGTACTTCCGCGTGTTCAACCCCGAGACACAGCGCAAGAAGTTCGACGCGCACGATCAGTACGTGCGCGAGTGGGCACCCGAATACCTGGACGAGAACCCGCCGGAGCCGATGGTCGACCTCGGCGAAACGCGCAAACGCGCGCTCGACGCGTACGCCCAGGTGCGGCACGGGAGCTGACACCCGGGGTCTCGTCCGGCCGGGCGCCGTTCCGCGCGGCTCGCCACCGATGAGTGCCCGTGCGCCGTCCGAGGTCGAATCGATCCGTGCCAGGTGAACCCCCGCTCACCTAGCCGAGGCAGAGGCGGAAGCAGTTTTCATGGAGTGCCGGGGAACCAGCATCCGGGTACGCGAGAGGGGCGCCGCCTCTCGGCGACGCCCCTCTCGGAACGACTGTCAGTTGACGCGCTGCTCGTCGGCCTGGTCTTCGTCGTCGTCGCCCGGGATGAAGACGTCGACCACGGTCACGTTGATCTCGGCGACCTTCATACCCACGAGCTCGGTGATGGCCTGGTGGACGGCCGCGCGCACGTCCGATGCCACACGCTGCAGCTGCTCGGGGTAGTCGACCTGGATCGAGATGTCGGCGGCGACCTCGGTCTCGCCGACCTCGACGCTCACGCCCTGGGCGTGGTCTTTGGCGCCGACCGCCTGGCGGATGTTGCCGATGACGCGAGCGGCACCGCCGCCGAGGGCGTGGACGCCGGGAACCTGGGCCGCGGCGATGCCGGCGACCTTGGCGACGACGGCGTCGACGATGACGGTCGAGCCGCCGTCCTTGTGGGCGGGGGTGGTCGTGGCGGTGGTGGTGTTCTCGGCCATGTTCGCTTCCTTCCGTCGTTCCGGGACCGTGTGTCCCGCGATGTCATAGATGAGACGCGGCGGGCCGCGCATTCGTCACGCCTTTTTTCTGAGAGAAGGCTGAGGATGGATGCCGTTCCCCCGGCCGTCACGACACGGCGCCTCTGCGGGGCTCCGCACTGACACGGAGGAATATCGGATGCCGTCGCCGCGTTGCCGTCAAGGTGAACGACGCGATCCCCTCCCTCTCCGTTCTCGACCTCGTACCCGTGCGGCACGGGCAGACCAGTGCCCAAGCGGTGAGTGCGGCCCTCGACCTCGTCGAGCGCGCCGACCGTCTCGGCTACCGCCGCTACTGGTTCGCCGAGCACCACAACATGCCCTCCGTGGCATCCACCACTCCCCCGGTGCTGATCGCCGCGGCAGCCGCGCGCACCTCGCGCATCCGCGTCGGCTCGGGCGGCGTGATGCTGCCCAACCACTCGCCCCTCATCGTCGCGGAGCAGTTCGCCGCCCTCGAGGCCCTGGCCCCGGGCCGCATCGATCTCGGCATCGGCCGCGCCCCCGGCAGCGACCCCGTCATCACTCAGCTGCTGAACCGGTCGGGTACCACGAGCGACGTCTCGCGCTTCCCCGACCACGTCACCGACATCATGGCGCTCACCTCCCCCGAGGGCGCCACCGTTCGTTTCACCTCGGGCACCGAGTATCAGGTGAAGGCCACGCCCGCGGCATCCGGAATGCCCCAGGTCTGGCTGCTCGGGTCGAGCGACTACTCCGCGCAGCTCGCGGCGAGCTTCGGTCTGCCGTACGTGTTCGCCAACCACTTCGCGGGCGAGGGCCTCGAACACGCTCTGCGGCTCTACCGCGACCAGTTCGTGCCGAACGAGTCGGGTGAGGGCCCCCGCACCTTCGTCACCGCGAACGTCGTCGCCGCTCCCACGTCGGAGGAGGCCGAGGAGCGCGCGATACCGCAGCTGCGCATGATGGCACGCCTGCGCACCAACCGCCCCCTCACGCCGCTCGAGACGATCGAGGCCGCCAAGGCCGACCCGTTCGACGCGATGACCGAGTCGATCATGGCCTCGACCCGGCAGAAGTGGTTCGTCGGCACGGGCGACGACGTGCGTTCGCAGCTCAGCGCCTTCGCCGCACAGCACGGGGTCGACGAGATCATGGTGTCTCCCGTGGCGGGCGCGTACGAGGGCGAGACGTCCGAGGGCCGCGCGCAGACGCTCGAGCTGATCGCGGCTCCCGCGACCGTCGCGGCCTGACCCGCGGCGGGACGGGCCGTCCGGCGGAGGTCGTCGGCGACACGTCGAATCACGGCGTCTGGAAACGGCATGTCGAGCGGGAGATCCGCGTGACGGGGCGGGGGCGGCGTCCCGGCGGCAGCTGCAGAACCGGCGCGGGCCGCGGCGGGACGGGCCGTCCGGCGGAGGTGGTCGACGACACCCCGAGTCACGGCATCCGGGAACGGCGTGTCGAACACGACGTGCGCACGACGGCCCCGGGGGCGACGGCCCGGGGGGCGGCGTCAGAACCGGCGCGGGCGTCGGCGGGACGGGCCGTCCGGCGGAAATCGTCGACGACACCCCGAGTCACGGCATCCGGAAACGGAGTGTCCAACAACAAGTCCGTACGACAGCCCGCGGGCGGCGGCCAGGGGCGGCGGCCCAGGGGGCGGCGTCAGAACCGGCGGTCAGGCCTCGGCAGAACGAGCCATCCGGCGGAGGTCGTCGACGACACCCCGAGTCACGGCATCCGGAAACGGCGTGTCGAACACGACATCCGCACGACGGCCGGGGGCGGCGGCCCGGCGGCAGCTGCAGAACCGGCGTGGGCCGCGGCGGGACGGGCCGTCCGGCGGAGGCCGCCGACGACACCCCGACTCACGGCATCCGGAAACGGCGTGTCGAACATGACGTCCGCACGACGGCCCGGGGGCGGCGGCCCGGCGGCGGCAGAACCGGCGTGGGCCCCGGCGGGACGGGCCGTCCGGCGGAGGCCGTCGACGACACCCCGAGTCACGGCATCCGGAGACGGCATGTCGAACACGACATCCGCACGACGGCCCGGGGGCGGCGGCCCGGCGGCGCCCGACCGGGGGTCAGGCCTCGGGCTCGCCGCTCAGCAGGCCGCGCAGCCAGTCGCGCGCCTCGACGAACACGTCGTCGCTGTAGCGCTGCGGGTAGCGGACGATCGCCCGGTCGGCGCGGGCGTACGACCCGAGGAAGATCACCTTGGGGCTGAAACGGCGAAGACCCAGCAACGCGTCGGCCATGCGTTCGTCGAGCACGTGGCCATCGGCGTCGATCACGAAGCGGTAGCGGCCGAGGGCGTCGCCGATGGGGCGGGATGCCAACAGGCTCAGGTTGATCCCGCGCGTGGCGAACTGTTCGAGCAGCTCGAGCAGGGCACCCGGGTGGTCCTCGGGCAGCTCGACGATCAGCGACGTCTTGTCGGCGCCCGTGGGAGGCGCGGGGGCGACGGTGCGGCTCACGAGCACGAAGCGCGTCACCGCGTTCGGGTTGTCGCCGATGCTCTCGGCGAGCACCGTCACGTCGTGGTGGGCGACGATTCCGGGAGCGGCGATGGCCGCGTCGGCGGCGCTCGTGCCGTCGAGGACGCCGAGGGCGCTCGCGACGTTGCTCTCGGCCGGCAGGTGCGCGTGCGCGGGCACGTTCTCGCTCAGCCACTTGAGGCACTGCGCGTAGGCCACGGGATGCGCGGCGATCAGCGATACGTCGTCGAGAGTCGTTCCGGGGCGTGCGACGAGCACGAAGTTCACCGGCACGAGGTACTCGCCCACGATGCGCAGTCCGGGCACGGTGGCCAGGGCATCCTGCGCGGTGGAGACGCCGCCGTCGACGGAGTTCTCGATCGCGATCATCGCGGCATCCGAACGGCCCTCGACCACATCGGCGAGTGCTTCGCCGACGTTACGGACGGGCCGCCAGATCTGGTCGCGCGCCTCGGGAACCTGGGCGAGGGCGGCCTCGGTGAAGGTTCCGGCCGGCCCCAGGTAGCTATAGGTACGGCGGGCGGGCGCGGAGTCTGTGTCGGGCAGCACCGGCTCAGCCTAGCCGCGTCACGCAGGCCGCTCACCGACGGATTCGCTCGGAATGCGTCACGACGTGTGCGCATGTCGGATGCAGCGGGCAGACTGGACGTATGAGCAGTCGCGCAGGGCAGCCCGCAGAGGCATCCGATCTCATCGACATCGACGAACTGATCGCGGCGTACTACGACCGCAAGCCGGATGCCGCGGTGCCCGAGCAGCGAGTCGCCTTCGGCACCAGCGGTCACCGCGGGTCGTCGCTGAGCACGAGCTTCAACGAGGACCACATCCTCGCCACGACCCAGGCGATCGTCGACTACCGCGCCGCACAGGGCATCACCGGTCCGCTCTTCCTCGGCCGCGACACCCACGGGCTGTCGCTGCCCGCCGAACGCAGCGCCATCGAGGTGCTGGTCGCCAACGGCGTCGACGTGCGCGTCGACTCGCGCGATGCCTGGGTGCCGACGCCGGCTCTCAGCCACGCGATCCTCACGTACAACCGTGACCTGGCCGCCGACGACCCGGGCCGTTCCGACGGCATCGTCGTCACGCCCTCGCACAACCCGCCCAGCGACGGCGGCTTCAAGTACAACCCGCCGCACGGCGGCCCCGCCGACACCGACGCCACCGGCTGGATCGCCGACCGCGCGAACGAGCTCATCGCCGCGGGCCTCGAGGGCGTGAAGCGCACGCGTCACGCCGACATCGATCTCGACGGCTTGGGCCAGTACGACTTCCGGGACGCGTATGTGCGCGATCTGGCATCCATCATCGACATCGATGCCATCGAGAACGCCGGGGTCCGTATCGGCGCCGACCCGCTGGGCGGCGCGTCGGTGGAGTACTGGGCACTCATCGCCGAGGTGTACGGACTCGACCTGACCGTGGTGAACCCCGAGGTCGACCCGACCTGGAAGTTCATGACCCTCGACTGGGACGAGAAGATCCGCATGGATCCCTCGTCTCCCTCGGCCATGGCGTCGCTGGTCGCCGCGCGTGACGAGTACGACATCCTCACGGGCAACGACGCCGATGCCGACCGCCACGGAATCGTCACCCCCGACGCCGGGCTGATGAACCCCAACCACTACCTCGCGGTCGCCATCGATTACCTGTTCTCGCACCGCCCGAACTGGCCGGTCGACGCCGCCGTGGGCAAGACGCTCGTGTCGTCGATGATCATCGACCGCGTCGCCGCCTCACTCGGCAAGACGCTGCTCGAGGTCCCGGTGGGGTTCAAATGGTTCGTGCCCGGTCTGCTCGACGGTTCCGTCGCGTTCGGTGGCGAGGAATCGGCCGGAGCGTCGTTCCTGCGCAAGGACGGAACCGTCTGGACCACCGACAAGGACGGCATCCTGCTCTGCCTGCTGGCCGCCGAGATCCTCGCCGTCACCGGCAAGACTCCCTCGCAGCGCTACGCGGAGCTCGAGAACGAGTTCGGCGCCTCGGCGTACCAGCGCGTCGATGCCCCGGCTTCGCCCGCGCAGAAGTCGGCTCTGTCGAAGCTGTCTCCGGATGCCGTGACCGCCACCGAGCTCGCGGGTGAGCCGATCACCGCGAAGCTCTCGCACGCGCCCGGCAACGGCGCGGCGATCGGCGGGCTCAAGGTGCAGACCGAGTCGGCGTGGTTCGCCGCCCGCCCCTCGGGCACCGAAGACGTCTACAAGCTGTACGCCGAGTCCCTCCGCGGCGAGGAGCACCTGCGCGCGGTGCAGGAAGAGGCGCGGGCCGTCGTCTCGGCGGCACTCGGCCAGGCCTGAGTCTTTCGCAGCCGGAAGCGGCGTCGCCCCGAGGGGTGGCGCCGCTTTCGCGTGTGGCGAGCCGCCGTGCGGAGTCGGTCGGTACCGTCGGGCGGAGTCGGCCGGGAAACGCCGGGATGCCGAAGCGCGTAGCCCGCGTGTCCGGCACGCACTCCGCACCACGGTACGCGCGGTGCCCGCCCGCGGACGGCGTCGTCGGGCGGACTCGGTCGGCGCCGTCGGGCGGAGCCGGTCGGTACCTTCGGGCGGAGCTGGAGGGAAAACGCCGGGATGCCGAGGCGCGTAGCCGGCGTGTCCGGCACGCACTCCGCACGACGGTACGCGCGCGGGCCGAACCGGGGCGACGAGTCGATGAGCCGACGAGCCCAGGCGGAACGCCGGGAACGCCGCGGCCCCGACGCTCTCGCGAACGTCGGGGCCGTGGCATCCGGGGCCGGAGCCGGGGTCAGGCGGGCGCGAAGGTCTTCGCGTCGATGACGAAGCGGTAGCGCACGTCGCTGTTCAGCACGCGCTCGTAGGCCTCGTTGATCTGGTCGGCCGAGATGAGCTCGGTCTCGGGCGCGATGCCGTTCTCGGCGCAGAAGTCGAGCATCTCCTGGGTCTCGCGGATGCCGCCGATCGACGAACCGGCGAACGAACGGCGGTTGGTGAACAGGGTGAAGACCTGGATGGGCAGCGGCTCGGGCGGGGCGCCGACGTTGACCATCGTGCCGTTGAGGGCGAGAAGGCCCAGGTACTGCTTGAGGTCGAGCGGGGCGCTGACGGTGTTGATGATGAGGTCGAAGTTCTTCTTGAGCTTGTCGAAGGTCTCTTCGTCCTTCGTCGCGTAGTAGTGGTCGGCGCCCATCTTCAGGCCGTCGTCCTTCTTGCTGAGCGTCTGCGAGAGCACGGTGACCTCGGCGCCCATGGCGTGGGCGATCTTGACGGCCATGTGGCCGAGACCGCCGAGACCGACGACGGCGACCTTCTTGCCGGGGCCCGCGTTCCAGTGGTTCAGGGGCGAGTAGGTCGTGATGCCGGCGCACAACAGCGGGGCGGCCTTGTCGTAGGGGATCGACTCGGGAACGCGCAACACGAAGTGCTCGTCGACGACGATCTTCTCGCTGTAGCCGCCCTGGGTGATCGTGCCGTCGACGTCCTTGGCCCCGTAGGTGCCGATGTTGCCCTTCTCGCAGTACTGCTCCTCGCCCGCGAGGCAGTTCTCGCATTCGCGGCACGAGTTGACCATGCAGCCGACGCCGACGCGGTCGCCGACCTTGTGGCTGGTGACCTCGGAACCGACCTCGGCGACCGTGCCGACGATCTCGTGGCCCACGGTCAGCGGGTAGGGGACGTTGCCCCACTCGCCGCGGATGGTGTGGATGTCGGAGTGGCAGATGCCGGCGTAGGCGATGTCGATCAGGACGTCCTTCGGGCCGACGTCACGACGCTCGATGGTCGTGGGCTCGAGGGGCGAGGTCGCGGACGACGCCGCGTAGGCATTGACGTGCATGGTTCTCCTCAGGAGGGTCGATGCGGATGCATCCATCCTCCCCCGGGTCGGGGCCGCACGGCTCGGGGTTGCACGGATGTGCGCGAAGGGGAAGGGATGCCGGCACCCCGGCCCCTCGGCGACGCCGAAGGCCGTGCCGGTCGCGGGGAGGCGACCGACACGGCCTTCGGTTTCAGAGAGTCACACGTGAGAGCGGCGACGCCTCAGCACGACCGCCCCGGCTCCGAGCAGGAGCAGGACGAGCGCTCCGATGCTCAGGACGAGCACGCCTTCGGTGTTCTGGCCGGTGGTGGCCAGGTCGCGCCCGTTCGCCGCAGAGCCCGCTCCGGTGTTCGCGGAGCCCGCCGGCGAGCCGTTGCCGGCTCCGGCACCCGGTCCGGTGGAGCCGGTACCGGCGCCCGGGGTTCCCGATCCGCCGTCCGTTCCGCCGCCCGTCCCCGGGTCGGACACCGCCGCCGTGGGGACGACCGCAGCCGATCGAGCGGTGCCCGCCGCGAAGCCGGCCGCCGTCGCGGTCGCCTCGACGGTGATCTGACGCTCCTCGTCGGCCGCCGTCAGCGCGTAGCTGTCGGCGGTGGCACCGTCTATGGCGACGCCGTCGCGCATCCACGAGTACGCCGCGGCCGCCTCGGCCGGATCGGTCACGACCGTCGCCCGCAGGGTGGAGCCCACGCGGGGCTCGCCCGTCACGGTGACGCTGGTGACGCCGACGGTCCGGTTCACGGTGACCGAGTAGGTGCGCGAGGTGCCGTCGGGGGCCGTGACCTGCACGGTTCCGACGCCGCCGGTCGCGGCGAGCGCCGCCACCCGTGCCGTGTCGGCCGACTCGGACGCGCCGGGCTGGGTGATGACGACGCTCGCGTCCTCGTCGACGGCCAGGGCGTGCAGGGTCGGCCATGCCGCGCCCGTGGACGAGACGGTGTAGTCGAGCACGTCGGGGGCGAACCCCTCGACCGCCGTGTCACCGACGGTGAGGCGGGCGAGATCGGCGATGCCCGCGGGAGCCGGAGCCGCCGCGAAGATCTCGACCTCGGACACGATCATGTGCGTCTGCGAACGGGCGTTCATGACCACGCGGACCTCGTCGGCAGCGCCGGTGACCGGCACATCGACCTTCGGCGCACCGCTCGAGGGGGTGGGCACGGTCACCAGATCGCCCTGGATCCACTCCCCGCCGCTCACGCGACGGTCCACACGCATCGTCGCGGGCCAGCTCATGGTGTTGCCGTCGCGGTAGAACTGCACGGCGACGTGCGTGAGGGTCTCGCGCTGCTTCAGCGCGTAGCTCAGCGTGTCCTGCTCGTTCTTCGTGCCCGAGCGCCAGTTCGACCAGCCCTTGTCGGTCGAACTGCCGTTGATGGTGTTCGCGACGCCGTACTGCGAGCTCTCGGTGAAGGTCGCCGACGGCTGGCTCTGCGGGGCGACGTTGCGCTCCGACGCCGCGGTGACGATGACCGTCAGGCGCGCGTCGAGCTTCTCGCCGCTGGGCCCGGTTGCGATGCCCGTCACCTCGACGGTCCCCGTCTGAGCGAAGGATGCGTCGGTGAGCCCGTCCCAGCTCCACTGGACCGGAACCCAGAAGCCGGAGCCCGAGGGGCTGAGCTCGGCCTGCACGCTGCCGTCGGCCTGGCTCCGCACCACGTCGAGCGCACTGCCGGCGGGAACGGTGACGGATGCCGGCCGGGTGGCGGTGTACGGGCCCACCTCGACCGTGGCCGTGGCCTCGAAGGCGTTACCGAACAGGTCGGTGCCGGTCCCGCGCACCTGGACGGTGCCCAGGCGCGAGAAGTCCACGCCGTCGGTCTGCCAGCTCACCGCGGCACTGCGCAGGGTAGGTCCGGCGTAGCGCAGGGTGACGGTACCGGGCAGGGTGGGGCTCACGCCCACGCCCGTCGAAACCGACACCGGCTCGGCCCCGATGATCGAGGTCCCGGCGATGCGCCACTGCTGGTTTCCGCCGCCGTTGGAGGTCCACAGTCCCACGGAGGCACCGGGGGTGGTGCTCGCCCCGTTGACGTCGAGCACGCGTTCGCTCGCAACGTTCAACAGGGAGAAGTACGTCCCGTCGGTCGTCGACGCCATCCACTGCAATGCCGGATCGGTCGCGGCCGCAGCCGGGTCGGCATCCACGAGAGCCGTGCCGGTGCCGCTCGAGGCGAGGAACTTCCCCGTCCCGTTCTGCAGCGTGAACCGGTGACGGTTCGTGCCCTCACCATCGATCGTGCGAATCGTCCACGACTGGGCGCGGGCAGCGTCGGGGGTGGTGGCGAGGGTGCGCACGGCGAGGTTCGAAGCGCCGTCGAGGGCGAGGCCGCTCTGCAGACCCGTCAGCTGCACCGTCTGACCGTTGCGGAACGCGGCGGCGTCGGCAGAGACCCCCGAGACGCCGTCGATCTCGAACGTCACGACCGACTTCGCGGGGATGGTGAGCGTCGCGGTGCGGGATGCCGCGTCGACGGCGACCGGCTGCCCCGTCTTCAACGCGTTGACCGACGGCGCGTCGGCCGTCGACTGCGTCGTGACGATCGGGGTCACGGTCGCACCGGGGGCGACGGTACCGAAATCGCGCAGGTCGATCTGCACGGTGCGCTCGGCGGCCTCGGCGTTGACGTGGACGATCGTCGCGCCCTGTCCGTCGGCGTCGATCGCCGCGGTCGACTGCGCGTTGTCGGTGGCCATGAGGTGGTCACCGGGCGCGATGTAGTGCGTGAAGTTGCGCACCGTGTTGAACTTCTCGTTCGTCAGCACCCGGCACGAGGGGTCGGCGTCGCCGTCCTTCAGTCGACGCTCCGACTGCCCCTGCGCGTTGCAGTCGAAGTCGATGAAGACGCTGCCCCAGTTGAGCTTCTCGACCTTCTCCATGTTGTAGAGGTCTTCGACGGGCTGCCAGAACACCCAGGCGTCGGGCTCGAGCTCGCGCAGGTCACCCACGATGTGCTGGGCCATGCCGAGACCGTTCTCGATGTCGTCGGTGACGAAGCCCTTGTCCTGGGCGGTCCAGTTGCCCTCGACCTCGCTCATCCACAGCGGCTTGTCCGCGGCCTTGGCGATGTCGCGCACGACCTGTCGACCGTCGGTGCCGTAGGTGTGCACGTTCAGCTGGTCGACCTGGCTCTTGGACTGCGCCGACCAGGTGTTCCAGTTGGTCGCGAAGATCCCGGGGTTGGTCTCGTCCATCGCCGAGATGACGGCGTCGGTGGTGGTGCTCGACTGCCCGAGGCGGGCCGCGAGGGCCTTGACCATGGCATCCTGCGCCTGAGGCCCGATGTGGGCGCCCTCCTGGCGCCCACCGGTCGGCCAGGTCGCGCCGTCGGGGATCTGGGTCTGCCAGTAGTTCGTGTTCGGCTCGTTGAACGGGTCGATGGTGTCGAACGTGATGCCGTGGGCCTTTTCGAGCTCGTCCACGACGTTCACGAGGTAGCCGGCGAACTTGTCCATGTCGGCGGTGGCGAGCTGCTCGCTCGTGGCGTTGTTGATGCCGCCCGAGGCGTATCCGCTCTGCGTGAGGAAGTACGGCGGGGAGTTGCTGAAGGCCTCCCAGTGGGTGATCTTACCTTTCAGGGCGTCGAGCCACCACCGCTGGGCGGAGTCCTTGGTGAAGTCGTAGGCGGCGGGGTCGTCGGGGTTCCAGGCCGCCTTGTAGCGCTCGCGATCGGCGTAGTTCGACGTGATCGCACCCTCGGCATCGGTCGCCTTCAGGTCGGGGTTCCAGAAACCGGGCACCGCGCCGCCGGGGCGGAGGTACGACGGGACGTCGGAGGCGTTGCCGCCGCCGATGTTGTAGCGCGCGATGTTGAGGTTCAGCCCGTCGTCGCCGAAGACGGCGTCGAAGAGTTTCTGGCGGACGTCGGCCGGGTAGTTGCCGGTCGCGTTGGCGAACCACACCAGGCTCGTGCCCCACCCTTCGAACGGCTTCTCGGAGGCGGTGGCGGGGTTGGGGGTGATGCGCACGGGAGCGGCGGCGGCCGCCTCGGCGGGCGGAGGTGCCACGGCGGCCGTGGCGGTGATCGCGCCGGCGGCCAGCGCCACGGCACAGGTCATCGACAACAGTCGAGCTGACTTCATCGTCATTCCGATCCGGCCGCAGCGGTGCGACCTCAGGTGGGGGGTGTTGACGTCAACATGTTGACGTCAACACCGAGCCTAAGGGAGCGCTATGGATGACCGCAACGGGTGCGCGGAATGTGTCGCCCGGCGCGGCCGCACCCGATCGCGCGAGTCAGGGGCGCGGGCCGGAACTGGCGCGAACCACCAGCGACGTGGGCACCAGGGTGCGGGTGTGCTCGCCCGCGTCGCCCTCGATGTCGGCGATGAGGGCGCTCATCGCCTCTTCGCCGACGCGTTCGAAACGCTGGCGCACGGTCGTCAGCGGCGGCCAGAAGTTCGCCGATTCCGGCATGTCGTCGAAGCCGACCACGCTGACCTCGCGTGGCACGTCGCGTCCCGCTTCGTGCAGCGCGCGGATGACGCCGAGCGCCATCTGATCGTTCGCGGCGAAGACGGCGGTGACGGCCGGATCCTCCGCGAGCTCCCGCCCGATGCGATGCCCCGACTCGGCCGTCCAGTCGCCGATCTGCACCTCGGGCACACGGCATCCGCGATCCTCGAGGGCCGAACGCCATGCGTCGCGGCGACGTTCCGCGGCGAACGACTCGGGCGGTCCCGACACGTGCCACACGCTCTCATGCCCCAGATCGAGCAGGTGCTCGGTGGCCAGGCGTGCGCCCTGGGCCTGATCGTTGTCGACGACGGCGTAGGGGTAGTCGGCGCTCGAATCCACGACGACGACCGGCAGCCCCGTCGGCAGCGAGAGCTCGTTCTCGCCGAGCCGGTGGGTCTCGATCAAGATCACGATTCCGTCGACCGCGTGCTCGTGAAGGCGCAGGAACGCCCCCGACACATCGGACTGAGACGCCGACTGCACGGTGATGAGGGTGATGGAGTATCCGGATGCCGCGGCCATCGACGCCAACGCGTCGAGGGTGCGCGTGTTGCCGTACGAGCTCAGCGAGAACATGATCACGCCGATGCTGCGGAAGCGCCCCGAACGCAGCGCGCGGGCGGCGCTGTTCGGGCGGTACCCCAGGGTCGACATCGCATCGAGCACACGCTGGCGCGTCTCGGGGTCGACGTTGGTGCGGCCATTGGCGACGCGCGAGACGGTCTGACCCGACACCCCCGCGGCTGCCGCCACGTCGGCCATCGACACCTCGCGCCGCCGCTCGCGTGTCGGGATCGCGGTCGACGTCGTCGTCGTCTCGCTCATGCAGGCTCCCTCGGAATGTTGACGTTGACACACTAGCGGTGTCGAGTTATGTTTACGTCAACATCTCGGCCACCCGACCGAAATGCGCACCAACGAAGAGGCACTGGACGATGACGACCACCGCGGCACCCCCGCCCGCCCTGCGCACCCCCCGGCGCAAGCGGCGCACCCGAATCGACGACCGCGGCTGGCTGTTCGTCCTCCCGTTCGCCCTGGTCTTCGCGCTCGTCTTTCTCGCACCGCTGGCGTACTCGGTGTACCTCAGCCTGTTCCGCGACCAGCTGATCGGCGGCAACGCCTTCGTGGGGCTCGACAACTACATCGCCGCCTTCGGCGACGCGAAGTTCTGGGACGGCTTCGGACGCGTCCTGCTCTTCCTCGTGGTGCAGGTGCCGATCATGCTGCTGCTCGCGCTCGGTGCGGCCCTCGCCATCGACAGCGCGCGCCTCCACGCCGCCGGCTTCTACCGCATGGTGATCTTCCTGCCCTACGCGGTGCCCGCCGTCGTGGCCGTACTCATGTGGGGCTACATCTACGGCGACCAGTTCGGTCTGACCCGCAACCTGAACGACCTCCTCGGCGGACAGGTCGTGCAGCCGTTCCTGCCGGAGTGGATGCTGCTGTCGATCGGCAACATTGTCACCTGGCAGTTTGTCGGCTACAACATGCTCATCTTCTACTCCTCGTTGAAGACCATTCCGAACGAGCTGTACGAAGCGGCATCCATCGACGGAGCGGGTGCGTGGCGCACGATCTTCTCGATCAAGATCCCCGCCGTCCGCGGCGCCGTGGTGATCGCGACGATCTTCTCGATCATCGGCAGCTTCCAGCTCTTCAACGAACCGAACATCCTCAAGCCCCTGGCACCCAACGTGATCTCGACGTTTTTCACGCCGAACATGTACGCCTACAACCTCTCGTTCGCCGGCCAGCAGTACAACTACGCGGCCACGATCGCCATCATCATGGGCGTCATCACCGCCGTCATCGCTTACGTCGTGCAGCTGCGCGGCTCCCGTCAGGAGGCGCGATGACCACCGCGACCGCACCCCGCACCGACACCGTGGCCGTGACCACTTCCCGCCAGGGCACGCGCCGCCGCTTCGCGCGCAGCTCCCCCACGCACAGCAAGAAGTCCGTGGTCCTCAGCATCGTCATGGCGCTTTACCTGCTGTACACGCTCGTGCCCCTGGCGTGGCTGCTCATCAACTCCACCAAGACCCAGCCCGAGCTCTTCTCGACGTTCGGCCTGTGGTTCGGCAGCGACTTCGCCCTCGGCGACAACATCGTGCAGACCCTGACCTACCGCGACGGGATCTTCCTGCGCTGGCTCGGCAACACGCTGCTCTACGTCGTCGTCGGCGCAGGTGGCGCGACCCTGCTCGCCACCCTCGCGGGCTACGGCCTGGCGAAGTACAACTTCCGCGGCCGCAAGGCGGTCTTCGCCGTCGTCCTGGGCGCGATCGCCGTTCCGGGTACCGCTCTGGCGGTGCCGACGTTCCTGCTGTTCAGCCAGCTGGGCATCACGAACACCCCGTGGGCCATCATCATCCCCTCCCTCATCAGCCCGTTCGGCCTCTACCTGATCTGGGTCTACGCGACGGACGCCATCCCCACCGAGCTGCTCGAAGCCGCCCGGATGGACGGGGCGGGGGAGTTCCGCACCTTCTTCACCATCTCGATCCGCCTGCTCACCCCGGGCATCGTCACCGTGCTGCTGTTCGCGGTGGTGGCGACCTGGAACAACTACTTCCTCCCGCTGATCATGCTGAGCGACCCCGCCTGGTACCCGCTCACGGTCGGCCTCAACCAGTGGAACGCGCAGGCGACCGGCGTCGCCGCGCAGCCCATCTACAACCTCGTGATCACCGGATCGCTGCTCTCGATCATCCCGATCGTCGCGGCTTTCCTCCTGCTGCAGCGCTTCTGGCAGTCGGGCCTGACCGCCGGCAGCGTGAAGGAATGATCCGCCCCAGCTCCCCCTGACCGGGGTATCCCCCCGGATGACCCGCAACACCACACCACCGGAGCGTCCTGCCCCGGAACACACAACACCCCCGGGGCCTCGGCCCCGACTCCACAACAACGAAGTGAAGGAACCGATGACATTCATGCGCAAGAGCACCGCCGCTCGGCGGGCCGTCTTCGCCGTCGCCGCCACCGCCCTGACGGTCGGCGCGCTGACCGCGTGCTCGGGCGGTAACGCCGGCGGTGCTGCCGGCGGATCGGCCGACGACATCGAGAAGGCCCTCGAGGCCGGCGGCGAGATCACGTACTGGTCCTGGACCCCCTCGGCCGAGGCGCAGGTCAAGGCCTTCGAGGCGAAGTACCCCAAGGTCAAGGTCAACTACGTCAACGCGGGCACCAACACCGAGGAGTACACCAAGCTCCAGAACGCCATCAAGGCGGGCTCCGGCGCTCCCGACGTCGTGCAGATCGAGTACTACGCCTTCCCGCAGTTCGCGCTCTCGGACTCGCTGGTCGACCTGTCGTCGTACGGCTTCGCCGACCTCAAGGACGACTACGCGACCGGCCCGTGGGGCTCGGTCAACTTCGACGGCAAGCTGTACGGCCTGCCGCAGGACTCGGGCCCCATGGCCCTCTTCTACAACAAGTCGGTCTTCGACCAGTACGGCATCGCCGTCCCCACCACGTGGGACGAGTACGTCGCCGCGGGCGAGAAGCTGCACGCCGCCGACCCGACGAAGTACATCACCGCCGACAACGGCGACTCGGGCTTCACGACCAGCATGATCTGGCAGGCCGGCGGCACCCCGTTCAAGACCTCGGGCACCGACGTCACCATCGACCTTCAGGACGAGGGCTCGAAGAAGTTCGCCGACAACTGGAACCGTCTCATCGAAGGCGGCCTGATCTCCAACACCCCCAGCTGGAGCGACGAGTGGTTCAAGGGCCTCGGTGACGGTTCGATCGCCTCTCTCGTGATCGGCGCCTGGATGCCCGGCGTCCTGGAGTCCTCGGTCAAGGACGGCTCGGGCAAGTGGGCCGTGGCCCCCATCCCCACCTACGACGGCAAGGCCGTGACGGCCGAGAACGGCGGCGGCGGCCAGGCCGTGACCAAGCAGAGCAAGAACCCCGCGCTCGCGGCCGGCTTCCTCAAGTGGCTCAACAACGACGACGAGAGCCTGAAGATCTTCGCCGAGTCGGGTGGCTTCCCCTCGACCACCGCGCAGCTGAGCGACCCCGCCTTCGTCGACAAGAAGTCGGACTACTTCGGCGGCCAGCAGATCAACCAGGTGCTGACGCAGGCCTCGAGCGAGGTCCGCGAGGGCTGGAGCTACCTGCCCTTCCAGGTGTACGCCAACAGCATCTACGGCGACACCGTGGGCCAGGCCTACTCGAAGAAGAGCGACCTGAACGCGGGCCTCACCGCGTGGCAGGACCAGCTCGTCCAGTACGGAAACGACCAGGGCTTCTCGGTCAACAAGTAAGCAGTTCCCCGGGGGCGGGTCCGCGTGCACGCATGCGGCCCGCCCCTTCCCTTCCCTCGCCAGGAGAGACCCGAATGACCTCCCCCACCCGTATCGTCGTGGACCGCACCGCTGTCGGAGCCGACGTCCCCCGCCGCCTGTTCGGCTCGTTCGTCGAGCACATGGGCCGTTGCGTGTACGACGGCATCCACTCACCCGGGCACGACACCGCCGACGGCCAGGGCTTCCGCGCCGACGTGCTCGAGCTCGTGCGCGAGCTGGGCGCCACCGTCGTGCGCTACCCCGGCGGCAACTTCGTGTCGGGCTACCGCTGGGAGGACGGTGTGGGCCCGCGCGAGGAGCGTCCGGTTCGGCTGGATGCCGCGTGGCACAGCACCGAGACCAATCAGGTGGGCCTGCACGAGTTCGCCGAGTGGGCGGATGCCGCGGGCCTGGAGGTCATGGAGGCGGTCAACCTCGGCACGCGCGGCGTGGCCGAGGCCGCCGACCTGCTCGAGTACGCCAACCACCCCGCCGGCACCGCTCTGAGCGACCGCCGCCGCGACAACGGCCGCGAAGATCCGTTCGGCATCCGCCTGTGGTGCCTGGGCAACGAGATGGACGGCCCCTGGCAGATCGGCCACAAGACCGCCGACGAGTACGGCCGCCTGTCCGCCGAGACCGCACGCATGATGCGTTTCATCGACCCGACGGTCGAGCTCGTGGCCGCGGGCAGCTCGAACCACGAGATGCCGACGTTCGGCGAATGGGAGCGCACCGTGCTCCGCCACACCGCGGGACTGATCGATCACATCTCGGTCCACGCGTACTACGAGGAAGACCCCGCCGACCCCGCCAGCTTCCTCGCCAGCGGAGTCGCCCTGGACCGCTACATCGGCGAGGTCGCCGACATCATCGACGAGGTCGGGGCGACGACCCCCGGCGGCCGCCCGATCGGCATCAGCGTCGACGAGTGGAACGTCTGGAACCAGACCCGCTGGAACGAGGTCGACAAGCCGCGCGTGTTCACGGGCGACTGGCCGATCGCGCCGCGCCTGATCGAAGACGACTACACCGTGACCGACGCCGTCGTCGTGGGCTCGCTCCTGATCACGCTCATCCGCCGCTCCGACCGCGTGTCGATGGCGAACCTCGCGCAGCTCGTGAACGTCATCGCCCCCATCCGCACCGAGCCCGACGGCGGCGCAGCCTGGCGGCAGACCACCTTCCACCCCTTCGCCCTCACGGCCAAGGCGGCATCCGGTCGCGTCGTCGTCCCGCGTGTCGACGGCGCCACCATCGACACCCCGCGGCTCGGCCCGGTCGACGCCGTCGACACGGTCGCCACCGTTGACGGCGACACGGTGTCGGTGTTCCTCGTGCACCGCGACCTCGAGGCCCCGACCCCGGTCGAGCTCGACCTCGGCCGGGTCGACGCCGTCGAAGCCGTGGTCGTCACGATCCCCGAGGGCGGGGACCGCCACACCACCAATTCCGCCGACGGCGAGCCCGTCGCCCCCGTCGGACTCGACGTCGAGGTGGGCGACGACGGCATCCTGCGTTTCACCCTCCCCGCTCTGTCATGGGTGCGCCTGCGCGCGCGCCTCGTCGACTGATCCCCTGAGAACCCGAAAGACATCGTGACGACTTTCTCCATCGGTGAGACCGACTTCCTGCTCGACGGGAAGCCCCACCAGGTCATCTCCGGAACGCTGCATTACTTCCGCATCCACCCCGACCATTGGGCCGACCGCATCCGCACCGCCAAGGCCATGGGGCTCAACACCATCGAGACCTACGTGGCGTGGAACGCCCACGAGCCCGTTCGCGGGGAGTGGGATGCCACGGGGTGGAACGACCTCGGCCGCTTCCTCGACCTAATCGCCGAGGAAGGCCTGCACGCGATCGTGCGCCCGGGCCCGTACATCTGCGCGGAATGGCACAACGGTGGACTGCCGGTGTGGCTGACCTCGACGCCGGGCATCGGCATCCGTCGCTCGGAACCGCAGTTCATCGATGCGGTGTCGGAGTACCTGCGTCGGGTCTACGAGATCGTGGCGCCCCGCCAGATCGATCGCGGCGGCAATGTGGTGCTCGTACAGATCGAAAACGAGTACGGCGCCTACGGGTCCGACAAGACGTACCTGCGCGAGCTGGTGCGCGTGACCGAGGACGCCGGCATCACGGTGCCGTTGACGACGGTCGACCAGCCGATGCCGTGGATGCTCGAGGCCGGGAGCCTGCCGGGCCTCCACCTGACCGGATCGTTCGGCTCGCGGTCGGAGGAGCGCCTCGCGACCCTCCGCGAGCACCAGCCCACCGGCCCGCTCATGTGCAGCGAGTTCTGGGACGGCTGGTTCGACTGGTGGGGCAGCATCCACCACACGACCGACCCCGCGGCATCCGCCCACGACCTCGACGTGCTGCTCGCCGCCGGGGCCTCGGTGAACATCTACATGGTGCACGGCGGCACGAACTTCGGCACCACGAACGGCGCGAACGACAAGGGCCGCTTCGACCCCATCGTCACCTCGTACGACTACGACGCCCCCATCGACGAGTCCGGCCACCCGACGGCGAAGTTCCACGCCTTCCGCGACGTCATCGCCAAGTACGCCCCGGTGCCCGAGGTCGTCCCCGCTCCCCGCCCGCAGGCACCCGCTTTCGAGGTGGGCTTGTCGGGAGAAGGAGACTGGATGCCGGCCCCCACCCCCGTGGCCATCGCCGACGACCCGCCGAGCTTCGAGCAGATCGCCCACCTCGGCCCGCTCGTGCGGTACGACGTGGAGCTGCCCGCGTTCTCGGGTCCCGCGGCGCTCGTGTTCGGCGAGGTGCGGGATCTGGCGTGGGTGCACGTGGACGACACTCCCGTGGGTCGACTCTCGCGGACGCTGCACGAGCGCGCCCTCACGATCCCCGCGGGCGCTCGGCTCACGGTCCTCGTCGAGGACCAGGGCCGCGTGAACTACGCCGATCGCCTCGGCGAGGCCAAGGGGCTGTTCGGACCCGTCACCCTGAACGGCGAGACGCTCACGGGCTGGACGGCGACGCCCGTCGCCCTGGAAGCCGCGGAAGGAACGGGAGCCGGTTCAGTGGGCCGCGTGCTGCTGCGCGGTTCGTTCGACCTGGACGTGCCCGCCGATCTGTTCCTCGACACCACCTCGTGGGGCAAGGGCTACGCCTTCGTCAACGGCTTCTTCCTCGGCCGGTACTGGAACAACGTGCCGCAGAACACGCTCTACATCCCGGGTCCCGCGACCCGTGCGGGTGCGAACGAGATCGTCGTCCTCGAGCTGGAGCACGCGGTCGAGACCGTCGCCCGCTTCGTCGCCGAACCGTCGCTGGGGCAGCTCGAGGAGTAGTCCGTCACGAGAACAGGCGCGTGCGCCGAGAACAGGCCGATCCCGCGCGGATCGGCCTGTTCTCGTGGCATCCCCTGTCCTCGTCGCGCCTTTCGTGCCTGCTCTCGCGTGAGGCGCCGCCTTTGTCGCGTCCGGAGCGCCGAAAGCGGCGGTTCTTGGAGCCTCACGCGGGAGAGGCGCGTGCCCGGGAGGAGCAGGATGGGGGCATGACGATGGCTGCGTGGCTCCGGTCGATCCCCTCCCTCACCGGGACTCCCCCCGAGCAGGATGCCGAGGCCCTCCCCGTCGCACCGGAGGCCCTGTTCGAACGGTGGATCCGGCAGGCCGTGGACGCCGGCGTCGCCGAGGCGCACGGCGCCACCCTCGCGACGGTCGATGCCGACGGCATCCCGGACGCCCGCACGCTGATCCTCAAGGATCTGGGGCCGCAGGGGTGGGCCTTCGCCGGTCCGCGCGCCTCCGCCAAGGGTGCGCAACTCGCCACCCAGCCCGCCGCGGCGCTGAACTTCTGGTGGCCGGCGGTGCTGCGAGCCGTGCGCGTGCGCGGGCGAGTGGTCGAAGCCTCGGCCGAAGAGAGCGCGGCCGACCTCGCCGCCCGGTCCGCCGCCGCCCGCGACGGGATCGAGCCGGGCGGGTGGGTGCTCTGGCGACTCGTCCCCGACCGGGTCGAGTTCTGGCAGGGCTCCCCCGACCGCCGGCACCTGCGCACGATCTACCGGCGCACCGCCGAGGGCTGGCGGCTGACCGAACCCGCGAACGAAAGCGAGAACCGATGAGCGACTACGAGGTCACCGAGATCGGCGGGCTGGACGACTGGCGCGACCACTTCGGGGGGTTCGCCCCGGCGCGCTCCCGCGACGGGCGGCGCGTCGTCGACCAGGAGCTGACCATGCAGTTCATCGGGATGACGGCGAACGCTCTGCTGCCCGGAGAAGAGGCCGGTTACTGGCACACGCACACCCGGGTCGAGGAACTGTACGTCTTCCTCGAGGGGCGCGGCCAGATGGGCCTCGACGACGACGTGGTCGACGTCGGTCCCGGCAGCGTCGTGCGGGTCGGGCAGAACGTCTGGCGCACCTGGCGCGCGACCCCGGGCGGCGACAGCGAGCTGCGGTGGCTGTGCATCCGCGCGGGTGGCGAGGCTCTTCCGCCCCTGCCCGACGACAGCTCTCGCGATCCCGAGCGGCCGATGCCGTGGGGCGCCGAGGCCTGACGGCGGTCTCGCCTCAGGCGCGCGATCTCGCGTGGTGGCGCTTGACGCGGTTGCGGTTGCCGCAGCCGGCGGCGGTGCACCAGATGCGGTTGTGCCGGGGGGAGGTGTCGAGGTACACCCAGCCGCACGCATCGTCGCCGCACTGGCGCGCCGCGCGTAGATCGGAGGTCAGCAGGTCGTGGGCGAGGAGGGCGATGGCCGCGCGCGGACCGGTCACATCGGCGGGCGGATGCCACTGCCACCGGTCGTCGCCGCGCTCCAGGCTTGAACGGCGCAGAGCGTCGACGTGCTCACGGGCGATGAGGGCCACGGCATCCGGAGAGTCCTCGAAGACGGCCTCGTAGACGGCTTCGCGCAGCGCGATGATCGCGGCGTGCTCCGCCGCGGCCGTTCGGGGTGTCGCGCGGACGATGCCCGGATCGGCGATCAGCCCGATCTCGGTGCACCATTCGAGCACCGCCCCGAAGTCCGGCAGCGTGTCGATCGCGCGGGCGTCGTCGAGTCGCCAGTGCACCGTGTCGACCAGGTCGAAGGCCGGGTGGCCCCCGACCCGCGGAAACGTCGTCGCGCCCATACCCGACAGCCTAATGCGCGAAAAACTGTTGACGCGTTACTTCGCGACCGACATTGTTAATGGGTGATGACGGAAACACGCGTTAGTAAACGTCTGGGTCGCGACTTCGACCGCTTCTGGTTGGCGCAGACGACCTCGGCCGTGGGCAGCCAGATCGGCGACCTCGCCGTTCCCCTGCTGGCCGTGGTGGTGCTGCACGCGACGGCGGCGGAGGCCGGACTGGTGGGGGTCGCCCGGTGGCTGCCGTTCCTTCTGCTCGCGCTCCCCCTCGGTGTCATCGTCGATCGCCGGCGGCGGCGACCCGTCCTCATCGCCACCGATGCCGCTCGAGCAGCCCTCATCATCGTGCTCGTCGCCGTTGCCGTGAGCGGCTCTCTGACCCTTCCCGTGCTGCTCGGGCTCATCTTCGTGATCGGGGCCTTCACCGTCGCCTTCGAGGTGGCCTACCAATCGTTCCTGCCCACGGTCGCCGCCCGCGACCGACTCGAGGCGGCGAACGGCCGGTTACAGGCGACGGCCTCGGCCGCACAGGTCGGCGGGCCGGGTCTGGGCGGGTGGCTCGTGCAGACCCTCACCGCCCCGTGGGCCCTCCTCTCGCAGGCCGTCACCTACGCCGTCTCGGCCGTCGCGCTCATCGGCATCCGCGCCGGGGAGCCCGACCCCCTCCGCGAGCGGCGCGGCGCCCTCGCGGAACTGCGAGAGGGACTGAGCTTCGTGCGACGCGACCGCTACCTGGTCTCGCTCGTGGGCTTCTCGGCGATCTACAACCTGTTCGCCCAGTGGATCACCGTGCTGCTCCTCGTGCACGCCGTTCGCGAGCTCGGCCTGACGGCGGGGCATCTCGGCCTCGTCTTCAGCCTCGGCGCGGTGGGAGCCGTGGTGGGCGCTGCGGCCGCCCCCGCGAGCGTGCGGCGCTTCGGCGTCGGACCGGTGCTCATCGCCTGCGCGGGGGCGGAGAGCCTCGTGCTCGGCGCCCTACCGTTCGTGGATGCCGCGTGGTCGACGCCCGTGATCGTCTGCGTGCTCGTGGGCGTGTTCGCGGTCAACGGCGCGGGCACCTCGCTCTCGAGCGTGGTGGCCCTCACCCTGCGGCAGCTGCGAACGCCCGACCTCCTGCTCGGGCGGGTCAACGCGACCGTACGGTGGATCTCGTACGGCGTCGTCGCGATCGGTGCGGGCCTCGGCGGCCTCGTCGGCGAAGCGCTGGGCACTCGAGCCGGGATCGCCGCGGGCTGCGTCGGGGTGGCCCTCACCGTCGTGTGGGTGGCGGCCTCGCCGCTTCGCACCGTCCGCACCACCGCGAGCATCGCTCTGGGTTGACCGACGGCAGCGCCTCACGGCGTCGCGATCACGGGCTCCGCGGCATCCGGGAGTGCGTCCTCGCCCCGCAACGGACAGAGGGCCAGGCGCGCCGAGCAAGACGAGGGGATCTGCGCCGGGTCAGTCGACGGAGAACAAGAGCGACATCTCGTCGGCCACGGCGCCCAGTCGCGTATCGAAGGTGGCGAGGGGGACACGCAGGTGCACCGCCACCGCGAGAACGCACGTGTCGGGCATATTCAATGCGTGCGTGGCACGCAATCGCGCCAGCAGCAGGGGCTCATCGGGCCCCATCGCCGCCACCTCTGCCCCGAGGCTGCGCAGGGCGTCCCACAACTCCCCCTCCCGCTCGACACGCGCGGCGGCGACGAGGGTCTCCGCGACGGTCAGCGAATGCAGGAGGAAGGGCCCCGCCTGTCGGGCGAAGAGAGCCTTCGCCCGGTCGTGGTGAGCATCGTCGGGGCTGAATAGGGCGATGACGACTCCGGCATCGAGAACGATCACTCGGGCCAGTCCCCGCGGAGCTCGTGGAGATACCCATCGGGATAGATCCCCGCCAATCGCTGGACCGCCGCGTCCACCGCGGCGCGACGATCGATCGCACGCTGCGACTGCTCATCCTGGATCGCCTGCCCACCCCGCACGACCAGGTGCATGAGCAGAGCGCTGGGCGACTCGTCGGGCCATCGAGAGCGCGCGATCTCCAGGGCCTGTTCGACCGCTCGCGTGTGCGTCACTTGCGTGCGCGGTCGGGTGGTCGGCATGCGGTCAGTGTACCACCGAGGAAATGAGGTGTACCACCTCTGACTCGTCACCTGCTCCCGCTGCTCGCACGCACCACGAGGGCCGCGGGCACCGTCTCGACGACGGGGGCTCCCCCCTCGATCGCTGCGACGAGAGCGGCCACGGCGCGACCGCCGAGGGCGTCGAAGTCCTGGCGCACCGTGCTCAGCGGGGGGCGGAACTCCGCGGCATCCACGATGTCGTCGAAGCCCACCACGGCGACATTGGAGGGGATGCCCCGACCCGCGTCGGCGAAAGCGCGCAGAACGCCGAGCGCCATCTGGTCATTGGCGACGAAGACGGCGGTGGCGTCGCCGAGATGCGCTGCCGCGCGATGCCCGGATGCCGAGGTCCAGTCGCCCCGAACGGGTGCGGGAGCGGCCACCCCGGCGTCGGCGAGGGCGTCGCGCCAGCCGCGCTCGCGTTCGGCGGCGGCGAAGGAGCGGGCGGGACCGGCGACGTGGTGCACGCTCGCGTGCCCGAGCGAGAGCAGGTGCGCGGTGGCCGCACGCGCTCCCCCGGAGTGGTCGGTCTGCACGATCGAGAAGCGCTCGTCGGGCGGGGAGTCGACGACCACGAGGTGCAGGTCGGCGGGGGGTGCGGCATCGCGCGCGAGTTCGGTCGCCTCGTTCAGCACGACGGCGCCGTCGACGCCCTGGGAGCGGAGTCGGGCGAAAGCCTCGTGGATGCCGCGTTCACCGACGGTCACGACGGCGAGGGCGTAGTCGCGAGCGGCGGCGGCCTCGGAGATGGCCTGCAGCATGCGCGAGTTGCCGACCGAGGCGAGGGTCGACACGACGAGTCCGATCGTGGAGGTCTGGCCCGTGCGCAGCGCGCGCGCCGCACGGTGCATGCGGTAGCCGAGGTCGGCCATGGCCTTTTCGACCCGGGCTCGGGTGGCGGGATCGACGCGGGGGCTGCCGTTGACCACGCGCGACACCGTCTGCGCCGAGACCCCGGCCTTCGCGGCCACATCGGCCATGGATACGCGCATCGCTCCCCCTATGTTGACGATATCACGCCCCAGATGTAGCGTGTTATCGTGAACACGGACACCCCCTCCGCGCAGACCCTCAGCGCAGGCGTGATCAAGCGCTCGACGCGTCTCGCCGACGGTCGCGAACTGATGTACTTCGACGACCCCGGCACGGCTCTCGGCGCCGAGCGCTCGGTCGACGCCCGCACGCTCGACCCCCGGCCCGCCACCGCCACCATGCGGCAGGACGTCCTCACCGGCGACTGGATCACCGTGGCATCCAATCGGCAGAACCGCGCGTTCCTGCCGCCCGCGCACCTCGACCCCCTCTCGCCGCAGACGCCCACCAACCCGTCCGAGATCCCCTCGCTCTACGACGTCGCGGTCTTCGAGAACAAGTCGCCCTCGTTCGGCCCCGCCCTCGACACCGCGATCGGCGATGCCCCCGCGGCCGTCGACCCGCCCCGCAGTGACGACGACCTCGAACACCTGGGTCTCGGCCGCACCCGCACCTCGGTCGGCCGCTGCGAGGTCGTGTGCTTCAGCCCCCAGCACGAGGGCTCGTTCGGTTCGCTCTCGCGCACCCGCGCCCGCACCGTGATCGAGGCCTGGGCCGATCGCACCGCGGCGCTGTCGGCTCTGCCCGGCATCCGCCAGGTGTTCCCCTTCGAGAACCGCGGGCAGGAGATCGGCGTCACCCTCCCCCACCCGCACGGCCAGATCTACGCCTACCCGTACGTGACCCCGCGCACGCACCGCCTGCTCGACACGATCTCGCGCACCTCCGACGACCTGTTCGCACGCATCCTGGAGTTCGAGCAGGCCGGTGAGCGCGTCGTGCTGCGCGGAGAACACTGGACGGCGTACGTGCCCTTCGCCGCCCGCTGGCCCATCGAGGTGCACGTGCTGCCGCACCGCCACCTGGCCGACCTCGCCGAGACGACCGACGCCGAGCGCGACGAGCTCGCCCCCTTCTACCTGCGGCTGCTCCGCGGCATCGACGCGCTGTACGACACCCCCACGCCCTACATCGCGGCCTGGCACCAGGCGCCGGTGGGACGCGGACGCGAGGCCGTGCGCCTCAACCTGCAGATCACGTCGCCCCGGCGCGCCGCCGACAAGCTGAAGTACCTCGCCGGATCCGAGGCCGCCATGGGTGCCTGGATCGGCGACGTGACCCCCGAGTCGCAGGCCGAACGCCTGCGCGCCGCCATCGACACCGTTCCGGAGGTGACGGCATGACCGCCGTCGACGACGCCCGCGCCCTGCTCACCACGCTGACCGACGCCGCCGAGGTCGGAGTGTGGTCGGCCCCCGGCCGCGCCAACCTCATCGGCGAGCACACCGACTACAACGAGGGCTTCGTCTTCCCCTTCGCGATCGCCCAGCGCACCGCGGCCGCCGTCGCCCTGCGCGACGACGACGTGATCCGCGTGCGCTCGACCTTCGCTCCCGACGCCGTGGAGGTCTCGCTCGCCGACCTCGATGCGCGCATCGCCGGCGGTGGCCTCGACTGGGCGGGCTACCCGCTCGGTGTGGCCTGGGCGCTGCTGCGGGAGGCTCCGGATGCCGCGGCCCGCGGCCTCGACATCGCTCTGGCCTCTGACGTGCCGGTGGGCGCGGGCCTGTCGTCTTCGGCCGCGATCGAGGGGGCCGTGGCCTCCGCCCTGAACGACGTGTGGACGGCCGGTCTCGACAAGGTCGCCCTCGCTCGCGTCGGCCGCGTCGCCGAGAACGACGCCGTGGGCGCCCCCACCGGGATCATGGACCAGATGGCCTCGATGCTGGGCGTGGCGGATGCCGCGACCTTCCTCGACTGCCGCAGCCTCGAGACGCGCGCCGTGGCCCTCGGCTTCGCCGACGCGGGGCTCTCGATCCTCGTGACCGACACCCTCGTCGAGCACGCCCACTCCACCGGCGGCTATCGCGAGCGTCGCGAGGCGTGTGAGCGGGGAGCGGCGGCGTTCGGCGTCGGATCGCTGCGCAACCTCACCGTCGACGACCTGCCGCGCGCCGAGGAGATCCTCGACGACGTGACCTTCCGCCGCGTCCGCCACGTCATCACCGAGAACCAGCGCGTGCTCGACACCGTGGCCGCTCTCGACGCCGACGGCCCCACCGCGATTGGCGACCTGCTCGTCGCCTCGCACGTCTCGATGCGCGACGACTTCGAGATCTCTGTCCCCGAGCTCGACCTGGCCGTCGAGACGACACTCTCCTCGGGGGCGCTGGGGGCGCGCATGACCGGCGGCGGCTTCGGCGGAGCGGCGATCGCACTGATCCCCACCGGGCTCGTTCCGGCGGCGACCGCCGCGCTGCGCGCCGCGTTCACGGCATCCGGCTTCCGTGCTCCGAACATCTTCACGGTGACGGCCTCCGAGGGCGCGCGCCGCGACGCCTGACCCTCCGGCGGTTTCGGCCACGACGCCGGCTGCTGCGCACGCGACGGGCCCCACCCCACCCGGACCCCTCACGCAGAAACGCGATTCGCACGCAAAAACGCGCTCTGCTCGCGTTTCTGCGCGCGGATCGCGTTTCTGCGTGGGTCGAAGGTTCGCCAGGCACCGGCACCACCCGGTCGGGGACGCAACGGATTACGACGGACGGCCCCCGCCGGCGAACCGTCGCGCTGGCGCGCTGCGCGGGTGGAGCACCACCGCTGCGCGAGGGCAGGATGAAGACATGGATGCCGCTGCGCTCGTTCACACCTCGAAGGGCACTGTCCGCGGCTTCCGGCGCGGCACCACCGCCGTGTTCCTCGGCATCCCGTTCGCTCAGGCTCCCGTCGGAGCGCTGCGCTTCGCCGCTCCTGTGCCGATCGACGCGTGGGAGGGCGAGCGCGACGCCACCGTCTTCGGACCGACCGCGCAGCGGGGCGACATGGGCATCACCCTCATCCCCGAGCCAAGCGTCCCGGGAGAGGCGACACTGAACGTCAACGTGTTCGCTCCGGCGGACCGGGACCGGGATGCCGCCCTCCCGTTGCTCGTGTGGATCCACGGCGGTGGCTTCACCTCGGGATCCCCCGCGAGCCGCTGGTACGACGGCGACGCCTTCGCGCGCGACGGGGTGATCACGGTGGTGATCTCGTACCGCATCGGCTTCGACGGGTTCGGGCTCATCGACGGCGCCCCCACCAACCGGGGTCTGCGCGACCAGATCGCCGCCCTCGAGTGGGTGCGCGACGAGATCCGCAGCTTCGGCGGCGACCCGGCCCGGGTCACGGTGGCGGGTCAGTCGGCCGGCGGCGGGTCGGTGCTGGCGCTGATGACGAGTCCCGCGGCAACCGGTCTCTTCTCGGGGGCGATGGCGATCTCGCCCGCGATCGGCGCGGTGACGCTCGCCTCGGCGGAGCGCTTCGCCGCTCGTGTCGCCGACAGAGCGGGGGTCCGCCCCGACCGCCGGGGCTTCGCCTCCGTGACCGAAGAGCGCGTCCTCGCGGCGCAGAGGAGCGCCCTCGCCCCGCACCTCGCCCGGGCAGTCACGTCGCTGGCGACCCTGCTCGACGACGGTCTGCCGCTCGGGCCGGTCATCGACGGCGACGTGCTGCCCCGGCATCCGCTCGACGCTCTCTCCGACGGCGCCTGCGCCGACATACCGCTGGTGATCGGGTCGACCGACGACGAGTTCACGGCGCTCACCGCGCGCTACGCCGGCGCGCTCCGGGTGGTCCCGGTTCCGCTCGCCCTGGCCATGCTCGGTCTGCGGCGCACGCGACGACGCGCCTACCTCGAGCGCACCCGGAGACGCGGAACCGCGGCCGTGCTCGGCGGCTTCTTCACCGACCGCGTCATCCGCTCGACCGTGCTCGAGACGGCTCGGGCGCGCGGTACGGCCCCGACCTGGGTGTATCGCTTCGCGTGGGCGTCGCCCGTGCCGACCATCGGCGTCGCGTGCCACTGCCTCGACGTCCCGTTCTGGTTCGACCACCTCGACGCCGACGGAGTCGCCACGATCGCGGGCACCCCTCCGCCCGACCTGGCCGCGCTCATGCACGGGGCGGCGGTCTCGTTCGCGCGGGACCACGACCCGGGGTGGCCGGCCTGGGATGTCGAGACCCGGCGGGCACGGGTGTTCGGTGCCCCGGCATCCGCCCCCGCCGTCGAACCCGACGCCTACGCCGAGGTCGCCCCGCTGGTCTGAGCGCTCAGCGTGGGTGGGCGCGCCGCACAATTGGAGACGCGCACCAGAATCGGATGCCGCGGGCTCACCGCTGCACTTACCCGAATCCGTTGCGGCCACGGAGGGCCGCTCCGACGCCGGGGGGTCAGAGATGCGGCATGACCTCGCGCTCGAAGAGCGAGATGCCCGAGGTGTCGTAGGCGGCCTCGGGGAAGTAGTGGATCGCGTAACCGAGGCCGTGGTCGGCGCGCTCGCGCAGGCGTTCG
This sequence comes from Microbacterium sp. SORGH_AS_0421, assembly GCF_030818635.1. NCBI lineage: Bacteria > Bacillati > Actinomycetota > Actinomycetes > Micrococcales > Microbacteriaceae > Microbacterium > Microbacterium sp. SORGH_AS_0421. The sequence goes on from NZ_JAUTAO010000001.1 coordinate 666,899, forward strand.
ACGATCTGCTCCGGGGTGCCGAAGGCGTCGGACGAGCGGTAGTCGGCCTCGATGGCATCCGCCCGCTCGTCGCCCACGTGCGGGCGCAGGCGCGCGACGACCGCGGCCAGGCGGTCGGATGCCTCGGCCTCGGTCTCGGCCACGATCGTGTTGAAGTTCGTCGACCGGGTGATCTCGGACGCGTCGCGGCCGAGGGCCTCGCAATGCCCGCGCAGCACCTCGGACTTGTGGTCGAACTCTTCGAGCGAGCCGCCGAAGTTCGTGTACGAGGCGTACTTCGCCGCGATCTTCAACGTGACCTTCTCGCCGCCGCCGGCGATCCAGAGCGGGACGCCGCCCGGCTGGAGGGGCTGGGGCTGGACGATCGCTCCGTCGACCTCGTAGTACGTGCCCGACAGAGTCGCCTCGCCCGTGGTCCACGCCTGGTGCATGATCTCGACGCCCTCGCGCAGGCGTCCGAGGCGCTCGGCGATGGGCGGGAAACCGTACCCGTAGGCCTTCCATTCGTGCTCGTACCAGCCGCCGCCGATGCCCATCTCGGTACGGCCGCCCGAGATCGCGTCGACGGTCGCCGCGACCTTCGCGAGGTACGCCGGGTTGCGGTACCCCATGCAGGTGCACATCTGACCGAGGCGGACGCGGTCGGTGGCGGCGGCGAAGGCGGCCATGAGCGTCCAGGCCTCGTGCGTGGCCTCGGCACTGGGGACCGGCGTGGTGTGGAAGTGGTCGTAGACCCAGAGCGAGGCCCAGGGGCCGTCGTCGGCGCTCTGCGCGAGGGAATTCATCACGCGCCAGTGCTCGGCGGGGTCGATCCCCACGAGGTCGAAGCGCCAGCCCTGGGGAACGAAGATGCCGAAGTCCATGGGCTCACCCTAGGCGGGGGCACCGACATCGGGCACCGGTCGAGCCCGAACCCGCCGCGGCGGGCCTGAATGCGGCGCGTGCGCCCCTCACCTCCGCGATACGCACAACCTCAGCCCCACAACGGCCACCGCAACTGAAGTTGCGCGAATCACCGACTCCACGAGCAAGCCGCGAGCGACCACGGGCCACGACGCGCACCACGGCGCGGGCGCGCCTCACCTCCGCGATACGCACAACCTCACCCCCACAACAGCCACCGCGACTGAAGTTGCGCGAATCACCGACTCCACGAGCGAGCCGCGGGCGACGGGGCCTCAGCTCGCGTACGGCTCCAGGCGCTTGTGCATCACGGCCACCGCATCGGCGTTGTCGTCGATCAGCACCGAGTGACGCCCGAGCGGCGCGGCGACGGCGCCGAGCGTGCCGCTGCCGGCGAACATGTCGAGCACCCTGTCGCCGGGGCGCGACGACGCCTGCACCATACGACGCAGCACGCCCTCGGGTTTCTGCGTCGGGTACCCGGTCTTCTCGCGACCCGTGGTCGGCACGATCGTGTGCCACCACACGTCGGTGGGCATCTTGCCGCGCGCGGCCTTCTCGGCGGTAACGAGACCCGGGGCCATGTACGGCTCGCGGTCCACGGCATCCGAGTCGAAGAAGTACTTCGCCGGGTTCTTCACGTAGACCAGGATCGTCTCGTGCTTGGTGGGCCAACGACGCTTGGTCTTCGCGCCGTAGTCGTACGCCCAGATCAGCTCGTTGAGGAACTTGTCGCGCCCGAACAGCGCATCGCACATGACCTTGGCGTAGTGCACCTCGCGGTAGTCGAGGTGCAGGTACAGGGTGCCGTCGTCGGCGAGCAACCGCCACGCCTCGACGAGCCGCGGCTCGAGGAAGCCCCAGTAGTCGTCGAAGCGGTCGTCGTAGGTGCGCAGGTCGCCGCGCAGGCGCGCGTACTCGCGGCCGTGGAAGCCGCGCTGCACGACCGGCGGCGGCGGCTCTTCCTCGGCGGGGAATTCGAGCATGTTGGGATCGGATGCCATGGGCTCGAGCCGCTCGGCATCCGGGGCCTCTTCGACCGGGGCCTTACGCGTCGCCGACTCGACCGCCTTCGAGCGCGTGCGCCCCGTGTTGAACGGCGGGTCGAGGTACACGAGCGCGAAAGAGCCGTCGGCATAGGCCGGGGTGATGCTGAGGTTGTCGGCGTGGTGGATCTCGACGCCGCCCGGTGCGGGCGCGTCGGTGAGGTCGTCGGCGCTCACGGGACGCGCTGCAGCCACGCGTCGGTGGCGAACTTGGAGTCGACGAGAGCCCGGGCCTCGGCGTACTCCTCGTCGCTGATGTGCCCGGTGGTCGCCCCGTACAGGGTCGTGAAGGTCTGGATGAAACGCTCGATGACCTCGGCGCGGGCAAGGCCCGTCTGGCTGCGCAGCGGGTCGACGCGCTTGGCGGCCGAGACAGTGCCCTTGTCGCTGAGCTTCTCGCGGCCGATTCGCAGCACCTCGGTGAGCACCTGGCCGTCCATGTCGTAGCTGAGGGTCGCGTGGTGCAGGACCCCGCCGTTGGCGAGGCGCTTCTGGGCGGCGCCGCCGATCTTGCCGTGGGGGCCCGCGATGTCGTTGAGCGGCTGGTACACCGCGTCGATGCCCAGTGAGCGGAGCGCCTGCAGCACCCAGTCGTCGAGGAAGGCGTACGAGTCGGCGAAGGTCATACCGGCGACGAGGGATGCCGGCACGTACAGCGAGTAGGTCACGATCGAGTTCGCGGCCATCATCATCGCGCCACCGCCCGAGATGCGGCGGACGATGTCGAAGCCGTGCTTCTCGGCACCGGCCGGGTCGACCTCGTTGCGCAGGGACTGGAACGAGCCGATGACGACGGCGCTCTCGTCCCACTCCCACAGGCGCAGCGTGGGCTTGCGCAGCCCCGCGCCCACGCGGGTGGTGAGCACCTCGTCGAGGGCGAGGTTCATGCGGGGCGAGACGGGCTGGTCGTGCACGACCTCCCACTCGAAGTCGGCCCAGCCGGGGGCGGTCACCAGCGCGCGGCGGATCGCGGTCGCCACCGACTCGGGGGTGAATCCGAGCAGCTGCGCCCCCTCGGGAAGGGCCGCGCGGATCGCCGCGGCGATCGTGGGGACGTCGGACTCCACCGGCAGGCCGTTCACGGCGGCGTCGATGTCGTCGAGGGCGTCGTCGGGCTCGAGGAAGAAGTCGCCCGCGAGGTGGAAGCCGTGGATGCGACCCTCGCGCTCTTCGAGGTCGACGACGACCAGTTTTCCCCCGGGGACCTTGTACTCGCCGTGCATGACTCCAGCCTACGGCGGTGTGACCGCGCGCGCGGCGGACCGGGACCGCGGGGAACGCGAGACGGCATCCCGCCGACGAGACGGTGTCGACTCGACGCCGACATGTCAGCGGGAGGCGGTCTCGAGGGTCGGAAGCGGCGCGGTCGGGGCGGGGACGGCCGGTCGCGTACCCGGCCACCAGTTGGCGCGCCCGAGGAGCGTCATCACGGCGGGCAGCAACAGCCCGCGCACGACGGTGACGTCGAGGACGACGGCCACGATCATCCCGACCCCGATCTCTTTCATCGCGACCAGCTCGCCGAACGCGAAGCCGAGGAAGACGAGGCAGATCGCCGCGGCGGCCAGCGTCACCACCGGACCCGTGCGCGTGATGCCGTGGCGAACGGCCTCGGCGTTCGCGGAGCGCGGGTCGACGAGAAGATCGCGCGAACGCCAGCGTTCGGTGATGCGGGCCAGCAGGAACACCTCGTAGTCCATGGTCAACCCGAAGGCCAGGAGCCCGATGAGCAGGGGCGTGGTCACATCGAGCGCGCCCGTCGGCTCGAACCCGAGCAAGGGCGCTCCCCACCCCCACCCGAAGATCGCGGTGAGCACTCCCAGGGTCGAGGCCACGGTGAGACCCGCCAGCACGAGGGACTTCACCGGAACGACGACCGAGCGGGTGAGGGCGAACAGCAGCGCGAAGCTCGCGGCGGCGACGATCGCGAGCGCCCACGGCAGGCGCGAGGCCAGGTGATCACGTGTGTCGATGAGGAAGGCGGCGGGCCCCGTGACCTCGAGGGGGACCGGGGAGTCGAGCTCGCGCACCGCTTCGACGAGGCTCTGCGCCGCCGGCCCCGTCGCGCTGTCGCCCGTCGGGGTGAAGGCGACCGCGGTGACCTCGGGCGGCAGCTGCTGCACCACGTCGGCGTCGGCGACCTCGGGCAGGGCGGCGATCCGATCGAGGACGCCGGTGACGGCGGCATCCTGGATCGATCCGTCGAGCACGACCGTGACGGGCTCGATCCCGATCCCGGTGAAGCCGGTCGTCGTCGCCTCGTACGCCCGTCGCTCCTCGGCGTCCGCGGGAAGGGACCGGATGTCGGAGTCGTCGAGGGCGAGGGATGCCACGGGGGCGGCGAGCAGCATCAGCAGGGCCGCGGCGGCGACGGAGACGAGGCCCGGGCGCCGCTGCGCGAGGCGCGTGGAACGGGCGAGCACCCCCTCGCGCGCGGTGCGACCGCCCCAGGGGCGTGCCCAGGTGCGCGCTCCGGCGGAAGGGAGGGCGCGGTGCAGGAGCGAGAGCGCCGCGGGGACGAGGGTGAGACCCGCGAGGGTCACCACGACCACGACCACGGCCCCGCCCAGCGCCATGCCCGACAGCAACGGGTCGCCGAGCACCAGGATGCCCAGAAGGGCCACCGTCACGGCGAGACCCGACACGAGCACCGCCCGACCGGCGCCCGAGACGGTACGGGCGATCAGGTCGTCGAGGGGGACGGCGGGGTCGGCCGCACGCTCCTCGCGCAGGCGCAGCACCACCAGCAGGCTGTAGTCGACCGCGAGACCGAGGCCGAGGATCGTGACGACGTTGACCGCGAACTCGTTGACGTCGACGACGCGGGCGAGAAGGCCCAGGATCGCGAGGGTCGGTGCGATCGCCGCGAGGGCGGCGACCACGGGGACGAGCGCGATGCGCAACGACCCGAGCGCGACGGTGAGCAACACGACGAGGACGAGGATCGCGACGCTCTCGCCGAGGGCCGCGTCGGCGGTGGCGCGGTCGACGAAGGCCTCTTCGGCCAGGAGGGGGCCGCCGACGAGCACCTCGGGGGCGGCGATCCCCTTGAGCAGGCCGGAGACAGCGGATGCCGTGGCGACGGCCTCGTCGCCGGTGAGGCCCCGCGCGAGTTCGACGACGACCAGCGACGAACGCCCGTCGTCGCCGATCGCCCCGCCGGCCGTGTAGGCGTCGGTGGCCTCGGCCACCCCGGGCACGGCGCGGATCGACGACATCACCGCGGTCGCGCTGTCGCGCAGCGTCGGGGAGAAGAAGTCCGCACCGCGGACGACGGCGGTGACGATCTCGCCCTCGGGATCGAGGGCGTCGAGGCGCTCGCTCGCGCCCAGCGACTCGCTGCCGGCGGGGGCGTCGGCGACCGAGACGGTGCGGTCGAAAACGTCACCCGCGAGGGCGCCGCCGACGACCACGAGCAGGGCCCACGCGAGAAGGACGATCAGGCGATGCCGGCTGACGCGGCGGCCGAGGGAGGAGAGCATGGGGACCTCTGGGACAGGGGGAGCGCCCTCGGCGACGGACGCGAGTCCGCCACCGAGGGCGCCGGGGGGGGATCAGCCGCAGCTCTTGGCCGCGTACGAGGCCGTGGCCTCGCCGGTGCGACCGTCGCCGGTCGCGGACACCGTCGCTTCACCGGCGGGGACCGACACGGCACGGGTGGTGAAGGTGTGGAACACCGTCTTCCCGGGCTGGACGGCGGGGATGACCCGTTCGCCCCACGCCGTCTCGAGGGTCACGTCGACCGGCACCGTGTCGGTGTTGGTGGCGCGCACCGTCAGCGTCGCCTTCTTCGCCATGCAACGGACTTCGGCCGAGGCCGTCACCGCGAGAGGTGCCGGCTCGTCGATCTCCATGACACGGACGTTGCGGTACGACACCGCTTCGCCGCCGCCGTGGTTCTGCAGGCCGATGAAGCCCTGCGACAGGTCGCGCGCGGGATCGGTGCTGGTGAAATCGTTCACCAGCGTGCCGTTGAGGAAGATCTTGATGCTCTGCCCCTTCACGACGATCTCGTACGCGTTCCACGACCCGACCGGCTTGAGCGAAGCCTCGACCGCCGCGGCATCCGCACCCTGGAAGGTGTAGATCGCACCGGTGGTGCGGTCGGCGGCGTCGGAGGCGTCGATCTGGATCTCGTAGCCCTGGTTCACCGCGATCCAGGGGTCGTTCTGCGGGTCGGGGAAGCCGACGAAGACGCCACCGTTGTGGTCGGCGATGAGCTTCCAGTCCAGCTTGAGGCTGTACTCGTTCAGCTCCTGCGCCTTGTGCCAGAGCAGCCCCATGCCGCCCTCGCCGCGGATGCTGCAGTCGTTCTGACGACCGAAGCCCCCGGGGCCCGCCATGCGCCAACCGGCGTTCAGGCTCTCGAGCGTGCCGTCGAACAGCGAGCGGTACCCGTCCTCGACCTGCGCCGGAGCGCAGATGTCGGCGGTGCCGATCGACAGGACGTCGACGTTGATGTTGCCCTTGTTGCCCGAGTCGTACTTCAGCGCGATCGTATTCGCCCCGGCGACCAACGGCATGTCCCGCGTGATCGTGGCCCAGGTCTTCCAGTCACCCGTGGAGGGGAAGTCCCACCGGCCGAGATTCTGCCCGTTGACGTAGAGGTTCACGTCCTTGGAACCGGGGGCCGGGTTGGGGCCGTTGGAGTAGCGCACGTTGACCGGAACGGTGCCCGCGTTCTCGGCGTTCACCGTGAACTCGAACGCGGAGCCGGCCTGCCACATGCCGCCGGCGAAACCGGCGCCCGAGTAGCCGCTGTGCTCGGCGTCGAACTTGGCGCCGCCGATCAGGCGGGCCGCCTCGGCCTCGTACCATCCCTGGTCGGCCGGCGAGACGTAGCCCGGCAGCGAGTTGAGCGTGTACCAGGCCTCGGTGCTCCACAGCTTGTCACCGCTGGCTGCGGCGAAGGGCTGCGGCGAGCGCAGGTGCACGACGCGCCCCTGCTTGAGGCCGTCGAACGCGACCGTGACCGTCTTGCGGTCGGCGGATGCCGTGGCGCTGGTCAGCGAGAGGATCTCCTCGTCGATCTTGGGACCGCCGTAGGTGGAGGTCGGCAGGTAGCGCCACTGCTCGGCGCGGTACGCCGAGGCAAGGTTCGCCACCGTCTCGTCGGACAGGGGCTGGGTGTACTCGATCTCGAACCCACCCTCGACGACCTTCATCGATTTCATGTCGAAGGTGTCCTGCGTGGAGTTCGGGACGAGCTTCTGCAGACCGTAGGTGAGCTTGCCCGCCTCGCCCCAGTTGCCGCCCTCACCCGTGCCGCCGATGTAGAGCGATTTGTCGGGACCCTCGATGACGCGGTTCACGCCGACCTCGAAGCCCGCGGAGTGGCGGAAGACCGCTCCCTGGAACTCGCCGTCGACCTTCTCGAGGAAGGCGCGCTGCAGGCCGCCGTAGGTGACGTCGCCGAACATCATCTGGCCGGCGAAGGGGCCATCCTTCAGCATGATGGGCGTGCTCGGGGAGTTGCCGATCTCGTTCTGCGGGATCCACACCACCGGCGGGGTCACCGGGTTGGTGTCGAAGGGACCGGCGGGGTTCGTGTAGTGGTTGAAGAAGCGGTCCTGCTTGATGTTGACGAGCTTGTTCGCCGGCAGCCAGGCACCCTGGTTGTCCATCGCGAAGAGCTCGTTCTCGGGACCGAAGGCGACGCCGGTTGGGGGTGCGCAGACCCCCGGCCACGTAGCTGATCGCTCCGGTGGCGCGGTCGATCTTCACGGAGGTGCCGCGGTTCTTCGCGGGCTGCGGGTTGGTCGTGGCTCCGCCGTTGTCGATCGCGACGGAGAGGTTGACGTAGAAGTTGTCCTCGTCGTGGATCAGACCGAAGGCGAACTCGTGGAAGTTGTTGCCCGAGGGGTACTCCGCGACCTTGCGCTTCGTCTCGTACGAGCCGTCGCCGTTCGCGTCGCTGAGCTCCGTGAGCTGGTAGCGCTCCGAGACGTAGATCTTGTCGTCGATGACGTCGATGCCCATGGGGTTGAGCAGACCGCCGGCCGCCTCGACGACGGTGACGTCCTCGGGGCCGTCGGCCGCCTGGGCGCCCTTGAGCACGAAGACCTTGCCGGGGGTGGAGGTGTCCCAGCCACCGGAGTTGACCGAGCCGGTGGTCAGCACCGCGAGGTCGCCGTTGCCGAGGAAGGCCAGCCCCGAGACCTTGGGGTTGAAGCCCTCGGGGCGCAGGTTCACCAGCGTGTAGTCGGGATTCACGGCATCCAGGCGCAGACCGTCTCCGGCGGAGTCGGTGCTGCCCTCGCAGTACTTCGTCCCGGGGGCGGTGACGCGCACGACGCCCGCCTCGGTGCTGAGGACGTCGTTCGGGATGACGGTGAAGCTCGACGAGCCCGGGGTCTTCCACTCGACCGTGAGCTGCTGACCGTTGGTGGCCTCGGACATCTCCACGAAGAGGTCGTGGACGCCCACGTCGAGCGTGACGGTGCCCTCGACCGATTCCGCTCCGTGGAGGCCGTCGTTGTCGATCAGCTGCGTGCCGTCGAGAGTGAGGCGCGAACCGTCGTCGCTCGTCAGACGGAAGGTATACGAGCCGGGGGTGCTGACGGTGAGATTGGCCAGGGCGTGCGTGATGAAGTTGTCACCCGCACCGAACTGCTCGTCGGTGCTCCAGTCGATCGTCGACATGAGCTTGTCGACGTTGGGGGTCTGTCCCGATTTGAGCGTGCAGAGCTCGGTGAGGGGCGGGGTGGAGTAGGTGCGAAGCGTCACACCCGGTTCTTGCTTGGGCAGGTCCGCCGGGGTGTTGACGGCGGGGGCGACGGCGGCACCGGCGGGCAGGATCGCTCCTGTGGCCACGAGTGCTCCGCCCAGGAGACCGGCCACGAGGGTTCTCGCGACGCGGGTGCTGCGCCGGCGGGGGCCGGACAAGACAGCGGGTACGGGCATCATTGCTCCTTCGGATCAGCGGCGGGGACGGCGTCGACCGCTCGGATCGCACAGGTCGCCCTCGACCGTGGTCACTGTAGAAGTCTTTTGCCGGTACGTCTACAAAACTTGACTAAATATCGTTAACAACTGCTGGAATTGACCCCCGCAGTCCCGCTCACGGAAGGGCTCCTGCCCACCGCGGCCTCGATTTGCCCCGGAAAAGCGCATCTCAGAGAGCTTCCAAACGCCAGTCATCTTTTGCTTGACGCCGCACGTAAGCCGCACTACTGTCACAACGAACCCGCAGAACCGACCCGTGACAGCGCCGCCACGAGGCTCCCCGGAGTCCGCCGCGCCCGCCCGAAACGACGGCCCCTCGTTCACCGACCGGCGGGACGCCGGTCGTCCCGACCACCCGCCGGCGCCCGCCGACGACTCCACCGCCTCGCGGTGGAAGAACGGAGCACCCATGTCCCCCACCTCGCGTCGCGGCCTGACGGCCCGCATCGGAGTCGCCGCTCTCGGCGTCGGCATCCTGGCAGCCGCGGGCGGCGGCAGCGCCTTCGCCGCCGATGAGGACACCGTCGACGTGCAGGTCGAGATCGCCCCCGCGGCCGAGCCCGGCGTCCTGGCCCTGACCGTCGCCGACGATGCCACCACCCTCACCGAGGGAGAGGCGTCGGGCACCGACCGCACCTTCACGGGCACGCTGCCGACGGTCACCGTCACCGACACCCGCCTTCCCGAGAATGTCGACCCGGAGGCGTACTGGTACGTCATGGGCGCCATCAGCGACTTCGCCGGCGACGCCGGCCAGCCCGCGATCTCGTCGGCCGACAGCTTCGGCTGGTATCCCACCATCGTCGCGGGCGACTCCGCGCTCGTCGCACCCGGCGACCCCGTCGACCCGGGCATCGGCGGCTTCGTCGACGCCGAACTGCTCGCCAACGCCGACAACTCCGCCGCCGCCGCGGGTGGGGCGTACTCGGCCTCCGCCGGCCTCGTGCTGCAGACGCCGGCGACCGTCGCGCCCGGCGCCTACTCGGCGACCATCACGCTGACCCTGCTCGAGGGGTGAGCGCCGCGATGAGGGCGGCGCTCTCACGCGGAGGGTCCGCCACGGTGGCCGGGCTCATCGTGGCCGCGGCCGCGATCGCCGCGGCCCCTCCCGTCCTGGCGGACGACACCGCCGGCTCGGTCACCTGGTCGGTCACCCCGGCCTCGGCCGAGGGAGCGGACGGTCGACGGGTCATGCAGGTCGAGATCGATCCGGGCCAGCGCGTCACCGAGCATCTCGCCGTGAAGAACTTCAGCGAGAGCGAGGCGACCTTCGCCCTCGACGCGGCGGACGGCTACTACACCGAGACCGGGCGCTTCACGATGCTCCCGGCCGATCGCACCTCGGTCGATGCGGGCACCTGGATCACGATCGAACCGTCGGTCACGCTCGCTCCCCGCGAGACGCGCGTCGTCTCGTTCGAGATCGTCGTGCCACCGAACGCCACCCCGGGCGATCACGCGGCCGGGGTCTCGGCATCCGTTCGCTCCACCTCCGCGGGAGCGGACGGCACGAAAGTGGGAGTGGACAGCCGCGTCGGCTTCCGCGTCTCGACCCGTGTGACGGGCGAGCTCGCCCCCGCGGTGGGCGTCGGCGAGGTCCGCGCGGAATACACGCCGTCGTGGAACCTTTTCGCGCCGGGGTCGATCACCTACGCGTACACGGCGGAGAACACCGGGAACACCGCTCTCGCCGTGGCCGACGCGGTGGAGTCGACGACGACGGAACGCGGTGTGCTGCTGCCCGGCGAATCGCGGGACGTGCGAACCGAGCCCCAGCCCGCGTGGCCGCTCTTCCTGCTGACGAAGGACGTGACGGTGGATGCCGCGGTGCCCGACTCGATGCTCGCCGCGACGCCCGTGACGCAGAGCGTCACCGTCTGGGCGATGCCGTGGCTGCACCTCGCCGCCGCGGTCGGGCTCGCCCTCATCGTCGCAGCCGCCGCGTCCGGGCGTCGCCGTTCCCGCCGCCGTCTCGACGACCTCGTGGCGCGCGCCCGTGAAGAGGGTCGGCGCGAGGCGGTGGAGGTCTCATGAGCGACACGCTCTTGTTCCCCGCGGCCGTCGCCGACGACGGCGTCGGCATCACCGTCGAGATCACCCCTCTGCCGAGCGCCACCTGCACGGTCGACTGCTCCCCACCGCCCGGCGCGGGTCCCGGATCCCCCGGGGGCGGCCTGCCCCTGACCGGTGGCGAGATCGCGTCGGTCCTCCTCGCGGTCGCACTGGTCGGAGCGGGTCTCACGGCGACGGCGTGGGCGCGGTGGCGTCGACCGGGACCCGCGCGGAGCTGATCGGCCCGACGACGGCACCACCCTGCGCCGCCTCGCGCGAGCGGCGGTGCCGTCGTTCGATCGCCTGTCCCGCGTACGACGCGGCGATGATCAGCGCGGCACCGATCAGCCCGGGGGCGCCGACCGCCTCGCCGCCGATGGCGACGCCCACGGCGAGCGCCCACACGGGCTCGGTGCCCATCAGGATGCTCGCGCGGGTCGCCGAGGTGCGCCGCACCGCCCACAGCTGCACCACGAAGGCGAACACCGAGCACAGCAGCCCGAGGAAGAGCACGTCGATCCATCCGGATGCCGAGAGCCCGGCGGCCGCACGCGGCAGGTCGGCACCGGCCACGGCCGACGAGGCGAGGGCGCACACGAGCAGCTGCACGAACACGACGGCGAGGGTGCTGTCGTGTCGGCCACGGGTGAGGTGCCCGCTGGCGGTGACGTGGACGGCGCGGACGACCGCCGCGGCGATGACGAGCACGTCGCCCAGGTTGGGCGTGCGGAGGCCCCCTCCCGAGACGAGCAGGGCGACGCCGACCACCGCGGCGACCGCTGCGACGAAGTACGACCGCGGGAGCCACGAGCGTGCGGCGACGCTCTCCAGCACCGGGGTGAAGACGAGGGCGAGACTGATGAGGAGCCCGGCGTTGGTCGCCGAGGTCAGGTGCACGCCCGCGGTCTCGAGCCCGATGATCGCCGCCTGCGAGCACCCGAGCACAGCGGCGATCGCGAGACCTCGGCCGCGCGGCATCCGTTCCCGTCTCGCCAGACACAGGATGCCGAGGGCGATCGCGGCCACGAGAAAGCGAAGAGCCACGCCGGAGGCGACGCCGGTCTCGGACACCAACTCCTTCGCGGCGAGGAAGCTGGCGCCCCAGACCGCGGCGACCACGACGAGGAGGAGGTCGACGACGAGTTCCGGGACGCGGCGGGGCATGCCCCCACCGTGACGCGGGCGACGCGGAAGAACAACGGGCTCCTTCTTCACCGTGTCGTAAGTTCGTCCTTATGGATGTCGGTCATCTTCGCCTGCTGCGCGAGCTCCGAGACCGCGGAAGCGTGGCCGCCGTGGCGCAGCGCATGCACGTCTCCGCGTCGGCGGTGTCGCAGCAGCTGTCCGCGCTGCAGGCACACGTGCCCGTTCCGCTGACCACCCGGCACGGGCGCACCCTCGCCCTCACGCCCGCCGGAGAGGCCCTCGCCGCCGCCGGCGCGCGGGTCGACGAGGCTCTCGTGTCGGCGCGAGAGGCCGTGGGCGCGTTCCTCGACGCAAGCGATCGCCCGGTGCGCGTCTCGGCCTTCCACAGCGCCGCGCTCACGCTCTTCGGGCCCCTCCTGCGCGAGCTCGACGGCACGCCGCCGCTGCACCTCGCCGACGCCGATGTGGCTCATCGCGACTTTCCGGGGCTGACCGCCGACCACGACCTCGTCGTGGCGCACCGCCTCGCGCACGACGAACCGTGGCCCGCGGACCGCGTGGTCACGGTGCCGCTGCTCGAAGAGCCGCTCGACATCGCCCTTCCGGCAGACCACCCGCTCGCCCGACGCGACGAGCTGCGTGCGGCCGACCTCGTCGCCGAGAGGTGGGTGTCGGTGCACCCCGGGTTCCCGCTCGCCGGGGTGCTCGACCATCTCGCCGCGCACGTGGGGCGCCCTCTCGACGTCGCCCACCGCATCAACGAGTTCTCGGTGACGGCCGAGGTCGTGCGCGCCGGCGCGGCGATCGCCGTCATGCCGCGCACCACGACGACGCCCCTCGCCGTCGACGGGCTGGTGCTGCGACCGCTCGCCGACCTCGCCCTGGTGCGCCACGTGGACGCGCTGGCGCGACCCGACGCGCTGGCCTACGCCGCGGTGCGGCGCGTGCTGTCGGCGCTGCGCGCCGTGTCGGCGCGGGCGTCGGCGCACGTCTCAGGCATCGACCCCGTCTGATCCGCGGAGCGCGGCGCGGCGGGTGCACCCCATCGTCGCGGAGTGTTCAGCGCGTCGGAGGCGGATCCGCGACGACCGCCGTGGACCGGGGTTCGGGGTGCGCCGGCGCGACCGCGTGGTCGAGCGGCACCGAGTCGTCGTCCTTCATCGCCTTGAGCTCGCCCTTGAACAGGCGGGCCGACTTTCCGACGCTCTGAGCCAGGGCCGGCAGCTTGGCAGCACCGAACAAGAGGACGATCACCGCGAGAACGATCAGCAGATGCCATCCGGTCAGTCCATGGAGCATGGGGGCCTCCTCGGCCGTGCCGGCCTCTTCGCCGACGGGTGGGGGATCGGCGCGAGACGCACCGTCCGGCGATGCTAGCCCGCGACGGAAGCGAACCACAAGACTCGCGGCAGGCGCACTTTTGTTGTGCGCACGTTACGCATCTTTTGATTGACCTATGGAAAAACATCCGTCAAGATGACGACGAGCGACGTCCCGCACCGCAGGACGCCTCATCCCCCCGAGGCTCGCCCAACGAACCGCCCTGAGAGGCGGTGATCGGCGACCCCTCCCACTCGACGAAGAGTAAGGAGCATGCACCGCGTGTGGCCGACCGCCACCGCACGAAGAGCCCGGGCCGCCACGACCAGCCGTTGAGACCGACTGTGTGGCGACCCGGTGAAAACAACTCGAACGCATTCACAGGAGCTGTTTCACGATGAACTCTACTTCTCGGCATCCGGTCGTCCGGTCCCGGTTGACGGCGGCCCTCGCGGCCACCGCGCTGGGCCTGGGCGCCCTCGCCGCAGCACCCGCCCCGGCCTTCGCGCACGACGGGCACGACCACGGCACGACCGACCCCGGGGGCGACCACGGCGACCCCACCGACCCCGGCACCCCCGACCCCGGCGACACCGGCGAGAACGGCGGCGCTCTGGACTGGAGCAACTACGAGCGCGTGCTGCTCACGAAGGACGTGGGCGAGCCCATCGACCTCGCGGTGCTGCCGGACAAGCGCGTGCTGCACACCGCCCGCAACGGCGACGTCCGCCTCACCGACCCGGCGACCGGCGTCACGCGCGTCACCAACACGCTCGACGTCTACGCCAACTCCGAGGACGGCCTGCAGACGGTCGCCCTCGACCCGAACTTCGCCGAGAACAACTGGGTGTACCTCGTGTACTCCCCGCGCGACGCCGACGGCGACGGCGTCGCCGACACCCCGGCGGGCAACTCCCCCAACACGCTCCCCGCCGGCGCCGACGAGTCGTACTGGGACCAGTGGGTCGGCGTGAACCGTCTCGCCCGCTTCCAGTGGAACGGAGACGCCCTCGACCTCGCGAGCGAGCAGGTCGTCCTCGACGTCGAGGTCCAGCGCGGGCAGTGCTGCCACGTCGGTGCCGACATCGGCTTCGACGGCGACGGCAACCTCTACCTGAGCACGGGCGACAACACCCCGGCATCCACTCCGGGAGCCAACGGCTTCGCCCCCAACAACGACGCCCCCGGGTACAACCCCGGCTTCGACTCGCGCCGCGGTGCCGGTAACACCAACGACCTGCGCGGAAAGATCCTGCGCATCCACGTCGAGGACGACGGCTCGTACACGATCCCCGAGGGCAACCTCTTCGCCCCGGGGACCGAGCTGACCCGCCCCGAGATCTTCGTGATGGGTGTTCGCAACCCCTTCCGTATCGAGGTCGACATCGAGACCAACTCGCTGTCGTGGGGCGACTACGGACCCGACGCGACGAAGGCCGTCGCCGACACCGCGGGCCGCGGACCCATGGGCCTGGTGGAGTGGAACGCCATCAGCCTCGACGAGCCGCAGAACGCCGGGTGGCCCTACGTGCACGCCGACAACCAGGCGTACAACGACTGGGACTTCGCCACGGCGACGCCGGGCGCGTTCTTCGACCCGGCCAACCTCAAGAACGAGTCGCGCTGGAACACCGGTCTCACCGACCTTCCCCCCGCGCAGCCCGCGACCCTCTGGTACGGCGACAACCCCGGCGACCAGCCGTGGGACGAGCTTGTGAACTTCGGTGCCGGCAACGGCCAGGGCCCCATGGGCGGACCCGTCTACCACTACGACGAGACCAACCCCTCGCCCACGAAGCTTCCCCAGCACTGGGACCGCAAGGCCTTCATGGGCGAGTTCTCGCAGGACTACATCGCCGCGTTCACGCTCGACTGGGACACCTTCGAGGTCAGCGCGATCGAGGACTTCCTGCCCAACGCCGCGCTGAGCACCCTCGGCCAGCCGACGCACGACAACCCCATGGACATGGAGATCGGGCCCGACGGCTCGATGTACGTGCTCGACTACGGTGACGGCTTCTTCCGCGCGAACCCCGATGCCGGCCTGTACCGCATCGACTACGTGGCCGGGAACAAGTCGCCCCAGGCGCGCTTCACCGCGACCCCCACCTCGTCGTCGCAGGCTCCCCTGACCGTGGAGTTCGACGCGTCGACCTCGACCGACCCCGACGGTGACGCCCTCACCTACGAGTGGGACTTCGACGGCGACGGCTCGTTCGACGCCACCGGCGTCACGGCGTCGTACACCTACACCGACATCGCCAACTACACCGCGCGTCTGCGCGTGTCCGACCCGGGTGGACGCTTCGGCCTGACCTCGCGCACCATCTCGGTCGGCAACCAGGCACCCGAGGTGACCGTGGCCTTCCCCGGCAACGGCGCGTTCTTCGACTGGGGGCAGGCAATTCCCTTCCAGGTCACGACGACGGATGCCGAGGACGGCGACGCCACGGAGTGCTCCCGCGTGACGTGGACCTACGGTCTCGGCCACGACGAGCACGCCCACCCCGAGGTCTCGGGCACGGGGTGCACGGGCGTCTTCCGCACCGACCCGAACTCGCCCGAGCACGGCCCCGGCGCCCTGCTCTACGGCGCGGTCGTGGTCACCTACACCGACGCGGGCGCCAACGGACTGCCGGCGGCCACGGGTGAGGCGACCGTTCGCCTGAACCCCAAGCTGCAGCAGGCCGAGCACGCGATCCGCCGCGAGGGTGTCACGGTCTACGCCGACGCCGACGCCTCGGGCGGCAACGCCGTCCGCGGCCTCGGAGCGGGCGACTCCCTCGCCTTCGACCCGGTGAACTTCGCCGGGATCGACGGCGCCGTGGTCCGCGCGAGCGGCGCGGGAGAGGTGCAGCTGCGCTGGGGAGCGGCCGACGCCGAGCCCTTCGCGACCGCCACCATCCCCGCGGGGAACGGCTGGCAGGACGTCGAGATCGCCTTCGAGGCCCCCGAGGGCACCGGAGCGCTCTACATCACCTCGGCCGACGAGCTCGCCGTCGACGCGCTGACGATGGTCGGCGACGGCGTCGGAGACGTCACGCCCCCGACGGTCGCGCACACGCTGGCCCCCGCCACCCCCACGGGTGTCGGCGGCGTGTTCAACGAGCCGGTCCGTTTCTCGGTGCAGGCCGCCGACAACGGCACGCTCGCGAGCGTCCAGTACTCGCGCGACAACGGCGCGACCTGGATCACCCTCGCGGCGAACCAGCAGTACGGGGTGACGTTCGACCAGGACGGTGTCTACGACATCCGCTACCGGGCCACCGACACCGGCGGCAACGTCTCGGAGCTCGGTTCCGTGTCGTTCACGATCGACCTCGACGCTCCCAACGAGCCGACCGTCGACACCCGCACGCTCGTCTCGCTCGGCTCCCCGCGCGTCACCTACGGCGCCCCCGGCGACGTGACGGTGTCGGTGCGCGGAGAGGGCGGCGCCCCCACGGGCGAGGTCGTGCTCACCGTCGGCGAGACCGAGCTCGGTCGCGCGACTCTGGACGCGAACGGCAACGCCGTCGTCGCCCTCCCGGCGGATCTCCCGGTCGGCACGCACACCCTGCGGGCCACCTACGGGGCCGACGAGACCTTCAAGGGATCGGCCGGCATCGGTCGCCTCACGGTCTCGCAGGCGAAGTCGACGACCTCGGTCGCCGTCTCGCCCACGCCGGTCAAGCCCGCCGTGGCCGCCACCGCCACGGTCCAGGTGACCTCGTCGACGGGCATCGTCCCGACCGGCGACGCCACGGTAACGATCCGCCGCAACAACGCGGTCGTGACCACCCTCACCGGCACGCTCGGCGCAGACGGCACCGTACAGGTGACCCTGCCCAAGCTCAGCGCGGAGGGCGCCTACCAGGTGCAGGCCTCCTACACCGGTTCGACCGGGATCGCGAAGAGCAGCGGCAGCGCGACCCTGACCGTCAAGAAGTAACACCCCGGTGGGGGTCGCGCACCGCGGCCCCCACCACCCCCACGGTCGTCCCCGGCCCCGGGGCGGACCCACCTCGAAGGAGAGTCATGAGTCACCACCACGACCACGCGCACCCCACGGTGCCGGATCGGCCCATGAGCCGGCGCACCCTGCTCAAGGCCCTGGCGGCATCATCCGTCGCCATCGGCATCGGCGCCGCCGCCATGCCCGCCGCCGCCTCGGCGTCCACCGCCCTCGGCGCCCGCGCCGCGGCGGCCGCTCCCCCGGTCAGCGCCGGCAAGCGTCTCGTCCCCGTCAATCGCATCGGCATCCAGCTCTTCACCGTCCGCGACAAGGTCAGCTCGCTGGGCTTCCGCGCGGTGTTCGAGGAGCTGGCCCGCATCGGCTACTCGGAGATCGAGTTCGCGGGCTACACGCAGGGCAATGTCGGCGCGATCACCCCGCAGGAGATCCGCCAGCTGCTCGACGACAACGGCCTGCGCGCGACCGGTGCGCACGTCAACCTCACCCCGGCCAACATCGACCAGCAGCTCGAGATCGCGCACGTGCTGGGCATGCCGCACCTGGGTCAGGGCGGGCCCATCGCGGGCGGGTACGGCGGACCCCTCGCCAAGGATGCCTGGATGCAGGCCATCGGCACGTGGAACCAGATGGGCGAGAAGGGGCGCGCGGCGGGCATCAAGCTCTACCTGCACAACCACGCCCAGGAGTGGGGTTTCACGACGGACACGAACGAGCGCATCTACGACCTGTACTGGGCGAACCTCAAACCCCGAGACGGTGTTCTTCGAGATGGACGTCTACTGGGCGCACGTCGGAAAGCACCTGTACCCCGGGTTCGAGCCGATCGACTACATCAAGCGCGACCCCCGCCGCTTCCCGATCCTCCATCTGAAGGACGGCAAGCTCAACCCGAGCAGCGCGAACGGCTACGACATCGTCGAGTTCGGCGCCGGGAACATCGATTACACGGCGTTCCTGTCGCAGCTGCGCGACCGCGGCCAGCGCTTCGGCATGTTCGAACAGGACAACGCCTCCACGGTGCCGGTCAACCCCGGTGACTCGCTCGCCAACGCCGACCGCAGCTACGACAACATCGCAGCCCTGCGCGGCTGAGCGACGAGGAAGAACCGATGAACAGAATCACGAAACTCACCACCGTCGGACTCCTCGTCATCGGGGGCAGCGTCGTCGCCGTTCCCGCGTACGCGGCCGACCTCACCTGCACCGACGACCTGGGCAGCCAGACCGTCTCGGGGAATCTGATCGTCCCCGGCGGCGCGGACTGCGTGCTCGGCGGCGCGACCGTCGAGGGCGACATCGTCGTCGAGGCGGGCGGATGGCTGGATGCCACCTCGGTCACCGTCACGGGAGACGTCGTCGCCACCGACGCGTACGGCGTCTCGCTCGACGGAACCAGCGTCGCCGGTGATATCAGCGCGTACTCCGCCGACACCACCGTGGGCTTCCTCTACGTCAATGACCTCAAGGTCGGGGGCTCGGTGGAGGCCGGCGGTATCGACGTCGAGGTCGTCGACAGTGCGATCTCGGGTTCGCTGCTCACCCAGCGGGCGAACTACGTCGACGTCGTGCGCTCCTCGGTCGGCGCCGACGTGTCGGTCGACGGCTCGGGCTGGGGTGTGTCGATGACCGGCGCCGTCGTGAAGGGAGACGTCACCGTGAGCGGCAGCTCGCGCGACGTGCTCATCGGCGCCACTGCCGACGGCGGCTCCGACGCGTTCGCCAACTCGATCGGCGGGGGCCTGTCGCTCACCGGGAACACCGCGAACCTGCGCGTGGCGAACACCACGGTCTATGGGGCTCTCGCGCTCGACGGCAACTCCCCCGCCGCCGCGTTCGGTGCGGGAGTCCGCGCCGGCTCGACCACGGGCGACTACACGGGCGAGGCGCCGACCGCGCCTCCCGCCGGAGACCAGGCCATCGCGGTGACGGTCCCCGACCAGGGCTCGGGCGAGCTCACGTGGTCGATCGAGGGCACCTCGCGCCTCGTCGACCTCGGGGTCGCGACCGAGAACCTCGACCACTACGCCGCGTCGGGTGAGATCGTGCCGATCCGCGTGCAGGACACCCGGGCCGGCAACCCCGGATGGTCGCTGACCGCTCAGGTGTCGAACTTCACCGCCGGGGGCCAGGAGGTGTCGAGCAAGTACCTCGGCTGGACCCCCGAGGTGCTCGAGACGCAGGGCGGTGCCATCGCCGGCGCTCCCGTGCCCTCCGGCTTCGACAGCGGCCAGGGCCTGTCGGTCGCCCGCACCCTCGCTCAGGCGAACGACGGCCACGAGCGCGGCTCCTCGCTCGTGGGTGCCGACCTGGATCTCAAGCTCCCGCTCGAGACCCCCCGCGGCACCTACACCGCGACCGTGACGCTGACCGCCCTCAGCTGATCCCCCACCCCGTCGGGGCCGCGCTCTCTGCCACGTGCGGCCCCGACGGAACCCCTTCCACACGAAAGCCGCGCCCATGTCCCAGGCGAAGATCTCCCCCCGCCCGCTCCGACTGCTCCTGTCGTTCCTCGCCGGCCTCGCGCTGCTGCTGGGAACACCCCTCGCCGCCTCCGCGGCTGCCGCTCCGTCCGCCGAGACCACGGTGACCTGGAGCGTCAAACCCGCCGACACCGCTCAGGGGCGAGACCGCCCCAACTACGCCTACGACCTGCTGCCCGGCGGCACCGTCGGCGACGCCCTGTACGTCGCCAACCGCAGCCCCCAGCCGATCACCCTGCGCGTCTACGCCGCCGACGGCTTCCTCACCGACGACGGAGCCCTCGACATCCTCGCCGGCGGCGCGGAGTCCACCGACCTCGGCCGCTGGGTCTCGATCGCGTCCCCCGAGCTCACCCTCGACAGCGGCGCGAGCGCCGAGGTGCCCTTCACCGTCGCCGTCCCGGCCGACGCGGCCCCCGGTGACTACGCCGCCGGCATCGTGGCATCCATGCTCGTCACCGCCGACAACGGCACCGTCACCGAGCGGCGCCTCGGCTCGCGCGTGCACCTGCGGGTGCAGGGCGATCTCGCACCCGCGCTGGCGGTGGGCGAGGTGGCCGTCGACTACCACGGCACCGCGAACCCCGCCGAGACCGGCTCCGCCACGGTCACGTACACCTTGACCAACACCGGCAACACCCGCCTCGACCCGAACGTCGAGGTCGCCCTGGGCGGACCCTTCGGCTGGGCGCGCGTGACCGCGGCCGACGACGCCCCCGAACTGCTCCCGGGCAGCTCGCTGCAGCGCACCGTCGAGGTCGCCGGGGTCGTGCCGCTGGTGCTGCTGTCGGCCGACGTGCAGGCGACCTCGCAGGTGGTCTCGCGGACGCTCGCGGGCGCCGAACCCTCGACCCTCGATCCGCTCGTGTCGCAGGCCGCCGCCGCCACCGCCGCCGTGCCGTGGACCGCGCTCGCGATCCTCGCCGCGATCGCCCTGCTCGTGGCCTGGCGCATCGTCGCCGCGCGACGACGCAAGGCCGCTCACGCGCGCGAGATCGCCGCCGCGGTGGCCGCCGCGCGGGCGGATGCCGAGGGGGCGGATGCCGAGTCGGGCGGATCGGATGCCGGGCCGGGCGTCGACGCCGGGTCGGGCGGATCGGGTGCCGGGTCGGGTGGATCGGGTGCCGGGTCGGGCGTCGACGCCCGGCAAGAACCGGTGCCCGCCGGGGCGGGCGCCGACCCTGGTACGCCGGATGCCACCACACCCGCGTCCATCACTCGCGCCTCGCGCCGCTCGCCCTGAGACCCGCTCGCGGCGTGGAGAGGGACACTCCGCGCCGCGAGCGACCGACCGACGGCTCCGGCGAACACGGTGAGCCCAACGGCGGAAACCATCACGACGCACCGGACCCCCGGCATCCCGAACCGGCATGTCGAACAAACACTCCGCCGTTAGGTACAGGCGCCCGGACCGCAGGTCGCCCCGGCCCCGGCGACCACCGAGACCGACGGCTCGCGGGTCACCCGACTCCCCCAGCCGACCGTGGAAGCCACACCGAGCCCACCGGCGGAAAACATCACGACGCGCCGGGCACCCGGCATCCCGAACCGGCATGTCGAACAAACACTCCGCCGTTGGGTACGCGCACCGAGCCCGGCCGCGACCCCCGCCCGCGGCGGGTCAGGCGCGCAGGAACGCGGCGTTCAGCGACTCGGGGGCGAGGGCGTGCTCGACGGCGAGCATGCTCGCGCCGATCACCGCGGCCTTCTCGGCGGCCACCGACTGCACGATCGACAGGTACTCGGTGGCGAGGGGCGTGGAGCGGGGTGTAGACGACCTCACGAACACCCGCGATGAGGTGCTCGCCGACGCGGGCCATGGAGCCGCCGATGGCGATGACCGAGGGGTTCATGAGGCTCACGCACGTGGTGAGCACCTCGCCGATGTCGCGACCCGCCTGGCGCACGGCCTGGATCGCGTCGATGTTGCCGCGCTTGACGAGATCGACCACGTCGGAGCCGGTGTGCGCCTCGATCCCCTGCGCGCGCAGCGCACGGGCGATCGCGGGGCCGGATGCCAGGGCCTCGAGGCACCCGCGGTTGCCGCACTGGCACGGGATGTCGGCGCCGCGCGCGACCTGGACGTGGCCGATGTCGCCGGCGATGCCCTGGGCGCCGCGCTGGAGGCGGCCGTCGGAGATGATGCCGGTGCCGATGCCGGTCGCCACCTTCACGAACATGAAGTGGTCGACGGCGGGCCAGGCGATGCTGCGCTCGCCCAGGGCCATGATGTTGACGTCGTTGTCGACGAGGACCGGGACGGGCATGTGCTGGTAGATCCAGCCGGGGATGTCGAAGCGGTCCCACCCGGGCATGATCGGCGGGTTCACCGGCTGGCCGGTGGAGTGCTCGACGGGCCCGGGGACGCCGATGCCCATGGCGGCGACGTCGGTGGTCGAGCGTCCGGACTCGGACAGCAGCGCCAGGGCGGTCTCGACGAGCCAGGTCAGCACGGGCTCGGGGCCCGTGGCGATGTCGATCTCGCCGGTGCGCTCGCTGAGCACCTTGCCGGTGAGATCGGCGATCGCGACCGTGGCGTGCGACGCGCCGAGGTCGACGGCCACGACGACCTTGGCGGCGGGGTTGATGGCGAACTGCGACGGGGGACGCCCGCCGGTGGACACGGCGTCGGCGACCGGGGTGATGAGGCCCATCCGCATGAGCTCGTCGACACGGACGGCGACCGTCGATCGGGCGAGCCCGGTCGACTTGGCCAGTTCCGCACGCGTACGCGGTACGCCGTCTCGCAGCAGCTGGAACAACTGGCTCACGCCGTTGACCGACTGCACCGAATCTGTCGTCATCCTCTTCACGCCCTCAGTACACCATTAGTAGCAATGCATTCCATCCACTTACGGACGGCGGCTACGCGAATCACGCAGCCGCCGTCGGCACAAGGGGTCGTCAGCCTCGTCCCGGCGGACGGGAGAAGCGCTGCTGCAGGAGCACCGCGACCACGATGATGACACCTTTCGCCACCGCCTGGACGGAAGACGAGAGATTGTTCTGGATGAACACGTTGGACAGCGTCGCGAAGATGAGGACGCCGAACACCGTACCGGTGATCGTGCCCCGGCCGCCGACGAGCAGCGTGCCGCCCACGACGACCGCCGCGATGGCATCCAGTTCGTAGAGCTGACCGTGCGTCGACGTGCCGGCCGTGGTGCGGCCGAGGATCATGACGGCCGCGATGCCGGCGCACAGTCCCGTGATGGCGTAGAGCCACATCGTGTGGCGGCGCACGTCGATGCCGGCGAGGCGCGCGGCCTCGCGGTTGCCGCCGACGGCGACCGTGCGTCGACCGAACGTGGTGCGGTTCAGCAGCACCCAGCCCAGGGCCGCGACGATCGCGAAGATCCAGATGAGGATGTCGACGCCGAGGATGTCGGCGTTCATGAAGGTGATGAAGCCGCGGTCCTGCACGACGAGCGTGCGACGCTCGGCGAGGATCTCGGCGAGGCCCCGGGCGCCCACGAGCATGGCGAGGGTGGCCATGAAGGCCACGACGTTGCCGTAGGCGATGACGATGCCGTTGATCAGGCCCGCGCCCACGCCCACCGCGAGAGCGATGACGACCATGACGCTCCAGTGCAGGTTGTCGGCGAGATCCTGCACGGCGGCGAGGGTGGCCACGACCGAGGCCAGGCCCATGACCGAGCCGACCGACAGGTCGATGCCGCCGGCGATGATCACGAGGGTCATGCCGATGCTGATCACGCCGATGATCGAGGCCTGGCGGAGGATGACGAGCAGGTTGTCGACGCTCGTGAACGAACCGGGGGCGGTGATCGCGCCGACGACGACGATCACGAGCAGGGCGACGACGAGGCCGATGTTTCGACCGGCCGAACCGGAGAGGAAGCGGCGCCAGGCCGGCGCGGGAGCCGGGGCCGCGACGGCCCCGGTCTCTGTGGGGACCGTGCGTGCACGGGTCGGGGTGGTCGGCTCGCTCACGCGGCGGATCCTTTCATGACGAGATCGAGCACACCGTGCTCGTCGATCTGGTGGGAGGGGAGGGTGCGCAGAATCCGACCGTCGGCGACGACGAGGACGACATCGGCGAGGCCGAGCACCTCTTCGATCTCGCTCGAGACGACGACGACGGCGTTGCCTGCGGCGGCGAGATCGCGGATGAGGGCGTAGATCTCGGCGCGAGCGCCGACGTCGACGCCGCGGGTGGGTTCGTCGAGCAGCAGCACCTCGGTGCCGTGCACGAGCCAGCGGGCGAGCAGGATCTTCTGCTGGTTGCCGCCCGAGAGGGTGCGGGCGGGTCGATCGGGATCGGCGGGGCGCAGCTCGAAGGCGTCGATCTGCTCGCGCGCGACCTTGCGCGCCGCGCGGTCGTCGAGGAACCCGCCCTTGGCGAAGCGTTTCATCGAGGCGAGGGCGATGTTGACGAAGATCGGCTCGTCGAGCACGAGCCCCTGGCTCTTGCGCTCCTCGGGAGACAGCCCGATGCCCGCCCCGACGGCGGCGCGGACGGACCCGCGCGGCAGCACCTTCTCGCGCACGCGAACCGAGCCGGCGCTCGAGCGGCGGGCGCCGTACACGGTCTCGAGGATCTCCGACCGGCCCGATCCGACGAGTCCCGCCAACCCCACGACCTCGCCGGCGCGCACCGAGAACGACACGTCGGAGAAGACCCCGTCGAGTCCGAGTCCCTGCACGTCGAGCACGACGGGTGCATCGGATGCCACGGGCACCCGCTCCGGGAAGACGTTCGCGACCTCGCGCCCGGTCATGAGCCGGATGAGTTCGGCCTTCGGGGGTGTCGGCGGCGGAGAGGCCGACCGCGGTCGTACGGCCGTCCTTCAGAACGGTGATGCGTTCGCCGATCTCGCGGATCTCCTCGAGCCGGTGCGTGATGTAGACGACGGCGATACCCGCCGCGGTGAGCTCCCGCACGACCGCGAAGAGGTTCTTGACCTCTTCGGTGTCGAGCACGGCGGAGGGCTCGTCCATGATGATCAGCTTGATGTCGTGCGACAGGGCGCGCGCCATGCTCACGATCTGCTTGTTCGCGGCGCTGAGCGAGCCGACCTCGGTGTTCGGCGAGAGGTTGGCGTGGCCGAGTCGGCGAAGGAGCTCTTTCGTCTGACGGGCCGCCTCGGCGCGCTGGGTGAAACCGCCGCGCGCGAGCTCGTGCCCGAGGAAGATGTTCTCGGCGATCGTCAGGCCGTCGACGACGTCGAGCTCCTGGTACATCGTGGCTATCCCGAGCTCGATGGCCGCGTCGGGATCGGCGATCTCGACGTTCTCGCCGAGCCAGACGATCTCGCCCTCGTCGGGGCGGTGGACGCCCGCGAGCGTCTTGATGAGAGTCGACTTGCCCGCGCCGTTCTGGCCCAGCACGCAGTGCACCTCTCCGGCGACGATGTCGAGATCGACACCGCGCAGGGCGCGGACGCCGGCGAAGGACTTGGTCACGCCTCGGACGGTGAGTAATGACGACTGATGGTCAACTTTGATCACGCGGCGAACATAACACGCCGCCTCGTCGTCGCGCGACCCGTGTTCCGAGGGAAAGCGGGCGGCCGTCTCCCGCGCGCACGCGAGCACTCTTCAGGCACAAAGGCTCGCCAGCGGTACTTATGCGGATAAAAAAACAAAAGATGCTCGCCGGGACGACACTTCTGCTAGCGTGAGCCGCGTCAGAGTGGACCCCTCTTTCCGGAGTGACCCGGGGCCGCGATGACCCCAGCTGCATCACATTTCAAGGAGGAAACATGCGCTCACAGTGGAAGTCGCGTTCGCGACTCGTCCTGACCGGCATCGCCGTCATCGCCTCGGTCGGCCTGCTCGCCGGTTGCACCGGTTCGGGCGGCGACAGCCAGAACGTCGTCGACCAGGGCACCACGACCGAGGAGAACGCCGCCGCCGGTGACACCGTCACCATCGGCTTCTCCGGCCCCGCCGCCGACCACGGTTGGCTCGGCGCCATCAACTCCGGCGCACTCGCCGCCGCCGAGAGCTTCCCCGACGTCGACCTGAAGGTCGCCGAGGGCACCAACGACGTCAACGCGCAGATCGCCGCCGTCGAGACCTTCATCAACGACGGCGTGGATGCCATCGTGCTGCTGCCCAGCGACGGCGCCGCCCTGACCGAGGTCGCGATCAAGGCGATGAACGCGGGCATTCCCGTCATCAACGTCGACCGCGAGTTCTCGAGCCCCTTCGCCGCCCGTTCGACGATCCTCGGCGACAACTACGGCATGGGCGTCAGCGCCGGCACCTACATCTGCTCGCAGCTTGAGGGCAACAGCAACGCCATCGTGGGCGAGATCGCGGGCATCGACTCGCTGCCGCTCACGCAGGACCGCTCGGCGGGCTTCGCCGACGCCCTGTCGGACTGCGGCCTGAAGGTCGGCCCCCGCGTCGCCGCGGACTTCACCGTGCAGGGCGGCGAGGCCTCGACCTCGCAGCTGCTGTCGGCCAACCCCAAGATCGACGCCATCTGGAACCACGACGACGACCAGGGCATCGGCGTGCTCGCCGCCGTCACGGCGGCCGGTCGCGACGAGTTCATCATGGTCGGCGGTGCGGGCAGCCGCAACGCCATGGAGTCCATCCAGGCCGACGACAGCGTCCTCAAGGCGACGGTGATCTACCCGTCGACGCAGGCCGCCGACGGCATCGCGCTGGCACGCCTGATCGCCCAGGGCAAGACCGCGGGAGACCTCATCACCCCCAGCGTTCCCAACCGCATCGTGCTGGACGCCCCCGTGGTGACGAAGGACAACGTCGCGTCCTTCATCGACCTCTCGTTCCAGTCCTGACCCGGTCCGGGGCGCCCGCGTTCGTCGCGGGCGCCCCGTCCCTCGTCCCCCCACAGAAAGACGTCATCGTGACCCAGCCCCTTCGCATCGCCATGATCGGTGCGGGATTCATGGGCGCCGCGCATTCCCAGGGATGGCGCGTCGCTCCTCGTTTCTTCGACCTCCCCCTCGCCCCCGAGATGAGCGTGCTCGTCGGGCGCGACGCCGCCCGCACGCAAACGGCCGCCGACACCTGGGGATGGCGAGAGAGTGCGACCGATTGGCGCGAGGTCATCCACCGCTCCGACATCGACGTCGTCGACATCGTGACCCCCGGCGACTCGCACGCCGAGATCGCCATCGCCGCCCTCGCCGCCGGCAAGCACGTGCTGTGCGAGAAGCCTCTGGCCAACACCGTCGACGAAGCCCGCCGTATGGCCGAGGCCGCCGCGGCCGCCTCCGCCAGCGGCATCCGATCGATGGTCGGCTTCACCTACCGACGCCTGCCCGCCACGACCTTCGCCCGCGATCTCATCACCGCCGGCCGTCTCGGCGACATCCGCCAGGTGCGCGCCGAGTACCTGCAGGACTGGTTGAGCGACGCCGAGGCCCCGCTCACGTGGCGCCTGCAGAAGGACCGCGCCGGCTCCGGCGCCCTCGGCGACATCGGAGCTCACGCCGTCGACCTCACCGAGTTCATGACCGGGCAGCGCGTGGTCCGCGTCGCCGGCATCCTCGAGACGATCGTCGCCCAGCGTCCCGTCCTCGCTTCCGCGTCCGGACTCTCCGGTTCCGCCGGCACCGAGCGCGGAGCCGTCACCGTCGACGATCTCGCTCTCTTCACCGGCCGTCTCGAGAGCGGCGCCCTCGCCTCGTTCGAGGCCTCGCGCTTCCGCCTGGGTCGCAAGAACGCTCTGCGCATCGAGATCTCCGGCTCCCTCGGCTCGCTGTCGTTCGACCTCGAGAGCCCCAACGAACTGCAGTTCTACGACGCGACGGCCCCCGCCGCCGAACAGGGCTTCCGCCGGATCCTCGTGACCGAGCCCGAGCACCCCTACGTCGCCGCGTGGTGGCCGACCGGTCACATGCTCGGCTACGAACACGGGTTCTCGCACCAGGCGAAGGACTTCGTCGAGGCGGTCGCCGCGGGCACCGCACCCACCCCGTCCTTCGCGGACGGCCTGCACGTGCAGGAGGTGCTCGACGCCGTCGCGCGCAGCTCCGAGAGCGAGGGCGTGTGGACCGGGGTCGACGCCGATCTCGCCGCCGCCCCTGCCGCAGACCGCGCCTTCGCGGCATCCTGAACCCGATCCCGTACCCGCACCGACGAAAGGACGACGCGATGACGCGACCGATCACGCTCTTCACCGGCCAGTGGGCCGACCTGCCCTTCGAGGAGGTGGCCCGCCTCGCCGGAGAGTGGGGCTACGACGGCCTCGAGATCGCCTGCTGGGGAGACCACCTCGACCCCTGGCGCTGGGACGACGAGGCCTACGTGCAGGAGAAGCTCGCCGTCCTCGAGCGCAACGGCCTGAAGGTCTGGACCATCTCGAACCATCTCAAAGGACAGGTGGTCTGCGACGATCCCATCGACCAGCGACACCGCGACATCGTCTCGGACCGCGTGTGGGGCGACGGCGACCCCGAGGGCGTGCGCCAGCGTGCCGCACAAGAGCTGAAGAACACCGCGCGCCTCGCCGCGAAGCTGGGCGTGAAGACGGTCACGGGCTTCACGGGATCGAGCATCTGGAAGTACGTCGCGATGTTCCCGCCCGCCACCGAGGAGATGGTGGATGCCGGTTACCAGGACTTCGCGGACCGCTGGAACCCGATCCTCGACGTGTTCGACGAGGTCGGCGTGCGCTTCGCCCACGAGGTACACCCCTCGGAGATCGCCTACGACTACTGGACCACCAAGCGGGCGCTGGAGGCGATCGGACATCGCGAGGCGTTCGGCCTGAACTGGGACCCCTCGCACATGGTGTGGCAGGACATCGATCCGGTGGCCTTCCCTGTGGGACTTCCGCGACAAGATCTTCCACGTGCACTGCAAGGACACGAAGAAGCGCCTGGGCAACGGCCGCAACGGGCGCCTGTCGTCGCACTTGCCGTGGGCCGACCCGCGTCGCGGCTGGGACTTCATCTCGACCGGTCACGGCGATGTGCCGTGGGAGGACGCGTTCCGCATGCTGAACGCGATCGGCTACGACGGCCCGCTGTCGGTCGAGTGGGAGGACGCGGGCATGGACCGCCTGGTCGGTGCGCCCGAGGCGCTCGGATTCGTGCGGAAGCTGTCGTCGTACGAGCCGTCGGGGGCGGCGTTCGACGCGGCGTTCAGCCAGCGCTGATCCGGGGGGGACCGGTCGGAAGCGAGACGAGGGGCCGGATGCCATGGCATCCGGCCCCTCCGCATGTGCGGGCCGTGACCTTCGTCGGGGACCGGGGCGGCCAGGTCGCGCGTCACCAGAACAGGGGGATGCCACCAGAACAGGACGTATCCGCCCCGAACGGCCTGTTCTCGGCGCATCCCCTGTTCTCGGCGCACCGCCCGCGCCACAGGCGGCGCCCGCCTCAGACGCCCAGCCCGCGCAGCACGAGGTCGCGCACGCCCGCGGCGGGCAGCGACTCGGCGTCGGGCAGCAGGCCGGCGTCGCTCGTGACCAGCATCGGTCCATCGCGGCGCGACGACGACAGGCGCCCGTGCGTCCCGCGCACGCACGACGGGTCGAGCGGCACCGTGCTCATGGCGTAGCGCAGGCCCAGTTTCTTCTTCACCAGGTTCGCCCCGGCTTTGGCCTTCGCGAGCCGGTCGGCGGGGTCGAAGAACAGCTCGGCGGGGTCGTAGCCCGGCTTGCGGTGGATGTCGACGCCCCGCGCGTACTCGGGCGCACGCTCGTCGTCGAGCCAGAAATAGTAGGTGAACCAGGCCCCGGGCTCGGCCACCAGGACCAGTTCGCCGGAGCGCTCGTGATCCAGGCCGTACCGCGCCTGCGCGTCGCGGTCGAGCACCTCATCGACGCCCTCGAGCCCGCGCAACAGTGCCGTGACGCGCGGGAGGTCGGCGGCATCCGGAACGTAGACGTGGGCCACCTGGTGATCCGCCACGGCGAAGGCGCGCGAGGTCCAGGGGTCGAGCTGCTCGCGGCCGTCCTGCACGTAGACCTCGAGCAGCCCCTCGCGGCGGAGGGCCCGGTTGATGTCGACGGGGCGCGAGGCGGGCTCGATGCCGTACTCCGAGACCGCCACGACGGTGTAGCCGCGGTCGGCCGCGTCGTCGAGCAGCGGGGCGATCGCGTCGTCGAGCTCGCGGGCCGCGTGGTCGGCCTGGGGGCCGTTCGGTCCGAAGCGCTGCAGGTCGTAGTCGAGGTGCGGCAGGTACGCCATCGCCAGATCGGGCGCCGGCCCCCACCGCTCGGTGATCACGCCCCGGGTCGCTTCGGCCAGCCACGCGCTGCTCCGGATGGTCGCGGTCGGACCCCAGTACTGGAACAGCGGGAACTCCCCCAGCGCCCCGACGAGCTGGTCGTGCAGGGCGGCCGGTCGCACGTAGGCGTCGGGGCTCTTCCGCCCGTCGGCGTGGTAGATCGGGCGCGGCGTCACGGTGATGTCGGTCGTCGCGCCCATCGCGAACCACCAGCCGAGGTTCGCGGTCCTCAGCTCGGGGCGCGAGCGGCGGGCGGTCTCCCACACCTTCTCACCCGCGACGAGCTTGTTGTGCTGGCGCCAGAGCAGGGGGTCGCCGAGACCGCGGAAGTACCAGCCGTTGCCCACGATCCCGTGCTCGCGGGGCATCGTGCCGGTGAGCATCGTCGACTGCACGCTGCACGTGACCGCCGGGAGGATCGTGTCGAGTCCCAGGTGCCCGCCGGAGCGGCCCAGGGCGGAGAGCCGGGGCATCGCCGAGAGCGCGCGCGGGGTCAGCCCCACGATGTCCAGCAGCAGAACCTTGTTCACGCGCGGATCCTTTCGTCGATCGCGGATGCGGGGACCCCGGCGAGAGCGCGGGAAAGATGCGTGTGCGCCCAGCGCAGTTCGGCCGCGATCCCGCTGACGAGCGTTTCGGGCTGCAGTTCGCGGGGCAGCACCGACCAGGTGTAGGTCTCGACGTCGAGGTGGGCGTCACCGCCGCCGGGGGCCTCGAGGACGGCGTCGATCGCGGCGAGCAGCACCTCGGTCGTGGCGTGCAGCGGCTCTGCGGGCCGGGCGTGCAGGGGGATGTGCACGTGCACACGCCAGGGGCGGTCGGTCGGCCACGGCTCGGCGGCATCGAGCACCTCGGGCAGGTCGTCGGCCCGTCGCGTGCCCCCGGCCTCGCGCACCTGGTGCACGTAGCGCTCCTCGGCGAAGGGCCGCAACGCCTCGATCGTGCGCGGGTCGGCGGGGTCGGGCACCTCGAGGGCGACCGAGGCCTGCACCTTGACGATCCGGATGCCGGCGTCGGCGACGTCCGCGACGGCTGCGGCGGGGTCGGCGAACGAGACGGCGAGGTGGCAGGTGTCGAGGCACAGGCCGAGACGCCCCCCGTCCGTGAGGTGAGGGCGGGCGCCGAGCCACGCCACCACGTCGGCGACGTCGTCGAGGATGCAGCCGGGTTCGGGCTCGATCGCGACCCGCACCGTCCGACCCGTCTCGCTCTCGAGGACGGCGAGGTCCTCGACCAGTCGGGTGAGGTTCTCGTCGGCGGCGCGGTCGGCCGCGGCATCCCACCCCGCTCTCCACCCCAGCGGGAGCGTCGAGATGCTCCCCTCCGCGCCCTCGGGGAGCAGGGCGGCGAGGGCGCGCGCGCAGTCGAGGGTGTAGTCCCGCCGCTCGCGCGTGGTCCAGTCGGGGCGGTAGACCGCGAGCTTGACGACATCGTCGTGGAACCCGCGATACGGGAAGGCGTTCACCGTCCGCAACTCCAGAGCGTTGCGCTCGAGAGCGTCGGCGAGAACCGCACGGGCCCCCGGGTCACCGGAGAGGGAGGATGCCACGTCCACCGGCATCCACAGTCCGACGCCGAGGCGGTCGAGACCCGCCGCCCGCCGGATCGGGCCCGCGTGCTCGTCGAGCTGGCGGACGATACCGTCGAGGTCTTCGGCGGGGTGGACGTTGGTGCAGTACGACAGCTCCACCCTCATGCCCCCTGGCGCGACGCCGTGCCGCGCAGCACCGAGTTGCCCTCGAACAGGTCGGGGCCCTGGCTCGCGGGGGCGAAGCCCTCGATCGGATCGGTGTTCACGCGGCCGCTCTGCGCGTAGAAGTCGCGGGGGTTGCGCCACAGGATCCGGTCGACGTCGTCGTCGCTGAAACCGGCGTCGAGCATCGCCAGGCCCGTCTTGGCGGTCTTGAGCGGGTCTGAGCGGCCCCAGTCCGCCGCGGAGTTGACGATGACGCGGTCGAGGCCGATGCGCTGCATGATCGCGACCACGCGCTGCTCGTCCATCTTCGTGTCGGGATAGATCGAGAAACCCATCCAGGCGCCGCTGTCGGCCACCGCATCGACGCAGGTCTCGTTGAGGTGATCGACGAGCACGTGCTGCATCGGGATGCCGGACTCGGCGACCACGTCCAGCGTGCGCTGCGTGCCCACGGTCTTGTCGCGGTGCGGGGTGTGGACGAGAACGGGGAGGGCGAACTCGATGCCGAGGGCGAGGTGCTGGCGGAGGATCTCGTCCTCCTCGGGGGTCATCGAGTCGTACCCGGTCTCTCCCACCGCCACGACCCCGTCCTTGGCGAGGTAGGTCGGCAGCTCGGCCATCACCTCGCGGCAGCGCGCGTCGTTCGCCTCTTTCGGGTTCAGCGCGATCGTGCAGTGGTGGCGGATGCCGAACTGCGCGGCGCGGAACCTCTCCCACCCGATCAGCGCGTCGAAGTAGTCGAGGAACGATCCCACGCTCGTGCGCGGCTGGCCCAGCCAGAACGCCGGCTCCACGAGCGCGCGCACGCCCGCGTCGTACATGGCCTCGTAGTCGTCGGTGGTGCGCGCCGACATGTGGATGTGGGGGTCGAAGATGCGCATGTCAGGCCCTTTCGCGAGCACGGAGGAGAGAGAGGTCGTCGGGCACGGGGCGGCCCGCGGCGCGGCGCTCGGTGGCGAAGCGCTCGGCCATCGCGGCGAGCTCGTCGTCGGCGCGGGCGCCGAGGCCCGAGACGACGGAGAGGGGGATGCCGAGGAACACGCACTTCAGCACGCCGTGACGCCACGCGTGGTCGTCGAGGTGCTCCGCGGCGAAGGTCCCGAGCGCGGCGGCGACGAGCCGGGTGTCGTTGGCGCGCAGGGCGTCGGCGATCAGCTCGAGACCGGCCTCGCGCCAGGGGGCCGGGGGCGCCTCGATCGCGTCGAGCCCTCGCAGCACGCCCCGGCGCTCGGCGTCGTCGCCGCGGCGGTACAGCGCGAGCACCACGTCGGGGTCGTCTCCGCTGTCGGCCAGGGCCGCGACGATGGCCGCGCGGGCGGCGTCGTCGGCGCTCGGCGCGAAGGGCTCGGCGGAGAGGGGAGCGCGCCCCACCTCGCGGCCCGCCGAGGCGAACAGGCGCGGCGCGCGAGTGGCATCCGTCCGCACCTGCTCGACCGCGCGGGTGGTCCAGGGGTGCGGTACCGGTGTCGCGGGGGCGCTCGACCCGGGAACGGAGGATGCCACGGGGGTGCGGGGTTCTCCCCCTGCGGGTTCTCCTCCCCCCGCGAGTCCCGCGGACGCCGTGCGCTCCGCCGCCGCCACCAACGCGGCCATGCTCGCGCGAGCCAGCTCGGGCGCTGCGTGCGCGTGCCGCGGCAGCTCGACCGCGACCACCCCGGTGTAGTCGATCTCGCGCAGCGCCGAGAGGGCGGCATCCAGGTCGAGCTCCCCCTCGCCGAAGGGCAGGTGCTCGTGCGCCGCGGGCCGCATGTCGTCGGCCTGCACGTTGCGCAGCAGGGCGCCCGCCGCGCGCAGGGCGCCGACCACTCCCTCGGGCTCGACGACCACGCAGTGGCCGAGGTCGACGGTGAGGCCCAGGTTCTCGGGGTGGCCGAGGCGGGCGCGGAGCGCGAGGGCGTCGGCCACGGTCTCGATGAGCATGCCGGGCTCGGGCTCGAGGGCGAGGGCGACGCCGGAGTCGGCGGCGAACGCGGCGAGCTCGAGAAGACGCTCCTCGAGCAGGACGCGCGCCTGATCGACCGAGACGTCATCGGGCACGACCCCGCTCCAGAGCGACACGCAGTCGGCGCCCAGGATCGCGGCGATCTCGACGGCACGGCGCAGGAACGCCAGGCGCGGGCCGGCCTCACGGTCGACGAGGGTTGGGCGGTGCTTGCGCAGCGGGTCGAGCAGGTAGCGGGCTCCCGTCTCGACCACCACGCGCAGGCCGCGGCGATGCAGGTCGGCGGCGAGCGCCTGGGTCTGCGCACGCCAGTCGGCGGCGAAGGGGTCGAGGTGCGGGTGGCCGAGGGTCAGCGCAACCGCGCCGTAGCCGTGGTGCTGCAGCACGTCGAGAGCGGCGGGCAGCGGGTGGTCGGTGAAGCCGTTGGTGCCGTAACCCCAGGTCCAGCTCATGTGATGTCTCCCCTCGATCGGCGGCGGCCGAGCCAGCGGCCGAGAGTCTCGACGCCCAGCAGGGCGGCGGTCGCCAGCGGCGAACCCGCACGGGCGGCGAGCGCCGACTGCAGAGGGACGACCGCGCGGATGCCGGCGCGGGTGGCGTCTCGCGCCTCGGCCGCTCCGGGCTGACGTGCCACCCGCAGCTGCTCGGGCAGGACCGCGGCGAGGTAGCGCGCTCCCCCGAGCACGGTGGCGGGGTGGTTTCCCCCACCGAGCAGACCGGATGCCGCGACGGCGACGCTCGCGGCCGCGGCGGCGCGACCGGTGGTCGCGGTCGACCCGTCGACCTCGCCCCGCGAGATCGCGGTGACGGCGACGGTGTGCGCGGCGACCGCGCCCGCGGGGACCACCGCCGAGCGCCACCCCGGGCCCGCGGCGCCCATCATCACGTCGAGCCCCCGGCACGCGGCCATGACCACGGGGCCTGCCGCGGTGGGCTTGAACACGGTGTCGTACGCCCACAGCGCGCCGGCCAACGCGACCGAGACCAGGCCCGAGGCGCGACCCGCGGCGAACGCCGAGCCGACCCCCAGGGCGGTGAGGCACACGCCGACCGCGAGGGCGCGGCCACGGCTGATCCGCCCCGAGGGGATGGGGCGTTCCGGGCGTTCGCGCGCGTCGAGGTCGGCATCCGCCCAGTCGTTCACCGCCATGCCGGCGCTGTACAGGCAGACCGACGAGACCGCGAGGGCACCGACGCGCAGGGGTCGGTCCGCGCCCGGCCCGCGCGCGCTCAGCGCACCGACGAGGGCATCGCCGAGGACGGTGAGCGAGGCGGGGGCGCGGACGAGGTCGAGGTAGTCCGCGACCCGGGTCACGGTGCGGCGACCCGAGCTGCCGCGACGGCGGCGGCGGTCTCGTGCACCCACGAGACGAAGTGGGCGGTCTGCTCGCCGAAACCGTGGACGTCGCTGCCCCACGGGTCCTTGAAGAAACAGCCGAGGGCGGTGACGACACCGGCATGACCGGCGCGGGTCGCGAGCGAGAGGGCGCGGACGAGGTCGATGACCAGGGGCGCCGCCAGAGCCGAGTCGTACGCGCTCCAGGTGGTCTGCAGCGTCACGCGGCTGCCGAGGAAACCTGTTGCGCTGACGTGGTCCCACGCGGTCTTGACGTCGCCGAGGTCGGGCACGTTGTCGATGTGCAGGGGGGTCACGACGTCGTCGCCGACGAGGGCGTGCAGACCGCGGTTCTTCGACACGAGCTTGGAGCGCACCGCCTCTGGGTCGGCCAGGGTCGCCCCGTCGCCTCCGCCGAGCAGGTTCGTGCCCGCCCAGGACTGCACGCGGAACCCGCGAGCCGTGAACATCGGGGCCAGCACGGTGCGCAGCAGCGTCTCTCCGGTCTTGCCGTCCTGACCCGCGTACGCGATGCCCGCCCGTTCGGCGCGGTCGCGCAGGACGGGAAGGTTGAGGGATGCCGAGGGGGTGAAGGCCGCGTACGCGGCTCCGGCGGCTATCGCGGCGAGGGCGGCGCGCGAGCTGGGCGGCAGCACCCGCACGCCCGGCGTCGTGAGGGCCGCCTGCAGCAGCTCGTCGTCTTCGAACCCCGGGTGGTAGGGGGGAAGGGGCTCGGTGGACGAAACGTCGATGACGACGACCTCGCGCAGGTCGTACCGCTCGCGGAAGTCGACGATGTCGGCCGCCAGCAGGTCGATCTCCTCCTGCTGGGTCGCGGTCATCGCGGGGACGGTGCGGAGGTTCCGATCGGTCTCGCGCAGGCGTTCGGCGACCGCGTCGACGAGGGCCGCGGGGAACATGCCGCCCGCGGCGAGCTGGCGCGCCCGATCCTCGAGCGGGGTGGTCGAGATGTCGTGGCCGCCGACGACGATGTCGGCGATCGCGGGGAACTCGTCGACGCGCACCGCGTCGGTCTCGGTCGTGAGCCCCACGGGGGTTGCGACCCCCGCGGCGAGGGCGTGGATGCCGAGGGTCGCCGTCGTGGCGAGCGAGCCTCGTGCGCCGATGAACCAGGCGCCGACGTCGGCGGTGTGTCGGGTGTCCGAAGTGTTCACGTGAGGGTCCGTTCTTCGTTGAGGGACGTCGATTGCCGGGCACGCGCGACGGCGCGACTCCGCGGGTGGGAGCTGTGCGGGTGGGGCGCTCCGGTGGGGGATGGAGGGCGGCCCGGGGGTGGTCGGGGGGACTCGTCGTCGAGGTGTCCTGGTCTGTTCGACAGTAGTGAGGCTTTTGCAGAAAGGCAACCAAAAGTTGTCAGATAAGGGCGCAATATCCGAAGCCGGCTCGACGCCGGATGCTCTTCCGCCCCGCGTAGCGGTTGCACGCGGACCTCACGCCCGCGCATCGAGAAGCGGCACACGCCGCTCGGGTCAGCGGCGCTGCGGCATCCGCTCGTCGAGCCATGCCAGCAGATCCGCCTGCACCTCGGCCTGGCACCGCTCGGCGAAGATCTCGTGACGGGCACCCGGGTACACGAGGGTCGTGACATCCGTCAGTCCGGAGCGACGCGTGTAGGCGTCCGCCAGTCTGTGCACGCTGCGCGGCCCGCCGACGGTGTCGTCGCGACCGACCATGAGCAGCAGGGGCACGTCGCGCTCGAGGTCGCGTCGCGGCCGCCCGAGGAGCTTCGCCGTCTCGAGGGGACCGAACAGGCGCGCGAGCGGCGTGGAGGTCGTGAGCGGGTCGGCGACGAAGTCTCGACCCACCTGCTCATCGCTCGACAGCCACTGCATGCCCGAGCCCCGCAGGTGCTTCCACGGGGCATTCAGATCCCCCGCGTTGAGCGAACCGGGGACCCGCAGGGCCGAGCCGGTCATCACCACGGCGTCGAAGGCCTCGGGATGCCGATCCAGCAGCATCTGCGCGAGGAACGAACCCCACGAGTGTCCGAGCAGCACGAGAGGCAGGTCGGGGTGCTCCGCGCGGATGCGCTGCGTGAGGGTCCACACCGCGTCGCGGGCGGCTCCGAGTCCGCCGGGCCCGAGCCGTCCGAGCTTGCGCCGGTCACCGCTCCACTGCCGCAGCCCCGTGCGCCCGTGACCGCGGTGATCGTCGGCATAGACCGTGTAGCCCGCGTCGACGAGCGCCTCGATAAGTGCGCCGTAGCGCCCCGCGTGCTCCCCCACACCGTGCAGCAGCTGCACCACCGCCCGGGGCTCGGCCGCTTCGTAGACGTCGTAGACGATCGAGATGCCATAGGCGTCGACGAACTCGGGCATGGGGGGAGTCTAGGGCGGCGGACGCGGGGAGAACGGGGTCCGCCCGTTCCTTTAGCAAGGCTAATGAGATAATCTGACGTCTAGGAACATGAATGATCGCGTCGACGAATCCCCCCTTCCCGACTTGAGTTCTGACCACAGCGCAGCGGCGTCCGAGCTGCGCATGGCCACGTTCCGGCTCGCCCGGCGCCTTCGGGCGCAGCGGGCCGTCGACACCATGAGCGACGGGCAGTTCGCCGTCCTCGCCGCGTTGACGGTGCACGGGGCGCACACGCTCGGCCAGCTGGCCGACCGCGAGCGCGTCACCGCCCCGTCGATGAACCGCACGGTGTCGCTGCTGGAGGACGCGGGATACCTGACCCGCATTCCCGATGAGGTCGACCGACGCCGCGTGAGCATCGACCTCACCGATCTCGGCCGCCGCATCGTCGATGAGACGGTCCGGCGACGAGACGCCTTCGTCGAAGAGGCTCTCGCCGAGCTCTCCCCCGAAGAAAGACAGGCGCTGGCCCGCGCCACGACGATCATGAGGAAGGTGGCCGACAGATGAGCACATCGATGTTCCGGTCGCTGTCGATCTTCAACTACCGCGTCTGGTTCATCGGAGCCCTCGTCTCGAACGTCGGCGCATGGATGCAGTCCACGGCCCAGAACTGGGTCGTGCTGACACAGCTCACGAACAATGACGCCGCCGCCATGGGCATCACCATGGCCCTGCAGTTCGCTCCCCCGCTGCTCCTGGTGAGCATCACCGGGTGGGTCGCCGACCGGTTCGACCGCCGCAAGCTCATCATGTGCACGCAGAGCGCTCTTCTGCTGCTGGCGGTGTCACTCGGTATCCTGCTGCTGAGCGGGGCGATGACCCTGCCGTTGATGTTCTGCTTCGCACTGGCCCTGGGTGTCGTCACGGCCTTCGACAACCCGGCGCGGCAGGCCTTCGTCTCCGACCTGGTCTCACAGGAGAACGCCTCGAACGCCGTCGCCCTCAATGCGGCGTCGTTCAACATGGCCCGCCTCATCGGTCCCGCCGCCGCCGGCATCATGATCGTGCTCGTCGGCACCGGCTGGGTCTTCCTCGTCAATGCGTTCACCTTCTTGGCGATGCTCGGCGCTCTCTTGCTCATGCGCCCGCACGAGCTCGTCGCCCGTCACCGCCGCGGCGGCCCCGCTCGCCTGGCCGACGGCTTCCGCTACGTCGCACGGCGACCCGACCTCGTGGTCATCTTCGTGATGGTGTTCCTCCTCGGCGCCTTCGGCATGAACTTCCCGATCTTCGCCTCGACGATGGCCCTCGAGTTCGATCGCGGCGCCGACGGCTTCGGCCTCCTGAGCTCCTTCGTCGCGATCGGCTCCCTCGCCGGAGCCCTCCTCGCCGCGAGACGCGAGCGCGCCCGGATGCGGGTGGTGATCGTCGGCTCCGGCGGCTTCGCCGTGGCATCCGCCCTCTCG
Source organism: Microbacterium sp. SORGH_AS_0421 (assembly GCF_030818635.1). NCBI lineage: Bacteria > Bacillati > Actinomycetota > Actinomycetes > Micrococcales > Microbacteriaceae > Microbacterium > Microbacterium sp. SORGH_AS_0421. The sequence goes on from NZ_JAUTAO010000001.1 coordinate 705,687, forward strand.
GTCTTCGCGCCCAGCTACGGCGCCTACGCGGCCACGCTCGTGCTGACCGGCTTCTGCGTCGTGACGACCCTGACCACCGCGAACGGCTACGTGCAGACCACGACCGACCCCCTCCTGCGTGGTCGCGTGCTGGCGCTGTACATGGCGATCCTCCTCGGGGGCACCCCCGTGGGCGCCCCGATCGTCGGCGCGGTCGCGGCGCAGTTCGGTCCTCGCGTGGCCATCGCGCTGGCGGCGATCGTGGCGGTCGTCGCGTGCGCCATCGGCGCGACCTGGACCGCGATGTCGGGCCGTCTGCACCGACACGAGACCAAGCGCTTCCGCCTCACGCTCGACGAGACTCGGCCCATCGCGACCGTCGCGGCCGAGCCCGAGGACTTCAGCGACGAGGTCGCCGGCACGACGCCGATTCCGCTTCCGCCGGGCGAACGTTCGCCGCGTGCGACGCCGCGCCCACGCCACGGCGGCTGACGCCCTCGCCCCAGCGCGCCGCCGCCCCGCCGCCCCGCCGCCCCGCCGCCCCGCCGCCCCGCCGCCCCGCCGCCCCGCCGCCCCGCCGCGGGGGCGATCGTCGCCGCTCGCGAAAGCCCTCCCGCCCCTCGATATAGCTAGATAAGCTAGCTACATGAACCACACACAGGCAGGGCGCCGCTGGGCGGGGCTCGTCTTCATCAGCATCGCCGTGTCGCTGATCATCGTCGACTCGACGATCGTCAACGTCGCCGTGCCCTCGATCGTCGACGAGCTGAAGATCTCCTCGACCGAGGTGCAATGGGTCCAAGAGGCCTACACCCTCGTCTTCGCCTCGTTCCTGCTCGTGTTCGGCAGCCTCGCCGACCGCTTCGGGCGACGACGGCTGATGCAGCTCGGCGTCGTGATCTTCGCGGGGGCATCGATCGCCGCATCCCTCGCGCCCACCGGCGGCCTGCTGATCCTCTCGCGACTGATCCAGGGCGTGGGCGGCGCGATGATCCTGCCCACGACCCTGTCGATCATCAACGCCACCTTCCGCGGGCGCGAGCGCGGCATCGCCTTCGCGGTGTGGGGCTCGACCATCGGCGGCATGGCCGCGGTGGGTCCCCTCCTCGGCGGGTGGCTGACCACGTCGTTCTCCTGGCGGTGGGCCTTCGGCATCAACATCCCCCTCGGCGTCGTCATCGTGATCGGCGTCGCCCTGACCGTCGCGGAGTCCCGGAGCGAGAAGGCCCAGCGCATCGACGGCGTCGGCGCGCTGCTCTCGGTGCTCACGATGGCCCCGCTCGTCTTCGGACTCATCGAGGGCCGCACGTACGGGTGGTGGACGCTCGATCAGACGCCCTCGGTGGGCGGCTGGACCTGGCCGCTCTCGCTCTCCCCCATCCCGATCGCCTTCGCGGTGGCCCTGATCTCTCTGGTTGCCTTCATCGCGTGGGGCCTGCGGCGCCAGCGTCGGGGACTCTCGACCCTGCTGGCCTTCGGCCTGTTCCGGATCACGTCCTTCCGCAACGGCAACATCGCCGCGGCCGTCGTGTCTCTGGGAGAGTTCGGCATCATCCTGGCGCTGCCCCTCTGGCTGCAGTTCGTCGTCGGCTTCGATGCGCTGCAGACCGGCCTGCTGCTGCTGTCCTTGGCCGTCGGCTCGTTCGTGGCGAGCGGGTTCGCGGGTGCTCTCAGTGGCAGGGTCGCGCCCGTCTGGGTGGTGCGCGGGGGGCTTCTCGCCGAGATCGTGGGCGTCGCGGGCGTTGCCTTCACCATCGGACCGGATGCCGGCTGGGGGCCGCTCGTGCCCTTCCTCTTCGTCTACGGACTCGGTGTGGGCCTGGCCACGGCGCAGCTCACCGGCGTCGTCCTGGCCGACGTCCCTCCCTCGGCGAGCGGACAGGCCTCGGGTACGCAGTCGACCTCGCGCCAGCTGGGGGCAGCGCTCGGTGTCGCGATCCTCGGCACGGTGCTCTTCTCGACCACGGCGGGGGTGCTGGCATCCACCCTCGACGAGCGAGGGATCCCCGCGGCCCCGCGCGACCAGGTGGTTTCGGAGGTGGTCGACAGCGCCGGCGCCGCGATCGCGGGCCTGGGCGCCTCACCGGAGACGCAGGATCTCGCGATCAACGCCCGCGCGGCGTTCAGCGACGGAACCCGAGCGGCGGCCTTCACCGCGGCCGCCTTCCTGACCCTGGGGCTCGCCTCGACCGTCACGCTCGGCGCGGGTGCGCGGCGGCGCGACGACGGCGACGTGCGAACCGAGTAGTCCATCCAGAAGAATGGATGCCATATCCCCGTGGGGCCTGTCAAGCCCGTGGGCTCGCGGGTTCACCACGCGGCGGCTCCTTTATCGTGCCGGTGTCTAATTCGCTTACTGATCTTGTGGGGAGATTCATCATGCCGAAATTCACACGCCGTTCCTCTCGCATCGCCACCGCGATCGCCCTTCCCGCGGCATTCGTCGCGGCGGGCCTGCTGGTGTCGACGAGTTCGTACGCCGCCTTCTCCGACACCACCTCCAACGGGCAGAACAGCTGGCGGGCGGGGACCGTCCAGCTCGACGACGACGACGCGGGCCGCGCACTGTTCACCGCCGGCAACGCCAAGCCGGGAGATGGGGGGACGAACTGCATCGCGGTCACCTCGACCGGCACCCTCGCCTCGCAGGTTCGCCTCTACGCCGCGGACGTCTCGGGAACCGCAGGCCTGGCCGATCACCTGATCTTGCGCGTGGAGCAGGGCACCGGCGGAGGCTCCGGCACCTGCGACGGTTTCGCCTCGCAGCGCACGGTGTTCGATGGCCGCCTCTCCGGCTTCACCGGAACGTTCTCCTCGTACGGCTCGGGAGTCACCGCGTGGAGCCCGACCGGGGGCGGGAGCGAGACGCGCACCTTCCGCATCACGTGGAAGCTCGCCGACGACGCACCCAATGCCGTGCAGGGCGGAACCGCCTCGGCCTCGTTCGTCTGGGAAGCCCAGAACAGCTGAGTCCGTGCGCTCTGGTCGCATCATTTCCATCGCGGGGGTGGCGGCGGCGCGAGCGGTCGTGGCGCTGGTACTGGCGCTGGCGTTCTGGGCGGCGGCACCCGTCGCCCTGGGGTGGCTGCCGACCACCGTGATGACGGCGTCGATGACGCCGGCGATCGAGGTGGGCGACATCGTCGTGTCACGACCCGTTCCGCGGGAGGCCCTCCTTCCCGGTCGTGTCGTGCTGGCGACAGACCCCGACTGGGCTGACCGGTTGCGCCTGCACCGCATCGCCGAGCTCGGCCCCGACGGCGATCTCGTCACGAAGGGCGACGCCAACCCCGACGCCGATTCGACCCCGCTGCACCCCGATGCCGTCCTCGGCGTCGGGGTGCTGCGGGTGCCCGGGATCGGCATGCCGATCGTGTGGCTGCGCACCGGCGAGGTCCTCCCGCTCGCGGGCGTCGTGGCGGCATTCGCCCTCTGCCTCGCGGTCGCGTTGCGCCGCGGAGTCGACGACGATCCTGAGGACCCGTCCCCGCCGCCCGAGGACACCCCTCCGACCCGTCGAGCTCTGCGCGCGCCACCCGCCAGGTCTCGCCTGTTCCGACGCGGCTTCGGTTTCGCGGTCGCCGTCGCGACAGCGGGGGTGACCGTGAGCACCCCGGCCTCCGCGTCGTTCAGCGACGAGTCCGCGGCATCCGGAACCGTCACCGCGGGTCGCGTCACCGGTCCGGAAACGCTCGGCTGCTACAACGACGGCGGAGCGGTGGTGACCTGGGCATACGACGGGTGGGAGCCCCGCAGCTTCGACCTGCTGGTCAACGGACGCGTCGTGATCGCCGACATCCCCCCGCGGTTCCGGGCCGCCCGCGTGCCGGACGACGGTTCGTACTCGCTGTTTCGCACCGACCGGGTCACCGTGCGCACGAACGTGGGCGAGCAGTGGTCGGCCGAGTCGGGTGAGAGCGTGCCCGTGGGAGGCGTGCTGCTCGGGTTCGGCCGGCCGTTCTGTCGGTGATCACCCCCGCCCGCACGCGGCGCGCACGGCCTCCGTGATCCGCACATCCTCAGTCGAACTCGCCCGGAACGACCAGAAGATGTGCGAATCGCGGAGACTCGCGCGGCTCGACCCCGGCCGCGACACCGGCGCACCCTCAGCGATCCGCCCAACCTCAGCCGGACTCGCCCCGAACGACCAGAGGATGCGCGAATCGCGGAGACTCGCGCGGCTCGACCCCGGCCGCGACGCCAGCGCACCCTCAGCGAATCGCGGAGACTCGCGCGGCTCGACCCCGGCCGCGACACCGCCGCACCCTCAGCGATCCGCCCAACCTCAGTCGAACTCACCCCGAACGACCAGAGGATGCGCGAATCGCGGAGACTCGCGCGGCTCGACCCCGGCCGCGACACCGGCACACCCTCAGCGATCCACCCAACCTCAGTCGAACTCACCCCGAACGACCAGAAGATGTGCGAATTGCGGAGACTCGCGCGGCTCGACCCCGGCCGTGACGCCGGCGCGCCCTCAGCGAACCGCGGAGACTCGCGCGGCTCGACCCCGGCCGCGACGCCACCGCACCCTCAGCGATCCGCCCAACCTCAGCCGCATCCATGCCGAACCGCCGGAGGATGCGCGAATCATCGAGGTCGCGCAGCCGGCGTCACACCCGCGCGTCGACCGCCTGGTCGGCCACCGGCACCAGCCGCGTCAGCTGGGTGACGTGACGCGGCTCGAGCTCGGCGAGGGACGAGACCCCGAGCAGGGTCATCGTGCGCTCGATCTCGCTGCGCAGGATCGCGATCGTGCGGTCGACGCCCTGGCGCCCGCCCGCCATGAGGCCATAGAGGTAGGCCCGGCCGATGAGGGTGAACTTCGCCCCCAGAGCGACGGATGCCACGATGTCGGCCCCGTTCATGATGCCGGTGTCGACCATGATCGTCGCGTCCTTGCCCACCTCGCGCACGACCTTCGGCAACAGGTGGAAGGGGATGGGGGCGCGGTCGAGCTGGCGCCCGCCGTGGTTCGACAGCACGATGCCGTCGACGCCGAGGTCGACCAGGCGCGCGGCATCCTGGACGTTCTGCACGCCCTTGACCACGAGCTTCCCGGGCCACATCCCGCGGATGACGTCGAGGTCGTCGTAGCTGATCGTGGGGTCCATCGCCGCGTTCAGCAGCTCGCCGACAGTGCCCCCGGTCGTGCTGAGCGATGCGAACTCGAGCTTGGGCGTGGTGAGGAAGTCGATCCACCACCAGGGCCGCGGGATCGCGTTGACGATGGTGCCGACGGTCAGCTGCGGCGGGATCGAGAAGCCGTTGCGCTTGTCGCGCAGACGGGCGCCGGCGATGGGGGTGTCGACGGTGAACTGCAGGGTGTCGAAGCCCGCCGCGGCGGGCTCGCTCGACGAGGCCGTACGAGATGCTGCGGTCTTTCATGACGTAGAGCTGGAACCAGTTGCGGCCGACGGGGTTGGCCGCCTTGACGTCCTCGATCGAGGTCGTCCCCAGGGTCGAGAGCGTGAACGGGATGCCGGCGGCGGCCGCCGCGGAGGCTCCCGCCGTCTCGCCCTCGGTCTGCATCAGACGCGTGAAGCCGGTGGGCGCGATACCGAACGGGAGCGCGGAGGGCCCGCCGAGGATCTCGCACGAGGTGTCGACGTCGGCCGCGGGGCGGAGGATGTCGGGGTGGAACTCCACGTCCTCGAAGGCGCGGCGCGCGCGGTCGAGCGACAGCTCACCCTCGGCCGCACCGTCGGTGTAGTCGAAAGCGGCCTTGGGGGTGCGACGCTGGGCGATCGCGCGCAGGTCCGCGATCGTCAGCGCCGCGTCGAGACGGCGCTTTCGCGCGTCGAGCTCGGGCTTCTTGAACTGCATGAGCTCGAGGAGCTCGCCGACCTTCGGCAGCTGACGCTGAACCATGGGGGATCTCTCTTTCGTGTGGTCTGACCACATCGTATGCCCGCTCGGGCGGGTCGGGAAGGGGTTTCAGGATCGTGGGGAGAAGCGCTTCGGAGGGTAGGCCGCCGATACGCGGGCTCGCAGGTCTTCGAGAGAGGCGTCGGCGCCGAAGCACCCCCGCGCGCGGGCCTGCACCAGAACATTGCCGAGCGCGGTCGCTTCGACGGGCCCCGCGAGCACGGGAAGGCCCGAACGGTCGGCCGTCGCCTGGCACAGCAGGGCGTTGAGCGCCCCGCCGCCCACGAGGTGCACGACGTCGATCTCGCGCTCGGCGAGCCTCTCGGCCGTGCGCAGGGTCGTCGCGAACGCCTCGGCGATGCTCTCAACGATGATTCGTGCGAACATCGGGCGGCCCGAGCGCCCCGGGGCGGTACCGCCGAGCAGGGCCGCGATCCGCGCGGGCATGTCGCCGGGGGCGGCGAGCGAGGGGTCGTCGGCATCGAACAGGCGCGCGGGTGCCGCGACCGACGCCGCGGCCGCGAGCAGTTGTCCGAGGTCGACGGGTGCGCCGTCGGCCTCGGACCACGCCCGCACGGTCTCGCTGAGCAACCACAGGCCCGTGACGTTGCGCAGGAAGCGGATGCGCCCGTCGACACCGCCCTCGTTGGTGAAGTTCGCCGCACGCGCGGCATCCGTCACGATCGGCGCCTCGAGCTCCAGACCCACCAGGCCCCACGTGCCGCACGAGATGTAGGCCGCGTGCGGCGACGACATCGGTACCGCCACCACGGCCGAGGCGGTGTCGTGCGAGCCGACGGCCACGACCGGCAGGCCCCCGAGATCCTCGGGCGCGTTCCCGATCGTCTCTCCGGGGTCCACGAGCGGGGGCAGGACGGAGGCGGGGGTGCCGAGCGCCTCGGCGAGCGCGGCGTCCCACTCCCCCGTGTGCACGTCGAGCAACCCGGTCGTCGAGGCGTTCGTGCGCTCGGCGACCCGCTTGCCGGTGAGACGCTCCGCGAACAGGTCGGGAATGAGCAGGCTCGACTCCGCCGTAGCGAGCTGGGGATCGGCGGCGTACTGGTACAGCGTGTTGAAGGGCAGGAACTGCAGCCCGTTCCGGCGGTACAGCTGCTCGAACGGAACGGCCGCGTGCACGGCATCCACTCCGCGCGCGGTGCGGTCGTCACGGTAGTGGAACGGCTCGGCGACGAGCTCGCCGTCGCGCAGCAGTCCGTAGTCGACGGCCCACGAGTCGATGCCCACGCTCTCGATCGAGGGCTCGCGGCGCAGCGCCTCGGCGAGACCCGCGCGCACGTGGCGCCACAGGGCCTCGATGTCCCAGTGCCACCCGTCCTCGCGTTCGACGGGCCCGTTGGGGAAGCGGGCGACCTGCTCGAGCTCGAGCACCGCGTCGCCGACCCGACCGATCATCACACGGCCGCTGGTGGCGCCCAGGTCCACGGCCGCCACCGCACGGACGGCTCCGATCGGCGCGGCCCCGACCGGCTCGGCGCTGCTCATCGCAGGAAAGCCGCGGCGACGCCCGAATCGACGGGGATGTGCAGGCCCGTCGTGCGCGAGAGCTCGGGGCCCGTGAGCACATACACCGCGTCGGCGACGTTCTCGGGCACGACCTCGCGCTTGAGGATCGTGCGGTTGGCGTAGAACTGGCCGAGGTCTTTCTCTTCGACGCCGTAGGTCGCGGCGCGGTTGGCGCCCCAGCCGGCGGCGAAGATGCCCGAGCCGCGCACGACCCCGTCGGGGTTGATGCCGTTCACGCGCACACCGTGCTCGCCGAGCTCGACCGCGAGCAGTCGCACCTGGTGCGCCTGGTCAGCCTTGGTCGCCGAGTACGCGATGTTGTTGGGCCCGGCGAAGACGGAGTTCTTCGACGAGATGTAGATGACGTCCCCGCCCACGCGCTGCTCGATGAGCGCCTTCGCGGCGGCCTTCGAGACGAGGAAGGAGCCCTTCGCCATGACGTCGTGCTGCAGGTCCCAATCCTTCTCGGTGGTCTCGAGCAGGGGCTTGGACAGCGAGAGTCCGGCGTTGTTGACGACGAGGTCGATGCCGCCGAAAGCGAGCACGGTCTCGTCGATCGCGGCCTGCACGCCCTCGGCATCCGCCACGTTCGCGGCGACCCCGATCGCGACGTCGGTCGACCCGAGCTCGGCGGCGACCGCCCGGGCCTTGTCGAGGTCGAGGTCGGCGACGACGACGCACGCGCCCTCGGCGGCGAGGCGCGTGGCGATGGCCTTTCCGATTCCGGATGCCGCGCCCGTGACGAACGCGATGCGCCCCTGGTGCGTCTTCGGCTTCGGCATCCGCTGGAGCTTGGCCTCTTCGAGCGCCCAGTACTCGATGCGGAACTTCTCGGCATCCGAGATCGGAGAATACGTCGACAGGGCCTCGGCTCCGCGCATGACGTTGATCGCGTTGACGTAGAACTCCCCCGCCACCCGGGCGGTCTGCTTGTTCGCGCCGTACGAGAACATGCCGACGCCCGGCACGAGCACGATGAGCGGGTCGGCGCCGCGGATCGCGGGGCTGTCGACGTCGGCGTGCGCGTCGTAGTACGCCTGGTAGTCCGCGCGGTAGGCGACGTGCAGTTCCTTCAGCCGGGCGATCGCGTCGTCGACCGCGGCGTCGGCCGGCAGGTCGAGGATGAGCGGCTTGACCTTGGTGCGCAAGAAGTGATCGGGGCAGCTCGTGCCGAGCTCGGCCAGGGCCGGAGCCTTCTCGGATGCCAAGAAGTCGAGCACCACGTCGGCATCGGTGAAGTGGCCGACCATCGGCTTGTCGGTCGAGGCGAGGCCGCGAATGGTCGGGGCGAGGGCCGCCGCCTTCGCGCGGCGCTCCGACGCGGGCAGGGCGGAGAATCCTTCGCGCACGCCGCCGAAGGGCTCGGCGGCGCCGTGCTCGTCGATGTACGCCTGCGCCGTGTCGATGATCCACAGGCTGTTCCGCTCAGCCTCTTCCGAGGTGTCTCCCCACGCGGTGATGCCGTGGCCGCCGAGGATCGTGCCGATCGCCCGCGGGTTCTTCTCCTTGATCGCGGCGATGTCCAGGCCCAGCTGGAACCCGGGGCGACGCCACGGCACCCACACGACCGCGTCGCCGAAGATCTTCTGCGTCAGAGCCTCGCCGTCGGCGGCCGTCGCGATCGCGATGCCCGCGTCGGGGTGCAGGTGGTCGACGTGCGCGGCATCGACCAGTGCGTGCATGGCAGTGTCGATCGAGGGCGCTGCTCCCCCCTTGCCGTGCAGGCAGTAGTCGAAGGCCGCGACCATCTCGTCTTCGCGCTCGATGCCGGGATAGACGTCGACGAGCGCGCGAACGCGGTCGAGGCGCAGCACGGCGAGCCCTTTCTCGGTGAGGGTGCCGAGGTCACCCCCGGAGCCCTTCACCCACAGCAGCTCCACCGGCTGACCGGTGACGGGGTCGGTGTCGGTGCCCTTGGCGGAGGTGTTGCCGCCGGCGTAGTTGGTGACCTTGGGGTCGGAGCCGAGGCGGTTGCTGCGCGCGACGAGGGCGGCGGCGGTGTCGGCGGAGGGGGAACTGGTCATGGGGAAGCCCTTCGATCGGACGGGAGCGGATCAGAGATTCGGCGGGACGGGCGTCGACAGCGGCACGCCGGTGCCGTACCGCTCGTGCTCGATCTCATCGAGCGACTTGCCCTCGGTCTTCGGCGCCCACACGGTGCCGATGACGAGCGCCGCCACGAGCAGCGCGAGGATGATGAGCCCGAGCACGGCCAGCCCGGTCTGGGCCAGCAGGATCGGGAACACCAGGCTCAGCAGTCCGACCATCACGCGAGCGAGCATGAACAGCACGCCCTGCGCGCTCGCCCGGTAGCGGGTCGCGAACAGTTCGGCCGTCCACAGGCCGTAGAAGGCCTGCGCGCCGAGTCCGGCCGACACACCCCACGCCACCGCGAAGAACAGCAGCGAGCCCAGTCCGGGCGGGGCGTAGATCAGCACGGCCCACGCGACGACGCCGAGAGCGGCTCCGCCGAAGTACAGCCAGCGCCGGCTCACGCGATCGCCGTAGCGCATGAACCCGAAGTACGTCGCGGCCGCGGTGAGGGTCCACACCAGCACCTGCAGGAGGTTCTGCTGCACCGGGTCGTGCAGGCCCGAGGCGTCGTAGACCCGGGGCTGGAAGATGCCCGCCTGCCCGGCGACGGTGTTCCACAGGCCGTAGACGCCGAGGAGGAACAGCAGCGCCGTCCAGTTCTTCCGCTCGCGCAGGAGCCCCGCCAGACCGCTGAAGAACGAGATGCGCTCGCCGGCGTTGGTCGCCGCCTCCCGCTGTTGCTTCCACCGGCGCGACTCGGGCAAGCCCCGCCGCACCCACCAGGTGACGGCGGCGATGACGAACAGGTGCAGGAAGATCAGGCGCGAGCCCCACAGGCCGAGGGGGGCCACCACGACGGCGAGGAGGAAGCCGATGGCCGGTCCGATCGACCACGCCAGCTGGGCGGTTCCGACATGGGCCGCGCGGTGCTCGCTGGGCGCCTCCTCGGCGATGTAGGTCCAGGATGCCGGCACCCCGGCGCCCACGGCGATACCCATGAGGATGACTCCGGCCAGCAGCACGCCGACGTTGCCCGAGAAGGCGACGAGAAGGGCACCGACCATGAACACGATGAGGTCGTAGGTGTAGATGAACTTGCGGCCGAGACGGTCGCAGAGGGGGCCGCCGATGGCGGCTCCGATCGCCGAGCCGAAGGCGTTGGCCGAAAGGGCCGCGATGACGCCGACGACGCCGTCGCTGAAGCCGAAAGACTCCTGCCAGAGCGTGAGGCTCGTGGCGAGGGCGATGATCGCGCCCGCCTCGATGTAGTTCGACATCGCCACGGCGATCGTGGCTTTCCAGGCCGAGAGCGGCCGCTTGGTGGTGGTCGTGGTCATGATCAGGCTCCCCATCCGGCCTGGGTGCCGCCGACACGGTCGGCGGCGATGCGGGTCTGGTAATCGGAGGCGGCGTACGCCGCCATCGGGTCGGCGGGAAGGCCCCGCGCGGTGCGCCATTCGGCCAGGGCCGGGCGCACGTCGGTCGCGAAGGCGTCCATCATCACGGCGTTGGCGCCGAGCACGTCGTTCGCCTGCTGCGCGGATGAGAGTGCGTCACGATCCAGCAGCAGGGCGCGGGCCGTCATCTCCTGCACGTTGAGCACCGAGCGGATCTGCCCGGGGATCTTGTCCTCGATGTTGTGGCACTGGTCGAGCATGAACGCGACCTCGGGGTTGTTCAGGCCGCCACCGCGCACGACCTCGACGAGGATGCGGAACAGCTGGAACGGATCGGCCGCACCGACGATGAGGTCGTCGTCGGCGTAGAAGCGGGAGTTGAAGTCGAACGAGCCGAGCTTCCCGAGCCGCAGCAGCTGCATCACGATGAACTCGATGTTCGTTCCGGGTGCGTGGTGTCCCGTGTCCAGGCACACCATCGCCTTGTCGCCGAGCGACGCCACCTGCACGTAGGAGGTCCCCCAGTCGGGAACATCGGTGTGGTAGAACGACGGCTCGAAGAACTTGTACTCCAGCACGAGACGCTGGTCGTCGCCGAGGCGGGCGTAGATCTGCCGCAGGGAGTCGTTCAGGCGGTCCTGGCGGTCGCGCATGTCGTTCTGACCCGGGTAGTTCGACCCTTCGGCGAGCCAGATCTTCAGGTCGCGCGAGCCCGTGGCATCCATCACGTCGATGCAGGCGAGGTGGTGCTCGATGGCCTTGCGGCGGATCCGCTCGTCGTGGTGGGTGAGGGCGCCGAACTTGTAGTCCTCGTCTTGGAACGTGTTCGAGTTGATCGTGCCGAGGCGCACCCCGAGGTCCTCGGCGTGCCGACGCAGGGCGTCGAAGTCGTCGACGAGATCCCACGGGATGTGGAGGGCGACCGAGGGGGCGAGGCCGGTGAGGCGGTTGACCTCGGCGGCGTCGGCGATCTTCTCGAAGGGGTCGCGCGGGGTGCCGGCGGTCGGGAACACGCGAAAGCGCGTGCCGGAGTTGCCGAAGGCCCACGAGGGCAGCTCGATCGCCTGCTTCTCGAGGGTCGCGAGGACGTCGGGTGACAGCGTCGTCATGACGGGATGCTTTCGTTCGGGGCGGATGCCGAGGATCCGGCGTCCGCGAGCTGATCGGCGAGGTGGAAGACCTCGACGAGGGGGGTGGCCGCCTGGTCGGGGCGGCCGTCGAGGTCGGCGAAGAAGGGGGCCATCTCGGCTTCCCAGGCCGCGGCGATCGGGGAGGCGGCGAGGTACTGCTGCGCGGCGGCGGCGTCGTCAGTCTCGTAGTAGCCGAACAGGGTGCCGGTGGCGCGGTCGAGGAACAGCGAGTAGTTGCGGCGTCCGGCCGCGGCGATCTCGGCGAGCATCTCGGCGCTCACCGGGCTGTGCCGGGAGACGTACGCGTCGGCGAGCTCGGCTCGGACGCGCAGCGTGAAAGCAACGCGGGCTGTCATGTCACTCCTTCGTGGTCGTCCACGGATCGGAGGGGGCTGACGGTGCCCGACGATTCGATGTTGAATCGTTCCAATCGGTGAATCGTTTCAGAGAGTAACCTGGACGCCACACGTTCGTCAACAACCGGGAAGAAACGATGACGCCGAGCATCAAAGACGTCGCCGCCGCCGCCGGCGTCTCGGTGGGCACGGTCTCGAACGTGCTCAACCGCCCCGAGAAGGTGTCCGCCGCGACCGTCGAGCGCGTCCACGAGGCCATCGACGACCTCGGATTCGTGCGCAACGACGCTGCCCGCCAGCTTCGGGCCGGAAACAGCCGCTCGATCGGCCTGATCGTCCTCGACAGCGCGAACCCCTTCTTCGCCGAAGTCGCCCGCGGCGCCGAAGACCGCGCCGCGGAGCACGGCATGACGGTACTGCTCGGCAACGGCGGCCATGACGGTGCCCGCGAGAGCGCCTACCTCGATCTCTTCCGCGAGCAGCGCGTACGCGGCGTACTGCTCACACCCAGCGATCTCGCCTCACCCACCCTGGCCGCCGCCGGCATCCCCCTCGTCCTCGTCGACGGCGAGCTGCCCGACGCGCGCATCGCCGCCGTCTCCGTCGACGACGTCGAGGGCGGCTATCTCGCCGTACACCACCTGTTGTCACGCGGTCGACGCCGCATCGCCTTCGTGGGCGGGCCGGCCTCCGTCCGCCAGGTCGCCGACCGCCTCGCCGGCGCGCGCCGCGCGCTCGACGAGGTACCGGGCGCCACCCTCGAGGTGCTGGCGACGCCGGCACTGACGGTCCTGGCCGGTCGTGCGGTGGGCGAGCGGATCGCCGCCCGCCCGGCGGAGGACCGACCGGATGCCGCCTTCTGCGCCAACGACCTGCTCGCCGTCGGAGTGCTGCAGGGCGCCACGATCCTCGGGTCGGTCCGCGTGCCGGACGACCTCGCCCTCATCGGCTACGACGACATCGACTTCGCCCAGGCGACGGTCGTCCCGCTGTCCTCCATCCGGCAGCCCGCTCACGCGATCGGGGCGACGGCGGTCGATCTGCTCCTCGAGAGCATCGGCGACCCGACCGCCGCGCCACGGACCGTGCGCTACCGCCCCGAGCTCATCGCCCGCGCCTCGACGGGCTCCTGACGCACCGCGCGCCCGTCAGTGCGCGGGCGTCGCCTCGGCGCCCTCGACCTGCTTCGGCGTCCGCACGAACACAGCGAGCACGATGACCGCCAGCGACAGGCACGCCGCGACGAAGAAGGCGGTGTGGATGCCGGAGGCCGTGGCATCCACGACACCGGTGCCCTGCGCCGCCGACGCCGCCGCGCCCACCGTCATGAGGGTCACGAACACCGCCGTACCGGCCGCCCCCGCGAGCTGTTGGACGGTCGACACGATCGCCGAGCCGTGCGGGTAGAGGTGGCGAGGGAGCGAACCGAGGGCCGAGGTCATGAGCGGGGTGAACATGAACGCCAGCCCCAGGCTCAGCACGCAGTGCACGGCGATGACGAACCCGATCGACGTGTCCACCGACAGGGTCGCGAAGCCCCACAGGGCCACGCTCGCCACGATCGCCCCCGGAAGAACGAGCGGCCGGGCACCGAAGCGGTCGAAGAGGTTGCCGACGAGCGGCGCCATGAGCCCCATCAGCAGACCACCCGGCAGCAGCATGAGACCGGCCGACAAGGTGCCGAGACCCAGCACGTTCTGGACGTACAGCGGCAGCAGGATCAACACCCCGAAGAGCACCGTCATAGCGACCACCACGAGCACGACCGCGATGGTGAAGGTCGAGTGGCGGAACACCGCGAGGTTCAGCAGCACGCGGTCGGTCGCGCCCAGACGCAGCTGACGCACGACGAAGCCGGCCAGCGCCACCGCACCGACCACGAGCGGGACCCAGATCGGCACGAGCGCGTGTCCGCCGGCCGCCTCGCCGATGCTCGAGAGGCCGAAGATGATGCCGCCGAAGGCGAGGGCCGAGAGCACCACCGAGAGCACGTCGAGGCTCACGCGACGCGTCTCGGTGAGGTTCTTGACCCAGCGGGCGCCGAGCGCGATCGCCACGAGGGCGATCGGCACCATCACGATGAACATCGCGCGCCAGGGGAAGACCGAAAGGATCAGCCCCGAGACCGTCGGGCCGACGGCGGGTGCGACCGAGATCACGATCGAGATGAGGCCCATCATGCGTCCGCGGCGGTTCGCGGGCACCACGTTGAGCACCGTCGTGAACAGCAGCGGGATCATGATCGCCGTACCGGACGCCTGCACGATGCGTCCGATCAGCAGCACGCCGAAGCCGGGGGCCGAGGCTGCAATGACGGTTCCGAGAGTGAACAGACCCATCGCGGTGAAGAACAGGGTGCGCAGGGGGAAGCGCTGGATGAGGAAGCCCGTGGCCGGGATGACCACGGCCATCGTGAGCAGGAACGCCGTGGTGAGCCACTGGGCGGTGGCCGCGGTGATGTCGAGCTCACGCATGAGTTCGGGAAGCGCGACTCCCATGATCGTCTCGTTGAGGATCACGACGAAGGCGGCGACCACCAGCAGGACGATGACCGCACCCGGGCGGGCGGCGGTCCTTCCGGGTGGCGCGGCGGTGGGGACGGTTCCGGTGGCGACCATGAGAGACCAATCTGAGCAGTTCAAGACAAGTTGGCAGTTACTGCCAATAAGACATGGACTACTGTAGCCGATATGGAGACCGCAGCGGCACCCGCCGGCGAGGGATTACGAGAGCGTCGTCGACGCGAGACCACCCTCGAGATCTGCCAAGCAGCCCTGGATCTCTTCGAGCAGAAGGGGGTCGCCCGCACCACGGTCGACGAGATCGCCGCTCGAGCGGGAGTGTCGGCGCGCACGTTCTTCCGCCTGGCGGGCACGAAAGAAGACGCCGTCTTCATCGACGACGAGCGCTTCGTCTCCGCCCTCGCCGAGGTCGGTGCCGACGGCGACGACATCGGCACCCTCACCCGCGCTCTCCGAGACGTCTTCGCCCTCGAGCTGGCGCGCCTGCACGCGGACGCCCGAGCGCGAGAGAGGTTTCTCCGCGTGCGTCGGCTGATCGGTCACGAGCCCTCGCTGCTGGGCGCCGCCATCCGCCGCGAGACGACCTCGTCCGACCGCTTCATCCCCGAGATCGCCGCACGCGTGGGCCTGAGCGAGCTCCCCGTGCGGGCCGCCGTGGGCCTCGCGGCGCTCGAGATGCGAACCGCGCTCGACGAGTGGGCCCGCCGCGCCGACCGCGGCGAGACGGCGGACCTGCTCGCCGTGCACCGCGACGTCCAGCGGTTGCTCGGCGCCGCGGCATCCGCGGTCGGCCCGCAGGATTGACCTGCGGCATCCCGTTCCGCCGTGCCGCGCCGTCCCGCGGACGTCGTGGTCGACACGCCCGTTCGGGATGCCGGCTCCCGGCCTGTCGAGCACGGACTCCGCACGACGGCCCGCGTCCGAACCTGCCCGGGGACCTCAGGTCTCGCGTGTGATCGTGACCTTGACCTTGAGGTTGCTCTTGCCGGGGCCGGCGTAGACGCCGCGGAGCGGGGCGCACGTCGTTGTAGTCGCGGCCGCGACCCACCAGCACGTGCCGGTCGCCGATCTCGATGTTGTTCGTCGGGTCGAAGCCCTGCCAGTCGCCGGCGAACCATTCGACCCACGCGTGCGACTCCCCCGTCACCGCTTCGCCCACCTCGGCGGAGGGCTTCGGGTGCAGGTAGCCCGACACGTAGCGGGCCGGGATGCCGACCTCGCGCAGGGCCCCGATCGCGATGTGGGCGATGTCCTGACAGACGCCTTTTCGCGCCTCCCACGCGTCGACCGCCGTCGAATGCACGCCCGTGACGCCCTGCATGTAGTCGATGGCGTTGCCGATCGCCTCGGCGATCGCGTGCGCCGCGGGGCCGGGCCGGTCGTGCTGCGCGGCGATCGAGCGGGCGAGCTCCGCCACCTCGGGGTGCGGGGTCGTGCGACGGGTCTGCGTCAACTGCTCGACGGTCGTGATCGAGCGGGCGGCCTCGGAGGCCAGCTGCTCCCACGTGATGTCGGCGTGTTCGATGGGACGCGGACGCACCTCGACGAGGGAGCGCGCGGTGATCGTGAGCGCCCCGTGCGGAGACAGCACGTCGAACGCCGCCACCCGCGTGCCGAAGTAGTCGACGTACTGGTTGACCGAGGTCGACGGCTCGATGTCGAGCGACGAGCTCAGCACGAACTGGCTGTCGGTCGAGTGCGGCAGCATGCGCGCCTCGTTGTACGAGGCGACGACGTCGCCCGGGTAGACGAACCCGGTCTGGTGTTCGATGCGCAGACGTTTCATCGACGGCTCCCCGAGGTCGTCATCCGGGCAGTGGCCACGGCATCCGTCATGAGATCTCTCCGATCCAGCTCGGCTCGGCCTGCGTCGGGAAGAACCGCGAGCGGATCGCCTCCGACGCCTCCCGGGTCACCGTCTGCACGCGCTGCATGTGCTCGGGCAGCTCCGCCAGGATGTCGCTGACGGGGCGGTACTCGAGGTCGTTGCGGATCTGGCCGAGAGCCCGGAGCACCGTGTTGGAGTGACCGACGCGGTCGGCGCGCGGGTCGATGGCGCTCATGCAGTCCTCGGCACGCTGGATCGAGTAGATGATCGAGCGAGGGAAGAGCCGGTCGAGCAGGAGGAACTCCGCCGCGTTGCGGGCGCTCGGCATGCCGCGGTAGGTGCGCAGGTACGCCTCGTACGCGCCGCACGAGCGGAGGATCGTCGTCCACGACGGGCCCGAGACCTCGGTGAGCGAGCGCGTCGCCAGCAAGCGCGCGGTCATGTCGGTGCGCTCGATGCTGCGCCCGAGGGTGAAGAACTGCCAGGCCTCGTCGCGGTTCGTCGAGGAGTCGACGATGCCGATCGCGAGGGCCGCGCGCTCGCGCACCCACTGGAAGAACTCGTGCACCTTGTCGGTCTGCAGGCGCCGGGGCATCCGGGCGTTCGTGGTGTTGAGGATCTCCCACAGCTCGGTCGAGACGATCTCGCGCGCGCGCCGGGCGTTCTCGCGCGCCGCGGTGAGCGAATAGGCGATGCTCGACGGGTTCATGCGGTCGACCGCGAGACGGGCGAGGACGTCGTCGCGGCGTACGGAGTCGACGTTCTCGGGCCAGGCAGAACCCATGACGCTCAACAGCGAACGGCACGCGGTGTCCTCATCGATCCACGGGTCCTCGAGCAGCAGCTGCAGGTGCACGTCGAGGATGCGGGCGGTTCCGTCGCTGCGCTCGATGTAGCGCCCGATCCAGAACAGCGATTCGGCGATGCGACTCAGCATCCGGGCACCTCCTGCGACTGCTGCTGCTGCTCGGCCTGCGGACCGTGCTGCACGGCGGCATCCTGCTGCTGTTGCTCTTGCTGCTCCTTGCCGGAGGTCGAGCCGGGCCGCGGGTCGCGCGGCGACGTCGAGGGGGCGGGCTGACCGTCGTAGACGATCGGGATCGCCTCGGTCACCGCGGCCTGGTCGGCGACGAGTCCCGAGACGCCGTTGCCCTGCCCGTACTCCACGTGGGAGGGGGCCGAGCCGCCGACGACCCAGGTGTCCTTCGAGCCGCCGCCCTGGCTGGAGTTCACCACCAACTGCCCCTCGGGGAGGGCGACGCGGGTGAGGCCCCCGGGCAGCACCCAGATGTCGTCGCCGTCGTTGACCGCGAAGGGGCGCAGGTCGGCGTGGCGAGGGCGCATGCCGTCTTCGACCAGGGTCGGGATGGTCGAGAGCATGACGACGGGTTGGGCGATCCACCCGCGCGGGTCTGCCAGAAGCCGCTTGCGCAGGGCGTCGAGCTCGGCGGGCGAGGCGTCGGGCCCCACGACCAGGCCCTTTCCGCCCGAACCGTCGACGGGCTTCACGACCAGCTCGGGAAGACGGTCGAGCACCTCTTCGAGAGCGCCCGGGTCTTCCAGCCGCCAAGTGTCGACGTTCTTGAGGATCGGCTCCTCGGCGAGGTAGTACCGGATGAGGTCGGGAACATACGTGTAGAGCAGCTTGTCGTCGGCGACGCCGTTGCCCACCGCGTTCGCGATCGTGACGTTTCCCAGACGCGCGGCGAGCATGAGCCCGGGGGCGCCGAGCATCGAGTCGGCGCGGAACTGAAGCGGGTCGAGGAAGTCGTCGTCGACGCGGCGGTAGATGACGTCGACGCGCTGGGGGCCTCGGGTCGTGCGCATGAACACCTTGCCGCCGATGCAGAGCAGGTCGCGCCCCTCGACGAGCTCGACGCCCATGAGGCGCGCGAGCAGCGTGTGCTCGAAGTACGCCGAGTTGTAGACACCCGGGGTGAGCACGACGATGTTCGGGTCGTCGATCCCGGGCGGGGCCGAGGCGCGGAGGGCGGCGAGCAGCTTGTTCGGGTAGTCGCCGACGGGGCGGACCCGCATCGAGACGAACAGCTCGGGCAGCGTCTGCGCCATGACGCGGCGGTTCGAGATGACGTACGAGACGCCCGAGGGCACGCGCACATTGTCTTCGAGCACGCGCATCTCGCCGTGCTCGTCGCGGATCAGGTCGATGCCCGACACCTGGATGCGCACGCCGTTGGCGCTGCGGATACCCGCGGCCTGACGGTAGAAGTACTGCGACGACGAGATGAGACCCGCGGGCAGGATGCCGTCGCGTACGCAGTGCTGATTGCCGTAGGCGTCGTCGAGGAACGCCTCGAGAGCCTTGACGCGCTGCTTCACGCCGGCCTCGATGCGCGACCACTCGTCGTACGCGATGACCCGGGGCACGGCATCCAGCGGGAAAGGGCGTTCCTCGCCCGCGAAGTCGAACGTCACGCCCTGCGCGAGGTACGAGCTGGCGAGCGACTCGGTGCGCCCGCGCAGCTCTTCCTGCGTCATCTGCGCGAGCGTCTGGTACAGCTCCCGATACGCCTCGCGCGAGGGGGCGGCATCTCCGGGACTCGCCGGAACGCCGAACATCTCGTCGAACGCCGGGATGCCGGAAGCGGTCTTGCGCGGCGCCAGCGTGGAGCCGTAACCGTCGAACAGGTCACCCATGCGTCGACTCTACTCAGCGCCGTGTTGCGCACACGTTTCCCACCCGCGCGCGGCGCCGCCGCACGGCTCAGACGCCGGGGCGCAAGACCACCTTGATGCAGCCGTCCTCCTTCTTCTGGAACGTCTCGTACAGGCCCGGGGCATCTTCGAGCGGGGCGTGGTGCGTCACCAGGTCCATCACGCCGAGCGGGTCGGCGGGGTCTTCGACCAGCGGCAGCAGGTCGTCGATCCAGCGCTTGACGTTGCACTGCCCCATCCGCATGGCGATCTGCTTGTCGAACATCGTCTTCATCGGCAGCACGTCCGCCTCACCGGCGTACACGCCGCTCAACGAGACGGTGCCGCCGCGGCGCACGAGGTCGATCGAGGCGTAGACCGCGGCGAGGCGGTCGAGTCCGGCCTTGTCCATGACCTTCTGCGCGAGGGCATCGGGGAGCAGCCCCACGGCGTTCTGCGCCAGCCTGATGCCGCCGTTTCCGTGGGCCTCCATGCCCACGGCATCCACCACGGCATCCGCTCCGCGACCCTCGGTGAGATCGATCAGTTCGTCGACCACCGTGTCGGTCAGGTCGTAGGTCAGGATGCCGTGGCGCTCGGCCATCGCGCGGCGCTCGGGTTCGGGCTCGATCGCGAGCACGCGGTAGCCCAGGTGCACGCCGATACGGGCGGCGAACTGCCCCACCGGGCCGAGGCCCATCACCGCGAGCGTGCCGCCCTCGGGGACGTTCGCGTACTGCACTCCCTGCCAGGCGGTCGGCACGATGTCGCTGAGGAAGAGGTAGCGGTCGTCGGGCAGGTCGTCGCCGACGCGGATGTGGTTGTAGTCGGCCAGCGGCACGCGCAGGTACTCCGCCTGACCGCCGGGCACCTGCCCGTAGAGCTTCGTGTAGCCGAAGAGCGCCGCACCACTGCCGTACTCGCGCACCTGCGTCGTCTCGCACTGCGACTGCAGGCCGCGGCGGCACATGAAGCAGTGACCGCACGAGATGTTGAAGGGAACGACGACGCGGTCGCCGACGGCCAGGTTCGTCACGGCCGAGCCCACCTCGACGACGACGCCCATCGGCTCGTGGCCGAGCACGTCGCCTTTGTCGATGAACGGGCCGAAGAGTTCGTAGAGGTGCAGGTCGGAGCCGCAGATCGCGGTCGAGGTGATCTTCACGATCGCATCGGTCGGCTCGAGGATCTCGGGGTCGGGGACCTCCTCGACGCTCACGTTGCGCTTGCCCTGCCAGGTCAGTGCCTTCATGGTGGTGCCTCTCGTTCCGGGGGACGATCAGTCTGCGACGCGCGTGCGCGACGGCCGAGGTGGTTGACGAGCCCCCGCCCGATGCGTCAGGCGCCGGGGGCCGCCAGGGGTGGCGCATCGACCCAGGCGTGCACCCGCGCGAGGAACGCCGCGTAGCCGGCGGGCGTGCGCCCCGTGAATCGGCCGGAGGTCTCGACCTCGTGCGCATCGCTCGCCCGCTCCCGCGCGCCGAGGGCCCGAGCCGCGCCGACGAGGGCCACGTCCTCGTGCTCGATGAGATCCGGGATGCCGCCCGCCCGGGCGTACGTGCTCGCCCGCACGCCGAGGTTGGCCCCGTGGACGTTCCCGGGCGGTGCGCCCCGATGGTGCGTGGCACGCCAGTACGCGGCGTGGCGGGCGCTGAGGTCGGCGAAGTCGGGGCGGACGGTTCCGAGGACGAGGTCGACCCCGGCCTCGGCGAGGTCGAGCTGGTGCGTGATCCAGTTCGACGGCACGACGGTGTCGGCGTCGGTCATGGCGATCCACGTGTCGGCCGGACTCGCGGAGAGCGCCCCGAGCGCATGAGCGACACCGACCCGCCGCGCGGTGCCCACGCGGCGAGCGCCGATCTCGACCGCCTCGACCGGCCAGCGCCGGACCTGCGCGGCGGTGGTGTCGGTGCACGCATCGAGCACGACGACGACCGCGACATCCAGGTCGGGCGTGCGCTCCTTCGCGTGGGAGACGGCCCGGTCGACCGCTGCCAGGCAGCGCCCGATCAGGGCCTCCTCGTCGTGCGCCGGGATCACCACGGCCACCGCCCTCACGGGACGAGTCCGGACTCGGCCGCCACCGATCGCACGCCCGGGTGCGTGTACACCTCGAGCACGAAGTCCTCCTCGTCGTGCCGCACGAGGCGCACGAGGTCGCCCCGAGCGGCGAGCGCGTCGTGCACCTGGTCGCCGCTGAGCGGATACTCGGCGACCGGATGCCGCCAGTGGCAGGCGACCAGGTGACCGTCGACGCTCAGCGAGGCGGCGGCCGCCGTGAGCCCGCGATCGAGGTCGACTCCCGCCCAGTAGTACGCCACCTCCGACAGCACGACCAGGTCGAACTCGCCCTCCGGCCACGCGCTGGGAAGCGTCGCGAGGCGCAGCTCGACGTTGTCGTGCCCCGCCAGACGCGTCCGTGCGCGTTCCAGGGCCGCGGGGGCGAGATCGACGGCGAGCACCCGATCGCTCCGATCGGTCAGCTGCGCGGTCAGCGCTCCGGTCGAGCACCCCGCCTCGAGGGTCGAACGGTAGTGGCGCCGCGGGAGGGCGGAGAGGAGCACGGCGCGTTTGCGCTCCTCGTACCACCGCGAGTCGAAGCCCCAGGGGTCGTCGTGGCGGGCGTACATGTCGTCGAAGTACTCCCGGCCGACACTGGCCGCCGGGGCGGCGGGGCGCTCCGGAACGACGAAGAACTCGGCGTCGCGCTCGGCGTGCGCGCGCATTCCGGCGTGGATCGTCGCCTCGTCCCCCGGTGCTCGCGACAGCGGCTCGAGCTGACTGCGGTGCGCGTCGAGGGCGCGGGTCTTGGCCTCGCGCGCGCGGGGCTCGAGCACGAGACGTTCGACGCGGTCCCACGGCACGTCGTCAGGGCCGCCCCAGTGCCAGAGCCAGATCGGGAAGGCCAGCGAGCGCACCCCGCGGGCGGCGCAGACCTGCTCGACGATCTCGCCGACGACCCGGTGGTCGCGGTGCCCGTCTCCCCGCCACGGCGACAGCACCAGCACGCGCCGACCGGCCGCGGCGTCGAGCGTTTCGCGCAGCGCCGCGGAGACGGCATCCCGATACTCCTCCGTCCCGCCGTCCGGCAGGCCGAGGAAGATCGGTTCACCGACCAGCCCCACGATGCGCGCCGCATCGTAGAGCTCGCGGCGGCGCATCAGCGCGAGGGTCGCGGGCCCGTGGGTGGGCGAATCGGGGTGAGAGCCCTCGCCGTCGGTCACGACGAGAAGATCGACCGGGATGCCGCGGGCCGCCGCGGTCGCGAGCAGACCCGCGGCTCCGAGGCTCTCGTCGTCGGGGTGCGCGGCCACCACGATCAGATGGTCGACGTCGAGATCGAGCGGGGGCAGGTCTCGGCGAAGAGCCTCGGCCCAGACGCTCTCGTCGGTGCCGGGATCGCGATGGTCGAAGCTCACCACGCGACCGCTCCCGTCGTGACCTCGGCGCCGATTCGCGCGACGTCGCGCTCGCCGTGGTGCTGACGCAGGTAGACCTGCAGGTCGGCGACGCGCCGCGCGTGCGCCTCGTCGGCGACGAGCGGCAACGGTCCTAGCGCGTGCGCGGCCTGGACGAGGGTCGTCTCCACGGCGTCGGCGACCACGGTGCGCGCGCGGGCGGCACGTAGACCGGCGGATGCCGCACCCCCGGCCTCGAAGACCGCCGCCGTCTCGCGCAAGACGGTGCGGGCGGCCCAGAGCGCCGTATCGGCACGACCGAGATGCACGCGGGAGAGCTGGTCGGCGCGGTCGACGGCTGCAGCCGCCTGCAACGCGTCACGCAGCGGCAGGGCCCCGCCCCACCAGCACGCCGCGACCCCCACCCCGCCGTGCGCGAAGCCGGGCCGACGCAGGTACCAGCCGGGCTCCCCCACGGGGACGGCGACCGCTCCGTCGAGGTCGATCGGCGCGCTGACGACCCGGTCGAGTCCGCGGGCGTGCCAGGGGCCGGTCCGCGCGGTGACGCCCGAGGCGCGCAGGTCGAGGGCGAAGAGCTGTCGCCGTTCGTCGTCGACCCACGCGGTCACGAGCGCGCGATCGAGGTGGGCGGCGAGCGAGCACCACGGCTTGGTCCCGTGCAGTGTCCAGGTACCGGCGGAGCGTCGCGCCTCCAGGCGCGTGCCGGGCCCCTCCGCCGCGAAGACCCCCCACGACCCGCCGGGCTCGAGGTCGACGTCGATCCCCTCGCGGGCGGCCTCGTCGAGGATCGCGAGGGCGTCGAGGTGCGGCTCGAGCACGCGCGCGGCGGCCACGTCGCGCGCCGAGACCGAGGCCAGCAGCTCCCAGGTCGCGCCGAGAGAGCGCGGCGGGGTGACGGTCGTCGCCCAGGCCAGGGTCGCGGCGATGCCGCGGCCGGGCACGTCGACGGCATCCATGCCCGCCAGCGCCTCGCGGACATCGTCGAGGTCGGGGGCGTCGTCGGACAGGAGAGGAGGGGATGCCGAATGGTCGCGGTACTTCACCGCGTCAGTGTGGGGATCGCGGAGACTTTCGGATAGAAGCTTGACACCGCCCTCCGTCTGCGACCCCGTGCGGCGACGGGTGCCGGTTGCCTGTGAATATCGCACGCGCGGCGCCCGGGTGCCCGGGGCTCCCTAGGCTCCCTTCGTGACCCCCGCATCTTCCCGCCGCCGTGATCTCGCGGCGATCGTCGCCTCGATCGCCGCCACCGTGTTCGGCGCCGGCCTCGGCGAGCTCGCCGCGGCGGTCGTCTCGCCCACCGCGAGCCCGTTCGCCGTCATCGGCGGGGGCATGATCGACCTCGCCCCGGCCTGGGCGAAAGACTTGGCCATCGACCTGTTCGGCACGGGCGACAAGGCGGCCCTGCTCGTGGGGATCGCGGTACTGCTGCTGATCGTCGCCGGGGTCGCCGGAGTTCTCGAACGGCGCAAGGCCCCGTGGGGGCGGGTCGTCCTCGTGGCGCTCGGCGTGATCGGCGCGGTCGTCTCGATGACGCGGGCGGATGCCGGGACACTGTCACCCCTCCCGTCGCTGGTCGCGGGAGCCGCCGCCGCTCTGGTGGCCGGGCTGCTGGTCGCCCGGCTCCGGCGACGGTCGACGAAGGCCCCGACCGACGACGGCGTCTCGCGGCGCAGCGTCCTCGCGCTGTCGGGGGTGGCCGTCATGGCCGGCGCCCTCGCCGCCGTCGGATCCGTCGCGGTGAGCGGGGGCGCGCGCGCCGTCAGCGCGGTGCGCTCCGCTCTGCGCCTGCCCTCGCCCGCGACGACCACGCCCGTCCCGGCCGGAGCCGACCTCGGCATCGACGGGCTCGGGCCGATCATCACCGCCTCGTCGGACTTCTACCGCATCGACACCGCCCTCGTCGTTCCGCAGGTGGACCCCGCGACCTGGACCCTGCGCGTGCACGGCATGGTCGAGCAAGAGGTCGTGCTGCGGTGGGACGACCTCGTCGCTCTCCCCCAGAAAGAGACCGTCGCGACCCTCGCGTGCGTGTCGGACGAGGTGGGCGGGTCTCTCATCGGCAACGCCCGCTGGCTCGGCGTTCCCCTTCGCGACATCCTCGAGCGGGCGAAGCCGACGGCCGAGGCCGACATGGTGCTCTCGCACTCGGTCGACGGGTTCACGGCATCCACTCCGCTCGAAGCCCTCACCGACGGCCGCGACGCCCTGCTGGCCATCGGCATGAACGGCGAACCCCTGCCGATCGAGCACGGCTTCCCCGTGCGGATGGTCGTGCCGGGCCTGTACGGGTACGTTTCGGCGACGAAGTGGGTGAGCGAGCTCGAGGTCACCCGCTACGACCGGGCCGAGGGGTACTGGACCTCGCGCGGCTGGTCGGAACGCGGACCCGTCAAGCTGCAGTCGCGCATCGACGTGCCCCGGTCGGGCGCTCGAGTGGGTGCGGGCGACACCGTCATCGCGGGCGTGGCCTGGCAGACGCACGTGGGCGTCTCGGGCGTCGAGGTGCAGATCGACGACGGCCCGTGGCAGGCGGCGACCCTGGCGACCGCGATCTCGGCCGACACCTGGGTGCAGTGGAGCCTGCCGTGGAACGCCACGAGCGGATCGCACACGATCCGGTGCCGGGCGATCTCGGCCGACGGTCAGACGCAGACGAGCGACGTGGCCGCCCCCGCCCCCGACGGCGCGACAGGCTGGGACGAACGCACGGTCTCGGTGGCCTGAGCGCGGTCGGAGGCGCGACGCCCGTCCGCGGCGCGACGGCCCGTGTCCCACTTCGTGCAGAAGATCCGCACGGGGTCCGCACGAAGTGGGACACGCACGCCTCGGCGCGGGCGCGGGCGCGGGGCCGTCCGGCGCTCAGGCCGACAGCACGTGCCGAACCTGCTCGACGGCCCAGTCCAGCTCGGTCGCGCGGATGGTCAGCGGCGGCGCGATGCGGATCGTCTGACCGTGCGTGTCCTTGACGAGCACGCCACGCGTCAGCAGCTTCTCGGCCACCTCGCGCCCGGTGCCGTACGCGGGGTCGATGTCGACGCCCGCCCACAGGCCCGCGATGCGAACGGTCGTGACGCCGTTTCCGACCAGCGATTGCAGCGACGCCTCGAGGTGCGCCCCCAGCGCCTTCGCGCGGGTCTGGAATTCTCCGGATGCCAGCATCTCGACGACACGCAGGCCCACGGCCGCGGCCAGCGGGTTGCCGCCGAAGGTCGAGCCGTGCTCGCCGGCGCGGATGACGCCGAGCACGTCCTCGTTCGCGACCACGGCCGACAGGGGCAGGATGCCGCCTCCGAGCGCCTTGCCGAGCAGATAGACGTCGGGCACGACGCCCTCGCGATCGCACGCGAACGTCTCGCCCACTCGTCCCAGACCCGACTGGATCTCATCGGCGATGAAGAGCACGTTGTTCTCGGTGCAGATCTCGCGGACCCGCTGCAGGAACCCCTCGGGCGGGAGCACCACACCGGCCTCGCCCTGGATGGGCTCGAGCAGCACGACCGCGGTGTTCTCGTCGATCGCGGCGGCGATGGCATCCGCGTCGCCGTAGGGCACGTGCACGAAGCCCGGCGCATAGGGACCGAAGTCGTCGTGCGCCGTGGGGTCGTCGCTGAAGCCGACGATCGTGGTGGTGCGGCCGTGGAAGTTGCCGTTCGCCACGATGATCGTCGCGGCATCCGGGGCGATGCCCTTGGTGCGATAGCCCCAGGCGCGCGCGAGCTTGATCCCGGTCTCGACGGCCTCGGCGCCGGTGTTCATCGGCAGCACGAGATCTTTGCCGCAGAGCTGCGCGAGCGCGGCGGCGAAGGGACCGAGACGGTCGTTGTGGTACGCGCGACTGGTGAGAGTCAGGCGCTCGAGCTGCTCTCGGGCGGCGGCGAGGATCGCCGGGTGTCCGTGGCCGAAGTTGAGCGCCGAGTAGGCCGACAGCAGATCGAGGTACCGCTTGCCCTCGATGTCGGTGACCCAGACGCCCTCGGCGCGCGAGACCACGACGGGCAGCGGGTGGTAGTTGTGGGCGAGGTGCGCGCCCTCTTCGGCGATCAGACGAGCGCCGAGGTTGTCGACGGTGGTGCTCATCGCGAACCGCCGCGCAGCTCCAGCGTGCAGCACTTGATGCCGCCACCGCCGAGCAGCAGCTCGGACAGGTCGACCTTCACGGGGGTGTATCCGCGCTCGCGCAGCTGCGCCTCGAATCCCACGGCGCGGGGGGAGATGATGACGTTCTTGCCGTCGCTGGCGGAGTTCAGCCCGAACACCGCACCGTCGCTGTCGGACACGCGGATGGCATCCGGGTAGCGCTCGCGCAGGATCGCCTGGCTCCGATCGTCGAACGCGTTGGGGAGGTAGGCGATGTTCGCCTTCTCGACGCCGCCGGGGCCCTCCACGGGATCGAGCACGGCGATCGCGGTGTCGAGGTGGTAGAACCGCGGGTCGGTCAGCGTCAGCGACACGACCTCGCGCGAGAAGACCTCGCCCACCTCGCGGTGACTGTCGCCGGTGGAACGGAACCCCGTGCCGGCGAGGATCGTGTCGCCCACGAGCAGGAAGTCGCCCTCGCCCTCGTTGACCTCGACCGGCTCGGCGACCTCGAAGCCGTTCGCGGCGAACCAGTCGATGAACGCGGGGGCCTCGGCCGCGCGCTCACGGAAGCGGAACTTGGGACCGTACGCGACCCCGTCGATCACGAAGCCGCCGTTGGCCGTGTAGACCATGTCGGGCAGTCCCTCGAGCGGGTCGATCAGCTCGATCTCGTGCCCGAGCTGCGTGTAGGTGTCGTAGAGCGACTGCCACTGCCGCACGGCGAGGTTCGTGTCGGTGGGCCGCGAGGGCTCCATCCACGGGTTGATGCTGTAGCTCACCGTGAAGTGCTCGGGGCGGCACATGAGGTACCGACGGTGCTGCTGCACGCGCTCGCCGGGCGTGACCTCGGCGGGGGTGGCGACGGGGGTAGCGGACATCTCTGCTCCTCGGAGGAAAGGTGCGGCGGACGCTGTCCTGGGGCTCGGTGGCCCTTCGAACCCGCGCGGCACCCATCAGCTGCATGTGGCGCCGTGCGGGGAAAGGTCGGTCCGAGCACGCCGGTGTCATTGTCGCACGCGTGTGCGCGCGGAGGCGAGCGGCGCGACGCGGCGGTCCGCCCTGCCGCCGGTGGTCCCGCGAGAAAGACGGGCGTCGCGCCTTGCGCGCGCGAAGAGGGTCGTCCCGCGAGACCCGCGTCCCTCAGCCCGTGCGCCGCAGCGACAGCGCGATCCACGCGACGGGCGGGAGGGACACCGACAGGATGCCGTTCACCAGGCGCGTCTCGACCGCCCGCGGCCGCACCCGCTCGGGCTCGTCGAGGGTGTTCGCGGCACCGGGGTCGTCGTCGTGGAGGAGGTGGGTCTCGACGACCTCCACCTCGCCGAGGGCGCTGACGTCGATGTCGACGGCGACGGGGTGTTCGAGCCCCCTGTGGACGACGAAGACCGCGGCGGTTCCGGCCTCGTCGTCGACGGTGGCCACGGCATCCACCGCGGGAACCGTCCCGTAGCGGGCGGTGTCGAGCGTCGGGGCCTCGAGGGGCAGTCGCACCGCTCGCCCTCGAGCCAGGCGCGAGCAGATCGCGAAGGGGAAGAAGGTCGTCTGGCGCCAGGCGGGGCCGCCGGGCTCGGTCATGATCGGCGCGATGACGTTCACGAGTTGAGCGAGAGACGCCGACGCCACCCTGTCGGCATGCTTCAGAAGCGAGATGAGCAGACTGCCGAAGACCACGGCATCCAGGACGGAGTACACGTCTTCGAGCAGGCGCGGGGCGATCGGCCAGTCGTCGATGGCGGTGGGTTTCACGGCATCCACGCGGTCGATGTACCAGACGTTCCACTCGTCGAACGAGATGCCGATGCGCTTCGTGCTGCCGCGCGCCGCGCCGACGTGGTCGGCGGTGGCGACGACCGCCTCGATGAAGCGATCCATGTCGACGGCGGAGGCGAGGAAGGATGCCGCGTCACCGTCGTGCTCCTGGTAGTAGGCGTGGCACGAGATCATGTCGACGTCGTCGTAGGTGTGCTCGAGTACCACCCGCTCCCACTCGCCGAAGGTGGGCATCTGCGCACCCGACGAGCCGCACACGACGAGCTCGATCGAGGGGTCGAGCTGGCGCATGCCCTTCGCCGTGCGGGAGGCGAGCTTTCCGTAGTCGTCGGCGGAGCGGTGGCCGAGCTGCCACGGACCGTCCATCTCGTTGCCGAGGCACCACACGCGCACGTCGAACGGTGCGGCGCGGCCGTTGTCGATGCGCTGCTGCGAGAGCGCCGAACCACCCGGGACGTTGGCGTACTCGAGCAGGTCGATCGCCTCGAGCGTGCCGCGCGTGCCGAGATTGACCGCGAGCATGAGGTCGCTGCCGACGGCCTCGAGCCAGTCCGAGAACTCGTGCAGGCCGACCTCGTTCGTCTCGGTCGAGTGCCACGCGAGGTCGAGGCGACGAGGCCGCTCGGCGCGGGGCCCGACGCTGTCCTCCCACCGGAAGCCCGAGACGAAGTTGCCACCGGGGTAGCGGATCGTCGAGACCCCGAGTTCGCGGACGAGGGCGATCACGTCGCGGCGGAACCCGCGCTCGTCGGCTTCGGGGTGGTCGGGCTCGTAGAGGCCGTCGTAGACGTGGCGGCCGAGGTGCTCGACGAACCCCCCGAACAGGCGCCGGCGCACGGGGCCGATCGCGAAACGGGGGTCGACGGTCAGTCGGGCAGCGGTCATCGGTGCTCCTCGCGGTTTCGACGACGGTACCCCGGCGCGGGCGCCGCGCTAAACGTTTTCGAAACCCCGCGGAGGCGCCGTACCGCCGAGGGCGCGGTCGTTCGGCGAGGCCGCCGCGGACGCGGAGCGCGGGTCGGGCGCGGGTCGGGCGCGGAGCGCGGGGCCGGTCAGATGACCGACGCGCTCCAGGCATCGACGGCGCCGAAGCGGAACGCGCCGATCGACACCGCCTGCTCGCGCAGGAACGGCAGCAGCTCGAGGCGGCCGGCCGTCGTGACCTCGTCCGCGTACACGGTGAGCGAGACGTCGCCCGCGACCGTCTCGGCAACGGCCGCGCGCAGCGTCGCCACTGTCTCGGCGGGGCCCACGAGGCGCAGGCGCCCGGGGCGTGGGGCGACGACGAGGGTTTCGGCATCGCCGTCGGCGGCATCCGGGATGCCACCCGCCAGACGCTGCAACCACTCGGCGTCGCTCTCGACCGAGACCGCGACCCCGCTGTCGCCCAGCAGGTGTCGGACGGCGGCGGGAAGACCCACCGGGGTACTGAGGCTGAAGGCCGAGCCCGAGCGCACCGCGGCCACCAGAACGCGCAGCACCGCCTCCCACGCGGCGTCGGCGGTGGCGCGCACGGCGACATCGACCGGACGGTAACGCCGGAGGTTGCGTTCGACGACCAGGCGCGACACGTCGCGGACGCGACCGAACTCGCGATCCCACGCAACGGCGTCGGCGAGGGCGCCCCGACGGAGCCAGTCGAACGCCTCGTACGACAGGGTCGGTTGGGCCGCTTCGATCAGGGCCGTGATGCGCGAGTCGAGTCCGCGCAGGTGCAGGGTCGACGACGACGCCCCTCCTGACGACGGCCGCCACGATCCGAGGGTGACGAGACGGTTCGGCCCGCCCGACATCGCCCCGTCGCCCACGGACGCCTCGCCCCACCCGCCGAGCGGCTCGCGCTGGATGACGGCCCCCGTCGAGGGACGGTTGACCCGCAGCACGGCGGCCTCGACGGTGTCGAGCCAGAGCTCGAGATCGGCCTCGTCGCGCGTGTGGAGACCGGCGACGAAACCCGAGCCGATCGCGTTCTGCAGCTCGATCGCGCGTGTCACGGTGGGAGCGTGCAGGATGCCGAGCACCGGCGCCGCGACCGCGGCCCGGGTGAGGTGAGACCCGGCGGTGACGCCCGTACGCACGCCCGGCGACCAGAAGCGGCCGGCCGTGTCGGGTCCGAGGTCGAGCTCTCGCGGTTCCACGAGCCAGCGTTCGCCGTCGCCGAGGACGGTCAGGGCGCGTCGCACCTCGCCCGCGGGTTCTTCGACGAGCGGACCGATGTCGGAGAGCGGGTCGTCGGCGGGACCCACACGCAACGACGAGACCGCGTCCTTGAGCTGCTCGGTGAACCACGGCGAGCGACCGACCGCCCCGACGAGGATGACGAGCGACACGGCCGTGGCGGCCTGGCCCGCTCGGGCGAAAGCCCCGGCGACGATGTCGGCGACGGCGGCATCCACGTCGGCGGAGGGGGCGACGATCGCGACGTTGCGCCCGGCGGTGAGCGCCTGCACGGGCAGGGCCGGTCGCCAGGCGGCGAAGCGCTCGGCCGTCGTCCGGGCTCCCGCCAGCAGCACGCGGTCGACGCCGGGGTGGGCGATGAGCGCGCGGCCCGAGGCGTCCTCGTTGAGGTCGACATAGGCGAGCAGGTCGCGCGGCACCCCCGCGGCCCAGAGAGCCTCGGCCACGACGGCTCCGCAGCGCCGTGCGCGCGGCGAGGGCGTGAGCAGCACCCCGGATCCGGCGGCCAGCGCGGCGACGGCCTCGGCGGCGCAGAGCCCGACCGGGGCGTTCCAACGCGGGGCGACGACGCTCAGCCGATCGGGTACGAACACGGCCCCGGGCACGCGATCGAGCTCCTTCGCGGTGGCGGCGTAGTACGCGGCGGCGTCGACGGCCTGGCTCACCTCGGTGTCGGCCTCGGCGAGCAGAGCCCCGCCCTCGGAGGCGAGAACCTCGATCAGCTCGCCCCGGCGCTGCTCGAGGCTGCGTGCGACCGACTGCAGCACAGCGGCCCGGTCGGCGGCGGCGAGCGCACCCCAGGGCTCTGCGGCGGTGCGCACGCGGTCGATGACCGCGTCGAGCCCCGCTTCGTCGTCGATGCGTCCCGCGGCGGCCGTGGCGTCTCCGGCGGTCGAACCGGCGACCCGGCCGAGGGCGGCCATCGACCAGGCGCGGTCGGCGGGGAGCGTCGGGTCGGTGTCGGGCACATTGCGGAACCCGGGTGCGCCGCCCGCGAGTTCCGCGCTCTCGCGAGCCGAGAACACGGCGGTGTCGACGAAGGCCTGTCCGCCGAACAGCATCTGCTGCACGTCGGGGCCCAGAGCGGAGGTGTCGGCGGATGCCGCGGCCTCGCGCGCGATGCCCAGCACCGCCTGCGTGAGTCCGGGCTCGGCGGCGTCGTCGGCCGCGCGCTCGCGCAGGATCGCCGGATCGGCCTCGGTGTCGCGCTGCGGAGCGCGCACGGCGGGCGAGGGAAGGTCGGCTGCGGCCAGGGCGCATCGAGCGCGGGCCGCGATGGATGCGGTCTCGGGGGCGTCCTCGGGCGTGCTCTCGTCGGGCTCATCCTCCGACGCGGGCACCGCCAGCGGCAGGTCGGGGGCACCGGCCACCGCGATCGCGTAGCGGGCGGCGAGGCGCGCGACGACGGCATCGACGTCGTCGGGGTACGCGGTCGGCGCCGTCCACAGGTGCCCCTCCCCCGGTGTCCACGGCGCGGTGTGCGGCACGGCGAGCGCGAGCTCGGCCCCGGCCTCCGTCGCGAGGGACAGGGCGAGGGCGGCACGTTCGGGGTCGGCGGTCGCAAGCTCCAGGGCGAAGCCCTCGATCCCCCTCGGGCTCAGGGCCTCGCGCAGGCCGCGCACGAGGGCGGCATCCACGTCGTCTCGAGCCGTGACCGCCGGGGCGAGCCACCCGTGGCGCGCCGCCGACACGGCATCCGGGGTCTCGATGGGGGCATCGCTCAGACGCAGCGTCAGTCGGGCGCCGCCCTCGGAGGTGCGCACGCGCGCCCACGCCGACAGCTCCCGGACGGCCTCGGGGACCTCGGCGACCGCCGCCGGCAGCTGGACACCGGCCCGGAGCGAGGTGAGGCGCGGCTCCTCGAGCACGCGGGTGAGCACCGCGACGGTGAGATCGAGGTCGTCGCGTCCTTCGGCGACGAGGGTGACGTGGGTGCGCGCGGCGAGCGCATCGAGGAAGACCGGCAGCAGCCGCTCGGCGGCGTGCTCGACCTCGGCGTCGAAGGCCCACGGCGATGGCTTGACCACGACATCGGAGATCGCGAGACAGACCCGCGGGACGTCCTCGCGGGAGAGAAGAGAACGGATGCCGTCGACCCGGCGTCGCGCACCCGCGTCACCCACGACGGCGGGCCCGACGAGGCGCACCTCGACCGGTGAGCCGAGCGCATCGAGCGCGGGGCTGAGCCGCTCGGGGCGCGCGTCGAGCACGAGGGCGGCGAGGAGATCGCGCAGCGCGCGGCGAGCGAGCGGTACGGCGGGACTCGGCAGGACGGGCGCGACGGCTCCGCCGAGCTGCAGGGCACCGCGGACGAACCACGGGAGAGACGCGGGGAGGTCACCGGCGAGCCGGTGCAGCGCGGAGGCGGCCGAGGTCAGCGACTCCGGACGGGAGACGCCGTCGACGGCTGCGGCCAGGAACGCCGCGGCGGCGGGGTCGGCGGGCAGTTCGCCACGACGCGGCACGGAGGCGGGGGCCGTTCGTCGAGAGAACGTCGCGGCGACGCGAGCGGCGCGGGCCGGAAGGCCCGGAGAGAGCGCGGGAACGGGGGCGCCGGGGTCGTTCGTGCTCATGCCCGTCAGCCTAATTAGCGCGTGCGCGGCACCTCGGCGGCCCGCCGCGCAACCCGCGGATCGGCGGCCGGGTCGCAGCTCACGGGGGCCGAATCGCGTGTCCCCCGAATGGGCGACATATTTGCACTCTGATCAGAAATTCACAGGAATTCCTTCGCTTTTCGTCCGCGTCGTGTTTTCATGGCGGTGGGTACCCCGCCATTTATCCCCCTGGATGGAAGGTCACTCCACGTGAACCGCATATCGAAAACCGTCGTGGGCGCCACCGCTCTCGGCCTGTTCCTGACCACCGCCGCCACCGCTCCCGCGCTGGCGCAGACCCCCACGTCATCGCCCGGCGCGGCCGTCGACGGAGTCGACGCCCAGCTGCTCGAAGCGATGGCGGCCGACCTCGGCACCGACGTGGCCGGAGCGCAGGACGTCCTGCGTTTCCAGGCCGACGCGGCCGGGACCGCCGACGAGGTCGCCGCCGTCTCGGGCGACGCCTTCGCCGGCACCTGGCTCGACGAGTCGACGCGCACCGTGTACGCCGCGGCGACCACGGATGCCGCTCGCGAAGCGGCCGCCGAGGCGGGCGCCGTCCCCGTCGCCGCGGAGCACTCCCTCGACGACCTCGAGGCGCTCGCCGCGAAGCTTGCGGCGAGCCCCGTTCCCGACGCGATCCCCTCGTGGTGGATCGACGTCGAGCAGAACGACCTCGTCGTCGACGTGGTGGCCGGCGGCGACCAGGCCGCGGCCGACTTCGTCGCGACGCTCGACGCCCCCGCGGGCGCCGTGCGCCTCGAGACCGGAGCCGAGGCCCCGGAGACCTTCGCGACGATCCAGGGCGGCATCGCCTACAACATCAACAACCAGAGCCGCTGCTCGGTGGGCTTCGCGGTGCAGGGCGGTTTCGTCACCGCCGGCCACTGCGGCGACGCGGGCGACAGCACCACCTACGGCACGTTCCAGGGCTCCTCGTTCCCCGGCAACGACTACGCCTGGGTCAGCACGCCCAACCACACCCCCGTCGGCTCGGTGTCGAACTACTCCGGCGGCTCCGTCGCCGTGAAGGGCTCGACCGCCGCCGCCGTCGGCGCGACCGTGTGCCGCTCGGGCTCGACCACCGGCTGGCACTGCGGCCAGATCCAGGCCTACAACTCCACGGTGCGCTACGCCGAGGGATCGGTCTCGGGCCTCATCCGCACCAACGTCTGCGCCGAGCCCGGCGACTCCGGCGGCTCACTGCTCGCCGGCAACCAGGCCCAGGGCGTCACCTCGGGCGGCTCGGGCAACTGCTCGAGCGGCGGAACGACGTACTTCCAGCCCGTGAACGAGATCCTGCAGACCTACGGACTGCGCCTGCTGACCAGCTGATCCCCCCCCGGTACCCCGGTGCCCCGGTCGCCTCATGGCGGCCGGGGCACCGTTTTTTCGAGCCTCCTGTCCGGGATGCCGCGGTCGCCTCACGGCGGCCGGGGCACCGTTTTTCGAGCCTCCTGTCCGGGATGCCGCGGTCGGAGAGTGGCGGGTCGGTCGCGGTCGCGTCGGCCGAGACCGGATACGTCGTCGACGCGCGGGGTCGCGTCCGCTCATCGACGCCGCGTTGCTACTGTCGGTTCGCCCCGCGTACCAGGAGGACCCATGGCCGTCACCTTCACCGATATGCCCGTCGAGCTGCTGCGGGCCTATCGCCCCGCGCTCGAGGCGCCGACCGACCTCGACACGTTCTGGGCCGACACCCTCGCGCAGGCGCGGACCGCAGCCCGGCCCGCCACCCTCGCCCCGGTCGACGTGCCGGTGCGCGCCCTCAGCGTCTTCGACCTCACCTTCACCGGCTTCGGGGGCGACGAGATCCGCGGGTGGGTCGTGCGCCCCCACGGCGACGAAGTGCTTCCCGCCGTCGTCGAGTACATCGGATACGGCGGCGGCCGCGGCCTCCCGGGAGAACGCCTCAACTGGGCGAGCGCCGGCTACGTCCACGTCATCATGGACACGCGCGGTCAGGGATCGACCTGGAGCGTGGGCGACACCCCCGACCCGCACGGCTCCGCCGCCGCGTACCCGGGCGTGATGACCCGTGGCATCCGGGATCCCCACGACTATTACTACCGACGCCTCTTCGCCGACGCCGTGCGCCTGGTCGACGAGGTGCGAGCCCTCCCCGGTGTCGACCCCTCGCGGATCGCGGTCACCGGCGGCAGCCAGGGTGGTGGGCTCTCGATCGCCGCGGCCGCCCTCGCGGGCGAAGCCGTCGCCGCGGTCATGCCCGACGTGCCGTTCCTGTGCGACTTTCCGAATGCCATTACGCGGACTCCCTCGGCGCCGTTCACCGAGATCACGCGTTACCTCGCCGTGCACCGCGACGACACCGCGAGCGTGCTGCGCACCCTGTCGTACGTCGACGCGGCGATCCTCGCCCGCCGCATCACCCAGCCCGCCTACTTCTCGGTGGCGTTCATGGACGACGTGGTGCTGCCCTCCGGCGTCTTCGCCGCCTTCCACGCGCTCGGCTCCGACGATGCGGCCATCGAGGAGTATCCCTACAACGGCCACGAGGGCGGCGGCCACCGCCACTGGATGAAGCAGGTGGCCTGGCTCGACGCCCGCTTCGGGATGTGATCGCCGGCCGCCGTCATTCCCAGACGCTGGGCGCCGGACGCTTCGTCGAGGGCAGCGCCGAACCGGCGGCCCAGTCGTGCACCCACGACTCGATGTCGGGCAGCCCCTCGGGGCGCCCGACGGCGGCGAACAGCTCGTCGTGCGGGACCGTGCCGCCGGTACGGCGGAGGATGCGGGCACGGATCATCGCCCGGGCGTAGATCTCGCCCCTCACCAGCGCGCGGTGTTCGAGGTAGACCGCGCGATCGTCGTGCCCGATGAGACGGGTCTCGAGCACGAACCGCTGCCCGAGCTCGAGGGAACGACGGAACGTGATGGTCTCGGCGGCGACCACCGCGTACCAGCCCTGCTTCGTCATCGCGGCGAGCAGACCGGTGCGGGTCAACAGATCCCACCGCCCGAGGTCGAACAGCGACAGGTACCGCCCGTTGTTCAGGTGGCGCAGCAGATCGATGTCGGTGGGCAGGACGCGGATCGACACGCGGGCCACGGTGTTCGGATCGATGGGACCTTCGCGACGAAGACGACGGCGGGCACGAGCGAGCACCAGCAGGGTGCGCCAGAGGACGTTCACGAGGGGCGAGCGTAGCGATCCGACCACGGATCGGCGATCCCGTTGTAGACGAGCGACAAGGTGGCCAGCTCGGCGTATAGCGCATCCGAGAGCCGGAGCGCCTCGATTTCACCCGCGACGAGCGCCCGCGTAGAGTCGCGCCATGACTGCGGAAGCCCGAACCGACATCGTCGTCCGTCCGGTAAGAGACGTGGATGCCGAGGCCCTCGGCCGCGTGCACGCGACCTGCTGGCACGAGACCTACGACCACCTGATCAGCAAGGCCGCCCTCGAGGCCGTCTCGCCTCGCCGCATGGCCGAACTCTGGACCCACTGGGCCTCCCAGGGCGAGGATTACCGCATGCACGCGGCCCTCGTCGACGGCGAGATCGTCGGTTTCGTCGGCTCGGGCCCGGCGCGCGACGACGACGCTCCGCGCGAGCGCGAGCTGTACTTCATCTACCTGCTCGACGCGTACCACGGCACCGGTATCGGCCAGCAGCTGTTCGACGCCGCGATCGACGACGGTGAGGGCGTGTACCTCTGGGTCGCCGATGACAACCCCCGCGCGCACCGCTTCTACACGCGCAACGGCTTCACCCTCGACGGCGCCTCTCAGGTGCAGCCCTTCCTCGGTGAGGAGCTCACCGAGGTGCGCTTCGTCCGCTGACGTGCTGCAGATCTGGGCCCTCGACGGCATTCCCGAGATCACCGCGGGCGACGACCTCGTCCGGATGATCCTGGATGCCACGACCGAACCCCTGCGTGACGGTGTCGACGGGTCGCTCCGCGACGGCGACATCGTGGTCGTCACCAGCAAGATCGTGTCGAAGGCCGAGGGTCGGATCATCCACGCCGCGGACCGCGAGGACGCCATCACGCGCGAGACCGTGCGTCTCGTGGCATCGCGCACCTCCCCCACCGGGCACGTGACGCGGATCGTCGAGAACCCCTTGGGCATCGTCTCGGCCGCCGCCGGCGTCGACGCGAGCAACACCCCCGAGGGCACCGTGCTGCTGCTGCCGATCGACCCTGACGCCTCCGCGCGCGCCTTGGCGACCGGGCTGCGCGCCGCGACCGGGGCCCACGTCGGCGTCCTGATCACCGACACGCTCGGCCGCGCCTGGCGCGAGGGCCAGACCGATCACGCCATCGGCGCGGGCGGCGTGCACGTGTTCGAAGACCTGCGCGGAACGACGGATGCCGAGGGCCGCCCCCTCGTCGTGACCCTGCCCTGCGTGGCCGACGAGATCGCCGCGGCCACCGACCTCGTCAAGGGCAAGGCCGCGCGCCGCCCCGTGGCGGTCGTGCGCGGCCGCGGCGACCTGGTGGGAGAGCTCGACCTGCCCGGAGCACGCTCTATCGTGCGCGATCCCGTGCGGGACATGTTCCGTCAGGGAGCCGACGAGGCCTATGCCGAGGGCTTCGCCGCGGGGCGGGCCGCCGCGGGCTGACGCGGCGGGTCATCGCGCGGGGTGCTGACGCCGCGGTCGCGTCGTCCGCGCCTTGCCACCGCTCTCGCGTGTCGAGACCGCAGCCGTTCGGCGAAGAGGACGCATCGCACCGACGGTGGGCGCCCGCGGTCTCGACGCCGACTCAGCGCACCCCGCGGGCGGCGAGGGCCTCGCCGAGCTGGTCGGCGTGCCGAAGCGACAGCACGAGGAACGGCACGATCGAGAGTCGCAGCGACGGCCGCACACCGCGGGCCCGCTGCGCCTCGCGCACCTCGGCAGCCCGTCGCGCCAGCACCGGCACGGTCGTGACCGTGACGGCGAGCAGCAGCGCTGCGCGCTCGGCATCGCCTCCGACCCGCCGCAGCGGGGCGAGTCCTCGCTCGAGGGCGTCGAGCAGCTCGTCCGCGCGCGTCGTCAACGGCAGCAGGGCCGCGATCAGCAGCGCCGCCGTCACGCGCGCGGTGTTCGCGACGGCGGGTTCGATGCCGAGGAACAGCAGTTGCCCCGCCGCGGTGACGACGACGATCCATCGCAGGGCCCAGGTCTGTCTGGCCAGCTCCCGAGCCCCCAGAGCCGACACCGCGTAGGAGGCCCCCGCCACCGCCGCCGCGACCCCCGCGGCCCACAGGGTGGTCGGCAGCACCGCCACCGCGAGGGCGAGCACCGCGACCGCCAGCATCTTCGGGCCGGCGGGGAGCCGATGAAACACCCCCGTCCCCGGCCGATACACGGTCAGCACGTCAGCGACCGCTCATAGCGATCGACGATCCCGGATGCCGCGCCGGCGGCGAGCACGCGACCGTCCGCGAAGAGCACCGCGGCTTCGCATCGTCGGGCGAGGGCGAGATCGTGGGTGACGACGAGCGCGCGGTGGCGTCCGTCTCCGAGCAGATGGTCGGCCACCCGGCGGGCGTTGCGTGAGTCGAGGAGGGCCGTGGGCTCGTCGGCGACGACCAGCGCGGGGTCGCGCACGAAGGCGCCGCAGAGCGCGAGCAGTTGCTTCTGCCCACCGGACAGGTCCGAGGCGGGACGGTCCGCGAGGTCGGTGAGACCGAACCGTTCGAGGGCCGCGGCCACGCGCGCCGCCCGCTCGGGCTTCGGCAGGCGCTCGGGACGCAGCGAGAAGGCGACGTCATCGGACACGACCGGCATCACGATCTGCGCGTCGGGGTTGCTCAGCACGAGGGCGATGCGGCGGCGGTGGGTCGCGGCATCCGTCGCCGGATCCGCTCCGAGCACCTCGAGCGCGCCCGAGGACCGGGGCACGAGCCCCGCGACGACGCGGGCGAAGGTCGACTTGCCGGAGCCGTTGTCGCCGATCACGGCGATCGTGCGGGCATCGAGGTCGAGGGTCACGTCGCGGAGGACGTCTCGGCCGTCGAGGCGTGCGGCCAGGCGAGAGCAGCGGACGGTTCCTCCGCGGATCGTCGGCCTCACGCGCGGGCGATCGCCGCGGGGCGCACCGGAGCGCCCCAGTCACGCCGGAAGCCCCGCGGGTAGGCGCGGACGAGGGTCGAGACCACGACCGTCGCGAGAGCGGCCTTGAGCAGGTCGCCGGGGACGAAGACCAGGCTCGCCAGCGCCGTCTCACCGAGCGGCAGCCGGGTCACGAGACTCTGCACGGGGACGCCGACGGCGTAGATCGCGACGATCCCGCCCGAGACCATGGCCAGACCCGTACGCCAGACGACGGGCCGCCGTCCGCCCGCGTGCACCACGAGGCCGATGACCGCCGCCCCGAGGATCCACCCCAGCGCGTAGCCCGCCGTGGGCCCGAAGAAGACGGCGATACCGCCGCGTCCGCCCGCGAGCAGCGGGAAGCCCACCGCGACGAGGGCGAGCAGCACCGTGACCGAGAGGGCGCCGAGCGCCGGGCCGAGGACGGCACCCGCGATCATGACCCCGAGGGTCTGTGCGGTAATCGGTACCCCGCCGAAGACCGGGAAGCTCCCGGGGAGCCCGAGAACGGCGATGAGGGCGGCGAAGACGGCCACGCGGGCGAGGTCGGTGGCATCGAGGGAGCGGCGCATGGGAGCCTTTCGGATCGGGTACCTGAACACTGTTCACCTGAACGGCGTTCACTATACTCAGACTCATGGCACCGCGAGGACATACGGCCGACGACGTCGCGCGCACCGCCCTGCGGATCCTCGACGACCACGGCCTCCCCGACCTGACGATGCGTCGCCTCGCAACCGCCCTCGACGTGCAGGCCAGCGCCCTGTACTGGCACTTCCCCAACAAGCAGTCCCTGCTCGCGGAGCTGTCCGATCGGATCGTGGGGCGCATGGCATCCGGCACCTCCGACGACCTCCGCTCTCGGGCCGGTGCCCTGCGCGATGCCCTACTGGCCTACCGCGACGGCGCCGAGGTCGTCTCGAGCACGCTCGCTCTGGGCCTGGGCTCGACCCTCGCGCTCGACCGACTGACCGAGGCGGTCGCCGCCGACGGCTTCGCCCCCGACACCGCTCGGCGGGTCGCCACCACGGTGCTGCACTACGTCCTCGGGTTCGTCTGGCACGAGCAGCAGCGCCTGCAGTACGACAGCGCCGGGGCCCGAGAGGGAGCACGGGAAAGGCCCTTCACCGCTGCATCCTCCGCGGACGACTTCGCCTTCGGCCTCGATCTCATCGCCGCGGGGCTGCGCGCGAGCGGTCGCGTCTGAGGCCCGAGCGGCCACCAGGGGAGTTGCAGGGACCACCCGCGTTCGCCGAGACGACCCGAGATGCCGCGCATCGGCTCGTGATCTGGCCCACCGGCTCGTCATCCCGGGACGGCGACCCGCGGCAACGTCAGCGCTGCTTGACCTCGCCGAACAGGCGCGCGATCGGCACGAGCACCGCGGGGCGCGCGGCCACCCAGGCCGCGGCCATCACGACGAGGGATGCCGCGAAGATCAGCAATCCGGTGGGATCGCTCACGAACGCCTCGGGATCGACCGCCCCGCGCGCGGCGTACATGTGGTTCAGGTTGCGCAGGGCGCCGGTCGCGAGGACGAGGGCGACGTGCACGATGATGAACGCCACGAAGAAGAGCATCGTGGGGAAGTGCACCTTGCGCGCCCACTCGACCGGGTACAGACGGTTGAGCTTCTCGGCGTTCTTGGGCCACACGCCCGACAGACGCACACCGCTGACGATCGCCAGAGGCGCGGCGACGAAGGTGATCGCGAAGTACGACAGCTGCTGGAGACTGTTGTAGTTCACCCAGCCGTTCTCGGTGGGCCAGTCGAGAGAGGCGTACTGCAGCGCGGCCGAGAGCGCGTTGGGGAAGACCTCCCACGACGTCGGCACGATCCGCATCCACTGCCCGGTGACGAACAGCAGCACCACGAAGACGACGCCGTTCGCCATCCAGAGGATGTCGAGCGCCTGGTGGAACCACAGCGCGAGGCTGATGCGGCGCTTCTTGTTGTTGCGCGGCGACCAGAAGGCCGAGGGCCTCTTCTCCCGGCGTACCTGCCACCCGGTGCGGATGATCAGCAGCAGGAAGAAGCTGTTGAGGAAGTGCGACCAGTTCAGCCACGCCGGAAGCCCCACCGGAGCGGATGCGGGCAGGTGGTACTCGCCCGGGAATGCCGCGAGGAACTCCCGCCCGGGGCCGATCGCGAGCACGAATCGCGCGAGAAGCACGACGATGCCCACGAGAGCGAGTGCGAAGACGCCGAGAACGGCGGTCGATCCGAGCAGTTGGACGGGCGAGTAGTCGCCGAGGGCGGCTGCCCGGGGCTTCGCGCCGGGTACCGCGCGAGTCGCGGAGCGACGGGCCGCGGCGCCGGGCCAGACGGTGCGTGCGACGGTGAGGGGCGGCCGCGGGGCCGGGTGCGCGAGGGCCCCGGGCGCCTCGGCCGGGGGCACGGGCACCGAGGTCGCGCCGATCGCGCCGTCAGCCGGCTCGGCGGGGGCTGTCACCGCAGACGCCCCAGCGGATTCGGACGCGTGCACCGGATCCGGGCGCGACGGCGCCTCCGACCCGATTCCGCTGCGCACGCCCGAATCCGACGCCGAGCGCGCACCGGATGCAGCGCCGGATGCCGGAGGCCAGGGCTCCCCGCCGGGCTCGCGCGGCAGACCTCGGCGCACGCCGGTCGCCGCGGCGTCCGACGTCACGCTCTGCTGTTCCGGACCGAGCGAAGGGCTCGCGAGCTCGACGGATTCGGACGCGTGCACCGAATCCGGGCGCGACGGTGCCTCCGACCCGATTCCCGTGGACGAACTCGAATCCGCTGCGGGCGAGCCGGCGCCGCGCTTCTCGACGGCCGCTGCGGGGCCGTCCGCGTCATCGTGAGGCGAAGACGTCGAGGGCGCGTCCGAGCCCGCGAGCGGCCAGGGCTCCCCACCGGGGACGCGCGGCAGCCCGCGACGCGGAGTGCGGGGTGTGGACGCCATCTACTTCTTGTGAGCCTCGAGCGCGCTGATGAGTTGCGGGACGACGGTGAACAGATCTCCGACGATACCGAAGTCGGCGATGTCGAAGATCGGCGCCTCGGGGTTCTTGTCGATCGCGACGATCGTGCGAGCGGTCTGCATGCCCGCGCGGTGCTGGATCGCACCCGAGATCCCCAGGGCGACGTACAGCCTCGGCGAGACCGACACCCCCGTCTGCCCGACCTGCGCGGTCGCGGGTACGTACCCCGCGTCGACGGCCGCGCGCGAGGCGCCGACGGCAGCGCCCAGGGCGTCGGCGAGCTGCTCGACGAGGACGAAGTCCTCTTTCGATCCCACGCCCCGGCCCCCGGCGACGACCGTCGCCGCGCCGCGCAGCTCCGGCCGGCTCGAGGGAGCGGTCGTCTCGGAGAACGCCTCGACGCGCGCGGAGGGCATCGCGGATGCCGGCACCTCGAGGTCTCGCACGGCGAGCGGCTGCGCGTCGAGGCGCCCCTCGACCGCCCCGGGCCGCAGGGTCGCGACGAGGGGCCCGAAGGTGGGCGCGCCGTCGACGGTGAAGGCACCGCCGAACACCGAGTGGTGGGCCACCACCCCGAGGTCGTCTCGAGCGACGCCGACGACGTCGGTGGCGAGGGGCAGGCGCAGCCGCACCGCGAGGCGGGCCACCGCATCACGCGATTCGATGGCGTTCGAGGCGAGCACCAGGTCGGGGCTCTCGGCTGCCACCGCGGCCGCGAGCACGTCGACGACCGGGCCGGTCAGCAGGGCGGGGTCCACCTCGGCGGAGAGGACGCGGACCGCCCCGAGCTCCGCGGCCTCCCCGGCGGCGCGGTCGAGCACCCCGGCGGGGGCCGCGATCACCGCGACCGGCTCTCCCACCGCGTCCGCGGCCACGAGCAGCCCGGGGGACGAGGCCGCCAGCGCTCCCGAGGGCAGCACCTCGAGCAGCACGAGAGCAGTGCTCATCACGCCACCCCCTCGGCCACGAGGAAGGCCGCGAGCTTCTCGCCGGCATCGCCCTCGTCGACGATCTTCGTCCCGGCCTCTCGCGGCGGCCTCTCGGCGACCGACAGCATGATGTACCGGGCCTGCGCCGGGTCTTCGGCCTCGACGCCCAACTCGACGGCATCCGGGGTCTCGTACGGCTTCTTCTTCGCGGCCATGATGCCCTTGAACGTCGTGAACCGCCCCTCGGGCAGCGCCTCGGTCACCGAGACCACCGCGGGAAGCGACGCCGACACCCGCATCGTCCCGGCATCGCTCACGCGGTCACCGGACACGGTGTCGTCGGTCACCTCGAGACTCGACAGCGCGGTGAGCTGCGGCACGCCGAGCACCTCGGCGACCATCGCCGGAACGACTCCCCCACCGCCGTCGGTGGAGAGGTTGCCCGCGATGAC
Source organism: Microbacterium sp. SORGH_AS_0421 (assembly GCF_030818635.1). Classification (NCBI taxonomy): domain Bacteria; kingdom Bacillati; phylum Actinomycetota; class Actinomycetes; order Micrococcales; family Microbacteriaceae; genus Microbacterium; species Microbacterium sp. SORGH_AS_0421. The sequence goes on from NZ_JAUTAO010000001.1 coordinate 749,399, forward strand.
CAGGTCGAACCCCGTGCGCCGGATGGCTGCCGCGAGCACGTCGGCGGTCAACAGCAGGTCGGCACCGCGCAGGGCGTCGTCGACGACGTGCACGGCCGAGGTCGCGCCCATCGCGAGCGCCTTTCGCACGGTCGCCGTGGCCGAGGCCGGAGCCATCGTGAGCACCACGACCTCGGTGCCGGGGTTCGCGTCGGCGTATGCGAGGGCGGCTTCGACCGCGCGCTCGTCGATCTCGTCGAGCACCGGGGCCGACGCGGCACGGTCGGAGAGCCCGGTCTCGAGGTCGAGGCGACGCTCACCCCAGGTATCGGGGACTTCCTTGATCAGCACCACGATCTTCATCGATCATGCTCCTTCGGTGAGAGGACGAATGCCGCCGCCCCGCGGCAGCGGCCGGACTCGGAGCGCCGACGGGCTCAGCCGCCGCCGGGCAGCGCGGCCCGCGGGCGAGCGGTACCGTGAAACGCGAGGAGGACCGATGACGCGACGATTACCGGTCGACCCGATCGCCGAGGCCAAGCGCCAGTGGCTCGCACACGGGTGGGACGACGCCGCCGACGGCATGACGGTCGTGACCTCGGTGATCCGCGCGCACCAGTTGCTCCTGGCATCCATCGATCGTGCGCTCAAGCCCTTCGACCTGTCGTTCTCGCGGTTCGAGATGCTGCGGTTGCTCGCCTTCACGCGAGAGGGCCGGATGCCGATGGCCAGCGCGATCGCGCGCCTCCAGGTGCACCCGACGAGCGTCACGAACACGGTCGAGCGCCTCGCTCGAGACGGGCTCGTGACGCGTGAACCGCACCCGACCGACGGGCGTGCGGCCCTGCTCGCGCTCACCGAGGACGGGCGTCGACGGGTCGACGACGCCACGACAGCCTTGAACGAGGTGTTCGCCGATCTGGGCCTCGACGACGATGACGCGACGGCACTGGTGCGGATCATCGCGCGCTTCCGCAAGGGCGCCGGCGACTTCGCCGACCCCGCGCCGGTGCCCGATCCGCTCTGAGCGCTCATCGGTGCGTGAACGACGGCGACCGCTTCTCGCGGAAGGCCGCCATCCCCTCCTTCTGATCGGCGGTGTCGAACAGCGCCGCGAACGCCTGCCGCTCGAAGCGCACGCCCTCGGCCAGCGTCGATTCCAGGGCCACGTCGAGAGCGGCCTTGGCCGCGTACAAGGCCGGGAGCGGCTTCTCTGCGATCGTGCGGGCGACCGCCTCGGCTTCGTCGAGCAGGTCGGCCGACGCCACCACACGGGAGACGAGTCCAGCGCGCTCGGCCTCGGCGGCGTCGATCATGCGTCCGGTGAGCACGAGCTCGGCGGCCTTGTAGTACCCGAGCGCGCGGACGAGCCGCTGGGTGCCGCCCATGCCCGGGATCACGCCGAGCTGCACCTCGGGCTGGCCGAACTTCGCGCGATCGGATGCCAGGATCACATCGCACATGAGAGCGAGCTCGCACCCGCCGCCCAGGGCGTACCCCGAGACCGCGGCGATCACGGGCGTGCGGACGGCGGCGAAGCGCGCCCAGGCGCCGAAGTGGTCGGTGAGCATCATGTCGAGACCCGACTTCTGCTCCATCTCTTTGATGTCGGCCCCGGCCGCGAAGGCCTTCTCGCTGCCGGTCACCACGATCGCGCCGACGCCTTCGTCGGCGTCGAACGCCTCGGCAGCCGCGACGACCTCGGTCATGGTCCGTGTGTTGAGCGCGTTCAGCGCCTCGGGGCGATCGAGGGTGATCCACCCGACTCGTGCGCGCTGCTCGACGCGGATCGTCTCGTACCCTGCATCGTGATCCGTCATGTCACTCCCGTCTCATCGGCGCGGCGAAGCCCGCACCGGCATGCTCGCACGACCCGCCGACATCCGCCCGGGCCTTTCCTCCGCGCGCGTCACGCGGCCAGGACGCTGCGACCCACGATGAGCCGCATGATCTCGTTCGTCCCCTCGAGGATCTGGTGCACACGCAGATCGCGAACGACCTTCTCGATGCCGTAGTCCTGCAGGTAGCCGTATCCGCCGTGCAATTGCAGCGACTCGTTGGCGACGCGGAAGCCGACGTCGGTCGCGAACCTCTTCGCCATGGCGCACCGGGTCGCGGCGTCCGGAGTCTTCGCATCCAGGGCGGACGCCGCATCGCGCACGAGCAGTCGTGCGGCTTCGAGCTCGGTCGCCATGTCGGCCACCGCGAACACGACCGACTGCTTCTCGGCGAGGGCCTCGCCGAAGGTGAAACGCTCGTGCACGTAGGCGATCGCGCGATCGAGCGCCCAGCGCGCCCCGCCGATCGAGCACGTGGCGATGTTCAGGCGACCGCCGTTGAGGGCGTTCATCGCGATCGAGAAGCCGCGTCCCTCGCCGCCGAGGAGGTTCTCGGCGGGCACGCGCACCTCGTCGAGGATGACGGGACGGGTGGGCTGCGCGTTCCAGCCCATCTTCTTCTCGTTCGCTCCGAACGAGAGTCCTTCGGAGTCGGCGGGCACGAGGAAGGCGCTGATGCCGCGCGCTCCCGGCTCCCCCGTGCGAGCCATGACGACGTAGACCGACGCCTCGCCCGCGCCCGAGATGAACTGCTTGACCCCCGTCAGCACGTAGGTGTCGCCGTGCCGGATCGCCGAGGTGGTGATGGCCGCGGCGTCGGACCCGGCGCCGGGCTCGGTGAGGCAGTAGGCGCCGAGATCTTCCATGGCCACCAGCGACGGCAGCCACCGCTCGCGCTGCTCGGCGGTGCCGTAGGTGTCGATCATCCACGCGACCATGTTGTGGATCGTGATGTAGGCCGTGACCGTCGGGTCGCCGTAGGCGAGCTCCTCGAAGATCGCCACCGCGTCGACGCGCGACAACCCGGCGCCGCCCACGTCGTCGTTGACGTAGACGCCGCCGAGACCCAGCTCCCCCGCGCGGCGCAGCACGTCGCGGGGGAAGTGCTTCTCGGCATCCCATTCGAGGGTGCGCGGGGCGAACTCGGTCGCCGCGAAGTCGCGCACCGCGTCGAGGATGGCATCGCGCTCGTCGGAACTCAGGGTGCCGGTCGACGGGGCGTCGAGCGCGGGAGCAGGGGTGGTGTCCATGCGGCTCTCCTTCGGAAAGCGACGGCGTCGTCGCTCCCCTCAGATTACCTGGACGTCCTATTAATTGATAGAGGTACCGACTACGAGGCGGAGACCCCGAACAACGCGCCGACCGCGTAGGTCGCGGCGAGCGCGAGCGCACCGCCAACCACCGTGCGCAGCACCGCCCGCCCGCGCCGCGCTCCTCCGAGGACCGCGGCGACGTAGCCGGTGATGGCGAGCGCCATGAGGACGGCGACGAAGGTGAGAGGTACGCGGATCTCGACCGGCGCCAGCAGGATCGTCGCGAGCGGCAGCAGCGCGCCGATGGTGAAGGCGACCGCCGAGGCGAAGGCCGCGGCCCACGGGCTCACGACATCCTCTGCGTCGATGTTGAGCTCGACCGAGAGGTGGGCCTTGAGGGCGTCGGATGCCGTGAGCTCGTTCGCCACGCGCGTCGCCGTGTCACGCGAGAGCCCCTGGGCCTCGTACATGCCCACGAGCTCGGCGAGTTCGGCCTCGGGGTCATCGGCGAGCTCACGCCTCTCTTTCTGGATGAGGGCGTGCTCGCTGTCGCGCTGGCTCGAGACCGAGACGTACTCGCCGAGCGCCATCGAGATGGCCCCACCGACGAGGGCGGCGAGGCCCGCGATCAGCACCGGACCGGTGTCGCTCATGGCCCCCGCGACACCGACCACGACCGCGGCCGTCGAGACGATGCCGTCGTTGGCGCCGAGCACGCCGGCGCGCAACCAGTTCAGTCTCTGCGAGAGCCCCTGGCGATGGGGCTCATCGGAGTGGGGCCCCGGGGGCGTCGCCGCGGGCGCGTTCTCGGTCATGCGACGAGCGTACGACCGCGTCCGTCCCGACGGGCCGATGACGGTTCACGGCCGTCGCGTTCCCTCCCCGTTCACCGGGTCGTCACGAACTCCAGGCAAAATCCACAGGATCGCGCCGCCCGCGCGGGTCGCTCCCCCACCCGAATCCGAGGACACAGCCATGCCTTCGACCTTCCTTCGCCGCGCCGCCGCGTTCACCGCGACGACCGCGGCGGTGTGCGCTCTCGCCCTGTCGAGTACCACCGCGGCATCCGCCGCGATCGTTTCGCAGCCCGTCTCGAACAGCGTCTCCGACGCCGCGATCAGCGTGACCCCGGTCGGCTCGTACGACACCGGCGTCTACAAGGAATCCGCGGCCGAGATCGTCCAGGCCTACCGCGACCGCCTCTTCGTCGTCAACGCGCAGGCCGGCACCGTGACCGTGCTCGACAACAGCGACCCCAAGAAGCCGGTCAAACTGTTCGACATCTCGTCGAACGGTGTCGCCAACTCGGTCGCGGTGCGCGACGACGGCCTCGGCGTCATCGCCTTCGAAGCGAAGACGAAGACCGACCCCGGTCACCTCGTCTTCTTCGACGCCAACAAGACGGATGCCGCGAGCGCGAAGCTCGGCGAGGTCACCGTCGGTGCTCTACCCGACATGGTGACCTTCTCGAAGGACGGCTCCTACGCCGTCGTCGCCAATGAGGGCGAACCGGCGGCGGACTTCTCGGTCGACCCCGAGGGTTCGGTCAGCGTCATCGCGCTGTCGTCCGCCCTGTCCGCCCCCGCGCAGAGCGCCGTCAAGACGGCCGGCTTCCGCGCCTTCGAGCCCGGCGGGAGCAAGACGCTCGACTCCAAGGTGCGCGTGTTCGGCCCCGATGTCGCCGCCCCGGGCCAGGATGCCGCGACCCTGTCGACCAACCGCGTCTCGCGCAACCTCGAGCCCGAGTACATCACCACCGACGGCACGGTGGCCTACGTCACCCTGCAGGAGAACAACGCCGTCGCGACGGTGGATCTGACGAAGGCCGAGGTGACCGGCATCCTGCCCCTCGGGTACAAGGACTGGAGCGTCGTCGGACTCGACCCGAGCGACAAAGACGGCACGACGGCCGCCGAGAGCATCCGCCCCGTCGCCGGCCTCAAGGGCCTCTACATGCCCGACGGAATCGCCTCGTACTCGGCGAACACCAACGGCAAGGCCACGACCTACCTCGTCACCGCGAACGAAGGGGACGGGCGCAAGTGGGGCTCCTTCGACGACGAGGCGCGCATCAACGCCTTCGGCAAGAACGGCCTGGCGCCCATCTGCACCTCGAGCCCGCTCGCGGGCCAGACCGCCAATGACGCCGCCGGTCGCCTCAAGGTCGTCACGGACCTCGGCAAGACAGCGGACGGCTGCTACAGCGAGCTCTACGCCTACGGCGGGCGCTCCTTCTCGATCTGGGACACCAAGGGCGCTCTCGTCTTCGACTCGGGCGACCAGTTCGAGCAGAAGCTCAAGAACGTCGCCCCGCAGCTGTTCAACGTCTCGAACGACAACAACACCCTCGACGACCGCAGCGACGACAAGGGCCCCGAGCCCGAGAACGTCACCATCGGCGTCGTAGACGGCCGCACCTACGCCTTCATCGGCCTCGAGCGCGCGGGCGGCGTGATGGTCTACGACATCACCGACCCGACGAAGGCGAGCTACGTCACCTACGTCAACAACCGCAACGTCAACACCACGAAGGCGGACGACACGATCGACTTCGCCGCGTCCGGTGACCTCGGCCCCGAGGGCATCACCTTCGTGTCAGCCCTGCGCTCGCCCACCGGCGTGCCGCTGCTGGTCACGGGCAACGAGGTCTCGGGCACCACGACCGTGTTCGAGGTGCGTCCGACGAAGCCGAAGACCCCCGACCTGCAGATCCTCACGATCAACGACTTCCACGGGCGCCTGCTGCAGGAGACCGGTGGCGTCGCCGGGGCCGCGGTGCTCGCCGGCGCCGTCGAGAAGTACCGCCAGCAGAACCCGAACACCCTGTTCGTCTCGGCCGGCGACAACATCGGCGCGAGCGCCTTCGAGTCGTTCATCGACCAGGACACCCCGACCATCAAGGCCCTCAAAGCCGCGACGCTCGACGTCAGCGCGGTGGGCAACCACGAGTTCGACCGCGGCTTCGCCGATCTGACCGAGCGGGTCATTCCCACCTACGGCGGCAACACGGGAGCATCGAGCGACTTCGCTCTCGGCGCGAACGTCTACAAGAAGGGCACGAACACCCCCGCCCTCAAGCCCTACACGATCAAGCAGGTCGGCAGCACGAAGGTCGCCTTCGTCGGCACCGTCACTCCGCAGACGGCCGGCATGGTCGACCCCTCGAAGATCACCGACATCGAGTTCGGCGACGAGACCGAGGCCGTGAACCGCGAGGCGAAGAACGCCCGCGCGGCAGGTGCCGACATCGTCATCGTGCTGGTCCACGACGGCTCGGAGAGCACGGACTGCACCACGATCGCGACCGAATCCAGCGACTTCGGCGCCGTCGTGCGCGGTGCCTCCGCCGACGTCAACGCGATCGTCTCGGCGCACACGCACCAGAAGTATTCGTGCACCATCGGGGGTCGCTCGGTCATCCAGACCGGCTCGTACGGCACCAACCTCGGCACGCTCGACATCGACCTGGATGCAACCGGCAAGCTCGTCTCGATCGCGCCCGGCGTGCGCTCGCTCTACGACTCCACCGTGGGCCAGTACATCGCCTACCCCCAGGCCGCTGCGGCGAAGATCGTCGCGGATGCCAAGGCCACCGCCGACACGAAGGGCAAGGTCGAGGTCGGCACAATCACCGCCGACATCACGCGCGCGAAGAACAGCTCGGGTGGTGAGGATCGCGGTGCGTACTCCACGCTCGGCAACACCGTCGCGGACGTGTACCTCTGGGCCACGAGCGAGAACCCCTCGTTCAACGGGCAGGACGCGCAGATCGCGTTCATGAACCCCGGCGGTCTGCGGGCCGACCTGCTCTACGGCTCCGACAACGGCTCCGTGTCGTACCGCGAGGCGGCCAACGTGCAGCCCTTCGGCAACACGCTGGTGACGCTGTCGCTCACCGGCGCGCAGCTGAAGCAGGTGCTCGAGCAGCAATGGCAGCCGTCGGGTGCGGCTCGCCCGGTGCTCGCGCTCGGCGTCTCGAAGGGCTTCACCTTCCAGTACGACCCGAAGGCGGCCGAGGGCTCGCGGATCTCGTCGATCGCACTGAACGGAACGCCCATCGGCGCGACGACCTCGTACCGCGTCGTGACCAACTCGTTCCTCGCGGCGGGAGGCGACAACTTCGGCGTCTTCGCGCAGGGCACGAACAAGGCCGACTCGGGCCAGATCGACCTGCAGGCCACGGTCGACTTCTTCACCGCGAAGAAGACCATCGCGCCCTCACCTCTCGGCCGGGCGTACCTGGTCGGTTCGACGCCGGTCGACGAAGGCACGCCGAAGCCGACGCCCACCGCCAACCCCACGGGTCAGCCCACCGGCAGCCCCACGGCTTCGCCGTCGACCTCGGCGCGCATCACGGCGAGCGCGGCGCGCGTCGAGCAGGGCGGGTCGTTCACCGTCACCGTCTCGGGGCTGAACGCCGGCGAGCAGCTGACGGCCACGCTCAACAGCACGCCGATCGTGATCACCGGCATCCCGGCCGCCGATGCCTCCGGCACCGTGACCTTCCGCGTGAACGTGCCCGCGACTCTCGAACCCGGGGCGCACACGGTGGTCATCAAGCGCGCCGACGGCACCGTGCTCCCCGCTCTCGCGGTCGAGGTGGTCCGTAAGGGGGCCCTGGCGGCGACGGGCGCGCAAGCGCCGTGGGGCATCGCCCTCGCGGGCGGCTTCCTCGTGGTCGCGGGCGGTCTCGCCTTCGCCCTGCGTCGCCGCCGCACCGCCTGACGCGCGGATTCCGCAACGGCCCTCACCCCTCGGGGTGGGGGCCGTTGCGTGCAGGAATCGCCGGACTCCGCCGCGTCAGGACTCGCGCGAGAGACAGATCCCGGCGGCTCGCGACGAGCGCGGCGCCTCAGGCGCGGAGCACCTGGACGTGGACTCCGGATGCCGAGGACTCCACGCGCCAGACCTGCCCGCCGCCGCGGACGGCCGGGGCCGCCTGTGCCGAGATCACCAGGGCCGTGTGCTCGTCGATCGCCACGCCGTCGGAGACGAGCCCGGCATCGACCGCGGCGACCAGACGAGAAAGGGTCCCCCACTGGGCGGCGTGCACATCGACGGCGAAGTCCAGCAGTCCGAGGCCCGCGCGGACCTCGAGCTCGTCGAGTTCCTCGCCGGCGTTCTCCGACACGACCTCGACCCCGCCCAGACGGTATCCGCCGACCAGCGCCGGACCGGCGGCGATCACGGAGCCGGCGGAGAACCCGGCGTACGGCATCCCCTCGCGGACACGCTCGATCACGGCATCCCGGATCTGCGCGAAAGCATCCAGGTAGGCCGGGGTGAGGCCGCCGCCGACGAACAGCGCGTCGGCGGCGAGCGCCGAGGCATCGAAGACCTCGCCCTCGACGATCGTCTTGACGCGGATCTCGGCGGGCAGCGCCTGCGCTGCGTCCAACATGGCGCGGTGGAGGGCGATCCTGGTGTCGTCTTCGGCCTCGAGCACGAGCAGCAGCGCGATCACCGGAGCGCGCTCGCCGGCGCGCTCGCGCGCCTCGCGGACGAAGGGACGCAGCAGGTCGCCGCAGCGCGCCCGCCACCGAGAAGGAACACGCTCATACGCCCAGTATCGCGGGCCCGTCCACGTCGCGATTCCTAGACTCGACGCATGGACATCCGCCTCCGGCCGAGCGTGCCCGCCGACATCACCTGGCTCGTCGAGCTGCGCGCCGAGGTGTTGCGCGCCGACCTCGAGCGCCTCGGCCGCTTCGACGAGCATCGCGTCCGCGAGCGCCTGCGCACCGGGTTCCGTCCCGAACACACGCGCATCATCGTCGTCGACGGGGCGGATGCCGGTTCTCTCACCGTCCGCACCGACGGGGCGTCGCGCTGGATCGAGCATTTCTACCTGGCATCCGCTCTGCAGGGTCGGGGCGTGGGCGGCGAGGTCCTCTCTCGCGTGCTGGCGGAACCGTGGGACGGCCCGACGCGCCTGAACGTGCTGCAGGGCAGCCCCGCCCGCCGCCTCTACGAGCGCGCCGGATTCACCCTCGACTCCGAGGACGAGGTCGACGTCTTCCTGGTCCGTCGAGCACCGCGGGCGTGACCCTCCAGTAGGACATTCGACCCCGCCCGGCGCACACCTGATGGCCCCCGCCCGCGGCCCGCATCGCCCTGGGCGGGCCGTCCCGCGGACCCCACGGCCGACACGCCGCCCACCAGCCCGCCGACCCGGCATGTCGCCGACGAACTCCGCGGGACGGCCCGCCCGGTGAGGGCGAAACCCGACTCAGTACCGCCGCAGCAGCGCGGCCAGGGCCTGTCCGCCGCCGATGCACATCGTCACGACGGCGTACTCCAGGTCGCGACGGCGCAGATCGAGGGCCGCGCGCACCGTGAGGATCGCGCCCGTCGCACCGACCGGGTGGCCGAGGGCGATCGCGCCGCCGTAGGGGTTCACCTTCTCGGGGTCGAGGCCCGCGTCGCGGATCACCGCCACCGCTTGGGCGGCGAAGGCCTCGTTCAGCTCGATCACGTCGACGTCGGCCGGCGTGAGCCCGGTCTGCTCCCACAGCCGCTGCAGCGCGATGACGGGCGCGTAGCCCATGATCTCGGGGTCGACGCCGGCGGTGGTCACGGCCTCGAGCGTCGCGAGCCCCGACAGACCGCGCTCGCGCACGTCGTCCTCGCGCATCAGTACGGTCGCCGCGGCGCCGTCGTTGATGCCCGAGGAGTTGCCGGCCGTGACCGATCCGTCCTTCTCGAACGCCGGGCGCAGGTCCGCGAGGGCCTGCAGGGTCGTACCCGGACGCGGGTGCTCGTCGACCGAGACCTCGACGGGCGTGCGGCCGCCGGTGGTCACGGGCACGATCTCTTCTGCGAAGGCCGCGCGCGCGGCATCCGTCGCCGCTCTGCGCTGGCTCTCGACGGCGAAGGCGTCCTGCTGCGTCCGCGAGACGGAGTATCGGGATGCCACGACCTCGGCCGTCGTGCCCATGTGCCGGCCGCTGAAGGGGTCGGTGAGGATCGCGAGCGTGCCGTCGAGGAGCTGCCGATCGCCGAGCCGTGCGTTGCCGCGGGCACCGTACTCGAGGAAGGGCGTGCGCGACATGCTCTCGTCGCCACCGGCCACGGCGACGTCGATCCCGCCCCAGCGAAGCTCTTGGGCGGCCGACCAGATCGCCTGCAGACCCGAACCGCAGAGGCGATTCACCGTGAAAGCGGGCACGCGCGTGGGAAGGCCCGCGGCGAGCGCAACGCGACGGGCGTTGTAGGCATCGGGCCCGTTCTGGGCGATGCAGCCCATCACGACCTCGTCGACCGCGCCTTTCTCGACGCCGGCGCGACGCAGGGCCTCGGTGACGGCGACCGCGCCGAGCTCGTAGGCGTCCACGCCCGAGAGCGCTCCGCCGAACGAGCCGATGGGCGTGCGGGCGCCCGAGACCAGAACGATCTTCGGAGACGACATCAGCCGGCCGCTTCCTCGGGGCGCTCCTGGGCCTCGACGTCGGCGGCATCCGGGACGTAGCCCTCGACGTGGCGCTCGTCGGGACCGACGTATTCCGAGAGGGGGCGGATGAGGGCGTTCGACGCCTGCTGCTCGCGGATGTGCGCGGTCCAGCCGGTCACGCGCGCGGCGACGAAGAGGGGGGTGAAGGTGAGCGTGTCGAAGCCCATCAGGTCGTAGGCCGGGCCCGAGGGGTAGTCGAGGTTCGGGTAGATGCCCTTGCGCTCGACGAACTGCGACTCGAGCGCGTCGTAGAGGGCGGCGACGTCGGGACGACCGTAGTGCTCGACGAGCGTGTCGAGGGCGGCCTTCATCGTCGGCACGCGCGAGTCGCCGCGCTTGTAGACGCGGTGACCGAAGCCCATGATCTTGCGCTTGTCGGCGAGGGCGGTGTCGAGCCACGGCCCGACGTTCTCGGCCGAGCCGATCTCGGTGAACACGTGCAGCACGGCCTCGTTCGCCCCGCCGTGCAGGGGACCCTTGAGAGCGCCGATCGCGCCGACGACCGCGGAGTAGAGGTCGCTGAGGGTCGAGGCGATCACACGAGCGGTGAAGGTCGAGGCGTTGAAGGAGTGCTCGGCGTACAGGATCATCGAGCGGTTGAACGCATCGACGACGACCTCGTCGGCCTCCTCGCCGAAGGTCATCCAGAGGAAGTTCGCCGCATAGTCGAGGTCGTCGCGGGGCTCGACCAGCTCCTCTGCACGGCGGCGACGCTGACCGTACGCGACCACGGCGGGCAGCTGCGCCCACAGGCGGATCGAGCGCTCGAGGTTCTGTTCGGGCGTGCCCACGGCATCCATCACGTTCGAGATCCCCGCGGTCTCCCGCGCGCCGATCACGCTCACGGCCGTGCGTACCTCGTCCATCGGGTGGGCGCTCGTGGGCAGAAGGTCGATCGCGGCGCGGACGTCGTCGCTCAACGCGCGGTGCGCACGCTCGGTCCGGCGCAGGTCGGCGAGCTGCGCGGCATCCGGAAGCTCCCCGTTCCACAGCAGGTACGCGACCGCTTCGAACGGCTGGGTGGCGGCGAGCTCCTGCACGGGGTAACCGCGGTACAGCAGGCTGTTGGTCTCGGGGTTCACCTTGCTGACGGCGGTCTCGTCGACCGTGACCCCGGCGAGGCCCTTCTTGATGTCGGTCATCGTCTCTCCCTTGAGTCGTGCTCGTGTGCGGCCGCGTCAGCGTTCGACGGTGAAATCGAACACGTCGGCGTCGAAGCGGGTGTAGCCCTCGTAGTCGATGAGGTCGTACAGGTCGGCGCGGTGCTGCATCTCGCCCAGCTGGTCGCGAAGGTGACCCTCTGATGCCAGGGCGTCGAGGCCGCGGCCCGCCGCGCCCATCGCGAGTCGGAGCAGCGACACCGGCCAGATCACCAGGTTCACCCCGGCGTCTCGCAACTGCTGCGTCGAGAACAGCTCGCTCTTGCCGAACTCGGTCATGTTCGCCAGGATCGGCACGTCGAGCGCCGAGCGCATCGCCTCGAACTCTGCGAGGTCGCGCATCGCCTCGGGGAAGATCGCGTCGGCGCCCGCGTCGACCAGGGCTTTCGCGCGGTCGATGGCGGCATCCAGTCCCTCCACCGCCCGCACGTCGGTGCGCGCCATGATCAGGAAGTCGGGGTCGCGGCGGGCATCGACCGCGGCGCGGATGCGCTTGATCGCGGTGTCGGCGTCCACGACGCTCTTGCCGTCGAGGTGGCCGCAGCGCTTCGGGTTGAGCTGGTCCTCGATGTGGGTGCCCGCAAGCCCCGCGTCTTCGAGGGTCTGGATCGTGCGGGCGACGTTCATCGGCTCGCCGAACCCGGTGTCGGCGTCGATGATCGCCGGCAGCTCCGTCATGCGCGCGATCTGCTGACCGCGACCCGCGACCTCGGTGAGGGTCGTGAGGCCGATGTCGGGCAGACCCAGGTCGGCCGAGATCACCGCGCCCGAGATGTAGACGCCGTCGAAGCCCTTGCGCTCGATGAGTCGGGCCGACAGCGGGTTGAAGGCTCCCGGCATCCGGACGAGTTCACCGGATGCCAGCTTCTCGCGCAGCGCACGACGCTTCTGCTGAGCGGTGGTCTGGGCGTAGAGCATCAGTTCTCCTCCGCCGGGTGTGCACAACTCCTGAGGAATCGCGGCACAGCGACGCAGCACCCGCGGAATGACACGGAGCCGAAGCCCCCGACCGTGCAGACTTCAGGAGTTACGCACGGCCCGCGCATCAGAACAGCCCCTTCGGCGCGGGCGCCAGGGCCAGCACGCCGGGCTTCGCCACGATGGTGAGCTGCATCACCTCGGCCGGGGTCAGCTCGGGCAGGCGCTGCACGAGCTCGAGGAAGCGCTCGATCTCGTCGGGCAGCAGCACGGGCTCGGCGAGCAGCCGGAACTTGCGCACGTAGTCCTCGCGCGCGAACGGCCGGGCGCCGAGCGGGTGGGCATCGGCGACGGCGATCTCGTCTTCGACGACCGACCCGTCGGTCAGGGTGATCACGACGCGACCGCCGAAGGCCTTCTCGTTCGGGTCGTCGGAGTGGTAGCGGCGCGTCCACTCGGCATCCTCGGCCGTGGTGACCTTGTGCCACAGCGCGACGGTGTCTTCGCGGCCCGCGCGCTCGGGGGTGTAGGAGTCGACGTGGTGCCACGCGCCGTCCTGCAGGGCGACGGCGAAGATGTACGGGATCGAGTGGTCGAGCGTCTCGCGCGAGGCGGTGGGGTCGTACTTCTGCGGGTCGTTCGCTCCGGAGCCGATCACGTAGTGCGTGTGGTGGCTCGTGTGCAGGACGATGGATGCCACGTTGGCGGGCTCGCGCAGCTCGGGGCGCTCCGTGCCGAGGCGACGGGCCAGATCGATCCAGGCCTGCGCCTGGTACTCGGCCGAGTGCTCCTTCGTGTACGAGTCGAGGATGCCGCGCTTGCTCTCGCCCTCGCCGGGCAGGGGCACGTCGTAGGACGCGTCGGGGCCGTCGAGCATCCAGGCGATCACACCGTCCTCGCCCTCGTAGATCGGCGAGGGGCTGGTCTCGCCGCGCATCGCGCGGTCGACGGCTTCGATCGCCATCTTGCCGGCGAAGGCGGGCGCGTGCGCCTTCCACGTCGAGATCTCGCCCTTGCGGGACTGACGGGTGGCCGTGGTGGTGTGGAGCGCCTGGCCGATGGCCTGGTAGATCGTCTCCTGGTCGAGGTCGAGCAGGGTGCCGATGCCGGCGGCCGCGGCGGGGCCGAGGTGGGCGACGTGGTCGATCTTGTGCTTGTGCAGCGAGATGGCGCGCACGAGGTCGATCTGGATCTCGTAGGCCGTGGCGAGAGCGCGCACGAGGGCGATGCCGTCGCGACCGGTGTGCTGGGCGACGGCCAGCACGGGCGGGATGTTGTCGCCGGGGTGCGAGTAGTCCGCGGCGAGGAAGGTGTCGTGGTAGTCGAGCTCGCGCACGGCCACGCCGTTCGCCCACGCCGCCCACTCGGGACTCGTGCGCCGCTCGAGCAGGCAGCCGAAGACCGTGGCACCCGAGCCGCCGATCGAGACGGCGTGGTCGAGAGCCTGCTGACGCGCAGCGCTCACGGGCTGACGGGTGATCGAGGCGGCGGCGACGGCCGCGTTGTCGATGAGGCGGTTGACGATCATGTCCACCACGTCGTCGTCGACGGCCACCGGGTCGACCGCGACGCGGGCGAGCGCCCAGGCGAGCTGGCCCTCACGGGCGAGGTTCTCGTCGCTGCGGTGCACGCGCACGTGGTGGGTGATCGTCATGAGGGGTCCTCCGTGAGGGCTTCGAGGATGGTGGTGAGGGCGTTGTGCAGGTGCACATGGGCGGCGTGGGCGGCGAGTTCGGGGTCGCCGGCGCCGATCGCTCTCGCGATCAGTTCATGCTCCCCGGCCGAGGCCGAGAGGCGAAGGGGGTTGTCTCGCGCCATGCGCCGCACCCGCACGAGGTGGGTGCGCACGCTCCGGAGCGCGGCGGAGAGATAGGCGTTGTCGACGGCGTCGTCGATCGCGGCGTCGAAGCGGGCGATCAGGGCGTAGTACGCGTCGGCGTCGGTGGTGTCGACGGCGGCGAACTCGGTCGCGAGGCGTCGGAACTCCCCGCGATCGCCGCGCCGGGCGGCCAGTCGCGCCGCCTCGGTCTCGAGCGCCCGACGCAGGTCGAAGAGCGAGCGGATGTCGTCGGCGTCGATGCCGGCGACCACGGTCACGCGGGCCGAGGCCTGGGCGACGAGGCCGTCGGATGCCAACCGGCGCAGCGCCTCGCGAAGAGGCGTGCGGCTGACTCCGAGGCGGGTGGACTGCTCCACTTCGGCGAGGACGGTCCCCGGCGACAGCGTGCCGGTCTGGATCTCGTCGAGGAGGGTCGCGTAGGCACGATCACCCGCCCGCATGCTGCCCCCTCGCCGTCATTGCTCCAGTGTATGCAATCAGCGAGCGAAACGGAGATTTATTGCCTCCTGGATGCCGTCTGGGTATACACAGAGCGGCTCGATTCACCCCTCGCGGAGCGGCCCGTCACCTGCGACACTGGGCGCATGCTCGTCACGACCATGAACGATGTCCCCGGCCGCCAGATCGTCGAGGTGTACGGCGAGGTGACCGGCCTGACCGTGCGCGCCCGCAACATCGGCGTGCAGTTCGGCGCCGGACTCAAGTCGATCTTCGGCGGTGAGCTCCAGGGCCTCACCAAGCAGCTGCAGGACAGTCGCGACGAAGCAAAGCAGCGCCTGGTCGAGGCCGCCGAAGCCGTCGGGGCCGACGCCGTCATCGCCATGCGCTTCGACACGAGCGAGGTGGCGCAGAACTTCCAGGAGGTCGTCGCCTACGGCACGGCCGTGAAGCTGGGCTGACACCGCCGGGTGCCGGCTCAGCCCCACGACTCCAGGGTCAAGGAGACGGATGCCAGGGTCGCCAGCGCCGCGTCCCGATCGGCGCGCGCGAGGGTGAGGCCGGCCACCACGAGCGAGGCGCACACCGCGGCGAGGGCGTCCACGGCATCCGGGGTCAGATCCGGACGCCGGTCGGCGACCGCCGAGCGGATCGCGGCGCGCATCTCGGCGGCGTAGTCCGAGACGAGGGTGCGCACCTCGGCGTCGTCGCTCGCCAGCGGAGACGAACCCGCGTTCAGCAGCAGGCAGCCGAGCCGCGCGCGCGGGGCGTCGGCCTCGATGGCCGAACGCATCTCGTCGACGTAGGCCTCGAGCGCGCCGGGGTCTCCCCCGCCGAGGGGGCGGAGGCGCGTGCGCACGACGTCGTCGAGGTATGCCGAGAGGACGGCGTCGAAGAGTCCGCGTTTGCTGCCGAAGGCGTTGTAGAGGCTCGAGCGGGTGAGGCCCGTGGCCTCTTCGAGCTCGGCGATGCCCGTCTCGGCGTACCCGCGGCGCCAGAAGACGTCGCGCGCGGCGTCGACGACGGCGGAGCGCTCGAAGCTCGGCATCCTGCCCATGTTCTCTCCCTCGCCACTTGACGTTTTCTGGGTTGCATTCGCAGGCCCGAGGTCTATATTAGACCGGTCGTTACAAAATAACCACAGGAGGAATCCATGCGCGCAGTCATCCACCACCAGTTCGGCGAGCCGGCCGACGTCGTCGGCGTCGAAGAGGTCGAGAACCCGACCCCCGGCCCCGGCGAGGTGCGCCTGCGCGTGCTCCTGTCACCCATCCACAACCACGACCTGTGGACCATCCGCGGCACCTACGGCTTCAAGCCCGAGCTGCCCGCCCGCGCCGGCACCGAGGCCGTCGGCGTCGTCGAGGAGCTCGGCGAGGGTGTCGAGAACCTGA
The DNA here is from genome assembly GCF_030818635.1 of Microbacterium sp. SORGH_AS_0421. NCBI lineage: Bacteria > Bacillati > Actinomycetota > Actinomycetes > Micrococcales > Microbacteriaceae > Microbacterium > Microbacterium sp. SORGH_AS_0421. The sequence continues at coordinate 765,669 of NZ_JAUTAO010000001.1, forward strand.
CCGTCGGCCAGCGCGTCGCCACCGGCGGCACGTTCGGGGTGTGGGCCGAGCAGGTCGTCGCCAAGGCCGCGGGCCTCATCCCCGTCGCCGAGGGCCTGAGCGACGAGGTCGCCTCGCAGCTCGTCTCGATGCCCTTCAGCGCCATCAGCCTGCTGCACTCGCTCGACCTGAAGGCCGGCGACTGGATCGTGCAGAACACCGCCAACGGCGCCGTCGGCCGTATGGTCGCGCAGATCGCGAAGGCGCGCGGCGTCAACGTCGTCGGCCTCGTGCGCCGTCAGAGCGCCGTCGGGGAGCTCGCCGCCCAGGGCATCGACAACGTCGTGTCGACCGACGCCGACGACTGGCGCGACCAGGCCCTCGCCCTCGTGGGCGACGGACGGGTCGTCGCGGGTGTCGACTCCGTCGGTGGCCCCGCCGCCGGCCAGGTGCTCTCGCTGCTGAGCGAGAACGGCACCCTCGTGATCTTCGGTTCGATGGGCGCGGGCAAGCTGGAGCTCGGCGCCGGCGACCTCATCTTCCGCCAGGCCACCGTGAAGGGCTTCTGGGGCAGTGTCGTCAGCAAGACGATGGATGCCGAGACCCGCGGCGCCCTCTTCGGCGAGCTGTCGCGCTACCTCGCCGACGGCACCCTGACCCTGCCCGTCGCCGCCACCTTCGGTCTCGACGACATCGTCGAAGCCGTCACCGCGAGCGACGCGCCCCGCGTCGGCAAGATCCTCATCCGCCCGTAATTGCGTCGCGCCGCGGGGCTCGCGTCCCGCGGCGCGCGGGCCCGAGCCCCTCTTGAGTGTCCAGAACACCCGGACGATTTTTCAAAACGTCCGGGTGTTCTGGACACTCGTGCGTTCGGGGCGCGGGCGCCCAAGGCGATGCGGAGCCCCCGGGCGGAGCGGCAGCGCGGGGAGGGTCGCCGCGCGCAACTCCTGAGAGAACGGCGCACGCCGGGCGCTGTGCCCTGTATCCCGGGGCGCCGAGGAGACGGGGCCGCCTCCGTTCAGGAGTTACGCACCATTCCACGGCCCGAGCGAGGCGGCCGCCGCGGCGTGCGCGGCCGAGGGGTGGCACGCGGGTAGCGGCGGCAGGGGCGAAGGAGGCGGCACGCGCCGGGGATGGCCGGGGCGTACACAGGTCCTGAGAAGCGCGGAGCGGGCCGCCTGTTCGCCGGGAGAACCGGCGCGGATATCCGGCTGCGCCGCGGCTTCTCAGGAGTTACGCACGACCTTCACCCCCAGCGGGGAGCGCCTCAATCGCCACCCAGGCCCTCGAGGGCGACGGCGAGCGCCTCGATCGCGGGGCGCTGCCCCTTCACGAGCGCCTCGCGAGCGGCATCCAGCCCCATCCACTCGGCGCGGTCGACCTCGGGGAACGTCGCGGTCTTGCCCGAGCGGGGTGGCCACGCCATCTCGAAAGTGCCGAAAGCGAAGTCGGATGCCGTGAAGCCGGCGCCGTCACCCGCGAACACGACCACCTTCTTGCCGCTCGAATACGCGAACGTGCCGAGTTCGGCCCACTCGACCTCGGGCGCATCGACCCCGAGCTCCTCGCGGAACTCGCGGCGGGCGGCATCCAGCGCCCCCTCGGTGTCGGGGTCGTACTCGCCCTTCGGGATCGACCAGGCGCCGGCATCCTTCTTCGCCCAGAACGGGCCGCCCATGTGCGCGACGAACACCTGCGGCTCGGGCGCGAGCCGGTACAGCAGAAGTCCCGCGCTCCACACGACCATCAGGAGACGGTCGCCGGAACGCGGTTCGCCTCGTCGGCGATGATGTCGGCGCGCCTGCGGAAGGTGCGGGCCGACACCCGGTCGAGGGCGATCTGCCCACGCATCTTCTCGGCCTTCTCGTAGAGCGAAGGGCCGCCGAAGCCGGTCAGCACCTTCACCAGCACGGGCAGCAGCTCGATCATGAAGAACAGCGCTGCGATCAGATAGTGCGCCCAGCGCAGCGTCGGCTCGCGATCCGACAGGCGCTCGAGGGCCGTGATCTGGCTCAGCAGACCCACCGCTCCCGCATTGCCGTCAGCGACCGACGACGCCCTCGCGTTGTACGCCGTGAGCGCCGAGTCGTACTGGGCGCGAGCGGCGGGCAGCTGGTCTTCGGCCTGCTGCTTGTTCTGGTCGGCGGACGACGCGGCGGCCTCGGCGCCGGCGGAGTTCGCCGCGGCGAGCGTCGACTGCGCCTGCGCGAGCTGGGTCGACAGCGAGTCGTATGCCGACTGCGCCTGTGCGAGCTGCGCCTGCGCCGCATCGGAGCTCGCGCCGTTGCCGGCGACACCGGTGCAGCCGGGAACCGTTCCGGCGCCCTGGCCGGTGAGCTCGCACTGGTACACGGCGCGCGCCTGGTCGATCACGCTCTGCTGGGCGGCGAGCTGCTGCGTGAGCTGGTCGACGCTCTGCTGCGCAGCGGCGGATTCGGCCGAGGTCGACGAGGTGCCGGTCACGATGCCGGTCGCCGCCTGGTTCTCGAGCGCCGACACCTGCGCGCTCGCGGCGTCGAGCGCCTGCTTCTCGGGGCCGTTGGTGACGGCATCCTGGTCCGTGAGGGCCTGCGTGACGTTCGTGGAGTTGACCTCGCGCACGATGTCGTTCTGGAACACCTGCAGAACCAGGGGCTCGGCCACGACGATGCCGATGAGAGCGGCCATGATCACGCGGGGCATGGCGAGACCGAGCAGCCGGAAGATGTTCTTCGTCGAACGCATCGTGGAGGTGAGGAAGCGGTCGAGGTTGAAGATGATGAGGCCCCACACGATCGCGAGGGGGATCGCGAGCCAGAGGCTGACCCGCACGCCCGTCAGCAGCGCGAACATCATCGACAGCGACGAGACGAGAGCGGTTCCCGCGAGCACGAGGAACATCTGCACGAAGCGCGGCACCTCTTCGGGCACCTCGTCGAGCACGTCGTTGTCGGCGCCGCCGAGCACGGCCATGCGGCGGATCAGCGACAGGCGCGGGCGGCGCGGGTCGTGTCGGCGCAGACGGGGCTGGCGCGGTTCGGATGCCACGGGGATGGATGCCGCGGGCTCGGGCGCCTCGTCGGACGGGACCGCGGTCTCGTCGTCGGCGCGCGCACGCCCGGCGCGATCGATCACGACGGTGTCGCGGGCGTCGGCGGCGTCGACGTCCACGTCGAGCGGATCGGTATCGCTCGGGTCGGCGGCGATGGAGGAGCGTGGGTCGTCGTCGGCGGGCGGCGCGCCCCACGGCTCGGCAGTGTGATCCTGGGGTTCGGCGGGACGGTTCGCCGCGTTCTGCGCGGCGAGGATGTCGTCGAGATACTGCTCGCGTTCCTCGTCCGTCGTGAACTCGATACGGCCGTCGGAGCCGAAACGGCCGGGCCGGTGAGCGGAAAAGGACATTCGCACAGGGTACGACGCCCGCACCGTTCTCTCCTGAGCGGGGCCTGAGGCGCAGCCGGGCGCCGCCACCGCTCCGCGCCGGCCGGACACCTGCCATCACCCCCGCGGCACTGCGCCGAAGCCGGCACCGCCGCCGCGGCATCCGCCCCCTCACGCATAAACGCTGTACGCGACGGGAAACGCGAGCACACCGCGTTTCCCGTCGCAGGAAGTGTTTCCGCGCGGGACAAGCCGGTTCCGCGGACGCCGAAACCGAAGCCGACGCCCAGGCCAGCACCGCAGCCGCGGCATCCGCCCCTCACGCATAAACGCCATGCGCGACGAGAAACGCGAGCACACCGCGTTTATGGTCGCAGGAAGCGTTTCTGCGCGGGACGAGCCGGTTCCGCGGACGCCGAAACCGAAGCCGACGCCCAGGCCAGCACCGCAGCCCGCACCGACGCCGGCACCGCGTCCGCGGCATCCGCCCCCTCACGCATAAACGCTGTACGCGACGGGAAACGCGAGCACACCGCGTTTCCCGTCGCAGGAAGCGTTTCCGCGCGGGACGAGCCGGTACCGCGGACACCGAAGCCGACGCCGACGCCGACGCCGCAGCCCGCACCGACGCCGCGACCCGCACCGACGCCGGCACCGCGTCCGCGGCATCCGCCCCCTCACGCATAAACGCAGTACGCGACGAGAAACGCGAGCACACCGCGTTTCCCGTCGCAGGAAGCGTTTCCGCGCAAAACGAGCCGGTTCCGCGGAACACGAAGGGCGGGGCGGAGCCGAAGCCCGCCCCGCCCGCGCTCGACTCAGGCCACGCGCTCCTTGGGTGACACCTCGTACGTGTTCTCGGGGTCGGAGAACACCGCGTCGCCGAGCGCCTCGTCGATGGCGGCGAGGGTGTCGGCATCCAGGGTCACTCCCGATGCCTTCACGGTGTCGACGAGCTGCTCGGGGCGCGAGGCTCCGACCAGGGCCGCGGCGATGTTGGGGTTCTGCAGCACCCACGCGATCGCGAGCTGAGGCATGGCGAGACCCGCCTCGTCGGCGATGGGCTTCAGGCGCTGCACGGCCTCGAGGGTGTCGTCGTTCAGGAACCGCTTGATGAAGGTCGCGCCGCTCTTCTCGTCGGTCGCGCGCGAGCCCTCGGGCACCGGCTGACCGGGCAGGTACTTGCCGCTCAGCACGCCCTGCGCCATGGGCGACCAGACGATCTGCGAGATGCCGAGCTCTTCGCTGGCCGGCACGACCTTGCCCTCGATCACGCGCCACAGCATCGAATACTGCGGCTGATTCGAGATGAGCTGGATGCCGAGCTGCTTGGCGAGCGCGTGACCCTCGCGCAGCTGCTCGGCGGTCCACTCGGACACCCCGATGTACAGCGCCTTGCCCTGGCGGACGACGTCGGCGAAGGCCTGGAAGGTCTCTTCGAGCGGGGTCTCGTAGTCGAAGCGGTGGGCCTGGTAGAGGTCGACGTAGTCGGTGCCCAGGCGCTCGAGCGATCCGTTGATCGAGTCCATGATGTGCTTGCGGCTGAGCCCGGTGTCGTTCGGCCCCTTCGGGCCGGTGGGGAAGTAGACCTTCGTGAAGATCTCGAGCGACTCGCGCCGCTGCCCTTCGAGGGCCTTTCCGAGCACGGTCTCCGCAGCTCCGTTGGCGTAGGCATCGGCGGTGTCGAACGTCGAGATGCCCGCGTCGAGAGCCGCGTGCACCGTCTTGATCGCCGCGTCGTCACCGACCTGCGAGCCGTGGGTCACCCAGTTGCCGAGGGTGATCTCCGAGATCTTGAATCCACTGTTTCCGAGATAGCGATAACCGACCATCCCTCCACGCTAGACCCGGCCACCGGCACCGGGGCCGCGGCATCCCTTCCCCCTCACGCATAAACGCTTCGCGCGCACGGAAACGCGAGCACAGCGTGTTTATGGTCGCGGGAAGCGTTTATGCGTGAGGGGTGCGAGGGCGGGTTCGCCGTCACGCGTCCTTCCGGATCCACCGGAACGTCAGACGCACGAGCGCGAGCCCCAGCACCAGCCAGAGTCCCGTCACCAAAAGGATCAGCGGGTGGTCCCACGAGCCCGACGGCTCGGCCGCGGCGAACCCCTCGGGCAGGAACACCGAGCGGAAGCCCTGCGCGAGCCACTTCAGCGGAAAGATGCTCGCCACGTTCTGCAGCCACTCGGGGAGGGCTGCGAAGTTGATGTAGACGCCCGAGATGAACTGCAGCAGGAGAACGATCGGGATGACGACGCCTGTGGCGCTGCGCCCGGTCCGCGGCAGCGCCGACAGGCCGATGCCGAGGATCGCGCACGTGGTCACCCCCAGCAGGAACACCCACGCGAAGGTCAGCCAGCGCTCCGGCTCGGTCGGCAGGGGCACGCCGAAGAACACCGCGGCGACGACGATGAGCAGCACCGACTGCAGGAGGCCGGTCACCAGGACCTGACCGAGCTTGCCGATGAAGTACGACACGGGGCTCAGCGGGGTGCCGCCGAGGCGTTTGAGGGTGCCGTCGCTGCGCTCCATCGCGATGTCGATCGACATGTTCTGCAAGCCCGACAGCAGCACGCCCGCGGCGAGCATCGCGGGGAGGTAGAACTGCGCGGCATCCACCTCGTCTCCGGGCGGACCGAAGGTCTGAGCGTCGAAGGCGACGGCGAAGATCAGCAGGATCATCATGGGGAAGAGGAAGGTGAAGAACACCGAGTCGCCCTGGCGGAAGTACGAGCGCACCTCGAAGGCGATGCGCGCGGCGCCCAGCCGCAGCACGCGGCTCACGCGACGCCCCCGGCCGCGGTGATACGACGCGCCTCGTCGCCGAGGAACGACAGGTACACGTCTTCGAGGCTCGGACGCACGACCTCGAGCCGCTCGGGCTCGCCGAGGCGGGCGTACAGCTCCGCCACCACGGCCCCGGGGTCCTGCGTGCGTTCCTCGCGCACCTCGCCACCCTCGCGCCACCGCACGAAGGGCACACGCGCCGACGGTCCCCCGAGTTCGTCGACACGACCGACGGATGCCATCTGCCCGCCGACGATGATCGCTGCGCGCTCCGCCAGCTCGGCGGCTTCGTCGAGATAGTGCGTCGTCAGCACAATGGTGGTGCCCTCGTCCTGCAGCTCGCGGATGAGGTCCCAGAACTGCCGCCGCACCTCGGGGTCGAAACCCGTGGTCGGCTCGTCGAGGAACAGCAGCTCGGGTCGGCCGACGATGCCGAGGGCGACGTCCACGCGGCGACGCTGACCACCCGAGAGCTTGCGCACCGACACCTTCGCCTTCTCGCTCAGCCCCACCGCGGCGATCACCTCGTCGACGTCGCGGGGCCGCGGATAGAACGCGGCGAAGTGGGCCAGCAGCTCGCGTACCGACGCGGTCGGGGCCTCACCGGTGTTCTGCAGGACGATGCCGAGCCGCGCCTTCCAGTCGAGACCGCCGCGGTGCGGGTCGACGCCGAGCACGCGCACCTCGCCGCTCGTACGGTCACGGTAGCCCTCGAGGATCTCGATGACCGTGCTCTTGCCTGCACCGTTGGGGCCGAGCAGCGCGAACGTCTCGCCGCGGCGGATGTCGAAGCTCACCCCGCGCAACGCCTCGAGGCCCCCTCGATAGGTCTTGCGCAGGTTCTCCACCCGCACGACGTTCTCGCTCATGTCCCCAGTCTGGCGGCGAGCGGGGCGGACCGGCACGACGGGCCGGGGAAACGGCATCCATCCATCGGTGGATACGCGGCGAACAGGTCTTGGCATCCGACACTCGAAGCCATATGATGGCTGACGCCTGACCGCTGATGGTCACACCACGAAGGAGTGAGACGATGAACGAAGCGCACGCCCTCCGCGCATTCCCCGCCCCTGCCGCCATGAGCGCCGCCGAGGTGCGCGCGGCCTCCGAGGCGCTCGGCTCCCGCCTCGTCGTGCTCGATGACGATCCGACGGGAACGCAGTCGGTCGCCGACCTGCCCGTGCTCACCCGCTGGGAGATCGACGACTTCGCCGCGGTGTTCGCCACCGAGGCCCCGGCCGTCTACGTGCTCACCAACGCCCGCAGCCTCGGCGACGACGACGCTCGCCTGCGCAACCTCGAGGTGGCGCAGAACGCCCTCGCCGCCGCGGCCACCGCGGGAGTGGAGGTCGAATTCGTCAGCCGGGGCGACTCCACCCTGCGCGGGCACTTCCCGCTCGAGACCGACACCCTCGCCGCCGCCGTCGCGGCGGCGGGCGGCGCACCGATCGACGGGGTCGTGATCGTCCCCGCCTTTCCCGACGCCGGTCGCATCACCGTCGGCGGCGTCCACTACATGCGCGACGGTGAGGACCTGCAACCGATCGGCGAGACGGAGTTCGCCCGCGACGCGACGTTCGGCTACCGCAGCTCGAACCTCGCGGCCTGGGTCGAGGAGAAGTCGGGTGGTCGCTACCCGGCCCACGCCGTCATCGCGCTCGACCTCGGCACCATCCGCGCGGGCGCGACGGCCGTCGCGGACGCGATCCAGGATGCCGTGGACCTCACCCCGATCGTGTGCGACGTCGTGACCGAAGACGACCTGCGGCTCATCTCGCTCGGTCTGATCGAGGCACGTCGGCGCGGCAAGACCCTGCTCTCACGCGTGGGACCGCCCTTCGTGCGCGCCCGCATCGGCAGCGAGAGGCGCGAGCCGCTGACGGCTGCCGAGATCTACCCCGACGGCGGCACCGACCGGGGCGGGCTGATCGTCGTGGGCTCGCACGTGGCCGTCACCACCCGCCAGCTCTCCCGCCTGCGCGAGACCAACCCCGACCTCACCGACATCGAGATCGATGTCGCCCGCGTGCTCGACGCCGACGGCGCGCCCGCCTACCTCCGCGCCATCGCCGACCGCGTCGTCGACGAGCTGGAGGGCGCAGACGTCGTCATCAGCACGACCCGCACGGTGACCACCGCCGCGACCGCCGACGACAGTCTGCGGATCGCCCGCACCGTGTCGGCCGCCGTCGTCGACGTCGTGCGCGAGGTCGTCGCCCGCACCCGGCCGCGCTTCGTCGTGGCGAAGGGAGGCATCACCTCCAGCGACGTCGCCGCCCACGGGCTCGCGATGCGCCAGGCCACGGTGCGCGGCCCCATGCTGCCCGGCATCATCTCGCTCTGGGAGCCCGCCGACGGCCCGGCCACCGGCATCCCGTACGTCGTCTTCGCGGGCAACGTCGGTGACGACGACGCCCTCGCCCAGGTCGTGTCCACCCTCACCCGCACGCCCGCGGCCGTCACCGGCCGCTGACCCATCCGCACGCAAAGGAGCTCTCCGATGACCACCACCTCCACCGTCGCCGTCCTGGGGCTGGGAGCCATGGGCCTGCCCATGGCCACCCGCCTGGCCACCGGACTCACGGTCCACGGCTTCGACATCGCCCCGTCGCGCCTCGCCCTCGCCGAGGAGCAGGGCGTCACTCCGTTCCCCTCCGCCCGCGCGGCCGTCGCCGAGGCCGACGCCGTCCTGCTCGCGGTGCGCGACCAGTACCAGCTCGACGACGTGCTCTTCGGCGACAGCGGCATCGCGCCCGCACTGCGCCCGGGATCGGTCGTCATCCTCACCAGCACCGTCGGCACCGCCGGCATCCGTCCCGTCGCCGAGCGCCTCGAGGCGGACGGCATCGATCTCGTCGACGCGCCGCTCTCGGGCGGTCCCGTGCGCGCCGGTCAGGGCGACCTGCTCATCGTCGTCGGCGCCTCCCCCGCCGCGCGCGAGAAGGCGGCACCCGTGCTCGAGCTCCTGGCATCCACCCTGACCATCGTGGGTGACAACGCCGGCGACGGCCAGGCGCTGAAGACCGTGAACCAACTGCTCTGCGGCGTGCACATCGCCGCCGCGGCAGAAGCCCTCGCCCTGGCCGACGCCCTGGGACTCGATCCCGAGAAGACGCTCGAGGCCCTCATGGGCGGTGCCGCCGCGTCGTTCATGCTCGGCAACCGCGGCCCGCGCATGCTCCAGGCGTACGACGAGGAAGGCGCCGAGGTGCTGAGCGCTCTCGACATCTTCGTCAAGGACATGGGCATCGTCGGCGACGCCGCGCGTCGCGTGGGCCTGCCCACCCCGGTCGCCGCCGCCGCCGAGCAGCTCTACCTCAGCGGTCGCGCCCAGGGCCTGGGCTCGAACGACGACTCCGCCGTCATCCGCGCCGTCGCCCCCGAACGTCGTCACGGCTGACGACACGTTCACCCGAGATCGAAGGAGATCCCGCCATGCTTCCCATCCTCACGGCCGACACCCCGCCCATCGCCCCGGCGGTGGAGTTCGGCACCGGTCCGCTGCTCGCCATCGCCGCGGCGGGCATCGCCCTGCTGCTGGTGCTCATCATCCTGTTCAAGGTGCACGCGTTCGTCTCGCTGCTCATCACGAGCGTCGTCGTGGCGATCTCGGCGCAGATCCCCGCCGGTGACGTCTTCACCCTGGTCGCGAACGGCGTCGGCTCGACCATGGGCAAGGTGCTCATCATCATCGCGCTGGGCGCCATCCTCGGCCGCCTCATCGAGGTGTCGGGCGGCGTGCAGCAGCTCGCCGAGAGCTTCACCGACCGCCTCGGGCCGCGCCGCGTGGCGATCGCCCTGACCATCGTGGCGTTCGTGGTCGCCATCCCGGTGTTCTTCGAGGTCGGCGTCATCGTGCTCGTGCCGATCCTCTACGCCTTCAGCAAGATCGCGGGTGTCAAGCCGATCGTGTTCGGTCTGCCGATGTTCGGTCTCATGCTCGCCGTGCACGTGGCCGTCCCGCCGCACCCCGGCATCGTGGCGGGTGCCGGTGTCTTCGGTGCCGACCTGGGCCTGGTCACGGCGATCGCCCTGCCCATCTGCGCGGTTCTCGGCTTCCTGTGCTTCTGGGTCGCGCGCATCATGAACCGCACCGAGTACGCCCTCGCACCGCGGGTCGCGACCCAGATGGCGGAGTTCGGGCAGACCTCCACGGTCATCGAGTCGCGCCGCGCCGACGGAACCGTCATGGCGCCGCCGAGCACCGGCACCGTCGTCGCCCTGATCGCCCTTCCGATCGTGCAGATCCTCGTCGGCACGATGCTCTCGCTCAGCCTGCCGGCCGGATCGAGCGGTCGTGGCATCGCCACCTTCATCGGCACCCCGGCCTTCGCCCTGCTCGTGGCGGTCATCGTGGCCTTCTTCGTGCTGCCGGTCCGTCGCCGCTGGGGTCTGGCCCGCACGAACGAGGTGTTCGAGAGCTCCATGCCCCCGATCGCGTCGATCCTGCTGGTCGTCGCCGGCGGCGGCGTGTTCGGCGCGGTGCTGCAGGCCTCGGGCATCGGAACCGCCCTGTCGGTCACGCTCGAACACCTCGGCGTCCCTCTGCTGGGTGCGGCGTTCCTCATCACGCTCGCGCTCCGCGCCGCGCAGGGCTCGGCGACCGTCGCCATCGTCACCACGGCCAGCCTGCTGTCGGCCGGCGTCGCCGAGGCCGGGTACAGCCCGGTGCAGATCGCCGCCATCGCCGTGGCCGTGGGCTTCGGCTCGCTCGGCCTGTCGATGGTCACCGACGCGGGCTTCTGGATCGTCACGCGCTACCTCGGCCTCACGGTCGCCGACGGCCTGCGCACGTGGACGGTGCTGACCACCATCCTGGGTGTGGCCGGCTTCCTGCTGACCTGGGCGGTGTTCGCCCTGGCGGGCTGAGGCATTCGGCATCGACGCCGGGTCGGGGACGAGAGTTCCCCGGCCCGGCGATTAGGTTGGAGCGGAAGGGGGATGCCATGGCACGACGCTCACGTGTCGACGAGGTGGTCGACGGCTTGTTCGACGACATCGTCGCGCGCCGCCTCGTCGCCGATCAGGTATTGCCCAGCGAACCCGAGCTGGGCGAGCGTTTCGACGTCAGCCGGGTGACCGTGCGCGAGGCCATCAAGACCCTGCAGGCGCGCGGCGTCGTGCGCGTCGAGAGCGGACGCGGATCGTTCGTCCAGCCGCTCGCGCGCTGGACCTCGCTCAGCGCCGTGCTCGCCGCCACCTCCGCGACCGGCGACGCCTCGGCCGCCGAGCAGCTGATCGAGCTCCGCCGCATCTTCGAGACGGGTGCGGCCGCCCTCGCGGCCGAGCGCGCACGCCCCGACGAGGTCGAGGCCATCGCCGCCGACCTCGCGGCGATGCGCGACGCTCACGAGGCCGACGACCTGGCATCCTTCGTCGCCGCCGACCTGTCGTTCCACGACCGCATCCTCGCCGCATCGCGCAACCCGTTCCTCACGGTGATGTTCGCTCCCCTCACCGAGGTGCTCTCGGAGCGCCGCGCACAGACGTCGGCCGTCCGCGTCATCCAGCACAACGCCATCGCCGAGCACGAGCACGTGCTCGAGGCGCTGCGCGACGCCGACGCCGAGGGCGCGCGCCGCGCGATGGACCAGCACATGCAGCAGACACTCGACGACCTTCGCACGCACGTGCTGGGCGCAGGCCGCGCCCGCTGAGGCCGCCGTCGCGGCCTGCGGCATCGCGGACGCCGGTGCAGCGCCGCCCTCATGGATTCCCCGCCGGGCGAGGCGAGCCGGGGAGCAGGCTCAGCCCGGGCTGGTCGGATCCACGTCGACCAGCCACGCGGTGACCGCGACCGTCGGCCCCTCGACGATGTCGAGTTCGATCGGCCGGGAGCCGCGCACCCTTCCCCCGGTCTGAGCGGCCCACACCGTGTGGGTCACCGGGGCGCCGTGCGGGGAGGCGGCATCTCTTCCGAGCACCGTGACGGCGACCCCCCCCCGACGGGAGTCTCGATGAGCTGCGGGCCGGGCCCCTGCGCCATGAACGACCCGCGGTTCGACGGTGACATCGAGAAGGTGTCCGTTCTCGTCTCCGAACGAGACATCGGGGTACGGCCTCTACCTCCGAGCCTGGCAATCCCCTGTGCCGTCCAAACCATTCCCCCCGCCTGCCCCCGAACCACCTGTGCGAGACGTTTTCGCCCCCGGTCGTCGCGCAACTCCCCTTACCGCCCTCGAACCGTCCACGTGGACGCTGGAGGTTCTTTTGTCGTTGCTGCAGTCCCCCCTCCTTTCGCAGACCGCCCCGAACCCGACGCCCGATCCCCTGCTGACGCCGGTCGCCCCCGCCCCCGGTCAAGGCTCGACCGGCGTCACCGACACCGTCATCCCCGTCCAGCCCGGTACTTCCGCCCCCGGCGGGTTCCTTCCCGACTGGTCGATCGGGGAATGGCTCGGCTACAGCGGCGTCATCGTGCTCGCGCTCGGCCTGACCGTCGTCGCCACGACGACGCTGTGGTGGATGCTGCACGCCTGGCGCTCCGCCGACGACCTGCGGGCGACGCAGTTCAGCTCGTCCCCGCGACCCGCTCGACACCGCTTCACGCTCCTCGTCCCCGGCCGGCACGAGGAAGAGGTCATGGGCCAGACCCTCGATCGCCTCGCGCAACAGGATCACCCCGACTTCGAGATCATCGCGATCGTCGGGCACGACGACCCGGGCACCGAGCTCGTGGTCCGCCAGGCGGCAGCGCGGCATCCGGACCTCATCAAGGTCGTCGTCGATGACAGCGTCCCCAAGAACAAGCCCAAGGCGCTCAATCGCGCCCTGCAGATCGCCACCGGCGACGTGGTCGGCGTGTTCGACGCAGAAGACGAGGTGCACCCCAGTCTGCTCACCGTCGTCGACTCCAAGTTCCAGGAGACCGGTGCCGACGTGGTTCAGGGCGGCGTGCAGTTGATGAACTTCGAGACGAGCTGGTGGTCGCTGCGCAACGTGCTCGAGTACTACTTCTGGTTCCGCTCGCGTCTGCACTTCCACGCCCGGTCGAAGTTCATCCCGCTCGGGGGCAACACCGTCTTCGTCACTCGCGAGCGGCTGCAGTGGTCGGCCGGTTGGGACGACCAGTGCCTGGCCGAGGACTGCGAACTGGGCGTGCGCCTGTCGAGCGACGGCGCGAAGGTCGTCGTCGCCTACAACCCCGAATACGTCACGCGTGAGGAGACCCCGCCCACGTTGAAGTCGCTCTACAAGCAGCGCACGCGCTGGAACCAGGGCTTCCTGCAGGTGCTCGGCAAAGGCGAATGGAAGGCACTGCCGACCCTGCGCCAGCGCATGTACGCCCGTTACCTGCTGAACATGCCGTTCCTGCAGGCGGCGACCGGACTGCTGATCCCCATCTCGATCGCGTTCATCCTGCTGGTCAAGGTGCCGACGCCCGTCGCCCTCATCACGTTCCTCCCCCTGGTGCCGACGGTGATCACCCTCGTCGCGGAGGCTGCCGGGCTGACGGAGTTCGGACGCGTCTACGACAAGAAAGTGCGCGTGCGCGACTACGTCCGTCTCGTCCTCGGCCTCGTTCCCTACCAGGTGTTCCTCGCCGCCGCGGCCGTGCGCTCGGTCGTTCGCCAGCTCAAGGGCGACGGCAGCTGGGAGAAGACCGAGCACACGGGTGCGCACCGGGATGCCGCCGCGGCCCCGGCCGCGACGTCCGAACTCGTGACCACGACGGTGGCGGTGAACCGATGACCTCCATCCTCGATCGCACGTCCCCTGCCCCCGCCTCTCGTCGAGCGGAGCGGGTGTCAGAGACCCGACGATCGCGGTGGCGCGAGCGTCTGGTCGATGCCGCGTGGCTTGTGCCTCCGCTGCTCATCGGCATCTTGGTCAATGCCCTCAACCTGGGCGGCTCACCCCAGCGCATCGACGACGAGGGCACCTACACCGCCCAGGCGTGGAGCCTCGGCAATCTCGGCGAGCTGACTCACTACACGTACTGGTACGACCATCCGCCGCTCGGGTGGATCCAGATCGCGGCGTGGGCCGGGCTCACCGACGCGTGGGACCGATACGACGTCGCCGTGATCGCCGCCCGCGAGGCGATGCTGGTTGCGACCGCGATCGCCGCGGTGCTGCTGTGGTGCCTCGTACGCCGCATCGGATTCGCCCGGCTCACGGCATCCGTCGCCGTGGCGATCTTCCTGCTGTCGCCGCTCGCGGTGCAGTTCCACCGTCAGGTGTACCTCGACAACATCGCGACCGCGTGGTTGCTCGGTGCGCTGCTGCTCGCGATGAGTCGGCGCGCCCAGCTGATCGGCTACGCCGGTGCGGCGGCGGCCTTCGGTGTGGCGGTTCTCACGAAAGAGACCTACCTGCTGGCACTTCCGCTCGTGGCCTGGTTCATGTGGCGGGGCGCCGACCGGACGACGCGTCGGTACACGGTGTCGGTCGCGGCCTCCGTCCTCGCCCTGATCGGTCTGACCTACGTGGCGTTCGCGCTGGTGAAGGGCGAGGTGACCCCGGCACCCGGTCGGGTGAGCCTGTGGGACGGTCTCGCTTTCCAGCTGTCGTCGCGAGAGGGCAGCGGATCGCTCTTCGATCCCGAGAGCCTCATGTCGCGGACCATCGGTCTGTGGTGGCAGCTCGACGCCGTGCTCATCGTGACCGCGCTGGCCGCCGCCGTCGCCGCGCTGTTCGTTCGTCGCCTGAGGCCGTGGGCGATCACTCTGCTGGCGCTGACGGCGTTCATGTTCCGCGGGGGCTACCTCCCTGTGCCGTACGTCATCATGCTGCTGCCGTTCGCCGCGATCGTCGTGGCCGGCATGGGCCAACGGGCCGTCGAAACGCTGCGCGCGGACGCCGTGCTGCAGCGCCTCACGGGTGTCGCGCTGGCCTCCGGCCTGATCGTCGCGCTCCTCGCGGCCGGGCCGCTGTGGGCGGCGCAGCTCCGGGGCTTCTTGCTCGCCGACCTCGACCGCCCCCTCCGTGACGCCGAGACATGGATGACCCAGAACGCCCCGGGAGACGCGCGCATGCTCGTCGACGACGCGATGTGGGTCGATCTCGTCGACGCCGGCTTCGACCGCGAGAACGTGGTCTGGTACTACAAGGCCGACACCGACACCGACGTGCAGCGGCTCGCTCCCGACGGGTGGCGCGACTACGACTACGTCGTCACCACGGACTCGATGCGCACGTTCCCCACCGAGTTCCCCACGGTGCGGCAGGCGATCGACAACAGCGTGGTGGTGGCGTCCTTCGGCGAGGGCGCGCAACAAGTCGACGTGCGCCTCGTCGATCGCAACCAGGCGGCACTGGCCCAGGCCTCGGACGACGGGCTCTACGCCGCCCGATCCGTCGCCGGTCAGCAGCTCCTGCAGAACCCCGACGTCGGTGTGCCCGGCCCGGAGCAGGACCTGCTCACCTCCGGCATCGTGGACGGCCGCATCCTGCTCACGCTGGGCCAGTTGGCGGCGACCGGTCGCGTCGATATCGCCGACATCGCACAGTTGGGAGGCGACCCCTCGGGCGTCCACCGGCAGCTCGTCGTGAGCTCGTTCGCCGGTCAGGACGCACGCGGTGACGCTCCCGGCGCCGACGAAGTCGTGCGGTTCTTCTCGTCGCTCGCGGGTCCTCTGCGCCCGGTCTCGGTCGAGCGAGGGGACGCCGGGGTGATCGTGACGTTCTCACCCGACGAACCCACCGACCTGCTCCCCCGTCCCGCTTCATGATCCCGTTCACCCGTTCGATCCCCCTCCCCCCGAAGAAAGGATCCGCCATGACCATCTCCTCCCCCTCCCCCCGTCCCGCCCGTCGGTCTCGGATCGGCCTGCGCGGCCTTGCCCTGACCGCCGCAGCCGTACTCCCCCTGGCCCTGGGCGTCGCAACGGCGCCCGCGGCGATGGCCGCACCGGCCGCACCGGCCGCACCGAGCGGCTGGGCCCGGGTCGCGCATCTCTCGCCCGATACCAAATCGGTCGACGTGCAGATGACCGCGCTGGCCGGCGGTGCGGTCGTCTACGAGCTCGACGACGTCTCGTACGGCGCGGTGAGCGACTACATCCCTCTCGCCGAGGGAACGTACGTCGTGTCGATGGTCCCCTCCGACGCCACGGACGACTCCGAACCCGTCGTGCAGCAGTCGGTGGAGGTGTCGGCGGGAGAGCCCATCACCGTTGCGGCATACGGGCGCAACGCCGAGCTGAAGACCACCGTCTTCGACGACGACCTCTCCGCCCCGGCGGAGGGCCAGGCACGCGTGCGCGTCGTGCAGGCGTCCACGCTCGAGCCCCGCGTCGACGTCGACACGGCGGAGGGCCGGTCGATCGCGCAGGCCGTGACCTCCGGCTCCGCAACCGGCTACGCCGCCGTGCCCGCCGGCTCTTGGAACCTCGAGCTCTCGGGCGCAGACGAAACGGCATCCTCCGCCGTCGCCCTTCCCGCGGGGAGCGTCTCGACCATCTTCGTGCTCGACGACGCCGCGGGCGCGCTGACCGCCCGGACGGTCACCGACTCGGCGACTCTCGCCGACATGCCCACCGGCGGTATCCACACGGGCGGCGGCGGCACGGCGGTGCAGTCCGCGGCGCCCGCTGGGCTCATCGGCGGCGTCGTCGCACTCCTCGGCGGACTCGTTGCGACGATGGTGGTGCTGCGCCGTCGGTCCTCGAAGGGCACCGCATGATGCGCGGGAGGAAGACCCTCGCGACCGCTGTCGTCGCCGCGGTCTGCGTCGTGACGCTCAGTGCATGCACCGCGCCGGCGCAGCAGGTCTCCGACGCCCGCGAGCGTACCGTCGCCACGGCATCCGCGTTCCTGTCCACCTACGTCGACGACGGACGCGTCGTGCGAACCGATCAGGGTGGCGACACGGTGAGTGAGGGGCAGGCGTACGGCCTGCTCCTGGCCGTGGCCGCCGACGACGAGGAGCAGTTCGACCGGATCTGGGACTGGACCGTCGACAACCTGCAGCGCGACGACCTGCTGCTGTCCTGGCAGTGGAAGGACGGCTCCGTCGTCGACGATCAGCCCGCTTCCGACGCCGACCTCGACGCCGCGCGCGCCCTGGTGCTGGCCGGCGACGAGTTCGGACGCGACGACCTCCGCGAGCGAGGAGTCGAGCTGGGTACGGCGCTGCTCGATCGCATGACCGCGACCACCGCCCTCGGCCGCATCCTGCTGCCGGGGCCGTGGGCCACCTCGACGCCGCACGCTTACAACCCCTCCTACGCATCGCCGGCCGCATACGCGGTGTTGTCGGACGCGTCGGGGGACACCCGGTGGGACGAACTGGCCGAGGGCAGTCGCGCAGCCACCGCGGCTCTGCTCGATGCGAATCCCCTGCCGACCAACTGGGCAACGGTCGCCGACGACGGCACGGTAGCGATCGCCGGCTCCGCGGGCGGCGGCGGCGAGCCGCGGTACGGATACGACGCCGTTCGCACGCCGATCCGCTTCGCGGAGTCGTGCGATCCCGCTGACCGTGCCCTCGCGGGTCGGATGGCCGACGCGCTCCCCACGGATGAGGTGCTGCCCGCCGAGTTGGACTCCGGTGGCGGGGGCGTCACCGGCGATCGGCACGCGAGCGCCTACGCGGCTCGAGCCGCAGCCCTCGCCGGCGGCGATCGCGACGAGGCCGCGCGCGCGGACCTCTCGCGCATGACCGAGACCTCCTCGAGCACGCCGACGTACTACGGCGACGCATGGAACGCCTTGACCACGGCCATGCTGAGCGACGATGTGCTCGGCGGCTGCCCGCCGCTGAGCGACGACGGGGGGCGGCGGCGGGCGCGACCAGCGGGGGCGCCGCCGCCGCAGGCGACGCGCGCGGGGCCGCAGCGGGGCTGCAGGACCCGGTCTCAGCGCCCGCTGCCTCTACCGCGACGCCCACGCACATCTCGATTCCCGCCATCGGCGTCGACTCCGACCTCGTCGGTCTGGATCGCGGAGCAGACGGGTGGATCGAAGCCCCCACCGATTACAACGCGGTCGGATGGTACGAGAAGGGCGTGCTGCCCGGAGCCGTGGGACCTGCGGTGATCGCGGCGCACGTCGATTCACCCACGGGCCCCGCCGTCTTCTTCGACCTCCCGCGGCTCGAAGCCGGAGACCGGGTGTCGATATCGCGCAGCGACGGCACGACGGCGACCTTCGTCGTGACCGGTTTGCAGACCGTCGAGAAGGACACCTTCCCCACCGCGTCGATCTACGCTCCCGTCCCCACCCCGGAACTGCGGATCGTGACGTGTGCGGGGGCGTGGGACCCGGCCACCGGCCACTACGTGGACAACCTGGTCGTCACGGCCGTAGCCGGCTGAAGCGGCGGGAGTCGGTCGGGGACGGGGCTCAGCCGACGGGCGTCGCCTCGGCGGCCGCCTCGTCTTCTTCGGTCGCCACGAGCTGGCCGCACGCCCCGTCGATCTCTTTGCCGCGGGTGTCGCGGAGGGTCGTCGGGATGCCGGCGTCGTTCAAGCGGCGCACGAACTCGTTCTGCACGGGGACCTCGGATGCCGTCCAGATCGAGCCCGGAGTCGGGTTCAGCGGGATCGGGTTCACGTGCACCCAGCCCCGGCCGCGGGCGTTGAGCTTGTCGGCCAGCAGATCGGCACGCCAGGCGTGGTCGTTCATGTCTTTGATCAGGGCGTATTCGATCGACACGCGGCGCCCGGTCTTGTCGAAGTAGGCGCGCGCGGCATCCAGGGCCTCGTCGACCTTCCACTTCGAGTTCACCGGGATGAGCTCGTCGCGCAGGTGGTCGTCGGGCGCGTGCAGCGACAGCGCGAAGGTCACCGGGATGTCCTCGTCGGCGAGCTTCTTGATCGCGGGCACGAGACCGACGGTCGACACCGTGATGCCGCGGGCGCTCATGCCGAGCCCGTGGTCTTTGTCGACCATGACGCGCACGGCCTGCATGACGCGGGCATAGTTGGCGAGCGGCTCACCCATGCCCATGAAGACGATGTTCGACACACGGTCGAGCGAGTGGTCAGAGCTCTTCTTGCCGCCCAGGCCGCCGGCGGCGATGAGGGCGTTGGCGCGCACGATCTGCTCGACGATCTCGGCCGCCGACATGTTGCGGGTCAGTCCCGCCTGGCCGGTGGCGCAGAACGGGCAGTTCATGCCGCACCCCGCCTGGCTCGACACGCACAGCGTGATGCGCCCGGGGTAGCGCATGAGAACGGACTCCACGAGCGCGCCGTCGTGCAGCTTCCAGAGGAACTTGATGGTGTCGCCGCGGTCGGTCTCGAGCCGGCGCACCTCGGTGAGCAGCGGCGGCAGCATTCCGGCGACGAGCTCTTCGCGACCGGATGCCGGCAGATCGGTCATGTCGGCCGGGTCGGAGGTGTAGTGGGTGAAGTAGTGCTTCTCGAGCTGCTTCGCGCGGAAGCCGGGGAGGCCGAGCTCCTTGAGCTTGGCGATGCGCTCGTCGTGCGTGAGGTCGGCGAGGTGCACCGGCGGCTTGCCGCGCTTGGGGCTGGCGAACTGCAGCAGCGGACGACCGGTCTCGTCCTTGGCCTGCTGCCATCCTTCGGTCTTGGGGCGCACCTGGCGGATGCCGGTGTTCGCCGGGGCTCCCTCGGGGCGCACCGGGCGGGGCGTCGTCGTGCGCACGGGGGGCTGATCAGTCATGGTTTCCAGGGTACCGGGCGCATCTGCGCCGCGGCTGGGCGCGCGGAGAGCCGGCGAGCCCGCACGACGCGAGACAAACCGGAGGGAGTCCGGGCGGGGCCGCCGACCGCGATCGTGCGGACGGCATGCGCCGCGCCGCTCGAGCGGGGTCGCGATACGGTTTTCACACCGTCGACCGTGACGACGACACCGCCTCGACGTTCAGCCCCCTGCCAGATCGCCCCGGCTCCCCACGGTCCGGGACCGATCCCCCTTGGAGTGCACATGACCCGCATCGCCTTCCTCGACGTCGACGGAACGATCCTCGAGCACGGCTCGGTGATCGCGCCCTCGACGGTGACCGCCGTGCGCACGGCGCGCGAGAACGGCCATCTCGTGTGGCTCTGCACCGGTCGCTCCGCAGGAGACATCCACCCCGAGGTGCTGGCCATCGGCTTCGACGGCGCGATCACGAACGGGGGTGCGTACGCGACCCGCGGCGGCGATCCCGGCGAAGACGCCCCCATCGTCGAACGCCCCATGCCCCGCGGGGCCGTCGAGGAGCTCGAGCGGTACTTCGAAGCCCACGGCATCCACTACTTCCTCCAGACGCACGGCGGGGTGTACGCGAGCCCCGGGATGGGCCCCGTGATGACGGAGTACCGGCGCGAGCGCCACGAGCATCGCGCGGCAGAGCTCGAGGCGCAGGGCCTTCCGCCCGAACAACCGCTGTGGCGCGAGCCCCGCCCGGTGTCCGAGGTCGACCGCGACGCCGTCGCCAAGGCCGTGTTCGTCAGCCCCTCGACCGACACCGTCGCCCACGCGGCGGCGGAGTTGGGCGAAGACTTCCACGTCATCCCGGGTTCGATCCCCCTTCCCGGCGGCTCGAACGGCGAGATCGGTCAGGCCGGCGTCACCAAGGGCTCCGCGATCACCGCGGTGCTCTCCCAGCTGGGCCTGTCGGCGGCGGATGCCATCGGCATCGGCGACAGCTGGAACGACGTCGAGATGTTCGAGGTCGTCGGCACCCCCGTCGCGATGGGCAACGCCCCCGCCGAGTTGCAGCGCCTCGCCGGTCGGGTGACGACGGCGGTGCTCGACGACGGCGTGCACAATGCGTTCGAGGACCTGGGCCTGATCTGAGTCCGGCTCACCTCCCCGAGATCGCCCCGCCTCCTCCGCCCGCGGGGCTGACTCGCTCCTCCGGCCGCCCTCACGCGCGCAGAAACGCGATCAGCTCACGCAAACACGAGCACAGCGCGTTTCTGCGCGCGAACGGCGTTTATGCGGGGGATGACCCCGCGATCAATCGAGGAAGATGTCCGGGTACAGCGCCGTGTCCGGGGTCCCCGGCACGGCGGCGTACTTGCCGAAGTCGGTGACTCCGGCGCGCTCGAGCACGTCCTCGACGATCAGCGTCTGCCCGGTCACCTCGCGCGACGGAGCGCACAGCACCTCGTACGCGGCGTCCGCGTAGATCTCGGGCGTGCGCGAGACGGCCATGAGGCGGTCGCCGCCGATGACGTTCTGCACAGCCGCGGTCGCGATCGTCGTGCGCGGCCAGAGAGTGTTCGCGGCGATCCCGTCGCTCGCGAACTCCGACGCCAGGCCGAGGGTCGCCATCGTCATGCCGAACTTCGCGAGGCTGTAGCCCGTGTGCGCGCCGAGCCACTTGGGCGTGGCGTTCAGCGGCGGCGACAGCGAGAGGATGTGGGGGTTCTCGGCATCCTTCAGCTGGGGCACCGCGGCCCGGGACAGCAGGAACGTCCCGCGCACGTTGACGTCCTGCATGAGGTCGTACTTCTTGGTCGCGAGGTCCAACGAGCCCGACAGATCGATCACGCTGGCGTTGTTGACGACGATGTCGATCCCGCCGAACTCGCCCACGGTGCGAAGAACCGCCTCGGTGATCGAGGCTTCGTCGCGGACGTCGCCCACGATCGGCAGCGCCTGCCCGCCGGCCGCGCGGATCTCCTCCGCGGCGGTGTGCACGGTGCCGGGGAGCTTCGGGTGCGGGGTGTCGGTCTTGGCGAGCATCGCGATGTTCGCGCCGTCGCGGGCGGCGCGCAGCGCGATGGCGAGGCCGATCCCGCGGCTCCCGCCCGACATGAGGATGGTCTTTCCCGAGAGCGTCACGAGCGTCCTTTCGTGGAGGCGGCGGCGAACGCGGCAACCCGCGCCTGCGCCTCGGGGGTATCGAAGGCGGCGCCGATGGTGGCGGCCTCGTCGTCGAGGTTCTCACCGAACGACCGTCCGGCGCCCACGCGCACCAACCGCGTCGCCTGCCCGAACGCCGCGGTCGCGCCGTCGAGCCAGAAGCGCGCGATCTCCTCGACGCGGGTGCTCAGCGCTTCGGATGCCACGACCTCGGCCACCAGACCCCACTCCCGGGCCTCCGCGGCATCGAGCATGCGGTCCTGCAGCAGCAGCTGCAGCGCGCGACGCTGGCCGATCGCGGCGGGGAGCAGAGTGGACACACCCAGGTCGGGCGTCAGCCCGATGTTGGCGTAGCGGCTGACGAAGCGGGCGTTCTCGCTCGCGACGACGTAGTCGGCGGTCAGCATGAGCCCGAGTCCGCCGCCGGCGACCGCGCCCTGGACGGCGGCGACCATCGGCAGCGGCGCTTCGGCGAAGGTGCGGATACCGTCGTGGATCGCCCGAGCGGTCTCGGTCACCTCGGCGCCCGACGAACCGGTAGTCGCCATGGCCACCACGTCGCCTCCCGCGCAGAACGCGGGGCCCGTGGCATCCAGGATCACCGCTCCGACGGAGGGGTCGGAGGTGACCTCGTGCGCGACCTCTCGCCAGCGCGCGGCCATGGGGAAGTCCATCGCGTTGAGCGAGGCGGGGCGGTCGAAGGTGACGCGGGCGAGCCCGTCCTCGATGTGGAGCAGGATGCCGTCGGTCATTTCGGTGCCATTCTGATCGCGCCGTCGAGTCGGATGGTCTCGCCGTTGAGGTAGCCGTTGTCGGCGATCGCGAGCACGAGGCGCGCGTACTCGTCGGGGGCGCCGAGGCGCGACGGGTAGGGCACCTGCTGCCCGAGGGAGTCCTGCGCCGCCTGTGGCAGGCCCTTGAGCATCGGCGTCTCCATGATGCCGGGGGCGATGGTCACGACCCGGATGCCGTGGCGCGCGAGCTCACGGGCGATGGGGAGCGTCATGGCGTGCACGCCGCCCTTGCTCGCCGAGTACGCGGGCTGACCGATCTGTCCGTCGAAGGCCGCGACGCTCGCGGTGTTCACGATGACGCCGCGGTCGCCGCCCCCGGTCGGTTGGGTCTTCGCCATGACGGCGGACGCCTGCGCGATGACGTTGTAGGTGCCGATGAGGTTGACGCGGATGACGCGCTCGAAATCCTGCAGAGAAGAAGGGGCACCGTCGCGATCGAGCACCTTGGCCGGTGGGGCGATCCCCGCGCAGTTCACGACGACGCGTAGGGGCCCGGCCTCGGCGGCGAGAGCTGCCGCGGCGGCGATCTGCTCGGCATCGGTCACATCGGCGGCGGCGAAGGACCCGCCCAGCTCCTCGGCGATCGCGGCGCCGTTCGACGACGGCAGGTCGACGACGGTGACACGGGCTCCGGCCTCCGTGAGCCGGCGCGCGGTAGCGAGACCGAGTCCCGAGGCACCGCCGGTGACGAGGGCGGATGCTCCTGCGATATCCATGCGTTCTCCTTCGAAAGCTGAAACCGAGTATCACTTTAGTCGAGACTCAGGACCGCGACGAGCCTCTCTTCCTCCTCGCGGAGCGCCCCCGCTGCGTGCGGATCGCCCCGGTGGCGGTGCCGTCCACGAGCAGGATGGTCTGCTCGGGCTCCCACCCGTAGACGTTCCGCAGGCGTGCGCCGAGCGCCGAGACCGCATCGGGCACCATGGTCTCGGTCCCGCGGGGCACGTCGGCGGCGCCGGGATCGAGATCGCGTGCGGCGGAGCGCAGGTCGGCGACGAGCCCCCGCATGCGATCGGGACCATAGGCGGCGGATGCCAGGTTCCAATCGCCCACGACGACCGTCGCCCCCGCCGGACAGTGCACGGGCTCCGTCTCGACGCGCGGACCGAAACGCACGCGCACCACCGCCGCACCGATCGCGACGACGGCGAGAGCGCCGAGGATCGTCGCGGGGGCGAATGAGAAGGCGTAGCGATACAGCGGCGAGTCCCAGCCGATGACGACGCCCACCATCGCACGCGACAGCGAATAGACGGCGAACAGAGCGGTCGCCAGCGCGATCACGCGAAGGGGGCCGAAGGGCTCGACACGAGAGTGGGCGGCGGCCCAGGCGCACGCGCCGCAGGTGGTGGCGAGGGCGACGGCCTTCACCGCGAGAGAGTTCGGGAGCGGCACCGTGGCGGTCACCACGGCGACGACGAGCACGAGGGCGAGAATCACCGCCGAGATCCTCCGCGCGCGCCGCCCCTCGAGGGCTCTCAGCGCGATGATGAGCAGGGCGGGCGCGAGTATCATCCCCACGTCCCCGAGAACGAGGGTCAGGATGCCACCGCCCGCGCCGTAGATGAAGTACATCGCGCTGGAACCGGCCGCCGTCACCCCCGCGACGGCGGCGAACCGCAAGAAGAGCGTCGTGGGGCCCGGGGTTCCGCAGCGCGGCATGGCGACGAACATCACGGCGCCCGCGACGGCCACACTCACCGCGAGTATCCCGAACGACAATCCCATGGCATCCCCCGTGCTCATTCTGTCGATGTCGGAACCGTTCGTCTCCGGCGCGCATTCCTTTTCCCCAGGATCCGAACGTCCTGCTCCACGCCGTACCGTCCCTCCGCACCGCGTGGTTCCCGCGCACGCCTAGGCTCGACGGGTGAATCTCCCCGGTTTCCGCATCGACAGGGTGGATGTCGACGACCCCCGCGCCGTGGCGCTCCGAGGCGTCTTGGACGCCGACCTCGACGAGCGGTATCGCGACGCCGATGCCGAGGACTCCCCCGAGGTCGCCGCGAAGCGCGCCGAGGCGCTCGCCGTCCACGCCGAGCAGGTCGTCGCCACCCTCTTGGCGATCGACGCGGACGACACCCCGCTCGGGCACGTCATCCTGCGCCGCCTGGGCGACGAATGGGAGCTCAAACGCCTCGTCGTCGTGCCCGCGGGCCGTCGACGCGGCATCGGCTCGGCGCTCACCGCCGAGGTCGTCGACCTGGCCCGACGCGCTGGCGCACGACGCGTCATCCTGCAGAGCGGGCGCATGCAGCCCGAGTCGCTGCGCGTGTACGCCGCCGCGGGGTTCACGCCGATCCCCGTATACGAGCCGTATCTCGAGACCATGCCGCGCTCGCTCTGCTTCGAGTACGTCTTCTGAGCCGTCCGCTCCGCGTCGAGAGCCCACGACGCACCGCGTCGTCGCCCACCCTCGCGACGTCATCGGCACCCCGGCGGGGACCTACGTCCCCACCACCCGGAACGCCCCCGACAGCACCGCCGCCGCGAGGGCGACGACGATGAGCGCGACCGAGGCGCCCAGGGCCACGGCATCCCGAGACGAGAGTGTCGACGGACGCGCCCACGTCCGTTCGATGTCGGCCCCGAACCCGCGGGCTTCCATCGCGGTGGCCAGTTTCGTGCCGCGACGCACGGCGAAGACGAGCAGCACGAACGCCATCGAGAAGAAACGCCGGATCGCCCCGCGGTCGCCCAGGCCCCGGGCGCGGCGGGCGAGGCTCATCGTGCGCCAGTCGTCGACGAACAGCCCGACCGTGCGGGCACCCGCGAGCACCCCCAGCACGAAACGGCTGGGCAGCTTCGCCACCTGCGCGAGGGCGTCGGCGAGCTCGGTGGGGTCGGTGCGGGCGAAGAGCAGGATGATCGGCATGGCCAAGGCCACGACGCGCACCAGTACGGCCAGCGACAGGGCGATGGAGTCGTCGCTGACCGTGGCGAAGAGGAAGGTGCCGTAGACGGTTCCGCCCGGCCGGGCGTAAAGCAACATGCTCACCGCGGCGACGGGGGCGAAGACGATCACCGGCACCAGACGTCTCAGGACGGTTCCGTAGGCCACCCCCGTCAGCGGTACGCACAGCAGCTCGAGGATCAGGGCCGTCCCCGCGCTCACCGCGTCGATCGAGACCAGCAGGGGAACCGCGAGCACGAGCACCATCGCCACCTTGGTCACGGGGTTCACCCCGTCGAGCCAGGCCGTCCGCGGGCGTTCGACGGCGAGGGCGGTCACGCGGCGTCCCCCAGCCGGATGCGGTGCTGCCCGAGGTGACGAACCACGTCCGCATCGTGGGTGACGGCGACGACCGTGCGCCCGCGCTCGATCTCCCGCTGGAGCAAGGCGACGAGCTCGATCCAACCGCGACGGTCCTGGCCGAAGGTCGGCTCATCGAGAACGAGGACGGCGGGAGAGGCGGCGAGCACCGTGGCCACCGACAGTCGTCTCTTCTGGCCTCCCGACAGCGTGAACGGGTTCGCAAGCGCGAGGGATGCCAGATCGAGACGCTCCAGCAGTTCGTCGACGATGCGGTCGACCTCGGCCGGTGCCTTGCGCAGAGCGCGGGGTCCGACGGCGAGCTCGTCGCGCAGGGTCGAGGCGAGGAACTGGTGCTCGGGCTCCTGGAAGACCGTGCCGATGCGGGTCAGCAGCTCCGTCGACCTCCAGCGAGAGGGGCGGCGACCCCCGCGCGCCGAGAGCTCCTCGGCGGCGACGACCTCGCCCGCGAGTTCGGGGAGGAGCCCCGCGAGGGTCAGCGCGAGGGTGGACTTTCCCCCGCCGTTCGGTCCCGTGATCACGGTTCCGGCACCGCGCGGAAGGGCGAGGTCGAGCCCGGACGCGACGACCGTGTGCCTCTCACGCCCGGTCGACAGCGCGGACGCCCGCAGAACGGCATCCGGTGTCGAGGCGGGCTCGAGTACGGGAAGGTCGACCGGGCGTTGCGGCACCCACACCCCCGCCGCGGCGAGCGCCTCGCCGTGCTCGGCGAAGACGCGGTCGGGAGGGCCGTCGGCGAGCACGCCACCACCCGGAGCGAGGACGACGACGCGGGTCATCAGGTCGGCCCAGACGGCGGTGCGGTGCTCGATGAGCACGAGGGTGGTGCCCTCGCGCGCGACGACCCGTTCTACGGCGCGGCGGACTTCGGCGACGCCCTCGGGGTCGAGATTGGCGGTGGGTTCGTCGAGGAGCAGCAGTCCCGGTCGCATCGCCAGAACCCCCGCCAGGGCCAGACGCTGCTTCTGCCCACCCGACAGCGCCTTCGTGGGGCGGTCGAGGGGGACGGCGAGCCCCACGGATGCCAGGGCCTCCGCCACCCGCGTCGGGATCTCGACAGCCGGGACACCGAGGTTCTCGCAGCCGAAAGCGACGTCGTCGCCCACTTTCGACAGCACGATGCCCGCCTCGGGGTCCTGCAGCACAAGGCCGATGCGCCCGCGCTGAGCCTCGGGCGCGCCCCCGTCGACGAGGATCCGGCCGCTGACCTCACCCTCGTCGGCGCCGCCGAGCAGACCCGCCAGCCCCGCGAGCAGGGTCGACTTGCCGGCTCCCGAGGCCCCGAGCAGCAGCACGCGCTCTCCGGGCTCGATGACGAGATCGACCTCGCGCGTGGCGGGCAGCCTCCGACCGGCGTAGCGCCAGCCCCAGCCCTCGACGTCGACGCGTGCGGGGCCCCGCATCAGACGTCGCGACGCGCTTCCCGGCCCGCGGCGAAGCGGCTGAGCGCCCCGGTGGCGGCGAGGGCGCGCACGAGCAGCCAGCCGACGAGACCGGCCAGCAGGGCACCCGAGACGGCGAGGGTACCGAGGTAGATGAGGTTGAACTCGAGCGACTTCACGATGTTGGGCGTGAGGAACAGCTCCAGCACCCAGGCCCCGACACCGGCGCCGACACCCGCGAGCATCGCGACGGGCAGCGTGAAACGCATGTAGAGGAAGGCGAGGAAGATCAGCTCGGCGCCGAGACCCTGGGCCAGGCCCGAGAAGATCGTGGTCACGCCCCACACGTTGCCGATGAGCGCCGACACGATCGCCGCGATCAGCTCGACGAGCAGCGCCGCCCCGGGCTTGCGGATGACGAGGCCGCCGATGACGCCGCCGATCAGCCAGATGCCGACGGCGATCCCGCCGAGACCCGGGGTGAGGCCGTCCATCGCGGTGAACCAGAGGCCGCCGACGGTGTTCCAGCCCCAGAAGAGCAGGCCGATCGCAACACCCAGGACGGCGGCGACGACGATGTCGACGACGCGCCACGAGAAGCGGTTCGTCGCGGCGACCGATGAACGGTTCGCGGGGGCAGACGTGGACGTGTGCATTTCTCTCCTCCCTGCGCCGGCATGATCCGGATCAGGTTCGACGGTCGAAGCGTGGATTCGCTTCCTCTCAGCCCGGCTCACCGGACTCCCGTGGTTGTCGTGATGAGTATAGAGGGGTGTCGCGGGGTAGCGTGGGCGGGTGCACGAGCAGACCCCGGCCTCACGGCGTGCGCTGCGTGCCCAGGACTCCTCGCCTCGCGCGGCGACCTCCGGCGACTTCGGCCCCGCTCTGTCGACGACGGGCGAGCTCGGCCCCGCCCTCGAGCTTCCGGATGCCACGTCCCCTGCCCTGCGGTCGGGGGAGGCGGAGCAGGGTGGCGCGGTGGCGGATGCCGCGGTGGGCGAGCCCCCGGCATCCGAGGTCTCCTCCGGTGAGGCTCGCGCCACGCCTTTGCCGGTCGCGCTCGGGGCGCTGCTCTGGGTCGATCCCGACGAAGCGGGAGCCCCGCGACCGACCCCGACGTTCGTCGTCTCGGGGGCCACCTCGCGCTCGGTCGACCTGCTCGCGGGTGCGCGTCGGCCGGTGCTGCGCCCCGGAACGATCATCCCCACGCTGCTCTTCGTGCTGATCATCGCCGCCTACGCCGCGACGACGCTGCTCTGGCCGCTGAATGCCGTCATGCCGACGACCCGGGCGGTCGCCGTGCAGCCGATCGCTGCT
This sequence comes from Microbacterium sp. SORGH_AS_0421, assembly GCF_030818635.1. Classification (NCBI taxonomy): domain Bacteria; kingdom Bacillati; phylum Actinomycetota; class Actinomycetes; order Micrococcales; family Microbacteriaceae; genus Microbacterium; species Microbacterium sp. SORGH_AS_0421. The sequence goes on from NZ_JAUTAO010000001.1 coordinate 794,273, forward strand.
CCGGCGGCGGTTCCGGCGTGGCCCGCCGAGGGCGAAGCGGCGATCGCGCTCGACGGAATCCCCGACACGCTGTCGTCGTCGGCCAGCGCTCCCGAATCGATCGCGAGCATCACCAAGGTCGTCACGGCACTCGTCGTTCTCGATCGACTGCCGCTCGCCCCGGGAGAACAGGGCAAGAGCTACACCTTCACGCAGGCCGACAGCGCGGACTACTGGCAGTACCGGGCCCGCGGGGAGTCGTCGCTCGACGTTCCCGTCGACGGCAGCCTCACCCAGCTGCAGATGCTGCAGGGCATGCTCATCGCCTCCGCCAACAACTACGCGCAGCGCCTGTCGACAGACCTCTTCGGGACGGATGCCGAGTTCGCGGCCGCCGCGACCCAGTACCTCGCGGAGCGGGGCATCGAGGGCATTACGATCGTGAACCCCACCGGGATCGAAGCCGGCAACACCGCCACCCCGGCCGCGCTCATCGCACTGGCCGAGCGGGCGCTCGCCAATCCCGTGATCGCCGAGATCGTGCGCACCCCGGAGCTGACCCTGCCCGGAGCCGGCACGTTCAAGAACGGCAACGCGCTGCTGGCCGACCCCGGAGTGATCGGGGTGAAGACGGGCACGCTCGATGCGTGGAACCTGCTGGTGGCGAAGGACATCACCGTGGGCACCGCCACCGTGCGCGCGTACGCCGCCGTGCTCGGTCAGCCCGGCCCCGACAGCCGTAATCAGGCGGCACGCGATCTCTTCGCCCGCATCGAGCAGGAGCTGCAGCCGAAGCCGTCGGTGCCGGCCGGCACACTGGTGGGCAAGGCCGAGACGCTGTGGGGTCCCGACATCGATCTCGTGACGGAGTCCGACGCCACGGTCGTGCTGTGGAACGGCGGTGCGGCGCAGACCTCGACGACCTTCAGCCTCGGCGACACCACCACGGCGGGCTCGACCGTGGGGACGCTGACCGCGACCGGACCGGTCGACGCCGACACGGTCGATGTGAAGCTCACCGGCGAGATCGAGCCGCCGAGCCCCTGGTGGCGCCTCACACACCCGCTCGACCTCTTCGGTCTGAACGACTGAGCCATGAGACTCTCCGTGGATGCCACCTCCTCGACGCCGCCGTTCGAGCAGGTACGGGCGCAGGTCATCGCGCAGATCGAGGCCGGCGAGCTCGTCGCGGGGACGCGGCTGCCGCCGGTGCGAGCGCTCGCGACCGAGCTCGGCCTCGCCGCCAACACGGTGGCGCGCACGTACCGGGAGCTCGAGGAGGCGGGGTACGTCGAAACCCGCGGTCGTGCCGGCACGTTCGTGAAGGGGGCCGACGCGGCATCCGCTCGAGCCGCCGGCGCCGCGCGCACATACGTCGAGACCGTGCGGCGCCTCGGGGTGTCGGCGGACGACGCGGTCGAGCTCGTACGGGCGGCGCTGCGGGACCGTTGAGCGCGACCGATGGGCTGCGGTGCGCCGCCTCGGGGTGATGTCCGAGCGCGCGATCGAGCTCGTGCGGGCGGTGCTGCGCGATCGGTGGGGGCGACAGACGTGCTGCGGTGCGGCACGTCGGGGTGACGTCCGAGAAGGCGATCGAGCTCGTACGGGCGGTGCTGCGAGATCGCTGGGGGCGGCAGACGCGCTGCGCTACGGCATCTCGGGGTGACGCCCGAGAAGGCGCTTGAGCTCGTGCGGGCGGTGCTGCGCAATCGGTGGGGGCGACAGACGCGCTGCGGTGCGACACGTCGGGGTGACGTCCGAGAAGACGATCGAGCTCGTACGGGCGGTGCTGCGCGATCGATGGGGGCCACGCGCCGTGGTGCGGCGCTGGCTACGCGGAGCCGACGGTCGCTTTCGTACCCAGTGGCTGAATCCGTCGGAACGGCCAGTCACGCCCCGTCCGCCACCCGCTTTCACCCGGGGCGGTTGGGGTCGTCGGGGCCACCGATCGAGGCGCTCCCACGAGGTTGATGAGCCTGTCGTGAACACCAGTCGAGGCGGTCTACATCGCACGCTTCCTCGACAGCCCGGCCCGCTTCGCCGGACCACGCTCCTCCCCAGGCGGGCAACCCAAGAAGTTATCCCCATCTGGGATTTTCTACACACTTCGATGTCGGAGGTCACCGTTAGCATGCACACATGCACGATGACACCTCTCCGACGAACCCCGGCAGGCCACGCCTCCTGTCGACCCTCGTCGACGAGGTCCGACGCGCCAGCGCCGCAGTCGCCCACGCCGAAGCAGCCCGCACCCGCGCCCTCGCCGAAGCCGGTCACCTCGCCCTCGACGTGATGGCAGGCCTCTGCGCGTCTTCCCGCGCCGCAGAGCTCGCCCTGCGCGAGGTGGCATCCGAGATCGCCGCGGCAGAGAACATCTCCGACCGCACCGTGCAGACCCAGATCGGTCGCGCCATGGCCCTCGTCGACGACTACCCCGAGACGCTCTCCGCCTGGGAAGGCGGGGTCCTCACCCGCGCCCACGTGGGGGTGATCCTCGACATCGGCTCCCCTCTCCCGGTCGACGTACGGGCTGAGTTCGATGCGCTCGCGGTCACCACCGCCGAGGGTCTTAGCCCGGGCCGGCTGCGTTCGCGCCTCGCCGTCCTCGCCGAACGACTGCATCCCACCACCCTCACTGAACGCCACCGCCGCGGCCGCGACACCCGTTGCGTGCGCATCACCACCGGGCACGACGGGATGTCGGACCTCGTCGCGACCCTTCCCACGGTCCTGGCGGTCGGCATCTACGACCGACTCACCCACCAGGCCCGCGCCCTGATCGATCACCGCCTCGACGGCCCCGACGCGTCAGCCGATGAGCGCACGACCGCGCAGCTACGGGCCGACATCCTCGCCGACCTGCTCCTCACCGGCTCCCCCGGAGCCGACCCCACCCGCACCGACGACGGCCCCGGCACCCTCGGCGCCATCCGCGCCCGCGTGCAAGTCATCGTGCCCGCGCTGACGATGTTGACGCCCGACCGCGAGAACTACGACCCCGCCGAGCTCATCGGACATGGCCCCATCGACGCCGAAACAGCCCGAACCTTGGCTGATGCCACCACCGTCCCCTGGGACCGGGTCGTCACTCATCCGATCACCGGGGCGGTCCTGCACACCGACACCTACCAGCGCACCACCGCCCTAGACCGTCACGTCCGCGCCCGCGACCGCCACTGCCGTTGGCCCGGCTGCACCGTCCCCGCCATCCGCTGCGAAGTCGACCACACCCGCGACTACGCGCTCGGCGGCCCCACCGACGTCGCCAATCTCGCCCACCTCTGCCAACGCCACCACACTCAGAAGCAGTTCACCCGGTGGACCGTGACACAGCATCCCGGCGGGATCCTCCACTGGACCAGCCCGACCGGTCGCACCTACGCCGACGAGCCCCTCCCCTATTCCCCCGCCGTCCGATTCCTCCCCGATGACCCGCCCCCACCCGACCCCGACGATGATGGGATGCCCCCACCTTTCTGACGCGCCATCGCGAGCCCGACGAGCTCAATCTGCGCGCGGGCATGGGATTGCATGGCCGTTACGCTCGGCCCCATGCCTCTCGCTTTGGTAACCGGAGCAGCGCGAGCTGACAGCATCGCCGCGGGTATCGTGCCCCGGCTCAGAAACGACTGATGGGACGTCGTAACGAGCGACCTTGTCGACGGCGACTACCCGTGTGATCTCGCAAGCACCTCGGGCCCCACACGTCTCGTCGAGCGCGTGTCGAGCGACCGCGGGCCGATACAGGCGTTGGTGCTGAGCCATGCTCACGACATCGAATCCGGCATTCTCAACACCACTGCCGAGAGTTTCGATCGCCATACCGCAGTGAACGCCCGCGCGTCTCTCCTGATGATCGCCGCGTTCGCCCGACAGGTCGACGCCACCGGTGGGGCGATCATCGCTTTCACGAGCGATCACACCACCGGCAATCTGCCCTACGGCGCCTCGAAAGGGGCTCTCGATCGGATCGTCATCTCGGCCGCACGCGAACTCGGTCCGCTACGTATCTCCGCGAACGTCGTGAATCCGGGTCCCATAGACACGGGATGGATGGACGGCCCCACCCGCGACCAGCTGCCCGCACACCATCCCCTGGGTCGGCTCGGAACACCCCACGACATCGCGCGTGTCACGGCCTTCCTCCTCTCCGACGAGGGTCGCTGGATCAGCGGTCAGCTATTGCATGCAGACGGCGGGTTCTCTGCGCGCTATTGACCGCGTCCGGTAGCCCGCTCCCGAGGCTGACCGCGTCGGATAGCCCGCTCCCGAGGCGCGGCTTGCACGGCGGAACCGCTGCTCTCTGGGGAGCAGGTCGGGCGAGACCGCAGATACCGGGGTCAAAGCTGACGCCCGGCTAGACCGGGCCCCGCGAGGGCGTCGGCGGTTGTGGATAACCGACTTGCACGTTCCCGCGGATGCGCGATTATAGAGTCGCAAGCGAAACCGGGGGGCGACGCTCTCGCCAGTGGTCGGGCCCCGTTCGTGCCACGCGCGAGAGGAACCTGGACATGGTCGGAATGATCCGAGTCGACGACGGAGTGAGCGACTACCACGTCTCGCGGATCCGACAGGCGAGCGACGACCTGCCCAACGATGCGGCGATCACCGTCGTTCACGGCAACCGCGAAGAGGACGCTCCCGAGGCGTATACGAAGAAGCTAGAGAGCGTCGCTGAGGAGATCGCTGCACGAGTGCAGGAGGTCCGTGAGTTCGCCCTGCGCAATGCCGACGCGCTCGCACAGGCGGTCGTCATGCTTCAAGATCACGACCAAATCAGCGACAGCAAAGCGCGCGAGATGACGGCGTTGATCGACGACATCGCGAGCAGCCCTCCCCCCACATCGTCCGGCTCCGCAACCTCCGCCCCCTCCACACCCCCGACGTCCGCGGATTCATCATCGGATGCGCGTTCGGGGTTCGGCGCGTGACCGGCAACACATTGCCACGCAATCGGTGGGTCCGCGGCGTCACTGCTGTCGCCGTCTCAGCCGCCCTGGCCCTCGCCCCCTCGCTCGCTGCCAGCGCAGCACCCGAGGACAACTGGTGGTACGACGCCTATGGCATGGCGGCCATTCACACCGAAGGGTGGACAGGCGCCGGCGCGAAGATCGCCGTCATCGACGCCAATATCAACCCCAATCTCCCCGTCTTCGAGGGCCGCAACTTGGTCGTCGACCCGCGGCCGTTGTGCGCTGAATCGTCCTCCTCGACGACGACCGATCCGACAGAAGACGCCATCCACGGCACCACCGTCGTTGCGCAGATCATCGGGAACGGCACCGGGCCCGATGGAGTGCGCGGTATTGCACCGGATGCAGCTGTCACGTTCTTCAGCTATGGCACTGAGACTGATTCCGACCAGTGCACCGCCGCCGAGCATGGGGGGCAACTGACCCCGCTGGGGCTGGGAGTGCAACGCGCCATCGACGACGGCGCGGACATCGTCATCAGCTCCATCGCGGGTGGCACATCATCGTCCGACTCCGACGTCATCGCCAACGCCATAGCGAAAGGTGTGATTCTCGTGGGGTCGGGACCAAATCCCAACACGACCTCGGCGACAGGGCTACGCGAGTATCGAGGCGTCATTGTGGCATCGGCCGTAGACGAGCAAGGCCAGCTTCCTTCCACAGACGCGAAGCCGTTCGTCTTCCAGGGGACCACGCTCGTCGCGCCCGGCGAGCACGTCGGGACCGTGGGCAGTGGTCGAGCTGGCTGGGGAACGGGCGGGGTCGCGTCGGGTTCTTCCTTCGCTGCCCCACTTGTCGCGGGCATGCTCGCGCTGGCGAAACAGCGATATACGACCGCCACGCCCGATCAACTGGTGCAGGGGCTTCTGCGAAACACTGGGAACAAAGCTCACGACCTTGTGAACGACGCGGCCAGTGGATTTGGGTACGGGCTCGCGTGGCCCGCACGGCTTCTGGCGACGGACCCCACAACCTACCCGGACGAGAACCTCCTGATCAATGACGGGCGCACGAAGCCAACCGACGAACAGCTTCAGGCAGCTGCCGCGCGCGGGTTCGCTTTCCCCGTAGAAGAGACGCCGACGGCAAACTCGTCGGACCTCCCACAACCTCGTGGTGACGAAGACGCAGCGCAGAGAGCGATGCCGTCCTCATCCGCGCTCCCGACCGTTATCGGGATCGTGGTCGGCATCGTTGTAGCGGCCGGGGCGGTCGTCACGGTCCTGATATCTCGTAAGAACCGTCGAAATGGAGATGCTCATGACCGGTCCGTATGAGCGGGCTCTGACAAACCTGGCCGAAGCTGGAGACCCGTTCGACGTCCCCGCGTCTGTGAACTTGGTCGAAAAGCTAGCCACGCTTCGAGATGCTGTGGCTGCTGCCGCAGATCTTCCCGGCATCGAGGGTGACGCGGCAGGAGCTGCGGAGAAGATGTTCCGCGCCGGTGCGAAGACCATCGGCGAGCAAATGGCGTACCTGGAGGGAACGCTGGCGGACGCCCTGAACCAGGCGAACGGCCTTCGACAGGCGGCGCGCGAGAAGCTCGCAGCTCTTCCGGACGAGGCGCTGTCGCCCGGTCAGGAGTTCGCCGTTCGCGGAGCGGCGGTCGGCACGACCCTGCTCCTCGGACCGATCTCTCTGATCGCGGGCGAGGGCGCTGTGCAGGCCCTCAACGGTTTCCTCGCTCAACGACGCGAGGAGCAAGCGAAGGCCGATTTCACGTCCATCAGCCAGACGATGAACAGCATGGCACCGCCCGCCCCGCCCGTGGCATCCTTCACCGCGGGTCCCCGCGAATTCACCGAGGAGGACCCCCCGTCCGACGCAACTCGAAGCTCGGAAGGGACGGACAGCCGCTGGCAAACCGGCGGTGGAGGCGGAGGTGGACAGAGCATCCCCGTCCCGCGCAACCCCGACCCGGACGAGGGCTACCCACTGCCCACCCCCATCCCGCCCCACCTCATTCCCGAGCCCGGTACATCCCATGATGGTGGTCCCGGTCTCGACCTCAGCCTCGTCCCCCCGCACTACACCCCGCCAACGCCGGACGGCTCCATCTCCGGCATCGGCACCCTGCCCGGATACATCTCCGGCCCCGGCTCGATCGGGGGTTCCTTCCCCGGTGGTGGCATCTCCGGCGGAGGCGCAGGCCTCGGCTCGGGCCTCTCGGCGGGACTGATCGCAGGGGGCGGTGGCGCCGCCGCGCTGAGCCGGTTGAGCTCTGGAAGGGGCGCGAGCACCGCGGCTGCCGGACGCCCGATCAGCGGCAGCGGGGGCCTCCTGGGCAAGAGCGGCGCCTCGACCACCGGTGCCGGACTCGGCGCACGCTCGGGCACCGGCTCCCTGGTCGGCGGTGCCACAGGCGGCACGGGTACGTCCGGAACCGGCGCGAACGCCGCCGCGGCGGGCAGCCGCGGAGCCGGAACCTCGGCCTCCACCGGTGGAGCCGGCGGCACGGCTGCCGGCGGCACGGCCGGCGCCGCCGGCAGCCGAGGCGCCGGGGGCATGGGATCGGGCTCACGCTCCGATCGCCGCGACGAGCGACGCGGCCTCGGCGGCCCCATCGCACCGCGTCTCGAGGACGACGACGAGACCGCACCGCGTTCCGAGAACGCCGCCGCGGGCTCACGCGACGACTGAAGCGCGGCGAACGAACCACGGCATCCGGAGGCCGACGACCTGCTAGCGTGCCAGGCAGTGACACGGGGTGCCCGCCAGGGCTGAGAACACACCCGTCGAACCTGATCTAGTTCGTACTAGCGAAGGGATGTCGCGAATGGTCGTTCGCACGTCGTCGTCTCCATCCACCCCCACCGAAGCGCTGCGCTCACTCCGCGAGGCCGCGCCGCTCACGCAGTGCATCACCAACGCGGTGGTGACGAACTTCACCGCCAACGCACTCCTGGCTCTCGGCGCCTCGCCCGCGATGTGCGACATCCCCGGAGAGGCCGGGATGTTCGCCGGGATCTCCGGCGGAGTTCTCGTCAACCTCGGGACCCCCACGAGCGAGCAGAGGGATGCCGCCCGAGAGGCCGTCACCGCGGGAACACCCTGGGTCCTCGACCCGGTCGCCGTCGGCGCCCTGCCCGTGCGCACCGCCCTCGCGCACGAGCTGCTCGACGCGCACCCGGAGATCGTCCGCGGGAACGCATCCGAGATCCTCGCCCTCGCGGGAGCCGGCGCTGGCGGCCGCGGGGTCGACGCCACCGACTCCGCGGAAGACGCCCTCGACGCCGCACGCTCCCTCGCGATCCGCACCGGCGGCACCGTCGCCGTCTCGGGAGAGACCGACCTCATCGTGGATGCCACCCGCACGGCGCGCGTGAGCGGGGGCAGCGCCCTGCTGACGAAGGTCACCGGCGGAGGCTGCGCCCTCGGCGCCGCGATGGCGAGCCTGCTCGCCGTCACCCCCGCGTTCGACGCGGCTCTCACCGCCAGCGTGATCTGGGCCGTGGCGTCGGAGCGGGCGGCATCCCGAACGAGAGGGCCCGGATCGTTCGCGGTGGCCTTCCTCGACGAGCTCGCCGCGATCGAGCCGGCCGACCTCGACGGACGCGTCCGCGTCGACACCGAGGTCACGCGATGACCGCCGACCTGTCCCTGCACCTCGTCACCGATCACCGCGTGCCGTTCGCGCGCCTGCGCGACATCGTCGACGAGGCCGTCGCCGCGGGCGTGAGCGTGGTGCAACTGCGCGACAAGGTCGCGAGCGGTGGCGAACTGTTCGCCCGCACCCTCGACCTCGCTGACGTCATCGCGGGACGCTGCACGTTCGTCGTCGACGACCGCCTCGACGTCGTCCTCGCCGCGCGCGAGCGCCTGGGCCGAAAACCCGGCACCCGGCGAGACAACGCCCGGGTGGACGGCATCCATCTCGGCCAGAGCGACCTGCCCGTCGACGCGGCGCGCGCGCTGCTCGGACCCGACGCCCTCATCGGATGGACGGCGAACACCCCGGCGCACCTCACCGCAGCCGAGGCGCTGCCCGCGGGCACCGTCGACTACCTCGGCGTCGGCGTCATCCGTGCCACCTCGACGAAACCCGACCACCCGCGACCGCTCGGCATCGACGGGTTCGGCGAGCTCGCGGCATCCGCTCCCCTCCCGTGCGTCGCGATCGGGGGCATCGGCATCGCGGACGTCACGGCCCTGCGTCGGACCGGTGCCGCGGGAGTCGCCGTCGTCTCGCTCGTGAGCGAGAGCGACGACCCGCGCGCGACCGTGCGCGACCTGCGCACCGCGTGGAAGGCCGGGGCATGATCCCCCGTGTCCTCAGCATCGCCGGCACCGACCCGACCGGTGGGGCGGGCGTCCAGGCCGACCTGAAGTCGATCGCCGCCTTCGGGGGGTACGGCATGGCCGCCGTCACCGCCCTGGTCGCGCAGAACACCCTCGGCGTCCGGTCGGTCCACGTACCGCCGACGTCCTTCCTCGACGAGCAGCTCCGCGCGGTCAGCGACGACGTCGAGATCGATGCGGTGAAGATCGGCATGCTCGGCTCGACCGCGGTCATCGCCACCGTCGAACGCTGGCTCACCGCCACGCGACCACCTGTCGTCGTCCTCGACCCGGTCATGGTGGCCACGAGCGGCGACCGGCTGCTCGACCCCGACGCCGAAGACGCCGTGCGCGCGCTCTGCCGTCACGCGGATCTCGTCACCCCCAATCTCCCCGAGCTCGCGGTGCTGGTGCGCGAACCCGTCGCGACGACATGGGAGGCCGCGGTCGCTCAGGCCGAACAGCTCGCCGCCACGGCCGACACCGCGGTCCTCCTCAAGGGCGGCCACCTGGACGGCCGACAGTGCCCGGATGCCATCGTCGACGCCACCGGTGTGCACGAGGTTGCGGGCCGCCGCGTCGACACCCCGCACACCCACGGCACCGGCTGCTCGCTGTCATCGGCCATGGCGACCCTCGCCGCGCACGGTATGCCCTGGCCCGACGCCCTGACCCGCGCGAAGCGCTGGCTCACCGGCGCCCTCGAACACGCCGAGGCGCTGCACGTCGGCCGGGGCAACGGCCCGATCGATCACCTGCACGAGCTGCGCCCGCACATCGACCTCGACCGATCCTGGAGCAGCGCACGGTGGGATGCCACCGCCGCGATCCGCGCCGACGTCGATGCGTGCGCGTTCGTGCGGGGTCTGGCATCCGGGGATCTCGACCGCGACGCGTTCGCCTGGTACCTCGGGCAAGATCTGCTGTACCTGCGCGAGTACGCCCGCGTGCTCGCCCGCGCGGCGGCTCTGGCTCCTACGGTCGACGAACAGCGGTTCTGGGCGACGGCCTCGGTGTCGTGCCTGGTCGAGGAGGCGGCGCTGCACCAGTCGCACGTCGATCCGGCCGGGCTCGAGGCAGCCCCGGCGACCTGGGCCTACACCGACCACCTGCACGCGGCAGCGGCCGCCGGGTCGTACGCGGTGCTGGTGGCCGCGATCCTGCCCTGCTTCGTCCTGTACACCGACATCGGCGTGCGCTGGCGGGGCACCTTCGCCGCCGATCATCCGTACGCCGATTGGCTCACGGCCTACGGAGACGAGACGTTCGCCGTGTCATCCGCCGAGGCGGCGCGCATCGCGGATGCCGCCGCACGATCGGCATCCGTTCCCCTCCGGCACGAGATGGCCACGGCGTACGACCGATCCATGTCGCTCGAGCTGGCGTTCTTCGAAGCGCCCCTGAAACGCGCGTGAGGTGCCGGGGACGCCGCTCATGAGAGGGGTCCCCGACACCTCGGGTGACGATGGGCGGAGGCCTCAGCCGCTCTTGCGGCGGAACTCCCGCTTGGTGACCGCTCCGTGCGTGCCCTGCACGGCGGAGTGGCCGTCGAGGTGCGCCTGACCCGAACGGTGCTGGCCGTTCTTCTTCTCCAGCGCCTCTTTGAACTTGCGCTTCATGTCGTCGGATGCCGAGGCACCCGAGGTCTCGTCGGTACTCATGACTCCACCCTAGGCAGGTAGCGGCGACCTGTCGCTGATCAGACGTGCCGCACGCGCTGCTGCAACCTGGTGCGGATATCGAACAGTTCGGTGCCGCCGACCTCGCGACCCCCCGTGATCCCCCGACGCAGCAGAGTGGTGAGGGCGCTGCGCGTGACCAGGGCCACGGGCGTTCCGCGCACCTTGCCGAGTTCGGTGATCGCATCGAGCACGGCGTCGTCGGGAAGCACCACCATCGCTCCGCTGAAGCGGACGCCGGCCGCTCGCGCGATCACACGCGCCCGCGACACGAGCTCGGTCACCGGGGAGCCGATGACGTTCGCTCCGGTGATCTCGCCGCGCCGCACGCCCACCGGGCCGCCGAAGTCCTCGCTCAGCAGAGCGTAGAGGCCGCTGGGTCCGAGCACGAGGTGGTCAAGCTTCTGCTCCGGGTCGCGCCCGTCGCGATCGGCGAACACGTCGTGCCACACCGTGTAGCCCATGCCCAGTTCCGAGACGAGGCGCGCGGTCTCTTCTTCGGCGAGCGCGTCGGCGAGGATGTGCCGGATCTCGGGCGGAGCCGAGCGCACGAGTGCCGGGTCGTAGGGGTCGGGGATCTCGACGCCGCGCCCCACCCACTCGCGGATGAGTCCGAGATAGCGCTCGCGTCGCCACCCGCCGGGCTGGCCGTGCGAGCGTGCGCGCGGACGCGTGTCGCTCGGACGGGAGGGAGCGGATGCCGGCACCCCGCCGCCCCATTCCCCGGGAGCCGTCCCGCGGCCCCGGTCGTAGGCGCTGCGCGCCTCGGGCGTTCCCACGAGTTCCCACGCGCGCTGCACCTGGACGAACAACGCGGCGTCGCCCCCGGTGTCGGGGTGCGTCTCGCGTAGACGCACGCGATACGCGCGGCGCAGGCCCTCTTCGTCGATGTCGGCCGCGACGCGGAGCACCTCGTATGCCGAGGACGACATAGGACTGTCGAACACGTGCGTTCATCCGTTCTGCCGCGAGGACGCGGCGCCTCTCAGGCTAACCCGCTGCGGCTGAGTGCGGCCCGGACGGCGAGGTCAGGCCTCGATCACCACAGCGCGGGCTCGGGCGCGTAGGCGAAGGCCTCGGCGACGCGCTCGGGAGGAAGGTCGTCGAGTCGCGCGGGAGACCACGACGGCGACCGGTCCTTGTCGACGACCTGCGCGCGGATCCCCTCGACGAGGTCGGGCTGCGTGAGGGCGAACCACATGACCAGTCCGTACTCTTGCGCGAGGGCAGCGCGGAGCGAGGGCAGCTCGCGAGCTCGACGGACCGCCTCGAGCGTCACCGCGAGCGCGGTCGGCGCCGACGAGGCCAGCAGCTCGGCCGTCTCGTGCGCTTCGACCTCGGGACGCCGACGAAGGCGGTCCAGGATGCCGAAGACGTCGTCGGCCGCGAAGGCGTCGTCGACCCATTCCCGGGCGTCCTCGAGCCGTGAGCGCTCCGGGGTCTCATCGAACAGCAGCACCAGCTCGGTGGGGCTCGACGGATCGGCGCGGTTCTCGAGTGCTTCGTAGAGCGCCTCGAGATGCGCGGTCGGCACCATGTGGTCGGCGAAGCCGGCGTACACCGCGTCGGCGGCATCCATCGTCCCGCCGGTGAGAGCGAGGTACTCGCCCAGCCGGCCGGGGGCTCGAGCCAGCAACCACGATCCGCCCACGTCGGGAGTGAACCCGATGCGTGTCTCGGGCATGGCGAGCTTCGAGCGCTCGGTCACGATGCGGATGGCCGCGTGACCGGCCAGGCCTATGCCGCCGCCCATGCAGACGCCGTCGGCGATCGCGACCACGGGCTTGCGCGAGATCGCGATCCGATGGTCGAGCGCGTACTCCTCGCGGAAGAAGGCGTGCACCTCGTCGACGCGGCCCGCCGTCACCATCTCGTGGAGCGCCCGCACGTCCCCGCCGGCGCAGAATCCACGATCGCCGGCACCGTCGAGCAGGATCACGTCGACGTCGGTGTTCTGCTCCCAGCGGTCGAGCGTGAGGTTCAGGGCGCGGATCATCTCGAGGTCGAGGGCGTTGATCGCCCTCGGACGGTTCAGCGTCAGATGACCGAGGCCACCGCGACCCCCGACCAGGACACTGTCGGCAGCGGTGTCGCCCGCGCTGACGTCTTCGGTTCGCTGTGCGTGCACGGTGCCACGTTACACAGCCGGTCCGCCGCGCCCTCGGCTGTGGATAACTGTGTTTTCGCCCCCGGATCGGGGAAGATAGGAAGAACGCACGCAGAACGAAAGGTGCCGTATGCCCGACGGACAGGTGCTGGAGCTCGCCGGGCTCACCAAACGCTTCGGCTCGATCTCCGCCGTCGACGATCTCTCCGCCCGCATCGAACCCGGGCAGGTCACCGGCTTCCTCGGTCCCAACGGCGCCGGCAAGACCACCTCGCTGCGCATGCTCTTGGGGCTGGTGCGCCCCACCTCGGGCACCGCGACGATCGGTGGCAAGCATTTCAGCGAGCTGTCGTCGCCTTTGCAGACCGTCGGAGCCGCCCTCGAGGCCTCGAGTTTCCACCCCGGCCGTTCCGCCGCGAACCACCTCAAGGTGTACGCCCGCGCCGCCGGGCTGCCGGCCTCCCGCATCGACGAGGTGCTCGGTCTGGTCGGTCTCGCCGACGTCGCGGGCCGACGGGTCGGCGGCTTCTCTCTCGGCATGCGCCAGCGCCTCGGGCTCGCCACGGCACTGCTCGGCGACCCGGGCGTCGTCGTCCTCGACGAACCCTCGAACGGCCTCGACCCCGAGGGCATCCGCTGGATGCGCTCCCTGCTGCGCCACCTGGCCGAAGAGGGGCGCACCGTCCTCATCTCCTCGCACCTGCTGGCCGAAGTCCAGCAGACGGTCGACGCGCTGCTGATCATCTCGCGCGGCCGTCTGGTGTTCCAGGGCGGCATCGAAGACCTCGCCGACCCCGACGAGTACGCCACCGTCGTCGACTCCCCCGACCGAGCGGCTCTGTCGCGCGTGCTCGATGAGCGCGGCATCGGGTACCAGCTGCTGCGCAACGGCTTCACGATCCGCCACCACGACCCGGTCGAGATCGGCGGCCTGGCCGCCGGCGCGGGCATCGCCCTGTCGAACCTGCAGAGCAAGGGCGCGAGCCTCGAAGACATCTTCCTGGAGCTCGTGAGCGGGGTGCGTGTGCACGAGAGCGCGGGTGCGGTCCCCGCAACCGAATCGATCCCGGATGCCGCGACCCCGGCGCCCGCGACGGGTCTCGACGCCTTCCCCGCACCGACCGGCGCACCCGCCCCCGCGGTGAGCCACGACGATCTCTCTTCCGAGGCACCGGCCCCGCACGACGACGCGCGTCCCTCCACCGCCCTCGTCGCCGTCATCGCCCCACCCCGCACGCTGCGCACCGCGGCCGAGACGCCCCTGACGTCTGAGGCCGGTCCGCGCCAGTCCTACGCCGTGGCCTCGACCGGTGTGATCGACATCGTCGCGCCCACACCTTCCGGCGACCGGCCCGAGAGCCCGTCCGAGAAGACGCCCGCCGACCAGGAGGTGCAGCGATGAGCCTCGTCGCCGCCACGCGTTCCGAGTACACCAAGCAGTTCAGCACCGCCGGCTGGTGGGTGCTGGGCATCGTGCTCGTCGCCTACGTCGGCTTCACCGCCGCCGCCCTCGCCTTCGTCTTCGGAGGGCTCGCTTCGGGCGAGCTCACCGGAGCGAGTGGCCCCCTGATGTCGAGCGCCGGCGTTCCGCCTCTCGTCTACAGCTCGGCCACCGCGGTCGGCTACGTCTTCCCGCTGCTCATCGGCACGCTCATGGTCACCACCGAGTTCCGCCACAAGACGCTGACCCCGACTTTCCTGTCGACCCCGCGCCGCGGCGTCGTCCTCGTCGGCAAATTCGTCATCGGCATCGTGGTCGGGCTGCTCTACGGCATCCTGGGCTCGATCGCCGCCGTCGCCGCCGGCGCGGGCGTGCTGAGCGTCTTCGGTATCGACGCCGAGCTCGGCTCCTCCGACACGTGGGTGCTGATCGGGCGCATGCTGCTGGCGTTCGCCCTCTGGGCCCTGATCGGCATCGGCGTGGGCACGGTCGTGCGCAATCAGGTCGCCGCGATCGTCATCGTGCTGGCCGTGACACTGTTCATCGAACCGATCGTGCGCACCATCGGCGGGCTCGTCGAGGGCTTCGGCGATGTGGTCAAGTGGTTCCCGAGCGCCGCGAGCGACGCCCTGGTGGGGCAGACGATCTTCGGCACCATGGGCACGGGCAACAACAGCGCTCTCGACTGGTGGGTCGGTGGCCTCGTTCTGCTGGGGTACGC
Organism: Microbacterium sp. SORGH_AS_0421; assembly: GCF_030818635.1. NCBI lineage: Bacteria > Bacillati > Actinomycetota > Actinomycetes > Micrococcales > Microbacteriaceae > Microbacterium > Microbacterium sp. SORGH_AS_0421. Next base: position 809,451 of record NZ_JAUTAO010000001.1, read on the forward strand.
GGTCGTCTTCCTCGTCATCGGTTTCTTCACGACCTGGCGCCGCGACATCGACTGAGCGGGGCGCACCCGCGACGAGTGCGCTCATCGTCCCCGCATTTGGTCGGCTGCTGCGGGGTCAGTGAGAATCAACCGTGCTCGATGGACCGGTGATCGCCGAGTGGCTCCCCGTTTCGGTGGCCGCCCTCGTGCTGCTGTTGATCGCCGCGGGAGTCGCCGGCTGGGTCGATGCGGTGGTCGGAGGGGGCGGACTCATCCAGCTCCCCGCGCTCGTGATCGCCGTTCCGAAAGACGTCGCGACCCCGTTCATCCTCGGCACCAACAAGCTGTCCTCGTTCTTCGGAACGCTCTCGGCGAGCTGGGTGTACCTGCGCAAGATCAGGGTGCAGCTCGTCCTGTTGATCCCCCTCGTGGCGGGGGCGTATGCGGGTTCCACCGCCGGCGCCGCGCTCTCGCGGTTCGTCCCCCGCGAGGTGCTGACCCCGATCGTCCTCGTGGCCGTGATCGCGGTCGCGCTGTACACCCTGCTCAAGCCCCGGATGGGCCTGCACCACGAACCGCGGCACGACAAGGCGGTGGCCATCGCCTGGCGGGCGGCGGCGATCGGTCTCGCGGTGGGGTTCTACGACGGCATCCTGGGGCCGGGAACGGGCTCGTTCTTCGTCATCCTCATCGTGAGCGTCTTGGGCTACGGCTTCCTGCAGGCGAGCGTCAACGCGAAGATCGCGAACCTCACCACGAACCTCGCCGCCCTCGCGGTGTACGGCGTCCACGGCGAGATCCTGCTGGTGCTGGGGCTCGCGATGGCCGCGATGAACGTCACCGGCGGCTTCATCGGCGCTCACATGGCGACCCGGCGGGGCAGCGGTTTCGTGCGGATCGTGTTCCTCGTCACGCTGTCGATCCTCATCGTCAAGCTCGCGTGGGACACCGTGGTGCAGTTCACGTCCTAGCGCTGGCTCGCGGAAGCTGCGTCTCAGGCGTCGTGGTACCCGTTGAGTGTCCAAAACACCCGGACGCTTGAGAAATTCGTCCGGGTGTTTTGGACACTCAACGAGCGGAGAGAGAGGGAGAGAGAGAGCTGGGAGCACGGGCGCCGGCCGGCGCGGGCGTCAGCGGACGATGTCGGCGACGTTCTCGGGTTCGGATGCCACGTCGAGACGCAACGCCTTGAGCAACGCGACCCCGTGCTTCGTCGTCAGCACCAGGCGCTCGAACTCGTCATGACCGGAGAGGTCGATGACCACGCTGGGCTTGCGACCCCGGATGATGACGAAGTCGTTCCCACCGGCCGACTTCCAGGTACCCGCGCCGACCGCGACGGGCAGGTTGATCCCGGGGTTCGGGACACCGCGGATCCAGGTCCACGCGTCGTCGGTGAGCTGCACCCGTTCGATGTGCTCACGGGGGACGACGATGTTGCTCTTGCGGAAAGACATCGCACGCTCGGTCGGCGAGAGCACGACCTCGAGCTGCGTCGAGTCGAGCAGCAGGGTCACCATGCCTTCCATCCTGCCAGCGTCCGGCAGCCCCCACCCCTCCCTCACCTCACAGGAGCGCAACGATCACCCGGTGCGCGTCGAGGCGGCCCGTATGTCGGAGGTGCGGGATAGCCTGGACGAATGAGCACGGGCAGCGCTGCGCCGCGAGTCGCACCGGCCCGAGGCGCTTCGATCGACGACCTTCTGGCGGCGATCTCGTCGGGTCACCGCCCCGACGTCGATGAGACCGAGGCGCTGTTGAGCGCCCCGCTCCCTGCGCTCTTGCGCGTCGCCTCGGCCCTGCGCGACGAGGGTCTCGACCGCGCCGGGCGCCACCGCGTCATCACGTACTCGCGCAAGGTGTTCGTCCCGCTCACCACGCTGTGCCGCGACCGGTGCCACTACTGCGTCTTCGTCGACACCCCCGGTCAGCTGAGCCTGCTGCGAAAGCCGGCGTACATGAGCCCCGAGCAGGTGCTCTCCGTCGTGCGCCAGGGTCAGGCTCTCGGCTGCAAAGAGGCGCTCCTCACCCTCGGCGACCGCCCGGAAGAGCGCTGGCCCGAAGCCCGCGCCTGGCTGGACGATCACGGTTTCGCCTCGACCATCGACTACGTCGCGCACATCGCCCGACTCATCACCGCCGAGACCGGCATGCTCGTGCACGCCAACCCCGGCGTCATGCACCCCGACGAGCTCGCCGCCCTCCGCCCGGTGTCGCCGTCGATGGGCATGATGCTCGAGACCACCTCGCGCCGGCTGTACGAGGAGCCCGGGCAGGTGCACTTCGGCTCGCCCGACAAAGACCCGGCGCTGCGCCTGAAGGTCATCGACGACGCCGGGGCCGCCGGCATCCCGTTCACCACGGGCATTCTCGTCGGGATCGGCGAGACCGTGCGCGACCGCGCCGAGTCGCTCGTCGCCCTGCGCGAGATCGACGACCGGCACGGTCACGTGCAAGAGGTCATCGTGCAGAACTTCCGTGCGAAGCCCCGCACCGCGATGCAGGGCGCGCCGGATGCCGACATGCACGACTACCTGGCCGCGGTGGCCGTCGCGCGGCTCGTGTTCGGCGCCGATATGCGCATCCAGGTCCCGCCGAACCTCTCCGACCCGCGCGAGCTGGGGCTGCTGATCGAGGCGGGCATCGACGACTGGGGCGGGGTCTCGCCCCTCACCGCCGACCACGTCAACCCCGAGCGACCGTGGCCGCAGATCGACGACCTCGCCGCCCAGACCGCGACCCGCGGCTTTTACCTGCGCGAGCGTCTCACCGCACACCCCGAGTACGTCGCGGATGCCGCTCGCTGGCTCGACCCGGCGCTTCGCGAGCCGGTTCTGGCGTTGGCCGATGCCACGGGGCTCGCGGCCGACGTGATCCCGCAGGGCACCGATGCCCGCGCGAGGGGCGCGGACGACGTCTCGACGGAAGGAGATTCCGCAGCGGGAGGATCCCTTCGCGCCGAAGCCTCCTCTCGTGGCGAATCCTCTTCCGCTCGCGGGGGCGCCCCCGACCACGACCCCGGGGTGAAGCGGCTGGCCGAGCGGGCGGCATCCCGAGCCTCCGATCTCGACGACGACGACTGGGTACGACTCCTGCGCGCGGAAGGCGCTGAGCTCGACGAGCTCACCGCGGCCGCCGATGACGCCCGCCGGTACACCGTCGGCGAACCCGTGACCCTCGTGCAGAACCGCAACCTCACCTCGACGGGGTTCCGGCGCGCCGGCCGTACGGGCAGCGGCGAGTTCGATCTCGAGGACGCAGCGGAGATCACTGCCGACGCCGCGGCCCTGGGGGCCACCGAGATCTGCATCCAGGGCTCGCTCGTGCCCGCCGAAGATCCCGCCGCCTACCTGGACCTCGTGCGCACGGTGAAGCGCGCAGCTCCCGGCATCCACGTCCACGCCTATCGCCCCGCCGATGTCCGCGACCTGGCCGAGCGCGGGGGTCTCGGTCTCGACGGTGCCCTCGCAGCGATGCGCGAGGCCGGGGTCGACACCGTTCCGGGTACGGGCGTGAAGGTCCTCAGCGAGCGTGTGCGCGCCCTCGTCGCACCGTTCGATCTCGAGATCGACAGGTGGATCGAGGGGATCACCGCGGCTCACCGGTCGGGGTTCCGCTCGACGTCGGTGTTGTTCTACGGGCATGTCGAAACCGCCCAGGAGCGCATCGCGCATCTGCGGCGCCTGCGCGAGATCCAGGCCGAGACCGGCGGCTTCGCCGAGTTCGTACCGATTCCCCTGCCCGGCGGCGACGTGGCGCTCGTCGAGGGCCGCAGCCCGGTCGACGAGCATCGTGCGATGGTCGCCGTGTCGCGCCTCGCGCTGTCGGGGAGCATCTCGCACGTGCAGATCCCGTGGACCCGCGTCGGTCGCGAGACGGCGGCCGCGCTGCTGCGCTCCGGCGGAGACGACCTGGGCGGAACGCTCTACGACGGACGCGTCCTGCCCGATACCGGTATCGAGCACGGGCTCGAGCTGCCGGTCTCCGCAGCCGAGCGCATCGCGCGAAGCCTCATGCGTCCCTTCCGACTGCGGACGACGGACTACCGGGTGGCGGTGCCGCTGCCCGACCCGTCCGCCCCGTACATCGAAACGAGCGGGGGCACCCGCTACGCCCTCCCCGCCGACGGGCCGCGCGCGTGAGGATCCTCGACGCCGCGATCGTCGGGGCAGGGTTCGCCGGCCTCGCCATGGCCGGTGCCCTCCGCCGCGCCGGGCGCGACGACTTCGTCGTGCTCGAACGCGCCGACGACGTGGGCGGCACCTGGCGCGACAACACCTACCCGGGTGTCGCCTGCGACGTGCCGGCGCACCTGTACAGCCTCGCCGCCCACCCGAACGCGCGATGGTCTCGCACCTTCGCCCCCGGCGGAGAGATCCAGGACTACCTGCGCGGCGTCGCCGAAAGCGAAGCCCTGGGCGATCGACTGCGTCTTCGCACCCCGATGCTCGGAGCGCGGTGGGATGCCGAGGACGCAGTGTGGCGCATCGACACCGGCGCCGAGCCGCTCGTCGCCCGTGCCCTCGTCCTCGCGTGCGGTCGGCTGACCGAGCCGAACGTCCCCGCCATCGCCGGGCTCGAGTCATTCCCCGGGCCGCTGTTCCATTCGGCTCGCTGGGACCACGACGCCGACCTCACGGGGATGCGCGTCGCGGTGGTGGGGACCGGAGCGAGCGCCGTGCAGCTCGTGCCCGAACTCGCCCGCACCGCCGCCCACGTGACGCTGTTCCAGCGCACGCCGGCCTGGATCATGCCCCGCGGCGGCGGCGACATCCCCGCCGCCGAGCGCGATCGGCTCGCCGAGAATCCCGGAGCCCTCGCGCGACTACGGGCTGAGCTCTACGCCGAGGGCGAGCAGCGCTTCGCCTCGCGTTCGGGCGACGCCGCGGCATCCGCCACCGCCCGTGATGCCGCCGTCGCACACCTGCACGCGCAGGTCGCCGACCCTGCACTGCGCGCGGCGCTCACCCCCGACTACGCCTTCGGCTGCAAGCGCGTGCTGCTCTCGGACGCGTTCTACCCCGCCGTCGCCTCGGAGGCCGTGACCCTCGAGCCGACGGCCCTCTCGCGCGTCGACGGCTCCACGCTCACCGCCGCCGGCGGAGAGACCCACGAGGCCGACGTGCTCGTGCTCGCCACCGGATTCGCCGCCGCCCAGCAGCCCTACGCCGATCTCGTCCGCGGCGACGAGACGACCCTCGCCGAGCACTGGTCGGAGGGCATGACCTCGTTCGGCTCCACCGTGGTCGCGGGCTTCCCGAACCTCTTCGTCCTCAACGGCCCCAATGCCAGCCTCGGGCACAATTCCGCCGTGCTCATGGCCGAGGAGCAGGCCGCCTACGTGGTGCGCGCTCTCGCCGAGCGCGACCGCCGCCCCGACCGGGTGCTGCGCGTCCGCCCCGAGGCCGAGGCGGATTACACAGACGAGATCGCCGCCGCCGCGGCATCCACTCCCTGGATGACCGGCGGATGCCGCAACTGGTACGTCGACGAGCGTTCGGGGCGGCTGACCCTGCTGTGGCCGGGCACCGTCCAGGCGTTCCGCGAGCGCCTCACCGGCGCCGACGGGTCGGAGTTCGAACCCGGCGCACAGCCCCGTGCGCAGCTGACACATAAGAGGAGCCACCCATGAGCATTCCCCTCAGATTCGGTTACAAGGCCTCGAGCGAGCAGTTCGGGCCGAACGAGCTACTCGACTTCGGGGTGCTCGCCGAGAAGATGGGCTTCGACTCCGTCTTCCTCTCCGATCACCTGCAGCCGTGGATGCACGACGGCGGTCACGCCCCCAACGCCCTCCCCTGGCTCGGTGCCCTCGGTGCGCGCACCGAGCGCGTCATCATCGGAACCTCGGTGCTGACCCCGACCTTCCGCTACCACCCGGGCGTCATCGCGCAGGTGTTCGCGACCCTCGGCGTGATGTACCCCGGCCGCGTCGTGCTCGGCGTCGGGACGGGCGAGGCCCTCAACGAGGTCACGCTCGGTCTCGAGTGGCCCGAGCCGCCCGAGCGCTTCCAGCGACTCAAAGAGGCGATCGCGATCATCAACGAGCTGTGGGCCGGCGAACGCGTCACCTACGAGGGCACCTACTACTCGGTCAAGGACGCCACGATCTACGACCGCCCCGAGCAGAAGGTGCCGATCTACATCGGAGCCTCGGGCCCCGCCGCCACGCGCCTGGCCGGCCGCATCGCCGAGGGATACATCACCACGAGCGGCAAGGATCCCGAGCTCTACACCGACAAGCTCCTCCCCGCCCTCGACGACGGCCTCGCCAAGGCGGGCCGCACGCGCGACGACGTCGACACCCTCATGGAGGTGAAGGTGTCGTACCACCCCGATCACGACACCGCGATGGAGAAGACGCGCTTCTGGGCGCCGCTCGCCCTCACCGCCGAAGAGAAGATGAGCGTCCACGACCCCATCGAGATGCAGCGGCTCGCGAACGAACTGCCGATCGAGCGGGCGGCGTCGCGCTTCATCGTCTCGACCGACCCCGACGAGCACGTCGAGCGCATCGCGCAGTACGTCGACCTCGGCTTCCGCCACCTCGTGTTCCACGACCCCGGCCACGACCAGGAGGAGTTCCTGCGCATGTACGGTGAGGAGATCCTCCCTCGCCTGCGCAAGCGGTTCAGCTGAGGCGGGCGGCGGGGCGGGCCGTGCATCTTTTGCGGCACCCCGCTACCCCCGCGCGGAAATGTCGGGGGTTCGGCACACAATGGAGGCAATGAGCACCCCCGACACCTCCGGCTGGACGATCGTCGTCCCGGTGAAACCCGCCGCGGTCGGCAAGACGCGTCTCACCGACGTCGGTACCGACCGCGAGGCCCTCGCGCGCGCCATCGCGCTCGACACCATCACCGCCGCAGCCGCCGCCGACCTGGTGTCACGCGTCATCGTCGTCACCGACGACGAGGGCGTCCGCGCCGAGTTCCGCCGCTCGCGCACCGTCGAAGTCGTGCCCGAGGGCGACACCCGCGGTCTCAACGCAGCCATTGCTCTGGGGGCAGCCGTCGCGGGTGTCGGTTCGCCCCGCGCCGCCCTGCTCGGCGACGTCCCCGCCCTGCGGCCCGCCGATCTCGACGCCGCGCTCGAGCGCGCGGCATCCGTCGAACGAGGTCTGGTCACGGATGCCGAGGGCACGGGCTCCACGCTCATCACTGCACGCGCCGGGGCGGTGTGGGTCTCGGCCTTCGGTCCCGACTCCGCCGCACGCCACCGCCTGCTCGGCTGCACCGACCTGAGCGTCGCGCGCGACTCGACGCTGCACCGCGACGTCGACACCGCCGCGCAGCTCTCCGAGGCCGTGGCGCTGGGCGTGGGGCCGCGGACGGCGGCGGTCTTGGCGGCGGCAGCGGCCTGAGCGGGCTGGGTGTCCGAGCGTTCGACCGCATTCCCGAAATCCGACGAGCGAATCGAGAACCTTTTCCGCGAATCGGACAATACCCAGTGTGAGCACCCACGACGGCGACATCATCGTGCGGTCCCTGACACACGGGGCCGTCTTCGCCGATCTCTATGACCGGCACCAGCGCGTGGTGCACCGTTACGTCGGCAGACGCCTCGGCGTAGCCTTCGCCGAAGACGTGACGTCCGAGACGTTCCTCGTCGCCTTCGCGCGTCGGGCCTCGTTCACCGGTGGCCTCGACGCGCGCCCGTGGCTCCTCGGTATCGCCACCGTCCTGATGCAGAAGCACTCGCGCCTCGAGGCCCGGGCCTGGCGAGGAATGCTCGCGGCCGACATCGCACGAGTGCACGTCGACGACATCGAGACCGCCGAGGAGCGGATGGATGCCGATGGACTCGCCCCGCACCTCGGCACCGCGCTCGCCGACCTGTCACGCGGCGACCGTGACGTGCTGCTGCTCCATACGTTCGGAGACCTCGATTATGCGGGGATCGCCGAAGCCCTCGACATTCCCCTGGGAACGGTCCGCTCACGTCTGAGCCGCGCGCGGCGAAAGGTCCGCGCTGCGATCACCCCGCACATCACCCCGGCTCCGAGCCGAGAAAGAGAGCACCACCGTGGATGAGATCTCGCTGCTGAACCGCGTCCGGGCCGACGTTCCCGAGCGGAATCCTGACGACGTGATCCGCGGCCGCGCCGCGCTGTTACGCGCAATCGACGCGCCCGCCGCTCCCCCCGCTCGCCGTCATCCACGCCAGCGGTGGATCTGGGTCGGTTCGGCTGTGGCGGCAACCTGCGCCCTCACCGGGGTGCTCGTGTTCGGCGGCGCCCTCGGCGCCCCGGTCGGTGCGGACCCCGCCGCAGCGGCGGTATTGGGCTCAGCCGCCGCGGCGGCACGCAGCGTGACGGACCCCGTCGTCGGTCCGGGACAGTACCTCGAGGTGCGCACCGACGCTCTGTACGCCGCCATGGGCACCACCGAGGCGGATGCCGAGGAGGCCCGCCGCGAGAACGACGGCAACCTCCGGGACGGCGACCTGACGACGTTTCTCGAACGCGACCTGCGAGCCCTCTGGGTGCCAGCCGACCGATCAGCTGACTGGATCGAGGTTCGGTGCGCGCGTGAGCCCGTGCAGACGTTCGGCCCCCGCTCGGAGACGTTCGCCGCTGAGGCAGGGGGCCTCGAACACGACGCACGTCAAGCGTTCCCGGGAGGAAAGACCGAGAGCGGCTACTCCGTCGTCACCCTCGATGCCAACACCGCCGCCGCGCTCCCTCGCGACCCACGGCAACTGCTCCAGAAGATCTATCAGGACAACGGGGCTGCCGGACCGTCGCGCGATGGAGAGGCCCTGGTGTGGATCGCCGATCGCCTCCGCTCGGGAACCGTTTCGGCCGAACTGCGCTCGGTCTTCTACGACACCGCAGCACTCATCCCCGGCGTCACGATCACCGAGCAGCAGGCCACGCTGAACGGCCGGACCGGCACCGCGATTGGCCGCGACGAGACCGAGGGCGGCTTCCGCCAGGACATCATCATCGATCCCGAGACCGGGGCGTTCATCGGCGAACGGCAGGTTCTCCTGCATCCGGTCGCCGACTTGCCAGCGGGGACGGCCACCGGCTCCAGCGCCGTGACCACGACGGTCGTGGACGCGGCGCCCGAGGGTACGAGCCTGTGCGGGGGGTGAGGGGATTGGGGCCTGCAGACCTGCTGCTTCCGCCCACGCTCAGTGTGACCGTCGCGTTTCAGACCCCCAGTGCCGCCTCGGTGATCGCGGCCGAGGTCGCCTCGTCTCGCATCCACAACGGGGCGACCACCGCGCGGATAGCGGCGGCCTCGACGTCCGCGGCCGCAGCCGCATCCTCCTCCGCGAGCAGCCACGCATCGAGCACGCCGCCCGCCGACCGTGCGCCGTAGTGCCGGGCGACTGCCGCGGCGGAGGTCTCGACCCCGATCGCCGTCAGGCACACGTCGGCCATGCCGCGCACGACCCGCCCGCCGATGATCGGCGAGACGCCGACGACTTTCGCAGACGTCTCCCGGACGGCATCCCGAATTCCGGGAACCGCCAGGATCGGCCCGATCGACACGACGGGGTTAGACGGCGCGATGAGGACGACATCGGCCCCCGCGATCGCCTCGGCGATGCCCGGGGCGGGCACGGCATCCGCGATCCCGGGGTTCTCGAAGGCGCGGGGCGTGAGTTGGGCGCGGTGGCGCGTCCACCACTCCTGGAAGTGCATTCGCCCGCCGTCCTCGAGCAGCACGTGGGTGTCGACCTCGCTATCGGTCATGGGGAGCACCCGGATGCCGAGCGGCCACCGTTCCGCCATGCGCGCGAGCACCTGGGTCGGGGTGTGTCCGTCACGAAGCCACCCGGTGCGGGCCAGGTGGGTGCCGAGGTCGAGGTCGCCGAGCGTGAACCACGGCCAGCCCGCGCCCCACGCCTGGAGTTCTTCGTTGACGCGTTCGGTGTCGCCCGCGCGACCCCAGCCGCGCTCGGTGTCGTTCACCCCGGCGAGGGCGTAGGTGATCGAGTCGACGTCGGGCTGCAACCGCACGCCCGAGAGCCACAGGTCGTCGCCCGTGTTAACGATGACGGTGGCCTCGGGAGCGTTCAGCCGGCGAAGGGCGGCGCGGACGCCGAGGGTGAACTTCGACCCCCCGACTCCACCGGCGAGCACGACAACACGGGGCTGGGAGAGAAGCATTGGTTCAGTCTTTCACCCGCGGGGCGGATGAAATTGTTCACATGGTGCTGCTCGCTCATGAGGAGAACGACTACGCTCGCGGGGTGACAGACCTCTTCTCTTCGGGTGAAGCCGAGGCGGCCATCGCCCGGATCGAGCAGCAGGTGGCCGAAGCGCAGGTTCGGGCAGCCCAGGCGCAACAGGTGCAGGCCGACACCGACGCCGTCCGCGCGTCGGCGACGTCGCCGCGTCGGGAGATCACCGTGACCGTGGATGCCGCGGGTCGACTGGCCGGCATCCGCCTCGCCGACGCGGCTTACGACCTGCGCACCGACGCGTTGGAGCAGTTGATCGTGGAGACGGCCGGGCGGGCCCAACGTCTCGCCGGCGAGCAGGCGTTGGAGATCTCGCGCGCCGCTTTCGGTGCGGACTCGCCGATCGTCGAGCGGCTCGCGGGAGAGATCGATCGCGAGCCGCCGTCCGCACCGCCCGCCGGATTCCGGGTCTGAGTCCGATGGCCGATCGCATCGCCATCGATGCCGAGCTGATCAGCGCGCACGCGTCTCGGCTGGGTGCCGTGGCATCCGATATCTCCGTCGCCCGCGACGCGGGTTCCTCGGGCGGGCTGAACGCGGAAGCCTTCGGCGTTCTGTGCTCGTTCCTCGTTCCACCCGCCACGATGGTCGCGGACGCCGCACGGTCGATGATCGGCGCCGCCGAAGACATGGTGCGACGCTCAGCGACCGAGATTGTGGGGGTGGGAAGCGACATGGAGGCTTACGAGCAGAAGGTGCTCGAGACCGTCCGGGCACTGGAGGCGGGCCTGTGAGCAACGCCCTGATCGCCGGCCCCGTCGACACCGCGACGCCGTTCAGCGGGGCGGGTCTGCTCGATTCCGGGACTCAACTCGTCGCGGCGATCGAGTCAGGCAACTGGGTCGAGGGCGGGCTTGCAGCGTTCGGAGCGGTGGCCGACACCGTCGCCGCCGTGATGGACCCTCTCGGCTCGCTGATCGCCGCGGGCCTGGGCTGGCTGATCGATCACTTCGAGCCCATCAAGGGCTGGTTCAACGACCTGACCGGCGACGCCGGAGCGGTCGCCGGCTTCGCGCAGACATGGACCAACGTCCAGAACCAGCTCGATGCTTCCGCCGACTACCTCGAGCGCGTCATCACCGACCTCGACGACATGGCCGGCGAGGCGATCGAGGCATATCGCCGGTTCCAGACCGACGCTGCCGCCCACATCCGCGCCTCCGCGTCATGGGCCGGAGCCATGTCGACCGGCCTGCAGATCGCGTCGACCATCGTGCAGGTCGTTCACGACCTCGTGCGCGACATCCTGTCGCAGCTCGTGGGCTCGGCGATCTCGTGGGCCACACAGGCCGTGGTCACCGTCGGCATCGCCACCCCCTGGATCATCGCGCAGGTGTCGTCGCGCGTAGCGAGCTGGACCGCGAAGATCAGCTCCAAGCTCACCGGTCTGCTGCGCTCGTGCGGCAAGCTCGGGGATCTGCTGACGGAGCTGCGGGCGCTAATGGCTCAGGTCGCCGAGAAGTTCTCCGCAGTGCTAGACAAGGGGAAGACCGCAGTTCATAACGCGAAAGAAGCCGTTGTCGCCCTACCGGGTGTGCGTCGGCTGGACCCACGTCGAGACCAGCTTGTGAGTGATATGAAACAGTGGGCGGCAAATGCGCATCTGCCTGACTACAGACCATTCGGGAACCTCGACGGAAATTCGTTCATCGATACTCACTTGCGGCGCTTCACTCGAGAGGGTCACGCGGATTGGAGATGGCCAGAATCAAACGGCTTCGATACCTCGCTCCCCATAGACCCGGCCAGCACGGTACTCAGCAAGAACGATACGATAACGCGCCTTACTCCGGCTCCGATCCTGAAGGACATCGGTGAGTACGCGTCCCCTCCGGGCACAGCATTCGTTACTCAAAGCCTCCCACCAGATCGCCTCGCACCAAGCTTCAAAACACACGAGCTCATCGTCCTCAAGGAACTCCCCGAGGAAGTCAAAGTGGGGAACATTCAAGCAGACTTCCAGCAGCCCGGCGGAGGGACTCAATTCTATTTTCCTGGCGGAATATCGAAGTGGATTGAAGCCGGCTACTTGAAGCCGAAGTAGGAAAGAGCGAATAGTGGATTACGAAAAATTGAAAGAACTCGTGAGAGAGAGAGTGGGCGTCGAGGGGGTGCCGCGGATCATTTCCTTAGCTCATGACGGCAAGCCAATCCCTACGGTCATCTGTCTCGTAAAGCATGAGGGCGGACGATTCACTGCCACGCGGGGTGACCTACGGACTATAGCGCGCCCTGTCCTCAACGAGGCGGGGGAGGAACTGACGTTCGCCAGCGAGGCGGATGCCTGCGCGTGGGCGTGGCAAGATCTCGAGCCCGGACTGGGCGTGACGCCTACATATTCACCGGAGGAGGAGCGAGAATCACTCGCAAGTGGAGATAGACAGCGCGCGCGGCGGGAACAGCGTCTTCGGGAGTGGAAGGCCGCGAGCGGAGCCATCTCCGACTGAAAATACCGCCCAGACGGTCGCATGCCTCAGGCCGAGGATCAAGCAAGGCCACTGCCTGCCGCCCGCTGGCCTTGCCGACCGCGGGGCGGAATTTTGTCGATACACATCTCCGGGGTTTCTATGAGAACGGATACCCGGAGTGGACATGGCCGCCTGATGGCGGGTTCGACACCTCGCGGCCAATAAGACCCGCATCGGAAGTTCTTTCCGAAGGGAAATGATCACCCGAATATCACCTGCCAGGCCAGAGGAAGACACAGGAAAGTTTGCTTCCCCTGCGTCGGTCACGTTCCAGGAACGCAGCATTCCCCCGGAATGCCTGTCGCCGGCTTTCTCCTCGTATACCCTGAAGGTGGACAAGGAGCTTCACACCCGAGAGCCACAGGTCGTCGCCCGTGTTAACGACGACGGTGGCCTCGGGAGCGTTTCAGCCGGCGAAGGGCGGCGCGGACGCCGAGGGTGAACTTCGCCCCCCGACTCCACCGGCGAGCACGACGACACGGGGCGGGGGAGGAAGCATTGGTTCAGTCTTCCACCCCGACCTGGCCTGCTCACCCGTCGGTTTTACCGGTGATGGGCCCGGGGTACGATCGCCCGCATGACCGAGGCTGCCCGCGCCGTTGACCAGACGGTGATCAGCGACGCCTTGGTGCGCTATATCGGTGAGGGGCGTTCACCCATGCCGGTCGACGACCCTTCGTCAGTGATCACGACATGTCCGCGCGAGGCGCTCTCTCTGCAGCAGGAGATCCGCCGGATTCTGGCAGTTTCTGAAGCGATCACCCTTCATGACGTGGGCCCGTTCGACCAGTCGCTGCGGCACCGGCTGCATGCGCGCATCCAGGAGCTTTTTCCTGGACTGTCGGGAGACGCGGTCAGGGCCATCGGCTGGCGCTGGGGCTTTCTCAATCTGCGCTGACCGGTTCGGTCGAGGCGTGATGAGCGGCGCAGCCAGCCTCAGACAGAAACGTGAAAGGAGTTGTGTATGGGCAATGATCTTGGATGCCAGATCTGTCTGTCGCACTCCGGAAAGCCGTATCAACCGCGATTTGTCCTCGCCACGTCTCCGTCCGACCTGTTGTATCGGTGTGACTTCTGCCGGACGTGGTGGATCGGAACGCAGCGCTACCAGAACCCCGTGTCACCGGATGCCGCTCGAGCGGCATTCCCCGAAGCGCGCATAGAAGACTGAGACACCTCACCCAGATGGCGCCAGCACGAACGGCGCGAAAATGAAAGTTCTCACATCTTTGACCCAGGTCATGGACTTGAGGGCTACGATCACCCGAGTGACAGACCTCTTCTCCTCTCGTGAAGCCGAGGCGGCCATCGCCCGGATCGAGCAGCAGGTGGCCGAAGCGCAGGTTCGGGCAGCGCAGGCGCAGCAGGTGCAGGCGGACATCGACGCGGTCCGCGCTTCGGCGACCTCTCCGCGTCGCGAGGTCACGGTGACCGTCGACGCAGCGGGTCGACTGGCCGGTATCCGCCTCGCCGATGCGGCGTACGAGCTGCGTCCCGATGCGCTGGAGCAACTGATCGTCGAGACCGCCGGGCGCGCTCAGGTGCTGGCAGGCGAGCAGGCGTTGGAGATCACCCGGGTCGCGTTCGGGGCTGATTCTCCGATCGTCGGTCACCTCGCGGGTGAACTCGATCGTGAGCCCCCGGCCCAGCCCATGGGCTTCCGGGTCTGACGCGCGTGGCCGATCGCATCGCCGTCGACTCCGAGCTCATCGGCTCGCACGCCTCGCGATTGAGCGCCGTGGCATCCGACATCTCCGTCGCCCGTGACGCAGGATCGTCCGGCGGATTGAACGCCGAGGCGTTCGGGGTGCTGTGTTCGTTCCTCGTGCCGCCCGCGACGATGGTGGCCGACGCCGCTCGGTCGTTGATCGGTGCCGCCGAAGACATGGTGCGCCGCTCCGCCACCGAGATCGTCGGGGTCGGCAGCGACATGGACGCGTACGAGCAGAAGGTGCTCGAGTCGATCCGCGCGTTGGAGACGGGCCTGTGAGCAACGCGCTCGTCGCCGGTCCGGTCGACACAGCGACGCCGTTCAGCGGCGCCGGGCTCCTCGATTCCGGGACCCAATTGGCATCCGCCATCGAGTCCGGCAACTGGGTCGAGGGCGGCCTCGCCGCCTTCAGCACCGTCGTCGATACCGTCGCCACCGCCATCGACCCGCTCGGCTCGCTCATCGCCGCCGGCCTCGGCTGGCTCATCGACCACTTCGAGCCGATCAAGGGCTGGTTCAACGACCTCACGGGCGATGCCGGCGCCGTCGCCGGGTTCTCGCAGACGTGGACCAACGTCCAGAACCAGCTCAACAGCTCCGCCGACTACCTCGACCGCGTCGTCAGCGACCTCGACGACATGGCCGGCGAAGCGATCGAGGCCTACCGCCGGTTCCAGACCGACGCAGCCGCCCACATCCGCGCCTCCGGCCTATGGGCGGGCGCCATGGCCACCGGACTGCAGATCGCCTCCACGATCGTCCAGGTCGTCCACGACCTCGTCCGCGACATCCTTTCGCAGCTCGTCGGTTCGGCGATCTCGTGGGCCACCGAAGCCGTCGTCACCGTGGGCCTCGCCACCCCCTGGATCATCAGCCAGGTCTCTTCCCGCGTTGCGAGCTGGACCGCCAAGATCAGCGGCAAGCTCACCGGCCTGCTGCGCTCGTGCGGCAAGCTCGGGGACCTGTTGAACGAGTTGCGGGCGCTGATGAGCAAGGGGGCGAGTCTCCTCGAGAAGGTGCCCCGCCGTGCCGCCGGCGGCAGGCCCGCCGCCGACGCGCCTTCCGCACACCCGCACGAGCCGACCTCGCCGCTTCCCGATCCGCCGCCGGTCGCCCGGAATCCATCGGATCACCTCGGTCCCTCGGAAGTCACCGACGCAACCCCGGGGCACACCAACATCCCCGATTCATATCAGCGCTTCGGCGACCTCTCGGAGTCTGAGTTCGTTGAGAAGTACTGGAACCCTGAAAGCGTCAACTACGACAAATCGACGGGCGGATGGCGCTACCCGCCGGATGACGGGTTCGACCTGTCGGCGGGGAGGGCCCCGAAGGAAGTCGACCTCCCCGAGGGCTACATCATGGACCGCTACGGCGAGCCGTACGGTAGATACACGTCGCCTTCGGGCACGCCGTTCCCGGAGCGAGCGATCCCGCCGGACTCGGTCGGTCAGCCTTATTTCCAGTACCGGGTGACCAAGCCCTTCGACGAAGAGTCCGGGATGCCGCGCGCCGGTGCCATCGCGCCATGGTTCGAGCAGCCCGGTGGAGGCGTTCAGTTCCACCTCCCGAAGCCCGTCCAGTGGCTTGAGGAACACGGGTACCTCACGAAAGTCGAGAATTGAGCATGCAAGACCTGACATTCGAGCAGTTGTGCGGTCTGCTCCGCGATGAGTTCGGCTCTGCTCCCATCTCGAGCCCTCAACACCCACGCGTGGGCGACGGCGATCCTGTTACCGGTGATCTGATCCTCCGGGAAGACGGGCCGTCCTCCTTCGCGGTTGGGGCGCAGGATCGTGGCCAGTGGTCTGAACTGGCGCGTTTCGCATCGGAGTCGGAGGCGTGCGCCTTCATCCTCGAACAAGTACGCAGGACGCATCGCCCGGGGGTGCGCCTGACTCCCGGAGAGAAGGCAGAATCCGAACGCGTCACGCGCAACTTCGACGACGAATTGCGCCGGTCGCTGGGGCTGTAGCCGCACCGCTGACGAACACGCACGAAACACGAGCACTCATGTTCGATCCCGCAGAAGCGGCGACGCGCTTCCTGCAAGCGCTCGAGAAGCTACCGACTTACACAGGAATCGTGTTCCACGGACTCCCCTCGGTCCCGCAGCTCGCGCCTGCTCGATGGACCCGTGGCGTCACCGCCACCAGTAAAGACCCGCGGATCGCGACCGAGAACTTTTCCACGCCCGCGATTGCCGCCATCGTCAGCCGTACCGGACGCGACATCGCGGCGTTCTCCGCGCATCCCGCGGAGCAGGAGGTGGTTCTTCCCCCGGAGGTCGTCCTCCTCGAGGTGGCCCACACCCGTCTCCCGGACGGTCGTCCGGTGGTCATCGTCGAGCAACTGGCGGAGCCGGACCCGAGGGCTGATCTCCCTCCGACTCTCGATGCCCTTGTCGCCGCCGTGCATGAGCTTTTGCAGCTGGCACAGGCTGGTGAGCCGTCAACCATCACCACCCCGGGCAAGTTCGTGGAGCCATTCTTCTTCCTCGACGAAGAGAGCGGCGCCCACACCGAGTCCTAATGCGATCTTTCTCCGCCCGCATTCACGACCCGGAGCAGCCGAAACCCCTCGGCTGCCCCGCGTGCCTCGACCTGGCGATGCGCGAAGGTCAGCCCGCCTTCATCGTCGCGACGTCGCCCGACGATTTCCTGTACCGGTGCGACTTCTGCCAGACCTGGTGGACCGCCAACAGCAGGTTCCGCAATCCCGCCACGGTCGTCGACGCCCGAGCGCGCTTCCCCGAACAGCGCATCGCGTCAGCGCCCGTCGTCGACGATGCACAGCTGAGCGAGGCGATCGTGCTCTTCACCGGGTGGGGCGTGACGCCGGAACCAATCGACGACGTCGCCCCTGTGGCGGCGCGATTCCCGAAAGATTTCCCGGCGCTCGAGCCGGTCTTGGCCGCGTTCGTCCGCGGTTCCGCATCGATCGTCTTCCACGAGGTGGCGCCCTCCGATGACGGGCTCCTCGGCCGCGTCCGAGCCCGTCTGGGGCTGATCATGCCCCGCCTCTCCGATGACGCCCTGGACGCCCTCACCTGGCGCTGGCCCTTCGTAGTACCGCAGACCTCTCCGTTCTAGACCGCTCAGAAGACACCATGACCCTCGACACCGCCCTCACCGCCTACATCTGGGCCGACGGCTCCGCCGTCCCCGGCCGGCATCCCGAATCCGTCCCCGACCGAGCCCTCCGCGACCGTGTCGAGGGCCTGATCGAGCGAATGGATGCCGTGACCCCCGGCGCCGACGCCACGGATCTCGCCGCGTGGGCCGACCGCACCGTCCGCGCGATAGCGAGCCAGTACGGCGACGTCAGCGAGGCCGGCATCCGGGCCCTTTCGGCCCTGCTCAGCTGGACCTGGCGCTGATCAGACCTGGCCGCGCGGGCACGGCTGCCACGTCGCGCGCCGACGCCGCGGGGCCATGGAGGTGGGCCACCACGACGCGAGCCGCGACAGCAGCGACGAGAAGGCGGTGGGCTGAGTGCGTGCGGGGAGCATGACTCCAGCCTCGCGACCGGGCCTGCCCCGCGCATCATCGCAAAGGACGAAACGCATCCCCCTCGGGGATGATCCCTACTGCGCGAGCAGCGTCGGATCCAGCGCCTCCGCGGCCGCCTTCGCCGCCACCGGCAGCGCCTCGAGCACGCGGTCAAGGGCGACGTCGTCGTGGGCGGCGGTGAGGAACCAGGCCTCGAACACGCTCGGGGGCAGCGAGACGCCGGCATCCAGCATCGCGTGGAAGAACGGGGCGTAGCGGTACGACTGCTGCGTCAGGGCGGTGGCGTAGTCGAGGGGTACCTCGGGCAGGAACGCGACGCCGAAGAGCGACCCCGCGCGCGGGACGGCGTGCACGACGCCCTCGGCCGTCAGCGCGGCGTCCAGCGCCTCCGACACCTGAGCGGCCGCGGCGTCGACCGCCGCATAGACCTCGGGCGTCGCGAGGCGGAGCGTCGCGAGGCCTGCAGCCACCGACAGCGGGTTCCCCGACAGCGTTCCCGCCTGGTACACCGGGCCCAGGGGCGCCAGATGGTCCATGATCTCGGCGCGACCGGCGAGAGCGGCCAGAGGCATGCCGCCGCCGATGACCTTGCCGTACGTGAGGATGTCGGGCAGATAGCGCTCGCCCTGCGAGGCCTGCAGGCCCCAGAATCCGGCGGGGTGCACGCGGAAACCGGTGAGCACCTCGTCCATGATCAAACAGGGCGCCGTGGCTGTGCGCGATGTCGGCGAGCGCGGCGTTGAAGCCGGGGAGCGGCGGAACGACTCCCATGTTGGCCGAGGCGGCCTCGACGATGATCGCGGCGATGTTCTCGCCGTGCACCTCGAACACCTCGCGCACCGCGTCGAGATCGTTGTACGGCAGCACGAGCGTTTGCGCGGCGATCGGAGCGGGAACACCCGCGGATCCGGGCAGCGCGAGCGTGGCGACGCCCGAGCCCGCCGCAGCCAACAGCCCGTCGGAGTGCCCGTGGTAGTGCCCGGCGAACTTGATCAGCAGATCGCGACCGGTGACACCGCGCGCCAGGCGGATGGCGGTCATCGTCGCCTCAGTGCCGGTCGAGACCAGGCGCACCTTCTCGATCGGCTTCAGGTCGCCGACCTGCACGCGCTGTGCGACGAGATCGGCGAGCTCGACCTCGGCCCCCGTCGGGGCGCCGAAGGACAGACCACGGGATGCCGCGGACTGCACCGCCCCGACCACCTCGGGGTGCGCGTGACCGAGGAGCGCCGGGCCCCACGACGCGACGAGGTCGACGTACTCGCGACCCGCGGCATCCGTGATCCGAGAGCCGGAGGCCGACTGCACGAACCGCGGCGTGCCACCCACGGAGCCGTACGCGCGAACGGGCGAGTTCACGCCCCCCGGGATGACGTCCTTCGCGCGGGCGAACCACTGGTCGTTGAGATCGGTCATGGCATCCATTCTTCCGGGCAGCACGGGGAAAGGGGTCGGGTCCGGGCGCTTCACGGCCACCCGACGACCCCGCAAGACAGGGCTCAGAGCTCGGCGCGCAGCCAGCGGGCGGCCTCGACCGCCCAGTACGTCAGGATCGCGTCGGCACCGGCACGGCGGATGCCGAGCAGGCTCTCCATGATCGCGCCCCGGCGATCGATCCAGCCGTGGGCGGCGGCGGCCTCGACCATCGCGTACTCGCCCGACACCTGGTACGCCCACACGGGGACGTCGACGGAGGCCTTCACGTCGGCGAGCACGTCGAGGTACGGCAGGGCCGGCTTGACCATGACGACGTCGGCGCCCTCTTCGACATCGAGCAGCGCTTCGCGCACGCCCTCGCGGCCGTTGCCGGGGTCGAGCTGGTACGAGCGGCGGTCGCCCTTCAGCTGCGAGTCGACGGCCTCGCGGAAGGGGCCGTAGAACGCGCCCGCGTACTTCGCCGAGTAGGCCAGGATCAGCGTGTCGGTGAAGCCCTCGGCATCCAGCGCCTCACGCACCGCACCGACCTGGCCGTCCATCATTCCCGACAGGCCCAGCATGGCCGAGCCCGCGCGCGCCTGCGCCAGACCCATCGCCGTGTAGCGCTCGAGAGTGGCGTCGTTGTCGACGGCGCCGTCATCGCGCAGCACGCCGCAGTGGCCGTGATCGGTGAACTCGTCGAGGCACAGGTCGGTCTGCACGACCACCGCGTCGCCGACCTCGGCCACCACGGCCTCGGTGGCGAGGTTCAGGATGCCGTTCGGGTCGTCGGCCCCGGAGCCCACGGCGTCGCGCGTCTCGGGCACGCCGAAGAGCATGACCCCGCCGATGCGCTGCTCGGCCGCCTCGGCGACCGCACGGCGGAGCGAGTCCATCGAGTGCTGCACGATGCCCGGCATCGAACCGATCGGGCTCGGCTCGGTGAGTCCTTCGCGCACGAACATCGGCAGCACGAGCTGCGAGGGCACGAGGTGCGTTTCTCGAGCGAGACGACGGACGGCGGGGGTGCGGCGCAGACGCCGCGGGCGGTGCTCGGGAAAGCTCATGGGGTCGATTCGTCGATGTTCAGGGGAAAGCGGGCGACGGCGTCGATGAGGGAGTCGACCGTCTGGGTCTCGGCCACGACGTCGACGCTGAGTCCGGCGCGCTTGGCGTCTTTGGCGGTGCGCGGACCGATCGCGGCGATGACGGTGGATGCCGGAACCTCGGGGAACTGCTCGACGACCTGCTCGGCGACCGAGCCACTGGTGACGAGGATCGCGTTGATGCGCCCCGACTGCACGTCGCCGGCGATCTTCTCAGTGACCGGGACCCCGACCGTGCGATAGGCGACGACACTGCGGACATCGTGCCCGGCCTCGATGAGCAGGCGCGTGAGCACGGGCTTGGCGATCTCGCTTCGGAGGGTGAGGACCTTCCGCGGCTCGGTCTCGAGCTCGATCATCTGCTCGGCCATGCCCTGGGCCGAGTTGTCGCGCTCGGGGACGAGATCGACGTGGTAGCCGACGGCCTGCATAGCGGCCGCGGTGGTCTCACCGACGACCGCGACCTTCGTCTCGGCGGGGATGACCGCCTTGTAGGCGTACAGCACGTCGACGGTGGTGGCGCTCGTGAGCGTCAGCCAGTCGAAGGCGCCGGCGGCGAGATCGGCGAGGGCCTCGTCGAGGGTCGCCTGATCGTTCGTGGGTGCGAAGTTGATCAGCGGCGCGATGACGGGCACGGCGCCGAGCTGTCGAAGGCTCGCGGCGACGCCGTCGCCCCAGGGGCCTCCTCGGGGAACGAGGACGCGTCGACCGGCAAGCGGTTTCGGCACGCTGCCCGTCGAGGGGTTCGGCGTGTGCTGGTGGCCTTCGTTCATGTGGTCGACTCTCGTGGTACCAGGTCGGCCGCCCCGCGTTCGAGCAACCGACGCGCGGCTTCTCGGCCCGTTCGCGTCGCTTGCGCGATCGGTCCCCCGTCGTCGGCAGCATCAGCTCCATTGCCACTGCCCGTAGTGTCCCCACCATACCCCGGGTCGAGACGCACCGTCCGGTCTACGCCGATCCTTTGTGTCCCATCGAGCGCGTAGACGATCGCGCGCAGACGCAGGTCGCCCTCGACAAGCGAGGCGTGCGTGCCCACGGGTGCGCTGCACCCGGCGTCGAGCGCCGAGAGGACCGTGCGCTCGGCCGTGATGGCCACGCGGGTGAGTTCGTCGTCCAACCGGGCGAGAGCGGCGTAGATCTCGGGATCGATGTCGTCGCGGGTCTCGACGGCGAGCGAGCCCTGTCCCGGAGCGGTCGGCCACTCCGACAGACCGAGCTCTTCGGCGAGAAGGCCACCGAGGTCGCCGCCGAGCCGCGAGATGCCCGCGGCCGCGAGGATCACGGCATCCAGCTCTCCATCGCGCACCCGCGCGAGACGCGAGTCGACGTTGCCGCGGATGTCGTGGATGTCGACTCCCGGGTTGTGGCGCAGCGCCTGGGCGATACGACGGGGCGAGCCGGTGCCCACACGCGCACCGGCGGCGAGAGCGCCCAGCGGGGTGCCGTCGCGGGTGACGACCACGTCGCGCGCATCTGCCCGCGCGGGCGTCGCCGCGATGACCAGACCGTCGGGCTGCTGGGTCGGCAGGTCTTTGAGCGAGTGCACGAGGAAGTCGCAGCGATCCGCGGCGAGCGCCTCGCGCAGACCGTTCGCGAACACCCCGCGTCCGCCCAGCTGCGACAGCGAGGCGCGGTTGACGTCGCCCTCCGAGACGATCGGCACCAGCTCGACGGGACGACCGGATACCGCTGAGACGGCATCGGCGACCATCTGCGACTGGGTCATCGCCAGGTTGCTGCGGCGAGTGCCGAGACGCAGGGGCGCGGTCACTGAAGGATCTCGGGGATCTCGTCGAGAGTGACCAGCCGACCGGTGTAGAACGGCACCTCCTCGCGCACGTGGCGACGGGCCTCTGTGTACCGCAGGTCACGCATCATGTCGACGAGGTCGGTGAGGACGTCCGCTTCCATGGGGAGGAGCCACTCGTAGTCGCCGAGGGCGAACGACGCCACCGTGTTGGCGATGACGCCCTTGTACGCCGAGCCCTTCTTGCCGTGCTCGATGAGCATCTCGCGGCGCTCGGCCTCGGGCAGGAGGTACCACTCGTAGCTGCGCACGAAGGGGTACAGGCACAGCCACTGCTGCGCCTCGATACCGCGGAGGAAGCCGGGCACGTGCGAGCGGTTGAACTCCGCGTCGCGGTGCACGCCCATCGCGTTCCAGGTGGGGAGGAGGTTCTTCAGCAGATCGGTGCGGCGGAGGCGCCGCAGGTCGCGCTGAAGGGCCTGCGGGTCTTCGCCGTACAACCAGACCATGAGGTCGGCGTCGGCGCGCAGGCCGCTCACGTCGTAGAAACCGCGCACGGTGACGCCGTCGGCCTCGATGAGCGAGACGAGATCGGCCAGTTCGGTCGCGTCGGTGGCGGTGACCGCGTTTTCGGGATCGCGGCGGAAAACCGCCCACAACGTGTACACAGAGGAGGAGCTGTCGTCGGACATACTCCCAGTCTCGTCCGGTCGGGGCGGCGGTCCAAACCGGTTGACTCGCCGACGAACCACCGCCACGTGCGCAAGCCGCTTCCCCGTTGGTACTGTGCGACGACGGCGTCGGGGTACGCCCTTCGAGAGGCCTGCCGATGTGGTTGTACGACCTTCCCATGTATCTGGGGCTGCCGCTGTTCATCGTCCTGGTCGTGGGAGGTTCGTGCGCGATCCTGCTGGCCCTGCGGAGGTGGGTACGCCGGGCAGCACCGCGCGGTGAGGAGTGGGACCGCGTGCTCAGCTACGCGGTGGGCGTCTACGGCGTCTTCTACGGCGTGACCCTCGCGCTCATCGCCACGGCGGCCTACGGCAACTTCACCGAGGTCGACGGCGTCGTGCTCGAGGAGTCGTCGTCGCTCGCCTCGCTGTACCGCACCGCGGCGCTGCTCCCCGACCCGCAAGGCGACGAACTGCAGGCCCAGATCACCCAGTACGCCCGCAACGTCATCGACCTGGACTGGCCCCGACAGCGGCGTCTGGAGATCCCCGCCGAGACGGATGCCAATGTATCGGCCATGCAGCGGGCGATCGGCGCCGTGCAGCCGACGACGGCCGCCGAGACGCTCTACGTGCAGCAGTCCCTCGATCAGTTCCAGCTGCTGGTGGAGAACCGCCGCGACCGCATCGCGCTCACCCACCTCGCGCTGCCGAGTGTGCTGTGGATCGTGCTGGGCGTAGGTGCGGTGCTCAACGCGATCCTCCTCGGCCTGATCGAGGTGCGAAACCTCCGGGTGCACCTGTTGATGTCGAGCATGCTCGCGCTGTTCGTGGCCCTGTTGCTGTACGCGATCGCCGGATTCGACCACGCCTACGCGGGCCCGATCGCCGTGACACCGGAGTACTTCGAAGACCTGTTGAAGGGGCTCTTCGCGAACGAACCGTAGGCGGGGCCGTGCGTCGGGTAACCGGTGGGTTGCCGGGGTCACGGCATCCGGTCGTGAACCATCCCGCGGAGACCACGGCCGACACACCGCGGGACCGCCCCTCGTACCGGCGCGTCGCGGACGAAGTCCGCAGGACGGCCGGGCTCGGGTAGCCCCTGGGTTGCCGGGGTCACGGCATCCGGTCGTGAACCGTCCCGCGGAGACCACGGCCGACACACCGCGGGACCGCCCCTCGTACCGGCGCGTCGCGGACGAAGTCCGCAGGACGGCCACGCCCGGGCCCCCGGAATCACGAAGCGGCCCGACCCCCGGAGGGAGACGGGCCGCTTCGGACGATCTCAGCGCGTGTAGGCGCGGACGATGCCCCAGACGGCCAGGCCGACCAGAGCGGCGACGCCCGCGACGGCGGCGGCCGCGGCACCGGGGTTCTGCTGAGCCTTCTCGCGAACCTCCTGCACCTTGCGCTCGACGGCCTCGCTCGCGCGACGCGGGGCGTTGGCCTTGACCTCGATGGCCGCGAGGGCGGCTTTGAGCTCGGCGCGGGCCGACTGCACCGGGTCGGTGATGCCGAGGGGCACCGCGGTACGCGGAACGGGGACGGGACGATCAATACTCATCGCGGGCCTCCTTCACGATTCGGACGTCTTCGGCGATGGCCTTGCCGGGGTTCTCGCGCTTCGAGAGCTTCTTGAAGCGCAGGTAGCCCAGAAGGGCGAGGATCGCGGTGACGACGATCATCACGCCGAAGACGACGAGCGCCGACAGCCAGACGGGCCACCACGACGACAGCCCCGCGATCACGAACGCGAAGAAGACCGGAACGGCCCAGAAGACGACGATCAGGGCGCCGACGAACCATCCGGCGCCGATCCCGGCGTCTTTCGCCGTGCGCTGCGCCCACGCCTTCGCGCCGTTGATCTCGGCGACGACGAGATTGCGCACCAAATCGGGGATGTCGCCGATGAGGGTGAACAGACTGTCGTCGGAACGATCGCGGAATCCGCGCGGAGTGGTCATGCGTCAGCTCCCGGACGAGGTGGAGCCGCTCTTGGCCGCCTGCGCGCGCGTGGTGGCCGCCTTCTCCGCCTGCTTGGCGTCGTCGACGGAATCCTCGACGACATCGGCCACCTCGTGGGCCGACTGCTTCGCGGCGCGTCCCGCGCGCTCGGCGCGCTCCTGCACGGTGCCGGAACCGGACGCCGCGCCGGTGACCGACTTCGCGCCCTTCCACACCACGCCGGGGACGGACTTGAGAGCGGAGACGCCGAACGCCTTCACCTTCTCGACCTGTCCTTGGACGACGGGCTGGTCCCAGACCTTGGCGGCCTGAGTCTTGATCTGCTCGTACCGGTCGCGGCCTGCGCGTGCACCGAGCACGTAGCCCGCCACGAGTCCGACGACGAGTGCTGCTTTGCCCCTCATGGGGTCTCCTCACGCTCGATCCAGTGCTGGTCGAATCTCACAGTAGTCACGTATGCCGCGATCGGCATCCACCCTTGACAGGCGGCGCGGCATGGTCGAGTGGCGATCGCGTCAAGTGGACCAGAGCGCGTCGCTGCGGACGCGGTCGGCCTCGTCGCGGGCATCGGGGATGACCTGAGCGAGGCCCGTGCCCGAGATCCACGCGCCCGTCGCGCCGAGACCCGGCACCGCGCGCACGGCGCCCCGCGCGGCAGCGGTCTCGGCCGCCCGTCCGATGGTCGCGGCGGGCTGCGACTGCACGTAGCGCACCCGATGGGCATCGCGCAGAGCGGATGCCGACAACTCGACGCCGAGCATCGCCGAGGCCTCCGAGAGGGCCAGGGCTGCGGCCGCTTCGTCGTCGAGGGCCGCGGTCGCGGGCTCTTCGCCCTGTGCTCCGAACGAGACGCGCACGACGTGGATGCCGGGCTCAGCGGCATCCCGAACCCAATCCCACTTCGCCGTGGAGTGCGTGAGCGCTTTGGCGACGTGGCTTCCGGGAACGGTGAGGACGCCCGTTCCGCGCGGAGCCGGGTCGAGCGCGGGGGCATGGACGACCAGGGTCACCACCTCGACGACGGGGGCGACCGGGCCGCCCACCTCGAGGCCCGGAACGACGGGCGCCAGCAGTTCGCGCGCGGGCCCCTCGGGAAGGGCGACGATCACGGCCCGGGCCGCCAGCGGCTCGTCGTCGGCGGAGGTCGCGACCGTCCAGCCGTCGACGGTCTTGCTCAACGCACGGGCGGAGACCCCGGTGCGGAGCTCGACGCCGTTCTCGCGCAGGCCCGCGACGAGGGCGTCGACCAGGCGGGACATGCCTCCCGCGATCCCCTCGACCGCGCCACCCGGGGCGGGGGTCTTCGCGGCACTGCCCGACACGACGGGAACGCCGGATGCCGGCTGATCGGCGGGCCGCGCGGCGGCACGGCTCGCACGGAGATCGGCGACCGCGCCCGTGAGCGACCCGGTCCGCGTCAGTGCCGCGTTCAGTCCCGGGGCCGCCAGGTCGATGTCGATGTCGTCGGGGCGGGCCGAATAGACCCCGCTCGTGACCGGCGCGACCAGGCGGTCGAGCACGCGGGCACCCAAGCGCGATCGCACGAGCTTGCCGAGGCTGTGCGCGTGACCGATCGTCAGCGGGGGACGGAGCCGATCCAGGTACGCACGCCACGAACCCGACCAGCCGATGACGCGTCGCACGTCGGGGGCGAAGGGATTGTCCGGGATGCCGAGCACCCCGCCCTTCGGAAGCGGCGCCGCCCCGACTCCCGGCACACCCGCGACCCACGCGCCCGCGGGATTGGGTGAGACGATGTCGTCGGACAGGTCGAGCTCGTCGAGGAGCTTTCGCACGATGCCGCCGCGTGTCGCGAAGCTCTCGGCGCCGACGTCCAGCGTCATCCCGCCGACCTCGGCGGTGCGCAGGACCCCGCCGAAGACCTCGGAGGCCTCGAGGACGGTGACCTGCAGGCCGACCTTCGCGCACTCGCGCGCCGCGACGAGGCCCGAGACGCCACCGCCGACGACGATGATCCGTGTCTCATGGGCGTGCCGGACGAGGCGACCGAGGGGCTCGCTCACGCGTCTTCGCCGTGTGCGCGGGCGACGATGCGGGTCAGCACCTCGGGGTCGGTGTCGGGCGGCACGCCGTGACCGAGGTTCAGGATGTGCGCGCGCGCCGCACGACCGCGGGCGAGGACGTCGTCGACATGGGCGGCGAGCACCGGCCACGGAGCCCCCAGCAACGCCGGGTCGAGATTGCCCTGCAGCGTGACGTCGGGGCCCACGATGGCTGCCGCCTCATCGAGCGGCATCCGCCAGTCGACACCCACCGCGTCGGCGAGACCGCCCAGGCGCATGTCGTCGAGGAAGGCACCGGTGCCGACACCGAAGTGGATGCGGGGCACCTCGATGCCCTCGAGTGCCGCGTGCGAGTGCGGAGCGATGAACTCCCGGAAGGTGGCGGGCGACAGCGACCCCGCCCACGAGTCGAAGAGCTGCACGGCCTGCGCGCCGCCGGCGATCTGCGCGTCGAGGAAGGCGCGCGAGACCTTCGAGAGCCAGCCGGCCAGGCGGTGCCACGACTCGGGGTCGGCATGCATCATGCCGCGGGCGCGCAGGTGTTCCTTGCTCGGCCCACCCTCGACGAGGTACGCAGCGAGGGTGAAGGGAGCACCGGCGAAGCCGATGAGAGGAACCGCGTCGTCGAGCTCGGCGGTCACGCGGCGGGCGGCTTCGCGGACCGGCTCGGCCGCGGCGGCGACCTCGTCGGGGTCGATCGCGGTGATCCGCGCCACGTCGTCCGCGGTGCGCACGGGGTCGGCGAACACCGGACCGCGACCCGGCTCGATTACGACATCGACGCCGGCCAGACGCAGGGGCACGACGATGTCGCTGAAGAAGATGGCCGCGTCGACGTTGTGACGGCGGATGGGCTGGAGGGTGATCTCCGCCGCGAGGTCGGGGGTCAGACACGCGTCGAGCATGCGGGTTCCCACGCGGAGCTCCCGGTATTCGGGCAGCGAGCGCCCCGCCTGACGCATGAACCACACCGGCTGCCGCTCGGGACGGTCGCCACGGAGGGCACGGAGCAGGGGCGCGTCGAGGGAGGCCATGGCATCCATCCTTCCACCCGCGCCTGGACAACACGGGGGATGCCTTGACGTCGAGAGGCCGCCCGGAATACCCCGAGGAACGCGGGCGTAGAATATATTCGTGCTGCTGTGCGTCAGCGCGAGTCACAAGACCGCGTCCTTCGATCTCCTCGAGCGGCTCAGCGTACCCGCGACACCCGTCGCCCCCCTGATCGCCGAGCACGACGAGTGCGTCCAGGGCGCCGTCGTCGTCGCGACCTGCAACCGCTTCGAGGCGTACGTCGACATGGACGAGCCCGTCACCGCCGCGGTCGCCCTGGGTATCGAGGCCACCCTCGCGGCGATCGAGTCCGCGACCGGCGTTCCGGCCAGCGAGCTCGAGGGCTCCTACACCGTCCTCGGTGGCAGCGATGTGGCCGAGCATCTGTTCTCGGTGGCATCCGGGCTCGAATCCGTCGTCGTCGGCGAAGGCGAGATCGCCGGTCAGGTCCGACGCGCTCTCAACGAATCGCGTCAGCTCGGCACCACCTCCGCCGAGCTCGAGCGACTGTTCCAGCGGGCGTCCGAAGCCCAGCGCGGTGTGAAGAACTCCACCGCGATCGGCCGCGCCGGACGCTCCCTGGTACGCCTGGGCCTCGAACTCGCCGACAGTCGCATCGCCGACTGGTCGACCCAGCGGGTGCTGCTCGTGGGCACCGGCGCGTACGCGGCTGCCACCGTCGCCGCCCTGCGCGATCAGGGCGCCGAAGACATCTCGGTATACTCGCCCTCCGGCCGGGCCGCGAAGTTCTCGATCAAGCACGGCCTGCGGGCGGTCTCGGCAGAGACCTTCCCGAGCGCGGTCGCCCACGCCGACCTCGTGATCACCTGCACCACCAGCGAGAACCACGTACTGAGCGCCGCCACTTTCGCCGCGGGTCGGGGGGCCTACGCGACCGCCGTCGACGGCGCCGCGGGCGTGTGCCCCGTCGATCACGCGGCGCGCCGCCTCGTCATCGACCTCGGCCTCCCCCGCAACGTCGACCCCGATGTCGCCACCGTCCCGGGCGTCGACCTGCTCGACCTCGAGACGATCCGCCTGCACGCCCCACTCGAAGAGCTTCAGGCGACCGACGCGGCACGCGATCTCGTGCGCGACGCGGCCCGCCGCTTCGCCTCGGTCGGCGAGCGCAAGAACATCACCCCCGCCGTCGTGGCCCTGCGCGCGCACGTCTTCGGCGTGCTCGACGCCGAGGTCGCCCGCGTGCGCGCCCGCGGCGACGAGGGCGGTCAGACCGAGCAGGCGCTTCGTCACCTCGTCGGCGTGCTGCTGCACACCCCGACCACCCGGGCGCACGAACTCGCAGAGACCGGCCGCGCCGACGAGTACATCGACGCTCTTTCGGCGCTGTTCGGCATCGAGGTCGCCGACCCCGCGGCCGCCGAGCGTCGCGACATCGCCGACGCGGGCTGAGGGCCCTCCCGCCCCTCATCGTGCCGCGGTCCTCGGTGCGGGGAGCGGGTCTCCGCGCCGGCTGCGTCGGAGCCGGATCCCTCGTCGAAACGCGCGCGTCGGGCAGGATGGATGCCGTGAGCACACCGGCATCCGAGGTCTACGTCGTCGCGGGAGAACGTCGGCGCGGGAACGCTCCGCGGTGGGCGGCGACGCTCGTGTTGGGGCTGCTGCAGATCGAGGAAGACGCGCCGTCCGTGTCGGAGACGGTGATCCGTCGGGTCGACGGGTCGCTCGTGAAGCGGCTGAAACCGGGCAGCGTCTCGCACTTCGAGAAACAGATCTCCGAGGTCACCGCCGACCTCGGAGCGATGGATGCCGTTCCCTTCGCACGGAAATGGATCGCCGAGCCCGACGCAGCCGCGGCGGGCGACGAAACGGCATCCGGCCGACGTAGCGGTGGCGACCTGACGCCGACTCGGGAGCGAGATGCGCTCTCGCCCGCCCGCGTCGAGACGCGCGAGAATGAGCACATGAGCCTGCGCATCACCGACGACCCCGCCGCCGACGAACTGCTGTCGAGCAACCCGCTCGCTCTGCTGATCGGCATGCTGCTCGACCAGCAGGTCGCGATGGAGACCGCGTTCGCCGGACCGCTGAAGATCCAGGAGCGCACCGGGTCGATGGATGCCGGCGCGATCGCGCACCAGGACCCCGACGACTTCGCCGCCGCGTTCTCGCAGTCGCCCGCGGTGCACCGCTACCCCGGGTCGATGGCGGGGCGCGTGCAGGCGCTGTGCGCGGCGATCGAGCAGGACTGGGGCGGCAAGGCCGAGAACCTCTGGACGCGCGACGACCCTGACGGCAGGACCGTGCTAAAGCGTCTGAAGGCGCTGCCCGGCTTCGGCGAGCAGAAGGCGAAGATCTTCCTCGCCCTGCTCGGCAAGCAGCGCGGCTTCGACGGAGCCGGATGGCGCGAAGCGTCGGCACCCTACGGCGAGGAGGGGTCGTTCCGGTCGGTCGCCGACATCGTGAGCCCGGAGTCGCTCACCAAGGTGCGCGAGCACAAGCGGGCGGCGAAGGCGGCGGCGAAAGAGGCCGCCCGCTGAACCGGCCCTTCGATGAGGGTTCTCTCATACGGCTCGCCTTGGCCCCCGTCTCTGACTAGGTTGAAACGCTGTGAGGGTGCGGCCAGGGTCGGGCGGCCCGTGCGACCAGAGGTGGGGGGGACCATGTCGACAGATGACGAGCAGCTCTTCGCGCTCCATGACGAGGTGACGCGCAAAGCGGACCAGATGAGGGCCGCACTGGGCGCCGACACCACAACCGTGACCGAGGACCCGCACCGTCAGATCGCCGTACGGTGGGCCGACGATATTCCCGAGATCGAGATCGGAACGTTCTGGCGCACGGCCATCGCCCCCGACGATCTCGCCACCGCGGTGCTCACGACGGTCGGCACCGCCGCCTCCGAACGGCTCGGCGCGTGGACGCAGGCCTTCGGCTCCGAGGCGCCGACGGTACCCACCCGCTCCACGCTGACCGCGACGCGCACCGGCGGAGAGATCGAACGCCTCATCGAAGACGCCGACGGCGACGCACTGCACCGCAATGTCAACCGGTTCCTCGAGGACTACTCCGAGCGTCTGCGACAGAGCCTCGACATCGTGCGGGAGCGCGCCTCGCGGGCGACGACCGCGAGCGATCGCGAGGGCCACGTGCACGTGGTGCTCGGGCCGGGCGACGACCTGCGCGAACTCGAGTTCAACCGCGATTGGCTCCGCTCCGCCGACGGCGAGGAGGTGACCTCCGCTTTGCGCGCCGCCCCCTGGCGAACGCGCGCGCAGCTGCCCAGGACTACACACCTCAGGGGCTGTTCGCGGGAACCCCGCTCGACGTCTACGCCACCGAGCTGGCCGACCCGGTCGAACTCGTCCGTATGCTCACCCGAGGGGAGTGAACATGGCCGATCCGAATCAGATCGCCGTCGCGGCCGACGCGTTGCAGGGCGACGCCACCGTCTGGGACGAGGTGGGCGAGAAGCTGTCCACTGCGGCGAACGCCGTCGCGAATCTCCGCTCCACCGACGCCGTGTTCTGCTGGAAGGGCGACGCGCTCTTCGCGAGCTACGGAGCGGTCGTCGACGCGGTGAGCGCGTATCTACGCGACGGCTCCGCCACAGCGACGGCCGGCGCCACCGAGCTGCGCAACGTCCGGGAGCTGTTCCTCAGAAACGAGGAGGACATCGTCAGCACGACCACCGGTCTCTGGGAAGCGCAGTACTGACAGACAGCTCCCGACACGGTCGGAGCGGCAGCAGGAGGAGCACATGACAACGGTCACCGGCGGCTCGACCGCCCCCGAGTGGGGCGGACTCGTTCGCGACATCGAGCGTCACCTCGAAGAGGCCCGTTCCACGGTCAACAGCATTCTGGCGAGCGTCCCCGCTGCCTTCCGCTGGGCCGCGGACGCGGTGCACGACGCCTGGAACTGGCTCATGGACCGGGCGGATGAGCTCTGGCAGGTCATCAGCGATCCCTACCGCCGCCCCGGCGATCGCGCCGAGCTGCGATCGATGATCGGCCGGTGGCGCACGGACGCCGCGTCGGAGTTGGCCAACCTGACCCGTCGGATCGATCCCAGCTCCCTCGCCACCGACGACGAGTGGGCGGGTAAGGGCGCCCAGAAGTATCAGCAGGCCGTCGCCGCGCAGCGCACCACGCTCACGGGGTTCGAGTCCGCCATCTCGACCCCGGTGACCGCCTCGCTCGAGAAGCTCGCTGGCGGCCTCGACGTGTTCACGACGCTCATGTACACGACTCTCGGCACGCTCATCGGCGGACTCATCGCCGGGATCGGATGCCTGGCGGGCATCGTCACCGCTCCCGCGGCGATCATCGCGATGGTCACCGCGATCGCCGCGGCCCTCGTGCAGATCATCAGCGCCAACGTCCAGCTCGACAACGCGATCAGCGCCGCACAGAGCCAGATCGACGGCGTCGCCGAGCGCGCGACCGCCTGGCCCGGGTTCGCGAGCCAGTGAGCGCCGACGTGAGGACTGCGATTGCCCGCTCCGCCCTCTGGCGGGGCATCGTCGCCGCCGTCCTCGTACCCATCACGCTCGTGATGCTGCTCGTCGCCCTCGACGTGTGGGTCGCCTCGGTCGGCGCGGCCTTCCTCGCCCTGCCGGGCAATCTGCTCGTCGCGGTGCTCTTCGCCATCGTGGCGGCCCGTTCGTTCGTCCTCGCCCGCCGGGGTGCGCAGACCGAACGCGGCGCGTCCATCGATCGAGCGCTGGTCCTGGTCTCCCTGATCGTCGGCGGCTTCATGCTGGTGCTGCCGGCCTGCACGGTGTTAGCAGACCCCGGCGGGACCGCCGTCGCGATCTACGCGGTGGTGATCACCGCCATCCTCGTCGTCCTCTGCCGCTCCAACTGGCGGACGCCGTCGTCGAGCGCCCCCCTCGCCTCGCACGGTCCGCTCATCTGACACCTCGGCTCCATCGGAGGACGCGAGCAGGCTCCTAGCCTGAGCGCCAGAGGCGCGTAGCTCAGCGGAGCGCGCGGATCGCCAGCGCCACCGCCTTCACCTCGCGGATGCGGCGCTCGTACGTCGCCGCGATCACGATGAGGAGCACACCGGCGATGCCCAGCCACAGCCACCAGAGGCCGGAAGCACTTTCGTAGAGCGAGGTGATCCACGGCCAGAGCTGGGCGACGGCGTGGACGATCAGCACGACCCCGCCGAGCAACACGGGAGCCTGCCAACGGAACCGTGTGCCGACCAGCAACACTGCCAGGGCGACGACGCCGAGGGCGAGGATGCGCCACAGCGCGTTGGCCCCGAAGAAGTCGAACAGCAGTGAAGGGACCAGCAGAAGCGCCAGGCCGACGCCCAGCGCGGGCCAGGTGCGCAGCTCGGGACGCAGACGCAGCGTGCGGATGCCATGGACGAGCAGCGCCGCGGCTAACGGCACCGTGGCTGCTTCGACGGGGTCGGCGCTGCCGAGCACGAGCGCCACGAGCGCGAGGACGGCCGACAGACCGGTCGTCGTCCACAACACGATCGCACGGCTCCACCACAGCCCGAGGGCCAGGACGGCGACGAGGGTCGCGACCAGCCGCAGCGGACCTTCTGCCGTGGCCGAGAGCCGAGCGGCGGTCAGTGCGACGGCAACGGCGGGGGCGGCGATCGCCAGGGCGGTGGGCACGGAGGCCGGAACGTCCGGACGCCGCAGACGCACGAGAACCGCGACGCCGACGAGCGGGAGCGTCGCCGCGAGCATCCAGACGTCGAATAGCGCGGTGGAGAGTTCGTGCAGGGCGCGGAGAGACGCAGCGACCACCAGGCTCAGCGAGGCGACCGCGATCGCCGGGGCCGCCAGCGGAGCGAGCGCGTCACGGAGCACGAGGATGGCGACGACCAACACGGCGATCGCTGCGATCGTGACGCCGATCGTGCGCACCAATGACGCGTCGGCGAGCACCGCTGAGGGCAGCAGGCCGACCGCCAGACCTCCTGCGGCGAACAGCACCGGGGCAGCGGCAACCGGGCGACGGCGGTCGACGGCGGCGGCGATCCACACGAGTGCGAGCGGGACGGTCGCCCACTCGATGGGCCGGACATCCGCGCCCACACCGACGAGGGCGACGAGCGCCGCCCCGGAGTGCGCGGTGATCGCAAGCGGCACCCCGACCAACGGGTGGCGCACGCGCAGCGCCGTGACGCCGACCGCACCGAGCAGGACCACCGCGGCCACCATGCGCACGATCGGACCGGCGTCGACGGCGACGAGCACGGTCGATCCGAGCGCGAGAAGCACCGCGGCCGCCACGACGGTGTGCCGAGCCGACGGCGGTGCCCACTGCGCGGGACGTCGCGCGACCCCGATCGCCGCCGCACCGATCGCGACCGCGGCCACCAGCAGGACGAGGTCGCCGACGCCCACGCCGCCTCGATCCGCGGAGTGGACGAGCTGCATGGCCGTGAGAAGCACGAGGGAAAGAGCCCCCGCGGCGCCCACGGCGACGGGGAGCTCGTCGGGAGTGCGGGGAGGGCGGATCCAGGCCCCGGCCATCAGCACGGCGACCGAGACGACGGCGACCACGAGGACGTGCACGAGGTCGTCGGGAGCGGACAGGGCGCTGGGAGCGAGGGCGACGGTGGCGCCCGCGGCGGCGATCACCGCGGGGGCGGCGACGGAACGACCCGCGACCAGACGCCGAGCCCGCTCTTGACCGGCGGCGATGGCGAGGACCGCGACGCCGACGGGCACGGTGAAGAGCTCGACGGTGTCGGTCTGCTGCCAGACCAATCGCGTCCAGAGCGCGAGAGTGCCCAGGATGAGGGCGAGCCAGATAACGTGTCGGCGCGGGCCGCGAGAGCGGAACAGACCGTCGGCGTCGGTCGCCCACAGCACGACGGTGACCGCCGCGAACAGCAGCGGGACCCACCGGGCGCCCTGCGACGGGACGACGACGATCGACAGAGCGGCCACGAACGCCGTTCCCACGTCGACACAGGCCCGCGTGGACGGGTCGTCACCGAGGAAGCGCAGCGCCCCCGCGGCGGTGACCAGGGCGATCGAGGCGTAGACGATTGCCGGTACGAGAGGCAGAGCGTCGATGAGTCGGAGCCCGGAACCCGCCGCCCCCGCGACGAGCAGCGGCGTCATCAGCGCCGCGACAGGCCGCGCGACGCGCCACGACCGATACGGCGGAGTGAGGACGGCCGCCGACGCGCCCGCGGCGACCAGCGCCGACACGAGCAGCCAGACATCGGTCGCGGTGCCCGTGCGGAACAGGAGCGCGGGCCCGGCGACCACCACGATCACCGCGAGGGCGGCGACCACGCCCGCGCTTCGCTGCGCATCGTCGAGACCGGAGCGTCGGGCGGAGGAGGTCACGACGGCGACGAGGCACACGGATGCCACCGCGAGAGGAACCGTCAGCGCAGTAGCGCCGTCGATGACGAGGTCGGCCCCGGCGCTCAACGCTCCGGGAACCAGCAGGGCACTGCCCGATAGGAACAGCACGACCGCGACCGTGGACGGCACCCGGAGACCGGGATGCACTCGGGCGACGGACAGGAGCACGGCGGCGACCACGACAGTGGCCAGCCCCCACGCGAGCGGGGACGAGAACGACAGGAGCCACCCGGTGCCGAGAGACAGGGATCCGCCGACGGCCGCGAGGGCGAGGTCGCCGCGACGACGTCGGAGGACGATGACGGCGAGCACGGCCAGCGCGACGTACCAGGCGACCACCAGCACCAGCACCCGCAGCTGGGGCCCCGCGAGCAGAGCGACGCCCACCGCGGCGACGAGCCAGGGGGTACGGCGTTGCGCCCACGATCCCGACAGCCGCCAGACGCCGAGGGCGAGCACGATGATGGCGGCGAGCGCGATCACGGCCGAGGTGCCAGTGGCATCCGGGGCATCGACGTGAACCGCGGATCGCCCGAAAACGACAGCCGCCTGCCGAAGAAGTGCCCCGACGGTGGTCAGCGCCCCGACCAGCGGGAGGACCGCGGCGACGCCTGCGGCGATCGCCGCCGCCCGAGAAGCAGTGACGACGGTCGTCCGGCCGAGGCCGGGGCCGGTGCGCCGGGCTGCGGCGTCGAGCACGAGGCCGATCGCCGCCGCGACGAGCACCGGCACGGTGACCGACAGGGTGGCGTCCGCCGCCCGGACGACCGTGGCCGCGACTCCCACTCCGAGAACGACGACGGCGGCCACGGCGGCCGTCGGCGCGAGGTTCGCAGCACCTCGACGCGCGAACGACCAGGCGTGGAGGGCGAGACCGAGGGCGAGCACGGCGCTGAAGATCGCCGGGGGCGCCGTCGATCGGGGGTCGACGACCAGGGCGGCCGTGAGGGCGACGACCGTGCCGAGGGCCGCCAACCCCCGGACCACCGCGATCTCGACGGTCAGCTCCGGGCGAGGAGCCCGCGCGAGGAGCGGCGCGAAGGGCGCCGCGAGAGCGACGAGCAGCAGCACGAGGCCCCAGCCGTACCAGCCGAGGGCAGCGTCACGCTCGAGGACGCCGGCGACGAGCATGGCGGGGCCGACGGCCAGGGCCACCACCGCGGCCGAGAGCGGCGCGCGCAACAGCGACAGCCGCGCCCAGCCGACGAACGCGGCACCCGCGGCCACCGTCGTCGCACCCCAGTACACGCTGGGTTCGAGGGCGGCCGCTCCGCCCAGATCGTTGGCGCGAACGGCCCAGACGTCGAGAGCGACGAAGGCGATGCCGAGCAGGGCGATGCCCTCGGCGGTGGCGCCGAGGCCGCGTCGGCGCAGGAGCGACGCCGCGGCGATGATGGCGGCGGTGACGAGCCCGATGATGGCCGAGCGCAGCACGAGGCCACCGCTGATCCACGCGACGGTGAGGAAGAAAGCCGCCGCGACCGCCAGCAGCACCACCCCGACCGACAGCAGGAAGACCTGGACGCTCGATCGGCGGGGCTTGGACGGCTCCGCAGGGGCGGGCGCGTTCGGTGCCACGGGAGGGATGCCGGCGAACGGAGGCACGCCCGGGGGGACGACCTCCGCAGCGGCCGGTGGCTGCGGGACGACCGCGGGCCCCGACGGCGGCGCAAAGGACACGTCGGCGGGTGCGGCGGGTGCGGCGGGTGCGGCAATGACGGCCGAAGGCCCTGCCCCGATGGAATCAGCAGGAAGAGCCGCCACCGGAGGCGGCAACACCGGATCAGGCTCCGACCGGGCAGCCGGCATCCGCTGCTCTTCTGCGCGAACGGCCGCGGCCTCGGCGTCGCGATGCACCCGCATGAGGACGTCGGCGCGCTCATCGACGAGGGCGACGATCCGCTGCGAGAGCTCGAGCACGCGCGCGGTGCGCCCATCGGAGAGGTTCAGGCCGCACGAGGCGCACGGCGAAACGGTGATCGCCGCGAAGCACGAAGGGCAGCGCGAGGTGTCGACGAGCGCGCCCGGCCCCGGCGGCCAGGCGAACCCGGAAAGCTGTGCCCCACCGTCGACTTCCGTCATCGTGCCCCCTCGGCGTCGGTCGTCGACCAGGCTAGCGAAGTGCGGGGTCTCTGCCGGGGTTGTCCACGGCGGACCCTCCTCCCCAGGCGCACCACTTCCACCGGGCACATCGTGAAGACGGGCCCACCGCGTCGCGAGCCGCTGCGCGACCTAGGGTGGACACCGTGCGGGTGCGGTTCTTCGGCGGCTTGAGCGTCGACACGGGTGAGGGAGACGCCACCGTGCCCGGCCGCGGGCAGCAGTCGCTCCTGCTGCGCCTCGCCGTCGACGCCGGCACCACGGTGGGCTACCGGGCGCTGGCGGAGGACATCTGGGGCCTCGACACCCCCGACGATCCCCGCGCCGCTCTTCAATCCCTCGTCTCGCGTCTGCGTCGGACGCTCCCCGCCGGCGCGGTCTCGTCGACCCCCGGCGGCTATCGACTCGACCTGCCGCGGACCGAGATCGACATCACGCGCTTCCAGGATCTCGTCGCTCAGGCGCGTGCCACGAGCGATGCCGCACCGGCGCGGGAAGCGTTGGCCCTGTGGAACGGTGAGGTGTGGACCCCGCACGACGGGTTCGACTGGCTCGTCCGCGACCTGCTCGAGGACCGATCGCACGCCGAGCGGTTGGTCGCCGCCGCGCCCGCGCCCGCGACAGGGCCGTTCCCCGCTGCCGATGTCACGCCCGCGGCCCTCACCGCCCTCGTGGGTCGCGAGGTCG
This sequence comes from Microbacterium sp. SORGH_AS_0421, assembly GCF_030818635.1. Lineage (NCBI taxonomy): Bacteria > Bacillati > Actinomycetota > Actinomycetes > Micrococcales > Microbacteriaceae > Microbacterium > Microbacterium sp. SORGH_AS_0421. The sequence continues at coordinate 847,405 of NZ_JAUTAO010000001.1, forward strand.
AGCTCGATGCCATCCGCGAACGTCTGACGACCGATCGTCTCGTCACCCTCATCGGTCCCGGCGGCGCGGGTAAGACCACCCTCGCCGTCGAGACGGCGCGCGCGGTCGCCGACTCGATCGTCGTCGAGCTCGCCCCGGCCGCCGCGGGAGACGTATGGACGGCGATCGCGGGTGCGGTGGGTCGTCGCATCCGCCTCCCCGAATCGGCGGGCGCACCCCTGACCGCAGCCGAGCGTGTGGCCGAGGCCGTCACCGGTCGACGCGTCGTGATCGTGCTCGACAATTGCGAGCACGTCATCCACGAGGCTGCCGAGGCGGCCCTCGATCTGCTGCGCATGAGCCCGGGAGTGCGCGTGCTGACCACGAGTCGCGAACCGCTGGGCATCGCCGGCGAGGCGTTCGTCGACCTCGGGCCGCTCCCCCCGGCGGACGCCGACGCGCTCTTCGCCCAGCGTGTGCGGTCGGCGCGGGGACGTGTTCCCGACGACGACGAGCGCGAGACCGCACAGCGCATCGTGCGACGCCTGGACGGGCTGCCGCTGGCGATCGAGCTCGCCGCCGCACGGTCGCGCACCCTGACCCTCACCGAGATCGACGAGGGCCTCGACGACCGTTTCGCGCTCCTGTCGAACGGGCCGAGGCTCAGCTCGCAGCGGCACCGCACCCTGCGCGCGCTGATCGACTGGAGCTGGGACACCCTCAGCGACGGCGAGCGCACCGCCCTGCAGGTCGCCGCGGTCTTCGCCGACGGGATCGGAGCGGCCGACGCTGCCCCCGTGGCTCGCGCCTTCGACAGGGATGCCGCAGATTTCGACGCCCTCGTCGACCGCTCGCTGCTCGTCCGACGCGAGGGTCGGTTCCGCATGCTCGAAACCGTGCGCGAGTACGGCCTCGAACGCCTGCGCGACGACGGGAACGAGGCGTCGTTCCGCGCGCGAGCGGCTGGAGTCCTGACCCGGCTCGCTGCACGATGGGAGCAGAACGTACGCGGGCCGGGGCTGCGGGAAGCCCTCGCCTGGTTCGACGCGAACGACGAGAACCTGGCCGCAGCCCTGCGCACCTACGTCGACTCGAGCGACCGGAGAGAGGGCATCCCGCTGCTGCGCAGCCTGCTGTGGCCGTGGGCGGTGCGCGAACGCGGCGACGATCTGCGCCGTGCCGTCGGAGAGTTCGCCGACCCCGATGCCCCGCTCGACAGCGAGGCCCGGGTGGTGGTCGAGTCGCTCGCCCTCTTCTCCGCGTCCTTCCCCGAGCCCGGTCGATCCGCGACCGTGACCGGCGAGGCGTATGCTGCCCGCCGCACCGAGCTCGAAGCCGCGGCGTCGGCGCACCCCTCCGAGGTGACGGCGCTGGTGGCCCCGCTGCTGCGGCTGGCTGCGACCGTGATCCTCGCGGGAGAGGGTGAGAACGCCCGCACCTGGCACGTCGACGTGAGCGATGACGAGCTCGCCGAGGCTCCCCCGTGGTCGCGCGCGATCCTGCACGCTCTGCGCGCGGGAGCCGCGCAGAACGCCGGCGACATGGATGTGCTGGGCGTCGAGAGCGCGAAGGCGTTGGAGATGTTCGAGATGATCGGCGACCCGTGGGGCACGGGTTTCGCCAGCCAGCTGCGCTCGGAGTGGCTCGTGCTCGCCGATCGTCTCGACGAGGCGCTGGCGGTCATCGACCGCTCGGAAGACGCGATCCGCGGCCTCACCTCCACGCCGGATCTTCTTCAGCAGGAGGCCCAGGCGGTCGGCATCCTGCTCCGGCTCGGCCGTCTCGACCACGCCCGGCAGCGGGCGGCCGACATCGATCGAGCGGCGACGGCGGATGGATCCGTCCGCGCGCTGGGGCAGGCGCGCATGACCGCGGCCCAGATCGAGATCGCCGCCGACGACGGCGAGGCAGCCCTGCGCGAGATGGAACGCATGGACCTGGCCGGGCAACCCGGCATCCCGGATCAGTTCCTCGCGTGGATCGACGCGCAACGAGCCCAGGCTCTGCTGCTCCTGGGGCGACACGATGAGGCCCGCGAAGCCCTGCGCACGGGGCTCATGCGCGCCGTCGACTCGCGGGATCATCCCATCATCGCCATCGTGCTCCTCACGGTGGCGGGGTGGAACGCGGCCGTCGACCGCCTCGACCGCGCCGAGGAGGCGCTCGCCCGGGCGGACGCCGTCCGCGGGGGCGCCGACGAACGCGCCCCCTTCGCCGTGTGGGTGCGCGAGCGCATGGCAGCGGGCGCCGAGGTGACCCCGGCGCCCGCTGTCGGCATCCGTCCCGCTCTTTCGGACGTGGATGCCGAGACCCTTCTCGCGCTGCTCGACTAGGCCTTACGCATGTAGGCGCGCACCGTGAGCGGGGCGAAGACCGCGACGATCACCGCCGCGCCGACGAGGGAGATGATCACGTCGGAGCCCGCCGTGCCCGTGTTGACGAGGTCGCGCACCGCGGTGACGAGGTGCGAGACCGGGTTCACGTCGACGAACCACTGCAGCCACGACGGCATGGTGTTCGAGGGCACGAACGCGTTCGACAGGAACGTCAGCGGGAACAGGATCAGCATCGAGATGCCCTGCACGCTCGAGGCGCTGCGCGCGATGACACCGAAGAACGCGAAGATCCAGCTGATCGCCCACGAGCAGGCGATGACGAGCAGGCCCGCGGCGACCACGGCCCAGATGCCGCCGGCCGGACGCAGACCCATGATGAAGCCCATCGTGAAGGTCAGGACCGTGGCGATGGCGTAGCGCACGGTGTCGGCCAACAGCGCCCCCGACAGCGGCGCGATGCGCGCGATCGGCAGGGAGCGGAAGCGGTCGAACACGCCCTTGTCCATGTCTTCGCGCAGCTGTGTGCCGGTGACGACCGAGGTCGTGATGACGGTCTGCACGAGGATGCCGGGGATGATGATCGGCAGGTAGCTTTGCACGTCTCCCGCGATGGCGCCGCCGAAGATGTACGTGAACATCAGGGTGAACAGGATCGGCTGCACCGTGACGTCGATCAGCTGCTCGGGCGTGCGGCGGATCTTCAGCAGACCGCGGCCGGCCATCGTGACGGTGTTCTGCAGGGTCTGCGCGAGGCTCGCGGTGCGGGGCAGGTCGCGGGTGGCGGTGAGGGCGCTCATGAGCGGGCTCCTTCCAGGTCGTCGGCGCTCTCGCGCGCGGCGGTGTCGTCGGTCGGCACACCCGAGCCGGTGAGGGTGAGGAAGACCTCGTCGAGGGTGGGCTGCTGCACGCTGAACTCGCTCAGGTGCAGCCCCTCCTCGCGGAACGCCACGAGCAGGTCGGTGACCCGGTCGGGGTCGGACATGGGCACCGTGAGGCGCGCGGCCTCGGGCGAGACGATGGCCGTGGCATCCAGCACTCGTCCGACGGTCGCTCGCGCGGCGTCGAGGTCGGAACCCGGCTTCAACCGCAGCACGAGGGAGGCCTGGCCGACGGAGGCCTTGAGCTCGAGGGCCGTGCCCTCGGCGACGACGCGTCCGCGGTCGATGACGGCGATGCGATCGGCGAGCTGGTCGGCTTCGTCGAGGTACTGCGTGGTGAGCACGACGGTGGATCCGGATGCCACGAGCCGGCGGATCGTGTCCCACATCTGTCCGCGGGTGCGGGGGTCCAGGCCCGTGGTCGGCTCGTCGAGGAAGATCAGCGGCGGCTGGGCGATGAGGGATGCCGCGAGGTCGAGCCGGCGACGCATGCCGCCGGAGAACTTCGCGAGCGGCCGGGATGCGGCCTCGGTGAGTCCGAACTCCTCGAGCAGCTCGCTCGCCTTGCGGCGCGCATCACCGCGGGACAGGCCCAGCAGGCGCCCGAAGATCATGAGGTTCTCGGTCGCGGAGAGCTTCTCGTCGACCGAGGCGAACTGCCCGGTCAGGCCGATGAGCTGGCGCACGACGTGCGGTTCGCGGGCGACGTCGTGGCCGAAGATCTCGGCGCGGCCGCCGTCGGGCCGCAGCAGCGTGGTGAGCATGCTGATGGTGGTGGTCTTGCCGGCGCCGTTGGGGCCGAGGACCCCGTAGACCGTGCCGGCTTCGACGACGAGATCGACGCCGTCGACGGCGCGGTTCGAGCCGAACGTCTTGACGAGCCCCTCGGCTCGTACGGCCGGAGTGCGGGTGGAGGAAGTGGTCATGACGACAGGATGCGCCGGAGGCTCTGCCGCACCGCTGTCACGGCGGCGGGAGCGCTGTCACGGCGCTGTCACGACTCCCCGAAACGACGAGAGACCGGATGCCACGGCCTCGGGCCACGGCATCCGGTCTCTCGTTCTCGCGGGTCAGGCTCCGCGCAGGCGCTCGGCCAGGTAGCCCTGCAGCGCGTCGAGGCCGATGCGCTCCTGGCCCATCGTGTCGCGGTCGCGCACGGTCACGGCGTTGTCGTCGAGCGAGTCGAAGTCGACGGTGACGCAGAACGGCGTGCCGATCTCGTCCTGGCGGCGGTAGCGGCGGCCGATGGCGCCGGCGTCGTCGAAGTCGATGTTCCAGCCGGCCGCGCGGAGCGTGTCGGCGACCTCGCGGGCCAATGGCGACAGACGCTCGTTGCGCGAGAGCGGTAGGACGGCGACCTTGACGGGCGCGAGACGCGGGTCGAGCTTGAGCACCGTGCGGGTGTCGGTGCCGCCCTTGGCGTTGGGCACCTCTTCTTCGCGGTAGGCGTCGACGAGGAAGGCCATCATCGCGCGCGTCAGACCGAACGAGGGCTCGATCACGTAGGGCGTGTACTTCTCGCCCGAGGCCTGGTCGAAGAAGGTGAGCGACTGGCCCGAGGCCTCGGAGTGGCTCTTGAGGTCGTAGTCGGTGCGGTTGGCGACTCCCATGAGCTCGCCCCACTCCTTGCCCGGGAAGCCGAAGCGGTACTCGACGTCGATCGTGCCGGCGGAGTAGTGCGCGCGGTCGTCTTCGGGGACGTCGAAGCGCTTCATGTTCTCGGGGTCGATGCCGAGCTCGATGAACCAGTTCCAGCAGGCCTCGACCCAGTGCTCGAACCACTCGTTCGCCTCGGCCGGCGGGGTGAAGTACTCGATCTCCATCTGCTCGAACTCGCGCGTGCGGAAGATGAAGTTTCCGGGCGTGATCTCGTTGCGGAACGCCTTGCCGACCTGGCCGACGCCGAACGGGGGCTTGCGGCGGGATGCCGTGAGCACGTTCGAGAAGTTCACGAAGATGCCCTGCGCCGTCTCGGGGCGCAGGAAGTACAGGCCCGACTCGTCGTCGACGACGCCGAGGTAGGTCTTGACCAGGCCCGAGAACGACTTCGGCTCGGTGTACTGGCCCTTGGTGCCACAGTTGGGGCACGGGACGTCGGCGAGACCGTTCTCGGCCTTGCGGTTCTTACGCGCCTCGAAGTCCTCGATGATCGTGTCGGCGCGGAAGCGCTTGTGGCACTGCAGGCACTCGACCAGCGGGTCGGTGAAGGTGGCGACGTGCCCTGAGGCCTCCCACACGCGCTTGGGCAGGATGATGCTCGAGTCCAGGCCCACCATGTCGCCACGACCGCGGACGAAGGTCTGCCACCACTGCCGACGGATGTTCTCCTTCAGCTCCGTGCCGAGGGGACCGTAGTCCCACGCGGACCGCGAACCGCCGTAAATCTCACCGGCCTGGAAGACGAACCCGCGATGGCGGGCCGAGGGCGATGACCTTGTCGAGGCGGGACTGTTCGGCCACGGTGGCTCCAATGGTCGGGAAAGTTGTGGGGATCGAGCGCGAGTGCGCGGCATCCAGTTTATCGAAGCGGCCCGGTCTCTCCCGGCCGCTCGGCCGTCGCCGCCTCGCGCGTCCCGCGCCACGTCCGCAGGTACGGCATCGCGACGTTCGCGGCGTGGGCGGACAGCGTCGCCCGGGCCGCCGCGGCCAGCGCCTCGGGCGTCTGCGCGTCGGACGAGGGCATGTGGGCGATCGGATAGGGGAAGCGGTTGCGGAACATGTCCATCCACAGGAGCACGAGATCGCCCTCTTCCGGCAACGTCGCCTCGCTGAACGAGCCGCGCTCGTGGCGTCGGACGGCCCACCCCTCCCCGGCGCGGACCGCCTCGTAGTCGGGATCGCCGCCCCACCGCCACGCGCCGCGGCGTCCGACGGGGGTGCCGTACGCGAACCCCTCGAGAGCGCGGGCGAGGGTCTCGGGCGTCCAGGGGGCCGGGAAGAACGTCGACACGCTCACCCCGAGCGAGAGCGGCGACAGCTGCGGCGAGACCTCGCTCCTGCTCCGCGGGAGCTCCGCTTCCAGCGCTGCGGCGAGCGCGATCGTCGCGGCCGACGGCTCGCCCACGTCGAGCAACAGGAGGAACGTCTGAAGCGACCGCACGTACGACCGGTGCTCCGTGGCATCCGCGAACGGAGGGATCGGGATGCCGCTGACGGGCGGTCGTCCCCACGGCACGTCGTCGCGGTCGGTCTCGCTCAGCCCCTCGCGACCGGCGCTCATCGCGTGACGCGCTCCCGCTGCACGGTGAAGGCGTCGAGCACCGCCTCGTCGATCTCGATGCCCAGGCCGGGTCCGGTCGGTACGCGCACGTGGCCGTCTTCGATGACGGCGGGCTCGGTGACGATGTCGCGCTCGTAGAAGCGGGCGGATGCCGAGATGTCGCCCGGGAGCGTGAAGCCCGGGAGGGCGGCGAGCGCGGCGTTGGCCGCGCGCCCGATGCCCGTCTCGAGCATGCCGCCGCACCACACCGGGATGCCGGCGGCGCGGGCACGATCGTGGATCGCGACGGCCTCGAGGTACCCGCCCACGCGGCCCGCCTTGATGTTGATGATGGCCGCGGCGCCCAGGGCGAGGGCATCCGCCGCCGCCTTGTCCGAGACGATCGACTCGTCGAGACAGACGGGAGTGGTGAGCCGCTTCGCGAGGGCGGCGTGGTCGACGAGGTCGTCTTCCTGCAGGGGCTGCTCGATGAGCAGCAGGCCGTATCGGTCCAGCTCGGCCAGGGTGTCGGCATCCTGGAGCGTGTAGGCCGAGTTCGCGTCCACCTGCAGCGCGATGTCGGCGAAGGCCCCGCGCACGGCGGCCGTATCGGCGATGTCGCGTCCGGGTTTGATCTTGATCTTGATGCGGACGTACCCCTCGTCGAGGTACTCGCCGACGGTGTCGACGAGGGCGGCGGGGTCGCGCTGGATCCCGACCGACACCCCGGAGGGCACGCGGTCGCGCTCGGCGCCGAGGTAGTCGGCGAAGCTGCGGCCCTCGGCGCGCAGCGCGGCGTCGATGACCGCGAGCTCGAGGCCCGCCTTGGCCATGCGGTGCCCGACGAAGGGGGCCAGGATGCCGGGGACCTCCTCCGGCGCGAAAGTGCGGCGTTCGAGCAGGGCCGGGGTGAGGTAGCGGCTCAGCACGTCCCACGCGCTCGCCGTGTACTCGCTGGAGTACAGGGGCGCGGCCATCGTCACGACCTCTCCCCAGCCCACACCGTCGGCCGTCTCCGCCGTGACGACGATCACCTCGCGCACGGCCTCGGTGCCGAACGACGTCGTGAACGGCGACACCAGGGGCAGGTGCAGGACGCGGAGTTCCACGGCATCCAGGGTCACGGGCGAGGCGGCGCGGGTGAGGGGCATGACGGCAGGCTAACGGGGCGGCCGCGCGAGCCGGGGGCGCGCTCGCGGCGAGCCAAACTCCTGAAAGATCGCCGCTCAGGCCGCCCCTCGGGGACGGAGCGATCCGCCGGCGCCGATCTCTTCAGGAGTTTCGCCCGCGCGGCTGCCGGGAGGCGGGCCGCGGCGGGGCCGGCGGGGAGCGCGGGGCCGGCGGGGAGCGCGACCGTAACGCCCGCGCCCGAGCCTGGCAAGGCCGAGGCCCGCGCGGCTCCGCGCGCGTACGGTCGGGCGCATGAGCGCTGACTTCACCCCCCGCCACGCCATCGTCACCGGCTCCGACTCGGGCATCGGCGCGGCCACCGCCCTCGCCCTCGCCGACGCCGGCATGGACGTCGCGGTCACCTACCACTCCGACAAGGACGGCGCCGAAGAGACCGCCGCGGCCGTGCGCGAGCGCGGCGTGCGCGCGATCGTCGCACAGTTCGACGCCACCGACTTCGACGCGGTGCCGGATGCCGTGAACGCCATGGCCGACGAGCTCGGCGGCCTCGACGTCTTCGTGAACAACGCCGGCGGTGGCATCGGCGGCAGCTTCCTCGACCTCGACTTCGACACCTGGCGCACCGACATCTCGCTCAATCTGGATGGAGCGTTCCTCGCCCTGCACACCGCCGCCCGACGCATGGTGAAGACCGGTAACGGCGGACGGCTCATCGTCGTGTCGAGCGTGCACGAGCACCAGCCGCGCGTCGGCTCCGCCCCCTACGTCGCCGCCAAGCACGGCGTCGGCGGTCTGATCAAGACGATGGCGCTGGAACTGGGCCAGTACGGCATCACCGCCAACGCGGTCGCCCCCGGCGAGATCGCCACCCCCATCAACGACATGTTGGCCGAAGACGCCGATCGCATCCACCGCCCCGGCATCCCGCTCGGCCGCCCCGGCAAACCGGAGGAGATCGCCGACGTCATCCGCTTCCTCGCGTCGCCCTCGGGCTCGTACGTCACCGGTGCGAGCTGGGTCGTCGACGGCGGGATGCTGCACATGGGCCCGCAGGCGGGCTCGCACATGGAGTCGGACGCCTGGCGTTCGGCAGGACAGGAGTGACGCGATGAGCGACGAGAAGAGCTTCGAAGAGAACCGTCACGACCAGTTGACGACCGCCCCGAAGGCGACCGAAGAAGACGCGGCACCGCGCTTCGACGTCACAGAGCACGACGGCGTCACCCGCATCGACGTGCGCGACGATGCGGCCGTGCGTCCCGGCCCCGGCCAGGGCGATCCGGCGGCGGAGAAGGACACCCCGATCACCGAGCAGTGATCGCGCGGGGGCCGAGCCGATCGGGCCCCGCGCGTCACCCCACGATGAGGTAGCCGCGGCGGTCGAAACCGCCGATCCGGCGGCCGGATGCCAGGTGCTCGCGGAGGTCGTCGCGCACGCGCCGGCGCCACCCGGCGGCTGCCACGGGGTCGCTGCGGCGCAGATGCTCGATGGCGTCGGGCACGGCCACGACGGCCTGGATCTCGGCATCCGTCGGCGTCGGCGCGGGCGGCTCGGCGAGCGCCCACGACACCATGAGCCGGTCGGACTCGTCGCCGCGGTTCACGGCGTCGGCCATCGCCCCGTAGTGGTCGACGAGGTACTCCGTCGCGCGAGCGCCGAGTACGGCGAGGTTGAAATACGCATTGCGAGCCACGAGCGGGTCGAACGTCCAGGTGATGCGCCCGACCCCGCGCTCGAGCGCCCAGGCCCGCTGGTGCTCCTTGAGGTGTCGGCCGAGGCCGCGCCCCTGCTGCCCGGGCACGATGCCGGTGATGTGCGAGTGCATCGTGCGCTCGGCGGGGGGACCGAAGAAGGCCGCAGACGCCCCGATCATGCGGTCGCCGTCGAAGAGGCCCACGACGTAGTTGCCGGCGTGTTCGAGCGCGCGCAGGATGTTCGCCGGCATGGTGCCCTGCTCACCCCACACCTCGTCCAGCACCCGCGCGGCCTCGTGGATGCCGGCGACGGTGTCGAGAGTGCGGATGTCGATGGCGCTCATGCTCCGAGTCTGACACCGTCCGCCTCGCGTCTGAGGGGAGCGTGACGTTCTCGCCCGGCGATGCGTTTCACCGATGGAGACGAACGAGTGGGTCATCGACGAGAGGACACGACATGGCATCCACGTTCTCGACCCGCCGTCGGATGGCATCCGAGGCATTTTCGTGAGGTGGGTCTCGTCGGCCCGAGCGGGGCGGCGTGCGGCGTCATATCTTCAGCGATACGCATGATGTCAGCCCGAAGTCCCGGGTGGTGGGTGAAGTTGCGCGAATCCCCGAGGCTACGCGCGACGCAGGGCTCCCGGCATCCACTACCGGGCGCGCGGATCCCCGAGGCTACGCGACGCAAGGCTCCCGGCATCCGCTGCCGGGCGCACGGAGCTGCGCGCTCGGCGACTCGCACAAGGTCAGCCCGACGACCGCGCGATGAACTGACCTGGCGCGAATCGCGGAGGCGCCGGGGAATCTCGACCCGCCGAGCGCGCCCGCGAGGTCGACCGGCCCACCGGCGAGCTGCGGAGGCGATCGACCGGTCGCGCCGGAACCCCGCTCAGGCGCAGGGCACCGGGGTGTTCGCCACGTGGATCCGCGGAGTTGCGGGAAGGCGAAGATCGTCGCGCGGTGGGAGGTCCCTCACTCGCCGCGTCCGACGAGCGGCGGTCGTCACACGGCCGAGTGCGGCACGACCACGGGGCGCCCGGTGTTCGGATCCGCCAGGATCGTGCACTCGACGTCGAAGACCCGGCGCACGACGTCCCGGTTGATGACGCTCTCCACCGCTCCGGTCGCGACGACCCGACCGTCTCGCATGGCGACGATGTGGTCGGCGTAGCGGGCGGCCAGGCTCAGGTCGTGGAGCACCATGACCACCGTCACACCCTCGCTGTGCAGGCGTCGAACGGTGTCGAGCACTTCGAGCTGGTGCGCGATGTCGAGGTAGGTGGTGGGCTCATCGAGCAGGAGGACGGGGGTGCGCTGGGCCAGTGCGAGCGCGATCCACGCGCGTTGCCTCTGCCCGCCGGAGAGGGTCTGAAGGGGGTGATTCGCCAGGTCGCGCAGGCCGGTGCGCTCGAGCGCATCGAGCACGAGGTCTTCGTCGACGCGTGACCACTGGTCGTACCAGCGCCGGTGCGGGTCGCGCCCCCGCGAGACGAGATCGATGACGGTCAACTGCTCGGGCGCGATGGGGGCCTGCGGCAGAAGGGCGACATGGCGCGCGAAGACGCGATGCGGGATCTGGGCGATCGGCGTGTCCTCGAGCAGCACCTCACCCTCGACCGCCGGCCCGAGCCGGCTGAGACTGCGCAGGAGGGTCGATTTTCCGCATCCGTTCGGGCCGATGATGGCCGTCACCTGACCGGCGGGGATCTCCAGGTCGATGCCGTTGAGTACCGGACGGTCCCCGAAGGTGAGGACGAGATCGCGAACGGTGAAGACGGTGGTCATTGCGTGAGATCTCTCCTCGAGCGAACGAGCAGCCAGATGAGGAACGGGGCGCCGACGACGGCGGTGACCGCACCCGTGGGAAGAAGGAGCGGGGCGAGCGCGAGTCGTGCGACGAGGTCGCTCGCGAGCAGGAGCGCGGCTCCCGCCACTGCGCTCGCCACCAAGGGCGGTCGCGGTGTGCGGCACGCGAGGCGGGCGAGATGGGGCGCGACCAGGGCGATGAAGCCGATCGGGCCCGCGGCGGCCACGGGGACGGAGGTCAGGACCACCGCCAGCAGGAGAAGCATCGCCACCGACGCCGGGACGCGATAACCGAGCGAGGTGGCGAGAGAGGACCCGAGCTCCAGCGCGGGGAGCCGCGAGGAGAGGACGACGAGGGGCACCAGGGCGGCGACGGCGGCGACGGTGACGGCGGCGGCCTCCGCCCACCCGCGGCCGCCGAGCGAGCCTGCGAGCCACGCGTTCGCGCGGGCGGCGTCGTCGATGCTCGCTGTGGTGAGCATCCAGCTCGTCAGTCCTCCGAACAGCGCGGAGACACCGACACCGGCGAGCAGAGGGGACAGACCCGTGGTGCCCGTGAAACCGAGGAGGAGGCCGACGAGAGCGGCGGCGAGGGTTCCGCCGATGAGCGCGGCGATCGGGGTTCCGATGACATCCAGCGCCCCGACTCCGGCGGCGTTCGTGCCGCCGAGCACGATCGCGGCGACCGCGCCGGCACCCGCGCCCGCGGAGACACCGAGCAGATCAGGGCTCGCTAAAGAGTTGCGCGCCGTGGTCTGCACGACCGCCCCGGCGACGGCGAGGCACACGCCCACGACGACGCCGAGCACGATGCGGGGAAGACGGATGACGTTGACGACGAGGTGATCACGGGCGCTCCCCTCTCCTCGGAGGGCGGCGATGACGCCCCCGGGCGAGAGCGTGTAGTCGCCGAGGGCCAGCCCGGCACCGGCCAGAAGAACCGCACCGGCGAAGAAGAGGGCGCAGACCACGACGGTTCGCCGGTGGATCTGTTGAGAGAAGGGACCGATTCGCACGATCGTGGAGGAGCTCACGAGTACGCCCTTCGCGTGCGGACGATGATGACGAGAAGGGCCGGAGCGCCGATGACGGCGACCACGACACCCACCGGGAGTTCTGCGGGGTGGACGATGACGCGACCGATGACGTCGGCGACGACGACGAGCAGTGCACCGAGCATCGCACTGACGGGCAGGAGCAGCGTGTGCGTCACACCGACCAGGCGTCGCGCGAGATGCGGGGCGACGAGTCCGACGAATCCGAGCGCGCCGATGGCGACGGTCGCCCCGCCGACGAGCAGGGTCACGGCGGCGAAACCGAGGAGCCGCGTCGGAAGGAGGCGGCGTCCCAGTGCCGCCGCGATGTCGTCGCCGAGCGCGAGCACGTCGAGCGCACGCGCGTGAGCGCCGGCGAGGAGGCCGCCGACCGCGAGGGGCACGAGCGCGGCCGCGAGCACGTCGAGGCCTCGCCCCGCGCTCAGGGAGCCCACCGTCCAGAACCGGAAAAGGTCGAGCGTGGCGGAGTCTAGGAGCAGAACGATTCCGGTGATCGCGCCGAGCAGCGCCGAGACGGCCGTTCCCGCGAGCACCAGAGAGGCGGGTGACGCGTCTCTGCGGCGGCTCGCCGCGAGTCCGATGACGACGACCACGACGGTGCCCAGAGCAGCGCCACCGAAGGCCGCGCCGAGGTAACCGGTCGGTGTGGTGAGTCCGGCGAGGGCGATGCCCGCGACGACGGCGAGGGAGCTGCCGGCGGTGATCCCGAGCAGACCGGGATCGGCGAGCGGATTGCGGGTGTGGCCCTGGATGACGACACCCGCGACCGCCAGAGCGGCGCCCCCGACGATCCCGATCAGCGTGCGCGGCAGACGCTGATCCTGCACGATCGCCCGGGCTTCGGCGTCGGCGCCCCCGAGCAGCGCCTGCCACACCGCCGCCGGGGCGAGGTCTCTCGAGCCCACCGTCAGGCCGAGGGTGAGGCACACGACGATCACGACCGCTGCCGCGCCCACGAGGAGCGCGGCGCGGGCCGTGCCGCCCGACAGAACGTCCAGGACTCTGCGCTCAGAAGGTGGCGAGCAGGGACTCGACGACATCGAGGCTGTGCAACGCGGTCAGCGCGGCGCCCTCGTGGGTCTGCTTGTCCGAGCGCACGACATGGCCGCCGACGACCGCGGGGAGCTGCGTCCACAACGAGTCGGTCTGCAGTTCGCCCCAGTACGCGGCATCGTTGACCAACGCCACGACCGCCGTGGCGTCGCTCCACGTCGACACGAGCTGCTCCGGCGAGAATTCGACGCCTTCGCCGCTCTGAATCGCCTCGGCGAACGCGGCGGACGGTGTCGCGCCGAGATCACGCAGCACGGTCGACAGCAGTCGGTTCGGGCGCGTGTCGCTGCCGTCCGAGTGCATGTTGACGGGTGCGAATGTCTGAGACGCGAGAACATCCGCGTACGCCTCGGACACCTCCGCCACACGTGCGTCGTACTGCGCGATCAGCTCCGCGGCACGATCCTGCGTCCCCGTCGCCTCGGCGACGAGACGGAGATCGTCCTGCCACGAGCTGGTGCTCTGATCGCCGATCGCCAGGACCGGGGCGATCGCTCGCAGCTCGTCGAGGATCGGTTCGACGTCGTCGACGCGGCTGACGATGAGGGTCGGCGCGGCTTCCGCGATCGCCTCGAGGTTGATCTCCTCTGCCAGGAACATCGGCGACGCCCCCGCGGCGCCCGAGAGCGCGTGCGCAACGGGTGCTTCCAGGTCGAGCGTGCTGGCCGCCTCGTACGGATATCCCGTGAGGGGCAGGCCGAGAGACAGCACGATGTCGAGATCGCGGCGCCCCTCCAGCACGATCACCGACTCGATCGCCTCGGGCACGGTCACGGGTCCGAGGACCGTCTCGACGGTACGGCCCCCTTCGTCTGCCGACGAACCGCCGCCGGCCGCAGCCGTGCAGCCCGTGAGCGTCAGAGACGCAACGCAGGCGAGGGAGAGAAGAGAGACGAGGGAGCGTTTCGAGGTCACGAGAGGTATCCTTGATGCGTCATGGTCGACTGAGTAAGGCTACCCTAACCCATCGGAGCAGAGGGGTTGTGGCGGGAGGAATCCAGATGCAGCGGACAACCCCGGGACGGGGACGTCGAGAGGGCGGCGTCATCGACGGCCCCGAGAGCGTCACCGCGATCGCCGCGACAGAACTGCGCGCCCGGATCATCGACGGACGACTCGCGATGGGCGCTCACGTGACCGAGCATTCGCTCGCCGCGGAGATCGGCGTGGGACGACAGTCTCTTCGTGAGGCCCTCCGCGCACTCGAGAGTCAACGCGCGATCGTCCACGTGCCGCGCGCGGGGAGCCGCGTCGTGCAGCTGACCCTGCAAGACGCCTTCCACGTGACCACCGTGCGCGAACAGCTCGAGACCCTCGCGGTGCGCCAGGGGGTTCCCGCGACCGGCGACACGTTCGCGCGCCTGCGGGCGGCCATGCACGCCATGCAGCAGAGCGCGCGTGCCGGCGACGAGAAGAGCGCTCCCCGCGACGGCCTGGAGTTTCACACGGCGCTGGTGGCCCTGGCAGGCAATGACCACTTGAACGCCGCTTACGCCGCGATCGCCCTACCCGTCGCCATCCTCATGCGGCTGAACCGTCACGCTCAAGCGGGGGCGGAATCTCTGCTCGAGCGCGCGGCACGGCACCAACGCGTCGTCGACCTCGTCGCCGAGGGAGACCCCGACGCCGTGCTCACGGAGCTGCGCGCGCACCATACGGCCGCCTACCTCCTCGGCGACCACCTGTCGGCCGACGGCGCGTCCGAGGACGCACTCGCATGGGCCCGTACGCTCGGCCGGGTCGACGGCGAGTAAGCCCCCGGTGACACGAAGGGCGGCCCCGGAGATCGATCCCCGGCGTGGTGCCGCATCCGCATCGCCCGCCGCGTCCCCGGCGCGCCGGGCGGCACGTCAGCGATCCGACGGACGCAGCTTGTCGACGCCGCCCACGTGGCGGATCGTCCGACCGCGTTCGACGACGATCGCCGCGCCCCCGACCAGCCATAGGGGCACCTGTGCGAGGAAGGCGATGCGGAACGCGTCGAGCGAGTAGGTGTCGGGCGTACCGGCGCCCTGTAGGTCCATCGCGACGCCGATGAAGAGGATCGCCAGGAGCGCCGCGAGGAACCCGCCCCCGTTCACGATGCCGGTCGCCGTGCTCAGTCGATGGCTGGGGGTGAAAGTCCGCGCGTGATCGAAGGCGATCATCGACGCCGGTCCGCCGGTCGACAGGGCGAACATCAGCACGACGAGCAGCCACACCGGCGCCGGCCCCGGCCAGGCGATGACGGCGACCCACACCACCGCCTGGAAGACGATCACCGGCAGCACGAGCCACCGGGAACGGCGCGTGGGATGCCGGCTCGACAGCGCGCCGATCACGGGCCCGCACAGGATGCCGAACAGCACCAGCGTCGTCATGATCAGCGACGCGGTCGCCGGCGCCAGTCCTTCGCCCGCGGTCAGGAAGGGAAAGCCCCACAGCAGCATGAAGGCCGTTCCCGCGAAGGGGGTGGCGAAGTGCGACCAGAACCCGAGACGCGTGCCGGGATGCGCCCACGATTCGCGGAAGCCCTGCCGCAGGTCGGCCGAGGATCGCACCACCTTGATCGCGCCCGTCTGGGTGTCGACGGTCGTGTCGACCGGGTCGGCGCGACGTTCGGGCGGGCGATTGCGGATGATGGCGAAGGTGAGCACGGCGAAGAGCACGCCGAGACCCGCGACGCTGCCGAACGCGACGCTCCAGCTGGTGGCGTGCAGGAGCGCGGCGAGCGGCACCACCGCGATGATCTGGCCGAACTGACCGATGATGCCCGTCAACTGCACGAGCAGCGGCGCCCGCTGCGCCGGAAACCACGTCGCGATCACTCGCAGGACGCTGGGGAAGATCGCGGCGTCCCCCGCGCCGATGAGGACACGGGCCAGGATGCCGATCCCCACGGCATCCGCGAAGGCCATCACGAGCTGACCCGCCGCCATCAGCACCATGCCGATCGCGATCATGGGCCGCGCGCCGAAGCGGTCGAGCAGCAGGCCGACGGGGATCTGCATCGCGCCGTAGACGAAGAGCTGGATGACGGCGAACATCGACAGCGCCGACGCGTCGGCGTGGAAGCGCGTGGCCGCGTCGACACCCACCGCCGACAGGGAGGTGCGGTTGACGATGGAGACCACGTAGGCGAGCACCCCGACGCCCCACAGCACCCAGGTACGCCACCCCGGCCGGTCGAGGCGGAGGGCGTTGGTCACGAGTCCAGGCTATCGGCGACCTCCGACACCGGGGCCGGGATACTTACTCGACCGGGTCGGCCAGAACAGCGCGCATCCGCTCGCGCACCCGCGCCAGGTGCGCCGTCAGCGGAGCGACGTCGTCGTCGCCGAGCCACTCGTCGAGGGCCGTCTGCAGCAGGTCGACCGTGATGCCGGCCACGACGCGGGCGGTCAGTGCATCGACACCCCGCGCGAGACACCCGGCGGCGATCGCCTCGCGCAGGGCGTCCTGCTTCTGCAGATCGCGCTCACGAAGAGCGGGCTCGTCGCGGATGAGACGGCGAGCCGACCTCATCTGCTCGCGTCGCGGCTCGAATCTCTCGACGGCGAGAACGTGCAGGCCACCCCACACGACCGCGAACGGCGGCGGACCCGCGGGCGCTGCGGCCAGCATGGCGGTCGCGAGGGCGGGGATCTCGTCGTCGCCGAAGAACACCTCGCGCTTGTCGCTGAAGTGGCGGAAGAACGTCCGCTCGGTGAGCCCCGCCCGCGCGACGATGTCGGGGACGGTGGCGCCGGCGAACCCCCTCTCCTCGAAGAGCTCGAGGGCGGCGGCGCGCAGGCGTTCGCGGGTGTCGGGTGCCCATCTGGCCATGAGACCAGCCTAAGTGATGACAGTTCATGTCATCACCGATAGAGTGATGACACCCCCTGACATCACCGAGGAGATCGTCGTGCCGAATCACTCCGCAGCCGTCCTGCGCACCCCCCGAGCCCGGCTGCACGTCGACAGCGTCGCCACCCCCGAGCCCCGCGAGGGCGAGGTACTCGTTCGGGTGCGCGCCGTCGCCGTCAATCCGGTGGACTGGGTGATCCAGGGCACGGGAAGCATGACGTACCGGTGGCTGCGCGGACCCGCCGTGCTCGGCTCCGACGTGGCCGGCGAGGTGGTCGCGGTCGGGCCCGGTGTCAGCCGTTTCCGCCCGGGTGACCGCGTGTTCGGATTGGCCACCGGCACGGACCGTGGCCGCGACCCCCTGCGCGAGGGGGCGTTCCAAGAGGTCACCGTGCTGCTGGAGCGCCTCGCCGCCCCCATCCCCGACGGCATGAGCGACGAGGAGGCGGCCGTCCTGCCCCTCGCGGTGTCGACCGCCGCATGCGCGCTGTTCCAGCCGGCCCACCTCGGGCTCCCGCTGCCCGAGCCGGGCCGCCCGGTCTCCGCCGAGCGCGGTGTGGTGGTCGTCTGGGGCGGTTCGACGAGCGTGGGCATGAACGCCGTCCAGCTCGCTCGCGCCGCGGGGTACGACGTCGTCAGCACCGCCTCGCCCCGCAACGCCGCCCTCGTGCGCTCCCTGGGCGCCGACGTCGTCGTCGACCACCACTCGCCGGGAGCGGTCGACGACCTGGTCGCCGGGATCGCCGGACGCCGCGTGGTCGGCGCGATCGCCCTGGGCCCCACCTCGGCCGAGGCGTGCCTCGCGGTGCTGCGTCGCACCGGCGGCACGGCCCTGGCCCTGGCGAGCACGCCCGTGTCGCTCGCCGACCTCGCCGGCCGACGACGGCTGCTGCCGGGCGGTCTCGCCGTCTTCGCGCGCATCGGACTCGCGTCGGTGACCTCGGCGCTGCGCGCCCGGCGCGCGGGCGTGCGATCGCGCTTCATCTGGGGCAGCAGCCTGCGCGACGACGACCTCGGGCCGGCCCTGTGGGGCACGCTGCTCCCCGCGGGCCTCGCCGACGGCACGCTGAAATCCGTTCCCGAGCCCCTCGTGGTCGGCTCGGGATTGGATGCCGTCCAGCCGGCGCTCGACCGCCAGCGCGAGGGCGTCTCGGCGCAGAAGATCGTCGTGCGGCTGTAGCCCGACGCCCGGGTTGCGGGAGCGTGCATCCGCCGCGCACCCCCGGCCCGGGTCGCCGCGCACCGCCGCCCCCGCAATCCTGGTCGTCGAGCACCACCCGCGCACGGCAGAATGGTCCGATGGTCTCCGCGAGCCCCCACCTGCAGCCCGATCACGCGTGCCTCATCGTCCACGGCAGCGACACCCCCGGCATCATCGCCGCGGTGTCGGCGCTTATCGCCCGTCAGGGCGGCAACATCGTCGCCTTCGACCAGTACTCCGACGACCCTCGCGGAGGCGCGTACTTCCAGCGGGTCGTGTTCCACCGCCCGAACCTGTCGGTGGCTCTGCCCGACATCGAGGCCGATCTCGCGAAGACCCTCGGCGAGGGCTTCGAGCTCGAATGGACGCTCACCGACCTGTCGACGCCGAAGCGCATGGCGATCCTCGCGTCGAAGCAGGACCACTGCCTTCTCGACCTGCTCTGGCGCCACCGCCGCGGCGACCTGCCGGTGAGCATCCCCATGGTCGTGTCGAACCACACCACGGCCGCCGAGGACGTGCGCTCGTTCGGTGTGCCCTTCTTCCACGTGCCCTCGACGCCCGGTCCCGACAAGTCGGAGTCCGAGGCCCGCATCCTCGAGCTGCTCGTGGGCAACGTCGACTTCGTCGTGCTGGCGCGCTACATGCAGATCCTCTCGCCGGACTTCCTCGACAAGATCGGCGTGCCGGTCATCAACATCCACCACTCGTTCCTGCCGGCCTTCATCGGCGCGGAGCCGTACAAGAAGGCGAAGGAGCGCGGCGTCAAGCTCATCGGCGCGACCTCGCACTACGTCACGAGCGATCTCGACGAGGGCCCGATCATCGAGCAGGACACCGTCCGCGTGACGCACGCCGACTCGTCCGCCGAGCTCGCGCGTCGCGGCGCCGACGTCGAGCGCCAGGTGCTCTCTCGGGCCGTGCTCTGGCACGCCGAGGACCGCATCATCCGCCACGGCAACCACACGATCGTCTTCTAGACCCCGGATGCCGGGACGCGGCCGCGGCGCTCGGCTCGCCGCAGGCGGGTCGGCCGACGCGTGCCGCCGAACGCCCGCGCACGCGACTCAGGCGCTCCGACGCATCGCGAGACGGCATCTCGCTGACAGCTGCGTTGCACGCTGCAACGGTTTCGTCAGCGAGATGCCGTCTCGGCGTCGGGGAGTGCCGCGGGACGGCCCCTCACGCGCCCGCGATCACTCCGGGTCGGTCGCCCGGCTGAGCGGGCCGGTGCCGCCGCGCGGCGGCTGCTTGCGCTGATCCGACAACTCGCCGCCCTGGCGTCCGCCGTACGGACGGCCGTGGTCGGCGAACTCGGCGCGGAAGAACGCCAGGCGCCAGTCGCCGAGCTCGATGCGCGCTCCGGTGCGCAGAATCCGGCCTCCGCGATCGCGTCCGGGGCCCTGCTCGCGCGCCCCACCGCCACCCACGGCGTCGAAGCCGTACAGCACGTACTCGTCGTCGCCCTCGTGCCGGATCTCGGCGTGCACCGGGGCGAGGCCGGGCAACCGCAGGTCGGCGCCCTCGCCGGACCCGATCACGGTGGTGGTGGGCAACAGGTCGAACTCCCGCGGGCGCGAGCCGTCCCACGTCGCGTCGCCCACCGCGAAGATCAGGCGCGGGCGGCCGGATCCGGGCGTGTAGTGCGTCGTCGTGATGCGCCGTCGCACCGTGCGATTGACCGTCGGCACCAGCGGCAGCGGCGCCTCGGGCGGGATCGGGAACGTCAACGCGCGCCCTTTGTTGCGGCGGGTGAGCAGCGGCGCGACCGCCCCCACCGACCCCAGCCGCATGTGGCGCGACCCGGTGATCGCCCGCTGAAGAGCACTCTTCTTCACGTCCCCGAGGTGCAGGATCGGCCCGTCCGGGCCCTCGAGCCGCACGGAGATGCCTCGGGATGCCAGGGCGTCGGCCACCGTGGACAGCTCGGCGAGTGTGCGTCGGCCGTTGCCGGGCAGCCGCGAGGGGTCGCTCACGACGATGCGCACCTCGGTGCCCGCGGCCGTGATCGTACCCTCGAACGGCGGGGTGTCGGCATCCTGTCCCTCGTGCTCCGAGAAGGCGAGGTCGATGTCGAGGCGCACCATGACGGCGCCGCCCCTCAGTTGCCGCGGTACGGGTCGGACCCGGCCGCGGTGTCGTCGCTCGTGGTGACGCGGAGGGTGCCGTTGAGCTTCCAGGTCGCACGGGGAGCGTCGGGGCCGATGTCGCGCGGCACCTCGACGGTCATGTCGACGAACGAGTAGTTCACGGCGGCGCCGCGACCGGTCAGGTACGACCACATCTCGCGGCCGAGGTCGGTCCAGTCGGTGATGGAGTGCGCCTCGGGCCCGGTGGAACTGGCGAACGGATCGCTCGCGGGGGTGGTGTCCGACATGGCTTCGGTCCCTTCTTTCGCTTCGAGGCCACCAGCGTCCCAGCGGGTCGGGGCGCGACAGCGGGGATTGCGCTCGGGCGCGAGGTGCGGGACCATCTGCCCGACCCCCAAAGAGACGTTTGACGGTCGCGGTCGGACGCGCCACGATGGCGGGATGTCCCGGATCGACGAGCTGCGCGCGACCGCGCACCCCCTGCGCCTGCGCCTGCTGTCGCTGCTCACCGGCGCGGCGATGAGCGCCGCCGAGGCCGGGCGCGAACTCGGCGTCTCGCAGGCGTCGGCCAGTTACCACCTGCGCGTACTCGAGCGGGCGGGTCTGATCCGCGTCGTCGAGGTGGTGCGGCTGCGCGGCGGAGAGGCACGGCGATACCGCCACGAGAGCTCGTCCCGACGATACGATCCCGACGCTCACACCGGCGAGCGCTCGCCCGAGAGCGAAGAGGAGTACGTCGAAGCGCTGATCGACGAGCTCCGGCGCCGCGCACGCGCCCGGATCGATGGGCCGGCTCTGACCGCGGATGCCGAGCTCTGGGTCGACCCGCAGGTCTGGGCCCGCATCGTCCGGCACATCGGCGAGGCATCGGCTCTCCTGCATGCCGCGGCCCGACCTCCGCGGACCGCCGGGACGCGACCGGTGTCGATGACGACCGCCCTCTTCCCGCTCCGGCACCCCCGATGACCGGTCCCCTCGCCCACGCGCCGTTCCGCTGGCTGCTCGCCGCACGCACCACGGCGATCATCGGCAACGCCGTCGCACCCATCGCCCTCGCCTTCGCCGTGCTCGATCTGACCGGGTCGGCCGCCGACCTGGGTCTCGTCGTGGCCGCCCGCTCGGTCGCGAACGTCGCGATGCTGCTCTTCGGCGGCGTGCTCGCCGACCGCCTCCCCCGCGGGGCGGTACTGGTGGGATCCTCCCTGGCGGCCGCCGCCACCCAGGGCACGATCGCCGTGCTCGTGCTCACCGGAACCGCCGGCATCCCGATCCTCATCCTGCTCAGCGTCGTGAACGGCGCCGTCGCGGCGGTGAGCCTTCCGGCGGCGGCCGCCCTCGTCCCCGACACCGTTCCGGTCGCCCTGCTGCGGCCGGCGAACGCTCTGCTGCGTCTCGGTCTGAACGGCGGCGGCATCGTCGGCGCCTCCGTCGGTGCGGTGGTGGTCGCCGCGGTCGGCCCCGGGTGGGGCCTGGCGATGGACGCTGCGGCTTTCGCCGTCGCGGCGGTGTTCTTCACCCGCCTGCGCCTTCCCGCGAGAACGGATGCCGTCGACCCCGGCGCGGCGGCATCGGTCTGGGCCGACCTGCGCGGGGGGTGGCGCGAGTTCGCGAGCCGCCGGTGGATCTGGATCGTCGTGCTGCAGTTCGCCGTGCTCAACGCCGCGTTCGTCGGGGCCACCACCGTGCTCGGCCCTCTCGTGGCCGACGAGACCTTCGGTCGCGGCGGATGGGGACTCGTCGTCGCTGCACAGACCGCCGGTCTCGCGGTGGGCGCCGTGATCGCCCTGCGATGGCGCCCGCGCCACGCCCTCGGTCTCGGCGTCGCGGGCATGGCATTGGTCGCCCTTCCGGTCGCGGTCCTCGCGGTGCAACCGACGCTCGCGCTCCTCGTGGGCGCGTTCGCCGTCGGAGGGGCCGCGATCGAGCTGTTCGCGATCGCATGGGATCAGTCGCTGCAGACGCAGGTTCCGCGCGAGGCGCTGTCGCGCGTGTACTCGTACGACATGGTCGGATCGTTCGTGGCGGTCCCGCTCGGGGAGATCCTGGTCGGGCCCCTGGCGCACGAGCTCGGAGCGACCCCCGTGCTTCTCGGGTGCGCGGCGATCATCGTGCTGGCGACGGTGTTCGCGGCCTGCTCGCGCAGCGTGTGGCGCGTGCGAACCGCCTGATCACCCTCAGTACACGTACTCCATCAGTTCGACGCCGAGCACGCGGAAGGCGTCGTGCGCACGCAGGCGGTGGGCGATCGAGAGGTCGTCGAAGTTCACGATCAGCGCGTACGAGATTCCGGCGCGGGGTCCGCCGAGCACCCCCGCCTCGGCGCGGACACCCGGGGCACGCCCGGTCTTGTTGATGAACAGCAGCCCGTGCTGGTCGTTCTCGTGCGCGAAAGGATCGAGGCCGGTGGCGGATGCCACGAGCGACAGGTCGTGGTTCAGACTCAGCCACTCCGCGACCTGCGCGCTGACCTGCGGCGAGACGATCGTGGAGTTCACGAGCCCCGCGAACACCTGCGCCATCTCGCGAGCCGTCGACAGTGCCAGGTGGGGGGCGTCGTCGGGGCCGCGGTCGTCGCGGAAACGGTCGAGCAGGGCCGTGCGGCGAAGCCGCAGCTGCTCGACGCGCGCCCGCACCGATTGCAGGCCCACCCGGTGCAGCAGGGCATTGACGGCGAGGGCGTCGCCGGAGGAAGCCGCGAGCACCGCCACGTCGGCGAGGGGCAGTGCCGGGGCCTTCAGGTGCTGCCAGACCCCGCCATGAGCCGCGCCGTGGACGGTCGCCCGATCGATGATCTCGAGCGGGTCGAGACGGCCGGACTCGAACGACGCCGCGGCCTCGATGAGCAACGGAACGACACCGAGGCCGCCGACGGGAAGAGTGACGAAGTCGTCGCCCGCCAGCACCTCCGTCGAGCCCCCGTCGAGGTCGTCGATGCGCACCGACACCTTGGCGCCCGACGAGGCGAGCTCGTCGAGGGAGCGGAGGGTCGCCGTAAACGACCGACGCCCCGCGGCGGCGCGACGCGGCAGACGTTTCGGTCCCTTGCGTCCGGCTCCGCGGAGGGCCGGGGCGTCGCGACGAGACGACTCCACCGGCCCGCCGACGGGGTCGGGCGGGGCGGACTCGGGAACCGGGGGCATGCCCACGAGCGTGGCTCCTTCCGCGTCAGAAGAGCAACAAACAGGACCTCACCAAATGGTGACGCGCTGGTCGGCGTCGAGCCAGAGGGCATCGCCCTCGGTCACCTCGAACGCGTCGTAGAACGCGTCGATGTTACGCACGATCTGGTTGCAACGGAACTCGTTCGGCGAGTGCGGGTCGATCGTGAGCAGGCGGATGGTCTCGGCATCCCGACCCTTCTGCTGCCAGATCTGCGCCCAGCTGAGCAGCAACCGCTGGATTCCGGTGTACCCGTCCACGACCGGTCCGTTCAGATCGGTCTCGCCCTGGCTCTCGAGGAACAGGCGGTACGCGGCGATCGCGATGCCGAGCCCTCCGAGATCGCCGATGTTCTCGCCGATGGTGAGGGCGCCGTTGACGTGGTGCTCCTCGCTCAGCCCCTGGGGGACGAGCGCTTCGTACTGGGCGATCAGGGCCTTGGTGCGCTCCTCGAACGCCGAGCGATCGGCATCCGTCCACCAGTCGCGAAGCGACCCGTCGGCGTCGAAACGGCTGCCCTGATCGTCGAAGCCGTGCCCGATCTCGTGTCCGATGACCGCGCCGATCCCGCCGTAGTTGGCCGCGGCGTCACGGTCGGCGTCGAAGAAGGGGTATTGCAGGATGGCCGCGGGGAACACGATCTCGTTCATGAGCGGGTTGTAGTACGCGTTGACCGTCTGCGGGGTCATGTACCACTCGTCACGGTCGATCGGCTGGCCGACCTTGGCGAGCTGACGGTCGTGCTCCCACACGTGCGCCCGGCGGACGTTGCCCACGAGGTCGTCGGCGGTGATCTCGAGCTCGGAGTAGTCCTTCCAGCGGACCGGGTAACCGATCTTCGGCACGAAGGTATCGAGCTTGGCGAGGGCGCGCTCGCGCGTCTCGTCCGTCATCCACGACAGGCGCTGGATCGAGCGGCGGTACGCCTCGATGAGGTTGGCGACGAGTCCGTCCATCGCGTCCTTCGCCGCGGGCTGGAAGTGGCGCTCGACGTAGACCTTTCCGATCGCCTCGCCCAGCGCCGCTTCGACGAGGCTGACGCCGCGCTTCCAGCGCTCGCGGTTGACGGGGACGCCGGTGAGCTGCGTGCCGTAGAACGCGAAGTTCTCGGCGACGAAGGCCTCGGAGAGGAAGGCGGCGGCCGCGTGCACGACCTTGAATCGCAGCCAGGCCTTCCAGTCCTCGAGGCGCTCCTCCACAAGCAGGGCGCCGAGCGACTCGATGAAGCTCGGCTGATAGACGACGACCTCGGCGAGCGCCTCGTCGTGCCCCGGGGCGACCCCCGCGCGCCACGGCTCGAGGTCGATCCCCGCGAGGGCGAAGGTGTCGTCCCACGTCTTCAGGTTGTAGGTCTTCACCGAGTCGCGGCTGTCTTCGCGCGACCAGTGGTGCGCGGCGATGTCGGTCTCGAGGGCGAAAGTGCGATCGGCGGATGCCGCGGCCTCGGCGACTCCGGCGAGCTCCAGGATCCGCTCGATGTGCGCACGGTAGGCGGTCCGCGTCTCTTCGAAGTTGTCGAGACGGTAGTAGCTCTCGTCGGGCAGCGAGATGCCGCCCTGGTAGACGACGGGCACGTAGCGGGTCGGGTCGCCCGGATCGGGCTCGACGAAGAGCGTCAGCAGGCCGCTGATCCCGTCGCGCTCGAGCTCGCCGATGAGCCGGAGCAGGGAGGGGATGTCGGCGACGCCGTCGACACGGTCGAGCTGCGCGGCGAGCGGCTCGCGACCGGCGGCCTCGATGCGGTCGGTGTCCATGAAGCTGGCGAACAGGTCGCCGATCTTGCGGGCTTCGCTGCCCGGCTCGGCATCCTGCGACTCCTGGACGATGGTGCGCACGTCCGCCTCGGCCTGCTCGGCGATGAGGTGGAACGAGCCCCAACGGGCTTTGTCGTCGGGGATCTCGGTGCGCTCGAGCCAGCTGCCGTTCACGTGGCGGAACAGGTCGTCCTGGGGGCGGATCTCGTCGCTGAGCTCGTCGAGCGCGAGACCGGAGCGGGGGGTGTCGGTCATGGAGACAGGATATGTGTCCGATATGCATGCGGGCTCGAAACGGCCCGAGCCCCTCGCGGGTGCGCCGCCGCGGCGGTGTCGGAGGCCCGCCCTAGGCTCGGACCGTGACGACCCCGCAGCCCGCGACGCTGAACCGCTCGATCCTGCGGCTCGCTCTGCCTGCCCTGGGCGCGCTCGTCGCGGAGCCGCTGTTTCTCATCGTCGACGCGGCGATGGTGGGCCACCTGGGTGTCGCTCCCCTCGCGGGCCTCGGGATCGCCGGGGCCGTGCTGCAGACGATCGTCGGGCTCATGGTGTTCCTGGCGTACTCGACGACGCCCGCGGTCGCGCGGCGCTACGGTGCGGGCGAGTACGGCCGGGCCGTGCGCGTCGGGATCGACGGCATGTGGCTCGCGCTCTGCCTGGGTGCCCTCCTGGCCGCAGCCGGCTCTCTCGCGACCCCCGGGATCGTCGACCTCTTCGGCGCCGCGCCCGATGTCGCCGAGAACGCGCGCACCTATCTCGCGATCTCGATGTGGGGTCTGCCCGCCATGCTCGTGGTGTTCGCCGCCACCGGCCTGTTGCGCGGCATGCAGAACACGGTCACTCCGCTCTGGATCGCCGGCCTCGGCTTCGGCGCCAACGCGCTGCTCAACGCGCTGTTCATCTACGGCTTCGGATGGGGCATCGCGGGTTCGGCGATCGGCACGGTCGTGGCGCAGTGGGGAATGGTCGGCGCCTACGTGCTCGTCGCGCGGCGGCTGGCGCAGGTGCACACGGCATCCCTCGGGTTCCAGCGCGAGAGCCTCGGCAGCACCGTCCGCTCGGGCGGGTGGCTCTTCTTGCGCACGGTCAGCCTGCGCGCGGCGTTCCTGGCCACGGTCGCCGTGGCGACGGGGCTCGGCTCGGCCGAGCTCGCCGGATGGCAGATCGCCTTCACCATCTTCTCGACGGCGGCGTTCGCCCTCGACGCCCTCGCGATCGCGGCCCAAGCGCTGATCGGCAGCTCCCTGGGCGCCGGCGACACCGATGCGGTCGGCCGGGTGCTCTCGCGCACGAGCGCCTGGGGCATCTGGTTCGGCGTCGCGGTGGGGGCGGTGCTCGCCGCCGCCTCGGGCGTCATCGGCCTGATCTTCACGGGCGATGCCGAGATCGCCGCGCTCATCCAACCGGCGCTGCTGGTGCTCGCCGTCGCACAGCCCCTGGCCGGGTTCGTCTTCGTGCTCGACGGCGTGCTGATCGGGG
This sequence comes from Microbacterium sp. SORGH_AS_0421, assembly GCF_030818635.1. NCBI lineage: Bacteria > Bacillati > Actinomycetota > Actinomycetes > Micrococcales > Microbacteriaceae > Microbacterium > Microbacterium sp. SORGH_AS_0421. The sequence goes on from NZ_JAUTAO010000001.1 coordinate 874,048, forward strand.
CCGGCGATGCACGCTACCTCGCTCTGGCGGGACTGTTGAACCTCGTGCCCTACGCGCCGGCGCTCGTGCTGGTGGCGCTGTTCGCCGGCGGTGGGGCCGTCGGTCTGGCGTGGCTGGCGGCGGCGTTCTTCGGCGTCTACATGGTGGCGCGGGCGCTCACCCTCGGACTGCGGGTGCGCGGGCGGCGCTGGATGACGGCAGGCGCCTGACGTCCTGTGGCCGGCCCCGGCCTCGACGGAGCGCGGGGCGGGACGCCGGTGGGCGCCCCGCCCCCGGAAATCACGTGTACCAGGTGGGGACCGGCATCTGATAGAGCAGCACGTACTCGCCGACCTCGCGCTTCTTGTAGGCGATGGGGTCGTGCAGGCTGTGCGTACGGAGGTTGCGCCAGAAGATGTCGAGGCCCACGGCGTTCGACGTCGCGCGAGCCCCGGTGAGCTCGTAGACCTTCGAGGCCACTTCGAGACCGTCATCGACGATCCGCAGCTTTCCGGCGGCGATGCGCACCGCGATCTCTCCGCGACGGTGCTCGGTCAGCTCCTCGCGCGGAGCGTGCAGGACGGCGCTGATCTCGGCGCCCACCGCGTCGAGCAGCGCTTCGTCTGCCCACAGCTTCGACTGCAGCGTCCCGTACCCCTCGAGCAGGTACCACTCGTCGGTCGCACGCTGCTTGTCGTCTCCGCCGTACGGCCACGGCCGGGTGCGGTCGCGCGTGTACGCCGCGGCGGTCTCGAGGGCTCCCTGTGCGATGCCGAGGTAGAAGTTCGCGAAGACGAGCTGGATGGCCGGCACGTTGAGGGTGTTGTAGACGAGCGGCTGGAACTGCTTGTCGACGAAGCCCGCGGCATCCGCCCACGGCACCCGGACGTCGCGGATCTCGACCGACCCCGACTCGGTGAGGCGCTGGCCGAGGTTGTCCCAGTCGCCGGCGAAGACGATGCCCTCCTGCGCGGTGGGGACGATGGCGAAGATATGGGTGTCTGTGCCTTCGAGCACGCCCTCGAGCACCGTCAGGTCGGAGACTCGGCCGCCGGTCGAGAACGACTTGTGCCCCGAGAAGATCAGATCGTCGCCGTCTTCGCGGATGACGAGATCGGAGTCGCGCGGGTTGACCGCCCCGCCGAAGAGAAAGGCGTTCGAGGTGTACAGCGCCTCGACCGCGGCGATCTGGGCGTCGGTCGCCACGAGCCGAGCCGCCCACGCCCACAGGTAGTGGTAGCCGAGCAGCTGGCCGATCGAGCCGTCGCCGCGGGCCACCGCGCGGATGACCTTGTACGCCGTTTCCCACGTCTCGCCGGCGCCGCCGTGCGCGCGGGGGCCGAGCAGCGTGACCAGGCCCGATGCCTTGAGGAGCGCGACCTCGGTGAACGGGGGTTGATTCGCCCGATCGCGCTCGACCGCGTCGGCGGCGAAGATGTCGGCCACCTCGCGGGCGCGCGCGATCCAGCCGGCGCTATCGTGTGGAGCGGGTGCGTCCCGCCAGCGGTCCGCCAGGTCCGTCGTCGCTGAATCCGTGGTCGTCATGGTCATTCCTTCCAGGAGTGTGATTCGGTGTCGCGTCCTTCACCGGCTGCCACCGGCGAAGGGCAGGCTGCGCGACTCGCGGCGGGGCGCTTCCTCCTCCCCGCGGGTCTTGCAACCGGGTGCCGTCAGTAAACAACCGTCGCGCCGCCCAGCGGCAGCGCGTTACCGACAAAGACCCCGCGTTTCACACGGTGGCGTCACGAAGGCGCCGCTCACGCCCAGCGGCGGCACCACTCGTACATGATCACGGCGGCGGCCGACGCGGCGTTGATCGAGCGCGTGGAACCGTACTGGGTGATCTCGACCACGCCGGTGGCCGCCTCGATCGCCTCGGGCGACAGCCCGGGACCCTCCTGACCGAACAGCAGCACGCACGCTTCGGGGAGCTCGGCACGGTCGACCGGCACCGACCCCTCGACGTTGTCGACGGCGATCACCGGGAGTCCCGCCTCGCGCGCCCAGGCGGTGAAGGCGGCGACGTCTTCGTGATGCCGGACGTGCTGGTAGCGGTCGGTGACCATGGCGCCGCGACGGTTCCAGCGGCGCTTGCCCACGATGTGCACCTCGGCCGCGAGGAACGCGTTCGCACTGCGCACGATGGAGCCGATGTTGAGGTCGTGCTGCCAGTTCTCGATCGCGACGTGGAACGGATGCCGCTTGTCGTCGAGGTCGGCCACGATCGCGTCCATGCTCCAGTAGCGGTAGACGTCGACGACGTTGCGCGTGTCGCCGTTCTCGAGCAGCTCGCGGTCGTAACGAGGGTCGTCGGGCCAGGCGTCCGGGCCGCCGGGCCAGGGACCGACGCCGTGCGCGGGTGCCGCTGCGACGTCGTCCGGCCGCGGCGCCGGATCGTCGGCATGCGCGGATCGGGGCTCGGCGGCGTCGGTCGGCGCCGGCGCGGTCTCGTCGGCTTGCGTCACGTCCTCAGGCTACCCGCGCGCTGCTCGCCGCCCCTCGCCGGGCGCCCTCCCCCGCGGACAGGCCGCCCACCGCGACGCACTCTCGTCCGCCGCGGGTCGAGGGCACAGGCGCGAGGCCGCGCCTCGTACCGGCCGCGTCCGGGACCGCCTCGCGCCCGACGGGTGATCGCCACACCGTGGTCGCCACTTTTCGGTCGCCCGAAATATTGCTACGGTTTCGGGATGCCGAAAAATATGGATGCCGTGGATCGCCGCCACACATCCGGGCGCGCACTTTGGCTGCTCGGACCGGCCATGGTCGCCGGCGTCGCCTACCTCGATCCGGGCAACGTCGCGAGCAACATGACCGCGGGCGCGACCTTCGGCTACCTGCTCGTCTGGGTCGTGGTGCTCGGCAATGTCATGGCCTGGTTGATCCAGTACCTCTCCGCGAAGCTCGGCATCGTCACGGGCGAGAGCCTCCCGCAGGCGCTCGGGCACCGCATCCGCCGGCCCTGGGCGCGTCGTGCGTACTGGCTGCAGGCGGAACTCGTCGCGATGGCCACCGATGTCGCCGAGGTCATCGGTGGTGCCGTCGCTCTGCATCTGCTCTTCGGCATCCCCCTGGTGTGGGGAGGCGCGATCACGGGAGTCATCTCGATGTGCCTCCTGCTCGTGCAGACACGGCGCGGAGCACGGGTCTTCGAGACGGTGCTCATCGGGCTGCTGCTGATCATCGCCGTCGGCTTCACCTTCGGGCTGTTCTTCGCCCCGCCCGAGCCCGCCGGGGTCATCGCGGGTCTCGTTCCGCGGTTCGAGGGCAGCACCTCCGTCCTGCTGGCCGCCTCGATCCTGGGCGCGACGATCATGCCGCACGCGATCTACGCGCACTCCGCCCTCGCCCGCGATCGCTTCGCACCCGCGGGGGCCGATCCGGCCACGCGCGGCGACGGCACCCACCCCCTCGCCGACGCGACCGCCCAGACCCGCGCCGATGCCCTCGCCGAAGCCCGAGGCATCTCGACCCCGCGCCTGCTGCGAGCGACCCGGTGGGACGTCACGATCGCCCTCGCCGTCGCCGGTACCGTCAACCTCGCGATCCTGCTGCTCGCCGCCGCGAACCTCGCCGGGGTCGAGGGCACCGACAGCCTCGAAGGCGCGTACGCGGCTCTGCGCGCGGGACTGGGCCCGCTCGTGGCCACCCTGTTCGCGGTGGGCCTGCTCGCCAGCGGTCTCGCCTCGACCTCGGTCGGCGCCTACGCCGGCGCCGAGATCATGCAGGGGCTCCTGCACGCGCGCATCCCCCTGCTCGCCCGCCGGCTCGTCACTCTCGTCCCCGCGCTGGTGATCCTCGCCCTCGGCGTCGACCCCACCCTCGCGCTCGTGCTCAGCCAGGTCGTGCTGTCGTTCGGCATCCCGTTCGCACTCGTCCCGCTCGTGGCCCTGACCCGTCGACGCGATGTGCTCGGCGACTATCGCAACCGCGCGGCGACCACGGCGGCCGGGGTGCTGGCATCCGTGTTCCTCATCGCCCTCAACGCCCTGCTCCTGTGGTTGGTCTTCACCGGCGGTTAGGCTGACGCTGTGGAATCGCCCGTGGCCGACGACTATCTCAAGGCGATCTACCACCACACCGAGTGGCAGGACAGCCCGATCACGCCCTCGCAGCTCGCGAGCGTGCTGGGCCTGGCCCCCTCGAGCGTGACAGAGATGGTCAAGAAGCTCGCCGCGCAGGGTCTGGTCACGCATCGGCCGTACGGACCGGTGTCGCTGACCCCCGCGGGCGGGTTCCGCGCAGCGGGCGTGATCCGCCGGCACCGCCTCATCGAGACCTGGCTCGTACGCGAGTTCGACTACTCGTGGGACGAGGTGCACGACGAAGCCGAGGTGCTCGAGCACTCCCTGAGCGACCGCCTGCTCGAGGGGATCGACGAACGACTCGGCCGCCCGCGTTTCGATCCCCACGGAGACGCGATCCCGGATGCCGACGGCTCGGTGCACCGCGAGCCCTTCGTGCTCCTCGCCGAGGCGTCGACCGGACACGCCGGACGCGTTCTTCGCGTGAGCGACCGCGACCCCGAACTGTTGCGGGCGCTCGTCGAGAACGGCATCGACGTCGGGCACGAGCTCGAAGTCCTCAGCGACGACGTCGTGCGCGCGGACGGCGTCGAGGTGACGCTGCCGGCCGGCGCGGGCAGTTCGGTCTGGCTCACGCGCTGAGGGTCGGGGGCTCGCCCGGCGTGCGCCGCAGACATCTCGCGCAAGTCGCGGCCGGTGCACGGGAGGGGATCCGGAGAGACGAGGACCCGAGCGAGGTTCTCCGTCGATCCTCCTCCGCTCAGCGGTGGCCCAGGGCCGGATTCAGGATGCCGCGCGCCGAGCCCGATCGAAGGGCCAGCGCACGTGCGTCGCCGTCTCGCACGCGCGCCACAGGTCGGCACCGAGCTCGCTGCCCCGCGTCCGGCGGGCCGGGGTCGCCACGCGCGGGGCTCCGCGGGCGACGAGCGCCGGTCCGTACATCGCGCCGCCCTCGGCGTACGGGTCGACGAGAGCGCGGACGAGGGCCCAGGCCCCCTGCTCCTTGGACTGGGTGATCGGCGCCTGCAGGTTGTCGAGGAAGCGCGTGAGCCGACTCGGCTCGTTGACGCCGCGCACGCCGCGCGTGCGGCCGCTCGTCGAGTAGCCGGGGTGGGCCACGAGGCTCTGAATCGGAACGCCGTGGGCGAGGAGCCTCTTCTGCGCCTCGAGGGCCAACGCGGTCGTCGCGGCCTTCGACTGCACGTAGGCGCGCCACGGCGAGTAGCCCTCGCGCAGCTCGGGATCGGTGGGCACGTGCCGCCAGAGCGACGTCGACATGCTGCCCACCCAGACCATGCGGCCGCGGGCAGCGGCGAGGGGTTTGAGCAGCTCGCCGGCCAGGGCGAAATGGCCCAGCACGTTCGTGGCGAAGACGAGCTCGTGGCCGCCGGCGGTTTGGCGCTCCTTGGGCGGGTGGACGATGCCGGCGTTCAGAAGGAGCCCGTCGAGCCGCCCGCGCGCGCGGGCCGTGGCGGCCGCGGCCCGCACCGAGCCCATGTTGCTGGTGTCGAGCAGAAGCGTCTCGATGCTGGCATCCGGAGTCGAACGCTTGATGGCCGCCTTGGCCGCGGACATCTTGTTGGGGTTCCGGCCGGTGAGCAGCACGTGGGCGCCGGCGGCGGCGAGTTGCTCGCACGCGAAGAAGCCGAGCCCGCGAGTGGCGCCCGTGACGAGATAGGACCGCCCGGAGAGGTTCGGGAGGTTCTCGGGGTCCCATTCGGTTCGCGTCACCCTTCGACCCTAACGAGATCGGGCGCGTCCGTCACGGGTGCATTCCGTGAACGGAATACCCGCGGCGAGAAGTTTTTCGCGACGTCGCGTGACGAATCGCGCTCGGGGTGCGTCTCATCCGTGAGCAACCCGCTCCGTCGCGACGAGATCCCCTCGCCGCCGACGCCGAGACGACGAAGAGGAGTCACATCATGGGTCTCGACGACAAGATCAAGAACGCCGCTCAGGACATCGTGGGCAAGGCGAAGGAAGCGATCGGCAACGCCACCGACAACGACAAGCTCGCCGCCGAGGGCAAGGCCGACCAGGTCAAGGCCGACGCGAAGAAGGCCGGCGAAGACGTGAAGGACACCTTCAAGTAAGTCGGCATCCGCGGTCGGGCGGGCCACGACTTCGGGTCGGGCCCGCCCACGCTCGTCCGCGCACCACCACCCCTGGGAGCGTGTCGGTAGCCGGGTCTAGGCTGGGCCCCATGCGGACCCGAGGCGATATCGAGTGCTGGCTGACCGACATGGACGGCGTTCTCGTCCACGAGAACACGCCCATCGCCGGGGCATCCGAACTGCTCGCCCAGTGGCGGGCCGAGGGAACCCCGTTCCTCGTGCTGACCAACAACTCCATCTACACCCCGCGTGATCTCAGCGCCCGACTCCGGGCGTCCGGTCTCGTCGTGCCCGAGTCCTCGATCTGGACCTCGGCTCTGGCCACCGCCGACTTCCTCCGGTCGCAGATGCCCGGGCGGATCCGCCTTCGTCATCGGCGAGGCGGGGCTGACCACCGCCCTGCACGAGGCGGGCTTCATCATGACCGAGACCACGCCCGACTACGTCGTCGTGGGCGAGACCCGCAATTACTCCTTCGAAGCGATCACGAAGGCGATCCGCTTCATCCGCGGGGGCGCCCGCTTCATCGCCACGAACCCGGATGCCACGGGCCCCTCGACCGAGGGCGTGCTGCCCGCGACCGGAGCCATCGCCGCGCTCATCACCAAGGCCACGGGCAAGGAGCCGTACATCGTCGGCAAGCCGAACCCGATGATGTTCCGCTCGGCCCTCAACCGCATCGGTGCGCACAGCGAGAACACCGGCATGATCGGCGACCGTATGGACACCGACATCGTGGCCGGCATCGAAGCCGGGCTGCACACCGTGCTCGTCATGACCGGCATCAGCGACCAGCGAGAGATCGAGCGCTACCCCTTCCGCCCCGACGAGATTCTCGGCTCGGTCGCCGAGCTCGTGCGCCAGGAGCCCCTCGAGTCCGACCTCGCCGACGGCGAGGAAGGCCTCGAAGCGGGTCTCTGACCCCGACGAGGAGACACCATGGACGACCGTACGCTCTGGCTGATCGTCGCCTTCTTCATCACGGCGGGAACGCTCGTGGCCTTCATCGTGCAGTGGCGCCGTTCGCGTCGCGGCGGCGGGCGGCGAGACCCGTTCGACGGGCCGGGCGACGGGTCGGCCTGAGGCGGGTCGGGCTGAGACGGGTCGGCCTGAGGCGGGTCGGGCTGAGGCGGGTCGGGCTGAGGCGGGTCGGGCTCAGGCGGGTCCCGGCGCGGGGCGCGCCGACGCGGTCGGCTGCTGCGCTCTGGCCGGGCGCCGGGGTGCCGGCATCCGCCATCTCCGTCACCAAAACAGGGGATGCCACCAGAACAGGACGAAACCCCACGAGACGCCCTGTTCTCGTCGCACCACCCTGTTCTCGTAACAACGCGGCGACGCCCCCGGCGGCTGCACCCCGGCCGGGCGCCCAGGGACCGGCATCCACCACCCCGTCACCAAAACAGGGGATGCCACCAAAACAGGACGAAACCCCACGAAACGCCCTGTTCTCGTCGCACCACCCTGTTCTCGTAACAGCGCGGCGACGCCCCGACGCACCGGCCAAGGGTCCGGCGGAGCGGGACTGCTTACTGCGGGGCGAGGCCCAGGTCGTCGAGGTCGATGGATCCCAGCCACTGCAGGCCCTCGGCCTCGATCGCTGCCTGCGCTCCGGTCTTGCGGTCGACGATGACGGCGACAGCGACGACCTCGGCACCAGCGCGGCGCAACGCCTCGACGGCCTTGAGGGCGGACTGGCCGGTGGTCGAGGTGTCTTCGACGACGACGACGCGCTTGCCCTCGACATCGGCGCCCTCGATCTGGCGACCGCGGCCGTGGTCCTTGGGCTCTTTGCGCACGACGAACGCGTCGAGCGGGGTTCCGGCGTGCACCGACTCGTGCATGACGGCGTTGGCGATGGGGTCGGCGCCGAGCGTGAGGCCGCCGACGGCGACGACGCCGTCGAGGTCCTTCACGAGGTCCAGCACCAGACGGCCGATCGCGGGGGCGGCGCGGTGGTCGAGGGTGAGCTTGCGCATATCGACGTAGTACGTCGCCTTCTTGCCGCTCGAGAGGGTGAAGTCGCCGTGGAACACCGCCTCGTCCTTGATGAGGCCGATGAGGGCCTGACGGTCGGCTTCGAGCTCGGGCGTGGAGGCGGTGGTCACGGCGTCGATTCTATTGCCCTGCCCCGCCGCGGACCGGGCCGCTGCCGGGCGCGGGTCTGCGGCATCCGTTGTGCGGAGATTCCGCCCGGCACTCCGCCCCTGCAGCGGCGAACCCGGCGCGCCGCCCGCACACTCCGCACGACGGCCCACCGACCGACCCGGCACGCCGCCCGCACACTCCGCACGACGGTCCTTCAACCGCTCCGGCGCGCCGCCCGCCGTCCCGCGGAGTTCGGCCCCGGCACGCCGCCCCATCGGCGACCCGAACGGCATGTCGGCCACCGACCCCGCGCGACGGGCCGCGACCGTCTCGCCCGCACGGCGATGTCGGCGCACGAAAGTAGGCTGGATGCCATGCGCCTGGCCACCTGGAACGTCAACTCCATCCGTGCCCGCGTCACCCGCACCGTCGAGTTCTGCGTGCGCGAGCACATCGACGTGCTGGCGATGCAGGAGATCAAGTGCAAGACGGAGCAGTTCCCGTACGCCGCCTTCGAGGAGGCCGGTTACCACGTCGCCGCGCACGGGCTGAACCAGTGGAACGGCGTCGCGATCGCGAGCCGTGAGCCGCTCGAGGACGTCGAGATCGGCTTCCCCGGCATGCCCGGGTTCGAGAAGGGCAAAGAGGGGCCCGACCTCCCGCAGGAGGCCCGCGCGATCGGCGCCACCGTCAACGGCGTCCGCGTGTGGAGCCTGTACGTGCCCAACGGTCGCGGGCTCGACGACCCGCACTTCACCTACAAGCTCGACTGGCTCGACAAGCTGCGGCAGTACACGGCCGACACCCTCGCGGCCGACCCCGACCTGCCCCTCGCGCTGACCGGTGACTTCAACATCGCCCCGACCGACGACGACAACGGCGACCCGACGATCGTGCAGGGTGCGAGCACGCACGTCTCGCCGGTCGAACGGGCGGCCTTCGCCGCGTTCGAGACAGCGGGGCTCACCGACGTGGTGCGACCGCTCATCCCCACCGGCTATACCTACTGGGACTACAAGCAGCTGCGCTTCCCGCGCAACGAGGGTCTGCGCATCGACTTCATCCTCGGCTCGCGCGCCTTCGCCGACGCCGTCCACGGCGCCGAGATCCATCGCAACGAACGCAAGGGCGAGGTCCCCAGCGACCACGTCCCCGTCGTCGCCGACCTCGAGCTGTCGGACGCCGACGACGATGACGACCTGCCGATGATCTTCGGCTGAACGCCGAGGTCGCGGCATCCGGAGGCATCCACCCGCGCAGGTGTGTCGATCGGCGTGCCCGCGAGGCACCGGACTCGAACCCACGGCGACAGATTCGGAGCTCAGGCGCCGGATGACCCGCGTCCGCTGCATCCACCCGATTCTGCGGGGCCGCCGCGGTACCCGATCCCCTCGAGAACGCATGGTGCGCGAGGAGTGCACCCCGCGACGCACGACGGCGGGGCCGGAGCGAACCCCGACCCCGCCGTGCGGGAGCGTCAGACCGAGGGCACCTCGGCGGGAGCGGTGCGCTGGACCAGCGTCACCAGCGCCTCGATGATCGAGCGGAGGAACGCGGCGGTCCCCTCGTCGGTGACGGTGCCGTCCTCTTCGAACAGGCCGGGGGTCGACTGGATGTACCCCTCGGGCTGGCCGAGGACCAGGGCGTTGTAGTGCAGGAGCACCGCGCGCAGGTGCTGCTGACCGGCGGCGGTGGCGATACCGCCCTGCGAGGTGCCGATGACGGCGGTGGGCTTGTCGTTGAACGACGCCTCGCCGTAGGGGCGCGCCGACCAGTCGAGCGCGTTCTTGAGCACACCCGGGATCGAGCGGCTGTACTCGGGGGTGACGATGAACACGCCGTCGGCGTCCTCGATCGCCTTCTTGAACTCCGTCGCGACCTCCGGGAAGTCCCCGTCGTAGTCGGGCGAGTAGAACGGCAGATCCTTGATCGGGATCTCCTTCAGGGTCACGCCCTCGGGGGCGACCTTCTCGAGTGCCTTCGCCAGACGGCGGTTGATCGAGGTGCTGGAGATGCTGCCGACGATGTAGCCGATCGTGTAGTCGGTCACGATGATCCTCTTTCTGGACGACGGGGGCGCCGAGCGCCCTGATTCATTCACGTGCAAGCATCACGGTCGAACCTGTATTCCCCCTCCTCTTGACTCCGCCGTGCGGGGGATGCAGGTGTCGCAGGTCGCCTCTAGCGTGGAGGGATGCCACGGATCACGCGCGCGCAACAGCGGAACGACATCGTGCTCGCGGTCGTGCTGCTGCTCGGCGGGTTGCTCAGCGCGGTGTTGTCGTCGGTGTCGGGCCTCTACGGCGACAAGCAGGCCTCGCTCGCCCTCGCGGTGGGCTACGTGTTCGTGCTCGCCGCCCCCATCGCGTTGCGTCGGCGCTGGCCGTCGGTGGTGGCCGTGATCGTATCGTTCGCGTACTTCCTCGCCGTGACCCTCCGCATCCCCGAGATCTACGCCGGGAACATCGCCATGTTCATCGCGCTGTACACGGTCGGCGCGTGGGAGACGAGCCGCCGCCGCGCGACGATCGTGCGCGTCGCCATCATCGTGGGCATGTTCGCCTGGTTGTTCGTGGTGATGTTCCAAGACGCCACGCAACCGGTGGAGGGGATCACCGGAGGCGCGTTCTCGCGCGCCGGCGCCTTCTCGCCGTTCGTCGCCTACCAACTGCTGATGATCGGGATCAACGCCCTCTTCTTCGGGGGTGCGTACTACTTCGGCGACCGTTCGCACCAGCAGATGCGCGAGCGCGCGGCCCTCGAGGAACGCACCGCCGAGCTCGAGACCGAGCGCGAGGTGACCGCGGCGCAGGCCGTCGCCCTCGACCGCGTTCGTATCGCGCGCGAACTGCACGACGTCGTCGCCCACCACGTCTCGCTCATGGGGGTCCAGGCGGGGGTCGCCCGGTCGCTCCTGACGCGTGACCCCGACGCCGCTCGCGAAACCCTGGCGAGCGTCGAGAGTTCCGCGCGCGCCTCGCTGCACGAGCTGCGCCAGCTTCTCGAGACCCTGCGCACGCCCGACGGCGACGCTGCCCCCCAGACCGCGCCCACCACTCACGGGCTGACTTCGATCCAGGCCCTCGTCGACGACGCCACCGCCGCGGGGCTCCCTTCGACCTTCACCGTCGTCGGCGATCCCGCGTGCGATCCCCCTCCCCTCGTGCAGGTGAACCTGTACCGCATCGCGCAGGAGGCGCTGACGAACGCGCGCCGCCACGCGGGGCCGGATGCCAGCGCAGACGTGCGCCTGAGGTTCGAGACGGATGCCGTCGAGCTCGAGATCTCGAACACGGGACGCCGCGGTTCATCGACGCCGGGGCTCGGGCAGCTCGGCATGCGCGAACGCGCGGCCGTCTCGGGCGGGACGATCGAGATCGGGCCGCGCTCGCGCGGCGGCTACCTCGTGCGCGTGCGCGTGCCCCTTACGCCGGCGGGGGTGGCACATGTCTGAGGTGCGCGTGCTGCTGGTCGACGACCACGCCATGATGCGCGCCGGCTTCCGCACGATCCTGTCGCTCGAGCCCGACATCGAGGTCGTGGGCGAGGCGGCATCCGGGCTCGAGGCACTCGCGGCGGCGGCGCGCCTGCGGCCCGACGTGATCTGCATGGATGTGCAGATGCCCGGCATGGACGGCCTCGAAGCCACTCGCCAGCTGACCGCCGACCCCGCCTCCGACGCGGCGGTGCTCATCGTCACGACCTTCGATCGCGACGACTACCTCTTCTCGGCCTTGGCCGCCGGGGCCAGCGGGTTCCTGCTCAAGAACGCGGGCCCGGAAGAGCTCGTCTCGGCGGTGCGCATCGTCGGGGCCGGAGACGCGCTGCTCGCACCCGAGGTCACGCGCCGGGTCATCGAGCGCTTCGCATCACAGGGTGCCGAGGTGCCGGCATCCGCTTCCTCCGAGACGATCGAGCCGCTGCGTCTGACCGAGCCTCTCACCGAGCGCGAGAGCGAAGTGCTGCGGCTGGTGGCCGAGGCGCTCAGCAACGCCGAGATCGCCGCGCGCCTGTTCATCGGCGAGGCGACGGTCAAGACGCACGTGTCGAACCTGCTGCAGAAGCTCGGCGCGCGCGACCGCGTGCAGGCCGTGGTGCTGGCCCACCGGCACGGTCTGGCCTGACGGCGGCGCGGGCGCCAGCCTGGCCGGGGCCGGTCGGGTTGCGCGCCGTGCCCGAACCGCCGCGCCCGCCGAACCGCCGCGCCCGCCGGACCGGGCGCCGTACCGCCGCCGCGAGTCATCTCGGCGATCGAGGATGATCTGGGCGCCTTGCCGCAGCCCCGCGGTGGAGTGGTCCTCCCCCGTGCGGCGGACACGCAGAACCGTCCCGGGGCGGAGGCGACGCGGCATCCGGATCCCTAGCGTGGGAGACATCGAGAAGAAGGGATGCATCGTGCTCCATCTGGACGGCATCACCAAGAGCTACGGCGGACGCCGCGTGCTCGACGGGGTGGGCTTCGACGTCGCCCCCGGGCGCCTCACGGGTTTCGTCGGCGGCAACGGCGCGGGAAAGACCACGACGATGCGCATCGCTCTGGGCGTGCTCGGCAAGGACGCCGGCACCGTCGAGCTGAACGGCGCCCCGGTCACCGCCTCCGACCGCCGTCGCTTCGGGTACATGCCCGAGGAGCGCGGGCTGTACCCCAAGATGAAGGTGGCCGAGCACATCGCCTACCTCGCGAGGCTCCACGGCTTCGGCAAGACGGAGGCGAATGCCAAAGCCACGGCCCTGCTCGAGCGCCTCGGACTCGGCGAGCGCCTGGGCGACCTCATCGAAACGCTCTCGCTCGGCAACCAGCAGCGCGCACAGATCGCGGCCTCGCTCGTTCACGAGCCCGAGGTGCTGATCCTCGACGAGCCCTTCTCGGGTCTCGATCCGCTGGCGGTCGACGTGGTCGCCGGCGTCCTGCAGCAGAAGGCCGCCGAGGGCGCGGCCGTGCTGTTCTCCTCCCACCAGCTCGACGTGGTCGAGCGTCTCTGCGACGACCTCGTCATCATCGCCGACGGCACGATCCGGGCGGCGGGAAGCCGCGAGGGCCTCCGCGCCGAGCACGCGACCCACCGGTACGAGCTGGTCTCGCGCGGTGACACCGGGTGGCTGCGCGACGAGCCCGGCGTGCGCGTGATCGATTTCGACGGCGGCTACGCCCTCTTCGACGCCGACGACGACCTCGTCGCCCAGCGGGTTCTGCGCGAAGCCGTCGGACGCGGCGACGTCGCCAGCTTCTCCCCCCAGCGGCCCACCCTGGCCGAGATCTTCAAGGAGGTCATCCAGTGAGCACCGTGACCACCGCGCCGGCACCGGCACGAAAGACCGCACCGCACCGCGCGCCCGGCGAGGTGCAGAGCATCTGGCTGGTCGCCGAGCGGGAGATCGGCTCGAAGCTGCGCAGCAAGGCATTCGTCATCTCTACCGCAATCCTCATCGTCGCCGCCCTCGCGTCGGTGCTCTGGGGCGGTTTCACCGCTTCGAACGCCAGCGGCAGCGGCATCCCCGTCGCCGTCACCTCGCAGACGCAGGGCGATGTGTCGGGCCTCGACGGACTCGAGGTGACGGTTGCCGACAGCGACGACGCCGCTCGCGCTCTCGTGGCGGACGGGACGGTGGATGCCGCCCTGATCTCGGGCTCGTCGGACTCGGCGTTCGACTTCACCGTCGTGGTGAAGGACAGCGTCCCCTCGACCCTGTTGCAGATGCTGAGCGACACCCCGCCGGTCGACCGGCTCGACCCCGGCTCGACCGCCGCCGACGTGCTGCGGTACTTCATCGCGCTGGCCTTCGGCCTCGTCTTCCTCATCGCCGCGACGACCTTCGGGGGCACCATCGCGCAGAGCGTCGTCGAAGAGAAGCAGACGCGCGTGGTCGAGATCCTCATCTCGGCGATTCCGGTGCGGGCGCTCCTGGCGGGCAAGGTGCTCGGCAACACGATCCTTGCGATGGCGCAGATCGTGCTGCTCGCCGCCGTCGCGGTCGTGGGACTCGCCGTCACCGGCCAAGCGGGGGTGCTCGACGCCCTCGGCGCCCCGATCGCGTGGTTCGCGATCTTCTTCCTCTTCGGCTTCGTGCTGCTGGCGGCGCTGTTCGCCGCGGCCGCCGCGATGGTCTCGCGGCAGGAGGACATCGGAGCGACGACCACCCCGATCACGATGCTGATCATGGCGCCGTATTTCCTGGTGATCTTCTTCAACGACAACCCCGTCGTGTTGACGATCATGTCGTACGTGCCGTTCTCGGCTCCGGTGGGGATGCCGCTGCGCATGTACCTCGGCGACGCGCAGTGGTGGGAACCCGTGCTCTCGCTCCTCGTTCTGCTCGCCTCGTGCGTGCTCGCGATCGGCGTCGCCGCCCGCATCTACCGCAACTCGCTGCTGCGCACGGGGGCGCGCGTCAAGCTCGGCGAGGCTCTGCGGGGCTGACCGGTTCGGGTCCGGTCAGCCGGGCGGGGGTTGCCGTGGCCACGGTGACCCCCGCCCTTTTGCGGGATCCCGGAGCCACGGCATCCCGCCCCCTTTTCCCGACGCTCACCCGGGACGTCTAGGCTTTTCAGGTGCTTCGCCTTGTTGCTTCCGCCGCCCTGGGAGTGGTGATCGGGGCTCTGATCGTCGCCCTGCTCGGAAATCCGGACACCGGGATGCCGATCTTCGGCATCGCGCTCACGGTCTTCATCCTCGCGATCACCATCACCCGGTTGGCGAGCGGTCTCTCGGCGTCGTTCCCCTCTGCCGCCGCCGTCCACGAGGCTCGCGACGCCCGCCGCCTGGGACGCGCCCGCATCGACTCGGTTCGCCAGACCGGGACGTTCATCAACGAGCAGCCGGTCTGCGACATCGATGTGACGGTGGTCGCGCTCACCGGCGACGCGTGGGCGACCACGATCCGCACGATCGTCCCGCTGATCGAGCTGCCGGCCTACCAGTCCGGTGTCGAACGCGATGTCGCGATCCTGCTCGAGGGCGGCCCCGAGGTCGCCTTCGTCGACGGGGAACTCTCGCCCGCCGAGATCGAGCGCATCGTCATCCCGACACGTACCGAGGTCGAGGTCCGATCGATCCCTCCGGGAACGCGCATCGACAAAGGCCGTCGCCGCGGGCCTCTCATCGGTATCGGCCGCCGCGGACGTCCCCTTCGACTCGCGGTGTTCGCCGTGGTCGCGGCCCTCGCCGCCGGTGCCGTTCTGCTGCCGTTCCGAGAGGGTCTCGGCCTGACCGTCGACGCGTGGTCGGAGGGACGGTGGAGCGTCGACATGCGCCGGCCCGACACCCTCCTCAGCGCCGAGAGGTCGCTCGAGGAGGCGATCGGTCACGATCGAGTGGTGTCGATCACCGTGATCGCGGATGCCGTGATCGTGAACGCCCCGGTCCGTGCCGGCGCCATCGAGACCGACGAGTGGACCTACCGCGGGGGCCGCGTCAGCCACGACGGGCCCGCGAGCAGCCAGCCCCAGCTCGCCGAGGAACAGTTCTCGTGGTCCGACGTGGCTCTCGACCGCATCTGGCCGGCCATCGAGAACGCTTCGGCCCAGAGCGGGCTACCGACAGACGGCGGATCGGTGTTCATCCACCGCACGACCGACACCGACCTGGACAGCCCGACCTTCAACCGCAGCGTCGAGGCGCCCGAGATATCGTTCGGACTGCGCGATGACTACCGCGACCAGTCCTTCCGCCTCGATGCCACCGGAACCGACCTCCGCGCGATGGGCTGAGCCATCCGTCATTCGTCGAGGACGGCGAGGACGTTGCCCGCCGGGTCACGGAACCACGCGATCAGCGGACCGCCCTCGCGCATGATGCCGCGGGAGTCGGTGGGAAAGTCGGCGTCGTCGTAGATCTTCGTGTCGACGCCGCGGGAGCGCAGGTCGTCGACGGCCGCCTCGACGTCGGCCACGGGGAAGTTCAACACCGTGAACGAGGCCGGCTGGTGGTGGGGCTTGCCGTAGACGAGCACGCGTCCCCCGGAACCGAGATGCAGCGCGAGAAAGCCCGATCCCTCGAGCACCTCGACGCGGAGTCCGAGGGTGTCGGCATAGAAACGGTGCGCCGCCTCGAGGTCGTCGACCGCGAACCCGGAGTAGGCGCCATCGGCGTGGAACATCGTCGTTCTCCTTCGCTATTGCGTCACGTACGCCGTGACACTCGGTGACAAACGGATCGGGATGCCGGTGACATCGGAATCATCGGGATCCCCGATCGCGACGGTGAGGGTCTCGTCGACCCCGAAGATCGCGGCTCCCTCCTGTGCCCCGCTCGCGCAGCCGGCCGACCACGGTCGATTGTCGGTGGAGGTGAAGGCGACGATGCAGCGTCCGTCGCCGTCGTCGGGCTGGGCGAGGTAGATGCGGAAGTCGCTCACCGTCGCGATGTAGCGCGTGCTCCCCGCGTCGATCCCGCTGTCGCGCAGGATGTCGGCCGAGATGACGTCCTCGATCGTCTGCGGGAAGGTCAGCTCGGGATAGGCCGCCGACGCGGGATCGGGGGTCGCGGCCATGGTGGGGGCCACGCTCGCACCGATCGCGATGCCGATACCGAGCAGAGCCAGAGCGCCGACGGAGAGGAGCACGAGGCGCAGAACGCGCCGGGGCGTGAAGGGGGCGGCATCCGGGGTCGAGAGATCCTCGTCAGGGGCGGCGACTCCGGGGGTCGAGGGACCCTCGAGAGGGGCGGCGGCTCCGAGGACGGAGCGCATGGCGACGGGGGCGGGCGTCGAACCCGCGGACTCGGGTGCGGCGGAGGAGCCGGAGCGGCGGACCCGCTCCTCGAGCTCGGCGAGACGCTCGATCATCGCGGGGGTCGCGGACGCCCCCTCGGCCCCGTACACGCGCTCGCGCAGCCGGCGCAGCTCGACGTCGTCGTCCATGCGTTGACTCTAGGGCCGCGCCGGTGCGGTCGGGGCGGGCTCAGGCCTCTCGGTGGGGCGCCGTGGCGTCGAGGGCGTCGGCCGCCCCCACCAGGGCGAGATGCGAGAGCGCCTGCGGGGTGTTCCCGGCCTGACGACCGGTCGTGGGGTCGTACTCCTCGGACAACAGGCCGAGATCGTTGGCAACGGCCGTCAGCCGGTGCATGAGCGCGACGGCCTCGTCGCGGCGGCCGCTGTGGGCGTACTGCCCCACCAGCCAGAACGAGCAGGCGAGGAAGGGATGCTCGTCGCCGGTCAGGCCGTCCACGCCCGTGGTGCGGTAACGCAGCAGCCATCCGTCCGGCATGAGGGTCTGTTCCATGCGGGCGACGGTGGCGAGCATGCGCGGATCGTCGTAGGCGCAGAAACCCACCTGCGGCAGCACGAGAAGCGAGGCATCGACCTCGTCGGTGTCGAAATGCTGCGTGAACCAACCGCCCGCGTGCACACCGCGGGCGTCGATGTCGGCCCGAACACGATCGCGCAGGGTGCGCCACGTGGTGACGTCGCCGTCGCGCCCGCCCTCTTCGACGGCCCGGATGCCACGGTCGAACGCCGCCCACACCATCGCCCGCGAGTGCGTGAAGAAGTGGGGTTCGCCGCGCATCTCCCAGATCCCGAGGTCGGGGCGGTCGACCTCGGTCGCCAACTGGTCGAGGAGCGCCCGCTGCAGCGACCACGAGAACGTCGTCTCTTCGACGCCGGCGTTGCGCGCGGCTTCGAGCGCGACCATCACCTCGCCGATGACGTCGGCCTGGTACTGGTCGACCGCGCCGTTGCCGATGCGCACGGGGGCCGCGCCGCCGTAGCCGGGAAGGCTGGGGATCTCGCGCTCGGGCAGGTCGCGCTCCCCCGCGATGCCGTACATGATCTGCACGTCGGACGGGTCGCCCGCGATCGCGCGCAGCAGCCAGTCGCGCCAGCGGTGCGCGGCATCGAGGTAGCCGTGGTCGATGTAGGCGCTGAGGGTGAGAGCGGCGTCGCGCAGCCAGACGTAGCGGTAGTCCCAGTTGCGAGAACCGCCGAAGGCCTCGGGGAGAGAAGTCGTCGCCGCCGCCACGATTCCGCCCGTCTCGGAGTGCGTGAGGGCGCGCAGCACCATGAGCGAGCGCGTGACCAGCGCCGCGTGGGTACCGGCGGCCTGCACGCGGTCGGCCCACGCGGCCCACCATTCGCGGGTGCGCTCGAGCGCCGCCTCGACGTTGAAGGCGGCGGGCGGCTCCTGCCACGACGGGCCCCAGGCGAGGACGGAGTCGACGCTTCGGCCCGGCTCCGTCGTCCAACGGCCGCGGTGGGCGGTGTCGACGGCGATGAGGCGGGGTCCGCGGATCGTCACCGAATCGGGGCCGGCCGCGGCGAGGACGACGTGCTCGTCGCCGCCGCCGATCTGACGCACCCACGGCACCGCACGGGCGTAGTCGAAGCGCAGACGCACCTCGCTGATGAAATCGACCTCGCCCGAGACCCCGACTACGCGGCGGATGAGGGCCTCGACGCCCTCGTCGACGGGCATGGCGTCGTAGACGTCGGCGATGCCGGTCGAGGTCTCCCACCGCGTGACGAGCACGAAGGTGTCGCCGTCGTACCGCCGGGTCGCCCGCGCCTCGGGGTCGGCGGGACGCAGCGTCCAGGCACCGTGGGACTCATCGCCGAGAAGGGCGCCGAACATCGACCCGCTGTCGTACCGCGGCAGGCACAACCAGTCGACGCTCCCCGCGGAGGAGACGAGAGCGGCGGACCGGCAGTTGCTGAGGACCGCGTAGTCCTCGATCGGAGTCGTCACCCTCGGATTGTGGCAGGTACCGCCGACATCGTGTCGATCGATCTCGCTAGTGACTTCCCTGCGCCCGCTGCAAGCGGCACGGCGATGTCGGGGGCGAGCGCTACGGTGACCCCATGGCTGCGGACACCACCCTGATCATCCTGGGCGCTTCGGGCGACCTCACTTCGCGACTGCTGCTCCCGGCCCTCGGCCAGTTGCTCTCGCGCGAGCCGAACCGGTCCGTGCGTCTGCACGGGGCGGGCATGGAGGACTGGACCGACGAGCACTGGCGCGAGGTGGTCGAGAAGGCTTTCCAGACGATGGATGCCGACGACGCCTTCGCCTCCGTCTCGGAGACGACCTATTCTCGAGCCGACATCACGACGGCCGCCGATCTGCAGAAGCTGCTCGACGACGCCGAGGGCCGACCGGCCCTGTACTTCGCGGTGCCCCCGGCGGTCACCGAGAAGGCGTGCCTCGCGCTCAGCGACGTGACGATCCCCGAGGGAACGATCCTCGCCCTCGAGAAGCCGTTCGGCACCGACGAGGCGAGCGCCCGCACGCTGAACACGCAGCTGGCGAGCCTGGTGCCCGAAGACCAGGTGTTCCGCATCGACCACTTCCTGGGCCGCTCAACCGTGCTGAACCTGCTGGGCACGCGATTCGCGAATCGCATCGTCGAGAGCGTCTGGTCGGCCGACGACATCGCCTCGATCCGCATCGACTTCCCCGAAGCCCTGGGCCTTGAGGGCCGCGCCGGCTACTACGACGCGGCCGGTGCCCTGGTCGACATGATCCAGAGCCACCTCCTGCAGGTCATGGCCTTCGTCACGATGGAGCCCCCGGCATCCCTGGATCAACTCGATCTGCGCGATGCGACTTCGGCGGTGCTGCGCGCGACCCACGTGAAAGACGACGACCCGGTCGCGAACTCGCGCCGCGCGCGCTACACCGCGGGCGACGTGGGCGACCGCCACTTCTCGTCGTACGTCGACGAGCCCGGGGTCGATGCCTCGCGCGACACCGAGACGCTCGCCGAGATGACCGTCGAAGTGCGCACGGCCCGCTGGCAGGGCGTTCCGATCCTGCTGCGCTCGGGCAAGGCACTCGGTGCGGGAGACCCGGCCGTCACCGTCACGTTCAAGCCCGTCCGGCATCTTCCCGACGGGTTCATCGGCGAGAGCGAGCCCTCCCAGATGGTGTTCTCGCTCGGGCCCGACACGATCAGCCTGGGCCTGAACATCAACGGCGCCGACGACCCTCTCGACCTCGAGCGCGTGAACCTCTCCGCCCACCTCGGCGAGGGCGCCCTCAAGGCCTACGGCGAAGTCCTCTCCGGCATCCTCGATGGGGACGCCATGCTCGCCGTCCGCGGCGATGCGGCCGAGCAGTGCTGGCGCATCGTTCAGCCGGTCATCGACGCGTGGCGCAAGGGCGAGGTCCCGCTCGACGAGTACCCGGCGGGTACCGCCGGTCCCGCGTCGTGGAACGCCTGACCGACGCCGCCGCGCGCACCGGGGCCTCGGCGCCGCCGGTTGCGGACCGGCGGCTCATGGCAGACCTATAGGTTCACACGGGAACACTTCGCCGTCTCATGGCGTTCAATGGTTCGGGTCAACGGCGTCCCGGATCAGCCCTCGTTCTCAGGAGTCCCCATGTCTCTCACCCTCGACCGCACCGCCCCCACCGACGCCCCCATCCTCGACGTCCTCGCCGAGCGCTGGAGCACCCGCGTCTTCGACCCCGAGACGCCGATCGACGAGTCAGCCCTGCGCTCCGCCCTCGAGGCCGCCCGCTGGGCTCCCTCGGGCATGAACTTCCAGCCGTGGCGCTTCATCGTGGCGCGCCGGGGCACCGCCGCGCACGAGCGCGTCGTCGCCTCGTTGATGGGCTTCAACCAGGCCTGGGCTCCCGCGGCCGGCGCTCTTCTCGTCGTGCTCGCCGAGACCGAGACAGAAGACGGCGAGGCTCGTACCTGGGCTCTGTACGACAGCGGACAGGCCGCCGCCCACTTCACCGTGCAGGCGCACGCCGAGGGCCTCGCCACCCACCAGATGGGCGGCTTCGTCGCCGACGACCTGCGCGCGGCGTTCGACATCGACGCCCGCTTCACCCCCGTCACCGTGATCGCGGTGGGCGCCCTGGGCGACGTCGACGCCGCCGAAGAGGGCCTGCGTCAGCGCGAGCTCGCGCCGCGCCAGCGCCGCACGGTCGAGGAGTCGCTGCTCGTCGACGACTGAGCCACGGCATCCGCCCTCCGACGCTCCCCGCCGGGAGGACCGCCCTCGTACGGCGTCCCTCCGGGCGGGGAGCGTTCTCGTTCGCGCGGCGCGGCTGGTCCGGAGTCCGGGCTGCCCCGCGGGGCAACCGGGACCGGGTCGCCGTCTCCCCCCCCCGCCCCCCGCCCGCATAAACGCTATTTGCGCGCAGAAACACGCTCTGCTCGCGTTTTTGCGAGCAGAGCGCGTTTATGCACGGGCGGGGGGGAAGAGCGGGAAACGGCGCTCATGCATGGGACGTCGAGCGAGCGGGAGACGCGCCGCATCCTCGAACGCAGAGGGGGGGGATGCCACGCCCTCGACGCGGCATCCCCCCTCGCTCCCGCTACTCGACGATCTCCGCCTCGATGACGTCGTCGTCGCCCGGCTCCGGTTGCGCGGGGCCGGTGCTCACGAGCACGAGCGAGTCGCCGTCGCTGGCCACATCGACCCGAACGACGTCGCCGTCACGCACCGTTCCGGCGAGGATCGCCATGGCGAGGCGGTTCTGGATCTCGGTCTGGATCAGACGGCGCAAGGGCCGGGCACCGTACACCGGGTCGTAGCCGCGCTCGGAGAGCCACGACCGGGCATCGGGTGTGACCGCGAGACTCAGCCGCCGCTCACGCAGGCGCTTGTGCAGCGCGTCGACCGCGAGCTCGACGATCTGTGCGAGGTCGTCCTGGCTGAGCGCCTGGAAGATGACGATGTCGTCGAGGCGGTTCACGAACTCGGGTTTGAAGGCCTGGCGCACGAGCGCCTGCACCTGCTCGCGCTTGGCGTCGATCGACAGGGTCGGGTCGATGAGGATGGGCGACCCGAGATTCGAGGTCAGGATCAGGATGACGTTGGTGAAGTCGACCGTGCGACCCTGGCCGTCGGTCAGGCGACCGTCGTCCATGACCTGCAGCAGCACGTCGAACACCTCGGGGTGCGCCTTCTCGACCTCGTCGAGCAGCACGACGCTGTAGGGGCGCCGACGCACGGCCTCGGTGAGCTGCCCGCCGGCCTCGTACCCGACATACCCCGGAGGGGCACCGACCAGGCGCGAGACCGAGTGCTTCTCGCCGTACTCCGACATGTCGATGCGCACCATGGCGTGCTCGTCGTCGAAGAGGAAGTCGGCGAGCGACTTCGCCAGCTCCGTCTTGCCGACGCCGGTCGGGCCGAGGAAGAGGAAGGAGCCGACCGGGCGATTCGGGTCGCTGATGCCCGCGCGCGAGCGACGCACCGCGTCGGACACCGCCTTCACGGCATCCTTCTGTCCGATCAGGCGCTTGCCGAGCTCGCGCTCGAGGTGCAGCAGCTTCTCGGTCTCGCCCTGCAGCAGGCGCCCCACCGGAATCCCCGTCCACGCGGCGATGACGGCCGCGATGTCCTCGTCGGTGACCTGATCGTTGACCATGCGGTCGCCCGCCGGTTCTTCGCGCTCGGCGACCATGAGCTCGCGTTCGAGAGCCGGGATCTCGGCGTAGAGGAGTCGCGATGCCCGCTCGAGGTTGCCCTCGCGCTGCGCGCGCTCGGCGTCGACGCGAGCGGCATCCAGCCGGGTCTTCAGATCACCGACGCGGTTGAGCGACGCGCGCTCGCGCTCCCACCGGGCCTGCAGGTCGTCGAGCTTGGCCTGCTCGGCGGAGAGGGTCTCGCGCAGGGTCGCCAGGCGCTCCTTCGACGCGTCGTCCTTCTCTTTCTTCAGCGCCAGTTCCTCGAGCTTGAGGCGGTCGACGTGTCGGCGCAGTTCGTCGATCTCCAGCGGCGCGGAGTCGATCTCCATGCGCAGCCGCGAGGCGGCCTCGTCGATCAGATCGATGGCCTTGTCGGGCAGCTGACGCGAGGGGATGTAGCGGTTGGACAGGGATGCCGCGGCCACGAGCGCCGCGTCGGCGATCGCGACCTTGTGGTGAGCTTCGTACCGCTCCTTGAGGCCGCGCAGGATCGCCACGGTGTCTTCGACCGTGGGCTCGCCGACGTAGACCTGCTGGAAGCGCCGCTCGAGCGCCGCATCTTTCTCGATGAACTCGCGGTACTCGTCCAGCGTGGTCGCACCGATCAGGCGCAGTTCGCCGCGCGCGAGCATCGGCTTGAGCATGTTGCTGGCCGCAACCGACCCCTCGCCGCCACCCGCACCCATGAGAACGTGAAGTTCGTCGATGAACGTGATGATGCGGCCGTCGGACTCGGTGATCTCTTTGAGGACGCTCTTGAGGCGCTCCTCGAACTGGCCGCGATACATCGCCCCCGCGACGAGAGCCGAGATATCGAGCGAGACCAGCTCTTTGTTCTTGAGGCTCTCGGCGACGTCGCCCGCGACGATGCGCTGCGCGAGCCCCTCGACGACGGCGGTCTTGCCGACGCCGGGTTCGCCGATGAGCACGGGGTTGTTCTTCGTGCGCCGGGTGAGCACCTGGCTGACGCGGCGGATCTCGCCGTCGCGCCCGATCACGGGATCGAGCTTGCCCTGGCGAGCCCGGTCGGTGAGGTTGATGCCGAATTGCTCGAGGGCGCTGCGCGCGTCCTCCTGCCCCGGCTGTTGTGTGGCGTTCATGTGTTCTCCTGAAAGTCTGTTCGCCGCCTCAAAAGTTGAGCTGCGTTGACTCAAGTTTAGCAGCGGGGAAGTCGCGGGGCAATGGGGGTCGGGGCACCCGAGACGGGGTCGTGACACGGGGAGGACCCAGTCGAGGTCGAGGTCGAGGCGGAGGTCGACGTCGAGGTCGACGTGCGGGCCGAGACGGGCCGTCATGCGGAGCGTTGCCGCGCCACGCCGGTGGGGGCGGCGGCGAAACGGCGTGTCGGCGTCGTTCTCCGCCCGACGGCCCTGCCCCGCGGCTCGGCTTCGGGCACAAGCCACACCCCGCCGCACACGGCACCGCGGACCGTCGCGCGGAGTTCCGTCCAACACGCCGCCACCGCGCCCGCCGGAACAGGCGTCGGCCGCGAACTCCGCACGACGGCACGGGCCGTCGGGCCGTTGGCCCACCGGAGACGGGCCACCGGCCGTGCCACGAGCCGGACCACCAGGACACCGGGCCAGGACCCCGGGACACCGGGTAGGCACACCAGGACACCGAGCCGGACCACCAGGACACCGGGCCAGGACCCCGGGCCGGGACACCGAGCAGGCACACCGGACCGAGGCGCAGAACCGGGGCACCTGTCCGGGCCGGCGCACCGGACCACCGGCCGGGAGACCGGGCCGGGACACCAGGCCAGGACACCAGGCCGGGACACCGGGACACCGAGCAGGCACACCGGGCCGAGGCACAGCCCCGGGACACCCGTCCGGGCCGGCGCACCGGACCCCGGCCGGGACCCGTGAAGACCGGAACCCAACCCGGCGAACTCAGGCCGGGATCGGCTCCTCATCCCGCGCGGGAACATCAGCCCCGGATGCCACGGGCTCGCCGCACGAGAAACGCGCGCGGTACGCCGTGGGGGTCAGCCCCATCGTGCGGGCGAAGTTCTGGCGCAGCACCGCGGCCGAGCCGAAACCGCACTCCGCGGCGATCCGATCGAGGCCCAGGTCGGTCTGCTCGAGCATCCGCTGGGCGTGCAGCAGACGCTGACGCGCGAGCCACGCGGCCGGGGTCACCCCCAGGTCCGCCTTGAACCGCCGAGCGAAGGTGCGCGGCGACATGTGGGCGCGCGCCGCGAGCCGATCGACCGAGAGCTCGGCATCCAGATTCTGCAGCATCCACTCGGTGACCGGGGCGAGCGAGAGCGAGGAATCGATCGGGATCGGCGAGGCGATGAACTGCGCTTGGCCTCCGTCGCGTTGGGGCGCCACGACCATACGACGGGCGATGCGGTTGGCGAGTTCGGAGCCCAGCTCCTGACGCAGCAGGTGGAGGCTCGCGTCGAGCCCGGCGGCGGTGCCGGCACTGGTGATGATGTTCCCGGACTGCACGTAGAGCACGTCGGGATCCACCTCGATCTCGGGGTACATCCGCGCCATGACGTCGGCGTAGCGCCAGTGCGTCGTCGCCCGCTTGCCGTCGAGGACCCCGGATGCCGCGATCACGAACGACCCGCTGCATACGCTCAGCAGCCACGCGCCGCGCTCGTGCGCCCGACGGACGACCTCGATCACGCGCGGGTCGACGGCTCCCCACTGCGCGCGCGGTATCGGCGCGAGCACGAGAATGTCGACGTCGGCGGCCGCATCCAGTCCGCGTTCGACGTTGACCGAGAACCCGATGTTCGACGGCACCACACCGGGGTCGGGCGCGACGATTCGGAAGTCGAAGTTCGGGATGCCGTCATCGCTGCGGTCCAAGCCGAACGCCTCGCAGGCGAGACCGAACTCGAACGGGGCGAACCCGGGCTGGATGACGACGGCGACCGAGCGCATGCGAACCTCCGGTGTGGCAGAAATCTGACGACAGGCGTCCATCATGCCACTCGTGGGCACCATTCCTCTACCCGTAGCTTTCCTGCCATGGCTTACTTCATCGCCCTCGGCATCCTTTCTCTGGCCGGCATCGTCGGAACCGTGTGGCTCGTCCGCACCGACGGCTACGGCCGGGTTCCCACGGACCCCCGGCGTGCGGATCCGCGAGAGCCCCGCGCGGCGAGGGGCGAGGCCCCGCAAGAGCCCCGCGCGGCGAAGAACCAGGCGCCGCTCGAGACGCTGCGGGTGGCAGCCCCCGAGACCCGGCACGCCGCGACCGGCCCCGCCGTCGCGCCCACACCGTGACGGCCACCGCCGCGCGCACGGTCGCAGACAGGGAAACACACCCCGATCCCGGATGCCGGCACCCCGGCGCGTCGCGACACGCTCCGTCCGCGCGCGTGCGGGGTCTTCCGATCCGCTCGGACCGGTCGTCTCAGCGTCCCGCGGCGACCGCGCGAGCGTACACGTCGACCATCGCTGCCGTGCGCGAGGACTGGCGGAACCGCTCGGCGATGGAGGGATCGGGCACGATCGGTGAGCCGGCGGCGACGTCGTCCGCGGCACGGCGCAGGGCCTCCGCGAGCGCCGGGACCGTGGCATCCCGAACCGCCCAGACGCCCGAGCCGAGCTCGGCGGCGATGTCGGGGTCGCTCACCACGGCGGGGGTCCCCAGCGAGGCCGCCTCGAACACCGTCATGCCCTGGGTCTCGAACCCGATCGAGGTCTGCACGACGACGTCGGCATCGCCGAGACGCCGGAGTGTCTCGGCGTAGGGCAGACGGCCCGAGAAGATCACCGAGGCCACGGGCGACGACCGTTCGATCAGTCGTCGCGCGGCGCGCAGCTGAGCCCCGCCGCCGACGATCTCGACCTCGGCGTCGATTCCCGAGGCGACGACCGCCTCGAGGAACGGCAGAAGGCGCTTCTCGGGGCTCATGCGGCCGAGCCAGATGAACCGCGGGCGGCCGGGCCGGCGACCCCCCGCCTCGGCGCTCAGCGCCGCGTCGAGCACATCGTCGTCGATGCCGTTCCAGATGACGTCGACCGCATCGGCGACGCCGTGCGTCTCGAGGCGGCGGGCGAAGTGGCCGGAGGGGGCGGTGACGGCTCGCGAAAGGCGGGCGAGCTGTCGCAGGAACGCCCACCCGTCGGCGGGGCGCGGGGTCGCCGGACTCGGCGCCGCTCGCCGACCTCGCACAGACGCGACCGAGCCGTCCGAGGTCGGCGCGCTCGCGCGAGACCCGACGGCGTCCGGAAGCACTCGCCGCGCCCAGGCGTTGAGCGCGCGCAGCACGAGCCCGGGGAAAGGCGCGGTCGCCTCGATCCCCACGTCGACACGGTTGTGCATGGTGTGCACCACCGGCAGGCCGTGGCGAGCGGCGTAGCGGTGGCCGATGAACGCGCCCCAGAAGTCGGCCTGCACGTGCACGACGTCGACCGGGAGCCGCGCGCCCATCTCGGCATCCAGGAATCTGTCCGTCCGGGCGCCCGGCCAGGTCAGCGCGTACTCGCGGTCGGGGGTGATCGCGATCGACGGCAGATCGAGGTAGGCCGCGTCGTGGTCGGCCGGTCGATGCAGGCGCGGCGCCACGACCGTGACGACGTGACCCGCGCGCTCGAGGAAGCGCTTCTGCAACCGCATCGACACCTGCGCGCCGCCGAGCGACTCGAGGTGCTGGTCGGCGAACATCACGACGTGCACGGGTGTTACTCCGGCAGCGGTCGACCGCGGTACAGCGCCTCGAAGGTGTCGAGCGTGCGGTTGATGTCGTGCACGGCGACGGCATCGAGGGACGCCTGCTGCA
Source organism: Microbacterium sp. SORGH_AS_0421 (assembly GCF_030818635.1). Taxonomy (NCBI): domain Bacteria; kingdom Bacillati; phylum Actinomycetota; class Actinomycetes; order Micrococcales; family Microbacteriaceae; genus Microbacterium; species Microbacterium sp. SORGH_AS_0421. Next base: position 901,361 of record NZ_JAUTAO010000001.1, read on the forward strand.
TGCGCCTCCGCTCGTCGGGAGCCGCACTGAGCACGTCGGTCAGGCGCGCGGCGAGCTCTTCGGCATTGCCCGGCTCGAAGAGGTAGCCGTTGTCTCCCTCGTGCACGAGGTGCGGGAGGGCCACGGCGTTCGCGGCGACGATCGGCAGGCCGGATGCCATGGCCTCCATCGTGGCGATCGACTGCAGCTCCGCGATCGAGGCGATGGCGAAGACACTGGCCCGTGAGTACAGCGTGCGCAGGTCCTCTTCGGAGGCGTGGCCGTGGAACGTCACCCGCGAGGCGACTCCGAGCTGCTGCGCGAGGGTCTCGAGCTTGGCGCGCTGGTCGCCGCCGCCGACGATGTCGAAGGTGGCATCGAGAGCGGGGTCGAGCTGCGACAACGCCGTCAGCACGACGTCGATGTGCTTCTCGGTCGTCAGCCGTCCGACGAACAGGATGCGGTTGGCGTCGCGCGGCGTGAAGTCGGGCCGGTAGTTGGAGCGGTCGATACCGCACGAGATGGGGATGACGCCCGAGATGTCGATCGTCGACTCGAGGAAGTCGGCCGCCTTGCGGGTGGGGGTCGTCACCGCACGCGTCATCTTGAACGTGCGCTCCGCGTCGGCCCAGGCCAGCTTCACGAAGAGGCGGTCGAGCGCGTCGGGCAGGGTCGTGAAATCGAGGATGTTCTCGGCCATCACGTGGTTCGTCGCGATCACCGGGATGCCGCGCTTGCGCGCCTCGCGGGCGAGACCGCGACCGATGATGATGTGCGACTGGATGTGCACGACATCGGGCTTGATCTCGTCGAGCAGGATGCGGGCGTAGTGCTTCGCGCGCCACGGAAACACGAAGGTGAGCCAGTCGTGCGGCAGGAAACGGTGAGAGGGCAGCCGGTGCACCGTCATCGGCTGGTCTTCGATGACCTCTGTGCCGGTGCCGACCTTGCCGTGCTGCGCGCTGGGGGCCGCGACGTGCACCTCGTGTCCGCGGGCGACGAGACCCGCCGCGAGACGTTCGGCGAAGCGGGCGGCACCGTTGACGTGCGGGAGGAAGGTGTCGGCGCCGATGAGGATCCGCAGCGGCCGATCGGGGGTCGGCACCGCTTCGGGCGCGGTCGAGGAGTCGGTCGACGCGGCGGGCGCGGGAGGATCGGCGGGCGTCGCAGGAGTGGTCACGAGGGGTGAGGCCTATCTATGCGGCGGTCGTGGCGAGGGGAAGGTGCATGCGCTTCCCCACTGTACCCGAGCGAATTTCGGGGGCCCCGGGCCACTTCACGGGTGGCGCCGATGGTCCCCCGGATCCCGGACGGACGACGAAGCCCGCCCGGCGCGGAACCGAGCGGGCTTCGAGAGCTGACGCGAAGCGGTGACGTCACTCGTCGGGTCGGGGCTCGGAGGCGGGAATGCCCTGCGCCGGACGCGGCGGACCATCGGTGCCCGCCGCGGCGGGGACCTCGGATGCCGCCACCGCCATCGCCGAGACCACCACGGCGTCATCCGTCGCCGGTGAGCGCTGCGGGTCGCCGTCGCGCTGCCCCTCCGCCGAGACCGGGTCGAGGTCGGTCGTGGCCTGTTCGAACTGCGAACGGTAGAGGCGGTAGTACGCCCCCTCGAGCGCGATGAGCTCGTCGTGCGTGCCCTTCTCGACGATGTCGCCGTGCTCCATTACCAGGATGAGGTCCGCATCGCGGATCGTCGACAGGCGGTGCGCGATCACGAACGACGTCCGCCCCTGGCGCAGCGCGGCCATCGCCTGCTGCAGCAGCAGCTCGGTGCGGGTGTCCACCGACGAGGTCGCCTCGTCGAGGATCAGCACCGACGGGCGCGCGACGAACGCCCGCGCGATCGTGATGAGCTGCTTCTCGCCCGCCGAGACGTTGGCTGCGTCCTCGTCGAGCACGGTGTCGTACCCCTCGGGGAGCGAGTGCACGAACTGGTCGACGCGGGTCGCCACGGCGGCCTCGATGATCTCGTCGTCGGTGGCGCTCTCGCGGCCGTAGCGGATGTTGTCGCGGATCGATCCGGCGAAGAGCCAGGGATCCTGCAGCACCATGCCCGTACGCGAACGCACGTCGTCGCGTCGGAGCTCGGCGATGTCCTGCCCGTCGAGCAGGATGCGCCCGCCGTCGAGCTCGTAGAACCGCATGATGAGGTTCACCAGAGTGGTCTTGCCCGCACCGGTCGGGCCGACGATCGCCACGGTCTGCCCGGGCTCCACCCGGAACGACAGGTCGGTGATCAGCGGCCGCTCCGGCGTATACGAGAACCGGACGTTCTGGAACTCGATGACACCGCGTCCGTCGACGTGGGTCGGGGCGTCCGCGGCGTCGGGGTCCTGCTCCTCGGCGTCGAGAAGCGCGAAGACGCGCTCGGCCGAGGCGGTGCCCGATTGCACGACCGCTGCCATTCCGCCCAGCTGCGACAACGGCTGCGTGAACTGCTGCGAGTACTGGATGAAGGCCTGCACGTCACCGAGGCGGATCTGCCCGCCGGCCACCATCAGTCCGCCGAGCACGGCGATGCCGACGTAGGTGAGGTTTCCGACGAACATCATGCCCGGCATGATCATGCCCGAGAGGAACTGCGCCGTGAAGCTCGCCCGGTACAGCTCCTCGTTCTCGGCCTCGAACTTCTCGCGCGCGTCCTTCTCGCGGCCGTAGACCTTCACGAGGGCGTGACCCGAGAAGGACTCCTCGACGCGGGCGTTCAGGCGACCGACCTTCTTCCACTGCTCGCCGAAGGCCTTCTGCGACTTCGGCCCGATGACGCCGAAGATGACCGCCATGAGCGGCAGCGAGACGAGGGCGACGAGCGCGAGCTGCCACGAGATCGTGAACATCATGATGAGCACGCCCACAACGGTCAGCACCGAGGTCAGGGCGCTCGAGAGCGACTGCTGCATCGTCTGCGTGATGTTGTCGATGTCGTTGGTCACGCGGGAGATGAGTTCTCCGCGCTGGACCCGGTCGAAGTACGACAGCGGCAGGCGGTTGATCTTCGCCTCGACGTCTTCGCGCAGGCGCCACATGGTGCGCACCATGATGACGTTGATCACGTAGCCCTGGATCCACGACAGCAGCGACGAGCCGACGTAGATCGCGAGCACCGTCACGATGACGCGTCGGAGCGCGTCGAAATCGACCCCGGCCCCCACGGAGAAGTCGTCCATCGCGCCGACGATGTTGGCGATGTCGTTCTGACCGGCGGAGCGCAGTGCGTCGACGACCTCGACCTGCGAGGTGCCGGCGGCGAACTGCTGGGCGAGGCCCTTCGAGACGACGCCTTCGAAGATGATGTTCGTCGCATCCCCCAGCACGCGCGGTGCGAGCACCGCGAGGACGACGCCGAGGGCGCCGAGGATCGATACGAAGATGAAGGCCGCGGCGTGCGGCCGCAGAAGCCCGACGAGGCGGCGGAAGCTGGGGCCGAAGTTCGAGGCCTTCCCGGGCGCGACGCTGTCCCAGCTGCCGGAGTTCAGTCGCGCCTGTTCGGCGAGTTCTGCCTCGGCGCGCTCTTCTTCGGTGAGGGTGTCGGGAGTGCTCATGCCTCGACCCCCAGCTGCGACTCGACGATCTCGCGGTAGGTGGCGCTCGTGGCGAGCAGCTCGTCGTGCGTGCCGAGACCGGCCATGCGACCGTCTTCGAGCACCACGATGCGGTCGGCGCCCGTGATGGTCGACACGCGCTGCGCCACGACGATCTTGGTCACCTCGGGCAGCTCTTTCCACAGCGCTTGTCGCAATCGAGCGTCGGTGCTGAGGTCGAGTGCCGAGAACGAGTCGTCGAACACCAGCACCGCGGGGCGGTGCACGATGGCTCGCGCGATCGCGAGGCGTTGGCGCTGACCGCCCGACACGTTCGTCCCGCCCTGTGCGATGCGCCCCTCGAGCCGGCCCTCCATCGCCTCGACGAAGTCACGACCCTGAGCGATGTCGAGGGCATGCCAGAGCTCGTCGTCGGTGGCCTCTTCACGCCCGAACCGCAGGTTCGAGGCGACCGTGCCGCTGAAAAGGAAGGGCCGCTGCGGCACGAGCCCGATGCTCTTCCACAGCACGTCGAGATCGGCCTGTCGAACGTCGACACCGCCGACGCGCACGGCACCCGACGTGACGTCGAACAGGCGTGGGATGAGCGAGACGAGTGTCGTCTTGCCCGCACCGGTGGAGCCGACGATCGCGACGGTCTCGCCGGGTCGGGCCGTGAAGCTGATCCCCGAGACGACGGGAGACTCCGCGCCCGGGTAGGCGAAGGCGACGTCGTCGAACACGATCGCGCCGGGTTCGGGCAGTCGCTCGACGGGATTCGCCGGACGCTCGAGCGTCGAACGACTGTCGAGCACCTCGCCGATGCGCTCGGCCGAGACGGCGGCGCGCGGGATCATGACGGTCATGAAGCTCGCCATGAGCACCCCGCCGAGGATCTGCGCCACGTACTGGATGAAGGCGAACAGCGTTCCGATCTCGACCCCTCCGGCGTCGACCTGGATGCCGCCGAACCAGATGACGCCGACCACCGTGACGTTGAGGACGAGCATCGCCAGAGGAAAGAGCAGCACGAACAGGGATCCGACCTTGCGGCCGACCACGAGGATGTCGGTGTTGGCCTCGCGGAAGCGTTCTTCTTCGATGCGCTCACGGACGAAGGCCCGCACGACGCGAACTCCCGTGAGCTGTTCGCGCATGACGCGGTTCACCGCGTCGAGCTTGGTCTGGTAGCTGCGGAACAGCGGGACCATGCGCGCGATGATGAGCCCGGCCGCCACGAGCAGCGCGGGCACCGCCACGGCGATCAGCCAGCTGAGACCGACGTCTTGCTGCAGGGCCATGACGATGCCGCCGATGGCGAGCAGCGGGGCGCTGACGAGCATGGTCGCGCCCATCATCGCCAGCATCTGCACCTGCTGGACGTCGTTGGTGTTGCGCGTGATGAGAGAGCCCGCGCCGAACTGCGACAGCTCGCGCTCGGAGAAGCCGCTCACGCGCTCGAACACATCGAGGCGGATGTCACGGCCCGCGGCCATCGCGGCCCGCGCGGCGAAGTAGGTGGCGATCACGGATGCCACGATCTGCCCGAGCGAGATCACGAGCATGAGCCCGCCCTGCGACCAGATGAAGCCCGTGTCACCGCGCGCGACGCCGAGGTTGATGATGTCGGCGTTCAGGCGCGGGAGATAGAGCGTCGCGATCGCGGACGCCGCCTGGAACACCAGGATGGCGACCAGCAACCAGCGATAACGCGAGAGATAGCGGATGAGAAGTTTGCCGAGCACGAAGCCCTCCGAAGAGATCGACGCGGTCGCCATGACCGCTGGACCCAGACTGGCACCGACCTCCGACAACGGCCACCCGCTCCGGTGTGGGGGCGTTCTCCCGCCGCGAACGCCGGAAGTCGGCATCCCGCTCCCCGGCGCCGGATCGTAGGCTGATCGCATGTCCCGACTGCAGGCCGACGCCCCCGCCGACCTCTGGGTGCCCGTGACGGGTTCGCTCGGCTTCCGCGGCCGCCGCCACCGGAAGGCCGCGATCGGCATGCTGCTGAGCCAGGCCAATCAGGCCGCCGGCGCCGCTCCGAAGCCGGGCGGCGGTGCGTTCGCCTGGATCCTGAGCCAGGCGGCGCCCCTTCTCATGCGCCGCGCGGCCGGGCGCGTGCTCGTCTGGGTCTGGAAGAGCGACCCCGAGCTGCTCGTCGTGATGGCGCAGCTGCAAGAGGCCACGCCCCAGCTGCGAACGGCGCGCGCGATGATGCCGATGGAGTACGACGACACCGAGTCGTTCCGAAACCCCCATCTCGGTGTGGGCGAGAAGCTCGCGATGCCGCTCCCGAGCGATCCGAAGACGCCGCCGTTCGCCACCTACACGTGGGACACGGGTTCGCACTTCGTCACCGTGACGGCCGTGTGCTCGGATCGCGAGCGTTTCGGCACGGTCATCGCGTCGGTCGACGAGGTGGCGCGCACGATCCGGGTGGTCGACGACATGAAGCTCGGCGAGTCGCCCACGGTCCTGCGACTCGACCCGGCCTGACCCGGGGAACCGTCCGGAGAACGGGCGTCGCGTTCGACACGGGGAGATCTCGGCGGAACCGCCCTGTTACCGAGGCGCACCCCTGTGTCGTCGTACCGACCGAGCAAGACGGGTGTTATCGGCCGACAGCTCGGGAGAGACCGAGAAGAAGACGGCGCGTCAGTCGCCGTGCATGTCGCGCGGCCGCCACAGCACGATGTCGGTGGCGCGGCGCACGCGGGCTCCGTGGCGGAGGGTCACGACCGATCCGGTCGCCCCGGCCGCGAAGACACGGGCCCCGGGGCGGGACTGCCGCTCGATCGTGAGCTGACGTTCGAGGTCGTTCACACGGCGGGCGAGCTCGTGCACCCGCTCCTCGAGGGCGAGCAGGCGGGCGATGGCCGGCAGGCTCATGCCCTCGCCCGAGAGCCGTGCGACTTCGCGCAACTGCTGCACGTGGCGGCTCGAGTACCGCCGTGACCCGCCCTGTGTGCGCGCGGGCACGACGAGACCGAGCCGGTCGTACTGCCGCAGGGTCTGCGGGTGCATGTTCGACAGCTCGGCGGCGGCGGCGATGGCGAAGATCGGAGCGTCTTCGTCGATCTCTCTCTCGGACACGTCTTCACCTCTTTCGTCGTGCCGGGTGCGGTGCCGGGTTCTCGGCATCCTGTCGTATCGGATGCCGAGAACCTCGGCGACGCGCGCGGTGTTATCGCGCCTTGGCCATCAGGTCGGCGCGGGGGTTCTCTTTGGGCTCGAGCTCGTGGAACCGCTCGAGGGCTTCGCGAGCGGCGTCGTCGAGATGAGTGGGAACCGCGACCTGGACCTCGGCGAGCAGGTCGCCGGAGCCCTTCGTGGTCTCGATCCCGCGTCCCTTGACGCGCAGCACGCGGCCGGACGGCGTTCCGGGGGCGACGCGCAGGCGGACGGGGTCGCCCCCCAGCGTCGGCACCTCGATGGTCGCGCCCAGCGCCGCCTCGGTGAAGGTGACCGGCACGGTGAGGCGGAGGTTGAGTCCGTCCCTCGTGAACACCGGGTGCGGACGCACCGCGACGGTCACGACGATGTCGCCGCTCTCGCCGCCGTCGGGCGACTTGCGCCCCCGTCCGCGCAGACGGATCTTCTGCCCGTCCGAGACGCCCGCCGGGATCTTCACTTTGAACGGCACGTTGTCTTCACCCGCGAGGGTGATGGTCTCGCCCTTGGCCGCGGTGACGAAGTCGAGCGTCGTCCGCGCGGTGACGTCGGCGCCCTTCTGCGGGCCGCCGAAGCCGCGGAACCCTCCGGTCGTCTGACCGAACCGGCCGGAGCCGAAGCCGCCGCCCTGCTGGTCGAACATGGTGAAGAAGTCGTCGAAGCCGCCCGACGGCGCCTGGCGCCCCTGGCCGAAGCGGCTGAAGACGTCGTCGAAGCCGCCCCCGCCCCCGGCCCCGGGAGCCGAGAAGCGCGCCCCCGAGCCCATGGCCCGGATCTGGTCGTACTCCTCGCGCTGCTCGGGGTCGTTGAGCACCGAGTAGGCCTCGCTGATCTCTTTGAACTTCGCCTCGGCCTTCGCGTCTCCCGGGTTCGAGTCGGGGTGGTACTGGCGCGCGAGCTTGCGGTACGTCTTCTTCAGATCGGCAGCGCTGACGCTCTTGTCGACACCGAGGACCTTGTAGAAGTCCTTGTCGAACCAGTCCTGACTCGCCATTCGTCCTCCTCCTAGGCCGGCACGGCGACGACGACCTTCGCCGGTCGCAGTTCGACCGAACCGAGGCGGTAGCCGACCTCGACGACCTCGAGGATCGTCGTCTCGGTCACGCCCGGAGTCGGGGCCTGGAAGATCGCCTCGTGCTGCTGCGGGTCGAACACGTCGCCGACGGCGCCGTACGAGACCACGCCGAGGCGCTCGGCCACGGCCCGCACCTTGTCACCGATGGCCGCGAGCGGGGTGCCCTCGACCAGATCGCCGTGCTTGGCGGCGCGGTCGAGGTCGTCCATGACGGGTAGCAGGCCCTTCACGGCCTCACCCTTGGCGCGCTCGATCTCGCGCTCGCGCTGCTCCTCGGTGCGCCGACGGTAGTTGGCGTACTCGGCCTGCAGGCGCTTGAGGTCGATCAGCAGCGAGGCCTCCTTGTCGGAGGAAGCCCCCTCTGCGGCGGCCTCGGGCGTCTGCTCGGCCCCGAGGATGTCGTCGATGGTCAGGCCCTCGGCATCCGGTTCCTGCGTCTCGGACTGCTCGCCCGACGGCGCGGGGCCGGAGGTGTTCTCCTCCGGCCCCGTCTCGTCAGGACCGGCGCCCGAGCCCGTGGGCTGTTCGTCGTCCTTGTGTGCCATGTTCTATCGCTTACTTCTTGTTCTCGTCGGTCGGCTCGTCGTCGACGACCTCGGCGTCGATGACGTCCTCCTCGGGGTTCGGCGTCTCACCGTTGCCGGGCTGGCCCACGTTGGGGTCGGCCTGCTCGCCCGCGGCCTGCGAGGAGGCGTAGATGGCCTCGCCGAGCTTGCCCTGGCTGGCGTTCAGCTTGTCGAACGCGGTCTTGACCGCGTCGTCGTCGTCGCCGGCAAGAGCCGTCTTGAGTGCGTCGACATCGCCCTGCACCTCGGTCTTGACCTCGGCGGGGAGCTTGTCCTCGTTCTCCTTGATCAGCTTCTCGATCGAGTACGACAGGGTCTCGGCCTGGTTGCGGGTCTCGGCGGACTCGCGGCGCTTCTTGTCGTCGGCCGCGTTCTCTTCGGCCTCGCGCACCATGCGCTCGATGTCTTCCTTCGGCAGCGACGAACCGCCGGTGATGGTCATCGACTGCTCCTTGCCGGTGCCCTTGTCCTTCGCTGAGACGTGCACGATGCCGTTCGCGTCGATGTCGAAGGTGACCTCCACCTGCGGGATGCCGCGGGGGGCCGGGGCGATGCCGGTGAGCTCGAAGGTACCGAGCGGCTTGTTGTCGCGGGTGAACTCGCGCTCGCCCTGGAAGACCTGGATCGCGACCGACGGCTGGTTGTCGTCGGCGGTGGTGAAGGTCTCGCTGCGCTTGGTCGGGATGGCCGTGTTGCGCTCGATGAGCTTGGTCATGATGCCGCCCTTGGTCTCGATGCCGAGGCTCAGGGGGGTGACGTCGATGAGCAGGACGTCCTTGCGCTCGCCCTTGAGGACACCGGCCTGCAGGGCTGCACCCACGGCCACGACCTCGTCGGGGTTCACGCCCTTGTTGGCATCCTTGCCCGTCTCCTTCTTGACGAGCTCGGCGACCGCGGGCATGCGGGTCGAGCCGCCGACGAGCACCACGTGGGCGATGTCGTCGACCTTGACGCCGGCCTCGCGGATGACGTCGGAGAAGGGCTTGCGGGTGCGGTCGAGGAGGTCCTTGGTGAGGTCCTCGAACTTCGCGCGGGTGAGCGTCTCGCTGAGCGAGACGGGGCCCGAGTCGGTGAGCGACAGGTACGGCAGGTTGATGCTGGTCGAGGTCGAGCTCGACAGCTCCTTCTTGGCCTGCTCGGCCGCTTCCTTCAGACGCTGCAGGGCGATCTTGTCACCCGAGACGTCGACGCCGGTCGTGTCCTTGAACTGCTTGATGAGGTAGTCGACGACGCGCTGGTCCCAGTCGTCTCCACCGAGGCGGTTGTCGCCCGAGGTGGCGCGCACCTGGATGGTCGAGAAGTCGTCATCCTTGCCCACTTCGAGCAGCGAGACGTCGAAGGTTCCACCACCGAGGTCGAAGACCAGGATGAGCTCGTCTTCCTTACCCTTGTCGAGGCCGTACGCGAGGGCTGCCGCGGTGGGCTCGTTGATGATGCGCAGCACGTTGAGGCCCGCGATCTCACCCGCCTCTTTGGTGGCCTGACGCTCGGCGTCGTTGAAGTACGCGGGCACCGTGATGACGGCGTCGGTCACGCTGTCACCGAGGTACTCCTCGGCGTCGCGCTTGAGCTTCTGGAGGATACGGGCCGAGATCTCCTGCGGCGTCCACTTCTTGCCGTCGACGTCGAAGGTCCAGGTGGTGCCCATGTGGCGCTTCACGCTGGAGATGGTGCGGTCGACGTTGGTGACGGCCTGGCGCTTGGCGGTCTCGCCGACGAGCACCTCGCCATCCTTCGTGTAAGCGACGACCGAGGGGGTCGTGCGGAAACCCTCGGCGTTGGCGATGACCTTGGGCTCGCCACCCTCGAGCACGCTCACGACGGAGTTGGTCGTACCGAGGTCGATTCCCACTGCACGGGGCATATGTGTCTCCTTGCTTGTGAGCACGGCCGTTGCCGCACTCGGGGTTCTGGATGAAAGTCTCTGCGCGGGTTGAGCCGCGATGACTCAAGGCTAACGCACGCCCTCCGGGTCGTCAAGAAGAGTTGATATGAATTGGCTCAACTTCCGGATGCCGTACCACCCGGCGCGCTGTGCGCTCCGCGTTCCGCGGCCGCGGGGCACCGGCATCCCGAGCGCCCGTGTCTCGATGCGTGCAGGCCGTGTGCCGAAACGGTGGCGCGGACGGCGCTCGAGTGGGACACGGTCCACGCCGAGCACCCGGTCTCCCGGCCCCCCTGTCCCCTTCTGCGCAGACCATGTCCCGAAATGGGCTCTCTGCCAGGCCCCAGCCAGCACGAAGTGGGACATGGCCCGGTTCGCGACGGGGCGCGCACGTCGCGGGGGTCGCTGGCCCGAAGACGACGACGCCCCCGCCACCGGAAGGTAGCGGGGGCGTCGAACGGATGCCGGGGCTCAGTCGCGGTCGCGGTCGCGGCGCTGGGGACGGTCGCTGCGCTTGGCGGAGCGCCCGCCCTGGTCGAGGCGCAGGTCGATCAGCTGACCCGAGATCCGCGTGTCGGCGAGGCGGCCGATCGTGTCGCTCGACAGGTCGGCGGGGAGCTCGACGAGCGAGAAGTCCTGGCGGATCTGGATCGCGCCGAAGTCGCCCCGGCGCAGACCCCCCTCGTTCGCGAGGGCGCCGACGATCTGACGCGGCTCGACGCGCTGACGACGACCGACCGCGATGCGGTAGGTCGCGAAGCGGCCGGAGGTGTCGCGGCGCGGGCCGCCGTCACGCGAACCGCCGTCACGCGAACCGCCCTCGCGCGCGGGCCGGTCGTTGTCGAAACGCTGCTGACGGAAGGCTTCGGCCTCGAGCAGCAGCGGGGTGTCGCCCTGGGCGACCACGGCGAGAGCTGCGGCCACGTCGGCCTCGGGCACGTCGTGGTGAGCGACGTAGTGGGCCACGACGTCGCGGAACGTCGCGATGGCCGCGGTGTCCTCGAGGGCGGTGGTGATCGCGTCGTCGAAACGGGTCAGGCGCGTGGCGTTGACGTCGTCGACGCTCGGCAGCGACATCTCGGTCAGCGGCTGGCGCGTGGCCTTCTCGATCGCGGTGAGCATGCGGCGCTCGCGCGGGGTGACGAAGCTGATCGCGTCACCGGTACGACCGGCGCGACCGGTGCGGCCGATGCGGTGCACGTACGACTCGGTGTCGATCGGAAGGTCGTAGTTGACGACGTGGCTGATGCGGTCGACGTCGAGGCCGCGGGCGGCGACGTCGGTGGCGACGAGGATGTCGAGCTTGCCCGACTTCAGCTGGTTGACCGTGCGCTCGCGCTGCACCTGGGCGACGTCGCCGTTGATGGCGGCGGCGGTGTAGCCGCGGGCGCGCAGCTTCTCGGCGACCGTCTCGGTCTCGTTCTTCGTGCGGGTGAAGACGATCATGCCCTCGAAGTTCTCGACCTCGAGGATGCGCGTGAGGGCGTCGATCTTCTGCTGGTACGAGACGATCAGGTAACGCTGCGTGATGTTCGTCGAGGTCGCGGTCTTGGTCTTGACCGTGATCTCTTCGGGATCGTTGAGGTACTGCGCCGAGATGCGACGGATCTGCGCCGGCATGGTCGCCGAGAACAGCGCGACCTGCTTGGTCGAGGGCGTGTCGGCGAGGATCGTCTCGACGTCTTCGGCGAAGCCCATCTTGAGCATCTCGTCGGCCTCGTCGAGCACGAGGTACTTCAGCTCGCTCAGGTCGAGGGTGCCCTTGTCGAGGTGGTCCATGATGCGACCGGGGGTGCCCACGACGATGTCGACGCCGCGGCGCAGGGCCGACAGCTGCTGGCCGTAGCCCTGACCGCCGTAGACGGGGAGCACCGAGACGCCCTTGATGTGGGCGGCGTACTTCTCGAACGCCTCGCACACCTGCAGGGCCAGCTCACGGGTGGGAGCGAGCACGAGAGCCTGCGGGTTCTTGTGGCCGGTCTCCATCTGCGACAGCACCGGCAGCGCGAAGGCAGCGGTCTTGCCCGTTCCGGTCTGGGCGAGGCCGACGACGTCGCGACCCTGCAGCAGGACCGGGATCGTGGCCGCCTGGATCGCGGAGGGGGTCTCGTACCCGACGTCCTTCAGGGCCTTGAGCACAGCGGCATCCAGTCCCAGATCGGCGAAGGTGAGCTTTTCGGGGGTGGTCTCCGCCTCAGCGGAGTCGACGGGGGTTTCGGATGCCATGACTCCACGGTAGTCTCCTCCGCGCCCACGCGCGGGCCGGGGTCTAACCTGAACGCGCACGTCGACGACGGCGTGGCCTGATCCCGGCCTTACCGGGTGTTCACCGAAGGGCCCTACCGTGACCCCCATGCCTCCCCCCGCCGCCACCCCGACCGACGTCTCCGCACGCCGTCCCGTGCTCGCCTGGGCCCTGTGGGACTGGGGCTCCGCGGCCTTCAACGCCGTGGTCACGACCTTCGTCTTCAGCACCTATCTGGCGAGCCAGCTCTTCGTGGACCCCGCGATCGTGGCCGCCGCGGACGGCAACGACAAAGACCCCGCCCTCGTGCGCGCCCTCGCCGACAACGCCACCCTCGTCGGCGTCGCCCTGATGATCGCCGGGATCGTGGTGGCGCTCGTGGCCCCCGTCCTGGGCCAGAGATCCGACGGCACCGGCCGTCGCAAGCTCTGGCTCGGCATCAACACCGGACTCGTGGTGATCGCGATGGCGGCGATGGTGTTCGTCGAGGGCACTCCGCACTTCCTCGTGCTGGGGGCCGCTCTCATCGCGGTCGGCAACGTCTTCTTCGAGTTCGCGAGCGTCAACTACTACGCGATGCTCACCCAGGTCTCGACCCGCGAGAACATCGGCCGCGTCTCCGGCTTCGGGTGGGGCATGGGCTACGTCGGCGGCATCGTGCTGCTGATCCTGCTGCTCGTGCTGTTCATCCAGAGCTTCGGGGATCCGGATGCCGGTGGGCTCCTCGCCGTGACCAAGGACGGCGGTTGGAACATCCGCCTGGCGGTGGTGGCATCCGCCCTCTGGTACGCCGTCTTCGCGATTCCGGTGCTGCTGCGCGTACCCGAGATCCCGGCCCGCGAGCGCCGGGTGAAGGTCAGCTTCTTCCGCTCCTACGTTCTGCTGTGGGCCACGCTGCGATCACTGTGGCGCGACAGCCGACAGGTCCTGGTGTTCCTCGTCGCCAGCGCGGTGTTCCGCGACGGGCTGACGGGCGTCTTCACCTTCGGGGCGATCATCGCCGCGCAGGTCTTCGGCTTCAGCTCGACGCAGGTGCTCTACTTCGCCGTCGCGGCGAACGTCGTCGCCGGCATCAGCACCTTCGCGGCCGGACGCCTGGACGACCGGTTCGGGCCCAAGCGCGTCATCATGGCCTCGCTCATCGGACTCATCGTGCTCGGCAGCGCGGTGCTGTTCATCGGCACCTCGCAGACCGCGTTCTGGATCGTGGGCCTCGGCCTGTGCGCCTTCGTCGGTCCGGTGCAGTCGGCGAGCAGGTCGTTCCTCGCGCGCGTCGCCCCCGAGGGGCGCGAGGGCGAGATCTTCGGCCTCTACGCCACGACCGGTCGCGCCGTGTCGTTCCTCGCCCCGGGCCTGTTCGCGCTGTTCGTCGGGCTGACGGGCGACACGCGCCTCGGCATCCTGGGCATCGTGCTGATCCTCGGCGCGGGGCTGCTGCTGCTGATCCCGGTGAAGGCGAAGCCCGCCGTCATCGCCTGACACGCGCCGGCACGGAGCTCCGCCAGATCACACGGTGCGCGTGGTCCCGGTCGGGTGATCTCGCGCGGACCGCGTGATCCATCGTCGAGAATCCGGATGCCGCGACCTCAGTCGCGGGGCCAGGAATCGGCGAACTTCGCCAAGAGGCGGGCGAACTCCACGCGCTCGGCGTCGCTGAAGGACTCGAGTGCGGAGCGCACGGCATCCCGCCTTCGTCCCCGGAAACCCGACACGAGCCTCTCGCCCTCGGGAGTGAGGCGCACGCGCGTGCGACGAGCGTCGTCGGGGTCGGGCTCGCGCGCGACCAGCCCCATCTGCGCGGCCTGTTGCACGAGGCGCGAAGCGCGCGGCTGGTCGACGCCGACGGCCTCGCCGATCTCGCTGACCGAGAGCGAACCGGATGCCGCTACCAGGGCGTCGAGCATGCGCAGGCGCGCCGGCCCGCCGAAGCGTCCGTGCGAGGGATCGGCGGCCCACGGCGGAGCGCCGCGGCCCCAGGGCCCGCCGTGCCCGCCACCGTGGTCGCCGTGCGGGTGGTGGTGCGCCTCGGCCGGGAACGGCGGCCTCGGGCGTCGTCCGCGCAGGCGCCCGAGGGCGGCGGCGATCTCGTCGGCGGGGTCGGTGGCCATGCGGAAATTTTACATGTCTCTTGACAAGCATCGGGAATGCATGTCACAGTACATTCGTTGTCACATGACATGCAATGGCGGATCGACCGCCCACGAAAGGACTCCCCCATGAACACCCCCGCACCTTCTGATCCCCGCAGCCTCGCCCATCGCCTCACGACGGTCGGCCACGCGCTGCACCACCGCCTGTTCGCGCAGTTGCGCGACAGCGACCTGCACCCGAAGACCGTCGCGGTCCTCTCCGTGATCGACGGACGCCTCGACGCCCCGTGGATCAGCGACCGCATCGCCCGCGGCGGCAAGCGCATCAGCGCCCTCGCCGACCGGGGATGGATCGCCCCCGCCGGCGACGGCTGGACGCTCACCGACGAGGGGCGCCAGATCCTCGATCGAGTGGATGCCGACCGCCAGGCGCTTCTCGCCGAGGTTCCGGCCGAAGAGATCGCGCGCCTGACCGCCGCCCTCGACGCGATCTCCGGGGCCCTCGGCCTCGAGGAGGACGCCGGCCGGCGCGGCCCCCGCGGCTTCGGCTTCGGTCCCGGCCCGTTCGGCCCCGGGTCCGGCCGCGGCTTCGGTCCCGGAATGCGCGGCGGCCCCCGCTTCGGCGGCGGCGAGCGCGACCACCGGCGCGAAGACGGCGGCAACGCCCACCACGGCTTCGGCCCCCGCCACGGCGGGCACACCGACGGGCACCGGCCCGACGGCGACGGCACATCCGACGGCTCCCCGCAGGGCGGCGACCCCCGCCACGGCGACCACGGCCACCGGCACGAGCGCGGACACGGCCGCGGACACCGGGCGGTCGAGCGCGCCTACGAACGCGGTTTCGACGCCGGGTTCACCCGTGGGCGCGAGTCCGCGGCATCCGAATGATCATCGAGAACACGACGCGGCGGGACCTCCCTCGGGAGCCCGCCGCGTCGTCGTTCGGTCAGCGTCCCGCGGAACCCGCGTCGGTGTAGCCGACGTCGGTGCGGTGGAAGTTCAGCGACGAGCGCGAGGCCGTCGGGCCGCGCTGTCCCTGGTACCGGTTGCCGTAGGGCCCGGAGCCGTACGGGTTCTCGGCCGGCGAGGTGAGCCGGAAGTAGCAGACCTGCCCGATCTTCATCCCGGGCCACAGCTTGATCGGCAGCGTCGCGACGTTCGAGAGCTCGAGCGTGACATGGCCCGAGAACCCGGGGTCGATGAACCCCGCGGTCGAGTGGGTGAGCAGCCCCAGACGCCCGAGCGACGACTTTCCCTCGAGGCGCGCGGCGACGTCGTCGGGCAGACTGACCCGCTCGAACGTCGACCCGAGGGCGAACTCGCCCGGGTGCAGGATGAACGGCTCGTCGGGCTCGACCTCGATGAGACGCGTGAGCTCGGGCTGGTTCTCGGCGGGGTCGATGAAGGGGTACTTGTGGTTGTCGAACAACCGGAAGTAGCGGTCGAGACGCACGTCGACGCTCGAGGGCTGGACCATGGCCGGGTCGAAGGGCTCGAGGCCGAGGCGCTTCGCGTCGAGTTCGGCCCGGATGTCGCGATCGGAGAGCAGCACGGCCCCAGCCTAGAGGCGGGGCCCGTGTCACGTCGGTCGGGTTTCGGCGCCGAGGGGCGGTGTCGAAACCGCATCCGTTTGTCGAGACCGCGTGCGATGGGCGACGAACGTGTGCGTCCTCGCGAATCTCCCGCGGTCTCGACGGCGCCGACCCCGCGCTCGAATCGCGTGATCATCCCGGATGCCGAGGGATGCCACGCAGACGCTGTTATGCTGGCCGAGCTGCCGCAAGGCGCACGGGGCTGTAGTTCAATGGCAGAACATCTGCTTCCCAAGCAGATAGCGCGGGTTCGATTCCCGTCAGCCCCTCCACAGCCCTCGCGGGCGGCCTCAGGCCGTTCGGGAGGGCTTTGTCTTTCCCCCGTCAACCCCTCCCCCTCGGCCGTTCACCGCACGGG
The DNA here is from genome assembly GCF_030818635.1 of Microbacterium sp. SORGH_AS_0421. Classification (NCBI taxonomy): domain Bacteria; kingdom Bacillati; phylum Actinomycetota; class Actinomycetes; order Micrococcales; family Microbacteriaceae; genus Microbacterium; species Microbacterium sp. SORGH_AS_0421. The sequence goes on from NZ_JAUTAO010000001.1 coordinate 917,855, forward strand.
CAGACTGGACGCGACGAGGGGGGAAACGCCATGACAGAGGTCGCGGAACGTCATCCGGATGCTACGGATGATCGAGGCCTGCCGTTCTGGGTGAAGGCGCTCGGATGGCTGCAGGTGGTGGTCATCGCGCTGGCGCTCGTCGCCTTCTTCGTGCTGCAAGGGCGTGCAGGCGGCGTCCTCCGGCGTCAACTACGACGCGGCGGCGTTCGCGGTCATCCTCGCGCTCCCGCTGATCATCGTCTGGCAGCAGCAGATCGCGGCTCTGGTCGTCGCGGGTGCGCTCGTCGTCGGCATCGTGCTCGGCGTCCGTTTCCGCCGTGGTCGCATGAGCGTGGGCCAGGCCGTCTGGGGCTACACCCTGCTCGGGTGGACGCTGTTCTGGGTCACGATGTGCGCGTGGGGGTTCGTCCGGCTCCTCTTCGCCTTTCTCGGCTGAGCCCGCGGGCGCGGCACCTAGAGGGGAACTTTCCACAGGGCTCGGAACCTCCGGAGACGACCGGCGCCGCGGAATTACGCGCGTGTAGTTTCGAACACGTTAACGAATCCGGGCCTTATCCACACGTGTTTGCACAGGCTGCGACGGTTTCCACACACGCTCTCCACAAAGTTATCCACAGCTGTGGAGACAGTCGTTCGCCCGTGTCGACGAGTCGGCGGGGCGCATGGGTATCGTCAGGATCCTCCCCGCGCCGATGCGTCGAGCGCAGCATCGTCGTGTGCGAACGAACAACGGCTTCCCCTTTCACGCGAGCGGAACCTGGGGCTTCTACGAACGGCGACTGAGCGGTCACGGGCTCGTCGTCGAGCACCTGCAGGTGCTCCCCCCGGACGGCAGGCCCGAAGAGCGACTCGTGTGGAACGCGGCGGTGATCTGGCCCTACGTCGGCTTCTTCTGCGGCATCGCCGCGGCCGCCGCCGCGCATCACACCAGCTCCGTCGCGGCAAGCGTGGCACTCGGCGCCGTCGTGTGGCTCGTGCCGTGGGCCTGGCTGGCATGGAGAAGCCGCCCCTTCGCGCGGCGCGTCCGCGAGTCCTGGCGGATCAGCGGTGCCGGGACGTGGATGGTCGACCCCTCGCCGCTCCGCGATCACGCCGAACGTCTCGCCGACGCCGGTCGACGGGCCGCCTTCGATCGGACACACCGATACGTGACGCTCACCTGGGGCGACGTCTACGCGGCGCTCGCGGCGCAGGCGGAACCCGCCTCGATAGCCCTCGTCGTGCACACCCCCGCGGCGGAGTCCCGCGTCGTCCACGAGAGCCGCCATCCTCGGCCCCGACCCGCCGCTCACTTCCTCCCGCGCGGGACCGGTCTCACGTCCTCAGGTGCGACGCCCCGTTCAGATCGAGCACCGCACCCGACGCCCACTGCGAACCCGGCGAACTGAGGTACACCACGGCATCCGCCACCTCTTCGGGAGTGGCGACGCGGCCGAAGGGACTTTGATCCCGGATGCCGGCGCCCGCCGCTCCGGCCAGCTTCTCCTGCTGCCGGTCGGTGCCGACGAACCCGGGAGCGACGCTCGTGACCGCGATGCCATGCGGAGCGAGCGCCACCGCGAGGGACTGCCCCATCGCGTGCAGCCCCGCTTTCGCCGCCCCATAGGCGGGGAACTCGGGTTCGCCACGGAAGGCGCCGCGCGAGCCCACGTTCACGATCGACCCCGGGAGCCCCCGTTCGATGAGGGAGCGCGCGACGAGGAAGACCAGGTTGGCGGGCGCCTGCAGATCGACCTGGACCATGCGTTCCCAGGTGCGGTGCCAGGTGGCGTAGTCGACGGTCGCGATGGGGTGCGAGGTCGAGGGGTTCGGGGCGAGGGCCGCGTTGTTGACGAGGACGTCGATGCGTCCGAACGCGTGGAGGACGTCGTCGACGATGCGTTCCGCGGTCTCCGGGTCGGAGACGTCTCCTCCCACGAGGACGTGTCCGTCGCCGTGCAGCAGCGCGAGGGTCTCCTCGGCAGCCGAGAGGTCCTGACCGTAGTGGACGGCGACCCGATCTCCGCGGGCGCTCAGGGCGACGGCGATCGCGCGCCCGATTCCGCGTGAGGCGCCGGTGACCAGAGAGTGCAGCATGCGCCCATCCTCCCGGTGCCGAGCGTTCGGGCGGCTCCACGAAACGGCGGGCCGCCCGAACTGTCCGGGGCTCACGCATCGGGGCGATGAACCGGTCGCGTCCGATGCGGATGGCCCACGCTACGTTCGCGCGCGGCCGGCGAGGCGGGCTTGACGAGCTCCCCCCGCGGGTGCGGGGGCCCGGGGAGCCGGGTCAGGCGCGGGTGAATCCGTCGAGGTCGGGGTCCCAGAAGGCGTCGGGGTTCGTATCGTCGGCCGGCTGCTCGACCGCGATGGCCGGTGCCTGCGGAAAACGCTTGTGCTGGCGCAGCTCTCCGGCCGCCCACGAGAAGTCGGGCTCCTGACCTTCCCAGTCGGCCGGGGCGCTGAGCACGTCGTTGCCGACGCCGATCACCAGCTCGGCCTCTTCTTCGCCGCCTTCGGTGACGATCGGGATGCTCACCGCCTCCGCCTGCCCTTCGGCGGCGATCGACGCGGTGAGCTGCACGAGCGCCTCCGCCACGTCATCGGTCGTGGTCACGGTCTCACCGGCATAGGTCACACTGCGCATTCAGCGATGTTCTCCTCTCGAGCGCATCGGAGGGGGCCGGTTGCCCCGGGGCGCGCGCTCCGATAGGGCGCTCGTGTCGGAGGTCCGCGCTAGGGTCCGGTGAGCCGGCTGAGAGGATCACGATCATGACCGAAGCCCCCGAGCTGATCGTCGACGACGCCGCGCGCTGGCGATCGTGGCTCGACGCCCACGAAGACACCAGCGATGGTGTGTGGCTGGTGCTCGCGAAGAAGGGCACGACCTCGCCCACGTCCCTCACCTACGCCCACGCCCTCGACGAGGCCCTCTGCAGCGGGTGGATCGACGGGCGAAAGCAGTCCCGGGATGCCGACACCTTCCGACAGCACTTCACCCCGCGCCGCGCCCGCTCGATGTGGTCGAAGCGGAACGTCGATCACGTCGCCCGCCTGACGGACGAGGGGCGCATGCGGCCCCGCGGGGCCGACGAGATCGCACGCGCTCAGGCCGACGGGCGGTGGGAGCGCGCCTACGAGGGATCCGCGGCGATCGAGATCCCGGCAGACCTGCGCGAAGCCCTGGATGCCGAGCCCGTCGCGGCGCGCGCCTTCGAGGCGCTGACCAAGGCCGAGCGCTACTCGGTGCTGCATCCCGTCGTCACCGCGACGACGCCCGCGACCCGGGCGAAGAGGATCGCGCGCCACGTGCAACGCCTCGCCGCCGATCCGGCTCCCCCGGCCCGGAAGGACTGATCACCGCCGAGAATGGGCTCATGCGCGCGCGACGACTCCTCGGCCTGACCGCAGCGGCATCCCTCGTTCTCGGGCTGACCGCCTGCGCGGCACCCGCCACCGAATCCGCCCCCGCCGCCACCGGACCCGCCGCCACCGGACCCGTCGTGTCGTTCTACGGCGATTCGTACACACGCGGCACGGGCGCGAGTTCGAACGACAAGCGCTGGTCGACGATCGTGTCGGCCGAGCGCGGCTGGCGCGAGATCAACCGCAGCGAGAACGGCCTCGGCTTCGTCAACCGCCGCGCCTCGATGGGGCCCGGACTCGACGACATCCCCGCCCAGGTCATCGCCGACGACCCCGACCTCGTCTTCGTCACCATGGGGTTGAACGACAACTTCAGCTACGACCGCGCGGCCGAGCGCATCCGCGAGACGATCGAGAGCGACCTGCAGCGCCTGCGCGAGGGATTGCCCGACGCACGGATCGTCGTCGTCGAGCCCTTCTGGTACACCGCCGACCGCCCGGCGTCGGTCGACGTCATCGCGGGCTGGGTCGAAGACGCCGCGGCGCGCATCGGCGCCGACCACATCGAGGGGGCGAGCCACTGGCTCGACGGGCACTACGCCGACTCCGCCGACAGCTGGATGGCCGGCGACGGCCTGCACCCGAACGACACCGGGTACGCGCACCTGGCAGAGCAGATGGATGCCGCGCTGGGCGCCCTCGATCCGCCCCTATGACCGCGACGCTCGCGAAAACCGCCGTCGGCTGAGCGCCCAGACCCCCGCCGCCGCGACGAGAAGCAGAGCCAGGATGCCGACGATGTGCAGCACCAGCGAAGCGAGGCCGCGCTCGGGCAGCAGGAACCCGTAGGGAACCCACCCGTCGGTCGCCCCGCGCACGAGGACGACGGTGATCCAGAGCAGCGGGTACGGCAGTACCCACCAGAGGTGCCGCCACGCGAGCCGCGGCCGGTCGCGAGCCGTCGCGATGTCAAGGACGACGATGACCGGGAACACGGCGTGCAACACCGCACTGACCCACGGCGGGGCAGACCCCGTTCCGGGCACCAGAGCGTTGTAGACGACTCCGACCACGATCAGACAGGCCGCGCCGATCGCCCACGCGAGAGCGAGCGGGAACGGCAGGGCTCGATTCGCCAGACCGATTCCTCCGACGGCGATCAGCACGAGCGCCGTCAGACTGCTCGTCTGATTGGTGAAGTATCCGAAGTAGTCGAGGGGGTTGGCGTCGCCCGCCGCGATCCGCAGCACGTAGGCGAACAGCACCACGACGAGCACGATCGCGCCGGCGACGACGCGAGCGAAGGAACGCACGGTTGCCGGGTGGGAGGTCACCCCGTGACGCTACCGTGCGCGCCCCGGACCGGCCACTGCGTCAGGCGCCGTTCGCCGTCCGCGCGCGGAACCACACGGTGAGCTCGCGCACGGCGCGGATGCTCGCGTCTTCGTCGTCGGCCTCGAGGTCGTCGAAGGTGTCGCGGAAGCCCTCGGGCGCGGGTGTCGTGGGAACGCCGATCGGCTCGTACCCCATCGTCCACTCCGTGAAGCGGCGCTCGTCGATGCGCTCCGAGAGCAGCACGCGCACGTCCGTGTGCCGCGGGTCGCGTCGGATCTTCGTCATGAGTTCGTCCACGGCATCCTGCGGCCCTTCGAGCACCTGGAAGAAACGCCCGCGGCGATACAGCAGCATGCCGGTGAGATCGTGCTCGTGATTCGACCGGCGGCTCTGCGTGAGGAGGTCCTTGAGGCGGTCGTCGTCGAACGGATCGGACGCCGCGCTGACGTACGAGATGGACACGAGGTCGGAGTTCACGAGGCCCTCCCGCCGTCGATCGACCGCGGCGCGGGGACACGCACCTCGCGAAGCGTGATCTCGGCGTCGTGCGGGGGCTGGTCGTTGGTCACGGCGGCCATCGCGGCGGTCAGGGCTTCGAAGCGACCGACGAGGCGCGAGCGACCGTTGTACGCCAGGTACCCGCCGCCGCTCTGGCGGTCGATGTAGCCGAGGAACACCCCGCTCTTACTGCCGACGTGGAAGCCGTCTTCGACGCGAGCCCAGACGACTCCGGCGCCGGGGCGGTCGTGAGACACCATGGTCGCCCCTCTTTCTGCCCGGGATGGAAACGGGCGAATGCGACCGTACCGGCCCCCTCCGACATCGAGGCGCCCTTGACAGATCGCCCGACGGACGAGCCACCGGGCGGAGGCGTCGAACGGCCGCGTCCCCGTCAGACCAACGCGGCGCGGATCTGCGCGGAATCGTCGGTGCCGGTCGCCTCGGCGATCCGCCCGTTCTCGATGCGGTACATCGCGAACGAGGCGATGTTCACGCGTCGGCGGGTCGGCATCACGTGCGCGAACGCGCCGGTGTGCGCTCCCCCGCCCCGCAGATGAACCGCCAGACGGTCGTCCTCCACGATCAGCTGAATGCGCTTCCACTGCCAGTCGGGGAAGCCGTGCAGCAGCTCCGCCAGATCGGCGATCCACGCCTCGGCCCCCGCGGGCAGGTGCGCACGGCGCACCGCGGGGTGCAAGAACCCACGGACGGCTTCAAGGTCGTGCCTGTTGAGGGCGTCGAGGTAGTCGGCGAACCACTCTCGCGTCTCCCAGACCTCCACTCCCCCATTATCGGCGGGATGCCGGGGACCCGGCCCGTCCGAGCGAGAGGGGGAGCGTCCCTGGCTCCAACGACTCTCGACCTCTCACGCGTCCTCGGCGAACACCTGAGTCGCGATGCGAAACGCCGTGTTGGCCGCCGGCACACCCGAGTAGATCGCCGACTGCAGGATCACCTCGCGGATCTCGTCGATCGTGAGGCCGTTGCGCAGTGCCGCCCGCAGGTGCATCGCGAGCTCTTCGTGGTGGCCGTGGGCGATGAGCGAGCTCAGCACCGCGACCGAACGGGAGCGGCGATCCAGACCGGGCCGTGACCAGACGTCGCCCCAGGCCACGCGCGTGATGAAGTCCTGCCAGTCGGCGGTGAGCTCGGTCGTCGCCGCCGTCGCGCGGTCCACGTGTTCGTCCGACAGCACGGCACGGCGAACGGCCATGCCCTGGTCGTGGCGTTCCTGGTCGGTGGGCATCAGGCGTCCTTTCCGGTCGCAGATACGAAGAACGACCGCAGCAGCGCCGCCACGGCCTCGGGCTGCTCGGCGGGCGGGAGATGGCCGGCGTCGTCGATGCGCGCGACACGGCCGTCCGCCACACCCTCGGCGATCTCGACCGCCTTGGCCTCGGGGGCGACGGCGTCGAACGACCCCCAGGCGGCGAGCACGGGGACGCGGATCTCGCCCAGCACGGGCCGCACGTCGTACGCGGCGAGCGCCTCGCAGCAGCGCGCGTAGCCGTCGTCGTCGGCATCTTGAAGGACATGCAGCAGACGCCCGGTCAACTCGGGACGCCGCGCGATCGAGTCGGGGGCGAACCAGCGCTGGGCCGAGCCGACGATGAGGCTCGACGTGCTCTGCGCCCGGGCCTGCGCCGCCCGGTCCGTCCACGACGCGGGTTCTCCCAGGACGGCTCCGGATGCCACGATCGCGGCGCCTCGAAGACGCTCGCCGTGCCGCAGCGCGAGCTCGAGCCCCGTCGCACCGCCCAGGGACACCCCGGCGTAGAGGAACGTCTCCTCGGGTACGGCGGCGGCCACGGCATCCGCGAGGTCTCCGACGGTGAACGCCTCGTGCACCCGGGGCCCCGCGCCGTGGCCGGGGAGGTCCCATGCGCAGACGCGGTAGTCGTCGGCGAGGAGGGGCACGACGTCCTCCCAGAGGATCGTCGAGGTGCCCAGCGACGGCCCCAGCACCACGAGGGGCGCGTCGGCGGGTCCGACCGGCTCGGTCAGCGAAACGAGGCTCATGCGTCGACTCCCCTGCTGCGTGCCGTGCCGCCGCCCGCGTGACCCGTGCCACGCGCGAGGCGGGGGGCGAGGCCGAGGTACCGAGCCGGGTCGAGCAACGTGTCGACGTCGAGACCGGCCGCCTCGGGCAGCGCTCGCAGACGCGGGGCGAGGTCGTCGTCACCATCGAGCAAGGCTGCGAAGCGCTCGGCACCGATGAGCGGCACGAGCACTCCCCGCAGGCGCTCGCTGACGATGCGCCCGCCGGTCAGACCGACGGTGGCGGCGGCAGCGGCCGCGTCGACGCGCAGGTGCGCGAGCAGGGACGATCCGTGCGCCGACGCGCCGACCGCGAGCCGGAGCAGCTCGCGCAGTGTCGGCCACTCGGAGTGCCAGGCGCCGTCGGGGCGCTCGTCGACCGCGAGGGCCGAGGCGAGGTGCAGGGTCGCACCCAGGTGCGGTGCGCGCAGGGCGGCCGAGCGGATGAGCACCGCCTCGGCGGGGTTCTGCTTCTGGGGCATCGCCGACGATCCTCCGCCCACGCCCTCCGAGACCTCGCCGATCTCGGTGCGGCTGAGCGTCGCGACGTCGGCGGCCATCTTGCCGAGCGCATCGATGGCCTGGACGAGGACGTCTCCGATCTCCGTCACGGGCCAACGCGCCACGTGCCAGGGCGCGTCGGGGGCGTCGAGTTCGAGGGCCCGGGCGAAAGCCGCGGGAAGGGCGTCGGCGGCATCCGTCGATCCGGTGATCTCGACGAACGACGCGAGCGTCCCTCCCGCACCCGCGAGCTGCGCGGGGAAGACGAGGGCATCCAGCCGCACGACGGCGCGCTCGAGTCCGCGCGCCCAGATCGCGGCGCGCGCACCGATCGTGGTGGGCACGGCGTGCTGGGTGAGGGTACGGGCCGCGGACACCTCGTCGGCGTGCGCGGTGGCGAGCTGTCGGGCCCAGACGGCCGCGTTCGCGACCGAGCGACGCGTCTGCTCGACCGCGCGCCGCGCGACCACCATCAGCGCGGTGTCGAGGATGTCCTGACTCGTCGCCCCGCGGTGGATCCACGCTCGATGCTCTGCGGGCACCTGCGCCTTCAGCGCGCCGACGAGCGGAATCACGGGGTTGCCCCCGGCGACCGCGTCGCGGACGAGGGCGTCGACGTCGATCCCGCGCGGGGACGCGCCACCCTTCTCGTCGATCCCGAAGACGTGGTCGATCTCGACCCGCGCCCCGCGCGGGGCGGCCCCTACCTCGACGTACGCCGCGACCAGCGCGCACTCGACGCGGATCATCGTGGACAGCACGAACCCGTCCGACAGCAGCGCGTCGTGACCGACGCTCACCGGCGAGAGCAGCCCGAGGTCGATGCGTGGAAGGGGATCAGAACGCAAGGAACACCGTCTCGTTCTCGCCCTGCAGTCGGATGTCGTGCGACAGGTACCCGTCGGGCGTCCGGGTCGCCACGAGGCTAGCGCGCTCGTCGTCCGCGAGCGACGACAGCAGCGGGTCGGCGGCGAGAGCGTCCTGGTCGGCGGGCGAGTAGATGCGGGTGTGCAGCTTGTCGGGCAGGCCGCGCGCGAACACGATCGCGGCGAAGAATCCCGCGCGCCCCCGGATGCCGCCCGGCTCCCGCGTCCAGAACGAGTAGCGCCCCTCGTCGTCGGTGAAGGCGCGGCCGAAGCCGGTGAACGTGTGATCGTCGCGGCGGAACGCGCCTCGCGCGCGCGGCACCGAGCCGTCGGCATCTGCCCCGAAGATCTCGATGAGGGCGTCGGGGATCGGCGCTCCCGCTCCGTCGAGGATGGTGCCGCTCAGCACGATCGCCCCGGGCGAGTGCGGGAAGACGACCTGATGCTGCTTGTCGAACTCGAGGCCGTAGGCGAAGAACGGTCCGACCGTCTGGCCGGGGGTGGCGCGGTGCGTCTTGGCGGGGATCACTCGTCGCCCTCCTGCTCGAAGTAGGTCTGCTCGGGTCCGTCGACCACGATGTCGAAGCGGTAGCCCGTCGCCCACTCGGGCGAGGTCAGGTCGTGGTCGTAGACGCCCACGAGGGCGTCCCGGTCCTTCTGACGGTGGATGGAGTTGTAGATCGGGTCGAGCGCGAAGAGCGGATCACCGGGGAAGTACATCTGCGTCACGAGCCGCTGCGTGAACGACGAGCCGAACACCGAGAAGTGGATGTGCGCGGGCCGCCACGCGTTGCGGTGGTTCTTCCACGGGTAGGGCCCGGGCTTGATGGTGGTGAACCGGTACTCGCCGTTGTCGTTCGTGACCGCGCGCCCGGCGCCGGTGAAGTTCGGGTCGAGCGGGGCGGGGTGCTGGTCGCGCTGGTGGATGTAGCGCCCGGCGGCGTTGGCCTGCCAGATCTCGATGAGCTGGTTCGCCACCGGCCGGCCCCACGAATCGAGCAGGCGCCCCTGCACGCTCATGCGCTCCCCCAGCGGCTCGCCCGCGTGCTGCAGCGTGAGGTCGGACTCGATCGCGGCGACGTCTCGCTGTCCGAACGCGGGCGAGAACAGTTCGATCGTCTCGGGGTCGACGAGCTTTGGATTCTTGGTCGGATGCCGCAGCACGCTCGACCGATACGCCGGGAAGTCGTGGGCGGTCGCGGCGACATGCGTGCCCGCGGCGTCGAGCGCGTCGAGTTCGGCGTGACGGGCGCGGATCTCGCGGACGATCTCGTCTTGCGTGGCCTGATCGGGTGCGGCCAGCAGCGATTCGGGGGCGGCGGCGGGAGGGTTCGACATGGGGTCTCCTTCGACCAGTCAATGCTCCGGCACCGTCCCCAGCGGTGGCGAGCGGTTCCCGCTGAATGGGAATCGTGGCATCCTGACACCATGGCGAACTCCCCCTCGGGCGACTCGGTGACCGACCGCCTGGTGCGGATCCTCGAGACCTTCACCCCCACGCGCACCGCGCAGACCACGTCCGACATCGGACGGCGGGCGGGTCTGCCGAGCTCGTCGGCGCATCGGATCGTGAACGAGCTGGTGGATGCCGGCTTGCTCGAGCGCGACGAGGAGCGCCGCATCCGCGTGGGCATGCGCCTCTGGGAACTGGCCACGCGGTCCTCTCATGCACTGCGCCTGCGCCAGGCGGCGCTGCCGGCGATGGAGCGGGTGCAGACGCGCGTGCGCGAACACACGCAGCTGGCGATCCTCGAACAGGAGGAAGCGCTCTTCCTCGAGCGGCTCAGCGCCCCCGACTCGGGGGCGAACATCACGCGCATCGCCGGGCGTCTTCCCCTGCACGCGTCGTCGTCGGGTCTCGTCCTCCTCGCCTTCGCCCCCCACGATCTGCGGGAGCGCGTACTCGCCGGACCCCTGCGCGCCGTCACCCCCGAGACGATCGTCGACCCGGCGGCCCTGCGCCGCGTGCTCGCCGAGATCCGCAGCCTGGGCCGGGTCATCGCCCCCGGCTACGTCGACAGCGTCTCGACGGGAGTCGCCGTGCCTGTGCGCGATGAGACGGGGTCGGTGATCGCCGCCCTGTCGGTGGTGCTCCCCCGCGACGCCGAGACCCCGTTCGCCCTGGTCGAGCTGCACCGCGCCGCCCGCGACACCGAGCGCGCCCTCGGCTACCGCCGCTGACCCGGCCCTCTTCGCGCGGGGATGGATTCGGTCGTCCGCGGGACGAAGAGGCGGCGGGAGCGGACTCGCCGCAGGCGTGAGCGGCATCCCGTTCAATGAGAACACCGCGGCGCGGCGGCGGAGCGAGGGGCACCATCGACACAGCCACCGTCGAAGGAGACGCCATGACCACCACCGTCCGTACCCGCGTCGCCATCGTCGGCGCCGGCCCCGCGGGGCTCCTGCTCTCGCACCTGCTCGACAGAGCGGGCATCGAGTCCGTCGTCATCGACCAGCGTTCGCGCGACGACATCGAGAGCACGATCCGGGCCGGCATCCTCGAGCAGGGCACCGTCGAACTGCTCGACACCCTCGGTCCCGCCTCGCGTGCCCGCACCGAGGGGCACCGCCACGACGGCGTCGAACTGCGCTTCGAGGGCGAGGGTCACCGCATCGACTTCGCGGCATCCGTCGGCCGTGCCGTCTGGCTGTACCCGCAGCACGAGGTGCTGAAAGACCTGATCGCCGCGCGGCTCGACGCCGGGCAGGATCTTCGTTTCGGCGTCACGGCCGAGCGCGTCGACGACGCCGGCACCGCCCGCCCCCGCGTCATCGCGCGTGACGCCGACGGGCAGCCCCTCGAGATCGAGGCGGACTTCGTCGTCGGCTCCGACGGCTCGCGCAGCGTCGCTCGCGCCGCAGTCACCGGCTCGAGCACCGGCGGATACTTCCGCGAGTACCCGTTCGCATGGTTCGGCATCCTGTGCGAGGCCCCACCCTCGAGCGAGGAGCTGATCTACAGCAACTCCCCCGACGGCTTCGCCCTGGTCAGCCAGCGTTCCGACACCGTGCAGCGCATGTACTTCCAGTGCGACCCCGACACCGACACGAACGCGTATTCCGAGGCCCAGCTGTGGGACGAGCTGCAGAGGCGCGTGCCCGGCACGACCTTGAAGCAGGGCCCGATCTTCCAGCGCGACGTCCTGCGCTTCCGCAGCTTCGTCGCGCACGAGCTGCGCCGAGGCCGCGTCGCGCTCGTCGGAGATGCCGCGCACACCGTGCCGCCCACCGGCGCCAAGGGCATGAACCTCGCGATCGCCGACGTGCGCCTGCTCGCCGCCGCCCTCGAGGCGCTGCTGCTCGAGAACGACGAGCGCCTGCTCGACGCATACCCCGAGACCGCCAGCCGCCGCATCTGGAAGGCGCAGCACTTCTCGTGGTGGATGACGAGCCTGCTGCACGTGGCCCCGGATGCCACCGACTTCGACCGTCGACGCCAGATCGGCGAACTGCGCACCGTCGTGGAGTCCGAGCACGGCCGCGCCTACCTCGCCGAGGCCTACTGCGGCTGGCCCTCCGACGCCTGACCCTCCGCCCGAGCCGAACCCCGAACCCCGCCCCGTGCCCCGGCGCCCCACCCCCTCTCGAGTGTCCAAAACACCCGGACCAAAATCGAAAACGTCCGGGTGTTTTGGACACTCAGCGTGTCGTGTCCGGGGCGCGGGCTGGCGACGCCCCGCGCCTGAACGCGAGCGACGGGATGCCGGCATCCGGCGCCCCACCCCCTCTCGAGTGTCCAAAACACCCGGACCAAAATCGAAAACGTCCGGGTGTTTTGGACACTCAACGGAGGTGAACACGCCCCCATGAACGAGTGCGGCGCCCGAGCTGAAGCCCGAGCGCCGCGCCGAGAGCCCGCGGGCTCAGCGCTTCGTGTCGCGCGCCTTCTTCTCGCGCGGCTGCGGGAAGGGGCTCGGCACCACCGGCACCGTGCCCGTGTAGCCCTCGCGCTCGGCGGCGAGCTCGGCGATGCGCTTGCGGCAGGCGAACCAGCCGATCGTGATGGCGAGGCTCGCGAGCACCGCCACCAGCAGCGTCGCGGGAGAGTCGATGAACACCAGCACGAGCACGATCGCGAGGAAGACGAGCGTCGCGTACCCCGTGTAGGGCGCCCAGAACAGGCGGAACTTCGGCCGCACGAGCTCGCCCCGGTCGGCGAGGCGCTTGAACTTCATCTGGCAGAGGATGATCGTCGCCCAGGTGACCAGGATGCCGACGGCGGCGACGTTCAGCACGGTCTCGAAGGCGTCGCTGGGGTTGACGTAGTTGATCGCGACTCCGAGCAGGGCGACGACCGCGGTGATCGCGATGCCGCCGTAGGGGACGCCCGCCTTGTTCATGCGCGCGGCGAACTTCGGCGCCGATCCGGCGACCGCCATCGAGCGCAGGATCCGGCCCGTGGAGTACAGCCCCGCATTCAGCGACGACAGGGCGGCGGTGAGCACCACGAGGTTCATGATCACGTCGACACCCGGGACGCCGATCGATCCGAAGAAGGTGACGAAGGGGCTCTCGTCCTTGGTGTACGCCGTGTACGGCAGCAGCAGGGCCAGCAGCAGCACCGAGCCGACGTAGAAGATCGCGACGCGGAAGATGACCGAGTTGATCGCGCGCGGCATGACCTTCTCGGGGTTCTTCGTCTCGCCGGCCGCGGTACCGACCAGCTCGATCGAGGCGTACGCGAACACCACGCCCTGCATGAGGATGATCGCGGGGAGGATGCCGTTGGGGAAGAACCCACCGTTGTCGGCGATGAGCGAGAACCCGGTGGGGGCGCCCGTGGGGGTGCCGAAGACGACGAAGTAGATGCCCACGAGCAGGAACGCCACGAGGGCGGCGACCTTGATGAGAGCGAACCAGAACTCCAGCTCTCCGAACACCTTCACCGACACCAGGTTGACAGCCAGCACGGTGACGAGCGCGGCGAGCGCCCACACCCACTGCGGGACGGCGGCGATCCACGGCACGTACTTGCCGAAGAAGTTCATGTAGAGCGCGGCGGCGGTGATGTCGACCATCGTGGTCGTCGCCCAGTTGATCCAGTAGAACCAGCCCGAGACGAACGCCGCCTTCTCACCGAAGAACTCGCGCGCGTACGAGACGAACGACCCCGAGGTCGGCCGGTGGAGCACCAGCTCGCCGAGCGCGCGGAGGATGAAGAAGGCGAAGACACCGCACACGGCGTACGACAGCACGATCGCGGGGCCGGCCTGCGCCAGGCGACCGCCAGCACCCAGGAACAGGCCCGTTCCGATCGCGCCGCCGATCGCGATCATCTGCACCTGACGCGACGTGAGGCGCTTGTGATAGCCGCTGTCCTCGAGCTGGACGGTCGAGGTGGTGCGGGGCGGCTCTGCGGCGTCGCTCGAGCGGGGGGAGGAGTCGGTCACCTACCCATCGTGCGAATTGCGCAGCGTCTGTCCAGCAAGCGCGCCGACATGTCGGCATCCCGGACCGGATGCCGCGACCCGGCGCGACGGGTCAGAGCCAGTGCTTGCGCTTGAACGCGAACCACAGACCGACCGAGGTGGCGGCCATGAGCGCGAGGGCCATCGGATAACCGAAGGTCCAGTCCAGCTCGGGCATGTTCTTGAAGTTCATGCCGTAGATGCCGCCCACGAGCGACGGGGCGAACAGGATCGCCGCCCAGCCCGAGATCTTCTTGACCTCTTCGTTCTGCTTCAGCGAGGTCTCGGTCTGGCGCTGCGTCACGAGCGTCGCGTTGACGGTGAGGGCGTTGTCGAGGATCGCCCGGAGGGCGGTCAGCTTCTCGCACTGCCGCAGCACGTGGTCGAGCACGTCGCGCAACGACCGCTGGAGCTCGAGGTCGACGCCGTACTTGTCGGCGCCGCGCAGCAGCGCCTCGAGCATGTCGCGCAGGGGCTCGGCCGCCCGCTGGAAGTGGATGACCTCACGCGCGAGTTCGTAGATGCGCTGCGTCAGATCGGCACCGCCCTCGCCGAACAGCTGGTCCTCGATCTCGTCGACGTCGTTCTGAAGGCCGCGGGCGACGGGGTCGTACTGGTCGACCACCTCGTCGAGGATCGCGTAGAGCACCGCCTCGGGCCCCCGCGCGAGCAGGTCGGGGTTCTTCTCGAGCCGCTTGCGCACGGCCGCGAGGTCGGGCACCTCTGCGTGCCGCACCGTGACCACGTAGTCGGGGCCGATGAACACGTGCAGTTCGCCGAACTCGACGGTCTCGGTCTCGTCGATGTAGCGGGCGGGGCGCAGAACCGCGAAGAGGTTGCCCCCGTACCGCTCGAGCTTCGCGCGCTGGTGCCCGGCGAGGGCGTCCTCGACGGCGAGGGGGTGCAGCGAGAACTCGGCGGCGACGCGCTCGAGCTCCTCGGGCGCGGGGCGGAGCAACCCGATCCACGCCATGCCTCCGTGAGCTTCCATGTACTCGAAGGTCTGGTCGAGGCTCGCGGGGTTCTCGATCCGGTGTCCGTCGACGTACACGGCGCTGTCGATGATGGGCATGGTTCCGTTGTACCCCGCCTGGCTATGACGCGGGGCCCGACGACGCGCGATCCTTACGCGATGTATACGGGCCGTTCCCCGGCGCCGCTCACTTCTTCGGGTCGTTGCCCCAGTTCATCAACGAGTACCGCCAGTCGGTGTCGGTGACGTCGCCCTTCGGCTTCTGCGCGCTGTGCCGCTTGACGTACCCGACGACCTTCCGCATGTGGGCGTAGTCGTCGTCGGTGAGGTCGGCCTTCTTCTTCTCGAGGATGCGCACGATGTGACGCCCGCTCTCGTGGCCGGTCGACTCGCCGCCGTCCTTCTTCTGTCCGACGGATTTGGATTCGTCCGTGTCGAGCCACTTCTTCAGCTCGCTCGCGGTCATGTTGACCGCCTCGTCGAAGTCCTTCGCGGTCTGCTCGTGGTCGTCGCTCATCACGTCATCCTCGCCATCGCCCAGGAGCAGGACAGACCCCTTGCGTCGGCGCCGGGGTCATGGCATCCGTTCAGCCGACGGGCTCGCTCAGGGGTTCTTCGGAGTCCGGTCCCGGATGCCGTGCCCCGGCGTTGCGACGGGCCGCGGCGAGCACCGCACCGATGCTGGCCGTGATGACGAGCGCGATCCCGGCGAGCTCGAGCCACGAGAGGTGTTGGCCGAGCAGGAGGAACCCGGCGAGAGAAGCGGTGGCGGGCCCGAGGCTCATGAGGATCGCGAACGCCGAGGCCGCCAGGCGCCGGAGCGCCACGAGTTCGAGAGCGTACGGGATGGTCGACGACAGCAGCGCGACCGCGGCCCCGATGGCCAGGATGTCGAGCCGGAGAAGGGCCGAGCCTGCCTGGGCGATTCCGAACGGCAGGGCGATCACGGCGCCCACGGCCATGGCGAGCGCGAGACCGTCGAGCCGCGGGAACTCCCGGCCGACCCGCGCCGACGCGAGGATGTACAGCGCCCAGCTCACCGCCGCGCCCAAGGCGAACAGCACGCCGAGCGCGTCGAGGCGATCCCAGCCTCCCGCGCCGAGCGCGGCCACGCCGCCGAGCGCGAGCCCCGCCCATACCCACCGCGCGACCCCCGTCGCGGTGAGAATCGACAGGGTGAGGGGCCCGAGCACCTCGATCGTCACCGTCACGCCGAGGGGCAGACGCTGCAGCGCGAGATAGAAGAGCCCGTTCATGGATGCCAGCACCACGCCGAATCCGATGACCGAGCGCCACGCGTAACCGGTGTGTCCGCGCAGGCGCGGGCGGGCGATGACCAGCAGCAGCACGGCCGAGAACAGCAGCCGCAGCATGACGATGCCGAGCGGCCCGGTGTGGGGGAAGAGCATCACGGCGAACGAGGCGCCGACCTCTTGACACGCCAGACCGACCAGTACGAGCGAGGCGGCCGACCCCTGCCCGCCGCGCGCGGTCATCGCCGGGTCATCCGGCGGGAGCGGCGCAGATGGCCTTGCTGTTGATGTTGTCGCGCATCTGCTCGGCGGTCCACGGCAGCCCCGCCTGGGGTGCGGTCTGCCCCTGGGCGGCGGGAGCCTTCGAGGCGATCGCCGCGAGCTCCCACGCCAGCCAGGCGCCGGTGGTCTTGTCGCCGCCGGAATTGTTCAGAACGACCGCGACCGACATCCCGGTCGTCGGGTCGGCGAACGCCCCCACCAGATAGCCGGGCATCGAACCGTACTGCCCGATCAGCGAGCCGGCCTGGAAGGCGCCGCCGGCCGAGGTGAACCACGTCGGCTGGTCGCCGCCGACGGGCACGGGGGCGGCGAACCGGTCGTTTCCGGCGGGCAGGAGCGCTCCGGTGGCGAGCGCCTGCGCGTACCGACCGAGGTCGGTGATGTTCGTCACCGCGCCCGCGGCCGCACCGCCGTAGCTCGACGACATGTCCGTGTAGTCGCGCGGGTCGGTGCAGTTCCAGGCACCCTCGGCGTTCTGCTGCGACCAATATCCGCGCAGCGACGCGTCGGCGGGGTCGGCGGGAGCCGGGTTCGGCAGACCGGTCGCGTCGAGTCCGAGCGGCTCGGTGACGCGCTCGGCGATGAGCTGAGCGATCGGTTCGTTGGCGGCGCGCTCGGCCGCGAGACCGGCGAGGACGAAGTTGGTCGCCGAATCGGCGAAGGCTGCGCCCGGGGCGTTGGTGCGCGGGCTAGCGATGCCGTAGGTCATGAGCTCGCGCGGGTTCCACACGCGCTCGGGGTTGTTCGCCGTGACCCCGTCGAGCACCGAGGTGTACGACGCGAGGCCGGAGGTGCCGTCGCAGAGCTGACGCAGGGTGATGTCGTCGTAGCCGGGGAGGTTGCTGACCCAGGTCGTCACGGGGTCGCTCATCGACAGCGTGCCGTCGGCCGCGAGGCGGTACAGCACGTCGCACGTCATCGCGCCGGTCACATCGCCCGCGCGGAACCCGAGGTCTGCGGTGACCTCCGCACCGCCGGGCCCCTGCGTTCCCAGACCCGATACCCACGTACCGCTCCAGGGCGCCCACACGCCGACGATCGCACCGGTGGACCCCGTCGCGGTCATGGCCGAGGTGACGGCCGCTTGCAGTTCGGTCACCGTCGCCTCGGGCAGAGGGGCATCCACCTGGGTGGGGACGTTGATCGACACCGAACCCTGCGGCGAGCACCCGCTCAGCACGACGGCGAGAACGCTCGCTCCCGCGATCGCCACGGCCGCGGAACGACGCCATGCCCGCATGTGAAACCCCCAGCATTTCCGCGCGCGACGAAGCACCCGCTCCAAAGATTCAAACACATGGCACCTGAACGAAAGCGGCGCTTGCGCACCCGTTACCGTCACGTCTGCATCACGACGGGCCGGGTGAGAGGAGTTTCTGGGCGAAATGGGGGTTAGGTAAACCTAACTCTGTGCGTAAGATGGCCGCATGAACGCCGTCGTCCCGTTCTCGACAGCTCTGCGCGAGCGTTCCAGCGACGCGCACTCGCCCCACGAGTGCGACGGGTTCATGACCGACCTCCTCACCGGTGCCGGCACGCGCGACGACTACATCGCCCTCATCGCCCAGCACTGGTTCATCTACGCCGCTCTCGAAGAGGCCGCCGGTCGCATGCGCAGCGACCCCGTGGCATCCGTGTTCCTCCAGGGGCGCCACTCCCGCCTCCCCGCCCTCGAGGCCGACCTCGGCTTCCTCATCGGCGACGACTGGCGCGAGCGGATCACCCCACTGCCGACCACGCAGGCCTACGTCTCGCGCATCCGCCGCGTGGCCGCCACGTGGCCCGGCGGCTTCGTCGCCCACCACTACACGCGCCTGCTCGGCGACCTGTCGGGCGGGCCCTCGATCGGCCGGCTCATGCGACGCCGCTTCGGCTTCGAGACCAACGGCATCGGCTTCCTGCTGTTCGGCGACATCGCCGACCCCAAGGCGTTCAAGACCGTCTACCGCGAGCAGCTCGACGCCGCCCCCTGGGACGATCGCGAGAAAGAGCGCGTCATCGCCGAGGTGCTCGTGGCCTACCGCTTCACCACCGAACTGTTCGCCGACCTCACGCGCGCCAAGGCCGGCCAGGTCGCGTGACCCGGGTCGGCGGGTGACCGCTCAGGCCTGCGCGGCCGCCTGCCTGCTCAACCACGCCTGCTTCATGAAGCGGCGCACGTCCTCGTCGACACGGATGTCGCCGGGCTTGAGCGGACGCGTCAGGTACAGGCCGTCGAGCGAGGTCAAGCGGCTGAGCGCGACGTAGGTCTGCCCGGGGGCGAAGGCACCCGCACCGAGGTCGACGACCGCGCGATCGTAGGTCTTGCCCTGCGACTTGTGAATGGTCACGGCCCACGCCAGCCTCAACGGGAACTGGGTGAACTCGGCGACGATCTCGCGCGAGAGGTTCTTCGTCCCCGGGTCGTACGCGTAGCGGTATCTCTCCCACACGGCCGGTTCGACGTCGTGCGCGGTACCGTCGACCTCGACCCGGACGCTGTCTCCGGCGATGCGGGTCACGGTGCCGATCGTGCCGTTGACCCAGCGCGGAGCCTCGCCGAACTGCGCCGCGTCGTTTCGGAGGAACATCACCTGTGCGCCGACCTTGAGCGTGAGCTCCATCTCGGCGGGATAGTTCGCCTCGCCCCGACCGAAATCGCCCGAGATCTCGGCGTTGGCCGTCTGCGTGCGACCGATCAACTCGTCGAGGTGCCGGCGGTTGATGGTGTTGACGCGGTCGTTGCGGGTCGCGAGGGTGATGATCGGGTGCTCGCCGTCGGCCGGGTGCGGGGGCGTGCGGGCACCGGCGGTGTTCAGGATGCCGGCCATCTCGGCCGTCACGCGCCCGTACCGCACGGCGTTGAGCAGCTGCTTGAACCCCGGGTCGGACTGCCGGTGGATCTCGACGAGTTCGTTGACGTGCAGGTCGGCGCCGTGGCGCCCGATGTCGATGAGACCGTCGCTGGCAGCCTCGCCCGACCACACCTTGGCGTCGAAGAACCAGAAGGAGCGGTAGTGGTCGCGGATGTACCGCATCTCATCGCCGCGCGGCGGCACGGGAGCGAGTTGGTACGGGTCGCCGAACATCACGATCTGCGTGCCGCCGAACGGCTCCGACCGCCGACCGCGGGCCTGGCGGAGCGAGCGGTCGATGGCATCCATGAGATCCGCGTTCACCATCGAGATCTCGTCGATGACGAGGGTGTCGATGGCGTTGAGGAGCTTTCGAGTGGCGTCGTTCTGATCGATGTCGCCGTTCGCGATGAGCCCGATCGGCAGACGGAAGAGCGAGTGGATCGTCTGACCCTCGACGTTGAGGGCTGCCACCCCGGTGGGAGCGCACACGGCGATCTGCTTTTTCGTGTTCCACGCCAGATGCTGCAGCAGGGTCGACTTGCCCGTGCCGGCGCGGCCGGTGACGAAGACGTGCTCCCGGGTGTCCTCGATCAGCCGGAACAGCGCCTGCTGCTCGGCGGAAAGGGGCGGCGTGGTCACCGGCCCATGCTAGTTCGCACGGGTCGACTCGGGCGGCGGGCTGGGGATGGGCCCGCCCGTCGGCTCGGTGTGGACGAGCAGCCAGCGCGCCTCTCCCGAGAGCACGTCGGCGACGTGGCTGCGAAACCGCGGGCACTGGGTGATGTCGTGCGAGCGACAGCGCAGGGCATGCTCGGTCATGGCGCGAGCCTGGGCGATGTCGGCAGCGCGGCGGTCGAGCTCGGCGACGTGCTCTTCGAGCACCCGGTGGCGGTCGGGGGCTCCGTCGTCGAGCAGCACGCGGATCTGCTCGAGCGAGAGCCCCGCCGCCTTGTTGCGCAGGATCACCGCGATCCGCACGCTGTCGGCCTCGTCGTAGCGGCGTCGGCCCGCGGCATCCCGGGTCGGACGCAGGAGCCCCTCGTCTTCCCAGTGCCGCAGCACGTGCGTCTCGAGACCGAACCGCGCTGCCGCCTCACCGATCGACTCGCCCGCGCGCACGCCACTTGACTTCATGTCGACATGAAGTCACAGGATGGTCCGGAAAGCAAGCGGAAAGGAGCACGTCGTGTACGACGCGATCATCATCGGAGGCGGCCCCGCCGGCCTACAGGCGGCCCTCACCCTCGGGCGCATGCACCGGCGCACGCTGCTGCTCGACTCGGGCGACTACCGCAATGGCAGCGTCCGTCACGCGCACAACCTGCTGACCAACGACGGGCGGGACCCCGCCGAGCTCCGACGCCTCGGCCGCGACGAGATCGCCGCCTACCCCGACGTCGAGATCCGGGATGCCGCCGTCTCGGCCGTCGTGAGAGAAGACGACGCCCTGACGGTCAACGTCGGCGCCGAGCGTCTCCGCGCCCACGCCGTGATCCTCGCCACGGGGGTCGCCGACCGGCTCCCCGCCATCCCCGGGCTCGACGAGCAGTGGGGCGACCGCGTCGCGAACTGCCCGTTCTGCCACGGCCACGAGTTCGCGGGCCGTCCGGTCGCGATCGTCAACGGCAGCGACCACGCCGCCGTGCTCGGGCGGATGCTGGAGCCGGTGGCATCCGAGGTCCATCTCGTCGACCCCGCCACCGTCGTCCGCGTCGACGGGACCGCCGACGGACTCGCCCTCGCACGTGCCGACGGTTCGGTGCTCGAAGTCGCCGGGGCCTTCGTCGCGCCCACCTGGAGCTCGCGCGCGGACTTCCTCGTCGCACTCGGCGTCGAGCTGCGGGAGTCGGGGGCCGTGCGCACCGATCCGTTCGGCCGGACGAGCGTCGAGAACGTCTACGCCGTGGGTGATCTGGCGCACCCCGACCATCTGCCGGGGCCGATGTTCTCGCTCGCCGCGGCCCTTTCGAGCGGTCAGCTCGCCGCGGTGGCCGTGGTGCAGTCGCTCGTCATGGACTGACGTGCGGGGCGCCTCCACAGGAGCCTTTCCTACACTGGAGGCGTGGACACCGCAGGCGGGGGCCCCGCGACGCCCGAAGGCGTTCGCGGCGTGCGCGCGCGCCCAGGACGCGCCATCGCCGGAATCACCCTCGTGGGCGTCCTGCTGATCGCCGCCCTCGGCGCGGGCGCGGCCTCGCTCTATCGCGAGTTCTACAGCCCCCGCGCGTTCGTCCAGCATTACCTCGAGCTGCTTCAGGACCACCGGACGGCGGAGGCCCTCGCGCTCCCCGGTGTGGCCGTCGATTCCGCCGAGCTGCAGTCCGCGGGTCTCCCGGCCACCGCTTCCGAGGCACTGCTGCGCCCCGATGCGCTCACCGCGTTGACGGATGCCGAGATCACCGGCGAGAGCACGAACGGCGAGCAGACGCAGATCACCGTGAGCTACACGGCCGGCGGCTACGGCGGACAGACCACCTTCGCGATCCAGCACGACACGAACGAGGGCCTCCTCCCCCGCTGGCGGTTCGCCCGGAGCCCGCTGTCGGTCATGAAACTCACGGTCGACGGGTCGATGCGTTTCGCCGTCAACGGCTTCGAGGTCGACAAACGTCAGGTCTCGGTCGACGGCGCCGACGTGGACCCCACGGCCGCGGTCCCCCTGTTGGTGTTCTCACCCGGGCTTTACTCGGTGAACGTCGACACCGCCATCTCGGCGACTCCCGGTGTCGCCGTGCTCGCCGACGCGCCGCTGGCCGGCATCCCGGTCGATGTCCAGGCCCAGCCGACCGACGAGTTCATCTCGGTCGTTCAGTCGCGTGTCGAGGATTTCCTCACCACGTGCGCCCAGCAGAAAGTGCTGCAGCCGACCGGGTGCCCCTTCGGCTTCACCGTGCGCAACCGCATCGATGACGCCCCCACCTGGTCGATCGTCGAGCAGCCGGTGGTGACCGTCGTGCCCGACGGGGCGGGGTGGCGCATCCCCTCAGCGAAGGCCGTGGCGCACATCGTGGTCGACATCCGCTCGATCTTCGACGGCAGCGTGCGCACCGTCGAAGAAGACGTTGCCTTCCGCGTCGACGGCGAGATCACGGTGCTGCCCGACGGCACCGCTTCGATCCTCGTCGGCGGCTCGTCCGACTGAGCCCGGCGAACGGGTCAGTTGCCCCGCGACGCCACCCGCGCGTCACGCTCGGCCAGTCGCTGCAGCTCTTCGTTATAGGCGTCGAGCTCGACGTCGCCGACGCGGTCGACGTGGCGGTCGCGTCGGCGCTGCTGGCGCTCGTCGCTACGGCTCCACTGGATGGCGACCGCGATGGCGAGCACGAGCGTGGGGATCTCGCCCACCGACCACGCGACACCACCGCCGACGTACTGGTCTTGCAACGGGGTCGCCCCCCAGGTGCGCCCCATCGCCCCGAACCACTCGGCCACCATCAGACCCGAGTTCATCATGATCGCGATGCCGAAGAAGGCGTGCATCGCCATGATCGCGATGAGCATCAGCAGGCGCATCGGGTACGGCAGACGGTACGGAACGGGATCGATGCCGATGAGGCTCAGCACGAAGAGGTAACCGGTCACCAGGAAGTGAGCGACCATCCAGATGTGCCCGACGTGGTCGTACAGCGACCAGCGGAAGAGGTCGGTGTAGTAGAACGCCCAGAGCGATCCGATGAACAGGCCCGCCGCCACGTAGGGGTTGGTCAGCACCTTCGCGACCGGATTGTGCACCGCCCAGAGGATCCACTCGCGACCGCCGCGCGTCCCGTCCGTGCGCTTGCGGATCGCGCGGGCAGCGAGCGACACCGGTGCCCCCGCCACGAGCAGGAGCGGGATCGCCATCGACAGCAGCATGTGCCCGATCATGTGCATGCTGAACAGGTAGTCCTGGTACACGTTGATGGGGCCCGAGGTGACCCAGAAGACGCTCAGCATGCCGAGGCACCAGAGCACGGTGCGGTAGATCGGCCACGAGTCGCCGCGGCGCAGCAGCCGGTAGACGCCCGCCAGGTAGAAGAACACTCCGAAAGCCACTACGAGCGTCCACAGCAGGTCGATGTCCCACGCGGTGAACCAGCGCTCGATCGTCAGGTCGGGGGGCAGCGGCGCACCGGTCAGGACCTCGGCCGGGGTCTGCCCCACGAGCGGGGGCTGCACGGGCGGGGGCGTGCGCGCGAGAGCGGCGGCGACACCGCTGGCGATGCCCATGAAGGCGAGCTCGAGCGTGATGACGCTCCAGAAGCGGCGGGAACCGGGCTCCTCGGCCATGCGCGAGATGAGACGACGGCGGTACCACGCGCCCAGCACGCCCATCGCGATCAGGGCGCCCACCTTGATCAGTACGAGCACGCCGTACGCCGACCAGAGGTTCTGCAGTCCCAAGAGACCGATCGAGGCACGCACCGTCCCCGAGATAGCGACGACGATGAAGGCGACGAGGGCGATCGAGGAGTAGCGCAGCAGCGTGGTCTGCAACTGGCCTCGCGACATCGCGGGGCGGACCACGACGAGCAGGATCAGACCACCGAGCCATACGGCGGCGGCCATGATGTGCAGCACGAGCGAGGTGACGGCCGCGTTGTGGCTCGCCTCCTCGCCGGCGTGTCCCTGTGTTCCCATCGGGATCAGCGAGGCGAGGGCGAGGATCGCGACCACGAGCGTGGGGATCCACGAGCGCACGGCGAAGGTGAGCACGGTCAGCACGGCGCCCGCGATCGTGGTGATCAGCCACGCCTGCCCGATCGAGCTCTCGACGAGGAAGCGCCCGAGCTGCTGGCCGAAGACCGCGTCGAGCGTCGGCTTCGCGTTGAGGACGTTGAGGAAGGTCAGATACCCCGTGGTCGCCGCCGAGACGGTGAAGACGGCAGCGCCGATGGATGCCGTGTCGAGGGCGATCTCGAACGGTCGCTCCCCCGCAGGAAGGGCGAAGAGCGCCAGGACCAGCGAGCCGACCATCGTGGCGGCGGCGAGGTTGACGACGACCGTGGCGATCGGCAGACCCCACCGCACGACCGGACCCGGGTCGGCGAGCTGCGTGGGCGCGGCTCCTCCACCGTAGGCGAGCCCCACCGCGACGGCGATGAGCGAGACCACGACCAGGATGACGGGTCCCGCGACGCGGAGCAGGCGGGGATTCACCCCCTCAGCCTACGTCGCGCGGGAACGACAGAGGGGGGATGCCGCGTGGCAACCCCCCTCTGTGATTCGACGTCGTCTTACTTGACGGCGGCCTTCAGCTTGGAGCCCGCGGTCACCTTGACGCGCTTGCCGGCGGGGATCGAGATCTCCTCGCCCGTCTGGGGGTTGCGGCCCGTGCGAGCCGACGTCGCGACCTGCTCGAAGGCGATCCAGCCGGGGATCGAAACCTTGCTGCCCTTGGCGACCGCCTCGGAGACGGTGGAGAAGAGGGAGTCGAGCACGCCCGACACGGCGGACTGGCTCTGCCCGGTCGCGCTGGCGATGCTCGCGACGAGCTCGGTCTTGGTGATGGACTTGTCAGCCATGTGGTTGTCCTCCAGGCGACGTCTCAGTCGCCTCTCGTTACGCGGACGAGGGGAAAATCCTCCTCGGTGGTCGGGAGACCGCCTCGACAGTATCAACCGAACCGCGGAATTACGCGGATTCTGACGGATTTTCCCCCTTTCGCGCCGGCGTGTCGCGGCGTCGACGGGGCGGAGGGGGCGACCGGGGCAGCTGCGCGGCGCCCTCGTACGTCGGCGGCCCTGCACCTCGCCCGAAAACGGGGAGCGCGCGACCGAGGCCCGCTCCCCGCGCGCGAGCCGCGGTACCCCGAGAGTCGACCGGCGCTCGAGGGTACCCGATCAGGTAATTCACGAAACGGTATGAAATACCATAGAACGGATCCAAACTGCCATGCGGTGCTCGCGAAACGGAGGTGCGATGTCGGGAACCCCATCCTCCATCGACGTGCGCGCGACCCTCCACGCCGCGGTCGTCACGACGGCGATCCGGCTGGCACCGGGCCACGGCATCCCGATCACCCGTCATCTCGCATTGCTGGCCGAGGCCGAGACCCCGGCCCCACCCGCGATGTGGACCGACGCCTCCGCACAGACGGTGGGGGCGCTGCTGGCGGCGCGAGCGCGGCGCGACGCTCTCGTCGACGGCGTAGGCGTGGTGCGTCTGTACTTCGACGAAGTGCGCCTCAAACGCCCCGCCGCCCTCTCTTCCCGCGGCCGGGCTCTGCTGCTGGCCAGCGCGGGCGAGTACTGCGCGGCGATCGGCTCGGCGCAGCACGCCGCCCGGTTCGGCGCCGAGGCGCTCCTCTTCGCCGACACACCCGCTCTGCGGTATCGGGCACTGACGGTCATCGCGCTGGGGCACGCGATCAACGGCGAGTACACCGCGGCCGAAGAAGCCTCGTCCGGCGCGCAGGAGATCTTCGCGGCCGAAGGATGGCCCGTGGAAGAGGCCGCCTACCTGCTCTTCCTCGCCGACATCCTGACCTCGTCGGCGCGCTGCGACGTCGAACGCCTCGCCGCCGTCCCCTCGGCGATGGCACTCACCCAGCGCGACGACCCGTACTGGACGTACACGGCACGAGCCGCCGGAGTGATGGTCAAGCTCCTCCGGCACAAGTTCGCCGACGGGCGGGCCGAGGCCCGCGAACTGCTCCACGGGGGCCTGCGAAGCGCGAGCCACCGCATGGTGCGCCACTTCCTGCTGTGCATCCTGTCCGACCTCTACGTCGCGCAGGGCGATGACGCACAGGCTCTCGCCGTCCTCGCGCCCTATGACAACCCCGAGGGTCACGGGATCTGCTTCTCGATGCAGCGAGCCACGGCCCTGCTGCGTCTCGGGCGGGAGCGCGAGCTGCTGCTCGAGACCGACGCCTGCGTGGCATCCGAGACCGACCACTGCCTGCGCACCTTCACACCGGTTCTGCTGCGCCGCGCCCTCGCCCAGCAGCGGCTCGGCAACTCCCGCCGCGCTCACCAGAGCATGGAGTCGGCCCTGCTGATCATGCAGCGCACGGGGACCTGGGCGACTCCGTTCCTCATGCTCCCGCACGACGAGACACGGCAACTGATGGAGGGCGTCGTCGCTCACAACCCGGAGTTGCGGCACCTGATGACCTCGCTCGAGGGGATCCTCGCCCGCGTGGCGGCGCCCGACAACGAGAGCGCCCCGGCGTACGCCACCCCGTGCCTCACACCGACGGAGCGCGCCCTGGCATTCCTGCTCGAAAGCCCCCTCAGCCTGGCCGAGATCGCGCGAGAGCGCGGCGTCTCGCTCAACACGGTGAAGAGCCAGGTGCGGTCGATCTACCTCAAGCTCGGCGTCAGCGGTCGCACCGAGGCCATCGAGCAGCTGAACTCCGTCGACGCCTGAAGGGCGCGCGGCGCTCACCGGAAACGCCGAAGGGCGAGGGCTCCTCTCGGAACCCCCGCCCTTCGAACGGGTGTCTGGTGCTTACCAGGACGACTTGGTCACACCGGGCAGCTCGCCACGGTGGGCCATGTCACGGAAGCGGACGCGCGAGACGCCGAACTTCGTGAGGACACCACGGGGGCGGCCGTCGATGACGTCGCGGCTGCGCACGCGCGCGGGCGACGCGTTGCGGGGCAGCTTCTGCAGGCCCACGCGGGCGGCCTCGCGGGCCTCGTCGGTCGCGTTGGGGTCGACCAGGGTCTTCTTCAGCTCGGCGCGCTTCGCGGCGTAGCGCTCGACGACGACCTTGCGCTGCTCGTTGCGCGCGATCTTGCTCTTCTTAGCCATGTGCTTAGCGCTCCTCTCGGAAGTCGACGTGCTTGCGGACCACGGGGTCGTACTTCTTCAGCACGATGCGGTCGGGGTTGTTGCGGCGATTCTTGCGCGTCACGTAGGTGTACCCCGTGCCGGCGGTCGAACGCAGCTTGATGATCGGACGAACGTCCTGAGCCTTCTTCGCCATTACAGCTTCACGCCCTTCGCCTGCAGGTCACGGACGACGGACTCGATGCCGCGAGCGTCGATGACCTTGATGCCCTTCGCCGAAACGTTGAGCTTGATGTTGCGACCCAGCGACGGAACGAAGTAGGTCTTCTTCTGCACGTTCGGGTCGAAGCGGCGCTTCGTCCGGCGGTGCGAGTGCGAGATGTTGTGACCGAAGCCGGGAACCGCTCCAGTCACCTGGCACACTGCTGCCATGGTGATGTCTCCTTCTGTACCGTGACACCGGACGGTGCCACCCAAGATCCCTTGTCTGCACCCCGTCCGAGCGCGGCCGAAGCCCACGTTCGAGAGTGAGGGATGCGAACTGCGTGCTGGAGTGCGCGCAGACAAGGGGTCAGTCTAGCACGGACGGCGTGTCGCCTTGACGGGCAGCCGCCTCGGCCGCGCCCCGCCCCCATCGGAACGCCGAGACCGTGGCATCCCCCTCGATCCAGAAGCGCCAGGGGAAGGCGTCGGTGCCCGCGATGCCCGCGACACCCACGCGCGGCCCGATCGCAACGCCCGGCGGCGGCGCGTCGGGCAGGAGCAACCGCGCTCGCGCGCCCGCGCACATCTCGCCGGTGACCGCGTCGATGCCGTCGTGGATCGGATGCCGAAGACCCACCGCGTCCGCGAAGCGCCCGGGACCGCGGGCGAGATCGCGCGACGAGCGCACGGCCCCGCGGCGTTCGAGGCGTCGGCGTTCGGCGATGTCCGCACCCTCGACGATCTCTCCGGCGCGCAGCAGCACTCCACCCGCGACGCCCTCGGGGCCGCAGACGACATTGACGCACGAGTGGATGCCGTGGCTCAGGTACACGTACAGGTGACCGGGCTCGCCCCACATGGTGGCGTTGCGCGCGGTCGGTCCCATGCGCGCGTGCGAGCCCGGATCGGGCTGGTCGCCCGTGCCGCGGCCGTGGTACGCCTCGACCTCGGTCACGCGCGCGCGGACCCGCTCGCCGGCGACCTCGGTTTCGAGCACGGCGCCGAGCAGCCGCGGCGCGGCCTCGACCGGCAGGTCGACGAGGTCGGCGCGGGTCGCGGGTCGCATCACTGCGGGGGAACCTGGCACCACGAGAGGTCGAAGCCCTGCAGCGCCACGACCTCTTGGCCGCTGTCGACTTCGACGAGATGCGTGAGCAGACGCTGCGGAAGCGGCAGCTGATACCGGTCGAAGGGGTTGTCGACGGCTCGGGGAGCCACGAGCACGGCGGCGTAGCGGCCGCTCGGAGACACGCAGGTCTGCAGCACGGTGTCCGAGCCCGGCACGCTCAGCAGCTGACGGACGGTTCCGTCGGTGTCGACGTGCGAGACGATCGTGGAACGGGAGACCCCGTCGGAGCTGATGTCGGCGAACGATCGGATCGTGCCCGTGCCCGCCCCGGGCAGGGGCGTCGCGCGCCCCGCCATGCCGGGGGGATCGACGGGGTCGACCAGCGCTTGCTCGGAGCCGTCGGTGAGGTTGATCTCGCGGATCCCCTCGAGGCGCTCCACGATCGCGACCGACGATCCGCGCGCGATGCCGTCGATCGAGACGGCGCTGCCGAGAGGCGCGGCGTTACCGCCCTGCGCGTCGGTCAGCAGCAGTCGCGAGTCGAAGGTCAGCACCAGCATGCTGTCGGTGTCGGGCACGAAACGGTAGTCGGCGATGCGCAC
The DNA here is from genome assembly GCF_030818635.1 of Microbacterium sp. SORGH_AS_0421. Taxonomy (NCBI): domain Bacteria; kingdom Bacillati; phylum Actinomycetota; class Actinomycetes; order Micrococcales; family Microbacteriaceae; genus Microbacterium; species Microbacterium sp. SORGH_AS_0421. The sequence goes on from NZ_JAUTAO010000001.1 coordinate 946,787, forward strand.
GTCGCCGCCGTTCAGCCCCACCTCGACGGGCGGGGCGTCGTCGGCCGCCGACGCCGTGAACAGACGGCTCTCGCGTCCCCCGGCAGCGCCCAGGTCGGCATCCGAGAAGGTGAATCCGATGCGCTCGCCCCGGTCGGCCGACTGCAGGTTGGTGACGTAGCCGGGGCCCGGGAGGGCGATGTCGCGCTGGTTCTTGCCGTCGGGGTCGGTCACGATGACCCGCGGGGTGTCGCCGTCGCGCACCGAGATCACGAGGTGGTTGGCGGTGGCGCGGAAGTCCTCGATGTGCGGGTGCACGAACACGGGCAGACCCGCCTGCCCCTGCAGGTCGGTGCGGAAGATGGTGTCGCCCTCGGGCGTGCCGCGCTGCATCAGGTAGGCCTGCAGGGCGGGGGTGCGGAACGACTCGGTCAGGGTCGAGGCGGGGCCGGCGCCGAGGCCGCTCACGCCGTTGACGGTGATCGTGTAGTCGGTGTCGTCGCGCAGCGGCAGCGTGAAACGCACGCCGACGCTGCGACCCGAGGTGTCGACGGTGAACGGGGTCGCCGGGTCCACCTGGACCTGCGAGGCGTCCACCTTCTCGAGGGACTGGGTCGTGGTGAGGATCACCCGGGAGCCGGATGCCGCGACGGCGGCCGCCGGATCGACTTGCACGTCCGTGACGCGCGGCCCCTGGGCCACGGCCACCACTGCGCCGAGGCCGCCGACGACGACGAGAGCGACGAGGATCGCGGCGAAGGCGATCGCGAAGCCGCGCCCGCGCCGCCGACGCGTGCGCGAGCGCCGGGAGTCGCCGCCGCGACGGGAATCAGTACTCATACGGGTCCGAGGGCTCAGCGATGGCCGCGACCTGGTCGGCGTGCACCGCGAGCTTGCCGTCGCCGCTCGAACGCACCGTGCCCGTGACGGTCACCCACTGCCCGGTCGAGGGGGCGTCGGTGGTGGCCGCGATAGGCAGGCGGGCGGTCTGCGCGTCGATCACGCAGTGCGTGATGACGAGTCGGGTGAGGTCGAAGCTCGATCCGTCGTTGGCCGGGGTGATGAAGCCCGTGAGGGTCACGGGCTTTCCGTCAAAGGTCTCGGGGTTGGTGGCGTGGGCGAAGACCGCCGACCAGTCGCCGATGCCGAACTTCGAGGTGTCGCCCGACGCGGCGAGGGTCACCACGTCGGAGCCGGCGAACAGCGGCGGGGCTCCCACGTCGCGCGACACCGCGAGCTCGGTCGACAGCGACGCCGCGGGAGTCAGCAGCACCGCGATCACCGCACCCGAGGCGAGCACGCCGCCGGTGAACGCCGCGATCCCGCCGGGGGTCAGGCGCGGACGGGCCGCGAGATGATCGTGGGCTGCGTGATCGTGCGCGTCGAGCGGATCGGTGTGCTCGTGATCGGCGTGCGCGAACGCCTCGCGCCGGGCGGAGGCCGCGGCGGGGGCGTGGCCGTGCTCGTGATCGTGTCCGTGGTCGGCCTCGGCGCCGAGCGGCAGGGCGAACGAGGCGATCGAGCCGACCAGCGCCAGGAAGGCCATGCCAACGGCGAACCACGCCGAATCGGGGTTGATGTACAGCGCCATACGGCCGGTGGCCCACAGCGTGATGGTCGTGATCGACAGGCACGCGGTCAGGCCCACCCCGAGCCAGCGCGTGGCGAGAGCACCCGTTCTAGACAAGGAGGTTCACCACCGTTCCGAGTGTGAAGGCGAAGAGCACCACGACGACCGTCATGCCCACGAGCACGCGCGTCGAGAAGGTCGTGCGCAGCAGAGCCATCATCTTCAGGTCGATGATCGGCCCCACCACGAGGAAAGCCACGATCGATCCGGGCGTGAAGGTCGAGGCGAACGACAGCGCGAAGAACGCGTCGACGTTCGAGCACAGCGACACCACGATCGCCAGCGCCATCATCGCGGCGATCGACAGCGCCGGGTCGGACCCGATGGCCAGCAGGGCGCTCCGCGGGATGAGCACCTGGACTGCTCCGGCCAGCAGCGAGCCGATGATGAGGGCCGGCATGACCGAGCGCAGCTCGACGACGAACTGGGCGAGGGTGCGCCGACCACGGTCGCCGCGCTCCTGCACGACGATCTCGCACGTCTCGAGGAAGCGTTCGGTGAGCAGCTTGTCGGGATCGGGATGCCGGCTGTACAGCCAGCCGATCAGGTTGGCGACCAGGTACCCGCCGATCAGGCGCGCCATCAGGATGCCGTCGCTGAATCCGAAGGCCGCGTGGGTGCTGATGATGACGATCGGGTTCACGATCGGGGCCGCAACCAGGAAGGTCAGCGTGTCGCTCACTCCGAAGCCGCGCATGAGAAGACCGCGGGCGAAGGGCACGTTGCCGCACTCGCAGACGGGGATGAACATCCCCAGCAGCGACAGCACCGCCCGGCGCGCCCAGGGCGCGCGCGGCATCCATCTCTCGATCGCTCCCGGGGGCACCCACACCTGCACGATGATCGACAGCACCACGCCGAGGACCACGAAGGGCAGCGACTCGATGAGCACGCTGAGAGCGAGGGTGAGACCGTCCTGCGCGCGGGTCGGCAACGGCTGTGCGAAGAACGTGGGGGCGAAGGCGTCGACCAGGAACAGCGCCGTGACCACGACGACACCCAGGCCGAGCGCGACGAGGGTGCGGGAGGCGCCCGAGCGTTGCGGCGTGGGAGCCGTGGTGCGACTATTCGTCGCCACGCTCACGAGCCCGGGCGCGGGCGCAATCGGTGCAGATGCCGAAGATGTCGACGACGTGCTCGGCCTCGCTGAACCCGTGTTGGGCGGCGGTGCGCTGTGCCCACTCTTCGACGTCGGTCGCGGCGATCTCGACGGCCTTGCCGCACGAGCGGCAGATCAGGTGGTGATGATGGCCGCGCGTCTCGCAGGCACGGAAGAGGTTCTCGCCGTCGGGGCTCTGCAGCGAGTCGGCGTCACCGCGGGCCGCGAGACCCGCGAGCGTGCGGTAGACCGTCGCCAGCCCGATGCCGGTGTTCTCGTCGCGCAGGGTCGCGTGCAGCGACTGGGCGCTGACGAAACCGGGGGCTCCGGACAGGGCCTCCCGCACGCGTTCGCGCTGCCACGTGTTGCGCTGGACCATGGCCGCGAGTCTAGCGAGGGGATCGGTGAATCGGCTGGGCGTGCTCGAAGTCGGCGGGGGGGGGAGCCCTTCCCGCCCCGGCCGGACGGCTCAGAGGGCGCGGGTCGTCCGGTCGCGTCGCGCACCCACCAGACGACACGCGAGGTAGATCGCGAACGAGATGGTCGTGATGTACGGACTCACCGGCAGCGTCCCGGCTACGGCCAGGAGCACCCCGCCCACGGCCGAGACGAAACCGAACAGCGCCGCGAGCAGCGGCACCGACAGCGGACCGGATGCCACCCGCATCGCCGCCGCGGCCGGAGTCACCAGCAGCGCCATGACGAGCAGGGCACCGATGATGTGCACGGCGACCGCCACGATGAGTCCCAGCAGCAGCATGAACGCGAGCGACACCGCCGTGGTCGGCACGCCGCGGGCCGCGGCCGACTGCGGGTCGAGCGAGTCGAAGCGCAACGGGCGCCAGATGAGCAGCAAGGCGACCAACACCGCGACGCCGATCACGACGAGCCACCCCAGCTGCTCGCTCTGCACCGACACGATCTGGCCGGTGAGCAGGCTGAAGCGGGTGGCACTGCGTCCGTTGTAGAGCGACAGGCACAGGATGCCGACCCCGAGACCGAACGGCATGAGCACGCCGATGATCGAGTTGCGATCGCGCGCGCGGGCGCCCAGCACTCCGATGAGAGCCGCCGCGATGAGCGAGCCCACGATCGATCCCGAGACCACATCGACACCGACGAGCAGGGCGACGGCGGCGCCGGCGAACGACAGCTCGCTGATGCCGTGCACGGCGAAGGCCATGTCGCGTTGCACGACGAAGACGCCGATGAGTCCGCCGACGAGGCCGAGCACGGCTCCCGCGTACACGGAGTTCTGCACGAGCTCGAGGATCGCGCCGTACTGGCTCACCCCGCCGAACAGGGCGTTGCCGACGTCGGACCAGTTCATGCGTCGTCCTCGTCGTGGTGATGGTGGTGGGCTTCGTCGGCATCCGGCGCCCCGACGACGATCAGTTGACCGCCCGCGCGCACGACGTAGACGGGGGCGCCGTAGAGGGCCGAGAGCGTCTCGGTCGTGAGCACCTCGTCGGGTGTGCCGAGGGTGAAGCGACCGTTGGCGATGTAGAGGATGCGGTCCACGCGCGAGAGCACCGGGTTGATGTCATGCGTGACCAGCAGGACGGCCGCGTCCCGCTCGCGGCGGTGACGGTCGATGAGTCGGACGACGGCCTGCTGGTTGGCCAGGTCGAGACTCGTGAGCGGCTCGTCGCAGAGCAGTAGGGCGGGGTCGTCCGCGAGAGCCTGGCCCACGCGCAGGCGCTGCTGCTCTCCGCCCGAGAGCAGACCCACCGGCCGGTCACCGAAGGCGGTGGCCCCCACCGCCTCGAGCAACTCGTCGATGCGCGCGCGGTCCTTCTTTCGCGACAGCGGCAGGCCGAGCCGGTGCCCGTCCACCCCGAGGCCGATGATGTCGCGGCCGCGCAGGGGCGTCTCGCGCGGGAGCGGACGCTGCTGCGGGATGTAGCCGATGCGGCGGTTACCGGCGCGGCGCACGGGGGCTCCGAGCGCCTCGATCGAGCCGGAGCTCAACCGCTCGAGCCCCAGAATCGCGCGCAGTAGCGTCGTCTTGCCCGAGCCGCTCGGGCCGAGCACGGCGACGAGCTCGCCGGGCTCGACCTCGAGGTCGAGCCCGGCCCACAGCTCACGGCCACCCCTCTCGAGGGCGGCGCCGCGAACGCGCAGCGGTGCGGCCGCGCTCACGCCGCCAGCGCGTCGGACAACGCCGTGATGTTGCTCTGCATCCACGAGATGTAAGTCTGACCCTCGGGGAGCGTTTCCGTGAACTCGATCACGGGGATGTTCTTGGCCTTCGCCTCGTTCTGCACCTGCGTCACCTCGGCGCCACCGGTCTGCGGGTTGACGATCATGACGCCGATCTGGCCCGAGTCCAGCAGCTGCAGCGACTCGAGCAGGGTCGCGGGCGGGACGTCCTGGCCCTCTTCGACCGATTCGCTGAACTCGTTCGGCGTCGCGTTGTCGAGGCCCGCCGCCGTGGTCAGGTACACGGGCACCGGCTCGGTCACGAAGATCTTCTTACCGGCATCCTTCGCCTTGATCGCGTCGAGGGAGTCCTCGAGGCCGGCGATCTGCTGGGTGAAGGCCTCGGCGTTCGCGTTGAAGTCGGCCACGTGCTCGGGGGCGAGCGTTCCGAGCTGCTCGGCGATGGCCTCGGTGAGGTCCTCGACCGTGTGCGGGTCGTACCAGACGTGCTCGTTGAAGCCCTCGATGTGAGCGTGGCCGTCTTCGTCCGAGTGGCCATGGTCGTCGGCACTCTCGCTGGGCGCCGGGCTCGCGTCGTCGGAGTGCTCTTTCGAGCCGGGGTAGTCGTGGTTGTACTCGACCGCGGTGAGCACCGGGGCCGTGGTGCCGCTGGCCTGGATGAGCGACTCCATGAAGGCGTCGTAGCCGGCGCCGTTCTCGATCACGAGGCCGGCGTTCTTGAGCGTCAGCTGGTCCTGCGCGCTCGCCTCGTACTCGTGCGGGTCTTGGCTGGGCGAGGTGATGATCGAGGCGACGTCGACGTCGTCTCCGCCGACCGCCTGGGCGATCGAGCCGTAGACATCGGTGGATGCCACGACCTTGATCTTTCCGGACGAGTCCGACGATGCGGGCGAGGAAGCACCTCCGGCGCAGCCGGCGAGCGCGAGAACGGAGACGGCCCCAAGGACGACAGGGGCGAGGAAGCGACGGGTCATAGGGAAACCGTATCGCCGCTGATAATCGTTCTCAAATTGAGGGTGTAGCGCATACGAGGTTCTCAGCCTCACGTCCGGCCCGGATGACACGTCTCGGTTCTGCGATCGGCCACCGCGGACACCACGTCTCTTGACTCGCTACGTCCGGGAATCCCGCTCCCGCCTCTGCCCGCCGAGCATCTCGACGGCGACGATGAGGAAGGGGCCAGCCCGCAGGCTGGCCCCTTCTGTGAAGGTGGGCGTTGACGCTGTTACCGCGTGGGGTCCGAGGCGCCCCGGCGACGGCGACGGGTGAACAGGAACACGATGCCTGCGGAGATGAGAACCATCGCGACGGCGAAGGCGACCGACGCTCCCGCCATGCCGGTGATCGCCAGTGCGGCGGCCGGCGAGACCGCTGGCCTGTTAGCGTCCGCCGCGGGCGTGAGGGACGGAGAGGGCGCAGGAGCCGGCCTCACGACGAACGTGATCGGATCCGACGTCGCGGTCCCCAGAGCGTTGGCCGCAACGATCCGGAACGTGCTCGAGCCCGCAGCTGTGGGCGCGCCCGCCAACCGACCCGTGGCGGCGTCCAGGGTGAGCCCCGGAGGAAGAGCGTCACCGGTCGCGAGGCTGAACGTCGGAGCAGGGGCGCCCGACGCGGTGAAGGTGTACGAGTACGCCGTCCCCGCCGTCGCTGTCGGCGGCGCGGCCGCGGTGAACACCGGTGGCGCCTGCACCGTAAACGCGATCGGATCCGACGTGTCGGAACCAGCGGCGTTGGTTGCGACCACCCGGAACGTGCCCGTGCCCGCAGTGGTGGGTGTGCCCGAGAGCTCACCGGTCGTCGCGTTCAGGGTCAAACCGGCCGGGAGAGCGTCCCCCGTCGTCAGGCTGAACGTCGGTGCGGGCGAACCGGACGCGGTGAACGTGTACGAGTACGACGATCCTTTGACCGCTGCAGGAGGGGTCACCGCCGTGAATACCGGCTTGTCCTGCACGGTGAATGTGATCAGGTCCGACGTCGCCTTGCCGGCAGCATTCGTCGCAACAATCCGGAACGTGCTCGTGCCCGATGCTGTGGGGATGCCCGCTAGCTCGCCGGTCGCGGGATACAACGTGAGGCCCGCGGGGAGGGTGCCTCCCGTCTCCAGGCTGTAAGTGGGCGCGGGGTAACCCGACGCAACGAAGAAGTACGAATACTTTGAACCCGTTACCGCAGCCGGCGGCGTATTCGCGGTGAATGTCGGCGCCTTCCGCACCGTGAACGTGATCGGATCCGACGTCACCTTCCCCGCCGAGTTCGCGGCCGTAATCTGGAACGTGCTCGCACCCTCCACGGAGGGCGTACCGGAAAGCTGGCCGGTAGTAGCGTTCAGGCTCAAGCCCACAGGAAGCGCGCCTCCCGATGCCAGGCTGTAGGTCGGCGCGGGGGTGCCCGACGCGGCGAACGTGTACGAATACGCCGTCCCCACCGTCGCTGCCGGCGGCGCGGCCGCGGTGAATGCCGGCGCCTTCCGCACGGTGAACGTGATCGGATCCGTTGTGACCTGACCGGCGGAGTTTTCTGCAACCACCCGGAACGTGCTGGTCCCGGAAGCGGTGGGAGTACCCGACAGCTCACCAGAGGTGGCGCCCAAGGTCAGCCCGGCGGGGAGAGTGTCGCCCGTCGCCACCGAGAACGACGGAGCAGGATAACCCGACGCGGTGAACCTGTACGAGTACGCCGAACCCAGCTCCGCCGCAGGTGGTGCTGCCGCCGTGAACAACGGTTTTTGACGGACGGTGAAAGTGATCAGATCCGACGTCACCTGACCGGCGGAGTTCTTCGCTACAACTCGAAAGGTGCTCGTGCCGGCAGTGGTGGGAGTACCCGAGAGCCCACCGGAGCTGGCATCGAGGGTCAGCCCGGCGGGGAGAGTGTCATCCGTCGCCACCGAGAACGTCGGAGCGGGGCTACCCGACGCGGTGAACGTGTACGAGTACGCCGATCCCGCCGTTGCCGCGGGCGGCGCGGCCGCCGTGAATGCCGGCGCGGCGGTCGACGACACCCGCGACACCGCATTGTCCGAGTAATCCGCAGTGTAGAAACCGGATCCGTCCGGGGACACCGCGACGGAGTAGGGGTAGCTTCCGACGCCGGTGCTGGTCACGGTGGGGGTCGCACTGGACAGGTTCGTGATCTGCGTCGACGTGTTGCTGAAGGGATTAGCGGTGTAGACCGTCGCTCCATCGGGTGAGACCGCCAACGACTTCGCCTGGACCCCGATGGAGATGTCGCTCACGGTCGGGGTGACGGCGGTCAGGTTCGTAATCCGATGCAACGTCTGGGGACTGGCAGCGTACAGAGTCGCCCCATCAGGGGACACCGCCACGGCGTCGACGCTCGAGCCGATCTGGATGTGAGCCACCGTCGGGTTCGTCGAAGTGAGGTTTGTTATTCGCGACACCGAGTTGTCGCGGCCGTTGGCCGTGTAGACAGTAGCCCCGTCGGGAGATACCGCCACAGATACTGCGCCTTTCCCTAACCCAATGCTCGCGACAGTGGGAGTCGCTGCAGTCAGATTCGTAATGCGCGACACAGTGCTATCGCCCACGTTGGCGGTATACACGGCCGCGCCGTCGGGGGACACAACGACCGACCAGGGTCTCGTGCCGACCGGGATATTCGTGACGGTCGGCGTCACTGCGGTCAGATTGGTGACCCGTGACACGGTGTTCGCGTCGGAGTTGGCCGTAAAAACCGCATTCCCGTCCGGAGAAACCGCCACCGCGCGGGGGCCCACACCAATGGGGATGCTCACGACTTTCGGAGTCGCAGCCGCCAGATCTGTGATCCGCGACACCGTCTTATTATCCAAGTCGGCGGTGTATGCCACAGCCCCATCCTTGGACACCGCCACCGACAACGGTCCTTTGCCGACCGGAATGCTAGTGACGTCCGCTGCGGAGGCCGCTGTCGGAACAGACAGTGCGAGCACCCCCACCAGGACCCCGGCCAGCACCGGTCGCCCCCACCTCAAACTCTTAGACATCCCGTCCGACCTCTCATCTGGACTCATTGACTGCGGTAACTCAACGCGAGTGCGCCCACCCCTCACCGCTCGCGCCGAGACCTCGGGCAGCCGCGGACCGATGTAGACCAACGAAAGGTACCATACGGAAAGAAACGGTATCGGACGGAACGCAATGGGCACGAGGCCGCGACCGTGACCTCGACCGCCCGAGCGACGGATATGCGCGCCGAGTCCCCGGCATCCGGTGTTCTGTGCCCGGTGTCGTGAACACGCCGCCCCGCCGTGAGGCAGAGCGGCGTGTGTGGGCAGCCGCCGGAATGCCGAGGCGCGAGCGCCGCGCCGTGCGAGCCGATCCGCGTCAGCGGCGCAGGATGCGGTGCGCGAGCGCGTTGCCGATCAGCTGGCCCGCCTGCACGATGACGACGATGATCGCCACGGTCACCCACGTCGCCTGCTGGTTGAACTGCTGATAGCCGTAGATGATGGCGAAGTTTCCGAGGCCGCCGCCGCCGATGTATCCGGCCATCGCCGACATGTCGACGACCGCGATGAACATGAACGTGTAGCCGAGGATCAGCGGGGCGAGGGCCTCGGGGATGACGACGCCGAACAGCACGCCGATGCGGCGCGCACCCACGGCCCGAGCCGCCTCGACGGTGCCCGGGTCGACCGCCACGAGGTTCTGTTCGACGACGCGGGCGATCACGACCGTGGCCATGATCGTGATGGGCACGATCGCGGCATCCGTCCCCAGAGTCGTCCCCGTCACCGCGCGCGTGACCGGGGCCACGGCGGTGAGGAAGATGATGAAGGGGATCGGGCGGATGAGGTTGATCACGAGGTTCGCGACGGCGAAGACCACGCGGTTCTCGAACAGGTTGCCCGGCCGCGTGGCGTACAGCAGCGCGCCGATGACCAGGCCCGCGAGGCCCGAGATGAGCAGCGAGACCGCGACCATGTAGACGGTCTCGCCGATGGACTGCAGCAGCACCGGGGTGAGGGTGTCCCACTTGTTCATGCGCGGGCCTCCACGGTGGGAACGACGACGTCGGTATGCGTACGCAGCTCGTTCACGACGGCATCCAGATTTTCGGTGTGCACCCGGTACGTGAGCGTGCCGAGTTGCTTGCCGAGCACGTCGGTGACTCCGCCATAGACCACGGAGTGGCGCGCGCCGTGGCGGTGGAACACCTCGGAGACGTCTTCGCTCGAGAACTCGTTCACCTCGACGCTGACGAGGTCGCCGCCGCCCGCGGCGAGTGCCGCCAGCGCCTCACCCGACGGGACGCCCTGCGTGACCGCCGCGACGAAGCGCTTGGTCAGCTCGGCGCGCGGGTGGGCGAAGACGCGGTACGTGTCGCCGCTGTCGACGACGCGGCCGCCCTCCATCACGATCACCTGGTCGCACAGCTCGTGCACGATCGAGATCTGGTGCGTGATGACGACGATGGTGATGCCCAGGCGTCGGTTGATCTCGCGCAGCAGGTCGAGCACCTCGGCCGTGGTCTGCGGGTCGAGGGCGCTCGTCGCCTCGTCGGCGAGCAGGATCCGCGGGTCGGTGGCGATCGCGCGGGCGATGCCGACGCGCTGCTTCTGCCCGCCCGACAGGCGCCGCGGGTACTGCTTCGCCTTGTCGCCGATGCCGACGAAGTCGAGCAGCTCGGCGACGCGCTTGTCGCGGTCGGCCTTCTTCCAGCCCGCGACCTTGAGCGGGTAGGCGACGTTGGCCGCCACCGTGCGGGAGGTGAACAGGTTGAACTGCTGGAAGATCATGCCGACGCGGCGCCGCAGGTCGCGCAGCTTCGCCTCGGACGCTGCTCCCACGTCGACGCCGAGCACCTCGACGGTGCCCGACGTCGGCTGCTCGAGGCCGTTCAGCAGGCGCACGAGGGTCGACTTGCCGGCTCCGGAGTATCCGATGACGCCGACGATCGACCCCTCCTCCACGGTCAACGACACGTCGTCGACCGCGGTGGTGGTGGAGCGGCGATCGGTGCGGAAGCTCTTGGTGACGCCCCGCAGCTCGATGACCGCGGTCATCCCTTCTGGGCCTTGAGGGCGTCTTCGAGGCTCGTCAGCTCGTCCTGCAGCTGCGCGGCGGTCCACTCGGTCTTGAACTGCAGGTTGCCCTGGTTCAGCTCGGTGACCGTGGCCTCGACCTCGGGCGAGTGGTACGCGGCGACGAGCTTGGCCCAGCGGGGGTCGTCCTTCTTGTCGTCGCGGGTGACGAAGGCGTTGATGTAGGGCGCGAGCTGCGGGTTGTTCAGGTCTTCCTTGAAGATGATGAGCTCGTCGCCGAGCCCGCCCTTCTGCGCCTGCGTGTTGTTGACGATCGCGGCCTGAGCGCTGCCGTCCTTGAGCGCGGTCACGGTCTGGTTCGTGTCGACCGGCAGCAGCTCGACCTTGGTCGAGACGATGTCGGCCGGGGTCGAGAGGGCGTTGCCGCCGTCCTTCAGGGTGAGCAGCCCCGCCGTCTGCAGGTTGAGCAGGCCGCGGGCGAGGTTCGTCGGGTTGTTGGGGATCGCGACCTTCGCGCCCTCGGGCAGGTCCTTCACGTCGGTGTACTGCTCGGAGTACAGCGCGAGCGGGTAAACCGCGGTCGCGCCGACCGGCACGAGCGAGCCGTTGTTCTCGACGTTGAACTGCGACAGGTAGATGAGGTGCTGGAAGAGGTTGCCGTCAAGCTCGCCGTCCTGGACGCCCTGGTTGAGCTGCACGCCGTCGTTGATGGTGCGCACCTCGAGGTCGATGCCCTCGTCGGCCAGTTTCTGCTTCAGCACCGTCCAGTGCGCCTCGTTGCCGTCGTCGGCTCCGAGCACGAGGCGGGACTCGTCACCGCCCTGGGCACCGCCGGCGCAGCCGGTGAGGGTGAGGAGGAGGGCTGCGGTGGAGGCGCCGAGGATCGTGGCCAGGCGGGAGGTGCGAGAAGTCATAGCTCCAGGCCACCACGGACACAGCGGATGCCGAAGTCAAGACGTTACGGCCGGTAACGGGCTGTCACGCGGGGTAATGGATTGGGTGGATGCCGAGGCATCGGCGAGGATCCCCGACCGCCGCCTACCCGCGGAGCGCAGCCCGGGGCTCTCAGTGCGGGCGTAGCCTGGGGGGCGATGTCACGGGATGAAAACGCGCGTAAGAGATTGTCCCGGAACAGCCCTCAGGGTCTGGTCGTCGCGATCCTGGCCCTCGCGGGCCTGTGCTCGTCGTTCATGTTCACCCTCGTGGTGCCCATCCAGTCGCAGTTGCCGCAGCTGCTGAACGCCTCGCGCGACGACACCGCCTGGGTCGTGACCTCGACGTTGCTGGCTGCGGCCGTCATCACCCCGATCGCCGGCCGCCTGGGCGATATGTACGGAAAGCGCCGCATCGTGCTGGTGCTGCTGGTCGTGATGATGCTCGGTTCGGTGGTCGCCGCACTGTCGACCGGGATCATCGGCATGATCATCGGTCGCGCCCTGCAGGGGGCGGTCGTCGGCGTGGTGCCGCTGGGGATCTCGATCATGCGCGACGTTCTGCACGAGAACCGCGTCGACAGCGCGATCGCGCTCATGAGCGCGACCCTCGGCGTCGGCGGCGCCCTGGGTCTGCCGATCAGCGCGCTCGTGGCCGAGAACACCGACTGGCACTGGCTGTTCTGGATCGCCGGCGCCCTCGGCGCGCTCGTCTTCGTCCTGATCCTCTGGATCGTCCCCGTCAGCGTGCTCCGCACCGCGGGGCGCTTCGATTACCTCGGCGCCGTCGGCCTCGCGATCGGCTTGATCGGCGTGCTGCTGGCCGTCTCGCGCGGTAACTCGTGGGGCTGGACGTCGCCCCTGACGCTGAGCCTCGCCATCGGCGGCATCCTGATCCTGCTCGTCTGGGGCTGGTACGAGCTGTGTGTCGAGAACCCGTTGCTCGACCTGCGGGTCGCGGCCCGCCGCCCCGTGCTGCTCACCAATCTGGCATCCGTCGCGATGGGCTTCGCCCTGTTCACCTCGAACGTCGCCTACCCGCAGATGCTCGAGCTGCCGGTGGCGACCGGCGTCGGACTCGGCCTGTCACTGCTGGCCGCGAGTCTCGTGGTCATGCCGTCGGGCCTCGTGATGATGGTGCTCTCGCCGATCTCGGGCACCCTCGCCCGCACGATCGGCCCCCGGGTGCTGCTGGTCGCCGGCTCGATCTCGCTTATCCTCGCGTACGGCTTCAGCCTGATCTTCTCGACCGAGGTCTGGCACTTCGTCGTCGCGAACGTCCTGATCGGCTTCGGCATCGGGTTTGGCTACGCCGCCATGCCGATGCTCATCATGCGTGCCGTGCCGCCGAGCGAGACGGGCGCCTCGAACGGCCTGAACGCCCTCGCGCGCTCGCTCGGGACGAGCACGGCCGCCGCGATCGTCGGCGTCGTGCTCGCGACCCTCTCGACCGGCGACGGCGACACCCGCGTCCCGACCTCGCAGGCGTTCCAGGTGTCGTTCCTGTTGGGAATCGGAGCCGCGGCGGTCGCGCTGGTGCTGGCGCTGCTCATTCCCACGCGATCGACGCCGATCGAGAAGCGGCCTTCCCTGCCCGGAAAATGAGGCGAGCGAGCGCGCCAAGGTGATCGCGCGCGCCTTCTCGGCGTGGTCGAGCGCCGCCGCCGATGCTGCTTCAGCGTCACCGGGGCGATCACCGCCTCGACGATCACCTCGTGCTCGGCGAAGATCTCCCGCATGCGCTCTGCGCTGGAGGTGCGCGCACCGATGCGTGAACGGCGGTGCAGACCGTGCCGCGCAGCCGGCGCGTCGTCGTTGTCGCCGATCTCGACGAACGCAGCCTGGGAGGCCGTGTTCGCGTGGGAGGAACCCAGCCGGGGTCTTCGGCGTCGGCGGCACGGATCATCGCGCATCTCGCCGTCGATGACGGAGCCGGGTGGCGTCAGCAGCCACCCGGCACAGCTTGCAATCGTCAGAGCGAGAAGGGTACGACCAGTGCCCCCCACGCCAGCGGGGGCCCGACGAGCACGATGACCGCGGAGTAGCGGAGGATCCGCTGGTAGAAGGCGGCCGGATCGACGTTCTGCGCGTTCGCGAGGACGAGTGCGCCGTTCGTGGAGAAGGGCGAGACGTCCACCACCTTCGCGGCGATGGCCACCGCGGAGATCGCCATGCCTCCTGCGACCGGGCTGCTCTCGATCAGAGGCAGCAGCATCGGGATCGAGATGGCGATGACGGCTGTCGACGACGCGAAGGCGGAGACGATGCCGGCCATGACACACAGGATGAGCACGCCGATCAGGGGAGAACCCAGGCTGCCGATGCCGCTGGCGACCCATTCGATCGCACCGGCCTCCTCGACGATGCTGATGTACGTGATCATTCCGGCGACCAGCAGGATGGTCGACCAGCTGATGCCCTCGACGGCCGCCGTGAGGTGGCGCTTCTCGATGAAGGCGATGATCGTTCCCGCGACGAGCGCGAGGATGCCGATGTCGAGGTGGAAGACCATCGCGCCGACGGCCAGCGAAACGAGCGCGAGAAGGGTCAGCACCTGGGCGGGTGTCACCCTAAGGCGCGTGGTCTGCAAGGTTTCGGTCAGTGTCATGGTCGCGCCCCCCGACACGCTATCGACCGAGATGTTGCCGGTGGCCGGCACACGTGGGCCGCGGACCGCACCGCCCGTCCCAACGAATCCGTCGGCCGTTGAGGCGCTGTGTCGAGAACCGGTGATTCGGGCTTTGTAAGCGAAGAACACCTGGGTGAGGACCGCGATGAGCGTCGAGTACACGAAAGCCGTGACGAAGAGCACGATCGGGGAGAACCCAGGGACGTCTCCGACCATGCCGCTCACGAGAAGCCCCAGCACCGAGATCGGCGATAGCGAACCGGCAAGCGCGCCGTACACGACTGTCATTCCGACCGGCAGGGGATCCATCCCGTGCTTCGCCGCGAAACTGAGAGCGACAGGGGCGACGAGAGCGACCGCGGCAGGCGGGAAGGTTCCCATCGCCGTCAGGAGTGCGGCGACGCCGAACAGCACCCAGGGAACGAGCGCGGTGCGCCCCCGGACGAGACGCACCCCACGGTCGACGATGAGGTCGACGGTGCCGTTCAGCTTGGCGACGGCGAAGAGATAGGTCACGCCGACGATCGTGAGGAAGAGGTCGGCGGGAAACCCCGCCAGCATCTGCTTCTCGTCTAGTCCGAGGACGAGCGTTCCGACGAGGAACGTGCCGATGAAGCCCAGGATGCCGATGTTGATCGGACGAAGCGTCGCGATGACGACCATCGCGAAGAGGGCGAGGATGGAAATGAGTTCTGGTGACATCTTTGTCTCCCGAGGATGGAGGCGAACGTCCGCGTTACCGGTTGTCCGCCGAATTGATCATGGAACGAGAACGGCGGTTTCGGCCAGGGCCGGGGCGAAGCCGACGAGTTGTTCGGTCGGCAGCGTGACGGACGCATCGGCGAGTCGACGTGCCGTGCGCACGACGCCGACCGCCGGCGATTCGCCTCGGCGCCCCGCCTGGGTGGTGATGACGCCTGACGGCGTCCGGAACGAGACGGCCCCCGGCTCGCGAGATGCGGCGAGTCGATGGACGACGGTGCCCTCCGTGGTCGCGGCCAGCGTCAGGGCGACGCTGCCGGTGATCGCCAGGGCGGGGTGGGTCTTTCCCATCGACATCATGACCACGCCGAGATCGTGGTCGTCTCCGCGCGGAGCGGACACGAGTGCGACTTTCGGAATCGCCTTCGCCGCCTCCTGCGGAGTCGTGGCCAGACGCATGCGCACCGCCGCCTCGCGCCGGATGCCGTCGATCCGGGCCAGGAGGTCGGGGCGGCTGTCGATGTCGGCCGGGCTCTCGAACCCGCTGAGCCCGAGCGATGCGGCCATCACGGCGACGACCGGCGCGCCCGCGTCGATGAGCGTCACCGGCACGCCGCCGATCGACTCGGCCGTCCGACCGGTGGGGAGCAGGCTGCCCGTCGTTCGACCAGCCGGATCGACGAACCACAGCGTGACCGCGAGCCCCGCGTGGGGGACGCCCGCAATTCGCGCGTCTCCCGACTCGGAGAAGTTTCCGCCGGGCGTGGGCACGTCGGAGACGATGAGCTGGCCCGTGTTGGTGTTGTGGATGCGGACGGCCGTTCGTTCTCCTCTCGGCCGGAGCCATCCAGCGTGCAATGCATACGGCGCGATCGCCGCGGAACAGTTGCCGCAGTTGCTCGACCAGTCCACGCGGGAATCGGCGAGTCCGATCTGGGCGAAGGAGTAGTCGATGTCGGCGTCGTCGCGCCGGCTGGGTGCGAGGATGACGGCCTTGCTGGTGGTGGAGGTGCCGCCGCCGATCCCGTCAATCTGCCGTCCGTCGGGGCTACCGTACAAGCGCAGGAGCACCTCGTCGATCGGGGCGCCGACCCGTTCCAGGTCGTCTCGGCGGAAGACCCAGCACTTGCTGGTTCCGCCTCGCATGAGCGTCGCAGGAATGTCGAGCATCAAAGCCTCCTCGGTGGATCGGGCTCCATACTCGTCCGAGCGAAGGTTCATAAAAACAGGCACTTGCTTCATTGGGGTACTGTCTTGCTTAACCCTCCCTGGGTCGGCAAAAACGCTCTTTGCGAGTGGATATGGACTGTGACGACGGCCTCAGCGCACTGCTATGCGTGTAGGTTTGCTTAACGCACATTTACCGAAGGCCGGGAGGCTGCACACAAAAGTCGGAGGTTCCATGCTCGACGTTCGTCGCCTCTCCGTGCTCGTGACCATCCTCGACAGCGGCTCCCTGACGGCTGCCGCGAAGACGCTGGGCTACTCCACGTCGGCTCTCTCGCAGCAATTGCAGCGCCTGGAACAGGAGGTCGGCCAGCCGCTCGTCCGCCGGCAGCCCCGCGGCGTGATCGCGACCGAGGCCGGGGCCCTCCTCGCGGGGCACGCTCGCTACATCCTCCGCCGTCTGCAAGCCGCCGAATCGGAACTGGGCGAGCTCGCCGGCCTTCGCCGCGGAAGGATCGCGGTCGGGACTTTCCCGACCATCGGCAGCACGCTCATGCCGATCGCCATCAGCCGTTTCCGCCGTGACTATCCGCAGGTCCGGCTCGACGTGCAGAGTGCGAGGTTCGACGAGCTCGTGGCGTCCCTGCTCGAGAACACCATCGGCCTGTCGCTGCTGTGGGACTACGAATGGAACCGCATCGACGAACCCGACCTGTCGGTGACCCCGCTCTTCGAGGACCCCACCGTGCTCGTCGTCTCGCAAGATCACCGTCTCGGCCGAGCCCGACAGGTCAGCATGTCGATGCTGCGACACGACGAGTGGATCGTTCGCAAACGCGACCATCCGGTCGCCGAAGTGCTGGAACGCAGCTCGCGCGCAGCCGGGTTCACTCCGACGATCGCCTTCGAGGCGAACGACTATCAGGAGGCGCTCGCGATGGTCAGCGTCGGACTCGGCGTAGCCCTGGCCCCACGGACCGCGGTGCAGTCCGCGCGGCCCGACGTGAGGATCGTCAGCCTGGGCCAGGAAGCGCCCTCACGACGCGTCGTCGTCGCCCACCGCAGCGACCGCGTACGACCCCCGGGCGAGCGCGCGATGCACCAGATCCTCGTCGAGGTCGCCCGCGAGCACCTGACGACAGGGTGAGGCACGCCGCGCGGAGCGGCGCAGACGTCGAGCGGCCGGATGACGTCGAACATCGCCGGGGAGCACCCGTCACTGCCCTGACTCTCGCCGGCCGGGCGGCCTCATCACGGCGAATCGTCGGGGACCGATGCCGTGCTGCCGAGGCCCGATCCCGTCGCGCCCCCAGCCCGCCGCGTACCGGGCGGCGACACCGAGGCCGATCTTGCCGGCGTAGTTGGTCTCCCAGTTCTCGAACCGACGGGCATCGTCGCGCACGACGTAGCTGTCGGGGCCCGTCCAGCGTGCCGCGTGCAGGTCGAGGAAGGGCGGCTCGATGCGGTCGAGGAAGCTCTCGCGCACGTACAGGAAGCCGGTGCCGCGGGGGCTGCGCAAGAACTCGCGTCCCGTGCCCGAGAGCACGTCGCATCCGACGCTCCGGCGTTATTCAGGTGCGCGACATGCGCGGTTCCCGGGGTCTCGAGGCGGGCGCGCGACACATCGCCCGGTGTGAGCAGCCGTCTATTCGAGCAGACTTCCGGCTGCGCCGGGGACCGTATCCGCGAACTCAGTCGAGCAGCAGCGCCGGCTCCTCCAGCACGGATGCCACATCCGCGATGAACCGCGAGATCCCGTCGCCGTCGACCACGCGGTGATCGAACGAGCCCGACACCGTGGTCACCCAGCGGGGGCGCACCTCGCCGTCGACGACCCACGGCTTCTGGCGGATCGCGCCGAGCGCGATGATGCCCGCCTCGCCGGGGTTGATGATCGGGGTGCCGGCATCCACTCCGAACACGCCGATGTTGGTGATCGTGAACGTGCCGCCGGTCTGGTCTGCGGGACTCGTCTTGCCCTCGCGCGCCGTGAGCGTCAGGTGCTCGAGCGCCTTGGCGAGCTCGCGCGTATTCATCGACTGCGCGTCCTTGATGTTCGGCACCAGCAGGCCGCGCGGGGTCGCCGCGGCGATGCCGAGGTTGACGTAGTGGCGGACCGAGATCTGCGCGCCGTCCTCGGTGTCGACCCACGCGGCGTTGATCATCGGCGTGCGACGCAGGGCCCAGATCACGGCGCGCGCCATGATCAGCAGCGGCGAGATCTTGACGTCGGCGAAGTCGGGTGAGGCCTTGAGACGCTTGACGAGCTCCATGGTGCGCGACGCGTCGACGTCGACCCACACCGACACGTGCGGCGCCGAGTAGGCGCTCGAGGTCATCGCGTTCGCGGTCGCCTTGCGGACGCCCCGGACGGGAATCGACTCCTCGCGGGCGTCGGAGGCAGGGGCGGATGCCACGGGCGCGGGCGCCGCGGGAGCGGACACCGGGATCGTCTCCTCACGCACCGCGCCCCACGCGGGCGTCTCGATGTTGCGGAAGACGCTCGCCTGCTCGGCGTGCTTCACGACGTCGTCGCGGGTCACCTCACCCGCGGGTCCGCTCGGCGTCACGGCTGAGAGATCGACGCCCAGATCGCGCGCGAGTTTGCGGATCGGAGGCTTGGCGACCACGCCGACCGAGGCCTTCACGGGGCGCTCGGCGGGCTTGCGACGACGCGACGACACCGCCCCACCGGTGCCGTAGCCGACGAGCACCGCTCCGCCGGGGTCGCTGGGTTCGGGAACACTGACCGGGGCCGCGGGCGCCGGGGTGCCGGCACCCGTCGATCCGATCGTGATGATCGGGGCGCCGACCTCGACGGTGGCGCCCTCGGATGCCAGGAGCTCGCCGACCGTCCCCGAGTAGGGCGACGGCAGCTCGACGAGCGACTTCGCGGTCTCGATCTCGACGATCACGTCGTTGACGGCGACGCTGTCACCGGGCGCGACGCGCCACTGCACGATCTCGGCCTCGGTGAGGCCTTCTCCGACGTCGGGGAGAACGAAGGTCTGCTCGGTCACGGGGTGTCCTTTGCTCGCGAGACGGCAATCGGCTGACGAAACGGTGGCAGGTTGTCGCTGTTTCGTCAGCGAGATGCAGTCTCGCGGTTCATGGCGGGGAGAGGAAGAGCGGGTCAGTAGGCCAGAGACCGGTCGACGGCCTCGAGGATGCGGTCAGCATCGGGCAGGTAGGTGCCCTCGAGCTTCGCGGGCGGGAACGGCACGTCGAAGCCCGATACGCGCAGCACGGGCGCCTCGAGCGCGAAGAACGCCTTCTCCATCACGGTCGCGGCGATTTCTGAGCCGAGCGAGGTGAAGCCCGGCGCCTCCTGCGCGTAGACCATGCGGCCCGTGCGACGCACCGAGTCGAGCAGGGGGCCGTAGTCGACCGGCGAGAGCGAGCGCAGGTCGATGACCTCGCAGCTCGTCCCCTCGCTCTCGGCGAGAGCTGCGGCCTGCAGCAGGGTCGTGACCATGGCTCCGTGACCGACGAGGGTCACATCGGTGCCGCGGCGAATGACCCGGCTCGCGTGCAACGGCAGCGCGGGGGCCTCGAGGTCGACCTCGCCCTTCTGCCAGTACTTCGCCTTGGGCTCGAGGAACACGACCGGGTCGGGCGAGTCGATCGCCTGCTGGATCATCCAGTACGCGTCGTTGGCGTTCGACGGGCTGACGACCCGGAGCCCTGCGGTGTGCGTGAAGTACGCCTCGGGGCTCTCCTGGTGGTGCTCGACCGCGCCGATGTGCCCGCCGTAGGGGATGCGGATGACGACGGGCATCTGCACGGCACCCTCGTGGCGGTTCGTGATCTTCGCCAGCTGCGAGGTGATCTGGTCGAACGCGGGGAAGACGAAGCCGTCGAACTGGATTTCGAGGACCGGCCGGAAGCCGCCCATCGCGAGCCCGATCGCGGTGCCGACGATGCCCGACTCGGCCAGCGGCGAGTCGATGACGCGGCGGGGACCGAAGTCCTTCTGCAGGCCCTCGGTGACGCGGAAGACGCCGCCGAGGGGGCCGATGTCCTCACCCATGAGCAGGACGCGGTCGTTCGTCTCGAGCGCGCGACGCAGGCCGGCGTTGAGAGCCCGGCTGATCGGGAGATTCTCGGTCACTGCGCGCCCCCTTCCATCGACGCCTCGTAGTCGTCGAGCCAGCGCTGCTCCTCCTCGATGAGCGCATGCGCCTCGGAGTACACGCTCTCGAACATGTGGGCGCGCGGGATCGAGCCCAGCTCGTTCGTGCGCACGCGCACGTCGTCGGCGAGCGCCCGGCCCTCGGCATCCGCGTCGTCGAAGAACTGCTGCGACGCCCCGCGGGCCTCGAGGAACGCGCGCATGCGGGCGATCGGGTCACGCCGGCCCCACGACTGCTCCTCGTCGGAGGTGCGGTACTTCGTGGGGTCGTCGCTCGTGGTGTGCGCGCCCATGCGGTACGTCATCGCCTCGATCGCGCGCGGGCCACCGCCGGCACGAGCCTCGTCGAGCGCCGTCTTCGACACGGCGTAGCTGGCGAGCACGTCATTGCCGTCGACCTGGGTGCTCGGGATGCCGTAGCCCTCGCCGCGCTTGTACAGCGGCGAGCGTGACTGCGTGGCGACGGGGACCGAGATGGCCCACTGGTTGTTCTGCAGGAAGAACACCTCGGGCGTCTGGAAGCTCGCGGCGAAGACCATCGCCTCGTGCACGTCGCCCTGGCTGGAGGCACCGTCGCCGTAGTAGACGATGACGGCCTCGTCGCGCTCGGGGTCGCCCGTGCCGCACTTGCCTTCGAAGACGAGTCCCATGCCGAGGCCCGTGGCGTGCAGCGTCTGCGCGCCGAGTACGAGCGTGTAGATGTGCGTGTTGCCGTTCTTCGGGTCGGTGGGGTCCCACCCGCCGTGGGTGAGTCCGCGCATGAGCCGGATGATGTCGAGCGGATCGACGCCGCGAATGCGGGTGACCACGTGCTCGCGATATGAGGGGAAGATGTGGTCCTGCGCGCGGGCCGCGCGAGCCGAGCCGACCTGCGCCGCCTCTTGCCCGAACGACGGCGGCCACAGGGCCAGCTGGCCCTGACGCTGCAGGTTGGTCGCCTGCACGTCGAAGGCGCGGATCGACACCATGTCGCGGTAGAAGGTCTCGAGTTCGGCGTCGCTGAGGGCGTCGATGAGCGGCAGGTAGCGCTCGGCCGCGGGCGTGGGCGCCAGCGTGCCGTCGGCTGCCAGAACGCGCACGAGAGCGGGATCGTCGAGCGGGGTCATGGTCCCACGCTAACGCGCGACCCATGCGCGCGACCGCATGAGGTGCACAACGGATGCCGGAATCCGACGTGCCCGATCGACAAAGGCGCCCCCGCGGGTCAGCGCACGGCGGCGGCCGCGGCGACCTCGACCACGCGGTCGAGCGATTCCTCTTCGCCGATCGAGATGCGGATGCCGTCGCCCGGGAACGGACGCACGATGAGCCCGGCCTCCTCGAAGGCGGCCGCGACCTCGACCGTGCGGTCGCCGGCGGCGAGCCACACGAAGTTGCCCTGCGCGTCGGGGACGTCCCACCCGGCCTCGCGCAGGCGGTCGACCAGCCGGTCGCGGCGCTCGGCGATGACCTTCACGCGGTGCAGCAGCTCGCTCTCGGCATCCAGGCTCGCAATCGCCGCGGCCTCGCCGGCCGCGGTGACCGAGAGCGGGATCGCGGTGCTGCGCGCGGCGTCCAGCACGCCGGTGTGGCCGATCGCGTAGCCGATGCGCAGACCCGCGAGACCGTACGCCTTCGAGAAGGTGCGGAGCACGACCACGTTCGGCCGGTTGAGCACGGCGCGCACGCGGCTGCCCTCGACCGAATCGGGGTCGGTGACGAACTCGGCGTAGGCCTCGTCGAGCACGATCAGCACGTCGCGCGGCACGGCGTCGACGAAGGCGGCGAACTCGTCGTAGCCGACGGTCGGGCCGGTGGGGTTGTTTGGGGCTGCAGACGATCACGAGGCGCGTGCGCTCGGTGACGGCGGCGGCCATCGCGGGAAGGTCGTGACGCGAGTCCGCCGTCAACGGCACCTGCACGCTCTTCGCGCCCGCGACGGCGACCAGAGAGGGGTAGGCCTCGAACGAGCGCCAGGCGTAGACGACCTCGTCGCCGGGGCCCGAGGTCGCCAGCAGCAGCTGCGCGAGCACCGAGACGCTGCCGGCACCGACGTGCACCTCGTCGGGCGAGACGCCGTACCGCGCGGCGAGACGCTCGCGCAGGCGTGCGGCCGTGGCATCCGGGTATCTGTTGAACGCTCCCGCCGCGACGGCCGCATCGAGGACGCCGGGGAGGGGCTCGAAGGGGTTCTCGTTGCTCGAGAGCTTGAAGGCGTCGGGGCTGGCCTGTCGCCCCTGGCGGTACGCGGGCAGGGCGGCGATCTCGGGGCGGATACGGGGCAGAACCGGCTCTTCACTCACCCCGCGAGCCTAACCGGGGGCCCGCCGCGCGCGTCAGTCCGACTTTTCCGACCCGCTCCTCCCCACGATGGGGAGAGCCGCGAGCTCTCCACAAGGCCGTGGTGCTCCAGCGGGTGCGTGCCACGATGGGGGCATGCGCTTCGTCGTCCGCGTCGCCGTCAACGCCTTCGCCATCTGGATCGTCACCCTGCTGCCCGCCCTGCAGGTGCGGCTCATCCCGTTCGCGCCGGGCGAGTGGTTCCAGGTGCTGCTCACGCTGCTGCTGGTCGGGCTCATCTTCGCCCTGGTGAACACGATCATCGGCACCGTGGTCAAGATCGTCGCGATCCCGCTCTACATCCTCACCCTCGGGCTCATCTCGCTGATCATCAACGGCTTCCTGCTGTGGCTCACGGGCGTCATCACCGAGAACTGGGACTGGGGCCTGCGCACCGGCGAGTTCTGGCTGACGGTCGTCGCGGCGCTCGTCATCGGCATCATCAACGCCGTGCTCGGCGGCATCCTGCGCCCGCGGCGCGAGGAGCGCGAACGCCGCTGATGCGCGCGGGGCTCATCACCGCCATGATGGAGGGATGACCGCGAACCCCGACGCGCCGTTCCGCGTCGTGTTCGTCTGCAGCGGCAACATCTGCCGCTCACCGATGGCCGACGTGGTGTTCCGCCGCATCGCCCACACGTCCGGTCTCGGAGCGCACATCGCGTCGACGTCGGCCGGCACCGGCGACTGGCACGTCGGCGAACGCGCCGACCACCGCACCCTCGCGGCCCTCGAGCGCCTGGGCTACGACGGCTCGTCGCACCGCGCCCGCCAGTTCCAGTACGCCGACTTCGAGCGCAACGACCTCGTGGTCGCCCTCGACCGCAGCCACGAACGCGTGCTCCGCGGGTGGGCGCGTGACGACGACGACGCCGACAAGATCGCGCTGCTGCAGTCCTTCCTGACGGATGCCGAGACCCTCGACGTCCCCGACCCGTACTACGCCGGGGCCCCGATGTTCGACGAGGTGCTCGGTATGATCGAACGCGCAAGCCGAGCCCTGTTCCGACAGCTCGAGCCCGCCATCCGTTCCGCGGGCTGACCCGTTCGCGCGATCCCCGGGAGACCCGTGTCCTCTCTGCCCCCGCAGCCCCTCAGCCCCCTCGACGGCCGATACTTCGCCACCGTCGCAGAGCTCGGCGACTACCTGTCGGAGGCCGGGCTTAACCGCGCCCGCGTCGAGGTCGAGGTCGAATGGCTCCTCGCACTCACCGACCGCTCGCTGTTCGGCACCTCTCCCGTCTCCGACGACGACCGGACCCGCCTGCGCGCGCTGTACGAGGAGTTCGGCGCCGACGAGATCGCGTGGCTGAAAGAGAAAGAGGCGGTCACCCGCCACGACGTGAAGGCCGTCGAGTACCTCGTGCGCGACCGCCTCGACACCCTCGGCCTCACCGCCCTCGCCGAGCTGACGCACTTCGCCTGCACCAGCGAGGACATCAACTCCACCGCCTACGCCCTCACCGTGCAGCGCGCGGTCGAACGCGTGTGGCTGCCCAAGCTCCGTTCGGTCACGGCCGCACTCGCCGAGCTCGCGAAGCAGCACCGCGACGCCGCGATGCTCTCGCGCACCCACGGCCAGCCGGCCACGCCCACCACGATGGGCAAAGAGATCGGCGTCTTCGCGTGGCGCCTCGAGCGCGTCATCCGTCAACTGGATGCCGGCGAGTACCTCGCGAAGTTCTCGGGAGCCACCGGCACCTGGTCGGCGCACGTCGCCGCAGAGCCGGACGTCGACTGGCCGTCGCTGACGCGTGAGTTCATCGAGTCGCTCGGCCTCGGTTTCAACCCGGTCACCACGCAGATCGAGTCGCACGATTGGCAGGTCGAGCTCTACGACCGTGCCCGTCACGCCGGCGGCATCCTGCACAACCTCGCCACCGACATCTGGACGTATATCTCGCTCGGGTACTTCACCCAGATCCCCGTCGCGGGCGCCACCGGGTCATCGACCATGCCGCACAAGATCAACCCGATCCGGTTCGAGAACGCCGAGGCGAACCTCGAGATCGCGGGCGGGTTGTTCGGCACCCTGGCATCCACTCTCGTGACGAGCCGCCTGCAGCGCGACCTCACCGACTCGACGACCCAGCGCAACATCGGCGTCGCCTTCGGCCACTCGCTGCTCGCGCTCGACAACCTGCAGCGTGGCCTGACCGAGATCTCGCTCGCCGAAGACGTGCTGCTGGCCGACCTCGACGTGAACTGGGAAGTGCTCGCCGAGGCGATCCAGACGGTCGTGCGCGCCGAGATCGCCGCGGGCCGCTCGCAGATCACCGACCCCTACGCGCTGCTCAAGGACCTCACGCGCGGCCGCCGCGTCGGCGGGGCCGAGCTGGCCGAGTTCGTGCGCGGCCTCGACATCGGCGACGCCGCGAAAGAGCGCCTGCTCGCGCTGACCCCCGCCGCGTACGCGGGGCTGGCGTCGCGGGTGGTCGACGCGCTGTAACGCGCTGCGGGGAACGCGCCCCCTCCGTCGAGTGTCCAAGACACGCCGCGTCGGCCCCCGCGCCGACGGCGTTTCTCGGACACTCACGTCGTGACGTGGGGCCGCGTCGCGCCTTCGCGTGTCCCCGCGCCAGGCTCCGCGCGTCGCGTCGCCCGCCGTCCTGTTGAGTGTCCAAAACACCCGGACGAAATTTGAAAACGTCCGGGTGTTTTGGACACTCGACGTGGGTGCGCGGGCGGCGAGCGATGCGCCGCCCCCGGCCAGCGTCCACGCAAATCCCCCTGGACGCCGCGCACCGCCGGCCCATAGTGTTGACGTCAACATCCCCTCGACCCCCGGGTCGCCCAGCGCCGCACCGTCGCGGCGCGGATCGGAACAGACGCAATGACGCCTCGACGCCCGCTCACCTCACGCCTGCTGGCCGCCGCCACGGCCGCTCTGCTCGCCACCGCCCTGGCATCCCCCCTCGCGGCGAGCGCGGCAGCCGGCGTCCCGACCGATCCGAACGACGGCGTCCCCCGCATCGACCCACCCGCCACGTATACGACCTTCCAGCCGCTCGCTGATCCGGGTTCCGGCGCGACCGACTACTTCCAGCCGAAGTGGTTCGACACCGACGGCCGGCACATCCAGGCGCACGGCGGGCAGGTCGTCACGACCGAGGAGAACGGCCAGACCGTCTACTACTGGTACGGCGAAGACCGCACGAACGGCTACTGGAACAGCCCCGGCGTGGCGGTTTACCGGTCGACGGATGCCAAGAACTGGACGAACCTCGGAGACGCCCTGCGCAGCATCTCGACGCGCGACGACCTGCTCACGCCCTACTTCGAGGACCTCTACGACACCGTCGACGAGAACGGCCAGCCCCGCACCGAGAAGATCGATGCCCTGGCCTACCACCTGAACTCGACGCAGAACTCCGACTACACGGCGATCTTCGAGCGCCCGAAGGTGCTGCACAACGACAAGACCGGTCAGTGGGTCATGTGGTGGCACGCCGACGGACGCATCGAACCCGGCGGCAGCACCTATGCCCGATCGATGGCGGCGGTCGCCGTTTCGGACTCCCCCGCGGGGCCCTTCCGCATGACGGGCGCCTTCCGCATGCCCAACCGCACCGACTACCAGGCGTGCACGCCGTACGCGGTTCCCGGTCAGGCGCGCGACATGACGGTGTTCCAGGACGACGACGGCAAGGCGTACATCTCGTACTCGTCGGAGGAGAACTACAGCCTCTACATCGCCGCGCTCGACGACAGCTACACGAACGTCACGCACACCACAGACCGCGACACCCTCGACGTGAACCAGTACTCCGAGGACGGCCGGTACCCCTACGTGTTCGCCGACGGTACGCCCGATGCGCCGAAGCGCGGCACCGACTTCCAGATCGTCAAGGAATGCGGCCACCTCGAGGCCCCCGCGATCTTCGAGCGCGACGGCACCTACAGCGTCGTCACCTCCGGGGCGACCGGCTGGGCACCCAACCCGCAGACGTACTACACCACGAAGAACCTGATGGGCACGTGGATCCGCGGTGTCGATGCGAACGACGTGAACGAGACCGTCTCGTACGACGCCATCCCCGACGGGGGCGACGGCCTGCTCTCGATCGGCGACGTGCGCCGCTCGACCTTCGGCTCGCAGACGACGAACGTGTTCGAGCTCGAGCCCGGCAAGTTCGTCTACATGGGCGATCGCTGGAACGAGGGAAAGTCCGACTCGACCTACGTCTGGCTCCCGCTCACCGTGGGCGAGAACGGCCGGTTGGAGATGCACAACCCCGCGGCGGAGGATCCCGCGCGCTACGGCGACGGCTGGGATGCCTCCTACTGGGATGACAAGGGCTTCGGTCACGGCACCTGGAAGGCCGACACCGCCGCGCTCCCCCAGAACGTCCGACGTGGCGCCACCCCGCAGCTGCCGGCCAGCGTCCCCATCACCACCTCCGCCGGCACCGCCCCGGTCGCCGTCACGTGGTCGACGATCGACACGAGCGCGCTCGGCCCCCAGACCATCACCGGCACTCTCGCCGCCGACGCAAGCTTCACCGCCGGTCGCACGTTCCAGCGCACGATCACCGTCGCCGAGCCCGGCGTCGCCGACATCGCCCCCGAGGCGACCGTCACCGCGTCGAGCCGCAACGACCTCGTCGGCACGCTCACCGACGACAATCCCACGGCCAAGGGCTGGGACGACTGGACCGGCAACGGCTATCCGCGCGACAGCTGGCTGCAGTTCGACTGGGGTACGGACCGCACCTTCGACTCGATCGTGGTGCACACGTACAAGGACGGCTCGACCGCGACCTGGCCCTCGCGCATCCAGGTGCAGTACCGCGACCCGGCCGGCGCGTGGAAGGACACCGCGGTCGAGGCGACCCTCGCTCAGGATGCCAGCACCCCGGCCCCCACGGCCGTGATCAACGCCCGGACGCTTCCGGCAGCGAGCGCTCTGCGACTGCGTCTGACGAGCGAGGCGAACACGTGGCAGTCGATCTCGGAGGTCGACGTGTGGGGCGACGCCTCGGCCGCGAACGTGTGCCGCGGCGGCGACGCCCAGGTGTCGGCATCCTTCCACCAGACGAAGTGGGCCACGATGCCCGCCTCGAACGCGTGCGACGGCCGACTGGGGACGGCATGGTCGACCTGGACCGACGCGGGCTACAAGGACACCGCGACCTTCACGATGGAGACGTTCGAGATCCACCGCCTGAACGAGGTGCGTTTCACGAACATCGAGGGATCGATCGCCGGCGTCTCGCTGGAGTACCGGGACTACCACGAGAACCAGTGGAAGCTGCTGCCTCTCACGGGTGACGCGCCCACCGTGACGAACGGCACCGAGACGACGCTGTCGTTCCCGAAGGTCCTCGCCACGGGTCTGCGCCTCACCTTCGCGACCCCCGGGTCGTATCTCAAGATCCCCGAGATCTTCGTGCCCGAGGCCGGCGGCATCGTGCACATCGACCCGGCAGTGAAGACGGCCCCGAACGCCTCGGGCTGGCACACCACCGCTCCCGTCTCGGTCTCGCTGTACCACGACGGCAACAGCGACGTCGTCGTGCAGCATCGCCTCGACAGCGGGGCGTGGAGCGACGACCTCGACTTCACAATCACCGCCGACGGCGACCACACCGTCGACTACCGCGCGTTGTGGAACGGCCGTGAGGTGCCCGAGGTCGCCGGATCCCTGCCCGTCCGCATCGATACCGCCGCCCCGACCACCGCGGCCTCGGTCGAGGAGCCCTCGACCCTGCGGCGCCTGATGCAGCCGGCCGCGGTGTTCCAGGCTCTGGCCCCCACCGAAGCCACGGTGGTGTTCGCGGCGACGGATGCCACCTCGGGCGTTGCCCTGACCGAGTACTCGCTCGACGGAACCACATGGACCGCCGGCTCCCGCATGACCCTCACGGGCGCCGGCGACCACGTCGTGCAGTTCCGCTCGACCGATGTGGCGGGCAACCGCGAACAGGTGCAGTCCGTGACCGTCACGGTGCGAGCGGGCACCGCCCCGGGCGACGGCGACGGTTTCGGCACGGGCCCCGGCACGGGCTCCGGCACGCCCGGTGCTCCCGCGGGAACGATCGGCGGGCCGGGGAGCTCGGACGGCGGCACCGCCAGCGGTCTCGCCGTCACAGGCTCGGAGGCGCCCGTGGTTCTCGGCATCCTGGCCCTGGCTCTGTCGGCTCTCGGCGCCGCGCTGCTCGGGGCACGCCGCCGCCGCGCCTGACCGGGTGCGCGCGTTCCCCCGCCGCGCACCTCGCGAGTGTCCAAAACACCCGGACGAAATTTCGGAACGTCCGGGTGTTTTGGACACTCAACGGGCAGACGACGCGTCACCGACCGCCCAGCGAAGGCAGCGCGCGCCGCGCAGGCCGCGCGCCGCCTACCCACTTGAGTGTCCAAAACACCCGGACAAAATTTCGGAACGTCCGGGTGTTTTGGACACTCAAGGGGCGAACGCGGCGTCACCGCCCGCCGCGCGACGACTCACCCGAGGTGAGCGACCGCACGGAGCGCGGGAGCGCCGGGCACACGCGGGAGAATGGATGCCATGCGCGCGATGATCATGGATGCCCTGGCCGAAGCCCTCGAGGTGCGCGAGGTCGAGGAACCGAGCGCGCCGGCGGGCGGGGTCGTGGTCGAGGTGCACGCGACCGGCCTGTGCAAGAGCGACTGGCATGCGTGGGTCGGGCACGACGATGTCGCTCTCCCGCACGTGCCGGGACACGAGCTCGCGGGGGTGATCGTCGAGGTCGGCGAGGGCGTGCACCGCTGGAGCGTCGGAGACCGCGTCACGGTGCCGTTCGTCATGGGGTGCGGCGTGTGCGAGTGGTGCCGCGGCGGCGACGCGCAGGTGTGCCCCGACCAGCAGCAGCCCGGTTTCACGCAGTGGGGCAGCTTCGCCGAGCGCGTCGTGCTGCGCGCGGCCGACACCAACGTCGTGCGCATTCCCGACGACGTCTCGTTCGAGGCCGCCGCGGCCCTGGGCTGCCGCTTCGCCACCGCCTATCGCGCGCTGACCGGTCGGGCCAGGGCCCAGGCCGGCGAGTGGATCACCGTCGTGGGAGCGGGCGGGGTCGGGCTGAGCGCCGTGATGATCGGTGCCGCCCTCGGCGCGCGCGTCATCGCCGTCGACCGCACCCCCGCGGCCCTCGATGCCGCCGAGAGACTCGGTGCCGAGCACACGCTACTCGCCGACGGTTCCGACATCGCCGCAGCCGTGCACGAGCTCACCGGCGGCGGCAGTCACGTCTCGGTCGACGCCGTCGGCAGCGCGCAGACGGCCCGCGATGCCGTGCTGAGCCTTCGCCGTCGCGGCCGGCACGTGCAGATCGGCCTGCTGCCCACCGCCGATGGCGAGACCCCGATGCCCATGGCGCGCGTGATCGCGTGGGAGCTCGACCTGCTCGGCAGCCACGGCATGGCCGCGGTCGCCTACCCCGAGATGCTGTCGCTCATCGAGAGCGGCGCCCTGCGCCCGCAGGAACTCATCGAGCGGGTCGTCGGACTCGACGACGCCGCCGGTCTGCTCCCCACGATGGACTCGGCCTCCCCCGCGGGCATGACGATGATCGACCCGCGTCGGTAGGCGTTACGCCCGGGGTTCGACGGGGCCGTCGTCGGCGCGCGGAGCCTCGGGCGTGGTCGGGGCACTGGAGGAGTCGGCATCCGGTGCATCCTTCGGCAGGAGCAGCGGGCGATCGATGGTCGAGGTGACCTTGGTGGGGTCGACCACCAGCAGCAACAGCGCGAGCGAAACCAGAGTGACGATGAACGTCGCGCCGGCCGCGACCAGCGCCACGATCAGTGCGCGCTGGATCTCGTCGGCGGGACGCGTCTGGAAGAAACCCATCGACATGAGCGTGACGAAGCCGGCGAACAGCGCGGCGATGAAAGCCAGACCGAGAAGCTGGACGGGCTTCATCAGATCGCGGCGGGTGGTGGGCTTGTCGGTCATGACGCGGCCTCCTCGGAGGGTACGGCCGGAACGGGCTCGGGGCGACGCGGAGAGAACCCCGCGATCGCGAGGAACACGGCGACGACCGCCGCGTACCCGCCGAAGAGTCCCACGGCGATGGTGATACCGGTCAGCGTGAACGAACCCGCCCCGGCGATGCTGTAGTCGAGCGCGTACTGCTGGATCGGGAGCATCAGCACGACTCCGAGCACGAGACTCAGGATGCCGATGAGCACGCCGTCGCGCGCGCCCGCGGCCCCGACCGTCTTTCGTTGGCGCAGGGCGCCGACCAGCTCGACGGCGCCCGAGAGCAGCGCCCAGGCGATGACGACCCCGAAGAACACGCCCGTCGTGCGCCAGCTGCCGACGCTGCCGACCATGCCCGCGACGAGCGAGACGACCGCGAGCAGGGCGGGCGTCAGGCGCTCACCCCGCGGGTGGACGAGCCACACCGACAGCGCGAAGACGAGTCCGGTCGCGATCGCGAATCCGCTGAACACGCCCAGCCCGAGAGGGGCGGAATGGTCGGACGAGAAGGTGACCATCACCGCGGCGAGAGCGGCGAAAAGGGCGCGCGCGAGTTGCACGTGGCGAACGTCGAAGGCTCGCTCGGAAGAAGGAGTGGTCACGGAGGGTCCCGGAGAGACGGTGTCGATGGCATCCAGTCTATTCCTCGGCGCCTGAGCGGACTTCGTGGACGCTCGACGTCGAGACGCTTACCCGGGCCCCTCGTCAGACCGCTCGAGCGGGCACCGCCTGCCGGGCGGGAGCGGACGGGCGCAGCATCGCCATCGGAGAGGCCCCGCGGATGCCGCGGATCGGGGCGATCTCTTCGAAGCCGAGGCGGCTGTAAAGCCGACGATTGTCGGGGGTCGACGACTCGAGGTAGGCGGCCTCTCGCGTGACGTCGAGAGTCTCGAGCCGGGAGCGCAGGAGCGCGCCGCCGACGCCGAGTCCTCGAGCCTTCGGCGAGACGCCGATCTGCGCCAGGTACCAGTGCGGTGAGCGAGGACGGTGGCGGGCCAACCGCGACGACAGGGCGGCGGCCCGGACGACACCGGCGAGGCCGAGCGCCGACAGGTACCCGGGGATCTGACGCCAGGGCAGGGACGGCGCGCCGGGGCCCTCCCACGCGGCGACCCCGAGGATCTCGTCGCCGCCGGCGCGGCGGGCGAGGTCGACGCTGCCGGTTTCGAAGGGGGCACCGCGGAGCATGGCCGTGAACAGGGTGGTGAGCCGCTCGAGGCGGCGCCCTCCGGGCACGATCGCGGCCATCACGGGGTCGTCGCGGAATGCGTGCGCGAGCACGGCCGCGGCGGCGGGGAGGTCGGCTTCGCGAGCGGGGGTGACGTGCAGTTCGGTCATCTCGACCTCCAATTGGTCCGGGTGGATATATTCAGTATGCGAGACTCGACCGCCCCGATCGCTTGGAGAACGCCGTGAACACCGAGGCCCCCACTCGTGATTACCTTCCCCTCGAGGAGCGTCGAGAGCGCCTGCTCGACACCGCGCTCTCGGTCGTCGCCGATGCGGGGGCATCCGCGCTGAGCCTGCGACGGGTGGCCGAGCGCGCGGGCGTCGCCCACCGTGTGGTCACCTACGCCTTCGGGTCGAAGCAGGCCCTCGTCGAGGCCGTGCTCCACCGCGCGTCGCAGCGCGCGCTCGACGCGGTCTGGGCCGACGACCTGCCGCTGGACGGGTTCGCCGAGGCCGTGCGCCTTTCCCTGCACGGCCTCGCCCGCGATCTCCGCCGCCACGAGAGCGAGTACCGCGTGGTGAGCGAGCTCACGGCATCCGCCCGCGCCCATCCCGAACTGCGCGCCGCGGCGCAGAGCGAGATCGAGGCGAGCGTGCGGGCCATCGCCCAGAGCATCGAGCGGTGGTCGGACGCGACCGGGCGCACCTTGAACACCCCCACGCCGATCGTCGCCGCCGCCCTCCGCGCGAGCGTCGACGGGCTGGTCGAGTGGTGGTTGAGCAGTCACGACGAGCAGGCCCTCGACGACGTCGTCGACGTGCTGGCATCCGCCTTCGTCGGTCGGGAGGCCGCTCAGGACCGACCGGACACCGCCGAGCGATGAGGGCGAGACATCCCACTCCCACTCGAGTGTCCAAAACACCCGGACGATTCCGCAAAACGTCCGGGTTTCTTGGACACTCAACGCCTATGCCCACGCCCACGCCGACTCAACGCCTATGCCCACGCCCCCTCCGCGCCGGGAGGGCGGCTCCCGGGTGCTAGCGTGCCGAGGTGATCCCGGATGCCACTTCCCCGCGCCGTATCCACGTTTCGGCCGCGGTCATCACCGACGCCGAGGGGCGCCTGCTGCTCGTTCGCAAGGCCGGCACGACGGCGTTCATGCAGCCCGGCGGCAAGCCCGAGGTCGGCGAGACGCCCGCCGAGACGCTCGCGCGCGAACTGGCTGAGGAGGTCGGCCTGCGCGTCGACCCCGCGTTGCTCGAACCCCTCGGCTCCTACGCCGCGAGCGCGGCGAACGAACCGGGCTTCGAGGTCGTGGCCGAGGTCTTCCGCGTCGACATCGGCGAGCAGGAGCCGACACCGGATGCCGAGATCGCCGAGCTCCGCTGGGTCACCGCGGCCACGGCATCCGGTCTCGAGATCGCCCCTCTCGCCCGCGAGTACTTCCTGCCCGCCTGAGGCCCTCGCGACCCGGACGCGCGTTGAGTGTCCAAAACACCCGGACGGATTCGAAAGTCGTCCGGGTGTTTTGGACACTCAACCGGGCCGGACCGAGCCGGACCGGGCGCGGCACCGGAGCGGGCGCCGGGCACGCCCCGCGCCCACCCCGCGGCGCCTTACCAGCTGCCCTTGCTGTAGTCCTTCAGGAAGATCCCGAACAGGTCTTCGCCGGCCTCACCGCGCACGATCGGGTCGTACACGCGCGCCGCGCCGTCGACGAGGTCGAGCGGGGCGTGGAAACCCTCCTCGGCGAGGCGCACCTTGGTGAAGTGCGGGCGCTCGTCGGTGATCCAGCCGGTGTCGACCGCGGTCATCAGGATGCCGTCCGACTCGAACATCTCGCGCGCGCTCGTGCGCGTCAGCATATTCAGTGCGGCCTTGGCCATGTTCGTGTGCGGGTGGCCGGGGCCCTTGTACCCGCGACCGAAGACGCCCTCCATCGCTGAGACGTTGACGATGTACTTGCGGCGCGCGGTCGACGCCGCCATCGCGGGGCGCAGTCTGCTGACGAGCAGGAACGGCGCGGTCATGTTGGCCAGCTGCACCTCGAGCATCTCGAGGGGCTCGACCTGGTCGACGTGCTGCGTCCAGCTGTTGATGCGGTCCTCGTCGGGCACGAGCCCACCCGCGTCGATGGCCGTACCGGCGGCCAGACGCTCGAGCGACGACGACCCCGCGGCCATCGCCTCGGCGGTCAGCTCGTCGGCGGTGCGCGCGGCCGACGCGAGGATCGGGTGCGCCGACACGGATTGCGCGAGGGCGAGCGGGTGGGCGTCGTTCGTGTGGCCGAAGGTGACCAACTCGGGCAGGGGCCCGTCCGGCAGCGGTGCGAGCTCGGCATCCACCAGGGGTTTGTAGGCCCCCGGAGAGCGCCGAACCGTCTGCGCGGCGTTGTTGATCAGGATGTCGAGAGGACCCTCGGATGCCACGGACTCCGCCAACCCGATCACCTGGGCGGGGTCGCGCAGGTCGATGCCGACGACCTTGAGCCGGTGGATCCATTCGGCGCTGTCGGGCAGCGACGAGAAGCGGCGCACCGCGTCGCGCGGGAAGCGCGTGGTGATGGTCGTGTGCGCGCCGTCGCGCAGCAGCCGCAGCGCGATGTACATGCCGATCTTCGCGCGGCCGCCGGTGAGCAGGGCCCGCTTGCCGGTGAGGTCGGTGCGGGCGTCGCGCTTGGCGTGGCTCATGGCCGCGCAGTCGGGGCAGAGCTGGTGGTAGAACGCGTCGACGAGGGTGTAATCCTGCTTGCAGATGTAGCAGGCGCGGGCCTTGATGAGTTCTCCGGCGAAGGGCATGGACGTGCGAGCGGCCAGCGGGATGCCGCGCGTCTCGTCGTCGATGCGGTCGGCGGCGCCCGTGGCGGTCGCGGCCACGACCGCGCGGTCAGCCTCGGCGATGCGCTGACGCTTCTCTTTGCGCGACTGGCGCTTGACGTCCTTGTAGAGCTTGCCGGTCTGGCGGCGCAGGGCGATGTACGCGGGATCCTCGGGGTCGAGCGAGGACGCGGCGTCGATGACGCGCAGCGCGATCTCGAGCTCGGTCGGATCGATGGATACCGCCCGCGCGGCATCGCGGTCGGGGTTCAGCTGTGTTTCGGGCACAGGGAAGTGTACCGAGGCGAATCTGGACGATCGGTGGGCCGGGCGTGTCGCGGCCCGGACCGCCGCTTCACGAAAACAGGGGATGCCACCAGAACAGGACGATTCGCCGTGAAACGGCCTGTTCTCAGCGAATCCCCTGTTCTCGACGCAGGCCCCCCAGAGCGGTCGGGCGCCTCGTCAGCGCTGCCCGGACTCGACCCAGCGGGTGTGCGCCTTCAGCGCGTGCAGCACCGCGAGACGCACGGCGACGTACAGCACCGCGCCGATCGCGACCAGGGCCACACCCCAGGTGAGCAGGAGGATCAACATGTGCGCCCCGAACATCCTGCGAGCCTAGCGGGAGGCGGGGGAAGCGGCAGTCGACGCGCGCGCCTCTCCCCCGACCGAAGCGCCCGTGCCCTCCGACACATGGCGCGACCGGTCGTACCGCAGCAGCCACTTCTGCGCCGGGATCTCGACCGCCCGGTGCAGCACCCACGCGATCGCCAGCGCGATCGCGAAAGCGGCGAGCGCAAGCAGCACCGCGTGCCGCCAGGGCAGCTGGGGGTGACCGTCGGGCCACGACGACGACACCGACGCGATCACGAGCAGGTGCACGAGGTAGAACGCGAACGACACCCGACCGAGTTCCTGCCACAGCGGACGCGCGAGGAACGTCGACCGCCCGTGGGCGTCGGCGGCGGCGAGAGAGGCCACCAGCAGAGCGAACGACCCGACGGTCGCGGCGAGACCGGGGTGGATGTCGGTGCCCGGGATCGGAGGCGCCTCCGACAGGGCGTAGCCCACGACGGCGAGCGGGACCGTGTAGCGCAGCTTCAGCGGCATCCATGCCCCGCTCTTCAGCACCAGCGCGAGGGTGACGCCCAGCACGAACTCGGGCAGGCGCAGGAGGGGAGTGGATGCCGCCGCCATCGGCACCGGAGACACCGCGGCGATCTGCGGGGCCAGGGCGACGAGCACGAGGGATGCCACGACCACGACGCCCCGCGCGCGGCTCGACAGGCGCACGAGGGGGCGGATGAGGAACGGGAAGCTCAGGTAGAAGAAGGCCTCGCACACGAGCGACCAGCTCGCGGGGTTGCCGGCCTGCCACCAGTCAGGCACCCAGCCGTTGACGAGGAAGACGTTCGCGACGAGCGGCGCCGCGCCGTCGGTGCGGATCTCGGGCACGAGGGTCGACGCGGCGATCATCGCGAGGACGACGCCGACCACGTGCAGGGGGTATATGCGCGCGAAGCGGTGCCAGTAGAACGATCCGGCGCTCTGCCGCGGCTTGTAGCCCCACGCGAGCACGAAGCCCGAGAGGATGAAGAAGAGGGTGACGCCGGTCTTCCCGGCCTCGAAGAGGAACGCCCAGACCGTTCCCGCCGTCCCACCGAAGTACTCCACCGCCATGAGGTGGTGGCCGAAGATCAGCATGGCCGTGCCCCAGCGGAGCCCCGTGAGCGACGGCAGGTGGCGAGCGGGGTTCGCGGGACGGGATGCCGTGGGGGTGACGAGGGGTGCGGGTGCCGTCATCGTGCTGATGGTCATCGCCTCCGTGTCGTCGCTCGCGCCGGCGGTCAGCGACCCGTGCGGGCGCACGAGTCCACACCGACCCGTAGAAGGTACTCGTCGAGTGTCAAGAAACGCCTGAAAGGGGCCGAGGCTTGACGGCAGCGGCATCCCTCGCACGCGGCCGAATCCCGTCCGGAACCGATCCCCGCCTATGAGGATCCACCACGCTGCGCGTCGATCACTCGAGGCCCGAGGTAACGAGCTCGTCACAGTGGACGTGGCAAGTCAACGGAAAGGGCCCGATCCGTGGGGTTTTGCGCGCACCACCGCGGCCCGGATACCGGCCACGCACAGAAGCGTCTTGTCGCAGGCTACTTACGTGGGCTATGGTGCATCCAAGTCCGTTTTGATCCGTTTACTACGGTAAGGCACCGTTCGTTCCCGATGTGAGCGGGGAACGAGCTCCAGGGACGGGGTGTCTCCCCGCCCCCTCATCCAGCGGCACAGCAGACCTTGTCATGAACACCGCCCCCTATCGGGGCCCTCCCCACCCAGCTCCGAAGGAAACGTATGCCTCCTCGTCCCAGCGCCTTCACTCGGCGCAGAATCCTTCTCGCGTCACTTGTTCTGCTGAGCGTAGGCATGGGGAGCACAGCCGCCACGGGCGCATGGTTCACGGCCAACAAGACGGTGAGCGACAACACGTTGAGTTCCGCGACCGTGAAGCTCGGAGAAATGACTTCGGGCTCCGCAGCGGTATCCGTCACCAACCTCATCCCCATTGCCGATAGCGACATCAGCAGCAAGGCGAAGACTTTCCTTGTTTTCGTCGACAACTCGGGAACCGTCGACATCGACTGGAACGCGTCCTACAGCCTCACTTCGTCGAACGCCCTGGCCAGCCAGGCCCGAATTCAGTACCAGATCGGAAATGGCGCCTGGTCGGATGCGGTGAGCGTCAGCGCGCTGAGCGGAACGAAGATACCGTCGCCGTCCCCGATCGCGGCCGGCAGGTATCAAGTGGTCGGATTCCGCGTCTGGCTTCCATCCAACGCATCCAACAGCATCCAAGGCACGCAGCTCACCTTTACATTGAATGTGAATGGAATCCAGGCCGGCGCTCCGTCCTCGTAATGAAGCCCCGCGCTGCCTACGCGCATTTCTCATCCCGCAGGTGTTTCCGCAGGTTTATCCACCACTCATCGCGGTAAATAGGAAGTCTTGATGTCCATTCCCAAGCGCTCCTTCTCCAAGAAGAAGCTCTTCGCCGCGTCGCTCGCCCTGCTCACCATCGGCCTCGGCAGCACGGTCGCCACCGGCGCATACTTCACCGCTGAAAAAACCGTCACCGACAACACCCTCGCCGCCGGCACGGTTGCCATCGGCAACTTCGCTGACGACTCGAACTCTGTCGCCGCACTGGCGTTCACCAACGTCCTCCCGATTGCGTACTAGGACCTCGGCACCAAGGCCCAGATGTTCAACATCAACGTCCGCAACACCGGAACGGCAGCGGTCGACTGGAAGGCCACGATCAACGCCTCCGAGGTGACGAACTTCTCCAAGTCTGTCTACGTGCAGTACAGCCTCGACGGCGGCGCGACCTGGTCCACCCAGGGCAGCATCGGTGGATCGATGAGCGGGAAGGCCATCCCGAGCACCTCCTCACTCGCCGCCGGCGACACCACCGTGATCAAGCTCCGCGCCTTTCTTCCCGAAAACACGGACAACACCGCGCAAGGCAAGACCGTGTCGTTCAGCCTCGTCGTCAACGCCATCCAGGCCGGCGCGCCCTTCCCCTCCTGATCCCACGCGCGGGCGCCAGCACCGGCTGGCGTCCGCGCGTTCGACCCGGCAGGAGCGCGCCTTCGCCGTCGCACTGCGCAAGGACCCACTTCTGCTCCCCCCGGAACCGCACCCGGGCGGCCCGCTGAGGGGAGACGACACCTCTCCGAAGGTAGATGACGCGCTTCTCGCCCACCCTCGCGCTTTTCCCGTTCCGACTCATGTGACGTGGAAGATCTTGACAGCCACAGCTCGAAAGCCAACCTGGTGTCGTGGTCGTCCGCGTTGTCGCAGACGTGGGCCAAGGCGAATGACGTCTCACACCGGCGGCGCTGAAGACGCTACGTTCCCGGTCTCCGTTCCCCTTCGAGCGAAAGCCGAACAAGTCGAGGCAACTTCCGGGTCTTCCTCACTGGCCCTCCTCGGGGTGCACCCCACCGCCGTGGCGGATATCACCGTCAGCGCTGTCTCAGCTGGAGAGAACAGCGCCGTAGCCCTGACTACCGGCGGTGACCTTGTGGCGTGGGGTGATGGCTCGAAACGCCAGACCATCACCCCGCACCTCAACCGCCGTCGGGACACCAACCCGTGCGGGCGGTTCCGTGACCGATGTAACGCCTCAGGTTCACGCCGCGACGGGCTGCGCGGCCACTCGCCCGATACGCGCGCGCAGCTCGGAGACCGTCATGTCGAACGCCTCGACGCTGCCACTCTTCGCGGGGTCGCGAATCGACCAATGCACGTCGTCGCGGCCTTTCATCTGCTCGTGCGCCTGGTCGCAGACGCTGATGAGGAAGTCGCCGGGGCGGGCCACCTGTTCGAGCGCGCGGGGAACGGCATCCGGATCCAGAGAGATGCCGTGGCGGGTCGCCGCATCAAGAGTGCCCGGGTTCACGCGGTCGGCCGGGTGCATTCCTGCCGAGGCGGAGGGGATGCCGCTGTGCTCCGCCCAGATCGCCTGCGCCAGCTGCGACCGCGCAGAATTGGCCGTGCAGACGAAGACGACCCGACCTTCGACGGCGGCGTCCGCGGCCGCAAGAGCTGAGAACGCCTCGGGAATCAACTGCAAATACGTGCGGCGGCCGTCGGACTCCGAACGAACGCGGCGAACGATTCCGCGCTCATGCAGCACATTGGTGCGGAAAGCCACGAGATTCGACTTCATACCCAGCGCCATCGCAATCTCGCTCGACGACATGTCACCGAAGGCGAGAAGGTCGACAATCTGAAGTCGACCGCGGCCCCCGAGCGCCGCGAAAGCGTCGATCCGTCGCTGAAGGTCGTCCATTATGCACCCCGAGAATGCGCCGCGCCATCGGTCGCGGGGAAAACCGCTCGCTCAGTAGCGTGTGAGCGATCGGCACCGGTGAAGGTCCGCCTCATCGGCCGCCGCCCCTAGACGAGCACAGCAACGAGGGAGTTCCCATGGGCATCGGCAGCGGCATCGCCCTCTTCGTGATCGGCGCCATCCTGGCCTTCGCGGTCAACCTCGACCTCGGCGGCGTGGCGAATCTCCAGACGATCGGGTACATCCTCATGGCGGCGGGCGTGGTGGTCTTCCTGATCAGCCTGGTCCTGGTGTTCCGCCGTCGCTCCACCGAGTCGGTGAGCCGCTCGACGATCAATCCCGCCAGCGGCCAGCGCGTCACCACCCGTCGCACCAGCGACAACGGCGACCCTCTCGTGTGACGACACTGTCTGAGTTCCCCCCTCACCGCAATCGTCCCCCGGGCGGGCACGCCATGGGCAGCGAGACGCCCACGTTGCCGTCGCTCGACGGCGCGTTCGGTGGGCGATACCGCCTGATCGAACGCCTCGGCGCCGACCGCGAGGAAACGGTATACCGGGCTCGCGACGACGTGCTCGCGCGCGACGTCGCGGTGAAGGTCTTCCCGCTCGACCCGGACGAGCCCGCCCACCCCCGGCATCGGCTCGCGGCCGCGCGCATTCTCACGGCCCTCGATCACCCGTCGCTGGTGACGCTCTACGACGCGCACCTCACCGGCGAGGGACACGGGCTCCTCGTCATGGAGTTCATTCCCGGGCCCACGCTGCGTCAGCACCTCGACGACCACGGCTCGCTCGCCCCCGATCTCGCGGCGGGCCTTCTGCACGACATCGCCGACGGACTCGCTGTCATCCACGACGTCGGCATCGTCCACCAGCACCTCGAGTCGTCGAACGTGCTGCTACGCCCCGAGCGCGCCGCCTCGCGCCCCTTCACCGCCGTTCTCGCCGACTTCGGCGTCACCCAGGTGCTCGGCGCCCGACCCGCCACCGCTCCGGCGCGTCCGGATGCCGAGTACCTCCCGCCCGAGCGACTGCGCGGCGACCCCGCGACCCCGGCATCCGACATCTACGCCCTGGGTCTGCTCGCGGAGGAGATGCTCACGGCCGACGGCCCGCTCAGTGGCGGGGCGATGCAGGAGCTCGTGCTGGGGCCCCTCGACTACGACCCCGAAGTCCCGAAGCGCTTCGGCTACGGCTGGGAGGTGCTGCTCACCGCCATGACCGCCCCCGACCCCGAGGGGCGTCCGACCGCGAGCGAGGTGGCCGACCTCGCGGCCGAGCTGTGCAGCGGTCCCGCGCCCGTGGAAAGCGCCGCCACCCCCGCGGACCTCGAACCCATGACCGCTCTGGCCGCCGTCCATCAGACCCGGGAGACGTCCGCGCGACGACGCCGACCGCCGCTGTGGGCGTGGGTCACGCACTACCACTGAGCTCGAGGCTCACTCCTCGACCGCAAGCGCGCGCTGAGCCACGAGACGGCGGGCCTCGACAGCGGCGGCGGCGAAGTCGGCATCCGGGTCGTCCATGATGATCGCCGTGGCGCGCGCGTGCGCGCTGACGACGTCGTACGGCGAGGCCGCCGCGCGTTCGACGGTGGGCTCGGCGCGCCAGCCGATCGCGGCGAACGCCCGGCTGAGGCTGCGCTGCGTGTCGTGATCGCCCCGGCCGAACTGCGTCGACAGCTCGTCGGCGAGGCTTTCGCGCTGGTCGTCGGGAACGAGACCGGATGCCGTCCGCCAGGCCGCCCGGGCCACCTCGGGGTGTCTGTCGCGCAGCACCGCCCGCGTGATCGCCGTGTAGGCGATCGGGTCGCCGATCTTCGACAGCGTGTGCAGGGCCTGGCTCCGCGCCTGAGGGATCTCGGACCCCACCTCGGGAAGCAGCGCCGGAACCGTGCGCGCGGGGTCGTGACGCGTGAGCGCCCAGGTCAGCATGTCGCGTACGAAGAAGTCGGTCTCGACCGCGCACCGCGCCACGAGCACGTCGATGTAGCGATCGTCGGGGCGTGTCCCCGCGGCGAGTGCCGCCTGCAGCCGGGCCGAGGCGTCGGAGTGCTCGAGGGCCGCGCGCAGCCGGTCGGCGGGTGTGGGGTCGGTCATGGCGATCCCTCCTTCGGATCCAGCGTTTCACGGCCCGGGGCGGTGTGGGCCGTGCGGTGGCCCGCCCGACCGCTGTCTTCCTAAAGTGGATGCCATGGGACGAACGTCGACGAAGGCCTCCGGGCTCGCTCTCGCCTCGGTCGGCCTTCTGCTGCTCGCTGCGTGCGCGCCGATCGGCGACCCCGGAGCTGCCTCCGCCACGCCCACCGCGATCGCGTCGCAGACGCCCGGCGGTGTTCCCGCGGTCTCGTCACCGCGTGAGTGCGACGACGTCGATCTCATCGCGGACGCGACGGTCACCGGTGACGCGCTGTCGGGGTGCGTGGTCGCATACTCCCGCGCCGCGGGCAGCGGCCACCTGCATCTGCAGTCGGCCGATCTGACGGGCGAGGCCGATTTCGTCTTCGGTGACGCACCCGCGACCGCGGGATCGGTCACCGGCTCCGAAGGCACGCAGGACTTCGTGCTCACGCCCGCCGACGCGTGGGTGAGCTTCGACGGCACCTGGGTGCGCGCCGACCCGACGAGCGGCGATTACCGCGCGGTCATCGCCGCCACGATCGGTCAGACGTACCGCGCGTTCGCCGATCCCTCGGCCGCCGCGGCGCTGCTCGCGGCCGCTCCCGGTTGGACGGTGCAATCCGATCAAGACACCGTCTCGCTGCCCGACGGCACAGAGGTGCGCGCGTGGCGGGTACGTGCGGACGGCTCCTTCTCGGCATCCGGTGTAGTGGTGAAAGACATGACCGTGTGGCTCGGCGAGGGACACCGCGTCGTCGCCATTCAAGAGACGGGGTCGTTCGGCGGTATCGAGACCACCACGATGCAGCAGTTCACGGCGTGGGGCGAGCCTGTGAACATCGAGGTCCCGAAAGGCTGACCGCATCCGGCCTACGGTGCGGACCACCGTGCTCAGTCGACGCGCGCGAACCGCCAGGTCTTACCGTTCTCGCCGCACGCGGTCATGCGCGGGCTGCTCCAGTCGGGGTCGCGCAGGATGGAGCCGCCCCTGCCCGCGCGCAGGATGAGCGACGAGTCGTCGAACTGCACCCGGATCCCCCACTCGCCGACGACCTCCCACGTGGCGGGCCCGGGTGTAGACGCCCTTCCCCGAGGGCGCGAAGCACAGGTGCCGACGGCCGTTGCGGTTCTGCCGCGCCTCGTCACGGTCCTGACGCGTCACGTCTCCGCGCGGGGCGTCGACGACCTCCGCCCTGCCGTCGCGCTGCAGACGGATGCGCATCTCGCTCCCTGGCGCCGCTGCGTCCGGGGCCTCGCGCCACTCGACGGGAGCGACGGCATCGTGCACGGCGTGATCTTTGGCGCTGGTGAGACTCGCCCCCGCGACCACCGCGACGACGAGGACCACGATCGCCAGCAGAAGGCCCCGGCGATCCCGGAACGCACGCAGGAGCCGCGGGGCGCGAGCTGACGAGGACATGATGTGGAGCGTACGACGGCGAGTGTATGTCGGGCGTATCCTGCCACCATGAGCACAGGGGCGATCGTCCTCGCCGTCGTCGGTCTCGCGTTCATCCCGATCCTCGCCCTGTGCGGGCGCGGGGTCATCCCGAGGGGCTGGGGAGTCGGCATCCGGCTTCCCGCCATCCAGCAGAGCGACGCCGCGTGGAGGGCCGGGCACCGCGCCGCGCTGCTGCCCTATGCCGTGTTCGCCCTCGCGGCCGTCGGTGTCGCGGTTCTGCCGATGGCGGCCCCGGCTCTTGCGGACGCCGATCCGGCCCTGACGGCGGTGGTCATCATCGCGGGACTCGTCGTGGGCGGGATCCTGGGCAGTCGTGCGGCCAACCGGGTGGCGTCCGACCGCGAGCCGCGCAACGTCTGAGCGGCCGGCGGTGCTGATGAATCCGCCCAGCTTCGACCGCCGTCGCCACGAATCCAACCTCGGGGTCAGTACCTGACGATCAGGTGCGTAGGTGTGCGCGTGGCGAAATCTTGCGATCCTGCCGCTGCGCGCCGAGCCGCCGACCGCGTGCTCGCGTCTCCACCGGTCACCGTCGCCGAGAGGACCACGAGTCGACGCAACGGTGACACATCGATCCGCACTGCGTAGGAGAAGATCATGTCCCCCTTCACCCCCGGAATCACCCGCGCGACCGCCCTGGTCGCCGGGGCAGCCCTCGTCGGCGTTCTCGTCGTGGCCGCGCCCGCCAATGCTTCGCCGACCGGAGCCCCCGCGTCCACGGCGACGGCCGTCGACCGACAGGACGTCGGCGCCGAGGAGGTCAATGCGTGCCTCATCCGCACGCTCTTCGCCACGACGTTCACCGACCCCGACAGCCCGTTCGCTCGGGCGATCGCGGGTCAGCTCGTGGCTCCGGATGCCGTGACCCACGGCAGCGGATCAGCCTCGGGCCCCGAGGGGCTCCTCACCCAGTTCGCGGCCGACCGGGACCGCATTCCCGGCGCGCAGGCCGTGATCAAGCACCCCGCTTCCGATGGAGACCTGGTCGCGGTGCACTGGCAGATCGCCCCCGACCCGAGCGACGAGCGCCGCGGCGACGCGGCCGTCGACCTGTTCCGCCTCCGGGACGGCAAGATCGTCGAGCACTGGTCGCTCGACCAGGCGATTCCCACCGGCACCCCGGCCAGCGGCAACACGAACACGATGTTCAGCGACCTACGCCGCCCGTCGCGGCCCACCGCGCCCCCGACCGAGCAGCAGGAAGAGAAGAACCGCCTCTTCGCCGTCTCGGCGTATGACACGCTGTTCCGCGACAAGGACGTATCGATCCTCGATCGCGCGTTCGACCCCGCCTATCTGCAACACAACTCGGTCGCCCCGAACGGCACCGCCGCACTGAAGCAGTTCTTCTCGAGCGGGGTGCAGTTCCCGGCGCAGCAGTCGGTCATCTCGCTGTCGGACGGCGACATCGTCTGGACGTTCTCGCAAGCCGTCGGGGCGAAGCCCGACGACCCGCTGCTGGCTTCCGATCTGTTCCGAGTCGACGGCGGGTTGATCCGCGAGCACTGGGACGTGGTTTCGGCGGGCTGAGGCTGCGACGACGGAGACGCGGCCCTCGCGGGCTAGGAGCGGGCCGAGACCCGCAACGACGAGCGTGCAGCCTCGGTCCCGGAACACCGCGTCGAGGAACAGCCGCGCCGCGCCGAGGATGCCGCCCGTGCGCGCGTGACGCGGCACGGCGACCTCGAGTTTCTCCGTCGCCATCGGCAGGCAGTCGGCCCAGAGCTTGGATTTGATCGCGGCGATGAAGACGTCGGATGCGCTCAGCGAGCCGCCGACGACGA
This sequence comes from Microbacterium sp. SORGH_AS_0421, assembly GCF_030818635.1. Classification (NCBI taxonomy): domain Bacteria; kingdom Bacillati; phylum Actinomycetota; class Actinomycetes; order Micrococcales; family Microbacteriaceae; genus Microbacterium; species Microbacterium sp. SORGH_AS_0421. The sequence continues at coordinate 991,686 of NZ_JAUTAO010000001.1, forward strand.
GGCGGTCGGGGGTGAAGAAGTTGACGATCGTGGCGAGGACTCCGCCGGTCATACTGCCGGCCTCGCGCAACAGGCCGGTGGCGAGAGCGTCTCCGTTACGGGCCAGATCGATCACGGTCTCGACATCCGAGACGTCGCGTCCGGCCTCCTGCGCCGCGCGGGTGAGAGCCGATCCGCTCGCCACGGCATCCAGGCAGCCGACGCGCCCGCACGAGCAGGGAACGGGCGCGGCCCCGGGCACGGTGACGTGGCTGATGTCACCGGCCGCCCCACTCCTGCCCGTGTAGAGCCGTCCTCCGGCGACGACCCCCGAACCGATGCCCGACCCGGCCTTGATGAACACCTGGTTGAGCGCCTCGGGGTCGCCACCGACGAGCTCGCCGACCGCCATGCAATTTGCATCGTTGCTGGCGAGGGCGGGCACTCCGAGGACCTCGGAGAGAAGGGCGGCGACGTCGACGTCGTGCCAGCCGGGCATACGCGACGGCGCGACGAGCCGGCCGGTCTCCGCCGACACCGGCCCGGGCAGCGCGATCGCGGCGCCCGTCACCGTGGGGGCGCCGTTCGCCTTCGCCAGCGCGCCGAGCTCTTCTGCGACGCGGCGCAGAACGGCATCCGGACCCTCCGCCAGATCCAGCACGAGGTGGTGATGGGCGAGGGGGGCGCCGGCGTAGTCGACGAGCCCGACCGTGCTGCGCTCGACTCCGAGATCGATGCTGGCGACCGTGCCGAGGTCGCCGCGGATGGCGAGACGGCGGGGTCGGCGACCGCCTCGCGAGTCGTCGGTGCCGTCTTCGACGATGACACCGGACGCGATCAGCGGATCCACGCGTGCCGTGACGGTCGAGGGGGACAGCCCCGTGTGTGCGGCGAGCTCAGCGCGCGATCGTGCGGCGCCCGTGCGCAACGGCGTCAGCACCGCGAGGGTCTGCGAGCTGAAGGACGGCAGGGCGACGGATTGAGGCTGCACCCCTGCAGCTTAGTCCAAACTTGGAGTATCTGTCTCGAATTATCTCTGTAACATGGCGTCGTTAGTTTGATTTCACCAACGACGCGGAAATCTCCTCCCGCGTCGGCTGTACCCGACATCGCGGCGAGTCCGCGGGAAGGATCTGCGCCCGTGTCGACGCCCGCATCACCCTCCGCCCCGGTGGCGGCGCCCCTCGTGGCGGTCCGCGAGGTGCAGAAGCACTTCGGTGACCACCACGTGCTCAAGGACATCGATCTCGACGTCGCCCGCGGCGAAGTCGTCGTGATCGTCGGCCCGTCGGGCTCGGGCAAGTCGACCCTCTGCCGGTGCTTGAACCGTCTCGAGACCATCACTTCGGGCACCATCACGATCGACGGCGTGCCCTTGCCGAGCGAAGGCCGCGGTCTCGCCGACCTTCGCGCCGAGGTGGGCATGGTCTTCCAGTCGTTCAACCTGTTCGCGCACCGCACGGTGCTCGACAACGTCGCCCTGGCCCCGCGCATCGTGTCGAAGGTGCCGCTGAAGAAGGCACGCGAAGAGGGTCTCGCCCTGCTCGACCGCGTGGGCATCGCCGACAAGGCCGACCGCTTTCCCGGCGAGCTCAGCGGCGGTCAGCAGCAGCGCGCCGCGATCGCCCGCGCGCTGGCGATGAAGCCCAAGCTCATGCTGTTCGACGAGCCGACCTCGGCCCTCGACCCCGAGATGGTCAGCGAGGTGCTCGACGTGATCACCTCGCTCGCCGAAGAAGGAATGACGATGGTCGTCGTCACGCACGAGATGGGTTTCGCCCGGCGTGCTGCCGACCGCGTCATCTTCATGGACGACGGCCGCATCGTCGAAGACACCACCCCCGAGCGCTTCTTCACCCGCGCCGAGAGCGACCGCGCGCGGGCGTTCCTGTCGAAGATCCTCGCCCACTGACATCCTCCCCGCCCCCGACGCGGCTCGCGCCGCACGCACCAGCAACCGAAAGGCAGTACCCGTGATCTCCTCTCGCTCGATCCTTCGCCGAGGCCTCGTCCTCTTGGCGTCCGCGGCCACGGTCGCGTCTCTCGCCGCGTGCTCGTCCGGCACTGCGGCCGTCCCCGGGTCCGACCCCAGCGCCTCGGCCAAGGCCAGCAGCCTCGAAGAGGTCTACGCCAACGCCCCCGTCGCCGACGCCGCGGCCCTCATCCCGGACTCGACGATGGCCAAGATCAAGGCGCGCGGCAAGCTCATCGTCGCGGAGGCCCTCGACGCTCCCCTGCTGTCGCAGCAGGACCCCACCAACCCCGAAGACGTCCAGGGCTTCGACGCTGACCTCGCGAAGATGCTGGCCATCTACATCCTGGGCGAGCCCAACGTCGAGATCGTCCCGCCGGCATCCGAGACGCGTGAGGCCCTCCTCGCCAACGGCACCGTCGACGTCGTCTTCAACACGTACACGATCACCGAGAAGCGCGCCGAGCAGGTCGACTTCGCGGGCCCCTACCTCGAGTCGGGTCTGGCCGTCGCCGTCCGCAGCGACAACACCGACATCAACGGCATCGACGACCTGGGCGGCAAGACCGTCATCGTCGGCGCGAACACCCCGGCCGTCACGGCCGTGCCCGAGAAGCAGCCCACCGCGACCATCGTGAGCTTCGCCACCGACCCGCAGGCCCTCCAGGCCCTGACCCAGGGCCGCGGCGACGCGTACGTGCAGGACTTCACCCTGCTCGCGAGCCACGCCATCGACGACAAGAGCATCAAGGTCGTCGGCCAGCCCTTCACCAGCGAGGCGTACGGCATCGGCCTGAAGAAGGACGACGCGCAGTTCAAGTCGTTCATCAACGACTGGCTGAAGAAGATCCAGGACGACGGCTCCTGGGCCAAGATCTGGGACGCCACCCTGGGCTCGGCAGTCGAGACGAGCGCTCCGACTCCCCCCGCGATCGGCAGCGTTCCCGGCTCCTGAGCCACCGACCGACCGGCGCCCGTTCCGCACATGACGGGCGCCGGTCTCCCTCTTCCCTCCCGCTCTCCTGAGGACCCCATGGACTTCTTCGCCTCGAGCGCCGGACCGATCGCGCAAGCGCTCGGAACGACGATCCTGCTCGCCGTCTCGGCCGGCATCGGGTCGATCGTGCTGGGCACGCTCGTCACCGCCGCGCGCATCAGCCCCGTGCCGGTGCTGCGCTGGGCCGCCTTCGCCTACGTGCAGTTCTTCGTCAACGTGCCGCTTCTGGTGCTGCTGGTGCTGGCGGTCTTCGCCTTGCCGGATGCCGGATTCCTCCTGCCCCTGACCCCGACGGCCATCATCGTGCTCACTCTCTACGAAGCGGCGTATGTCGCCGAGGCCGTGCGAAGCGGAGTGAACACCGTGAGCCGGGGCGAGATCGAGGCCAGCCGGGCGCTGGGCTTCTCGCTCGGTCAGACGCTGCGCGTGCTCGTCATCCCCCAGTCCTTGCGGGCCGCGATCCAACCGATCGGCAACGTCATGATCGCCCTCACCATGAACACCGCCCTGGCCGCCGCGGTGGGCGTCGTCGAGCTGACGAGCGCGGCGAACAAGCTCAACCTCGTCGAGGCTCAGCCCATCCTGATCTTCACCGCGGCGGGGCTCATCTACATGGTGCTCGCGCTGGCGATCGGCCTCACCGCCGGCCGCCTCGAGAAGAAGCTGAGGATCCGCCGATGACCTCCACCCTTTCGCTCTACGACGAGCCGGGGCCCCGCACCCGCCGACGCATCCTCATCTGGTCGGTCGTCAGCGCCGTCGTCATCCTGGGTCTGATCGCCCTCGCCCTCGTGCAGTTCGCGTCGAAGGGCCAGCTCGACAGCGACCGCTGGCTGCCGTTCCTCGACATCGCGATCTGGGAGTACCTCGGCGTCGGTCTGCTCGGCACGCTGCAGGCCGCTGCCCTGACCGCCGTGTTCGGCTTCGTGCTCGGCCTGCTGCTCGCGCTCGGGCGCCTCAGCCGCGTCCGCTGGATCAGCTGGCTCTGCACCGCCTACATCGAGATCGCCCGTACGGTCCCCGTGCTGCTGCTGATCTACCTCATGCTCTTCGGCCTTCCCCAGCTCGGCCTGAACTTCCCGGTGCTGTGGAAGCTCGTCATCCCGCTCACGATCGCCAATGCCGCAGCCTTCGCCGAGATCATCCGCGCGGGCGTCCTCGCCCTCCCGCGCGGGCAGGCCGAAGCCGGTCTCAGCCTCGGCATGACCCGCTGGCAGGTCGACCGCAAGGTGGTCCTTCCGCAGGCCCTGCGCTTCGTCGCGCCCTCGCTCGTGGTGCAGCTGGTGAGCCTTTTGAAGGACACCTCGCTGGGCTACATCGTCGCGTTCACCGAGCTGCTGTACCGCGGCCAGGTGCTGTCGAGCTTCAACGGCCTGCTCATCCAGACCTTCGTGGTCGTGACCGTGATCTTCCTCGCGCTCAACGGCGGCCTCTCGGGTCTCGCCGCCCGCCTGCAGAAGCGACCGGGCCGCCGCAGCCTCGCGACCCCCGCGAAGGTCGCTCCGGCCGGTCTCACCACCCCGAACGCCCCCGTCGACCGCTGACCCGCCCTTCCGCCCCGGCATCGAAAGAACCACCCATGACGTCCCTTCCCCCCGTCCCCTCCCCGCTGGCCGACCTCGCCGTCGTCATCCGCTCAGGTGTCGTCGAGAGCCGCCACCTCGGGTCGATCGCGGCCCTGGCGGCCGACGGATCGGTGGCCTGGCAGACCGGAAGCGGTGAGCAGATCCTGCCCCGCTCCACGGTCAAGCCCGTGCAGGCCCTCGCCTGCCTACTCGCCGGTGCGGACATCGACGGCGCCGATCTCGCCATCGCCGCGGGCAGCCACACCGGCGAAGACGTGCACGTCGACGTCGTTCGCGACCTGCTGACCCGTGCGGGCCTCGACGAGAGCGCCCTCGCGTGCCCGGTCGACTGGCCCGAAGACGAGCCCACGCGCGAACGCCTCATCCGCGACGGCGAGCAGCGCTCACGGGTGCGCATGAACTGCTCCGGTAAGCACGCCGCGATGCTCCTCGCGTGCGCGGTCAACGGGTGGGACACCGCGACCTACCTCGACCCCTCGCACCCCCTGCAGCAGCTCGTGCGGTCGACGCTCGAGCGCCTCTCGGGCGACACGGTGGCGTACGACGCCGTCGACGGGTGCGGCGCTCCGCTGTTCAGCGTCTCGCCGCTGGGCATCGCCCGCATCTTCCGCGCTCTCGTGACGGCTGCCCCCGGCACGCCGGAGCGGAGGGTGGCGGATGCCATGCGCTCCTTCCCCCGTTTCGTCGGCGGCGACCACCACGCCAACACCGACGCCATGCTGCGGGTGCCGGGGCTGCTGTCGAAGGGCGGCGCGGAGGGCGTGATCGGCATGGCCACTGCCGACGGTGCGGCGGTGTCGATGAAGATCCTCGACGGCAACCCCCGCGCGACGACCCTTGTCGCCCTCACCGTCCTCGAGGCGCTCGGCGCCGACATCTCGAGCGCGGGCGACCTCGTCGACCTGCCGATCCTCGGTGGCGGCGTTCCCGTCGGGTCGATCCAGGTCGGCGGCGACGTCCGCGCCTGGCTCGACGCCTCGATCGCTGCGGACACCGCACCGTGACGACCGCCGCAGGCCCGGCATCCCTCGTCCAGAAGTCCCCCGCGGGCGCCCGCGCCCTCGTGGAGATCTGTGTCGACGATCTCGCGGGGGTGCTCGCCGCCGAGCGCGCGGGCGCCGACCGCGTCGAACTCTGCGCCGACCTGCTCGAGGGCGGCACCACCCCCAGCTTCGGGATGATCGAGTCGGTCCTCGCCTCGGTGCAGCGTGTGGGCGTGCAGGTCATGGTCCGTTCGCGCGGCGGAGATTTCGTGTACTCCGCCGACGAGCTGCGCGTGATGCAGACGGACGCGCGCGCCATCGCCGTCCTCGCTCGGACCAGCAGCGTGCCCGTGGGCATCGTCTTCGGGGCACTCACCGCCGACGGGCACGTCGACGAACAGGCTCTCGATGCGATCCGCGCGGCGGCTGGTGAGGTGCCGATCACCTTCCACAAGGCTTTCGACGACACCGCCGACCTGTTCGACGCTTACGACACCCTCGCCCACCACGGCGTCGTCCGCGTGCTCACCTCGGGCGGCAAGGCCACGGCCAGCGAGGGAGCCGACGTGCTCGCCGGGCTCCGCGCGCGGTCGGAGGGCACCCGGATGCCGGCGGTGCTCGTCGGCGGTTCGGTCCGGGCCCACAACGTGGCGGCGCTCCTCGAGCGCACCGGCGCCCGCGAGGTGCACCTGCGCGCGCAGGTAGAGTCCGGCCGCGGGCACCTCGTCACCGACGAGTCCGCGATCCGCGAGACGGTCCTCGCCGTGACAGCGAACACCCTCGCGTCGCACCCGGCCGTGATCGCGGTCGACATCGGCGGCACCTCCGCCAAGGGCGCCCTCGTCGACATCGACGGGCACGTGCTGCAGAGCTCCCGCGTCGCGACCGGCGGCTCGGGAGCCGAGACGGTCACGCGCATCGCCGAGCTCCTCAACGATCTCATCGCGGGAGCCGAGAGCCTGGGCCGCTCGGTCGTGGGTGCGGGTGTCGTGAGCCCCGGTCTCATCGACAGCGCCACCGGCACCGTCCGTTACGCCTCGACGCTCGGATGGACCGACGTCCCCCTCGCCCGGCTCCTGTCGGATGCCACCGGGCTCCCCGTCGCCGTCGACCACGATGTGCGGGCGGCCGGTGCGGCCGAACGGGCCTACGGCGCCGCCGCCGGGTCGCGCAACGTCGTCTTCGCCGCGATCGGCACCGGGGTCGCGGCATCCCTCACCTCCGACGGCCGCGCGGTCGAGGGGGCCATCTCGGGGGCCGGAGAACTGGGGCACATCCCGGTCGTGCCGGGCGGCGAGCTCTGCGCGTGCGGGCAGCGCGGCTGCCTCGAGGTGTACTTCTCGGGCGCGGGGCTGGCCCGGCGGTACGCGGCGAGCGCCCCGGTGTCCGACGGGGAGGCTCCGGATGCCGCGGCCATCATCGCCCGCATCGACACGGATCCCGTCGCCGCACGCGTCTGGTCGGAGGGGCTCGACGCCCTGGCCACCGGGCTCGCGACCCTCACGCTGCTCGTCGATCCCGAGGTGATCGTGCTCGGCGGCGGCGTCGCGCAGGCCGGTGACGCGTTTCTCAAGCCCCTCCGCGAGCGTCTTTCTGCGGCTCTCGCGTGGCGCGAGGCGCCGCGCCTGACGACCGCCGCCCTCGGCACGCACGCCGGCCGGATCGGAGCCGCGATGCTGGCCTTCGAAGCGGCGCAGCGACCCGAGGTCGTCCGCTCGTGGACCGCGCCTGTCATCCTGGCTGAGCCGACCCCCCTCGAAACGGAGACCCGCGCGTGACCGAGATCGCGATCGTGAAAGACCAGGCGGATGCCGGCCGCATCGCCGCCGACCTGATCGTCGCCGCGCTGGGTCGCCGCGTCGACCCGACACTGGGACTGGCGACCGGTTCGACGCCCCTCCCGGTGTGGGCGGCCCTGGCCGAGCGTTCACTCGACCTCTCTGCCGTGCGCGGCTTCGCGCTGGACGAGTACGTGGGCCTGCCCGCCGGGCACCCCGAGAGCTATCGCGCCGTGGTCGACCGCGACATCGTCGGCCCGCTCGGACTCGACCCCGCGCTCGTGCGTGTGCCGGGAGACGACGACGGTCCACTGGCCGAGGCCGGCGACCGCTACGAGGCCGCTATCGCCGCGGCGGGCGGGATCGACCTGCAGATCCTCGGCATCGGCCGCACGGGGCACATCGGGTTCAACGAGCCGGGCTCGTCGCTCGCGTCGCGCACCCGTCTCAAGGCGCTCACGCCCGCAACCCGCGCCGACAACGCGCGGTTCTTCGACAGCATCGACGACGTGCCCACGCACTGCCTGACCCAGGGCATCGGCACGATCCTCGACGCGGGAGCGCTCGTGCTGCTCGCGTTCGGCGAGTCGAAGGCCCCCGCCGTCGCCGCGGCGGTCGAGGGTCCGCTGACCTCGTCGTGTCCGGCATCCGCCATTCAGCTGCACCGCCGGGCTGTGGTGATCGTCGATGAGGCCGCCGCCTCGCAGCTGGAGCACCGCGACTACTACCGCTTCGCCTGGGACCACCGCGAGATCGCCACGACATGACCGCCGACGTGCTGTTCACCGGCGCTCGGGTGGTCGACGCCCGGCGCGACCTGCCCGACGCCTGGGTGCGGGTGCGTGACGGCCTGATCGTCGAGGTGGGCACGGGGCCCGCTCCGAATGCCGCCGAGCGCGTCGACCTGGGCGGGGCGACCCTGACCCCCGGCCTGATCGACCTGCACGTGCACGGGGGCGGCGGGCACGCCTTCGACGACGGAGCGGATGCCATCACCGCCGGCGTCGCCGCCCACCGCGGCCACGGCACGACCGGCCACCCTGATCAGCCTGGTCTCGTCTCCGCTCGACGTTCTGCGTCGGCAGCTCTCCGCCGTCGAGCTCGCGCGCCGGTCCGATCCCGGAATTCTGGGGGTACACCTCGAGGGGCCCTGCCTGTCGCCCGCCCGACGCGGAGCGCACGACCCCGGCGCGCTCGCTTCGCCCGATGCACGGTTCCTCGAACTGGTGCGAGATGCCGAGCCCGGCCTGATCCGCCAGGTCACCCTCGCCCCCGAACTCCCCGGGGCGCTCGACGCGATCACGGAGCTCGTCGCCCGCGGCATCCGCGTGGCGATCGGTCATACCGAGGCCGACTACGGCCTCACGCGCGAGGCGATCGACCGCGGGGCTACCCTCCTTACCCACGCGCTGAACGCGATGCCGGCCATCGGCCACCGCCACCCCGGTCCCGTGCCCGCCGCGCTCGAAGACGAGCGCGTGACGCTCGAGCTGATCCTCGACGGCGTGCACGTGCACCCCTCGGTCGCGCGCCTGCTGCTGACCGCGGCGCCGCAGCGGGTGGCTTTGATCACGGATGCCATGGCCGCCGCCGCCCACGCCGATGGCGCGTACCGACTGGGTGAGCTCGACGTACGCGTCACCGACGGCCGCGCGCTGCTCGACGACGGCGTCACCATCGCGGGGTCCACGCTGACCCTCGATCTCGCGGTGCGCACGGCTGTCGTCGACCTCGGCCTGAGCGCCTCGGATGCCGTGGGGGCGGCGACCGCGGTGCCCGCTGCGGCGTTGGGCGACTCCTCACGCGGGCTGCTCGAGCCGGGGATGCGCGCCGACCTCGTCGCGTGGGACGTCGACTGGCGCGTGCAGCGGGTGTGGCTCAGCGCTTCATGACCCGCCGCTCGAGTAGCTTCTTCGCCACGTCCATGAAGTTCGGCGCGTACTTCGCCCATTCCTGATCCAGCTTGCGCACGTCGATCTTGCCGGTGTGCAGCAGTTCGCAGATCTTCAGCCAGCTCTCGCCGGTCGCCGCGGTCAACGCGCCCGCCACCGCGGCGTTCACGACGATGCCGGCGCCGGGGATCAGCTTGAGGAAGCTCGTCGCGAGCGCGCGACCGGCGACCTGCACGCCGAACTGCGCCAGCGCTCCGGCCGAGAGCATCGTCTTGACCTCGAGGTCGTAGATCGCGGCGATGCGTCCCATCATCGTGAGCTGGATCGGCGCCAGCGTGACAGCATCCGAGACAGGAAGCGGAACGGATGCCGCTCCCGCAGCCGCTGCGGCCGCCGCGGCGATGATCGGGCGCGCCATCTCGCGCTTCCACGGGAGGTTGAGGCGCTGTGCGATGCGAAAGGCGTCCTTGTCGCGCTCGGGGGCGAGCTCGAGGGTCTGCGTGACAAGGTCACCGAGGCCGTGCCCCTTCCCCTTCCCGTGCTTGTCGCGGGTCGAGGTGAGGATGACCTGCCGGTAGGGGATCCGCAGCCGTTCGCCGGTGTTCGCGTCGACGGGGTCGTTGAGCCAGTCGACGAACGCCTCGACGTCTTTCGCGACGCTCTGGTGCCCGGTGATCGGGTTCTTGATCCAGTCGACCTTCGTCAGCACGAGGATCACGGGCAGCCCCCGCGCGTCGAGCTCGCGGATCATGGCGATGTCGGCCGGGGTGAGGCGGTCGTCGTTGGCCTTCACGCAGTACCAGACGACCGAGATCTGGTGGTCGCCGGGGTGGGCGGCGATCGCATCGAGGTGGTTGCGCAGCTGCTGGTCGGGCGGGATGGGCGAGCCGATCTCGAACCCCTCGACGTCCCAGATGCCCAGGGACTCGTCGCTGTAGAAATGCACGCCGCGGGTGACCGGCAGCCCACGCCCGACCTTCGCCCAGTCGCGCCCGAAGACGGCGTTGACGAGGGAGGACTTGCCCACGCCCGAGGCGCCGACGATCGCGAGGTTGAACCGGCCGTAGCGCGACTTCGCCTCGGAGCTCGCCTCGATGAAGGCCTTCTGATCGAGGTCGGGTGTGTCGGCGTTCTTCTTCGCCATGGTGTGGCTTACCCCCGGTGACTCACTGCGCGACCCGCGGTTGCGGGATGGATCGAATCTACGGGGCGGGGCCCGTTGCGGGCTTTCTGACGGTGACCCTTGCGCGAGGGGAGGACCACCCGTCCCCGTCCCGCGTGAACACGACCCGGTCATGCAATCGCGACCGTCGCAGGTCTCTACCCTGTCGCGGTGGCCGACCGATCGGCCAGCGGCGATCCGAACGTCGGGACTGTTGGGCTCAGGCCGCAATATTTACTGTGTTCGTATGAGCGGCTCGAGGACGATCATCGATCCGGCCACTTGGATGGAGCTTGAAGTGCCCGCGTACGCGACGGATGAGTCGGCGCTGAGAAAAGCGCAACGCCGTAGAGAGGGAGCCCTCCCTGTGCTGATCCTCGAACCCGATTTCGGTTGCGTTTTTCCGCTCTGGATCGATGGCGCCCCCACCGACCCAGCACTATGGGACGTTTCGACAAGCTTGCAAGCCGACCTTCGATCCTGGCTCTCGGTCTGGGAGCAAGGCTTCGATTTTGAGACCGGCTGGCGCACAGATGCACCGTGCATCAAGTGGGCCCAACAAGGTGAACAGTTGTTCAGGCGGCTGTCACGCGAGCTGTGGGAGGTTGCAGACGTTCTGCCCGCATTCCGCAAGATGACCGCCGAAGCCGCGTGAACCTCGGGATGGCTTCAACGTGAGACGCGTCAGCAGACGCTGCTGCCGGTGGGGTAGGCGGTGATCAGCAACCGATTTAATAGCTGGCCTTGAGCACTCGCTTCATGGCGCGAACGGACTGCTCTGAACGTGGAGACAACATGACGTGCTGCGGACGTCTGCACGTCTTTCCGCGCACGCGCCCTGCATAGCCGGTGGCTCTCAAACTGCCGGCCTCTTCGTTCGAGACGGCCGGATAGGTCGCGGGTCCGTATCTTCCCTTAGTCCGAATGTCGCCGTGTTACGGCTGCCGCCGCTGCCCCACCCACCCGTCCCCATCCCGCGCGAACACAACCCGATCGTGCAGCCGTGACCGCCGCCCCTGCCAGAACTCGATCTCCCGCGGCTCCACCCGATACCCGCCCCAGTGCGGAGGCCGCGGCACGACCGCGTCGTCGGCGAACCGGGCGGTGACCTCTCCCATCTGCTCTTCGAGAGCGGCTCGGGATGCCACGGACTCCGACTGGTGGCTCGCCCACGCGGACAGCTGAGAGCCGCGCGGCCGCGACGCGAAGTACGCGTCATCCCGCTCGGCGGGCAGAGGCGTCGCCGTCCCGAGAACGATCACCTGGCGTTGCAGCGCGTACCAGGGGAACAGGATCGACACCGCCGGGTTCGCGGCGAGCGCGCGGCCCTTCCGCGACTGCCGGTTGGTGAAGAAGACGAGCGCTCCGTCATCGTCGATGCCGCGCAGCAGAACCGTTCGCGAGGTCGGTGCACCCGTGGCATCCACCGTCGAGACGACCATCGCGTTCGGCTCGGGCTGATCGGCCGCCTCGGCCAGCCACCGTCGGAAGAGATCGAGGGGGGATGCCGCCAGCGCGCCGTCGTCGAGAGCATCGAGGTCGTAGTCGAGCCGGTGGGCGAGGGGGTTCTCGGTCATCGCGGGGTCCTCCGGTGGGTGGTGGAGCCCCATCGTAGGGCGGCGCCCCCGGACGCGCGGGGGCTTGCTCGACCTCGCTCGGGCGTCAGAGCCCCGCGATCCCCGCCGACCGCACGACGAAGTACACGAGGATCGCGACGACGGCCACGACGAGCACGACCGCGCTGAAGAACATCGCGATGCGGAGCCGTCGAGTGGCCGCTGATTCACCGGGCCGGTCCCACGGAGCGCGCGCCATCATCGCTTCTTCGGGGTCGTCGAGTTCATGCCCCGATCCTGCCGAAACCCTCCGTGAAACCTCAAGCCCGCCGCCCGACACGCCGTCCCCCTGCGCATGTGGAATATCCGCTGCGCACGTCGGGTTACGAGGCACGGCCCTGTTCCCCCTCGAAAGGACACCCATGAGCCTGTTCGCCCCCACCACCGTCGGAGAGATCGGCGTCCGCAACCGCGTGTCGCTCGCCCCGATGACACGCCTGCGCGCCGGCGCCGACGGAGTTCCCGGTCCGATCGTCGCGAAGTACTACGCGCAGCGCGCCGGCATCGGCCTGCTGGTCACCGAGGGTGTCTTCCCGAGCGACGAGTCGCGCGCGTACCCGGGTCAGCCGGGCATCGTGACCGACGCTCAGGCCGCGGGCTGGGCCAAGGTCGCCGATGCCGTGCACGCCGAGGGCGGCACCGTCTTCATGCAGCTCATGAACGGCGGACGCGTCACGCACCCCGAGATCACCGGCACCGACCGCATCGTCGCCCCCTCGGCGATCGCGATCGACGGCGAGACGCGCCTGGCCGACGGCACGAAGGTCGCCTACGCCACCCCGCACGCTCTCGAGACCGCCGAGCTCGAAACGGTCCGCGACGAGTTCGTCGCCGCCGCCCGCAAGGCCGTGGATGCCGGCTTCGACGGCGTCGAGCTGCACAGCGCCAACGGTTACCTGCTGCACGAGTTCCTCTCCCCCGCCTCGAACCAGCGCACCGACGGCTACGGCGGATCGCCCGAGGCCCGCGCCCGCTTCGTCATCGAGGTCGCGCAGGCCGTCGTGGCCGAGGTCGGGGCCACGCGTGTCGGCATCCGCATCTCGCCCGCGCACAACATCCAGGACGTGTGGGAGAAGGATGACGCCGAAACCCGCGCCACCTACGAGGCGCTCGTGGCGGGCCTCGCTCCCCTGGGCCTCGCCTACCTGAGCGTGCTGCACGCCGACCCCGCCGGCGAGCTGATCCAAGATCTGCGGCGCGCGTTCGGTGGCACCTTCATCATCAACAGTGGCTTCTCGAGCGTGACCACGCGTGATGAGGCCGTCTCGGTCGTGGAGGACGACATCGCCGACCTCGTCGCCGTGGGCCGCCCCGCGATCGCGAACCCCGACCTCGTCACGCGGTGGGAGCAGGGCGCCGACGAGAACGAGGTCGACCAGGCCTCCGTCTACGGCGGCGGCGAGCGCGGGTACACGGACTACCCGTTCCTGCAGGCGTAAGCCGTTGTGCTTCTGGGGCCTCGCGCAATTCGTTCGCGCGGGGCCCTTCTGCGTCAGGCCGGTCGGTAGCGCCCGGCTCCACCCGACGCGAAAGGGCACCAAGATGCGGGCACCCCGCCAACGAGATACCACCTCCCGCAACGTCACGTGCGTGGGTGCTACAGCTAGGCGGGGGACTTTGCGGATTCGATGACGTTCTGCGGGAGAACAAGGCTGGCGTTGAGGATTTCGAGGCCGAGCAGTCGGTTGTCGCTGCCGAAGTCGAGGATGATCTCGCCGAGGCCTCCCGGAGTGGCCATGGAATGCAGCTGTTGCGTCGCCGCTCCTTCGGCGATGCCGGCGGCGATCGTGATGTACGCGGCGTCCGCTTCGGCGTCGTAAGTGACTCTCATTTCAGCCCTTCGTCACGGTCATGATATTGCCGGTCTTGTTGTCCACGACGACGCGGGTCTTGTTCTTTCCGGATCCCTGCGTGAATACGGGTCGACGCCGTCGAGCAGCCCCGACCCGCGTCTGGAACCATGCGTGCACGACAAACGTGTAATCGTCGATGAGCCCGTGCACCGCCGGCAACTTCACTCCACCAGGTGAGACACCCCCTCCGGGCTGATCCTTGAGCTGCAGGACGGCCTCGACCGCGTCGCCCCGGACCAGTTCGGCGTTCCACTCAACTTCATCGAGAGCCCCGGATGCCACGATCTTCCGCATCGGATCCATCACTTCCGAGAGCGCGATCTCACTGGCGTTCATCCAGTCAGGCCACTCCCCCAATTCCGGTCCGCGCCCCGCGCTCTCCATCAGCTCGTAAGTGACGCGACCGTGGAAGAGGGTGTCGGAGCGGCGCAGCTCGTCGATTCACAACACCGAGGACTCGGCATCTGACGGCAAGCCCGCTTCGTGATGGACGCAGCCGTCGAGGGTGACGTTGATGGCGTCGCGGAGGGGCTGGGTCATGAGTTCTGACTCGCGTTCCGTGTTCGCGCTCAGCTGCCGATCGCACCGGACGGAGGGCGTCCCTGATCGTCGGGAGTATCGTCCTCCCTCTGCAGGCGCTTCGCCAGCTTTTCGGCCCAACGACCGGCCGACTGACGCGCGTTGTCGAGCGCCTCTCCGCCGAAGCGGCCGACGGCCTGCGCCCCGTCCGCACCGGCTTCGAAGACGTCGTCTCGCACGTCCACCGCCGCGCTGACCCAGCTGCGCGCTTCCACGGCGCTCTGTTGCCCGGCGAGCCCCAAGCGCGCGTGAAACTCGCCGATGCCCTCCGCAACGTCGTTCCGGGCCTGCACAACCGCTCCTGCAGAGAAGGGATTGAGCAGCACCTTGGCGTTGGCGCGCTCGGCTCCCGCGTCCATGCGTGTCAGCAGTGAACGAGTCGTCTGCACGATGACCTCGCGGCGCCGTTGGCGTGCCGTCTGCAGGGCAAGGCGGTGCTCATCGATCTCCTCAGGCGAGGCCGTGAGCACGCGTTCAAGCTCGAGCATTCCGAGCGCTTCCTGCAACTGGAAGGACTTGGCGACGACGCTCAGCCACTCGGCAACCGAAGACTGTGCCTCCTTCGCCAGATCAGCGAGATCGCCGATCTTCGCCGTCCGCTCGATCCTGTCGGCGATAGCGTCAAGCTGGCGTAGGGCGTAGGCCTGCGTGCGAGCGATCGTCGAGGCCGAGTTTTGAATCTTCGACCACGTGACCTCGGACACCCTGCCGACCGTGTCACGAACGACGATTGCCTCATCGATCAACATCTCAACGCCGATCATCTCCGAGAGCACAGCGTCTTTCTGTGCACGGAGGACATCGTCGACCTTGGCGTCGATCTTGGCCAGGTAGTCGGTGATCTCCTCCATCGTCTGCTGCATGGCGTACTGCGCCATGATGCCGCCAACGCCGGCCAGGATGGCGGGATTCGTCAGGAGAGCGCCCGGCTTGGCCAGCGGAGACCCAGGCTTGGTGACGAACTGCAAGTTCTTCACGAACCGACCTTTGTCACCGCGCGTTGTTGCGTGCCAGAACTTGGTGCTCGAGTTCTGCACCACGGGCAGAAGTCGGGCCGCCTTGGCTGATTCTTCCGTGAGCTTCACCCACCGGCCCGCGCTTGCGGAGATATCTGCTGCTGCGTTCAAGACGGCTGCGCCGGCGGCAACCGACGGCGTCAATTTCGCGATGTCGAATGATGTCGACGGTAGCCCCGAAGCGGCGACGAACTTTGCCACCTGCGTGGGCTCACCTACGAACACAAGCCCATCACCGTCACTGATGACTTCCACGTCGTCGAATTCTTCTGCCCGGCCTTCAAGGTCGCTCATCGCGCACCGCCTGTTGTCGTCGTTGACTTCGACATGCCCACTGTCCCACTTTCCCGTGCCCCTATTCCGGTTGGGGGCAGCATCTCACAATCGAGGACTGCACATGTACGTCCGAGGCGCGGCCATCGACTGCGGCGGCCAGACCTATTCCTGCGGCTCTCCGGAGCCATTCGTGGACGCCACGAACGCCGTACGTGCAAACCGCTCTGCCTGCACCGCGAACGCCTCCGCCAGCTCCGGAGGCCCGATGACCTCCATCGCCACCTCGAACCTCCCGAACGACGCGGCGAGCGCACCCCACGACCACGACCCCACCTCGAGGGTGCAGCGCTCATCATCGACAGCGGTGACCGTACCGTCGCCCGCGAACGGCAGCACGTCCCGCACCGGAGCGTGCAACAGCACCGTTCCGCGACAGGGCCACCCGTTGGTGTTCGCTCCCTTGAACCGCGCCGAGACAAACGCGTCCACGTCCCCGCCCGGCACAACCCGCGGCACGAACGGAGCGCCGTGCGGCACCCGGGGTCGCACGCGATCCGCCGAGAAGAGCCGCCAATCCTCCCGCTCGTGATCCCACCCGAGCAGGTACCACCGCCCGTCCGATGCCACGAGGTGGTGCGGCTCGATCCGCCGAGGCTGGGCCTCACCGCCGCCCCTCGACAGGTAGTCGAAGCGCAGGGTGACCCGGTCGTGCACCGCCTGCGCGAGCGTGAGCAGAACCTCGAGCGGCACGGCAGCAACCGGCGCTTCCCCCGGGCGACCCACCGTCGTCACCTCCACCGAGTCGAGCCGATGCCGCAGCCGTGACGGCAGCACCTGCCGCATCGTCGCGAGAGCGCGCACCGCCGCCTCACCGATGCCCGCACCCAATGCGGGAGCCGCTCGCAGCGCGATCGCCACCGCGAGCGCCTGATCGTCATCGAACAGCAGGGGTGGCATCTCCGCGCCCGCGTCGAGGCGGTACCCCCCGTCGGGGCCCATCGTCGTCTCGATCCGATAGCCCATCTCACGGAGTCGATCGATGTCGCGCCGCACCGTGCGGTCGCTGACGTCCAGCCGCGACGCCAGTACCGACCCCGGCCAGTCCCGCCGCTCCTGTAGCAGCGACAGCAGGGTGAGCAATCGCGACGTCGTGGCCATGCATCTGACGGTAGTCGCGGTCTAGGACAGAAACCGACCTATACGGATGGGAGCGTGATCTCACGAGCCGATCCCGGCCCATTCATCAAGGAGCAGACATGCCCGTGCAGACCACCACCCACCTGAACTTCCGCGGCGATGCCCGTCAGGCGTTCGAGTTCTACCAGTCCGTCTTCGGCGGCCACCTCGTCGTCAACACCTACGCCGACTTCGGCATGCCGGCCGAGATCCCCGGCTCCGACAAGGTCGTCTTCGGCCTGGTCGCCGGCGAGAACGGCTTCCGCATCATGGGCTACGACATCCCCGGCCGGACCGAGGGCGGCATCGCCGCACCCGGCTCCACCCACCGCGAGAACAACACGACGGTCACCGACCAGTCGCTGTTCGTCTCCATCAGCACCCCCACCCTCGAGGAGCTCCAGGTCTACTGGGACACCCTGTCGACGGATGCCACGATCGTCGAGCCGCTCGCCGCGTCAGCGTGGAGCGCGGGCTTCGGCATGCTGATCGGCCGCTTCGGCGTGACGTGGAGCGCGTCGGTCACCGCCGAGTGACGTGTGGTCGTGGCCTGCACGCAATGCGCGTCACCGCCGCCCGCCTGACGTGGCAACGCGAGCCACCGCCGACCCCACAAGCGACTTCTGTCAAGCCCTGGGCCGTACCTTCGGCGACCGGATAATTCTCAACACAGAAATTCCGCGGATTACGACGCGCGACGGGGGGCGCCCCAGCCGCCGCAGAGAACAGTGCCGGCCCGAGTCCGTCGGTCTCCGCGTGACCGCGACACACCGCTACCCCTTGACGGAGGGCACTGGCGAGATGCAGACCACCCAGGCCCTCGCTCCGCTGACGAGAAGGGCCGCCGGTTGAACTGCTCGCCCCCGACGCCTCCTCTTGTTTGCAGTCAAGGCTTTGCGACTCCTGTTCGCGGTGATCCCTTCGGCTCATTTGCCACGAGCAATCACTCCACCGGGCAAAAGCCTCGACTCGATGCCGATTCCACCTCGCTCTTCAACAAGAAGAACGCAGTCCTAGCAGGCTCATCGACTTGTTCGAGATGCGTCGGAGTCATCCGTTTCGATAGTGTGCTCGTCAACAGACAAGGTGGGGAAGATGTTCCAACTACAAATACCGAGTGCGCCGGGGGGCAATCTACTCGAGCACCTACTGCTCGAATCGATGGGGGCATTGCGAGGTGGAGGCATCTTCGCCTGGGCGACCACGGCCGGTGCCCGGACCCTGCTGCAAGACCCCGTTTTCGAAGACATGATGGCTTCTTCAGACTTTCGGCTCATTGTTGGCACAGATGCCGTAACCGACTCCCGAGCAATCACAAAGCTTCGGGAGATCGAAACCGAGAACCCGCGACTGCAGACCAGGGCCTTCCTGAGCCCGACCCCCTCGCTATTCCACCCCAAGATGGCATGGTTCGAACATACCGACCACCTCAGTTTGATAGTAGGATCGGGCAACTTGACAATGGGTGGACTTCTTTCCAACTGGGAAGCAATGTTCGTGGCGCGGCTGTATGGCGACGAAGCTGCGTCCGTCCTCACTAAAATCGATTCCTTCATCCAAAACAACGCAAAGTCTCTTCTTCCACTCTCGGACGCACGAGTCACTGCTCAAGTCGCGCTGAACGACGGCGATGAACGCAGTCTTCGCGTCAACACGCGGAACCAGTCGACGCGCCCACCGAGCCGCGCTGCCGTTGACACCAATGAAGTTCTTGTCGCCGAGATCCCTGCGGCTGGGTCCCGTTGGAAGCAGGCCAATTTTGACCGGTACAATTACGAAACTTTCTTCGGCGCAAAAGTTGGATCACAACGGCGCATAATCCTTCGAAACGTGGACTCGGGCGGAACCATCGGCGAGATCGAAAGCCGACCCAGCGTCGAAGTCGCCAGCATGAATTACCGATTTGAACTTGCGGCAGCCACCGGTTTGGCATACCCGGCGGGATCGCCGCCTATAGGCATTTTCGTACGGCTTGAGACAGGCCAGTTTCTCTACCAGCTGCTGCTCCCTGGGTCGGATGGATACGCGAGCGCTTCCACGTTCCTCGACACGCGTTGGGACGGTCCGAGCCGCGAGAAACGGAGAGTGCGGACTACCGTCGCGGATTTGCGCGTAATCTGGAACGACTCGCCGTTGTGGGCAGTCGACGAGGCTCTTCTCTAAGGTCTTGCGACCAGCAGCATTTCCGCGTCTGCAGGAACGGTGCCATGAAGGTCGGTTCGGTTGAACCGACTGTGCACCGACGACCCGATGGATATTACCTCGACACGTGCATAGCTGGACTCGGCCATTTTGACAAGATTATCGATTGTCGCGACCCGGGTCTCGGGGCGTGCGGTCGTACCCCCTCCCTGAGGGGAGTATGAGAGGACCATCGGAGCGCCAATTCGTTGCCCATATTCGAAAAGCTCAGCAAAGGCTCTATTCGCCTGAGATCGAATGCTAAAGGGCGACTGGTGCCTGTCCAGTCGGTACAGCCCCCGACTTGGAGTGGTGGTGCCAGGCTTAGACGCAACTCCTGGATTATCCCCTAGAGCAATCGTTTCTAGCACATGATAAAAACGGCTATAGTGATCGCGAGTGTATGGGGGGTCGGCGTATATAGCGGATACTCCGCGGTCCACACTCGCAATTACATCACGATAGTCGGAAGTGACTACGCTACAACGAAATTTGCTTGGCTCCACTGCACCGTACTTTTCCAGCCAAATGTCGAAAAGGTTAAAGACACTCTTCTCCCTGAAGGAAAGGGATTTCGATATTGCAGACATTTTAGGCTTTCCGTCACGCCCACGAAGCCTAAGGGGTTGAGCGAAATGGCCACCAACAGTGCTTACGACGTTGCTAGCAGTGCTGAGCAGCGCCGCAACGAGAGTTGAGCCCCCGGGCAAACCCCGTACATGGCGTATTGCAGCTTGGATCGCATCGAGTTCAAGGGCTTGACGATAGGAGAAGTAGACTCCGCCGTAGTTCGCGGTGAGAACTGCGCCGGCGGCAAGCAGATGGTCCCGCGCGGCGACCTTGGCGTCAGCTAAATCGGGCCTCGTCGCGGTGAGACTGCTTGTCGAACCTTCCTCCGACAGAAGCACAAACCCACTGGGGTCCTCTGACGCGGCATCCATGATCTGCGTTTCTAGACGGACAAGGCGGGCCACAGGGGCCGGCAAGCTGTCGGCCCAGTCGTGCGCGACTGAAACAATCTCGCGTCGAGCGCCAGTTCCGTACTTGACCGGTGAGCAGAGCGCGTCGGTGAGCGTGGCCGAGTAAGCCTGCACGTCGACGGACGTGACCTGATAGCTATTCGCCAGAGCTCGGGATACGACGCCTGAACCGGCGAACAGATCCAGGACCGTGTCACCTTCGCGAACGAGCGTGCCAACGACCCCCACAATCCGATCGAGGTACCGAGACTTATTGCCCAGGTACTGGACAGGCCGCAGCGCATCCCCCACCTGCGTTCCCCTCAACGGCGGCTGACCAATGTCTGAGGTCGCACCTAGGTTCGAGCTATGCAAGTCGTCAGCCTCGCTCCCCGTCGATCACGTCGGCGGCCTCTGCGAACACTCGCCACAGCGGACTCGCCGTGCGACTGTAGTACACCCTGTTCTCCCTGTCCGATTTCTCCACCTCGAGCAGTCCCGCCCGCGCCAACCGCTCCAACTCCTGTCTGACCGCGGTTGGCGCGCCGAGACTAGCCGGCGGCTCAGACTGGTAGAACCGGGGCTGCTGGCGTCGGAGTATCCAAAGCGCAACGGGCAGCCGGCATCCACGCCCAAAGATGTCGGCGCTCACACGTTGAACTTCCATCTCGCTCCTGTTACTTGAAGCGTATATCAAGTATGTTGAAACATGTAAGGAGTTTTGTGACTACTGAGATCATCGGGTCGCGGCCACCGCGGGCAAAGCGAGCGCGACCTCACCTGTCCGCCTCAGAGCCGGCGGGCTCAACGCAGACCTACTCGATGACCACCCGCGGCAGTTCGGCAGACGGTCTTCTTCTTATCGGGGAGGCCGAGGACGCCCTGAAACTCCTCGCGAACGGCTCTCGTGGCGAGCGCTACCTCGGTGGCGTCAAGCTGTGCTACCTCGACCCGCCTTACAACACGGGGGAGCGGTTCGAGTATTACAGCGATCGAAAGGGGTCCGATGACTGGTTGCAGGCGCTCCGGGCAAATCTCACCGCACTGCGACCTCTCCTGTCTCCCGAGGCAAGCGTATGGCTACATCTCGACGACTCCGAACAGCACAGAGCTCGAGTAGTTCTCGACGAAGTGTTCGGTAGAGAGGCATTCGTTGCGACGGTCATCTGGCAGAAGCGGCTGACCCGGGACAACCGGACCGCCTTCAGCTCGATGCACGACTACATCCATGTTTACGCTCCGAGCGGACCCAAGGCTTGGAAGAAAGTCAGAAACGGGCTCGCAGACGGCGGCGCCTTCGCCAACCCCGACAACGATCCAAGGGGACCATGGCGTTCTGCACCCATGACGGTCCAGGCGGGCCACGCGACGAGGAGCCAGTTCTATACCGTGATTACTCCGGCAGGGACGCGCCATGACCCCCCCGAGGGGCGCTGCTGGACGTTTTCTGCTGAACGTCTTTCGCAGCTCGACCAGGAAGGAAGGGTGTACTGGCCTCGCGGCGGTCACGGTAAGCCCCGTCTGAAGAAATACGAGTTTGAATCAGCCGGTCTTGCCCCGTTCACGATCTGGGCAGCTGCCGAAGTAGGCGACACCTCCTCGGCGAAGAAAGCTCTGCTGCGTCAGTTTCCAGGTCGTCCCGCGTTCGATACTCCGAAACCGATCTCTCTACTGGAGAGGATCATCGAGGTCGCGACCGACCCGGGCGACCTTGTGCTCGACTACTACCTCGGTTCCGGGACGACGGCAGTCGCCGCTCAGATTTTGGGGCGTTCTTGGGTCGGAATAGAACGGAGCAGACAGACCGTCGAAACGTTCGCCGTGCCGCGGCTGAACTCCGTACTGGGACAGAACAGACTGGCCCCCTGCGACATCGCCCGCGTCAGTCAACTGCCCACTCAAGAGCGAGCTACCGTGAGGTCGGCCGTCGGCTGAGCTCTGAACGAAACGAGCCCCCGTGAGGCCGCGGGAGGCGCGGAACGAGCGGCTGCTCAGCATCATCGGGCGGCATGCTCACGACTGGGCAAGGATGTCCAAGTGAACGCCGCACGTGCGACCGCCGACGGCGACCCGTACGCCGATGCCAACTTGCCGGGCGGCTTCACTGACACGTCCCATCTCAGCTGAGGCGACTACCCGGCCGATGACGGCTTCGCGCACCCCGCGATGTATCGCGCGTCGCAGGCGCGGTCGATCGCGAAGGAGTTCGGCGTCCCGTTCCACCTCTCCCCCGAGCTAAACGATGAGATGAACGAGCACGTCACCCCGCACACCGACGAGTAGCGTCAGTGGGGTGTAATCCCGCCGGCCATCGACCCGCCGACGGGCGCCGACGAGGGTACCGCTCTGCTGTGCACGCTGGGGTTCTGGAAGCAGTGAGCCTCGGAGTTACATCCCCGGCGCCATACCCGTGAACCACGATTAATGCCCCCTGAAACGCCACGGTAATCGTGTCCGTCGGACCGTTCCGGTGCTTCGCCACAATTAGATCCGCTTCACCCGCCACGCGGCGAGTCCTTCTCATACGCCGCCTCGCGGTGCAGCAGCACCACCATGTCGGCATCCTGCTCGATCGAGCCCGACTCACGAAGGTCCGACAGGGCCGGCTTCTTGTCGGCGCGCTGCTCAGCACCACGGTTCAGCTGCGACAGGGCGATGACCGGAACCTGCAGCTCCTTCGCCATCAGCTTCAGCGCACGCGAGAACTCACTGACCTCCTGCTGACGCGACTCGACCCGTTTACCGCTCGTGAGCAACTGCAGGTAGTCGATGACCACCATCTTCAGACCCTCGCGCTGCTTGAGGCGACGGCACTTCGCGCGAATCTCGAACGATGATCGCCGCGGACCTCCGCCGGAGCGAGAGACCGCGGCATCCGTACTGCTGAGCCCGATCAGCTCGGGAACACCGGCACCGCGTCCGCCGGCCGCGCCGCCTCGAACCACGCCGTCAGCTGCAGGGTCTCCAGATCGGCGAACCGCCGCCCTGAGATCTGCAACCCGATCGGCCGCCCATCCGCCGTGAACCCGCAGTTCACCGATGATGCTGGCTGACCCGACATGTTGTAGGGCAACGTGAACGCGATGTGGGGCATCGCGAGACGCGCGTCGAACCCCCAGGGCATCGGCCACTCGGCGGGGAACGCCGCCACCGGCGCAACGGGCGCTAGCACCGCGTCGAACGCCGAGGTCGCCGCGACCGTGCGCTTCTGCAGCTCGCCGAACGTCTCGTAGGCCTCGAGGGCGCGGCGACCGCTCATATCGGATCCGGGGTGCACCCACTCGGCGATGTACGGAAGCACTGCGGTCTTCGCTTCGTGCGACAGGCCCAGGTAGGTGCGCCAGAAGCGGATGCGCCAGAAGTCGTCGATGTCGCGCAGGATGCCGTCGTCGATGAACGCCGGCAGCTCCACGACCTCGGCTCCGGCATCCGAGAAGAGGTCCGCGGCGCGCAGCACGGCAGCCTTCACCTCCGGGTCGACGGGCATGCCCGTTCCCGGGTCGGTGTGCACGGCCATGCGGCGACCCCGCACGTCGGTGTCGAGGTCGAACCAGTCGATGTCGGCATCCGGAAGCGAGGTGTAATCGCGCTCGTCGGGACGCGCGACGGCGTGCATGCCCAGCGCGACGTCGGCGACGGTGCGGGCCAGGGGACCGGCCGAACGCCCGAAGTACGGGTTGTCGAGCGGGATCCGACCGTTGCTCGGCTTGAGCGTGGCAACCCCCGTCCATGCGGCGGGCAGGCGCACCGAACCGCCGATGTCGGTGCCCAGGTGCACGACGCCGAAACCGGCCGCGGCGGCAGCCCCCGCGCCCGAGCTCGAGCCGCCGACCGTCCACGCCGGGTTCCACGGGCTGCGCGTGATACCCGACAGGCTCGACACCCCCGACGAGAGCATGCCCCAGTCGGGCATGGTCGTAGAGCCGACGATGACCGCGCCCTGCTCGAGCAGCCGCTCCACCGCGGGCGAGTCTCGCTCGGGAACGACACCTGCGTGACCGGCGACACCCGCATGTGCGGGGATCCCGGCGCGCACGAAGTTCTCTTTCACCGTGACCGGCACCCCGTCGAGCGGACCCCGCTGCTCCCCCCGCTCCCATCGCGCGGCGGACGCGGCCGCAACGTCGAGCACCTGGGTGGGGTCGAGATCGGTGAAGGCGTTGATCTCGCCGTTGCGGGCGGCGATGTCGGCGAGCACCGACTCCGCGGCATCCACCGGGGTGAACTCCCCCGAGGCGTACCCGGCCGCGAGCGCGGCGCCGGTCATCTCGATCGTGGGGGTGATGGTTGGCTGCGAGGTCATCGCGTCTCCTGCACGTGGCTGATGGTCGGAGTCGCGTCGATGAGGACGCGCGTGTACTCCTGCTGAGGGGCGGCGTACACCGATTCGGTGGGACCCTGCTCGACGATCTCGCCCTTGCGCATGACGGCGACGCGATCGCACAGGTACCGCACGACATGGAGGTCGTGCGAGACGAAGATCAGGGTCAGACGGTACTCGTCCACCAGGTCGGCGAGCAGGTTGAGCACCTGCGCGCGCACCGACACGTCGAGCGCGCTTACCGGCTCATCGGCGACGAGGATGCGTGGGCGGCAGACCAGTGCCCGCGCGATCGAGATGCGCTGACGCTGCCCTCCTGAGAACTGGTGCGGGAATCGCTCCACCGCATCGCGCGGCAGGCCCACCGCCTCGATCATCTCGGCCACGGCATCCGCCCGCTCCTTGGCGTTCATCGCCGTGCCGTTCTCGAGGTTGGCGGCGTTGAGCAGCGGCTCGGCGACGATGTCGCGAATGCGCATGCGCGGGTCGAGCGAGGCCATCGGGTCTTGGAACACGATCTGCAGATTGCGGCGCAGCTCGGCCAGATCTTTCGCCCCGGCCTTCACCAGGCTCCGGCCCACGACCTCGAGGTCGCCCGAGGTGGGCTGGTCGAGGCCCGACAGCAACCGCAGCAGCGTCGACTTGCCCGAACCCGACTCGCCGACGATGCCGAACCGGTCACCCGCCGCGATCGAGAACGAGACGCCGTTGAGCGCCTTCACCTCGCGCGGAGCGGTGAACAACGACGTGCGGGGCGACGTGTAGACGCGGGTGAGGTTCTCGACCCGCACCACGTCGTCCACCGTCTTCTTCGCGGTGTGGTCGTCGGCGTTCATGCGCGGCAGCGCGTGGCCCGGGCGGTAGCCGGCCGCGGTGGCGACCGTGAACAGCTTGCCCTCGTCGTCCGTGGCCGAGAGGTCGGATGCCGCGAGCAACCCCCGCGTGTAGGGATGCTGCGGGCGGGTGAAGATCTGATCGATCGTGCCGCGCTCCACGACCTCGCCCTTGTTCATCACGAGCACCCGCTCGCACGTCTCACCCACCACGGCGAGGTCGTGGGTGATGAAGAGCAGGCCCGTGTCGCGGCGCTTGACGGTCGCGAGCACCAGGTCGAGCACCTGCTTCTGCACCGTGACGTCGAGCGCCGTCGTGGGCTCGTCGCACACCAGCAGTTCGGGGTCGTTCGCCAGGGCGATCGCGAGCACCACGCGCTGGCGCTGCCCACCCGACAGCTGATGGGGGTACGCCCGGGCGGCCTCGGCAGGAGAAGGGATGCCGACGTCCTGCAGCAACTGCAGCGCGCGGGCGTTCGCGGCGCGGCGGTCGCGCTGGGTGCCGTGCACGATCATCGCCTCGGCGATCTGCGGACCCACCTGCATGAGCGGGTTGAGCGCCGTCATCGGCTCCTGGAAGACCATGGCCGAGCGCGTGCCCCGGATGCCGGCGAGCTCGCGCTC
The DNA here is from genome assembly GCF_030818635.1 of Microbacterium sp. SORGH_AS_0421. Classification (NCBI taxonomy): domain Bacteria; kingdom Bacillati; phylum Actinomycetota; class Actinomycetes; order Micrococcales; family Microbacteriaceae; genus Microbacterium; species Microbacterium sp. SORGH_AS_0421. The sequence continues at coordinate 1,017,469 of NZ_JAUTAO010000001.1, forward strand.
ACCCAGGTCGATGAGGTTGCGGGGGTCGCTGCCGACGTGGACCGCACCCTCCGCGCGGAGGTTGGTGGGAAGCAGGCCCATCACCGCGAGGGAGGTGAGCGACTTACCGGAACCCGACTCCCCAATCAGGCCGACGCGTTCTCCGCGCTCGATGTGGAACGAAAGCTCCGACACGAGGGGGCGGTCGCCGGAGCGGATGGTGAGGTCGGTGACCTCGACGGCGCGACCCCCGACGGGAGGGGCGGCCACCGGGCCCGTCTGCACAACAGTGGACATCAACGACTCCTGAGTTTGGGATCGAGCCGGTCGCGCAGACCGTCGCCAAAGAGGTTGAACCCGAGCACGGCGATGGCGATCGCCAGGCCCGGGAAGACGAGGAGGTAGTCGTTCGTGCCGAGGAACTGCTGCGAATCCAGCAGCATGCGGCCCCACGACGGGGTGGGCGGCATGGTCCCGAGCCCCAAGAACGACAGTCCCGCCTCAGCGAGCACCGCGATGGCGAAGTTCACCGAGCACTGCACGATCAGCATCCCGCCGATGTTCGGCAGCACGTGCCGGACGGCGATCGCGACCTCGGAACGGTTGGCGGCCTTCGCCGCGAACACGTAGTCCATCGACATCACCTGCATGGTGCCGGCACGGGCGACCCGGGCGAAGGCGGGCGCCGAGCCGATGCCCAGGGCGACCATCGCCGTGACCGTGCCGCCGCCGAAGATCGCGCCGAACACGATGGCCAGCAGCAGCCCCGGGAAGGCCATGAGCACGTCGCTCCCGCCCATCACGAGCGCCCCGGCACGCTTCGGGCGCATACCGGCCAGGATGCCGAGGGGCGCGCCGATGACCAACCCGATGGCGACGGCGATCGTGCCGACGAGCATCGTGATCTGGGCTCCGGCCATGACCTGCGACAGCACGTCGCGGCCGTAGCGGTCGGTGCCCATCCAGTGCGCGCCCGAGGGGGTCTGCAGGCGATCGGATGCCACGGCCACGGTCGGGTCGTAGGGCGTCCACACCAGCGAGACCAGTGCGGTGAGCGCCACGAGGGCGATGAGGATGCCGCCGATGAGCAGGCCCGGCTCGAGCGATCGGCGCTCGCGGCGAGCGGGGACAGCCGCTTCGGGCGTCGTTCCCGCTTCGGGACGGGCAGTGAGTGAGGTGGTGGACATTAGGCCCTCCGAAGACGGGGGTCGATCGAGGTGTACGCCACGTCGACGACGAAGTTGATGACGACGACCGCGAGCACGAGCAGGAGCACGATGCTCTGCACGGCCAGCAGATCGCGGTTGGCCACGGCGTCGACCAGGTAGCTGCCGAGGCCGGGGATCGCGAAGACCCGCTCCACCACGACCGCACCGACGAGAAGGCCCGCGAGCTGCACGCCCACGACCGTCAGCACCGGAACGCTGGCGTTCTTCAAGCCGTGGCGGATGAGGGCGGCGTTGGCCGTGAGCCCCTTGGACCGGGCGGTGCGGAGGAAGTCCTCGCCCTTGATCTCCAGCACCGCCGAGCGGACGTACCGGGTGAGGATCGACGCCTGCACCGACCCGAGGGCGAGCACGGGCAGGATCGCGTACCGGAACACGTCCGGTCCCCACCGCCAGCCACCGGAGGGCAGCCACCGCAGCTGGATGGCGAAGACGGCGATCAGCAGCATCCCGACGAGGAAGCTCGGGAGGGCGACGCCGATCTGCGAGAAGGCCGAAACCGCCCCGCCGCTGGCCTTGCCGTGACGCATCGCCGAGAACGTGCCCAGCGGCACGGCCACCACGAGCGCCACGACCATGGCGAGCGCGACGAGCAGCAGGGTGACCTGAGCCCGCTCGACGAGTGTCGGCCCGATCGCCGCCTGCGTCACGTACGAGGTGCCGAAGTCGCCCCGGACGATTCCCCCGATCCACTGCAGGTACTGCTCCCACAGCGGCGCCGTGGTGCCGTACTGCGCGCGCCAGGCGTCGAGCTGTTCGGCGGTGGCGTCGGTCCCGAGGGCGACCGTGGCCGGGTCCCCCGGCATGACCCGCAGCAGCAGGAAGACCAGCATCGTGGACACCCAGACGGTGGCCAGGAAGGTCCCTGCGAGCTTGAGAAGACGGAGAGGCACGGTCGCCCCCTTTCAGGATCGAATCGGGTGGGGTCAGTTCCAGGCGAGCTTGGTCATGTTGAGCGACTCGGTCACCGCGTTGGGCGCGATGCCCTTCAACGCGGCATCGGCCACGACGATGTTCGGGAAGAGGAACAGCGGCAGGGATGCCACGTCTTCGGCGGTGATTTTGGCGACCTTCTTCATGCCGTCGATCCACTCCTCCTTGGTGCCCGCGTCTGCGGCGGCAGCCAGGGCGGAGATCTTGGAGTTGTCGTAGCCGATGTAGTAATTGGGATCGTTGAACACGGTAAGGATGTCGCGCGGTTCGACCGCGAGGATGACCGTCATCTCGTAGTCGTCCTTGGTGAACACCTCGTCGAGCCAGACGGCGGGGAACTCGAGGGTCTCGATCTTCGCGGTGACGCCGATCTGAGCGAGCTGCGAGACGACGACCTCGGCCACGGCGGTGGCGTAGGGACGCGTGGGCACCTTGAACGTGATCGACAGGTTCTCGGCCCCGGCCTCGGCGAGCAGGTCGCGCGCCTTGTCGGGGTCGTACGGGTACAGGTCGTTGAGGTCTTCGTAGTACGGGTCGGTGGGGGGTACCATCGCGCCGATGAGCTCGCCGTAGCCCGCCCATGCGGCATCCAGAACCGCCTGTCGGTCGATGCCGTAGGCGATCGCCTGACGCACGCGCACGTCGTTGAAGGGTGCGGCCCGGTTGTTCAGACCCAGCAGGATCTCGCCGTTGGACGATCCCTGCAGCACCTGGAAGGTGGGGTCGGTCTTGAACTGCGAGACGAGGTCGGGCGCCTGCATGTTGTAGAGCATGTCGACGTCGCCCGCGCGCAACGCGTTGGTGCTCGCGGTGGCGTCGGCGAAGTAGCGGAGCGTGATGTCGCGCATCGCGGGCGCCCCGCCCCAGTAGTCGTCACGCGCGGCGAGGGAGATGTGATCGCCCTGCACCCGCTCGGTGATCGTGAACGGGCCCGTGCCGACAGGGGTGTTGGCGAGGTCGGCGACGCCGTCGGTGTCGAACATGATGCCGACGGTGCCGGCCAGGGAGTACAACCACGAGTTGCTGGGCTTGGTGAGCTTCACGCGGGCCTCGGTGGGCGAGACGACCTCGACGCTGTCGAGGAGCGCCATCTTGCCCTGGTTGATGGTCCAGTCGGTCTTGACCCGTTCGAGCGAGAATTTCACGTCATCGGCGGTGAACGTCGCGCCGTCGGAGAAGGTCACGCCGTCGTGGAGGGTGAAGTCGTAGGTCAGGCCGTCGTCGCTGACCGTCCACGCGGTGGCGAGCTGGGGGACGAGCTCGCCCTGCTGATCGATCGAGACCAGCGTCTCGTAGACGTTGTTGAGGAGCACCTGCGGGATCGCGGCGCCCGACGTGGTCGTGAGGTCGAAGTTGGTCGGTTCGCCCGTGAGCCCGATGGTGACGACCGGGTCGTGGGCGGAACCGTCGGCGGGGGCGGTGCCTCCCGCGCAGGCGGTGAGAGCGAGCGCGAGGGCTACTGCGGCGCCCACCGCGGCACCGGAGCGTCGAGCAGAAAGAGTCACGGGTTTACTCCTGGGTGTCTACGGAAAGAGGGAGGAACGGTCTACTGGTCTGACCAGTAGTCGAACGATAGGATCGGGGAACCCAGCGGGGCAAGCCAGGAAACAGAGTGTTTACACGGGGCGCTCTTCGCTGAAATCGAGGAGGCGAAGTGGCGTTCACGCCCGTCCAGAAGGTCAGCGCGTACGAGGGCATCGTCGAGCAGATCGAGGCCGCGATCGACTCCGGCGAGCTGCAGGCCGGTGACCGCCTGCCCGGCGAACGCCGTCTCATGGAGGACTTCTCGGTCAGCCGAGCCACCGTGCGAGAGGCCCTGCGCGTGCTGCAGGCGACCGGGCTGGTGGAGTCACGGCCGGGCGACCCGCGCGGCCCCGTGATCGCGGCGTTCACACCGCGCCTGCTCGAGAAGTCCCTCGGTCAACTGTCGCGCCAGGCCACCAGTCGCGCCGAACTTCTGCAGTTCCGTCTGTTCCTCGAGGGCACAGCGAGCTATCTCGCCGCACAACATCACACCATCGAGCAGATGGCGCGCATCCAGGACAACCTGCAGCGCATGCGTGACTGCGCCGACTCCGACGACATATCGCCCTACCCGAGGCTGGTGCGCGCGTTCCACGACACCATCCGCGAGGCGGCGGCGAACAGCCTCATCGCGGTGTGCGGCAGCGTGGTCAGCGACACGATGACCGACCTCATGGGAGGCCGCATCGCGTCCGACAGCGAACCGCGAGCGCTGCTGCGCCGCAGCGTCACCGATGGAGCCGAGCTCGTGAAGATCATCGGGGCGCGCGACGCCCCGGCCGCGCGACAGGCCAGCGTCGAGAGCATCTACCGGTTCTACGAGGCTGACCTCACCCCCGCCGAACGCGAGGCCGTCTCGACCGTCATCTGAGGCTCAGCCCTCCGAACCGCGCGCCCTGACGGCCGCCGCCACCCGCTCCACCGCCACCGCGGTCGCTGCGGTGCGCAGGTCCACACCGTCGGCCGTCGCCCGATGGGCCACGAGCTGCCACGAGGCGCGCATGCGCTGCGCGAGCCGCTCCTCGACGTCGACGACGTCCCACCACCAGCCCTGGCGCGCCTGCACCCACTCGAAGTAGCTGACGACGACGCCCCCGCCATTGGCGAGCAGGTCGGGAACGACGTCTACGCCACGGTGGCGCAGCGCGGTCTCGGCCGCCGAGGTGATCGGACCGTTCGCTCCCTCGACGATGATGCGGGCCTTCACCCGGTCGACGTTCTCATGGGTGATGACCCCCTCGACCGCCGCCGGGATGAGCAGGTCGACCGGCTCCGTGAGCACGTCGACCGAACCGATGGCGTCCGCCTCGGCGAAGCCGATCAGACTCCCGGTGCGGTCGACGTGCTGCGCGAGCGCCGCGATGTCGAGTCCGTCGTCGGCGCGGAGCCCGCCGCGGACGTCGGCGACGGCGACCACGCGCACGCCCGCTCGCGCCAGCTCCAGCGCCGCGCCCCGACCCACCTTGCCGAAGCCGTGCACGGCGGCCGTGGCGTCGCGCGGATCCATGCCCGCGCGCTCCAGGGCGAGAAGGGCGACGGATGCCACGCCCAGCGACGTCGCGGCAGCCCGGCCCTGCGAGCCGCCGAGGGCGAGCGGCTTGCCCGTCACGGCACCCCACCCGGCGCCGTGCGCCGGGGCGGCATCCATCATCCATGCCATCTCCGCGGCTCCCGATCCCACGTCGGGCGCCGGGATGTCGGTGTCTGCTCCCGTGATGGGGGCCATGGCCCGCGCGTACCGGCGGACGAGGCGCTCGTACTCCGCCGGCTCCAGACCGATGGGGTCGACCGCGATCGCCCCTTTCGCCCCGCCGAACGGCAGGTCGAACAGCGCGCACTTCCACGTCATCCACATCGCAAGTGCCCGCACGGTGTCGAGGTCCGGCGCGGGCGCTGAAGCGGATACCGCCCTTTCCCGGACCGCGCGCCAGGGAGTGCTGCACGCGGTGACCCGCCACCATCACGGTGCGCCCGTCTGGCAAACGAGCGGGCAGCATGGCGGTCAGCTCGCGCTGCGGCACCGAGAGCACGGCGTGCAGCGCCGGGTCGAGTCCGATGAGCCGGCTGGCGGCGTCGAACTGTGCGCGCGCATCGCTCAGCGGACCGCCGCGACCGGTGCTCGATCGGTGCAGGCGCGAGGCAATGGCCGCGGCGGGGGACTCCACCATCCCGTGGAGCGAGAACGCAGGGGCGATGGCCGATGTCATGTCGTCACGCCAGGGCGACGTCGGCGAGCACCGCGTCGATGATGTCGAGGCCGCGGTGGGCCTCGGCGTCGGTGACGACGCACGGTGGCACGACGTGGATGCGGTTGTCGGCGATGAAGGGCAGCAGACCGCGGCTCAGCAGGGCGGCCTTGATCGCGCCCATCGTCGCGGGCGTGACGGGCGTGCGGCTCTCGCGGTCGGAGACGAGCTCGATCGCCCAGAACACGCCGCTGCCGCGCACCTCTCCGACGATCTCGTGACGCTCGGCGAGCTCGGCGAGACGCGGGCCGATGACCTCGGCGCCGATGCGCTTGGCGTTGTCGACGATGCCCTCCTCGCGCATGGCGCCGAGGGCGGCGACGATGCTGGCCGCGGCGAGCGGGTGACCCGAATACGTGAGGCCCCCGGGGAACACCGTGTCGTCGAAGTGGTGCGCGATGGCATCCGAGATGATCACGCCCCCCACCGGCACGTACCCGGAGTTGACGCCCTTGGCGAAGGTGATGAGATCGGGCGTGACGCCGTGCGCCTCGAACGCGAACCACTCCCCCGTGCGACCGAAGCCGGCCATGACCTCGTCGAGGATCATGACGATGCCGTAGCGGTCGCAGATCTCGCGCACACCGGCGAGGTAGCCCGCGGGAGGCGTCATCACACCCGCCGTGCCGGGCACGGTCTCGAGCAGGATCGCGGCGATCGTGGCCGCGCCCTCCGCCTGGATGACCCGCTCGAGGTGGTGCAGCGCTCGAGTGCACTCCTCTTCCTCGGTGGTCGCCCAGAATTCCGACCGGTACAGGTAGGGACCGAACACGTGCACGTGGCCGCGCGCGTACTCGTTGGGGATGCGGCGCCAGTCGCCCGTCGCCACGATCGCCGCTCCCGTGTTGCCGTGGTACGACCGGTAGCGCGAGATGACCTTGTCGCGACCCGTGACGAGCCGGGCCATGCGGATGGCGTTCTCGTTGGCATCCGCCCCACCGTTGGTGAAGAAGACCTTCTCGAAGCCGGCGGGCGCGAGCTCGCAGATCATCTCTGCCGCCCGGGCACGCGTGGCGTTCGCGTGGGCGGGGGCCACGGTGGTGAGCACCTCGGCCTGCGCGCGGATGGCCTCGACGACCTTCGGATGCTGGTGACCGATGTTCACGTTCACCAGCTGGCTCGAGAAATCGAGGTACTCGTTGCCCTCGGCATCCCACACGACGCATCCGGAACCCGACGCGATCGGCATCGGCGAGAGCGACCCCTGCGCCGACCACGAGTGGAAGACGCGGCTGCGGTCGGCCTTCGAGATGTCGGCGTTGGACGGCGAGGCGAGGGGGTCGGCGACGAAAGTCATGGGTCCTCCGGTGATCGGCTGCGGTTGCCTCCATCATCGCGACGAGAGTGAGAGCATTGGATGCCGAGATGTCGTTCGCGACGCCAGCCTTTCGACCATCCGGCATCGAGACAGAAAGGCCACCGCGTGCCCGCCGACCTGCGCTCCCTCATGGCCGAGCCCGCCTTCCTCCTGACGCCGCTGGCCGCGGTCGATGACGCCGCTCTCGACGCGCCGCTGGCCTGGGCGCACAACTCCGACCTCCCCGACCCCACGCCGTGGCTCGAGCCGGGAGGCCTGCTGCTCACCGACGGCGCGCCCTTCCTTCCCCCGCACAACGCCGACGCCGACCACTACGTGTCGCGACTGGTCGCGCTGGGCGTGCGCGCCCTGGGCGTATCCGTGGGAATCCTGCTGGAACGCGTTCCGCCCGAGCTGGTCAGCGCGTGCGCGCAGCACGGCCTGCCGCTCATCGAGGTCTCACGTCGGACGCCGTTCATGGGTGTGATCAAAGCCGTCTCCGACGCGACGGCAGCCGACGAGCGGGCCCGCCTGGAGCGCTCGCTGCTCGCGCAGCGCCGCGTCGCTCGGGCGGCTCTCCGACCCGATGGACTCAGCGCCATCCTGCGCGAGCTGGAACGCGCGCTCGAGACCTGGGTCGCCCTGTTCGATGCCGCCGGCGCCCTCGTGCTCGTGACCGAGACGAAGGGCATACCCGCCGCCCTCGAGGAGCCGGTGCGGGCTGCGACCACCGCCGCCCTCGCGCGGCGACGCGCCGCCGCCGCCCGCGTCAGCCTCGGCGGAGTGGGAGAGGTCACCCTGCAGACCCTCGGGCAGCACGAGAACCTCCGCGGCGTCCTCGCCGTCGGCATCTCGAGCGAGACGTTCGACCGCGCCAGCCAAGACCTCGTCGACAGTGTCATCGCTCTCGCCAGCATCTCGCTCGAACAGAGCAGCACGCTCGACAGCGCGCGTCGGCGCCTGCGCAGCGGCATCCTGGAGCTCCTGGCGGCCGGCGTCACCGACGTCGCGGGCGACACGGTGAAGCACCTGTGGGGGCGACTGCCGGCAGCGCCCCTCCGCGTCGCCCGCCTCGCGGTGCTCGACGCCGAGCAGCGGCTCGACTCGCACCCGTTGATCCCCGCTCTCGAGGTCCTGGCCGAGAAGCGGCCCGGTGCCCTGTTCTTCGCGGAACAGGGCGACCACGTCGTCGCCGTGTTCCGTGACGGCGACGACGCGGGACTGTTCGCCGCGGCCGCACCCCACCACCCCACGGGCGGGGTGTCGTCACCCGTGGAATGGGATCAGTTCGCCGTCGCGCTCGTCGAGGCGCGCCGGGCAGGCGATCGGGCATCGGCCCGGCACCCGATCGTCTTCTTCGACGAGCTCGCCGACGCCGGCATCCTCGGCCATCTCGAGCAGACCCGGGCGCACGAGGTCGCACGGCACATGCTGCTCCCCCTCGCCGACGACCCCGAGCTGCGGCGCGTCCTCGAGGTCTGGCTCGCGCACAACGGATCGTGGGGTACGGCGGCCGCCGCCCTCGGCATCCATCGCCACACCCTGCGCTCCCGCGTCGACGGCGCCGCGGAGCGCCTGGGACTCGACCTCGACCAGTTCGGCGGGCGGGCAGAACTCTGGAACGCACTGCGCCTGACGTCGGACTGACGGATGCCGCGGCCGACAGCCCGCGACGAGATCTCGGGCCCCGGCACAACAACGGATGCGCCGGCCGCGACCCTGCCTCGGGTCGCGACCGGCGCATGACGGACTCAGGTGTTCTGGGGGAACCCGAGATCGATGCCGCCGTGGGTGGCGGGGTCGAGCCAGCGGCTGGTGACGGCCTTCTCGCGGGTGAAGAAGTCGAACCCGTGGACGCCGTACGCCTTCGCGTCGCCGAACAGGCTCTTCTTCCACCCGCCGAACGAGTGGTACGCCACCGGCACGGGGATCGGGACGTTGATGCCGATCATTCCGACCTCGACCTCGCGCTGGAAGCGGCGGGCGGCGCCGCCGTCGTTGGTGAAGATGGCGGTGCCGTTGCCGAACTCGCCGCTGTTGATCAGCTCCAGGCCTTCCTCGTAGGACGAGACGCGCACGACGGAGAGGACCGGTCCGAAGATCTCCTCCGTGTAGGCCCGCGACGTCGTGGGGATCCCGTCGATCAGAGTGGGGCCGAAGAAGAAGCCGTGTTCGTGGCCCTCCACGGCGATGTTCCGGCCGTCGACGACGATCTTGGCGCCGTCCTGCTCGGCGATGTCGACATAGCTCGACACCTTGTCGCGGTGCACGTCGGTGATGAGGGGTCCCATATCGGGTTCCACACCGTCCATCCCCGCGCCGTTGCCGATGCGGAGCTTCGCGATGCGCTCGGTGATCTTGGCGACGAGGTCGTCGGCGACGGGTTCGACCGCGAGGACCACGCTGATGGCCATGCACCGCTCGCCCGCCGCACCGTACCCGGCGTTGACGGCCGAGTCGGCCACGAGGTCGAGATCGGCATCCGGGAGGACGAGCATGTGGTTCTTCGCACCACCCAGCGCCTGCACCCGCTTTCCATTCTTGGATGCGGTCTCGTAGATGTACTGCGCGATCGGGGTCGACCCCACGAACGAGATCGACTGGACCACCGGGCTGCTCAACAGGCCGTCCACGGCGAGCTTGTCCCCCTGCAGGACGGTGAACGCGCCGTCGGGGAGACCGGCCTCTTTCCACAGCTTCGCCACCCATAACGCGGCTGAGGGGTCTTTCTCGGATGGCTTGAGCACCACCGCGTTCCCCGCGGCCAGCGCGATCGGAACGAACCACAGCGGAACCATGACGGGGAAATTGAACGGGGAAATCACCCCGACCACGCCCAACGGCTGCTTGAGGGAGTAGACGTCGACACCGGTGGAGGCGTTCTCGCTGAACGCACCTTTGATCAAGTGCGGGAAGCCGGTGGCCAACTCCACCACCTCCTGGCCGCGGAGGATCTCCCCCATCGCGTCCGAGACGACCTTGCCGTGCTCGGAGGTCACGAGACGGGCGAGCTCGGGCTTGCGGGCGTTCAGCAGCTCACGGAACGCGAACAGCACCGCCTGTCGCTTCGCGATCGAGTACTCGGACCAGATGCGGAACCCCGCCTCGGCCGACGCGATCGCGGCGTCGATCTCGGCCTGGTTCGCCAGGGCGACCTCTGCCTGTACGGCGCCCGTCGCGGGGTTGTAGACCGGAGCCGTCCGGCCCGAGGTCGACGCACGCTCGGCCCCATCGATCCAATGCGAAACCACCGCGACGTCGACTAGCGACTCACTGCCCATACTGTCCTCCTCGATCGGCGCCGTGCGGCGCAGGACGACAGTACGAAAGCGGCGGCTCGGCCGCGCCTGCCGTTCGGTCGAAGCGGATGCCGCGTGCTCGACAGGATGTCGGCGAGGAAGAGGTGGGGCACAGGCTCCACCGGAGACCGCGCGGAGTTTCCGCGCCCGCCCCCTCCCGGCGCGGGCGCCTCAGCGGAACAGCTCGACGTGGTCGGCCACCCAGGTACGGAACCCGCTAAAGGGCTACCCCGGCCTGGGCGCTGTGGCCCTCGGCACGATCCCCACGAGACGGCACGGCGCGACTTCTCGATCGAGGTTCTGCTGAGCGGCATCGAACGCCCAGGTTGAGACCCTCCGACGGTTCCTGACTGACGAAAGGCGCGAGGGTGCGGCGAGGGCTGCGCCACCGCTCGCTCTCGCACGGGAGCGCGCCCGCCCGCGCGGGTCGGCGATCATCCCTGCGAAACGGCGTGTGCGACCACGACCAGATTGTCGAGTGATGCTCCCCCCTCGCGCGGGAGGCAGGTGATCATGATCAAGCGTGCGGGACCGGAAGTCCACAGGTCTTCGTCGTGGGCGAGATCGGGCTTCGGGATGCGACGCACCTCGTCCACGGCGTAAGTCACCGACGCGACTTCGACGATGTCTCCCGCTCTGAGAGTCGGCGCGTGAGTAGTCGGGTCTGAGAGCGCATTACCCGGCGCTGTCCCGCGCGCGAGAGCGTGCATGGCCAAGATGACCGTACCCGTCTCGGCATGATCTAGCGCAACGCTCCGGTCGCGCACGACGTACGCCGAAGTGAAGCCTGGCGGAGTGATATCTCCGTCGACCGAATCCAAGGAACCGAGAGCGACATCGAGCCCCCGGGAGGGGACGCGCAGACGCGTCCCCTCATCATCGACGGCCTCCGATTCCGCGAGAGGGGGTGGCGTCACCCCCGGCTCGAAGGCGACCTCGACTCCGGTGAGGTCCCGTGCCCCGGTCGACGTACCGCTGTGCCAGCCGCCGAGCAGTCCGAAGACCATGGCACCGATTCCCGCGGCCGCGAGCGTTCCGACGATCCCCCACTGACGCCGGCGGCGGGGTGGACGACCCGTCACCTTCCACTTCTCCGACGAGGCTCGCGAGACCGGTAGGTCAGGAAGGCGGCAAGCGCTATGGCGGCCCCCAGAGCGGTGAGCCCCGCGAAGACGAGCAGTCCCATCAACCGTGACTCCATTGCTGCAGACCCTCCGGTGTGGGCCGAGAGTCCGATCGGTTCGGACGTCGACGCCGACGACGGCGCCACCGGCGATGCGGTGGGGGTCGGTGAGGCGGTCGGAGTCGGCGACACGGCCGGAGTCGGCGAGACGGTAGGGGTCGGCGAGACGGTAGGGGTCGAAGCCTGGCCGCCTCCCGTCCCGCCACCGCCCTGGCGCACGACCTGACCGGTGACGGAGGCGTCGTTTCCTGCCCCGATGCTGATGTTCGCGCGGTTCGTGTAGCTCCCAGCGACTCCCTGATCGGTGACGCGTGCGGCGAAGCGGACGTCGTAGTAGTGCCCAGCTTCCGCCGTGAACGTCACGGAGTCCGGCGTCGCCGCGTAGGTGGAACGGTCGACGGGCGCCCAGTAGCTGGGGAACTCCCACCCATTGGCGCCCGTGACCAGGCGAGACGACGACCACAGTTCGGCGTACTGCACCCCGTTCATCTCGCCGAGGAGTTCCTGATTCTCTGCGAGGACATCAGACACCTTGACGGTTTCGCCACCGGAGAATCCGCTCCGACCCGACCCCACCTGAACGACCCAGACGATCGTGCCGGTGACGGCGTCGTACTGGCCCCACTTGCCGTTGTCGCGGCCCGTGAAGGCGCACCCCTGGGTGCACACCTCGGTACCGGTCCCGGGACCCGGGTCAGGTGATGGCTCCACCTGGACGCTGAGAGTGTGGCCGTCGATGTTGTAGACGACGGTCCCTTCCTCCGAGGCTTCGTTCTGCACCGTCACCCAGAAGAAGAACGTTCCGTGAAGGTTCTCGGGGTGCGCACTCAGATAGTCCGCGTCGAAACTGCAGTCCAGGGTGGCCTGATCCACGAGACAGCGGCCCATGACCGCCCCCGCGGGATCGACCAGCGGGAACGCGTCCGAGCGGCCCGTGAGCTCCGGGGGCAGGGTGAGTGTGAATCCTGCGGGGGTAGCGGGGTTGTCGGGTAGCGACCAGGTGCCGCGGATCTCGGCGGACGAGCCGTTCTTCACCGTGGCGCTGGTGAAGTCGAGAGAGTCGATCGATGCCGTTGTGGCCCGGGCGGTCGCGGCCACCGACGCCGAGGGCGAGAGGCTGAAGGAGGCGACAAGTACGGCGATAGCGGCCATAGCGGCCAACGACGTGCGCGTCCATGCGGGCGGTCTGACTTTCGACGGGAACAAGGTCACGGTGACTCCAATGCAGAACTGATCTCGCATCCCGCATCGACGAAAGCTGTGCGGGACTCGCTTGGAAGAGTCGAGTCAGCGCGTTTCATCACGCGATCTCCCAAAAAGATTTCGGGAGTTCTGCTTTGGTCCGCGGCCTCGGCGGAATGCTTGTCAGCGCCGAAGGAATGCAGGCTGCCGAACGCAGCTACTCCGCAGAAGGCCTGACGAGGAATGTCACGCGCGTCGCTTCTGCGGCGCTCTCGTGGAGCCGTTGGTAGGCGACCTCAAGCTCGTGAACCCCCGGGGCCAGACCGACCAGGCCCGACATTGTCGACCGACCGATCCGCCGCTCCAGGACACCGGATGCAGGGATTTCCAAACCGGCAGCGAGTTCTCGACCGTCGAGACGGATGACGAGTGGACTTGCTTTCCACCCACGGACGATCAACGCCACGGGATCCGTCCCGACCACCGTGCCCGCGGCCGGCGCTTCAATGAGCGGGACGAACGCGAAGGGCGCGGATGACACGACCGTCGACGTCCTCCCTTGGGAGTCGATCGTCACCGCGGCTACCCCCGCATCAGTCGGTCGTAGATCATCGATCTTGATCGACCACTGGCCCGACGCCGGTACCTCGGTCTCGGCTGCTGCATCCGGTCGCCCCTGGGGCCAAACGCGTACGCGGGTTCCCGGCGTTCCTCGTCCCTCGATGGCAGGCGCCTCGGTCGCCGCGGGCTCCCACGCATCGTCCACCGTCGGGGCCTGTGGCGCAGAGGAAGTGGTCGGTTCGGGGGTCGATTCAGGAGGGGCGGAGTGTCGTCCCGGCGCCGGTTCCGACCCGGACGGCACGTCTGAGCCGGCCACGGGCGTGACGCCGACATTCGGGAGCGTCAGCGTCGTCCGTGAGGGGGCTGGGACGGGTGGATCCAGCTCGACCACGACCGGTCCATCGGCATCCGCCTTCGGAGCGACCGGCTCCTCGGGAAGGGGCGTGTCGAGGGCGTGGGGTAGCTCCTCGCTGAGGAGCGGTCCCGAAGCCACCGATTCGTTCGCCGCGACAGACACTTCCGAAGAATCGAAGGCCCCCGTCAGCGCCGCGCCCGCCCCCGATGCACCCCCGACGAGGACGACGATCGACGCGGCGATGGCCAACGATCGTCGAGAGCTGACTGCACGCCCACTCGAGGATCTCTGCGCCACGACGGCACGATCGAAGCTCGTGCCCGCTGCTGCCACGGCCGCGGCTCCTCCGACGAGCAGCAGCAAGGACGGCAGAAGCCCCACGACGGCGCGCGCCTCGTCAACGAGGGCCGAACAACGGCGACAGGTCGTCACGTGGTTCTCGAACGCCTGTCGATCTCGAGCGGACGCGGTGCCTTCCTGGACGGCACCGAACACGGCGAGGGCCCTGCGGCACTCCTCCGGGGACCGTTCGAGTTCGAGGTGAGCCTGCATCCAGGCCGCCCGCAATGATCGTCGAGCGCGGTAGAGCAAAGAGGACGTCGCCCCCGGCTTCAACCCGATGGCGGAAGCAGCCCGGCGCGGGGGAATACCTTCGACATCCACGTACCAGAGCACGGCCTGCCAGCGCTCCGGCAGGGTTCGGAAGGCCCGCCCGAGCGTGGACGCACTGAAGCGAGACGCCATCATGGCAGCCGGGTCGCCGTCGGTTATATCTCCGACGACGGAATCGAGCTCTACGTCGTCGACGAAATGCTGCCTGTAGCGGTGCTCTCTCGATGCGAGATGACGCACGACGGTGTACAGGTAAGGGCGGACGAGTTCGTCCGGGCCCGAACCTCGACGCAATGCGGCAATGGTCCGCTCGAATGCCTCCGACGAGAGATCATCCGCCATGGAGTGGGATGACACCACCGCAGCGAGCTTCGTGACGGGCAGGCGGTGCCGACGCCACAGGAGAGCGACAGCCTCGTCGTCCCCCTGCCGAATTCGAGCGATGAGGGATCGGTCGCTCGGCTCACTTTCCGACATACGACCTCCGCCCGTTCACCTTCGAACCAAAAGCACGAGCCTAGCAAGGGCCGAAATCTTTGTGGGACGTGCTCGCGGTAGAGATCCTGATCGTCGATCCATCGCATGACGAGCGACCCATGCGTCACTCCCGCGGCATCCTCTTCCCCGCACAGAACCCGTGCAGGCTCCTTCCTCGCCTGCATGACCACGTGCCCATCCATTGACTCCTCCGAAGAGTGGCCCCACCCGCTACCCGGGTGGGGCCACTCTTGTCTGTAGGTCTACCCCCTCTGGGAAAGTCGTGTTGCTACGACAAGGTGCTGTGGCAACACGACTCTCCTGGCGCGCTAGATGAGCGCAGTGCTAGCGGCGGGTCATGATCGCCGGAGCTGTCGGTACGAGGCCAGAAGTAGGACGCCGATCAGCAGCGCGAGGGATCCTCCCGCTGCCAGCGGCTTCCAGCCTTCGTCGAGTCCCGTGGCCGCGAGGTGCTGTGTGGTTGGAACGACGGGAGTGTGTGTCGTCGTGCAATCCGGATCGGTGGTGCCCGTGACGCAGTTAGACGTCGGCGGGGTCACGCCGGGGGGGGTACGTCCGCGGAGCCCACGACGACGTTGACGTGCTTGTCGTTGGCGGTCACATTGATGTTGACCTTGACCATGTAGCTGAGAGTGGCCGTCTGCCCCACTGTCGAAAAGGTTCAACTGCATGAAGTCGATGTCGATCAGGTTCCCGATCCGCAATCCCGACAGCCACGTCGCCACCGGATGGCGCGCGGGAAACCCGACCGTCTTCTCGACGACACCCGCCGAAGTGATGCGCCGGTTCCGCTCATCGACGTTGTCGACCCGGATGCTGCACATGAACGAGCTGCTCGCGGGGTCGAGGGCGGCGAGAAGGAAGGATTCAAGCGTGACGTCGCCGCGGCGAAGAATTAGTCAGTGCTCGTCCCGGTCATCCTGCTCGAAGGTGAACAATTGGTCAGAATCGCTTGCGCCACCAGCGCCACCCCTTCCGACGCACTCGAACGAGGGCTTGGTGCAGAAATTCGTCGAGTCGCTGGGAAGCAAAATCACCGACGTCACCGTAGACGAGGTGAAGATAGCGAGCCTCGCGGACGCGGCCGTGCCAGCCTGCTGGAGTGTGGTCCCCCCGATGATCGGTTCTCAGCCACGGGATGCCGTCAGCATCAGTGACGGTCAACTCGTTGTCGTCGATGACGGCCGTCCACCCTTCGGCAATTGCGGGCACCGACTGCGAAGGAGCAAATCGCGGAAACCCCGCCGCCTCCATCGCTGCCGGCTGTGGATCTTCCCAGCCACGGCCGCTGTTCATCGTCGCGCTGACATTCAAAAAGGCCGCTCCCGGCGGCCCGGTTGCGGTGAGGAAGAACCAAACCAGGACTTCGTCTCCACCATCGCGAGTGCGGAAGACATGGATGTTCATGTCCTCGAGGTGGTCTCCTCGTAATGGTTGCCACGGCAGCCGCTGCACCCGTTCCTCTTCGACAAGCGCGAGTTGAGCACGCCAGATCTCCACGTCCGTCGGCCGCAATGGCGCGTTCTGATGCTGTTGGATGACGAGCAGCGACTGCCTAAGCTCAGCGAGGTCAGGGTCGGCATCCACGAGCCCTCTAAGAATCTGGAAACGAGCCTGCTGATGCGCGGCGACATTCTCAAGCGCACCCCGCCATTCCATGAAGCGACCCCAGGCGGCGCTCCACCTCACCGGCCTCTTGGCTAGTCCCCGTTGCCGCAAACTCGCCACCAGCGCGGTCCCCACGGTGATGCCGGTCTCCACAATGTCGTACTGCAACACCCCTTTATCCTGAGCTGCGTTCGCTGCCACGAGGAACGAATCCAGGGCCTCGCTCCACCGCTCCTGGCGCGCTGAAGTCGCGGCTGCGTCGGCAGCGGCGGCGAGGCTCATCACCCAGTGATCGAAAACCGTTCCGGGAAGTACGCGATCGTCGTCGTCTCGGAACTCGAGTTGGAGAAGTCGCAGCCGCTTCTCCAGATCATTGCCTGCAGAGCCTGTCCGCACGAGAGCATCCTCCAACGCACTGAGCGCGGCGTGCGCGGAAAGGGTGCGAGCAGACTCTCGATATTTCTCCGCGACCGGAAGGATATCCAGTACGACGCCTTCCACAAGGTCGATGCGGGGGATCTGCAGGAGTGCGACCGTGAACCTCGCGGCGCTGGCCAGGTAGTACTCAATAAGGACCGGATCGGGTTCGACATTCGCCTCGATACGCGCCGCGTACACCCGCACGGCCTGACGGAGCCAGACCGCTCCATGGGCTGGAGAACCAGTCAGGAGGAGCAGATCGCCGGCGTTATGCATCGCAGGAGCAAAGGGAAGTTGCTCATCGAGTTTCGCGACCACGGCAGCTTTCGCCAGCACGCTGACGCTGGCGGGCAGGTAAGACACCGCCGCCTGGACCCGTCCGATCTCACGCAATTCTTTCAACTGTTTGGCCAGAACATCGTTCAGCAGCTTCAAGTATGCGGCGGGATACGCGAGGCGACCCTCGCTGACGAGGAGCAGCGAATCGTGGACCGCGATGCGGTCATGTTCTGTCGCCCCGAGGCCACGCGAGTCCTTTCTAAACCGTGTGATGATCGACGCGCTCGCAAGCTCGGCAAGAACGCTTTCGAGCTCGAACTCGCCTATCCCGGGAAGGTGGCTGCACGCGTGACCGAGCGCCTGAAGAGGGACGTCTTCGCCTCCGCACAGGATGCCCATTACGAGCATGGTGCGAGCAGGCTCACTGAGTTCGTCCCACGTCATCAAAATCGCCGCGACAGCAGTCCGAGGATAGTAAACCGGCACGGACTGCTTCTCGTTGAGATCGACCTCATCGAGACGGTCGAGATAGGCGTTGAGGTTTCCTAGGTCTCCGCCGCGACGGGCTATCCAGTGGCACGCCATATCGAGCGCAAGTGGCCACCGCCCCATGGCGTCCGCCAACCTCTCGGCGCTCTCCGATGAAAGCGGCGCACAATTCGCGCGGCTGCCGAGCCTGCGAGAGATCAATGCGGCACATTCGCTCTCGGTGAAACCGTCGATTCGGAGAGATGGCGCGTGCGAGCGGGGCCACGTGCTGTCCTGACAGGTTATGACCACGTCGCCGTATCCGGACAGTGGTATCCAGTCGGCGACGGCCTCCAACGAAGCTACGTCGTCAAGGACGAGCAGCCAGGGGAACGGTATCCGGCTGAGGGTCTCCCGGAGTGCCTCCGACGCTGGCCGAGTCGAATCCCACGACTCACCAAGTTGCTCGAGGAGCGTGGGGAGCTGCGATTGCAAGAGCTGTTCGGACCCAGCGGACAGCCAGACGACACAGAAGTACCGTTCACTTCGTTGCGTCACCCAGGCGCTCACCGCGCTGGACTTCCCCGCGCCTGAAGGGCCGGTTACAACCGCCAATTGAGGAGTGGCGGCCGACGCGCCGATTAGATGGCTGTCCAAAAAATCGTCCACGACGCCACGCCTGATAACCTCGCCGACCGGCACGCCCAGCATCCGACCGAACTGCCGGCCTCCCGAAACCTGCGCCAGCTGCTGACCGGGAAGTCTGAGGATCTCCCCCACCATCTGCGCGGTGATGTACTGGTCTTGCGCAGAAGTCGCTTTTTCATCAACGAGGTCCCGCATGCGTGAGATCACCATTTGTGTGATGTTTCCCGCGACTTCCGCGTGCACGCCGGCGCGATATTTGAGGACACGCGCACGCAAACACGCGGAGAGCGATTCGATCGTCTCGTCCTCGGCAACTCGGAGAATCGAGAGACGAGCACGGCTGGTATCCAATCCGTCGACCGGTTTGCCGTTTCTTAGCGAAGCCTCGACGCGGGACGCAGGACCGGTGAGTCGACGATTGGTGCGGATTTCGTACTGCGCGCTGTGAGGATGCTCCACGAAGAGCGCGGACAGAATGGAAATGACACTAGGAAGCGTCAGCTGTGTCGATGATGTCGGCGATGATGCCTTGACCTGGACGGCGCGCTGAGGTTCGGCGCCGGGGGCAGGCAGGACAGCGAAGTCCGCAGAGTCCTGTCCGCGTACATCGACGCCCACGAGCCAATCACCCTCGGGGTTTGCGTCGAACTGATCGAGCAGCGCCTCGATCGTCACAAGATGCTGATACCGAAAGCCCGCGGTGCTATCCGCACCCCCAGAACCGCTCATTCTCGCCTCCCCCTGGCTGCACGCTCGCCAAAAGTTTCGCGACGGGCAAGCCCCGACACTCGCATGCATGTGACGTCTCGAGCAGGGCTCATCGCCACAGCGCCTCACGCTACCCCGCTTCGCACCAGCCCCCACTTCGTCACCCGCACATCACCTCGACACGCTTTCCGTCGCGGGCAATCCACCACCGGCCTTGATCGCGGCACGGCAGCGCGCCGATCAGAACCGGAAGGATGTCGACGAGTTCCAACGCCACCTAGTGCGATTCTCTCAAGCGCGCAGCTCACGGCGAGGGGCCGGGATTCTCGATCAGATTGAGCTGCGTGCCTTCGATGCCGATCAGGTCGCCGATCCGCAATCCCGACGGCTGCGTCGCCACCGATGAGCGCGCGGAAACCCGACCGTCTTCTCGACGACACCCGCGAGCGCCATCCTCACCGAGCCCACGCCGGCTCTCAACCGCGTCGAAGGCGGATGCCGCGCCATCCCACAACAGCCCCAGTCAAACACCGGTCAAACAAGTGGGACCAGCCAAGATGATGACAAATGGCTGATCAGAGGGTCTTATCTAGAGTAGGCCGCGGGGATCGGTACCAACCAGGCGCCGCGAGCGTCAAACAAGAGTCACTGATCCCCATCACTCAACGCCCAGAAGGGCAAGTACCGCCGACTCTTTGCGCCCGCCGTCGGGTCCTCGATCACGATGAGTCCAGCTGCTAGCGCATCGCGCAAAACTCGCGACACTTGCGCACTATTCGCGTCAGCGATTCGGAACCGTTCGCGGGCGGAAGAATTAGTAGTGGGCTCGCCGGACGCGTAGCGGAGTTGAGCATGCAGGTAGATCGCGTCTACGCGCTCTTCGCGAGTCATCTCCGCAAAGCTGCGCGGCCCAAAGACCGTGACCTTCGTGTGCCTTGCCTCAACGCTGATCTTCGGCGCGGGCAGTTGATGAAGCTCAACTTCGGTAGCAATTTTCTCCCAACCCGAACCACGTTCTTCAGAGATCCTCGCCCGAGTCATGAAGGACGCGAGGGCCTCATTGCGGGATGGGGGTCTTCCCCCGAGGAAGCGACGGATGTTGATGAGCGGTTCGCCGGGGTTCGTGAACTCGATCCGATTGGGGAAGATCTCGATCATCGGACCACTGCCTGAGATCGTGAGGTCCTGGTGGATGAGCATGTTGACCACGAGCTCGCGAATCACAGGGTCTGGGTAGCGCGGCACTTCGTGCCGAAGCCCTCCCACAGTGATCTCTTCGCGGGGAAGGAGTGCGGACATGTATTCCATGAGCCCCTCGAACCCCGCCGCGTAACCCCGCTGCCCGTCCTGACTGCGCACCGCAGCAGCTCGCGACGCCGTCCGGTATTCCGTCAACCGGGTCGCCTTACGGGCCACCGAAGGGAACCGTCCAAGATCGCGAGCGAACAGGAGCGCTCCGAGGTTTGTGACGGATGTGCCTGACTCAGATCGAACGAAGAACCCCTCGGCCGCAAGCTGATCCCCGACGCCGCGGCGAGTCTCCGGAAGCGGGAGCCGTAAGAGATCAAAGTACGAACCGTGGCTGATGAGCCCGATGGCTTCCTCGTCACTGAGTCCCGACTTCGCAGCACCGGTCTCGAAAGTGGTCCCCCTAAACGCCTCCCACAGTCGCGCCTCATGCTCCGGGTAGTCGCGAAGACTCTTCTTGTAGCTCCCGACCCGTATGTAACGATCCGACCGAAACGCGATCGGACGAGACCGGGCCGCATCAATTTCGAGGATGACGGCGGCCACACCGCCGCCGGTTTCGATTTTTCGGAAGTGGAAGTAGACCTGAGGGTCGAGCCCGCGCGCGAGCCACGGGATCAAGTCTTCGTTCCCCGCACCTTTGGCAGACAACGGATCGAACGATGTACCCACAACTGCGTGGTCGGCGTCTCGCACACCCCAAACCATGTAGGCGTGGGTTCGATTTGCCAGAACCGCCGCGTTTGCCAGCGCAGAGATGTATTCGCCGATCTCGCGAGGCTCGACATTGTTTTCTTTGAACTCAAGCCACGGCGCCTCAGAGGGAGCGGCGCACAATCTCGCGAGCAGGCTCTGGTCCTCAGTCAGCCCGGCCATCTACCCGTCAACCTAGAACCGCAAGAACTTATCATTCGCCTGCATCACATCCCCGGCGCCATATCCGTGAACCGCGAATAGTGCCCCTGGAACGCCACCGTGATCGTATCCGTCGGACCGTTACGGTGCTTCGCCACGATCAAATCGGCCTCACCCGCACGAGGTGAGTCCTTCTCGTAGGCGGCCTCGCGGTGCAGCAGCACCACCATGTCGGCATCCTGCTCGATCGAGCCCGACTCACGAAGGTCCGACAGGGCTGGCTTCTTGTCGGCGCGCTGCTCAGCACCACGGTTCAGCTGCGACAGGGCGATGACCGGAACCTGCAGCTCCTTCGCCATCAGCTTCAGCGCACGCGAGAACTCACTGACCTCCTGCTGACGCGACTCGACGCGCTTACCGCTCGTGAGCAGCTGCAGGTAGTCGATGACCACCATCTTCAGCCCCTCGCGCTGCTTGAGACGACGGCATTTTGCGCGGATCTCGACCAGCGTCATGTTGGGGCTGTCGT
Source organism: Microbacterium sp. SORGH_AS_0421 (assembly GCF_030818635.1). Taxonomy (NCBI): domain Bacteria; kingdom Bacillati; phylum Actinomycetota; class Actinomycetes; order Micrococcales; family Microbacteriaceae; genus Microbacterium; species Microbacterium sp. SORGH_AS_0421. Next base: position 1,039,127 of record NZ_JAUTAO010000001.1, read on the forward strand.
CGATGTAGAGGGGCGCGTCGTTGATGCGACCGCGGGTGGAGGCCACCGTGGTCCAGTCGCGCGAGTCGAGGGTTCCCTTACGCATGCTCTGCAGGGGAATCTGGCCCTCGGCGCTGAGCAGACGCATGGCGATCTCGCTGCGACCCATTTCGAGCGAGAAGAAGATGCACGGGGCGTTCGACTTGATCGCGGCGGCGCGGGCGAAGTCGAGCGCGAGGGTCGACTTACCCATGGCGGGGCGTGCGGCGAGCACGATCATCTGGCCGGGGTGCAGACCGTTGGTGAGCTGGTCGAGGCCGGCGAAGCCCGTGGGAATGCCCGTCATCGAACCGTCGCGGCCTCGGGCGGCCTCGATCTCTTCGACCGCGGCATCCACCGCCGTCGTCAGGGGGATGTAGTCCTCGGCGCTGTCATCGCCCGAGACGTTGTAGATCTCGGCCTGGGCGCTGTTGACGAGCTCGACCGGGTCGCCCTCGCCGGCGTAGCCCATCTGCACGATGCGCGTACCGGCCTCGACCAGGCGGCGCAGCATCGCGCGCTCGGCGACGATCGAGGCGTAGTAGCCGGCGTTGGCGGCGGTTGGCACGATCGAGGTGAGCGTGTGCAGGTAGTCCGCTCCCCCGGCGCGCTGGAGCTCGCCCGTCTTGATCAGCTCGTCGGTGACGGCGACGACGTCAGTGGGCTCGCCGTGCGAGTACAGGGTGAGGATGGCCTCGAAGATCAGCTCGTGCTTCGGCACGTAGAAGTCGGGGCCTCGCAACGACTCGATCACATCGGCCACGGCGTCTTTCGACAGCAGCATGCCGCCGAGCGCGCTCTGCTCGGCGAGCGTGTCGTGCGGGGGCGTGCGCTCGGGGCGCGGCGCTTTTCCGAGACGTTCTTCGGCGATATCGGCGATCGACACGGGCTCTCCTTCAGTTCGGGCACCCCTGACCGGGCCTCGCGCGCGCATGAAGCGTTCGCGGAAACGGGGCTCGGGGCGGCCTCGGCAGCATGGAATCACCGACGTCCGACATCGACGCGCGCGGCAACGTGATTCAGCTGCCCGAGGGGCTGCACCCACGGTAGATACCACGCTCTCCACACGCAAACGAGCCTGTGGATAACTCTGTGGAGAGCCTGCGGGAAACGCCGCGAGATCTGTGCACAAGTGCTGTGGAGAACTCGGTGGATGGGTCCGAATTGTAAGTATTTACAGGGCTCTGATCTGGGTTTTATCTATCCACAGGTTTCCTGGGGAAATCCCGTGTGAAGTGAACGTTGAAGGTTCCCTCGAGAAGCATTCACATGTGTACAACTCGGGGGATAACTCGCCGATGGCGTATCGACCAAAGGCCCTCGCTGTCAAATTTTTCTTCACCGCCCGGCGTGTCGCCCGTCACCAGCCCGTTCCCAGGGAACTACCTAGATTTCACCCGCCCCCTTCCCCCCGGGTGAATCGCGGCGTAGCGTCGCCGCCCAAGAGTTTCGGAGATTCACCTTTGGGGGGCGAATCATGGAGAACGCGTCCGATCGGGGGGCACCGCACCTGCTGCGGTTGCTCCTCGTCGGCGTGTCCACCGCCCTCGGAGCCGCAGCTCTCTCGGTCGCTCTTTCGGCCTCCCCGGCTTCGGCGGATGACGGCTCGGGCGGACTGCTCGGCACGATCGGCTCGACGGTCAACCAGGTCACCGACACCGTCGACGACGTTGTCGGTACCGTCGTCTCACCCACGGTCGAGCACGTCACCGAGACCGTCGCTCCCGTGACCGAAGTCGTCACCGACGTCGCACCCGCCCCCGTCGCCGAGGTGGTCACGACCACCACGGACACGGTGTCGAGCACCGTCTCCGAGGTCGTCGACACCGCGAACACCACCGTCGGCGGCACTGTCGGCACCGCGGGAGACGCGGTCACCGACATCGCCGGCTCGGGCGTCGTGGGCGGGGTCGTCACCCCCGTGGTCGAGACCGTCCAGTCGGTCCCCGTCGTCGGTGATGTCGTCCACGCGGTCGGCCTCGACGATCTCATCTCGGGTGTCACCGACGCGGTCGACGCGGCGCTCCCCGTGATCGTCGGCACCCTCCCCCCGATCTCTCCCGTGATCCCCGCGATTCCGGGCATCCCGACGGATCCCGGCGGCGAGGCCACCCCCCCGATCGTCGACGCGCTACCCCTCGAGCCCCTGCCGGTCGAGGCGGCGGCAGACTCTGCTGCGACAGTGCCCGGTACCCCCTCGACGGGTCCCTCCCCGGTTTCGTCGTCACCCCGCACGCCCCCCTCGGGCCCGGTAGCAACGCTCTTCGCGGCCGCCACGGGCGGCGACGCCCCCGCGGCCCTCGCGAGTGCACAGAACGCTCTCCAGGCCCTGCCGACCGACGTTCACGTCGACCTGGGCGCCAGCACGGGCTCGGGCTCTTCGGCATCCGGAAACTCCGGCGCGGGCGGCGCGAACGCCGCAACAACCGACGGCGGCAAGCTCTTCGCCGCTCCGCTTCTTCTCGACCGCCGGAACGTCGTCGACGACGATCTGCCCGGCACCCCGGTCTTCGGCACCGACGTCTCTCCTGACTGAGGACGGTCGCACCGTGCATCGCACGGCAGACGACCCCGCGCTTTCGCGCACCCTCATTCATCTACAGGAGAAACTCTCATGCGCAAGATCTACTCGCGTGTCCTTCTGGGCACGCTCGTCGGAGGCGGCCTCGCCGTCCTCGGAGCCGGCATCGCCAATGCCGCAGACACCTCAGGCGTCGACGGTCTGCTCTCGGGCGACCAGGTCGGTGTCTCGGTGAACCTTCCGGTCACCGTCGGCGGCAACGCCGTCTCGGTGATCGGAGACAGCAGCAGCGAAGGTGCCGACACCTCCGCTCCCGCCGCCCCCGCTCCCGCTCCCGTCACCATCACCGATGGCAGTGACGGCGTGGGCTCGGGCAACCAGGGGCTCGTATCGATCGACGTCCCCGTCACGGTCGGCGGCAACGCCGTCTCGGTCATCGGAGACAGCAGCAGCACGGATGCCGACACCTCGGCGCCCGCGCCCGAAGCTGCGGCTTCCGCGACGGACACCAGCTCCGACGGCAGCGACAGCATCGTCGGCGGCAACCAGGGCGTCATCTCGATCGAGGCCCCGGTCACGGTCGGGGGCAACGCGATCTCGGTGGTCGGTGACAGCAGCACCGAGAACGCCGGAACCACCGGCGGCAGCACCTCCGGCTCGACCGGCGGCAGCACCGTCACGGACGGCAGCGACGGAATCCTCGGCGGCAACGTCATCGACGCCCCGATCGGCCTGCCCGTCACCGTCGGCGGCAACGCCCTGTCGGTGATCGGTGACAGCGTCTCGAACGACGCCGACACCACCGGCGGCACCACGGGCGGCTCCGGCTCGACCGGCAGCACCGTGACCGACGGAACGGACGGAATCCTCGGCGGTAACGTCATCGGCCTCCCGGTGGGCGTGCCCATCACGGTCGGCGGCAACGCCGTCTCGGGCATCGGCGACAGCGTCACCGACGGCGCCACCACCACCGGCGGCACCACCGGCTCGACCGGCACCGGCACGACCGTCACCGACGGCACGGACGGCATCGGCAGCGGCAACGTCATCGGCCTCCCGGTCGGCCTGCCCGTCACCATCGGCGGCAACGCCGTCTCGGGCATCGGCGACAGCGTCACCGACGGCGCCACCACCACCGGCGGCACCACCGGAGGCGGCTCCGGTGACGCCGGCACGGACGGCACCGACGCCATCGGGGGCGGCAACGTGATCGGCCTGCCGATCAACGCGCCCGTCACCATCGGCGGCAACGCCGTTTCCGGCATCGGCGACAGCACCTCGAAGGACGCCACCACCACCGGCGGCACCACCGGCTCGACCGGCGGCACCAGCACCGATGGCACCGGCAGCATCGGCGGCGGCAACGTGATCGGCCTGCCGATCAACATCCCCGTCACCATCGGTGGCAACGCGGTCTCGGTGATCGGTGACAGCACCACCACCGACTCCACCACCGGAACGCCCACCACCCCCGGAACCCCGGGAACGCCCGGCACCCCCGGCACCCCCGGAACCCCGGGAACGCCCGGAACGCCCGGCACCCCCGGAACGCCCGGAACACCGGGAACGAACGGCACTGACGGCACGAACGGCACCGTCACCGTGGCAGGCTCGCCCGCCTCGGTCGGTTCGGTCAGCGCCCTCGCTGCCACCGGAACGGGCACCGCACGCGGCGCCCTCGCCGTGACGGGAACGGACGGCTCGACGGCCGCCGGGCTCGGTATCGCAGGTCTGCTGACCCTGCTCCTCGGAGCCGGTCTGCTGCTGCGTCGCCGCCGCTCGATCGCCTGATCCGGAGCGTTCAACCACAGAACGCGACACCGGATGCCACGCCCTCGGGCCGGCATCCGGTGTCGCGGCGTGCCCGGGCCGGGGCAGGCGCGAACCCTCGCACCGGCTCACGGTCCGGTGTCGACGGCTGAGCTCGTCGGGCCGTCGACTGGCCCGTCGACCGACACAGGGCTGCCGGTTCGCTCAGGCTAGAGCGCGCCGCCCCGACGCTCGCGCTCGAGGAAAGCGATCGTCTCGGGTCTCTGCGGAGCATCGAGGATCTGCGCGGGAGTGCCCTGCTCGACGATCCGCCCGCCCTTCATGAACACGATGCGGTCGGCGACCTCTCGCGCGAACGACATCTCGTGCGTCGCCATGAGCATGGTCGAGCCGCGGTCGCGAAGAACCCGAACCAGGTCGAGCACCTCGCCGACCAGCTGAGGGTCGAGGGCCGAGGTGATCTCGTCGAGCAGCAGCAGCTCGGGATCGGTCATCACCGCGCGTACGATCGCGACGCGCTGCTGCTGGCCCCCCGACAGGCGATCTGGGAACTCCCGCGCCTTCGCGCCGAGACCCAGTTGCTCGAGCAGTTCGGTGCCGCGCGCGTAGGCCTCGGCCTTCGGCATCCCGTGCACCTTCCGCGCCGCCAGCGTGACATTGTCGATCACGCGCAGGTGCGGGAAGAGGTTGAAGTGCTGGAACACCACGCCGATGCGCGACCGGGCGGAATCCTGGTCGATGGTCGGGTCGGTCAGATCGTCGCCGTTGAGCAGGATCTGTCCGTCGTCGACCCGCTCGATGAGGTTGATGGTGCGAAGCAGCGTCGACTTGCCCGAACCCGAGGCCCCGATCAGCACGACGACCTCGTGCTTGGCGAGATCGAGGTCGATGCCGTCGAGCACGACATGGTCTCCGAACGCCTTCCGCACCCCGCGGACATCGAGGACGCTCATACGATCCCGCCCATCTGTTCGCGCTTCGCCAACCGCGCCGAGACGTAGTCGGTGAGGCGGATCATCGGCAGCGCCATGGCCACGAACAGCAGCGCCGCGACGATGTACGGCGTGAAGTTGTAGTACTCGGCCGCCGAGATCTGCGCCGCGCGCACGGCATCCACCGCTCCGAGAACCGAGATGAGGCCGACGTCTTTCTGCATCGAGACGAAGTCGTTCATCAGCGCCGGCACGACCTTCCGCACGCCCTGCGGGATCACGACGATCCGCAGCGTCTGGCTGTGAGTCAGGCCCATCGAGCGGGCGGCGACCCGCTGCGAGGGGTGCACGGCTTCCATGCCCGCGCGCAGCACCTCGGCGATGTACGCCGAGTAGGTGAGCACGATCGCGATGGTTCCCCACAACACCACCGGCACCCGCCCGAACACGCCCAGTGCGGGCAGGCCGAAGCCCACCAGGTACAGCACGATCAGCAGGGGGATGCCACGGAACAGGTCGGTGTACACCGTGGCCAGCGCGCGCAGCGGGAAGAACACCGGACCCCGCAGCGAGCGCAGCACCGCGAGGGTCGTGCCGAGCACCGCCACGGCGAGCGCGGCGACGATGAGCACCTGGATGTTGACCCACAGCCCCGCGAGGATCGACGGGAAGCTCTTGATCGCGATGTCGAGGTCGAAGAAGCTGCGGCGCACGTCCTCCCAACCGGGGCTCGACAGGATCGCCCACCCGACGACCACGACGAACACCACCGAGCTGATCAGGGCGATCAGCACCGACTTCGTCGACTGCTGACGCCGCGTGGCGCGCCGGGCGAGTTCGAGCTCGCTCGGCCGCCACGCGGTGTCGGATGAGGGGGATGCCACGGAGTTACTTCAGCACGGGCGCGGCGGCCGTGCCGCCGAGCCACTTCTGCTGCAGCTGGTCGAGGGTGCCGTCGGCCCGGAGCGCGTCGATCGCGTCGCTGACGGGAGTAGTCAGCGCCGAGCCCTTGGGCAGCACGTAGGCGAGCTCGTCGCCACCGGCCGAGGAGTCGGGCAGCTGACCCACGACCTTGCCGTTGTCGAGAACGGCCCCGGCGAGGTAGAACGCGGTCGGCAGGTCGACGACGATCGCGTCGACCTGGCCCGACTGCAGGGCGGCGACGGCATCGTCGTTCGAGTTGAAGACGCTGAGGTTGCCGGTGCCGAGCTGCTCGGCGGCCACCTGGTAGCTCGTGGTGGCGCTCATGACGCCCACGGGGATGTTCTTCAGCTCGGCGACCGTGGTGGCGGAGGCCGCGGGCGAGGTGCCCGTGGTGACGACCGCCTGGGTGGTCGTGTAATACGGCGACGAGAAGTCGACGGCCTGCTTGCGCTGCTCGGTGATCGAGAACTGCTGCACGTTCAGGTCCCAGTCCTTCGGGCCCGGGGCGATCGCGCTGTCGAAGTTCGAGCGCACCCACACGATGTCGTCGTTCGTGAAGCCGAGCTTCTCGGCGACGGCGCACGAGACGGCGGCCTCGAAGCCTTCGCACGACGCGGGGTCGTCGTTCTCGACCCAGGGCGAGAAGGCGGGCTCGCCGGTGGCGATGGTGAGCTTGCCCGCGGCGACGGTCTGCAGGGCGCCCTCGGTCGCGGGGGCGGCGCCGGCGTCGGAGCCGGAGGGGGCGAACGCGCAGGCCGTCAGGGCGACGACCGTGGCGGCGGCCAGGGCGGTCAGGGCGGCGACGCGGCGCAGGCGTGCGGAAGCGGTCACGATTTCTCCTCGTGGACGTATCGGGGTCATCCCCGGAGTGCTGTGATGTGCACAGCGTACCGAGCGCATGTTTCGGGGATGTCGCCGGTGAAACCTGGCGACACGGGAAGCGACTACTCGGCGAGGCGCCAATCGGCGAAGCTGAAGCCGGGAGACACCACGCAACTGACCACGACCTCGGCGCTCCCCGCTGGCCGGGCGGCCTGCCAGACCCCCGCGGGCACGGTGTACTGCAGCACGTGCCCCGCGGCGAGGTCGGGTCCGAGCGTCACGGTGCGGGCGTCTCCGGGCTGGTCGCCGCTGCCGCCGAGCGAGAGCTCGAGGGCTCCCGGCCCGTGCCAGAGCCACACCTCGTCGCTGGTCACGACGTGCCACGCGCTCTCTTCTCCCGCGGTGAGCAGGTAATGGATGCAGGTGGCCGCGGGCCGCGTGCCGGCGGGCGTCTCGACCTCGACGCTCCCCGTCCACATGCGGCGGAACCAGCCGCCCTCGGCGTGCGGTTCGAGATCGAGCAGGACGGCGGTGGCGGGACGCTCAGCGGTCATCGGCGGATACTCCGGTCTCTCGGGTGAAGGCGGCGGATGCCGAGCGCACCTCGCCGTCGATGAAGGTGGCGGCGGCACGCCCCTCGCCGTCGACGACGAGGCGCTCGATCGTGTCATCGACCTCCGACACCGGCACGTCGAAGAACGCCAGATCCGCCACCGCCCCCACGGCGAGGTACCCGGTTCGGGCGGGCCCGGTGTCGAGCCCCATCGCGTGCGCTCCGCCGAGGGTCGCCGCGCGAAGGAGAAGCTCCGACAGGTCGCGGTTCGCGTACCCCTGCGCGCGCGCCATGCGGTGAAGCGCCGACACGTCGGCCAAGAGGTCGAGAGAGGGACTGGATGCCAACGAGTCGGTGCCCACGGCCAGCGCGTTGCCCTCGAGCAGATACGCGGCGACCGGCGGCTCGTCGAGCCCGATGACGGCATTGGACCGAGGGCACAGGGCGACGGTCGTCCCGCGTGCGCGCAGGATCGCCCGGTCGCGTGCCGTCATGTAGACCCCGTGCGCGATATGGCAGTCGGGACCGAGAACGCCGAGCTCATCGACGAACTCCGTCGCCCCCGTGCCGAAGCCCTCGTCGCGCAGGGCGCGGAAGCTCGCGGGTCGGTGCAGCTGCCACGGCACCGCCTCGCCGTGCTCGCGTTCGAAGGCCGCTTCGCCGAGGTGCAGGTGCAGCCGACTCCCGCGCTCGCGCACGATGTCGGGGATCTCGAGCAGCGGCTCGACGTCGAGCGAGTAGGGCGCGTGCGGCGAGAGCCCCGTCCCGGGGGGCGAGGGCAGGGCGTCGAGCCGCGCCTCGACCTCGGCGCGACCGCGCTCGGCCCACGCCGCGTTCGTCCAGCTCATCACCTCCCAGTAGGTGATGCCGTGCAGGCGTGCGTCGTGCAGCGCCGAGGCCGCCTCGACGTCGGTGACGATGTCGGCGACCGCCGTGGTCCCGGCCGCGATCATCTGCAGAGCGCCGGCCCTGGCATCCGCCGCCCAGTCGTGACCGGCGCGATAGACGGGGGTGAAGGCGTCGTCCCAGTCGTCGAAGCCCGCGTACGAGCCCCGACCGACCTCGGCCATGCCCGTGTACTGCAGGTGCGAGTGCGCGTTCACGAGTCCCGGGGTCAGCACCCCCGGCCAGTGCACCTCGTCGAACGCGACGCCGCGCGCGCTCAGCTCGTGGCGCACCCACTCGCGGTCGCCGACGTGGCGGATACGCCCACCCGCCACCGCGATGGCCCCGCCGGGGATGGGCGGCGCCGTCACGGGGACGACGAGCGCTGCCGAGTACAGCACGACACTCATGAGCGGGAGTCCCGGTAGCGGGGCGAACGCCAGTCGTCCACACCGTCGGGATCGAGGTCGCGCGGCGGGTCGATCCCCGCACCTCGCACGGCCAGCGCCGTCCGGGCGACGAGCTCGTCGACCTCGGGGCCGAGCGCGTGCACACCGGGCTCCGGACGCCGCTCGAGCAGCTCCCCCAGGGCCGCGAGCTGCACGGCGAACGACAGGTCCATGATCTCGATGGGGTTGCCCTCGGCGGCGGTGATGTTCACCGCTCCCCCGCCGCCCAGCACGAGCGCGTCGCCCGCGTCCGACGCCTCTCCCGGCACTCCTCCGGCGACCGCGATCACGCGCGCGACGGCGGCGATCTCGGGCGTCACCGTCGAGGGGACGCCCGTCGCCGAGACCACCAGCGCGCCCCCGGCCAGCTCGAGCGCTCGGCCGGTGACCAACCCGTCGTGCCGCGCCTCGAGCGCGCGGACGGGGTCGGTCTCGGCGACGCGCACCTCGGCCCCCAGCGCGCGCAGGTGCGCCGCGACTCCCCGACCGACGGGCCCGTAGCCGAGCACGAGCGCGGGCTGGTCGGTCAGCGCGATCCCCCGCTCCTCGAGCAGGTCGGCGATCGCGAAGACGCACGACTGCCCCGTGCCGTAGCGGTTGTCGAACATCGTCTTGGTGCGCGCGTCGTTGACCGCCATCACGGCGCAGCGGAGGGTGCCGGCATCCTGCATCCGACGAAGGGGCGTGAGGCCGCTCGTCGTCTCTTCGCACGCACCGATCCACCCGTCCACGAGCGCCGGGTCGTCTTCGTGCGCGAGGCGGACCAGGTGCGCCCCGTCGTCGAGCAGCACGTCGAGCCCCGCGCGGAGGAAGGCCAGCGCCTCGGCGCGCTCGTCCGGCCCCGCGAGCGCCGGGTCTGCGGTCACGGCGAAACCCTGAGCTCGAAGCTCGTCTGCGACCGCGACGTCGGTCTCGTCGGGATGCGCGTACACCGACACCTCGGCACCCCGCTCACGCAGCAGAAGCGAGAGCACCGCGGTCTTGGGCTCCAGCACCATCGCCACACCGACATGGAGACCGGTCAGGTCGAGCCTCTCAGCAAGGGCGGCGGCGACGGGCATGTGCTGCCGTGCGAAGGCGACGCGTCCGGCGGCGTCTCCGCGTTCGGGCAGCGGCTTGCCGTCGAGCAGCACGCGATCGGCATCCAGGTCGAACTCGATGCGCCCCGAATCCGGGATCGGGCTCGGGATGCCGCCGAGCCGCGCCAGCAGATCATGCAGGGCATCGGCACCGGTCCCGGTCACCGCGAACGGGCGCCCGGCGATCATGAGGTTCGACAAGCGCGCAAAACGGCGGACGATGCGCTCGGGTGCGCGAGGGTCGGTCACGGCACTCAGCCTAGGGTCGCCGGGCTCGCACCTTCGGACAGTCGGGCCCTCCGTCGTCGCATGCGCCCGGCGAACCCACCCCGAACCGCCCCCGGCCTCACCTCGGGAAGCGCCCCGCCCGGGGACGCACCCGGCGCTCGCGGCGGGATCAGCCGCCCCGCCCCAGGAAACACGAAAAGGCCCCGCCCTGCCGAAGCAGGAGCGGGGCCGAATCGTGCGTCGCGAATTACTTCGCGGCGACCACCTGAAGGGTGATCACGGCGGTGACGTCGTCACGCAGGCGAACGGTCGCCTCGTGCTGGCCGACCGACTTGATCGCCGAGGTGATCTGGATCTTGCGCTTGTCGAGCTCACCGAGACCGGCGGCCTTGACGGCGTCGGCGACATCGGCGGGCTTGACCGAACCGAAGAGACGACCCTCGTTGCCGGCCTTGACGGCGAGCTTGACGGTGTTCGACTCGAGCGAGTTCTTCAGGGCCACAGCATCTTCGTGGTCGTGGATCGCGCGGGACTCGCGAGCGGCGCGAATCGACGCGACCTGCTTCTCGCCACCACGGCTCCACGACACGGCGAAGCCCTGCGGGATGAGGTAGTTACGGGCGTACCCGTTCTTGACCTCGACAACATCACCGGCGCTACCGAGCCCGGTGACCTCATTCGTGAGAATCAGCTTTGCCATCGGGTGCTCCTTAGCGGCCGGCGCCGGCGTAGGGCAGAAGAGCCATCTCGCGCGCGTTCTTGATGGCGCGGGCGATCAGACGCTGCTCCTGCACGGAGACACCGGTGATACGACGGGCGCGGATCTTGCCGCGCTCCGAGATGAACTTGCGGAGGGTGGGGACGTCCTTGTAGTCGATGACGCCGACGCGGATCGCCTTCGCGGGGGCTGCGTTCTTTGCGCCCTTCCGCGGCTTGCGGCGGTCGCCAGTGGCCTTTCCAGCCATGCTTCCTTCTTTCGTGTGGTTCGGACGCCGTTCCAGTCACGAGGACCGGGGCACGGCATCCGGAATTTCGGGGGTCGTCTCGCTCGAGAGCGGGGCGAAGATCAGAACGGGGTGTCGTCGCCGTAGGAGCCGGGAGTGCTCCACGCGTCAGCGCCGCTGTTGTTGCCGCCGCCGTTGTTCGAGCCGGGGGTCGACCACGGCTCGTCGTTCGACTGCTGCACCTGCGCGCGCTGACCGCCACCACCGCCGCCACCGTTACCGCCACCGGCGGCTCGGGTGACCTGGGCGGTCGCGTAGCGGAGCGAGGGGCCGATCTCATCGACTTCGAGTTCGATGGAGGTGCGGTTGTTGCCCTCGCGGTCCTGATAGGAACGCTGCTTCAGGCGACCGGTCGCGATGACACGGCTGCCCTTCGTCAGCGAACCGGCGACGTGTTCGGCGAATTCGCGCCACACCGAGGCGCGCAGGAACAGCGCCTCGCCGTCTTTCCACTCGTTCGCCTGACGGTCGAACGTGCGGGGAGTCGACGCGATGGTGAAGTTCGCGACCGGCAGCCCGTTCTGCGTGTACCGCAGCTCGGGGTCGGCCGTGAGGTTGCCCACAACGGTGATGACGGTTTCGCCGGCCATCGTCGTTACTTCGCAGCCTTCTCGGCGGACTCGACCTTGCGGGGAGCGGCAGCCTTGCGAGCGGCCTTCTCCTCGGAGCGCTTGGCTTCGGCGGCGACCTGAGCGATCGCCTCTTCGGCACGGAGGACCTTGGTGCGCATGATCTGCTCGTTCAGCTTCAGCTGACGGTCGAGCTCGTTCGTGGCCTCGCTGGTCGCGACGAAGTTGACGACGGCGTAGATGCCCTCGTTCTTCTTGCGGATCTCGTAGGCGAGACGACGGCGGCCCCAGATGTCGATCTTGTCGATGGTTCCTCCATCGGCCGTGATGACCTTGAGGAATCCGTCGAGCTTCGGAGCGACCTGGCGCTCGTCGACCTCGGGATCGAAGATGACCATGAGTTCGTACTGGTGCGTCACTAACCCACCTCCTTCGGACTAGAACGGCTGACGGGCATTTCCCGGCAGCAGGAGGGTGTGTTGCACGTCATCACGGGGTTACACGCGCATGGGCGTAGCCGGACAACCTTCGTAGTCTAACGGATGCCGGTGGCCCCGGGGAATCGGACCTCGGTAGCGTGGACGTGACCAGACGACGGCGGGGGGCCGCATGGCAGGGATCCGACCATTCGACGCGCGAGCGTTGCTGACGCCGCCCGACCCGCGGGCCGCGAAGGCGTTCACGGCGCAGCTCCGAACTGAGGGGAAGCTCCCCGGGACGGGCGCGGCGATCGCCGCCTACGCCATCGCACTGGCGTTCATCGGCGGGGTCGGCGTCGTCATCATCGTGCTCGCGGTCGTGCTGTCGCCGTTCCTGCGCGAGGGATCGATCATCCTGGGCGTCCTCTTCCTCATCCCCATCGGCTTGGGCCTCGGCGGGCTCGCCCTGGCCTGGTTCGTGGGGCAGAAGACCCAGCGGACGCAGGAGGACCGCCGGCTCCGGCTCGCCGGGTTCGGCCGCGACGTGGGCATGGAGTACGTCCCCGCGGTGCCCGCTCCCCCGCTGCCGGGTGTGCTGTTCGGTATCGGCGGCGACCGCACGGGCTACGACATCCTGCGCGGACGCGAGCCGCGATTCGTCGAGATCGGCAACTACGCGTACACGACGAGCGACGGCAAGAACACGCACACCTCGCGCTGGGGATACATCGCGATCCGGCTCGACGTGCCTCTTCCTCATATCGTCTTGGATGCCGTGGGCAACGGCGTGAAACTCGGCCTCTGGGAGCGCGGGCAGCGCCTGAGCCTCGAGGGCGACTTCGACAGGTACTTCCAGCTTTCGTGTCCCGAGGGCTACGAGCGCGACGCGCTGTACCTCTTCACCCCCGACGTCATGGCACGCTTCATCGACAACGCCTCGGCACTCGAGGTCGAGATCGTCGACGACTGGATGTTCCTCTACTCGCCCGAGGAGCTCTCGACGACCGACCCGGCCCGGTGGGCGTGGGCGTTCGCGGTCGTCTCGGCGCTGCTCGACAAGCTCGACCAGTGGGCGCGGTGGCGCGACGACCGGCTGCGGGCGGACGCTCCGGTGGGTCGACCGGCGGCGGCGGGGGTCGCGGTGCCAGCGGGGGCCGGGACGCCCGCGGCGGCCGGAGCACTCGCACCCGCGCCGATGACGTTCACCCCCGCGCCCGTCGGGGTCGCCCCTCCCGGTCAGCGGTTGAAGCGCAGCAAAGCGTGGCTCATCGCGCTGCTCGTCGTGGCCGGGGCCTTCGTCGTCGTGCCGGTCGTGCTTTTCGCGGTCGGCTTCCTCGTCTTCTTGGCGCAGTCGTCATGACCGTCGACACCACCGCGCTGACCCAGCCGATCGAGCGAACGAAGGTCCGCGCCTTCAGCAAGGCTCTGCGCGAGAAGGGGATGCTGCAGAGCCGCGCCTTCACGATCATCGTCTTCGCGTTCGTCGGGATCGTGGCCGCGCTCATCATCGTCCCGACCCTCGGGTCGATCGTCGCGACGGCCTTCACCCGCGGCAGCGGCAACCCTGTCGCGCTGCTCCCCTTCGTCCTCGTTCTCGCCATCGTCGGATTCCTGGTGTGGGCCTTCGTGCGCGCGGTCGGCGGCTCCGCGGCACGTCGCTACCGGCTGAGCCTTTTCGCGAGCGCGAATGACATGACGTGGCATCCGGGATTCTCGAACCCCCGGCGCCCTGGCATCATCTTCGACCTCGGCCGCAATCAGGAGCTGCACGACGTGATGCGGCGAGCGCAGCCGCGCGCTCTCGAGGTGGCCAACTACACGTACGAGACCGGGTCGGGGAAGAACAAGCAGACGCACCGCTGGGGATACGTCGCGCTGCGGCTCGACACCCCGCTCCCCCACATCGTGCTGGATGCCGTGGGCAACAACGGTCTGTTCGGCGGCTCGAACCTGCCGATCACGTTCGGTCGCGACCAGCGGCTGAGCCTCGAAGGCGACTTCGATCAGCACTTCGCCCTGTACTGCCCCGAGGGATACGAGCGCGACGCGCTGTACCTGTTCACCCCCGATGTCATGGCCCGGTTCATCGACAACGCCGCGGCGCTCGACGTCGAGATCGTCGATGACTGGCTCTTCCTCTACGCCAAGCGCGACCTGGTGACCCTGGATGCCGCGACCTGGCGGTGGTTGTACGCCACGGTCGACGCGATCGACGAGAAGCTCGCGCAGTGGGCGCGGTGGCGCGATGAGCGGCTCGCCGGTTCGTCCGCGGGTGCTGCGGACGGCGGCACCACGGCATCCGGCCCCGCGGCCCAGAGCGTGCCTTCGCTCACCCCGCCACCCGCCGGCGTCGCCCGCGAAGGGCGGCGCTTGAAACGAGGGATCTCGTGGGTATCGATCGCGGTCGTCGTGTTTATCGGCGGGTTCTGGGTGCTGTCGGTCGTGCTCGGGCGATGAGGGTCACCCCGGTTTCGGCTGAGGACGCGCATCCTGCACGAGTCACCGCACTAAGACACGCAGAGGCAGCCGCGGAGTGGATCGCTGAACCGTCGAACGGGCGTACGACGTTGGCTGTTACTTGCGCCAGCCGTGTCGACCTGTGTGGCGGGACCACGCCACGTATTGAGCTTCGCTGACGGTAATCGTGCGTCCCTCCGCAGGTACAAAGAACTTTCCGGTTACCGGGTTTCCGCCCGCGCCACCCTGATACGCGGCATCAACGTATTCGGGTTCGGCAGTTTCATCCTCGCCGACATGACGTAGATGAACGATCTGGGAAGGGTCCAGTTCGTGGAACGTTTTGTACTCTCGGGGTTCGGTGGGGTAAGCCATTCAGACAGGGTATGTCAGGTACTTCTACCGATTGATCACGTGGAGCGGCTGAGACCGCGAAGTCTCGGAAAATTCGGTCCCGAGCCGAGGCGTACTTAACCGACTATCAGAAGCCCGGGTTGTCAATAGTTGGTTGTGGCCCGGGCTACGCCAGACTTCCACCCGGCGTAGGTGTAGGTCACGGAGTACTGCGTACCGGAGGGCGGCGTGCAGTAGCCACTCCTGAGAGTCAGACCTGAGGGGCAATCCCCGGGGCCACGAACTTGGGATGCAGCCGTTGCTGCACCCCCGTCACCATTCCCACGAGGGCCGGTGCCCCATGTCCAGATATTTGTACCGGATCCTTGAGAGGGTTGCGTCGTGCCTAGCGCGAGAGAGTTCGAGATGCTGAGCGAGGTGAGGTTCTTTGAGGTGGCAGATGTTGCCGAAACGGGGTTTGCGCTCGATGTCGTCGTGCCGTCCATCAGGAGGCCGCTCTTGTTAGATCCCCAGCACAGCATCTCGGAACTGATCTTTTTAGCGCATGCGCTGGTCCGTCCAGCTTCGATGAAGTCGAATCCGCCAGAAGTAATGACCTCTGGATCGGTTCGTTCGGGCGAAACGTTGTCGCTCATTGTCCCCCAGGTCCAGATTCGGCCATCATAATCTTGCGCGATGACAAAAAAGTATCCGGATGATACTTGCTTAAACCCGTTGGCCCCTACTTGGCCCCCGAAAGAAACCACCCTTGGTCGGGTTCGTACCGAGTTGTTTCGGCCCAGTTGTTTACTCGAGCCGTCACCCCAGGTCAGGATGTCACCGCCGGTACTTAAAGCTGCTGCGTGGTTGACGCCGGCCGAGACTGCCGTGACCGTAACGTCCGGAATGGCGGTTGGGTACACCCGATCTGTCGTGTCATTCAAACCTAATTGATATTGCTGATTCAGGCCCCAAGCGTATATTGTGCCAGTTGGCGTGATTGCAAAGCTCGTATAGACGGCGTTATTCAAATCGGCAAGCTTACCAACGGTCACACCTTCAGGAAATACGACTCGCACTGGGGAATATCGGTCTCTGGTCGAGCCGTCACCCAGTTGACCATGATTATTTTGTCCCCATGCCCAAACGGAACCGTCCTCGAGGAGCGCTAGGGAGTACGCCCATGCGGCTTCAACCTGCGTAGCCTTCGCGCGTAGAGGGACTGAAACCGGAAGCGCTGCGTCCGAGGTGCCACCGGTACCAAGCTGCCCGACGTCCCCCGTTCCCCACGCCCACACGGTTCCATCTTGCGCAAGCGCTAAGGAGTGGTTTTGGCCTGCTGAGACCTGGGTGAACTGAGTCGCGGAAGGCGAAGAGGACGCGTCGGTGTAGGACTGCGCGCTGCCGGTGTACATCGTCGTCGCAGTCTGGTTGGGCAGGGTGCGCTGAACGGTGTAGGTGATCCCCGAAGAGACGTTATTGGCTTGAGCCCACGTCTGTGATGCGGCGGAAGACCAGGACACCACGTTCCCGCCTGAACTGTTAGTGGTGATGGCGAGATTGGCCGGGGCGCCTAGCGTTGCGGCGGTCAGCTGATTGCCGGAGAGGCTCTTGTCGGCCGTGAACCACGCACCCGTTCTGGTATCCGGCGTCACTACGCCTGTGATGACAACGGATGCCAACGCCGCCGAGGCAAGAATCGAGAGGGCGCGAAGGCGCTTCCGGGACGGTGAAGTTCGATTCATTAGTTTCCTAGGGCATGGGTGAAGTAGGGCTACCCACGCAACTGTGGACAGGGTTGCCAGAGCGCGTGTATCCGGGCCAGCAGTACCTTGCGCGGGTTGTCAGGTGGGCGGGGACGTGGGGGAGTCCCGGACCAGGACCTTAGCACCTAAAACGGTCTAGAATGGAGCGTTTTGGGTTTATATAGACCGTGGTCGTTATCTCAGTGTGACCAAATGCTAGTGGTCCGGTGACAGGTCTTGGTGGTCTTGATTCTCCGCCGAACCTGGGTTTTCCTTAGCTGCGTGCGACTCCGGACACTGAGGCGGCAGACAAAGTGGGGGACCCACGCCACGGAGCCTGACCCGCTTCTCCGGACAGCAACTTTGAGGCGATGGTTGCCTCGGAGGGGGGTCAGTGACCTGCAGCTGCCCACCCGCCGGAGTTGCGACATCGAGCCCTGGCTGTGGTCGCCCATGGGCAAACCCGTTGGCCAGACCGCTCGCAAACTCGGGATCAGCGAGTCGTGCTTCGCAACTGAGGGACGCCGTCGACTCTGGTCGCAAGCCGGGTCTGATGTCCGATGAGCACGAGGAACTGGTCGAGTTGCGGCGCCGGTTGCGGGTGCCGAAGATGGAGATGGAGAACGAGATTCTTACGCCCTTCTGTCGCGTGGTGGCCGCGAAGGGTCAGGCGAACGTCGCTATCGAGCTCGGCGACGAGGCGGCTCCCTCGACCGAGAAGGATGGGAGCTATCGAGACGGTGGTCTTGTCGACGAGGCCGGCTGAGAGGAAGGACTGAATCGTTCTCCCGCCGTCGATGTAAACACGCCCGGCCCCCACTCCCCGAGGGCGACTCGCGCTTCCTCGAAGGCGCGCACGACGCTCATGTGCGTACTCGCGACCAGTGTCGTACTGAGCACGATGAGGCGTTGTCAGCGAACGGCCATTCGGCGGACGCCGAGACCGTGTCGAACGTGGCGCGGCTCATCACCAGAGTGTCGACAGTCGCGTAAAAGCTCTCCACACGAGAGCAGGCCGGCCGACTCCTCACCGACATGCGCGAGGTTCGGGGTCCGTGAGCCACATCAGTTCCCCGAGTCCCGC
Organism: Microbacterium sp. SORGH_AS_0421; assembly: GCF_030818635.1. Taxonomy (NCBI): domain Bacteria; kingdom Bacillati; phylum Actinomycetota; class Actinomycetes; order Micrococcales; family Microbacteriaceae; genus Microbacterium; species Microbacterium sp. SORGH_AS_0421. The sequence continues at coordinate 1,056,919 of NZ_JAUTAO010000001.1, forward strand.
GATTGCCGCCGAAGACGACGCCGTCGCAAAATGTACGCGAGCGTAAGCCCGGAGTTCACCCCGTGGATGATCCGGGTGCAGCGGAGCATTCGGCACACTCCCAATCCCTCGTCGAGTGAGAGCGTGCATCACGGTGAGGTCCACTTCTCCCACTCCCCCTCGTCGACAGCGAGCGTGACGATCGCGGTGTCCACGTGGGAGCCCGCACGGGGCGGGCCCGGCAATGCGGCGGCTGCGGTCAGACCCCGCGGGTCGACCGCCACAGCTCTCGACGGTTCTCCTGCTCGACCGGGTCGGGCACGGGCAGCGACACCAGCAAGCGCTTGGTGTAGTCGTCTCGCGGCTCGGTGAGCACCTGGACGGTCGTGCCCTGCTCGCGGATCACACCCCGCTGCAGCACGACGACGCGGTCGGCGACCTCATCGACGACGGCGAGATCGTGGCTGATGAACAGGCACGCGAAGCCAAACTCGGCCTGCAACTGCGCGAACAACTGCAGCACGCGGGCCTGCACCGACACGTCGAGCGCCGAGGTGGGCTCGTCGGCGATGAGCAGCTTCGGGTCGAGCGCGAGGGCGCGCGCGAGCGAGGCGCGCTGGCGCTGACCGCCCGACAGCTCGTGCGGGTAGCGGTCGCCGAACGCGGTCGGGAGCTGCACGGCATCCAGCAGCTCGTTCACCCGGGTACGCGCGGCGCGGGCGCCCGCCACGCGGCGGTGCACGACGAGCGGCTCGGCGATGCAGTCCGCGATCGTGAGCAGCGGGTTGAAGCTCGTGGCCGGATCCTGGAAGACGAACCCGATATCGGGGCGCGTCTTCGCCAGGGTGCGGGGCTTCGCGCCGTTCATCTCGGTGCCGAGGACCTTGAGCGATCCGCCGACGACCGAGGTGAGACCCACCATCGCGCGACCGATCGTCGTCTTGCCCGAGCCCGACTCGCCGACCAGGCCGAGCACCTCGCCCGGACCGATCCAGAAGTCGACGCCCTTCACGGCGACGACCCCCGGCGAACCGAAGCGACCGGGGTAGCCGATCTCGACCTTCTCGGCGACGACCAGGCTGCCCGCCGGCGGCGCGGTCGGCGCGGCGGTCTCGAGCGATTGGCGGGCGCTCTTGCCGCGGCCGACGTGCGGGACGGCGGCCAGCAGCTCGCGCGTGTACGCCTGGCGAGGGGCCGCAAAGAGCTCCCGCACGGGCGCCTGCTCGACGATGTCGCCGCGGTACATGACGATGACGCGGTCGGCGAGGTCGGCCACGACGCCCATGTTGTGGGTGATGAGCACGATCGTCGCGCCGAACTCGTCGCGGCAGGTGCGCAGCAGATCGAGGATCTCGGCCTGCACCGTCACATCGAGGGCCGTGGTCGGCTCGTCGGCGATGATGAGCCCGGCGTTGAGGACGAGCGCCATCGCGATGACCACGCGCTGCTTCTGCCCGCCCGAGAACTGGTGCGGGTAGTCGTCGACGCGCTTCTCGGGATCGGGGATGCCGACGCGGCGCAGGATGTCGACGGCCTTGGTCTTCGCCTCGGCCTTCGACAGCTTCTCGTGGGCGCGGAGCCCCTCGGCGATCTGCCACCCCACCGTGTAGACGGGGTTGAGCGCGGTCGAGGGCTCTTGGAACACCATCGCGGCGTCGCGCCCGCGCATCTCGCGCAGCTGAGCGCGGGTCGCGTGCACGATGTCGGTCTGGTCGCCGTCGCGGCCGCGCACGATGACGGCGCCCGAGAGCGTCGCCGTCTCGGGGAGCAGCCCCAGCAGCGTGTTCGCGGTCACGGTCTTGCCCGAGCCCGACTCGCCGACGATCGCGAGCACCTCACCGGCGTGGGCTTCGAGCGAGATCCCGTTGATCGCCGAGACCGGCTCACCGTCGGTGGCGAAGGTGACGCGCAGGTCGTCGATCCGGGCGACGGGGGCGGTGGTGCCGGTCATGAGGGGCTCCCATCGGAGGGGGCGGATGCCGGGGGCCCGGCGGGATCGGCCGTGGCACGAGCCTCGGCGGGAGCCGTCGACGGGTCGACCGCGGTGACGGGGGCGGGCGCGCGACCGGCGCGGCGACGCGTGCGCAGACGCGGGTCGCTGAGGTCGTTCAGGCTCTCGCCGACGAGGGTGATGCCGAGCACGGCGAGCACGATCGCGACTCCCGGCGGGATGGCGGTCCACCAGATGCCGCTGGTCACGTCGCTGACCGAGCGGTTGAGGTCGTAGCCCCACTCGGCGGCGGCGGTCGCCTCGATGCCGAAGCCGAGGAAGCCGAGGCCCGCGAGGGTCAGCAGCGCCTCAGAGGCGTTGAGGGTCACCACGACCGGCAGCGAACGGGTCGAGTTGCGCAGCACGTGACGCAGCAGGATGCGACCGGTCGGCACACCGATCACGCGCGCCGACTCGACGAACGGCTCGGCCTTGACCCGCACCACCTCGGCGCGGATGACGCGGAAGTACTGCGGCACGAAGACCACGGTGATCGAGATGGCGGTGGCGAGGATGCCGCCCCACAGTGTCGACTGGCCCTTGGTGATCGCGATGGACATGACGATCGCGAGCAGGAGCGAGGGGAAGGCGTAGATCGCGTCGCACAGCACCACGAGGATGCGGTCGAGCCAGCCACCGAAGTAGCCGCCGACGAGACCCAGGAAGATCCCCAAGAAGATCGAGAACGCGATCGCGCACAGGATCACGAGCAGGGCGGTCTGCGCTCCCCAGATCACGCGCGAGAGCACGTCGTAGCCGCCGACGGTGGTGCCGAGCAGGTTCATCGCGCTCGGTGCCTGCTGCGTGCCGAACTTGACGCCGTCCGCCTCCTGCTGCGCGAACCCGTAGGGCGCGAGCAGCGGGGCGAACAGCGCCGTCAGCAGGAAGACAGTGGTGATGACGAGGCCGAGCACGAGCATGGTGCGCTGCAGCCCGACGCTGCGGCGAAGGTGCGAGATCACCGGAAGGCGGTCGCGCAGGGGCACCTTGCGCACGGTCACGCTGTCGTCGGAGAGGGTGGGGGTCACGGCATCCGACATGTCAGTACCTCACTCGCGGGTCGATGATCGCCGCGATGACGTCGACCAGGAAGTTGGTGAAGGCGACCAGCACGGCGATGATCACGACAATCCCCTGGACGGCGACGAAGTCGCGCGCCTTCAGGTACTCGCTGAGCATGAAGCCGAGGCCCTTCCACTCGAAGGTCGTCTCGGTCAGCACCGCGCCCGACAGCAGCAGGGCGATCTGCAGGCCGATCACGGTGATGATCGGGATGAGCGCGGGGCGGTACGCGTGCTTGGTGACCAGGCGGTACTCCCCCACGCCGCGCGAGCGCGCCGAGGTGACGTACTGCGCGCCCAGGGTGCCGATCACGTTCGTGCGGACCAGGCGGAGGAAGATCCCCGCTGTCAGGATGCCGAGAGCAACGCCCGGCAGGATCGCGTGGATCAGCACGTCTCCCGCGGCAGCGCCGTCGCCGAGACGGATCGCATCGAGCAGGTAGATGCCGGTGGGGTTCTCGATCGAGGCGAACTTCAACTCGGTGCGGGTGCTCGCACGCCCGGCGACCGGCAGAACGCTCAGCCACACCGAGAAGACGAGCTTCAGCAGCAGGCCGACGAAGAAGATCGGCGTCGCATACCCGAGGATCGCCCCAATACGCAGGGTCGCATCGGGCCAGCGGTCGCGCTTGTAGGCGGCGAGCAGACCGAACGGGATGCCGATCAGCAGCGCCACGAAGAGCGCGTAGATCGCGAGCTCGAGGGTGGCGGATCCGTACTGCAGCAGGATCTCGATCACCGGACGGTTGTCGGTGAGCGTGGTGCCGAAGTCACCGCGGAGGATCCCGCCGATGTACTCGAAGTACTGGACGATCAGCGGGCGGTCGTAGCCGGCCTGCGCGATGCGCTCCGCGAGCTGATCAGGGGGAAGGCGACCGCCGAGGGCGGCGGTGATCGGGTCGCCCGTGATGCGCATGAGCACGAACACCACGGTGACGAGGATGAACACCGTCGGGATGATCAGGAGTAGACGGACCAGGATGTAGCGCCACAGTCCTCCACCCTTGGGAGCGACGGGTTTGGCGATGTCGGCAGCGTCGACGGCGGTGACCATACGGGAGAGACCTCACTCACAGGGGGAACGGCGCCTCATTGCTCCGCTCTCGCCCGGCGACCGAGGGTTCGTGACCCTCGGTCGCCGGGCGCGCAATCGCGCGAGGCGCCGCTTCGGTCTTACTTGTGCAGCGGTGCGTAACGGAACTTGAAGGACCCGTCGAGAACGGCGCCCTCGACGCTCGAGCCCACGATTGCGACCTGCTTGCCCTGGAGCAGCGGCAGCGTCGAGAGGTCGGCGGCCACCTTGTCCTGGATCTCGCCGATCTCCGACTCACGCGTGGTCTTGTCGGTCTGCGTCGCCTGGTCGACGAGCAGCTTCTGGACGTCCGCGTTGTCGTAGTGGTTCAGCAGGAAGTTGTCCTTGGAGAAGAACGGTGTGAGGTAGTTGTCGGCATCCGAGTAGTCGGGGAACCAACCGAGCTGGTAAGCGGGGTAGGCGTCAGCCTTGCGGTCCTTCGTGTACTGCACCCACTCGGTCTGCGCGAGGTTGACCGTGAACAGGCCGTCCTTCTCGAGCTGTGCCTTGACCGCGGCGTACTCGTCACCCGACGAAGGGCCGTAGTGGTCGCCGTTGTACTGCAGGTTCAGCGTGACGGGCGTCGTGAGACCGGCGGCCTCGAGGGTCGCCTTGGCCTTGGCGGCGTCGGGCTTGCCCTGGCCGTCGCCGTACATGTCCTTGAGCGCCTCGTTGGCACCCGCGAGACCCTGCGGCACGTAGGAGTACAGCGGCGAGTACGTGTCTTTGTAGACGTCGGTCGCGATGGCCTGGCGGTCGACGAGGTCGGCGGCGGCCTGACGGACCGCGAGCGACTTGGCGGGGTCGGCGTCGGCCGTCTTCGTGCCGTACGGCATGGTGTCGAAGTTGAAGACGATGTAGCGGATCTCGCCGCCGGGGCCGTCGACGACCTTGACCGCGTCGTCCTTCTGCAGGTCGGCGACGTCGGTCGCGCTCAGGCTGCGGTAGGCGACGTCGATCGCACCCGACTGCACGTCGAGCTTGAGGTTCGAGGAGTCGGCGTAGTACTTGGTCGAGATGCCGCCGTTGGCGGCCTTGGGCAGCGACCCCATGTAATCGGCGTACGGCTTGTACGAGATGAGCTCGTTGGGCTTGTACGAGTCGATCGTGTACTGACCGGCGAAGGCCTTGCCCTCGACGATGGTGTCGTCGGAGGTGACGGCGGTGGCCGAGAAGACCTCTTCGTCGACGATCGGCGCGGCGGGGCTCGAGAGGATCTGGGGCCAGACCTGGTCGTTGCCGTTCTTCAGGGTGAAGACGACCGTGGTGTCGTCGGGGGTGGCGACGCTGTCGAGGTTGCCCAGCAGCGATGCGGGACCGTTCGGGTCGTTGATCGCGACCTGGCGGTCGAACGAGAACTTCACGTCGGACGAGGTCAGGTCGTGACCGTTCGCGAACTTCAGGCCCGACTTGAGCGTGACCGTGTACTCGGTTGGCGAAGTGAACTCGGCCGACTCGGCGATGTCGGGAGTGACCTCCGACGTGCCGTACTGGCTGTTCATGAGGAAGGGGTAGATCTGCGTCATGACGGCGAACGAGCCGTTGTCGTACGAGCCGGCCGGGTCGATCGAGGTGATCTTGTCGGTGGTGCCGATGACGAGCGGGTCGGTCGAGCCGCCGTCGGAGGAGCCGCCTCCGGTCGTGGTCGTGCAGCCTGCCAGGACGAGGGTCGACGCACCGAGCGCGCCGAGAGCGAGGCCGAGTCGGCCGCGGCCACTGTTGTGCAGTGTCATGTTGTACCTCTGCTCTGAAGTGTTGATTGCGACAAATGCCGCATTCCTTCGGACATCTAAGTCCGATTCCCGCCGCTCACAAAGCCCTTGCGCGCATATTTACGAGACCGAAACTCAACGAACGTGCGACTGAGTTCCGGCCCGCGGGGAAGCAAAGCACTCACCGCCTCGCCGCCGACCCCGTCACCCACCGCGACGTCCGGCGCCGTATACGCCTTACGGAATACGCGTCATCGCGCCGCGGTCACGGGGTCGCCGCTCCTGATCAGATCCGCCTCGAGCTCGCGCACGATCGGGATCACGGTCTCGCCGAAGAGCTCCAGCTCCTCCTGGAAATGAAGAAACCCCAGCAAGAACAGGTCGACGCCACGCTTCTTGTACTCGATGATCCGCTCGGCGATCTGCTGCGCGTCGCCGAAGAGCTGCGTGCGGAAACCGTCGTTGTACTGCACGAGGTCGTCGACGCTCGAGTCCGCCCACATGCCCTTCTTGTCCGCGGTCGCGTTACCCGCCTCCTGCACGCTCTTGCGGAACCCCTCGACCGCGCCCGAATCGGCGTGGGCGATGATCTCGCGCAGCTGCGCCTCCGCCTCGGCACGGCTGTCTCGCTGAATGACGAACCCGTTCAGGCCGAACCGGGTGCGCCGACCGTGCTCCGCCGCGATGCGGGTGACGTCGTCGTACTGCTCGGTGAACCCGTCGAAGTCCTTGCCGTTCGAGAAATACCAATCCGAGAATGCGCCACCGTTGAAGCGCGCGGCCGTGGAGTTGCCGCCCTGGAAGATGTCGGGGTGCGCCCGGCCCGGCACCTCGTACGGGAACGGCCGCAGCGTGAAATCGGTGATGTCGTAGTACTTGCCGTGAAAGGAGAACTTCTCCTGCGTCCACAAGCCGCGAAGCACCTGGATGAATTCGGCTGCCCGCTCGTAGCGCTCGTCGTGCTCGAGCCACTCAAGACCGAGGTCGGTGTACTCGTCCTTGAACCACCCGCTGACGACGTTGACGGCGGCCCGGCCGTGCGAGAACTGGTCGGCCGTGTTGATGAACTTGGCCAGAACCGCCGGATGCCAGATGCCCGGGTGGATGGCCGAGATGACCTTGAGCTTCTCGGTCGCGAGCAGCAGAGCGAGACTGATCGAGGTGGACTCGTGCTGCTGAGCAGCGCCGTAGCTCGAGGCGTAGCGCACCTGACTGAGGGCGTACTCGAATCCCACGCGCTCGGCCGTCTGCGCGAGCTTCACGTTGTAGTCGTAGCCCCAGTCGGTGCGCTGCTCGATCGAACTGATGACGAGCCCGCCGCTGACGTTGGGCACCCAGTAGGCGAACTTGAGCGGCTCGTGGGTGGGAGTGGAATCGGTCATGGGGTCCTCCTCGCGGATCGGAACCCGGCCAACCTCGCATCGCTTCGGGCATCGGTCAACGACATATGACGGACCGTTTCGTCGCGTGACACCGGGCGACGGTCGCCGGGTAAGGATGGAGCCATGACCTCCCCCCAGCGCGTGCGTTTCGGCTACTGGACCCCCATCTTCGGCGGATGGTTGCGCAACGTCGACGACGAGCAGACCCCCGTGTCGTTCGCCCACATCGCCGACATCGCGCGGGCTGCGGAAGAGGGCGGGTTCGACCTCACGCTCATTCCCGAGCTCAACCTCAACGACATCAAAGGCGTCGAGGCTCCGTCGCTCGACGCGTGGGCGGTGACGGCGGGACTGGCCGCGGTCACGTCGTCGCTGGAGCTCATGACGGCCGTGCGTCCGGGTTTCCACAACCCGTTCCACACCGCGAAGCAGGCCGCGACGATCGACGAGATCAGCGGCGGCCGTTTCACCCTCAACGTCGTGTCGGCGTGGTGGGCAGAAGAGGCCAAGCAGTACGAGGGGCTCTTCAGCGCGCACGACGACCGGTACGCGCGCACGATCGAGTGGGTGGAGGTGCTGCGCGGTCTCTGGTCGCAGACGCCCTTCGCGTACGAGGGGGAGTACTACCGCACCGAGGGCACGTATACCGAGCCCAAGCCGCAAGTGCAGCCGCGCTTGTACGCCGGCGGCGAGAGCGAAGCCGGCCGCACGGCGATCACGCGCTTCGCCGACGCGTACCTCACGCACGGCGGAACCCTCGAGGAGCTCGAGACGAAAGTCGCCGACATGCGCCGCCGGCGCGCCGAGGCCGGAGCGACGCCGTTCGAGGCCTTCGGCATGGCGGCGTATGCCGTGGTGCGCGACACCGAAGACGAGGCGCAGGCCGAGATCGACCGCATCACTGACGTGCGCGGGGGAGCGGCCTACGGCTCGTACCAGGACTTCGTGAGCAAGTCGAAGCTCGACACCCAGGTCGACCTCAAGGAGTACTCGGTGTCGAACCGCGGCCTGCGGCCGAACCTCGTCGGCACGCCCGACCAGGTCGCCGAGCGCATCGTGGAGTTCGCGAACGTCGGCGTCTCGACGCTGCTGCTGCAGTTCTCGCCGCACCTGCCCGAGATGCAGCGGTTCGCCGCCGAGGTGATCCCGCGCGTGCGCCGGCTCGAGGCGCAGCGCGACGCCTGACGCGGGGGCGTTACGGCGCGAACGTCCGGCGCAGGTCGGGCGGGGCCTGGCGCGGGCCGGGCCCGGGTCTGCGCACCCCCTGTTGAGTGTCCAAAACACCCGGACGGATTAGAAAAACCTCCGGGTGTTTTGGACATTCAACCCGGTGGAGGTGGCGCATTCCGTTCACCGTCCCTGCCCGGGCTTTGCTCGGCGAGCGATGCCGACACGCCCGCACCCCGTGGGTTGACACGCCGCCCCCGCACGTCGGCGCGGCAATGCGTCGGCGCGCCCGTGCGTCGGCACGCCGGGCCGGCACCAGGCCGCCGGGCATGTGAGTGTCCAAAAGACCCCGAGCGCGCCGACGCCTTCGTGGGGTGTTTCGGACACTCGAGGGGAAAGGGCACCGCCTGGGATGGCCGCACGCCTGTTGAGTGTCCAAGAAACCCGGACGGATTCCGAAACTCTCCGGGTGTTTTGGACACTCAACGGGACAGACGGATGGATGCCGTCACCCGCGTGACCGTGCGCTCTACGCCACGGCGCGAAGGGCCTGCTCGAGATCGGCGATGAGGTCTTCCGCATCTTCGAGGCCGATCGACAGGCGGATGAGGCCGTCGCCGATGCCGAGGCGGTCGCGCGTCTCTTGCGTGAAGCCCAGGTGAGTGGTCGTCGCGGGGTGGAGCGCCATCGACCGGGTGTCACCGATGTTCGTCATGCGACTGAAGAGGCGTAGGGCGTCGAAGAAGCGCTCCGCGGCGGGACGCCCGCCACGCACGGTGAACGAGAACACCGAGCCCGAGAGACCGTCGTAGTCGCGCACGGCGAGCGCGTGCTGCGGGTGAGACGGGAGTCCGGCGTAGTCCACGCTCTCGACCGCCGCATGATCCTCGAGCCACTCGGCGATCGTGCGGGCCGTGGCGAGGTGCTGGCGCATGCGCACCGACAGCGTCTCCATGCCCTGCTGCAGCAGAAAACCGTTCAGGGGCGAAAGCGCCGGACCGGTGTCGTTCGCGATGCCGAACCGCAGTGACAGCTCGAACGCACGCGGCCCGAATGCCTCGACGAACGAGGCATGACCGGCGATGGCGGTGTCGGTGAGGGCGGGGTAGGAACGGTCGGATGCCGCCCAGTCGAAGGTGCCGCCGTCGACCACGGCGCCGGCGAGGTTGGCGCCATGCCCCGAGAGGAACTTCGTCGCCGAGTGCACGACGATGTCGGCCCCGTGCTCGATGGGGCGGATGAGGAACGGCGTCGCGATGGTGTTGTCGACCACGAGAGGGATGCCGTGGCGCCGCGCGACCCGGGCGACGGCGTCGATGTCGACGACGTCATTCTTGGGGTTCGGGAGGGTCTCGGTGAAGATCGCTTTGGTCTCGGGACGGATGAGCGCGTCCCACTCCGCTTCGTCGGTGGGGTCCCAGACGTACTCGACGGTCACGCCCATGCGGGCGAACGTGCGGTCGAAGAGCACGCGGGTGCCGCTGTAGATGCTCGCGGTCGAGACGATGTGCTCGCCGCTGCCCGCGAGACCCAACAGGGCGATAGTGATCGCCGCCTGGCCCGAGCCGACGACGATCGCGCCCGACCCGCCCTCGAGGGAAGCCAGGCGGGCTTCCGCTACCTGGTTGGTCGGGTTCGCGTTCCGCGAGTACAGGTGGCCCAGATCGGCGCCGGCGAACCGATCGGTCGCCTCCTGGAAGGAGTCGAATCGGTAGGCCGCCGACAGGTGCAACCGGCGTGATGCGCGAGCCGTGCGTGAGGTCTTCGATCTCGCCCGCGTGCACCTGCCGCGTGGCGAAGCCGAAGCCGTCCCACTCGGAGTGCGGGGGAGCGGCCTCAGCCACGCGAACCGACCACTTCCTGCGGGAGCAGCGAGCCGAGCCAGCGAGCGATCTCGCGCGGTCCGGAGCGAGGCGCGGTGGCCTCGACGTCGGGGTTGTAGTTCGTGTTCGTGTTCACGTCGTAGGTCACGGTGCGGCCGTCGCGCGTCTCGATGAACTCGATACCGGCGATACCGACGCCCTCGGCCGCGAGGAAGGCGAGGAAGCGATCGATCAGGACGGGATCGACGTCGTCGCGACGGCGGAACAGCGGCTCGGGCTCGACTCCGTCGGCACCCGGAACCGCGCACGCCTCGGCGGGGCACAGCTCGAAGCTGCCCGCGCTGGTGTCGACCCGCACGGCGTAGACGAATTCGCCGGCGACGAACTCGGCGCGCGTGATGAACGGGGCCTGGGCGACCAGCAGCTCCTGCAGCAGCGTGATGCCGTCGGGGGAGGGCTCGAAGTCGGAGCTGCCGACCCACGCAGCGAACTCGTCGACCGAATCCCAGCGCCGCACGCCGAGGCCCTTGCCGCCCTGATTGTGCTTGCTGATGAAGGGCTCACCGAAGTCGCGTGCCGTGGCAACGAGGTCGTCGGTGCCGAACACGGCGACCGTGCGCGGAACGTCGATGCCGGCGTGCCGCAGAGCCGCATGCTGAGCGACCTTGCTGACCTCGAGCTCCAGAACGTCTGCGCCGTTGATCACGGTTCGACCCCACGACGCCAGCCAGCGGAGAACGGCGCGGCCGAACTCCTTGCTGTGCGCGTGATCGCGCGTGTGCGCCGATGCGCTCAGACGCGACCAGAACACGCCCTCGGGAGGCTCGACCGCGAGGTCGATCGACCCGTCGGTGAGGAGCCACTCCTCGAACGGCACCCCTTCTGCCTCGAATGCCGCCGCGAACGGCGGGATCCACTGGGGATTCTCGTGGATGACATAGACCTTGCCCGACATGCCGCCAGGCTAACCCGCACCCCCGACATCGCGCCCACTCCGCGTCACGTAGCGACACCGGGTCGTGTCATCCCTAGGCTCGTCTCTCGGAAAGGGGATGCCATGACCTCCGACTACATCGACGCCAACCGCGCCAACTGGGACGAGCGCGCGACGCTGCACGCTGCCCGGGATGGCTCAGGATACGGAATCGCACGCTACATCGACGACACCGAAGCGCTGTCGGACGTGGTGCGTTTCGACCGGCCGCTGCTGGGCGACATCGCGGGAAAGCGAACGGTGCACCTGCAGTGCCACATCGGCACCGACACCCTGTCGCTCGCCCGCCTCGGCGCGAAGGTGACGGGACTCGATTTCTCCGAGAACGCCGTCACCGAGGCCCGTCGGCTGGCCGCTGAGGCGGGCGTCGAGGTCGATTTCGTCCGATCGGATGTTCGGGATGCCGCTGACGTCCTTCCCCGTGGAGCCTTCGACCTCGTCTATACGGGCATCGGCGCTCTGTGTTGGCTGCCGTCGATCTCCGAGTGGGCCGGAGTCGTGGCCGACCTGCTCGCACCGGGCGGGACGCTCCACATCCGCGAGGGGCACCCCGTCCTGTGGGCGATGAACGAGGACCTGCCGGGCTTGTCGCTGGCGTTCCCGTACTTCGAGCAGGCCACCCCGTTGGAGTGGGACGACGACAGCACGTACGTCGAGGTGGCCGCACCGCTCACGTCGACGAAGACCTACGAGTGGAACCACGGCCTGGGCGAGATCGTCACCGCGCTGCTCGAGCGCGGCCTGCGCCTCGACACCTTGGTCGAGCACGACAGCGTGCCGTGGGAGGCGCTTCCCGGCCGCATGAACCGGCGCCCCGACGGCGAGTTCGCGTTGACCGAGCAGCCGTCGGTCGTGCCGCTGAGCTACACGATCAGGGCCACGAAGGTGGCGTGACCGCTGGTGCTGGCGAGAACGCCACCCATGACGAACGTCACCCCCGAATGGTGACGGGCGACGGATGTGCCGTGGACCACCCGAGGCCAGCATGAACACATGACCTCCTCCACCCCCACCCCCGCCGCGATCGCCGCACGGGGCGTCGTCAAGAGCTTCGGCTCCGTCCACGCCGTGCGCGGCGTCGACCTCACCATCCGACCGGGCGAGATCGTGGCCTTCCTCGGCCCAAACGGCGCGGGCAAGACCACCACGATCGACATGATCCTGGGACTGACCGATCCCGACGCCGGCAGCATCGAGGTTTTCGGTCACACCGCTCGCGGCGCCGTCGCCCGCGGTCTCGTCTCGGCCGTGCTCCAGTCGGGCGGACTGTTGAAAGACCTGACTGTGCGCGAAACCGTCGAGCTCACGGCGAGCCTGTTAGCCGAGAAACGTCCCGTCGACGAGGCGCTCGAGCGTGCCGGCATCCGGAATCTGGCACGACGCAAGGTGGGACTGTGCTCGGGCGGCGAGCAGCAGCGACTGCGCTTCGCGATGGCGCTGGTGAGCGACCCCGCCCTACTGATCCTCGACGAACCGACCACCGGCATGGATGTCGAAGCGCGCCGCTCTTTCTGGAGCGCGATTCGAGCGGATGCCGCGCGCGGACGGACCGTGATGTTCGCCACGCACTACCTCGACGAGGCCGACGAGTACGCCGACCGCATCATCCTCATGCGGGGCGGTCAGATCGTCGCCGACGGCAGCACCACCGAGATCAAGAACCTCGTCTCGGGTCGTGTGGTTCAGGCGACGCTTCCGGATGCCGACCTCACGGCGCTCGCGGCGCTGCCCGGCGTCGACTCGGTCGAGGCCAACGGCGAGCGCGTCTCGGTGCGCACGCGGGACTCCGACGCCCTCGCCCGGCACCTGCTCAGCACGACCACGGCGCGTGATCTGGAGATCACCGCGCAGAACCTCGAGAGCGTCTTCTTGACTCTCACCGCCGAGCCCTCGGCATCCGACCTCGCCTTGAATGGATCACTTCGATGACCGCCATCGCCCTCGACCGCCCGGTCCCCGCCTTCGGCGGCTTCACCCTGACCTATCTGCGCATCGAGCTGGTGCGCAAGCTGCGGAATCCTCGGAGCATCCTCTTCACCGTCGCGTTCCCGGTGCTGATGTTCTTCATCGTCGGGTTCCAGACGCTCGACGTGGCGCTCACGGACACCCCGCTGGCGGCCGGGGGAGTGTCGGTGGCCGCGTACATCATGGTCTCGATGGCGATGTACGGAACCATGATGTCGGCGACCCAGACCGGGGCATCGGTCGCGGTCGAGCGAGCGCAGGGCTGGTCGCGCCAGCTGCGGCTCACGCCCCTCAACCCCGTCGCGAACGTCGTGGTGAAGATGCTCGCGGGCATGATGTTCGGCCTCATCGCCGTGATCGCGACGTACGCGGTCGCCGCCGGCGCCGGTGTTCAGCTCGCCCCGGCGCAGTGGATCGTCACGGGCCTGGCGGCCTGGGTGCTCGCCGGCGCCGTCTTCACGACGCTCGGGCTCATGGTCGGGTACATGGTGCCGGGCGAGAACGCGGCGCAGATCACGAGCCTCGCGGTGGTGCTGCTGTCGTTCCTCGGCGGTCTGTTCTTTCCGCTGTCTTCGATGCCCGACTTTCTCCAGGTCATTGGCAAGCTGACGCCGGTGTACGGCATCGGCGAGCTCGCCCGTTCGCCCCTCACCGGTGACGGATTCGATCTCGGCGCCCTGATCAACGCGGTGGTCTGGCTCGCGGTGTTCGTCGCCGGAACCGTGTACTTCTTCCGTCGCGACACGCGTCGCGGCTGACGCGCCTAGGGTGAACGAGGTGAGCACGACGACCGGCCCGGAACGCACCCGCGTTCCGGGCCGCCGTCCGTTCCGACGCGGCTGGTTCATCGGGGCATCGATCTCGTTGATCTGGACCTTTCCCGTGCTCGTCGAACTGTGGGAGGGTCCGAGCGTCGCGGGTCACCTCGTCGGCACCGCGATCGTGGTCGTGTTCGCGGCCGCGTTCATGGCGACCGTTCCCTACGCCCGTGCCACCGCGTCGCGCCTGCGCCGGGTGGCGCCGACCGTGGTGCTGTTCGCACTCAGCCTCGCGCTGCTGCCGTGGCTCGGCGCCGACATCCGTTGGATGTGGACGTTCGTCGGCGTCGCGTTCGCCGTCTCGGCGATGGGCCGACGGACGACCTGGCTGTTCGTCCCGGCCCTCAGCGCTCTGTCGTTCGTCGTCGGCGAGGCGATGGGCGCCGACGCGTTGTCGAACGTCGTGAACTCGGCGATCATCCTCTCGATCTCGATCATGATGTTCAGCTTCGTCGAGAACATCTCGACCCTCGAACGCCTCCGCGACGCGCAGGAGCAGATCGCCGAACTCGCCGCCGAGCGCGAACGCGGACGAGTCGCCCGCGATGTACACGACATCCTCGGACACTCGCTCACCGTGATCACCGTCAAGGCCGAGTTGGCGGGACGACTGATGGATGCCGGCTCCCCGGCCGCCCGTGACGAGATCGGCCAGATCGAGGAGCTGTCGCGGGGAGCGCTGGCCGACGTGCGGGCGACGGTCCACGGTTACCGGGGCGTGAGCATCAGCGGCGAGCTCGCCGCGGCGCGAGCAGCGCTCGAGAGCGCGGGAGTGTCCGCCGACCTCCCCGGCTCCACCGACCAGGTTCCCGCCGACCGGCGTGAACTCGCCGGCTGGGTCGTTCGAGAAGCCGTGACCAACGTGGTCCGCCATTCCGGCGCGAGTGCCTGCCGCGTGCGACTCGACAACCGCTCCGTCGAGGTCGCCGACGACGGTTGCGGCCCGGCGTCCACGGCATCCACCGGCTCGGGACTGACGGGGCTCCGCGAACGCGTCGAGACCTCGGGGGCGCGGTTGACGATCGGTCGCAGCGACCTCGGCGGGTTCCGAGTGAAGGTGGCGTGGTGATCCGACTGCTCATCGCCGACGATCAAGCTCTCGTGCGCGGGGCCCTCGCCGCCCTCCTGGGACTCGAGCCCGACATCGAGGTCGTCGCCCAGGTCGGACGCGGAGACGAGGTCGTCGAGGCCGCGCGGTCGTCGGACGCCGACGTCGCCCTGCTCGACATCGAGATGCCCGGCCTCGACGGGATCGCTGCGGCATCCCTCCTGCGCTCGGAGGTTCCCGGATGCCGCGCCCTCATGGTCACGACCTTCGGGCGCCCCGGGTACCTGGCGCGGGCCATGCAGGCCGGCGCCTCGGGTTTCGTCGTCAAGGACACCCCGGCGGCCGAACTCGCGAATGCGGTGCGGCGGGTGTCTGAGGGTCTGCGCGTGGTCGACCCGCAGCTCGCCGCCGAGTCGCTCGCCCAGGGCGACTCACCCCTGACCGAACGCGAGACCGACGTGCTCGCCGCAGCGCGCGACGGCGGCTCGATCGCCGACATCGCCCGCACCGTGCACCTGTCGGAGGGCACGGTCAAGAACCACCTGTCGAGCGCGATCGGCAAGACCGGCGGGCGGAATCGGGCGGATGCCGTGCGGGTCGCTGTGGAGCGGGGGTGGCTCTGATTAGGCGCCCACCCCGAACGCCACCGCCTCCTCCTCCGTCAGCATCCGCGACCGAATGAGGAATCGCATGCCCGTCGGTCCCTCGACCGAGAACCCGGCGCCACGCCCGGAACGACGTCATGGGCGGGGGTCGTCGCCGAGCTCCCGACGCCCGGAGGGACCCTTCACATCCGGGAGGGACACCCGATCCTGTGAGCCCTGAACGAGGAGCTCCCCGATCTCGCGCGATCTTTCCGTACTTCGAGCAGACAACCCGCTCGAGGGGGACGACAGCACGTACGTCGAGGTCTCGGCGCCGCTGACGTCGACCCGCACGTGCGAGTGGAATCACGGCCTCGGCGAGATCGTCACCGCCCTGCTCGGCAGAGGCCTCCGCTTCGACGCGCTCGTCGAGCACGGCAGCGTCCCGTGGGAGGCCATCCCCGGCCGCGCGACCTCACGGAAGGACGGCGAGTACGCCCTAACCGAGCAGCCGTCCGTCATGCCTCTGAGCTACACGATCCGGGCAACTAAGGGGCGTGAGCGGGGGCGCAAAACCTTCCGAAGGTGGAGGGGACTGCACAGCCCCGTTCGGCGCCCTGGATGTCATCGGCCGCCAAAAAGCAGCGCGGCACCCCCCGCAACCCCCATCGCGGCGACCACGGCCAGTAGGTACCACGTGACTCGCATACGGTTCACACGGCTGCCCCGCGACTGCATGGGCGTCACGGGCGCGCCGAACTGGTGTACCTCAGCGCCCGAGGACGAGGCGTCCATCGGGAAGGTCTCACGAACACGGTCCATGAGTAGCTGCGCTGTACGAAGAGTGTGCTTCCATGACTGCGCGTCGTCCGTCGAAAGAGAGCGAGGGGCGTACAGAAACAGCCACCGTCCGTTCAGTTCCACATCCAACGGATATGACCCGTTGTCCAACGCCTCGACGACCTCGGGCGTCAGGAGCGCGTCAGCCGCAAACTCTGCTCCGGGGGCTGCCTCTACGCGGAGGCCGCTACGACTTTCGTCCGCTAGAGCCCCGGCCGGGGTTGCCGGCAGAGGGCTCTGGGCAAAGTTCGACCGCGATTCCATCGTGACGGAGGGCATCGCGACGCCGACGTCCACAGCAAGATACCCCCACCGCTGAGTGAACTGGTTCCCCACAGCGACCTCCGTGTAGAAGCTGTCACCGATCTCCATCATGGGAGTGCCGGGGATGCGCACGATGTTGACGGCGCGCTGCGAGAATCGCGACCTGCCATTCGGTTCGCGAAAGACCACCCCGGGCAGCTGCTGCTCGACCGCATGCGTGTAGTACTGCCAGCCGTTCGCCAGGGCTAGACGAGCGACGGCGTTCGCCGTCGGGTCTGTCCTCGCCGGCGGATCGGTCGGATGCGTGAGCGGCGTGAAGTCGATGTCAGCGTGCACGGGGTCATTCTGCCCGCTGCGGTGTCAAGACGAGACTCCGTCTGTGGCGCGGGAGACCCTATGGTGTTGAGCACGACATTCAAGGAGGGCTGAGTGACGGACTCTGCAGAAGTGAAAGAAGCGCTACTCAAGCTCGACAGGCAGGTGGCCCTGAGCCAGCGTCGGGCGGAGCAGATGCAGCAACTCGCATCGGACATCGAGGCGATACGCGTCGAAATCTCCTCCCCAGGTGGACAGGTAAACGTTTCAGTGGATGCCAACGGACGGTTGCTCGATGTCGGCTTCACTCACCAGGCGTTCGTATTGGGTCCCGATCGGGTCCGTTCGTTGCTCCTTCAGGGGCTCGACGAGGGCTACGAGGAAGCGACACGTCGCAGTATCGCCCTGGCTACGGATGCTCTCGGACCCGACGCGCCAACGGTCGCTGGCCTTCGCACGAATGCTGAACGGTACCGCCCACAAGCGAAGCAAGAGGATGCAGGGTGAGCGACGATCGTATTCGAGTAGATCCGGATTTCCTGCGGCAGCACGCTCGTAAAGTGGCGGCGCTGTCGAGCGACGTTGCTGAAGCAGCCTCGGCGGCAGGGCATGTCTCTCTCGGAGGGCAGGCTTTCGGAATCATTTGTGCCTTTGCCGCCACCCCGACGACTCTCCTCGGCTTGAGCGCTACAGGTGCCCTCCAATCCGTTGAGCGCGCCCTGGGGAGAGCTGCAACCGCAGCAACGCAGATGGCCGACGACTTCGAGGACCTCGAGAACCGCTTCGTGTACGAGCTAGAAACTCTCCGAGCGAAAATTGACGGCGGTGTATACACGTGACGGAGACAAATGCGCTGATCGCACTACCGGAAGCAGGCAGTCTCGCCGACGGCATTGGTCCGTTCGAAGATGGATCTCTCCTCGTCGAGTCCATCTCGGGGGGCGATTGGATTGGGGCATCACTTGCCGGGGGCTCGATCCTCGCGTCTGGCGTCGACGCGGTCGTAAACCCGATCGCGACCCTCGTCTCGCTCGGCGTTGGATGGCTTCTCGAACATATGTGGCCGCTGAACGACTGGCTGAACGAGCTCACCGGCGACCATCACGAGGTCGCCGGTTTCGCCGAGACCTGGCAGAACATCGCGGGTCGACTCACTGGGTCGTCAGACTCGCTGCGTTTTTACGTTAGCGACCTGGGCGACTTCGACGGGGCCGCTGCTGACGCCTACCGAGCGTTGCTTACGTCCCTGACGTCGTCATTGCACAGGTGCGCTGAACTGTGCTCCGGACTTGGGATTGCGGCGGAGTTACTTGCTGGGATCATCAAGGCGGTACACGATGTCGTCCGCGACGTGATCGCAGACCTCGTCGGGTTCGTCGTTCAGGAGCTGGCGCTGGTTGCAGGAACCTTGGGGGCGGCAACACCGGTAGTGGCCGCCCAACTGGCGGTGAAATCGGCCAAATGGACCGCCCTTCTCTCCGGATTCATCCGCGACCTCGTGACGTCCGCCGGAAGTTACGTGGATCTTGCCAAGACGATCAGGGAATTCGTCGACCGGGCATCCTCGGCCATCGACGGGAGTGTGCCCGCCGCGTGACTCCGCTTCTCGATCGGGCCTTGGCCGCCGTTCCTCCCGCCAATTGAGTATGCGGCGACCTCGGCGTTCTGCGTTGCTATGCCTGCATTCAGCAACTCGCGATCGGGTGCCCCGCGAGATCCGGCTACTGCCGGGGCACACCGCATTGGCGATTGCCTACGACAAAGGGGCTGAACATCGTTACCGCTCCCTTCATCCGGCGCGATCTCATGCATTGCTGGGTCGTGCGGCCGGTTGTGCCGGTCCCTCGGCCCCTCTCGCATTTGGTCGGCGCAGGAGTACGGCTGCGTCATGAGTCCGGCAGCTCGCGACTAACGCGATGGTAAGCGACATACGAAGCGCCTCGGGTTGGTGAGGACCTGCTCCTTTGGCATTACGACGACGCGCCCACCCCGAACGCCACCGCCTCCTCCTCCGTCAGCATCCGCGACCGAATGAGGAACCGCATGCCCGTCGGTCCTTCCACCGAGAAGCCGGCGCCGCGTCCCGGAACGACGTCGATCGTCAGGTGCGTGAACTTCCAGTACTCGAACTGCGACTCCGACATGTAGACCTCGACGGGGTCGTCGAGTCCGACCTCGATGTCGCCGAGGTGCACGTCGCTAGGACCGGTGAGGAACATGCCCACGGGGTAACACATGGGGGAGCTGCCATCGCAGCACCCGCCGGACTGGTGGAACATCAGCGGCCCGTGCTTGACCGTCAGCTCGCGCAGCAGCGCGGCAGCGGCATCCGTCACGTCCACGCGGGAGAGTTCTGGCATCCGTTCCCGTCCTTCGTTGAGGCATGTCCCACTTCGTGCGGAGATCGCGAACCCGATCCGCACAAAGTGGGACATGTATACCGTCCGCCACGCTGCGTGTCCCACTTCGTGCGAGTTCAGTCCGTCGAGCTCGCGCGAAGCGGGACATTCCGGAGGGAGCTCAGAAGAAGCCCATCGCCCCGTCGGCGTACGACACGAGCAGGTTCTTCGTCTGCTGGTAGTGGTCGAGCATCTTGAGGTGGTTCTCGCGGCCGATGCCCGACTGCTTGTACCCACCGAACGCCGCGTGCGCGGGGTACTGGTGGTAGGTGTTCGTCCAGACGCGCCCGGCCTCGATGGCCCGGCCCGCGCGATAGGCGGTGTCGCCGCTGCGGCTCCAAACACCGGCGCCCAGGCCGTACAGCGTGTCGTTGGCGATCGAGATCGCGTCGTCGAAGTCATCGAACGACGTGACCGACAGCACCGGCCCGAAGATCTCCTCCTGGAAGATCCGCATGTCGTTCGTGCCCTCGAACACGGTCGGCGCGACGTAATACCCGCCCGACAGGTCACCGCCGAGGTCGACCCGCTCCCCGCCCGTGAGCAGCTTCGCACCGCCCTGCTTGCCGATGTCGATGTACGACAGGATCTTCTCGAGCTGGTCGTTCGAGGCCTGCGCGCCGATCATCGTCTCGGGGTCGAGCGGGTTGCCCTGGCGCACTTTCTTGACGCGCTCTAGGCCGTCGCCCAGGAACTGGTCGTAGATCGACCGCTGGATCAGCGAGCGCGAGGGGCACGTGCACACCTCGCCCTGGTTCAACGCGAACATCGTGAAACCCTCGAGCGCCTTGTCGTAATAGGCGTCGTCGTTGTGCAGAGCGACGTCTTCGAAGAAGACGTTGGGGCTCTTGCCTCCGAGCTCGAGCGTGACGGGGATGAGGTTCTGCGAGGCGTACTGCATGATCAGGCGGCCGGTCGTGGTCTCGCCGGTGAAAGCGATCTTGCGGATCCGCTTGTGCTGGGCGAGCGGTGCTCCCGCCTCGATGCCGAAGCCGTTCACGATGTTCACGACACCCGCCGGCAGGAGGTCGCCGATGATGTCGAAGAGGAACAGGAGAGATGCCGGGGTCTGCTCTGCCGGCTTGATCACGACGCAGTTGCCCGCGGCGAGAGCGGGGGCCAGCTTCCACGCGGCCATGAGGATCGGGAAGTTCCACGGGATGATCTGACCCACCACACCCAGCGGCTCGTTGAAGTGGTACGCCACGGTGTTCTCGTCGAGCTGGCTGAGCGATCCCTCCTGCGCCCGCAGCACCCCGGCGAAGTAGCGGAAGTGGTCGACGGTCAGCGGAATGTCTGCCGCGAGCGTCTCACGTACCGGCTTGCCGTTCTCCCACGTCTCGGCGACGGCGATCTTCTCGAGGTTCTCTTCGATCCGATCGGCGATCTTGTTCAGGATGACGCCGCGCTCGGCCGGGGTGGTCTTCTTCCACGACGCGAACGCCTTCCACCCCGCCTCGACCGCGCGGTCGATGTCGTGCGCGTCGCCGCGAGCGACCTCGCAGAACGGCTTGCCGGTGACGGGGGTGATGTTCTCGAAGTACTCGCCGCTGTGCGGTTCGACCCACTCTCCGCCGATGTAGTGCCCGTACCGCGAACGGTACTCGGCGACGGCCCCGCGGGTTCCGGGAGCGGCGTAGACGCTCGAGACGCCTTCTTCGACGATGGTCATGCGTGTCTCCTTCGACGGTCATGAGTCGCCGCGTCGGCTTCGGGCGGCGATGCGCCGACGGTACGCCGGGAGAGGTTGCATCGGGTTGCACGGGGTCGTCGTGGCCGCGGAGGGCGCGAGATCACGTGACCTGGACGAAAACACACGACAAGACGGGTGATGTCGGCGAGATCACGTGATCTCGCGACCTCACCGCACCCCGCGAAACGACGGATGCCACGACCCCGAGGCCGTGGCATCCGTTCTGCGCGTCGAAGACTCGGCGCAGCCGCGCGACTACGCGTCGGCGTCGGCGAGCACCGAACGCAGCGGGGGGACGTTGACCGCGTGCAGGTCGACGTCGTCGAGGCGCTCGATGCTCTGCACGCGTGGCGCGATCGCGCGGTCGTCGGCGACGATCCAGCTGCCGACGAGGAGGAAGCGGTCGTTGCCGGCGGTGATGGGCCCGGTCAGCGCGAACGTCTGGTGCGTGGGAGTGAGGAAAGTGACGCGCACGGGGGTGCCGTGGGGGAGCGTCGAGGGGTCGACCACGTCGGCCTCGAGCGCGGGCTGCGGGGCCTCGATGCCGAGGTCGATGCGCTGGATCTCGGCGCTCGTGGCGAGGATGACGTCGCCGACGAGCGGCTGCCCGCCGACGCCGATGCGCACAGTGCCCTCGAGCGCGTAGAGCCCGTAGCGGGGCGAGCGGACGATGACGCGGGCGACGTCGCCCGCCTTGACCTCGGCGAGTGCCTCGCGGATGCGCCCCACGTCGCGACGGGCGCGAGCTGCCGAGAAGATGTCGAGAGCTTTTTCGTCCATATGGTCAGCGTAACGAGGGCCTCCGACATCGGGGAGGCTCTCAGCAAATCCCCCGGTGGCGCGGGGGAGCACGGAGTGTCACGCGCTTTCGAGGCTCGCCAGCCGGGCCACGAGACCCGCGCGTTTGGGTGAGCGGGCGGGCACCAGCTTCAAACACAAGCGCAGCACCTCCTCGTCGTCGCGCGCGTCGGCGGTCTCGGCGTAGGCGAGAAGCACATCCACCCCTGCTTCGGCGATCAGCGCCTCACGCAGCGTCGAGCGCACCGACTCACGCACCTCGACCACCCCCGGAGCCTCGGAGTCGGGGAGCACCGAGCCCGCATAGGCCGCGAGCGCCACCCGGTGCGCCCCGCGATCGAGCAGCGACAGCACGTGCTGCGCGTCCGTCTCGAGGCCCACGGGAAGCCGGTAGGGCCGCGAGGTGGGGACGAGGCGCGGCGCCACCGGGGCGAGCACGCGCCGCAGCCTCACCATTTCGGGCCGCAGCGTCTCGACGGCAGCGTGGCCGTACACCGCCTCACTCAGTGCCTCGGCGGACAGACCCTCGCGGTGGACGGCGAGCAGTAGCAGGATCTCCGCGTGCCGCGCGCTCAGCTCGACGGACGCGCCGCCGACCTCCAGCAGGGCACGGTCTCGACCCAGGATGCGCAGCAGGGCCCTCGCCGGCGCCGATCGACGCGGGGGAGGAGTCTGCCGCGCGCGCAGTCTCGCCACGAGGATCTCGCTCTCGATCGCCCGAGCCGTGGCATCCACCAGTAATTGCGCTTGAGGAGTCACCGCCTCGGGCCCTCCGGTGACGTCGATCACGCCGAGCAGCCGGCGCGTCTCGGGGTCGTGAACGGGCGCCGCGGTACACGACCAGGGCTGCACGAGCCGGTTGAAGTGTTCCGCGCCGCGGATCTGCACCGACCTGTCGAGGGTCAGGGCCGTCCCCGGGGCCGAGGTGCCCACGGCATCCTCCGCCCAATTCGCCCCCGCCACGAACCCCATGTCGCCGGTCAGGGCACGGATGTGACGATCGCCCTCGACCCACAGCAGCCGGCCCGCGGCGTCTCCCACCGCCACGACCACTCCCGATTCCTCCGCAGTCCCGGGCAGGAGCAGCGAGCGCACCATGTCCATGACCCCGGCGAGCGGGTGAGCGCGGCGGTACGCGTCCAGCTCGCCGCTGGGCAGATCGAGCGGCGGAAGACCTTCGGGCCCGACGAGGGATGCCAAAGACCTTCGCCACGACTCCTGCACGAGCGGTCGAACGTCAGCGAGTCGGCGGTCGTCATTGCCGGCGACGAGCTCCTCGTGGGCACGCGCGATCAGCAGCCCCGAGGTCTCGGGGGATACGGCCGGTCGCGACCACGGAGAGGGCACGGGACTCCCATCGGCGGTGACGGAGGTGGGTCCCAGTGTAGGTCGGGTGTCGCGCCGGCGGGAGGGTCCGATTCAGCGGGGCGCGCTCGATCCTCCGGGGCGGTCGTCGAGTGCCCCGCCCCGTTACGGCGCCATCTCCCACGACACGACGTGCGCGCGATCTAGCGGAACCGGCCCCGGCGCCAGGACATGCGGGATGCCATGAAACCACGCCCCGCTCACCCCTCGGCGCGCGCATTCCTCCAGCCAGGCGCGATTCTTCCGGGTCGTCGTCAGAACAGCTCGATGGGACGCGCGATCGAACGGCAGGACCTCACGCGGGTCGATCGGATCGCCCGTGGCGGTGAGCGTGCGGTCCACCACGACGCTGCCCTCGGGGAGATCGGCGGCCGGAATGGCCCAGAACTCCGCCGGCGGCCGACGACGACCCCGGATCTCGAGCCACGCCTGCCAGATCGCATGCGGGTGGACGGGGGAAAGGAAGACGACCTCTGTCCACGTCCGGTCGAGGCCGGGAATGACGGTGTCGCGCAGCCGCTGCCGCTCCGCGGTGTCGTCGTACTTCGCGAGGGCGTCTCGGTGAGCCTCGGGGGCGATCTTGGCCAGATCGCTCAGCGGGAGGAGCGTCGACGTCCCCTCCGCGAGACCGACCCGCGCGTGGAACACGTAGCTCGTGGCATCCATCGCTCCAGCCTGCCGAGGGAAACCGTTCCCGACGCCCGGAAAACGCCGTCAATCCCAGAGGAACGGACGAGTGCCCCGCGGCCCGTACCGTCGCGCGGACCGCGCGACCGACCCGCCGCCGGCGGTCCGTCACCGTCGGCGTGTCACCGAAGAACTCCGCGCAACGGTCCCGCCCACCGGCGAAAACCTCGAACGCGACTTCAGCCCCGCGCCGCCCACCACTCCCGCAGGCGCTTCTCGGCCTCGTCCTCGCCGAGCACGCCCTCGTCGAGTCGCAGGTCGAGCAGGAAGCGATACGCCTCGCCCACCTCGCGACCCGGCTTCAACCCGAGCACCTCTTGAATGCGGTTGCCGTCGAGCTCGGGGCGGATCGAGTCGATCTCCTCCTGCTCGCGGAGCGCCGCGATGCGGGCCTCGATGTCGTCGTACGCGGATGCCAGGCGCTGGGCCTTCCGCTTGTTGCGGGTGGTCACGTCGGCACGCGTGAGGATGTGCAGACGCTCGAGCTCATCGCCCGCGTCGCGCACATAGCGGCGGACCGCGGCATCCGTCCACGCCCCCTCGGCGTAGCCGAAGAACCGCAGGTGCAGCTCGACGAGGCGCGAGACGACGGTCGTGGTCGCGGCGTCGAAGCGCAGGGCCTGCAGGCGCTTGCGCGCCATGCGCGCGCCCTTGATGTCGTGGTGGTGGAAGGTCACACCGCCGCCCGCCTCGAGTCGTCGGGTAGCGGGCTTGCCGATGTCGTGCAGCAGCGCTGCCAGGCGCAGGGGCACGTCGGGCGCGGCATCCGGGTGTCGTTGCTTCTCGAGCGCGATGGCCTGGCGCAGCACCGTCAACGAGTGCTCGTAGACGTCCTTGTGGTGGTGGTGCTCATCGACCTCGAGGCGCAGCGCCGGCACCTCGGGCAAGAACTCCTCGATCAGACCGGTTTCGACGAGCACCCGGATGCCGCGGACCGGGTCATCGGTCTGCATGAGTCGCACGAGTTCGGCCTGTACCCGCTCGGGACTGACGATCTGCAGGGAACCGCGCAGCTCGCGGATGGCATCGAGGGTGTCGGGGTCGACGGCGAAGTCGAGCTGCGACGAGAAGCGAGCCCCGCGCAGCATGCGCAACGGGTCATCGCCGAAGCTCACGGCCGGGTCGATGGGGGTGCGCAGGCGCCCCGCGACCAGGTCTTCGACGCCGCCGGTGGGGTCGACGAGCGTGCGGGCGGGAACCCGCAGCGCCATCGCGTTGACCGTGAAATCGCGACGGCTGAGGTCGGCCTCGAGGGTGTCGCCGAACGCGACGGTGGGCTTGCGGGTGACCCCGTCGTAGCTGTCGGCGCGATACGTGGTGATCTCGACCTGCTCGCCCTTCACCCGGGCACCGATCGTGCCGAAGGCCCGACCCACGTCCCATTGCACCGACGAGACGGGCTTCACCAGCGCGAGGATCTCGTCGGGGCGGGCGTCGGTCGTGAAGTCGAAGTCGTGGGTGACGCGGCCCAGCAGGGCATCGCGCACGGGACCCCCCACGATCGCCAGGTCGCGACCGGCGTCGGCGAAGACGCGGGAGAGTTCGGCGACCACGGGATGCGCGGCGAGCTCCTCGAGGCGCGCGAGACCCTCAGCCATGTTCAGCATGCCTTCGAGCCTATCCGGGGCCGCTGGACGCCACCGAGCGAGGTGGGCGGTGGATCAGTCGTCTGCGAAGCCCACGAACCCCGTCACCAGCAACTCGCGCACGCGCGGCAGCAGATCCGCGCGCAGGGCCTCGGCATCCACCTCCATCAATTGGGCGATCGCATCGATGAGAGCGCCCACCGCCAGGTCGCCGTCGCATGCGCCGACGAGGGCCGCGAGCCCCGGGTCGACCTCGAGCGTTCGTGCGAAGCCACCGCCCTGACGCAGTTCGATGACAGAGGGGTCCTCCTCGCCCGGACGGTGGTGGCGTGCCTCGGTGACGTCGGGGGCGACGCGCAGCACGCTCGCCGCCAAACCCTCGTCGTCGAGCAGCGCAGCTCGGTCGTGCGCGGCGAGGGATGCCGACAGGTGCGGCCCGAAGGCCGATTCCCCGCCACCCGATACGCGCTCGTAGCGCGCGAGCGTAGGTCCACCGGCGAGAGGTCTGCGCAACAGCACGTACCCGAACCCGACACCCGTCACCCCGCGACTCGCGAAGTCCTCGAGCCACGCGTCGATGAGCCGCGCGTAGGCGGGGGTCCCGGGCACCGTACCGCCGTCGCGCACCCACAGCTCGGCGTAGGCGAGGGGGTCGAGCACCTCGCGCTCGATGACCCACGCGTCGAGCGACGGTCCGACCCATCCGCGCACGCGATCGAGCCCCGACTCGCCCCAGCGGTACTCCCAGTTGCCCAGCGACTGCGCCACCGCGCCGGGTGCGAGGTGCTCACCGATGTCCGAGATGACCGCGGCGACGAGCGAGTCGCCCTCCATTCCGCCGTCGCGGTACTCGTACGCGGGAACCCCGGCGACACGCGGTGTGATGACGAACGGGGGATTGGATGCCACCCGGTCGAAGGTCTCGCCGGCAACGGGATCGAACAGCGATCCCCGGCGGGTCTCGATCCCGTCCACACCGTTCACGAGGGCGTTGAGCCGGGTGAAGCGCAGGGCGCGCTCGGAGATGTCGGTCGCCACCACGTGGTCGACGAGCCGGCGCAGGCGCAGTGCCTGGATACCGCATCCCGTGCCGATATCGAGGGCCGTGCGTGCGCTTCGGGTGAGCTGAAGACGGGCGAGGGTCTGCGACGCTCCGCCCACGCCCAGCACGTGGTCCTCGGGGAGAGGACCCTCGAGAGCAGCCTCGTCGAGGTCGCTGGCGATCCACCACTCGACCTCGCCCTCGTCGTCGGCGAAGGCCTGGGGCCGCACGAGCGCGGCGGGGGTCACGGCATCCCCCGAGATCTCCAACAGCCCGAGAGCCGCCGCCCCGTCCACACGGAGGGTGGGGAGGGCCGCTTCGGCGTCTCCGCGGGGTACCGGCAGCCCGAGACCCCACAGGCGCCCCAGCACCGCGAGGGCGTCACCGCGCTCGCCCAGCGCCCGAGTGGCGGGGCGGCGGAGCCCGCGGGCGACGGCGTCGTCGGCCTGCACCCCCCACGCGTCGCGGAGGGCCGCACTGGTGTAATCCGCCGCGCGAAGGTCGTCGGCGAGGGCCTGGCACAGCTGAGGATCGGGTTCGGGAAGCACCGGTCCATTCAATCGTCTGCGCGAGGCTATCGGGGGGCTTGTAGGTACGCGGGCCTAGACTCGCAGGCGGTGCGAGGCCCCCTCGTTCCGCCGACGCTCGTATGACCGTGACCTCCCAGCCTTCGGGCGCACCCGTGCCGCGGCGCTCCTTCACGCGCCGGCTCCTGGCGACCCTGGCCGCCGGGGCCCTCGTCGCGGGCATCGCACTCCCGGCCACCGCCGCCTCCGCGGCCACGCCCAGCCCGTCGCCGTCGGCCTCGACCTCTCCGTCGGTGCTCACCGCGGCGCCCTCGGCGAACGGCATCCTGCGCCCCGGCGATGCCCTGTCGGTCGTCGTCACCGTCGCGGCCGGCACCTCGCCCACGACCGCCGGGCCCGTCACCCTCTCCCTCGGGTCCGCCCCCCTCGCCGACGACGCGTCGATCGACCGCTGGCTCAGCGGTGATGCCTCGGGCATCGCTCTTCAGCAGATCGCCGTGGGAACACTGGATGCCACCGCCTCCGGCGCCCAGTCGACCACGACGCTCACGGCACCGGGCACCGATCCGGCTCTCGCCAACCGCGGGGCGGGGGTCTACCCCGTGCTGGCGACCAGTGCGGGACTGACCGCCCCCAGCGTGGTCGTCGTCCCCGCCGAGGCCGGCGCGCAGACGCCGATCGCGCTCGTCGTGCCGATCACCGCGGCGCCCCTCACCCGAGGGCTGCTGACGGCGAACGAACTGGCCGAGCTCACGGCCGTCGACGGCGCTCTGTCGGCGCAGCTCGATGCGGTCGACGGCACCGCCGCGACCCTGGCCGTCGACCCCGCCATCCCCGCCGCGATCCGCGTGCTGGGCTCGGCGGCCCCGCCCACCGCGGTGTCGTGGCTGCAGCGACTGCTGGCCCTGCCCAACGACCGGTTCGCCCTGCAGTTCGGCGACTCCGATGTCGCGGCCCAGCTGCACGCCGGTCTGACGGCCCCGCTGACGCCCACGTCGCTGCAGAACTACATGGCCGCAGCCGACTTCGTGCAGCCGGCTCCGGCCGTCTCGGCGGTATCGACCCCCGCACCGGCTGCGAGCTCGACGCCGGGTCAGCCGACGTTCCCGTCGCTGTCGACGCTGCTCGACATCGGGGTCGCCACGCCCAACGTCTACTGGCCCGCCACCGGATCCGCGGGTTCGGACACCGTCGCCGCCCTCGGCACCCTCGGCAGCGCCGACGACCCCGCCCACGTCCTCGTCCCGTCCACGAGCGTCTCGGGAGGCGGTCGTCAGGCCTCCGCCCGCGTCGGAGGGGTATCCACCCCCGTCTACGACGCCGAGGTCTCGCGCGCCCTCGCCGACGCGGCCGGACAGAACGACAGCACACGCCGCGGCGCCTCGCTCGCGGCCGCCCAGGCGTACCTCTCCATCGCACGCGCCGCCACCGGCGATCAGCCGGTCCTGGCCGTCCTCGACCGGGGCACCGATCGCTCTCGCGTCAGCCTCCGCGCGACCCTCGGCCTCGCGGCGACCGCCCCGGGCTTCACCGCATCGACCCTGCGCGCGGTGGTGGCCCTCCCGGCATCCGAGGTCTCCCTCAGCACCCCCACCATCGACACGGCTCGGGTCGACGAGGTCCGCGATCTGCTCGGCGACGAGCAGAGCATCGACCGCTTCGCCTCGATCCTCGATCAGCCCGAGCTCCTCACCGGCCGCGAACGCGCCGAGCTCCTCCAGGTCACGAACGTGTCCTGGACGGGGGATGCCGCCCGTCAGGCCGTCTCCGATCACCGCGCCGCGACGCGCACGACGCTCGACTCCGTCGGCATCCTGTCGTCCGACTTCCGACTGGTGAGCTCCAGCGCCCCCCTGCGCCCGTGGGTCCGCAACGATCTGCCCTGGCCCGTCACGGTCGTCATGGCGGTGCGCACCAACGACGTGCGCCTGCGCGTGCAGGATCACACGACCATCGACGCCCAGGCCTCCGCCAACACCCGCGTCGAGGTCCCCGTCGAAGCCCGCATCGCCAACGGAGAGGTCAGCGTCGACCTTCAGCTCTACAGCCCCACGGGCGTACCGATCGGCTCGCCCCAGGCCGTCGACGTCGAGGTGCGCGCCGAGTGGGAGAACATCGGCATCGTGGTCGTCATCGCGCTGATCGTCGGCTTCCTGAGCCTCGGGGTGATCCGCACCATCGCCCGTCGACGCCGGCTGCGTGCCGAGGAGGCCTCGCCGAAAGCCCCGGACGACGACGAGTCCGTCGATGGGATCGGGTTGAAAGATCCGGATGCCGACGGCCGCAGCCCCGCGGAGGACGCCGACGACAACGAGACCGACGAGCAGACACCCCGCGCGATCGCGTCGGACACCGAGCAGGAGACACGCCCGTGAGCAGCATCGGCCGAGCCAGCGTGCTCATCGGAGCCGGGACCATCGTGTCCCGCGTCAGTGGCGTGCTGCGCACCGTCGTGCTCGTCGCGGCCATCGGTTCGATCAGCAGCGCGGGTGACGCTTTCGCGGTCGCCAACCAGCTGCCGAACAACATCTACGCGATCATCTCGACCGGCCTGTTGACGGCCGTCGTCGTCCCGCAGATCGTCAAGGCCGCCGCGCACGCCGACGGGGGACAAGCCTTCATCTCGAAGCTGTTCACGCTCGGAACCGTCGGACTGCTGGGCGCCACCGCTCTCGCCATGATCGCGGCGCCTCTTCTGGTGCATGTCTACGCGGGCAAGTTCACCGACGATCAGCTGGCCCTCTCGACCGCTTTCGCCTACTGGTGTCTGCCGCAGATCTTCTTCTACGGCCTGTACGCACTGCTGGGGGAGATCCTCAACGCTCGCCGCGTCTTCGGCCCATACACGTGGGCGCCGATCGTCAACAACATCGTCTCGATCGCCGGATTCGGAGCGTTCGTCCTGCTGTTCGGTGGGCCTCAAGAGAACGTTGACGCCTGGACGCCGTCGATGATCGCCCTCCTCGCGGCCACCGCCACGGGCGGAATCGTCGTCCAAACGGCCGTCCTGATGTTCTTCTGGCGACGAGCGGGCCTGACGCTCCGACCCGATTTCCGCTGGAAAGGTGTGGGGCTCCGGCACATCAGCCGGCTCGCCGGCTGGACATTCCTGATGGTCGTCGCCGGCCAGCTCGCGGGCATCGTGCAGTCCAATGTGCTCTCGGGTGCATCCGGCGACGACCCCGCCATCTTCGCCTCGCAGAACGCCTGGCTGCTGTTCATGCTGCCGTACTCGATCATCGTGCTCTCAATCGGGACGCCCTACTTCACGCAGCTCAGCGAACACGCCGCCGCGGGACGAGACGACGAGGTACGGGCAGACATCACACGCAGTATCCGCACGCTCGGGCTCTTCATCGTGGCGGCCACCGCCGCCCTCGCCGTGGCCGCCGTTCCCGCGAGCCGGATCTTCACGAAGAGTCCCGAACAGGCTCTCGCCGCCGCACCCGTGCTCTGGTGCTTCCTGGTCTGCCTCGTGCCCCTCGCCGTGCTGTTCGTCGTACAGCGCACGTTCTACGCCTACAACGACACGCGCACCCCCTTCTTCTTCACGCTGCTGCAGTGTGCGCTCGTCGCGGGCGGCGCCATCGCGGCAGGCGCGGTCATCGACCGGTCGGATCTCGCCGCCGGGGTGGCCCTTACTCAGTCGTTCGCGAGCATCGTGCAGGTGATCGTGGCGACGTTCCTGCTGCGCCGTCGGCTTTCGGGAATCGGCACCGGTTCCTGGCTCCCGGCGCTCGGGCGTTTCGCCCTGGCCGCGATCCCCGCGGCGGCCGCCGGATGGGGAGCCCTGATCCTTCTGGGCGGACCCGAGGGATGGATGACGAGCAGCGTCCCGGCGGGAATCGCCGGTGCCGCGGTGCTGGGCATGGTCGTCCTCGCCGTGTACATCGGCATCCTGGCCCTCTTCCGCACCCCCGAACTCGCCCCGGCGCTCGCGCTCGGTCGGCGGTTCCTCCCCAAGCGCTAGCCCCGGGGGCTGCGGAATACCCCGCGGCTACCATGGGTTTCATCCGACGGAATCAACGAGAGGAAGGCGCAAACGTGCGTCACGTCATCATCATCGGATCGGGCCCGGCCGGATACACGGCCGCCATCTACGCTGCCCGAGCCAACCTCGAGCCCCTCGTCGTCGCGAGTTCCGTCGAAGCCGGCGGCGATCTCATGAACACGACCGAGGTCGAGAACTTCCCCGGGTTCCCCGACGGCATCCAGGGTCCCGACCTCATGGCCAAGATGCAGGCGCAGGCCGAGCGCTTCGGCGCCCAGGTCCTATACGACGACGTCGTATCGCTCGAGCTCGACGGCCCCGTCAAGAAGATCACCCTCGGTAGCGGCAAGGTCGAAGAGGCCGTCTCTGTCATCTACGCCACCGGGTCGGCCTATCGCAAGCTCGGCCTCGAGGGCGAAGACCGCCTGTCCGGCCGCGGCGTCTCGTGGTGCGCCACCTGCGACGGCTTCTTCTTCCGTGACCGCACCATCGCCGTGGTCGGCGGTGGCGACTCCGCGATGGAAGAGGCCAACTTCCTGACGAAGTTCGCGTCGAAGGTCTACATCATCCACCGCAAGGACTCCCTCCGCGCCTCGAAGATCATGCAGGAGCGCGCGTTCGCGAACCCGAAGATCGAGTTCATCTGGAACAGCGCCGTCGACGAGATCCTCGGCGACGAGGCCGTCAACGGCGTGCGCCTGCGCTCGACCGTCGACGACTCCACGCGCGAGCTGCCACTGGACGGCCTGTTCGTCGCGATCGGAAACGACCCCCGCACGCACCTCGTCCACGACAAGCTGCAGCTGACCGACCAGGGCACCATCTGGGTCGACGGCCGTTCGTCGCGCACGTCGGTCGAGGGTGTCTTCGCCGCCGGCGACGTCATCGACCCGACCTACCGGCAGGCCATCACGGCCGCGGGCAGTGGCACCGTCGCCGCACTCGACGTGGAGCACTTCCTCGCCGCGCGCGGTGAGGCCGGCGAGCCCGCCGTCGCCGAGAGCCCCATCGAGGGCCTCCCCGACGCCGCGGTCGTCTGAGGAACAAAACCGAGCTCACCGGCGTTTTCACCAACTGACGCTTTCATCTAAGGAGAAATGCAATGACTGCCAAGGCGACGACCTCCGCAACGTTCGAGCAGGACGTCCTGCAGGCCGACGGACCCGTTCTCGTGGACTTCTGGGCCGAGTGGTGCGGACCGTGTCGCATGGTCGCCCCCGTGCTCGACGAGATCCAGAACGAGAACGCGGGCAAGATCACCGTTCTCAAGCTCAACGTCGATGAGAACCCCGACCTTGCGATGAAGTACCAGATCACCTCGATCCCCGCGATGAAGGTCTTCCAGGGCGGCGAGGTCAAGACGACCATCATCGGTGCGAAGCCCAAGTACGCGCTCGAGCAGGATCTCGCCGCCTTCCTCGGCTGAGATCTCTCGTCTGAACGTCCCCGGCGCCTTCTGGTGCCGGGGACGTTCGCGTTATGGGTGCAGGGTTGTCGAAGAAGGGCGCCTGCAGCAGGGGCATCGAGCGTTCAGACGGTGAGACACGACACTCTCACCGCTGCGGGTCGCCGCGCGATCACCCTCGGACGAGATCGGGATGCCAGGACTACTGGGGTGCGGAGCACGTCCTCGTGGGTCAGATGATGGGTGCGGCCCACACGGGCGCCTGAGGCCCCTCAGGAGGCGTCGAGACGGGCGCTGGCATCCCAGCGCCGGTGCGGCTCTTCATCGCCCAGGATGCGCCACACAGCCTTCGTGAGTGCGGGGTAGTCGAGAGCGATCTGCCGGAGCACACGGTAGTTGCGTGCGCGGGTGGGTCGGACGCCGCCGTTCTCCGAGATGTTGTCAGCCCGCAGAATGAGCACGACCAGCTCGTCGACACTCGGTAGGTCTTCCATGAAGTCCCACGGGTCTTCACCCCCGCGCAGGCGCTCGTGGATCAAAACCGCGAGTTCGTCGGAGGCCTCCGCGCGCAGAAGCTCGAGGCTAGCGCGACGGCGCGGGTTGTCGTCGTTCGCTGTCACCGTTCCAGCGTACGTCGAGCCTGTGACATCGGGCCTCGGAACCCGTTCGCTGACCGCGAGAGAAGCACCCCAGCGAGCGCTCAGCCTGTGTAGCCCTCTTCGCCCCACGTCGCGAGAATGCGATTGAGGTCCTGAATGCTTGCAAAATCAATGCTGATCTGGCCTTTTTTTGCACTCAGCGAGACCCGCACCTTGGTATCGAAGCGATCACCGAGCCGATCGGCGATGGCGTCCAGACCCAGTTGCTGCGACCCGGCCCGGGGCTTCTGGCGCACGGGTGCAACGCCGGGCATCTTGGCCGCGGCTTCGGCCGCCCGCACCGAGAGATCCTCGTTGACGATCTTGTCGGCGAGCTTCTGCATTTCTTTGGGGTCGTCCAGCGAAAGGATGGCACGAGCGTGCCCAGCGCTCAGGACACCCGCAGCGACGCGTTGCTGCACGGGCACCGGCAGCTTCAGCAGACGGATGGTATTGCTGATCTGCGGGCGGGAGCGACCGATACGCGTCGCGAGCTCCTCCTGCGTGATGCCGAAGTCCTCGAGCAACTGCTGGTAGGCGGAAGCTTCTTCCAGCGGATTGAGCTGCGACCGGTGGAGGTTCTCCAAGAGGGCATCGCGGAGGAGGTACTCGTCCTCGGTCTCGCGCACCACAGCCGGGATCGTCTTGAGCCCCGCCTCGCGAGACGCTCGAGTACGGCGCTCACCCATGATGAGCTCGTAGGTGCCGTCGCCCTTGTCCCGCACGACAACCGGCTGCAGAACTCCGAACTCACGGACGGAGTGGATGAGCTCCGCCAGATCGTCAGCGTCGAAGTGCGTACGTGGTTGGCGCGGGTTGGGAACGATCGACTTCGGATCGATGTGGACGAGGCGCGCGCCGGGCACCGCGACGAGGGACGAGTCGGACGTCTGCTCGCCGACGGTCTCGACGGGAGCGTCCTTGCCCTTGACGTTCCCGTCGGGGAAGAACACGTCGACGGGCCGCGCCTCCGACGGCTCCATGGTGGGGATGAGGGCGCCGATACCGCGGCCCAGACCGGTCCTCTTGGCCATCAGGAACCCTTCTTCGTGGTGTCGCGAGCGACGATCTCCACCGCGGCCTCGCGGTAGGCAATGGCGCCCGCTGACTGGCCATCGTACGCGATGACGGTCTGTCCGAAACTCGGAGCCTCCGAGACGCGTACCGAGCGGGGGATGACGGTGTTCAAGACCTCGTCCGTGAAGTGCGAGCGGACTTCTTCGGCGACCTGTTGCGCCAACCGGGTTCGTCCGTCGTACATCGTCAACAGAATGGTCGAGACATGCAGGCCCGGGTTCAGATGCTTCTGGATCATCTGCACGCTACCGAGTAGCTGACTGAGTCCCTCGAGCGCGTAGTACTCGCACTGGATGGGAATCAGAACCTCGTCGGCGGCAGTGAAGGCGTTGATGGTCAGGAGCCCGAGAGATGGGGGGCAATCGATGATCACGAAGTCGAGACGATTTTCATCGCGATCGAGGTAATCACGTAGTGCTCCGCGGAGGCGATGCTCTCGCGCGACCTGCGACACGAGCTCGATCTCGGCGCCGGCGAGATGGATAGTGCTGGGTGCGCACAAGAGGTCGGGGGACTCCGGGCTGGTCTGAATGATGTCCGCGAGAGGGAACTCATCTATGAGCACGTCGTACACGCTCGGGGTATCGGCGCTATGCGCAACGCCGAGTGCCGTCGACGCGTTGCCCTGGGGATCGAGGTCGACGACCAGAACACGAGCTCCGACCGACACCAGCGCCGCCGCGATGTTAACAGCCGTCGTGGTCTTACCGACCCCGCCCTTTTGATTCGACACAGTGAACACACGCGTACGACCCGACAGCTCAACGGACGTCTCTTCGAGAGTCCGTCGACGGGCGGAGAGATTCGCGATCTCTCGTGCGATCGGGGAGTCGTCGAACGAAGACGACGCGGGCGCCTCATCGGACTGTTTCACGTGAAACGCACCTCTCCGTCGGCAACTCGCCCAGTCTACCCGCGCGCCCGGTGTGTGATGGCAGGGGCAGCGACTGGGCACGCCGGACCTTTCATCGCTGCACACGCATCAGTCCCCGGGTCACAGTCCCGCGAGCTCATGAGGGGGCACCCGGGTGCAGGGTGTCCGTTTTTGGCGTGATCTTCCGCCACGCCTTGTCGTCATGTTTCACGTGAAACACTGAGTCCGCCCTACTGCTCCATCGTTTCGCGCCATCCGGTGCGGTGACGAGAATCGTCGGAGGACAGCCCAGCGTTCCGCGACACGAGTTCGGAGCTGGGTCAGCTGGCTACTCTTCAGCCGCTTACACTCAGCCGTCAGGGGCTAGCGATTGTGTTTCACGTGAAACTCTTCCGCGAGGATCCAAGCGGGCTCAACGCGTGTCTCCACCTCAGGAATGCGACCCTGGAGAGTTCGCCGCTCACCAACGTCGCACCGAGACAAAGGCGGATCGTCTAGTGGCAGCGCGCGTTCACGGTCGGTTCAAGGTACTAAGCAGTGCCTCGTAGCGCGTTATCACGCGCCGGTCGTCGGATGGTCTCCATGACTGCGCAGCTGGCGTGCGCGCACCCCCTCAGTCGAAGCGCGCTGTGAAATCAAGAACCAGTGCCAGCGCTGCATTGGATCGACTGGGGTCCGAATTCGCATGGGCGTAAGCGAGCGAGATAGGGGATACGGGAGGCGAGACCTCTTCGTCGGTGATTGATTCACGTACTGCACCCGCCCGCTCCCGCTCAACTCTCGCAGCAACCGGCGGCGAGCGAGCGACCAGCCGTACGCACCCAGATCTTCACTCCGCGCAGACGCGCCGGGGTCACCCATAGACGTTCGGTTCACAAGCGAGGACGCAGCGAAGCCCACCCTTCTGCACCGACCCCGCGGTCGGAACTCTGTCGCTGCGCCCCCCAGGCAACGTCAGCCTCGCAGCGGACGCCGGGTCAGGTTCTGCGTGTAAGCGAGATTGCGGATGGAGGCCCGTCCCTTTTCGCGGCAGCGCAGCAGCAACAACTGGGTAGCAACACGGAAGACTCCCGCTGTCACCAGCGAGTGCCGGCAGTCCACGCAGAGCCCTACGCCCGTGGCAGTTCACGGCAGAACGCCCACCCGCATCCGCCTACGGGACTTTGCGCGAGAACGTAAGCGCCCCATCTACGGAAGATCCCGTCAAAACGTACATACTTCTGCCAACTGTCGGGCCATGCGACCGCTCATGGTCGCCCGCAGAGGGGCGACACAGTGGTCTCCGATCGATGACCGCACGCTATCCGTCCGGGGGCAACCGAGCGGCATGTCGAACTCGTCTTACCGCCGCGCAACTCGCTCGATGTTCTCGCTTTCAGCAGCCTCGGCGTCTTCTTACGACCGCGTTACGCGCCTTTCCTAAACTAGGACGAGTGGCAGTTCTCGGAACAGAGTCCGGCGGGGCTCGAGCTTCCCTCACGTTTCGTCCGCGCTCCAACTCCGCGCGGATCACGGCACTACCTGTAGGCCTTGAGTTCACGAGCCCCCTGCCCTCGCGACAGGGCGTGTTTGACGTGAAACATCTCCGAAGAGGGGACTGTCACGGCAAGCTCAGCGAGAACCTGGCGGGGGAGCGGGAAACGGGCCACCGCCCGCAGTATTGCAATGCGCCGTCGATGGAGCGGCTCACCATCAAAGGTCTCCTGTGGGACCGCGACTCGACCCCACGAACGAGTCACACCAGATTGCCGCTACCCAGGTCCGGCGATGCCGGTGTTTCACGTGAAACGGCTGAGGAGAGGGGGGTAACACGGTGAGATCGGCGAGACCCGGGCAGGGGAGGGAGAAGCGGGCCACCCGCCGCAGCGTTGCAATGCACCCAACGGTGAAGCGGCTCGCCATCGTGGGTTTCCTGCGGGACCGCGTCCCGAGCCCACATACAAGTCACACCGGATCTCCCCTACCCAGGTACGGCGATCCGATGTTCCACGTGAAACATCCACGAAGAGGGGACTGATACGGCAAACTCGGCGACAATCCGGCGGGGAGGAGGAAACGGGTCGCCGCCCGCGGCACTGCAATGCACCGTCGGTGACGCAGGTCGCTATCGAGGGTGTCCTGCGGCACCGCAATTCGACCCCACGGACGAGTCACACCATGGTGCCGCTACCCAGGTGCGGCAGTGCCGATGTTTCACGTGAAACAGCACGACGGAGCGGGGCCGCCTGATCAACCTTTCCATCTGCAGTCAGCACGGAAACTGGATGCCCAAGCCAGACGCTGGAACGACGTGCGCGAACGTGCCGCGAATGGAGCAGAACCTTCACTCGGCCGAACTTCGTAGACGAACAACCCCGCCGCCTCAACCTCCCCACTCAAGCCAATCAGCAGTAGTTGACGTTTCACGTGAAACACCTCGTGTGCCTCACGCATCCCCACGCTCTCCCGGATACCTCGGGCCCGACCATCGCGCGCCACTGACGCTGCACCGGGCCTGGCGGCTCCTGGCCGCTTCCGCAGCGCTACCACCTAACGCCACTGCCATACGTACGGACGATCTATCGTGACACCAAACGACACCGGCGCACCGGACAGTCCGACCGACAGCGCGCCGGGGGAGCCCACTTCGCCGCAGTATCGCAATCCCCGCCGTCGACCACCAATAGCCTCCGAGTCCAAGCCAGGCTGTTGCCACGGGTGGGGGAGAGTCCCCTGCCCCATGTGAACCATCACCAAAGCCAGTCAATGACCCGTTCCCTCACCCGTGAAGATGCGTAAGCCGATTTACCCGAGTGGGTCTGATGGCCCAGCGCCTGATCCCGAGAACCCGCCACGGGTCGCCGCGCCTCATGCCGATCGCGCGCCCTACGCCTCACTCCCGCAATCGCTGCCGGCTGCGAACCATATGTGGCGCCGTGAAGAGGCCGCCAGCACAACGGCAGGCAGATTGCCACGGCGTGGCGGCCGCTCTCCGCGCGACAGCGGCAGAGGAGCCGATTGACGACAAGGGCGTGTCCGATAAACGTTTCCGCTGTGCGGCATCGGGTGGACGCCTCCGTGCGGTTATGCCCTGCCAGCGCCTGGTTGCTTCCACTATGGTCGTGGGCATGACCAGGGTTCACGTAAGAGCGACCTACGTTGAGATCCCGGCAGAGGATTTGGAACGCGCGGAACGCTTCTACCGCGGTCTCTTCGGTGCCTCGGTGCGGCGGACGGTCCTCGACGGTCATCAGTGTTGCATCCTCGATGAAGATTCGGACGCAGCGAGCGCGGTCATCGCTTTGATGCAGGGCGAATCGTACGTTCCATCCATCGATGGCACTCGCGTCTACGTGTCGGTGGACGACGTCGAAGCAGTGGTAGCGAGGGCGCAAAAGCTCGGTGGATCGGTGCTGTACCCCGTTACAGAAGTCGCCGACGGCCTGATTGTTGCAGAGCTGGCTGACAGCGAGGGTAACCGGATCGCCCTCAGCAACCAGTAGTGGCGGGCGTGACGTGTCGCTGACGGGGCGAGCCCACCGCGATCCGTTAGGGATGTCTGAGACGCTCGGCTGATATCGCGGACTCACGTGCTTTCGGATGCTCTGTGGTCGTCGATTGAGGACATGCTTCCCCGTCCCACCGGTCGGCCGGGGCGGAAGTTCTCCGACGCGAGGCTGATGGTCGAGGCGATCATCTACCGTTACCGGTGCGGGATCGCCTGGCGGGACCTATCGCAACTGTTCGTCCTATGGCAGACGGTGTGAACCTGGCATTATCGGACGGCTGTCACCGGAACCTGGGACACCGATAAAACGAGAACACCGCGGAACCCCAGGCGATCCGCGAGCAAGACTTCGACCGTCATTCACCTGCGTCTACTCGTGGCGCGAACGCACACGACACGGACGAGACAGCCGGCTGAAGTCAGGCCGCCGGTGAGGCGAGAGGGCAAGTATCCATAGGAATTACATAGGAAACAGCATGAGCCGATGCCGCTCGCTGAGGTGAATGGCGAACTGGAAGGTCAACGACTGACGGTGGCGAGAAAGACCCGCGTCGGCTCCTCGAGGACACCCTCGCCGACGACTTCGACAGAAACATCGCTGAGGCCGTACTTGCGCACCTGCTTCGAGGCGGCCTCGACCTCGGCACCGACATTGGCGCCCTTGAGAAAGACCAGACGACCGCCGGGACGCACCAGGGGAGCGGTGAACGGCAGAAGGGTCCGCAGAGCACTCACCGCACGAGCTGTCGCCACGTCGAACACTCGACCCTCAGCCCACTCCTCGCCACGCATACGCGCGACGGTGACGTTCTCCAATTCGAGCTCGGCCACCTGCTCCGACAACCACGCCGTACGGCGCTCCATGGGCTCGATGAGCGTCCACTCGACGTCCGGTCGGGCGATGGCGAGCACGAGCCCGGGCAGGCCGGCACCAGAGCCCACGTCGACGGCGCGACCCTCGAAGAACGGCGCCGCGATAGCGCTGTTCAGAATGTGACGCGTCCACAGTCGCGGCACCTCGAGCGGGCCGATGAGCCCACGTTCCTCGCCGTGGACCGCGAGATTCTCGGTGAAGCGACGAGCCTTCTCGAGATTCACACCGAAGAGCGTCGATGCAGCACTCGGCTCACTTTCGAGCTGTTCCGGCATCCTGAGGCTCAGCCGCGGCGGAGCACGGTGTGACGATCGGCGCCCTCACCGAAGGACTCGGACGAGAAACCGCGATCGGCCGCGATGTCGTGCACCAGCTTGCGCTCGTAGCTCGACATCGCCGGGAGCGATGCCTGAGACGCACCCTCATCGAGACGAGCGATCGCCCGATCGACGAGGTTCTCGAGCTGACGCTGGCGCGCGTCGCGGGATCCACCGATATCGAGGATGAGCCGTGAGAACCGGCCCGTCGCATTCTGCACCGCGAGACGCGTGAGCTCCTGAAGAGCCTGCACCGTGTCGGGGTGCGAGAGGGTCGACAGAGCCGCCGCATCCTCGGCCTCGACAGAGACGTAGGCGCGTCCTGCGCGCACGTCCATGGCGAGGTCACCGTCGATATCGGCGATGTCGAGAAGGCCCTCGAGGTAGTCGGCGGCGATGTCGCCTTCCTGCTCGAGCTGTTCCTCGGTGGCGGCAGTCTGCTCGGGTGCGATCTGATCGGACGTCGTCATCGTGATCTCCGGTTCTCAGGAGGCGGGTGCGGAACCGGCGTTGCCAGCGGATCCACCCGCGGCGCCGGTGTTCTTCGTGGACTGCTGCTTCTTCGCGCGCTGCTTGCCCACCGGCTGCTGGCGCTTCGGCTGGGCCGCACGAGCCTTCTCGGTCTCTTCGAGCAGTCGCTGCTGCTCAGCGCGGTACTTCTCGATGGGAACGACCTTGCCCGACGAATCGATGGCCTTGCCCTTGCGCGCCAAGCGCTCCTCGCGAGCCTTCGCGGCGTCGGAACCGGGAGTCGGCATCTCGCGGATGACCACGAACTGCTGAACCATCGTCCACAGGTTGCTCACGAACCAGTAGATGACGACACCGAGCGGGAAGAACACACCCGAGAAGATGAACGCCAGCGGCAGGATGTAGAGCATGATCTTCTGCATCTGGTACGCCTGACCGGTCTTGGCCTCGGGCGACAGGTTCTTCGAGATGATCTGCAGCTGCGTGAAGAACTGCGAGCCGATCATGAGCACGACGAGCGTCAGCAGAATCGCGACGGTGACCTGGCCATCGGCCTGGCCCCATGCGGTGACCAGGTTGACGTGCATGGACGCCACATCGAACAGGCGCGCGTCGTAGAACTCGGTCGTCAGTTCGGGAGTCAGCAGACCCACACCGCCGATACCGCTCGCGGCGTGCTTCGACACGTCGTTCAGCACGCTGAACAACGCGAAGAAGATCGGCATCTGCACAAGCAGGGGCAGGCAGCTCGAAACCGGCGTCGTTCCGTGCTTCTTGTACAGCGCCATGGTCTCGCGGCTCATCGCCTCGCGGGACAGCTGGTCGCGCTTGCCCTTGTACTTCTCCTGCACCTTGCGCAGCTCGGGAGCGATCTCCATCATCTTGCGCTGGCTCTTGATCTGCTTCACGAAGAGCGGGATCAGGGCGGCGCGCACGATGAGCACGAGGCCCACGATCGACAGAACCCAGGTGAGGCCGGCCGCGGGAGCCATGCCCAACGCGGTGAAAAGGGCGTGCCACCCCACCAGCACGAGTTCGACCACCCATTTCAGTGGCCAGAGGATGGTCCCAATGAGATCGAATTGCACGATCAGTCCTTTCGGGAGGGCACGACGAATCCGTGCCGAGTGAGTTCGTGGCGGAAGGCCCGATGAGGACGGACGTCGTCGATGCCACCCTGAGCCCAGGGATGACAGCGTGCGAGACGGGCCGCGGTGAACGCGATGCCCTTCACGAGTCCATGCTGCTGCACGGCACCCACCGAATAGGCGGAGCAGGACGGGTAGTACTTGCACACGTCGCCGTAGACGTGCGAGATCGTCGCTCGATACGCGTGCAACAGCGCCAGCCCCGCATTGCGGGGGAGGAGCGGGATGGATGCCATGACACCGTCGGCCGTGAGCCGACCGGCCCCCGTGGACGAGGTCGGGAGAGTCGAGGCACTCATACCGATGCTTTTCGTTCGAGGCATCGCACCACTTCGGCGCGGAGCGTCGGATAGTCGACGGTCGCGGCCGAGGGCAGCGCACGGATGACAATCGAGGCGCCCCCGCGAACAGACGGGAGCGCCTCGGCGCACACCGCCTTGAGGCGGCGTCGAATGGTGTTGCGGGTGACTGCGGAGCCGACCTGTCGACTCACGATGAAGCCGAACCGGGGCGAATCGGTCTCAGCCGAGGTTCCGACGTAGGTCACGGTGTGCGCTCCGGCACAGCGAGTGCCCCGTCGGACCGTGGCTTTGTAGTCCGATCCGCGGGTGAGTCGGTTCGGCTTCGCGAGCACCGGGTCCGTCAGGCCGAGAGCTCGGTGCGGCCCTTGGCGCGACGTGCGGCCAGGATGCCACGGCCGGCACGCGTACGCATGCGGGCGCGGAAGCCGTGCTTCTTGGCGCGGCGGCGGTTGTTGGGCTGGAAGGTGCGCTTGCTCATGGGTCACTCCGGAGGTGATGTCGCCCGATGCTCTTCTGCCGGGGACGGGGGTCGGGACTGCCGTATAGGCATAAGTCAACCGACTAAGGCTACGTCGAGCGCGGCGTTAACTCAAACCGAGAACGCGACCGCCCATTATCCCCAGGCGTTGTACACAAGCGTGGAAAAGACACGCGGCCGCGTCCTACAGTGGATTTTGCTCCGACAGGGCCTCGAACTAGCGTGGCCCCGGAAGTTATCCACAGGTTCGACGCGACACGTCGATCACCCGTCGCGTCAAGACCCCGGAGGGGCTATGTCTCTGCACGAAGCACCGGATGTACCCGTCTGGTCATCCGTGTTGGACCAGCTTCTCACCGACGACCGCGTCACCCCGCAGCTGCACGGCTTCCTGAACCTCGCCGTTCCGCAGGGCGTCATGGGGGGAACCCTCTATCTCGACGTGCCGAACGACCTCACGGCAGCCCAGTTCAACAAGCGCATGCGCACGCCGATCCTCGAGGCACTCGCCCACGTGCAGGGAGAAGATCCTCAGATCGGCACGTTCCGCGTCGTCGTGAACCCCGATGTGATCGAGACGCAGCGCAGCTCCTCCGCCGCTCCGCGGGAAGAGCGCCCGCAGGCGGCACCCGCGCTCTCGACCATCAACGAGCAGGCTCCCGAGCCGATCGTCCCGGCGTCACGGAACGACACCCGCCTCAACCCGAAGTACACCTTCGACAACTTCGTCATCGGCCAGTCCAACCGTTTCGCGCACGCCGCGGCGGTCGCTGTCGCCGAAGCGCCGGCCAAGGCGTACAACCCGCTCTTCATCTACGGCGACTCGGGACTCGGCAAGACCCACCTCCTGCATGCGATCGGCGACTACGCCGCGAGCATGTACGCCGGCATCCGGGTCCGCTACGTCTCGAGCGAAGAGTTCACGAACGACTTCATCAACTCGATCGCCAACAACCGGGGCTCGGCTTTCCAGGCGCGCTATCGCGACGTCGACATCCTGCTGATCGACGACATCCAGTTCCTGCAGGGCCGTGCCGAAACGCAGGAAGCCTTCTTCCACACGTTCAACACGCTGCACGACCACGACAAGCAGGTGGTCATCACGAGCGACCTGCCGCCGAAACAGCTGACCGGCTTCGAAGACCGCATGCGCAGCCGCTTCGAGTGGGGTCTGATCACCGACGTCCAGGCGCCCGACCTCGAGACGCGCATCGCGATCCTCCGTAAGAAGGCGCAGAGCGAACGACTTCTCATTCCCGACGACGTGCTCGAATACATCGCCACGGTCGTCTCGTCGAACATCCGCGAGCTCGAGGGCGCCCTCATCCGTGTCTCCGCGTTCGCCAGTCTGAATCGCTCGACGCTCGACATGTCGCTCGCCCAGACGGTCCTTCGCGACATCATCGACCAGGACGACGCGAACGTGATCTCGCCGACGGACATCATCACGGCGACCGCGCAGTACTTCAAGCTGTCGGTCGACGACCTCTACGGTTCGAGCCGCTCGCAGGCGGTGGCCACCGCGCGTCAGATCGCGATGTACCTCTGCCGTGAGCGCACGAGCCTCTCGCTCCCCAAGATCGGGCAGCTGTTCGGGAACCGCGATCACACGACCGTGATGTACGCGTACAAGAAGATCAGCGACCTCATGAAGGAGCGTCGATCGATCTTCAATCAGGTTTCGGAGATCACCAGCCAGCTCGGCCGCATGCGCTGAGCGCCTGTCTCCCGAAGGGGCCCGACCACCACCGGTGGCTCGGGCCCCTTCGCTTTTTCTGCCCCTGACCGGGCGTGGAGCGTCTCTCACGGGGTGTTTCCGGGGTGGTTCTACACAGTGTGGAAAACCTGTGGATAACTCGATTTTCCTCGGGATGATCTGTGCACT
The DNA here is from genome assembly GCF_030818635.1 of Microbacterium sp. SORGH_AS_0421. Classification (NCBI taxonomy): domain Bacteria; kingdom Bacillati; phylum Actinomycetota; class Actinomycetes; order Micrococcales; family Microbacteriaceae; genus Microbacterium; species Microbacterium sp. SORGH_AS_0421. The sequence continues at coordinate 1,100,977 of NZ_JAUTAO010000001.1, forward strand.
GAGGCGTTAACGCTGTGGAGGAGCAGGAGGCGGTCGTCGCGACGACCGGTGTTAACTCGACAGGCTCTCCGCAGCTCGTCCACAGTTAACAGACCCCTGGTTCCCTGCTGTTAACAAGCGTGTCGCGAGTTATCCACACTCTCCACAGCTGTTAACAAGATGAAGATCCAAGTTCTTTGTTAAGAGAGATTCGATGACCTTGCCGTGGGGACGTCGCTCGGCGGGCGTCACCGCAAGGGGGCACTAGCATGGGTAAGCCATACCCGCCGTCAAGGGAGCACCCGTGAAGTTCCACGTCAATCGCGATGTGTTCAGCGAAGCCGTCTCGTTCGTGGTCAAGCTCCTGCCCCAGCGAAACCCGCAGCCGATCCTGGCCGGTGTGCTCATCGAGGCCAACGAACAGGGACTCACCCTCGCCGCCTTCGACTACGAGGCTTCGGCGCGCACGACGATCGAGGCGACCGTCGACGAGCCCGGCACGATCCTGGTGCACGGCCGACTCCTCAGCGACATTGCGAGCCGTCTGCCCAACGCTCCGATCCAGATCACGGTCGACGACGACGGTGGCATCCTGCTGACCTGCGGCTCCGCGCGCTTCACGCTCGCCTCCATGCCCGTGCAGGAGTACCCGGCCATCCCCGAGGTCACGGGCGAGTCCGGTCTCGTTCCCGCGGACGAGTTCGCCACGGCGATCGCACAGGTCGCGTTCGCGGCCTCGCGCGACGACGTGACCCCCGTCCTCACCGGCGTGCAGCTCGAGGTCTCCGGCACCCGCTTGAGCCTGGTCGCAACCGACCGCTACCGCGTCGCGCTCCGCGAGATCCCGTGGGATGGCGGAGCCGTGGCATCTGATGAGACCACTTCCGCTCTCGTGCCCGCGCGTACGCTGCAGGAAGTCGGCAAGACCTTCGCCCACAGCGGCGACATCTCCATCGCCTTCTCGGGCTCGGGCGACCGCGAGATCATCGCTTTCTCGTCGGGCAACAAGACCGTCACGTCGTTGCTCATCAAGGGCAACTTCCCGCCCGTGCGCCGGCTCTTCCCCGCGCAGACCGAACACCACAGCGTGGTCAACACCGCCGAGCTCGTCGAAGCGGTCCGTCGCGTGGCCCTCGTGCTCGATCGCTCCGCGCCGCTGCGTTTCACTTTCGGCCCCGACGGTGTCTCGATGGACGCGGCCGGTACCGAGCAGGCGCGCGCAACCGAGTCGGTCGACGCGACGCTCGTGGGCGACGAGGTCACTCTCGGCCTGAATCCGCAGTACCTCATCGAATCGCTCGGTGCCGTCCGCAGCGAATTCACGCGCATCACCTTCACCTCGAGCGACAACGCGAACAAGCTCAGCCCCGTGCTGGTCACCCCGCAGACGTCGGTCGAGAAGGGCGGCGAGGGGACGTTCAAGTACCTCCTGCAGCCCAACCTGCTGTTGCGCTGAGCGGCAACCCACGCTGCCGTGTCGGAGGCGGCGGGTAGTCTGACTCGGTGATCGTGGAGCAGCTCGGACTGAAGGACTTCCGCAATTACGCGGAAGCCGATGTCATGCTCTCCCCGGGGGCCAACGTGTTCGTCGGCCGCAACGGCCAAGGCAAGACGAACCTGGTCGAGGCGGTGGCGTATCTTGCGACTCTCGGCTCGCACCGCGTCTCCAACGACGCCCCTCTCGTGAAAGACGGGACGGATGCCGCGATCGTGCGCGCCCGGCTCGCCCACGGTGAGCGCAGCGTCCTGCTCGAGTTGCAGCTGAACCGCCAGGGCACGAACAAGGCCCGCGTCAACGGCGTCAACGTCCGCACTTCCGAGCTCCCCCGGTACGCACAGGTGGTCCTCTTCGCCCCCGAAGACCTGCAGATCGTGCGAGGCGACCCCTCCGCCCGCCGCAGGTTCGCCGATCAGCTCATCGTCCAGCGCACCCCGCGCATGGCCGGAGTGCTCGCCGACTACGATCGCGTGCTCCGCCAGCGCAGCGCCCTGTTGAAGTCGGCGCGCGCTCGGGGACTCCGCGGCGAGGCGCTGAGCACTCTCGACGTCTGGGACGACAAGCTCGTCACCCTGGGCACCGAGGTGATCGAGGCGCGAAGCGCGCTGGCATCCGACCTCTCCGATCCCGTGGCCACGGCCTATGCAGCGATCGCCGGCGCCGACCACGAACCGCGGCTGTCGTGGGCGCTCTCCGTGGGCGGCGGCGACCCCGAAGAGGGGGATGCCGTCGACGGCGCGCGATCGAGCGAGCCCCTGGCCGATCAGTTCCGGGCAGCCCTCGCGGCGAAGCGTTCGGCCGAGCTCGAGCGCGGTCTGACCCTCGTGGGCCCGCACCGCGACGATCTGGTGCTGCGCGTTCGGGGTCTGCCGGTCAAGGGCTACGCCTCGCACGGAGAGTCGTGGTCGGTCGCGCTCGCTCTGCGCCTGGCATCCGCCGAACTCCTCCGCGCCGAGTCGCGTCTGGGCGACCCGGTTCTCATCCTCGACGACGTGTTCGCCGAGCTCGACGCCGGCCGCCGCACCCGACTGGCCGAGCTGGCCGGTGGCTACGAGCAGGTCATCGTCACCTCGGCCGTCGAAGAAGATGTGCCCGATGTCCTGCGGGCACACGTCGTCCGCGTCGAGGCGGGCCGCATCGAGGAGCCCCGCGGTGAGTGACGACGCCGAGATCCCCGAAACGATGTCGACCTACTTGCGGCTTCGTGGGCTCGAGCCCTCTCCGTACCGCAAGAAGAAGCGTCGTCGTCGGGCGGACGACGGCGAGAACGCTCCCTTCAGCCCGGGCCGCGACCCGCGCGGTCTGGGCGATGTGATCTCGGCGCTGACCCAGTCGGCGGGGTGGGAGCCCCAGCTCTCGCGCGAGGACCTCGTGCGCACGTGGGATCAGGTAGCCGGAGCCGACACCGCGGCGCACACGCGCCCGGTGGCCCTCGAGAACGGAACGCTCACCGTTCAGGCCGATTCGACGGCGTGGGCCAAGCAGTTGCAGTTCATGCGCGCGCAGATCCTGTCGGAGATCCTTCGGCGCTTCCCCGAGGCCGGTGTCGAGGCGATCCGGTTCGTAGGCCCGGACGTCCCCTCGTGGAAATGGGGGCCCAGAGCCGTTCCAGGCCGCGGTCCGCGCGATACCTACGGCTGAGTCATGGTCGATCCCGGCTCGACGCGATTTATCCCCGCGTAGGGGCGTACAAGCCATTTCGAGAGCCCTTCCGCGATAGGATGGGAGTTCCGACGAATCGATCTGGAGCGCGCGTACCTATGACGTCCGAAAACCCCGACAGCGTTTCCGAGGAACCCGAAGTCCCCGCCGCGGCGAAGAAGGTTCCCAACGAGTACGGGGCGGACGCCATCCAGGTGCTCGAGGGCCTCGAGGCCGTTCGCAAGCGTCCCGGTATGTACATCGGCTCCACGGGTGAGCGCGGTCTGCACCACCTCGTGCAAGAGATCGTCGACAACTCCGTCGACGAGGCGCTGGCCGGCTACTGCGACACGATCCAGGTCACGATCCTCGGTGACGGCGCCGTGCGCGTGGTCGACAACGGCCGCGGCATCCCGGTCGACATGCACCGCACCGAGGGCAAGTCCACCGTCGAGGTCGTGCTCACCGTGCTGCACGCCGGCGGAAAGTTCGGCGGGGGCGGCTACGCCGTCTCGGGCGGTCTGCACGGTGTCGGCTCGTCGGTCGTGAACGCCCTCTCCACGCGCCTCGAGGTCGAGGTCCGGCGCCAGGGGCACGTGTGGCGTCAGTCGTTCCGCGACGGCGGTGTGCCGCTCGCTCCGCTCTCGAAGGACGAAGAGAGCGACGAGACGGGAACGACGATCACCTTCTGGCCGGATGCCACGATCTTCGACACCATCGACTTCGACTACGACACCCTGCGCACGCGCTTCCAGCAGATGGCCTTCCTCAACAAGGGCCTGCGCATCAGCCTGCGCGACGAGCGTCCGCAGTCCGTCATCACGGAGGGCGAACCGGGCGAAGAGGTCACCGAAGCCCGTCACGACACGTTCCTCTACGAGCGTGGGCTCGTCGACTACGTCGAGCACCTCAACCGCGTGCGCAAGGCCGACGTGGTCAACGACGAGATCATCGAGGTCGAGTCCGAGGACACCGATCGAAAGATCGCCCTCGAGCTCGCGATGCAGTGGACGACCGCATACACCGAGAACGTCTTCACCTACGCGAACACGATCAACACCCACGAAGGCGGCACTCACGAAGAGGGTTTCCGCGCCGCGCTGACGACGCTCGTGAACCGTTACGCCCGCGCGAACAACCTCCTCAAAGAGAAGGACGACAACCTCACCGGCGACGACATCCGCGAGGGTCTCACCGCGGTCATCTCGGTCAAGCTGTCGGAACCGCAGTTCGAGGGTCAGACCAAGACCAAACTCGGAAACACCGAGGCGCGCGCCTACGTGCAGAAGGTCGTGGGCGACAAGCTCGGCGATTGGTTCGACCGCAATCCGGGTCAGGCCAAGAACATCATCCGCAAGGCGATCGACGCCGCGACCGCGCGCCTCGCCGCGCGCAAGGCACGCGAGACCGCTCGCCGTAAGAGCGTGTTCGAGTCGGCCGCGATGCCCGACAAGCTGAAGGACTGCACCTCGAAGGATCCCTCGATCAGCGAGATCTTCCTCGTCGAGGGTGACTCGGCCGGTGGCTCCGCGGTGCAGGGTCGCGATCCGCACACGCAGGCAATCCTGGCGCTGCGCGGCAAGATCCTGAACGTCGAGCGCGCGCGTCTCGACCGCGCCCTGGGCAACAAGGAAGTCCAGGCCATGATCCAGGCCTTCGGCACGGGCATCGGCGAAGACTTCGACATGGCCAAGGCGCGGTATCACAAGATCGTGTTGATGGCCGATGCCGACGTCGACGGTCAGCACATCACGACGCTGTTGCTCACGTTGTTGTTCCGCTACATGCGCGGGCTCATCGAGGCCGGCTACGTCTACCTCGCTCAGCCGCCGCTGTACCGACTGAAGTGGTCGAACCACCCCCACGAGTACGCGTACAGCGACCGCGAGCGCGACGCGATGCTGATCGACGGACAGGCCTCCGGTCGCCGCATCCCCAAGGACAACGGCATCCAGCGCTACAAGGGTCTCGGCGAGATGAACGATCACGAGCTGTGGGAGACCACGATGGACCCGCAGACGCGCACGCTGAAGCAGGTCACGATCGACGACGCCGCCGCAGCCGACGAGATCTTCTCGGTGCTCATGGGCGAGGACGTCGAGTCGCGACGCAGCTTCATCCAGCGCAACGCCAAAGACGTCCGCTTCCTCGACATCTGATCTCGCACGACGCATTCATCACGGAACTGAGAAGACATGGCTGACGACATCACGCCCGAATCCGACGACGTCCGCGGCGAGCCGGCGCACGACCACGGGAAGATCGACCAGGTCGACCTCCAACTCGAGATGCAGCGGAGTTATCTCGACTACGCGATGAGCGTCATCGTCGGGCGCGCTCTGCCCGATGTGCGTGACGGCCTCAAGCCCGTGCACCGCCGTGTGATCTACGGCATGTACGACGGCGGTTTCCGTCCCGACAAGTCGTTCTCGAAGTGCGCCCGTGTGGTCGGCGAGGTGATGGGTCACTACCACCCGCACGGTGACGCCCCCATCTACGACGCCCTCGTGCGCCTCGTGCAGCCGTGGTCTCTGCGCTACCCCCTCGCTCTCGGTCAGGGCAACTTCGGTTCGCCCGGCAACCAGGGTGCGGCCGCGCCCCGATACACCGAGACCAAGATGGCTCCTCTCGCGCTCGAGATGGTGCGCGACATCGAAGAAGAGACCGTCGACTTCCAGGACAACTACGACGGTCAGACCCAGGAACCGACGGTCCTTCCCGCGCGCTTCCCGAACCTGCTCGTCAACGGTTCGGTCGGCATCGCGGTCGGCATGGCCACGAACATCCCCCCGCACAACCTGCGCGAGGTCTCGTCCGGTGCCCTCTGGGCCCTCGAGAACCCGGATGCCACGCGCGAGGAGCTGCTCGAAGCGCTGATGGAGCGCATTCCCGGCCCCGACTTCCCGACGCGTGCGCAGATCCTCGGCACCCGCGGCATCAAGGACGCCTACCGCACCGGCCGAGGCTCGATCACGATGCGGGCCGTCGTCAACATCGAGGAGATCCAGGGCCGCACGTGCCTCGTGATCACCGAGCTGCCCTACCAGGTGAACCCCGACAACGTCGCCGTCAAGATCGGCGACCTCGCTCGCGAGGGCAAGATCACGGGCGTCGCCGACATCCGCGACGAGAGCTCGGGGCGCACCGGTCAGCGCTTGGTCGTCGTGCTCAAGCGCGACGCCGTCGCGAAGGTCGTGCTGAACAACCTGTACAAGCACACGCAGCTGCAGGAGAACTTCGGCGCGAACATGCTCGCGATCGTCGACGGCGTGCCCCGCACCCTGTCTCTCGACGGCTTCATCAGCCTGTGGATCGACCACCAGGTCGAGGTCATCGTGCGTCGCACGCAGTACCGCCTCCGCAAGGCCGAGGAGCGCATGCACATCCTGCGCGGCTATCTGAAGGCGCTCGACGCGCTCGACGACGTCATCGCGCTCATCCGTCGGTCGCCGACGGCTCAGGATGCCAACGAGGGCCTGCAGAAGCTTCTCGACATCGACGACATCCAGGCGCAGGCCATCCTCGACATGCAGCTGCGTCGACTCGCGGCCCTCGAGCGTCAGAAGATCGTCGACGAGGCCACCGAGCTCGAGGCGCGGATCGCGGACTACAACGACATCCTCGCCACCCCCGCCCGTCAGCGCACCATCATCCGCGACGAGCTCACGGCGATCACCGATCGCTTCGGCGACGACCGTCGCACCGAGATCCTGCACGGATTCGACGGCGACGTCTCGATCGAAGACCTCATCGCAGAAGAGGAGATGGTCGTCACGGTCACCCGCGACGGCTATATCAAGCGCACACGCAGCGACAACTACCGCTCGCAGCATCGCGGCGGCAAGGGTGTGAAGGGCGCGCAGCTGCGCGCAGACGACGTGGTCGAGCACTTCTTCGTCACCACGACGCACCACTGGCTGTTGTTCTTCACGAACAAGGGTCGCGTGTACCGCTCGAAGGCCTACGAGGTCCCCGAGGCCGGCCGGGATGCCAAGGGTCAGCACGTCGCGAACCTGCTCGCCCTTCAGCCCGATGAGGAGATTGCGCAGATCCTCGACATCCGCGACTACAACGTCGCGACGTACCTCGTGCTCGCGACCCGCAACGGTCTCGTCAAGAAGACCCGCCTCGACGAGTACGACACCAACCGACAGGGCGGTGTGATCGCCATCAAGCTCCGCGGCCAGGTCGCGGAAGAGGGCGACGAGGCCGAACAGGGCGGTGCGGACGAGCTGGTCAGCGCCATGTTGGTCGACGAGGGCGATGACATCCTGCTCATCAGCCGCCTCGGACAGTCGTTGCGGTTCTCCGCCACCGACAGTGCGCTGCGACCGATGGGTCGGTCGACCTCAGGCGTAAAGGGTATGGACTTCCGCGAGGGGGACAGCCTGCTCTCGGCATCGGTGGCGAAGGACGACGAATTCGTCTTCGTCGTGACCGAGGGCGGATACGCCAAGCGCACCGCGGTCACCGAGTACCGCATGCAGAACCGCGGTGGTCTGGGCATCAAGGTGGCTCGTCTGACCGATGATCGCGGCGTTCTCGCGGGCGGAATGATGGTGTCGGAGGGCGACGAGGTCCTCGTGGTTCTTGCCAGCGGCAAGGTGGTACGCTCTGCCGTGGCCGAGGTCCCCGCCAAGGGGCGCGACACCATGGGTGTCGTGTTCGCACGAGCCGGAGGTGATGACAGGATCATCGCCATCGCCCGAAACGCAGAGCGGAACCTGACCGAGACGACGGAGACGACCACGGAGCCCGCCGCTTCCCCCGCGGACGAGGCCGACGCCTCCTCCTCCGAGACCCCCGAGGAAAGTACTGACGCATGAGCACGGTAGCCGACAAGCTCGCCAAGAAGTCGACTCACAAGACCCCCGCCAAGCAGGTCCGACTGCGCCTGGTGTACATCGACTTCTGGTCGGCGGTGAAGCTGTCGTTCCTGGCGGCGGTCGCCCTGGCCATCGTCACGGTGGTCTCGTACTTCCTGATCTACCTCGTCGTCTCGGCGACACTGCTGACGAAGCTCGATGAGTTCTTCACCAGCTTCACCGACGGCGGTGCGACCCTCTCCCAGTACGTCGGCCTTCCCCAGGTGATGGCGTTCGCGGCCATCATCGCCATCTTGAACCTCGTCATCGTCACGGTGCTGGGCGCCGTGATGGCGGGCATCTACAACCTGGCGGTCAAGGTCACCGGCGGCCTTCTCGTCGGGTTCACCTCGAACTGACGTCGATTCGTCAAAACCTCGCGAGTCCGGTAAAGTCTTCGAGGTTGACATCACGTCAGCGAGACGGGGCTATAGCTCAGGCGGTTAGAGCGCTTCACTGATAATGAAGAGGTCCCAGGTTCAAGTCCTGGTAGCCCCACCCCTTCCCTCGCGGGGCCTTAGCTCAGCTGGTAGAGCGCCTGCTTTGCAAGCAGGATGTCAGGAGTTCGAATCTCCTAGGCTCCACAATCGAGAAAGAAGAGCCGGTCCATCGGGACCGGCTCTTCTTCTTTTCCGCCGTCGCTCTCACGAGGCGCGTCGTCGCCTCCCTCTTCGGAGCAGAACGACGGATGCCGTGTACAGGACCGCTCCGCCGACCGCGAGGACCGTGTTCATCCCCTGCAGCGTCACGGCGAAGGGCGGGAGGAATGCGCAGAACCACGCGATCGCCAGGATGACCGATCCCGGTGCCGGCGGAAGGTCGCCCAGCGCCTCGAATCGGATCAGGATCAACGAGAGCAACCCGAGCACGATCGCCGTCGCCAGGAAGACCAGGGGGCGCGTCGCCCACCACTGCGGACTCGCGGGTGCGGGAGCTGCGCCGGGGATGAGCAGGGCGATCCCCGAGATGATGAGGATGACGGGCAGGTGCCACAGGTACACCGTCATCAGGCGGGATCCGACCGCGAACACCACCCCCTGCGCGAGGCGCGTGCGCATGAGCGCGGTGAGCGCGGGCTTCGCCAGACGCAGCAGACACGCCTGAGCGAGGCCGAACAGCACGAGGGGAAGAGTGGGCGGGTTGAGATTCGCCAGCATGTTGTCGGAGTAGGGCCCCCACACGACCACGGCGCCGACCACGAGGTAGCAGGCGGTCGCGAGGGCGAGGAGAGATACCGCCGAGCGGCGATCGAACCACCCGTCGCGGTACCAGAATCCCAGCTGCTGGATGAGGGGCCAGACGAACAGGAGATTGAGGTAGCCCAGTTCCTCCACCCCGGAGAGGAACCGTAGGGCGTCCACCGCCACGACCGCGGTCAGAAGCACCGCGAGGGTTCCCCGAGGGGCCCGCGCATGCCACTGAGCGGCGAGGGGGACCACCGCCTGGCACAACAGGTATGCGGCCAGGAACCACAGCGGCATCCCGACTCCGACGACGGCGGCGGCGACCAGCGACGGATCGACCCCGATGGCGGTGGCGGCGACCAGGACGACCGCGACGAAGAGGAACAGGGGCAGAGCCGGTTGCGCCAGCCGCAGCGTCCGCGAACGCACGAAGCCGAGGGCATCACCGCCGCGGGCCGTCCACGTCGCCCACCCCGCCGCGGAAGCGAATCCGCCGACGACGAAGAAGAGCGGCATGATCTGTCCGAACCAGGTCGCGGTATCGAACCAGGGCTGCATCTCTGCGGGCCGTGAGGTGACGAGGGAGCCGTCGGGGCCCCACCCCACCCCGACCTGCAGCAAGTGCACGATGACCACGAAGCACACGGCCGTGACACGGGCGAGATCCAGAGTCAGATCGCGGCGCGAGATATCCGTCGTCGTCGTCGAGAGCGCTGTATGCATGGCACCATCGTGGCGGGTACCGGTCCCTCACCGTCAACTCCGACACGCGGGTGAGCACCCTCGCTAGAGTCTGGTCATGGACATGCGCGTGGCCGCGTACGCCGTCGTCACCGACGCCGACGACCGTGTGCTGCTCGCCCACTGGATAGACGGCCGGCGAGGGGCGTGGACCCTTCCCGGCGGGGGCCTCGAGGACGGTGAAGACCCCGCCCACGCGGTGCGCCGCGAAGTGCGCGAAGAAACGGGGTTCCGCGTCGTCGTCGACGACCTGCTTGGCATCCATTCTCGGGTGATTCCGGCCGAAGCCCGGCTCGCGGGCGGAGCCACGGGTCCGCTGCACGCGTTGCGGATCGTCTACCGCGCGCGCGTCGTGGGCGGCCGGCTGAGATTCGAGACCGACGGATCGACCGACAGGGCCGAGTGGTTCACCCTCGCGGCCACGCGAAAGCTTCGACGTGTTCAGCTCGTCGACGTAGCCCTGCGGATGGCAGGCCTCCTCGGCTCCTGAGCGTCAGGCGCGCTCCGCCGTGATGTCGGCGACGGTTGCGCCGTAAGAGGCGATGAGCTCATCGGCCTCGACGAACACGCTGTAACCGTGCGCTCCGGCTCCCATGGCGATGCGCGTGCCCACGATGCGTTCGTCGGCGAAGACCGGCCAGTCGGTCATACTGCCGATGGGGACGATGGTGCCTCGCTCGTAGCCGGTGGCGGCGAGGGCCAGCTCGGGCTCCGGGAGGCGCAGCTTGTTGACCCCGACCACCGCACGCAGCTTCGGCCAAGAGATGGCACGGTCACCGGGTACGAGAGCGAACAGGTACGTGTCGTCGGACCGCTTGACGACCAGCGTCTTCACAATGGATGCAGAGGGGATGCCGAGCAGCTCGGCCGCCTCGTCGAGGCTCGACGCCGCCGGACGCTCACGCACATCGACCGAGAGGCCGCGCTCTCGCGCGGCCTCTCGGACTCTGATGGTGGGATCGCTCACGCGTCGGGTGCGCGCAGCGGGTCGTCCGCCACCCACAGCTCATCGTCAGCGCGCAGCGTCTGCCACGCGGCGTAGGCGACGCCCGCGGCGGCGACCACACCGAGGATGATGGCGATGACGCCACCGGCACCGATGCCGTCGTGCTGCGAGGGAAGCTTCTTGGCGAGACGCTTCGACGCCTGCTTGCCGTACTTCTCGGCGCGCTTGGCGTACTTGTGCGTGTCGAGCTCGAAACCACGGCCCTTCGCGAGGCGGTCACGGGTGTCGCCCGCGGCGTCCCACACCGACATCGCTCCGCCGACGACGGCACCGGCCGCGGGAACGACCTTGTGGCTGAGGAAGCGATTGCTGTACTTCACGCTCTTGTCGACGTACGGAGCGGCGTACTTGTTGTACCCGTCCTGCACGGCGGGGACGAGATCTTCGCGGCTGAAGCGACCGAGCTGGTGGCCGGCTTCTCGAGCGACCTTCCCGCTCTCGCCCAGCAGCACCTGCTGCGACTCCCACACCTTTGCGGCGTGCTTCTGGAGCTTGCGCAGTTCCTTCTTGCTCTTGCGGCTGAGGCCCACGGCTCATCCTCCCTATCGATGGGATGTACGTTCGTTCATCTTGCCAGAACGGGTCGCCGGCACCGCCGACCCTTGCAGATAACTCTGAGAGAATGTACCCATGGCCAACCACACCGCCGTAGCGACCCTGCACACCAACCACGGCGACATCGTCGTCAACCTGTTCGGCGACCACGCTCCGCGTACCGTCCGCAACTTCGTCGGACTCTCCGACGGAACCCAGGAGTGGACGAACCCGGCGACGGGCGCCAAGGGCGAGGGCCCTCTCTACAAGGACGTCATCTTCCACCGGATCATCCCCAACTTCATGATCCAGGGCGGCGACCCGCTCGGTCAGGGCATCGGTGGACCGGGATACAACTTCAACGACGAGATCAGCCCCGAGCTGGACTTCACCCAGCCCTACAAGCTCGCCATGGCCAACGCCGGTCTGCGCCGCAACGCCATCACCGGCCAGCCCGAGGGCACCAACGGATCGCAGTTCTTCATCACGACCGACCCGACTCCGTGGCTCCAGGGCAAGCACACCATCTTCGGTGAGGTGGCCGACGAGGCCTCGAAGGCCGTCGTCGACAAGATCGCCGCCGTTCCCACCGCTGCGGGCGACCGCCCGATCGAGCCCGTCGTGCTCCAGTCGGTCGACGTCGTCTCGGTCTGACCTTCCAGGCGGCGGCGGGTGTCCACAACTGACGAGTTCCGTCGTAACAGCGACAACTTCTGTTATCGGCATCCCGACCGGCAGAGCTTCGTGCTGTGTCAGCGGTGCATGCGCACCGTGTGCTCGGAGTGTCGTACACCTGCCGCCGTCGGAGTCATCTGCCCCGAGTGCATGGCGCAGCAGCGCGCCTCGCAAACCCCTGCTCAGAAGAAAGCCCAGCGTCGCTGGGCATCGCGTCCCGTGTCGTTGGTCGCGTCCGGCAGACCGCAGATGACGCTGGGCATCATCGCCGTCACCGGACTCGCCTACGTCATCGGTCTGATCCCCGGTGTGGGCGGGGTCGTGCGAAACCTGCTCGCGTTCAACAGCCTCTACCTCGTGCCTCAACTGGGTGTGCTGGAGCCGTGGCGCCTGCTGACGGTCGCCCTCGTCCACAGCGGCTTCTTCCACGTGGGCCTGAACATGCTCGCGCTCTGGTTCATCGGGCGCAGCCTCGAGCCCCTGCTCGGCCGCGGTCGTTTTCTCGCGCTCTATCTGATCGGCGCGCTGGGCGGATCCGTTGCGGTCGCGCTCCTCGCCCCCGGCGTGTCCACGGTCGGTGCCTCGGGCGCGATCTTCGCGTTGTTCGGTGCCCTCCTGGTGATCGGAAGGCACATCGGGGCGGACATCCGCGTCATCGCCCTGCTCATCGCCATCAACTTCGCCTGGCCGTTCGTGATCGCGGCCATCGGTGCCATCGGGTCGGGCGACTTCGCCGGATCCCTCGCGGCGGTGGGCATCTCGTGGCAGGCCCACCTCGGCGGTCTCGTCACCGGAGCGGGAGTGGGGCTGATCTATGCACGCACCCGTGCGGCGGCGCAGAAGCGCCTGCAAATCGGTCTGCTGGTCGGGTTCAGCGCTCTATTGATCGCCCTGCTGGCAATCCCGGCTCTCTTCTACGTCTGAGAGTTATCCACAGCCCCGTCCACAGGTGGGGATGAATTACACGTGTGTAAGTCAGCGCCACTTCGTGGTCATGAGGAACCCGACGAAGGCGATGCCGAAGCCGATGACGAGGTTCCACGGACCGATACCCGGGATCGGGAACTGTGAGTTGCTGAGATAGAACACCAGCACCCACACGAGGCCGATGAGCATGAGGCCGATCATGATGGGCAGGAACCACACGGGGTTCGGAGCCGATCCGCCTTCGTTGCGCTCAGCGATCGGGTCTTCGCCTTTGCCAATTCGAGCCATGCGGGACAGTCTAACGGTCAGGCACGCGTGATCCCGCGGAACTAGACTGCCCCCGTGCAGACCGTCGACCAGCCGCAGACCCGTCGGGGATCACGGCGCGGGAGCGCGCCGCGTCGCCGGGTGTCCGTCATCGGGGTGATCGGCGATGTGTTGGTCACCGCCGGCGTCCTCGTGCTCCTCTTCGTCGTGTGGCAGCTCTGGATCGGCGACGCCATCATCGGCGCGCAGTTCAAGGATCAGGGCAAAGAGCTCAGCGAGCAATGGAACGCCGATCCTCCGCCGCCCGCCCCCTCTGCCACCACGACGACTCCGGCGCGGCCGGCAGCACCGCCCACCGCGGACCCGCCCGCCCTGGAGCAGCCGGGAGACGCGGAACGCTTCGGCGTGGTCTACATTCCGCGTCTCGGACCCGACTACCACTTCACCGTGGCCGGAGGAGTCAGCTCCTCGCGCACGCTCGACCCGATCGGTCTCGGCCACTACCCCGACACCGCGATGCCCGGACAGGTGGGCAACTTCGCCATCGCCGGCCACCGCGGCAGCCACGGCGCGCCCTTCGCCGACCTTCCTTCGCTGCGTATCGGTGACGCCATCGTCGTCGAGACCGAGGTCGGCTGGTTCACCTACCGCTTCCGAAACATCGAGTACGTGCGCCCCGACGGTGTGAATGTCCTGCTGCCCACGCCGCAGCAGCCGCAGATCGAGGCGACGGACCGCCTCATCACCATGACCACCTGCAGCCCGCGCTACGGCTTCTCGGAGCGTGCGATCGGCTACGGCGTCTTCGAGTCCTTCACCCCGCGGACCGACGCCGGTCCGCCGGCGTCCCTGACCTCTGGAGCATCCTGATGTACGGAGCCCTGTGGCGCGTCCTCCCCGGTCCCTGGTGGGTGCGCTTGTTGATCCTCCTGGTGCTGGTCGCGGTAGTGCTCTACGGCCTGTTCTTCTACGTCTTCCCCTGGGTGAGCGACCTCGTCTACCCCCAGGAGGTCACGGTCGAGTGAGGCCCTGGCGCGTCGTCGTCGTCGACAATCGCGATAGCTTCGTCCATACCCTCGCCGGCTACCTTCGCGATCTGGGTGCCGAGACCGTCCTCCTCGATTCGCGAGAGTCTGGGCTACCCGAGCGCGCGGCGAGGGACGCGGACGCGATCCTCGTCTCCCCGGGGCCAGGGCACCCCGACGACGCCGGGCACTCCATCGCCGTGGTCCGCGCGGCGTTCGGCGCCGGCATCCCCCTGCTCGGGGTCTGCCTCGGTCATCAGGCCATCGCGGCGGCTTTCGGTGCCCGTGTGGGGCATGCGCCAGAGCTGTTGCACGGGATCACGAGCGTCATCCGGCATCGAGGCCAGGGCGTCTTCGAGGACCTCCCCGCGGGATTCGTCGCCACGAGGTATCACTCCCTCGCGGTCGAGCCGGACTCGCTCCCGGCCGAGCTCGAGATCACCGCGCAGACGGACAGCGGCGTGGTGATGGGTGTACGCCACCGAACCGCGCCGATCGAGGGGGTGCAGTTCCACCCCGAGAGCGTGCTCACCGAAGGCGGCCACCTTCTGCTCGGCCGCTGGCTCGAGAACGCCGGATTACCGGGAGCCGCCGCGCGCGGCTTGCTGCTTCACCCCCGCGGGATCAGGAACCCGCGCACACCGTCAGCGTGATCTCGCTGTGCACGGGGACCTCGCCCGGGGCCAGCGACTGCGTCTTGACCGTCGGGGGCGTAGCCGCCTTGCATCCGGGATCCTGCTGAGTCTTCACCGTCAGCTGCTTCGAGTCGGACTCCAACTCGCGCTGCGCAGCCTCGAGGGTGTAGCCGGTGTAGTCCACGATCACGACCTGACCGCTCGCGACCACGAGGTTGACCGTGGTGCCCTTCGCGACCTCGGAGCCCGATTGGACGCTCGACGAGATGATCGTTCCCGCGGCCAGGGCGGGGTCGTCCTGGCGTCGTATCGAACCGACCGTGAGACCGGCCTTCTGCAGGGACGTACGCGCCTCGCTCTCGGTGATCCCGTCGAGCGTCGGCACCTTCGCCGTATCGGGGCCGGTGGAGACGTACACCGTGATCCGTTGACCCGAGGTGACGTTGGTTCCGGCCTCGGGGACCGTGCTCACGACGTTTCCGGCAGCGACCTTCTCATCGGACTCGTTCACACGGCTGGTGGTCAGCTGCTGAGCTTCGAGTGTCTCGACGGCACGGTCGTACGACATGTCGACGACGTCGGGAACCGTGTAGGCACTGGTGGGGACGTCGTCGCTCGGTTGGATCTGCATTACCCAGATGAGCACCGCCACCAGCAGCACCGCGAGGACGGTGACGCCGGCCCAGATCCAGGCCACCGGAGGACCGGGTTGGGTGCGACGCATCGTCGTGTCGGTGCTGAGCTGTCGCAACGAGCGGGCCGTCTCGGCCGCCTGACGCGGGTTGGGTCCGTACAGCTCGTTGGACAGCGCCGACATCTGGCGCTTCGTGGGTCCCTTGCCGTCGACCGTCTCGTCGAGTGCTTCGCGGAAGCTCGCGGCGTCCTGCGGACGCTGGAACGGATCCTTGGCCAGGGCGCGGAGCACGATGGCATCCAGAGCCCGAGGAACCGTCTCGACGATCTCGCTCGGCGGGACGGGGGCCTCGCTGACGTGCTGGTAGGCCACGGCCACCGGGGTCTCGCCGCGGAACGGCGTGCGCCCCGTGAGCAGCTCGTAGAGCACCACGCCGGTGGAGTACAGGTCGGCGCGCGCGTCGACGGACTCGCCCTTGGCCTGCTCGGGCGAGAAGTACGCCGCGGTCCCAACGATCGCCGTGGTCTCGGCGACCGTCGACGACGAGTCGGACACCGCGCGGGCGATGCCGAAGTCCATGACCTTCACACGACCGGAGTCGGTGATCATGACGTTGCCGGGCTTGATGTCGCGGTGGACGACACCGGCGCGGTGCGAGTACTCGAGAGCCTCCAGGATGCCATCGACGTATCGCAGGGCGTCGTCGGTGGGGACGGGGCCCGCGGCGATGACGTCCTTGAGCAGGCGACCGTGTACGAGCTCCATGACGATGTACGGCACCGGACGCTCGTGGCCGTCCTCCCCGGTCTCGACGTCTTCGCCCGCGTCGAACACACGGACGATCGTCGGGTGAGCCATGCGCGAGGCCGCCTGCGCCTCGAGACGGAAGCGCGTGCGGAATGCCGCATCGCCGGCCAGGTCGGCCTTCAGGACCTTGATCGCGACCGTGCGGCCGAGTGTCTGGTCGTACCCGCGGTAGACGCTGGCCATACCGCCGCGACCGATGAGGTCGTCGACGCGGTAGCGCCCGGAAAGGACGCGCGTCTCAGTGGTCACGGGTGGAGCTCCTGGCGTGGGGTATGGGGGATCAGGGCTTGACGGTCGGAACGGCCGCGGGCGTCGCCGTCGGCGATGCCGAGCTGCCGCCCGAGATCGTCGCGGAGGCCTCGCCCGAGGGGCCGGCCGTCCGGTCGGTACCCGAGCAGCTGACGGTGTACGTCACGCGGAGGGTCTGACCGGGGGCGTTGCTGACCGTCAGCTTGGCGTTACGCGCGTCGGGCGCGAACGACGCGGTCGACTGACCGTTGGTGTCGAAGGTGCCGTTGGTCGCGGTGAAGTTGTACGACGTGACCGATCCGGTTCCCGAGGGGCAGGAGTACTGCTGCCACGAGATCTGGATGTCGCTGCCGGCCGTGACCGAGGTACCGGGCAGGGTCGGAGTGCCGGGCGTGGAGAGCGGTGTCTCCTCGCCGTAGACCGTGACCTCGATGTTGGTGCCCTGCGGGTTGCGTCCGGTCGGGTCGACCACGTAGATCTTGCCGACCTGATCGGCGCTCGCTGCGGCGTTGCCGGTGGCGCAGGTGGCGCCGAGGTTCGCGTCGCGCAGAAGCTCCCGGGCCTCATCGCAGGTCTTGCCGATGAGGTTGAGAGCGTCGACGTCGACGAGAGTGTTCGAGGGCGACGGGGCAGGCGAGGGCGACGACGGGCGAGGTACCGGGGTCGAGGCCGAGGCCGAGGGGCTCGCCGGAACGGCGTCCGGATCGCCCTGATTCGACAGCAGCGTGAAGAGCGTGCCGATCAGAACCAGAGCCAGCAGCGCGATGAGCGCGACCAGCGGCCACGTCCAGGGGCTGCGCTTCTTCTTCTGCGGCGCGGGGTCTTCTTCGGTGTGCTCCTCGGTGAGGAGAGAGGTCGCGGCCGCGGAGGCGGGCATGAGGCGCGTGGTGGCGGAGGTCTGTCCGCCGGCCGTGAGCAGTTGCGTCGCGTCATCGGCGAAGGCAGCGCCCGTCGCGATCGCCGGGACGGCCGCGGCGGCCGCGGCGAGGTCGCCGCGACGCAGGGCAGTGGCGGCGCGCGAGACGGCGGCAGAGGAGGCCGGACGGTCGTCGGGCTTCTTGGCGATCATCGCCATCACGAGATTCTGCACCGGCTGCGCCACGGTGGGCGGGAGCGGAGCGGGCTGCTCGTTGATCTGCGCCATCGCGATCGCGACCTGCGACTCGCCCGTGAAGGGGCGCTTGCCGGCGAGGGATTCGTAGGCGACGATTCCGAGCGAGTACGTGTCGGTGGCCGGCGACGCCGGGTGACCGGACGCCTGCTCGGGCGAGAGGTACTGCACCGTGCCCATCACCTGGCCGGTCGCGGTGAGCGGCACCTGATCGGCGATGCGCGCGATGCCGAAGTCGGTGATCTTCACACGACCGTCCGGCGTGATGAGCAGGTTGCCCGGCTTGATGTCGCGGTGGACGAGACCCGCGGCGTGCGCGGCCTGGAGGGCTGCGGCCGTCTGGGCGACGATGTCGAGAGTCTTGTCGGTCGAGAGAGAGCCGTCGCGCTCGAGGATCGTCGACAGGGCTTCGCCCGGGACGAGTTCCATCACGAGGAAGGCGCTGCCGTCTTCCTCGCCGTAGTCGAACACGCTGGCGATGCCTTCGTGGTTGACGAGGGCGGCGTGGCGGGCCTCGGCGCGGAAGCGCTCGAGGAAGCCCGGGTCGCCCATGTACTCGTCTTTGAGGATCTTGATCGCGACGGTTCGTCCGATGACGTGATCCGTCGCCTCCCAGACCTCGCCCATACCGCCGATCGCGATTCGCGAATCGAGCTCGTAGCGTCCTCCGAAGGTCACACCTTGCGTCGGTCTCATTTACCCAGCACCGCCTCCATGACCTTCTTCGCTATCGGGGCGGCGATCTCGTTGCCGCTCCCGTTCTGCCCCTGGCCTCCACCGTTTTCGACGACCACGGCGACGGCGACCTTGGGGTCGTCCGCCGGTGCGAAGCCGGTGAACCAGAGAGTGTAGGGACGGGAATCGTTCTCCGCCGTGCCGGTCTTACCCGCCACTGCGACCCCGTCTATTCTTGCATTCGATGCTGCGCCGTCCTGGACGTTCGCCGTCATCATGGTGACCATCTGCGCGGCGATCGAGGGTTCGAGAGCCCGCCCGAACTCACTGCTGCTCGCCTCGTCCTTGACCGACAGGTTCGGCTCGATCACGCGGTCGACCATGCGCGGGTTCATCACGACGCCGCCGTTGGCGATGCCGGCCGAGACCATCGCCATCTGCAGGGGCGTCGCGCGCACGTCGCCCTGGCCGAAGCCGCTGAGCGCGGTCTGCGGGGCGTTCGGCGAAGCCGGGTAGGTGGAGGGGGTGGACTCGAGCGGCATGCTGAACGACTTGTTGAATCCGTACTTCTCGGCCTCGGCGCGGATGGCATCGTCGCCGAGTTCGACGGCGAGCTCGGCCATGGGGATGTTGCAGCTCAGCCGCAGAGCGGTTGCGATCGTCACGGTGTCGCCCCCGCCGCAGGTGCCGCCGCCGGCGTTGCTGACGACGTTCGTCGACTGGGGCAGCGTGTACGCGGCGAGGTTCGGGAACGTCGAGTCGGGCGTGTAGCGACCGGATGCCAGGGCGGCAGAGGCCACGACGAGCTTGAAGGTCGAGCCCGGGGGGTTGAGGTTGCCCCCGATGGCACGGTTGTCCAGAGGCTTCGAGGTGTCGGCCACGAGCTGGTCGTACGCCGCGTTCACGGCATCTGTGTCGTGCGAGGCGAGCGTGTTGGTGTCGTAGCTGGGCTTGGAGACCATGGCGAGGATGCGGCCGGTCGACGGCTCGATCGCGACGACGGCGCCCTGGAGATCACCCATCGCGTCCCAGGCGGCCTTTTGCACGTTCGGGTCGAGCGAGAGCTCGACGTTCGAGCCGCGTGGGGCCTGACCGGTGATGGCCCGGTCGATGCGGGAAAAGAACTGGTTCGAGTCGGACCCGCTGAGCACGCTGTTCTCAGCGGATTCGATCTGGGTCTTCGCGTCGAGCACGGGGTTCATGTAGCCGGTCACGGGAGCCCACATCGCGGCATCCGTGTACTGACGCTGCCAGCTGTAGACGTCGTCGGAGGGCACGGACGAAGCGATCGCGGTGCCGCCGGCGATGATCGATCCACGCTGGATCTGGTACGAGTCGTAGAGAGCGCGGGTGTTGCCCGTGGTGTTGGTCAGCGAGTTGGCCTGAGCGACCTGGATGATGCTCGTCGAGGCGAACAGGGCCAGGAACATCGCCAGCATCACGATGCTGAGGCGTCGGAGCTCTTTGGTCACGGTGCCTCCTCCAGGATCGGGGCGTCGACGGCGGTGGACGGGCGGTTCATCAACCGATCACCACCCGGGGGCGGCTGCGTACCGCGTCGGAGATGCGCAGAAGGAACGCCACGATGATCCAGTTCGCGATCAGCGACGAGCCGCCGGCCGCGAGGAACGGGGTCGTGAGGCCGGTCAGCGGGATCACGCGGGTGACGCCGCCGACCATGATGAACACCTGCAGGGCGATGGTGAACGAGAAGCCCGTGGCGAGCAGCTTGCCGAAGTCGTCCTGACCGGCCAGGCCGATGCGGATGCCGCGGCTGGTGAACACCATGTAGAGCGCGAGGATCGCGAACAGGCCGACCAGGCCGAGCTCCTCGCCGAGGCTCGGCACGATGTAGTCGCTCTGCGACAGCGGGGTGATGTAGGGACGACCCTGGCCGAGCCCGGTGCCGAACAGGCCGCCGTGCGCGAGGCCGAAGATACCCTGCACGAGCTGGTAGCTGCCGCCGTCGCGGTTGATGACCTCGGGGTCGAAGGCGCTCAGCCAGTTGGCGAAGCGGCCGTTGACGTAGGGGAGGACTCGGGATGCCAGGAACGCGCCGCTCGCGACCAGCACGAGGCCGATCAGCACCCAGCTCGTCTTGCCCGTGGCGACGTAGAGCATCGCCACGAACATGCCGAAGATCAGCAGGCCCGTACCGAGGTCGCGCTGGAGCACGATGATGCCGAGCGAGACGAGCCAGATGATCAGCACCGGGCCGAGTTCGCGCGCGCGCGGCCAGGTCATGAAGAGGAAGCGCGTACCGGTCGAGGTGAGGCTCTCCCGCGTGCGCACGAGGTACCCGGCGAAGAAGATCGCCAGGCAGATCTTGGCCAGCTCGCCCGGCTGGAACGACACGAAGCCGAGCGACACCCACACGTCGGCGTTCTGGTCGGTGCCGAGGCCCGGCACGAACGGCAGCAGCAGGAGCAGGATGCCCACGAGGCCGAAGAGGTAGGTGTACCGGAACAGCACGCGGTAGTTGCGCACGAAGATCAGCACGGCGAGGGCTGCGACCATCGCGATGGCCGCCCAGGCGATCTGGCGGTTGCCCGTGGCATCCCACCCGCTCGCCTTCTCGGCGAGGTCGATGCGGTAGATCATCGCGATACCGAGACCCGTGAGGACGGTGGCGATCGGCAGCACGAAGGGGTCGGCGTCGCGGGCGCGCAGGCGCAGCACCACGTGCATCACGAGGGCGAGCACAGCGGGGATCGCGGCGATCGTGAGGTAGCCGGTCTCGACCGTGTTGTTCACGCCGAGCTGGACCAGCACGACGGCGCCGCCGTAGACGATGATCGCGAACAGGAGCAGACCGAGCTCGCGATTGCGCTGCTTGGCGGGGACGCGGATCTTCTTCAGCGCGCGCATGACGGCCGTGTCGGTGGACACGGAGTCACCGGATCGGGTGAGCTTCTGATCGGTCATCCGCTTCCCTCCGCCGCGGGACGCAGGCGTTCGACGATCTTCTCGGCGTCTCCGAGCGACGGGGCCGAGATGGTGGCTTTGACGGTCTGCCGATCGAAGTCGGACAGTCCGTCCAGCGGGATGTTCGTGTCCTGGTAGACCGTCGACAGCGAGATCGGGCCGATGGACTGCTGGATACCGCGATAGATCACGACCGAGTCGCTGTCGGCGCCGACGTAGTAGAGGGTCTGCGTCCAGTTGTACCCGGCGAACAGGCCGACGCCGATGGCGGCGAGGACGAGGATCAGGGCGGCGAGCCAGCCGAAACGGCGTCGGCGGGCACGACGGCGGTCCTCTTCGATGAGCTCCTCGAGGAACTCGGCCGCCGGCTCGAAATGCGTCGGCTCGTTCGCGACCTGACGGGCGTGGTGGAGCCAGCCGGATCGGCCGGGGCGCGCCGCGGGGACGACCACTCCGCTGGGGTTCGAGGCGGAGCCGACGATGGTCGGGGTGCCGATGAAGACCGGGTGCTGCCCGCCGACGTCGACGAGGACGACGGTGACGTTGTCGGGCGCACCGCCATCGAGAGCCTGCTTGAGCAGAGCGTCGGCGGTCCGAGCGGGGGGCAGTCCGAGAGCGAGGGTCTTCGCCGTGTGCGCGTCGTCGACGACGCCCGAGAGACCATCGGAGCACAGGAGCCAGCGGTCGCCGTCCTGCGTCGGCATGATGAAGCTGTCGATCTCGGGATCGGGATCCATATCGCCGAGCACCCGCATCAGCACCGATCGACGGGGGTGGTACCGCGCCTCTTCGGGCGTGATGCGACCGGAGTCGACCAGGCGCTGCACGAAGGTGTGGTCGGCCGTGATCTGCGTGAGCGTGTCGTCCCGGTACAGGTAGATGCGCGAGTCGCCGATGTGGCCGATGACGGCGTAATCGTCGACCATGACCAGAGCACTCACCGTGGTGCCCATGCCGGCCAGCTCCGGGCGGCGCGCCACGGTGTCGATGAGCTCCGCCGCCGTGTCGGCGAGGGAATCACGGATGGCGTGCTCGGCCTGGGCGGGGGAGCCGAAGGGCTGGTCGAGCTCGGTCAGACGGCCGATCGCCAGGCTCGAGGCGACGTCACCGCCCGCGTGACCGCCCATGCCGTCGGCGACCACGAAGAGGTTGGACCCGGCGTAGCCGGAGTCCTGATTGTTGGAGCGCACCTTGCCCGTGTGGGAGATGGCGGCGCTCGAGCCCTGGAAGACCATGGGTGAGGGTTACTTCCTCAACTCGAACGTCGTGGCGCCGACCTTGATCGGAGCACCCACCTTGACCTGTACCGGCGCTGCCACGCGGACGCCGTCGTGCGAGGTGCCGTTCGTCGAATCGAGGTCTTGCAGCATCCACTGCTCCCCCCACAGCACGAGGCGGGCGTGATGGCTGGAGGTGTAGTCGTCGCGGATGACGAGACCCGACTCGCTGGAGCGGCCGATCGTCAGCGGCTCGGTGCCCAGCGGCAGCTCGAGCCCGGCTTTGGGGCCGCTCGTGATGACGATGCGCGAGACCGCCGACGTGGTCGCGAGCCCCCCGGCGGGCGCGGGGGCGGGAGCGGCGGGACGCTTGACCTGCGTGGTGACCGCGTCGGGCGAGGAGGTGGGAGCGGCTGCCGCCGGGGCAGCGGATGCCGAGGGCTCGGGGAGCTTGCGCACCTTGACGCCGAAGAGGTCGGCGCGCAGCGAGTACACGACGCCGAACACGAAGAACCACAGCAGGACGAGGAAACCGCCCTGCAGAAGGAGGAGAGTCAGCTGACTCATGAAAGGGGTCCCCGTTCCCGGACGTCGAAGATGCTCGTGGCGTCGGACGCCGAAGAGCGTCGCGGCGGCTGGGCCTGAGCGACCACACGGAACACGATATTGGTGCGTCCGATCGAGATCGTCGAATCGGGCGGAAGAGCGGCCTCGGAGACCTTGCGACCGTTCAGGGTCGTGCCGTTGGTGGAACCGAGGTCGCGCACCATGGCGCGTTCGCCGTCCCACAGGATCTCGACGTGCTTGCGGCTCGTCCCGGCATCGGGGATCGTGATGTCGGCGTCGCTGCCGCGACCGATCACCGTGCGGGCGGATGTCAGCGGGTGACGGGTGCCGTCGATGTCGACGACTCCGCGCCAGGCGACCTGGCCCTCGGTGGTCTGCGAGTCCACGCGCAGCGTGCCCGTGGACAGGGAGCCGTCGCGCTCGATCGAGATGGCGACGGGGCCGGCGAACGAGTAGCCCTGAGTGCGGGCGTGCTTCTTCACCAGGGTGTCGAGCTCGGCGACCAGGGTCGAGCCAAGCGCGCTCATCTTCTCGTCGTCGGCGGGGGAGAGGCGCACTGCGAAGGTGTTCGGCGCGAGGATGCGCTCACGCGTGACGACGACGGCCTTCTTGTCGAGTTCGCTGCGCAGAGCGGACGCGATCTCCACCGGCTGGATGCCACTGCGGAAGGTCTTGGCGAACGCACCGTTGACGGCGCGTTCGAGACCCTTCTCAAAACTGTCGAGTAGCCCCACGAGACTCCTTCAGGCAGGCAGACCAGTAGGCACATCGTAGTCAGCGCGGCTGGGGAGGTCATGGACGCGGGCTTCGGAGCCGCGTTTCGTGACCTGGTGGCCGCCGTGATATTCTCGGGAAGTTGGTCGCGTGGCATCCTCGATGCCGCGCAACGCGCGAGTGGCGGAATAGGTAGACGCGCTGGCTTCAGGTGCCAGTGCCCGCAAGGGCGTGGGGGTTCAAGTCCCCCCTCGCGCACCATAGGAGGCTTACTGCAATCGCCCTGGCTTTGCAGGGCGGTAAGTAAGTCACCTACGGTTCCAACGAAAGGGTCACCCCTCGGGGTGGCCTTTTCGGCTGTTTCCGGGCTTCTGCGGGCCTGCTCGGCTCTTGCCCCAACCGGGGCCGTTTCAAGGCTCTGTCCGGCTTGTAGGGCCGTCCAGCCGCGTTCAGCGGCCAAAAGCTCGACGAGCGGCGAAGTCAGCTCGTCACCGATCACTTCGTCGTTGACGACGTAGATGCGCTGGAAGAACGCCTGGTTGAGTTGGCGCCTCGTCTCATCCGATGCTCGGCGGTACAGCTCCTGTGGATCCGACAGCAGGTCGAGATGCGCATTGATGTACGCCAGTCCTCCCGAAAGGTCGAGTTCGACCGCGTCGAGTTGTGCTGTGAGCTTGGTGTGGGTGCGGCCGATCTCATGCAGCTTGACCTTGATGCGGGCGGTCGGCAGCTCGCCGTCAGCGGCAAGGTCGATGAGGTTCTCTTCTTTCACCGCAAGCTGGCGAAGCTGGCTCTCAAGCTGTTGCCGCAGCAGTTGCTGGGCGCGGGCCTTGTCGGCGACAGCGGATTCGAGGCCCTCTCGCACAGCGGCGATGAACTCGCCGCTGAAACGGATGGTCTTGTAGTGCGCCTCGATGGCGCGCTCGACCCGCTCCATGTTGGAGTACGGTGCATCGCAGGTGTGATCTTGGACGCCCCGGCAGAAGAAGTAGGCGTACTCGCCGCCGTTTCGACCGGTGGCTCGCATGATGATCATGCGTTTGATGATCCGGTCTTCGAGACGGCACCGTCCGCACCAGATGGTGCCCTTCAGGTAGTGGTCGTTCTTGATGCGCCTCTCGCCGGACTTGTTCCGGGCGTCGAGCAGCGTCTGAACTTTCTCGAACAGTTCGGAATCGATCGGAGGCTCGTGACGCCCGTCGTACGTTTCACCCTTGTACTCGATCTCGCCGAGGTAGTAACGGTCCCGGAGAAGTCGCTGCACCTTGGAAACGACGATCGGTGCGGCCGGGCGCGTGGCGGTGGGCCGTGATCTGAGCCCACGATCCGCCAGCTCGGTCGTGATGTCGTCGAGGGAGTACTTTCCCGAGGCGTAGAGCTCGAACGCGAGCTTTACGAATGAGGCACGCTCGGGATCGATGGTGATGGAGCGGATCTCTCTCTCCCGTCAATGCGGTCGAGCGTGTTGAGGTAGCCGATGGGTGAGGTGGGAAACGAAGGTTAGCCTCGTGTTCGCACCTATCGCAACCGTGCGGTGTAACGAAGGTCAAGCCCGATGTCGCGAACGATTGCGCGCGCGTCGAGGATCTCGTGCCGAATTATCCGACCATCGCGTATTGCCGATTTTTCGAGATATTCGGCGAAGCGATCATTACTGATGACGAAGATGGTGGGTTCCGCAGCCAAATCAAGAACAGTCTTATCTGTGCTCGTGGCGGGAGCGGTAACATGCACCGATGGTCCAGGAAGCTGCGCACGCAAGGCGCCGTCATCAAGGAGCCCCAGCCTCCGTCGGGTCGACGAGTCGAATACGACCGTGACTGAATACTTGTCGACGAGTTCCGCGCACAGCGCGCGGAGCGCGAAGAGACCGATTAGCTTCCCGTCCCGGTAGACCAAGTTGCTGCCGTCGATGACGATCGCGTGTACCTCGAGCGACCCTCTGCGGGCGATGTCTCGAAGCCGAGGGTCGAGCTTGGAAGCATCGCGTCCCAAGCGATCGATTTCCCTACCGAGCTGCGAGATCAGCTTCGAGGGGCTTCCATCGCCAAGGCGGCTCCGACAGTCGTTGTGAATCTGTTTCTTCTCGTACGAGTTGCCGGCACTCTGCAGGTCACGCTTGTAGCGTTGTGCAAGTCTGAGGTCGCGCTTCAAGTCGCTAATGCTCTGATGGATGCCTTCGTACTCACTCGTGGGAGCCTCTAGTTCGTCGTCGAGTGCCGAGGCCCGAGCAGGTAGCCGGTCCATCTCATCGGTCCGGCTCAAACCGGAGGTCTCACCTCGCTGACTCACCGCGTTCACTCACGAGAACACGTGACCAAACTTCATCAGGTCTGATGAGTTAGGGCGTTGGTGCAGGAGCCGGCTCGGTGAGGTGGAAGGTCGCCAAGTCCAGACCGAACAGCAGGACGGCGCCCGCAAGAGCGATCACCACCACCGCCCCGATACTGACGATCATCGAGGCACGCAGATACCAGATACTTCGTGTGACCTCGCGGAGCTCCCACTCTCGTAACGCGTCAGCGGTGGCGATGTTGCGCAACGCCGGCCACCCGAATGAGGCACGCAGGCCGCACGCCATCGCCACCAACACGAGGCCGACGGCGGCGCCGAGGAGCCAGACGCCTTGCTGCAGTTGCGTTGCGGTGGCGTCCTTCACGATTTCAGGCGCAGCTATCAGTCCCGCGACTGTGATGGCTCCGCCGGATAGCCCGACACCGTTACGCCATTTCTCGGCAGCGCTGCGGACGGACGGCAACTGGTTAGCCGCCATCTCCTTCAGCCGTTTCCGTGCGGCCAGTTCATCTGCGGTAGCGCGGCGCACGTTGACCACCCGATAGGTCATGCTGCCTTCTCCACCACGACGGTCCAGCTCTGCCCACAGCCCGTCTGCCCATCGGGTCGTCCTGGGTGGGGTTCGGTGCACGTGCATTCGATCACGAGGACCAACTCGCTCGCACCCTGAGCGACGAATGCTCCGGCGTCGTTGGACGGGACCAGCTGAAGATCGACGGGACACTCGACGGAGCCAGCGCACCACGGGCACGTCCCGCGGAAGGTGAGCCGCTTACCTCGGGCACTCTCCCTCACCGAATAGTCGCCTGCGGTGTGATCGTTGAAGGACGCGGACGGATCCGAGCCCCAGGGGGTGGCCTGATGAGTCAAGAGCGAGCCCGTCCCCGCACTCGCGCGTTCAGCTGAGCCTGCGTCAGGGAGTGCAAGTCCAGCTGTGGCTGTCCGACGGCCAGGAACTCGACCGCGAGGGCGTAGTCCTGTGTCGGGTACTCCTTCTTCTGAGCTTCCGTCCAGGGACTGTAGGTGTGGCTCAACACGAGGTAGTACGTCTCGTCGTCCACACTCCACGCGTTCCCCACCGTACGGTACCTGCGACAGAAGACGGTATCGGAGTTGACTGACTGCACCCCGGGCAGAAGGCCTGGTCGCTCCCGGCCCGTGGGCAGGTCTCGGAACGCCGCACCTCGCAGGCGATCCGCGCGTGTGGGTTGGCGGCGCCAAATCTCCTTGATCTCATCGAGGGAGATGTTGCGCACGAAATCGACGTCGATGTGGCACGAGATGTACTCGCGTCGGCTGCGGCGGACTGCGGGGTCGAAGGCGAGCGCCACCCGCAGCTCCCGCTCCCACGCACCCGACGCGAACTGCTCCGGGACGGGCAGCTCGATCACTTGGTAGGCGTTTCCGTCGATGATTCCTTCGTGCACGAGGATTGCGCGACTGCCCTCGCTTTCGAGCACGTTCTCCGCGCGCGGGACACCGTACGCGGCGTGCTGCACGCTGGGCATGTGGTGCGGCGGCTCGGCGGAGAGAGCGGTCAGCGCCCTCAACAGATTGGCTCCGGCCGCCGGATAGCGCGTGGCGATCTTCGCGATCTCGTTCGCAACGTGCGGCGCAGCATAACTCGTGCCCGCCACGGTGCTGAAGAGGCGGCCTCCACTGGCGGGCGTAAGCGAGATGGCGGAGACGTTTGCGTCGTTGATGAGGAGGGCGTCGGTGTCGTGGTTCCATGCCCAGCTGCCGCCGTACCCGCCGAACTCAGGTTTCTGCTGGCCTGTGCCGGTAGGCCCGGTGCGGGAGAAGGGTGCGCCCTTCCCTGCGGGGGCAATGCCGACGCCGCCCGGGAAGCGCGACACGTCGACCTGGTCAGTGTGGGCAATCGACCCGACCGTAAGCGCCAGCGCGGCCGTTCCCGGCGCGGCGATACGCGCGTTCTCGCCTTCCAGGTACTGGGGGTAGTCGGTCTTCCAGTGCGTCCCAGAGGGCAGTGCGGTGAGGTTGCCGGCGCTGACGATGACCACCATGTCGAGCTCTCGGGCGAGCATGTCGATGACTGCGGAGAGGTCCGCCGGGAGTGCCCCTGAGTCGGCGTACGCCTGCGCGTACGCAAAGACCACGATGCGTACGTTCTCGGAGGCGAGCCAGCGCATGGCACTTTCGACTTGCAGGGTTGGCTCGTCGGCGAGTTCCGCTTGTCCCTGCGCGTTGCTGTGAGCTACTCGGGCTGCATAGATCGGTCGCGGGTCACGGTCCACGGTGCCACCGAGGAGGTCGGCCACCCTTCCCCATGCGGCAATGGCAGCGACGTGCGTGCCGTGGGTGGTCGGGGTGCCGAGCGCGCCTGAGGAAGGGAAGTCACGGGTCGCCCGCACGACATTGTGCATCCAGGGGTTCGCGGTCGACACGAGGTCGTCGATCACGCCGATGGGCGCCCCGGCGGGGGTGATGCTGTCCGTCGGGCGGGGCGCCGTGCTGAGATCTTCCGCGCGCACGTCGATGGCCAATGGGCCTCGGACGCGCTCGACGAGCGAGTGATTGAGCAGAGCGTCTAGTGTCGCCCGATCCACCTGCGCACGCAGGTGGATCCGATCCGGGTTCGACGCGTCGCTGAGCAGTACGCGGACGCGTCCGTCGGTGTCGGAGGTGATCAGCGCCTCGACCTCGTCGAGGCGCTCTTTGGCGACCTTCAGTGCTCCACGGGAGGCGACGGACGTGGGCCAGATGCTGACGTCGACGGTGGTCACGTCGTCGACCTCGGGGAAGCGAAGGTCTGGCGCGGTACGGTCTTCGCGTCCGTACAGCTCGATGCCGGTGATGTTGTCCAGTGCGTCCAGCCACGCCTTGGAGGACGTGGTGAAGTCTTCGGGGTCCTCGTTGTATCCCTCGATGAGTGTGCGGAGTATCGCGCGGGAGTCCGCATCGCTCAGTGCGTAGAAGGCGCGGTCGTGGGCGAAGGCAAGTTGTACGAACTTGTGCTCCCATCCTCCGAGCCCGGAGGTCGAGAACGGCATCTTGCCGGTGATCTTGAACACGTGGCGGCCGAGATCGTCAGCGTCGATACCGTCGTCTTCGACATCGTCATCGGTGCTCAATGAGAACAGCCCCGGCGAATGTGACTCGAGCCCCTCGAGGATTCCCCGCAGGGTCGTGGCCTGTCCGCGGCGGCTGAAGTCTCCGCCGCCGTCAGGGAAGCCCTCGCGGCGTTTGGCGCCGTCGAGGGTTAGCGGAGAAGGAAGCGGGAGATGGTCGGCCACGCCAGGATGCTATGGCATCCCTCGGTCGCCGTGCGTTACATCCACGGCCGCGAAAGCGTTTCAGATAGGGCGCGGTGGAGGTGCACGGGGTCGGGGGTGCTTGCATCGTCAAGGGCGGCAGAACGTCGTACCCAGTACGCGAAGTACTCGACCGCAGCATGAGGACGGCCGTTCAACTCGTCCGCCAATCCGCGTATTTCGTCGAGGGACAGCTCGGGGAGGAGCCGGCTGAGTAGCTCGGCGATCTCGGTTGCGGTGGGCAGAGGAAGTTCGACGATGGTGTCAAATCGCCGCCACAGGGCCGAGTCGAGGACGCCGGAATGGTTCGTGGCCGCCACAATCAGTGACGGACCGGCGTAGCGGTCAATCTGTTGCAGGACTGCATTCACGACGCGGCGAAGTTCGCCGTGGTCGCTCGGGTCGTCGCGCCGCTTGCCCAGACTGTCGAACTCGTCCAGGAAGAGAACGTACGGGCCAGAGCTGGCGAACTCGAACAGGTTGTTGAGGTTGGCTGCGGTCTCGCCGAGGTAGCTGGAGATGAGCCCTTCTACACGCGCGGTGACGAGTGGGCGACCGAGTTCACCCGCGAGCGCCTCGACCGTGCTTGTCTTCCCGCAGCCCGGCGGCCCCGACAGCAGAAGACGGTTTCGGCGAGGGAGGCCCATCTTGTCTAGCCGAGACCACTGTCGTACCTCGTTCAGAAGCGCCTTCAGCGATGTTGCTGGCTGCTCACCGAGGACGAGGTCAGTCAGCATGGCGTCCGGCCGGCTGGTGTAGGCGAGTGGCAGTGACGAGTCGCGGTCGACGGGTACCTCAGGAAGTGCCGGTTCTTCGGTGACGGCTAGCGCGCTGTTGGCTGCGAGGATCCCTCGCAGCTCTCGGGCGAGGACGTTGTGCCGCTTGGCTTCCTCTTCCTGAATTATCGCCTGGGCGGCGCGACGGAATTTTAGATCGTCCCTCTCCCCGTATGCGGAGATCATGTCCCTCAGGTGACGCCCAGCCATGTTCGCAGTCTAACACTTTCGGTTCATGGTATGGGAAAAAAGTACTAATATTGCGTACGTGTCCGGCCGCCTTCGACGTGAAAAAATGCTCAATTTGCATCGCTCGGAGCATCTATGCGCGGCGCTGCGCAGAGCACGCGAGCAAGCCAAATTATCCCGTGCGGAACTGGCGGCGCGGTCCGGGGTGAACGCGTCGACCATCCAGAAGATCGAGGACGGACGCAGCGCCAACCCAGGCGTCTTCACGGTCGCGGCCTTGGCCGTAGCCCTCGACCTTGACATCAGCGACGTCGTCCGTCGTCGGACGGGTCGCCTGAGGACGGCGAGATTGAGTTCGGTTGAACCGAAGTCGGACCCGGACGCTCGGTGAGGGACTCTGGCGCCTTGCCGGCGCGGATAGCCCCGATTAGTTCGGGGTGGTGACGTCTGTGCTGGCCGCGACGGATCCGAGCCGCGTGACCTGCCAGACGTCCGAGACGCTCGCGCAACTGATCAGGATCAGCTGCGCGGACTCGTCCTGACTGGGCGGTCAGCCTGCTGACGCGCCCTCCGGAGCAGGCCGAATACATGCGCCGGAGTGTGGGTCTGTTGCACGGCGGCGATCCGCTCGATTGTCACGCCGGGCTCACGGTTCTCCGCGACGCGCACCACGTCGTCGCGGAACTCCTTCGGATAGGCCTTGGGCACGATGGCATCCTTCCAGGCCCGCCTTCCCAGGCAAGCCAGATCAGATGTCACCTATCCGTGCAGCAGACCCGGATCCTGATGGAGCGAGCTGTGTGAAACTGCCGCCAGTTGCTGCGGCCTGTCTCGGGGCCCTACGTTGACGTGAGGATGGCAACGCATAACGCATGTCGTCTTCGCTGAGGACTGGAGGGTGTCAGATGGGCTTCAGGGTTCAATGGGACGATGACGGCTTCGATGACGAGGACGCCATCTTTGAGACGGAGGCCGAAGCTGAGGCCTACGCTGCCGACCAGCTCAACAACTTCCACACCGGCGCCGAAGTTCTCCACCTCTCTAACCCCGGTGACTACCCGCAAGACGGAGAGGAAGATCCCGAGTACGAGATCGTGGAAGTCGAGGAATAGGCCAGCTTCGAGACCGCCTGAGCGTCCGTGGCGATGGTGGTGTGAAAGAGAAACTTCCTAGAGCATCTGGGATTTCAGCCGTAGGTATCGACCTTCACTAGCCTCCCCTCTGGCGTAGGTACTGTTCCAGGTAGGGGGAATCTCGGCGCTCAGATAGCGCGTCGATGGGTGAGCCAGTGGCGCACATTACGTTCGCGTCCAAGAGTGGGTGCGCGTGGATCTGCAGCGGATCGTCAAACACGCCGGCAAATGCAAGTCGGGCAATCTCCCCTCCTACGCCGGCGAGTATGTCTGCGACCTGCACTCGTGAATCGCTCCGCGAGTCGACGAACCTGACACCACGCAAATCTGCTCCGGGATGCCAAAGGCCGAGCACCGGGAACGGGCGTCCAGCAGCAGCTATCAGCTCGTCAACTGAGTCCGGGCCGATGCTGCCGTAATTGTCGGCGACGAACTCAAGCGGCACATCCCCAAGACGGATCGTCCAGGCCTGGGCGACGGCTACCAATGAGGGCCACATGGGATCGATCTCTCTCATCGCTGCGGCCGGCGCGGCGGCCAGCTCGATGACCTTTAGGCGGTCCGCCCACATGCGATGCAGCATCACGCCCGTCGTTCCGTCCCAGCAGTTCGCACGCGCATCACGTAGGGCGGAGAAGAACGTATCCGGCGCGGGCCGTTCGGTCCCAGCGCGCCGATAGCCTCTTAGCAGCGTCGCGAAAGACGCGAGCAGGGCATCCCACCGTTGACTGCCCACTGCGGCCGCAGCGTTGCTGGCTAGATAGTCGGCGCGTGCGCGGCCATGCAGGCCGATGTCCACGAAGTCACCTGCGAGCAGAACATCGGCGAGCTTTGCAGTGACGAAGTAGGACTTGTCCACCAGATGGATGTTCCCTGCGTCAGCCAGACTGTCGAGGGCGTTTAGGAGTGCGGGTCTGTGCCTCTGGCGTAATGCGATCTTCGACTTGAACTCAGGCGCCTGGCTCGGAATATCGCGACGCAGTCTATCCATGAGTGCGTCTGCGTCAGCGATGCTCAGACTGGTGCTCGCCAGCACGAAAGCGGGATCACGAGCGTCGAGCAGATTGTCCCCTTCGGAACCAGACTCGTCACACGCGATGACGGTGGGCTGCGTTGACTGATCCATGCCACTCATCATGGTCGGATGATGATCCGAGCGCTGCTCCGGCTTTGTAGCTTGCCCAGGCGGGTACGCCGGCCGGAGTCCTAGGCCCTGACGTTGATGACCCCGGGGAGCATGCTCGACGTGTCTAGCGACAATAGCTGCGCGGGATCACAGCCGAGCCGTACGCTGCCTGTCATGGTCACGTACATCCCCTCGCACGACGTCTCCGCGGAGTACTCCGTGTGGCGAATGCCGGAGGAAGAAGTTCGAGCGTTCCTGATTGCTACGAACCACGGTATGAGTGAGTGGCTCGACGCTCAGTGGGCCGCGGCCGAGGCGCGTGCTGATGCGATCTTCGACCCCGAGCAGCACGATGAGGGGCTGGTCGCTGAACTCTTCCAGGAAGCCGTCGGTGTGTGGCCCGACGAATACTTCTGGCAGCTGTCCAGCGCTGTCATCAAGGATGCCTGCGCGCTCTACGAGGTCTTCCTGGACGCCATGGCGAATGCGGTTCTTCGGCGCTTTGGCGCTTCCCTCAGTTCCCGCGGAACCGAGAACTCGTGGAAGTGGCCGGAGTGTGAGCTGTTCTACCGTCACTACATCGGCATCGATGTCGCGCCACCGGACATTAAGGCGGTGCTCTGGATCAGGAACAAACTCACGCATCTTCGTGGAGACCTTCGCACCCCCGCCGGTGAGGCCGACTTTCAGGCGCACGTCGCACTTCTGAAGATTGACGCCCCTGCGACAGCTGACGAGGCCGCCCTAGGTCTCGTAAGCGAAGCGCCCTATATGACCCGAGGAGTTCGGTTGACCCAACTGCAGACCCTTCGCATCCTTGACGTCGTTGCTGACCGGGTCGGCACCGTCGCCAAGGCAGCGTTTCCTTTCGACTACGGCGGGAAGGCTAACCCGCATCTCCTGGCAGTGAGGGCGAAGGCTCCGCTCCCTATCAAAGGGTTCCCAGCAAGCCTCCTACAGCTCTGACGCGTGTCTCTTGAGTATGTTGCGGACGGACGTCTCGGAGACACCAACCGAGTGGGCGATGGCAACGTTTGTGCGCCCCGCCGTATGGAGCCGCAGTATGGCATTGACGGTGTCCGGCTGGATGGCGTACGGACGCTTCATCACCCCCGTCCGCTTGAGTCGGTGGTGCACCGTCCACTCGTTGATTCCGTACTTCCGAGCGATGGCGCGGACGGGCATCTTGGCCGCATAGTCGGCGACGATGCCGGCATTTACCTCTGCACTCAACCGCTTCGGTCTTGGGTTGTCGACCGGCAAGGCTGGTCGGTCTCGTGAGGCGCGCTCCGCGCCTGCCTGAGCGCGTAGCTTCCCGAGGTGGGCAGTGTGGCGCTCCCGATTGCAGTAGGAGCGCAGGAGGCGCACACAACGAAGAAGGGCCTCGGATTTACTCCGGGGCCCTTCTTGCACGTTCGGGGCGTGACGGTCACACGAATCTCTCGACATGGATCTGCCGGTCTTTCACGCCCGCGGCCCTCGCGTCGCGGACGACCAGATCCGCCCATTCTGCGGGCCCGCAGACGAAGAGGTCCGACTCCTGCAGTTCGGGGAAGACCGAGGCGATGGTCGCCCCTCGCTCGATCGCCTCGAGCGGCATCCACGACGATTCCTCGGCGGGCCGGCTGCCGATCATCTCGACGACCGCGCCGCCGGCGTCCTGGACGAGGCTTCTCGTCTCGTCCCAGAGGAAGGTCTGCGAGCGGTCGGTCGCACGCAGAACGACCGTCGCCTCGCCCGGGCGCAGTCCGGTGTCTTCGAGCAGCGCACGTGCGGGGGTGACGCCGATCCCGGCGGCGACGACGGCCAGGCGCGGGGCGGTGCGGGCGGCATCCGTGAAGATCCCGTACGGGCCAGCGACGGAGACCTTCGTTCCGGGCCGCAGCCGAGCGAGACGCTCCGTTCCGCGGCCGAGCGCGCGCACGGTGAGGCGGACGCTCGTGTCGGTCGGCACCGCGGAGAACGAGATCGGGTGTGCGTGCCACCACGTGCCGCGACTCCAGAAGCGCCAGATCGCGTACTGCCCACCTCGGGCGCCCAGCCGCGGCAGGTCGCGGCCGGAGAGATGGATCGAGAAGACGTCCGGGGCGAGGGTCTCGACGCCGGCGACTCGAAGCTGGTGCTCTTCCGTGGCGAGCAGCGGGGCGGCGAAGCGGAACCACGCGATCGAGCCGAACGCCAGAACGTAGAGGCAGATCCAGTACACGCTCTGCGGCGTACTGCCGGAGAGAACTTGGCCGGCTGAGAGCTGATGAGGCACCGCCACCAGAACGGCGGCATAGCTGACGAGATGGATCGTGTGCCAGGCCTCGTACGCGAGTCGGCGACGCACGACGACGAGAGAGGTCACGACGACGAGAACCAGAAGGCAGCTGCCGAGCAGCGCCAGGAGCATGTCGGCCCCCGAATAGAGGGACAGCGTCTGGTGCCAGAGCGACAGACCGTCTCGGAGGGAGTAGCCCACGGTGAGCAGCGCGCCGTGGCCCAAGACGAGGTACACCGCGGGCTTGCCGAGGCGGCGGTGCAACCTCATCGCGGCGTCCTGCCCGAAGGTGCGGTCCACCCAGGGGATGCGGGCGGCGAGCACGAGCATGAGCAGCAGCAGGTCGGTGCCGATGAGGCCCGTCACGATCCCCGCGGCCGTGACCACGCTCGCGAGATCGGTCACCTGCGCGGGTCGCCCGGACCCCAGGAACAGCATCACGGCGACGATGACGGAGACCCAGCAGAGGGCGATCAGAGCGAGCTCGGCACGCTCTCGTCGGCGAACGGAACGGTCGCGGTCCCGTTGCGTCGTGCCGAGAGACGGTGAACCATACGGTCGGGTGGTGCTGCTCATGGGGCGTCCTCCGGTCGGGACGGGGCGCGCCGGCCTCTTCCAGTCTCGCATCCCGTGCTCGGTCGATCGCCGGCCGGACGACGCCGTTCGCGCGGACGCGCGACTGCACCAGAAATGCGCGTCTTACGCAACCCACCCCCCGAATCTCGTTCCTGAGAGGAAGCTGGATGCAACGAGAGTCCCGCCTCGAGCGGGCATCGGTTCACACTCGCGAAAGGAACACATCATGGGATTCTTCGGATTTCTTCTCCTCGGCCTCATCGCCGGCGCCATCGCCAAGCTGATCCTCCCCGGCAAGCAGGGTGGCGGCTGGTTCATCACGCTGCTGCTCGGCGTCGTGGGCGCTCTGCTCGGCGGGTTCCTGGGTGGTCTGCTCTTCAACGCTCCGCTGCAGGACTTCTTCTCGATCCAGACGTGGCTGCTCGCGATCGGCGGCTCGATCATCGTTCTGCTCATCTACGGCCTCATCGTGGGTCGTCGCGCCGCGCGCTGACCTTGCAGCGAAAGGCCCGGGGCGATTGGACCGCGCCCCGGGCCTTTCCGCGTCTTCGGCCGTCACCCGCTTTACTGGGCGGGATGCCGAAACACCGCCGCTTCCCTTTCCTCCTCGCTCTCGCGGGGGGATCGGTGGCGGCGTTTGTCGTGGTGTGGCCGCAAGGGGTCGGCATCCATCGCCTGCCTCTCGTAGCCAACGCGATCTCGCTGCGCGCATTGCTCGCTCTGGGCTTCGGGGTCGCCGCCCTGCTGGTCGCAGGCGTCGCGGTCTGGCGTCGGCGATGGGGAGTGGCCGCCGCCCTCTCGATCGCGCTCGCCATGGCGTCCGTGGGCAACGGGGCGGTGCTGCTCGCTCGCGGCGGGGGAGCGCCCGTGCAGCCGGGGGAGCTCACGATCGCGGCTTGGAACACGTACGGCGGTTCGGTCACGCCCGAGACCATCGCCCGGATGGTGCGTGAGACCGGTGCCGACGTCGTCAGCCTCCCCGAGACCGATGCGATCGCGGCGGCCGAGGTAGCCATCATCCTGGATCGCGAGGGCATCTCGATGGCGCACGACACGGTCGCGGCGGCACCGGACGGCGAGGTCATCCCCACCTCGATTCTGATCTCCCGCGCTCTCGGTGAGTACGAGCTCGACGCCGACGCGGGTTCCACGGTCGGCCTGCCGAGCGGGGTGTGGAGGTCGGTCGACGGCTCGGGTCCGATCCTCGTCGCGGCCCACCCCATGCCACCCCTGCCGGGCGTCACCGATCGCTGGGAGCTCGGCCTCGGATGGATCGCGGACAGGTGCACCGACAGCGACGTCATCGTCGCGGGCGATCTCAACTCCACGGTCGATCATTTCGCCGGTCTCGGCGTCGACGGGGCGACGATCGGCGGATGCCGTGATGCCGCCGCCGAAGCGGGTTCGGCCGCCGCGGGAACCTGGCCCGTGCGGCTGCCCGTCGGCCTCGCCGCGCCGATCGATCATGTGCTGGTCGGCTCGGCGTGGAGGGTGAACGGCTTCGCCGTCCTCGACGGTTTCGACGACGCGGGCACTGATCACCGCCCCATCGTCGCGACGCTCACGCCGCAGTGACACCTCGGTCCACACGGGAATTGTGGACGGCGACCGAGATCGCGTAGGGGGCGACGAAAACAACGGCGAAGAACGCACCCGCCAGGACCGCGGCGGTCCAGGGCCCCGTGTCGACGGCGCCCGTTGTCATACCGGCCCCGAACATCGCGAGGCCCGTCCCGAAGGCACGGGCCGCGACGGCGCGACCCGGAGCATTGCGGGGATTCGCCCACATCGGCAGGCGTTCGTCGCGGTAGGCCCGCAGTGTCAGCCGGATCGACCAGAACCACAGGATCGCGCCGACGACGGTGAAGATGCTCCACGCCCATTCGCTCGTCATCGCTCCACCCCAACACGGCATCGCCGCGAGGTCAACGATCGCCGCGAGCCGCGCGGGGCCGCCCCCAACAAGTTCGACCCCGCGCGGAATGCGGCAGCGGAGTCCCCTCACGCTGTGCCCTCAGTGTGCCCCCGATCGACATCGGGCGCTCGCCGCGGCCGGCCCGGGCACACGTGGCGGAGGGGAAGGGGTCCGGCGATTTCATCCGATCGGACTACGACCGGGGGCGTGGAAGCCCGTTGCGCACTCCCCAGAGGGCGAGCTGTGTGCGGTCGTCGAGATCCAGCTTGCGCAGCGCCGAGGCGGTCTGACTGCGGACCGTGTTCACTGAGACGCTCAGTCTCTTCGCGATGTCGTCGGTCGAGGTGACTCCGCTGCTGAGCAACCCCACGACCCTGCGTTCCGCGGCCGTCAGCAGAGCCACCTGCTCCGGCTCGGCGGGAGCGCTCCGCGCTTCGCGCAGTTCGCGGATCAGTCTCGGGGCGACGCGGGGAGAGATCGTGGCCGTTCCGGCCGCCGCCCCGCGGATGACCGGCAGCAGCTGATCGCTGTCGTGCCCCTTCAGCAGGTAGCCGCTCGCGCCGGCCTCGATGGCGTCGACGACGAACGCGTCGGAGACCTCGCTCGTGAGCAGGATCACGCGGCATCCGCCCTGCTCGTCCGCCGTGATCAGGCGCGTGGCCTCGATTCCGTTCATGCCGGGCATGTGCAGGTCCATGAGCACGACATCGGCGCGCTCCGCGTGGGCGAGCACCACGGCGTCGCGGCCGTTGGATGCCTCGCCCGCGACGCGAATGCCCGTGGCGTTCTCGAGCCGGAGCCGGATGCCGCGGCGCACGGTGCGGTTGTCGTCGACGATCAGGACCCGGATGTCGTTGCCGGCCGTCGTCACGGCGTCAGAAGGGGGGTCGTGGGTTCGTAGGCCGTCAGAGGTGCCTCCATGATGACCGCCCATCCGCCCGTCGAGACGGGGCCCGCGGTGAGGGAACCGTGCAGGAGGTCGACGCGCTCGGCCATTCCCGTGAGGCCCCACCCGAGTCCGGCGGGGAGATCGGAGGGCGCGGAGGCCCGGCCGGCCTCGTTGCCGACGGCCACTCTGATCGATGTCGGCGAGACGCGCACGTCGACCGACACGGGCGCGCCGGGGGCGTGCTTGCAGGCGTTGGTCAGGGCTTCCTGGACGACGCGGTAGGCGGTCGTGGAGACCATCGCGGGGAGGTCGTCGACGGCCGCGTGGACGCGGGCGACCACGTGCATCCCCCGCGACGACCAGTAGTCGAGCAGCTCGTCGAGAAAGCGGAGGTCGAGGGTCGGTTCGGCGCGCGCGTCGCTCTCGGCGCGCAGGTCGCGCAGCGCCGCATAGAGGCTGGCTGAGGCGAAACGGCCCTCTGCGCGCATCTCGGCGATGAGGGCGGCGGCCTGATCGGCGTCGAGCACGTCGATGTCGACCGCCGCGTCAGCCAGGGAGAGGAGACCGGCGAGATGCTGACCGGCGACGTCGTGCAGCTCTTGGGCGATGCGCGCCCGCTCGCGCATGCGCGCCCTCTCGAGCTCGGCCTCGTGCTCGGCTGCGGCGGCGGCGAGTTCTGCGCGCGCTCGCCGCAGGCTGTTCATGCGCCGAGCCCACCAGATTCCGAGTGCTGCGGCACCGGCCACGGGGGCGGCGAAGGCGAGCCCGGAACTCAGGACGAAGCTCCACGCCACGGCGGGCGGCGCCCCGGTGGACGTCGACCAGAGGGACAGGATGCCGACGGCTGCGCCGATCACCGCGAGCGTCCACCCGATGGCCGCCGCGGCGCGCCTCTGGGCGGCGAGGAAGAACACGGCCACGCCGACGACGAGGGGGAGGGCGCCGAGCCAGCGCGGGATCTCGAGCCCGGCGACCAGAGCGAGGTAGCAGGCAGTCGTCCCCAGCACGGCGACGAGGGGGAACCGGGCGGACAGGAGCAGGAAGGCGCTCTGCGCGGCGCACCCGGCGATCACGAGCGCGATCACCACACCGAACGGGATGCGGTAATCCCAGACGATGTCGCCCTGGAGGACGGCGGAGAGAGGGTCGGACAGCGCCTGGACGACGGTGACGAGGAACACGATGACGACGAAGGCCACCATCGCCCGGGGACGGTTCAGGACGCGGGTGAAGCCCTCGGCATCCACCATCCGGGGGTTCGCATCTTCGTCACTCGTCGGCACCGCGTCACTCTAACGTCGGCGGCAGCACGTAGACCACGTCGTCGCCGTCGCGCCCGTGCTCGACGAAACCGATGCGGGCGAGGACGGCGTGCGAGGGTTCGTCGTCGGCGGAGACGCACGCGTAGAGGGGGCGTTCCGCCTCGCGGGCCGTGAGCAGACGCAGGGCTTCGGTGGGAGCGTCGCCGTGCGCGGAGGGAGAGACGGCGAGGAGGATCTCGCGGTCGCCGTCGACGTCGAGCGCCGCGGCGACCCCGACCACGGAGCCGTCCTCGACGACGACGTGCGCGTCGACCTTGTCGTCCGCCGCCCATGCGTCGAAGGCCTCGCGATCCGCGAACGCCGCTCGGGGCCACGCGGAGGTGCTCGCCGACACCGCCTGGAAAGCGGCATCCCGATCGTGGTTTCGAAGGTCTCGCAGCTCGATGTGGGGCATGGCGTCACGCTAACGGGCGCGGGCGGAGTCGGTCGCGGCTCTTGTGCGGTCAGGCGAAACCGTGCAGGGCGAGGAACGTCCACGTGGCGCCATTGGTGTCGCGGCGCGCGACCTGGTCGTGGAAATGGCGGAAGAGCGTCTCGCGGGTGCCGTCGGAGACGCTCGTCCACCCCTCGAGGTTGCGGCGGAGGACGAGATCGAGCTGCAGGAAGGTCTTCTGGAAGACGACATTGCGTGAAACGGCCACGAGGTGCGAGGCCAGATCCATGACCGCGCGCACGTACTGCTCCGAAGATTCGGCGGAACGCATCTCTTCGACGAAGCGTGCGGTGTCGAGGAGCTCTTCATCGGTGCATCGGGGAAGGGCGACGTGCATCGCGGCCGCGATGGTGTGCGCGGCGTACTCGCGCATGTCGTTGCGGGCACGGTCGGTGAGGGCCGCAACCCGGGTGTATCTGTTGGCTGCGACCTCGACGAGTCCGATCCGCTCGAGCCGCTGGAGTGCCTCGCGCGCACGGGGGTGCGGGAGATCCCCATCAGGGTTGCCAGTTCGACGTCGCGCAGGCGGTCGCCGGCCTGGAGTCGACCATCGACGATCGCCTCGCCGAGGGCCCGGTAGGCCTCGTCGACGAGGGCGGAAGCACGCCGACGACTATCCATCAGCCGGATTTTAGGGCCTCCGGTTACCACAGCACATGGGAAGAAGTTGCTGATTCTTCGTTTTCGTGTCGCGCGCGGGCCCCCGCGCCGGTAAAGTGATCGCCGTCACGCCTCGCGTGACATATCCGGGGGGATCCGTCGACGCCCGGGCTTCGAGCCTTGCTCAGCCCGGGCGTCGTATGGGCTTACGGCGTGTTTCCGCGTATCTCGCGCCTCGCAACGTTTGTGTCACGGACCCGTGCGAGAACAGACCCCGGCGGTTACCGTGGGGGCACAGACCGGCGCGCTCGGCGCCGGCTCAAGCGGAAAACGGCAGAACGAATGAGCACGCAGGGCACGGTCAAGTGGTTCAACTCGGAAAAGGGCTTCGGCTTCATCGCGCCCGATGACGGCAGCCAGGACGTCTTCGCGCACTACAGCGCGATCCAGTCGGGCGGCTACCGCTCGCTCGAAGAGAACCAGCGCGTCGAGTTCGAGGTCGCCCAGGGCCCCAAGGGCCTGCAGGCGGAGAACATCCGCCCCCTCTGATCCTCCACCGGCTCCGGTCGGTCCGGCCCCGGTCGTGCGCGTTCCGCGTGTCGGCCGGGGCCTTCAGTGTTCGTGACGCACGAGGTCGACGCCCGCGGCGGCGAACTGCCCCAGCGTCGCGTGCGGAAGGAACGCCCGCGTCAGGGCGGCACCGATTCGCGTGAGATCGGCCTCGTCGCGGTAGAGCAGGTACATCGTCTCGTAGCGCGGGTGGAACTTCTGCTTGAACCGGTGCAACGAGGCGAAGCCGTAGACGGGCTCGAGCATCGCGGCCATGCGGTCCTGCAGGTCGGCGATCGCGCCGGCATCCGCCGGATACTCGTGGGCCAGCGGGGCGCCGGACAGGGACATGACCTGGGCTCCTTCGGCGGAGAACTCGCGGGCGGATGCGCCGATGAGGTACTCCATGACCGGCCCGAAGCCGCCGTCGCGGCGGCGCATCAGGTCGAGCGTCCAGCCGCGGATCCCGTCCTCGCCGTAGATCGGCAGCCACGACAGGAAGCCGTCCACATCGCCCTGCGGTGAGACCGCAAGGGCGATACGCACCTCGGGATCGGCCGCTTCGTGCAGGGTGCCGAGGGTGAACCCCATCTCGGGCAGGCCCTTGTCTCCGACCCAGCTCTCCGAGATCGCACGCAGTTGCTGTCGCACCCCCCACGTCTCGTCGCTGAGCCTCGAGAGGCGGAAGGTCATGCCCTCGCGCTCGCCGCGATTGAGCGAGGTGCGCACCGCGCCCCAGGCCTTGCCGGTGAACTGCAGGCCGGGCAGATCGACCACCGTGTCATCGGCCACGACGATGCGTCGCCATCCGTCCGGGACGGCATCGGCCGTCGCCTCGCCCGCGCTGAAGAAGCACGGGGCGAGTCCGGCGGCTTCGGCGGCGTCGACGAAGGAGCGGACGGTCTGAGCGCGCGTGCCGACGGGACCGAGGGGATCTCCGAGAGCCAGAGCGACGCCGGAGCGACGCCGGTAGGCGACGATGCCCCGGCCGAAGCGCGCGTACGACATGCCGTCCCACGTCGTCATCCAGGACAGCGTGCCGCCGCCGGTCGCGTGCAGTTCGTTCTTCACCTCGGCGACCGACGGAGCGGGGGAGTCGCCGAGCGCCGCGCGCGGACGGGCGCGGAAGGCCGCCCGCACGAGGAAGAAGTAGACGGATGCCACGAGCCACAGCGCCGAGGAGGCCAGGACGCTGGTGAAGTCGGCATCCAGATCCGCTTCGATCTGGGTGAGACCCTCCAGGAGGAGGACGCCGAAGAGCAGAAGAACCAACAGGAGGTTCAGCGCGCTGTAGAGCATCACCACGACCCAGGCCCATCGTCGACCGCGGCGGAGGGCTGTGGCGATCACGAGGACGACGAGCGTATTGACCGCTACGTCGACCCACGAGCCCGAGGCCGCCGCCGATGAACCGAAGGGGCCGGTCATCGGGGCGAGATAGCCCAGGATCTCGAACGCGCCGAGGGCGCACAGCACCACGAACGCGATGAGGCGCTGCTCGCGCACGCTCACGCGCTGCGGGCGCAGCGACCTGTCGACTCCCAGCACGAGGGCGACGGCGAGGACGCGCTCGAGATCGGGGAGTGAGCCGTAGTAGAGGAAGGTGAGGGCGAGACCCGCGATGAGGACCGTCCACGCGCGAAGGCGCCACGGGGAGGGCAGGAGCGCGAGCGCCGCCGCCACGCAGGCGAAGACACCGCCGGAGGGACCCACATCGAGCGTCATCGCCTGTGCCTGCGCCCAAGGCCACGACAAGAAGGCCGCGAGCCACAGGAAGAGGGACGCGGCGAAGATCGAGAAGAGCTGGCCCACGGCGAAGTACGCACTCGCGACGCGCGTGCCGCGACGGACCTCGAGGAACCCCATCCCGACGAGGGTCGGGAGGCCGACGAGGTACAGCCACGGTGCGCTGATCACGAAGGTGCCGGTGATCGGCGTCCACCACCGGCCGGCCTCGAGGGCGGGCAGGCCGTACGCAAGCGTGTCGAAGGCGTCGGAGGCGGTGAACGGCTGCCAGAGCGCGCCGGTCGCGACGCCTGTGGCGAGCAGGATGCCGACCAGCATGATCGTGGCCGGCAGGCGGCGCGCGAGCTGCGGCACCCGTCGGCGCATCGTGTTCTGCCCCATGCCGCTCACGATAGGGCACGGGGGTCGCGCGACGGCGGACCGGGGTCGGTGGTCAGCTCGGTCGGGACACCGAGTGCCACGCGGCGCGGGCGTGGGCGAGAGCCTGCTCGGCATCGGTCGCCGCGCGGGCGGCGGCGAGGTGACGGCGGGCGTCTTCGAGCCGGAGGCGATCGGCGATCGGGGCCTCGGAGTCGCGCGCGTCGGCGACGGCGAGGGCGGCGCGGGCGCAGGCCAGGGTTCCCGGCAGAGCGGCGCGTGCGGCTTCGAGGCGTTGCCGCGGGGTCATCGCCTCGCTCAGCGCTTCGTCTCTTCGCTCGCGTACCCGGGCCACGATGGCGATGGCGCGCCGGGGTCGCCGGGCCGTGTCGGTCGCCGCGGCTTCGAGGTCTCGTGCGGCGGCGTCCAAGCGCTCAGCGGCGTCGGGTGCCGCTTCGCCGGGCCGGCGAGACGCCAGTTGCGTCGCTGCCGCGATCTCGGCTCGCGCCGCGGTGATCTCGGTCGCCGCGTTCTCGGCGGCCTGCATCGCGACCCGGTGCGCGTCCTCGACGGCGCGCAGCTGTCTTTCGGCGCGGGCGAGGGCGGCGGAGGCGTCCAAGAGGTGGCGGCCGTCCGGCTCGGAGGCGGCGCGCTCGATGGCGTCGTCGGCGTCGCGGAGGGCGTCGGATGCCGCCCGCCCGGCCGCCTCGGCATCGTCGCGGTCTTCGGGGGCGAAACGTTCGCGCAGTACGAAGAGGAGCGGCTCGGGGTCGCCCGTCGTTTCGATCAGTCGTGCGCGGCGGCCGCGGGCGGCGGCCAGGAGCGCGGCCGCGCTCCGGTGCGTGCGGGCCCACTCCTCGAGCTGCGTGCGGGTGCGAGCGACGCGTTCGCTCTGGTCGTCCAGCTGGGCGCGTAACCGGCGGGCCTCGTCGCGTCGCCGGACAGCGAGACCGGTGTCGGTCTCGAGGCGCGAGACGTCGGCGAACCCGCGATCGCGCGTGC
This sequence comes from Microbacterium sp. SORGH_AS_0421, assembly GCF_030818635.1. Lineage (NCBI taxonomy): Bacteria > Bacillati > Actinomycetota > Actinomycetes > Micrococcales > Microbacteriaceae > Microbacterium > Microbacterium sp. SORGH_AS_0421. Next base: position 1,145,296 of record NZ_JAUTAO010000001.1, read on the forward strand.
GAAGGGCGGCGGTCCGGGCGCGGCGGAGCTCGGTCGGTTCGTCGATGGCATCTACCGCGTCCGCGGCCCGGAAGGCCAGCTCCAGTTCGATGACGGCGTCGTCGAGGCGAAGCAGCGCCTCGGCGGCATCGCTCACGGACTGGGCGGCCGCGGCGCGAGCACGGGGCGATCTGCGCCAGAGCCGCACGGCGATGACGATGGCCGCCACGGTGAGTGCGGCCGCCAGCAGGGCGATCGTCGCGGGGGCAACCCCCTCGAGTTCAGACACCGACGGAGGTGCCCGGTCCCGACGAGTCGTCGATCAGCAGAAGAGCACGCAGTTCGTCGATCTCGTCGACGGCAGCCTGGGCGCCGTCCGCCTCGTGGGGCCAACTGAAGCCCCACCGGACGAAGATCACCGGCACCCCGGCATCCACCCCTCCCTCGACGTCGTGGTGTCGATCGCCGATGAGGATGGGGCGCGAGGTGTCGGCCCCGGCGGCTTCGAGACGGCGCAGCGCCTCGCGCACGACGTCGGCCTTCGTGCTCAGGGTGCGCTCGTCGAGGGTGGCTCCGACCATGGCCTCGAGTGATGGAGCGAGGCCGAAGTGGTCCATGAGGGCGACCACCTGTACTTCGGGCTTGGAGCTCGCCGTCGACTGCGGAATGCCCGCCGCGTGCAGGTCGTGCACCAGCTGTTCGACGCCCGGGTACAGGCGCGCGCTCACCGTGTAGCCCTCGCTCTTGTTCAGCCCGCGGTAGAAGGTGACGGCTTCGGTGGCCTGCTCGGGAGTCATCCCCACGTTCACCTGGAACGACTCGAACATCGGCGGACCGATCCAGTGCGACAGCTCTCCCCGCACGGGGGGCGTGCGTCCGAAGTGCTCGAGTGTGATCGTCAACCGGCGGAGGATTCCCTCCGATGCGTCGACGAGGGTTCCGTCGACGTCCCACAGGACGCAGGAGAAGGGAGAGCGTGCAGGCATGCGTCCACGCTACCGGCGCTGCCCGCGCGCGGCGCTCGCCGCGTCAGAAGAGCCGCGGGGCGCCCGACTGCACGCCCTTCATCTCGTCGTAATCGAGGACGAGGCACCGGATGCCGCGGTCGGTGGCGAGCACGCGCGCTTGGGGCTTGATCTCTTGCGCGGCGTAGACGCCGGTGACCGGGGCGAGCAGAGGATCGCGGTTGAGCAGCTCGAGGTAGCGGGTGAGCTGCTCGACGCCGTCGATGTCGCCGCGACGCTTGACCTCGATCGCGACGGTGCCGTGGCCGTCGTCATTGCGCAGCAGCAGATCGACCGGGCCGATCGCGGTGGGGTACTCACGGCGCACGAGCGTGAGGTTCTCACCCACCACCGACACCTGCTCGGCGAGCAGGCGCTGCAGATCGGCCTCGACGCCGTCCTTGATGAGCCCGGGGTCGAGGCCCAGGTCGTGGGCGGTGTCGTGCATGACCTCGTGGATGCGCACCAGCAGTGCGTCGCCGCTCTTCGCGTGCGTCACGCGCCAGCGTTCGATCACGCCGTCTTCGATGTCGGCCTCGTCGGGCTGCTCGAGGGTGAGCGAGCACGGCGGGCTCATCCAGTTCAGGGGCGCGTGTTGGACGTCGCGATGGAACGCAACGGTACCGTCGGCCTTGACCATGATGAGTCGGGTCGCGAGGGGGAGATGTGTCTTCAGGCGACCGGTGTAGTCGACGGAGCAACGAGCAATGACGAGGCGCACGACTCCATTGTCGCAACTCGAGACGATCGTCACACCGCCGTCGAGAGAGACCGTGCCGTGGCTGCGGTGCGCCGCCGCCCCCGGGTAGCTCGTCCGACGGGTCGCGTCACCCCGAGTGTTCCGCGCCGTCGTCGCGACAGCGAGATGCGCGTCGAGGCGGCCGGAGTCATCGACGCAGCAGCGGCCGCTGGGGGCCGCGTCGCCTAATCGCGGCGCGCCGGCTCTGCGGCCCGCTCGTTCTCGACGGCGAGGGGCTTGGCCGCGCCCGAGAAGAGACCGGATGCCACGATGAGCCCGACCACGATGAGCAACGTGTTGAGCAGACCGATGTGGTCGCCGATCCACCCGAGGATCGGGGGGCCGCACAGGAACGCCACGTAGCCGATGGTCGCCGCGGCGGCCACGCGGGAGGCGGCCTTGGCGGGGTCGTCGGCGGCGGCCGACATGCCGATCGGGAAGCCGAGCGAGGCGCCGAGGCCCCACAGAGCCGCACCCACGAAGACGAGGGGACCGTAGGGCGCGAGGATGAACAGCAACAGACCCGCGGCGGCGGTGCCGGCGAGCACCCGCAGCACGAGCACACGGCCGAGGCGGTCGACGACGGGGCCCCCGGCGATGCGGCCCACGGTCATCGCGACCGAGAACACCGCGAGCACGGCAGGACCTGCCTCTTCGGGGGCTCCGTGGCCGTAGACCACGGCCGAGGGGAGCCAGTCGTTGGCGCTGCCTTCGGCGAACGCCATGCCCAGCATGATCACCCCGAGCGTGTACGTACGCGGCTCGCGCCAAGCCTGCAGCGAGACGGCGAGACGCTCGCGCCAGTGGGCGCGCTCCTCGGCGGCGGGGGCGTCCATCGCGACCTCGGCCCGCGGCACGTTGGCCACCGACACGAAGGCCACCACGATGATGACCACGCCCATCGCCGCGCAGTGCGCGACCACGGGGATGCCCAGGCTGACGGCAACGAATCCCAGACCCGCGCCGATGACGGTGCCGAAGCTGAAGAAGGCGTGCAGCAGCGGCATGATCGTGCGCCGGGTGGCTTTCTCGAGCGCTGCTCCCTCGACGTTCATCATCACGTCGACCGTTCCGTTGCCGAACCCGAACAGGGCGAGGCCCACGAGGGCGACCCCGAACAACTGCAGCGAGTCGGCCCCGAAGCCGATGATCATGAGGCCGATGCCGACGAGCAGCAGGGCGACGAGCATGCCGGTGCGCGCGCCGATGCGGGCCATGACAGCCGGCGCGATCGAGAGACCGATGATGGATGCCACGCCCATGCCGAGCAGGAGCAGCCCGACGCCGGAGTTCTCGATGCCGAGCGATTCGCGGATGGCGGGCACCCGCGACGCCCACGTCGAGATGCTCAGCCCGCTCGCGAGGAAGATGGCGCAGATCGCGATGTGCCAGCGGACGAGCTGGGACCGGGTGAGCGTCGAGTGCATGCGGCCACTGTACCGAATCGATTCGACACGCATCGAATCGATTCGGCGACGCCCGCGTCGGCGAGTACGATCGGCCCGTGAGCAACCGTCGCGCGACCATCAGCGACGTCGCCCGAGAGGCCGGCGTCTCGGCGTCGACCGCGTCCGTCGTCTTCAGCGGCAAGACGCCGACCTCGCAGGCGACCCGCGCGCGAGTGCTCGCGGCGGCCGAGAGCCTCGGGTACACCGGGCCCGATCCGCGCGCCGCGTCCCTTCGTCGCGGACGCTCCGGCATCGTGGGCGTGGTCTTCGACCAGCACCTCGGTACGGCGTTCCTCGACCCGGTCACGACCCACATGATGGACGGTCTGGCCGACGGCGTCTCCCGCCTGGGGGCGGCGCTGCTGCTGCTTCGCGACGACGGCGAGACGGTGAGCGAACCCTCGCTGCACACCGCTCCCATCGACGCCGCGGTGCTGATCGGCTGCAGCCCGCGCATGCGCGACTCCCTCGAGATCGTGAAGGGCCGCGGCATCCCGGTCGTCGTGGTCGAGGGCGATGCGGGCGAGGGCGTGCCCCAGGTGCTGCTCGACAACACCGAGGCGCAGCGCAAGGCCGCGCGCCACCTCGAGGCGCTCGGTCACCGAGACGTCGTGATCGTCACCCTGCCCACCGACACGGCTCGGCGCCGCGGCTGGATCTCCGACGAAGCCGTCGTCCGGGTCGACGTCACCGCCGACCGGCTGGCCGGGGCCCGGGAGGTGTTCCCCGACGCTCCCGCCGTGGCCGCCGCCACCAGCTCGATCGACGAGGGGAGCATCGCCGGTCGAGCGATCTTCGCCGATCCCGACCACCGCCCGACGGCGGTCATCGCCCAGAGCGACCTGCTCGCGGCCGGGGTCATCCGCGCCGCCGAGGAAGCGGGTCTGCGAGTGCCCGACGACGTGAGCGTAACCGGGTTCGACGGGGTCGTCGTCGACGGCCTCGCCCCGCACGTGCTGACCACCCTGGTGCAGCCCGCCACCGCGAAGGGCCGCGCTGCCGGTGAGGCCGTGGCGGCGATGCTCGAGGACGAGACGCCCTCAGGGCTCGACCTGCGGTGCGCCTTCCGAGAGGGAACGACGACCGGCCCGCCGCGTACCACATGACGCCGCGGATGCTGGGACTCTCATGCTCCGCATAGAATAGTCACGACACCCCGAGAGCCCGGGCATCCGCCCGTCGACCCCGAGGAGGCCCGACCGTGCTGATCTTCCTCGGCGCCTTCGCGGCCGTCCCCCTTCTTCTGCCGTGGCTCGTCTCGCGCATCGGCGCCCGCGCGTTCTACGTTGCCGCGGTGCTCCCCGCCCTTGCCTTCGCCCACGCCGTGGTCCTTGCCCCCGCGGTCTTCTCGGGCGATATTCCTTTCGAGGAATACCGGTGGATCCCCGCGTTGAACGTGTCGCTGTCGATGCGCATGGATGTGCTGGGGTGGCTCCTCACCCTGGTGGTCACCGGCGTCGGGGCGCTCGTCATGCTCTACTGCCGCTGGTACTTCCGCGGCAAGACGCGGGGCGTGGGGCAGTTCTCGGCGGTCCTGCTCGGGTTCGCCGGTGCGATGTACGGCTTGGTCCTCACCGACGATCTCGTCGTCCTGGTGATGCTGTGGGAGGCCACGAGCGTCCTGTCGTACCTGCTGATCGGCTACTACCACAGCCGTTCCGCGAGTCGCCGTGCCGCGCTGCAGGCGCTGCTCGTCACGACCCTCGGCGGGCTCGTCATGCTCATCGGCGTGGTGCTCATGGTGGTCCAGTCGGGCACGTCCAGCCTGTCGGCGATCCTCGCCGACCCTCCCACGGGCGCGGTCGTCGACATCGCGGTCCTGCTGCTGCTGGTCGGCGCCCTGAGCAAGTCCGCGATCTTCCCGTTCCACTTCTGGCTCCCCGGCGCTATGGCCGCGCCCACCCCGGTCAGCGCGTACCTGCACGCTGCGGCCATGGTGAAGGCCGGCATCTACCTGATCGCCCGTCTCGCTCCCGGGTTCGCCGACACCCCGTTCTGGCGACCGACCCTCATCGCGCTCGGGGTCTTCACCATGTTGCTCGGTGGCTTCCAGGCGCTGCGCGAACGCGACCTCAAGCGCATCCTCGCCTTCGGCACGGTGAGCCAGCTGGGCTTTCTCACGGTGATGCTGGGATACGGAACGAGAGATGCCGCTCTCGCCGGCGTCGCGCTCCTGCTCAGCCACGCCCTGTTCAAGTCGTGCCTCTTCCTCGTCGTCGGTGTCATCGACCGCCAGCTCAACACGCGTGACATCGGCCAGCTCTCCGGCCTCGGCCGCCAGGCGCCGGTCATGGCCACGGCGTCGTTCGTCGCGATCTTCTCCATGGCGGGTGTGATCCCCACCCTCGGATTCGTCGCGAAAGAGACGGCGCTGACCGCTCTGCTGCACGAGGCCGAGGGGGGAGCGGTGTGGGGGATCGTCGCCCTGGTCGGCATCGTCCTGGGCTCCGCGCTCACGGCGGCCTACGGCATCCGATTCCTCTGGGGTGCGTACGGGACCAAGCGCGACGTCGAGACGACCGAGTGGCCGGACCCGCCCATCGGGTTCTTGTCGGCTCCCGTGCTGCTGTCGGCGACCACGCTGGCCCTCGGGTTCCTCGCGCCGATCGTCGACCACTGGCTCGCTCCCTACGCCGACGGACTCCCCGAGGCGACGGCCGGGGTCGATTCGCCCGAGTATCCGTACCACCTCGCCCTCTGGCACGGGCTCGAGCCGGCGCTGTTCATCTCGCTCGGCACCCTGGCGCTGGGCGCGGGCGTGTTCTGGGTGGTGCGCAAGACACAGCTGCACAAGCGTCCTCGTGTGCTGCCCTTCACGGCCAACGACGCGTACAACGGCACCCTCCGCGCGATCGACCACACCTCGGAGTGGGTGACCGCCCGCTTCCAGCGCGGTTCGTTGCCGTTCTACGTCGGCACGATCTTCGTGGTGCTCGTGGTCGCCGAGGGCACGGCCCTACTGGCCTCGCGCGAGTGGCGCGCGCAGCTCGACGCCTGGCAGTCTCCCGCGCAGCTGATCTCGGCACCTGTCATGATCGCCGCCGGCATCTTGGCCGTCCGCGCCCGAAAGCGCTACACCGGGGTCGCGCTCGTCTCGGTGACGGGGCTCGGGATGGTGGTGCTCTTCGCGACCAGCGGCGCCCCCGATCTCGCGCTGACCCAGGTGCTCATCGAAACCGTGACCCTCGTCGTGTTCGCGCTGGTGCTGCGGCGCCTCCCCGCCCGCATGGGGGAGCAGAACGAGTCGGTGGCCCCGATCGCCCGAGCGATCCTCGGCGCGGGCGTGGGGCTCACCATGGCCCTCGTCGCGATCGTGGCGACCGGAGCACGTCAAGACCTCCCCATCTCCCTCGAGTGGCCGCCCCTCGCCTACGAGATCGGCCACGGACGCAACGTCGTCAACGTTGCGTTGGTCGACCTGCGCGGCTGGGACACGATGGGCGAGCTCTCGGTGCTGGTCCTCGCCGCCACGGGCGTGGCATCCCTCGTCTTCATCACCAACCGCAGCGACAACCTCGCGCGCCGATCGGGCACCGCGCGCTCTCGCGTCGGGCTGGGCCGCCGTCGACCCCTCGTCGAGACCGACAGCGGCGTGCGCGCTCGACGCGTGGGCGAGACCGGCGCCCCGCGCGCGTGGCTGATCTCGGGCTCCAAGGTGCAGCCCGAGAACCGTTCGATCCTGCTCGAGATCATCATCCGGGTGCTGTTCCACTCGATCATGATCGTGTCGCTGTACTTGCTCTTCGCCGGCCACAACCTGCCCGGCGGGGGCTTCGCCGGAGGCCTGGTCGCGGGAATGGGCCTGGTCATGCGCTACATCGCCGGCGGCCGCTGGGAGCTCGGCGCCGCCGCGCCGACCGACGCGGGACGCCTGCTCGGTGCGGGCATGGCGATCGCCGTGCTGTGCGCCCTGGTGCCGATGGTGTTCGGGTTCGCGCCGCTGCAGAGCTTCACCTTCGAGGGCGAGCTGCCGATCATCGGGCACTGGGAGTTCGTCACCAGCACGATCTTCGACGTGGGCGTCTACCTCGTGGTGATCGGTCTGGTGCTCGACGTGCTCCGCAGCCTCGGCGCCGAGGTCGACCGGCAGTCGCAGCACCCGGAAGATGCGGAGATGGCGCCCTCATGACCATCTCCTTCGTTCTCGTCATCGTCATGGCCGTGCTCTTCGCGTGCGGTGTGTACGCGATGCTCGAGCGCAGCCTGACCCGCGTGCTGATCGGCTTCCTGCTGCTCGGCAACGCCGCCAACCTCCTGCTCCTCATCGTCATGGGCGCGCCCGGCCGGGCCCCCTTCTACGACGGCGGGCAGACGGATGCCGCGGACATCTCCGACGCGCTGCCCCAGGCCCTGACGCTCACCGCGATCGTCATCACGTTCGGCATCTCGGCGTTCCTGCTCGCGCTCATCTACCGCTCCTGGCAGCTCGGTCAGGCCGACACGGTCATCGACGACGCCGATGACGTGGCTCTGCGCACCCGCGCGGCCGACGAGCCCGAAGACGCGATGGACGAAGAGGCCCGTTCCGACGACGAAGACGTCACCACCGACTTCGTCGGCGATGTGGCCTCGCCCATCCGCGTGCTGCACCAGGGCGATCTCTCGCAGCTGGTCGACGACGCTCCGGTCGACCGGGTCGCGGTGTCGCGTGAATCGGAGTCGCCGCTCGACGCCCCCCGCGACCCCCAGGACGGTGATCGCTCGTGAGCGCCCTCGTGCCCCTGCTCGTCGGCATTCCGCTCATCGGTGCCGCGATCAACCTCATCTTCGGACGACGCAAGAAGACGCAGATCGTCGTGTCGGTCGCCTCCCTCGCGGCCGTCCTCGTGCTGGGTGCGGTCCTGCTCGTCACCGTCGACACGAGCGGGCCCATCGCGGTGGCGATCGCCGCGTGGGACATCCCGTTCGGCATCGTGCTCTACGTCGACGTGCTCGCGGCCCTGCTGGTGGTCGTCACGAGCATCGTCCTCCTCGCGGTCCTGCTGTTCTCGATCGGCCAGGGCGCGGCCGACAACGACGAGGACACCCCGGTCTCGATCTTCTACCCGGCGTACCTGATCCTCGGCGCGGGCATCTTCAACGCCTTCATCGCCGGAGACCTGTTCAACCTGTACGTCGGTTTCGAGATCCTTCTCGTCGCCTCGTACGTGCTCATCACCCTGGGCGGCACCGAGTCGCGCATCCGCACCGGCGTCGTCTACATCGTCGTGTCGCTGGTGTCGTCGATCCTCTTCCTCGCCGCGATCGCGATGGTCTACGGCGCGCTCGGCACGGTCAACATGGTCCAGATCAGCGAGCGAATGTCGCTGCTGCCTCAGGACACGCAGACGATCCTGCACCTCATGCTGCTGCTCGCCTTCGCGATCAAGGCGGCGGTCTTCCCGCTGTCGTTCTGGCTGCCCGACTCGTACCCGACGGCTCCCGCGCCGGTGACGGCGGTGTTCGCGGGCCTGCTGACCAAGGTCGGCGTCTACGCGATCATCCGCACCGAGACACAGCTGTTCGTCGACAACGACCTCAACTTCCTGCTGATGATGGTCGCGCTGTCGACGATGATCGTCGGCATCCTGGGCGCGGTCGCGCAGGCCGAGCTCAAGCGCATCCTGTCGTTCACGCTGGTGAGCCACATCGGGTACATGATCTTCGGTCTGGCGATCAACACGCCGCTCGCGGTGGGGGCCACGATCTACTACATCGTCCACCACATCATCGTGCAGACGACGCTGTTCCTCGCGGTGGGCCTCATCGAGCGCCGGGCGGGGAGTACCTCGATCCTGAAGGTGAAGGGCCTGATGCGCGCGGCGCCACTGCTGGCGGTGCTCTACTTCATCCCGGCGATCAACCTGGGCGGCCTGCCTCCGTTCTCGGGCTTCATCGGCAAGTACGCGCTGTTCGACGCCGCGGCTCAGGTGGGAACACCCGTGATGATGGTCCTGATCGTCGGCGGTATCGTGACCTCGATCCTCACGCTGTACGCGCTCATGCGCGCGTGGAACCTCTCGTTCTGGCGCGAAGACGACGACTCGGCCGAGACGACCGAGCGCATCGCGTACCTCGGCAACGCGCCCGCCGCCGCCATCTCGACCGAGCGGCGCACGACGCCGAAGATCATGACGCTCGCCACCGTCGGCATGGTGGCGGTCACCGTGTCGCTGACCGTGTTCGCCGGACCGCTGCTCGACATGTGCCTGCGGGCGGGCGTCGACATCACCGACGGGGTCAGCCTCGTCCAGGTCCAGGAACAGGCGGGTCAAAGATGAACCCGTCCCGCCGTTCGCAGGTGTCGCTCTTCCTGCACCAGCTTCCGTTCCTGGTCTGGCTGGTCGCGCTGTGGATGCTGCTGTGGGGCCAGTTCACCTGGCTCGCCTTCCTCACGGGTCTCGTCATGGCGGTCTTCGTCACCCGCGTCTTCCGCCTTCCTCCCGTCGAGCTGTCGGGTCGCATCAACCTCTGGTACGGCCTCGTCTTCGTCGTCACCTTCCTCGGCGCCGTCATCAAGGGCTCCCTCATCGTCGCGTGGCAGGTGCTCGATTTTCGGCGGCAGCCCGGTGCGGCCATCATCGCCGTGCCCCTTCGGGTGGACGACGATGTGATCATGGCGCACACCGCCGTCACGGCATCGCTCATCCCGGGCTCGCTCATCGTCGACGTCGATCGCGAGAACCGCACGCTGTTCCTGCACACCATCGGGGTGCGCAGCGACGCGGATGCCGAGCACCAGCGCCGCGTCGTGCTCGGGTGGGAAGCCCGCATCACGCGTGCCGTGGGCTCGAAGGAAGAGCTGCAGGAGCTGCGCGCCAAGATCGCCGAGGCCGACGTCGACGCCCGCCACGGGGCCGAGACGCCGCGCGATGGGAGGACGCTACTGTGAACATCCTCGTCGTGGTCATCCTCGTCGTCTTCGCCGTCGCCGCGGTGCTGGCGCTGATCCGTCTCGTGATCGGTCCGTCGATCCTCGACCGTGCGGTCGCCGCCGACGTGCTGCTCACCGAGGTGCTCTGCATCCTGGGCGCCGACATGGTCATCAATCACCACACGCGCTCGCTGCCCGCAATGCTGATCATCGCGGCCGTGGGCGTGTTCGGCTCGATCGCCGTGGCCCGCTTCGTCGCGCGGAAGGAGAACCCGAGATGACCCTCGACGGCGTTCTCGACACCGTGGCGCTCGTCCTCGTGCTCCTCGGTGCGATCCTCTGCCTCACCGCGACCATCGGCCTCCTGCGGTGGCGCGATGTGCCCACGCGCCTGCACGCGGCGACCAAGCCGCAGGTGCTCGGCGTGCTTCTCATCGTCTCTGCGGTCGCGCTGGCGACGGGCACGTGGGAGGCGCTCGCTTTCGGCATCCCGATCGTGCTCATCCAGTTCGCGACGGCGCCCCTCGCCGCGCACATGGTCGGTCGGGCGGCCTACCGCAACCGGACGACCGATGAAGAGAACCTCTACATCGACGAACTGCACCACAGCACGGAGCAGCCCGGTTCGACCGGGGCGGAGTCCCGCCCCGAGAGCTGAGTCCCGCTCAGATCCCGGCCTCGCGGACGTCTTGCTGCGCTTGCGGTGAGGCGACGCCCTCGGCGGGGTCGGGTGTCTCGGTGCGGTGGTCGAGCTCGCGTGCTTCGCGCTCCTCGCGCCGCCCCTCGGCCAAGAACGCCAAGCGGTTGAGGCATTCCTGGTTGCGTGCGACGAGCATCGGCTTCCACAGGGCGCGGGGCAGGAACGACGCGGCTCCCGACACCGGCTCCTCGACGATGGTCACCGCCGTGCCGTCGCCGTGGGGGCGGGCGTCGATGCGGATGACTCCTCGCCCCAGGATGCCGGCCTCCGGCCTCAGTCGCAGTAGACGAGGGGGATCCCACTCCACGATCTCGGTCTGATCGTGGATCATCACGGGCCACACGCCCAGCGAGTGATGGATGCGCGATCCTTCGCGCGGCCACTGTTCGTCGACGTCGCGCATCCGCGCGGCTCCCACGACCCACACGGGGTAGAGCCAGCCGTCGGAGAGGACGGCGAAGAGGTCGTCGGGCGTGCAGCGCATCAGACGCGTGTTGCGGGCGGCCATGGCATCCTCCGGTCGGCGTGCATCCGACTGTAGGCCGCCGCGGGGTTCTGGCCCGCTCCCCTTGACGCGCTGCCCGCGCATGAGGGGCCGGAAATCATTGCCGGGGCCCTGTCCCGGCCGCGATTCTCGGCCCCTCGCGCGCGGTACGGGGATCTCAGCCGCGGGTGATGTCGGTTACGGTGCCCTGAGCCAGGCGCAAGCGACGGCGGGCTCGGCGGGCGACGGCGGAGTCGTGCGTGACCACGACCAGGGTCAGCCCCTCGGCGTTGAGCTCCTGCAGCACGTCGAGGATCTCGTCGCGCATGCGCTCGTCGAGGTTGCCGGTGGGCTCGTCGGCGAGCAGCACGCGGGGCCGCTTTGCAACGGCCCGGGCGATCGCGACGCGCTGCTGCTGACCGCCCGAGAGCTCCCCGGGGCGGTGATCGGCGCGGTCGGCGAGGCCCACGCGGGTCAGGGCCGCCGTCACCCGGCCGCGGCGCTCGTCGCGGCCCAGCCCGAGGGGCTCGAGGCCCATGTCGACGTTCTCGGCGGCGGTCAGCGTCGGGATGAGGTTGAACCCCTGGAACACGAACCCGATCTCTTCGGCGCGCAGCTTCGCCAGCTGCGCGTTCGACGCCCGCGCGATGTCGAGCTCGCCCAGCACGATCGACCCGCTCGAGGGCCGGTCGAGGGCCCCGAGCATCTGCAGCAGCGTCGACTTGCCGCCGCCGGTCGGTCCCTGGATGGTGACGAAGTCGCCCACGGTGATCTCGAGGTCGACCCCGGCCAGTGCCTGCACCGTGCGATCGCGTTGGCGGTAGGTGCGGGTGACGCCGTCGAGTCGGTAGGCGGTGGCGACGGAGGGGGGAGCGGTGAGGGTCATGATGTCTCTTTCGAAAGATGGGGGATGCCGCTCACGCGACGGATCTGAGGGCGGCGGCGGGGCTGAGGCGAGCGGCTCGCCATCCGCCGAAGGCTCCGGCGAGGACCCCGCCGAGAACGGCGATCCCCACCGCCGCGACCACGACCACCGGGGTGACGGGAGCACTGAGCACGATGTCGGTGGCCTGGGCCGCGGCCTGGCCGAAGCCGCCGGGGCCTGGGCCCCCGGGTCCGCCCTGGCCGCCGGGACCGGTCGTCTCCGCGGCCACCGAGATCGTGGGCGCGATGACGTCGATGAGCAGGATGCCGCCGAGACCCAAGAGCAGTCCCACGGCCCCGCCGATCAGTCCCTGCACGAGGGACTCGCCCGCGACCTGACGCACGATGCGGCCGTTCGACCAGCCGATCGCCTTGAGCGTTCCGAACTCGCGGGTGCGCCGCGCGACGCCCGAGATGGTGAAGAGCACCGCCAGGGCAAGGGCGACCAGCAGCACGACGACCGACAGCCAGGTGCCGAGGTTCGTGATCATGGTCGACGCGCTCGAAAGCGATCCCGAGACGCTCGAGGCGAGCTCTGACTGCGAGCTGACGGTGGCCTCGGGCAGCGCGGCCGCGATCTCGCTCTGCACCGCGTCGATGGCATCCGCCGACGCGGCCTGCACGTACACCGTCGAGACGACATCCCCCGTGCCGGCGAGGGTCTGTGCGACATCGAGGGGGAGGTAGACGTTCGCGGCGGTGTCGGCGTCAGCCGAAGCGGAAGCGACGATCCCGACGACCTGCATCGCCGTGCCCGCGACCTCGACCGTGCCGCCGACGGAGAGCCCGGCGCTCGCCGCGTAGGTCGCGTCGACGACAGCGACGTCGGTGTCGGCGTCGGCCGAGGTGAGCGCGCGGCCCTCGGCCACGGTGACCGAGGAGAGCGGGCCGACGGATGCCGCGGGGTCCACGCCGAGCACGCTGAAGGAGTCGACGCCGAAGGCGCTGCCGCCGTCGCCACCCGGTCCGCCCGCGGGAGGAGCGCCCATTCCGCCCGTGCCCTGCCCCGGGCCGGATCCGGTGCCCGACTGCGCGCTGCGATCGGGGACCTGGCCCGAGAAGGTCGTGTTGGTCAGTGCCAGTGCACCGGTGGCGGCCGACACCCCCTCGAGGCTCGAGACCGTGGAGACGGCGGTGGCGTCGAGCGTGCCGCGGCGCATGTCGGTCATCAGCCGCGACTGGCTGAGGGTGGTGGTGCCGTCGGCGCTCGCTCCCTCGCCGGCGCCGAAGTCGAAGCGCGAGCCGCCGCCCTGGCCCGGCTCGGACTGCGCGCCGGTCACCGTGAGGTCGGTGCCCACTCCGTACACCGACGACAGCGCCTGCGACTGGGCATCTCGGACGCCCGCTGAGAGGGCGTTCACGACGATGACGAGGGCGATCGCGATCGCGAGCCCGACCGCGACGATCACGGTCTGTTTCTTTCGGCCGGCGAGTTCGCGCCGCAGGTAGGTGCCGTACATGCTTCTCCTTCCGGACGCGGGGTGCGGCCGTTGCGTCGACCGTAAGAACGGCACCCTCACCGCTGCCTCACCGTTCCTATGAAGGAGATATGTCGAGCGACGGCGGCGTCTCGAAGCGTGCATGCTGGCTGTCATGGCATCCCGTCCCGCGCCCCTCACCCGCCCCGACGGCTCCCCCGTCCGGGCCCTGATCGTCGACGACGAGGCGAACCTCAGCGACCTGCTGCGGATGGCGCTCGAGAACGAGGGGTGGGACGCCCGCACCGCCGCGAACGGTCAGGAAGCGCTCGGCACGATCCGGGAGTTCGGCCCCGACCTGCTCGTGCTCGACATCATGATGCCGGGGCTCGACGGCATGGAGCTGCTGACCCGTATCCGCGCCGCGGGCAACGACGCCCCCGTGCTGTTCCTCACGGCGAAAGACGCGGTGGAGGACCGGATCGCGGGCATCTCGGCCGGGGCCGACGACTACGTCACCAAGCCCTTCAACCTCGAAGAGGTCGTCGTGCGGCTGCGGGGAATGGCCCGCCGTCACGTCGCGGTCGTCGCCGACGCCGATCCGCGGCTGCGCGTCGGAGACCTCACGCTCGACGAGGAGTCGTACGAGGTCGAGCGCGGCGGCATCCCGATCAAGCTCACCGCGTGGGAGTTCGACCTGCTCCGCTACCTCATGCAGAACCCGCGACGCGTGCTCAGCAAGGCGCAGATCCTCGACCAGGTGTGGAGCTACGACTTCGGCGGGAACGGCAGCGTGGTCGAGATCTACATCTCGTACCTGCGCAAGAAGATCGACACTCTCGGCGACCCGCTGATCAACACTGTGCGCGGTGTGGGGTACTCGATCAAGACCGTCTGATGCGCGTTCGATGGACGCTGCGGCGCACCCTCGTCGTGGGGACGAGCGTGCTCGTCGGCCTCGCCTTCTTGGTGATGAGTGTCGCCACCGTCGTGGCACTGCGCTCCTTCACGCTCGACCGGCTCGACCAGCAGGTGCGCGAGGGTCTGTCGTTCGCCGTGGGGCGCGACGGCTCGGGCGGGCCCTTCGGCGGGGAGCGTCCCCCTCAGCGGGATGCCGGTGCCCCGGCGCCGCGCATCGGCACCCTGCAAGCGGTGGTCGACGGTGCGGGCGGGGTCCTCGTCTCGAGTTACACACGCTCGGATGGCACGGTGGTCGCGCTGACGGACGAACAGGTCGCGCTGCTGCGATCGGCGGTGCCGACCGACCGGACCCCGACGACCGTCGACCTCGGGGGCGACCTCGGGGCGTTCCGCGTCGCCGCGGCCGAGAACGACGGTGCGACCGTGTTCGTCGGCAGCTCCCAGGCGGATGTCACCGCGACCACCTCGGCGCTGACCGTCATCCTCGTCGCGGTGTCAGCCGTCACGCTGATCGTCGCGATCCTGGGGCTGTCGCTCTTCGTGCGGCGGAGCCTGCGACCGCTCGACCGTGTCGCCGCGGTCGCGCAGCGCGTGTCGACCCTGTCGCTCAGCGCGGGCGCGGTCGACATCCCCGATCGGGTCGCTCCGGCGGACACCCGCGTCGACAACGAGGTGGGACGCGTCGGCTCGTCGCTGAACGACCTGCTCGGGCACGTGCAGTCCTCCCTCGCGGCGCGGCAGCACAGCGAGGACCAGCTGCGACGCTTCATCGCCGATGCGAGCCACGAGCTGCGCACGCCCCTGGCGAGCATCCGCGGTTACGCGCAGCTCTCGCTCGGCGAGGACGCACCCATGACGCCGACCCAGGCCCGCTCGTTCGACCGGATCGAGTCGGAGGCCGAGCGCATGGCATCCCTCGTCGACGACCTTCTGCTTCTGGCGAGACTGGATGCCGGCCAGCCCCTGAGACGCGAAGAGGTCGAGCTGACCCTGCTCGCCGTCGACGCCGTGAGCGATGCGCAGGCGGCGGATGCGACGCACGAGTGGCGTCTCGATGTCGCAGACGACGACCTCATCTCGGTCACGGGCGACGAGAACCGCCTGCGACAGGTCGTCGCGAACCTGCTCCGCAACGCGCAGACGCACACGCCGGCGGGCACGACGGTGACGTTGTCGCTCGTGCGCGAAGGTGCGGAAGCCGTGCTGCGCGTGACCGACACCGGCCCGGGGATCGATCCGGGCGTCGCCCGGCGGCTGTTCGACCGCTTCGCACGCGGCGACGACTCCCGCAACCGCGATGCCGGGAGCACGGGCCTCGGACTGTCGATCGCGGAGGCCATCGTCACCGCCCACCGCGGGTCGATCTCGGTGGAGAGTCGGCCGGGGCGGACGGTGTTCGAGGTGAGGCTTCCGGTGTGAGCTCGGGCGCCGGGGGGAGGCAGGTGGTCCCGGCGTCACATGGCGTGCCCCGCGACGGGTTCGCGAGACGCGTCAGCCGATGAGGCTCGGCTGCAGGTCGCGCAGCGTGCGGTGGTGCGTCATCCGCGTGACGCCGATCGCCGCGATCAGCACGCCGCCGACCATCCACGCGCCGAGCACCAGCAGGTCTTGGCCGACTCGCGAGACGTCTCCGCCGTACATGACCTGCCGCATGGCATCCACGACGTATCCCATCGGCAGCACGTGGTGCAGGGCGGCGAGGGGCCCGGGCAGGGTCTGCCACGGGAACGTGCCTCCGGCGGTGACGAGCTGCAACACCATCAGCACGAGTCCGAGGAACTGCCCCACCGACCCGAGCCAGACGTTCAGCGCGAGAACGATCGCCGCGTACGTCGCCGAGGCGAACAGCAGGATGCCGAGGGCCGCCCAGGGGTTCGCGAACGAGAACTGCAACGCGAAGGCGAGGATCGTGAACAGTCCCACCATCTGCAGGGCGCCGAGCCCCGCGGGCGTGAGCCAGCCCGCGAGAGTCACGCGGAAGGGCGAACGCAGCGCCGTGACCGCGCGCTTCGACACCGGCTTGACGATGAGGAACAGTGCGTAGATGCCGATCCATCCGGCCAGCGCGGCGAAGAACGGGGCCAGCCCCGCACCGTAGTTCTGCGCCTTGGTGACCGAGGTCGAGCCGACCGTGACGGGGTCAGAGATGGCCGAGGCCTGTGCCTGGCGAGTGGCCTGATCGGAGTCCGGGATCTGGTTCACACCCGCCGCGAGGCCGTCGCGCAGCTGCGTCGCACCCGTCGAGAGCTGGGCGATGCCATCGTCGAGCTGGGTCGCGCCGTCGCGGAGCTGAGCGGATCCGTCGCGGAGCTGGGAGGCTCCGGATGCCGCGGTCGCGGCGCCGTCGGCCAGCGTCGAGGCGCCGTCGGCGGCGCTGGCGGCACCGGTGGCCAGGGTGGCGCTTCCCGAGGCGACCTGGCGGGCGCCGTCGTCGAGCTGGTCGATCTGCGTGACCGTGTCTTGCACGCGCGAGTTGGCGGCCGCGAGGCGATCTCCGACGGGGTCGAGACGCGTGAGGATCTGGTCGATGCGGGCCTGGTCGAGCCCCGCGTCGGCCAGGGCCTTGGCGATGTCGGTGCGCGCCTGGGGGAGCTGCGACGCCGCGTCGCCGGCGACGGAGCCGACCTGGCGGGCCGCCGCGTCGAGGCGGTCGACGCCTCCGGCCACCTGCTGGGCGCCGTCGGCGACGCGGGCGGAGCCGTCGCGCAACTGTACGGTTCCGTCGCGCAGCTGATTCGCGCCCGCCGACAACTGCGCGTTGCCGTCGGCCAGCTTCGCGGCGCCCTCGGCCAGGGTGGTCGAGCCGGTCGAGAGCTGCGACGAGCCGTTCTTCGCGCTCGCGAGACCGTCGACGAGTTGGGTCGCCCCGTTCGTGGCATCCACGAGCTTCACCCGGATGGTGTTCAGGGCGTCGAGCAGCGTCAGACCGGCCTCGTCGACGACCTTCTTCGCCACCGACGACTGGATGCGGGCCACGGCCTGGGTGCCGATCGTAGAGGCGAGGTAGTTGTTGGCGTCGTTCGTGCGCAGTTCGATGTCGGCCTGACGGGGCGTCGAGCTCGAGAGCGAGGCGACGGCCTCGGTGAAGTCGGCCGGCAGGGTCACGACGAAGTCGAAGTCGCCCGCCTGCAGGCCGGCGTCGGCCTGGTCGGGCGACACGCGGTGCCACTCGAAGGTGTCGCTGTCGAGCAATTGCTCGGCGGCCTCGTCGCCGAGATTGCGCTGCTGACCGTTGACGTCGGCCCCCTGGTCGTCGACCACGAGGGCGACGGGGACGTTCGACAGATTGCCGTAGGGGTCTTGGTTGGCCCAGAGGTAGAGGCCGCCGTACAGGATGGGGACCGCGAGCAACGCGATGAGGGCGATCACCGACATGCGGGTCGAGGTGAGGCGGCGCAGCTCCGCCGTGATCATCTGCGGGATCTTCATCGGGCGGCCTCCACCGTCTCGTCGAGGGCGTCGATCATGGTCTTCGAGGCGTGGCCCGCGACCACGAGCACGGCGTACCCGCGCTCGGCGAACTCCTCGGCGATACGCCACCAGGCGAGCGGTTCGCCGCCGTGGCGGTCGGGGGCGACCAGGACGAGCCCCTCGACGTCTTTGCGGAGGGCTGCGAGTTCGAGCAGCAGGCGCACCCGGGCTGCGGGCTCGACGTTGCCGATGGCCACGTTCGCGAGCGACTCGAGCCCGATGCCCTCGAGCCAGCGCGCGGCGGAGAACGGATTCGGGGCGTGGCCGGCGAACATCAGCTCCTCGGCGACGACCCCGGTGACGGTGACGTTCGACTCGGGTTCCGAGACCACGGGGGCATCGACGAGCGCGACCCGGCGGCGGATGCCCGAGGAGTCGGAGCGACCGTCGAGGGTCACGGTGCCGCTGTCGACCTTCATGCGACCGGATGCCACGAGGCCCAGCACCGTGGGGCGCTGCTCGGTCTCGGCGACGACCAGGGTCGCGCGGCCGGTCTCGTACGAGGTCGACGTCTCCGGCAGGGCACTGTGCGCGCGGCCCTTCGCGACGGCGTTCAGGACGACTCTCACTGCGCCTCCAGGTCGGGGTGCTGCTCCAGCAGGGTGCGGGCTTCGGTCCACGAGAGTCCCGCGATGCTGAGGACCGCGCATACCGCGATCGAGCGGGCCGTCGACGAACCGGCATCCACCCGCGACACGACCATGCGGCCGGTCTCTTCGAGAAGGCGCGCGAGGGTGG
Organism: Microbacterium sp. SORGH_AS_0421; assembly: GCF_030818635.1. Lineage (NCBI taxonomy): Bacteria > Bacillati > Actinomycetota > Actinomycetes > Micrococcales > Microbacteriaceae > Microbacterium > Microbacterium sp. SORGH_AS_0421. The sequence continues at coordinate 1,163,975 of NZ_JAUTAO010000001.1, forward strand.
CCGCGGGAAGATCGGTCCGAAGTTCTCCGGCCTCCTGCCCCCGGCGCACGATCCCGTCGATGCGACGTCGCAGCGGTGCGAGGGCGTCGGAGGTCTCGGAGAGGTGGGCGTCGTCGAGGGCGAGGGCGGCCGCGGCCTGCACATGAGCGGCTTCGCGCCAGAGCTCGGATGCCAGGCGCGCGAGCGCCACGCGGGAATCGGCATCGTCGATACGGGCCGCGATGTCGTTGAAGCGGGCCGCTCCCGCGGCGATGACCTCGCGCACGATCGCGTTGCGGTCGTCGAAGTGGCCGTACAGGGCGCGGCGCGAGAGGCCGGCGCGGCGGGCGATCGTGTCGATCGAGGCGCGCGGGTCGTGGCCGATGGCGGCCGTGGCGGCGTCGAGGATGCCGGCGCGGTTCTCGACGGCGTCGCGGCGGGTGGGGGTGCTCACGGAGGCAAGTGTACGCCGAAAGTGCACGCGTGTGTGCAACTTATCGTCGTCGGCTCTCGCTCACGGGTGCGGCCCTGTGCTCCGCATCGTGGTCCCTCGCTCGCTGTGCGTCGGAAGGGGACGGCCGAGAACGACGGAGCCCGCGGCGCCGAGGCGTCGCGGGCTCCGTCGAGGTGGTGCGTGTCAGTCGGTGCCGGAGTCGAACGCGGCGGCCTCGCCCGCGGCATCCGTCGCCTCGGCCAGGCGCTCGCCGGCCGCGTCGAGCGGGGCGGCCGACTCGATGATGCCCTGCGCGCCACCGGCGGCGACATCGCCCACGAGCTCACCCGTGGGACCGCCCAGCAGGCCCATCGCGGCGTACTGCTCGAGACGCGCGCGCGAGTCGGCGATGTCGAGGTTGCGCATGGTGAGCTGACCGATGCGGTCCACGGGACCGAAGGCGGCGTCGCCGACGCGCTCCATCGAGAGCTTCTCGGGCGAGTACGACATTCCGGATGCCACGGTGTCGAGGATCGTGTAGTCCTCACCGCGGCGCAGGCGCACGGTGACCGAACCGGTGATCGTCGAACCGACCCACTTCTGGATCGACTCGCGCAGCATGAGCGACTGCGGCTCGAGCCAGCGACCCTCGTACATGAGGCGACCGAGGCGCCGCCCCTGCTCGTGGTACGTGGCGAGGGTGTCTTCGTTCAGGATGCTGTTGACCAGCCGCTCGTAGGTCAGGAACAGCAGCGCCATGCCGGGAGCTTCGTAGATACCGCGCGACTTGGCCTCGATGATGCGGTTCTCGATCTGGTCGCTCATGCCCAGGCCGTGGCGGCCACCGATCGTGTTCGCCTCGCGCACGAGCTCGACGGGATCGGCGAAGCGCGTGCCGTTGATGGCGACCGGGCGACCCGCTTCGAACTCGACCGTGACGTCTTCGGTCTCGATCTCGACCGCGGGGTCCCAGAAGCGCACGCCCATGATGGGCTCGACGATCTCGAGCGAGACGTCGAGGTGCTCGAGGGTCTTGGCCTCGTGCGTGGCGCCCCAGATGTTGGCATCCGTCGAATAGGCCTTCTCGACGCTGTCGCGGTAGGGGAAGTCGTGGGCGACGAGCCACTCGCTCATCTCTTTGCGGCCGCCGAGCTCGGTGACGAAGTCGGCGTCGAGCCACGGCTTGTAGATGCGCAGGGCGGGGTTGGCGAGAAGGCCGTAGCGGTAGAACCGCTCGATGTCGTTGCCCTTGTACGTGGAGCCGTCGCCCCAGATGTCGACGCCGTCTTCTTTCATCGCGCGCACGAGCAGCGTGCCCGTGACGGCGCGACCGAGCGGCGTGGTGTTGAAGTACGTGCGTCCGCCCGAGCGGATGTGGAACGCGCCGCACGCCAGGGCGACGAAGCCCTCTTCGACCAGTGCCGTCTTGCAGTCGACGAGACGCGAGACCTCGGCACCGTACTGCGTGGCGCGACCGGGGATCGAGGCGATGTCGTCCTCGTCGTACTGACCGAGGTCGCCGGTGTACGTGCAGGGGATGGCGCCCTTGTCGCGCATCCACGCGACGGCTACCGAGGTGTCAAGACCTCCCGAGAAGGCGATGCCGACGCGCTCGCCGACGGGAAGGGACTGCAAGACCTTGGACATGCCCTCGATTCTATTGGGGACGGATGCCACGCCCCGACTCGACCGCGAGGTGGTCGTGGCCGGCCTCGAGGGTGATGTGCGAGGTCAGTCGACCTGCGGCATCGTCGCGCCGCGCGCTGCGCGCCGTGCGAGCTGCGCCACGTCGCTGTCGGTCAGATCTTGATGCATCACCGCGCGCCGCCAGAAGACCGCACCCGTGATGTCGGCCATGGCGTCGGCGGGATCGGGATCGCCGCGTCGTGCGGCCCGCTCGCGCAGCGCCTCTCGCGTGGGTCCCAGGACCGCCGCGACCGCGGCGGTGAGGGCGGTCGAGAAGTCGGCGTCGCGCACCCCGACCGAGACGAGGTCGGCGATGATGCGCGGGTCGTGCAGCCACCGATCGACCGATGCCGCGAAGAGCGTCAGGTCGCTCTCGAGGTCGTCGTCATCGAAAGCCAGGTCGGGGCGGAGGATGCGCGTGATCTCTTCGACGACGGCCACCACCATCGCGGCCCGGTCGGGCCATCGGCGGTACAGGGCGCCTTTTCCCACGCCGGCGCGCCTCGCCACGCTCTCCATCGACAGCGCGTGATACCCGCGTTCGGTGAGCTCGGCCACGCAGGCGTCGCGGATCGCATCGGTGGTCGCCGCTCGGGGCCGCGCGGCTCCTCTGATCTTCACCGCCTGGTCCACGCGCCCACTCTAGCGACCGTTCGCATTAATGGAACGGTACCGACTCGTTCTGCTACGGTGAATCCGTGACGACCTCCCGCGAGCATGGAGTGCGGTCCCGTACCGCCCGCGTCATCCTGACCTGCCTCGCCTTCCTCGCGATCGGCTACACGGTTCTGGCGCAACTGCTCGCAATCGTCCCGGTGCCGTGGACCATCTGGCTGCTCCAGACGGAGCTGACGCAGTACGTGGTGCTCGTCTTCGGGTTGCTGCGCGACACGCTCGGCATCTGGAACCTCGTCGTCGCGCTGGTCGGCCTCGTGTGCGCGGTCGTCCTCTGGCGGTCGCGGCCCGGCATCCGCCGCCTTCCGTTCTGGCTGACCGCCACCGCAACCGCGGGAACGGTCGGCGTGGTCGCGACCACCGCGCTGCTGGCCGTCTCGATCGGCTCGCTCGGGCTCGGGGTGAGCCCACTGCTGCCCGTGCTCCCGTTCACCGGGCTCGACAGCGGCCCGAGCCGCACCGTCACGCTCGGAACGGCGGGCAGCACCACGCTCCAGGCCGATCTCTACCTTCCGCCGGGCGCGGCACCACGAGCGGGGTGGCCCGTCGTGGTCTCGATACACGGAGGCGGGTTCTCGACCGGCACCCGGGGGCCGAACGCCTACACGGGCTACCTTCCCGAGCACGGCTACGCGGTGCTCGACGTCGACTACCGTCTCGCCTCGTCGACGTACCACCCGTGGGACACGCAGGTCGACGACATCGGCTGCTCGCTCGCCTGGATCGCCGGCGACGGCCGCACACAGAATCTCGATCCCGATCGCATCGCGACGCTGGGGTTGTCGTCCGGCGGCAACCTCGCGGTCAACGCCGCGTACATGTCGGCAGACCACACCCTCGCGTCGAGCTGCTCCCCGCCGGGGACTGCGCTGCCCACCGTGCGTGCCGTGATCGCCGGGTACCCCGCGGTCGATCTCACCGGGATCGGGGATACCACCGCGATCGCTCGCCAGGTCGAGCAGTGGTACGTGGGAGGTCCTCCCGCGCAGTACCCCGACCGCTACCGCTTCACCGATTCGGCGACCCACGTCACGGCGGAATCCCCGCCCACCCTGATCTATCAGGGCACCGGTGACCATCTCGTGCTCGCCGACCGCACCCGGGTCTTCGCCGAGCTGCTGACCGAGCGCGGCATCACGAACAGGTACGTCGAGTACCCGGGCCTGGAACACGGCACCGGCGACACCACGGGCACCTTGACCGCCTCGGCCGAGGCGAGTCGGCAGCTCGCGCTGGACTGGCTCCAGCGTCACGACGGCTGACGCGGCCGACGCACGAGAGCGCCGGTGGGCCGCCGGTGCCCGACGGCCTCAGCCGATCGTCACGCCGGAGATCTTCACCGCCGTCGCCGGGGCGCCGTCGGCGCCGCCGCCCGAGACCCCGGCCTGCGCGATCTTCGAGACGACCGCGAGGCCCTCGGGCGAGAGCGTGCCGAAGACGGTGTACTTCGCCGGCAGCGGCGAGTCCTTGTAGACGAGGAAGAACTGCGAACCGTTCGTGTTCGGGCCGGCGTTGGCCATGGCGACCGTGCCCGCCGGGTAGGTCTCGGTGCCGTCGAGCTCGTCGCCGAACCGGTAGCCCGGGCCGCCCATGCCGGTGCCCGTGGGGTCGCCGCACTGCAGTACGTAGATACCCGACGTGGTCAGGCGATGGCACGTCGTGTCGGTGAAGTAGTTCTGCTGGGCGAGCGACACGAAGCTCTCGACGGTGCAGGGCGTGCGCTCGCCGGTGAGCGTCATCGGAATGTCGCCCGCCGAGGTCTGCAGCACCGCGCTCACCGATGCGGCCGGACGGGCGTCGGACGGCGGCGCCGTCGCGGGCGCGGCGGCCTGGCCCGACGCCGTGTACGCGCAGCCGGCGGTCGTGGGTGACGGGGCGCTCATCGAGGCTTCGGTCGCGGGCGCCGTCTGGGCGCTCGCGCAACCGGTGAGCAGGAGGAGGGCGGAGGCGGCGAGGGCCGCCGAGATCAGTCGGGTACGCACGCGACCAGGGTAAGGGTTCGAGCCGTACCTGCGCTGCGGGTCACGCCCGGACGATCTCGACACCCGCACGAGCGGCGGCGGCGAGGGTCGTGGCATCCGCCCGGTCGGTCGTCACGATCGCATCGAAGTCGGACAGCGACGCGATCCGGTACGAGCCGCTGCCGGGGAACTTCGACGTGTTCGCGACGAGGATCGACCGGTCGGCGACCTCGCGCATGCGCCGCTTGATGCTGGCCTCGTGCGTCAGGTCGGTCACGACGGCCCCCTCGGGCTTGATCCCGGTGCTGCTGATCACGGCGACGTCGGCGTGCACACGGGCCAGCGACTCCTCGGTGAGCGGGCCGATGAGCGTCCGCGTCTTGGCGCCGATCATGCCGCCCAGCAGCACCAGTGTCACGACGTCGTCGTCGCGCAGGGCGTCGAGCACCGCGAGGCTGTTCGTGATGACCGTGACCGGTCGCCCGCGCAGGTGCCGCGCCAGTCGCAGCGTGGTGATGCCGATGTCGAGCAGCACCACCTGACCGTCGGCGATCGAGCCCGCCGTGGCGCGCGCGATGGCCTCTTTCTCGCGGGTGTCGTCGTCGAGCTCGCCGTCCGCGCCCGGCTCCCGGGTGCGGGCGACGGTCGCTCCGCCGTGCACACGGCGCAGCCGGGCGCCCAGCTCGAGACGTTCGAGATCGCGACGGATGGTCGTCCCGCTCACGTCGAGCAGGCGGGACAGCTCGTCGACGGTCACGCTCCCGACGGCCTCGAGTCGTTCGAGGATCGCCGCCTCGCGTTGATGGGTCAGCACAGCACTCCTTTTGAGGTCGATCACACTCTCTCGATGCTCATTTGCGCTCACATTAACGCCGATTGAACGGCTGCGGATGCTCATATGAAACCTCCCCGCGACGCTACGCCACAAATGAGCGGCCGAGTTAGCGTGACACCGTTCGTCCTCGCCACCGACGGGACGACGCACCCGAACCCCTTCCTCTCACAGGAGAACCCCGTGAAAAGTCCTCGCCTGATCGCCTCCCTCGCCGCCGTCGCGGCCGTCGGGCTCGCCCTGGCCGGCTGCAGCCAGAGCGGCTCGAACGGCTCGTCGTCCGACGGGTCCGACAAGACCCTCACCGTCTTCCTCAGCGCCGACACCAACATCCAGGACCTCTGGCAGAAGACGCTCATCCCCGCGTTCGAGAAGGACAACCCCGGCTACACGGTCAAGGTCGACTTCGACCTGCACGGCGCACACGACCAGCAGACCGTGGCCAAGCTCACCGCCGCGACGGTGCAGCACCAGGACCCCGGCTACGACCTCGTCGACGCGGGCTTCGTGACCCAGGTCGCGGCATCGGGTCTGCTCACCCCCGTGACCGCCGACCAGGTGCCCGCGCTCTCCGACGTACCCGCAGCTCTCGTGCAGGCCGGCGGCAACGGCGGCGTGCCCTACCGGGGATCGAGCGTCGTGCTCGCCTACGACACCAAGACGGTCGCCACCCCGCCGAAGACCCTCGCCGACCTGCTCGCCTGGATCGCGGCCAACCCCGGTCGCTTCACCTACTGCGCCCCCAGCACGGGCGGCAGCGGCGCCTCGTTCGTGACGACCGTGCTCGACCAGAGCATCTCGGCGGACGACCGCACCAAGCTCGCCACCGAGGCCGCCCCCGATCTGGAGAGCGAGTGGAGCACCGGGTTCGCCACGCTCGCCGGCCTGAACGCGTCGGTCTACCAGAAGGGCGTCTACCCCAACGGCAACAGCCAGGTGCTCGACCTGCTGTCGAGCGGGCAGATCTCGATGGCGCCCGTGTGGAGCGATCAGTTCGTGACCGGCGTGAAGAACGGCCAGATCCCCTCGAACATCGCCTACACCCAGATCTCGGACCCCTCGTTCACCGGCGGCGCCAGCTACCTCGGCATCCCCGCGGCGTCGCCGCGTCAGGCCGATGCCCAGAAGCTGCTCGCCTGGGTGCTCTCGCCCACGGCTCAGGCGCTCGTCGCCGACAGCATCTCGGGCTACCCCGTGATCTCGCTCGACAAGCTGCCGGCGTCGGTGCAGTCCACGTTCGCGAACGCCGACATCGCGAACCTGCGCCCCGGGTACTTCGCGGCCAACGCGGCCGACATGAACAAGGCGTGGGCCCAGAAGGTCCCCGGCAAGTGATGACCGCCGCCACCGCACAACGGGTGGCGCGCCCCGCCGTCCGTCGAGCCCATCCGGCTCGGCGGACGGCGGCGGCCGGCTTCCTGCTCGCGCTTCCCCCGGTGCTCGTGATCGCCCTGTTCGTGGGCGTGCCGGTGATCACCGCGCTCGCGTTCAGCGTCGGGTTCACCGGTGGTCTCAACACGGTCATCGCCGCGGTGGGGCAGAACGTCCACCGCGCCGACGGCGCCATGCCCACGCTGGCCGCCTACGGCGACGTGTTCGGCGCCGACGACTTCTGGCAGAACCTCGGCCTGACACTCGGCGTCACCCTGGCCAGCACCGTGATCGTGCTCGTGCTCGCCGGCGGCATCGGCCTCTTCCTGCGCCTGCACGGCGGGTTCCTGGCGCGGCTGCTCTCGGCGGTCGCGATCGTGCCGCTGTTCATCCCCGTCGTCATCGCGTCGTGGGCGATCCTGACCTTCTACTCGGCCGACGGCTTCTTGACCAGCCTGTTCGCGGCGGTCGGCCTCGACGCGCCGGTGTGGGCGTTCACCCCCGTCGCCGTCGTCATCGGCTCGGCGTGGACGTCGCTGCCCTTCGCCGTGCTCATGATCACGTCGGGTCTGCAGTCGATCCCGGATGCCATGATCGAGGCAGCCCGAGATGCCGGGGCCGGAACGGTCCGCATCGTGCGGACCGTCCTCGTGCCGATGAGCGCGGTGCCCATCGTCATCGCCGTAACGTTCACCGCGATCGGGGTGATCGGCTCCTACACGGTGCCGTACTTCACCGGCCCCAATGCCCCGACGATGCTCGGGGTGGCGCTGGCGAACTCGTTCACGTCGTACAACGAACCGCAACAGTCGATCGTCATGGCCTTCGTCGTCTTCGCCGCGGCATCCGGAATCGGCGCCCTGTACGTGTGGGCAAACTTCCGCACCGCCCGTCGTGAGGGGAAGGTCTGATGCCCCGCGTGCTCGCCGCGGCCCTGCGCACCTCGGCCGCCGTGCTGTTCGCCGTCGTCCTGCTGGTCTTCGTGCTCGGGCCGCTCGTCTGGCTCGGCGCCCACGCCTTCGCCGACACGTGGACGTATCCGCACCTGCTGCCGGACTCATGGACGCTGCGCTGGTGGTCGACCGTGCTGACCGACCCGCAGCTCGCGTCGTCGATCCAGAGCTCCCTCGCCATCACCCCGATCGTGGTCGTGGTCGCGGCGGTGATCTGCCTGCCGGCGGCGTACGCGTTCGCGCGGTTCGAGTTCCCCGGGCGGCGGCTGTTCCTGATCGGCCTGTTCGCCACGAACGCCTTTCCGAAGATGGGCCTGTTCGCCACGCTCGCCTCGCTGTACTACGCCCTCGGCCTGATGAACACCGTCGCGGGGGTCGTGGTCGTGCAGCTGCTCGGCACCATCGTCTTCATGACGTGGATCCCGGCCGCAGCGTTCGCGTCGGTGCCCCGGTCGCTCGAAGAGGCGGCGCGCGACGCGGGCGCCTCGCGAGTGCGCGTCTTCGTGACCGTCACGCTGCGGATGGCTCTGCCCGGCATCCTCGTGGGCTGTGTCATGGCCTTCCTCGCCGCCTTCGACGAGGCCCAGGGCACCTATCTCGTCGGTGCCCCCGACATCGTGACGATGCCGACCGAGATGTACTCCCTCGTCCTCAACTTCCCCAAGCAGGTCGCCGCCGTGTTCTCGATCCTGCTCGCCATCCCCTCGGTGGTGCTGCTGCTCGCCGTGCGCAAGCACGTGATGGGCGGTCAGCTGGCCGAAGGATTCCAGCTCAAATGAAGGAGCATGCTGTGACCATCGCGGTCGATCCGACCTCTGTCGCCCCCGCGGGCGCCTCCGACCCCTCCGAGGGGCTGCGTCTCACCTCGCTGCGCAAGACCCTGGGCGGGCGGACCATCATCGACGACCTCGATCTCACGGTGCAGCGGGGCGAGCTGGTGTCGTTGCTCGGGCCGTCGGGATGCGGCAAGACGACGACCTTGCGCATGATCGCCGGCTTCCTCGCCCCCGACGCGGGCGGCATCGAGATGGCGGGCCGCGACGTGACCCGGCTCGGGCCCGACAAGAGACCGAGCGCGATGGTGTTCCAGAACTACGCGCTGTGGCCGCACATGACCGTGGCCAAGAACGTGGCCTATCCGCTGCGGCTGCGCCGCCTCCCGCGCGCCGAGGTCGCCGAGCGCGTCGACGCCGTGCTGCAGCTGGTGAACCTGCTGCACCACCGCGATTCGCGCCCGCCGCGCATCTCGGGCGGTGAGCAGCAGCGCGTCGCCCTGGCCCGTGCGCTCGTGCAGGAGCCCGAGGTGCTGCTGCTCGACGAGCCGCTCAGCAACCTCGACGCGAAACTGCGGGTCAAGGTGCGCGAAGAGATCCGCGACCTGCAGCAGAGGCTCGGCATCACCACGGTCGTCGTGACGCACGACCAGGAAGAGGCCCTGTCGATCTCGGATCGCGTGGCCGTGATGAACGCGGGTCGCGTCGAGCAGTTCAGCGCGCCCGGAGAGCTGTACCAGCGGCCCGCGACCGAGTTCGTCGCGACCTTCATCGGATCGCTCAACCGGATCGAGGGCGAGTTCGACGGCGTCGGCATCGTCGAGGGGTCCGCCGTCGTGGGAGTGCGGCCCGAAGACGTCGTCTTCACGCTCGACGCCCGGCCCGGCGCGCGACCGGCGCGCGTCGAGCGCGTCGTGCCGCACGGCCACTTCCACCGGGTGCGGCTGCGCCGTGACGACGCGACCCTCGACGCCTTCGTGCCGGGGGTGCCGCCCCAGGTCGGAGCGGGCGGGTATGCGTCGATCGCCTCGGCGCTCGTGTACCGCGACGGTCGTCTCGTCGAGCGCCGGGCGGGGGTGACGGCATGACGCGTCCCGCCGGGTCCCGCGCCTGCGCGCACCGCGGAGACTCGTGGGCCCTGCGCGAGAACACCCTTCCGGCGGTGCGGTCGGCCCTCGCCAAGGGCGCGGCCGTCGTCGAGATCGACGTGCGGCTCACCGCCGACGGCGACGTGGTCGTGCTGCACGACCCCACCCTCGCCCGGTTGTGGGGAGACCCGCGCGCGATCGAGACGGTGCGCACCGCCGAGCTGGCGGCCTTCGGTGACGCCGACCACCGCCCGCCCCTCCTCGCCGAGGTGCTGCCGCTGTTCGCCGACGCCGACAGCCGCCTGGTGATCGACATGGATGCCGTGCGCCCGGCCGCCGCGGCCCATGCGGTCGTCGCGGCCTCGGGCGTCGTCGTCGACTGGTGCGGCGACCTCGCGGCCATGCGGCTGCTGCGTGAGAGGGACGCCGACGCGCGTATCTGGCTTCCGTGGGCCCACGAGCAGCCCCCGGTGGCACTCGACCTGGAGGAGTTGTCGCCGGTTCTCATCAACGCGCCGTTTCCGCTCGTCGATCACCGGTTCGTGGAAGCCGTTCACGACCTGGGCCTGCCGGTGACCGCATGGACGATCGACGACGAGAGCGACCTCGCCCGGGCGCTCGACCTCGGAATCGACACCGTCACCACCAACCGCCTCGATCGACTGCGGGCGATGATCGCTGCGCGATCGGCATCCGCGACGAAGGAGCCGAGACGATGAACCCGTCAGATCTGTCGGCGGCCCACGAACTGGCCATGGAGCTCGCGCGATGGGCGATCGACCAGACGCGTGCGTACCGGGTGACGGCGGTGCACGCCAAAGCGCATCCGGCCGACCTCGTCACCGAGCTCGATCGCGCGATCGAGAGGAGAGTGCGCGAGGTCGTGCTGGGCCGCTTCCCCGACCATGCGTTCGTCGGGGAGGAGTACGGGGGCAGTGCGAGAACAGGTGTACCGACTTGGTACCTCGATCCCGTCGATGGAACCACCAATCTCGCCAACGGCGTTCCCTGGACCGCCTTCTCGCTCGCGCTCGCCGTCGACGATCAGCCGCTCGTCGGCGTTGTGGCAGAGCCGTGGCAGAACGCGGTGTTCGATGCGGTCGCCGGGCAGGGCGCTCGACGCGATGGCATGCCGCTGTTCCTGCCGGAGCGGGCAGGACTGCGCGGGGGAGTGGTCGGCACCGAGCTGGCGGGCCACGAGCCCTGGCCCGGGATGGACGCCCTCGCGCTCTCGCTCACCGCGGCATTCTGCACTCTCCGCGTCATGGGCTCGGGAACCTTGACGCTCCTCGGGCCGGCCGCCGGCCGCGGATGCGCCGCCCTGGTGCACCGTTTCAGCCCGATCGATCACCTCGCCGCGGTGCTCATCGCTCACGAGGCCGGAGCCGAGGTGCGCGACGAGGACGGTCGCCGATCGCTCTTCCCCCGCCACGGCGGTGTGCTCGTGGCATCCGGGCTCGTGGCCGAGGAGATGTCCGTGTTGTGGTCACGGGCTCTGGCCCTGCCGCGCGCTCACCGTCCAGGCTGATCGTGTCGACCTTCCCCGTCGGACGCTTCTCACCGGCGGCCGGCGGCATGACGTCCACGGACGTCTGCCCCGACATCGGAGAGGCGCGGTCTCCGGATGCCGCGTGCCCGACCGATCGCGACGACGCCGAAGGCGAGAGCGATGATGGCCACGGCGATGACCACGATGTAGACCGCGACGCTGCCCCATCCCCCGGTACTCGGATCGAGGAACGGGTAGGGGTACCAGAAGGGCGCGCCGGTCGTCGGGTTGGTGATGAGCGGCGCGCGCAGCAGCGTGTACACGATCCAGGCGACCGGGAAGATCGCTGCCGCGAATGCCGCCGACCAGGGCAGGCGCCTCCGGCCGGGCCCGACGAGCACGTCCAAGAGCAGGAAGAGCGGGCCCCACACGTGCATGATCTCGTTCGACCAGGCGACCGTTTCAGGCTGCAGGGGGATGCCGCGTAGCAGCAGGTTGTAGACGATGCCGGTGACGATCATGTAGGTCGACACGAACGCGAGGGCCGTCGCCAGGGCGGGCGGATCGACCTCGACACGACGGCCGCGTGCGAAGAAACGGGCGCCGAGCCACGCGATCACGATCGCGGACGAGACGTTGGAGAGGATCGTGAAGAAGCTGAAGAAGTTGGCGACCACCGTCGCGACATCGCGGCCGCGCGCAACGGCTTCGGCCGTCGACGATGCGAACTGTGCTCCCACCGCGACGAGGATGAGTACGGCGACGGTCACGCGCGCCGCGTTCCACCCGGTCGCCCATCCGCGCGATCTCTGCATCGCCCCAGGCTAATCAGAGCCCGGATGCCGCGGGGAGGGGTTGCGACAGCCGTCGCGTCTCGGCTCTCGCGGCCTCGCATCCCCATCATCTGGGGCGTCCGGCCGCACGTCGGCTGCATTGTTCGGGTCGCGAAATGCGCCTTTTATTTAGTACGCTCGTGCTAACAATGCAAAGATGCTGGAAAGGCGATCATGATTCTGGTGGCAATCCTCGTCTGCGAGGTGGCTTTCTGGATTGCGATCCTCGCGGGCCTGACTGCTCGATACGTCCTTCGCCGCCCCAGGCTCGGAGGAGCCCTGCTGATCGCCGCTCCGATCATCGACGTGGTCCTGCTGGTGCTCGTGACGGTCGATCTTCTCCGCGGCGGAACCGCTTCCTGGCACCACGGCCTGGCCGGTCTCTACATCGGGATATCCATTGCCTACGGACACCGCATGATCGGGTGGATGGATGCCAGATTCGCCGCGCGCTTTCGTGGGGTTGCCGCGGCCGGCGCCGCTGTCGGGCGCGGCGTACGCGGTCGCCTGCTGGAAAGACGTGGCCCGTACGCTCCTCGCCGCCGTGATCACGGCCGCCATCCTCGGGGGGCTTATCGTCGTGGTCGCCGATCCCGCCCGCACGGCCGAGTTGCTCGGCATCTTCCCCGTCCTCGGAGTCATCGTCGTCGTCGACCTGCTCTGGGCGATCAGTTACTCCCTCTGGCCGAAACGTGCCCGCGCGGCGGAGGCAAGATGAACTATGCCCCGCCTCATCGACCATGACGCCCGCAACGACGAGATTGCGGCGGCCGCGTTCCGGGTTCTGGAACGCGAGGGCCTGACCGGACTCTCGGTGAGGAAAGTCTCAGATGAAGCCGGGATCGCCACCGCATCCCTGCGGCGCGCGTTCGCGACGCAAGATGCTCTGCGCCAGTTCTGCTTCGAACGGATACGCCACGCCGTCACGACCCGGTTGAGTGCTGTGACGGGCACCGCCCGAGAGCGCGCTCTGCAGGCGATGAAGGAGCTCCTCCCTCTCGACGACGTACGGCGGACCGAACTCGTGGTGCAGATGCAGCTGAGCCGGCTGGCCGAGACGGACGAAACCATGCGGGGACATGCCAGAGACCTCCATGACGGTGTCGGTCGCGTGTGCGCGGCGGCGCTGGGAGGCATGTCGAAGGCGGGCCTGCTGGCAACCGACGTCGATCTGGATCTCGAGACGGCTCGGCTCCACGCGCTCCTCGACGGGCTCGCGCTTCATCTGTTGTGGAACGCTTCCCGCGACCCTGGCGACGACGCCGAGAGGGTGCTCACGCGGCATTTCGACAGCCTGGGCGAGTGAGGGTGCGCGGATGCTGTGCAAAACGCACGGCTGATGACGAACTCCCGACCGACTACCGGCGGTTCACGTCCCTGTGACCTCTTCTTGTCGGTGGCTGCGCCCGCGGAGGCCGCACGATCCGCATCCACGGTGGGACTTTCCTCGTCTTGATGCATGCCCCGGTGCTCGCACCGGCTCCGCGCGCGCGTCGATCGCGTGGCGCGACATCATGCGCACCTCGGGTCCGCAGCTTTCGCGCGGGGCGTGTCGCACCCGCTCGATAGGATGGGGTGTACCGCCGGAATCAGACGCGAGGAGCGCACATGCCCGGAATCGTGATCGTCGGCGTCCAGTGGGGCGACGAAGGTAAGGGCAAGGCCACCGATCTGCTCGGTGAACGAACCGACTGGGTGGTGAAGTTCAACGGCGGCAACAACGCCGGGCACACCGTGGTCATCGGTAACGAGAAGTACGCGCTGCACCTGCTGCCCAGCGGCATCCTGTCCCCGGGGGTCACCCCCGTGATCGGCAACGGGGTCGTCGTCGACCTCGAGGTGCTCTTCAACGAGCTCGAGGCTCTCAACGCGCGCGGCCTCGACACGAGCCGCCTCAAGATCAGCGCCAACGCGCACATCATCACGCAGTACCACCGCACCCTCGACAAGGTCACCGAACGCTTCCTCGGCAAGCGCATGATCGGCACCACCGGTCGTGGAATCGGTCCGGCCTACGCCGACAAGATCAACCGCGTCGGCATCCGCGTGCAGGATCTCTTCGACGAGAACATCCTGCGGCAGAAGGTCGAAGGGGCACTCGACCAGAAGAACCACCTGCTGGTGAAGATCTTCAACCGTCGTTCGATCACGGCCGACGAGATCGTCGAAGACCTGTTGGCGTACGCCGAGCGCGTGCGTCCCATGGTCGCCGACACGTCACTGCTTCTCAACGACGCGCTCGAAGCGGGCGACGTCGTCGTCTTCGAGGGCGGGCAGGCGACCATGCTCGACGTCGACCACGGCACCTACCCCTTCGTCACCTCGTCGTCGGCGACGGCCGGCGGGGCATCGACGGGTTCCGGAGTGGGCCCCAACAGGCTCGACCGGATCGTCGGCATCGTCAAGGCCTACACGACCCGCGTCGGCTCGGGTCCGTTCCCGACCGAGCTGTTCGACGAGAGCGGCGACTGGCTGCGCTCACGGGGCTTCGAGTTCGGCACGACCACGGGTCGCCCGCGCCGGGTCGGCTGGTACGACGCCCCCATCACGCGGTACGCGACGCGCATCAACGGCATCACCGACCTCGTGCTGACCAAGCTCGACATCCTCGGCGGTCTCGAGCAGATCCCGGTGTGCGTCGCCTATGACGTCGACGGCGAGCGGTTCGACGACCTGCCGGTGAACCAGACCGACTTCCACCACGCGAAGCCGATCCTCGAGTACTACCCCGGTTGGAGTGAAGACATCTCCACCGCCCGCACGTTCGACGACCTGCCGCAGAACGCGCAGGACTACGTGCTGGCGCTCGAGAAGATGAGCGGCACGCGCATCTCCGTCATCGGCGTGGGCCCGGCCCGCGACCAGGTGATCGTGCGTCACGACCTGATCGACTGATGCGTTTCTGGGTCGGCGCCTACGCCCCCGACACCGGGTCGGCGGAGGGCATCGGCATCCTGCAGGCGGGGGGAGCGCGACGCGCTCGGTGCCGGTGGCCTCCTCGGCATGGTCGCGACCGCGGCCGAGGTACCCGGGTCGCCGTCGTGGGTGGCCGCCCACCCCTCCAACGACGACATCGTGTACGCCGCCGTCGAGTTCGACGGTACTGTCCAGGCATTCCGCCGTACGAGCGATACGCGGTTGACGCCTCTCGGCCCGCCCGTCGAGGCCGGCGGTGCGGTCTGCCACGTCGCAGTCTCGCCCGACGCGTCGTTCTTGATCGCGAGCTGCTGGGGCGACGGACGCATCGTCCGCATGGCGCTGGACGCACAGGGCCGACCGTCGGGCCCGGTGATCTGCGCCGAAGCTGCCGATCCCCACGGATCCTCGTCCGAGCAGGGCAGCATCTCCACCGGTGCCCGGGTGTCGGGCGCCGTCGTCCCCGACCTCGCGGCGGCCGCTCGCGCGCTCCGAGAGGCCGCGGGCGACGAGTACTCCCACCTCGTCCCGGACTACGACGACGTTCCCCCTCACCGACGCGGAGTCCGAAGAGGCTGCCGCCGGGGCACGCGTCTCGCGAGCCCACCAGGCGGTGTTCCTTCCCGGAGGTCTCATCGCGACGACCGACATGGGATTCGACCTCGTGCGGTTCTGGCGCCAGGTCGACGACGGCCTGCGTCTCGTGCAAGAGGTCGTCCTCCCGAAGGGCAGCGGCCCGCGGCACGGGCTCTGGCATCCTTCGGGTCATCTGTACGTCGTGACCGAGCTCAGCTGCGAGGTCTTCGTCCTGGGGGCCGACCGCGCCGGGCGCTGGCACGTGCTCTCGGGCCAGCCGCTTCTCGGCACCCTCGACACCGACACGGCCGCCGAGCTCTCGGCCAGCCGTGACGGGGCCACGATCTACGCCGGGGTCCGCGGCAGCGACACCGTGGGTGTGCTGTCGGTCCGCGGTCACGGTGAGGAGCTGCAGCTGCTCGCTCTCGCCGAGACGGGGACGCACTGGCCCCGACATCACGTGGTCGTCGACGACACGCTGCTCGTGGCGGGCCAGCTCGCGTACGAGATCGTGTCGCTGCCGCTCGACACCCGCACCGGCATCCCGGGCCGGGTTCGCCACCGCACCCCGTCGCCGTCGCCGACGCGCCTGCTGCCGATGCGCTGAGCGGGTGCGTGCGGGCCGCGCGCGAATGCGCCTCGCGTCCGTCTGCGCGGGGGTTCGGCGTTCACGAGCGCGGCGTCTCTGCGTGGGGCGTCACGCGGCGAGGGCCCGGCGGCGGTCCCATCACGCGCATCGAACACGCATAAACGCGATCAGCGCCCGGAAACGCGAGGACAGCGTGTTTCTGCGCGCGGAGAGCGTTTCTGCGTGGGGGAGCGGCGCCGCTGGGCGGCACTGCCCGGCATCCGGGGCGCGGCGGGTTTCGCGCCTACCGACACGCATAAACGCGATCAGCGCTCGGAAACGCGAGGACAGCGTGTTTCTGCGCGCGGACAGCGTTTCTGCGTGGGGAGCGGCGCCGCTGGGCGGCACTGCCCGGCATCCGGGGCGCGGCGGGTTTCGCGCCTACCGACACGCATAAACGCGATCAGCGCTCGGAAACGCGAGGACAGCGTGTTTCTGCGCGCGGACAGCGTTTCTGCGTGGGGAGCGGCGCCGCTGGGCGGCACTGCCCGGCATCCGGGTCGCGCCGGGTTTCGCGCCTACCGACACGCATAAACGCGATCAGCGCTCGGAAACGCGAGGACGGCGTGTTTCTGCGCGCGGAGAGCGTTTATGCGTGGTGGCGGCGCCGCGCCGCTCTACTTCTTGGCATCCTGTCGCGGGATGACGATCTGCTTGACGATCAGCAGGACCGAGGCGGTCACGGGGATCGCCACGAGCGCTCCGAGCAAGCCGAGCAGCGTGCCACCGACGAGGGCGCCGATCACGACGAGGGCACCCGGGATCGAGATCGTGCGGTTCATCACGCGGGGCGTGAGGAGATATGCCTCGATCTGCATGTACACCAGATAGACGATGGCGAAGATGAGTCCGGAGGTCGGACTGACGATGAGCGTGAAGACCGTCGCGGTCGCCCAGAACAGCACCGAGCCCACCAGCGGGATGAGCGTGATGCCGAACGCGAGCGCGGCGAGCAGCGCCGCGAAAGGCTGGCCGAGGATCGTCAGGACGATGAAGGCGAAGACCGCGTTGCACAACGCCAGCACGACCATGCCGGCGAGGTAGCCACCGACCGAGTCGGTGATCTGGCCCGTCATGTCGGCGACCGTCTCGCGGCTGCGGGCGGGGGTCAGGCGCACGAGCGAGTTCTTCATCTTCGGCAGGGATGCCAAGAAGTACAGGCTCAAGACGAGAACGATGATCGCACCCGAGATGAAGGTGCCGATGCTCACACCGACCTGCAGGAGGCCACCGCCGATCGCGGCGATGTTGGCGGGGTTCGTGGCGAAGCCCTGCACCTCCTTGAGGACGTCACCCAGGCTGTCGCCGAAGTTGTTCTCGACCCACCGCACGGCGTCGCTGTCGATGAGGTCGTTCACGAAGGTCGGGATGTCGCCGACGAACTGCTCGATCTGGCGCACCACCGGCGGGATGAGCAACCACAGGGCGCCGGCGAGGATGACGGCGAGTCCGCCGAACACGATCACGATCGACCACGCGCGTGCGAGCCCACGGCGCACGAGGAAGCGCACGAGCGGGTCGAGGGCCAGGGCCACGAACAGGGCGATCGCGATGTAGACGAGGACCGTCGAGAGGTTCGACAGGGCGAGTCCGAGCAGGATCGCCGTCAAGCCGCCGAGGGTCAGGAAGAACCCGGCGGCGTAGGGGCGCGAGAGGGCGGACCAGACCGGCTTGTCGCGCGAGGTCGCGGCCCCGGCGTCTGCGCCTTCGGCGGTGGGGTCGGGGCGCGTGGATCGGCTCATGCTCACACTGTAGGACTCCCTGAGAGTCGTCCTCGGGCGCCTGCGTCGACCGGTAGGGTCGGAGCGATTGAGGAGGACACATGACCGAGGCCGATCCTTCGACGATTCTGCAGGGGCTCCGCGGCAGTATCGACAACATCGACGCCGCCCTGATCTTCCTGTTGGCGGAGCGCTTCCGCTGCACCAAGCAGGTCGGCGTCCTCAAGGCGAAGCACGGGATGCCGGCATCCGACCCCTCTCGCGAAGAGCAGCAGATCGCGCGGCTCATGCAATTGGCCGAGCAGGCCGACCTCGATCCCGCGTTCGCGGAGAAGTGGTTCAACTTCGTCGTGGCCGAGGTCATCCGGCACCACCGGTCGGCCGCGGCGCAGCCGGACGCCGACTGACGCGTCCTCCCTCGCCGCGGAGGCGCGCAGGGGGTCGGCGACACGCCCGGGCCCGCATCGCGGCGTCGGCCGTCGTGGGTGTCATCAGCGTCTCCCCCACACGCGCACGCGTGCCACAGGGCAACCGAGACCGCAAGCTCACGGGCGATTTGCCAGGGATTCCATCACCGTGAAACGTTGGTGGAGGTCCGATTTCGGACCGCCCACCAGACCAGTCCGCGGTCGCCGGTGACGACTCGGGGGAGTCGGCCCGGCGAGCGTACGGTCGGCGGCCTGAGCGTCGGATCCGATATCCGACGCTGACGTGCTCCACCCCCGGAGAGCGCCGACGGCTGCCACCCGGGCGTGACCGCTGCGGCCACCCGAGGCCGCTGAGGTGCACACAGTGACCCATCCGCCTGCCTCCGCGGCGCCCGCTCTCGCCGCCAAGAATCTCTTCAAGGTCTTCGGCCGCGCCCCTCAGGCCGCCGTCGACAAGCTCCGCTCCGGCGCCCGTCGCGAAGATGTGGCCGACGACGGGACCGCCGCCGTCATCGACGCCAGCTTCGAGGTGCTCCCCGGCGAGATCTTCGTCATCATGGGTCTCTCCGGCTCCGGCAAGTCCACGATCATCCGCATGCTGAACGGCCTGCACGAGGCCACCGCCGGCACCGTCGAGGTGAAGGGCGACGCCCTCACCGGCGTCGGCGCCTCGCGCCTGCGTTCGCTTCGACGCGACCGCCTCGCGATGGTCTTCCAGCACTTCGCGCTCCTGCCGCACCGGACGGTCGCGGCGAATGTCGCGTACCCCCTCGAGCTCCGGGGCGTGGGCAAGGCCGAGCGCCTCGCGAAGGCGAACGAGATCCTCGCGCTCGTCGGCCTCGAGGGCTGGGGCGACAAGCTGCCCTCCGCTCTGTCCGGCGGGATGCAGCAGCGCGTCGGCATCGCCCGCGCTCTCGCCGCCGACACCGACATCCTGCTGATGGACGAGGCGTTCAGCGCCTTGGATCCCCTCATCCGCCGCGAGATGCAGGAGCAGCTGCTCGAGCTGCAGCGGACGCTGAAGAAGACCATCGTCTTCATCACCCACGACCTCAACGAGGCGATGTTCCTCGGTGACCGCATCGCCGTCATGCGCGACGGGCGCATCGTCCAGATCGGCACGCCCGAGGACATCCTCACCGACCCGGCGAACGACTACGTCGAGCAGTTCGTGCAGGACGTCGACCGCGCTCGCGTGCTCACCGCCGGCAACGTCATGGAGCGCCCGCGCCCCCGTGTCGACGCCTCCGCGGGCCCTCGCACGGCGCTTCGCCAGATGCGCGACGCCTACATGTCGGCCGTCTACGTCACCGATCGCGATCGCAAGCCGCTCGGCATCATCACCGACCGGGATGCCATCAAGCTCGTGCGTGCCGGCGAGAACTCGCTGCTCGGCAAGCTCAAGCCGCTGCCGCAGAGCGTCGGCGTCGACGACGTGCTGATGAACCTGTTCGTGCCGTCGGTCGAATCGCCCCTTCCCCTGGCCGTCCTCGACGCCGACGGTCGCCTCGCGGGAGTCATCCCGCGCGTGACGCTGCTCGCCGCTCTCGGCCCCGGTCCCACCGCCACCGAGGAGATCACCGTGCTGCCCCAGCCCCTTCCCTCCGCCGAGATCGACGCGGCGCTCGACGGGACCCCCGTCGATGCCGGGGTCCCGGCATCCGAGACCGAGGAGGTGCGCTGATGGATGGTTTCCGCATTCCGGTCGGCTCATGGGTGGATGCCGGTGTGGACTGGGTCCGCGACAACCTCTCGGGCCTGTTCGACGTCGTCGCCCTCATCGTGCGCTTTCTCGTCGGCGGGCTCAGCGACGTGCTGCTTGCCGCTCCCATCGTCGTGGTCATCATCGTCGCGGCGGCTCTCGCGTGGCTCCTGCGCTCGTGGAAGCTCGCTCTCGGGACCGTGATCGGCTTCGCCCTGATCCTCGCGATGGGCCAGTGGGTCACGGCGATGCAGACGCTGGCGCTCGTTCTCGTGGCCACCATCGTGGCCGTGGCGATCTCGGTGCCGTTGGGGATCTGGTCGGCACGCAACGCCACCGTCCGCGCGGTGCTCAAGCCGATCCTCGACTTCATGCAGACGATGCCCGCCTTCGTCTACCTGATCCCGGCGATCACGTTCTTCAGCATCGGTGTCGTACCCGGCGTGGTCTCCACCGTCATCTTCGCTCTGCCCCCGGGGGTGCGTCTGACCGAGCTCGGCATCCGCGGGGTCGACTCCGAGACCGTCGAGGCGGGACACGCGTTCGGGGCCACCCCCGGGCAGATCCTCCGCGGCATCCAGCTCCCGCTCGCGATGCCCACGATCATGGCGGGCGTCAACCAGGTCATCATGCTCGCGCTGTCGATGGCGGTCGTGGCCGGCATCGTCGGGGCCGACGGCCTGGGTAAAGAGGTCGTGCAGTCGATCTCGACGGTCAACCTGCCCAAGGGCGTCGAGGCGGGCCTGAGCGTCGTCGTCCTCGCCGTGTACCTCGACCGGCTCACTGCTGCCCTCGGCAACCGGGCCGACAACCGCGGTTCGTTGCTGGGCGTGCTGGCTCGGCGCCGGGCCGTGCGTTCCGCCGCGGCCGTCACCGCCGGAGCCACTGCGGCATCGCACGTCGACACCACCTCGGCGGATGCCGCGAGCGAGGCCGAGCGCGAGAAGGCCTCGCCGCGTCGCGCGCCGGTGTCGTCGGGGCGCTGAGTCCCGGCATCCCTCCCTCGTTCTCCGGCGCGAGGGGTCGATTTCCGTCGCACAGGCGAGCTCTCGGCGACAGCGAACGACCCCTCACCCGGGGAAGCACCCACGGAATCACATACGAAACGGAAGAGAACACAGCAATGAACAAGCGACACCTCACCTCTGCTCTCGCCCTCGGCGCCGCGGGCGCCCTGCTGCTCGGCGGCTGCGCCAGCGGGAACATGGCCGAAGGCGGCTCGGGCGACGGCGGCGAGAAGGGCACGATCACGCTCGGCTTCCTACCCTCGTGGACCGACGGTCTCAGCACGGCCTACCTGCTGGAAGACCAGCTCGGCAAGCTCGGCTACAAGGTCGAGATGCAGACCCTTACCGAGGCGGGCCCGCTCTACACCGGTCTCGCCCAGGGCGACGTCGACATCTACCCGTCGGCCTGGCCCGAGCTCACGCACAAGTCGTACATGGACCGCTATGGCGACAAGATCGAGGACCTCGGCGCGTATTACGACAACGCCAAGCTCACGATCGCGGTGCCGAGCTACGTCGACATCGACTCGATCGACCAGCTCAAGGGCAACGCCGCGCGCTTCGACGGCCGCATCTACGGCATCGAGCCGGGTGCCGGCCTCACCACCCAGACGCAGGAGACCATGCTTCCCGGCTACGGTCTCGACGGCGAGTTCGAGCTGGTGACGTCCTCCACCGCGGCGATGCTCACCGAGCTCGACAACGCGATCGCGGCGAAGAAGGACATCGCCGTGACGCTGTGGCGTCCGTTCTGGGCCAATGACGCCTACGACGTCAAGGACCTCGAAGACCCGCAGGGCCTCATGGGCGAACCCGAGGCCCTCCACTTCCTCGGCACCTCGGGCTTCGAAGAGAAGTACCCGGATGCCGCTGAGTTGATCAAGGGCATCCAGCTCGACGACGAGCAGTACGGCTCGCTCGAAGACCTCGTGGTCAACGAGTACGGCGAGGGCCGCGAGGCCGAGGCCGTGGACGCCTGGCTCGAGAAGAACCCCTCGGCGTTCTCGACGCAGCGCGACTGACCTCTCGCTCCACGACGCCCCCTTCGCCCTCGAGGTGAAGGGGGCGTCGTCGTGGGGGCTTCGTCGTATGGGCCCGTTGGCCGCGGGTTCACTCGATCGCGTGAGCTCTCGTAAAACGCGTGATGAAGCCGGGGTGGTCGGCGGGCATCGCCAGCACCGAATCGGGCGTGCGTCCAGCGAGCTGGGGAAAGCCGGAATCGGCGACGAGGTCGTCGTCGAGCACGTCGAGCTCGGCGCTGACGAGCGGCCAGGGCTCGTGCGCGTTCGCGGCCCAGATCGTGCGGCCGAGGTGTCGCTCGTGGAAGCCCCAGCGGGCGGTGAGGAAACGCGACAAGGGGGTGTCGACCGTGTCCGTGCCGAGGGTCGCCCGCACCCGGGTCGCCGGATGCCGCGCCCCGTGGCGCCGAGACCGGAACTCGATGCGCGAGCCCTCGGTGCGCACCCCCGTCCGGGCCCAGCGGTACGGCAGGCCGAATAGGGCGCGCGCGGCGAGGACGGGAGCGAGGTGCTCGGCCTCGAGTGTGCGGAACACGACCCCGCGGCGGCCGTGATCGTCGACGGCGTAGGTGCGGACGTTGATCTCGGTGAAGGTCCCGAGAAGCGGCACCGGCGGCAGCGGGAGGAACCGGAACTCGCTCAGCACGAACGGCACGAGACCCACCCACGCGGAACCGTCGTGCACGTCGGGGCGGGTACCCGGCGGCAGGAGCGGCGCGACCTCGGCCGGATCGACGCGCCAGTGCACGAAGACGGCGCGATTCCAGCGCTGCGCGATGACGGCGCGTCCGGGCAGGTCGGGGGAGTGGCGCTCGGTGATCACCGGGTCATTCTGGCCCTGCCGCCCCGGCGCGGAGGGACACTGGACAGATGGCCCCGTCATCTGGTGCAGATCCTCGGCTCGTGGCATCCATCCGCGAACTGCTCGCGGCGCGCGACGCTAGCAAGACGATCTGCCCGTCGGAGGCCGCCCGCGCGGTCGGCGGCGACGACTGGCGCGACCTCATGCAGCCCGCACGCGATGCGGCGCACTCGCTGGTCGAGCGGGGCGAGGTCGAGGTGACCCAGAGGGGCGAGGTCGTCGACGTCACCACCGCCCGGGGGCCGGTGCGGATCCGTCGCGCGCGCTGAGGCGTGTGCTGCGGCTTTCGTGGAATCGGAGATTCGCATTGAAATCGGATGCCAGGGGTCTCGGCATCCGATTCTGCTGCGGTTCTCCGATTTCGGGGCGCACCAGCCCCCGGACGCGAGCGCGGTCAGGCGGCCGAGCCGGGCGCGGTCTCGGCCGGGGGCGCGGATGCCGGGGGCGCGGTCGCTGTTCGCGGGAGTTCGAGGGCCACCTTCTTCTCGAGCACGTCGACGGCCTCGTTGGACAGCAGGATCAGTCCGTCGAGCTCTTCGCGGACGCGCTTGTAGGCGAGCTGGCGTTCGTTCGGGGTGGCGGCCTGGTCGGTCGCGACGGTGAGCAACTGCTTCGCGGTGTCGAGGCGTTTGCGTTCGTCGGGGGTGAAGGCCGCGTCCTTCACGCGGCGCGCGTCGCGCTCGGCCACCTCGAACGCGACCTCGTAGTCGGTGACGGCGTCGCGGTATTCGCGCAGCCGTTCGGGCGTGAGCGTCTCGCCGTCGTCGGGACGCAGATTGTCGGCCGCCTTCTTGGCCCGGAGGAACGCGGCGGTGAGGGGCTGACGCCCGTCGCTCATCGCGGGGTAGGAGATGAGCTTGGACGCGTCGAGCTCGTACTCGAGCCAGCGGTGGGTGACGGCATCCTGTGCCGCGATGATGCGCTGCTGTCCATCGGCGGCGACGGTGCTCGTGGGTGCGACGGCGACCGCGCCACCCTGTGCGCGGATCAGCTCGAGCTGTTCCCGGTGGCGGCGGCGGGCGGTGACTTCGCGGTGCTTCACGCGCGCGTTGACGGCTCCCATCGTCATCCCGAAGAGGGGGAAGACGAGCCACCAGTAGCTACCGGCGAAGGTCCAGAAGTGCTCCACAGCGTCATGCTACGCCGCTCCTCCCAGCGGTTCTCAGGAAGACGACGTGGGCGGCCGATCGCGTGCGGGAGGAGGCCACACCGGACCGGACCGCGGCGGGGGGCCGCCGGCATCCGGAGTCTTCTTCTGCGCGCGTCTAGCACCGCGCTCGCTCCAGTTGCGGGCGGCCGCGCGGCCCATCGACTCCATCGAGCGGGCGAGGGCGCGCTGGGCCGTCTCGGCCAGATCGGATGCCATGCGACTCCATGCGTCGTTGCCCTCGACGCTCGGCTGCTCGCCCTCGTTGCGGCGCGCCGCCCGCTCGGCGCGGTCGAAGGCGTGGGAGGCGCGGCGCACGGCGTCGCGATAGGCGAGGAAGTCGGCCGGCTCGAGCCGCGTCTGCACCGACGCGGGGCGCAGCCACTGCGCCTTCTCGTGCGCGCGCAGGAAGTCGGCGAGAAGGGGCCAGCGGGAGTCGCTCATCTGCGGATAGTCGATGGCGAGACCCGGGTCGGTCTCGTACGCCATCCACCGCGCGAGGATCGCGTCGTGCTCGGCCAGCAGACGGGCGACGGGCAGCGGCGCGCTGCCCGAGCGGATCGCCGGCAGCATCGCCTTGGCGGCCTTCACCCCGGCGCGGCGGGCGCGCACTTCGGCCATCGCGGCCCGCAAGTCGCGCTGCGCGTCGGTGAGGCGGCCGCGAGCCGCGGAGACGGCGTCGGACGAGACCCGGGATGCCGCCCGCTCGGCCTGGGCGCGGACAACCTCGGCGTCGGCGACCTTGACGTCGGCGCGTCCGCGGGTGACGGCGGTGCGCGCGACCTGGAGGTCGAGCACGGCGGCGTCGAGTTCGAGGCGGCGCGCGGCGGCTTTGCCGAGGGGACGCGTCGACCAGGCGCGGACGGCTCGACCGGTCGTGGTCGTCGCACCGGCGGGAAGCGCGTGCTGGCGCGAACGGCGCACGCCGAGCCAGCCGACGGTGCCCGCACCGGCCGCTGCCGGGCCGATCCACCACCAGTCGACCAGAAGGGCCATCAGCGGTTCCACGGTCCCCATGCTATGCCGGGCCTCCGACAGCGGGCTGGGCGTCGGGCCGGAACCCGCAGCGGTCAGCCCGCGTGCACCACCGTGCGGGGCCGCTCCGTCGCCCCGGCGGCTCTCCGCGGCAGGAAGTGGCTCCTCACGCGAGGATCGGGCGGCCTCAGCCGAGGATCAGCGAGATCACCGTGGCGCCGCCGCCGGTGAGCACGAGCGCGCCGATCACGATCCACGCGGTGATCTTGACGCGCTTCTGACGCTGGTCGCTGAACACGGTCATGTCGTCGTCGTCATCGGTCATCGCGCGTCTCCTCTCGAGGTGCCGGGGGCGGGGGTGGGGCGGGAGGCCTCAGACCACCGGCTCCGAGACGGTCGGCCCGAAGACGGCGGGCAGCGTCTCGGTCGACAGGCGGCGCAGCTCCGACACGGGGACGGTGAAGACGTCCTGGATCTCGAGGGATGCCTCGGTGCCCGGCTCGACGTCGGTCACGCCGATGCGCAGCACCGGGTAGCCGCGGCCGTCGCACAGGCCCCGGAACTTCACGTCTTCCTCGCGGGGGACGCTGACCAGCACGCGGCCGGTGGACTCGCTGAACAGGGCGGCCGTGGCATCCACACCGTCGCGCTCCATGAGCTCGGTGAGCCAGACGCGCGCGCCGACGCCGAAGCGCATCACGCCCTCGGCGAGGGCCTGCGCGAGGCCGCCCGACGACAGGTCGTGCGCGCTCGAGACGAGCGACTGCGAGCCCGCGGCCTGCAGCAGTTCGGCGAGCTTGCGCTCCTGTGCCAGATCGACCTTCGGCGGGCGCCCGCCGAGGTGGTCGTGGATCGTGCCGGCCCACTGCGAGCCGTCGAGCTCATCGGCGGTGACACCCAGCAGGTAGAGGTTCTCGCCGGCATCCTGCCAGCCGCTCGGGATGCGCGCGGCGACGTCGTCGATGATGCCGAGGACGCCGACCACGGGGGTCGGATGGATGGGCTGGTCGCCGGTCTGGTTGTAGAACGAGACGTTGCCGCCCGTGACCGGGATGCCGAGCTCGAGGCAGCCGTCGCTCAGACCCTCGACGGCCTGGCTGAACTGCCACATGACCTCGGGGTTCTCGGGGCTGCCGAAGTTGAGGCAGTCGGTGACGGCGGTGGGCACAGCTCCCGTGACGGCGACGTTGCGGTACGCCTCGGCCAGCGCCAGCTTCGCACCGTTGTACGGATCGAGCTGGTTATAGCGGCCGTTGCAGTCGGTGGCGATCGCGAAGCCGAGGCCGGTCTCTTCGTCGACGCGGATCATGCCGGCGTCGTCGGGGAAGCTCAGCGCCGTGTTGCCCAGCACGTAGTAGTCGTACTGGTTCGTGATCCACGAGGTGTCGGCGAGGTTGGGGCTCGCCACGAGGGTCGTGAACTGGTCGCGAAGGGTCTCGGTATCCGTCGCCCGAGAGAGCTTTGCGGCGGAATCTGCCTGCAGGGCGTCGATCCAGGTGGGGTAAGCGACCGGGCGCTCGTAGACGGGGCCATCGACCGCGACGGTCGAGGGGTCGACGTCGACGATGCGCTCGCCGTACCAGTCGATGACGAGGCGGCCGTCGCCGGTGACCTCGCCGAGGACACTGGTCTCGACGTCCCACTTGCCGACGACGGCGAGGAACGCGTCGAGCTTCTCGGGCGCGACGATCGCCATCATGCGCTCCTGCGACTCCGACATGAGGATCTCTTCGGGAGTCAGCGAGGGGTCGCGCAGCAGCACCTTCGAGAGTTCGACCTTCATGCCGCTGTCGCCGTTGGCGGCCAGCTCGCTCGTCGCGCACGAGATGCCCGCGGCACCGAGGTCTTGAATGGCTTCGACCAGGTTGTCGCGGTAGAGCTCGAGGCAGCACTCGATGAGCACCTTCTCGGCGAACGGGTCGCCCACCTGCACCGCGGGACGCTTGGTGGGTCCGCCGTCGGCGAAGGTGTCGGATGCCAGGATGCTGGCGCCGCCGATGCCGTCGCCGCCCGTGCGGGCACCGAACAGCACGACCTTGTTGCCGACGCCGGTGGCGTTGGCGAGCTTGATGTCTTCGTGGCGCATGACGCCGACCGCGAGGGCGTTGACGAGCGGGTTGCCCTGGTAGACGGCGTCGAACACCGTCTCGCCGCCGATGTTGGGCAGGCCGAGGCAGTTGCCGTAGAACGAGATACCGCTGGTCACGCCGTGCACGACGCGCGGGGTGTCGGGGTGGCCGATGGCGCCGAAGCGCAGCTGGTCCATGACGGCGACGGGGCGCGCGCCCATCGAGATGATGTCGCGGACGATGCCGCCCACGCCGGTCGCCGCACCCTGGAAGGGCTCGATGTAGCTGGGGTGGTTGTGCGACTCGACCTTGAAGGTGACCGCCCAGCCGTCGCCCACGTCGACCACGCCGGCGTTCTGGCCCATGCCGACCATGAGGCGCGTCTTCATCTCGTCGCTGACCTTCTGGCCGAACTGACGGAGATAGATCTTGCTCGACTTGTAGGAGCAGTGCTCGCTCCACATGACCGAGTACATCGCCAGCTCACCGCTCGTGGGGCGACGGCCCAGGATCTCGCGGATCTGGGCGTACTCGTCGCTCTTGAGGCCGAGGGCGCCGTACGGCTGCTCTTTCTCGGGCGTGGCGATCGCGTTCTCAACCGTATCGGCGAGGGCGGTACGGGCGGCGGGGTTCGGGGTGGTCACGCGGCTGAGCTCCAAGATCGCAGGGGCCGGACGGGAGTCAGTCTAGTTGGGTCCACCGACATGCCCGGGGTCGATGGCAGCCGGGGGCATAACCTCAGCGATCCGCGGAAAGTCAGCCGGGTTCCCCGCATTCGGGCTGAGGATGTGCGGATCGCCGAGGTGTGGAGGTGGCTCGGGCAAGATGGACGGGGCTGCACCGTCCGCAGTCAGCGGAGGAAAGACCATGCGCATCGTCATCGCCCCCGACAAGTTCAAGGGCACGCTGACCGCGCGTGAGGCGGCGGATGCCATGGCCCTGGCTGTGCGCGAGCGGTGGCCCGGCGCCGAGATCGCGATCGTGCCGATGGCCGACGGGGGAGACGGTACTCTCGACGCCCTGGGCGGGGCGAACGTCTCCGACGAGGTGACCGGACCGCTCGGCGAACCCGTGCGTGCCGCCTGGCGGCTCGACGGCCGAGCCGCCGTGATCGAGTCGGCGGCGGCATCCGGGCTCGTCCTCGCTGGGGGTACGGAGGCCAACGACTCCTGGGGCGCGACGACACGGGGCGTCGGCGAGCTCATCAGGCTCGCCCTCGACTCGGGGTCGGTCCGGATCGTGGTGGGGACCGGCGGCGTCGCCGCGACCGACGGCGGCCGCGGCGCGATCGAGGCGCTGGGCGACCACGTGCCGTTCGCTCCCGGGCAGGTGACGGTGCTCACCGACACGACCACGACGTTCGTCCACGCGGCCAAGGTGTTCGGTCCGCAGAAGGGCGCCGACGCGGCACTCGTCGAGCGCCTGACGGAGCGATTGCGGGCGGATGCCGCGGACTGGGCCGAGCGCTTCGGACTGGACGTTTCGATCGTGCCGAGGTCGGGGGCCGCCGGTGGTCTGTCGGGTGCTCTCCTCGCGGCCGGTGCAGAGGTCGTCGACGGTGCGGCCTACGTCGCGCAGGCGCTCGAGCTGAGCGAAGCGCTCGCCGAGTCGGATCTCGCCCTCACCGGGGAGGGCACGTTCGACGCGACGAGCATCGCAGGCAAGGGGCCGGGGCACGTGCTCTCGGTCGCCGCGCGCCACCGGGTGCCGGCCATCGTCATCGCGGGGGTCGTCGCCGCGGATGCCGCCGGCTCGCGGGTCTTCTCGATGAGCGAGGTCGTCGGCGCCGAGCACGCCCTCACCGACCCTGCCGACGCACTGCGCGTCACGACGACGCAAGCCCTCTGGCAACTCGACCTCTGAGTCGTCGCTGCGGGCCCGCGCCCCGGTGGTCTCGGTAGCGGATCGACGCGTCTGCGTCGTGGGCCACTGCCGAAACCGGATGACTCTCGGGCGACGGTCCGATTCTGTCGCGCGAACCCTGCGTCAGCCTCCGGTCTTCGCAATCCGCACCCGGATGTCTTTCATCAGCGGCTGGTCGCTCTGACGGCTGTAGTCGTCCGGGCCGAGCAGCACGTTCAACTCGGGGAAGTACCCGGCGGCGCTGCCGCGCGGGGTGTCGTACTCCAGCGCGCGGAACGCCGTGACACTGCGGACCGAGCCGTCGCGAGAGGTGGCGACGATGTCGACGAGGTCGCCCTCGGCGATGCCGCGCTCCTTCATGTCGCGTCGGTTCATGAACACCAGTTCGCGGATGTTGCGGACGCCGCGGTAGCGATCGTCGGCCGAGTAGATGGTGGTGTTCCACTGGTCGTGCGAACGCATGGTCTGCAGCACCAGCACGTCGGCCTCTTCGGGGATGACATTGGGCAGCTCGGCATCCGAGAACTCCGCCTTGCCGGACGGCGTCTGGAAGTCGCGCTCGCGAGCCGGCTGGGGGATTCGGAAGCCGTAGTGCTGGCGCACGAGCTCGTTGAATCCCTCGAACCCGGGCAGAACTTTGGCCATCGTGTCGCGGATGCGGTCGTAGTCGCCGACGTACCACTCCCACGGCGTCGCCGAATCGGGCATGGTCGCTCGCGCGATGCGCGCGATGATCTCGGGCTCACTCAGCAGGTGCGGCGACGCGGGCTTGCGGGATCCGAGCGAGAGCATGACGGAGCTCATGGCGTCCTCGGTCGAGATCGACTGGGGCCCCGTCTCTTGCTCGTCGCGCTCGGTGCGGCCGAGGCACGGAAGGATCAGGGCCTTCTTGCCGTGCGTGAGGTGGCTGCGGTTGAGCTTGGTGCTCACGTGCGCGGTCAACTCGCACCGGCTCATGCCCTCGGCGGTGAGCGTGGTGTCGGGAGCGGCGCGGACGAAGTTGCCGCCCATGCCGAGGAAGACCTTGAGGTCGCCGCGGTGCAGGGCCGCCACCGTGTGCACCGTGTCGAGGCCGGGCTCGCGGGGTGAGGTGATGCCGCACACCTCGTCGAGCTTGGCGAGCCAGTCCTCGGTGGGCTTGTGGTTGATGCCGCACGTGCGGTTTCCCTGCACATTGCTGTGGCCGCGCACGGGGGAGGGACCGGTGCCCTTGCGGCCGACGTTGCCGCGCAGCAGGAGGAGGTTGACGATCTCGCGCACGGTGTCGACGCCGTGCTGGTGTTGGCTCACGCCCAGGCACCAGCTGATGACACAGGCCCTCGAGGCGAGGTAGACGTCGGCGGCTGCGCGGATCTCGGCCTCTGTCAGGCCGGCCTGCTCGACCAGTTCGTCCCAGCTCGTCGCCTCGACGAGTGCGCGGTAGGCATCGAGCCCGGTCGTGTACTGATCGAGGAACGCCTGGTCGAGGGCGGTGGGGTCGGTCTCGGACGCCTCGAACACGACCTTGGCCATGCCGCGGATCAGCGCGAGGTCGCCGCCCGGGCGCACCTGAAGGTTCATCGTGCTGGTCGGTGTGCTGTGGAACGTCGCCATGTCGACGATCTCGTGCGGAACGATCGTGCGGGTGCCGGCGACCTCGCGCAGCGGATTGACGTGCACGAT
This sequence comes from Microbacterium sp. SORGH_AS_0421, assembly GCF_030818635.1. Lineage (NCBI taxonomy): Bacteria > Bacillati > Actinomycetota > Actinomycetes > Micrococcales > Microbacteriaceae > Microbacterium > Microbacterium sp. SORGH_AS_0421. The sequence continues at coordinate 1,194,623 of NZ_JAUTAO010000001.1, forward strand.
CTGCGCGCTGCGGTCGATCGCCTCGGCGAGGCTCGTGAGCATGCGCGGGGCGTTCGAGGCGGCGTTCACGCCGAGGATGAACAGTGCGTCAGCGTTCTCCCAGTCCTCGAGGTCGGCGGTGCCCTTGCCCGTGGCGAGGGATGCCGTGAGCCCGCGGCCAGACCCCTCGTGGCACATGTTCGAGCAGTCGGGGAGGTTGTTCGTGCCCAGTTCGCGCGCGAACAGCTGGTAGAGGAAGGACGCCTCGTTGCTCAGGCGGCCGGAGGTGTAGAACGCGGCCTGGTCGGGGGAGTCCAGTGCGGTGATCTCGTGGGCGATCATGCGGAACGCGTCGTTCCACGAGATGGGCACATAGTGGTCGGTCTCGGCGTCGTAGACCATGGGGCCGACGAGGCGACCGGCGTCCTCGAGCTCGAAGTCGCTCCACTGCGACAGCTCGCTCACCGAGTGCTCGGCGAAGAACTCCTTGCCGACGCGCTTATGGGTCATCTCCCACGTGACGTGCTTGATGCCGTTCTCGCAGATGTCGAGAGTGACGCCCTTGTCGTCGGGCCACGCGCACCCGGGGCAGTCGAAGCCGCTCTTGGGGTGGTTCATGGTGAACATGGCCTTGGTGCCGGCGACCGGCTGGCGCTGTTCGAGCAGCACCTTGCCGACGGTCAGCGCCGCGCCCCAGCCGGCCGCGGGGTGCTCGTAGGGACCGGTGCTCGACCACTCGCCGTCGATGCGCGGGCCGAGGCCGCCCTGGCGCGGTTCCTCGGTCATCAGTCCGAACGATTCACCCATGTTCACCCTCCGTGGATCTCGGCGCCGAGTCGGTGGCATCTACACACCGAGCGCTGGTCGTCAGCGTACGCTCGCCACCTTCTGGGTGGAGGGGGTTGTGGACGCCGCGGGCTCGGGTACACGGACACGGTCGGCGCGCGTGTAGAGGTTCATACTGTTGCCGCGCACGAAGGCGGCGAGGGTCAGCCCGGCGCGCTCGGCGAGTTCGATCGCGAGAGACGACGGCGCCGAGACGGCGGAGAGCATCGGGATGCCTGCCATGACGGCTTTCTGCACGAGCTCGAAGCTGACGCGGCCCGAGACCTGCAGCACCGTTTCGCGCAACGGGAGCCGATCGTGGAGTACGGCCCAGCCCACGACTTTGTCGACGGCGTTGTGGCGACCGACGTCTTCGCGGGCGACCAGCAGCTCTCCGGTGGTCGCCTCGAACAAGGCCGCACCGTGCAGGCCGCCGGTCTTGTCGAAGGTCTTCTGCTGCTCGCGCAGGCGATCGGGGAACGCGGCGACCTCGTGTGCCGAGACGGACAAGGGGTCGGTGGACACGTCGTACGTCGACACTTTCTCGACCGCCTCGATCGAGGCGGTGCCGCACACCCCGCACGAGCTCGTCGTATAGAAGGAGCGCGCGATGTCGGGGGAAGGCAGGGCCACACCCGGTGCGAGGGTGAGATCGAGGACGTTGTAGGTGTTGCCGTCGGCGCCCCCGGTGCCCGGCCCGCCGCAGTGGATCGCGCGGGCGAAGTCCTCGCCCCGGCTGATCACGCCCTCCGAGACGAGGAAACCGGCCGCGAGCTCGACGTCGTGCCCGGGCGTGCGCATCGTCACCGCCAGGGGCGTGCCGGCGACACGGATCTCGAGCGGTTCCTCGACGGCCACGGCATCCGGTCTCTGTCTGTTCACGCCGTCGAGCGTGAGGCGCGTCACGCGACGCGAGGCGGTCAGGCGGCCCATGTCAGGACCGAACCGGAGAGCTGGAGGGGGACATGGGTCGAGCGTACGCCGGGCCTACGACACCGCGGGGGCTCTTTCGCCACGAATCAACCGGTCGAAGGGATGCCAGCATGAGCCAGCTATGAGAGCGTGCACACCCTCGAGATCCTGCGGTTTCCGGCTATCCGCATTCACTCGAATACAGAATCGCGGAACTTTTTCAAGTCCGACGTGACGATTCCTCGACCCGGTACGTCTTAGTCATGTAGGCCGAAGCGCCCACCCCGGACACCCGGGTCCAGACATTCGAAAGGCACGGACATGGCTGAGAACGCCCCCACCACCCCCGCTGCGCAGAACGTCCCCCAGTCGGCGTCGCGCGTGAACCGTCCGCTCAACGGCCGCGGCCAGGACACTCCCGTCGAGGGCAAGACCTCGATCGCCGAGGGCGTCGTCGCCAAGGTCGCCGGCATCGCGACCCGTGAGGTCGCCGGTGTGTACGCCCTGGGTGGCGGCGGAGCCCGCGCGCTCGGCGCCATCCGTGACGCGATCAACGCCACCGATCTGACGCAGGGCGTCAAGGTCGAGGTGGGCGAGACGCAGGCCGCCGCCGACATCACGATCGTCGTCGAGTACGGCGCCCCGATCCAGGAGGTCGCCGACCAGGTCCGTACCCGCGTCGCCGGTGCCATCACCCGCCTCGTCGGCCTCGAGGTCGTCGAAGTCAACGTCGACGTGAACGACGTCCACATCCCGGGCGACGATAACAACGACGACGACAGCAACGAAAAGCGCGTCCAGTGAGCGCCTCCACCAAGGGCGCTCTCGCCGGCCTGGTACTGGCCCTCAGCGCTCTGATCTTCGGCTTCTGGGGCTTCATCCTCGTCGCCCTCTTCATGGCGATCGGCGTGGTCGTCGCTCGCATCACGGCGGGTGAACTCGACTTCGGCAACATCGTCAACGCCTTCAAGGGTCGGAGCACATCGTGACCACCGTCACCGCTTCCCCCGGGGTCGGCAACCGTACCGCGGTTGCCGGCCCCGGCCTCCCCGCCGGTCGGGTGACCATCTCCGACCGCGTACTGCAGAAGACGGCCGAGCGGGCCGCCGCCGACATCGTCGGAGTGGATGCCAAGAGCGTCCGCGTCGAGATCGTCTCGGCCCGCGACACCGCGGCGGTGCGCGTGACGACCCCGTTCCCCGTCCCCCGCCTCGACGACACCGAGGCCGTGCGCGCCGCGACTCCGGTGCTGGAGGCCGCGCGCGTCGCCCAGACCGAGCTGCGCTCGCGTCTGGCCCACCTGTTCGGGCGCGAGATCTCGCGCGTCGACCTCACCATCTCGGGTGCCTCCACCCCTCAGCGAAAGCGAGTGCTGTGATGACTGACACCGTGCTCCGCACCGTCGTGCGTCGCGAGACCCACTCGCCCCGCACCACCGCCATGCTCGTCGTGGTCGCGCTGTTGATCGTCGCCCTCGCGTACGCCGCGGTCGAGATCATCCTCAGCCTCTCCGGTGCCCAGCCCCTGCTGGTCGCCCCCGGTGAAGCGCTGAACGCCGTCGTCGCGGCACCGACCGCGCTCATGCCGGTCGCCTTCATCGTCGGCGGGGTCGTTCTCGCCGTCGTGGGCCTGATCGTTCTCGTCCTCGCGCTCAAGCCCGGCCGCCTCTCGCGCCACGAGATGTCATGGGGAGAACGTGCCGTCGTCGTCGACAACGGCGTCGTGGCATCCGCCCTCGCCCAGCACCTCAGCAACGAGTCGGGCATCGCCCGGGAGGACATCGTCGTGGGCGTCGCCCACCGCTCCGTCGACGTGACGGTTCGTCCCCCGGTCGGCATCCCGGTCGACGAGGCGCAACTGCAGCGCATCGTCGACGAAGAAGTCACCTCGTACAAGCTCTCGCCCGCCGTGCGCACGCACCTGCGCGTGCACCGACCCGACACCGAGGAGTCCCGATGAACGCGACGCGACGCGGTCTGAACCGCTTCCTTCTCTTCCTGGTCGCCGTCGTGCTGCTGGGCCTGGCCGCTCTCGCCCTCGCCGTCGGGCTGCTCCCGGGCGGCACGGACGCCTGGACCTCGGTCATGGGCGGATTCCAGGGCTGGCTCGAGTCGCTGGGCCGTGAGTCCGCGGGCTGGGGCGCCGTCGCCGCGATCGTGGTGCTGGTGATCCTGCTCGTCCTGATCGCTTCGGCCGCCGTGCGCGGTCGCCGCCACGCACCGTTGCAGTCCACCGGCAGCGCGAGCGACGAGGGACGCGTCACGGTCACGGATGGGTTCGCCTCCGAAGCGCTGAAGAACGCGCTGGGCGAGCGTGACGAGATCCTCTCATCGCGCATCACCGCTGGCGAGGTCGGCAAGCAGTCCGTGCTGCACGTGGCCGTGACGCCGCGCCAGAACACCTCGCCACGCGAGGTCGCCGAGCACGTCGACACGTTGGTCACGAACCTGGCCGCGATCACGGGCCAGAATCTGCGCGCCTACATCTCCATCCACTCGGGCCTTCGCGCTCGGCTCGCACGCGACAACACTCGCGTTCATTGACACCCCACGAGGAGCCGTCATGACCACCATCGATGCGACCATCGACCCGCCCGACCTGGATGCTGCGGCGACCCTGGCGGCGACCGCCGCAGGCGCGGTTCCGGGGGTTCACTCGCTCGGCAGCCTGGTCGGACGAGCTTCGGATGCCGTTCGTGAGCGGGTCGGTCTCGCCAGCGCCGCTCCGGGGGTGAAGATCGACACCGGTCGTGGCGACTCGGTCACCGCGACCATCTCGCTCGTCATCGACTACCCGCACAAACTGCGAGACGTCGCAGGTGCCGTGCGCACCGCGGTGAAGTCGGCCCTTGAGCCGCTCGGTCGCGGCACCATCGCCGTCGACGTCGTCGTGACCGGGGTCTTCGGGCCGTTCGATCGCGACGTCGTCGAGGAAGCGGAAGAGCGGGCGGATGCCGTCGCCGCCCGCACTTCGGAAGCAGTCGATGACGCGAAGGCCAGGGCGAAGGATGTCGCGGGTCGCGCGTCGGCGGCCGTCGACGCCGCACGCGAGAAATCGAAGGACCTCGCAGCCAGTGCCTCCGAGACCATCGACGCCGCCGTATCGCAGACGAAGGACGTCGCCGCGGGAGCCGCGGCCGCCGTGGGCGAGACGGCCCGCCAAGCGCGCGAGCGCGTCGTCGCGGCCGACGCGGAGTCCGACTTCGTCGCCGCGGATCGCGTGACCGAGGGCCTCGAGCCCGAGCGTCCCGGCGCATCCGTCGGAGATCGCACGGACGTGAGCGACGTCGTCGCCGAGGCTCTCGAAGACGCCGCGATCGACATCGCGGTCGCCGCTGACGAGGTGCGTGCCGGCGAGCAGACCCCCGCGACGGACAGCGTGCGGTCGGTCGCCGACGGCGAGCGTCCTCGCTCCTGACCCCGGCCGGAGAGCCACGGGCCCCGCTTCGGCGGGGCCTTCGGCGCGTATACGGCGGACCGAGCGCGGGGTCAGCGGGCGTCGAGCGCGCGCAGGTAGCGCTGCGTCATCCAGGACTGCACCCGCCGACCGACCGGAGCGCCGAGGCGCGTGAACCAGCGCCCCGGTGACGAGAACGCGGCGATGGCGAAAACCACCTCGCCGGAGGGCATGAGCGTGAGGGTGAAGCGTTCCTCACCCCGTTCGGGATGTCCCGGCAGCGTGCCGTAGGCGAAGCCCGCCGTGGTTTCGGTCCGCTCGGCCCAGACCACCAGGCACGGAATGCGCACGCTCAGGATGCCGAGCCCCAGGCGCATCGTCACGTGCGAGCCCAGCCGCATCGGCGTCTCGGACACCTCGACCCGGGCCCCCGCCCGTCGCTGCGCTTCGCCGGCGAGCAGGGCGTCGGCGGCCGCTGCGAAGTCGTCCGGGCCCCTGCCGATCACGCGCCGCGCGCGAACGTGGTGGTAGCCCGGCGGCATGTCGCCCGCGGTCGCGCCGACCTCGTCGTAGGTCACCTCGTCCATGGGGCCACGGTATCCGGGTGGGATCCCTCGCCGGCTGGGGTTGCAGAGCCCGCCGGTGTCGGAGGGGGCTGAGAGGATGGCCGCATGATCGAGTTCCGCGAGGCGCGCCCGTCCGACATCGACGCGATGGTCGAGGTGCAGAACGCGATCTACCGCGCTGGCTTGCGGTCGGGGGAGTCCGACGCGGCGTTGGTCGAGGAGCGGTACTTCGACGCCGAGCACTCGATCGCCTGCACCGTGGCCGACCGCGACGGGGCGGTGGTCGGCTTCCAGTCCCTGAAGCGCGCCTGGCCCGGCAACCCCTACGGGGTCGAGCAGGGATGGGGCATCATCGGCACCCACATCGACCCCGAGGTGGGGCGCAGCGGAATCGGCCGAAGTCTCTTCGCCCGTTCGCGCGCCGCCGCCGAAGCCGCGGGTCTTCGCCACATCGACGCGACCATCGGTGCCGACAACGCACCCGCGCTGGCGTACTACGCCGCGATGGGATTCGTGCCCTACCGCGACGGCGACGAAGCGATCCCCCACCGCTTCGACCTCTGACCCGCGCCTACGCTGAGGGCATGCTTTTCTCCCTCTGCGGGTCGGCCGCGTGATCGACGTCGCCGAGCACCTCGTCGCGGTTCTCGAGCAGGTCGTTCCGCTCGCGCCCGAAGCGCGGGCGGTGGCCGCTGCCCGCGGCAGAGTGCTGCGGCATCCCGTGTTCGCGAACGTCGACGTGCCGGGCTTCGACAGCTCGGCGATGGACGGATTCGCGGTGCGCGACCTCACCGAGTCCGCCACTCTGCGCGTGGTCGCCGATCTGCCCGCGGGCACCGAGCTGGATCCGCGATTGGATGCCGGCGAGGCCGCGCGCATCATGACGGGAGCGGCCGTACCGACCGACGCCACGGCGGTCGTTCCGTTCGAGGACACCGCGCGCGGGCTCGCCGGGGGGCTGGACGCGGTCACGGTGCTCGCCGCTCCGCGCGGACCCGGGGCGCACATCCGTCGCCGCGGCTCGGACGTGCGGGCGGGGGAACTGGTCGTCTCCGAGGGGGTGCGCCTGAACGCCGCCCGACTCGGCGCGATCGCTGCCGCGGGAGTGGGGACGGTCTCGGTCTCGCGTGCGCCGAAGATCGCGATCGTGTCGACGGGCTCGGAGTTGCGACCCGCGGGCGACCCGCTCCGCCGCGGTCAGATCCCCGAGTCGAACAGCGTGCTGCTGGCAGGCCTCGCCGAGGAATCGGGTGCCGAGATCGTCCTGCGCACGAGCGTCGGTGACGAGGGCGACGGGCCGCGTCAGGCCATCGCCGCAGCCGAAGCGGCCGGAGCCGACATCGTGGTGTTCTCGGGGGGAGTGAGCGCCGGCGCGTACGAGGTCGTGAAGAACACCCTCGGCGACCTCATGCGCTTCGACCGCGTGCGCATGCAGCCGGGAAAGCCCCAGGGCTTCGGACGCACCCCCTCGGGCACGCTGCTGTTCGGTCTGCCCGGTAATCCCGTGAGCGCCGCGGTGTCGTTCGAGCTGTTCGTGCGCCCGGCACTGCGCGCCCTCGAGGGCGACGCCGATCTCGGTCGTGAGACGCTGCGTGTCGCGCTCGCCGAGGGGCGCCGGGCGCGGCCGGGCCGTGTGCAGTACGTGCCGGTGCGCCTCGACCGCTCCGACGCCGCGCGATGGACGGCCATGCCGACCGCGCACGGAACGCGCGGCCTCGGTGATGCCGACGGGCTCGCGGTCATCCCGCCGAGCGAGCGCGACCTCGTCGCGGGCGAGCTGGTCACGGTCACGCGATGGTGAGCGTCGACGCCATCCTCTTGGCCGGGGGACGGGCTTCACGACTGGACGGGGCGACGAAGCCGATGCTGCGCGTGGGCGGGCGGACGTTGCTGCATACGGCGGTGGACGCGGTCCGAGCGGCCGGTGCTCGACGCGTCGTCGTCGTCGCCCCGGTTCTCGACGATGTGCTCGAGGTGACCTGGACGCGAGAAGATCCGCCGTTCGGCGGCCCCGTCGCCGCGATCGTCGCCGCTCTCGGTGACGTGGATGCCGAGGAGGTCTTCGTCCTCGCCTGCGATCTTCCGACGGCCGGTCCGGCGGTGGCGCTTCTCTCCGGTCCGGTCCCCGACAATGCGGACGGCGCGTGTCTCGACGACGGTCGGCACCAGTGGCTCATCGGCCGGTACCGGACGGCCGCGCTGCGGGCGGCGGCATCCGGTGTCTCGGAGGGCGGGCGCGACGCGTCCATGCGGGCGCTCCTGGGCGGGCTGAGGGTGGAGTCGGTGCGGGCCGACCCCGCGCTGACGCGCGACATCGACACCTGGGAAGACCTGCGGAAGGTCGCACCGGACGGGTTCTCGTCGACCTGACAGCCGCCGTCGTCAGCGGCCGCCGTGTGCGAAGGCGGCGTCGATGAGCGTCGACGCGGCCGCGCGCGCGGCACCGGCGGCCTCGGATGTTCCAGCGATCGCCGCGGTGGTCTGGGCGCCCTCGGCGAGGATGGCGAGCTGGGGTGCGAGGAAGGCCGGAGCGCCCGCCGCCTCGACCAATTGCCCGACATAGCGCTGAAAATCGGCCTTGTGCGCGCGCACCGCGCGGGCGACGCCCGGGTTGGCGGCTCCCAGTTCGCCGAAGGCGTTGATGAAGCCGCAGCCTCGGAAGTCCGCCTCGTCGAACCAATGCGCGAGGTAGTCGTAGACGGCCAGCAGCCGTTCGCGGGGGTCGTCGATGCGCTCGACGGCGTCGGTCACCCCGTCGGTCCACATGCCGTGGCGTTTGTCGAGGACCGCGACGATCAGGTCGTCTTTGGCGGGGAACTCCTTGTAAAGGGCTCGGAGGGAAACCCCGGCGGTGTCTCGAACGCTATCCATCCCCACCTGGCCGATGCCGCGTGTGTAGTACAGGGCGTCGGCGGCATCGACGATGCGGTCGCGGGTCTCGGTCATGCGTGCAGTCTACTTGACATGAGAACGGTCGTTCTCTACGGTCGGAGCAGAGAGTGAGAACGATCGTTCTCGCAAACCCGCTTCGCAGAACCGTCGTCAAGAAGGAGCCCCGACCATGTCCGGAAACCCGCACGAGATCGCCCTCGAACCCGCCGCACAGCAGTTCGTGGATGCCACCAGCGAACCGCCCTTCCTGTACCAGCTGCCGCCGGCCGAGGGACGCGCCGCCGTCGACGGCGTTCAGGACGACCCCATCTTCAAGCCCGAGATCGACGAGGAGTGGATCGAGGTGCCGGGTGGCCCGAGCGGCTCGGTGAAAGTCCGCATCGTCCGCCCGAAGGGCGCGATCGGAGTGCTGCCCGTCGTGATCTACATCCACGGCGCGGGCTGGGTCTTCGGCGACGCGCACACGCACGACCGTCTCGTGCGCGACCTCGCGGTGGGAACCGGAGCCGCAGTCGTCTTCCCCGAATACGACCGCTCGCCCGAGGTGCGGTACCCCCACGCGATCGAGCAGGTGTGGGCGACCGCCCAGTGGATCGTCGCCGAGGGGGAGTCGAAGGGCCTCGACGCGGCGCGCATCGCCGTCGCGGGCGACTCGGTGGGCGGCAACATGTCCGCGGCGCTCACCCTGCTCGCGAAGGAGCGCGGCGGCGTCGACCTCGCCGCGCAGGTGCTGTTCTACCCGGTGACTGACGCGGCCTTCGACACCGAGTCGTACCAGCGCTTCGCGGAGGGCTACTTCCTCTCGCGTGACGGCATGAAGTGGTTCTGGGATCAGTACACGACCAGCGACAACGACCGCGCCCAGATCACGGCGTCGCCGCTGCGCGCCACGCTCGATCAGCTCGCGGGACTTCCGCAGGCGCTCGTCATCACGGCCGAGGCCGATGTGCTCCGCGACGAGGGCGAGGCTTATGCCGCCAAGCTCCGTCAGGCGGGCGTGCCCACCACCGCCGTCCGTTACCAGGGCATCGTGCACGACTTCGTGATGGTCAACGCGCTGCACGACACGTATGCGGCGCAGGCGGCGATCGCTCAGGCCGTCGCCTTCCTGTCGAAGGCGCTCGCGGCGTAACGCCGACCGGCCCGGGCTGCGCTGTCGAGCGTGGCCCGGGCCCCGACCGGTCGTCGTCACCCCCGACGGCATGCCGTCGGCCACCCGCTGGTGCACTGCCGGGGACGAGAAACGCGCACCACGGCGCCCCTGTCGGGCTACTCGAGTACCACCGTCCACGACACCGCCCGCGGCCACAGCGCGTGGCGCGGCAGCACATCGGGGCCGCACGCCCGCGAGCCGAGACCGTGCTGGGCGGCGTCGAGGTACAACCAGAGCCCCCTCGACGGCGGCAGTTCGTGCGCGTGCGCGACGCCGGTGCGCTCCTGGGCGGTGTGGCGGTCGAGCTGGAACCCGGGCAGGCCGGTCGAACCCGACGCGACCGCGCGCAGGCGCAGGGGACCGAGATCGAGCGCGCGCAGGCCGGGGCGGTGCCCGGTCTCCTGCGGGCGGCCGTACGCGACGCCGAGCTCGTCGACGGCGGCCTCGAAGCGGCCGACGTACGCGGCCTCGGCGCTATCGCTGTACGACTCCGTCGGTCCCGTGCCGAACCAGCGCACCCGCTCGTCGGCGAGGGCGCCCGGCAGGCCGATGCGTGCGCCGACGCGCGGCCAGGTGCAGTCCCACGGGCCGAACGGGCGGATGTCGGTGTGCAGCCGCAGCCCGTCGCCGTCGAGGCGCCACGCGAACGTCGTCTCGATGCCTTGCGCGCTATGCGCGGCCATCGACCGCACGCGCTGCACGAGACCCTGATCAGTGCGCTCGACCGACAACACGCGATGCTGCAGACGGTCGAGGCCGCGTTCGAGCCACCGCACCGACGATGCCGGGGTGCTCTCATCGCCGCGACCGTCGGTGAGCGCCGGGTCGGCGGTCTCGTACGAGCCCTGACCGTCGAGCTGGTCGTTCTCGGTGGGGGCGCGCCACAGTTCGGGGAGTGGCCCCGACACCTCCAGGTCGCGCCAGCGCACGAGGCCGCCGCGGCGGTCGAAGACCGCGTCGCCGAGCGCGTCGCCGCGCCAGCCGCCGGTCGACGCCTGTGCCAGGCGCAGGGGAGCGGCAAGCATCTGCGCCTGCGCGCGCGAGACGACGTGCCCCGCCGGGGCCCATGCGCATTCCTCGCGCAGCGCGACCTCGAGGGTCATCCAGCGCTCTGTCGTGGCATCCGGAATCTCGGGCACTTCGATGATGCTCTCGGCGCCGGGGGCCAGCGTCGGCAGGTCGAGGGAGCCCGAGGCGACCCGGATGCCGTCGTCCTCGACGCGCCACCGCAACTCGAGGTGCCCGGTGTCGAGCGTGTGCTGCCGGTTCCGTACGCGCCAGGAGCGCTCGCCGAGGTGCTCGAGCGTGACCGGGGCCCACACCGCGGCGAGCTCGCCGAGGCCGGGAGAGGGCGTGCCGTCCGAGAGCACGAGGCCGTCCATCAGATAGACGCCGTCGTGCACGGGCTCGCCGAAGTCCCCGCCGTAGGCGAAGAACTCGACGCCGTCGGCGGTGCGGGTGCGGATGCCGTGGTCGCGCCACTCCCACACGAACCCGCCGTGCAGGCGCGGGTACAGCTCCACGAGCGACTCGTAGTCGGCGAGCGAACCGGGGCCGTTGCCCATGGCGTGCGCGAACTCACACAGCACGAAGGGCTTCGCCCGCTGGCGGGCGCCCTCGGCGGGGCCGATCTCGTGCACGGGCATGGTCTGCTCTCCGCAGACCGAGGCGATCTCCTCCAGAGTCGGATACATGCGCGAGTACACGTCGGTGTACGCCCCGCCGTAGTCGCCCTCGTAGTGGATGGGGCGCGAGTCGTCGCGCTCGCGGATCCACCCGGCCATCTCGGCGAGGTTGCGCCCGGTGCCCGATTCGTTGCCGAGCGACCACATCACGACGCTCGCGTGGTTCTTGTCGCGCTCGACGGTGCGGCGCACGCGGTCGAGGCACGCCGCGCGCCAGGCGGGGTCGTCGGCGGGGTTGCCCGTCCACTCGACGTCCCAGAAGCCATGGGTCTCGAGGTCGCACTCCAGCACGACCCAGAAGCCCAGCTCGTCGGCCAGCTCCAGCACCCGCGGATGCGGGGGCTGATGCGCGGTGCGGATCGCGGTGATGTTGTGCCGGCGCATGAGCGCGAGCTCGCCGCGCACGTAGTCCTCATCGAACACGCGGCCGCGATCGGGATCGGTCTCATGACGGTTCACGCCGCGGAAGATCAGCGGGCGACCGTCGGCGAGCAGCCGGTCGCCGACGATCTCGACGCGGCGAAAGCCGACGCGCAGGCGCACCGTCTCGGTATCCGTCGACACCTCGACGTCGTACAGGCGGGGAGTCTCGGCCGTCCACGCGTCGACCGCGGGGATCGGGAGGGGGGCCACCGCGTCCTCCGAGGCCCACGTCTCATCGATGCCGAGCTCGGGCACCCGCACGCTCACGGGCCAGCCGCCGCGGGGGCGCACATCGAGGGTTCCGGCGCCGGTCGCGGGGTCGCGGTCGCCGCGCACGAAGACATCGTCGAGGCCGTTCGCGGGTCGGCCCTGCAGCGAGACGCTGCGGAAGATACCGGGGAGCCACCACTGGTCCTGGTCTTCGAGGTAGCTGGCGGCCGACCACTGGTGCACGCGGACGGCGAGCACGTTATCGCCGTCGACGAGATGGTCGGTCACGTCGAACTCGGTCATGAGCCGGCTGCCGGTGAACCAGCCGATCTCGGTGCCGTTCACCCATACGGTCGCGAGTGACTCGACGCCCTCGAAGCGCAGCAAGGTGCGGCCGCCGGGGCAGAACGAGGGATGCCACTCGAAAGTGCGGCGGTGATCGCCCGTGGGGTTCGCGTCGGGCACGTGCGGGGGATCGAGCGGGAATGGGTACCGGATGTTCGTGTACGTCGGGTGGCCGTGACCGTGCAGACCCCAGTGCGAGGGCACGGGAAGGCGATCCCACGCCGCGACGTCGGCGTCGACGGCCGCGAACGGGGGCGTACCGTCGAGGTCGTCGCCCGGGTCGGCGTCGTGCAGCAGGAAGGCCCAGTCGCCGTCGAGGCTCTGGACCGGGGCGTCGGATCGCAGCCAGGCGCGCGGGGGCAGGCGGCTGTCGGATCCGGGGGCGGTGTCGCCGAGGTGGGTCATCGGTTTTCTCGGAGGGCGTCGGGGTCGGCCACGACGGTGACGTCGGGATGCCGTTGCAGGAACGAGGCGGGGTTGTCGGCGGTGACGGGGCCGGCGAGGGCGGATCGCAGGGCGGCGGCCTTCGCAGAGCCCGCGGCCACGAGCACGATACGCCGCGCCGAGAGGATCGTCGCGACGCCCTGGGTGAGAGCGTGCGTCGGCACCTGGGTGAGGTCGCCGTCGAAGTGCTCGGCGTTGGCGCGACGCGTGCTCTCGTCGAGCTCGACCACGCGCGTACGGGTCTCGGCATTGGAACCCGGCTCGTTGAAGCCGATGTGGCCGTTGCGGCCGATGCCCACGACCTGCACGTCGACGCCGCCGGCCTCGGCGATCGCGCGCTCATAGGCAGCGCCGTCGGCGTCGGTCGAGCCGCGGGGCACCCGCACGTTCTCGGCCGGGATGCCGAGCGGCTCGGCGATCACGGACCGCACGTACGCGGCGTACGAGCGGGGGTCGTCGGTGCTCAGCCCCACGTACTCGTCGAGGGCGAACAGGCGCAACCCCTCGGTGCGGAGCCCCTCGGCGCGGCGACGGACGAGCGCGGCGTAGAGCGCGAGCGGCGACGACCCGGTGGCCACGCCGAGCACACCGTCGGAGGCGATGGTCGCCACGATGTCCGCCGCGACCTCGCCGATCTCGTCGGCCGCGCACGTGACCACGCGCGTGGCCGGGGAGACGGGGACCAGGTCGGGACGAAGGGTCACGCTCACTTGATCGCGCCCTTGGCGATGTCGCCGATGAACTGGCGGGCACCGATGAGGAACACGATGAGCAGTGGCAGCACCGCGAGCAGGGCTCCCGCCATGACCATGCCGTAGTCCTGGCCGAACGCGGTGTTCAGCTGGGCCATCGCGACCTGCAGCGTCACCTGGTTGGGGTCGGTCAGCACGACGAGCGGCCACAGGTAATCGTTCCACGCGGCGATGAACGTGAAGATGCCGAGGAAGCCCAGGCCCGGGCGGATCAGCGGCAGGCACACGGTGAACCACTGACGGAAGAAGCCCGCGCCGTCGAGCACCGAGGCATCCATCAGCTCGTCGGGGATCGACGACACCATGTACTGGCGCAGCCAGAAGATGCCGAACGCGTTGGCGGCCGCGGGCACGATCAGCGCCTGCAGCTGACCGACCCAGCCGAGGTTGGTCATGGTGATGAACTGCGGGATGACGGCGAGCTGCATCGGCAGCATGAACGTCACGAGCGTGATCGTGAACAGCGTGCGGCGCAGCGGAAACTCGAACTTGGCGAACGCGAAGGCGGCGAGCGAGTCGAACACCAGCACGAGGAACGTCACGCTGCACGCCACGATCACCGTGTTCAGGAGCGAGCCCGCGAAGTCGATCCGGGTGAACACCGCCCCGATGTTGTCGAACAGGCGGGGCCCGGGGACGAACGTCGGCGGCGTGGTGTAGATGTCGCTCGTGGAGTTGCTGGCCATGACCACGAGCCAGTACAGCGGGAAGAGCGAGATGAACGCGCCGGCGCTGAGCACGCCGTAGAGGAGCACACGGCTCGGGGTCACCTTGCGACGACGGCGAAGCGGCACGCCAGCGGTCGTGATGTGCTCGGTGATCGTCGCGGGCGGAGGCGTGGTGACGGTCATGCGCGGGCCTTGTCTTCCTTCTTGCCGGCGGTGAAGCGCCAGCTGATGATGGTGAAGATCACGACGATGAGGAACACGCCCCACGCGATCGCGGCGCCATACCCGAAGCGGTTGTAGCTGAAGGCCTGCTGGTAGAAGTACAGGACCATCGTCAGACCGCCCTGGCCCGCACCGCCGCTGTTCGGGTTGGTGGTGCTCGAGCTGGCCGTCAGCACCTGGGCCTCGGTGAAGCTCTGCATGCCGGTCACGGTCGAGACGACGAGCACGAAGATGATCGTCGGGCGCAGAAGCGGCAGCGTTATCGAGAAGAAGCTGCGGATGGGGCCGGCGCCGTCGAGCTTGGCGGCCTCGTAGACCTCTCCCCCGATGGACTGCATGCCGGCGAGGAAGATGATCGCGTTGTACCCGGTCCACTGATACGTGATGAGGATCGAGATCGTCAACTGGATGCCGAAGGGCGTCGACAGCCATTGCACCCCGGGAAGCCCGAGGGCGTGCAGGAAGGAGTTGGCGAGGCCGAAGTTCTCGCCGAAGATCGAGCCGAACAGCACCGCCATCGCCACGACCGAGGTGATGTTCGGCACGAAGTAGGCGATGCGGAAGGCCGTGCTGAAGCGCACGGCATTGTTCAGCATGGCGGCGACGGCGACCGCGATGATGAGCATCGGGAACGTCGACAGGACGAAGATGACGAAGGTGTTGCGCACCGACAGCCAGAACGTGGGGTCGGTGAAAAGGCGGGTGTAGTTGTCGATGCCCGTCCACTTCGCAGCCCCCAGCCCGTTCCAGTCCTGGAACGACAGGACGAGCGAGTAGGCGGTGGGGAAGAGGCCGAAGCCCAGGAAGAGCAGGAAGAAGGGGGCGATGGCCACGTACATCGGCCAGTGCCGGATCAGGCCCCGGCCTCGGGGGCGCGCGCTGGGGCGCACCCCCGAGGCCGTCATGACGCGCGTGGCGGATGTCACTTAGAGCGCTCCCAAACCTGCTGGGCGGCGGTCAGAGCGTCGTTCCAGGCCTGCTTCGGGTCCTTGCCCTGCGACTGCACATTCGTCAGCTCGGTGATGAAGGGGGCCTGCAGCTCGTTGTCGATCGGGCTGGTGTAGCTGATCGGCATGTTCTCGGAGGCCGTCTTGAAGACGTCGGTGGTCACCTGGTCGCCGAAGAACGGGTCGGGCTGCTGCAGGGCAGGCTGGCTCAGTGCCGCGGTCGAGGACGGGAAGTTGCCCACTTCGGTGTACGTGGTGGCCTGGTTCTCGGCGTCGAGGAGGTAGTCGATGATCTTGATCGCTTCGTCCTTGTTGCCGGTGGCGGCGGGAATGGTCAGGAACGAGCCGCCGATGTTGGCCGGGCCGCCCGGCATCGCGGTGACATTCCACTTGCCCGAGGTGTCGGGGGCGTTGCTCTTCATGTCGCCCTGGTACCAGGCGGCGCCGAGCAGGGTCGGGAGCGAGCCGTTGTTGACCGCGGCGGCCCAGTCGGGGCTGCCGTCCTGGATGCCGGCGACCAGGCCGAGCTCGTTCGCCTCGATCGCGGTGTCCCAGGCCTTCTTGACCTGGGCACTGTCGCCGAGGAACTCGCCGTCCTGCGAGACCATCTTCGTCTCGCCCTGACCCATGACCTTCGTGAACACGTCTTCCATCGAGACCTCGAGGTACGCGCCGGTGGCGGCCTTGAGCTTCTTACCGAAGGCGAAGTAGTCGTCCCAGGTCTTGGTGGCGGCGGCGACGGCGGCCGGGTCGGTGGGAAGGCCCGCCGCGGCAAGCACGTCGGTGCGGTAGTACAACGCGGTGGGACCGATGTCGGTGGGCAGGCCGATGAGCTTGCCGTCGGGAGTCGTGGCCTCGGCGAGCTTCCAAGCGGGGAAGTCGGCGAGCTTGTCGTCGATACCGAGCGTCTTGAGATCGGTGAAGAGGTCGGCCTGCTGCAGGAAGTAGGGCATGTCCTCGCCCTTGATCCCGGTGATCGAGGGGATGCCGCTGCGGCCGGTGAACACGGTCACGAGCTTCTGCTTCACGTCGTCGCCGATAGTCGTGACCTCGAGCTTGGCGTCGGGGAACTGGGCCTTGGCCGAGTCGACGACGCTCTCGCCGAGGCCGCCGGGCCAGGTCCAGAGGGTCATCGGGCCGTCGGACGAGCCGCCGGCGCCGCCAGAGCAGGCCGAGAGGGACACGGCGGCGACGGCGGCGACGGCGACGGTGCCGAGCGCGCGTCGGTGGCGCGGGGTGAGGGTCATCATGGGTGGGTCACTCCTTGATTCGGGTGCGGTGTGAGGGCGGGGCGTCGAAGGGCGATGCGCCGTCGTGCAGCGCGGCGCGAAGGAAGGCGAAGCGCGCCGGGTCGGCGGCCGCCGGGTGAGCGTCGAGCCAGGGGAGCAGCTCGTCGAGTCGGGGAGCAGCGGCCGCGCCGCCCGGGCGCGACACGGTGATGGCGGCGACGAGCGTGGCGAACTCCACGCGCTCGCGCAGTGACCAGGCCGTGAGCTCGGCGGCGGCGAGGGCCCCACCGAAGACGTCGCCGGCGCCCGTGGCATCGACGAAGTCGATGGCGACGGCGTCGATCTCGACCTCGTCGCCCGCCGCCGCGTCGACGGCGATGGCACCGTGGCCGCCGCGGGTGACGACGGCGAGGGGGACGCGCTCGGCGAGGGCGCGGGCGGCCGTGCGGGCGTCGTGGGCGCGGGTGTAGGCGCGGGCCTCGGCCTCGTTCGGGAGGAACGCGTGGCAGCCGTCGAGCACGTCGAGGGCCGTGGCATCCCACCGCTCGTCGGCATCCCAGCCGATGTCGGCGAACACTTTGGTGCCGGCCGTAGCGCGCTCACGTACCCACTCCGATACCGAGTCGTCGATGTGCAGGGCTGCCACGGGAGTGACGGGGGCATCCTGCAGGAGGGATGCCAGGGGGGCGGCGGGACGACCGCCCGTGACCAGAGCGCGGTCGCCGTCGTAGTTCATCGCGGCGGTGACGGGCAGGTTCCAATCGGTGCGCGCGCGGACGCCGTCGATGATGCCCTCGTCGGCCAGACGGTCGCGCACGAGTCGAGACATCGGGTCGGCGCCGGCGTCGGCGCAGAGCATGGTGTCGACGCCGAGACGGGCGGCGGCGATCGCGTAGTTCGCGATGCCACCGGGACCCCAGCCGAAAGCCGGTGTCCAGTGCTCCTCACCGAGGCGCGGGGCTGAGGCGAGGTCGGCGAAGACCAGATCGAGAAAGAGCTGCCCCGCCGTCAGAAGGCGAGGGGTGGGACCGGATGCAACTGTCATCGGCCCCTCCTCTCTTCGGTGACGACCGGGGGCGTTGCACCGTTTATAGCACCGAGCAATCATGAACGCGCAAATTTTTGCGTGTAAACATTTTGTTACTGAGCGATTTTGAGCGCTATGGTGATCGAACCATGAAAGACGTCAGAGATCGCGAGATCCTCCAGCACCTTCGTTCCGCCCGAGCGGCCACGGTCGCGGAGCTCGCCGAGGCCACCGGCTCGAGCATCGCCACGATCCGCCGCGATCTGCAGCGCCTCGACGACGCGGGGCTCCTCCGGCGCACCCACGGCGGTGCGGTGATGAGCGAGGGCGACGCCCCGTTCGCGACCGTCGAGCCCGTCAACCGCGAGGGCAAAGAGCGCATCGCGCGGGCTGCGGCCGCGACCATCCGTGACGGTCAGGCCGTCATCCTCGACGTCGGAACGACGACGCTGCAGCTCGCCCGTCTCTTGCGCGGCCGCGCGGTCACCGTCATCACGAACAACCTGGCGATCTACGACGTGCTGCGCGACGAACGCGAAACGCACCTCGTGATGCTCCCGGGCGATTACGATCCGGTCTACCGCAGCGTCGCCGGCCACCTCACGACCGAGTCGCTGCGTCTGATCCGTGCCGACCACGCGTTCCTCGGCGTCAGCGGTATGTCTCCCGAGGGCGACCTGCGCGACACCACGCTCGCCCAGGTCCCGATCAAGCAGGCCATGCTCGCCGCGTGCGACGCGGCGACCGTCCTCGCCGACCACAGCAAGTTCCCCGGCAGCGGCGCCGGGCGTATCGCCCTGCCCCTCGCCCTGCGGCGGCTCATCACCGATGCGCCGCTCGAGGGCCCGATCGTCGAGTCCCTGGGCCGACGGAATGTCGAGATTGTGACCGCATGAAGCTTGCCATGATCGGTGGCGGAGGATTCCGCACCCCTCTGGTCTACCGCGCCCTCCTCCTGGACCGCGACCCCGGACGCGTCGACGAGGTCGCCCTCATCGACACCGACGGCACCCGGCTGCGCACGATGGCCCGCATCCTCGAAGATCAGGCCCGCGACTTCTCCGACGCACCGCGCGTGAGCGTGCACACGGATGCCGAGGAGGGCCTGCGCGGCGCCGACTTCGTGTTCTCGGCCATCCGCGTCGGCGGCATGGAAGGTCGGGCGGCCGATGAGCGCATCGGCCTCTCGCACGGGGTCATCGGTCAGGAGACCGTCGGCTTCGGCGGCATCTCTTACGCGCTGCGCACGCTGCCGGTGGCCATGCGGCTCGCCGAGCTCATCCAGCGGGTCGCCCCCGATGCGTGGGTCATCAACTTCACCAACCCCGCCGGCGTCGTCACCGAGGCCATGGGTCGTGTGCTCGGCAAGCGCGTGATCGGTATCTGCGACTCACCGATCGGCCTGGCCCGTCGCGCGCTCGGGGCTCTCGGCATCCGGGACTCCGCTGACGTCGAGATCGAGTACGCGGGTCTCAATCACCTCGGCTGGCTCACCGCCCTGCGCCGCGACGGCGTCGACCTGCTGCCCGAGCTGCTGGCCTCTCCCGAGCGCATCGAGTCGTTCGAAGAGGGTGCGCTGTTCGGCGCCGACTGGATCCGCACGCTCGGCGCGCTGCCCAACGAGTACCTGCACTACTACTCGTACCGCCGCGACGTGCTGCAGGCCGACCAGTACGCGGCGACCACCCGCGGGCGGTACCTGCTCGACCAGCAGGCCGGGTTCTGGGATGCCGCGGCGACTGCCCCGCACCCGCACGCGGCGTGGGAGGCCTGCCGCCACGAGCGCGAGGTCACCTACATGGCGACCAACCGCGACTCCGCCGGCATGGGCGACCGTGACGAGGAAGACCTCGTCTCGGGCGGCTACGAGAACGTCGCGATCGCGCTGATGCGCGCGATCGCCTACGACCAGTCGGCCCGTCTGATCCTCAACGTGCCGGGCGGCGGTGTGCTCGCCGGTCTCGACGACCAGGCCGTGGTGGAAGTCCCGTGCATCGTCGGCGCCGACGGCCCGCGGCCCATCGAGAGCGCGGCCGTGCCTGCTTTCGGCCTCGGTCTCGTCACCACGGTGAAGTACGTCGAGCGGCAGACCATCGAGGCCGCGCTCACGGGTTCGCGCGCCGCCGCGCTGCGCGCTCTCGCCCACCACCCGCTCATCGACTCGGTGCGGGTGGCCCGTGCCCTCCTGGACGACGCCGGCTCCAGCTTCGCCGACCTGTCGTACCTCCGCTGACCCGGGGGTGCGGTTCCGCCCCCCACGGCGCCGCACCCCCGCACCACGTCACAGCCCCGCAGAACGAAACCCGAACCGCGCAGCCCCGAACCTCGCGCAGCCTTCGAATCGGAGACCACCGTGCACCAGAACCTCACGCTCGTCGAAGAGCGCATCCACCGCGTTCTCACCGAGCGCATCGTGCCCGCCGTCTACTCGGCCCGCGTGCCCGTCGCGTTGCAGGCCTGGATGGTCCCCGACGAGCCGGTCCCGGCATCCGAGGCGCTCGCCGCCGACTACTCGCCCTTCGCCGTCGGCGACAGCTGGGGCCGCGCGTGGTCGACGTGGTGGTTCGAGGTCACCGGCGAGATCCCCACCGACTGGGCCGGTCGCACGGTCGAGCTGCTGCTCGACCCGGGCTTCCAGGGCGACTGGCCAGGCAACCAGGCCGAGGCGCTCGTGCACACCCCCGACGGCGTGCAGGTGAAGGGCATCCACCCCCGCAACCACTACGTCCGTTTGGCCGACGAGGCCGCGGGCGGTGAGCCGGTGCACTTCTTCGTCGAGGCCGCGGCCAACCCCGACATCTTGAAGAACGACTTCGTCCCGACGCCGTACGGCTCGAAGAAGACCGCGCCCGAGGCGCCCATCTACACGTTCCGTACCGCCGAGCTGGCCGTGTTCGAGCCCGAGGTGTGGGGGCTGCAGTTCGACGTCGAGGTGCTCTACCAGCTCATGAAGGAGCTGCCCGAGACCGAGCCCCGCCGCCACGAGGTCATGCGCGCGCTCGAGCGGGCGCTGAACGTGCTGCGCCTCGACGACATCGTCGGCACCGCCGCGGCCGCCCGCGCCGAGCTGGTCGACGTGCTCTCGCGCCCGGCATCCGCCTCGGCCCACCGCCTCTCGGGCATCGGTCACGCGCACATCGACACCGCGTGGCTCTGGCCCATCCGCGAGACCAAGCGCAAGACCGCCCGCACGTTCTCGAACGTGCTCGCCCTCGCCGAGCAGTACCCCGACTTCCGTTTCGCCGCGTCGTCGGCACAGCAGTACGCCTGGGTGAAGGAGCGCTACCCGCACGTGTGGGAGGGCATCAAGGCCGCGATCGCCGCGGGCCAGTGGATCGTCGTGGGCTCGCAGTGGGTCGAGCCCGACGGCAACCTGCCGAGCGGCGAGGCGATGGTGCGCCAGATCACGCAGGGCATGCGCTTCTTCCGCGACGAGCTGGGCGTCGAGACGCACGGCATCTGGCTGCCCGACTCGTTCGGCTACACCGCCGCGTTCCCGCAGATCGCGAAGCTTGCGGGGCTCGACTGGTTCCTCACGCAGAAGATCTCGTGGAGCCAGACGAACAAGTTCCCCCACCACACCTTCTGGTGGGAGGGCATCGACGGCTCGCGCATCTTCACGCACTTCCCGCCGATCGACACCTACAACTCCACGCTCGAGGGCGAGGAGCTGCACCACGCCGTGCGCCAGTTCCGCGACAAGGGGAGGGCGACGACCTCGCTCGTGCCGTTCGGCTACGGCGACGGCGGCGGCGGACCCATCCGCGAGATGATGGAGCGCCAGCGCCGCGTCGCCTCGCTCGAGGGCTCGCCCCGCGTCGAGATCGAGCACCCCGACGACTTCTTCGCCGCAGCCCAGGCCGAGTACCCCGACGCCCCCGTGTGGGTGGGCGAGCTGTACCTGGAGCTGCACCGCGGCACCTTCACCTCGCACGCCCGCGAGAAGCGCGGCAACCGCGAGGCCGAGAACCGCCTGCGCGAGGCGGAGCTCTGGTGGACCGCTGCGGCGCTCACGGGCGCCGAGTACCCCTACGAGGCGCTCGACCGCCTGTGGCAGGGCGTGCTGCTGCAGCAGTTCCACGACATCCTGCCCGGCTCGTCGATCCAGTGGGTGCACGAGCAGAACGAAGAGGACTACGCCGCCGCGCTCGCCGAGCTGGAGCGCTCGATCGCCGAGGCGCTCGCGGCCGCGGGCCTGTCGGCCGCGGTCGTCAACTCGGCGGACCACGCGCGTCGGTCTCTGACCCTGGATGCCGAGGGCACCCCGCTCGCACTGGTGGAGGCGCCGGCGCTGGGCGTGGCATCCCTCGTTCCCGTCGTTCCGGCGCACCCGGTGACCGCGCACCGCGACGGCGAGGACATCGTGCTCGACAACGGTCTCGTCCGGGTGACCGTCGACGCCCGCGGCCTCGTCACCTCGATCGTCGACCTCGCCGAGAACCGCGAGCTCGTGCCCGCCGGCCGCGTCGCCAACCTGCTGCAGCTGCACCAGGACCTGCCGAACGCGTGGGACGCGTGGGACATCGACGCGCACTACCGCTACACCTTCGACGATCTGGATGCCGCTGACGCGGTCGAGCTGCTCGTCGACGGCGACCTGCGGGCCCGGGTCGTCGTGACCCGCTCGTTCGGCACGTCGCGACTGACGCAGACGATCGCCGTGCAGGCCGACGACGTGCGCGTGCACTTCGCCGTCGACCTCGACTGGAACGAGCGCGAGAAGCTGCTGAAGGCGTCGCTGCCGTTCGTTGTGCACGCGCATCACCACAGCGCCGAGATCCAGTACGGGCACGTGCGCCGCGCGACGCACACGAACACCTCGTGGGAAGACGCGAAGTTCGAGGTCATGGCGCACCGCTGGGTGCACGTCGAAGAGCCCGGATACGGCATCGGGGTGACCAACGATGCGACCTATGGCCACGACATCACCCGCACCGTGGGGGCTTCGGGCGAGGTCGAGACCGAGGTGCGCCTGAGCCTCGTGCGTGCGGCGAATTCGCCCGACCCGATCCAGGATGCCGGCCACCACACGTTCGCCTACGCGGTGCACCCCGGGGCCGACATCGCCGCGGTCGTGGCATCCGGTTACGAGCAGAACCTGCCGCTGCGCCGCCCCGTCGTGGAGGGCACCGTCCAGCCGTGGAGCGTCGTGCGCTCGACCAACGAGGGCATCCGGATCGAAGCCGTCAAGCTCGCCGACGACCGATCGGGCGATGTGATCGTGCGTGCGTACGAGGCGCTGGGTCGTCGCGCGGCCACGACGCTGGTGCCCGGGTTCGCCGTGACATCCGTCTCCGAGGTCGACCTGCTCGAGCGCCCGCTCGGTGCCGACATGGCGCGTTCGCGTCAGCTCGCGCACGAGGGCGACGAGATCCAGCTCGAGCTGCGGCCGTTCCAGGTCGTGACGCTGCGGCTGACCCGCGGATGACCCGGAGCGCGACCCCGGCGGCCCCCTGGCGACAGCGCATCGGCGTGCTCGCCGTGTGGCTCGTCGGGGTCGTCGCGTACGTGGTCTCCATCGTGAATCGCACCTCCCTGTCGGCCCTCGGGCTCGAGGCGGCGGATCGGTTCGCGATCACCGCGGCGACGCTGTCGCTTCTGGCCGTCGTGCAGCTCGCCGTCTACGGCGCGCTGCAGCTGCCGGTCGGGCTGCTCCTCGACCGGTTCGGCGCGCGCACCGTGCTCACGGTCGGCATGTTCGTGATGGCCGCGGCGCAGGTGCTTCTCGCGATCGCCCCGGGCGTGGGCCTGGCGATCGCCGCGCGTCTGCTCATGGGCGCCGGCGAGGCCGCGATCTTCCCCGGCCTGCTGAGGGTCATCGGAATGCGCTTCCCCCGACGCCTCGCGCCGACGGCCGTGCAAGTGACCGGACTTCTGGGGCAGTTCGGTCAGATCATCAGCGTCGTTCCGCTCGCGGCCCTCGTCGGTCTGTCCGGGTGGACGTCGGCCTTCCTCGCGGTGGCCGGGGTCACGGCTCTGGTGGGCGTGCTGGTCGTGGTCGTCGTCCACGAGCGCGGGTCGATCGCCGTCGCACGGGAGCCGGTCGGCCGGTCCGTGCGCGCGGCCTGGCGTGCGGCGGGCACCCGTCTGGCGTTCTGGGTGCACTTCGTCACCTCGTTCTCGGGCAACGCCTTCGCGATCCTCTGGGGCTTCCCCTTCCTCGTGGCCGGTCAGGGCCTGGATGCCGCGTCCGCGGGCGGACTGTTCACGGTCTACGTCGTCGGCGGTATCGTCTTCGGGCCGCTCGTGGGTGCCGTCTCCGGGAGGTTCCCCCGTGCTCGGACCGCCCTCGTGATCGCTCTCGTCGCCGCGCAAGCGGCGTCGTGGGCGGCGGTTCTGGTGTTTCCCGCCCGGGCGCCGCTGCCCCTTCTCGTCGTGCTCGCTATCGCCATGTGCGTCGGGGGGCCCGCGTCGATGATCGCGTTCGACATCGTGCGCGACCACAACCCGCCCGAGCGGCTGAGCACGGCGACAGGGGTGGTGAACGGCGCGGGTTTCCTCTCGAGCATCCTCGTGATCCTGGCGATCGGCGCCGTCCTCACCCTGCAGGCCGGTGGGGGAGAGTTCTCGCTCGCCGCGTTCCGTCTGGCGGAGCTCGTGCAGGTGCCCTTCTGGGCGATCGGGCTCCTCCTCGTGTTGCGCGCGCATCGCCAGGTGACGAGCCGCGGCATCGAGGCGCCCCGCACGGGAGCCCGCGTCGTCGGATAGCGACGGGGCGCTCGGCGCGATCGGATCGCCTGGCACCCGGATGCCACCTTCATCGGCTGTACTCGTGGGACGATCTCCCCACGGCCCGAGGAGGAACCATGACCGAGTCCCGCACGCTGCCCCCCGAAGCGCTGAACGACTGGAGCGCCGCTCTCGCGGAGCGCTTCGGCCTAGCCGAGGGCGACATCCCCATCTCTCTGATCCTCGATCTCGCGCGCGACGTCGCCAACGGCGTCGCCCGGCCGGCGGCGCCGCTCAGCGCATTCGTCGCCGGTCTCGTCGCCGGTCGAGCGGGCGGCTCACCCGCCGACACCGAGGCCGCCGTGGCGGCGGTGGCGCATATGGCGCACGGGTGGGACAACCGCTGACGCATCATCTATCGACTTTCGTTCGGTGGGTGAAACGGGCTGAGGCGAGCGATCACGGCCCCACGTACTCCCCGCGGGGCCGCAGCCGCATGGCCGGCTCGGCGTACTCCGCGGCGATGTGCGCGATCCACCCGGCCACCCGCCCCAGCACGAAGATCGTGCTCGCCGCGTCCTCGGGGAGCCGGGCTCCGGATGCCAGCGCCGCCAGCGCCAGATCCACGTTGGGCCGCAACCCCGCGCGGTCGGCGACGACGTCGGACAGTCGCCGCACGGCATCCATCGTCCCTTCCCCGTCGGGCAGTGCGGCCAGGAGCGGGAACAGGGCCGTGGCCCGATCGTCGCCCCCGGCGTAGAGCGGATGACCGAAGCCCGGGATGCCGTTGCCCTCTTGCAGTGAGTCGGTCAGCGTCCTCTCGGGTTCCTGGCCACGCCGCACGCGGGTGAGCAAGCGGGCGGTGCGGGTCGCGGCCGAGATGTGCAGCGGAGAATCGGCAGCGCCGAGGGCGGCACTGACAGCGGCGTAGCCGTCGGCACGGGCCGAAGCCGCGACCCGCGCGGCGAAGGTCGACACCGCCAGGTCGTGGTCGATCAGCAGGACGAGTGCGGCGTTGACGGCGGCGATGGTCGCCGCATCGGTCGGCGGGCCCCACGCGCTCACCAGCGAGCGCGCGACATCGGCGTGCGGGTGGCCGCCGAGGGCGACGGGCAGCCCGGTGATGAGCGACCAGCCGATGCGGTGGGCGGTGTCCGCCGAGGCGTCGTAGCGCAGCGGGTCGTCGGCGGCGAAGCCGGTCACCGCGGCGCGCAGCCGGTCCATCGACCCGGCGTGCAGGGGGAGGGCCTCGACCATCGCGCGGGCGCTGCCGATCGCGGGGTCGGGCGCGTCCACGCGCTCCGCGTCCCACAGCCAGGCCACGACCTCGGCGAAGGGCTGGTTCATCAGGTCGCGGGCGCGGCGTCCGCGGTAGAGCAGTTCGTCGTCCTCGATGTCGGCGATGTCGGTCTGCACGATGCCGAGGGGCATGCCGGTCGTGGGGTGCGTCGGCGTCCGCGTCGCCGTGCGTCGGCGGCCCGAGGCGAAGGCCTCCACCTCGAGCGCGTCGAACGTCGAGCCGCGGGCCTCGCGCTCGCGGCGGAGAAGAGTCCGCGCGAGACATACGCGTACACGGTCTCGGCTTTCACGCCGAGGCGCGCGGCGACCTGGGCCGCGGAAAGACGGGGGAGGGGTGCGGTCATCTTGATCCGATCAACGTTGACGCTGAGATCGTCATGTTCGCACACTGAGCGCATGAGCGACCTGATCGATGTGCCCCGCGGACTGAACGGCGTCGTCGCGGCCGAGACGACCATCAGCGACGTCGACGGTGAGGCCGGCGTCTACCATTACCGCGGCTTCTCGGCGGTGGAGCTGGCCCGCACTCGTTCCTTCGAAGACGTCTGGCAGCTGCTGGTGGCGGGAGAGCTGCCGGATGCCACGACCCGAGCCACCTTCGCCGCGCGCGTCTCGGCCGCGCAGGCCGACCCCGCCCTGCCCGGGCTGATCGCCGCGGTCACGGCCCGCACCGATCAGCCGCTCGCGGCGCTCCGGGCGGTGTGGACGCTCGCGGCATCCGCCCGCTCCTCCGCCGCCCTGTACGACCTCGATCCCGACGCGCGACTCGACGAGGCGATCGCCTTCGCCGCGATGGCCCCGCTCGTCCTCGCGCCCGGGTCCTCGAGCGGTCGGGGCGTCGTGGCCGACTACCTCGAGCGCGTGACCGGGGCGGCTCCCGACGACGCCCACGTCCGGGCGCTGTCGGCCTACCTGGTCGCGGCGATGGACCACGGCTTCAACGCCTCGACGTTCACGGCCCGGGTCATCGCGTCGACGGGGGCCGACATGGCATCCTGTCTCTCCGGCGCGCTCGGCGCGCTCTCGGGGCCGCTGCACGGCGGAGCCCCGGCCCGCGCCCTCGACAGTCTCGACCGCGCGGACGACGACCCCGCCGCCTGGATCGCGGGGGAGCTCGACGCGGGACGCCGGCTGATGGGCTTCGGGCACGCGGTGTACCGCACGGCCGACCCGCGCTCCGAGCTGTTGCGCGAGGTCGCGCGCGGCCTCGGCGGCGACCGCATGACCCAGGCGCTGGCGTTCCAAGAAGAGGCCGAGCGTCAGCTCGCGCAGCGTCGGCCCGAGCGCCCGCTGCACGCCAACGTCGAGTTCTACGCGGCCGTGGTGATGGAGCAGTGCGGCATCCCGCGGGCGATGTTCACGCCCACCTTCGCTCTCGCCCGCACGATCGGCTGGACCGCGCACGTGCTCGAGCAGGCGCGGGACCCGAAGATCATCCGGCCCACGGCGCGGTACGTGGGGCCGGTGCTCGCGGGCTGAACCCCGGTCCACGGGTCGCACGATCGATGCGCCGCACTCCGCTGCGGGCACCCGGCCTGTCGCGACTCGACTTCGCAGGACCGCCCTCGGCACGAGACGCGACTCCCGGACGAATGGTCGGATGCCGCGGACGATTGGTCGGGCGCAGACGGTGGCCCCGAACCAGCATCGAAGCATGACCTCGACCGCTCCCGTTCCGACCTCGCTCTCCGCCCCGCCCTCGATGCGGTACGGCGGCCTCATCGTCGTGATGCTGCTGAGCTTCCTGCTCGTCACCGCGGAGTTCCTCCCCAACGGCGTGCTCACCGAGATGGCCGCCTCGCTCGGCATCACCCCGGGCCAAGCCGGTCAGACCGTCACGGTCACCGCCCTCGCGGGGCTTCTCGTCGCCCCGACCGTCGGGCTGCTGCTTCCCCGGCTCGACCGCCGCACGCTGCTCGTGCTGGCGGCGGCTGCGGCCGCGCTGTCGAGCCTCGTCGTCGCGATCGTGCCGAGCCTGGTGGCCATCCTCATCGCCCGGTTCCTGCTGGGGGCCGCGATCAGCGCGTTCTGGTCGATGTCGATCACGGTCGCGGCACGCCTGTCGAGCCCCGAACGCATCGGTCGCGCCGTCATGTTCGGCTCTGCCGGTCTGTCGCTGGCGACGGTGGCGGGCGTTCCCCTCGGCGTCGCGCTGAGTGAGGCGCTCGACTGGCGGCTGGCGTTCCTCCTCGTCGCCGTGGCGACCGCGGCGGTCGGCATCGCGGTGCGCGCCGTGCTGCCGCCCGTTCCGCCGGCCGCGGCGTCGAGCCTCGGCATCCTGGTCGGCACCCTTCGTCGCCGGGGTGTGGCGGGCGGCATGGTCGGTCACGTGCTCGTCGTGCTCGGCCACTTCCTCGCCTACACGTACGTGCGTCTGTCGCTCGAGCGCATTCCGAACGTCGACGCGGGCACCGTCGTGCTGCTTCTCGCCCTGTTCGGGGTCGGCGGTTTCGTGGGCAACATCCTCGTCGGCATCGTCGTCGATCGCGCCTTCGCGCGTCTGGCCGTCGTCGGCCCCCTGGTGATCGCGCTCGCTGTCGCGGCTGTCGTCCTGCTCCCCTCGGCGATGGCGGTGGTCGCGGCCGCCGTGCTCGTCTGGGGCTTCTTCTTCTCGTCGTGGCTCATCATCGTGAACACCTGGGTCGGTCACCGCATGCCCGACCGTCTCGAGGCGGGCGGGAGCCTCGTCGTCACCGGCTTCCAGCTTGCGATCACGATCGCGGCCGGCCTCGGCGGCCTGCTCGTGGACGCCGCGGGGATCGTGACGGTGGATGCCATCGGCATCCTGCTGCTCGTGATCGGTGCCGTGCTGTTCGGCCTCTCGCTGCGGCGGCGCCCTCGCGCGCGATGACGGCGACGGCCCCGCCGAAGATGCGGCGGGGCCTCAGGGCGTCAGCGAGCGCCGACCGCTGCGCCAGGCCGACGGGGCCACGCCGGTGTGGCGGCGGAAGGCGCGGCGGAACCCCTCGTCTGAGGCGTAGCCCAAAGCCCGCGAGGTTTCCGAGACGGGCGTCCCCGCGTCGAGGAGGTCTTCAGCTCGGCGCATCCGCACCGCCGTGACATACGAGGCGGGTGAGGTGCCGAACACCTCCCGGAAACGGGCGGCGAACACCGACCGCGACATCGCGCCGAGGGCCGCGAGCTGATCGATCGTCCACTCCTTTCCGGGGTCGTCGTCGATGGCGGCCGCGACACGGGCGAGGAACGGGTCGGCGGTGCGCGGCGGCCACGAGGTCTCGTGCTCTGACGCGGGCCCACGCACGCAGCGCCGACAACAGCACCGTGGTCACCATGAGCTTGCAGATGGTCTCGTCGCCCTGGCGGTCGAGCGCGGCACCGGGGGCGGGAATGCCCAGGTGGGCGGCGAGGCCGGCAGCCGCGGGTTCTGCGCGCGCGAAGCCGCTGACGAAGACGACCGGCGGTAGGGCGCGGGTGTGCACCGTCGGAACCACCTCGAGCGGAACGACGGTCACCTCGGCGCCGGACTGCGAAGCCAGCTCGAGCGAGTGGCATCCGAGCGAGATGAAGGCGTCTCCCGTGAGCAGCGTACGTCCGCCCTCCACCGCGGTCGCCGCCCCGGAGGGCGCGTTGACCGAGCATCCCGCTCGCGCGGCGCTGAGGCCGGTGAGCTCGCCGGAGCGCACGTAGACGATCGCGGATTCGCCCTGCGCCAGCGTCGTGCTCTCGCCCATCGACAACGACCGCCGCCACGCACGACCGGGGTGCACGTCGATGTTCGACAGAGCGCTCTCGAGCGCGGCACGCGAGGTCATGAGAGCGGCAACCCCGCTCGTCTCGGCGCTATTCCGAGCGTCGTCAGCCCAACAGTTCGAGCCCGCTGAACAGCCCGATCGTCACAGAGAGAAGACCTGCCGCCACTCCCGCGATGAACCCCGCCGCGGCGAGCTCGCGCGCCATGCGCGCATTCAGGCTGAAGATGCCGCACACGAACGAGATCAGGGCCAGCACCCACATGCCGATCTGGATCCACATCAGGTTGTCGACGTCGGCGATCGCGCTCGCCGTGGCGACGAAGAGGTACCAGGCGATGACGACGACGCCGGTGACGATCGCGACGACGGAGACGACCCGCAGGTCACCTTTCGGCGCAGGAGGGGCGGGCGGCTCGTCGCGCGGCGGGATGTCGACGGCCGGTTCCAGCGAATCGGGGAGGTCGTCGTCTGCCATGTCTCGATCCTCCCAGGTCGCGAGGCCTTTCGGCGAGGTCTTGACGGGCCTCGCCGCGGGCGACCGCGCCTAGGCTCGAGGGGATGAGAACCGTCGGAGTCGACCTCGCCGCCGGAGCCCCCGGCACGGCCCTCGCCGAGATGCACTGGGCCGATGGCGCGGCCCGGCTCACGCGGCTCGAGATCGGGATCCAGGATGCCGACATCGTGGCATCCGTCCGCTCCGGCGACGTGTGGCTCGGGGTGGACTGCCCGCTCGGCTGGCCCGACGCCTTCGTCGACTTCGTGCAGGCGCACCACACCGACGAGGCCCCGACGCTCGGCCCGGTCGACGGAGGTGCGGACTGGCGGCGCACGCTCGTCTACCGCCACACCGACCACGTGGTGCGCGAGCGCATCGGGCGCTGGCCGCTGAGCGTCTCGACCGACCGCCTGGGCGTGACAGCGCTGCGCGGCGCGGGCCTGCTGCGGCGGTTGGCCGAGGCCGGATTCCCGGTCGATCGCGCGGCCGAGGGGCGGCTGTTCGAGGTCTATCCCGGCGGTTCGCTGCGCCTCTGGGGCTTCGACACGAGTGGATATCGAGTGGATGCCACCCGCCGGGCGACCCTACTCGACGCCCTGACCGAGCGGGCACCGTGGCTCGACGTCGGCGGATTCTCTTCCCTGGCGATCGCGAAGGCCGACGCGTTCGACGCCCTCATCGCGGCTCTGGCCACGCGCGCCGGAGCCCTCGGGTCGTTCGAGCGCCCGGCATCCGCAATGCTCCCCGTCGCTCAGCGCGAGGGGTGGGTCGTGCTGCCGGACGGGCCTCTCGAGGAGCTGGCGGCGACCTAGGCTGGCGGCATGTGGGGCGATCGCGGGGCGAAAGCGGCAGACAAGCGCGTGCAGCGCTTCCTCGAGGATTACGACGCGCAGTGGCGGCGTGCAGCGCCAGCCTTCGAGGATCGGTCCACACGGCGCAACGCATTCTCCGAGTGGCGAGAACTCGTCGTCCCGCTGACGCGTGATCACGTGGTGGGGGAGCACGTTCGCTTGGACTCCTCGTTCGGTACGCCGCCGGGCTACGGGGTCGCGGTGGAACGGATCGTGCGTTCCGAGGTCGAGGGCGATCGCGCGTTCGTCCTGACCGAGATGATCGACTCGCCGACGCGGCAGAAGCACGAGTACGTTCTCGAGCGCGAAGGGCGCGGGTGGAAGATCAGCGCCATCGAACAGCACTTCGACGACCCCCGCACTCCCTTCGCCGATGCGGCACAGGCCCGGGCGCTCGCCGCCGAGGCGGCACCGGACACCTCTCTCGACGAGGTGCCCGACGAACAGCGAACCCTCGACGAGGTGCGCAACTTCACCGAGCGCTCGGTCGTGCACCGGCGCAGCGGAGAGGAGTCGGAGGTACGCGTCTCGCCCGCGGGAACCCTGGTGACGACGTCGGGTGTGCTCGCCGTGCTCGACTTCGGATACGACAACGACGACGCGCGACCCCTGGCCCGCAGCGTGGCCCCGGGGGCGTACCCGGTCGAAAGAGTGACCGGTTTCGGCCGCAACGCCGCCCTGCGGGTGCGTTTCAGCGATCGGATGCCGGTGACCTGGCATCCCGCCGATCTGCCGTCCGGCCCGGGGCACTTCTTCGGCGTCGACGCGGGCTGCGCGTGCATCGTCGATCTTCCCGCGTACGCGACCATGAGCCGGCGGGCCAAGGCCGCGGCCTTCACCGAGTACATGTACGCGCCCTCGCCGAGCGTCCAGGAGGTCGGTCTCGGGCCGTCCGACGTGGGCATCGTCGCGGAGTCCGGGTACGGCGACGGTCAGTACCCGGTGTACTGGGGGATCGACGAGACGGGCGCGGTCGCACAGCTCGTCGTCGACTTCCTGGTGCTCGTCACCGCGGACGAAGAGGGGAACCTGCGGCACCTGTGAGGCGACCGGCCGCGTGATGGTGCGGCCGGCATCTTGCGGTCGTCTCGCAGGGGCCGTTGCGTTGCTCAGATCGAACTGCGCTGCTGACTCAACGCGGCAGCCGGAGCCGCCGCGATGAGCGCGGCGATGAGGAGCAGGGCGCCGGTATCGCCGTGAACGGTGAGCATCGCAAGACCCGACAGGCCAAGGACGAACACGGAAGTCCACAGAAGGAACACCGCCACGGCACTCGTCCAGACCGGCTGCCCGAACGGCCTCTGATTCAGATCGGTTCGCACGGTGCCTCGCCTTCGGGTCGCTCGCAGATGAGGAGGTGTCACACATCGACGCGGCGCCTTCGTCGAACGCGGCTCGATACGGGGCCAGCATAACCGGGGCCAGGTCCCCCGAATGGGGGACATTGTGCGGCGAGTCGCGGAGCGGTATAGGCGAGCCGTGATGCCGTTCCGCCCGGCCCGTCGGCTAGTTCCGGGCATGCTGCCCACAACGAAAGTTGGAAGCGCCTTACTCGGACGTAGCGGTGCTGTCGAAGTATTCCTGCACATCGGCTCTGTCGCCTTCGCTGAGGGAATGCCCGACGTACTCGATCACGATCCAGTTCGACCGGTAGGAGCCAGACGACGTGGCGGCGAACGCTACCGCATCGTCAATGCTGCTGAACTTCCGGTACGACGCATACGTCGCGCTGTAGCCCTGAACGCACCCAGCAACGTCACGGCAGAGCTTCTCGGTCGCCTCCTCGTAGCCGTTCAGCGCGCGAAATTGCGAGCTGGAGTGAGCGAAGTCGCCGAGGTTAATGTCTTGTCGGGTGTCCCGGGTTGCCATCATGACGAGGAGAACGGCCAGCATCGCGGTGATCGCTACGCCAGCAGTCACACCCGTAGCAATCAGCGCGGCGCGCTGTGACCTGACTCGATTCACGGCCAGTTGCACTTGTAGGGGAAGGCGCCGCCGTCGATACGCCAGTTCAGTCTGTTCGCCCTATAGCCCTCGAGATCCCATGAAGGTCCGCCACTAGCGGGCGTGTACGCGCCGAGAACGTGACACTGGTACTGCTGATAGTAGGTCGACCTGCCGCCCAAGACTTTCGCCTTACTGACGGCTTCGGCCCATCCAGCACCGTTGAGGATCAGCTGCCCCTGGCCCCAACCCTGGACCCCAGCCTGGATCATGCGGCCCCAGGGAGATGTGACCAAGGAGACGTTTGCGATGCCCCGCGTGTATCCGGAAATCCAGACACTGTCGAACAGCCGTTGCCCAGCCCATGGGTCGGCCACGATCGGGTAAGCGAACGAGCTGGAGCTGTGATCGACCACCTGACGCAGCGTCGACCCGTCAATCTCGTAGTGCGTGGGTACCGCTCGTCCTTCCGCGTCGACCGCCCACGCCGGCGCGACGCCGAGCGCAAGCTCGTCGCCAATCGTCGCGCTGACAAAGCCCGATGCGTCGAGAGTGAGCCTCGCGGTGGCGGGCAGAGTCAGGTGATAGGCGTAGCTGGACGGTGCCGATTTGTCGCTAATGATGGTTGTGATCTGAACGGAACCGTCGTCCTTCAGAACCGGCACGGTGGTGAAGCCGTTGTCGCTCTCGAAGCTGACGACAGCGTCGGCTACGCGCTCCCCCTCTATCGGGCCACCAGGGCTCGGCATTTCGATCTCGACGTCGCCGATCTTGATCGGTTCGTCTGACGTGGCGGGTACGACGGTCGTTGTGTCACCGCTGTCCATCGACAAGCTGCCGTCGATGGCGGTCTCGACCGTGCTGGCGTCCGCAACATCGTTCAAAATCTCTTGCGCGGCAGTGCCGGTTTCGGCCGCGGTGCTTGTGACCGACTGAAGCGTGTCCAACGTCGGGGGCGGGTCTCCGTCATCGGCGTTCGCGGCGGTCGGTAGCAAGGCAAGCATCATCGTGATGGTCGCAGTTGCCGCACGGCAGGTCCAGTGTTTGCTGATCAAAGTTCCCCCCGGAACGTTCGAGCCTCACCGGTCCCCCCGGCACTGCGAACGTAGCGTTCGACGAGTTCTTTTCGCAAAACGAACATTTCTGCGTTTCGGGGAGAGGGTCCGGCCGGCGGCCGGCGACCTCGAACAAGTGCTTGGTGTAGTGGGCTGGTCAGATCTCGCGGAGTCTTGCTCTCCCCGGAGAACGGTGCGGCGGCTCGATAGCCCCTGATTGCTCGGCGAGGATGGCGGCTCAAAACGCTCTGCCCATTCGTGCGCGTCGCCGCGTAATGGCCGGCGGTGATCGCGTGCCAGGCGCCCTTCGGTGCGTCCGGCCCGTGCAGACCGAAAATCGACAACTCACCGTCGGGTGAAATGGTGAGTCAACCGCGCGCCGCACCTCCCGCACCGGCTCCAAAGCCCCCCTCACGGATTGCACCTATCGCACGTGGCCGGGTCGGCCTCGCGCTGAGGCCGTCGGCGCTCGCGCTGCTCATCGCAGGCCGGGCAGCCGTCGACGTCGATGCGCACCTGCGAGGTGGCGTTGCCGCACGCGCCGCACCGCAGTCCGCGAACGACGCCCACCGTGCCGAAGCCCGGGCATCCGCACCCCGGACACAGGCGGTTCAGCCGGGCCGCGAGCAGCCACGACAGGCGACGCAGAACCCGTCGCCGGGTCGGGTTCATGTGCGCGCGCAGGTCGGGCTCGAGCTCGACGGGGCCGCGGCGCAGCAGAGCGTCGATGACCGCGGCATCCTGAATCCCTTTATGCATCCCGGTGTCGGTGCGCGCGACGACGGCTTGATGGGGAAAGCCCGCGCGAGCGAGGTAGCGCCGCACCTCGCTCTCGGTACGCACGACACGTGCCGGGGCGACGTGCGTGTGCTGGCGGAGGCCGTGGCGCACGCGGATACCGCGTTCGATATCGACGAAGACGGCGAGCTCCTCGTGCACCATGGGGCCGAAGCCCCCGAGTGCCGGGGCGTACGACGCCTCGGTCGCGAGCCCCGTGGAGGTACCGAGCTCGAGAGCGGCGGCCCGCGCCTTAGACGTGGCCGCCTGTTCGGGGGTGCCCGCCCTCGGCACGTCTCGGGTGAACGTGCCGAGGGAGTCTGTGTCGAGCTGCACCGTCGGGCTGACACCCGCGCCGAGCCACCGGGCGAAGGCGGGGGCGAACGCGGTCTCTTTCCCGTGCAGGGTACCCATGGCGGTCGTGTGGCCGACGTACGGCGACCCCGCTCGACTCGTCGCGGCGCACATCAGGCGAAGTAGTCCGCGCGGCTGACCGAGGTCGGCGAGACGAACATCACGCCAGAGGCGTGGTCGAGGACGGGGCGGATGCCGGCGACGATCGCGTCTGCCTTCTCGGGTGCCACGACGGTGACGAGCAGCGTCAGGGTGTCGTGGTCGTTGAAGAGCAGGCGGCCGCCGCGGGGGCCGTGGTGGCCCACGCCGGCGACACCGGTGATCGCGGTGTAGCCGCGGGCACCCAACGACTGCATGAGGGCGGACACCTCGGCGACGTCGTCGCTCGCGACGACCACCTCGATCTTGGTCATCGGGGTCAGCTCGGACAGGCTCATCAGCGGATCTCCTTCGTGGTGGTTTCTTCGTGGACGGCGGGGAGGCCGGAGTGGTCGTGGGTGTCGAGGTCGTCCGCCTGCCAGCCGTAGCGACCCCACCGCATCCAGCGGGCGCTGTCGTGCTCGCGGACGCGGAGGGTGATCCAGCGGTTGGTGACCAGGGTGCGGACGGCCTCGGAGGCGTCGATGATGTCGTTCACCCGAGCGAGCGGGGCCTCGACGAACACCTGAAGTCGGATCGGTTCGTGCCGGGACGCGCGGCCGACGCCCACCGACTGCCAGGGCAGCCCGAGGCGCAGGTCGCCGCCGTATCCGGAGAGCACGCCGACGGTGCCGACGACGTTGTGCAAGGGCTTGGGCCCGGCGCCGAAGCGATCGGGAGCCACCGTCGAGGCCGAGTACTGGGCGTTGATCCACTGCGCCACGATCATCGGCGCCGTCAGGATCGTCTCGAGTCCCGCGCCGTCGGGGTCGGCGGCCGCGTCATAGCTGTGCAGGAAGGCGCGGCGACCGAGGTCGGCGCCCGCGGTGATCGAGCGGGGCCCCACGATGAAGGCGGCGTTGCCGACCAGGCCCCACTCGGGGTACGCCTCGGCCCAGTCCGCGGACCGGCGCTCGGTGTCGCGAATCGCGCCGTGCCGCCCGCCCGCGCCAGGCAGGCCGGCGCTGCGGTCGGCCGTGTTGACGGCGCGTGCGGCCTCGAGCCGCCGGGTCAGCTCCAGCACGATGGTCTCGTGCGTGGCCGGGATGGCCCAGGGCTCGAGCACGGTGACCTCGTCGGTCACGGTGTCCATCTGCGCCGCGACGAAGAGCGTGTCGGCCGGTATCGAGACGCCGCGATCGGCGAGGGCGGCGCGCGTCTCGGGGTCGTTGAAGATCATGGCCGCCGCCCGGGCGTTGGGCTCGCCCTCGTGTCCGCCGCACGCGCCGCACTGCAGCGATGAGGCGAAGGGGTTGTTCGTCACCGAGGCGCCGTGCCCCGTCAGCAGAACGATGGGCGCGAAGCCGTCGACGAGGCCCATCATCCGCAGCGCCGTCTCGGCGTAGAGCACGCGCTCTTCGAGGGTGAAGACGACGTTCGCGTCGACGTGCGTCGACGGCTTCGCAGGGCGCATCCGCGACACCAGTGCCCGCCATGCCTCGGGAGCGAGCGTCCGCGCCGCGCTCGCCGCGCCGAGCACCCATCCGGCGGTCTCGGCGAAGGCGTACGGTGCGACGGCGGACTCTTTGAGCGCGTCGATCGTGGCATCCCGTTCCACGCTCGCCGAGTGCTGCCGCCTCCAGCGCGCGATCGCGTCGCGCTCCACGGACGACTCGGTGATCGCGACGCGGGGCGTGAGGAGCACCGGGCACGAGGCCACCTCGGCGGAGCCGTCGGCGGGACGGAACGAGATGGGGGCGGCGAAGAAGCCCGCGAAGCCGAGCGTCTCGACCTCGCCGGCGGCTTCGAGGTGCCGCCGAAAACTCTCGGACCGCGTGTCGATGCAGAAGACCGCCTGCGCGAGCGGCCGCTGGGTCCGAGCGCTCGGGCGAAGCACCGGCGCGGTCGCGGGGGCGAGCTCGCGCGCGATGCCCCTCTCGAATGCCTCCTGCCAGACGGCGAGCCGCGTCACGGGCTCGATGAGAGAGAGGACGGGTCGCAGGGCGGTGCGCACCTCGCGTTCGTTCGAGTCGACGCCGAGGGCGAGAGCGACGGCGCCGATGCGGGCGGTGTCGTCGACCGCGGACTCCTCGCTCACAGCTCCGGTCGGGAGGGAGGCGTCGGAGGGCAGCAGCAACCGTTCAAGCGTCGTGCGGATGGCGACGAGCGCGGTCAGGTCGATACCGGTCGTGGCGCTGTGTCGGACGAGGGCGGCCCACCCCGGCAGCGCGAGCACGTGCGCCCGCAGGAAGGACTCCGCCGCGGGCCCGTCGAGCTTCCACCGGGCGAGCGCTTCGCCGATGGCCCCGGCCGGGTCGTCGGAGCAGTTCCGGATGCCGCTGCGCACCCGCCGCGACAGGGTCGGGTCGAGCGCGGCCAGGCGCCGCCAGGCCGTCCACATGCTCTCGCCCTTCATCGACCGCGACCAGGGCGCGGTTCCGAGCGAGGTGGCGAGCCAGCGCGCGGTGAGGTCGTCGATTCGCGCGTGGATGCGTGGCGACAGACGCGCCGCCGGCGTCGGCTGCGGGGAGGGTGCCTTCATGGGAGGAGTGACGAGCAGATCATGTCCGAGCACTTCGCCGACGGTGGTGGCCAGGCCGCCGATGCGCAGGACGCGGGGCGATCCCGCCTCGGACACGGTGAACCGCAGGGCCGCATGGAGGTCGGCGGGCGAGATCCGTCCCTGCGCGTGCAGGTCGCGAAAGCGCTGCTCGGGAAGGGACAACAGGATGCCGTGATCTCCGGCGATCCGTCCCATCGCCTCCTCCCAGTCGAGGCTCTCGTAGCCGGCCACGGGGTTGCGGGCGATGAAGGTCTCGAGTGGGAAATGCGGCGAGATGCTGCGACCGGCGGCGGCGATCCAGCCCCGGATGACGGCGGGCGAGGGAGGGGAGGCGAGGGCGGTCATCAGAATCTCCGGTACTCGAGGGGGCCGTCGGCGGGCGCCGGGGTCCAGGGCGTGTCGATGCGGGGTGCGGCCGGGGGCAGGGGTGGTCGGCCCCACGCGAAGGCGAAGGCGAAGAGGCGGTCAGCGAGCGGACCGGAGCTTCGCGCGACGAGACCCGAGGCGGCGGCGATCGCGAAGACCGCGATGGCGAGTACTGCGGGTGCGGGTGCGGGTGCGGCGGCGATGACGGGGGTGAGCGCTTCGGCGGCGGGGAAGACCACCGCGAGATAGGCGGCGGTGGCGGCGGCCAGACCGGCGACGAGGGCCGTGCGGGTCGCGGCCGGCGATGAACCCCCGCCGATCCGAGCCCCGGCGATCACCGCGGTGGCCCAGGCGAAGAGGAGGAGCACCGCCGCGCTGTGAGTGATCGCACCGGATGCCGCCAGCGCCGCCGCCCCGGTCAGGAGCACGACTGCACCGCCGACGATAGCGCCGCCGCGGGATGCCACCGGGAGCGCGATCGCCCGGCCCTTCAGCGCGTGCTCGACCGCGGAGCCGGCGCCGAGGAACAGGCTCGCCTTGTAGAGCGCGTGACCGATCGCGTGGACCAGGGCCACTCCGAAGGCCCCGAGCCCGCAGGCCAAGAGCAGGAACCCCATCTGCGCGGCGGTGGACTGCACGAGGCGGCCCTTCACGTCGGGGCGCGTGAGCATGGCGAGGGTCGCCACGATCATCGTGATCGCGCCGGCGACGGCCACCACCCAGGGCCCCACGGCGGAGGGCACAGCGGCATAGCGCAGCAGGAGCAGCGCGCCCGCGTTCACGAAGCCCGCGTGCAGGAGCGCCGAGACCGGGGTGGTCGTCGCGGCGGTCGCGGGGAGCCATCCGTGCAGGGGGAAGGAGCCCGCGCGGGCCACGGCCGCGACCGCCACCAGTGCGCTCACGACCGCCGACGAGGAGTCGTCGAGGCTACCGAGGGCTGCGAGCGAGACGGAGCCGGTCGACGCCACCGCCACGACGACGGCTGCCCACAGGGCCGCGTCTGCGAGCAGCAGCGTCACGGCGCTGCGCACCACCGCCACGCGCGTCTGCGGGCCGGCGCCGCCCGTCGAGATGAGGGCGATCATGCTGACCGTGCCGAGGGTCCACCCGGCTGCGAGGAGCACGACGTCGTTCGCGGCGATGGCGGTGGTCGACCCGACGGCCGCGAGCGACGACAGCGCGAAGAAGGTGCGCGATCGGGGGTCGCCGCGCAGGTTGCGGCTGGCGTAGGCCTGCACGACCACGGTGAGGCCGACGACCAGCAGCGCCAGAGCGGCACCGGCGATGTCGACGTCGGTGGCGAAGGCCGACGCGAGGCCCGCCGCGGCGAACGCCGCGGCGACGGCTGCAGGCCAGGCGGCGAGGGAGCCCGGGGTGTGGCGACGCGCGACATCCGGGAGGAGGGCGGCGACGACCGCGGCGAGCAGCGCGGCGATCGTGAGCGGGGCGAGAAGCGACATGCGCAGCACATTACCTGCAAAAAATTGCTGGTGTCAAAAAACAGGTAACAAATAACCGGTGCTTTGATTCCGGTACAGCAGGTCAGTATGCTGTGGCGATGACGACATGGACGTTTCTGACCAACCACGCCCATGTGTTCATCTACGTCGCCCGCGACCCCGGTGCCCGCGTGCGTGAGATCGCGGATGCCGTCGGCATCACGGAGCGCACCGCGCACGGCATCCTGGCCGACCTCGTCGACGCCGGGTATCTGAAGCGCGAGAAAGAGGGCCGACGCAATCGGTACGAGTGCGTCGAAGACCTCCCGCTGCGCCACCCGATCGAGAGCGATCACCCGGTCGGGGCTTTGCTGCAGGCGCTGCGGGGCTGAGTTCGAGGGTGCCTCCGCGCCCGATCGACCCGATCGACTTCACCGTGCAGGCTGCCCCGGCGTTCGTCGCTGCCGCCCCGCCGGCCGCGACGGTCGGCTGCGCGTACTCGTGCATCTTCGTCGCAACGAGCGACCCGGCGCCGACGGTCGCAGGAGCGTCGGCCTCCACATCGCCGGCTGAGGTGCTGGCCTCAACGGGAGCCGCGGGTATTCCGGGCGCGGTCGCCATCGCGGTGATCCTCGCGCGCCCACCGGCGCGCGCCCGGCAGGAGCTCGACGAGGCGGCGATCACGCGCGCATTCGCCGGCTGGCCTGTTTCATCCCGCGCAGGTGGTGGTGTGAACGACCCCCTTGCAAGCACGGGAATGGCACGCTATTTTGCAACCAAATGGTTGAAGATAAGAGCGCCGCCGACATTGACCGGGTCTTCCACGCCCTGGCCGATGCGACGCGCCGCGACATCGTGCGGCGCACCCTCGTCTCCGAACAATCAGTGACGCAGCTCGCCGCAGCGTACGCGATGTCGTTCGCCGCCGTGTCGAAGCACGTCGCCGTGCTCGCCGAGGCGCGACTCATCACCAAGCGTGCGGAGGGGAGGGTGCGACTCGTGTCCGCCGACCCCACCGCGCTCGCCCGGGTGCAGGAACTGCTGCGCTCGTACGAAGACCTCTGGCGCGGCCGCGTCGACCGACTCGAAGCGATCCTGCTCGAAGACGCCGGGGTGCCGGCATCCGTTCCGCCCTCCGAACCCACCGAGATCTGAACCGACGAAGGAGTCGTCATGCCCGTCACATCTGTCGAGAGCGACGCTGCAGCGCTCACCATGACCCTGATCGCCGACTTCGCGGTCGGCGTCGAGAGGCTCTGGGCGGTGTTCACCGATCCGCGTCAGCTCGAGCGGTTCTGGGGTCCTCCCGGGTGGCCCGCGACCTTCGCATCGTTCGACTGCGCGGTGGGTGGCCGGGCGCGCTACGCCATGGCCAGCGCCACCGGCGAGGTCGCGCGAGGGAGCTGGGAGTTCCTCGCCATCGATGCGCCGCGGGGCTTCGAGGTGATCGACTCCTTCGTCGACGAGAACGGCGACCCCATCGACGGCATGCCCGCCATGCGCATGACCTTCTCGTTCGACGAGACCGCGACCGGGTCGCGGCTGACGAACGTCACGTACTTCGACTCCGAAGAGGCGCTCGAGCAGCTCACTGCGATGGGCGCGGTCGAGGGCTCGACGCTCGCGATGAACCAGCTCGACGCCGTGGTGCAGGATCTGCGCGCATTCGCTCAGGGCAAGGGCACACAGCTCGAGATCCTCGACGACCGGCACGTGCGCATCACGCGTCTGATCGACGGGCCGCGTGAGCTCGTCTGGCGCGCGCACGTCGACCCCGACCTGATGCGACAGTGGATGCTCGGCCCCGACGGCTGGCGCATGACGCACCGCGAGGTCGACCGGCGTGAGGGCGGCACGTACCGGATCGCGTGGGAGCCCGAGCCCGGCGCCGAGGGAGAGCCCTTCGGCTTCGACGGCGAGATCCTGCTCCTCGACGAGCCCCGCCGCATGGTGCAGACGGAGCACATGACCGGCACCGATTACCCCGCGACGATCAATGACTTGTCGCTGTACGAAGAGGACGGCGCGACCCTGGTGACCCTGCTGATCGAGTATCCGGATGCCGAGACCCGCGACGCCGTGCTGGCCACGGGCATGGTGGACGGGATGGAGCAGAGCTTTCAGCGGATGGAGCGGGTCGTCCTCGGGTGATCGGCGCGCGACTCCTGCAGATCGGCGGGTGGCCCCGAGAGAGGCCCTAGTGGTGCGGGGGTGAGTCTCCCGCGCACCGAAGCTCGCAGAACCGCGCGGATCTCGCAGGATCCAGGAGGAAGGCTGCGAGGAAGGGCCGGCTCTGCGCGCTCCGGTGCGGGTGATCAGCTCGTGATGTACCCGTTCGGGTTCAGCACGTACTTGCGCGGGGCGCCCTTGTCGAAGTCGGCGTAGCCCTGTGGGGCGTCGTCGAGGCTGATGGGCGTGGCGTTGACGGCTTTAGCGATCTCTACCTTGTCGTGCAGGATCGCCATCATCAGCTGCCGGTTGTACTTCATCACCGGGCACTGACCGGTCGTGAACGACAGCGACTTCGCCCAGCCGAGGCCGAGTCGCAGCGACAGCGAACCGACCTTCGCGGCCTCGTCGACCCCGCCCGGGTCGCCGGTCACGTACAGACCCGGGATGCCGACCCCGCCGCCCGCCGCGGTCACGGTGAACAGCGAGTTGAGCACCGTCGCCGGGGCCTCGTGGCCCGCGTCGGACCCGTGGCCGCGTGCCTCGAAGCCGACCGCGTCGACCGCGGCATCCACTTCGGGGACTCCGAGGATCTGCTCGATCTGTTCTCCGGGGTCGCCCTTCGACACGTCGACGCTCTCGAACCCGAGCGAGCGCACCTGCGCCAGGCGCTCCGGGTTGAGGTCGCCGACGAGCACCGCGGCCGCGCCCAGCAGCTGCGCGCCGACGGCGGCGGCGATGCCCACCGGTCCCGCGCCGGCGATGTACACCGTCGATCCGGGGCGGACGCCCGCGGTGTACGCGCCGTGGAAGCCCGTGGGGAAGATGTCGGACAGCATCGTGAGGTCGAGGATCTTCTCCAGCGCCTGCTCGCGGTCGGGAAACACCAGCAGGTTCCAGTCGGCGTAGGGCACGAGCACGTACTCGGCCTGACCGCCGACCCAGCCGCCCATGTCGACGTAGCCGTAGGCGCTGCCGGGGCGGTCGGGGTTCACGTTCAGGCAGATGCCGGTCTTGCCCTCCTTGCAGTTGCGGCAGCGGCCGCACGCGATGTTGAAGGGGACCGAGACGATGTCGCCGACCTTGACGAACTCGACGTCGGGTCCGACCTCGATCACCTCACCGGTGATCTCGTGACCGAGCACGAGGCCGGCCGGAGCCGTGGTGCGCCCGCGCACCATGTGCTGGTCGGAGCCGCAGATGTTGGTGGAGACGGTGCGCAGGATTGCACCGTGGGGGACCTTGCGGCCCACATTCGCCGGGTTGACGCCCGGTCCGTCCTTCAGTTCGAACTCGGGGTAGGGAGTGTCGATGACTTCCACGACACCGGGCTCTTTGTATGCCACTGCCTTGTTGCCGGACATCTTCGTCCTCTCCGGCCGGGTCGTCCCGGCCTGATCGTGTCCCGCGGTGCGGGGGCCGCGGCCCCGTCCGACGCGGCACTACCGGGTTCGGCGGTGAGAGACGCGAAGGATGCCCTCAGCCAAGACGTGGACGCCGGACGCGTCAAGGGATGGCGCGAGAAGCCGCCCGGTGCATCATGCGGCCGATGGTCGTTCGGTCAGGACGAGGATGCCGCCCGCCGGACGGCCTCGCGGATGCGCTCCTCGACCTCGTCCGTCACCTCGACCACGGCGAACGAGACCGGCCACATCGGACCGTCGTCGAGCTGAGCGCTGTCGTCGAAGCTGACCGTTCCGTATCGCGTCTTGAACTTCGCGGCCGGCTGGTAGAACACCACGACCTTCCCGTCCTTGGCATAGGCGGGGAAGCCGTAGAAGGTCTTGGGGTTCAGGTGCCCCGCCTCTTCGAGCACGATCACGTGCAGGCGCTCCGCGACCGCGCGGTCGACGCCCTCCAGCTTCTCGATCGCCTCGAGGCAGGCTTCGTTCTCCTTCTGCAGCTTCGCCAGGCCCTTCAGGCCCTTCATCGCCCTCAGCTCCTCGGCGCGCTGCTTCATCGCCGCGCGTTCTTCTTCGCTGAATCCGGTGGCCATGGCATCCGCCTTCGTTGAGGTCTGACCGAAAGAGTAGCGCGCGTCAGGCCCGCGTATCCTCCGGGATTCGCGCAACCTCAGCTCGGATCAGTGGATGCCGACTGACTTTGCGTGGATCGCTGAGGTGATGCCGCTCGCGGCGCCGCGCTCAGGCCTGCCGCAGCCCCTCTTCGAGCGCGACCCAGGCGAGCATCGCGCACTTCACGCGGGCCGTGAACTTCGAGACACCCGAGAGGGCGGCGGCGTCGGCGAAGGTCTCCTCGTCGAGGGGGATCTTGCCTCGCGAGCGCAGGGACTCACGGAACGACGCGATCAGCGCTTCGGCGTCGGCTCGCGG
The DNA here is from genome assembly GCF_030818635.1 of Microbacterium sp. SORGH_AS_0421. NCBI lineage: Bacteria > Bacillati > Actinomycetota > Actinomycetes > Micrococcales > Microbacteriaceae > Microbacterium > Microbacterium sp. SORGH_AS_0421. The sequence goes on from NZ_JAUTAO010000001.1 coordinate 1,238,404, forward strand.
CATCCCTTCGTCTCCGCCGTCTTCTTGCAGCAGGGCGACGAGCATCGACGCCGAGGCCTGCGAAATCGAGCAGCCCGCGCCCTCCCAGGTCACCGAGGCGATGCGATCACCCTCGACCGAGACGCGCAGCGTGATCTCGTCGCCGCAGATGGGGTTGCGCTGATGCACGGTGGCGCTGTGAGCGCCGGGCTCGGCGAGACCGAACCCGCGTCGGTTCTTCGCGTGGTCGAGGATCAGCTCCTGGTACAGGGATTCGAGGCCGCTCATGCGCCCACCCCGAAGAAGCCGCGCACGCCCGAGACGGCGTCGAGCAAGGTGTCGATCTCGTCCTCGGTCGTGTGGATGGCCGCGCTCGCGCGGACCGACGCCGTCATACCGAAGCGGCGGTGCAGCGGCTGAGCGCAGTGATGTCCCACGCGGACGGCGACCCCGCGCGAGTCGAGGAACTGGCCCACGTCGTGGGCGTGGACCCCCTCGACCTCGAAGGCCTGCAGGGCGATGCGCTCCGCGGCATCCGTGTCTCCGAGAAGACGGATGCCGTCGATGGAGCGGAGACCCTCGCGCAGGCGCTTCTCGAGCGTCGCTTCGTGGGCGTGTGCGGCCTCGAGGTCGTGCTGGCCGAGCCAGCGGACGGCGGCGGCGAGGGCGACGGCCTGCGACACCGGCTGCGTGCCGGCCTCGAAGCGCTGCGGCGCGGGCAGGTACTCGGCCTTGTCGAGGGTGACGGTCGTGATCATCGACCCGCCGGTGGTGAAGGGCGGCAGGCTGTCGAGCACCTCGTCACGGCCCCAGAGCGCCCCGATGCCGTACGGCCCATAGATCTTGTGCCCCGAGAACACGGCGAGATCGACCCCGGATGCCGGCAGGTCGAGGCGCAGGTGGGGAGCCGACTGGCACGCGTCGAGCACCGTCAGTGCGCCGACGCCGCGAGCCAGGGTCACGAGCTTCGCGACGGGGTTCACGATGCCGAGCACGTTCGACACGTGCGGGAAGGCGACGACCTTCGTGCGCTCGCCGATGAGTTCGGCCGCGGCGTGCAGGTCGAGCATGCCGTCGTCGAGCACCGGGATGTGCCGCAGACGCGCACCCGTTCGGGCGGCGAGTTCCTGCCAGGGGATGAGGTTGGCGTGATGCTCGGCCTCGGTCACGACGATCTCGTCGCCCTCGCGCAGGCGCCCGGCGTACCCCAGCGATCCCGCGACGAGGTTGAGGCCGGCGGTGGCGCCGCTCGTCCAGACCAGCTGCTCGGGCTCGGCGCCCACGAACTCGGCGACCGTGACGCGCGCGTCCTCGAACAGCTCGGTGGCCTCGGCGGCGAGGGTGTGCGCGCCGCGATGCACGGCCGAGTTGGCGGTTTCGAGGAAGTCGCGCTCGGCGTCGAGGACGGCGCGCGGCTTCTGGCTCGTCGCGCCGGAGTCGAGGTACACGAGGGATCGGCCGTCGATCTCGGCCTGCAGGATCAGGAAGTCGGCGCGCACGGCGGCGACGTCGAAGGGGAGGGTCACCCCTCCAGGCTACGTCGCATGGGGTGGTGGCGGATCGCGCAAAAAAGAAAAGAAGAAAGTACTTGCCTAATCGGAAAGTAGTTGCCATGATCGAGTCAACGAAAGGATCGCCATGGACCACACGCCCGCGATGACCGCGTCGGAAGCCCAACTGCTGCTCGATCGCGCCGACCGCCTCAGCCACGCCGCACACAACGCAACGCGGTGGCCGTACATCAGCTTCATCCTCGCGCTCGGGGTGGCGACCTCGATGGGCACCTTCGCGATGGCCGTCACGACCGGAGATACGTTCGGCCTCGCCTACGTGAGCTTGCTGGCCGTCGTATTCGCCCTCATCATCTTCTTCGTCGTCAGCATCCAGGGCCGCGCCGCCTTCGCCCGCGGCCGCCGCTGGACCGCCTACATCGCGAGCTGGTTCGCGTCGTACGCGCTCGCCCTGGCAGTCGTCATCTGGGCGCACGGCGACGTGCTGCTCGCGGCGCTGGCCTCGGGCCTCGTGCTCGTCGTCTCCCTGGTCTGCGCGGCGCGCGAGGCTCGGTCGTGACCACGTCGACTCCGCATCCCCGGCACCGGCTCGACGAGCTGCTCCAGAACTCCGTGCGGTTCTCGATCCTCGCGGCCCTCGACCGGGCGACCACGCTGAGCTTCAAGGAGGTTCGGGATGCCGTCGAGGTCACCGACTCCGCGCTGAGCAAGCAGGTCTCGACGCTCGAGGGCGCCGGCTACATCGCTGTGGGGAAGTCGTTCGCGGGCAAGATGCCCCGCACCTCGCTCACCCTGACGAAGGAGGGGCGAGCGGCGTGGAGGAGCCACCTCGACACGCTCCGCGAGATCGCGGGGACGTCGGTCTGAGCCGTTCGATCGTTCGACACGGCGTCTCACCGACTCCTCATGGACGAGTCGATGAGACGCGGTGTCGTGCGCGAAGAGTGAGGAAGCCGGACCGGCCCGTTCGGAAACCGTGAGCACCCCGGGATCGCCCTCGCCGGGAGCGTAGACCGGATGCCATGACCCTCACGGCTCTGCTTCCCACCCTCCGCTCCAGCATCCCGGCCCCCTTCGACGCGGCCGCCTGGCCCGCCGGCTCGACCCCCACGCTCGACGACGTCACCGTGCGAGCCGTGTCGGTCGGTCGTTTCGCCGACATCTGCGGCACGCCCTGCGTCTGCACGGGCCCCGCGGTGATCCCGGCGTCGGGCGGGGTGGCATCCGCGACGCTGTCGACGACCGTGGTGATCGCGACCGTGACGGATGCCGGCCCCGATACGCTGCGCCTCGATGCCTGCGTCGCCGGGCTCGAGGCCGTCTGGCGCGAGGCGCGGCTCATCGGCCGCGTGTCCCACGCGTACGACGAACCGTTCGCCGTCGTCGACGCGCACGGGGAGCAACCGTGCGGCACGGTCGTGCTGCCCGGGGACGTCCGCGCGGGCGATCGCATCGCCTTCCCCTGCCCCGGGTGCCACACCGTCGGAGAGGTCCGCTGATGCTGCTGCACTCGATCGTCTTCGCCTCCCGCTGCGCCCGAGTGCAGGCGGAATTCCTCGCCGCGGAGGCCGAGGACGAGGCGGCCGACGTGCGTAACTCTTGAGTTTCGGGGCCGGCTCCTGTGGCAGCCGGCCCGGGCTCCGGTGTCGGCGCGTCTTTCCGACCGGGGGACAAGCCGCCGCGGCGCGAATCTCAGGAGTTTCGCACGCTCGCGGCGGTCGTCCCGCCCGGTCCCGCTCACACGACGAGCCGGTACCCCATCCCCTGCTCGGTGAGCAGGTGCACGGGCGCCGAGGGATCGACCTCGAGCTTCTTTCGCAGTTGCGACATGTACAGCCGCAGATAGCCCGAGTCGGCGACCTGCTCGCTCGCCCAGATCTCCTTCAGCAGCGTCTGTCTCGTCACGAGAGAACCGGGGTTGCGGGCGAGGAACTCGAGCATGCGCCACTCGGTCGGCGTCAGGTGCACGCGTGCGCCTCCGCGCAGCACGGCCTTGGCCGACAGGTCGACCTCGACGTCGCCGAAGCGCACGACGGCATCGCCCGACGACGGCACCGAGCGCCGCGCGTGCACGCGCAGACGCGCCAGCAGTTCGTCGATCTGGAACGGCTTGGTGACGAAGTCGTCTGCCCCGGCGTCGAGCGCCTCGACCTTGTCGGCCGAGCCCGTGCGACCCGAGACGACGATGATGGGCGCCGTCGTCCACCCGCGCAGGGCGTGGATCACCTGCACGCCGTCGAGGTGCGGCATCCCGAGGTCGAGAAGGACGATGTCGGGGTGCGCCCCCGCGGCGAGGGTGATGGCCGCGGCACCATCGGCCGCCGCCACCACGTCGTAGCCGTGCGCGGCCAGCGTGATGCGCAGGGCTCGCACGAGCTGCGGGTCGTCATCGGCGATGAGTACCTTCACGGCATCCTCCTCGAGATTCCGGATGCCGTGGCCTCCGCATCGGCCACGGGCAGCGCCACGACCATGGTGAGGCCGCCGCCGGGGGTGTCCTCCGGGGTGAGCGTGCCGCCCATGCCCTCGGCGAAGCCGCGCGAGAGGGCCAGACCCAGGCCCAGGCCCGCGGTGTTGTCGGTGTCGCCCAGGCGCTGGAAGGGCGAGAACATGTCCTCTCGGCGGTCGGCGGCGATACCGGGGCCGTGGTCGATCACGCGGATCTCGGCGGTGCCGCCGAGGCGGCTCGTCGCGATGCGGACGCGCTCGCCGTCGGGCGAGTAGCGCTGGGCGTTGGTGAGCACGTTGACCAGCACGCGCTGCAGCAGCACGGGGTCGGCGCGGAGCATCGGCAGGTCGGGGTCGAGCGCGAGCTCGACGTCGTCGGGGCCGAGGTCGAGCTCGTCGAGGGCGGAGAGCACGACACCCGCGGCGTCGGTCGCCGTCAGAGACACGGCGAGCACGCCGGCCTGCACGCGGCTGACGTCGAGCAGGTCGGTGACGAGCACGGACAGCGTCGCCAGGCTTTCGTCTGCGGTCTCGAGCAGCACCTGGCGGTCGTCGTCGGAGAGCTGGTCGCCGGCGGCGCGCAGGCCGCCGAGTGAGGCGACGGCGGCGGCGAGCGGACGGCGGAGGTCATGGCTGACGGCCGACAGCAGGGCGGTGCGCACTTGGTCGGTCTCGGCGAGGGCACCGGCCTCGGCCGCGGTCTCGGCGAGATCGGTGCGCTCGAGTGCGGCGGCGAGCTGCGCCACGACGACGTCGAGCAGGCGTCGTTCCGAGGCGTCGAGGTCGCCGCCGTGCAGCTCGAGGGTCGCGCGCCCGTCGCCGACGGGCACCGCGACCGCGCGGTCGCGCACGGGCTCGCCGTCCGTGGCGAGCACCGTGCCGTCGGCGGCGACCAGGCGGACTCCGGCGAGGCCGAACGCCTCGCGCGCGCGGCTGATCAGCGCGGGCACGGCGCTTTCGCCCCGCAGCACGCTGCCGGCGATCGTGGCGAGCATCTCGGACTCCGCCGCGGCGCGTCGGGCGGCCCGCGCGCGGCGGGCGGCCTGGTCGACGACGACGCTGACGAGCACGGCGATGACGACGTACAGGGTCAGCGACAGCGCGTGCGCGGGGTCGCTGATGGTGATCGTGTAGATGGGGGCGATGAACAGGAAGTCGAGCGTGACGCCCGACAGCACGGCCGCGAACACCGCCGGCCAGATGCCGCCGACGAGCGCGACGACCACGACCAGCAGCTGATAGGCCAGCACGTCGGCGGTGATCGACTCGTCGGAACCGGTCGCGATCATCAGCAGCGACAGAAGGGGCCCGCCGACGAGGGCGGTGACGAAACCCAGGATGCGCCGCTTCGCGCTCAGCGCGGGGCCCGCGAGCCGGGGGAGGGCGAACCGGCCGCCCGCGCGGGCGTGGTTCACGATGTGCACGTCGATGTCGCCCGAGGCGCGGATCACGGTCGCCCCGATGCCCGGTCCGGTAAGGGCCGCGCCGAGACGCCCGCGACGGCTCACCCCGATGACCAGCTGAGAGGCGTTGACCGATCGCGCGAAATCGACCAGGGCGGTGGCCACGTCGTCGCCGACGACCTGGTGGTAGGTGCCGCCGAGGGTCTCGACTAGGGCGCGCTGCGCGGCGAGGGCGCCGGGGGCGCTCGCGCGCAGGCCGTCCTGCGTCGACACGTGCACGGCGAGCAGCTCGCCGCCGGCGGAGCGTGCCGCGATCCGGGCGCCGCGGCGCAGCAGCGTCTCGCCCTCGGGGCCCCCGGTGAGGGCCACCACGACGCGTTCGCGCGCTTGCCACGAGCCCTCGATGCCGTGCTCGGTGCGGTACCGCTGCAGGGCGGAGTCGACCTCGTCGGCGAGCCACAGCAGGGCGAGTTCGCGCAGCGCCGTGAGGTTGCCGAGACGGAAGTAGTTCGACAGAGCGGCGTCGATCCGCTCGGCGGGGTAGACCGAGCCCGCGGCGAGGCGATCGCGCAGGGACTGCGGTGCCAGGTCGACGACCTCGATCTGATCGGCCGCGCGCACCACGGCATCCGGGACCGTCTCGCGCTGCACCACGCCGGTGATCTTCTCGACGACGTCGTTGAGCGATTCGATGTGCTGCACGTTCACGGTCGTGATCACGTCGATGCCCGCGTCGAGGAGCTCCTCGACGTCGACCCAGCGCTTGTCGTTGCGAGAGCCGGGGACGTTGGTGTGCGCGAGTTCGTCGACGAGCGCGATTCTCGGGAGCCGTTCGAGCACGGCATCCAGGTCCATCTCATCGAGCGCGACGCCGCGGTGCGCCACGGCACGGCGCGGAACCACCTCGAGGCCTTCGGCTTGCGCCGCGGTCGCGACGCGGCCGTGCGTCTCGACGATCGCGATGACGACGTCGTGGCCCTCCGAGCGCAGCCGGCGCCCTTCCTCGAGCATCTCGTACGTCTTGCCGACTCCGGGCGCCATGCCCAGCAGCACGCGCAAGCGCCCGCGCTTCACGCGACGCCCCCCGTGCTCGACCGGGGTTCCGGCGAACGACGCCGCCGCCGCACGGAGGGTGCGACGGCGGCGACGGGCGACAGGGTCATGACAGCGATTCTCGTCTCTCAGCGGGCGTCGAGCGCACGATTGAGCTCCACGACGTTCACGCGCGGGTCGCCGAGGTATCCGAGATCGCGAGGAAGCGTGTGCTCCGACACGAGGGCGGCGACCTCGGACGAGGGGATGCCGCGGGCTTCGGCGACCCGTGCGACCTGGCGTTTGGCGTTCTCCACCGAGATGTCGGGGTCGAGGCCCGAGCCTGAGGCGGTCACCGCGTCGGCGGGGATCGAGCCCGCGCCGTTCAGCTCGCCGAACGCCGCACGGCCCTCTTCGATCGAGGCGATCAGGTCCGGGTTCTCGGGGCCCAGGTTCGAGCCGGTCGAGGCCGAGGAGTCGTAGCTCGCGGCAGACGGTCGCGACTGGAAGTACTGCGGGAGCGCGTTGCCGTCGGCATCCTGGAACGACTGCCCGATCAGCTGCGAGCCGGTGACGGTCCCGTCGGCGGTCTTGATGAGCGATCCGTTCGCCTGGAACGGCAGGGCGACCTGTCCGACCGCGGTGATCAGCAGCATGTAGGCGACGCCGAGCAGGAGGGTGAAGACGACCATCGCGCGGACGGCGACGGCGGTGGTACGCAGGGTGGTGCGCATGACGGGTGCCTTTCAGAAACCGGGGAGCAGGCTCACGACGAGGTCGATGAGCTTGATGCCGATGAAGGGGACGATGACGCCGCCGAGCCCGTAGACGAGCAGGTTGCGGCTGAGGATGCTCGACGCGCTCGCCGCGCGGTACTTCACACCGCGCAGGGCCAGCGGGATCAGCACGATGATGACGATCGCGTTGAAGATGATCGCGCTCGTCACGGCCGAGGCGGGGGAGTGCAGCCCCATGATGTTCAGCGCCGCCAGGCCCGGGAACACGCCCATGAACATCGCCGGGATGATGGCGAAGTACTTTGCGATGTCGTTGGCGAGCGAGAACGTGGTCAGCGCTCCGCGCGTGATGAGCAACTGCTTGCCGATGCGCACGATGTCGATGAGCTTGGTCGGATCGGAATCGAGGTCGACCATGTTGCCGGCCTCTTTCGCGGCCGAGGTGCCCGTGTTCATCGCGACGCCCACGTCGGCCTGTGCGAGTGCCGGAGCGTCGTTCGTGCCGTCGCCGGTCATCGCGACGAGGTTGCCGCCCTCCTGCTCGCGCTGGATGAGCGCGAGCTTGTCCTCGGGCGTGGCCTCGGCGAGGAAGTCGTCGACCCCGGCCTCGGCGGCGATTGCCTTGGCGGTGAGCGGGTTGTCGCCCGTGATCATCACGGTGCGGATGCCCATCGCGCGCAACTCCTGGAAGCGCTCGCGAAGGCCGTCCTTGACGACGTCCTTGAGGTGGATGACGCCGAGCACGCGGCCGCGCCCGTGCGAAACTCCTGAAGATTCGGGGGCAAGGGTCGCCACGACCAGGGGAGTTCCGCCGGATTCAGCGATCTCGTTCGTGAATTTCAGGAGTTCAGCACGGGTGGCGTCAGACACCGTCGCGCGCTGGCCGTCGAGCCAGGCCACCACGGCGGACGCGGCGCCCTTGCGCACCTGCGTGCCGCCTTCCAGGTCGAGGCCGCTCATGCGGGTCTGAGCGGTGAAGGGCACGGGCTCCGCGCCCCGGGGCATCTCTCGGCGACGATCCCCTGGGCCGCCGCGAGCTCGACCACCGAGACGCCCTCGGGAGTGGGGTCGGCCTGCGACGACAGCGAGGCGTACTCGGCGAGCTCGGGGCCTCCGACGCCCTGCATCGGAACGAACGCCGAGGCGCGGCGGTTTCCGTAGGTGATCGTGCCGGTCTTGTCCAGCAGCAGGGTCGTCACGTCGCCCGTCGCCTCGACCGCGCGGCCCGACATCGCCAGGACGTTGCGCTGCACGAGACGATCCATTCCGGCGATGCCGATCGCGCTGAGGAGCGCACCGATGGTGGTCGGGATGAGGCAGACCAGCAGCGCGACGAGTACGGGGATCGAGACGGGCGATGCCGCGTACGACGCGATCGGGTTCAGCACCAGGACCACGACGACGAACACGATCGACAGGCTCGCGAGCAGGATGTTCAGCGCGATCTCGTTGGGCGTGCGCTGGCGTGACGCGCCCTCGACCAGGGCGATCATGCGGTCGACGAAGGTCTCGCCGGGCTTCGAGGTGATCTTCACCACGATGCGATCACTGAGCACGCGCGTGCCGCCGGTGACGGCGCTGCGGTCACCGCCCGATTCGCGGACGACCGGAGCCGACTCGCCCGTGATCGCCGACTCGTCGACCGTCGCGATGCCGTTGACGATGTCGCCGTCGCCGGGGATGAGCTCGCCGGTCTCGACGAGCACGATGTCGCCGACGCGGAGGTCGCCCGAGGGGACGTCCTCGACCGCCGCGTTCGAGGCGGCGGGGTCGCCGGGGGAGTACGCGACCACCCGGCGGGCCGAGGTCGTCGTGCGGGTCTTTCGCAGGGTCGCTGCCTGCGCCTTGCCGCGGCCCTCGGCCACCGATTCAGCGATGTTCGCGAAGAACACCGTGAGCCAGAGCCACACGGCGATACCCCACGTGAAGCCGAAGGGGAGGCCGGTGTCGTCGCCGCCGAGGAACGGCTCGGCGATCGCGATGAGCGTCGTCAGGGCCGCACCGACCCAGACGAGGAACATCACGGGGTTGCGCCATTGCGCGGCCGGGTTGAGCTTCTTGGCCGCGCCCGGGAGTGCGGCGACGACCTGAGCGGCGCTGAACGCGCGGCGCGGGGCGGCCGGCGCCTCGTCGGCAGCGGGGACCGGCGCGTGGGTGAGGGTGGACATCAGCGGGTAAGTCCTTCAGCGAGGGGTCCGAGGGTGAGGACCGGGAAGTAGGTGAGGGCCGTGACGATCACGACGACGCCGGCGAGCAGGCCCGCGAACTGCGGGCGGTGCGTCGGCAGGGTTCCGGCGGTGGAGGGCACGGCATCCTGAGCCGCGAGAGAACCCGCCAGGGCCAGCACGAACACGATCGGCAGGAACCGTCCGAGCAGCATCGCCACACCCAGCACCGTGTTGAACCACGGGGTGTTGGCGGTGAGCCCGGCGAAGGCGGAGCCGTTGTTGTTCGCCGCCGAGGTGAAGGCGTAGAGCACCTCGCTCAGACCGTGGACGCCCGGGTTGAGGATCGAGGTCGTCTCGACGTCGTCCCGGATGCCGGGAACCCCGAAGCTCAGAGCGGTTCCGGCGAGCACGAGCGTGGGCGTGACCAGGATGTACAGGCTCGCGAGTTTGATCTCTTTCGGCCCGATCTTCTTGCCCAGGTACTCGGGGGTGCGGCCGATCAGCAGGCCGCCGACGAACACCGCGATCACGGCGAGGATCAGCATGCCGTACAGGCCCGATCCGACACCGCCGGGGGCGATCTCGCCGAGCATCATGTTGATCATCGGCATCATGCCGCCGAGAGCGGTGTAGCTGTCGTGCATCGAGTTGACCGCACCCGTCGAGGTGAGCGTGCTGGTCGTGCCGAAGAGCGTCGAACCGAAGATGCCGAAGCGCACCTCTTTGCCCTCCATGGCGCCGCCGGCGAGCATCGGGGCTGTCCCGTTCCCGGCCATCTCGGCCCAGGTGAGAAGAGCCGCGGATGCCACGAAGATCGCGCCCATGACGCCGAGGATCGTGTAGCCCTGACGGTCGTCGTTCACGATCCGGCCGAAGGCACGGGGGAGCGAGAACGGGATCACCAGCATGAGGAAGATCTCGAAGAGGTTCGTCCAGGGGGTGGGGTTCTCGAACGGGTGCGCGGAGTTCGTGTTGAAGATCCCGCCGCCGTTGGTGCCGAGGAGCTTGATCGCCTCCTGCGAGGCGACCGGCCCGCCGGGGATCGACTGGGCCGCGCCCGCCACCGTCGTGGCATCGGTGAAGCCCGAGAGGTTCTGGATGACGCCGCCGGCGAGCAGCACGACCGCCGCGACGATCGAGAACGGCAGGAGCAGACGGTAGGTGCCGCGAACGAGGTCGACCCAGAAGTTCCCGATCACACCGCTGCGGCGGTACGCGAAACCGCGAACGAGAGCGACCGCGATGGCGATGCCGACGGCCGCGCTGACGAAGTTCTGAACGGTGAGGGCGGCGAACTGCACGGTGTAGCCGAGGGCGGTCTCGCCGCCGTAGGACTGCCAGTTCGTGTTCGTGACGAAGGAGACGGCCGTGTTGAACGACAACGCCTCGCTCGGGGCGTCGAAGCCCAGCGAGAGCGGCAGCGCCGCCTGAAGCCGCATGATCGCGTACACGAACACGACGCCGACGAACGAGAACAGCAGCACCGAGCGCAGGTAGGCCTGCCAGGTCTGGGCGCTGCGCGGGTCGACGCCGATCAGGCGGTACGTGCCCCGCTCGACGGCGAGGTCGCGCTGACCGGTGTAGATGCGGGCGATGTAGTCACCGAGGGGGCGGTAGGCCAGGCCCAGGGCGACGAGAAGAGTGAGGCTGGTCAGGACGATCGACCAGATGGTTCCGCTATCCATGGGTCAGAACTTCTCCGGTCGGACGAGGGCGACCACGAGGTACACGACGGCGGCGACCGCGAGGACCGCGGCGAGGATCGAGAAGAAGATCACGGGCGCTCGCCCCCTCGTCCGGTGGTGCGGGACGTCGAGGGGCGGGCTTCGGGGCCCAGCTTCTCGACCCCCTTCGCGACGAGGGCGACCAGCGCGAAGAGCGCGACGGTCGCGGCGAGGAAGACGGCATCGAGCACGACGACTCCAGATTCGGGTGAACACACCGCGGAGATCCGCGGGCACCGCGGGGCGGCACGTGTGTCGATACAACTCCTCGAGCCCGCGGCATCCCGGCGTCCTAACGCTTTCCCTACGGGTCGCTGCCGGACACATACGGGGTGCTTACGGGGGATCGCCGCCGCCGAGACGGCAACCCGCTGACATCCCGGTTGCCGGCTGGTGCCGAGTTGTCAGCCGGATGCCGTCTCGAGACCATCGGCGTCGCCGCCGACCGCGCATGATGGAGGCATGCTCCCCTCCGACGGATCCGACGTGCGCGTCAGCGCGGGGCTGGTGATCCCGGCCGCGGAGCTGTCGTGGCGGTTCTCGCGCTCTTCGGGGCCGGGCGGTCAGGGCGTGAACACCGCCGACTCGCGGGTCGAATTGATGTGGGATGCCGTGGCGTCGAGCGTGCTGTCACGGGTGCAGCGCGAGCGACTCATCGAGCGACTCGGTGACCGGCTCGTCGGCGGGGTGCTGACGATCGCGGCATCCGAGCATCGGGCGCAGCTGCGCAACCGCGACGCGGCGCGCGCCCGCCTCGCCGCTCTCGTGGCCGAGGCCGTAGCCCCTCCCGCCCCGCCGCGACGCGCGACGAAGCCCACCCGCGGATCGAGGGAGCGCCGCCTGCAGGCCAAGCAGCGCCGCACCGACGTGAAGAGGATGCGCCGTCGTCCGACCGACTGACCCGCCCCGCCCTCCCGCCCTCCCGCCCCCTCCCCCCATGCCCGACGTTGAGTGTCCAAAACACCCGGACGCTTTTGAAAACCGTCCGGGTGTTTTGGACACTCAACAGGGGTGGGCCGCGGGGAGCGGGCCGCGGGGAGGGGGCAGCGCGGCGTGAGCGTTATGACTGAGCGCCGCCCTCGGCGCGGCGGCGGCGCACCTGCTCCTCGAGGTCGGCGAGGCGCATCTCGCGCTCGAGGTCGGCGATCTGCTGCTCGGTGGTGCGGGTCTCGCGAGCAGCGGCCGGCGGGGGAGCGGGGTCGGTGTCCTTCTGCCAGCGCCGCGGGTCGCCGAAGGACATCGGCGTCGCTCGCGTCTCGTACTCCCGGCCGAGGGCGAACCACAGGATCGACCCGATCAGCGGCAGCAGCACGATGAAGATGATCCACGCGAACTTCGGCAGGTGCTTCACCTGGTCTTCGCGCCGGGTGATGACATCCACGAGGGCGACCACCATCACCACGAGGGTCAGTAGGGCGAGTACTGGCATGGCATCCACCCTGTCGGAGACTTCCGTCGGCGTCCACCGATTCGTCGCGACCGGGCCGGAGCCGGGGTGAGTGTCCAGAACACGCCGGAGGCACCGCCCTCCCCGCGGCGTGTCCTGGACACTAAACCGGCGGCGAGAACACCGACGCCCCCACCACGAAGGTGGGGGCGTCGGGCCAGACTCAGGATGCCGAGCCGGGCGGGGTCTTCTTCGGGCGGTGAGCCGTGACCTCGGCCACCGGCTGACCGCCGCGCTGCTGGCCCGGGAGGGGCCGCGAGCGGCGTCCGTAGATGACCTCGGACGAGTCGAGCAGCCACGGCACGAGCGTGATCGAGACGCCGTGCACGAGCATGAGCTGGTGCGCGAGGCGGCGCGAGCGGCGGTTGTGCAGGATCGACTCCCACCAGTGGCCGACGATGAACTGCGGCAGGTACACCGTGACCACGGCCGAGCCGTTGTTCTCGCGGTACTTCTTGATGAAGGTCGACACCGGCGAGGTGTACGTGCGGTACGGGGAGTCGATGATGACCAGAGGGATGGGCATGTCGTGCTCGGCCCACTCCTTCTGCAGCTTGGCCGCGTCTTCGTCGGTGATGGCGACGTGCACCGCGAGCGTCTTCTGGTGGTTGGCGGCCAGGGCGTAGTCGATCGCCTTCATCACGGGCTTCTGCAGCCGGTTCACCAGCACGATCGCCACGTCTCCTGACGAGCCGAAGTGCACGGTCTCGTCCATGCGGATCTCGTGCTCGACGTCGCGGTAGTAGCGGTTCACGCCGATCATCAGCACCGCGAGGATCGGGATCGCGATGAACACCAGCCATGCGCCGTGCGTGAACTTCGTGATCGTGACGATCAGCAGCACCAGCACGGTCATGGCCGCACCGACGGAGTTGATCCACAGGCCCGAGACGGCGGAGCGACGCTCGATCGCGGCGGACTGCTGCTTCGCCGCCTCGGGAGTGAGCTCCTTCAACCCCCGCAGCACGCGACGCCAGTGTTTGACCATGCCGATCTGGCCGAGCGAGAACGAGACGAAGACACCGATGATGTAGAGCTGGATCAGCGTCGTGAGGTTGGCCTGGTAGACGATGAGCACGCCGATGGCGACGATGCCCAGGATGATCATGCCGTTGGAGTAGACCAGGCGGTCACCGCGGGTGTTGAGGGCCTTGGGGGCGTAGCCGTCGCGCGCGAGCACCGCGCCGAGCAGCGGGAAGCCGTTGAAGGCGGTGTTGGCGGCGAGCAGCAGCACGCACGCCGTGGCGGCTTGGATGATGAAGAACGGGATGCTGTTCATGCCGAAGGTCGCGGCGGCGACCTGGGCCATGAGGCTCGGTTGCGGGTTGTTCGCACAGTCGAAGCCGATGAGGTGGCAGGGGTTCTCGGCGTAGTGCACGCCCGAGATGAGGGCCAGCATCGTCAGGCCCGCGAACAGCACGATGGCGATGCCGCCCATCAGGGTCAGCGTCGTCTGGGCGTTGCGGATCTTCGGCATGCGGAAGGCGGGCACGCCGTTCGACACGGCCTCGACGCCGGTCAAGGCGGAGCAGCCGCTCGAGAACGCGCGCAGCACCAACAGGATCAGCGCCGCTTGCGTCAACGATTCCGCCTGCACGCCGTAGTCGGCGCTCGAGGCGTGCGGCGCGTCTCCGAGCAGTGTGCGCGCGAGGCCCACGACGATCATCACGCCGACCGACCCGATGAACAGGTAGGTCGGAATCGCGAAGACGCTCGATGCCTCGCGCACGCCGCGAAGGTTCACGATCACGATGAGGATGACGAAGCCGACGGCGATCTCGACCCGGAACGGGTTCAGTTCCGGCAACGCCGAGATGATGTTGTCGACACCGGATGCCACCGACACGGCGACCGTGAGCACGTAGTCGACCAGCAGCGCGGCGGCGACGATCACCCCGGGCACCTCGCCGAGGTTCTTGCTCGCGACCTCGTAGTCGCCGCCGCCCGAGGGGTAGGCCTTGATGAGCTGCCGGTAGCTCAGCACGACCACGACGAGCAGCGTCACGACGGCGACGGCGACCCACGGACTCAGGGTCAGCAGGGTCGTTCCTCCGATGAGCAGGATCATCAGCAGCTCCTGTGGCGCGTAGGCCACGGAGGACAGCGCGTCGGACGCGAAGATCGGCAGCGCCATCTTCTTCGGGAGGAGCTGCTCGTCGAGTTTCTCGGAGGTGAGGGGCTCGCCGATCAGGATGCGTTTCGCGATCGGCGTCTCTTCGCCGTCAACGCGACTTTCGTCAGTCACGGCGCGCGACACTACGCGTACTGGAGGCCATGCGCAATCTGACGCGCACGCTGTTCAATGCATGGTCGCCAGACCGTGACCTAGCGGCGCATTCTCGCAATGCGAGAAACGCTCACTTCGCGGCCCTATTCCCGATGAATTCCGCGACCGCGTCAGCGCCCTCATGATCGTGCGCGGTCACCGTGACGACGGCGTCGCCGGCGAAGACGACGAGCTGCCCGTGGGCGCCGTGCAGGCGCCAGGCGTCGCCCGGTCCGTCCCACCCGGCGAGGGCGTAGCGACGGTACCCGGCGCCGGGGCTGTCGGTATCGATCCACCCCGAGTGCATGGCATCCACGATCCCCTCCGAGACCACCCGATGGCCGTCGATGACGCCGCCGTCGCGGATGAGCAGACCGAGACGCGCCAGCTCGGCGGTGCGCAGCTCGAGGCCCTCGCCGCCGAGGACGCGACCGTTCGGGCAACGGCGCCACGACACATCGGTCCATCCCATCGGGGCGAACAGGCGCGGGCGCAGGAAGTCCTCGATGTCGCCGGTCCGCTGCGACAACGCGGCCATCGCCGTATAGGTGCTGGCGTTCGAGTATTGGAACACCCGGCCGCTCGAGGGGCGAGACAAGAACTCCGCGGCGAGATCGGGCCAGTCGGTCATCATCGTCTCGGACCACGGCAGATCGATGCCGCTCGACATCGAGAGCAGGTCGCGCAGCGTCACCTCGGTCGCCGCGGGCAGCATCGAGCGAACCGGGTCGTCGAGCGACACGATTCCCTCGTCGGCGGCGATTCCGGCCGCCAGCACCGCGACGGCCTTCGCGACGGAGTGGATCTCCTCCCGCACATCCGGCGTCCACCGGTGCATCGCGACGTCGTCGCCCACGCGCACGTGCACGCCGTGCGCGGCGAAGCCGGTGTCGTCGATACGAGCGACGAGCGCGTCTCGAAGGGCGGCGGCGCGGGTCATGCGCCCAGGCTACGGGCCCGAGCGATTCTGCCTAGGCTCTCGGGGTGGACAACATCGTGGGCTCGGGCGTTCTCGCTGTCGTCGCGGGTGCCGTGGTCGCGATCCTCGCCTTCGTGCCGTTCGTCGCGGTCAGCTATCGGCGTCGCGGCCGGCTCACGGTGTGGCGCTCGCTCCTGTGGGCGGGGGCGGCCGTGTACTTCTGGGCGATCTGGACGTACACGCTCATCCCCCTGCCCGACTCCGAGGTCTACCGCTGCGCGGGCGTGAACCTGCACCCCTTCGTGTTCGTCGACGAGGTCCGCGCGGCCGTCGCCGCCTCGGGCCGGCACCTGACCGACCCCGTCGTCCTTCAGGTGGCGCTGAACGTGCTGCTGTTCGCCCCGCTCGGCTTCTTCTTGCGGGTGCTCGGGGGTCGCGGCATTCTGATCGCGGGTCTCGTCGGCTTTGCGACCTCGGGGATCATCGAGACGACGCAGCTGACGGGCGTCTGGGGTCTGTTCCCCTGCGCCTACCGTGTCTTCGACGTCGACGATCTCATCGCGAACACCAGCGGCGCTCTGATCGGATCGCTCCTCGCGTTCGTCGTCCCGGCTCAGCACCGGGGAGTGGAGAGGGCTCCGGATGCCGAGACCCCGCGCCCCGTGACGCGTCACCGCCGTCTGCTGGGACTGGTGTGCGACGTCGTGGGCGTCTGGCTGGTCGGCGTCGCCGTGGCCGTGGTGGTGCAGGCCGTGCTCGTGCTGCTCGTCGGTGGGAGGTCGTCGTTCTCGACCGACCAGGTCGCCTCGCTCGCGGGGACGATCGCTTCGGCGGGGCTCTGGCTCGGGGTGGTGCTGGCGACCGGCCGCTCGATCGGCGACCTCGCCACGCGGGTGCGCTTCACGAACGGCGTGCTGCCCGCGTGGGTGGCGCGCCCCTTGCGTTTCGCGACCGGGGCCGGGGCGTATGCGATCCTCGCGGCGCTGCCCGCACCGTGGTCGCTGCTGGCCTTCCTTCTGGCGTCGACGACCGCGGCGCTTCTGCTGGTGTGGCCCGATGGTCGCGGCCTCACCGGGTGGATCGGCCGGCGCCGCTTGGTCGACGACCGTGCGGGAGTGGTGAGTCCCTCGGTCGACCGGGGCCTACGGGTGCGATGACAAGCCGCATCCACCGCGTCCTGCATCCGTGCTGCGACGGAGGGGAGTGCTCTCGCCGACGGAGGCGCCTCCACCCGCGCGGAACTCGTCGGCCAGCACCCCCATCAACACCTCGCCGAAGAAACGGATCGCGTCGTCTGTCATGAAAGGACGCTAGCGAGAGATCTCGTGACGCGGGGCTTGGCGGAGCCACGTTCCCGCATGTATACATTTACTATCCGTTCTTGTCCTACGAACTCCCTTACGTACCGTTTGGTTACGACTCCGTCCCCGCGGCACAGGGGGCGGGCGAGGAGCGCTGTCGTGTGTTCGTGCTGGCCTCTGGGAGAGGGGTCGGCAACACCGGGGGCGTGACGGAACGTCCTGATCGATCATGAAAGTTGGCCGGCCCATGTCTGTCCTCACCTCTCTGCTGCGAGTGAAAGTCGCGCTCGCGCTGGTCGCTCTCGTGAGCGTGGGGCTGGGGACCTCGACGAACACCGGCGCCTACTTCACGGCCGTGCGAGAGCTCTCCGGCAACAAGTTGAGCAGCGCTGCTCTGGCGGCGCCGGCGAACCTCGCCGTGACAAAGAACAGCAGCGGAAGCAACGTGATCTCGTGGTCGGCGGCTACCTCTCAGAGCTGGGCGACGACGAACAATGTCACCTCCGGCGTGACATATCGCGTCCAGCGCACGTTGCCCGGACAATCGGCGACGACGATCTACTCGGGAACGAATCGCACCTATACCGACGCGTCGTCGAGCGCGAGGAATCTCCAGTTCGCGGCGTTCGCCGCCGGGCAATTTCATACGGCTGCCCTCGCGGTCGATGGGTCGGTCTGGGCGTGGGGCCGTAACAGCAGCGGCCAACTGGGTAACGGCACCACCCAGGACTCGGCGGTGCCGGTTCGCGTCCCTCTGCCGGGGAAAGCGAAGCAGATCGCGAGCAGCCTCGTGTCGACCCTCGCTCTCCTCGAGGACGGTTCCGTCTGGTCCTGGGGAGGGAACTGGGAAGGCGAGGTGGGAAACGGAACCACAAACGCGCAGACGAGCCCCTACCACGTGGCATTTCCCGATGGCGTGACGATCACCCATCTGGGCGACACGAGCTCCGGCTCCTACTCCAGCTACGCCCTCGCATCGGACGGCACGTTCTACGCCTGGGGACAAAACAACAACGGTCAGCTCGGAGTGGGGGACGCGACGGCCAGGTACAGTCCGACCCACGTCAATGTCGTCGTCCGGACGCTGGCGGCGGGACGCGGACACGCTGTCGCCATCACACCCGAGGGGTCCGTCCTGGCGTGGGGAGCCGGCGGCGCTTCGCAGCTGGGGCGGGTCGCGACGGCGAGTTACACCCCGAGCCGCGTGACCTTCCCGGACGGGGCGAGCAAGCAGGGTTTCGACAAGATCTCGGCCGGCCTGCAGTTCACGATCGCGGAAGATGCCGACGGGCAGGTGTGGATCTGGGGAAGGATGGGCGACGGCGTCTCGCCGGAGCGCACAACGCCCGAGATCATCGCCGCCGGCGGGTTCCGGTCCCTAGAGGCGGGTTACCGTTCAGCGTGCATCGTGAGAGCCAGTGATGGCGGGGTGGTCTGTTGGGGCGACAACGAGTACGGGCTCCTGATGGATGGGACGACGACCTCCACGGCGCACCCGACCGCGGCGACCTCGGCGGACAGCAAGGGAGTGCAAACCGTCGTCCTGTCCGCCTTCAGGGCCTTCGGTATGGCGGCGCCGAATACGAGCGGATCGACGAACATCTGGGCGTGGGGTGACGACCAGGCCGGGCTTCGCGGAGACAACAAGTCAGGCGCATCGAACAGTTTCTGGCCCACGCGAGTCCTGGGTCCCAAGACGTGCCCGGCGGGCACATCTTTAGAGGGCTCGAACTGCGTCCTCCCCCCAGGAGTGACCTACTCCGTGGACTACACGTACGCCGATTGGGTGTCCCTGTCTGCGGAGAAGACCACCTGACCGCGGCGCGCGCGTCTGAGATGCGTCACCCCGCGCGGAACTCCTCGGCCAGCACGCCCATCAGCACCTCGTCGTGGAACCGCCCGCCGTGGAACGCCACCGCGCGTCGCACACCCTCGCGCACGAACCCGGCCTTCTCGTACGCACGGATGGCCCGGTCGTTGTAGGCCCAGACCCGCAGCTCGACCTTGTGCACCCCGAGCTCGTCGAAGGCGAATCGCAGCATGGTGCGCGTGGCATCCGCGCCGTATCCGCGTCCGACGGCGTCGGGGCCGAGGATGATCGCGAACGTCGCGATGCGCGCCGGGAGGGCGGCTCCCCAGAGCGTCGCGTGACCGATGAGCTGCCCGGCCTCGTCGTCGATGCTGAAGCCCGCCCCGCCGGGGGAGTCGTTGCGGCTCCACGCCTGGAACATCTCGCGGACGGCCGCGATCGTGCGCGGGCTCACGCTGTTCTGCTGCAGCACGGCGCTGTCGCTGCGCTGCCACCAGTCGACGAGTGGGTCGAGGTCGGCGTCGGTCAGCGCGCGTAACCGCACGCGCTCGCCGCGCAGGATGTCGGCGCCGTGCGCCAGGGCGGTGTCGGTGTCGTGGATCGCGTCATCGGCCATGTCCCGACGCTACTCAATTCGATCCGGGACGCTACCGGGACGGCATGAACGAGGCGGCGACGTGTGTCACCGGGAGCCCGGTCCGGCACCGAGGATGGGCTCAGGCGAACATCTGGCGCAGGGCCACGAGGTCACCGACCGCGAGGGCGTGGCGAATGACATCGGCCTCGGCGGGGTCGGGGAAGAGCGCCTCGAGGTCGTTCGCGAAGATCGAGCGGAGCGCATCGAGATCGTTCGCGTGGGCGGCGGCGCTCATCGCCTCGACCGCGCGCTGGTAGGGAATCTGAAGGTACCCCTCCGTCGCGCTGTTCGGATTGAAGTACGGAATCCAGGGGAGAGTGCTGTCCGGCCGCAGCAGCAGCAGTTCGCCGGGCTGAATGACGCGCGTGTGGTTCAAGGTCGAGACGGATCCGGGGTTTGCCAAGCAGAATCGATCGCCGATGGCGTCGAGGGCATCGCCGGCCGCGACGGTGTACGTCACGACGCGCCCCTGGTCATCGAGGCCAGCGGTACCCGCCGCGTACTCGCGGGGGCCGCTGTCGATGAGGTCTCGGTTCAGACTGGCGCTCGCCCGTCCGAGCTGCAGCCACGCCGGTTTGTCGCAGCCGCCAGGATCATTCACGGGGATCGAGACGCCGCCGACATTCACATCGTCACCGGGCAGCGGGGTCGGGGACGCTCCGGGAGCCGTCGCCGAACGGTCGGTACCGGCCTGGAGGGAGGGCACCCCTGTGACGGTCTGCCACGACGACACCTGTGTATAGACGCCCGCCACGGCTGGTGCGGCGAGAGCTACGAGACCGCCGACCACCAGGGCCGAGATGCCCGTCGTGATTGCCGCCGCCTTCTTCACCCCTTCACTGTAGGAGACCGCCGCCCGCGCGTCGACGGGCCGTGAGCGCGGCGGCTTCTTCCCACGGCGCCTGTGCCCTTCGTATGCCGCCAGGGCTCATACGTGCCTCGACGACGGAACACCCCCGCCGTCGCCGCCGCCTAGGCTTGACCCGGAGGATTCGATGTCGTCGAGAGCAGGGCGCGCGCAGCGGGCGGGGCGCGGCATGGCCGCAGCCGCGGTCGCGACGTTCGTGGCGACCCTGTCGCACGCGGCGGTCTCGGCCGAGCGGCCCCCGTTCGTCAACATCGTGCTGGCCCTGTGCCTCGCCGCGCCCTTGTGCGTGATGCTCGCGGGCCGCGCGATGTCGTGGACGCGCCTCTCGCTCGCGGTCGTCCTCAGCCAGGCACTCTTCCATGCGTTGCTCGTGCTCGACCTGCAGGGCGGATTCGTGCCGGCCGGTCACCACGCCACGACCTCGCTGTTCAGCGCCGCCGGCGGGCACAGTGCCTTGGCCCACGCGTCGGAGTCTCCGTGGATGTGGGCGGCGCACGCCGTCGCCGCTCTCGTGACGGTCGTCGCGCTCGGCCGAGGGGAACGCGCGATGCAGGTCATCGCGCGGTTCTTCGTCGCGGTGCTCTCGGTGCTGCGGCCGTTCCGGGGGCTCTCCCCGCTGACGGATGCCGTGCTCTCGGCGCCCGCGCCGCTGCTGCTGACGACGGCGATGACAGTGCTGTCGTCGATGAGGCGCCGGGGCCCGCCGCTCGCGGCCTGACCCCACCCCTCATCCTTCGCGCGTATCCAACGCCTCTTCGGCGTGCGCACTTCGCAGAAAGCAGCACCATGTCTCGAAAGACCACCCTTCGACGTGCCCTCGTCGGCCTCGCCGCCGGCGCGGCCCTGGCGATCGCCGTTCCGCTCGCGGGCCTCGGCCCACGTCACCGTCAACCCCAACACGGCGACCCCCGGCAGCTACGCCACGGTCAACTTCCGCGTCCCCACCGAGTCCAAGACGGCATCCACCGTCAAGCTCGAGGTCACGCTGCCGACCGATACTCCGCTGACCTCGGTGCTCGTCGAGCCCGTCCCGGGCTGGACCGCCTCCGTCGAGAAGGGGGCGCTGCCCGCTCCCGTCGAGGTCGACGGCAACACCATCTCGGACGGCCCGCTCAAGATCGTCTGGCAGGCCGACCCCGGCGTGGGTATCGGACAGGATCAGTTCCAGATCTTCTCGGCGGTGCTCGGACCGATCCCCGACACCGGGCACCTCGTGCTCCCCGCCGTGCAGACCTACTCCGACGGCTCGGTCGTCGACTGGACGAACACCCCCGAGCAGGTCGCGGCTGACGACACGCTCGAGCCCGCCCCGGTGCTCTACATCAACGACACCCCGCCCGCGAGCGGGCACGGCGGACACAGCGGCCACGGCAGCGCTTCGGCCGCGCCGACGATGGACGACCACTCGATGGAGGCCTCGTCCCAGACCGGCGACTCCTCGGGCCTGTCGCTGGGCCTCAGCATCGCGGCTCTCGTGATCGCGGTCGCCGGCGCCCTGCTCGGCGCCTTCGCGGTGTCGCGTCGCCCGAAGCGCAGCTGAGCATGGGCACCCGGAACGCTCTGCGCCGGGCCCTGGTCGGGGCGGTGGTCGTCGCTGCGGCGATGACCACCGCCCTCGGCGGGGCGACGGCGGCCTCGGCCCACGACAGTCTCGTCTCGTCGACGCCCGCGGAGGGCGAGAGCGTCTCGTCGCTGTCGGAGGTCACACTCGGTTTCAGCGCCAACCTGCTCGGCTACGACGGCGGCAACATCGTCATCGTGGTCGGCCCCGACGGCAAGCACTACGAGAGCGAGTGCGTGGCTCTCGCCGGCCCCACCCTGACCCTCCCGGTCGCCCTGGGGGCACCCGGCACGTACACGGTGGAGTGGCGCGCGGTCTCGTCCGACGGACACCCCGTCTCGGGCGAGATCCCGTTCACGTACACCGGCGAGAACACCTCGGCCGGAGCGGATTCCTCGCCGTGCGCGAGCGCCCAGGGCGCGGCTCCCGCCGAGACCCCGGTGGCAGCGCCCTCGACCTCGGGCGGCGTGTCCGGCCTGACGGTGGGCCTGCTGATCGGAGGCGGAGCGATCGTCCTGGTCGGTGTGATCGTCGTCGTGATCCTCAGCCGTCGCCCGCGCGAGGGTCGGGAGCCGTCCGACACGGAGTGATTCCGGATGCCATCACCCGGCGCGTCCGCCCCACCCTCCCTTTCGCGGAGTCCGGGCCGGGCACGCCGGGTTTCGGCATCCGGAGGCGGGGTGTGGACCGCCGAGTCCACGGGACGACCGTTGCTCGCGCCTCGCGACGGGCTTACAGGCTCCCGCCGGGCACCGAGAACGTGTCGCAGGCGTTGACGCCGCCCTGGCGGCCTTCGTCGAACCAGCGCGTGCGCTGCTCACTCGAGCCGTGCGTGAAGCTGTCGGGGTTGGAGATCTGGCCCGCTTCGGCCTGGATGTGGTCATCGCCGACGGCCGAAGCGGCGGACAGGGCGTCGAGGATCTGCTGGTCGGTGGGCGGCTGCAGGTACGGGGTGCCGTTCTCGTCCACCTGCTCGCCCGCGGCGGCGACCCAGGCCCCGGCGTAGCAGTCCGCCTGCAGCTCGGTGCGCACGCCGTTGCTGTCCGCCCCGGTGCCGTTGTTCGGGTACTGCTGCATCACGCCGGTGAGGTTCTGCACGTGGTGGCCGTACTCGTGCGCGAGCACGTACAGCTGAGCGAGGGGCCCGGCGGTGGTGTCGTACTGCGCACGCAGGATCGAGAAGAACGTCGGGTCGACGAACACCGTCTCATCCGGTGGGCAGTAGAACGGACCGGTCGCGTTCGAGGCGGTACCGCACGAGCTCCCCGTCTGTCCGTCGACGATGACCAACTGCGGTTTGCGGTACCCGTCGAGGCGCTCCGCCCAGAACTGGTCGATGTTCAGCGATGCCGCGGCCAGGCGGCAGGAGTCGTCGGCGTTGGCGTCCCGGCCCGTCTCGCAGCTCGCGATCTGTTCGCCACCGCTACCGGGAGCGGCCGCACCCCCGCCCGAGCCGAGCAGGCCCGTCAGGTCGGTTCCGGTGAACATCGAGATGAGCAACACGACCACCGCGCCGAGGCCCACGGCCCCGCCGCCGACGGCCGCCACGGTTCCGCCCCGGCGCTTGGCCGAGTTGCCGCCCACGCGGGCATTGTCGTTGAACGTCACGGCCGCCAGGCTACGCGCGGGGGTGGCGTGCTCGAAGGGGCTGGACTTCGGGTGCTCAGTCGGTGCAGCGGTCGCGGTGTTCTCGGGGTCGGCACCTCGAGCGGGGAGAAGACGGGCTGGAGGTCACGGAGCGTGCGACGGAGTCGAGCGCCGGGTGGACCTCGCCGCGTTCAGCCCAGGAACTCCCGCGCCGCGACCACCAGGTTTTCGACGCCGCGGTCGATCGTCGGCTGCATGACCGGCGCGAAGTGCGGGGAGTGGTTCGTCGGGATGTCGCGCTCGATGGTGCCGCCTGCGAACGCTTTCTGGAACGTCTCGGGGTCGACACCGCCCCAGAACCAGAACACCAGCGGAGCGCCCGACTCGCGGGCGAACCACGACACGTCCTCGCTGCCGGTGAACATGCCGGGGTCGACGACCGAGCCCTCGCCGAACGAGCGCCGGAATGCCGCGGTGAGGCGGGCCGTGGCATCCGCGTCGTTGATGGTCGGCGGCAGGGTGTGGTCGGTGGTGATGGTCGGCGTCTGCTCGGCGCCCGAAGCGTCGGCCTCGGCGCGGATGATGCGCTCGACCTTGGTCATGACGCGCTCGCGCGCGGCGTCGTCGGGGTAGCGCAGGCTGAGCTCGAGCTTGGCCTCGGCGGGGATGATGTTGTTCTTCAGGCCCGCGTGGATCGAGCCGACGGTGACCACGGCGACGTCGCGGGGGTCGACCTCGCGCGAGACGACGGTCTGCAGACGCATGACGGTGGCGGCGGCCATGACGACCGGGTCGATCGTCGAGTGCGGGCGCGAGCCGTGACCGCCGCGGCCGTGCAGCACCACGGTGAGGCCGTCGGATGCCGCCATCTGGGTGCCCGGGCGCACGCCGATCATTCCGGTGGGGAGGGGGGTGACGTGTTGGCCGAGCACGATGTCGGGCTTCGGGTACCGGTCGAGGACGCCGTCCGCGATCATCGCCTTCGAGCCCGCGCCGTATTCTTCGGCCGGCTGGAAGACGGCGACGACCGTTCCCGACCACTCCTCGCGCGTGGCGACGAGGCGCTCGAGGGCTCCGACCAGCGCGGTGACGTGCATGTCGTGGCCGCATGCGTGCATGACGGGGACGGAGTTGCCCGCCGGGTCGGTGCCTCGAGCGGTGCTGGCGTAGGCGAGACCGGTCTGCTCCTCGACGGGCAGGCCGTCCATGTCGGCGCGCAGCCACACGACCGGACCGTCGCCGTTGACGATGCTCGTGACGAGGCCGGTGCGGCCCACTCCCTCTTCGACCTCGAGCCCGAGATCGGCCAGATGGCGGGCGATGACACCCGCCGTCCGCGTCTCTTGGAACGATAGCTCCGGGTGGGCGTGCAGGTCGGTGTAGAGGCTTTCGAGGTCGACGCTCATGTCTCCGAGCCTAGTTCTCCCCGCCCGCGCGCGGTCGGGCTCCTCCCCGTCGAGTGTCCAAGAAACGCCGTACTGAGCGATGGGCTGACGGAGTGTCGTGGACACTCGACGAGCGAGCGGCGGCGGGGCCGCCGCACCGCTACCGGATGCCGGGGACACCCGCAACCCATCCGCTCCGGCCAGGTCGAGCGGCAACGCTTTCGCCATGACCACCACACACTTCGACTACCTCATCGTCGGCGGCGGAATGGTCGCCGACACCGCCGCCCGTGGAATCCGCGAGATCGACGCCGACGGCTCCATCGGCATCCTGAGCGACGACGTCGATGAGCCCTACACGCGCCCCGCTCTGAGCAAGAAGCTGTGGACCGATGAGGAGTTCACGTGGGACAAGGTGCCTCTCGGCACCTCCGGCGACACCGGAGCCGACATCCGGCTGCAGACGCGCGCCACGGCGATCCGTCCGGACGAGCACGAGGTGGATGCCGACGACCAGACGTTCTCGTACGGCAAGCTCCTCATCGCCACGGGCGGGAAGCCCGTGCCCCTTCCCCTCGAGGACCGATCGAACGGCGAGCGGGCCCTCAGCTTCCGCACCGCCGAGGACTATCGCCGGCTGCGGGCGCTCGCGAAGGACGTCGGCCGTATCGCCGTCGTCGGCGGCGGCTACATCGGGTCGGAGCTCGCCGCCGCCCTCGTGCAGAACGGGGTCGACACCGTGCTGATCCACACCGGATCGGTGCTCGGCGACGCGGTGTTCCCGGCCGGGCTCGCCGAGCGGTTCGAGAAGCTCTTCCGTGATGCCGGCGTCGAGATCGTCGCGGGCTCCAGGGTCACGCAGGGAGAAGCGGATGCCGACGGCGTGCGGCTGTCTCTCGAGAACGGCGACGAGGTGCGCGCAGATGCCGTCGTGAGCGGCCTCGGCATCGAGGTGGCCGCGGACCTGGCGGAGAAGGCCGGCCTGACGGTGGACGACGGCGTCCACGTGGACGCGCAGCTGCGCGCGTCGGTCGACGACGTCTACGCCGCGGGCGACGTCGCCAGCTACCCCGACCGTCTGCTCGGGCGCCGCCGCGTCGAGCACGTCGACAACGCGAACGAGCAGGGAAGGGCCGCCGGCCGCAACCTCGCGGGCGCCGCCGAGGCCTACACGCACACGCCGTACTACTACTCGGCGGTCTTCGGCATCCGGTACGAGGCGGTCGGCACGCTCGACTCCTCGCTCGAGACGGTCGAGGACTGGCTCGACGCCGAGCGCGGGGTCGTCTACTACCTCGACGACGATCGCGTCGTGGGCGTGCTGCTGTGGAACGTCGAGGAGTCTCGGGATGCCGCCCGCTCGGTGCTCGCGGAGGCAGACACCCTGACGCGGGACGACCTCGTCGGCCGCATCCGCTGAGAAGCGGGGGCGTGACGGCGAGCGGTCTCGCGCCCCCGGCATTCGGCTCGGATCCGGTCGTGGGGGAGAGCGCCGCGGGACTAACCTGGACGCGCGCTGACAGTTCTCGGCGCGCGAACCCCCCCCCAGGAGCACCTGATGGCTACCGCCGAACTACGACTGTCCGTCCCCCTCGACTCCGCGCGCGACGCGGTCGGCTACGCGCTCGCCGAGCAGGGCTTCACGGCGCAGCCCACGGCATCCGGATCCCTCGACGTCTCGCGCGGGAGCATGGGCACCACACTCGTGGCCGGGGCCTTCGCCGGGCAGGACATGCACGTCCGTTTCGACGTGCACTTCTCCGAGATCCCCGAGGGCACCCTCGCAGCGTTCGAGCACTCCACCATGGGCGGCTTCTTCAAGGGCGGGGCGATCGGCGCGGCCAAGGTCGGCGATGTCGTGCGCGAAGCAGCTCACCGCACGGGCGCTCGGCTCGCTCAGCAGGGTGTGCTCGTCGGCGGGCCCCAGGGCGTTCCGGCTTCACCGACTGATGCGGGCGCCGCGCAGCAGCCGGCCGCGACCGGCGACACATGGGCACCCCCGGTGCCGCCCGCGCCTGCCGGGTACCCCGGCGTCGTGTCTGCGGCTGCCTCGGCCGACGCAGGGACCACCGCCCCCGCGTACGGCGCAGCGACGGGGGACGCCCAGACCGGCGTGCCGGCGTACGGCGCGCCTTTCCCCGGCACCGCGCCTGCCGCTTCGAGTCGCACCAACGGTATCTCGATCCTCGCGATCGTCCTCGGTTTCGTCTTCCCCCTCGGGGGCATCATCGCCGGCGCCGTCGCTCTCGCCCAGATCAAGCGCACGGGCGAGAAGGGCCGCGGCCTCGCCATCACCGGCATCGTCGCGGGGGCGGTCATCGGGGTCCTCGCGATCCTCGCCGTCGTCGGACTGCTGATCTTCTCGTTCACGGTCGGGTCGAAGGCATCCTCCGCGGACCCCTTCGATGTCCCGACGTTCCCGCAGGACGGCGGCGTGACCGTGGGCCCGAGTGAGACGGCTCCCGGAGGTGGTGGCACGTACACCCTGCCCGTCGGGGTCTGCCTCGACGACGTCCCGAGCGGATTCATCAGTTCGTCGAACATCGTCGAGTGCGCGGCCGCGCACACCTACGAGGTCTTCAGCAGCTTCGTCCTTCCCGAGGGAGCCTTCCCCGGTGACGACGCCATTGCCTCGGCGGCGCAGCAGGGGTGCGACGCCGCTTTCCCGTCGTTCGTCGGCATCGCCTACGAGCAGTCCGCGCTGAACTACCAGTACGTCGCCCCTACCGAGGGAACCTGGTCCGACGGGGACCGCGAGATCTCGTGCTTGCTTTACGATCCTGCCGTCGAGGAGACGACCGGGTCGCTGGCGGGGTCGGCGCGCTGACGACGGACCTCGACGGCGGGTCCGTGCGACGCCTGCTTGCTCCGCCGGGCGGTCGAGGAGGTCGTCGAGCGATCCGCTCCGGTGGCTGACAGCGCCTCGCACGCTCCGCGCGTACGAGCCGTCGTCCGGAGGGCGCGGAGGCTGCTGGCCCGAGAACGCAACGGACGCTTCGTGAATCCGCACGTGCGATACATTCGGGCCGTCGCGCAGAACGTGGGGGCATGCGATGGATGCTGCGAAAGGCCCGTCGGCGTGGGCACGGTTCTGGAACGCCGGGCACGGGTGAAAGGCCGTGGTCCTCGCCGTCGTCTACTTCGTGCTCTACCAGGCCCTGTCACTGGCCATGGTGCCATTCGTATCGCTCGCGGGTGAGCCGGGGAGCGCGTCGTACGTCCTCATCTTCTTCACCGTCCCGATCCTGCTCGGCGGCCTCCTCCTGGTCGCCTTCGGGGCGTCCGTGGGGTGGCTCAGAAGCCTCTTCGCACGGCAATCGCTCGGCGGCCGCGGGTGGATGTGGATCGCCATCGTCGTCGTCCTGCTGTTCAACGTCCTGCACCTGCTGAGCATCGACTACGGCACCGCAGGTATCGAGTACGTCCTCACCTGGCTGCTCACCGGATTGTTCATCGGCTTCGCGGAAGAGGTGCTGACCCGCGGTTACGTCGTGAAGATCATGCGTGAGGCTGGGCACCGTGAGATCGCTGTCGCCCTCGTCTCAGCCGGCACTTTCGCCTTGCTGCACGCCGGGAACCTCCTCGGGGGGCAGTCCCTGTTGGCCACGGGCATTCAGCTCGTCTACACCTTCTTCTTCGGCATCCTCATGTATCTCGCGATGCGCGTCACGCGCACGCTTCTCGCCCCGGTCCTGCTGCATGCCAGCACCGATCCGAGCATCTTCATGCACGCGCAGTACCCCGCCGACGGCGCCATCGGCGCCGTCGCCAACCCCGGCAACTTCGCGGTGATCATCGTCGGCGCGGTCCTGGTCTTCTTCATCCGAGGACGCATCGCGCAAGGGGCTCGGAGCACGTCCTGAGGATCGGGGCATCCCACCTGCGCGGATAGTCGGCGCGTCGCCGCTTACGACGATGCCCGTCGTGAACGTGCGACACGAAACGCATGATCGGGCCGGCCCCCTTCCGCTCGGTGTCGGTTTGCGGTTCGCTTAGCGCCCCAGGCGGTGCCGACGTCGAGCTCGGAACAACGCCGTCATCCCAGAGAGGAGATCAGCCCGAGGCTGCTCCGCACCGATGGGGAGCGTCCGAGTCCGCTACCGGAGGTTGAAAGATGACTGCCGATTACCCCACCGTCACCCCAGAGCAGTTCGAATCCGCCTGCGAGCGCGCGACCGAAGCGCTCGCACTGTACATCGACGCGCGCGACCGAGCTCGGCTCGCCGAGCAGGAACTGGCGGAGTTGAAGCTGCGCAACGCCGCCGCCCGCGCCGTCGACCTGCGCGAGCAATGGCAAGAGGCGGAAGCGCAGGTGGACGCATTGCGGTGCGACGTCGACGGCGACAGCTCGGTCTCCTGCAGGGCCAGAGTCGGTCACACGGGAGAACACGATCATCCGACCGAGGCGCGTCCGATCCGGCTCGTCGGGTGAGACGGTCGGCGACGCGCCGGCGCGGACGAGACTCCGCATCACGCTGAGCGGGGCCGTCCGGGTGAACGCGGAGGCGATCCGTCAGTTGTCGGTCGCGTCGTCCGACTTCTTCTCGCGTGCCTCGGAGAGCGCTTGATCATTCCATGCCTGCTGCTGTTCTATGAGGCGGCGAGTCTGCTCGTTCACGTGTCGTCCCGCGCGACGGTCCCTGGTCGCGTCCTCGACCACGCGCCGCGCGACATCGGAGAGCTTCTGCTGACTGTTTCTCGCGCGCTCTCGGAGCAGTGAGAATGCGGCATCCATATCGATGCCGTGAACGTGGGACAGAATTCCCTTCGCCTGCTCGATGACCACGCGACTATTGAGGGCATGTTGCAACTGCTGGCGGGCGAGATCCGCCTCCCGGAATGCGCGCTCGTGCAGGATTCCGATGGTCGCGATATCGGCGAGGCCCCGAGCGGCCAACGCATCATCGGCCGTCAACGCGTCCGGCTGGTCGCCGAAGAGATTCAGAGAGCCGATGACATCCTCACGCAGGCGCAGGGGGATGGCGTGCATCCACCGGTATCCGAGCTCCCCGGCGGCACCTGCGAACCTCGGCCAGCGTTCACGTATCCCGGCGATATCGCTGACGGTGACGGGCTCTCCCAGACGGTACGCGTCCAGACAGGGCCCTTCATCCTCGCTCAGCTGGAGGAGGCTGATCAGCTGGCTGCGTTCGCTGGTGGAGGCGACCACTTCGAGGGTCCCATCGGCATCCGGGATGAGGATGCCGACGCCTGCCACATCGAGGGTGCGAGCGCACCGGATCACGAGCCGGTGCAGAAGATCCACGACGTCATAGCCGGTGACCATCGTGTCAGCGAGTTCGACGAACGTCTCGACCAGCTCTTTCTCTCGCGATACATCCGTCATAGGGGCAATGTACTTTCCTTCACCTCGGACTACGCCGAAAAATCGATATCGCGTCGGATGATGGCCTGCGCGACGTCGGGGACGGACATACCCGCTGCGAAAGCGTGAGCGCGAATAACGACCATCGCATCGTCAGACGGTACTCCGAGCTGCGCCATCACCATCCCCGTTGCCTGGTGGAGGAATCTCCTCGGCGAGGCCTCGGCCGCAGGAGACGTCAACTCGCTGAGAACCTGGTCCACCACGCGAACCGCGGCGACATCGGCCATCGCCCACGCTTCCTCCACGTCGTGCGGGCTCAAGGCATGCGCGGTCGTTGCGTACAGGTCCACGACGCCCACGTCGATCGCGCCCAACGCCATCGGGAACGCGTAGGCGGCCCGAATCCCTCGGGACTCGGCCGCCGTCAGCAGCTCCGGCCAGGACAGCGTCGACGCCTGCCTCAGGTGGGCACCAAGACCGGTGTCCCCGCCGCTTTCGCTTCCCAGCAGGGGCCCACCCCGAGATCGAGCTGCATCCCCTCGAGCTCGGCAGCGATCGCGTCGCTCGCACCCACGGTGGTCAGCTCGAACGGGTCCCCCAGGGTGGAGATCGCCGCGTGGTGTATCGGCAACTTCGATACGAACCAGTCGCACAGGGAGGTGAAAGCGGGGAATTCCAACATGATGCTCCTGACCTAGGTACAACCCAGCGGCCTAGGTCTAGGGGACGCCACTGTCCACTGTAGGGCCCTTCTGCTGCGACGTTCGTCACCGGGTCGCGTTGCAATGCAGGAGAATCCGCTCTTGATCTCGCGCGGGCATGACAATACTCTGAACGCACGTTGCCCCAGACCCCGGCAGGCTCACTCGCTAGTGAAGATCGGGGCACGCTGTGGGACTCCTCTATTACGGTTCGATCCGTGAACCGCTGCCGCTTCCCGATGTTTCCCTCGCCTACCTGCAGGCCATCGCGGTCGCGAAATTAAAGCGGAACGAAGCGTTCTTCGCATCATGGCGAATACCGCGAGAGGTGAACGGCGCACGTCTTCACGTCTGGCTTCATCCCGCGATCGCTTTGCGATTCGTCATCGATGCTCAAGATGGCATCGCTTTGCGACCGGCCATCGTGGATCAACTGATGCGCACGGCCGCCACCTCGATGATGGGGGTCGATCTCGACGTCGTCACGCAGACCGCGCACGCTTCCGTCGGCTTCTCCCCGGTGTCGCCGGGATCATGAAGTCCGCCCGCTTGTCCCCTCGCCCCGAGGTGACCCCGGCACCCGCCTGGCGTGTCAAAGGGCCGGGCCACCACGTCCTCACCGACGGCGTGCATGTCATCGGTCACGTCGTCGAGGCCCCCCACGGAACCTTCGTCTCCTTCGATGCCACGGCGAAACCGATCGCGCGACACGACACCCTCTCACAGGCGCGGACTCGCGCTTCTCACGCTGCGGGATGGGACGGCGATGACACGCGCCGTCTGCCCGCCGGAGCCTTCGCGCTCGCGGCCGCGGCATCTCTGCTCGGGATCGTGTTCGTCGCCGTCACCGTTCTTTCGCGGTGATGCCGCCTCGACGGCGACAGCACTGCTGCCGCTGGCGAGGCCGCGCTCGGACGCACCCGTGCGGTCGCGATCAGTGGCCTCTTTGCTCGGCGGCGGACATGATCCGGTGCACGCTGAGGACGGTCCACGCGGGACCGGCGATCAGCATCGCCGTCGAGAGCGCGTCGAAACAGTCCGGCGCCTCGATCTCGATTCCATGATCGAACCCGCCGAGTTCTTCGCTGGTCGAACCCAGCGTCGCGATCCAGTGCATGACGGCACCGTCCCACCGTCTTCGTCAGCCCGCGACGGGCCTTGACACCCGGGGGCTCGCAGATGCAGCCGACGCCGTGTGACGGGCCAGGTGAGGGGAAGCGCGGGCGGGTTCGCGCGCGCTGGGAGAGCATCTGCGCGGTGTCCTCCTGCGGGGGCTGCGGCGGATGATCCCGCTGCGGTGGACACGAGGTGGGTCACGAGGGGCGTGCGAACGGGCCGCGGCGGTCAGCGGGTCGCCTCGGCCGCATCGCCGGAGTGCGCATCCTCGGGCTTCGGGTCGTCGCCGTGATCGCGCGGGAATGCATCCGCCGGGGTGAACGTCACCGTGCCGGCGAGCCGGGCGATGGCCGTCGCCCGCATCAGCTCATGACCCGCGATGTCCGCGGATCGAGCGGCGTCAGCGTCATCCTGCGCTTTGACGGCCGAGCTGATGTCCGCCAGTCGGGTAGCCAGGGTCGTGGCGAGACCGTCTCGGAGCTCTTCCAGATTGGTCTGAGCGATCTCGAGGCGCCGATCCGAGACGGTCAGGACGACCGAGGGGTAGCCCGCGTCGGACAGGTACTTGGCCGTGTCCGCATCGAGAATGCGCGTGATCTCGTCCGCGAGGGGACGGCGAGTGAAAACGGCCTCCACCGTGTAGCGACCGGGCGCCAGATCGGTGAGGAGGGCCGTCGGCAACGACCCCACGAGTACGGAGGTGAGACCGAGCGGAGCGGAACTGGTGATCGGCGGCATGTGCGTGTCCTGTATCTCGTGATCGTGCAGACCGCAACCGCACTGACAAGGGCGACACGGGAGCGAGATGGTCGCTCATACGTAAGACCGTCGTCTTGATGGTTCTGTCACAAATTGATCCGAGCAATCTCATGGCACCGTTTCCCACCCGCGCCGCTCCCCCGCCGACAGCGCTGCTCCCCGCCACCGATGAGTTTCTCGTCGGCCTCGCCGTCAAGGGAGACCCTTCTGCGTTTCGGATGCTGGTCTCTCGGCATGGTTCGGCCATGCTCACCGCGGCCGCCCGGATCGCTGGAAGCCCCATCGCGGCCGACGACGCCGTCCAGGAGACCCTCGTCATCGCGTGGAAACGTCTGGCACAACTGCGCGAGCGTGAACACGTGAGGGGATGGCTCATCCGCATCGCCACGCACCAGGCGCTCGACCACCTCCGCGAACGACGGCGCGAGGTCCCCTTTCCCCGCTCCCTCGAGAGCCCCGGCGAGGGACCAGAGGTGTCTGCGATGAGAAGGGCTCAGCTCGTCGACCTGTCCCGGGCGGTGCACGCTCTCACGAAAACGCAACGGGACTGCTGGATCCTGCGCGAAGTCGAAGAGATGCGCTACGTGGACATCGCCGACAGGATCGGACTCACCACCGGTCAGGTGCGGGGGAACATCGCCCGCGCCCGGCTCAGCATCAAGACGCGCATGGAGGACTGGCGCTAGCGTCGCGCCACGCGACACCCCGCGCCCGTGACCCCGGAAAGCTCTGTCGCACCACGTCGAGGCTCGTCACGCATCTTCTCGGCGAAGCGTTCCAGGCACGAGAGGGAACGAAGTGCAACCCGGGCCCCCGGACGCCCCCGTGGCGCATAGCGTCGCCCTTATGTCCCACACGATCGAGCGATTACGCATCACCGTCGCCGACGTGACCTACGCATTGGGCCCCGTCGAACACATCGATGCCGTCAAGGCGGCCATTCTGGCGGGAGTGCACGCCGGTGGTGGATTCGTCGACCTGATCCTCGACAACGGCCGGCTCCTCAGCCTTCTCGTGACAGAGTCCTCCCACATCGCCATCACCGTCGACACCCTCCGACTGGACTCCGGCACGGCCGACGGTGAGTTCAGCGGGGACGAGCGCCCGAGGGTGTCCGTCGACTACGACGCCGACACACCTTTCGACACCATCTGAACCCGCCCGGGAGCGCGGCGGATCCGGTCGCCGCTCACCCCGTCGGAGCGGCAACGCCCCGCGTCCGCGAGGGGGTGGTTCAGTGGGACGAAGCGCCCGCAGACGAGGGCGCGGCGGCATTGCGTTGCCCGCTCTTGCGGTCCCACTCCAGCGACTTCCACTGCAGGAAGGTGCACAGGTTTCCCGCGACGACCAGCTCGGCGGCCAGGCTCGTCAGATCGGTCGCTGACAGCTTGAGCTCTTCGGGGCTTTCGGTGATCGTCAGCTGCCACATCGGGTCGTCGTACCCCCGCGCCCCCATGAAGATCGACGCCGTCGCATTGCGCAACCGGACGATCACCAGCCCGGTGTCTTGATCGCCGCTGTCCTCCTGGGGGGCGACGGTGATGCGACCGGCTATGCAGTGCTCCTGATCTTCGAACTCCTGCACCCACGTCTCAAGCTGCTCACGAGAACGAAGGGGCGGTGAGTTCTCGAGGCGGCGCATGCCGACGAGTATGACACCCCCGCCCCCGGACGAGCCCGCACACGGTCGGTCTTGCGTCGGGGTGCGCGAAGCGATCCAGATCCGATCGCGCCCCCTCTCCGCGCGTCAGCGGCGCGGCGGACGACCCGGGTGCGCCGTCCGCCCACGATCAGGCGACACCATCCGGCACGGCGCTAACTCGCGTCGATCACACCCAACGTCTCCAGGTGCTGCGCCACACGCTCGTGCGCATGGCACGGGACCTGCCCCCCGTCGACGAAGCGGACCGACTCCAGCGTCGTCACAGAGGACGATGTGAGACCGAATTGGTGGACGTGCAGTGTCACCGACACCCTTCCCACCCCCGGTACTTTGTAGGTCCTCATGCGGCGACGGTACGCCCGCGTCCGCGAGCCGCCGACCAATACTGCGTGAAGCGGCTCGCACGTTCCAAGGAGCACAGAAGACGACCTTCGTTCCGACGGGGCGGGATGCCCGCGCGATGCAAGGGTGCGCTCCTCCCTCTCGCCCGTCGCGCTCAGCCGGAACGACGGCGACTTGATGGACTGTGTTTACAATGTCCTACGGCCGGTTCAGGGGAACGCCGGGTCGTCGAGAAATCAGAGGTAGCCGGTGCCGTTTCGTACGAAAGCCACCTTGCAGGCGTGGCTGGATGAGTACGCCGCAAGCGGTGCCGGCGGCGGCGGGATCGCGTTCGTAGCGGATCAGGAGCCCGTCGACGGCATCGACAGCGGGCTGGTGATCTTTCCCCTCGCGAACGCGACGACATCGGTGTATCTCGCCCCGATCGCCGTAGGTGCCCCGGACTGGCGCGTCACCTTCGAGGCCCAGCCCGAGATCACAGAACTCTCGCCGCAGTCCGTTCAAGACCTCTGCCGCGAGCTTCTGCACGCCGCCGATCTCTGCGCGTTTCTGCAGCGGAAGTCGATCGAGCACGTTGCGGAGTCGGCGGCGGACGCGCGGGATGATCTCGGCGGCAGTCCCGTCGACGCCGGCTGACTCCCCGAGGGCATCGCGGGGCGGAGGGTCGCGGGGGCGGCAGGGGCAAGAGCGGCGGGATGCCGGACCCCTTGCGGTTCGACACCCCACCCCTGCAGCGCCTACGGCGCACATCAGTCGAGGCAGGCAATGAACCCGACCGTACGCGCCACTCGCACCGCACAGCCGACCCTAGGTCAGTGCGGTGGGTCAGCGGAACCCCATCCGACCCATAGGCCGCAGCGCGGGCGGCGCGGCTCATGCTCGAGCGATCGCGGCCACCCCGGACGAGCGCGACGACGGCGACCACGGCTGCCGCGACCCGCATGAGGTCGATCAGCGCCGCGGCGGTGGGGTGAGCGGCATCCGCGGGTCCCGCTCGAGCTCGGAAACCTCCAGCGTCGCGCTCGCGTATCCCGGCCGACGCCTCAGCGCCTCGGCGCCGCCGTCGACCCGCGGTCGACCAGCTCGAACGGCAGGGTGCCGAGGCCACGGCCCGGCTCGGCGCCGTCGAGCGCCACCAGCACGGCCTCGGCCGCGCGCTCGCCCTGACCCCGAGCGAATTGATCCACGGTGGTCAGCGAGAACCAACGGCCGAGTTCGTGGCCGTCCACCCCGACGATCGACACGTCTTCGGGAACGCGCAGGCCGAGCTCGCGCGCGGCGAGGATCGCCCCGATCGCCATCTCGTCCGACGCGGCGAACAGCGCGGTCGGCGGGTTCTCGGCGGTGAGAGCGCGGGTTGCCGCGGCGGAGCCGCCCTCGATCGTGAAGTCGGCGGGCTCGACCACTGTGTGGGCGATGCCCGCTGCTGCCAGCTGCTCGAGGAATCCCCGGCGGCGCAGCCCCGGCACCGTCGAGCCCGCGGCGGTTGCGGGGTCCGCCCCGATGTGCGCGAGGCGACGGTGGCCGAGGGCGAGCAGGTGATCCGTCGCCAGGCGTCCCACGGCGAGGTCGTCGACCGTCAGGGTGGTGAGCAGCGGGTTCGGGCCCGCGATCGCGACGATGGGCACGCCGAGTCCGCGCAGTGACGCCGACTCCTCGGCATCCAGTTCGAGGGCGATGGTGATGACCGCGTCGATGCGGCGGCGACGCAGGTGGTCGTCGAACACGCGGCGACGCTCGACCGGGTCGGCGCTCACGCTGTAGAGGGTGATGTCGTAGCCCTCGCGGACGAGGGCGTCGGAGATGCCCGCGAGCACCGTGCTGAAGAACCAGCGGTCGAGGAACGGCACGACCACCCCCACCGCCCGCGCCCGCCCGGTCGCCAGGCTCGACGCGGCCGCCGACACGACGTAGCCGAGCCGGTCGGCCGCAGCGATGACGCGGTCGCGCGTCGCGCTCGAGACGGGCCCGCGCCCGCTCAACGCACGCGAGACCGTGGCCGTCGACACCCCCGCCGCGCGGGCGACCTCGTCGATACCGGCCACGGTCTCGCGATCGATCGATGGATGCCGCGGCCTACGCCGCCGCGATCCAGACGGTCGTGTCGGTCGGCAGGCGCTCGCCGTCGAGGGGGCCGCTCGCGATGAGCACCTCGCCCGCGGGAAGCTCCGCCGTCTCGTCGCCGAGGTTCGCGACCACGAGCAGCGAACCGTTGCGGAACGCCACGACGTCGTCGCCGTACTCGTCGAGCCACTCCAGGTGGCCCGCGCCGAGATTGCGGTCACGACGTTCGGCGAGGAGCGACCGGTACAGCGTCAGCGTCGAGGCCGGGTCGTCGACCTGCGCGTCGCGCGCGAGCTCGGCCCACTCGGCCGGCTGGGGCAGCCACGACTCGCCCGTGGTGTTGAAGCCGTAGGCGGGGGCGTCGGCGCTCCACGGAATCGGCACGCGGCAGCCGTCGCGACCGTACCGCTCGCCGTTCGTGCGGAACCACGTGGGGTCCTGGCGCGCGTCGTCGGGCAGATCGATGACCTCGGGAAGGCCGAGCTCCTCGCCCTGGTACAGGTACGACGAACCGGGGAGTGCGAGCATCATCGACGTCGCCGCGCGCGCACGGCGCAGCCCCTTCACGGGGTCGGGCTGGCCGGGGGACTTCGGGCCGATGCCGGCACCCTGCGGGTTCTCGGCCGTCAGTGCGAGACGCGAGGCGTGGCGCACGACGTCGTGGTTCGACAGGACCCAGGTGCTCGGGGCGCCGACCGCGCCGTACTGTGCGAGCGACTCGCCGATTACGTCGCGGAGGGCGGCGGCATCCCACTTCGTCTCGAGGTAGTGGAAGTTGAACGCCTGGTGCATCTCGTCGGGACGCACCCACAGGGCGGTCTGCTCGACGGTCGGCAGCCACGCCTCCGCGCACAGGGCGCGGTCGCCGTCGTACGCGGCGAGCACCTCGTGCCATTCGCGCCACACATCGTGCACGCCGGGCTGACCCCAGTAGGGCACTTCTTCGGCGTCGCCGCCCATCGAGCCGCCCTCGGGGTCGGGCGTGAAGTCGGGCAGGCCCTCGGCCTTGATGAGGCCGTGCGCGACGTCGACGCGGAAGCCGTCGACTCCGCGATCGAGCCAGAAGCGCAGGATGTCGCGGAACTCCGCACGCACCTCTTCATTGGTCCAGTCGAAGTCGGGCTGGCTCTCGTCG
Source organism: Microbacterium sp. SORGH_AS_0421 (assembly GCF_030818635.1). NCBI lineage: Bacteria > Bacillati > Actinomycetota > Actinomycetes > Micrococcales > Microbacteriaceae > Microbacterium > Microbacterium sp. SORGH_AS_0421. Next base: position 1,276,296 of record NZ_JAUTAO010000001.1, read on the forward strand.
AAGATGTGCAGGTACCACTGGCCGGGGGTGCCGTCTGCCTCGGTGATGCGCTTCCACATGCCGCCGCCGAAGACGCTCTCCCAGTTGTTCGGGGGCAGTTCGCCGTTCTCGCCCTTGCCGTCGCGGAAGATGTACCGCGCCCGCTCGGGGCTCCCGGGGGCGGCCTTCAGGGCCTCTTGGAACCACACGTGCTGATCGCTGGAGTGGTTCGGCACGAGGTCGACGATGACCCGGATGCCGCGCTCGTGCGCACCCGCGAGCATCGCGTCGAAGTCGGCCAGGGTGCCGAAGATCGGGTCGACGTCGCGGTAGTCGGCGACGTCGTACCCCGCGTCCTTCTGCGGCGAGGTCTGGAAGGGGCTGAGCCAGATGGCATCCACCCCCAGGTCTTTCAAGTCGTCGAGGTGCGCCGTGACGCCGGGCAGATCGCCGAGGCCGTCACCCGACGCGTCGGCGAACGAGCGGGGGTAGATCTGGTAGATGACGGCGGTGCGCCACCACTCGGAGCCGGGTGCGGCGACGAGATCGGCGCGCGCGTCTTCCTGCGTGAAGGTCATGCGACAACGTTAGTGCAAGCGCTTGCATCGTGGTCAAATGGGCGGCGGGTAAATCCCGGCGGGCGTAGCCGGGGGGGGTGAGGATGGTTCTGGTCGAGGCCCGGGCGGCCCGCACCTGGGGGCGTCAAAACTGTTCGAGTGTCCAGAACACCCGGACGAAATCTCGAAATGTCCGGGTGTCTTGGACACTCGATGCATCGGGCGAGAGCCCGCCCCGGCGAGCCCCGCCTCGCGGGCGCCGCGATTAGAGTGGGGCGGTGCCCGACGCCTCCGCCCTTGCCCGCGCTGAATCGCTCATCACCAGCATCCCCGACTATCCGAAGCCCGGGATCGTGTTCCGCGACATCACGCCGCTGCTCGCCGACGCCGCGGCCTTGCGCGTCGTCGTCGAGGCCCTGATCGAGCCCTTCGCCGGACGCTTCGACGCCGTCGCGGGAGTCGAGGCTCGCGGGTTTCTGCTCGCCGGGGCCGCCGCCATCGTCGCGAACGTGGGCCTCATGCCCATCCGCAAGGCCGGCAAGCTGCCCCGCCCCGCGGCGAGTGTCTCGTACGACCTCGAGTACGGCTCGGCGCGGATCGAGATGCACGACGACGCCGCAGCCGGTGCTCGCGTGCTTCTGCTCGACGACGTTCTCGCCACCGGCGGAACCCTCGGTGCGGGCCGCGAGCTGCTCGAGGCCGTGGGCAGCGAGGTCGTCGGTATCGCGACGCTGCTCGAGATCGACGGCCTGGGCGGCCGCGAGGCGCTCGGCGGCGACCTGCACTCGGTCTTCCACGTCTGACGCGGCGCTTCGCGCGCTGAGCGACGGGTCGCCCGAGCGAACTGAACGTCGACGTCTCGGCCAGCGGCGGGGTGCACGTCGGTGAACCACGACGGCCCCGGAGGGCCGATCCCGGCTCACGCGGGCGTGCGCACCGCCGCGAACCTGTTGCGGCGTCGCAACGCGAAGCCCAGGCGCTCGTAGGCGGCGATCGCGCCGACGTTGGCGGCGGCGGCGTGCATCATCGCGCGATCCCCGCGCTGCTGGATGTGGAAGGCGACGTCGAGCACCAGCCGCGAGGCGAGGCCCTGGCGGCGGTGGTCGGCGTCGACGGCCACGGCGCTGATCTCGGTCCAGCCCGTGGGGTGCAGGCGTTCGCCGGCCATCGCCACGAGACGTCCGTCGCGACGGATGCCGATGTACCGACCGAGCTCGTAGGTGCGGGGCCGGAACGGGCCGGGCTGATTGCGCGCGACGATGTCGATCATCTCGGCCGCATCAGCCGCACTCAGCTCGACGGCCTCGTCGTCGGGCCGGGTGCGCAGGGCGTCGGTCTCGACGAGCTGGACTCCCTCGCCGCCGCCGACCCATTGCCAGTCCGCGGGGATCTCGCCCTCGAAGCCGGAGAGCCCCACGTCGGCGCCGGGTCCGACGAGCTCGCGGAGGGCGTCCCACACGTCCGGGTCGTCCCACGTGCGCACGGCCACGAAGGGGGCGACGTCTTCGGGGTAGCGCTTGACCAGATCGCCGCCGACCGCGAAATGCGCGTGCGGTCCCGCGAGCGAATGCCACGCCGCGTTGTCGAGCACCGTGGCGTCGGCGTGCGGGACGGGGAGCGGAAGGGCGGAGGTGGTGGTCATGGGCATCCGTTCTGGGGGAGGTGCGACGGGGTGCACGTAAGACAACAGCGTCGACCGCTTCGCATTCCGCGGCGCGTCAGCGCACGCCGGCTCGGGCCCGCGCCGCGAGGGCGACGGAGACGGCACCGGCGATCCGATCGGTCTGTCGCAGCGACAGGGCATCGGAGCGGGGGCGGGTGAAGGCCCCGGCTTCCATCGACGAGGTGAAGGGACCGATCGCGAACATCGCCGCACGGGGCTGCCCGTCGCGACCGATCACGCGACCGTCGGCGTCGACGTCGATGCGCCCGAGCGAGCCGGTGAACGACTCGTCCGAGACGTGCACTTCGCGTCCGTGGCGACTCGCGAGCTCGCGCAGCACCGGGTTCTCGCTCGCCGACGCGGTCGCGGCGGGGAGCCACGCGTCGAGGAGCGCGCGAGCGCTCACCTCGCCCGCGGTCCGCGGCGACGACGCCATGAAGCCTTGTTCGGCCTCGACGCGCACCGAGATGTCGGGACCGAGAAAGCGCACGATCCCGGCCTCAGCCAGGGCGAGGAACTCCTCCAGCCGGTGCGCCGGCGGCCCCGAGGCGACGTAGCTGAAGAACGCGTGCCAGGTCACGGGCAGATCGACAGCGCGCGAGCGGGCGCTCCACCGCTCGGTCGGGATGTCGGCGAGCCCGAGGAACGACGACAGGATCGTCAGGAACAGCGCCTGAGCGGCGCTGCGGTCCTGGCTCGTGCGCAGCTGCAGATCGTCGACGATGTGCCGGCGCACCCGCTCGTGCACGTCGAGGGCGCCGCTGAACGTCTCATCGCCCAACGGCACGTCGAGCGTGCGCAGGTCGAAGCGGTCGAGGGGGTCGGGGACCACCTCGGCGGCGGCCAGCCGGAGCGCCGAGGTGTCGGCATCCACCTCCCGAAGGGTCTCTCGGAACACCTCCCACGTCGTCGTCACGCGTTCGGGGTGGCCCGTGAAGAGCTCGCGGTAGTGCCCCCACACGAGCTCGCGCGCGATGAGGGGCCAGACGTCGTCGAGGAAGTCGACGGTGCCCGGTCGCGCGAGCAGCTCGGCGACCGCGGCCGGGGTCAGGATCTCGCGCACGGGTGCCTCGCCCTGCAACCGCGACGACACCTTCGAGCGGTAGGGCACTCCCCGGCGGGAGCCGAGGTGCAGGCGCGGCTCGAGGCCCGACGGCTCGTAGCGCAGGTTGCCGGTCGTATCGGTGACGAAGCGTCCGCCCCGACCCGCGGTCAGCAGCACCACGGCGTCGACCGCGGCCAGGCCCATCCCCCGGACGATCACGTCGTCGCCGGGGGCGAACACGCTGAGGTCGGCGTCGGCGGTGAACGCCGGAGGGAGGTAGGTCAGACCGGCGCTCGCAGCGGCTTCGCCCAACGACACCGCCTCGCCCTCGGGCTCGCGCGCGTTGTGCCCCATCGCGTAGACGAGCACGTCGGCGGACAGACGGATGCCGTCGGCGAGGGCGACCTCGTACCCGTCGGCGGTGTCGTCGACCCATTGCACGACGCCCTCGTGCCACCGCACCTCGACCCCGGGCGGGGCGATGGCGACCGTGCGACGCCAGAACCAGTCGAGGTAGGCGCTCTGTAGACGCCGCGTGGGAAAGGAGTCCGGGCGCAGGCCCTGCAGCTCGAAACGCAACTCGGGATCGTCGATCGTCACGTCGGGGAGCGTTCCCGCGCGTACCCGCTCGGCCCACTCGATGAGCGAGGGGCCCGAGCGGATCGGTCCCGAGATCGTGCAGGACTCGTCGGTGAAGACGGTCACGTCGCGTGCCATCGAGTTGAGCTTGAGCAGGGGCGACTGCTCGCGTCGCCAGATGCGGCCGGCCCCCGGCGGGTAGGGGTCGACGAGGGTGATGCGCAGCGGCACCGGGGAGCGTCGGGCGAGCAGCCGCTCGACGAGCATGACCGCTCGAGGCCCCGCCCCGACGATCACGAGGTCGGTCATCGCGCCCCGACGCCCGCGTGGACCGGCGGGAGACCCAGCAGGTCGTGCAGCGTCGCCCCCTCGTCGTACGAGCGGCGGTACGACCCGCGCTCCTGCAGCAGGGGCACCACCTTGTCGACGAACTCGTCGAGGCCGTGCGGGGTGACATGTCCGACCACGGTGAACCCGTCGGTCGCGCGCTCCTGCACGTAGCGGTCGATCTCGGATGCCACGTGCTCCGGCGTGCCGACGAAGGTGTGCTTCGCGGTCAGGCGGATGACGAGCTCGCGGATAGTGAGGTTCTCGGCCCTCGCCTGCTCGCGCAGCTGACCGACCCGGGCGCGGATCGCGGCGTGCCGCCCGGCGAAGCCCTGCGCCGTCTCGACCCCCGTGTCGGGCTCGAGGTCGGGCAGCGGCCCGTCGGCGTCGTACCCGCTGAGGTCGCGGTTCCAGATCTGCTCGAGGTAGGTGATCGCGGTCTGCGGGCGCACCTGGGCGAGGGCGATCTCGCGCGAGCGCTCGCGGGCCTCGTCGGCGGTGTCGCCGAGCACGAAGGTCGCCGCGGGCAGGATCTTCAGCGAGTCCTCGTCGCGGCCGTTCGCCGCCAGACGCCCCTTCACGTCGCGGTAGAACTGCTGCGCGTCGTCGAAGGCGGTGTGCAGCGAGAAGATGACGTCGGCGTGGGCGGTGGCGAAGTCGCGGCCGTCGGGGGAGTCCCCGGCCTGCACGATCACGGGCCGCCCCTGCGGGGAGCGCGGCACGTCGAACACGGCGTCGACGTCGAACAGGCGGCTCTCGTGCCGTACCCGAGCGATGGCGTCGTCGCGCAGGAACCGACCCGTCTCGGCATCCGCCACGATGGCGTCGTCGCGCCACGATGCCCACAGCGCCTTCGACAGCGCCGCGAACTCCGAGGCTCGCACGTACCGGTCGGCGTGGTCGAGGTAGCCGCCGCGACGGAAGTTCGCCCCGTGGAACGCGTCGGAGCTCGTCACGGCGTTCCACCCCGCCCGCCCGTTCGACAGCAGGTCGAGCGTGCCGAGCTGGCGCGCGAGCTCGTACGGCTCGTTGAAGGTCGTGTTGAGCGTGCCGACGAGGCCGATGTGCTCGGTCACCGCGGCCAGGGCGGTCAGGATCGCGAGGGTGTTCGGGCGTCCCGCCACGTCGAGGTCGTGCAGCTGCCCGCGGTGCTCACGCAGCCGCAGGCCCTCGGCCAGGAAGAGGTAGTCGAACAAGCCCCGCTCGGCGGTGCGGGCGAAGTACTCGAACGACGAGAAGTCGATCTGGCTGCCGGCCGCGGGGTCGGTCCACACGGTGGTGTTGTTCACGCCCGGGAAGTGCGCGGCGAGATGGATCTGACGGCGGGTCATGCGCCGACCTCCTGACGGGCGTAGCGACTGGCGAGACGGGGGAGGCCGAGACGCTCGCGCAGGGTGGGAGAGCCGTCGTCGGTGAGCAGGATGCCGGCGGCGGCCGCGCGCGGCACGACCCGGTCGGCGATGGCCTCGAGGTCGGCCGGAAGCCGGGCGGGGCGCAGGCGCACGCCGTCGACGCCGGCGGCGGCGAGGGCGCGGATCTCCTCGACGACGTCGTCGGCGGTGCCGACCACCACGCGGGCATCGGTCGAAAGCGGTGCGCGCTCTTGCAGGCGGTCCCAGACGGCACGGGCCGCCGCCGGAGTCTCCTCGACGAGCACGAGCAGGTCGGCGAACACGCGCAGGGGCTCCGCGATCGCGCGCTTTGCATCGGCGGCATCGGTCAGTTCGCCGAGGATGCCGGCGACCGCCGCCGCCTCGGAGGGGGTGACGTACACGAGGTCGGCCTGTTCGGCTGCCAGACGGTAGGGGACCGTCTGGTGCGCGAGCACGGTGATGAGCGGCTGCCCCTGTGGAGAACGGGGCACGATCGAGGCGCCGGTGATCGAGAAGAACTCGCCCTCGAACTCCACGTTGTGCACGCGGTCGCGGTCGAGGAACTTCCCGGTCTCGAGGTCGCGCACGATCGCGTCGTCCTCCCACGAGTCGGCGAGTCGGCGGATCACGTCGGCCACCTCACCGGCCTCGCGGAACGCCGCGACGATGAGGGGATCGTCCTCGATGCGTCCGGAGGCGGGGCGGACGGTGGGGCCGTCGGCGCGGCGACCGAAGTTGGCCCGCTCCTGCGCCGTCGAACCCGCGACCAGCCGCACTCCGCCGCGTCCACGGCTGGCGTGGTCGAGGGTCTGCAGGCCCGTCGCGAGGTGGAACGGTTCGGGGTGCGCGGTGGTCGCGGTGGGGACGAGTCCGAGACGACGCGTGACGGGGGCGAGGAACGACGCCAGCAGGACGGCGTCGAGGCGCCCGCGGGCACGATCGCGGCGGGTCTCGGCATCCGGTTCGAACGACCGGCCGCCCAGACTCAGGGCGTCCTCGATCGTCGCGAAAAGGAGCCCCGCACCGTCGGCCGTGCGGGCGAGGTCGCGCCAGTACGCGGGCGAAGTCAGCTCGGTGGGCCGGGCCGCGGGCTCGCGCCAGGCGGCCGGGTGCCAGCCGGCGCCGTCCAGGGCGACGGCGAGATGGATGCGATCCGGCATCGGGAGCTCCTTGTGTCAGGCGAGGTGCTGATCACTGTCTCGCCGGAGTGCGCCGGGTCTCAATCCGTGTCGTCATACAACGCCTCGAAGCGTCACGAACGGACAGAGACGCGCGAACGTAGCGCCCGGACCCGCGAGGTGCACGACTGTGACGCTGCGAGACGCATCGTTTCGGCCGGTGACGCATCGCGACAGACCGTTTCGCTCGAGGTGAGCGCGTCGCCGAGGCCGCCTACGTTCGGCGTGATCACCGTCCCCGTCGAGAAAGGTCCGCCCATGAGTGTCCCCACCGCGATCGCCCCGACCACGGCTCTGTCCGCTCTGCTCGACGACCTGCGCGGGGAGGCACCCGACATCGAGGTGCGGGCGTCCTCGCCCGAGACGGCGGAGTTCGGCTACGACGCCGGCACGGCGCCCCGCCGCGACGCCCTGGCGCCCGACGGGCCGGCGGTGGCGTTTCCCGCGACGGTCGCCGAGGTACAGCTGCTGGTACGCCTTGCCGCACGTCACGGCGTCAGCGTCGTGCCGCGAGGGGCGGGCACCGGTCTCTCGGGCGGCGCGACGGCCCACGCCGATCAGCTCGTCGTCTCGACCGACCGCCTGACGCGGATCGTCGAGGTCTCGCCCGCCGACGAGGTCGCCGTCGTCGAGCCCGGCGTGCTCAACGCCGCCCTGAACGAACGCCTCGCCCCCCTCGGCCTGTTCTACGCCCCCGACCCCGCGAGCTGGCGCATCTCGACCATCGGCGGCAACATCGCCACCAACGCCGGGGGCCTGCGCTGCGCCAAGTACGGCGTGACCCGCGAATCGGTGCTGGCCCTCGACGTCGTGCTCGCCGACGGCAGCCTCGTCTCGGTGGGCCACCGCTCGATCAAGGGCGTCACCGGCCTCGATCTGGTGTCGCTGTTCGTCGGGTCGGAGGGCGTGCTCGGCATCGTCGTGGGTGCCACCGTGCGCATCCGCCCCCTCCCCGTCGCGCGTCGCACGGTGACGGCGTTCTTCGACTCGACGAGCGCGGGAGCGGCGGCCATCGGAGCCATCACGGCCTCGCGCGTGCGTCCCAGCGTGATCGAGTTCCTCGACGAGCCCACCCTCGAGGGCATCGACGCGGCCCGGGATTCCGGGCTCCGTGCCCGCGGCGCAGCACTGCTGCTCATCGAGCTCGACGGCTTCGGCATCGACGAGCAGACCGCCGAACTGACCACCGCGCTCGAGGCCGCCGGTGCCCGCGTGCGGGTCGAGAGCGACACGGATGCCGAGATCCTTTGGGAACTGCGACGCTCGGGACGCCGATTCGACGAGCGGTCCTGGTTCGCCGGGGGCGACGTCGCCGTGCCCAAGTCGCGCATCGCCGAGGTGTTCGCCGGCTTCCCCGCGATCCAGGCCCGCTACGGCGTGGCCGTGAGCGCCGTCGCCCACGCCGGCGACGGCAACCTGCACCCGGTCATCACCCTGCCCATCCCGGTGGACGCCGACCCCGCCGTCGTCCCCGCGTCGGTGCACGACGCCGCCGATGCGCTGGTGCGCGCCGCCCTCGCCGTCGGCGGCACCGTCAGCGGCGAGCACGGCATCGGCACCGTCAAGCGCGCGCTCGCCGCCGAGGAGCTCGCCGCCCGGGTGCGCGAGGCCCAGCTCGCGATCAAGACCGCGCTCGATCCCGCCGGGCTGTTCAACCCCGGCAAAGCCCTGTAACCCGCATCCCACCGCACACGCACCCGAGGACACCCCATGACCACTCGCCTCCGTCCGCTGCGGCGCCTTCTCGGCGTCGCCTCCGCCCTCACCGTCGGTGCCGTCCTGCTGAGCGGGTGCGGCGCCGGCTCGACCGCGGCCCCGGCCGCCGATGCCGCGCCGAAGTCCGGCGGCGACCTGGTGTTCCTCATCGACTCGCTCGGTGCCACGTGGATCCCCAACAACAGCTCGATCTCGAGCTACCAGGGCCACATCTGGGGGCACCTGACCGACAAGCTCGTGTACGTCGACGCCGAGGGCACGCTGAGCCCGTGGATCGCCGAGAGCTGGGACGAGAACGCCGACAAGACCTCGTTCACCCTCCACCTGAAAGAGGGGGTGACCTTCTCGGACGGCACGCCGCTGGACGCCGCCGCCGTCGTGGCGAACATCGACATCTGGGCGAAGGGGCGCCCCGACGAGGGCATCAACCGCATCGGTCTGTTCCCCTCGGCCAACTACGTCGGGGCGGAGGCGGTGGATGCCACGACGGTGACGGTGTCGTTCGCCGCTCCCACCCTGAGCTTCATCCCGACGCTGGCGTACCACGGGTCGATCCTGCTCTCGCCCGCGACCCTCGCCCTCCCCGCCGACCAGCAGGCCGACCTCGCGAACGACATCGGCAGCGGTCCCTTCGTCGTCGAGAAGGTCGCCGACGGCGACAGCGTCGTGCTGAAGAAGCGCGACGACTACGACTGGGGTCCCGAGGCGCTCGGGCACGACGGGCCCGCCTACCTCGACTCGATCACCTACAAGCAGGTCGCCGAACCCTCGCTGCGCACCGCCTCGGTCGAGTCGGGCCAGGCGCAGGTGGCGTACAACGCCAGCCCGCAAGATCTCGAAGCGCTCAAGAGCGAGGGGCTCACGGTCGAGACGCCCCGTTACCTGGGCTTCGTCAACGGCTACGCGCTGAACACCTCGGTCGCCCCCTTCGACGACATCAGGGTGCGCCAGGCGGTGCAGCACGGCATCGACCGCGACGAGATCCTCTCGACCGTCTACACCGAGGACTGGCACGCCGCGGAGTCGTTCCTGCAGAGCACGGTGCCCGAGGCGACCGATCACAGCGCCGACTTCGCGTACGACCCCGACGAGGCGGCATCCCTTCTCGACGAAGCCGGATGGGTGAAGGGTGCCGACGGCGTGCGCACGAAGAACGGCGAGAAGCTGTCGTTCACGCTCTACCCCAACCCGTACCTGCAGGCGTCGCAATCGGTCGACGAGCTCGTCGACCAGCAGCTGACCACCCTCGGTTTCGAGGTGCACCTCGAAACCTACGACGTGCCGACCTACGGACAGAAGGTCATCGGCAACGCGACCGTGCCGGCGACCGAGATCACCCGAAGCTTCGTCGACGTCGGAACGGTCGCGGGCGTCCTGACCTCGCAGAAGAAGGGCGACGAGGACTGGTTCAAGGTGGGCACCTCGGATGCCACGCTCAACGACCTGTCGACGCGCATCGCCACGGCCACCGACCGTGACGCCCGCGCGAAGGTCGCCGACGAGCTGCAGGGCTACGTGCTCGACCAGGGTTACTTCGTGCCGCTCACCCAGATCGTGCAGCGCGTCTACGTGCAGGCCCCCGACGTCAGCGGCGTCAGCTACAACGGCCTCGCCTACGCGTACTACCTGGACGCCTGGTTGAACGACTGATCGCCGGGGGCGGATGCCACGGCATCCGTCCCCCGAACCGTTCCACCGAGACGAGAGGAGGAGAGCATGTTCCGCACCTACGGCCGCTTCGCGCTGCGCCGCACCGGCCAGGCGCTCGTCGTCGTGCTGCTGGCGTACCTGTTCACGTTCTTCGTGATCAGCATCCTGCCCGGCGACCCCGTCACGAGCACCCTGCGCAACCCCGACAACGGCTTCACCGAGGACGACATCGCCCGGATCGTGGCGTACTACGGCCTCGACCAGCCCTGGTGGGTACAGCTCGGATCGTCGCTCGGACGCTTCGTGGTCGGCGACCTCGGTGTCTCACTGCGGTCGAACCTGCCCGTGAGCACTCTCGTGCTCGACGCGCTGGGGTCGACGCTGAGCCTTGCGGCGGCCGCCCTGCTGGTCGCCGTGGTGCTCGCCGTCGCGATCGCGTACGGCACGCAGTTCCTCCCCGCGCGCTTCGGTCAGGGCGTGCTGCGCTCGCTGCCGTCGCTGTTCCTGTCGGTCCCGAACTTCGTGATCGGCCTGTTGCTGATCCACGTGTTCGCCTTCGGGCTCGGACTGTTCAGCATGATCGACACCGAGACGCCCTGGGGCACCTTCTTCGCGGCGGTGGCCCTCGGCATTCCCGTCTCGGCGCAGCTCGCGGAGGTGCTCATCGCCTCGCTCGATCACGAGTCGCGGCAGGAGTACGTCGCCGTCGCGCGCTCGCGGGGCCTGCGATCGGGGGCGCTGTTCCTGCGTCACCTCGTGAAGCCCTCGGCGCTGCCGACGGTCACCGTTCTCGCCCTCATCGTCGGAGAGCTCCTCGGCGGCGCGCTCATCACCGAGGCGATCTTCGGCCGCGTCGGAATCGGCACCCTGGTCGAGTCGTCGGTGGCCAGTCAAGACCTCCCCGTCCTGCAGGCCGTGGTGTCGCTCGCCGCCATCGTCTTCGTGGTCGTCAACCTGCTCGCCGACCTCGCCTATCCGCTGCTCGACCCCCGCGTGTCCATCGGCTCGCGCGGGCGCGCGGTCACGGCGACCCCGCGCGAAGAGCCGGCGTCGCTGCTGCGGGAGGAGGTGAGCGTCGTATGACCGCCGCACTCGCCGCGCCGCCGCGCTCCGTCGTCGCCCGGGCCCGCGGCATCCGCCTCGCCGTTCCGTTCGGCGTCATCGTGTCGTTCCTCGTCGTGGCGGTGGTGCTGGCGTTCTCGCTCGCGCCGACCCTGTTCACGTCGCAGAACCCTGCGCAGGGCGTGCCGGCCGACAAGCTGCAGCCGCCGAGCGCCGCGCACCTGCTCGGCACCGACCACCTCGGCCGCGACCTGTTCGCGCGCATCGTGTTCGGCGCGCAGTCGTCGGTGACGAGCGCCCTGGTCGCCGTCGCGATCGGCGTCGTCGTCGGCGGGCTCATCGGTCTGCTTGCCGGGTTCCTCGGGTCGTGGACGGACACCGTGCTCGCCCGCTTCGTCGACGTGCTGCTGGCGATCCCGGCGTTCCTGCTCGCGGTCGTCATCGTCAGCTCCCTGGGCTTCCAGACCATCAACGCCGCGATCGCCACGGGCGTCTCGGCCGTCGCCGTGTTCGCGCGGGTCATGCGATCCGAGGTGCTGCGGGTGCGGTCGTCGGTGTTCGTCGAGGCGGCACGGCTGCAGGGCGGATCGAGCCTGCACGTGCTGTTCCGGCACGTCCTGCCCAACGCCTCGCGCTCGCTCATCCCGCTCGCCGTGCTGCAGTTCGGCCTGTCGATCCTCGTCATCGCGGGTCTGGCGTTCCTCGGCTACGGCGACCCGCCCCCGGCATCCGACTGGGGTCTGCTCATCTCGGCCGGCAAGGACTACCCGCGCGCGCCGTGGCTCGTCGTCTGGCCGGCACTGGTCACGGTAGCGAGCGTGCTGTCGATCAACCGCATCAGCCGGTGGCTGAGGAGGACGTCATGACCATCACGCTCCCTCTCCGCGAAGAGGCGCGCGCCACGCCCGCTCCGCTCCTGCGCGTGCAGGACCTCTCGGTCGCGTACGGGCGCACCCCCGTGGTGCACGACGTGTCGTTCTCGATCCCGCCCGGGGGCAGCCTCGCCCTCATCGGCGAGTCGGGCTCGGGAAAGTCGACGATCGCGCGGTCGGTGCTGCGGCTGTTGCCGCGCGCCACCGGGCGGGCGAGCGGGCGCGTGGGAGTTCGGCGGCGACGAGCTGCTCGGGCTGAGCGAGGCGCGGTTCCGCCCCTTCCGCGGCCGTCGCATCGGCTTCGTGCCGCAGGATCCCTCGCACGCGCTCAACCCCGTGCGCACCGTGGGGGCGCAGGCGCACGAAGCGGCTGTGCTGGCGGGGATCACGGATGCCGGCGCCCGGCGCGAAGCCATCCTCGAGGTCTTCGCCCGCGTGGGCCTGCCCGACCCGGGTCGGGTCTACGGCTCGTACCCGCATCAGCTCTCCGGCGGCATGCTGCAGCGCGTGCTCATCGGTCTCGCGGTGCTGCCGAAGCCCGAGCTGCTCGTCGCCGACGAGCCGACGAGCGCGCTCGACGTGACCATCCAGAAGCGCATCCTCGATCTGCTCGGAGAACTGCGCGCCGAGCTCGGCATCGGCCTGCTCCTCATCACACACGACCTCGCGATCGCTGCCGAGCGCACCGACGAGATCGTCGTGCTCAAGGACGGGCGGGTGCAGGAGGCCGGGCGCACGCGCGAGGTGTTCCAGGCGCCGACCTCGCCCTACACGCTGCAGCTGCAGGCCGACGCCCCGGCGCTCAACCCCGACCGCTACCGGCACGCCGACGGACGCGGGGTCGACGCGTGGACCACCGACACCACCGCGACCCGCATCGAGGTGCGCGAGGTGTCGAAGAGCTTCGTGGTCGACGGGTCCGAGCGCGCGGCGGTGTCGGCGGTGTCGTTCCGCGTGCCGCCGGGCACGACCCACGCGCTCGTGGGGGAGTCCGGCTCGGGCAAGACCACGACGGTACGGCTGCTGCTGGGCCTGGAGAACCCCGACGCCGGCGAGATCCTCGTCGACGGCAAACCCGCGACCGGACGCACCGAGGCGGAGCTCCGCGGCATCCGTCGCCACCTCCAGCTCGTGTACCAGAACCCCTTCACCTCGCTGGATCCCACGTGGAGCGTCGGGCGCATCGTCCGCGAACCCCTCGACCGCTACCGCGTCGGCACGCGCGCCGAGCGGTCGGCCAAGGTCGCCGAGGCCCTGGATGCCGTGGGCCTGTCGCCGCAGCTCACCCGCCGTCGCCCCGACGCGCTGTCGGGCGGCCAACGTCAGCGCGTCGCGATCGCCCGCGCCCTGGTGCTCGAACCCGACGTGATCGTGCTCGACGAGCCGACCTCGGCGCTCGACGTGACGGTGCAGGCGGGGGTGTTCGACGTGCTCCGCCGACTGCAGCGCGAACGCGGCCTGACCTACCTCTTCGTCTCGCACGACCTCGCGCTCGTGCGGCAGATCGCCGACACCGTCTCGGTGCTCAAAGACGGACGGGTCGTGGAGGCCGGGCGGGTGACCGACGTGCTCTCGCACCCGCGCGAGGAATACACACGGGCCCTCGTCGACGCGATCCCCACCCCCGACCTCCGGAGTTCCCGATGAGCGTTCTCGCCCCCTCCCGTCCTGCGCTCGTGCAGGCTTTCACGGCGCCGAAGGGGTTCGGCGACCAGACCCTGCGCGATCGTCGCCCGGACGCGATCGAGCTGCTCGGCGGCATCCCGGACCCCTCCGTACTGCCGACCGTCGAGCTCGCCGAGGCGACCGCCCGGGTACTCGGTCGCGCCGGTGCGCCGTCGCTGCAGTACTCGCGCACCGAGGGCATCCCGGCTCTGCGCGAGTGGATCGCCGCGCACGAGGGCGTGCCCGTGGAGCGCGTGCTCGTGACCAACGGCGGCTTCCACGGCCTCGCGATCGCGGTGCAGACGGTGCTCGAGCGCGGCGACCTCGTCGCCGTCGACAACCCCGTCTTCCCGCTGTTCTTGCGCGGCCTCGAGCTCGCCGACGCGCGCGTGCTGCCCATCCGCGTCGGCTCCGACGGGCTCGACGTCGACGCCCTGGCATCCGAGCTGCGTGCCGGCGAGCGCCCGGCCGCGGTGTACACGGTGCCGGAGTTCCACAACCCCTCGCAGTCGTCGTTGCCGACTGCCCGGCGGCGCGAGCTCGTGGATCTCGCCGAGAAGTACGGCTTCGTCGTCTTCGCCGACGACCCCTACCGCGAGCTGCGCTTCCACGGCGAGCCCGAGTCGCTCGCGCCGTTCCACGACTCCGACCACGTCATCCACGTCAACACCTTCACCAAGACCCTCGGCCCGGGCCTGCGCCTCGGCTGGGTCGTGCTGCCCGAGCGCCTGATTCCGGATGCCGTCGCCCTGCGCAGCCGCCAGGACGGGCACTCGTCGACTTTCGTGCAGGCGGTGGTCGCCGAGCTGCTGACGAGCGATACCGGACTGTTCCCGCGCGTCTTGGGGGCGGCGCGGGAGCTGTACCGGTCGCGGGCGCACGCTCTGGCCGACGCGCTCTCGGCATCCGGCTTCTTCGACGTCACGGTGCCCGACGGCGGTCTGTTCCTGTGGCCGCGTCTGACCGACGACTCCCTGGATGCCGACCGCCTTGCCGCCGACGCGAGCGCCGAGGGCGTGGAGTACCAGCGCGGGTCGTTCTTCCCCTCGGGGCCCGGGACGGATGCCGACCGGCACCTGCGCCTCGCCTACGGCGACACGTCGGAGGAGCTGTTGCTCGAGGCGGCGGCGCGGCTGACGCGGGCGGTGGCGCGGCAGCGCTGAGCGCGCGGGGATACGGGGGCTGGGGCCGCAGCGCTGAACGCGCGGGGGCCACGGGGGCGGCGTTCGCTCAGGGATCTGCACAACCTCAGTCCGCTGGGGGGTGTTCGGGCTGAGGTTGTGCGGATCGCTGAAGTTGTGGCGGGCGGCGCGAGAGTGTCTCGCGCTCGCGCGCTGATGGAGATGGCTGCGTGCTCACGGCCCGCGGCCCCGCGCGTGACGACGTGACCACCCGTGAGTGTCCAGAACACCCGGACGCCGCGAAGAATCGTCCGGGTTTCTTGGACACTCAACCGGCTGGGGGCGGGGGCGACGGGACGTGGGGCGTGACGAGCCCCGGCGTCAGGCCGTCGGCGCCCACCCGAGCAGCGGCCCCAACCGCCCGGCGATGTCCTCGAGGATTCGCGCGTAGTCGTCGGGCTCAAAGGCGAAAGGCAGCGCGAACGCCACCTCGTCGACCTGCGGGAACGACCGCGACGACAGCAGACGCTCCGCGATCTGCTCCGAGGTGCCGACGATGTCCTCGGCGAACAGCAGACCGCGGGGGCCCTGAGGGATGCCGACGCGTCCCCGCCGCGACTCCGCGTACGCCTCGTAACGTCGGCGCTGCTCCGGCGTCGCCGAGTCGGTCGGCACGACCACGAGCCCCTGGGACACCCGGGCGTTCTCGCCGTCGGGGTGCGTCTCACGGTAGAGGCGGATCTGCGCGTCCTGCTCGACGTCGAAGTCGGTCGAGTGCACCGACTGGATGACGCTGCTGGTCAGCAGATGGAAACCGTTCTCGGCCGCCCAGGTGGTGGATGCCGGGCTCCCGGCGCCGTACCAGAGGCGGTCGGCGAGGCCCGTGGAATGCGGCTCGACGCGCTCCGAGTACTCCTCGATGCCCTCGGTGCCCGAGAACGGACTGACACGCTCGCCGGCGAGGAAACGGCGCAGGCGAGCGAGGCGCTCGTAGCCGAAGTCCTCCTGATCGGCGGTGTCGGGGTACAGCGCGGGGGCGATCTCGTCGTAGCGTCGCGGAGCCCCGACCGAGAAGCCGGGCTCCAGCCGCCCGCCCGCGAGGACGTCGACCGTGGCGAGGTCTTCCGCCAGGCGCAACGGGTTCTCCCACCCGAGCGGGATCACCGCGGTGCCCAGGCGGATGCGGCTCGTGCGCTGCGATGCCGCGGCCAGCACCGCCACGGGGGACGAGATGCCGTACTGCAGGTGGCGGTCGCGCAGCCACGCGCTGTCGAAGCCGAGGCGCTCGCCGCGCTCGATGATCGACAGCGTCGTCTCGTGCCCGGCCCGCGGGTTCTCGCGGTCGAACAGGCCGATGGTGAGGAATCCGAGGGAGCGGAGCGGTCGGGTCACCCTCGTCACGCTAACGGCGTCGCCGTCGGGGAGGGGGTCGCGGCGTCACGGTCCGTCATCGCGGGTTCCGGCCCTCGCCCGGGCTGAACGGAAGCGCGAACACCCAGGATGCGGAAACAGAACCGCTATCCGCTGGACGTCGTCTCGAAATACGCCATCGTTCTACTGGGGGAATGGACAACGCTTCAGCGCTCGCACCCGCCGACCGTGATCGCGTCTCGACGCGTGTCAGCCTAGCCCTGCTCGGCGTCCGCAGCGACGCCCCCGTCCGCCGCACCGGCGGAGCCGGCCCGAGCGACGACGGCCACTTCGTCGTCGACGGCGAGGGCGCGGCCATCCCCCTCAATCCGAACAGCCCGTACGTCATCACCGCGTCCGGGCGCCTCACCCGCGACGGTGCCGATCTCGGCTTCGACGTCGCCCCGGTCGTGCGACCGAAGTTCTACGACCTGCAGACCGACGAGGGCGTGGCGTACGACAAGATCGCGAAGCTCCACGGCAAGAACGTGCTCGCCACCACGGTCGTGCAGACGTGCGTCCGCTACGACGAGAGCGAGCGTTGTCGCTTCTGTGCGATCGAGGCCTCCCTCGATGCGGGTACGACGATCGCGGTGAAGACGCCCGCGATGCTCGCCGAGGTCGCCGAGGCGGCTGTGCGCTTGGACGGCGTGACGCACATGGTCATGACCACCGGCACCTCGAACGGCTGGGACCGCGGCGCCAAACACCTCGCGCGTTGCGTGCGGGCTGTCAAGGCCGCCGTCCCGCAGCTCGAGATCCAGGTGCAGTGCGAGCCGCCCGCCGACCTGCAGGCCATCACCGACCTGTACGACGCGGGCGCCCGATCCATCGGCATCCATGTCGAGTCGATGGACGACGACGTGCGCCGCCGATGGATGCCGGGCAAGTCCCGCGTGAGCATGGACGAGTACCGCGCCGCGTGGCGCGAGGCCGTGCGGGTGTTCGGCTGGAATCAGGTGTCGACCTACCTCATCGTCGGCATGGGGGAGGACCCCGATGAGGCGGTCGAGGGGGCGCGCGAGCTGATCGAGATGGGCGTGTACCCGTTCGTCGTGCCGTTCCGCCCGCTCAAGGGCACGCTCGCCACCGACGTCGATAAGGTGCCGGCCCCGCACCGCGCGGTCGTCGACGACATCACGTCGCGGGTCGCGCAGCTGCTGCACGCGGCCGGCATGCGCGGTGAGGATCAGAAGGCCGGGTGTGCCGCGTGTGGCGCGTGCAGCATCCTCAAGACGGCGGGCGCGTGATGTTCGACGTCCCTGTGCTGACCGGCGCACGCCGTGCGCAGGAGGCGCCCGCGTGGGTCATCCGGGTGGCGGATGCCGCCGACCTCGCCGCGTACCGCGCGATCCGGCGCGACGTGTTCGTCGGCGAGCAGGGGCTCTTCGCCGGCACCGACCACGACGACATCGACGACGACCCCCGCACCGTGGTGCTGGTCGCGGCGACCGCCACCGGTGACGTGCTCGGCGGGGTGCGGCTCGCGCCCGCCACCGCGCGCGACATCGGCTGGTGGACGGGCGGACGCCTGGTCGTGCGCCGCGGCGCTCGACACGCGGGCGGGATCGGTTCCGCTCTCGTTCGCGAAGCGTGTCGTGAGGCTGTGAGCCGCGGCGTGCTGCGCTTCGACGCCACGGTGCAGGAGCGCAACGAGCCCCTCTTCCGCCACCTCGGGTGGGTGCGCTGGGGGGAGGCCGTGATCGGCGGCGCGCCGCACGTGCGGATGCGCTGGCCCATCGACCGCATCGCCGACCTCGTGGGGGCCATGAAGCTCCCCCTCGGCGACGTGCTCGCCGGCATCCGCGACGACCATCCCGAGTCCCTCGGCGGCGACGGCTGGGTCGGAGACGACGGGGCGCTCGTGTCGGGCACCGACGTCGTGGTCGCCACCGACGCGATCCTTCCCGCCCTCATCGACAAAGACCCCGAGTGGGCCGGATGGTGCGGAGTGCTGGTCAACGTCAACGACCTGTCGGCGATGGGTGCGCGGGCGGTGGGACTGATGGATGCCGTGTCGGCGGCCACCCCGTCGGCGGTGCGCCGCATCGTCTCGGGGCTGCGCAGCGCCGCGGTCGCGTGGGACGTGCCGATCCTCGGCGGGCACACGCAGCTGCGGGGGGCGTCGTCGCTGGCGGTGACCGCGCTCGGTCGCACGACCGCGCCGATCCCCGGCGGGGGTGGGCGGGTCGGGCACCGGCTGGGCCTCACCGTCGACCTGCACGGCCGCTGGCGCCGCGGCTTCGAGGGGCGCCAGTGGGACTCGACCTCCACCCGGACGGGCGAGGAGCTGCGGCACCTGGCAGGGCTCCTCGCCGCGCACCGGCCCGCTGCGGCGAAAGACGTCAGCATGGCCGGCATCGTCGGCACGACGGCGATGCTCGCCGAGGCGTCGGGCACGGGCGCGCGCATCGACGTGGCCGACATCCCCGCGCCGCCCGACGTCGCCTTCGGCGACTGGCTCACCTGCTTCCCGGGGTTCGGCATGCTCACCGCCGATGCGCCCGAGATCCCCTCGCCGCTCGCGCACTCGGCCACGATCGGCGAACTCAGCGCCGAGCCCGGAGTCGTCCTGCGGTGGCCCGACGGCGTCGAGACCCGTGCGCTCGACACGGATGCCACGGGCCTCGGCCAGGCGTAACGCAACCTCTTTCCGACCGAAACCAATCCGAAACACGAACCGACGAGCCTGGAATTAGACAGACGCTCCATCCCCGGCTCCACCGACGCGAAGGACACGACCATGACCACCGACATCGACGCCCAGATCGCCGAGAACATCGCCAAATCCCTCGGCGAGGTTCCGCACCCCTCGCTCCCCAAGGGCAGCAACATCTACGGCTCGACCAAGCTGTTCCCCGACTTCCAGGCCGAGGACGGCGAGTCGTACTTCACGCTCATCCACGGCATCCCGCACGAGTCGTCGGTGAGCTTCGTCGCGATCCTCCAGGCCACTCGCGCGCTGCGCAAGGGCTTCGAGTCGGCGATCTACCTGTACGGCCCCGGGACCCTCGCCGCCACGGCGAACCGCGGCTTCCCGACCACGGGTGACGCGGGCTTCCCGGGCGAGCTCAACATGAACAACTCTCTCGAGACCTTCATCAAAGAGGGCGGCACGGTCTACTGCTGCCGCTTCGGCCTGGCCCTGCACGGCATCCGCGAAGAAGACCTCATCGAGGGCGTCATCCCCGCGCACCCGCTCGACGTGCAGGACGCGCTCATCTACTACGCGCGCAAGGGTGCGATCATCAACTCCACCTACAACCTCTGAGGCCCGGCATGACCATGAAAGTCGCTTCCGTCTCGGCGAACTTCACCCGAGACCTGGAGCAGAACTACGCGCTCATCGCCGACCTGGTGACCGAGGCGCGCGCCGCGGGGGTGTCGTTCCTCGCGTTCCCCGAGGCCGCCATCGGCGGGTACCTCTCCTCCCTCGGCAACCACGGCGACACCGTCAAGACCACGAAGCGCTCGATGCCGCCGGCCATCCGGCTCGACGGACCCGAGATCGCCCGCGTGCAGGAGCTCGTCGGCGACATGGTCGTGACGATCGGCTTCTGCGAGCTGGCCGACGACGGTGAGACGCGGTACAACGCCGCGGTGTGCCTGGATGGCGAGAACATCTACGGCTCGTACCGCAAGGTGCACCAGCCGCTGGGAGAGAACATGTCGTACTCGGCCGGCGACACCTATCGCGCCTTCGACACCCCCATCGGGCGCGTGGGCATGCAGATCTGCTACGACAAGGCGTTCCCCGAGGCCGCGCGCATGCTCGCCCTCGACGGTGCCGAGATCGTGGTGAGCATGTCGGCGTGGCCCGCGGCGCGCACCGCGACCGCCGAGAACCTGCAGGACGACCGGTGGACCTACCGGTTCAACCAGTTCGACATCGCGCGGGCCCTCGACAACCAGGTGTTCTGGATGGCATCCAACCAGTCGGGCACCTTCGGGTCGCTCCGCTACGTCGGCAACGCGAAGGTCGTCGACCCGGGCGGCAACATCCTCGCGACGACCCTTCTCGGCACCGGGCTCGCCATCGCCGAGATCGACATCGAGGAGACGTTCCGGACGATGCGCGGGGGCATGTTCCACCTGCGCGACCGTCGGCCCGACGTCTACGGCCCGGTCGCCGAGACGGCCGGGGCGCACGTCGAGGGATGGAAGGAGCTGGCCCGTGCCTGAGATGCGCTTCGCGGTGCGCTGGCCCGACGGCGTCGAGTCCTCGCACTACTCACCGAGCCTCGTGATGCACGACTACCTCTCCACGGGGAGCAGCTACGACGTCGCCGACTTCGTCGCACGATCGAGCGAGGCCCTGGATGCCGCGGGCGAACGCGTGCGGGCCGCCTATGGCTTCGCGTGCACCTCGGCCATGGCATCCCGTGACGAGATCGTGCGGTCGGCGGCTGCCTACGACGGCGGCGAGGTCACCGTGCTGCGCATGGAGCCTCCCCTCCCGGTGGGTGCGTCATGATCGCCGTCGACCTGCAGCCGGGCGACCACTACTCCGCGGTCATCGTCGGCGGCGGGCAGGCGGGCCTCTCGGTCAGCTGGCACCTCGCGCAGGCGGGGGTGCGGCACGTCGTGATCGAGCGGGAGTCCGCGGCGCACGAGTGGCGCGACGGGCGGTGGGACAACTTCACCCTCGTGACCCCCAACTGGCACTGCCGGCTTCCCGGTTACGCCTACGACGGCCCCGACCCCGACGGGTTCATGACCCGCGACGAGGTCTACGCCTGGGTGCGCGGCTACGCCGACACGTTCGACGCTCCGATCGCCGAGGGCGTGGAGGTGCGGCGGGTCGACCGCCGCGACGACGGGGTGTTCGTCGTACAGACCAGCGCGGGCGAGATCACCGCGGATGCCGTCACCTCGGCGACCGGGGGCTATCACCGCCCCATCACGCCGTCGTGGGCCGACGACCTGCCCGAGCGCATCGTGCAGATGCACTCGCACCACTACCGCAACGCGGCACAGCTCCCGGGTTCGGTGCTCGTGGTGGGGACGGGGCAGTCCGGCACGCAGATTGCCGAGGACCTTCACCTCGAGGGGCGCCAGGTGCACCTCGCCGTGGGGCGCGCGCCGCGCGTGGCGCGGTTCTACCGCGGACGGGACTGCATGACGTGGCTCGCCGACATGGGCGTCTACGACGTGCCGGTGGGGGAGCAGGCCGCGGCCAAGCGCGCGGCGACCAACCACTACGTCACCGGGCGCGACGGCGGACGCGACATTGACCTCCGCCTCTTCGCGGCTCAGGGGATGGGCCTGCACGGACGGGCGATCGGCGTCGCCGACGGAAGCCTCGCGTTCGACGACAGCCTGGCGGCCAACCTCGACCGGGCCGATGCGGTCGCCGAGTCGATCAAGAACGACATCGATGCCTACATCGCCCGCGAGGGCATCGACGCTCCGGTCGAGGCGCGCTACCAGCCGGTGTGGACGCCCGCGGGAGGCCCCACTCGGCTCGACCTCGACGAGATCGACGCCGTCGTCTGGGCCATCGGCTTCCGCGCGGACTGGTCGTGGCTCGGCGACCTCGACGTGCTCGATGCGGCCGGGCACCCGGCGCACGACCGTGGCGCGACGGCGGTCCCCGGATTCTCCTTCGTGGGGCTTCCGTGGCTGCACACGTGGGGCTCGGGCCGTTTCCACGCGATCGCCCGGGATGCCGAGCACGTCGCCGCCGGCATCGTGGCGGCGTCGCGCGGCGTCCTCGCCGTGCGCTGAGCGGCCAGCGCGTACTCTCGGGGAATGGCATCCGTGACGATGGCTGCGGTGGCGGCCCACTTCGGTCGCGACGTGGACCGCACGCTCGCGAAGCTCCCCGGGATCATCGATGACGCGCGCGGGCGCGGTGTCGATCTGCTCGTGCTGCCGGACGCCACGATCGGCGGCTACCTGCTCGACCTGCACCACCCGGTGGAGGAGGGCGACGGCATCCCCCACTCCGTTGAGATCGACGGACCCGAGGTCGCCGCGATCGTCGCGCTGGCGGGTGACATGACGGTGTGCTTCGGGATCGCCGAGCGTGCCGTCGACGGGGGCGAGGAGCGGCGGTACAACACCGCCGTCTGCGTGAACGGGGACGGCGTGCTGGGGGTGCACCGCAAGGTGCACCTGCCGCTGGGCGAATCCGAGGTCTACGCCGCCGGCGACGACTTCCGCGCCTTCGACACCCCGGTCGGTCGCATCGGCATGCTGATCGACTTCGACAAGACCTTTCCCGAGGCGGCGCGGTCGGTCGCGCTCGACGGCGCACAGGTCATCGCGTGCCTGAGCGCGTGGCCGGCGAGCGTGACCGACCGGTCCGACCGCATCCGCAACGACCGGCAGGCCCACCTGTTCGACCTGTACGACTGCGCCCGCGCGGCCGAGAACCAGGTCTACCTCGTGTCGTCGAACCAGACGGGCGTGCTGGGCGGCCTGCGCTTCCTCGGGCAGGCGAAGGTCGTCGACCCCGCGGGCGAGATCGTCGCCAAGACCTGGGCGAAGGGCGGGCTCGCCGTCGCGGAGGCCGACGTCTCCGCCGACGTGGCCCGCGCGCGACGCTCGCTCAACCACCTCGCGCAGCGCGCCGAACACGC
Organism: Microbacterium sp. SORGH_AS_0421; assembly: GCF_030818635.1. Lineage (NCBI taxonomy): Bacteria > Bacillati > Actinomycetota > Actinomycetes > Micrococcales > Microbacteriaceae > Microbacterium > Microbacterium sp. SORGH_AS_0421. The sequence continues at coordinate 1,299,077 of NZ_JAUTAO010000001.1, forward strand.
CTACCGGCTCACCGCGCCGGCATAGACCGCGTGCTCGCCGCGGAAAGGACGACCCATGCGCATCGCGCAGCTGACCTACTCCACCAAACCCCGCGGCGGCGTCGTGCACACCCTCGCGCTCGCCGAGGCGCTCGCCGCACGCGGTCACGAGGTCGAGGTGTGGACGCTCGGGCGCGGCGACGACACCGCGTTCTTCCGTCCGGTCGACCCGCGCGTCCGCGTGCGCGTCGTGCCCTTCCCCCCGCGCGACGGCGAGGGCGTGGGGGAGCGCATCGAGCGCTCGATCGAGCTGATGGCCGCTGCGCTGGACCCGGATGCCGACATCGTCCACGCGCAGGACTGCATCTCGGCGAACGCGGCCCTGCGGCGCGGCATCCCCGTCGTCCGCACGATCCACCACCTCGACGCGTTCACGACGCCCCAGCTCGTGGCGTGCCATGACCGCGCCGTCACCGAGCCGGTCGCCCGACTGTGCGTCTCGCACGCGGTGGCGCGCGAGGTCGAGGAGGGGTACGGCGTACGCCCCGAGGTGATCGCGAACGGGGTGGATGCCGAACGGTTCGCCGCCGCGGCCGAGGCAGACGACGCCCGGGCGGCATGGCGAACGCAGCTCGGCGCGTACGTGCTGGCCCTCGGGGGCATCGAGCCGCGCAAGGGCTCGATCGACCTCCTCGAGGCCTACGCCCTCACGCGCGATACGCACCCCGACCTGCGTCTGGTGTTCGGCGGCGGCGAGACCCTGTTCGACTACCGCGAGTACCGGGACCGCTTCGAGGCGCGTGCGGTGGAGCTCGGCATCCGTCCGATCATCCTCGGGCCGGTCGACGACGCCGCGCTGCCGGCCCTCGTCGCCGAGGCGCGGGCGCTCGCCTTCGTCTCGACCAAGGAGGGCTTCGGCCTCGCCGCGATGGAGGCGCTCGCCGCGGCCACGCCGGTGGTCGCGCGAGAGACCTGCCGGTCATTCGCGAGGTGTTCGGTGACGCCGTGCTCTACGCGTCGACGCCGTCCGAGATCGCAGCCCAGCTCGGCGCGGTGCTGCGCGGACGGGCATTCGTCGACTCCGCCGCCGGGGTCGAGCTCGCCCGTGCCCACACGTGGGATCGCGCGGCGCGAGCGCACGAGGAGTTCTACGCCCGCGTGCCGCTGGCGAGCCCGCGATGACCGAGCAGACATTCTCGGCGATCCTCGCCGAGCGCGCGCGGGCCGATCCCGACGAGCCCCTCGTCGTGGACAGTGCCGGCGCGATGACGGCGGAGGAGCTGGATGCCGCGGCCTCGGCGCTCGCGCACGAACTCCGTCGCCGTGGGGTGCGGCGCGACGACCTCGTCGCCGTGTCGCTGCGCAACGGGCGTGACTTCGTGGTCGCGTGCTTCGGGATCTGGCGGGCGGGCGCGACGCCGCAGCCCCTGTCGACCGAGCTGACCGCGGCGGAGCGCGGCGCCCTGGAGGCGCTGGCCGTGCCCGCGGCCGCCGTGGGGTCGCGGCCCGCGTCGTCCGGGATCGCGTGGCTGCCCGGGGCGCGCGTGGCCCCGCGCGGCGGCGAGCTGCCGGATGCGGCGGCATCGTGCTGGAAGGCCCCGGCGACCTCGGGCTCGACGGGACGGCCCAAGATCGTGCGCGCTGCCGCGCCCGCGACCCTGGATCCCTCGCGCCCGGTCGCGGAGTTCTTGCCCCGCCAGGCGACGCAGATCGTCGCCGGACCCCTGTGGCACTCCGCGGTGTTCACCTACGCGTTCCGCGGCCTGCTGACGGGTCACCGTCTCGTCATCCTGGACCGCTTCGACCCCGCCGCGTGGGTCACGGCCGTCGAGACGCACCGGGCGACGTGGGGTCTGCTGGTTCCCGCGATGATGGCGCGCCTGCTGCGTCTGCCCGCCGAAGCGCGGGCCCCCGAGCGCGTCGCGAGCATCGAGAGCGTGCTGCACATGGGGGCACCGTGCGCGCCGGCGCTGAAGCGGGCGTTTCTCGACTGGATCGGCGCCGAGCGGGTCGACGAGGTGTACGCCGGCAGCGAGTCGAACGGACTCACCCGCATCGCGGGGACGGAATGGCTCGAACGCCCGGGCAGCGTCGGGCGGGCGATCGGGGGCACCGAGATCCGTATCCGCGACGACAGCGGGCGCGACCTGCCCACGGGCGAGGGCGGACTGGTGTGGATGCGGCGCGGCGCCGCCCCCGCCTACGCCTACGTGGGCGGGACCTCGCGCCGCGACGCCGAGGGCTGGGACACCCTTGGCGACATCGGACACGTGGATGCCGACGGCTACCTCTTCCTGCACGACCGGTCGGACGACATGATCAATCGCGGGGGTGACAAGATCGCCCCCGCCGTCATCGAGGCGGCGCTCCAAGAGCATCCCGCCGTGGCGGAAGCCGTCGCCTTCGGCGTCGCCGACGACGAGCTGGGCCAGGTGGTGCACGCCGCCGTCCGGCTCACCGACTCGGCGGCATCCGCGTCGGTGATGGCCCACGCCCGGACGCACCTGGGTCGTCGCGCGCCCGTCGCGGTGCACGTGTCGACCGCGCCGCTGCGCAACGACGCCGGAAAGGTGCGGCGGTCGGCGTTGGCGGAGCGGTTCGTCGGCTGAGCGGCACGGGAGGCGTGGCGCTCCTCGTGTGTTTTTGCGTTCCTCGGTCGCGCGTCCGCGCGCAGCGCTGCCCGCCGGTCGATGCGCGCGAATCCGCCCCGGCGGGGCCGCGGGCCCTCAGCCGACGCGCGAATCGGCGGGGTCGGCGGGGTCGGCCGGGTCGGCCGGGTCGGCGGGGTCGGCGGGGTCGGCGGGGTCGACGGGGTCGACGGGGGAGAGGACGCGCCGCAGCAGGGTGACGCACGAGGTCATCGCGACGCGGGGTTCGAGGATCCACTGGGTCTGCAGGCCGTCGAGGGCCGCCACCGCGAGGGTGACGAGATCGCGCGCTCGTTCGGGGGAGAGGGCGCCGCCCCACTCGGCCTGGATCTTGTCGGTGAGATGGCCGCGCATCTGCGCGAACCGCGCGCGGAAGAACTCCTGAGCGGGGTGCTCCTCGGTCGTGCTCTCGGCCGAGAGCACCGCGTAGAAGCGCACCAGGTCTGCGCGGCGCTCGTTGGTGGCGGCGGCGAGCTCGAGGTAGTCGGGAACGGGCATCTCATCGATGCCCCGGCCCTCGGGGTCGCGCAGCGTGCCGTGTTCGTCGTAGAAGCGCTCGAGCGTGGCCAGGAGCAGCTTCTCCTTAGTGGAGAAGTGGTGCAGGATCGCGGACTGGACGATGCCGGCGTCCGCGGCGATACGTGCGAGAGAGGTTCCGCGGTAGCCGAATCGGCCGAAGTTGTGCACGGCCGAGGCGAAGATCGCCTCCCGGGTCGAGTCACCCTGCGCGACGATCCGGGGGGCGCGGGGCATGGCACTCATCCTAGGGCGGCGGTCTCGCGGACCGCCGCCCGGTCGGATCAGCGGACGCCGCGGATGACGGCGATCGCCGCCGCGCCCAGCAGGGCGAAGACCGCCGCGCCGACGTACAGCGCGACGTAGTTCTGGCTGCCGGGCGTCGCCCCGATCAGCAGAAGCACCGGCGCAAGCACGGGGGCGACCGTCTGGGGCACGGTGCTGGACAGGTTGAACACGCCCATGCCCTTCGCGGCCTCGGTGTCGGAGTCGGGCAGCACGTCCGAGACGAGTGCGTAGTCGACGCCCATGTACGCCCCCTGCGACAGACCGCCGATGACGACGCCGAGCAGGAACCCGTCGAAGCCGGTGGCGGTGGCCACCACGATCATCGCGGCCGCGTAGCCGAGCGAGGCGGCGATGACGAAGACCTTACGTCGTTTCACGATGTCGCTCAGCCAGCCCGCGAGCAGGCTGCTGACGAACACGCTGGCGGCGAGAGCCAGCATGGAGATGAAGAGCAGGTTCGGCAGGGCCTCCTTGGGGAGGCCGAGGTGGTCGCTGAGGAAGTAGGTCTTGTACGTCGTCAGCAGGGCCAGCGCGGTCCAGACGAGGAAGCGACCCACCCACGCCAGTCCGAAGGCCGGGAAGCGGAACGGGTTGATCCACAGCGCGGTGAAGATGTCGGCGAGACGGAACCGGCCGACCTCCGCGCGGGTGCGCGGCACTTCCTTGAGGCCGGCGACGAAGACGACGACGAGCACGAGGGCGAGCGCGGCGGGGGCGAGGAACATCCACACGCCCTGCGTGCCCGTCCCCTGCACGAGGAACGTTCCGGCGACGGCACCGACCTGGCTGCCGGAGCCGAGCCACGCCGACACCCGACCGCGCTTGTGCGCGGGGACGCGTTCGGGCAGCACGGCCACGGTGGCGGCGAGGGCGGTGTTGAAGCCGACCTGCGCGATGCACCAGGCGACGGCGATCATCGGAATGGTCGTCGCCGCTCCCAGGAAGAACGTCGCGATGATCCCCACCAGCACGCCGCCGAGGATGAAGGGGCGCCGCTGACCGAAACGCGACGTCGACTTGTCGCTGAGGCGCCCGAAGATCGGGTTGGCGAACAGTGCACAGGCGGCGCCGAGCCCCGCGATGAGCGAGAGGGATGCCGCCTTGTTCGCCGGATCCACGTCGCCGACGCGAAGCGAGAGGGTGACGGCGGCGGGGGTCATGAGGGCGATCCACACCCCCAGTTGGCCGAGCACGTAGCGGGTGATGAAGCCGGCGCCGACGTGCTGGCCGGTCAGCCGCATCATGCGTTCGGCGGTGCTCTCGGCCGTGCTGTCGGCGGCCGTCGGGACCGGATGCTGTGTCTGTGTCATGGTGTCTCCTTTGACGAGGGGGAAGGGAGGGGGCAGGGGTCAGGCTGTGGTCGTGAGTCCGTGTCCGTGGGGGAACAGCGGTGCCTCGGTGTCGAAGGGCACGTCTTCGCGCGAACGCTCGACGGCGGCCATCGACGAGGGGAGCTCGAACGGCAGCCGCCCCTCCGCGCGCGCACGACCGAAGAGGACCTCGAGGTACGCGCGATCTCCGCTGCCGAACGATCCCGTCACCGCCGCCGCCGCGGCGACGACGTCGGTGAGGATGGCCGGTCGGTCGAGGAATACGTCCACGACGGTCGGGACGGCGCGGCAGAGCGCGTCGATGTGGGCGGCCTCGTCGGCCGAGAACTCGAGCGAGCCCTGGTGGAAGAACGTCTCGAAGTAGAAGGTCTGCCGCACCTCGCTCGGCGCCTTCACGCGGAGGATCGCGATGTCGGCATCCTGGGCATCGTCCACCACCTCGGCGAAGTCGGCCAGGATCGCCCGGTCGACGCCCTCGGCGTAGACCCGCAGACCGGTGCGGAGGGGGAGCACCGCGCGGCCGGCGTCGCCGTTGGTGAGCACGGTGATGCTGCGCTGCTGGGCCGCGTGACCGGCCGCGACCGCGTCGGCGGCCCCCGCGACGGCGCGCGCGTGATCGAGGTCGAGGAACGGGTCGTCGAACAGCCCGAGGGCGAACTTCACCCGCAGCAGACGCCGCACCGACTCGTCGATGCGCTGCTCGGCGATCTCGCCGCTCTCGACCAGGTCGACGACGATCTCGGGGCACTTCTCGCCGCCGAGCTGATCGGCTCCGGCGTCGAGGATCTTCTTCACGCGGGTGCGTGCGTCGGCGTGCTCCATGCCCCACGCCTTCGGGGGCAGCTCCCGCCCGGGGGTGGTGTACCCGTGCACGAGGGCCCAGTCGGTGCAGATGACCCCGTCGTAGCCGAGCTTCTCGCGCAGCAGGCCGGTGAGGATCTGCTTGTTGAAGCCGAACCCGACCTCTTCGACCGGCTCGCCGTCGAGGACGAGCCCCTCGGGGAGGCCGTAGTAGGGCATGATGCCCGCCGTGCCCGCCGCGATCGCGGCACGGAAGGGCTCGAGGTGGTAATCGAAGTTGTCGCCCGGGTAGACCTGCTCCCGCCCGTAGGGGAAGTGTGCGTCCTCGCCGTTCTTCTGGGGACCGCCTCCGGGGAAGTGCTTGGTGGTGCAGGCCACCGACGTCGCACCCAGCTCGGCACCCTGGAACCCGTCGAGGTACGCGCGCACGTAGGCGGAGGCGAGCTCGGCATCCTCTCCGAACGTGTGGATCTGCCGCGCCCAGCGCGGCTCGGTCGTGAGGTCGACGGTGGGGTGGAGTGCGGCGCGGATGCCGACGGAGGCGTACTCGGCGCGCGCGATGTCGGCGAACTCCCGGACCGTCTCGACATCGCGGAGCGCGGCAAGGCCCAGGGGCTCCGGCCACTTCGAGAAGAACGCGGAGGGGAGCGAGGCGCCGACGTTGCGGACGAACGCATGGCGCGGATCAGTGGAGAGGGTCACGGGGATGCCGAGTCGCGTGCGTGACGCTGCCTCCTGCAGGGCGTTGCTCCAGGCCACGGCCTGCTCGACGCTCTCGAGCTCGAGCACGTTGAAGTGCGTCATGTGCTTCTCGCCGAGCAGGTCGCTGGTCGCCGTCTTGTTGTAGCGCTCGGCGCCGACGACGTCATCGTCGGGGGTCTCGTGCTCGACGACGACTCCGCCGCGTCCGGACTCGATGACCGACTGGAACATCTGTCCGGCCTTCTCGGCCAACGTCATCCGCGACAGCAGGTCGTCGACGCGGTCGTCGATGCTCGCGGTCGGGTTCTCGTAGACCGCCATGATGCCGTCGTGGTCGAGATCGCGGAATCGCGTGCCGTCGGGTGCGGTGAGCGCCGGGGCGGTGGGGGACAGCGTGTCGGACATGGGAACCTCCGGAGTGATCTGCACTGACTGTATGAACAGTCAGTCTGTTTGACAAGGAAGAAAAAAGCGGGCGTTCGATCCGAAGAACGGCACGAGCCCGCGCGGCACGGCCCCGCCCCGCGCGACGGGGGGCGAGGCCGTGCAACCGGGTCAGGCCCGCTGCAGGCCGCGCACCGGGCTCACGGACTGCTCGGCCTCGTGGTCGGGGCCGAGGGGGATGCCGCTGCGGTCGCGCAGCAGCAGGGTGGCGAGGAAGCCGATGACCGTCATGCCGGCGAGGTAGACGGTGACCGCGTTCGTGCCGCCGGTCGCGTCGACGAGCGCCTGAGCGATGGTCGGGGCGAACGCGCCGCCGAGGATCGCGCCGATCGCGTACGAGATCGACACCCCCGAGAAGCGGATGGATGCCGGGAACAGCTCGGCGTACAGCGCCGCCTGGGGCCCGTAGGTCAGGCCAAGGCCGACCGTGAGCACGACGAGGCCCAGCGCGAGCATGCCCACGCTGCCGGTGTTGACGAGCGGAAACAGCAGCAGCACGCCGACGAGCTGGGCGGCCCAGCCGACGAAGTAGGTGTTGCGGCGGCCGATCTTGTCGCCGATCCACCCGCCGATCGCGGTGAAGACCAGCCACGACACGGCCGAGAGGGTGACGGCGCCGAGCACGTCGGCGGTGGCCAGCCCCACCGGCCCGTTGGGGTTGGTGGCGTAGCGCTGGATGTATCCGCCGGTGGTCATGTAGCCCACGGCGTTGTTGCCCGCGAACACGAGCGCGGCGATGATCACGAGCACGGCGTGCTTGCGGAAGAGCTGGACGATCGGCGCCTGGGTCTTCTCCTTGCGCTCGCTCAGCTCGACGAACACCGGGCTCTCCTCGACCTTCTTGCGCACGTAGTGGCCGACGAGGATCAGCACGAACGACAGCAGGAACGGCACGCGCCAGCCCCACGCGAGGAACGCGTCGCCCGGCGCGATGAGTGCCATCAGCGCGAGGATGCCGCTGGCCAGCAGCAGACCGAGCGGCACGCCGAGTTGCGGGGAGGCGCCGAAGAGGCTGCGCTTGGCCTTGGGGGCGTGCTCGACGGCCATGAGCACGGCGCCACCCCACTCGCCGCCGGCCGAGATCCCCTGCAGGATGCGCAGCAGGATCAGCAGGATGGGGGCGGCGATGCCGATGACGTCGTACGTCGGCAGCACGCCGATGAGCGTCGTGGACGCGCCCATCAGGATCAGCGTCAGCATGAGGACGATGCGACGGCCGTACTTGTCGCCGAGGTGCCCGGCGAGGAACGCGCCGAGCGGGCGGAACAGGAAGCTCAGTCCCACGGTGAGGAACGACAGGATCTGCGCGAACCCGGGCCCGGCCGGAGCGAAGAACAGCTGGCCGAACACCAGGCCCGCGGCGGTGGAGTAGAGGAAGAAGTCGTACCACTCCACGGTGGTGCCGACGACCGTGGCGAAGACGACACGGCGGCGGTCCGCCGCGGTCGAGATGGTGCCGGTCGGGGTGAAACCACCCGAACGGCGTGAGTGTTCAGCGGACATGCAGGACTCCTTGGACATCGTTGTCGACGCCGCGACGTGACCGTCGCAGCGGGTAGGCAGGGATTCAGCGTTGGGACAGTTGCGGGACCACGGCGAGCCGTGGGCCGGGAGCGGCCGAGGCCGCGGCGACGAAGTCCTCGAGCTGGTCGAGGTCGTCGAGATGATGGGCGTCGATGCCGTAGCCGCGCGCGATCGCGCACGGGTCGAGGCCGTCGATGTCGAGGTACCCGCCGTCGGGGACGTCCATGATGCGCGAGAAGCGCTGGAGCGCCCCGTACTCCTGGTTCTGCGCGATCACGAAGGTGACGGGGATGCCATAGCGCGCCGCCGTCCACAGGGCCGCCGGGGTGTACTGCATCGCCCCGTCGCCGATGAGCGCGATCACCGGGCGGCCGGGGTCGGCGAGCTGCACGCCGATCGCGGCGGGCAGGCCCCAGCCGAGACCGCCGTTCGCGGGGAAGTAGTACGACTGCGCGCGATCGAACGTCAGGCGCGCCCACAGGGCATCCGCCGAGGTCCACTCGAGCACGATCACGGCGTCGTCGGGCTTCGCGCGATCGACCGCGTCGAGGATCGCCGGCGCCGAGAACCGTCCGTCCGTCGCCGGGGGAGCGGCATCCGGGGCGAAGGCGGCGCCCGCGGGCGATCCGCCCTGTCGGACGCGGGATGCCAGTCGCGCCGCGGCATCGACGGGGTCGCCGACGAAGATCGCGCCCGCCGCGGCACGAGCCGCCTCGCCGGGGTCGGAGGTGACGCCGACCAGCCGCGTGCCGGAGGCGAGGGGAGCCCCCTCCACGAACTGGTGGTACCGGAACACCGCGGCGCCGAGGGTCACGACGAGGTCGTGGTCGGCGAGCACGTCGGCCACCGCCCCGAGCCCAGTGGGCAGGATGCCGCGGAAGTGCGGATGCCGCGTCGAGAACGGCGCGCGAGACGGACTCGGCGCGACCCACACCGGCAGGCCGCGGCGCTCGCTGAGTGCGCGCGTGGCCGCCCATCCGGCATCCGTGTCCACGCCCGGTCCGAGTACCAGCACCGGTGACGACGCGGCGTCGAGCTGGGCCGCGATCTCGTCGAGGTGCGCCTCGGCGAGCACCGGGGCCGCCGCCACCGACCGCGACGCGAGTCCGGCGGCGACGCGCTCGTCGGCGGATCGCGCCCAGTCGTCGAGCGGGACCGAGACGTAGGTGGGTCCGGTCGGAGCCGACAGCGCCAGCAGCGCCGCCTGCGACACCGCCGCGGGCACGTCTTCCGGCCGCAGCGGCTCGGCCGAGAACTTCACGAGCGGATCCGCCAGGCGCGTGGCATCCACGTTCGTCAGCATCGCGTTCAGCGGCACGTAGCGGCGGCTCTGCTGCCCCGCGAGCACGAGCACGGGAGCGTGCGCGGCGGCGCTGTTGGTGAGGTTGCCCATCGCGTTGCCCGTGCCCGACGAGGAGTGCAGGTTGACCACACCCAGCGACCCTGACGCCTGCGCGTAGCCGTCGGCCATCGCCACCGCCGCGCCCTCCTGGAGGGCGAGGACGTAGTCGATGTCGTCGGGCAGGTGCTTCAGCATGGTCAGCTCGTTGGAGCCGGGGTTGCCGAAGATCCGGGTCACGCCGCGCGCGCGCAGCACCTCGTAGAACGCCTGGGCGACGTCGGGAGTGGACATTGGGGGGATTCCTCCGCGAGATCAGAACGGGTAGGTCGCGATGTCGGCCTGCATCGTGACCCACTGCGTCTCGGTGAACGCCTCGATGTTCGCCTCGTGCCCGCCGAACCGTGCGCCCGTGCCCGAGGCGCCGACGCCGCCGAACGGAGCCTGCGACTCGTCGTCGACGGTCTGGTCGTTGATGTGCAGGATGCCGCTGGGCAGGCGATCGGCCAGCTCGTAGGCGCGGAACGCGTCTTTGGCCAGGATGCCGAGGGAGAGGCCGTAGTCGCTAGCGTTGACGAGCTCGACGAGCTCGTCGACCGAGCCGAAGCGCGTCACCGGGGCGACGGGGCCGAAGATCTCCTTCTGGAACGCGGCGTGCTCCGCGGTGACGTCGGCGAGGACGGTGGCCTCGAAGAACAGGCGGTCATACCCGCCGCCCGCGGTGACCCGGGCGCCGGCGTCGACCGTCTCGCTCACGATCGCGGCGATCTTGTCGCGCTGGCGCTCGTCGATGATCGGTCCGAGCGGCACACCCGTGGAGGGGTCGCCCGCGGGCAGGGCGGACGCCTTGGCGCTCAGGGCCTCGACGTACTCGTCGTAGATGCTGTCGTGCACGAGGTGGCGCCCGGTGGTCATGCAGATCTGGCCCTGGTGCAGGAACGATCCCCACGCGCCGGCGGATGCCGCGGCGGCGACGTCGACGTCACCGAGCACGACGAGGGCGTTGTTGCCACCGAGCTCGAGGTGCGCGCGCTTGAGCAGCTGTCCCGCGCGGGCACCGATGATGCGACCCGCCTCGGTCGACCCGGTGAACGAGATGATCGGCACCGCGGGGTGATCGACGAGCGCCGATCCCACTTCGACGCCGCCCGGCAGCACCGAGAACACCCCGGCGGGAACACCGGCGGCCTCGAGCACGGCGGCGAAGAACAGGCCGCCGCTGACGCTCGTGCGCGGGTCGGGCTTGAGCACGACGGCGTTGCCGAGGGCGAGAGCCGGGGCGATCGAGCGCGCCGACAGGATGCCGGGGAAGTTGAACGGCGAGATCACGCCGACCACTCCGACGGGGCGGCGACGGCTGAGGCTGAGGCGCGGCCGCGCGCCGAGCGCAGCAGCTGGCCGTACGGCATCATCGCGGTGGCCGCGGCGAGGTGGAACTCGTTCGCGACGAGGCTGGCCTCGAAGTGGGCCTTGCCCTGGGCGGAACCGGCCTCGTCGCTGAGCCAGCGGGCGAGGGTCTCGGTGTTCTCCTCGATGATCGCCGCGGCGCGGCGCATGGCGGCGGCGCGCTCCTCGGCGGGGGCGGCGGCCCACGCGGTCTGCGCGCGGCGCGCGGCGTCCACCGTGCGGTCGAGGTCGGCGGCGGTGGCCGCGGCCACCCGGCCGATCGTCTCGCCGGTCGAGGGCGAGATCACCGCGGCGGTGTCGGGCGTGCTCACCCACGATCCGTCGAAGTAGCGGCCATCCCAGGTCTGCGGGTCGAAGAACGTCATCGGTCAGTCCCCTTTCGGTGTGTCAGTGCGTGAGTGCGGCGGCGCGCAGGGCCTTGTCGGCGAGGGCCGCGGAGGCCTCGTCGACGGCGGCGCGTTCGGCGTCGTCGAGGTAGTCCAGCGGGGTGGGCGCGACGGTGTCGTCGCGCACGACCGCGAGCAGCGTCGTGTGGGAGTCGTTGCCATCGCCGTCGCGTCGCCACACCGCGACCGGTACCGGCTCGCCGGCGGCGAGCTGCGCAATCGTGCGGGCGGAGCCCACCGGCGTCGTCCAGCCGGAGCTGCGGCCGGGCCGCAGGTCGGACCAGCGCCGGAACCAGCCGCGGGCGTCGGCGTCGATCCGCGCGCGCTGCGCGGCGTCGAGGACGAGCGGAGCGCCGTCGAGGGTGACACCGCTCCACACGAGCACCTGACCGTCGCCGTGCTCGCCGATCACGAGGGCGTCGAGGCGACCCGGGTCCACCTCCAGCTCCCGCGAGATCGCGGCGATGAAGCGGGCGCTGTCGTTGAGGCAGTAGCCGAAGATCCGCGCGGGGTGGATGCCGCTGGTGTGCGCGAGGCAGGTGGCCAGCACGTCGGCGGGGTTGGTGACGATCATGACGAGGCCCGTCTCGCCCGCGAGCGCCTCGATGGCGGGACGCACCGCGTCGAGCACCCCGAGGTTGCCCTGCAGGAACGCTTCCCGGGTCCCGTCCGGCGTCTCGGGAAGCGAGGCGGCGAACACCACGAGGTCGACGGGCTCCTGCTCGGCCGCGCGGTCGAGCGGCACGACGACGAGCCGGGCCCGCGTGCGTCCCGCGACGATCTGCGCTTCACGCATGTCGATCGCGTGCGCCTGCAGCACGTTCTCTTTGAGATCGAACAGCAGGATCTCGTCGTAGTCGTCGCTGAGTGAGAGCTGATGGGCGAGGCCCGCACCGGTGAGACCGGATGCCCCGAGGATCGCGACGCGCCGCGGCGACCATGTCTGCGTCATTGCACTCTTCCCTTCGCGCGTGTTCGTGCGCCGTTGTCGATTCAAGACGCCGAACGCCGAGAGGTCCAGACGAAGGTTCGGATGCCGACCATAGAATCTCTCTATAGAGCTGCACCGGAAGGGCGAGCACATGGCATCCATCGATCTCGATCTGCTGCGCACCTTCGTGGCGATTTATGAGCGCCGCAGCCTCACACGGGCGGCCGGAGCGCTCAACGTCACACAACCCTCGGTCAGCTACGCGCTGGGCCGGCTGCGCGGGGAGCTCGGCGACCCCCTCTTCGTCCGCTCGGCCCGGGGGATGACGCCGACCGCGCGGGCGGAGCAGCTCTACACCGTCGCCCGGTCGTCGATCGATGCGATCGACGACGTCGTCGCGGGGCGGGAGTTCGACCCGCTCACGGCCCGCTCCCGATTCCGCGTGGCGCTGACCGACATGGGCGAGTACGCCTACCTGCCGCCCCTCATGGAGCGCATGTCGACCGAGGCTCCCGGCGTGAGTCTCGACGTCGTGCCCATCGACGTCGACGCGGTGGACCGCTGGATCCTCAGCGGAGAGGTCGACGCCGCCGTCAGCAGCGCCGCGCCCACCGGCCGTACCGTGACGACCGACCTGTTCACCGAGACCTACGTCTGCGTGGCGACCTGGCCCGACGATCTCGTCGGCGTGCCGGTCGAGCCCGCCGAGCTGGCGACGCTGCGCCTGGCCCTGATCGACTCGTCGTCGGGGCACGACCGCGTCGGCCGGGCACTCGACGAGACCGGGATCACGCCGCGCGCGGTGCTGCGCGCGCACCACTTCTCGACCCTCCCCGAGACGCTGGTGCGCTCGGGCGATGCGGCGATCGTGCCGCGACGCGTCGCGGCGATGTTCGCGCGGCGGTGGCCCCTGCGGGCACGTCCGCTGGGCGAGCTGGTCGAGAGCTTCGATGTGCGGCTGTTCACCCAGGCCGCCCTGCACTCGACGGCGGGCCGTCGGTGGTTCTTCGCGGTGCTGGAGGATGCCGTGCGGGCGTTCGCCGTCGAGTCGTCGGACGGGGAGGATGCCGCCCGCTGAGCATCGTCGGCTCACCCGCCGCCGCCGTCACGCGCGTCGCAACCCGCCGCGCAGCGCGAAGAGGACGACGCCGAGGGCGACGGCGACGGACCCTCCGGCGATGACCGAGGCGGATCGCGCGCCGACGGCATCCGCAAGGAGACCGAGGACGGGAGAGCCGAGGGGTATGCCGCAGAGAGTCACCATCGCGAACAGCGCATTGACGCGGCCGCGCAGCGCGTGCGGCGTGACCATCTGCACGTAGGCCGCGCCCTGCGCCATCAGCAGCATGGAGGCGATTCCCGCCGGGACGAGGCCGACCGCGTACAGGGGGAAGGTCGGCAGCGCACCGGTGGCCGCGGTGAGCAGGCAGACACCGATGGCGGCCGCGGCGATCGAGCGGGGAGTGACCCGACCGAGCACCGCCGTCAGGGCAGCCCCCGCGATGGTGCCGACCGCGAGTGCCGACCCGAGCAGCCCGACGCCGGTCGCTCCCGCGGAGAAGTCCTGCGTTGCGGCCAGCGTCGCGATCGACAGGATGTTGGGGGAGATGAGCCCCGCGACGGCGGTGAGCGCGAAGACGAGGCGCAGGCGCGGTTCGGCGAGGACGAAGCGCACCGCGTGCCCCATCCCCGCGGGAACGGCCTCGTCGCCGTCGGGCTGGCCGTCGCGCCGGCGGGGCAGCCGGGTCAGCACGAGGGCGAAGACGCCGAGGGCGGTGGCGCCGACGACGAACGACGGGCCGTTCCCGAACCCCGCGATGAGGAATCCCGCCGCGCTCGGACCGATCAGCCGGCCGAGCTGGAAGAACAGGGTGTTCAGACCGACGGCGTTCGAGAGGACGCGGGCCGGCACGATCTCGGTGATCACCGTGGGGCGCATCGCGCTCTCGAGCGCGGAGCCGAGGCCGTACACCGCGGCCAGGACGAGGGCGAGGGGGAGGGTCATGACCCCCAGCAGGAGCGACGTCGCCTGCGCGATCCCGACCAGGGCCATCGTGCTCTCCCCGGCGATGAGGAGGCGACGCGGTCCCCACCGGTCGGCGAGCACGCCGATCACGGGGCCGAGGACCAGGAGCGGGACGAACTGGATGGCCGCGGTGATGCCGAGCACCGCACCGCTGCCGCCGCTGAGGTCGAGCACGAGCAGACTCTGCGACGTGCCCAGCATCCACGAGCCGATGAACGCGAGCTGAGCACTCGCCGCGTAGGCGCGGAACGCGGGGAAGGCGAAGCTCGCGATCGGCGAACGGCCGGGCCGGGCGGCATCCTCTCCCCCCGCGAGGGCGCTCACCACGGTTTGACGATGGAGGTCGGGTCCGCGTCGTACTCCTGGTCGCGACGGAGAAGGGACTCGTCCACGGTGGCGTACAGGATGCCGTCGACCTCGGGGGCGAGTGGTTCGGCGATGCTCTCGCCGAAAGGTCCGAAGATGCGCGTGGAACCGCCCCCGCTGAGAATGCGATCGCTCTCGCCCTCCGGGAGCTCGAGCAGCTCGAGGTAGGCGTCGCCGGCCACGATGGTCGGGGCGAGGGTCACGACACCGCCCTCGGCGGCGTACTGCGAGCTCGCGGCCATGCTCGCCTCCGCGCTCATCGGGACGAACCCGGGATAGAGCCCGAAGTGGGGCCACGAGGCCACATGGAGTTGCTCGTTCTGCGACAACAGGGCGTGTCGGAGGAGCGGACGGCGGTTCTCGGAGCAGTTGAGGGCACCGATGCGGCCGATGGAGCTGTCGACGACCTCGAGATCGGCACCGGATCCGGAGGCGAAGATGTCCCACTCGACCGCGGACGGCTTCAGCTTCCGCCGCTTCATGGTGGTGATGCCGTCGTCGCTGATGACGTATTGCGCCATGTAGAGCTCGTCGCCCACGCGTTCGCTCAGACCGAGGACGACGGTGATGCGCCCCTCTCGCGCCGCCGCCTCGATCCGCCGATGCTGCGCGCTGCCCGCCACGAGCGAGTTCTCGAGGTAGCGCTGTCGGAACGGCGCGCGGTAGTCCTCGTCGCCGAACCACATGAAGCTGGGGTAGCCCGGCAGCCAGGTCTCGGGAAACGCGATGACACGCGCGCCGTGGGCGGCCGCCTCGGCGATCAGGGCGACGGTCTTGTCGGTCGTGCCGTCGAGGTCGAACCACACCGGCTCGGACTGCACGGCGGCGAGAGTGATCTGGGCCATGGGGGCTCCTTCGGGGACGGTCAGGCGCCGGCCAGCAGGGCGCGGCGGGCGAGGCGCCTCTCCTGCTGCAGGCGAGGGTCGGGGACGGGAGCTGCGGCGAGCAGCAGACGCGTGTAGTCGTCGGCCGGCGTCTCGGTCACGGTGCGGGTGGGGCCGAACTCCACGATCCGGCCCTTGTTGAGCACGGCGACCTCGTGCGAGACCTGGCGCACGACGGCGAGGTCGTGCGAGATGAAGAGGTAGCTGACCCCGAGGTCGCGCTGCAGTTCTGCCATGAGGTCGAGCACCTGCGCCTGCGTGGTGAGATCCAGCGCGCTCGTGGGCTCATCGCAGACGACGAGTCGCGGCGACACGGCGAGAGCGCGGGCGATCGCGATGCGCTGTCGTTGTCCGCCCGAGAACTCCCGCGGGTAGCGGTCGACGGCGTTTCCGGGCAGGGAGACGCGGTCGAGGAGGCCGCGGACGATGCCGTCCGCCTCGGCCCGCGTCATCCGGCGAAGCGCCAGCAGCGGTTCGGTGAGGATGTCGCCCACCGTCAGGGAGGGGTTCAGCGAGCTGTAGGGGTCCTGGAAGACGACCTGGATCTGCGTGCTCACCTCGCGTCGACGGGCGAGCGGCAGGTGCGTGATGTCGCGCCCGTCGTAGGAGATGTGTCCCCCGGCCACGCGGGTGAGGCCCAGGATCGCTCGTCCGATGGTGCTCTTGCCGGAGCCGGATTCGCCGACGAGGCCGAGCGTGCGTCCGGGCTTCAGCTCGAACGAGACGCCGTCGATCGCGGTGTACGCCGGGGTGAACAGACCGCGCTTGCGGTAGGTGACGCGCAGGTCGCTTACGCGCAGCGTCCCGTCGGTCGCGGGCGCGGGTGTCGTGGTGGTCATCATCGGGTGCTCGCCTCCTCATCGGCATACCAGACGGCGTGTTCGTCGCCGCGCATCGCGGGGTTCGCCGCGAGCAGACCTGCGGTGTATTCGTGGCTCGGGTGATCGAAGAGCTCCTCGACGGCGGCGTTCTCGATGATCCGCCCGTGCAGCATCACGATCGCGCGGTCCGCGACGTCGGCGACGACCCCGAAGTCGTGCGTGACGATGATCATCGCCATCGTCCGCTCCCGGCACAGCTCGCGCAGCAGCTCGAGGATGTCGGCCTGGACGGTGACGTCCAGCGCCGTGGTCGGCTCGTCGGCGATGAGCAGCTCGGGCTCGGCGGCCAGGGCCATCGCGATGCACACGCGCTGCGCCATCCCGCCCGAGAGCTCGTGCGGGAACGAGCGTGCGACGCGCTCGACGTCGGCAATCTTCACCTGCGCGAGGAGCCGGCGCACCTCGTCCCGGCGGGCACGGCGGTCGAGATTGCGGTGCAGCCGCAGCGACTCGTCGATCTGGTGCGCGACGGAGAACGCCGGGTCCAGGCTCACCATCGGCTCCTGGCCGATGTACGCGATGCGACGGCCGCGGACGTGGCGCAGCTCGCTCTCGGGGAGGGTGAGCAGGTCGTCGCCGTCGAGCACGATGCGCCCCGCGGTCGCCTCGACGCCGGTCGGCAGCAGACCGATGATCGACATGGCGGTCATCGTCTTGCCGGAGCCGGACTCGCCGACCAGGGCGAGGATCTCGCCGCGCCGGAGTTGGAACGACACGTCGGTGAGCAGGGGCGTCGCGCCGGCGGCGGCGGAGAGCCCGAGGACGGACAGCATCGCGCCCCGCTGGTCCACCGGGGTCGCCTCGGCGGGAAGAGGGGTCCGCGCGACCATCACGCCGCGCCCGGTGCCGGCGTTGCCGGGAATGGCATCCCGCACCGCGTCGCCGACGACGGTGAACGCGAGGATGGTCAGCACCAGGACGAGACCGGAGGGGACGAGCATCCACGGCTGCTGGTTGATGTAGGTGTTCGCGTCGGCCACGGATCCGCCCCAGCTCGGCGCGGGGGGAGGGCTCGCGAGCCCGAGGTAGCTGAGACCCGCCTGCGTGAGCAGTGCGAGGCTCAACACGATCGTGGCTTGGACGATCAGGGGGTTGCGGACGTTCGGCAGCACGTGGCGGGCGATGATCCGGGGCGAGCGCAGTCCGTATACCTTCGCCGCGTCGACGTACAGCTCCGCGCTCGTGGCAGCGGCGCCGTCGCGGGCGAGTCGGAAGAACACCGGCGAGACGATCAGGCCGAACACCGCCATGGCCGTGTACACGTTCTTCCCGGTCACGGCGAGGATCGTGAGCAGGATGACGATGACCGGCACGCTCTGCAGCAGGTCGATGATGCGTGCCGAAATGGCATCCCAGCGGCCCCCGCGGAAGTAGCCCGCCGTGAGTCCCGCGGGCACGCCGATGACGAAGGCGACGACGAGGGCGAGCAGAGCGCCGAGCAGGCTCACCTGGCCGCCGTGGAGCAGGCGGCTGAGGATGTCGCGCCCCAGGCCGTCGGTTCCGAGCGGATGCGAGGCGGTCGGCAGGGCGAGCGTGTTCGCCAGGTCCTGCTTGACCGGGTCGTAGGGGGTGAGCAGCGGCGCGGCGATCGCGCCGATCACGACGATCGCGATCCAGACGAGCGCCAGCACGAGCGGAACCGAGATTCGCGGGCGGGCGCGGCGGGTCCGGACGGTGGGGACCGCGGGCGCGGGGGAGAGGGCGGTGGACATGGTCACCTCAGTTTCGGGTTGAGCCAGGCGGAGACGAGGTCGGTGAGGAGGTTCACGGCGACCACGAGCAGGGTCATGACGACCACGACCCCCTGCATGAGAGGAACGTCGAGCTTCGACACGGAGGCGAAGATGAGGCTGCCGAGCCCGGGGAGCGCGAACACCTGCTCGATCACGACCGCGCTGCCCAGCATGCCGACGAACTGCAGGCCGGTCACCGTCAGGATGGGGCCCGAGGCGTTGCGCAGCAGGTGCTTCGTGATGATCGACGTGCGCGACACGCCTTTCGCGCGCAGGATGCGGACGAAGTCGCGCCGTGCGAGATCGGTGAGGCTGGCGCGGGTCTGCAGGGCGATCGCGGTCGCCGAGGCGAGCCCGAGCGCGATCGTCGGCAGCGTCAGACTGCGCAACCAGCCGTTGGGGTCCTCCTCGAACGGGATGTAGCCCGAGGGAAGGAAGATCGGCACCCAGATCGCCAGGCAGAGCACGAGGACGAGGGCGAGCCAGAAGTTGGGCAGCGCCATGCCGATGACCGACACCAGCTGCACGGCGCGGTCGACGATGCCGCCACGGACCGCGGCGAGCACCCCCAGCCCCACGCCGACGATCAGCGACAGCAGGGTCGCGGCGAGCGTGAGGCTCAGCGTGACCGGGATGCGGGCGGCGATGGTGTCCAGCACGGGGGAGTGGTCGTAGAAGCTGGTGCCGAAGTCGCCTCGCAGCGCCGCGGTGAGCCAGTCGAGGTAGCGCTCGAGAAGCGGACGGTCCAGGCCCAGCGCGTCGCGCAGCGATGCGAGCTGTGCGGGGGTCGCGGTGTTGCCCAGGATCGTCGCGGCGGGGTCGCCGGGGATCAGCGGGACGAGCAGGAACGTCAGCAGTGAGACGAGGAGCACGAGGGGGACGGCGATCGCGAGACGGCGTCCGATGACCGAGAGCACGGGATTCTCCTTCCGGAGGAGGAACGCGAGGGTGGGAGTCGGGGGCGGGGCTCGCGGCCCCGCCCCCGACCGCGGACATCAGGAGATCGGCGACCAGGCGTAGATCCAGGGGTAGCCCTCGCCGGGCCACAGCTTCACCTGGACGTTCTTCGAGGCGTAGACGATCACGTCGGCGTAGTACACCGGCAGGAACCACGCGTCGTCCGAGACGATCTGCGCGATCTGCTGGTACAGCGACGTCTGCTCGGCGGGGTCGCTCGACGCGGCTGCTTGGGCGTACAGGCTGTTGATCCGCTCGTCCGACGACTTGTAGGGGTTGAGCACGCCCGTCGGGGTGACGATCGGGGCCAGCGTGGTGTACATGTCGCCCTGCGTGTACGTCAGGGCGTAGGCGGGGTCCTTCGCGGCCTGGACGTTGGCGAAGAAGTCGCCGTCCTGGTCGATGGTCATCGTCACCCCGACCTCGGCGAGATACCCCTGGATGGCCTGCACCATGGCGTCGTGGATGCCGGGAACCGAGGTGACGGCGAACGTGAATCCGTTCGCGTACCCGGCGTCGGCGAGCAACTCCTTCGCCTTCTCGGGGTCGTACGGGTAGGCGTCGTCGAGAGCGGGGACGTTGCCGGTGGTCTGGGTTCCGAAGTATTGGTGCGCGGGGCTGCCGTACTCGCCGACGACCGCCTTCGTGATGGCGTCGCGGTCGATCGCGTAGTTCAGGGCCTGCCGCACGCGGACGTCGCCGAGCGCGGGCTGGTTGGTGCCGGCGCGGTCGCCGAGGACCAGTCCCCACGTGTCGGTGGACTGCGTGACGATCTGCAGCCCCGCCGACTTCGCGGCCGCGGCCGTCGTGGTGTTGCCGAGGGCGATGTCCATCGTGCCGGCGCGCACCGCGTTCAGCGTCGACGACGGGTCGGTGAAGTACTTGTACTCCAGGGCGTCGTACGAGAAGGCCGAGGCATCGCCCCAGTAGTTCGCGTTGCGGACGAAGCGCCAGTGGTCGCCCGACACGGTGGCGTCGGTGTCGAGGACGTACGGGCCCGTGCCCGCCGGCTCGGTGGCGAGATCCGGGCTGCTCAGGTCGGCCGGGCTGACCATCATCCCTACGTTGTGCGACAGCAGATCCTCCATCGCGGGGAAGGGCGCCGACAGCGTGATCAGGACGGTCTTGGCATCCGTCGCGGTGATCGTGTCGATCGCCGCCGCGTTGCCGATTGCGGGACCCGAGACGGTCTTGACGCGCTCGAGGTTGGCCACCACACCGGCCGCGTCCAGGGCGGTGCCGTCGGAGAAGGTCACGCCGTCGCGCACGGTGAGCTGGAAGCTGGTGGGGGAGAGGTACTCGTAGGCCGAGGCGAGGCCGGGGGTGTAGGTGCCGTCGACGTTCTTCGTGATGAGCGTCTCGTAGGCGGGCTGCAGGATCCAGATCGAGGGACCGGAGTCGGCCAGGTACGGGTCGAAGCTGACGGCGCTGACGGTCGTGGCGATGTCGAGTTCGTCAGTCGACGAGGCGGATGACGACCCGGCGCAGCCCGCGAGGGCGGCGGTGACGGAGAGCGAGAGGGCGATGGCCGCCGTCACGCGGAGGGGGCGTGGCATGGGAGGAGCTCCTTCGGGTGGGTGGTGCGCGAACGCGTCGAGGTGAGGTGGATCAGGGGCAGGCGGACGGAGTGGGGCCGTTCAGGTGCTCCCACGAGGCGGCGAGATCGAGCAGGTACTGCTCGTCGTCGGGGCGGGTGGCGAGCAGGCTGAGGGCGAACGGTCGGCCGCCGGGGAGCGTGCCGGCGGGCAGCGCGACGGCGGGGTGGCCGGATTTGCTGGCGAGGAATGTCGCGAGCGGACCAGGGAACAGCACGGCGTCGACGCCGTCGATCTCGCGCAGATGCTCGAGCACGCGCTGTGCCGCGTCGTACTCGTCGGCGCGGAGTCGGTTGCGCAAGGCGCGGTCGGCGCGCAGGTCCACCCGCGCGGAGGCCTCGATGTTGTCGATGCCGTAGGGCTGCTCGTCGGTAGTCGCGTCGCGGTAGTGCGCGTAGAGCGTGTCGAAATCGCGGACGGGGGAACCGGCGGGGAGGGCGTCGAAGTACTCACCGACCGAGTCGCGGAAGTCGAACGCGGGTACGAGGAGGTCGCTGGGCCCGTCGACGGGGATCGCCGTGGTGGCCGGCCGCAGGTCGACCCCCGCGGTCAGCAGGGTCGCGACCGCGTCGGCCCACGCGGTCTGCGCGTCCGCCTCGGGGCCGGCCAGGCAGAGGGCGATGCGCGCGCCGGCGAGCCGGTCGACGCGGAGAGCGTCGTGGTACCGGCGGTGATCGTCGGGGCGCATCCCGCCGAGCGCGGCCGCGAGGTGGGCGACCCGCAGCGCCAGCGGACCCGGGGTGTCCTGCGCGAGGGTGATCGGCAGCGCTCCGCGCCGCGACAGCAGCCCGACGGTGGGACGCAGACCGTAGACACCGCAGTTCGCCGCCGGGACGAGGATCGACCCGCCGGTGTCGGTGCCGATCGCGGCGTCCACGAGGCCGGCGGCCGCGGCCGCGGCGGATCCCGAGCTCGATCCGCCCGTCGGGAAGCGGTGCCCGCGGGGGTTGCGGGGCGACCCTCCCCGCGCGCTGTACCCTCCCGGGGCGGCGAAGGTGACCCATCCGCAGAGCTCCTGCAGGTTGGTCTTGCCGACGATGCCGGCACCGGCGCGACGGAGGTTCGCGATGATGTCGGCATCCTGGTCCGGAACGGACTCGGCGAGTGCGCGGGACCCCGCGGTGGTCGGCAGGCCTGCCACGTCGATGCTGTCCTTCACCAGGACGGTCAACGCCTCCAGCCCCGGCGTCGGGGCCGCCGACGCGCGCGTCTTCCACTGCTCATCGACCGTCGCGACCGCGCCGAAGCCGGTGGGCGCGGTGTCGAGGGAGCGTATGCGCGCCAGCACGGGGTCATCGACGCCCGGCCGGCCCTGGGTGGGGAGAGAGATCACAACAGTCCTTTGCGAATTTGGGAACTGAGAGGATCTAAACAGACCACCGCTTCAGGTAATTAAGGACCGCATGAAACGTAATAGGTCCTCAACATCCCGGAAACATACGGGGGCACTGGGGGCATAAACCCCGTCATGTCCCGAAACTTCGAGCGCCTCGCGGACAACGGCGTACATAATTTTGCGCAGATGATGACATTAATTGCTTCGCCCGAGTAGAGTGCTGAGGTGTCTTCCGATCAGTCCGCCGTCTCGGCGTTCCAGCAGTACGTCCGCGCGCGCATCCTGGAACACCTGCGTCAGAGCGGCGAGGCGAGTCGGACCGTATTGGCGGAGGTGACGGGGCTCTCCCGTCGTGCGCTCGGCGGCATCGTCGACGACATGAAGCAGGCCGGGCTCGTCGACGAAGCCGACGCCGACCGCGGACCCGACCGCGGGGTGGGTCGCCCCGCGCGGGTGTTGCGCCTCCCGGTGCGACAAGAGGTCACGCTCGCCGCCGACATCTCCCCCGACAGACTCCGGGTTGCGCTGGTCGACTCCGCGGGAGCGATCCTGTCCGTCGCCGAAGCGAATGCCGATATCGCCCGGGGTCGTTCGCATACGGCGGGCACCCTCGCCGCGCTCGCACGTTCACTCGATCGCGACGAGGGGCGCCACCCGGCGCGCGCGGTTCTCGGGCTTCCGACGATGGTGGACTACGAGCGTCAGCTCGTCGATCCGGCCGGTGCGCGCGCGCTCATGCCGAGCTGGACCGACGGTGCGACCGTCGACGAGTTCTCCTCGGCGCTCGGGCTCCCCGTCACCATCGCCAACGGGGCGACGCTGGCGACCCTCGCGGAACTCCGCCTCGGGGCGGGGCGCGGGAGGAAGAACTTCATCGTCCTCGGGATCGGTCACGAAGGGATCGGCTCCGGCATCGTCGTCGAGGGTCGCGTGTTCGAGGGCGCGCGCGGCTTCGCCGGTGAGATCAGTCACGTCAGCGTTCACGCCGACGGCGTGATCTGTCCCTGCGGGCAACGCGGTTGCCTCGCCGCCGAGACGGCGAATCAGCTCCGGCTGTTCCTCCAGGCGCGCGGGGTCGACATGAACGCGGAGGCGTACGAGGAACTGTCGACCGCGTCGGCGCAGGGCGACCCTGCCGTGCGGCGTCTGTTCGCCGATATCGGCTGGCAGATCGGTCGCGCCGTCGGCAGCGTCGCCAACGTCTTCGACCCCGACGCCGTGATCATCAACGACACCCTGACCGAGGTGGGCGACGACGCGGTGACGCAAAGCCTCGTCCGCAGCATCACACAGCACACCCACCCCGGCATCACGGCGGGGATGACGGTCGTGGCCTCCGACCTGAAGCACACGTCGATCCTCGCGGGGGCAGGACTGCTCTGAGTCCCACCCCCGCGAGGATGCGGAGCCGGCCGTGCTGGAACCCGCGACGACCGGGGTCATGCCTTCGCGCGGCGTGCGTTCAGTCGGCGCACCCGTCCGGGCTGCACGCGAGCCCCGCGGTGGCCTCCCGCGGTGCCGTCACGACCCGCGCCGCAGCGGTGATCTGCGCCCGCAGTTGGGCGGCCGAGGCGGTCGGGCTCCCGATCTGCACGAGCTCGTCACTGCGCCGCAGCAGCAGCATCGGGTAGCTGTGGACGCCGAGATCGGCGAGCCAGTCCTGGTCCCGTCGGGCCTGGCCGGCGATCACGTCGTCGTCGAGCTGCTGCCGCACGGCGTCGGCGTCGAGTCCGTGGTCGGCCGCGATGGCGGCGTAGGTCTCGGCATCCGAGAGACTGCGTCCGTCACGGTAGAACGCCGTCTGCATGGCGCCCGCCATCTCGAGCGCGCGGTCATCGCCCGCGCTCGCGCGCAGGGCGGCGAGACCGCGGGCCGCGGCATCCGAGTCCAGCAGCGTGCGGCCCTCGCTCAGGAGGCGCTCGTAGTCGGGGCCGAAGGCGACCCCGGTCAGCTCGGCGATGCGGGCGTTCGCGTCGGGGATGTGCCCGAAGCGCCCGATCGGGGCGGAGTTCGCGCCCGAGAACAGAGCGCCGTGGACCACGGTGATGCGGATGTCGTCATCGGCGGCCAGCTCGTGCAGGGCCGGCGCCATGCCGTAGCACCAGCCGCAGTAGGCGTCGAAGACGTAGAGGAGGTCGTGCATGGGGTGTCCTGTCATCGGGGGGCGGCTTCGTCGAACGCGTGACGCGCGTCGAGCACGTCTTGCATGTGGGCGCGTGCCCAGTTCTCGACCGCGAGCAGCAGGGGGCCGAGGCTCGCGCCGCGTTCGGTGAGCTCGTAGATCGCGTGGGGCGGGCTCGTGGGTTGGACGGTGCGGGTGAGCAGACCGTCGCGTTCGAGACCCTTCAAGGTCTGGGAGAGCATCTTGGGGGAGATGCCGGCGACTCGTCGTGCGAGATCGCCATGGCGCGCGGGTCCGTCCGAGAGGACGCCGATGACGAGAATCGTCCAGCGGTCGCCGATCCGGTCCACCAGCTGCCGGCTGGGGCAGTCGGGGTTGTACGGGTCGAAGCCGAGTACCTCGTCCATGGGCGTCCTCTCGATCGGTCGGGATTCAGTAAGCCACAGAGAAGCGCGCGCGGGGGTGAGCGTGCTGCTCGATCTCGTCGACGAAGGCGATGGCGTAGTCGGCGCCCGAGATCGCGGAGGTGCCCTCGGCAT
Organism: Microbacterium sp. SORGH_AS_0421; assembly: GCF_030818635.1. Lineage (NCBI taxonomy): Bacteria > Bacillati > Actinomycetota > Actinomycetes > Micrococcales > Microbacteriaceae > Microbacterium > Microbacterium sp. SORGH_AS_0421. Next base: position 1,323,812 of record NZ_JAUTAO010000001.1, read on the forward strand.
CCGTCAGCAGCACGTCGCCGCCCAGGCGGAAGGTGCCGGTGCGCTGGCCGGGGTTCCACGAGCCGAAGGTGGCGGCAGGGCTCAGGTAGAACCAATCGAGGGCGGTGTCGCTGCCGCGCAGCGCGTCGAGGATCTCGCCGTGAGCGCGTGCCTCGGGCACGAAGGCGGCGGGGAATTCGTCGGTGTCGACCAGGCGCGGGCCGCCTTCGGCGACGGCGAGCGAACCGGCGCCGCCCACGACGCCGAGGCGCGCTCCCGCCGACAGAGCGGCGGAGACGACGGCGGGCAGGGCGACGATCAGGTTCGGCTCGCCCTCCTGGCGCGCGGTCGCGGGCAGGGCGACGACGATGTGCTGCGCGTTGGCCGTGGCCTCGCGCACGAACGCCTCGTCGAAGATCGAGCCGGCGACGGATGCCACGCCCTCGGCCGTCTCTCCGCCCGAGCGGGAGACCCCGACGACCTCGTGGCCGCGGTGGGTGAGTTCCGCGGCGATGTTGCTTCCCGCGTAGCCGGTGGAGCCGAAGACGACGACCTTTGCCATGATGTTCCTATCTGTAGGGGAGTTAGTACCTAAAAGATAGCACAGATGACGGCGGCGGAGCGCCGCGCGGCACGCCGACCGACGCGGTATCGTCGCCGAACAGATTTCACATCCGCGAAACACGGGCGGTCGACGACGCCCGTAAGGTCGGCGCGACGTTGCGCGACAGGAGGATGCCGTGAGCCACGTGTCGTGGAAGATCATGGAGACCCTCACCGCCGACGCCCCTCTGCCCGAGCGCCGCCGGCGGCTGGGGCGCCAGCTGCTGAGGGCCGTCGCGGGAGACACGTTCGTGTCGTACCGATGGACGCCGGCCGGTCCGTACGCCGACCCCGTGGGGGTGCAGTTCGACGACGAGCACCTGCGTGCCTACGACACGCGCTTCCGGCACATCGACACGATGACCCCTCGGTTCCTCGAGGTCCGCGGGGCATCGGCCATCAGCCCGCAGCGGGACACCCGTGACGAGTTCGTCCGCGACTTCCTCTTCCGCTCCGGCATGTTCCACGGCATGAACTACTTCGCTCCGCACCCCGTGGTCGGATCGATCGACCTGCGAGTGTGGCGCTCGCAGCGGCGCGGCGCCTTCACCCCCGACGACGTCCGCAAGCTCCAGGCGATCGGCGACCTCATGCACCGACTGTGGAGCACGGAGCCGCTCGCGGCCTCCGCCCTCACGCCGCGGCAGAGGGAGATCGCGACGCTGGTGGGCGAGGGACTGACCGACCGGGCGATCTGCGACCGGCTGAGCATCTCGCTGCCGACCCTGCGCACCCACCTTGCCCAGGCGTTCGCCAAGACCGGGACCCAGAACCGCACCTCGCTCGCGATGGCGGCCCGCGCCCCTCGTCATTAATGACGATGCCGGCGCGCTGACGCGTCGAGAATGCTGGGTCGCACGCAACCGTTCCAGCATTCCGGGAGAGAAATGTCCACATTGCGCACGGGGGTCTCGCCCCTGTCCCGACTCGATCGCTTCCCCCGGTGGGGATTGAGCGCGATCTCCGTCCTCACCATCGGCCTGGGCATGCTCTTCGTCCAGTACGACGTCTTCAACATCAACGTCTCGTTCGTGCAGACGTGCGCCCAGATCATCGGCGGCTGCACCCCCGCCACCGCCGATCAGTTCATCGGCCTGCCCATCTTCCTCAGCCTCGTCGGCTACGGCATCGGGGCCCTCATCCTGGGGCCGATGTCCGACCGCTTCGGACGCCACCGCCTGCTCATCATCGCCATGGTGATCACGGGACTCGGCTCGCTCTTCTCGACCTTCGCGGGGGATGCCACGAGCTTCAGCCTCTCGCGCCTGATCACCGGCATCGGAATCGGTGCCGACCTCGCCATCATCAACGTGTACGTCAGTGAGATCGCCCCGCGGCGCATGCGCGGTCGCTACACGAGCGTGCTGTTCTTCATGGCGGCCCTGGGGGCCGCGCTCGGCATCTGGCTGGGTCTGTTCCTCACCACGCCCCTGACGCCGTGGCCGCAGGGTCTGCCCTTCGCCCTGGCATCCGACACCTTCACCGCCGGCTGGCGCTGGGTCTACGCGGTCGGCGCGATCCTGGCGGCGTTCTCGATCGTCCTGCGCATCGCGCTGCCCGAGTCGCCCCGCTGGCTGGCAAGCCGCGGACGCGACGACGAGGCCGCCGTCGTCGTCGAGCGCATGGAGAAGCTCGCCACCCGCCGGCACGCGCTCCTGCCCGCCTCGGAGGGTGACAGCGACACGACCGAGGTCACCGTCGGCGGGACGTTCTCGGCCGTGCGCGAGCTGCTGACCTCGCGCGTCTACCTGCGGCGTCTGCTCGTCATCGGCATGGCGTGGCTGCTGGGCTACATCACCCTCTACGCCTTCGCCGGGGCCTTCACCTCGGTGCTCGTGCGGCAGGGATACGCCCCGGCGGAGGCCGGCATCGTCAGCGCCGTGGGCCTGACCGGCTTCATCCTGGCGGCAGTCGTCGCCCGCTCGGTGGTCGACCGTGTCGAGCGCAAGTGGTGGATGCTCATCGGCGGTGTCATCACCGTCGTCGGCGCGCTGGTCGTGGTGGGCGGCGGCGGGGCGACCGCGGCGACCTTCCTCGGAGCCATCGTGGTGTTCTTCGGTCAGAACATCTGGGTTCCGGCCCAGTACGCCCTCACGGCCGAGAGCTTCCCGACGCGTTTCCGGACGACCGCCTACGCCCTGGCCGACAGCATCGGTCACGTCGGCGGCGGGCTCGGTGTCTTCCTGCTCGTGGGCATCTTCTCGCAGTTCCCGCTGCTCGGGTCGCTGCTGGGGCTCATCGCCTTCCTCATCGTCGGCGCGCTGGTCAACCTCCTCGCTCCCCGCACCCGCAACCGCTCGCTGGAGGAGATCTCCGCATGACGTCGACGCGAACGGCGATGTCCGACGACCACGGCATCTGGACGCAGCGGGCCGACGAGGAGTCCCTCGCATCGCTCGAGAGCTCGGACGCGTTCCCCCTTGCCGTCAAGGCCAACATCGCCGTTCGCGGACTGCGTCGCTCGGCCGGATGCCGCGTCCTCGACGTAGTGGCGGAGGATGCCGACGCCCCCGTGGTGGCGGCTCTCCGCCACCACGGGGCGGTCGTGATGGGCATGGCGAACATGCACGAGCTCGCCCTCGGGGTGACCTCGGACAACGCCGCCTACGGCCCGGCGCGGGTCCCGTCGGCCCCAGCACCTCTCGGCCGGCGGCTCGTCGGGTGGGAGTGCCGCCGCCGTCACCGCGGGGCTCGTGCCGCTGGCGCTCGGTACCGACACCGGCGGGTCGGTCTCGATCCCGGCGAGCAACTGCGGCGTCGTGGGATTCCGCCCCAGCACGGGGCGGTGGCCCACGGCGGGGATCGTGGGCCTGTCGTGGACCCGCGACACCCCGGGGGTCTTCGCCGCGACCGTCGCGGAGGCGGCGCGCGTCGACTCCTGGGTCACGAGCAGCACGGCGGCAACCCCGCTCGAGCGCCCGCGCCTCGGCATCCCGACCGCGTTCCTCGACGACCTCGACGCGCGGACCGAGCAGGCGTTCCACCGCACGCTCGACGCGTGGGGACCGGGCGTCGACGTCGTGGAGGTCGACATCTCCGACGTGCTCGAGCGCACCCGCCCCGCCGAACCGCTCGTCGTCGGCTGGGAGGCTCCTCGGGAGCTCGCGTCGGCGGCCGCTCGGGCTCTGCATCTGACGCCTGACGAGGCGTTCGCGGCACTGCGGGCGGGGGTCGAGACGGCCGATGTCGCGGCGTTCCTCGATGCGATCGCCGCGCGCCCGGTGACGGCCGACGAGTACGCGCGGGCGCTGTCGCTGGTGCTCGACGCGCGCCGACTCGCGGCGGACCTGATGGACCGCGACGCTGTCGACGCCCTGGTCTTCCCCACCACACCGGCACCGGCCCCGCCGTCCGGCGGCGGCGAGAGCACCCGGCACCGCGACCGCGAGATCTCGGTCTTCGAGCTCTACACCCGGCACACCGGACCCGGAACGATCCTCGGTGCGCCGATGGTCACGATCCCGGGCCTCGCCGAGGATGTCCCCGTCGGCGTCACCGTGCAGGGCCGACGTTTCGACGACGCGCGCATCCTGACCCTCGGCGCGCAGCTGCAGAGCGTCCTCCTCGAAGCGGCGTCCTCGCGCCCGACGGGCGGCGCCGGACGATGAGAGCCGCCCGCGCGGGAACGAACCGCGCGGGCCTCTCACTCGGTGCGGGTCACAGCGCGCGCGGCGGCACCGGGCCCGCGGGTCACCCGTAGTCGGGCAGTGCGAACGTGTCGGCGGGAGGGCGGAACAGACCCGCGGTCAGTCGACGCCCGGCGCGCGATGAGGCCGCTCGCAGCACCCCGTGAAAGAGAGCTCGTCCGGCGCGAGAGCGGGGATTTGCCAGTCGCGGTGTGCCGGGTGGCAGATCTTGTGCACGCTCGACGAACGGACGGAGGATGTCCTCGTAGCGCTGAAGGGCCGTCTCGACATCGGTGCTGCGGTCGAGCTCGCCGGCCAAGACGTAGGCACCCACGAGCGACAGGGTCGTGCCCATGCCGCTCAGGGGAGACGCGCAATAGGCGGCGTCGCCGACGAGCGCGACGCTGCCACGGTGCCACGTGTCGAGGTGCACCTGGCCGACCCTGTCGAGATAGAACTCCTCGGCGTGGGCCATCTCGCGCAACACGCGAGGCGCTTGCCACCCGGCATCCGCGAATCGCCTGCGCAGCGCGTCTCGCGAACGACCGGAGTCGTCGTCGCCTGTGTCGGCCCGCTCGTCGCCGCGGGTCGGGTAGGACAGCGTGGCGCGGATCGTTCCCAGGTTGTCGGGGCGCAGGCTGATACTCCGTCCGCCCGTGGCGGTGTACCACCGCCACCAGTCGGTGTCGTCGGGTTCCCGCGGGATGGTCAGGTACGCCGTCGACATGTTCTTCGAGACGATCGGATCGATGCCGGGGAAGACCAATCGGCGTGTGCGAGAGCGCATACCCTCGGCGATCACGACGAGGTCGAACTGCTCGTCGGTTCCGTCGTCGAACGTGACGTGTGCGCCGGCACCGTGATCGTCGATCGAACGGATCGTGGTGCCGAAGCGGTACTTGACGCGCTCGTCGGTGAGCTCGAACAACACCCGTGACAACTCGCCGCGGAGAATCTCGAGCTCGGCCGTCGCCCCGCCGGTGTCGTCACGCCCGGCGGGGAAGCTTGCCACCGTCTGCCCGCGGGCCCCGATGAATCGCGTTCCTGCCTCGCGCGTGTTCCGGGCCCGGATTGCCTCTTCGACTCCCATGCGGCGCACCACCTCGCGACCGGCGCCGCGGATGTCGATGTTCTGTCCGCCCGCGCGCAGTTCGGGCGCGCGCTCGATGACGGTGACGTCCCACGCCGCGCGCTCCATCCAGAAGGCCAGTGCCGGCCCCGCGATGCTCGCGCCGCTGATGAGGACGCGCCGGCGCGCCGTCATCGCGCCACCTCCGTCGTGGCTGTCGCCGCGGCCGATGGCTCGCCGGCCTGCCGCTCGACGCCGCGCGCTGCCTCGACGCCCGCCGGGCGCGAGGGGATCAGGAAGGTGGCGATGACGCCGACCACCAAGAACCCGGCGGCGAGGAAGGCGCCGAAGGCAACGGCATCCGTCATCGCCTGACGTGCCAGGTCGGCGACGTTCTCGAGGCCCGGCACCTGACCGATCGGTTCGATCGCCGCGCCGGCGCTGTCGGTCACGGCATCGGCGAAGTCTTTCGCGTCGGAAGGGGCATACCCGCTGTCCTCGAGCCTGTTCTGCAGTCCCCCGCCCAAGGTCGAGAAGAAGACGGTCGTGAGCGCCGCGATCCCGAGCGCCGAGCCGAGCTGGCGGAACGTGCTCTGAATGCCCGAGCTCTGACCGCCCTCCTCGGCGGGCACGTCGGCGAGGACGACGTTGGTGACCTGCGCGGTGGCGAAGCCGACGCCCACGCCGTAGAAGAAGAGCACGACCGCGATGAGCAGCCACGATGCGTCGGTGACAGCCGCGACGAGACCGAGGCCGGCGAGGCCGAGCACCTCGAGCACCAGCCCGAGTCGCACGAAGGCCAGCGCGCTGACGCGGTTCGAGAGCGGGAAGCTGATGCCGCTGGCGACAAAGCTACCGATCGCGATCGGGGCGAGGGCGAGGCCCGCCTGCAGGGGCGAGTAGCCGAGGGTGAACTGCAGCCAGAGGGGAAGCACCGCGATGATGCCGAACTCGCCGAGCCCGATGATGAGGGTGGCGATGTTGCCGTTGCGGAATGACGCGATCGAGAACAGCCGCGTGTCCATGAGCGGCTGGTGGCGGCTGCCCGGGCGGCTGAGCCGCGCCTGCCTCCAGATGAAGGCGGCAAGGAGGAACGCTGAGGCGACGAGTGCGACGAAGGCGGGCGACAGCCCGGAGTCCCAGCGGAAGCCGAACACCTCGAAGGCGTTCTCGCTCATGATCCAGCCGTAGACACGACCCTCGACGAGCCCGAACGCGAGCAGTCCGAGACCGCTGACCGAGAGAGCGGCGCTGATGACGTCGACACCGCCACGCGAGCGGGCGGGCTGAAGGAGGAACAGCACCCCGATGACGACGATGACGATCGTCAGCGGAATGTTGATGCCGAACGCCCAGCGCCACGACGCGTGCTCGGAGAGCCACCCGCCCAGGACGGGACCGAGCGCGGTGGCGGCGCCGATCGTGGAGCCCCAGACGGCGAACGCCTTGCCGCGCGCGGCGCCGACGAACATCGCGTTGAGCAGGGCGAGCGAGGTGGGCAGCACGGCGGCGGCGCCGATGCCCTGCAGGAAACGGGCGAGGACGAGGATCTCGCCGGTGGGGGCGAGACCGGCGAGCAAGCTCGTGAGACCGAAGACGACGACGCCGGCGACGAACACCGTCTTCGCCCCCCACAGGTCGGAGATGCGTCCGACGACGAGCAGCAGCGCGGCGAAGACGATCGCGTACGACTCCTGGATCCACTGCGCCTGGCTCGAGTCGATGCCCAGGTCGTCGATCACCGAGGGGGTGATGACGTTGACGATCGTCGTGTCCACGACGATCAGGGCGACCCCCAGAGCCACGGCTATCAGGCCGATCCAGCGGCGAGCACTCTCGGATCGAGGCATCGTGTCTCTCCTCAAATAGTTCTATCGTGAAATGGTTCTCCGGGAGAATAACTTGACGAAGTGATAACCTGCAAGTCCGGTCGCAGGAGGTTCGGGACGGGAGGGCTTCATGGGTGAGGACGACGCCGCTCGTGCTTCGGACCCGGTTTCGCCCTCGGTCACGGACGCACTCCGCGCCTACGGCGCGACGTATGCGCAGGTCGCGCGGGCCTTCGCCGCATACGCCGGATTGCACTCCACGGACGCTGCGGCGATGATCGAGGTCCTCGGGGCCGAAGAGCGTGGCACGCCGCTGTCGCCGGCGAGACTGAGCGACCAGATCGGACTCAGCTTCGGTGCCACCTCGACCCTTCTGAACCGGCTCGAAGCGGTCGGCCATGTGACCCGCAGCCGCACGCAGGCGGATCGGCGGGTCGTGACCCTGCATTCGACACCCGAGGTCCAGCGGCTTGCCGACGAGTTCTTCGCGCCTCTGGGGCGGCGCCTCGACGCGATGCTCGCCGCGCACTCACCGGCGTTCCTCGCCGAGTTCTCGGCGGTGCTGATGGCGATGAGGGATGCCACCGACGACTACATCTCGGAGGGGCCGGGGAGCTAGAACGAGTCCGCCGGCGTTGCGCGCCGAGTTCTCGGCGGTGCTGATGGCGATGAGGGATGCCACCGGCGACACGGACGAGCCCGTGAAAGATCGCCGCGGGGCAGAGCACCCGAGGGCGTCGTCGACGTTCTGGTCCGCGCCGCGATCCCGCGGGAGCTGTGAAGCGCAGGCCGGGGCGCGGGCCCCGGCCTGCAGCGATCAGCCGTTCGAGGACGTCCCGAAGGCGGTGGTGTAGAGCTGTCGCAGCGCGTCCGTTGCGGGGCCGCTGTCGCAGGGTGAGATGAAGTCGTCCGTTGTGGCGACGAGGTACGTCTGGCCGGCGGTGAACAGCACGCCCGTACCTTCCTCCACTTGTTCGACGGTCAACGTCGTGCCAGGGGAACCGGCGAACACCTGTGTGACGGTGAGGGTGACGTTCTCGCCGGTGACGGTTGTGGCGGTGGCTTCGTAGGCGGTGTCGAATTCTCGAAGGCTCGCCACGGTCGGTACCTGACACGCGGCGGGGGTCTCGTCGGGGCCGGGGCCGGGGGCTTGGATGGCGGGCGTGGCGACGAGGCCGGCGATCAGGGCAGCAGCCCCGGCTGTGGCGGCGGCTCCGAGGGAGACCCCGGCGAACAGACGCCGCCGGTGGCGGGGGGCGGTCGCGGTGTTGCCGGCGAGGTCGTCGCGCTCCGCGGCGGCCACGATGCGCCGGATCCGGGCGTCGTCCAGGCTCGGGTCGCCCGTGGTCGGGTCCGCCTGGCGCATCAGCGCCCTCAGGTCATCGTCGTTCATCGCTCTCCCCCTTTCGTGGTGGTGCCGGTTGGTCGGCGTGGTGCTTCCATCTCTTGTCGCAGCTTCTTCTTGGCTCTGTGCAGGCGGATGGTGGCCGCGTTGGTCGTGATGTCCAGGACCGTCGCGATCTCGGGTGGCGCCAGCTCCTCCCACGCCCACAGGCGCAGAACCTCGGCGTCGGTGGCCGACAGGCGGGCCAGTGCCGCTCGCAGGCAGTCGGCACGCGGATCCTCCTCCGGGCCGGTGTCCACGGTGTCGGTCGGCGGGTCGACAGTGATGATCCGCTCCGCCACCCGCCACTGCCTCCGCGCGGAGCGTTCGGCGTTTCGCAGGCAGTTGCGAGCGGTGACGTACAGCCATGGCAAGGGTTCTTCAGGCACATCATCGAACCGTCTCCAGACGATCAGCATCGTCTCGGAGAAGACATCGTCCGCGGTCTGCGGATCGATTCGTCGACGAAGGAAGCGGAGGACCGCATCGCCGTGCGTTCGTACGAGCGATTCGTACGCTCGGGAGCGTTCCATCGGAAGTGTGTGCACAACATCATCATGTCCGGGCACGGACGATGCTTTCACCTCAAAACGTCGAAAAAAATGTTCGGCGACATGAAAGGAACGATGCGGTGGTGGCCATGAGTGGGGTACAGGCCGCGCCGATCGCCCGCTCACCGGAACGGGCCGCTGTCTCACAGAAAAGGCCCCCATGAACACCAAGACCCTCACCGCACTGACCGTCGCCGTGGCCGTGATCCTCGTCGGCGGCGCGGGATTCATCGGTGGCACGGCAGTCACCGCGCGCCATGACGCCGTCGCCCCACACGACAGCACCTTCATCGACGGCGTCCCCGCCCCCGACGACGACACGATCGACGCCCCCTCGGCCCCGCTGATCCTCACCCCGAACCAGCTGGCCGCAGGAGCGGTGACGCTGAAGCCGGGCCAGGTCCTCCTCGTCGTCTCTGCCGCGCCCCAGGGCGGGACCTTCACGGGCACGGGTGGCTCCAGCGACGACGGCATCGTCCAGTTCGAAGCAGCTGACGACACCGACGATGCCTCATTCTTCGCCCACAAGCCGGGCAAGACCACCGCGTGGGTCTCGGGACCCGACGGTCAGCGCGTGAGCTTCGACATCACCGTCGCAACCTCCTGAGCGTGGGGTCCACGCTCGTCGCGGTGACCACGGACCGTCGGCGGTCCCTTCCCCTCGCCACTCTCACCCTCGCTGCCATCGTCATCGCGGTCAGCGTGGTCTCCATGAACGCGGGCGCCTTCCGAGGCGCGAGCGTGTACGACCTCCGCGCGATCGTGCTGACCCTCGCCCGGGTGGACGATCCCGCGACGCTTCCCGTCGTCGTGATCGCCGTCGTGCTCGTGTGCGGATGGGCCGAACGCCTCATGGGAGGCGCACGCATGCTGTTCGCCTACGCCTGCGGGGGCGTCGTCACGTCGGCGGCGGGTCTGGCCGTCGGGGGGTGGGAGACGAACCTCTTCCCCGCCATCCCGCTCGGCGAGTCACCGGCCACGGGGGCGACCCCTGTCCCCGCGCTCCTGGGCGTGGCGATGGCCGCGAGCTGCTTCACGGGCGCCCTGTGGCGTCGCCGCGTCCGGGGGGCGTGTCTGGTGTCGGCGGTGACGGTGTTCCTCTATGCGGCGTCGGCGAGCGACCTGTTCTCGCTGCTCGCTCTTCCCGTCGGGCTCGGCGCAGGGGTGCTCCTCGGGGGCCGGAGAGCCGGAATGCGAGGGCAGCGCAGCTCGCATCACGAGGTCCGTGTCCTGCTGTGCGCTCTGACGGCGATCACCGCGGTGGGGCCGATCGTCGCCACCCTCTGGGGCAGTGGCGCCGGACTGCTGTCCGTCTACGGATGGCTGTCGTACGATCCGCTGGTCGTCGCCGATGCGGTGACGTGCGCGGCGGGCTCGACGATCGTCCCCTGTCCCGACGCGGCGAGCTACCACGAGCTTCAGCCGAGCGCCGGGTGGATCGCCGCCCTTCCGCTCGTCGTCCTCCTGGTCGCCGCGTGGGGCATTCTCCGCGGTCGGCTGGCCGCTCTGGGCGTGGCCATCGCGGTCAACCTGCTCGTGTTCGCGGGGATGACCGCTCTCTTCGTCGTCTCGGAACCGGACATGCTCGCTCTGCTCGCCCAGGTCCGGGGCACCGACGCGTCGGGCGCGTGGCAGTCCCTGGTGGGCCTCCTCGCGGCAGCGCTGGTCCCCCTCGGTGTGGCCGTGACGCTCTTCGTGTGCCGCCGCTCGGTGTCGGTCCCGCCGACGACCAGCGCCGTCGGCTCGTTCTTCGCGTCGATCTCGATCGGGGCCGCAACGGTGTCGGTGCTGTCGCTCGCGGGCGGACTGCTCGCAGCGGCGGACTTCTCGCCGCGGCCGACGGTGAGCGAGCTGCTGCGCGACGTTCCCCTGCGGCTGCTGCCGCCCTCGCTCCTGCCCGGCGGATGGGTGCACGCCGTCCCCACGACCGCCGTGTCGCAGGCCCTCTGGTATCTGCCGTCCGCCGTCTTCTGGACGGTGTGCGTGGCGGCGACCGCACGGTTGGTGATCAGCCGGTCCTCCGTGCAGGGCGCGGAGGACCGCGTGCGCGCACGGGAGATGCTGCAGCGCGGCTGCGGTTCCCTGGGGTTCATGGCCACCTGGCCCGGCAACACGTACTGGTTCGCCGGAGAAGCGGATGCCGGCTTCGCCTACCGTCTGCACGGGGGTGTGGCGGTGACGCTGGGCGGCGCTTTCGGCGCCGATCGATGTCGCGAAGAGGTCGGGGCGGCGTTCGTGGAGTTCTGCGGCGACAACGGATGGACCCCGGTCTTCTACAGCGTCGACGATGCCGCGGCCACGGCGCTCGACGCGCTGCAGTGGCGGCGGACGCGGGTGGCCGACGAGGCCGTCCTCGACCCGCGCACGTGGACTCCCGCGGGAAAGAAGCGGCAAGACGTCCGCACGGCCACCAACCGCGCGCGCCGGGAGGGCGTCCGGGCGCAGTGGGTGTCGTGGAGTGCGCTCACGCTCGTCGACCGCGTGCAGATCCGCGAGATCTCCGAGGCCTGGGTCGCCGACAAGTCGATCCCCGAGATGGGCTTCACCCTCGGCACCGTCGATGAGGCGGCCGACCCGGCGGCGCGGTTGATGCTCGCCCGCGATGCATCGGAACGGATCGTCGCGGTCACGACATGGATCCCCGTCTTCGGCGAAGAGGGGCTGACGGGCTATGCCCTGGATGTCATGCGCCGACGCCACGACGCCATGAACGGGATCATGGAGTTCCTCATCGGGGCGGTGGTCGAGCAGTTGCGGGCGGACGGCTGCACGCTGCTGAGCCTGTCGGGGTCGCCGTTGGCTCCCCACCGCGGCGGCGACACCGGAGATCTCTCGGCCGTCGACCGGTTCTTGGAAACACTGAGCGGTGCGCTCGAGCCCGCGTACGGCTTCCGCTCGCTGGCGCACTTCAAGAACAAGTTCCAGCCGCAGTTCTGCCCCCTGTGGGTCGTCTACCCTGATGCCATCCATCTCCCGGCGATCGCCCTCGCCCTCCTCCGGTGCTATGTCCCTGGGCTGAGCCTCGCCGGCGCGGCACGTCTGGCGGTGCGCATGCGGACGTCGCGTCGCTCGTCCACCTCGACGGTGTGACGCGCCGTGGAACATCTCCGAAAAAAATTCCGTCCGAGGTGAAAGGCCTCGGGGGGTGGTGGCCATGTATGGGGTACAGGCCGCGATGATCGCTCGTTCACCCGGAACGGGCTGCGGCGTCGACTGAAAGGTGCAGCTCATGCGCATTCGTACCCTCTCCGCTGTGACCGCCTCGATCCTCGCCGTGGGTCTGATGACCGGCGGAGCAGCTGCGTTCGCCGCCCCGCAGAGCGACACGTTCGTCGACGGAGTGCCCACCCCGCAGAGCGACACGTTCATCGACGGCGTGCCCGCCCCGCAGAGCGACACGTTCGTCGACGGCGTGCCCGCCCCGGCCGGCGATGCGGATGAGACCCCCGACGCCGACGGAGTCGTCCTCGGCGGCATGCCCGCCCCGCTGATGCTCACCCCGGCCGACCTCGCCAAGGGCCCGGTGACCCTGCAGGTCGGGCAGACGCTGGTCGTCGTCCTCGATGCCGACAACGGCGGCGCCTTCACCGGCACCGGCGGTTCCGACGACGACACCGTGGCGCACTTCGACGCCGCCGTCCTCAGCCCCGACGACGACGAGGTGTCGCTGAACGCGGCATTCTCCGCCGGAAAGGCCGGCACCACGAAGGGCTGGATCGCCGGCGCAGACGGCCAGCGCACCACCTTCGACATCACCGTCGCCGCGGCCTGAGCGATCGGGAGCAGGTCGGGTGCCGGCGGAGCGATCCGCCGGCACCCGACCGCGTTCGTCGGTGTGCCGGCTTCGCTCACGCGTGCGCCGTGGTGCCGCGCAGAGCGCCTCTCACTCGGTGCGCGTCTCGGCGCGCGTGGTGACGCGTGCCACGTGCAGTGCCAGATAGAGCACCTCGTCCTCGGTGAGGCGCGCCCCGCCCATCTCGAGCAGGTAGCGCACGCGCTGCGCGCAGGCGTACGCGGCGGGATGCGAGGCGCGGATGCCGCTGAGCAGCTCGGCGGAAGGATCGTCGAACAGCGCGTCGGCGTCCAGACGCACGAAGAGGTACCGCAGGTGCGTGACGAAGCGCGCGACGTTCATCGACTCGGCATCCAGGGTCACCCCCATCGACTGCGACACCACCTCCAGCACCCGGCCGATGCGCTCGGTCATGTGGATGGTGGGGGCCATGCCCTCCGACGCGAACGCGGCGTTGACGAAATGCAGCGCGAACGAGATCGCTTCGTCGGCCGGGAGCACGACGCCCAGGCGCGCGGCGGCGAGATCCACCGCCTCGCGCCCGACCGCCACCTCGCGGGGGTACAGCTGCGACACCTCCCAGCGCAGGGGGTAGTCCATCTCGATCCCGCGCCGGACGCGGTCGATGGCGAAGGCCAGGTGATCGGCCAGGGGGAGGATGAGCGCCTGCGACACGCGGATCCCCAGTCGGTCGTGGGCGCGCTCGGCGACGAGGGCGGCGCAGCGCACGACGTCGAGGGGGATGTCCGACAGGTAGGCGGCGATCCGTTCGACCGGATGCCGGGAGTCGGGCCGGAAGACCTGATCGATGACGGCGGTGTCGTCGAGGCGCTCCCCGCGCTTCTTCCCGTGCGCGATGCCCTTGCCGAGGACGACGATCTCGACGTCGTCGTCGCCGCGCACGATGGCGGCGTTGTTGTTCAGAACCCGGATGATCTCCATTGCATCTTCCTTGGATGCCGCGGCGAGCCGCGGGGCGGGCGACGCGAGGGGGTGGGGTCGGTGGGACCCCACCCCCATTGTCACGCTTCGGCGGTGGTAGCCGGCTCGAGCGCGCGACCGCGCGTGGCGATGACGTCGGCGTACCAGTACGACGACTTCTTCCGCGTGCGCGCGAGCGTGCGCAGGTCGTCGTCACCGCGGTCGACGTAGATGAAGCCGTATCGCTTCGCGGCGCCCTGGTGGGTGGAGACGAGGTCGATCGCCGACCAGGGGCAGTACCCGAGCACCTCGACGCCGTCCGCGATCGCCAGGCGCATCTGCTCGAGGTGCCGCTGCAGGTAGTCGATGCGGTAGTCGTCCTGGATCGAGCCGTCCTCCTCGGGGGTGTCGAACGCGCCGAGGCCGTTCTCCGTGACCAGCAGGGGGAGGCGGTAGCGGTCCCAGAGGGCGCGGAACGTCGTGCGGAAGCCGACCGGGTCGATCTCCCACCCGAACGCGTTCGTCGGCAGGTTCGGGTTCTGCGTGGCGCGATACAGCCCCACCTCGCCGCGGACCATCTGCTGATCGCCGGGGCGAGCCGCCAGGTCCGCCGATGTGCCCGTGGATGCCGCGACGGTCTGGGTCGCGTAGTAGTTGAACGCCACGAAGTCGGGACGGGCGGATGCCAGATCCTCCAGGTCGCCCGGCTCGATCGTCGGCTGCCACCCGCGCTCGACCAGGTACGCCCAGGCGAGCGAGTTGTACCGGCCGTGCACGGCGAGATCGGTGTAGAGCCAGTTGCGCACCGCGTTCCAGTCGTCGGCGGCGACGACGTCGTCCGGCTTGCTGGAGGCCGGGTAGACGTAGGCGATGTTGGGGGCCGGTCCGATCTTCGCCTCGGGCAGCATCCGGTGGCACAGCGCCATCGCCCGGGACTGGGCGAGGAACATGTGGTGGTTCTGCTGGTACAGATCGCGCTTCGCGTCGGCGGCATCGCCCGTGCTCACTCCGAGAGCGGTGCCGTGCAGGATCATCATGTTCTGCTCGTTGATCGTGAGCCACCAGCGCACCTTGTCGCCGTACTCGCGGTACAGCACCTCCGCGTAGCGCACGAACGCGTCGGCGGTCGCCCGGTTCGACCACCCGCCCTTCTCAGCGAGCGCCTGCGGAAGGTCGAAGTGGTACATCGTCACGATCGGCTCGATGCCCCGGGCCAGCAGCTCGTCGATGACCGCGTGGTAGTGCGCGACGCCGAGCGGGTTGATCTCGCCGTCGCCGTCGGGGATGATCCGCGTCCACGCGATCGAGAAGCGGTACGCCCGGAACCCGATCTCGGCCATCAGGGCGATGTCCTCGGCGTAGCGGTGGTAGTGGTCGCTCGCGACGGCGTACGCCGTGCGGTCGGCGCGGCCGACGTTGTTCGCGTCGATGACCGACGGACCCTTGCCGTCCTCGTCGATGGCCCCTTCCACCTGGTAGGCCGAGGTCGATCCGCCCCAGAAGAAGTCGGCGGGGAAGTCGGGGAGCTCGCGGTACTGCATCAGTTCTCCTTGGTCGCGACGAGGGCGGGAGCGCCCGCGGCGGCGGCGCCCAGGCCGGGCACCTCGAAAGCGCCGAAGTCGGTGCTGTTGATCACGACGACGGGCGTGATGGCATCCAGTCCCGCCGCGCGGATCGCCGCGAGATCGACGTCGACCAGGGGTGCCCCGGCCGCCACGGTGTCACCGACCGCGACCCGCGGGGTGAAGGGAGCGCCGTCAAGGCTCACCGTGTCGATGCCGATGTGCACGAGCAACTCGGCCCCGTCGGCCGTCTTGATGCCGTACGCGTGGCCCTGCGCGACGACGACTTCGCCGGCCGCGGGCGAGACGAAGGTGCCGTCGGCGGGACGCACGGCGAAGCCCTGCCCCATCGCGCCCGAGGCGAACGCCTTGTCGGGCACCTCCGAGAGGGCGACGATCTCGCCGCGCGCGGGGGAGAGGACGGTGAGCGACGCTCCGACGGGTGCGACCTCGGCGGGGGTGCGCTCCGCGGCGGCGGCGGCGCGGTCCTTCGCCAGGTCGGCACGGCTGAACCCGAAGAAGTAGGTGCCGATGGCCGAGAGGACGAAGGCGACGATCGTGCCGACGATGAGCCAGAGGAAGTTCGTCGGGTCGCCCGAGGGATCGATGCCAATCGGCAGGGTCAGCAGTCCGGGTGCCCCGGTCGAGAACACCTTGACGCCGCCCGCGCCCACGATCGCGCCGCCGATGGCACCCGAGATGCCGGCGACGAGGAACGCGCGCTTGCGGGGAAGGGTGATGCCGTAGATCGCCGGCTCGGTCACGCCGAACACGGCGGCGAGCGTCGCCGAGAAGCCGAGGGCCTTGGTCTTCTTCTCGCGCAGGCGCAGCGTCACGCCGAGGGCGGCACCGGCCTGGGCGAGCACGGCCGGGAAGGCGGCGGACTTCATGTAGTCGAAGCCGGTGTTGGCGATGTTGTTGATGAACAGCGGCACGATGCCCCAGTGCACGCCGAAGATCACGAGCACCTGCCACAGGCCACCCATCAGGATGCCGAGCACGATCGGCGAGAACTGGTAGGCGCCGGTCATGAGGTCGGCCATGAGGGCGCTGACCCAGGTGCCGGCGGGGCCGATGGTGAGAAGGGTCACGGGAACGACGATCACGAGGCTGATGAGCGGCGTGATGAAACTGCGTACCGCCTCGTGGATGAACCGGTTGGCCAGGCGCTCGACGTACGACAGCAGCCAGACGGCCAGGATGATGGGCACGACCGACGAGGTGTAGGTCTGCAGCAGCACCGGGATGCCGAGGAAGTCGACGGGGTTGCCGGCCCGCAGGTACTCCAGCATCGTCATCGGCACGCGCTCGCCGTCGACGACCCAGGTGACGTTGACGAGGTTCGTGTAGATGAGGGCGCCCGCGACGGCCATCGCGGTGAAGACGTTCGCGCCGAACTTGCGGGCCGTGGTGACGGCGAGCAGCATCGGCAGGAACGCGAAGAACGCGTCGGCGGTGGCGAACAGCACCTGGTACGTCGTCGACGTCGCGGGCAGCACGCCCGCGGTCGAGAGGATGATGAGCAGGCCCTTGAGAATGCCCGTCGCCGCCAGCACGCCGAGGATCGGCGCGAAGATCGCCGAGACGACGTCGATCACCCGCGAGAGGATGCCGACTTTCTGACCGCCCCCGTCCGCGGCGGGGGTGCGGTCCCCCTCGGTGAGCGAGGCGGGAAGGCCCGCGTACACCTTGGAGACGTTGTTGCCCACGACGACCTGGAACTGCCCGCCGTTCTCCACGACGGTGATCACGCCCGGGAGGGCAGTGACGGCATCCTTGTCGGCGCGGGCGCGGTCGCGCAGGGTGAAGCGCAGGCGGGTCGCGCAGTGCACGACTCCCGCGACGTTGTCTTCGCCGCCCACGGCGGAGAGGACGTCGCCCGCCAGGGTCGAGTAGTTGACGGTGGCCATGACCGTACTCCTTGTCGTTCGTCATCGAACTCGCGGAAAAAAGGCAACAAAAAAGGCCCGAACTCTGACCAACGGTGTTGGTCGAAGCTCAGGCCTTGCCTCGCTCGAAACGAGTTACATACCAGTGCTCGCATCACAAAGATGCTGCGCCGAGATTACACCGCACAGGTCGACGTGTCCACTGCCGAACTCGCCGGGAGCCGGTCGTGGCACGACACGCTCGTGCCGCCGTGCGTCACGCCGGCGTGCGCACCGCCGCGAAACGGTTGCGGCGTCGCAGCGCGAAGCCCAGCTTCTCGTACGCCGCGATCGCGTTGACGTTCGCCGCCGCCGCGTGCAGCAGAGCCCGGTCGCCGCGTGCAGCAGAGCCCGGTCGCCGCGCTGCTGGATGTGGAAGGCGACGTCGAGCACGAGGCGTGAGGCCAGGCCCTGGCGTCGGTGGTCGGCATCCACCGCGACGGCGCTGATCTCGGTCCAGCCGGTCGGGTGCAGGCGCTCGCCGGCCATGGCGACGAGTCGACCCTGTCGACGGATGCCGATGTACCGGCCGAGTTCGTAGGTGCGGGGCCGGAACGGGCCGGGCTGATTGCGCTCGACGATCGCGATCATGTCGGCCGCGTCATCGGCATCCAGCTCGATCGCCTCGTCGTCGGGTCGCGTCTGCAGAGCCGGAGTCTCGACGAGCTGCACGCCCTCGCCCCCGCCGACGTGCTCCCATCCCGCCGGGATCTCGCCGTCGTAACCCGACAGGCCGACCTCGGCGCCGGGCCCGACGAGGTCGCGAAGGGCGTCCCACACCCCGGGGTCGTCCCACGTGCGCACCGCCACGAACGGGGCGACGTCCGCCGGGTACCGCCGCACGAGGTCGCCACCGATCGCGAACGACGCGTGGGGTCCGGCGAGTGAGTGCCAGGCGGCGTTGTCGAGGACGGTGGCGTCGGCGTGCGGAATGTCGAGGGTTGCGGGGGAGGTCACCGGGCCACTCTGCGCCGGTTCGCGCGCGCGAGCAAACGTTCCGGCCTCCAGAGGCCGCTTTGTGACGGCGCATGAAGGTGGACGTCGGTCGATGACGATCCACGACATCGCGTGTTCCTGACCGACGATCCCGTCGTCCTCGGCGGTCGTATCGCTCTGGCGAGCACCGTCGCGCTCTCACTCCTGCTCGGCTCGCGCAAGAGCACCGTGCCGTTCCTGCGCTGGGTCGAGCGCGCGGGTGCCGCGGCCGTGCTGGTCGCGGTGCTCGTGGCACTGCTGCCCTCCGTGCCGTCGGTGGCTCTCGTCGTCGTCGCGGGCGTCTGTCTGACCGCTGTCGGTGAGCACATGCAGCCCCTCGGTGCCGCGCAGCGCGCCCGGGTCGATCTGCAGCTCGTGGGCGAGATCGTCGCTCAGCGCCAGGAGGCTCGGGCGCGGCACACGAGGCGGCTCGACCGGTCTCGAGAGTTCCGGCAGACGCGCGGCCCAGACCGACTCGAGCCGGGGAAGCGCGGGATCGAGGGTGAGCACGTCATCGCTCAGAGGTCGAACCCGAACGCCCGCAGGTCCAGGAACCGCCCGGGCTCCACTTCGACGGGGTGCTCGCGTTCGGTGAGACGACGGAAGCCGAGCTTGAGGTACAGCGCGTGCGCACCGAGCATTTCGGGGCCGCTGTTCATCACCACGCGGCGCGCGCCGCGCCCGCGCGCCAGCGCGAGCACGTGCCGGGTCAGCGCTTCGCCCACCCCGCGTCCGCGGGCCACGGGCGCCACGGCCAGCTGCCGGAAGTCCAGCTCGCCCTCCCGGGCCAGGGGCGACAGGCGCTCGCCGGGCCGGGGGACCCAGACCGTGCCGACGATCTCGTCGCCGTCGAGGGCCGCCCATACCTCGCCCTGCGCGACCCGGCCCTCGACGTCGGCCAGCGACGCGAGGTAGCCCTCGGTCAGCCCCTCGTAGCTGTGGCGATAGGCCTCGGCCGTGATCCTGCCCGCCTCGGCGTGCTCGTGCGGCTCGACGAGACGGATCGTCAGGCCCCCAGGCCGTGGGTCGTGCGGGGCGGGGAGCGAGGTGGTCATGGCATCCATTCGATCAGAAACAGCGCGCGGCCCGGCCCCGTGAAGGAGCGGGCCGCGCGGGCGGTCAGGACTTCGGCAGTCCCGGCGGGTTGATCTGCGAGATCTCGATCCCCTCGGACTCGAGGTTCCAGACCTTCAGCACCTCGGCGTACGTGCCGTTCTCGATGAGCGCGTTCAGCGCGATCTGCACGGGCTCGATGAGGCCGTTGCCCTTCTTGGTGCCCGCGGCGATGTCGGCGTGCAGCGGCCAGCCGCCCGGAATGATCCCCGCCAGCTTCGTCTCGCCGGTCTCCTTCGCCGCCCACGCGGCGGTCGCGTTGGGGCCGAAGGTCGCGTCGGCCCGGCCCGACTTGAGCGCGAGGCTCGCGGCGGCGTTGTCGTCGTAGTACTGCAGCTCGGCGGGGGCCTTGCCCGCGGCGGTGAGCTCCTCGTTCCAATTCAGCAGCACCTTCTCCTGGTTGGTGCCCGAGCCGACGATGACCTTGAGGCCCGAGATGTCGTCGGCCTTCTCGATGCTCGAGATCGGACTGTCGGCACGGACGTAGAAGCCCAGCAGATCCTGCCGGTAGCTCGCGAAGTCGTACAGCTCCTTGCGTTCTTCGGTCACGGTGACGTTGGAGGTGATGAGGTCGTACTTTCCCGACTGGATGCCGAGGGGCCAGTCCGCCCACGCCACCACGACCGGGTTGTACTCCAGGCCCAGGCTCTCGGCGATGAGCGAGCCGATGTTCGGCTCGGTGCCGGCGGGCAGCGTCTCGCCGTCGGGGACGTAGCTCAGCGGCGGCACGAACGCACCGACCGCCACCGTGAGCTTGCCCGGTTCGATGGGCTGGAAGCCGCTCGCCTTCAGTGCCGCGACGGCGTCGGGAACGGCGTCGGTGTGCACCCACTCGATCTCGCCGGTGGAGGCGGATGCCGAAGGCTCGGGCGCGGCGACCGCTTCGGCCGGACGGTTGAGGCCGATCGCGGTGCCGACGCCGACGACGGCGACGACCGCCGCGGCGATCACGCCGATCGCGATGCCCTGTTTCTTGCTGAGTGCCATGGTGTGTCTCCTGGTGGGGTTATCGGGTGGTCAGAGGGGGAGCGGTCGCTGAGCCTGTCGAAGCGTCCGCGGTGGTGGGTATCGGTCCCTTCGACGGGCTCAGGGACCTGGGGGGAGCGGTCGCTGCGCCTGTCGAAGCGTCCGCGGGAAGGTCGCGTCAGCCGAGGACTTTCGCGAGGAACTCCCGCGTGCGCGGATGCTGCGGCCGGGCGAGGACCTCATCAGGCGTGCCCTGCTCGACGACGCGGCCCTGGTCGAGGAAGACCACCCGGTCGGCGACCTCGCGGGCGAAGCCGATCTCGTGCGTGACGATGATGAGCGTCGTGCCGAGGTTCGCCAGGTCGCGGATGACGTCGAGCACCTCGCCCACGAGCTCGGGGTCGAGCGCGCTCGTCGGCTCGTCGAAGAGCAGCACCTGGGGCTTCAGCGCGAGTGCGCGGGCGATCGCGACCCGCTGCTGCTGGCCGCCCGAGAGCTGGCGGGGGTAGGCATCGGCCTTGTCCGCGAGTCCGACCCGGTCGAGCAGGCCGAGGGCGAGCTCGCGGGCGTCCTCCTTGCCGAGGCGCTTGAGCGCGAGCGGCGCCTCCGTGATGTTCTCCAGCGCCGTGAGATGCGGGAACAGGTTGAACTGCTGGAACACGATGCCCACGCGGGTCCGCCGCTGCAGGATCTCGCGCTCGCGCAGCTCGTGGAGCTTGCCGTGGCGCAACTCGTAGCCGATGAAGTCGCCGTCGACCGTGACCGATCCGGCGTCCACGCGCTCGAGGTGGTTGATGGTGCGCAGCAGCGTCGACTTGCCCGACCCGCTGGGCCCGAGCAGCGCCACGACTTCGCCGGGCTGCACGGTCAGGTCGATGCCCTTCAGCACCTCAACGCCGTGGAAGGCTTTGTGCACGTTGTGGATCTCGACGAGTCCGCGGGTCTCGATGACGGTGCTCATGCGGCGGTCCCCTTCTCGATGGCCGGGGTCCCGGCATCCGTTGCCTCCGCGCCGAACGATCCGGCGCGTGCCGGGCCCCTGGCATCCGTCCCTCCCGGGGGAGGGTCGCCCAAACGCGCCCACTGCGTGCTCACCCACCGTCGCGCGCGCTGCACCGGCGTCGGCGGCAGCGCCCGCGCGGAGCCCCGGGCGTAGTACCGCTCGATGTAGTACTGCGCGACGCTCAGGATCGTCGTGATGAGGGTGTACCAGACGACCGCGACGAGCAGCAGCGGGATCACGCGGCTGTTGCGGTTGTAGATGACCTGTACCGCGTAGAAGAGCTCGGGGATCGCGATGACGAACACGACGGAGGCGCCTTTGACCAGACCGATCACCTCGTTGGTGGCGTTCGGGACGATCGAGCGCATGGCCTGCGGCAGGACGATGCGGAACAGGCGACGGGATGCCGGGATGCCGAGTGCGGCCGCCGCCTCGTGCTGGCCGGGGTCGACCGACACGAGCCCCCCGCGGATGATCTCGGCCGAGTAGGCCGCCTGGTGGAGCCCCAGGCCGAGGATCGCCGCGGCGAACGCGCTGATGATCTGCACCGTCGGGAACTCCACGATCCAGAAGTCGGTGGTGAAGGGAGTGCCCAGCCCCAGCGTCGGGTACAAGTAGCCGAGGTTGTACCAGACGATGATCTGCACGATCAACGGCACCGAGCGGAAGAACCAGATGTACCCCCACGCGACCGCACTCACCAATGGCGAGCGCGACAGGCGGCCGAGGGCCAGCAGCGTGCCGAGCACGAACCCGACGACCGACGATATGGCGGTCAGGCCGAGCGTGTAACCGACGCCGATGAGCACGGGCTCCGAGAAGAAGTACTGCGCGAACGTGCCCCACATGTACTGCTCGTTCGTGACGAGGCTCCAGGCGAATTGGGCGACGACGAACAACAGCAGGGCGCTGAGGATCCAGCGCCACCAGTGGCGGGTGGGGACGACGGTGACGGTGCCCAGGTCGATCCTGCCGTCGGGCGGTGTCGTTGTCGGGCGGGCGGCGGGTGCCGGCGCGGTGGTGGTCATGGCGTGCTCCTCGGGCTCCGAACCGGGGCGGGGCCCCGGGGGTGACCGACACGCTAGATCGCCTTCGGGAGTGCCCGCGAGGCGTCGTTTCACACGTCGCAACGCTCCGCCACGCCGCGCAATGCATCGCCACGCGGGGTAACACGCTGGTGGTGCGGAGCCGCGCGAGCTACCCCGCGCCGGGGTTCCTGAGCGCGTCGAAGGAACCGTTCGACGGGCTCAGCGCCCCCGAGGTGAGAGCCGGTTCACGCGTCGCGCAGGATCCGCGCCGTCACGCGCGTACCGAAGTACAGCGCGTCCACCGGCACGCACTCGTCGGCGGCGTGGAACTGCCCGAACACGTCGAAGTCCGCGGGAACCCGCAGCGGGACGAACCCGTACCCGCGGATGCCGAGACGGGCGAGGTGCTTGTTATCGGTGCTCGCCGGCAGCAGGTACGGCACGACCGTTCCGCCCGCGTCCTCCGCCGTCACGGCATCCTGGAGCACTTTCAGCAGCGGTGCGTCGACGGGCGACTCGGTGGCCGGGATGTCTCGCGCCCACACGACCTCGATGTCGTCGCCGACCACGTCCGCGAGCTGTGCTCTGACCGCTTCGGCCTGCCCGGGGAGCACGCGGACGTCGAGCGTCGCGCTCGCCGCAGCCGGGATGACGTTGATCTTGCCCCCGGCGGCGAGCACGGTGGGCGACGCCGTGTTGCGCGTGCCCGCATCGATGACGGATGCCGCGAACCCGAGGCGCGAGAGATCGTCGGTGTCGAGCGGCTCACCGCTCGCCTGCCCGTACACCTCGAGGAAGCGTTCGAGCGTGGCCGTGCGCACGGCGGGGAAGCGGTGCACACCGACCGCCGCGACGGCCTGCGCGAGACGGACCACGGCGTTGTCGCTCGTCGGCCGCGATCCGTGGGCGGCGGATCCGCGGGCGGTGAGCGTCGCGACGGTCACTCCCTTTTCGGCCGTCGCCACGAGGTAGGCGCGGCGATCGCCGGGGAGGGGCAGCGAGAAGCCGCCGACTTCGCTGAGCGCTTCGGTGGCGCCGGCGAACACCTCGGGGCGGTTCTGCACGATCCACCGGGCGCCCCACACACCCCCGGCCTCCTCGTCGGCGAAGAAGGCGAAGATCAGGTCGCGGCGGGGGACGACGCCGTCGCGACGGAAGGCCCGGGCGATCGCGAGCAGCATCCCCGCGAAGTCCTTCATGTCGACCGCGCCGCGGCCGTACAGCAGGCCGTCGTGGATCTCGGCCCCGAACGGCGGATGCGTCCAGTCCTCCGCCGCAACCGGCACGACGTCGAGGTGGGCGTGGGCGACCAGGGCTCCGGCATCCGGATCCGAACCCGGCAACCGGGCGATGACACTCGCCCGACCCGGCCGGGGCTCGACGAGGACCGTCTCGTAGCCGACCTCGTCGAGATGCTTCTTCACGTAGAGCGCGGCGCGCGTCTCGCCGTCGCCGATCGTGGCCGCGTCGCCCGTGTTGACGCTGTCGATGCGGATGAGCGCGCGGATGTGCTCGAGTGCTTCGGTCTCGAGCGGGCCGGGCTGCGGTGTTCCGGTCTCGGCAGCCTGGGTCGACGGCGCGTCCGTCACGGGGTCAGTGCTGGTGGGGGCGGGCGTCATCGGCGAGCTTGAACGCCAGGCGTCCGTGCGCGTAGCCACCGCCCGCGCGGATGGCGGTCGCGACCCACGCGGCCTCGGCGAGCTCCGCCTCGGTGGCGCCCGCCTTGACGGCGTTCTGCGAGTGACCGTCGATGCAGTAGACGCACTGGGTCGTGATGCCGACGGCCAGGGCGATGAGCTCGCGGTACTTCAGCGGGATGGCGCGCCCTTCGGGGGCGAACACGGCCTGATCGAACGCGGCGAACGCGGCCAGGATGTCGGGTGTCTCAGCCTTGTAGACCTTGGTGTACGTCTTGTCGGCGGTGCGATCGAAGTACTCGGACATGGGGCCTCCCGGCGGCGTGAGCGGTGCGGATACGTCGCATCCACGGTGCCACGCGGGGCCGCCCCGACCGGCGGTCGTGCGTCATACGGTGACACACCGGTGCGATCCGGTTCAGGTCCAGAGGCGAGTGGCCAAGGACTCGGTGGTCTCGAAGGCCGATCTCGCGGCGTCCAGTCCGGATATGGCGTCGGCCAGGCTCGCGTTCATCCGCGCGAGCGATTCCGACCACTGTCGCTGGGCTGAGTCGTAGGCGCTACGTGCGGCCCCCGTCCATTCGGCGCGCCCCGCGGTGACGGCGGCGTCGAGGTCGTCGAGGTGGCCCTCGATGGCCACGGTGGCGTCGCGGAGTGTGTCGACCAGCTGCGCGTGGCGGTCGCCGTCGAAGCGGATGGTCATGTCTGGGTCTTCGGCCAGGTCAAGTCGTACCAGCGCAACTCGTACCCGCGCTGGGATCTCGCCGGTCTCGTAGTAATGGAAGAAGATGTCGGTCGCTTCGTCGAGTGCGAACACCTCGTCGGGATAAACGGTCGCCGTGTACTTTCCGTCGAAGTAGGGAATCTCAGCGGTTGGTTCTCCGGAGTGGTCACCGCCTCGACCGACGATGTAGTGCCGGTCTTGGCCGTCGTCGTCGTATTTGTGCCATTCGATCGTCATGGCGTCGGAGGTTCCGGCGCATTGGAGGTAGACGGGGCTGCCACCTCGGTACACGTATTCGACAAAGTTCGCCTCGTCAGGCATGGGGCCGAGAATGAATGTCGATCTCTTATCAGGCTGCAGGAGACCGAGGAGATGAGCGATCTGCTCCCGCGGTCCGCGAAAATCGGAGCCGAACTCCATGGAACTTCCGTCCATGGTGTAGTAGTGGCGTTTCATTTCGGGACCACCTTCAAAATAACGTTGGTAATTTGAATGACTTCTCCATTCAGAGTGGCCGTCGCCGGGTTTGTCGGACTGATGGCCTGGTCGAAGCCGAGTTGATTTCCTTCATTCCTGAGGTACTTTTCGATGGCTGTGCCACTCTTCACTTCCACCGCAGAATAGGTGCCATCCGGGCGCCGGATGAACCCATCGAAGTAGCGGTGTTGAGTCGAACCTCCCAGCGACGCTCGTACGGTGTTCCGAAGGACGCTCCGTCCTTCTTCGGCTTCGATCTCGTCTAACCCCTGCTTCTCCTTGTCGGTCCACGGCTTCGAATCCTGCCCGCGAGCAAAATGTCCGCTCTCATCTCGCGAGTCACCCCGGTCCACGCCATGGTTCTTCTCCATCAGCATGACACCGGCGCTACCCGTGGCTTCGCCCGCCAGCTTCGAGGCCCCGGCGGCAGCCAACGCGCCCCCGGCGCCGGCGACCGCGAAACCACCGGCGACGGCAGCCCCTCCCGGAATGCTTCCGACTCCGGTCGCGGCCAAGCCACCGCCGCCGAGGACCGTCGCGCCCCCACCGATCATCATCGCTGCGCCGCCGAGGAGCGCGAGGAGCGCGTCCGGGTTGCGCAGGATCGCATTGCCGACCGAGGCGGTGCCATTCACGAGACTGGCCAGAGTGTCCCACTGCATCTGAACCTGAACGACGAGCGATGCCAGGAGAAGCGTGCCCGCGCTCTCCCACGTGAGCGGTTCGGGCGGTGTGATGGCGGTCACGGCGTGGGCGGCTGTATCGCCAGCGAGGTGGACCTCGGAGCGTGCGTACGCGAGGAGGCTCTGGGCATCAGCTCGCGTTGCGGCACCAGCGTCGCTGTACAGCGGAAGGATTCCTGTCGCGCCAGCCTCGCGTTCGGCCTGCCGGTAGCTGTCGATACCCGCCGCGGTCTGTGCTTTTGCGGTTTCCCACATTGCGATGGCGTCGCCGGCCTTCTGCTGGGCCCACCCCAGAACGATGGCGTACCGGTCCAGTGCCTCAGCAGCCGTCTGCAGCGAGTCCGCGAGTTGGTCCCACTGCGTGCTGACGTCGGCAAGCCGGGCGGCGAACCCCTCCGCGGCGGCGCCTTCCCAGCCTTCCGGCGCGGTGAGTCCCCGAAGCTGGGCAGCGATGTCATCCGCCGCGCGGGCACGCTCGCGCCACTGCGACACGAATTCGTCGATGCCGCCCACGGAACCGGGGACGAGCTCGACGGGGTCCGATGTGTGCCCGAGCTCCGTCATCCGTCGACCGCCTCACCCGGCACGACGAGATCCTGGTCCGTCCGTTCGTAGAGGTCGGCGCTCTGCCTCAGCCGCTCGGCGAGGTTTGTCAGATCTTCGGTCGCGTCTCTCCACGAGCCGGCCATGTCGATGGCGAGACGCGATGTGGCCTGAGCCAGGTCAGCGTGACCGAGCTCAGCCGGACACGTCTCCACGAACGCGCCCGCGGAGTCACGGACGCGATCGAGATGCGCGGCAGTAGCGCGCAACGCCTCGGGATCGACGGAAAATCTCGACACGAGAGCCCCCTCTCGCCGACGAAGATAGTGCCTTCGCGCGGCTGGGAGTGAGGACTCTTCGACTTTTCGCAGCGGTGTTCACCCGGGTGAAGTCGGCTGCTCGGGATGAGGATCCGGGGCGTCGTCGCCGGACGCCGCCATGCGGAACGGCGGGAGAATCCCGGCGGTCCTCAGCGCATCACGCTCGCGCCCAGCTCGACCGGACTGCCCTCGATATTGCCAACGATCCCGCGGATCACGCCCGTGCCGTCCTCCCGGCGCAGGCCGTCGTACCAGGCCTGCGTCGCGGCGACGTCGAAGGCGTGCGTCTCATGGGCGCGCTTGCGGGCGCGCAGCACGAGGTCGCCCGCCCGCTCCGTGCGGATGCGCTCGTACCGCTTCAGCGAGTCCTCCACGCCGAGGGTGGAGGTCGCGAACACGATGCCGAGGGCGAAGCTGTCTTCGAGGGCGGAGCAGGCGCCCTGCCCGATGTCGGGGGCGGTGTTGTGCGCCGCGTCACCGAGAATGGCCACGCGTCCCCGCACCCAGGTGTCGAACGGGTCGATGTCCCAGATCTCGACCCGGTTGAGCGACGCCTCGGGGTCGATCCCGTCGAGGAGCGCGCGCACACCGGGCGCGCCCCAGGAGCCGAACGCGTGCTCGAGGGCCGTCATCCGGTCTTCGACGACTCCAGACGGGCCGGGCACATCGACGAAGAAGTAGAAGCGGTCGCCCGCGACGGGCATCACGGCGCAGCGCTTGCCGTCGCCGACGTACGTCGTCCACTGGTCGAGTGGTCCGATGCGCTCGTCGGCCGCGACGAGGCCGTTGTAGTTGACGTAGCCCGAGTAGGTGCGCTCGGGACGGATGCCGGTGGGCTCGGTGACGTAGTCGCGCACGATCGAGCGGGCCCCGTCGGCACCGATCAGCAGGTCGGCCGTGTCGGTGGTGCCGTCGGCGAAGCCGGCGGTGACGGTCTCGCCGTCGTCGGTGACCTCGACCAGCTGCTTGCCGAGGTGGATGATGTCGGAGCCGACGGCATCCATCATCAGCTGCTGCAGGTCGGCGCGGGCGACGGGGTAGGGGCGCTGGCCGGTCTGTTCGGTGACCGGGGCGAGGCTGAAGCGGCACATCTCGTCGCCGGTGTGGCCGTCGTAGTAGGCCATGTCGTCCATGCGGCCGCCGAGGGCGGCCACCTGCGGCCCGAGGCCGAGCCAGTTCAGCACCTTCACGCCGTTCGACCACAGGGACAGCGCCGCGCCGACCGGCTTGTTCTCGCGCATGCGGTCGTAGACGACGACCTCGTGGCCGAGTTTCTGCAGGGCGAGCGCGGCGGAGGTTCCGCCGACGCCCGCGCCGATGACGATGACCTTCATATCGCTCCTCAGCTGCCGCGGTAGGTCGAGTAGGCGAAGGGGCTGAGCAGCAGCGGCACGTGCAGGTGCGGCTCGCCCGAGACGGTGAAAGCGACCGTGACCACGGGGTGGAACGACGCGACGTCGCGCCCGCGGAAGTACGCGCCGGTGGCGAAGGTGATCGCGTAGTCGCCGTCGTCGAGCCGCTCGGGGCCCAGGGCGAGGCGGCCGTCGGCGTCGGTCACGCCCTCGACGACGGAGGCGCCGTTCAGGCGGGCGAGCGACACGGCGACCCCGGCCGCGGGCGTGCCGGTCACGGCATCCAGGATGTGGGTGGTGACGTGGCTCATTCGGCGTCCTCGGGTTCGGCGGGAGCGTCGTCGGCGAAGGTCGTGCGCAGGCGCAGCAGGGCGATCTCGGCGAGTTGGCGCGTGGCCTCGATGGTCTCGGCGTCGGGATCGTTGCCGAGGCGGCGCTCGAGCTCGGCGCGCATCTCGCTCGGCGTGCGTCCGGCGGCGCGGATGAGGAAGACGCGACCGAACCGCTCCTCGTACGCGGCGTTGCCCGCGGCGATGGCCGCCACGTCATCGTCGGCGGCGGATGCCATCGAGCCCTGCTCGCGACGTGATGCCGCGGCCTCGGCCCCGTCGCCCGACACTTTCGCGCCGATACGGGGGTGGGCGTGGAGAGCTGCCTCGAGGTCGGCAGGCGACCACGCGGCGGCGAGGTCTCCGGCGTAGGCGGCGAGGGCGTCGACGCTCGCGTAGGGGCGGCCTGCGACGACGGCGTTGACCCAGCCCGGAACGTCGGCCCAGACGCGGGCGACGGCGACGGCTTCGGCATCGTCGGCGGCGTTGAAGTCGGAGAGGTGCATACGCGCCACGCTAGGCGGTGCGCGTTACGCGGCTGTGGCGGGATGTGTCGGCGATGTTGCTGTGGGCAACATCCCGGGCGGGGTTCGCGGTCACGAGAACAGGGGATGTCATGAGAACAGGCCGTTGCGACCGGTTGCGGCCTGTCGTGGTTGTCTTCCCCTGTTCTGGTGACGCGAGACGCCGCGGGTAGTGAGCCGGGCCCTGCGTCAGGCGTGCACGATCAGCCAGTGCGCCACGGCGTCCGCGTCACCGGTGTTGTGCAGGCGGTGGGGGACCGAGCAGGGGTAGCTGATGGCATCGCCGGCGCGCAGGATCACGCGCTCGGCCTCGAAGTCGATGGTGAGCTCGCCCGCGACGACCGTGCCGACCTCGTACCCCTCGTGGTGGAACAGCCCGTCGGCGCCGTGCGCGGCCGCTCCGGGCGGGTAGATCGACTCGAAGTAGTCGACGCCGGGAGAGGACCCCGGAGTGAGCCGGCGGAACGACACCCCGCTGTCGAGCACGATGTCGGGCGACTGGCCCGCGCGCTGCAGGGTGAACCCCGAGGGGCCGGCGGGTTCGACGGAACGACCGGATGCCGGGTCGAAGGCCGCGACGAGCGGAACGCCGAGGGCGTCGGTGATGGCGATGAGGCGCGAGACGCTCGGCTGCATCACGCCGCGCTCGATCTGCGAGACGGCGCTGGGGGAGATGCCGAGGGTCTTCGCGAGGGCGCGTGCCGAGATGCCGCGCGCCTGCCGCAGGTCGCGGATGCGGGTGCCGACGGAGGTCGTGGCCTCGGATTCGTGGGAGGCAGCGGCGGCAGCGGCAGTCTCGACGGCGTCGGCGAGGGATGGCTGCGGCATGCCCCGAGTCTAAGGATCGCCGAGGGTGTGAACGAGCGACTTCACATGCTCGTTACAAACGCGAAACCGCCGCGGTGGTGTGAACCAATAACTTCACATCAGAGCTCCACTCCGGCCGCGGACTCCACGTCGTGGCATCCATCGTCCTGAGAGGATTGACATGACTTCGACCCCGCTCACCGGCCCCCACGATCTCGTGGAGGCAGCAGGCCACCCCCACGGGGGTGGCAACATGAAGCCCCACTACGACGATCGTCTCGCCAACGAAGACCTCGCGCCCCTGCGGAAGCAGAAGTGGTCGAGCTACAACATCTTCGCGTTCTGGATGAGCGACGTGCACTCGGTCGGCGGTTACGTCACCGCCGGTTCGCTCTTCGCGCTCGGTCTGCAGTCGTGGCAGGTTTTCGTCGCCCTCATCGCGGGCATCGTCATCGTGCAGGTCTTCGCGAACATGGTCGCCAAGCCCAGTCAGAAGACGGGCGTGCCCTACCCCGTCATCAACCGAGTGGTCTTCGGCATCCGGGGTGCCAACATCCCCGCGATCATCCGTGGACTCATCGCCATCGCCTGGTACGGGGTGCAGACGTTCCTCGCGGCCGAGTCGCTCAACATCATCTTCCTGAAGTTCATCCCGGGCTCCGCGGCCCTGCTCGACGTCTCGTTCGCGGGCCTGTCGGCGCTCGGCTGGATCTCCTACGCGATCCTCTGGGTCGCGCAGTTCCTGCTCTTCTGGAACGGCATGGAGGTCATCCGCCGCTTCATCGACTGGGCCGGCCCCGCCGTCTACGTCGTGATGATCATCCTCGCCGTCTACCTCGTGTCGCAGGCCGGCGTCCAGAACATCTCCTTCACGCTCTCGACGACCCAGCTCGACTTCTGGGCGTCCATCCCGGTCATGTTCGCCGCCATCGCCCTCGTCGTGTCGTACTTCTCCGGCCCGATGCTGAACTTCGGCGACTTCGCCCGCTACGGCAAGAGCTTCGAGGCGGTCAAGAAGGGCAACTTCTGGGGTCTGCCGATCAACTTCATGTTCTTCTCGCTGCTGACCGTCATCACTGCGTCGGCCACCGTGCCGGTGTTCGGTGCGCTCATCACCGACCCGATCAAGACGGTCGAGCAGATCGACACGCCCTTCGCGATCCTGCTCGGCGGCCTGACCTTCGTCACGGCCACGGTCGGCATCAACATCGTCGCCAACTTCATCTCGCCCGCCTTCGACTTCTCCAACGTCGCCCCGAAGAAGATCTCGTGGCGCGCGGGCGGCATGATCGCCGCCGTCGGGTCGACCTTCCTCATGCCCTGGAACTGGTACTCCAACGCCGACGCCATCCACTACTCGCTCGGTGTGCTGGGCGCGCTGATCGGCCCGCTGTTCGGCATCCTGATCGCCGGCTACTACATCGCCGCTCGCCAGCGGGTGAAGGTCGACGCGATGTTCACGATGGACACTCAGGGGCCCTACTGGTACCGCAACGGCTTCAACCCGAACGCGGTCAAGGCCGTCGTCTTCGCGGGTGTTCCGACGGTCGCGATCGCGATCTTCCCGAAGCTCTTCGCCGACCTGGGCCTGTTCAACATCGCCGCCATCAGCGACTACAGCTGGTTCATCGGCTGCGGTCTCGGCTACGTGCTGTTCCTGTTCTTCGAGCGTCTCGACCCCCGCATCCCGACGTTCGACGGCGAGACCGAGGGCATCTCCGACGGCACCGTCGACGGAGCCGCCGCCACCACGGCATCCGAGCCGTCGGCCGTCTCGGCTCCGGTCGCCGTCGTGACGAACACGGTTCCGGATGCCGCGGCTCCCGGTGCGACTTCTCGCGAGGCGCTCGCGTGAGGATCCTGCTCATCAACCCCAACACCTCCCGGGCGATGACCGCGAAGATCGCGGACGCCGCCCGGGGGGTGGCGGGACCCGATGTGATCGTCGATGCCGTGTGCCCGAGCGTCGGGGCAGCGGCGATCGAGAGCCACACCGACGAGATCGCGGCGGCCGCCGCCGTGGTCGAGCTGATCGCGGCGGACCGCGACGGAATCGACCCCGCAGACGCGTACGTGATCGCCTGCTTCGGCGACCCGGGGCTCGACGCGGCGCGCGAGCTGGTCGAGGTGCCGGTCGTGGGTATCGCCGAGGCGGCGATGCACCTGGCAGCGGTGTCGGGGCGGCACTTCGGGGTGGTCACGACGCTCAGCCGGACGCTGGGGCGCGCGCACGACCTCGTGTCGCGGTACGGCATGGAGCGGGCCTGCGTCTCGCTCGCCGCGACGGGGATTCCCGTGCTCGACCTCGAGGACACCGCCTCGACCGCGGTCGAGACCATCGCGACCCGCAGTGCCGAGGCCGCCGCGCGCGGTGCCGACGTCATCGTGCTGGGCTGCGCGGGTATGGCGGACCTGTGCGCCGAGCTCACGGCGCGCGTCGGGGTGCCGGTCGTCGACGGGGTGGCGGCGGCGGTGGGCATGGCATCCGGGATGGTGCGCATGGGCCTCGGTACGAGCAAGCGCGATGAGTACGCGCGCCCGCCGCGGGCGTTCGACGTGCGCCACGGGGCGCCGGGAGACCGGGACGACGCGCTGACGGCGCCTCGCACCGCGATCACCGCGCAGGTGTTCGCATGAATGTTGATGACGGTTACATCGGCGAAACGCGAGGCGCTTAGCGTGAACGGCATGAGCACCCGGATCGCCGCCCGCCGCGTCTTCGTCGACGGGGTCTTCGCGCCCGCCACGGTCGTCATCGACGAAGGGGTGATCGCCTCCCTCGAGCCGTTCGACGTTTCCGCCGACACGGTGCTGCCCGCCGACGCGGTGCTTCTGCCCGGGCTCGTCGACTCGCACGTCCACCTCGACGAACCCGGACGCACCGAGTGGGAGGGCTTCGCCACGGGCACGGCCGCGGCGGCTGCGGGGGGCGTCACGACCGTCGTCGACATGCCGCTGAACAGCCTGCCCGTCACCACGACCGTCGAGGCCCTGGATGCCAAACGCCGGGCCGCCGGGGGAAAGCTCGCGGTCGACGTCGCCTACTGGGGCGGCGCGGTGCCCGAGAACCTCGGCTCGCTGCGCGAGCTCTCCGACGCCGGGGTCGTGGGCTTCAAGTGCTTCCTGTCGCCCAGCGGTATCGACGAGTTCGGCCACCTCGATCCCGAGCAGCTCGAGCGCTGTCTCGCCGAGCTGGCCGAGTTCGACGCACTGCTCATCGTCCACGCCGAAGACCCGGCCCACCTGCACGCCGACGGTGCGCTGGGCCCCCACTACCGCGACTTCGAGGCCAGTCGCCCGCCGCTGAGCGAGCGCGCCGCGATCCTCCGTGTCATCGATGCCGCCCGCCGCACGGGCGCCCGGGCGCACATCGTGCACGTCTCCGACGGGGGAGCCCTCGACGCCGTCCGCGCCGCGAAAGCGGAGGGCGTGCGGCTCACCGTCGAGACCTGCCCGCACTACCTCACCCTCGACGCCTCGGCCGTACCGGACGGCGCGGGAGCATTCAAGTGCTGCCCGCCGATCCGCGGCGGAGACAACCGCGACCTGCTGTGGGCGGGCGTCGTCGACGGAACGATCGACGCGATCGTCAGCGATCACTCACCCGCGACGGTCGAGTTGAAGGGAAACCCCGACTTCGGCCTGGCCTGGGGCGGTATCGCGGGGCTGCAGACCGGCCTCTCGGCCGTGCACACCACCGCTCGAGAGCGGGGACTCGCGTTCGAGTCGCTGCTGCCCCTGATGACGACCGGCCCCGCGCGCATCGCGGGCCTGGAGGGGCTCGGCGTCATCGCCCCCGGCGCCCCCGCTCACCTGGTGGCGTTCGCTCCCGACGAGCAGTTCGTCGTCGACGCGGCCGCCCTCGAGTACCGCAACCCCGTCTCGCCCTGGCACGGCCAGACACTCACCGGGGTGGTTCGCGAGACCTGGCTGCGAGGTGCCTCGGTGTACCGGCGCGGAGCCGCGGTCACCGAGCGCGAGGGTCGCGAGCTGCTGCGCGCGGCCGCGACGGTGGAGGCGTGACGATGTCGACGACGACCGGAGCACCCGGTGCGCAGGGCGGCCTCGACCGCCGTGACTCGACGGCTGCACGGGCACCTGAGCTCGTCGGCGGGCAGGGCTCGGTCGTCCCTATCCTCCAGCCCGGCGTCGGTCCGATCCCCGCCGCCCACTACCTCCCCGCCGCGCCCGACACCGTGCTGTGGGGTCGTCTGCCCTGCGCGACCGACGCCCCCGTGCTCGAGATCTCGTCGGGAGAGAGCGTCACGATCGACACCGTCAGCCACGAGGGCATCCTCGACGACCAGGGCAAAGACCCGGCCGCGTACTTCGCCGCGCACGGCGTCGCCGCCGACGCGGTGCTCCGCGACGCGATCGAGATCGCGGCATCCGTGGCTCGAGACCCCTTCGCCGACGGGCCGCACGTCGTCGTCGGCCCGGTGTACGTGAAAGAGGCGCACCCCGGCGACCTCCTGAAGATCACGGTCGAATCGCTCGTCCCGCGCGTGCCGTACGGCGTGATCTCGAACCGTCACGGCAAGGGCGCCCTCGTCGGCGAGCTGCCGCGCGGCGAGCACAACGTCAGCGTGTTCACCGCGGTCGCTGAGCGTGATGGCATCCTGTACGGGACCCTTCCCCTCGTCGACGGCGGGGATCCCGCGGTGTCGTTCCCGCTCGCGCCGTTCCTCGGCACGATGGGGGTGGCCGTGGCCGGGGAGGAGCGTCCGCACTCCGTTCCGCCCGGCCCCCACGGCGGCAACATCGACATCAACCTGCTCGTCGAGGGCACGACGCTCTTCCTCCCCGTGCAGGTCGAGGGGGCGCTCGCGTACATCGGCGACCCGCACTTCGCGCAGGGCGACGGCGAGGTCGCGCTCACCGCACTCGAGGCCTCGTTGCGGGCGACCCTTCGGTTCGAGGTCATCCCCGCGGATGCCGCCCGCGCCGCCTTCGGCGAGGTCACCGGCCCGCTGGTGCGGACTCCCGACTACCTCGTGCCGACCGGGATGGACCCCGATCTCGATGCCGCGATGCGCGCGTGCGTGAGGTCTTCTCTCGCGCTTCTGGGCGGGCGGTGGGGCATGGACGAGCATCTCGCCTACGCCTACCTGTCGGCCGCGACCGACTTCGACATCTCGCAGGTCGTCGACATCGTCTCGGGGGTGCACGCCCGCATTCGCGAAGCCGACTTCGCGGGTGTCCCGGCCGTGGAGCCCGAAGCGCTGGCATCCGATTCCGAAGGAGACATCGCATGAGCCCCGTTCTCGCGGCCGCCCTCGCCCGTGGCGAGGCCGCCGACGCCGACCTGGTCTTCGATACCCGTGTCGCGCGCGCGCCGCGGGACGTCGACGCCGCGGGCCCGCCGTTCAAGCGGAGCGTCCCTGAGGCGGCTCCTTCCGGTCGAGTGTCCAAAACACCCGGACAATTTTCCGGGGTATCCGGGTTTCTTGGACACTCAACGCAGCTGAGAGGCGGGCGACGCTCGTGACGGATGCCATGGCCCCGCCGACCGAGACCACCACCGCCGCCGCCGGGCCGGCGCCGACCCCGCCGGAGCCCGGCACCGCGCCGATTCCCGCCGACCTGCGCGCCGCGTTCGACGCGTACGAGCGCGCGATCGTCGCGAACGACCTCGACGCGCTCGACGCCTTCTTCGCGCCCGGGCCCGACACCCTGCGCGGCGACCCGGCGGGACTTCTCGTCGGGCACGACGCGATCAGCGGGTTCCGGTCGCTGCGCGGAGGCGTCCCCCCGCGGGACATCACCGAGGTGCACTACCGGCCGCTCTCGGCGGATGCCGCCCTGCTCATGTCGGTCTCGCGCTTCCACGGCGGAGGCCGCGGCCTGCAGACCCAGGTGTGGCAGCGGTTCGACGGCCGATGGCTCATCACCGCGGCCCACGTCGCACCGCGTACGCCCCCGTTCGACCGTACGATCTGGCGCAGCGTCGGCGACCCCTTCCAGCAGGGCGCGTGGGAGGGACCGCTCGCGGGCCTGACCGTCGCGGTGAAGGATCTGTTCGCGATCGCCGGCTTCCGCATCGGGGCGGGCAACCCGACGTACCTCGAACAGGCGCGCCCCGAGAAGGTCACGGCCCCCGCCGTCGCCGACCTGCTCCGCGCCGGGGCGTCGCTGCGCGGGATCGCCCGCACCGACGAGTTCGCCTACTCGATCGCCGGCGACAACGTGCACTACGGCACCCCGCCCAACGGTGCGGTGGTCGGCGCCCTCCCCGGCGGCTCGTCGAGCGGGCCGGCATCCGCCGTCGCCGTCGGCCACGCCGACATCGGTCTCGCGACCGACACGGCCGGCTCCATCCGCGTTCCCGCGTCGTACCAGGGCCTGTGGGGACTCCGCACGACCCACGACCTCGTCCCGCGCCAGGGCATGCTCCCGCTCGCGCAGTCGTTCGACACGATCGGCTGGCTGACGCGCGACGGCGAGACCCTCCACCGTGTCGCCGAGTGGTGCCTGAGCTACGACGGCTCGTTCTCGACCGAGAACGTCCAGGGCGCCTCCGGCGAAGACCTCCCGTGGCGCTTCCTCGTGCCCGAGGAGATCCTCGCGTGCGTGGAGCCCTCGACCCGCGAGGCGTTCTCGCGTCTGCTCGCCGGGCTTTCGGCATCCGACGACCCGCCGACCTTCCGGGCGGTGTCGAGCGGAGATCTCGATGCCGCGTTCACCGCGTTCCGCACGGTTCAGGGCGCCGAAGCGTGGCGCAACGACGGCGAGTGGCTGCGTGCGCACCCCGGGGCCGTGGGTCCCGCCGTCGCCGAGCGTTTCGACGTCGCCTCGCGCATCACCGCCGCCGACGAAGCGGCCGCGCGAGAGGATCTCGAACCGATCGCCGCGCACCTGACCGAGCTGGTCGACGCGGCTGTGCTGATCTTCCCGACCGTGCCCGGTCCCGCGCCGCAGCGCACCGCCGACGTCGACGCCGTGCGCGCCGCGACGCTGCGCATGACGGCTCCCGCGGCGATCGCGGGGCTGCCCGCGATATCGGTGCCGCTGCTCACCGTCGACGGCGCCCCGGTCGGGGTCTGCCTCGTCTCGCGCGCCGGTACCGACATCGCGCTCGTGCGCCTCGCCCGGCGTCTCGCCGAGGCCGCCGGGGCGGGGGTCGGTCGGTGACCGCTCTGTCGCGCCGCGGCCGGGCCGAACTCCTGAGAAATCTCGCCCACGCCGTGGGGGCGGTGGCATTCGTCCCCACTTCGGTCAGAAACTCAGGAGTCACGCACCGCCCCACCGGCGGCCCGGATCCGATCCTCTCGCCCACCACCCGTTCCCGCACCACGGAGTCCTGATGTCCCACCTCCCCGGCCCGATCGACCCGCCCGCCCGCCTGCTGATGGGCCCCGGCCCGATCTCGGCGTACCCCAGCGTGCTGCGCGCGATGGGGGCGCCGCTCGTCGGCCAGTACGACCCGTTCATGACGGCGACGATGACCGAGACGCAGGAGCTGTACCGCCAGGTCTGGGGCACGACGAACGACGCCGACGTTGCTCATCGACGGCACGAGTCGCGCGGGCATCGAGGCCGCGATGGTCTCGCTCATCCGCCCCGGCGATCGCGTGCTCGTGCCCGTGTTCGGCCGTTTCGGCCACCTGCTGGCCGAGATCGCCGAGCGCGCTCTCGCCGAGGTCCACACGATCGAGGTGCCGTGGGGACAGGTCTTCCCGGTGTCGACGATCCGCGAGGCCGTCGAGCGGGTGAAGCCCCACCTCGTCGCGTGCGTGCAGGGCGACACCTCGACCACGATGCTCCAGCCGCTCGACGAGATCGGTGAGATCTGCCGCGCCCACGGCGCTCTGTTCTACACCGACGCCACCGCCTCGCTCGGCGGCAACCCCTTCGAGATGGACGCCTGGGGTCTGGATGCCGCGACCGCCGGCCTGCAGAAATGCCTCGGCGGGCCGTCGGGATCCGCGCCGCTGAGCCTCTCGGACCGCGCCGTCGAGGTGGTGCGCTCGCGCGCCCGGGTCGAGGCCGGAATCCGGGAGGAGGGCGATGCCTCGGCATCCGACTTCATCCGCTCGAACTACTTCGACCTCGCGATGATCCTCGACTATTGGGGACCGCGCCGCCTCAACCACCACACCGAGGCCACCACGATGCTCTACGGCGCGCGCGAGTGCGCCCGCGTGCTGCTTCTCGAGGGCCGGGATGCCGTGATCGAGCGCCACCGGCTGCACGGCGACGCGATGCTCGCCGGAGTCGAAGGCCTCGGGCTCACCGTCTTCGGCGACGTGGCCCACAAGATGACCAACGTGGTGGCGGTGGAGATTCCGGATGCCGTGGTCGGCGACGCCGTGCGCAGCGAGCTGCTCAGCGACTTCGGCATCGAGATCGGCACCTCATTCGGTCCGCTCCACGGCCGCGTCTGGCGGATCGGCACGATGGGGTACAACGCCCGCACCGACGCCGTGCTGACCACCCTCGCCGCCCTCGAGGCCGTGCTGCGGCGCCACGGTGCGGCGGTGCCGGCGGGCGGGGGGCGTCGAGGCGGCCCAGGGCGTCTACGCGGCGGCTCGGTCGTGAAGTCCGTCGTTGCGCGGGGAGCTCGCGCGTGACCACCGCCACCCGCCTGCAGGTCGCGCCCGGGCTCATCGCGTCGGCCGCGCGCCGCGTCATGGGCCGCTGCGAAGAGCTCGCCCGCGTCACCTCGACCCCCGGCTCGATCACCCGGGTCTACCTCTCGCCCGAGCACGCGCGCGTGAACCGCCTCGCCGCGGAGTGGATGCGCGAGCTCGGCATGACCACGCGCCAGGACGCGGCGGGCAACCAGGTCGGACGCCTCGCGCCCGCCGGAGCCCCCGATGCGCCGGCGCTGCTGATGGGCTCGCACCTCGACACCGTCCCGGACGCCGGACGCTTCGACGGCATCGTCGGAGTGCTGATGGCGCTCGAGGTCGTGCGGCTGATCCGTCGCATCGACGACGAGGGGACGGCATCCAGCCCCTTCCCCTTCGCTCTCGAGGTCATCGCCTTCAGCGACGAGGAGGGCACGCGCTTCGGCAAGGCCCTGCTGGGGTCGTCGGCCGTGGCCGGGCAGTGGGACGAGTCCTGGTGGGAGTTGACGGATGCCGACGGCTCGACGCTGCGCGAGGCCTTCCGTGAGTTCGGGCTCGATCCCGGCCGCGTAGACGAGGCCGCGCGGCGCCCCGAGCAGCTCGTCGGTTACCTCGAGGCGCATATCGAGCAGGGACCGGAACTGCACCGCAGCGGGCAGGCGCTCGCCGCGGTGTCGTCGATCGCGTCGGCGCGGCGGTTCCAGCTCGTGGTCGAGGGGGAGGCCCGCCACGCCGGCGGCACGC
Organism: Microbacterium sp. SORGH_AS_0421; assembly: GCF_030818635.1. NCBI lineage: Bacteria > Bacillati > Actinomycetota > Actinomycetes > Micrococcales > Microbacteriaceae > Microbacterium > Microbacterium sp. SORGH_AS_0421. The sequence continues at coordinate 1,362,852 of NZ_JAUTAO010000001.1, forward strand.
CCTACGACATGCGCCGCGATGCCCTGCTCGGCGCGAGCGAGGCCGCTCTCGCGGTCGAGCGCATCTGCCGGGGTGAGCACCACATCGTAGGTACCGTAGGTCAGCTCGAGGCCTTCCCCGGAGCCGTGAACGTCGTCCCGGGCGAGGCGCACTTCTCTCTCGACTTGCGCGGAGAGTTCGACGACTCCCGCGATCACGCGTGGGACGAGATCGCGCGCGAACTCGACGCCATCATGGGTCGCCGAGGGCTGCGCTGGACGGCGCGCGAGGTGCACAGCGCCCCGGCCGTGTTCTGCGCGCTCCTGCTGCAGGATGTCGTGCGCGCCGGTATCGGGGGCGAGGCCCCCACACTCTTCAGCCGCGCCGGGCACGACGCGATGTCGATCGGTGCGATCACCGACGTCGGCATGCTGTTCCTGCGCAACCCCGACGGCATCAGCCATCACCCCGATGAAGCCGTGGCCGGAGCGGATGTGGCGGCGGGGATCCGCGCGCTGGCCGAGGCCGTGCTGCACCTCGGGGCGGAGCCGCGCTGACACCCCCGTCGGTCGAGCGTGGTTCCCGGGCGGCCGATATCGCCCTCACTGTTCGCCGTGTTCGTGCCGTGCGGGCGCTGGCGCAGGCCACGAGAGCGCGAATGGCCCCCTCGGCCGCCGGTCGCCCTGCGGAAGAATCGAGTCATGACTGAGACTGCTGGCATCCTCGAACTCCTCGCCTTCGCCGCCGAGCCCGGCGGCGGCAACCCCGCGGGTGTCGTCCTGGATGCCGTGGGCCTCAGCGACGAGGAGATGCAGCGGATCGCGGCCGATCTGGGGCACCCCGAGACCGCGTTCGTCGGCGCCCGCGAGGGGCGCCGCGTCGCCGTGCGCTACTTCTCGCCGGATGACGAGGTGCCGTTCTGCGGGCATGCGACGATCGCGACCGCCGTCGCGCTCGCCGGTGCCGAGGGGCCGGGGCCCTTCGTGTTCGATACCGCGGCCGGGTCCGTCGAGGTGACGACCGAGCGCGCCGCGGACGGACGCATCACGGCCGGGTTCACGAGCGTCGAGCCGTACGTCGTCGACCTCGAAGTAGACGTCGCCGACCGCCTGCTCGGTCTTCTCGGGCTCACGCACGCGGACCTCGACGAGCGGATGCCGCTGGCCCAATCGTTCGCGGGCAACCTGCACCCGGTCGTCGCCGTGCGGGAGCAGCACACGTTCGACACCTTCACGTTCGCGCCCGGACCCGTGCGCGCTCTGCTCGACGAGCGCGGCTGGAAGGGCACGATCATCGTCGTCCACGTCGACGCTGCGATCGCCGACGGCGTGGCGATCGAGGCGAGGAACCTCTTCCCGGTGGCCGACATCACAGAGGATCCCGCGACGGGCTCCGCCGCCGCATCGCTCGGCGCGTATCTTCGCGACCGCGTCGGTCTGCCTGCTCCGTTCGGATTCACCGTCCGGCAGGGCCGACACATCGGTCGACCGAGCGTACTGGACGTCGAGGTTCCGGCATCCGGTGGCATCGTCGTGCGGGGCTCGGCGACGCCCCTCTGATCTCGCGCCGGCGGGCCGTTCCCTCCCTAGGGCGCGGCGCGGCGACCCCGCAGACGGGGCCAGCGATCACATGATCCAGATGCGCTCACCGTGGTGCACGTCGAAGCATTCATACGGGCCGAGGTCATCGATCGCTCGCACGATCGTGCCGTTCTCGAACGTCAACGCGAGGCTCGAGGGCGCGTCGACCCGCACCCCCGTCACGGTCAGCGAGAGCAGGTCGAGCAGGGGCGCGGCGACCGAGCGCGCGTCGTCTGCCACGTGCTCGTCACTCCCGGGTGCCGCCACCGCCAAAGGCCCCTCGACGTCGAGGCCCACGCCCTCGTCGAACGACAGCGACATCTTGTAGCGGCCGAAGGTCACGGCATCCAGTCGCCGACCCTCGAAGAAGTCGAACGTCTCGTCCGCCGGAATGCCGTACACAGCGGTCAGCCTAGGCGGCGCCCCCGCCCGCCAACCTCCACACGCGGTCGCGTGAGAACGGCAGCTCGTATCCGCGCCGACCGAGCGCGCGCGACACGGCGTTGCCGATCGCGGCTCCCACGGGGTTGTAGGGCGACTCGCTCATCGACTTCGCCCCGAACGGGCCGAGGGAGTCGTCGGTCTCGGCGAAGTACACCTCGGTGTCGGGCACGTCGGCGAACTGCGGCACGCGGTACGTGCGGAACACCGGGTTCTGCACGACACCGTCCTCAACCAGCACTTCCTCGTAGAGCGCCCCGCCCAGGGCCTGAGCCGCTCCGCCCTCGATCTGTCCGCGGCACTGGGCAGGGTTGATGACGACCCCGGCGTCCGCCGACTGAATGGACTGCAGCACCTTCACGGTCCCCGTCTCGGGGTCGACGGCCACGCGGACCGCGTGCACGTTGAACGCGAGCGAACGGAAGTCTCCGAACTCCGCCCCGTCCGCGGTGAGTTCCGCGGCGCCTGCGGCCTCGACGATCTGCGCCCACGAGACGACCTGGCCTCCGGATCGGATTCCGGATGCCACGACCTCGGCCTCCGCGGCGTCGCTCCGCGTGAGGTCGGCGGCGATGGCGAGCATGCGCCGCTTCAGCGCGAGGCAGGCGCCGTACAGCGCCTTGCCGGCGACCACCGTTCCCGCCGAGGCGAACGCTCCGGTGTCGTGGCGCACCGCGTCGGTGTCGGCGGCCCACAGCTCGAGCCGCTCGGGGGCGGCGTCCAGCACCGTCGCCGCGATCTGCCGGTGCACGGTCGAGGTGCCGTTGCCGAACTCCGCCGTACCCACGCGCAGCAGGTAGGTGCCGTCGGGGCGCAGGGTCGCGCTGGTGTGGGCGATGTGCCCGCGCGGGGCCATGGTCGCGATCATCGCGGCGGCCATGCCCTCGCCGACGAGCCAGCCCTCCGGGGCCTCGGCGCCGTTGCCGCGCCGCAGGGCGTCCTGCGCGAGATCGAGGCATTGGTCGAGACCGTAGCTGCCCCAGATGAGGTCTTCCTCGTGCGGTTCCTCGCCATCGTCGGGGTGCAGGGGGTCGCCCTCGCGGACCGCGTTGATCCGCCGCAGCTCGAAGGGATCGATGCCGAGCTCTTCGGCGAGGGCGTCCATCGCCGACTCCACCGCGAAGACCACCTGCCCCAGGCCGTACCCGCGGAACGCGCCCGACGGGGGGTTGTTCGTATAGACCGCCTCGGCGTCGATCCACTTCACCGGAACCCGGTACAGCGTCGTCGACTCGGCGCACGAGTGGAAGAGCACGCCGATGGCGTGGTTGCCGTAGGCCCCGGTGTCGCTCAGCACGTCGATCTTCATCGCGGTGAGGGTTCCGTCGGCATCCGCTCCCAGCGTCGTCTTCACGCGCATCGGATGCCGGAGCGAGGCCCGCACGAACTGGTCGGTGCGTGAGAACTCGTAGGCGACGGGCCGCCCGAGCTTCAGTACGGCGAGAGCGGTGAGGTCTTCGGTGAAGAGCTCCTGCTTGCCGCCGAAGCCGCCGCCCACGCGCGTCGCGTACACGCGGACGCGATCGCGCTCCAGGCCGAACACGTGCGCGAGTTCGTCGCGCGCGAGGAAGGGGACCTGGGTCGACGAGCGGATCACCAGGCGCCCTTCGTCGTCGAGCCAGCCGACGGCGCCGTGCGTCTCGAGGGCCGCGTGCGTGACGCGCGACGACCTCCACTCGCCGGTCACGGTGGTGTGGCTGGCATCCAGGGCGGCCTCGATGTCGCCGCCGTGGCCCACGTGGAACCCGGCCACGACGTTGCGGCCGGCCTCCATCACGCGTTCGTCGGGTGTGCGTTCGGCATGCAGCAGGGGAGCACCGGGCTGACGCGCCTGCTCGGGGTCGAAGACCGCGGGCAGCACCTCGTACTCGACGGCGATCGCTCGGCATCCGGCATCCGCGGCTTCCGCCGTCTCCGCCACGACCGCCACGACCCGCTGGCCCACGTGCCGCACGACGTCGTCGAGCATGCGGGTGTCGTCGGGGTCGTCGGTGCGGTGTTCGTGCCGCCCGGTCGAGTACCGCACGTCGGGGACGTCTTCGTGGGTGAACACGGCCACGACCCCGGGTACCGCGAGGGCATCCGCTGTGTCGATCGAGACCACGCGGGCGTGCGCGTGCGGCGAGGTCACGACGCGCAGCACGAGCGCCGGACCGCCGGGCACGGGCTCGTCGAAGGTGAACGGCTCGCGGCCCTGGACGATGCGCCGCGCGGCCTCGGGAACGGTGGAGGCGCCGACGCGTCCTGCCGGGGTCGCGGGTCCGGATGCCACCTTCTCGTCGTGACCGTCGCAGGAAGCGCCGCACGAGGGCTCGGGGGGTCGTGCGCCCGTCTCGCGCACCGGCCCGAGTACCGACGCCCGGATCGCCTCGCGGATCGGGCGGTACCCGGTGCAGCGGCACAGGTTGCCCTTCATGCGGCGGTCGAGGTCGGGCAGGTCGTCGGCGGTGAGGGTGGATGCCGTGACGCTCATGCCCGGCGTGCAGAACCCGCACTGGAAGCCGAAGCCTGCCGCCAGGGCCTCTTGCACCGGGTGCAGCTCGTCGCCGGGGGCGAGGCCCGCGGCGGTGGTGATCGCGCGGCCCTCGAGCCGCATCGCGGGGATGATGCACGAGTGGGTGGGGGTCCCGTCGAGCAGCACCGAGCACGCGCCGCAGTCGCCGGCGTCGCAGCCCTTCTTCACCTCGACGTGGCCGGCCTCGCGCAGCAGCGTGCGAGCGCTCTGGCCGGGACGGGGATCGACCTCGACCGGGGCGCCGTTGACCTCGAACCTCACGCGACGCCTTCCTGCAGCTCACGCGCGAACCGCGCGCGCAGTCGTTCGGCGAGCACGACGCTCACGCCCCGGCGCCAGTCCGCACTTCCCAAAGGGTCGGTGTAGAAGTCGCTCGCGGCGGCCACGGCATCCCGGAGCTCTCCCGCCCCGGGCACCTGCGGAAAGCGCAGCACGCGGGGCCGGCGCACCGCCGCCGTCACGACGAAGACGGCGGTGCCGTCGGGGTCGACGCGGGCCGTGACGACGGCCCCGGACCGGCCGAGCTCCGCGAGCGCGATCTTCTGCAGGCCGACTCGCGCCTCCAGCGCGCGGGCCGGAACGTCCAGGGCGCGCACGATCTCACCGGGATTCAGGGAGGTCGCGGCATTGTCGACCACCAGGTCCGCCACGGCGATCCGGCGTTCTCCGCCGTCGGGCGTCCAGACCACGGCCGTGGCATCCAGGGTCGACAAGAGCGCGATCATGGCGCCGGCAGCGAATGCCTGGCACACGTTGCCGCCGACGGTGGCGGTGTTCCAGATCTTGAACGAGGCCAGCAGCGCGTCTGCGGCGGGGCGCGCGAGAGCGAGGGAGGTCCAGGCGGTGGGGGCCTCGTGCTCGACCCACGAGAGAAGCCGCGCGATGGTGCACGTCGCACCGATGCGCAGGCCCTCGTCGGTGATCTCGAGGTCGGGCCAGTCGAGGGTCGTCAGGTCGACGAAGCCGGTGGTGCCGGGCTGGGGCTCGCTCATGATCCAGGTGCCGCCGGCGAGCACGACCTCGCCGGGCGCGAGAGCGAGATCGGCGCGCGTGCGTGCGGCGCGGTACGAGCTGACGGTGGTGATGTCCATCACTCAACCCGCCAGGATCCGGCCCGACCAGCGGCCGTCGGCGAGCGTGTAGTGCTGGCGCGTGCTCTGCCCGATGCGGGTCGCCGCGCCAGAACGTCAGGGTGACCGGGCGCAGGCGGAATCCCGCCCACCGCTCCGGTGGCTCGAGCTCGGGGTGGGCGTCGGAGAACTCCGCCCACAGGTGGTGCCGCGCCTCGGCCGGAAGGTGCGCGTTCTCGTGGGTGTTCAGCCACGCGAGCAGCTGCAGGTAACGGGACCGCTCGCGGTAGACGGCCGCCGCCTCGGCGGCGCTCACCCGCTCGACGATTCCGCGCACGACGAGCTGGCGGCCGACCTCGGGCCACGCCACGGCCATCGCCGCGACCGGGTTGGCGGCGATCTCGGCGACCTTCGTGCTCGCCGAGTCGGTGTGGAAGTAGACGCCCGTGGCATCCCGGTCGCTGATCAGGACGTGCCGGAGCGAAGGGATGCCGTCGAGCCCGACGGTCGAGAGAGCGGCGAGGGGGCGCAGTTCTCCCTCGTGGGGCGGGAGCCACTGCTGGACGAGCTCCAGCGGATCGTCGACGAGCGAGTCGACGTCGTCGATGTCGGTACCGAACGTGGTGCCGGCCGTGATCATGGCCACCTCCGAGGGCTGCAGCGGGTAGGCCCGAGCGTAGGGAGCCCGCGTTTCGGCGATGTTGCCGCCATGAACATTCGCCGAAACACGCGCTTCCTACACTCCGGTCATGACTGTGCTGCCTCTTATCGACGCGTGCCCGAAGCGCATGCAGTACGGCCCCTGCGGCGGGGTCGGCTTCGACGGCTCGTGCGAGATCGACGCCGCGCACGCGTGCGTCTTCCTGCCCCGGCGGACGGTGCCCTGGTCCGGCATCGACCGCGTGGCCGTCCCGCCGCCCGCGCCTCGCACGGAAGCGGCCGAGCGGACTCTCGCCGACCTGGACACCCGACCCTGGGTCGTGGCCGATCTGCCCGCGAAGGCCCTCAGCGTCTCGTCGATCGACGCGTGCGCGGGAGTTCTCGCCGGAGAAGTGGATGCCGTCCTCGCTGGCGACGCGGGAAGCGCGCGCGTGCAGTTCCCTCCCGCGTACCGCGCCCACCTGCTGCAGCGACGAGGCCTGCGCGTGTGGACCGGCCTCAACATGCGCGACCGCAACCGCGTCGCGATCGAGGGGGAGCTCGCGGCCCTCGCCGTGGAGGGGGTGGCAGGCGTGCACTGCGTCACGGGTGACCACACCCGCACCGGGCACCGCCCCGACGCCGCCCCCGTCTTCGACCTCGATTCCACCGAGGCCGCCGCCCTCGCCCGGGCCGCCGGACACGTCGTGTCGGTCGCCGCCTCTCCCGCCGCGCCGCCGGTCGACCGGCGCGCCGCACGACTGCGCGAGAAGGCGCGGGCCGGGGCCGATGTCTGCTTCGTGAACCACGCCGGAGGGGCGGAGCCCGTGCGCCGGTTCATCGACGAGGTCGCAGACGGCATCCGATTCATCCCGTGCGTGCCGGTGGTCGTCGACCACGCCTCCGCCGACCTGCTGGAGTCGTTCACCACGCTGGCTCTGCCCGAGGGGTTCGTCGAGCGCGTGCGCAGCGCCCGCGACCCGCGCGCCGAGGGCATCGCCCTCGCCACAGCCCTCGCCGAGGAGATGCTCGCGCTGCCCGGCGTCGTCGGTGTGAACCTGTCGGGCGGGCGCGACGGTGCCGAAGAGTCGTTCGCGGAGGCGATGGCGGAGGTGGCACGGCGGCTTCGGTGACGGCTCTCTCATGGGTCGCGGCGGGCCATACTCCTGAGATTAGGCCGGTCGGGTCCGGCGGTGCGCCGATTCCCCGCGGCTCGAGCCGGCGCGGCTGACGGTTCTCAGGAGTTTCGCCCGGCCCGGGCGGGGCCACGTGCCCGCGTCAGTGCATGATCATGCCGCCGGTGACGTTGATCGCCTGACCGGTGAGATAGCCGCCCGCGGGCGACGCGAGGAAGTGCGTCACCCCCGCCACGTCCTCGGGCGCGCCCAGCCGCCCGAGCGGCGACTTCGCGCTCCACGTGCGCACGTCGTCGTCGGAGCGGGTGTCGGCGCCCATGTCGGTGAGCACGTATCCGGGGCACACGGCGTTGACGCGCACACCGTGGCATCCCCACTCCTGTGCCCCCGCGCGCGTGAGCGCGACGACCGCGGCCTTCGATGCGGCGTAATGTCCCTCGCCGCCGCCGCCCTGTTTGGCGGCCATGCTCGCGATGTTGACGATCGAGCCGGCGCGCGCCTCGAGCATGACCGGCGCGACCGCTTGCATCGTCACCAGCGTCGCGCGCGCGTTGATGTCGAGCACGAGGTCCCAGTCGTCGACCGTGATGTCGAGGAGCGAGACGTGCTGGAACACCCCGGCGCAGTTCACGAGCACGTCGACGCCATCGAGAGCCGCGATCGCCTCGCCGACCGCGCGGCGCGTGTCGAGCGGATCGCGCAGGTCGACGGAGAAGAAGAGGGATGCCGTGGCCTCGGACGGAGCACGACGATCGAGCACCGCGACCCGGGCGCCGTCGCCCAGGAACCGTTCGACGATCGCGGCGCCGATGCCGCCGGATCCTCCCGTGACGATGACGCGCTGCGACATGGTGCTCCTCCCGTGGGCGTCGGGTCGCCCTGGCCGCACGGTACGCCCGGCGGGTGCATCGGCCGAAGACGCCGGTGTTTCCGCGGCGTAACGCTTCTGCCGTCGCGCCGGGTCGTCGGCATCCTGGGTCTTACGCTCGGCTCATCACCCGACCAGCCTCTGGAGAGCCGTGCCCGTTCACCCCGCCATCACCGACCCCGCCGTGCGCGCGCACCTCGAGCGACTCTCCGCTCGAGCGGGCACTATGCCCTCGGGCGCGACGGATGCCGAGGGCGACGACGCCGCGCGCATCGCCGAGCTGCGCGCGAACCCGTCGTGGGTCCGCCTGCCCGACGACGGGGCGCTCGAGTCGATCGACCTGGACGCCGACGGCCTCGCCCTGCGCCTCTACCGCCCGCGCCCGGGGCACCGCGGAACCCTGGTCTTCGCCCACGGCGGCGGCTGGGTCGCCGGGAACCTCGACAACAACGACGCCCTGTGCCGGGCCCTCGCGCTCGCCACCGGCACCCAGGTGTTGAGCGCCGATTACCGTCTGGCGCCCGAGCACCCCTTTCCGGCCGGGCTCGACGACCTCGACCGGGCCCTTCGCTTCGCCGCGACCGGCGCAGGAGGGCTCGTCGACCCCGCCCTCCTCGGCGTCGCCGGACACAGCGCGGGCGGCAACCTCGCCGCGGCTCTCGCGCTGCGCTCGCGGGAGGGCCGGGCTCCCGGCATCCGGTGTCAGGTGCTGTTGTGCCCGGTGCTCGACGCGCCCGATCCGACCCGCCCGAGCTATCGCGCCCACACCGAGAACCTGCCGCTGACCGCGAAGGGGATGCAGTGGTACTGGGGTCTGTACCTCGAAGCCGACGGTGCGGTGCCCGTGGAAGCGGCACCGCTGCGCGCCCCCGACCTGACGGGCTCCGCGCCCGCGGTGATCGTCGCGGCGAGCGTCGACCCGCTCGCGGACGAGGCGGAGGAGTACGGCGACCGGCTCGCGGCATCCGGAGTCCCTGTCGACTTCGTGCGGCGCGAGGGGGTGCCGCACCTCTTCCTGGTGTTCCCGTCGACGCCCGCCCGCGACGAGGTGCTGGCGCAGATCGCGCCGGCCGTGCGGCGCGCCTTCGCCTGAGGTCCCGGCGCCCGCGCACCCCGGCCCCGCGCCGTGCCGGCGCCACCACGTTGAGTGTCCAAAACACCCGGAGGCCTGAAAAATTCGTCCGGGTTTCCTGGACACTCGACAACGCGAACGGGAGCGCCGCGAACGGTGTCGTCGCGTCCGGTTGAGTGTCCACAACGCCCGGTCGCCGTGAGAATCCGTCCGGGTTTCTTGGACACTCGATGCCGCGGTAGGCCCCGCAAAACGCCCGCCTCACGCCCGGAACACCGCGGAAACACGGCATTGTTACCGTCATCAACATGTCGCTCCTGGTCACGAACGCGCGTCTCATCACGGTCCCTGCGGGCACCGACGACCCCGGCTACATCGAGCGCGGCTACATGCTCGTCGAGTCCGGTCGCATCACCGCCATCGGCTCCGGCGACCCCGCCCCCGGGGTGACCGCCGACGAGACGCTCGACGTCGACGGCAAGTTCGTCGCCCCGGGGTTCGTGTCCTCCCACAGCCACCTCTTCACGAGCGGCTCGCGCGGACTCGGCGTCGACCAGACGCTCTACGGCTGGTGCACCTCGATGTTCAGCGTCCTGAACAACGCCTCTCCCGACCAGATCTACTGGGCGACGCTGCACGGCTCGCTCGACTTCCTCGCCAACGGTGTCACCACGGCGTACAACTTCACCGACCCGCTGCTGCCGTGGGAGCCGATGGTCGAGGGCAAGCGGGCCGACGGTGGCGGAGTCCTCCGCGACCACGCGTGGCACACCCGCCAGGCCGACGGTTGCCTCGACGCGGGTCTCCGCTTCGTCGACTCGATCGCGTTGGATGCCACCGTCGGCACCGACGACGAGATCTTCGCCCGCTTCGAGGCCTCCCTCGACCACGTCCTCGCGATGGACCCCGACCTCGCCCTCGGGGCATCCATCATGGGGCAGGTGCAGTGGTCGACCCGGCCGGATGCCGCCGAGATCGAGGTCGCGGTCATGGACCGCTTCGGCGTCACGAACCAGGCGCACTTCCTCGAGACGTACGAGGCGATCGAGCATCAGCAGACGAAGTTCCAGCTGTACAAGAACGCCGGCGCACTGCGCCCGGGCATGATGTTCGGCCACTTCATCCAGACCACGCCCGAGATCATCGCGGATGCCGCGGCGGGAGGCGCCAGCATGTCGTGGCAGCCCGCGTCGAACGGGCGTCTGGCGTCGGGCATCGCTCACGTGCCCGAGATGCTCGACCAGGGAATGAAGGTAGGCATGGGCCTCGATGACCAGGCCTGCACCGACGTGGCCGACCCGTGGCAGAACATGCGCATGGGCATGTTCATGCAGCGCGCCCGCACCCACGACCCGCTGTCGATGATGCCCGAGCGCGTCCTGCGCCTCCACACCCTCGGCGGGGCCGAGATCATGGGCGTCGACGACCGCGTCGGCAGCCTCGAGGTGGGCAAGTTCGCCGACTTCGTGGTCGTCGACCCGCGCACGCCCGACATCGGACCGCTGTGGAACCCCGTGCGCAGCTACGTCCTCGCCTGCGGCCTGCGCAACCTGCAGCAGGTCTACGTCGGCGGCAAGCTCGTGAACGACCGGGGCGTCTCGACGAACCCGCTCGCCGAAGAGGCGTCGCGCGTGCTGCACGAGGACCTCCCCGCTCTGGCCGAGGAGTTCGGCGTCATCCTGTAGTCCGCACCGGCGCGGGTGGGCGCGGCCGTCGGCATCCGGCATCCGGGGTCTCTCCCGCCCCCACCCCCGGTTGAGTGTCCACGACACGCCGCGGGGTGCCGGCCTGACCCGGCGTGTCCTGGACACTCAACGCTCCGCTCACGCCGGTTCTTCGAGACAGACGAGTCCGACCCGGGGCAGGTCGTGGATGCCGACTTCGCGACGCTCGAGGCGGCCCTCCCGCACGCGACGCTCGAGGCGGCCCTCCTGCACGCGCTGCTCGACCTGCACCCCGCCGACGGCCACGTCTCGGTGCTGCGGCACCTGCGCGCCGCGCTTCGCCGCTGAGTGTCCGGAACACGCCGCTCCCGGGCGCCCCGGAACGGCGTGCCTTGGACACTCGACGGTGTGTCCGGCGTCGTCGAGTGTCCGAAACACCCGGACGCGATGTCGCGGTTGTCCGGGTGTTTTGGACACTCAACCAGCTGGGCGCAGCCAGCTGGTTGCGTCCAGCGTCGCGCTCGTCCAGCGTCGCGCTCGCCCAGCGTCGCGCTCGCCCAGCGTTCCGCTCGTCCAGCGTTCCGCTCGCTCAGCGTCGTGCCCGCTCGACGGTCCGCGGGGCGGGCGCACCGCTCGCCGGGGGGAGTCAGCGACGCTGTGCCACCCGCAGCAGCCCCTCACCGACCGCGGCGATCGCCGCGGCCAGCGCCAGCGACACCGCGATCGTCACCAGGGCCGCCGCGGGGCCCGTGGCATCCAGAGCCGCTCCTGCGATCACACCGCCGATGGGCACGCCGAGCGACATCGCGGCCGTCGGATACGCGAGGGTCTCGGTCACCCGCCCCTCCGGGGCGCGGGCGGATGCGACGAGGATGCCGGAGACCATCACCGGCGACACCGCCAGCCCGAGCAGCATGATCACGCCGAACAGCGCGGGCACGGAGCCCTGCGCGAGCGGAAGGCCCACCGCGACCACCGCAGCCAGCGCCGCGAAGCCGATGTAGCGGGCGGCGGGTGAGAGCTTCCAGGCCCGCGCCCCCGTGATGATCGAGCCGATCGCGATCGCCACGGCCAGCGCGCTGAAGGCCGGACCCGCCAGCCACGGACGCTCGCTCAGCTCGGCCCAGCCGACGAGGCTCACGTCGAAGGAGCCGAAGACCCCGCCCAGGGCGATGCAGGCGATCGCGACCGGGATCACCCCGAGGGGCGGAAGCACGAGGCCACGCCGAGCTCCGCGCGGCGTCGAGTCGGGTTGCGTGCCCCGCTGAGAGGCGAGCCACACCCCGCCGACCACTCCGAGTCCGAGGGAGCCGAGCATCGCCACCGCCGGATCGACGGCCGCGGCGACCGCCGTGATGGCGGGGGGACCGGCGATGAACACCATCTGGTCGGCGATCGTCTCGAGGGCGAGAGCGGCCGTGCGCTGCGAGGCCGGTGCGAGCACGGTCCACCGCGCGCGCACGGCCGAGGTGAGATCGGGCGTGGACGCCCCCGTCACGAACGCGGCGACGAGCCACGTCCACAACGGCGCTCCCGTCAGCACGAGGGAGAGGAATCCGGATGCCGCGAGCACGAGGCATCCGAGGGACACCAGGATGACGCGGGCCTGGCCGTGCCGATCCATGCGCGACGACCACAGGGGCGCGGCGATCGCCATGCCGCCGACGAGGGGTGCGACGACGAGCCCGGCCGAGGCGAAACTGCCGGTGGCGGCCGAGACGAGCAGGATGATCCCGAGCGACAGCGTCGCCCGAGGGAATCGCGCGAGGATGCCGGCGGCGACGAACGTCCGCGCCCCGGGCAGGCGCAGCACCTCGCCGTAGGCCCGCACACCCCGCGCGGGTTCGGCGGCGACGCTCACGCGCGCACCGCCGAACCCGGGGCATCCCGCGACGTGAGTCTCACGCCGTGTAGTCGAATCGGCTGATCTCCTCGAGCGCTTCGACCACGAACGACACGCTGTCCTCGAACAGTTCGGCGCCGTGAGCGGCGTTGGCTCCGGTCGGATCTCCCAGCACCCCGGTGGGGCCGAAGTCGTTCGACAGCCACCCGAAGCTCACGGGCTTGCCGTTGAAGCCGATGTGGCGGAAGTCGCCGATGTGTGCCGGCACGGTCGCTTCGAATTTCGACGCGTCGACGAGTTCGGGACGCAGGTGCATGATCATGCTCGTCTCGCCGTGCCCGGCGTGGATGCCCGTGCCGTGCTCGTTCGGTCCCCCGTCGGCGCCGGTGAACGAGGGCACCCGCGCGGCCGGCATGAAGAACGTCCGCAGTCCGAAGCGGCGGCGGAGCTCGCGATTGGCGACGTTCAGCAGGGCGACGTTTCCGCCGTGGCCGTTGAGGAACACCAGGGTGCGGGCACGGGTGGTCAGCAGCGACCGGCCGATGTCGACGATGGTCTGCATCATCGTCTCGGGCGTCAGCCACAGGGTGCCGGGAGCCCACGAGTGCTCGTCCGACTTCGTGATCGATAGGGTAGGCAACTGCCAGACGTCCAGGCCCAGGGCCGCCGCCCGCGCGACGGCGGCTGTGGCGGACGCCTCGGCGACGATGGCATCCGTCGCCAGGGGCAGGTGCGGTCCGTGGTGCTCGATCGCGCCGGTGGGCAGCACGATGATGGACTTCTCGGTGAGGGCCTCGGCCGCGGCGGGACCGCTGAGCTCGGCGAGCAGCCGGCTCAACGGATCGCTCCCTTGCGTGCGCCGGTGTACTCCGGGTTGAGCTTGCCGGGATTCAGCAGGCCGTGCGGGTCGGTGGCGCGCGCGGTCTCGACGGTCTGCTCGACGTTGAAGTCGACGTTCCACTGGTGGGGGTTGTGCACGCCCACCCCGATCCCGTTGAGCGCGGCGATACCGCGGTAGACGTCTTCCTCGCTCACGTACGGTGCGGCGAGCATGCCGATCGGGTGCTGCTTCGTCGACTCGATGTGCAGGTGCGCGCCGGGGAACACGGCCTCGACAGCCTCGATGTCTTCGCTCAGCGGCATCCCCGCGACCTCGAGGTGGAACACCTCGTGCGGCTGGCTCTTCTGGTACCACTCGATCGGGTGGTTGTAGCTCAACATCGACAGGCGGATGCTGGCCTGCGGCCCCTCGCGCACCGCCTCGACGCGGCCCCCCGCACCCTCGACGATCGCGGTCACCGTGTCGATGAGCGATGCGTCGACGATCGCGCGCAGGCTCGAGCGCCCCTCGGGGATCGCCTCGTCGGCGGGGAGGGATGCCGAGATCTCGACGCCGTCGCCCGAGACCAGGCGAGGGGCGGGCTCGAGGTTGCCGATGGTCTGCAGCACCGACAGGGTGCCGGCGAAGTCGGGGAAGCTCGCCCAGAGGCCCCGCCACTCGCGCAGCGGCTCGAGGCGGACGGTCGCGCGCACGATGACGCCGGCCGTGCCGTAGTTGTGCACGTACTTCTGGGCCGCGTCGCCCTCGACGTGGTGGATCTCGGCGCTCCCGTCGGCGTGCACGACGTCGAGCGCGGCGACGAACCCTCGGTCGTTGGAGCCGTACTCGATCGAGCCGGTGCCGCCGGATCCGCCCGAGAGGAACCCGCCGATCGTCGACTGCGCGGTCGAGGGGTACATCCACAGAGCCTGGCCGCTCGCCCACGCGGCCTGCTCGAGCATGACCATCGGGGTGCCGGCCTCGGCGGTGATGAAGCCGTCGCCGACCTCGACGATCGCCTTCGCCCGCGTGGTGTCGATGACCAGGCCGCCCTGCATCGGGATGCCCTGACCGTAGTTTCCGGTTCCCTTGCCGCGCACGGTGACGGGCACGCCGTGACGGGATGCCGCGGCGACGGCCGTGGCGATCTGCTCGGCGTCGGCGGCGAAGACGACGAGATCGGCGAGACCGAGGGGGAGCTTCGCGGCGATGATCGGCGACATGGGGGAGCCGTCGACGCTGGCGCGCTCGCGGACGCGGGGTTCGGTGCTGACGGCTGCGGGGCCGAGCAGGTCGAGGAGTTCGTCCTCGAGGGAGAGGACGCGGGTGGCGGTATCGCTCATGGGTGTTCCTCCGGGTGGAACGGTGGGGCGGATGCGGTGCGGTCTGCGCGAGAGGTCGCGGGTGAGCATCGAGACCGCATCTCGGTGACATCTCGGCCGCAGGCTGTCACGGTGTCGTCAGCGAGATGCAGTCTCGCGGGAAGGTTCCGGCCCGGCCCGCACGAGGCGGACCGGGCCGGAGCGATCAGAACGAGATGCTCTTGTCGATGAACTCGTTCGTGTAGAGGTCGCCGACGGTGTAGCCGGACGCGGGCGGGGTGCCGAGGTCGGTGTACACCTTGCTGGCCTTGGTGAAGAAGTCCGCGAAGCGGGTCTCGTCGAAGTTGCCGTAGGTGGAGTCGGGGCCGTCGCCCACGAGGCCGAGGTCGACCTGCGTCTTGACGGAGTAGTCCGCCACGCCCTGCGTGTAGGTCCAGCCGGTGGCGTACTCGTCGACGAGCTTCAGGATGAGATCGTTCGCGGCGGACGGGTCCTTGTAGTACGCGACGCCGGCCTTCTGCAGCACGGGGACGAGCTTCTCGAGGCAGGGGCTCAGCTTGTCGAAGTCGGCGGCCTTCACGGACATCGATGACTGGTAGGTCTGCCATCCGGCGTCGTGGATCAGGGCGAACTTGACGGGCTTGCCCCAGGCCGACACCTCGTTCTGGTACACGTAGGGCTCAGCCGAGGCGAAGCCCTGCTGCATGTCCTTGCCGCCGGCGGCGACGAAGTTCGAGGGCGTGCCGTCGTACGAGCCGTCGAGGATGTCGGGCGAAGCCAGGCCCGAGCTCTTCAGGTACTCGATGTACGCCGAGCCGTCGAAGTAGCGCCACACGCCCTTGTTCTTCTCCAGAGCGGGCTTGACGTCCTGGATGGTCTTGACGTCGGGGTAGGTCGCCGGGTCCCACATGACCATGGTGGGGCTGATGTCGAGCGGCGCGAAGACGGCCTTGGTCGGGGTCGTGCCCGAGAGCTGGATCGCCTCGTCGGTGCTGACGTAGCCGAGCGTGATCGCGTCGTCCTGATACATCTGCGCCGACACGGTCTGGAAACCGATGGCGGGGCCACCGGCGCGGATCTCGAGGTTGACGCCGGTGTACTCGCCGTCCGACATCAGAGGGCCGGTGAC
Source organism: Microbacterium sp. SORGH_AS_0421 (assembly GCF_030818635.1). Lineage (NCBI taxonomy): Bacteria > Bacillati > Actinomycetota > Actinomycetes > Micrococcales > Microbacteriaceae > Microbacterium > Microbacterium sp. SORGH_AS_0421. Next base: position 1,378,930 of record NZ_JAUTAO010000001.1, read on the forward strand.
GGCCTTGGTGTTGGCGTCGATCGTGTACTTGTCCTTGATCATCTCGTAGAGGTGACCGTGCTCGGCTTCGGGGTTCCAGTCGGTCTGGACCACGATCGTGGCGGGGCAGTCGGCGGAGAGGTCGACCGAGCCGATCGCCAGGTCGCTCGACGGAGCGGTCTCCGCGGCGCTGCCGGCACAGGACGTGAGGGTGAGGGCGATCGCGACGGCGCCGGTGACGGCGGTTCCGCGAAGGAGGGTGGAGCGCTGCATGCTGGTTCGCTTTCTGTGACGGGTGGAGCTCTCGGGTGCGGGGTGTTTTCGGGTACGCCGGATGCCGCCCCTGCCACGGGTGTGACAGGGAGGCTGTGGCATCCGGGTCGGGGTGGTGCGGGTCAGGAGGCGCTGTCGTACCAGCGGCCGACGGCCACCTTCGACAGCCAGCCGAAGAAGGCGAAGATCGCCACGCCCAGCAGGCAGGCCGCGAGGATGGCGGCGAACAGCTCGGCGCTCTGCAGGCGCGACTGGTAGTTGGCGATCAGCGAGCCGATGCCCGGCTCGCCGCGGCGGAAGAAGTAGTCGCCGACGATCGCGCCGATGACCGAGAGCCCGGCCGAGGTGCGCATTCCCACGAAGATCGAGGGCAGAGCGGCGGGGAGGGTGAGCTTGGTGAGCACCGTCCACTTGTCGGCCTTCTGCAGGCGGAACAGCTCGCGCTGCGACTTGTCGACCGACTGCAGGCCGAACAGCGTGTTCGACACCATCGGGAACAGCGAGATCAGCACGCAGACGATGACACGGGCGAGGAACTCGTAGCCGAACCAGAAGCCGACCAGCGGCACGAGGGCGAGGATCGGGATGCACTGCAGCACCACCGCGTAGGCGTAGGTCGAGCGCTCGACCCAGCGGGCGAGCGACATCGCGATGGCCCAGCCGATGCCGATGATCATTGCGATCCCGAGGCCCGCGAGGGCGACCCCGGTGGTGCGGAACAGGGCGATCCAGATGTCGCTGCTCACCTGCGGGTCGAAGAAGCCCGAGGTGAACATCTCGTGCGGCATGGGCATGAGGAAGCCCTTGCCCGAGGCGCTGAGGGTGATCGAGATCGCGTACCAGATGCCCAGCAGCACGACGAGGACGCCGAGCGGCGGGCCCAGCAGGGCGGCCCGCGCGCCGAACCCGCGACGGGCTTTCGCCGCGCGGGGGCGGGGCGGCTCGATGGGGGGAGTGGATGCCGAGGACTCGGCCGCGTCGGAGACGACGGGCTCTGCGGATGTGGTGCTCATGAGTGTCCTTCCCGGAGGGCGTGGGAGACCTCGCCGACGAGCTTCGCGAATTCACCGGTGTAGCGGATCTCGGGATCGCGGGGCATGTCGAAGGGGACCTCGAAGGTGTCGACGAGGTGGCCGGGGCGGCCCGACATCACGACGACCTTGGTGGAGAGGTAGACGGCCTCGGAGACCGAGTGGGTGATGAACAGTCCGCCGAACTTCTGGGCGACGAAGATCTTCAGCAGTTCGTCGTTCAGACGCTCGCGGGTGATCTCGTCCAGGGCGCCGAACGGCTCGTCGAACAGGAACAGCTCGGGGTCGAGGGTCAGCGACCGCGCGAGCGAGGTGCGCATCTTCATGCCGCCCGACATCTGCTTGGGCAGGTGCTTCTCGAAGCCGTTCAGGCCGACGAGGTCGATGGCCCACTGCGCCTTCGGCGCGCGCACGCGCTTGGGCTGCCAGTTGAGCTCGGCGAGCAGTTCGACGTTGGAGCGCACATCGCGCCAGGGCAGCAGGGTCGCGTCCTGGAAGACGTAGCCGATGCGGTCGGTGGCCACGGTGGCGGTGCCTTCGCTCGCGGTCTCGAGACCCGAGGCGATGCGCAGGAGGGTCGACTTTCCGCAGCCGGAAGGGCCGACGACGCTGACGAACTCGCCGCGCTGAACGGTGAGGTCGACGCCGGAGAGGGCGGTGGTGCCGTTGGGGAACGTCATGGCGACGTTCCGGAAGTCCAGCAGCGGCGCGGTGGGATCCGCGACGGATGCCGGGGCGGGAGAGGCCAGGGTCACGGGGCGCTCACTTTCCGTTCGGGGGCGGGGACGAGGGTGGCAAGAGCGGTCTGGGTCGAGACGGTGGTGCGGCTGACGAGCCGGCCGCGATGCAGCACCACGCGGTCGGCGCTGGCGAAGGCCACGGCGTCGCCGAGCGAGTCCGCTTTCACCGCCACGAGGTCGGCGCGCGCTCCGGCGACGGGTCCGGCCATCGGCAGGCCCATCACGTCGCGGGCGCCGATGGTGACGGCATCCAGGGCCTCCGCCGGGGCGAGGTGGGCCGCGCTGACGAGCAGCGAGGCGGTCTCGAGGTGGTCGCAGCGCCCCACGGGGTTGAAGGGGTCGCGCACGTTGTCGGCGCCCGCCGCGACGCGGACGCCCGCGTCTTTGAGGCGGCCGATCGGTGCAATTCCGCGGGGGATGGCGTGGTCGGCGCCCCATCCCTGCAGGTACAGGTTGGTGATGGGGAGGGCGATGATGCCGATGTCGGCGGCGCGCACCTCGGCCGCGAGGCTCTCGAGAGCGGTCGCGGGCATCATGCTCAGGCGTACGCAGTGCCCTGCGGTGCGAGGGCGGTGCCAGCCGGTGACGGCCCGCGCGTACGCGGCGAGGGTATCCGCCCCGGCGAGGCTCTCGTCGGTGTGCAGGTCGAGTCCGACATCGCGGCGACGAGCGAGGGCGATGAGCCGCTCGAGGTCGGCGATCGGGTCGTGGGCGAGGTGCGGAGCCCCGCCCACCAGGTCGATCCCGGCGTCGAGGGCGGCCTCGAACACCTCGTCGGGCACGGTGGGGCCGCCGAGGGCGACGAGCTCGAGGTCCATGATCCCCTCGAGCTCCGCGCGCAGCCGGACCAGGGCGCGCACGCCCGTGAGGGCGTCGTCTCCGCGCAGCAGGTCCACGTGCGTGCGGATGGAGGTGATCCCGGATGCCAGCATCCGCAGCGCCGTGGCGCGTGCTCGCTCGAACGTGTCGTCTTCGTCGAGCGTCACGGCGAAAGCGTGCCAGCTCTCGATCGCGCGCTCGAGGTCGCCGAACGGGGGGTCGATGGCATCCCAGGACTGGGACTTGTCGAGGTGCGCGTGCGGCTCGGCTCCGGCCGTCGTGACGAGGTATCCGTCGAGGTCGAGGATCTCGCCATCGGTCTCGGGGAGGGGGCTGCCGGCCGGCACCACCGCGAGCACCTCGTCGCCGTCGATCGCGATGTCGACGAGCGCGCCGGAGGTGAGGCGCACACCGCGCAGAGCGGCGATGGAGACGGGTGGAGCGGCAGACACGAGGGCCTCCGGAGGAGTCGAGAAGACAAGCGTCGGGACGGGAGCCACGGCAACGGGGCGAGCCGCTCGAGGCGGCTGCGTCAGTGTTGGTGTGACCAACATCCGGCGATGTTCCGATGCTAGGAACCACGCGTTTCCGCTGTATTTCCCCCGCGTGACCCTCTCGACAAAGTTGTCCGACAGGCGGCGGTGGTCGCGCGAGCGGGCGCGACGAGAACAGGGGATGTCACGAGAACAGGCCCATTACGGCTCGATCGGCCTGTTCTCGTCTCTTCTCCTGTTCTCGTCACCGTCGTCGCCACAGCGCGTTCGCGAGCGCGCCTGCGCGGATGAAAGGATCGTTCAGGCGCTGGACGCCCCCACCCCCGGAGATCGCCGTGCACGTCACCCCCGCCCCGCCCCGTGCCACCCGCACACCGGTGCTGTTGGGCACGCAGCTGATGTTCAACGTCGGCTTCTTCGCCGTCGTTCCCTTCCTCGCCCTCGTGATGACCGACGACTTCGGGCTGACCGCCGCCGTGGTGGGCCTCGTCCTGGGGGTGCGCACCTTCGCGCAGCAGGGCATGTTCCTCGTCGGCGGGGTGCTCGCCGACCGCTTCGGCGCGCGCCGCACGATCCTCACGGGATGTGCGGTGCGCGTGCTCGGCTTCGCCACCCTCGCCCTGTCGCTGCTCACGCCCGCTCCGCAGCTCGCCCTGTTCGTCGCGGGGACCGTGCTGACGGGCCTGGGCGGCGCGCTCTTCTCGCCGGGGGTCAACATCCTCGTGGCGGATGCCGAGCAGCGCCGCGCTCCGGCGGGTGCCCGACACCGCGCCTCGCTGTTCGCGTGGCTGAGTGTCGCGGGGGAGTTCGGGGCGGTGCTCGGACCCCTCGTGGGTGCCGCCCTGCTGGGGTGGGGCTTCGTCGTCGTCGCGCTCGCCGGGGCGGCCCTCTTCGTGCTGATCGGGGTCTTCCTCGCGTTCGCCCTGCCGCGTCGGAAGCCCGCGTCGACCGAGCGGGGGATCCACGGACGCTGGTGGTCCCTCCGCGATCGCCGCTTCGTCGCGTTCTCGGCCCTCCACGCGGCGGACCTGCTCGCCTTCAACCAGCTCTATCTCGCGCTCCCCCTCCAGCTCGCGCGCGCCGAGGCCGGCCCCGCGGTGGTCGCGGCGATGTTCGCGTGGGTCTCGGCCCTGACCCTCGTGCTGCAGCTGCCGGTCTCGCGCTGGTGCCACCGCGTGGGCGCGGCCCGCGCCCTGCGGGTCGGCTACGGTCTCTCGGCGGCAGGCTTCGCCGTCGTCGCCGCCAGTGCCGTCGTGCCGCTCGACCCCACCGGGCGTATCGTCGCCGTGTTCGCGGCCGCCGGTCTCGTCATCCTCGGGCACCTCACGACCAACCCCACCGCGCAGGGACTCGTGCCTCGCTTCGCCGGGACCCTGCCCACGGGATCGTTCTTCGGTCTGCTGTCGACGTGCGGTGGCGTGGTCGTGCTCATCGGCAACGTCGCGGTCGGCGCCCTGCTCGGCTGGACCGCCGCCCCCTTTGCGGCGTGGGTCATGCTCGCCGCCCCGCTCGTGGTCGCCGCCGTGTGTGCCCCTCGGGTCGCAGCCTCCGCGGGTACGGCCGATTCACCTCACCGCTGACGACGCGCCGTCGAGAGGCGTCACAGCTCGAGCGTGATCCGCGCGCACGCCGCACGCGAGACGCACGGCATCATCGAGCGGTTGGCATCCTGCTCCTCGGGGGAGAGGACGGAGTCGCGGTGCTCGATGTCGCCGTCGACCACCGCCACCTCGCACGTGCCGCAGGTGCCGACGCGGCAGCTCGAGGGAACGACGATGCCCTGCTCCTCGATGACATCGAGCACCGAGCGCTCCGGCGGCACCGTCACCGTCAGCCCCGACATCATCAGGTCGACCTCGAACGGCTCGGTCCAGACGGGGGGCCCGAGCACCTTGGCCTCGAAACGCTCGACGTGCAGGCTTCCGCGCGGCCAGACCGACATCGTGGCATCCAGGGCCTCGAGAAGACGGGCGGGTCCGCACGCGTAGACGACCGTGCGAGCCACGGGCGTGCCGAGGCGAGCGGGGAGGTCGAGTCGTCGTCCCTCGTCGGCCGCGTACACCTCGACGCGGGCGCCGTACTGGGCCTCGAGGTCGCTGACGAAGGCCATCGTGGTGCGCGAGCGCCCGACGTAGAGCAGCGTCCATTCGGCGCCGGCCGCCTCGGCCGCCTCGATCATCGGCACGATCGGGGTGATGCCGATCCCGCCGGCGACGAACACGTACGACCGGCCCGCGGTGGGCGCGAAGAGAAAGTGGTTCGCGGGGCCGCGGACGCGCAGGGTGGACCCCACCCGGGCGTTCTCGTGCAACCACACCGATCCCTCGCGCTCGCGGAGGACCCCGATGCGCCAGGTGCCGCGCTCGGCCGGCGAACCGCACAGCGAGTACTGCCGTTCGATCCCGCCGGGCAGGACGACGTCGATGTGCGCTCCGGGCGACCAGTGGGGCAGAGTCCCCGTCGCGCGCTCGAGGTCGAGCACGACGACGCCGTCCGCGGCATCCCGCCGCTCGCGAACGATGGCTTCGAACGTCATTCCCGCGCTCACGCGTCCTCCTGTTCGACCGCGTCATCGGCGCCGCCGCCGTGCACGAGCTCTTTCACGATGAGCAGCCGGTACGTCGAGCCGTCCGGCGAGTGCCAGCGGTGGGGGGTACCCGACCGGCAGTACACCGAGTCGCCGACGCGCAGGGTGCGCTCGCCGAAGCCGCCGAACGAGATGACGATCGAGCCCTCGAGCACCGTGAGGAACTCGTCTTCTTCGTGGACGTAGTGGTCGCCGGGCGCGGAGTTCGACCCCGTGAACTCGAGGGGCTCGAACCGGCGCGGACCCTCGGCGAGCAGCCGGGCGGTTCCCTCGGCGTACGGGCCGATTACGCCCTCGTCGGCCGCGACGAACGAGGGCTCGCAATCGTGGTCGGCGCGCGGCGGCTCCGATCCCGCGAGCAGTTCGACGCGGCTGGTGCCCAGGGCCCGGGCGAGTCGTTCCAGGCTCGCCATGCTCGGGCGTGCGAGACCGCGCTCCAGCTGACTGAGGAAGGGGTGCGACAGGGTCGCGGCTTCGGCGAGCTGGGTGAGCGTGAGCCCACGCGCCTTGCGCAGCCCACGCAGGTGAGCGCCGAGGCGTTCATCGCTGCTGGGGGTATCCATCACGGGGGCCATGGTGGTCATCGTTTCACCCTCTCGAACAGTCGGGCGACGACCTCGTGTTCGTCCACGCGCACCAGTCGGCCCGCGTCGACGACCACGCGTCCGGCCACGAGGACGGTCCGCGGGCGTCGACCGGGAGCGGCCCACAGCAGCCCCGCCACGGGGTCGGCCACGCCGGCGTCGGCGATGCCCGAGACGTCCCACAGGCACAGGTCGCCCGCCGAGCCGGGAGTCAGGCGCCCCAGCTCGGGGCGGCCCAGCCCATCGGCCGATCCCGAGGTCGCCATCGTCAGAACGATGGATGCCGGCACCTGCGGCCCCACCAGGGCTGAGACCTGCATGGCCAGGCGCGCGTCCGCGAGCAGGTGCCCCGCGTCGTTGCTGCCGCCGCCGCTCGTGCCGAGGCCCACGGCGACGCCGGCGTCGAGCAGTCGCCGCACCGGCGCGACGCCCCAGCCCATGGGGACGTCGCACCCGGGAGCGTGGGTTGCGGATACTCCGGCCGCCGCGACCCGCGCGATCTCGTCATCGGTCACCGCGCACAGGTGCGCGAGGGTGACGTCGGGAGCGAGCCAGCCCCACTCCTCGAGCAGATCGAGGGGGCGTTTCCCGTAGCGCGAGACGGCGATCTCGACATCGACGACCTCGTTGGCCTGCGTGCGTCGGCGCAGGCCGTGGCGCTGGGCCACCTCGCCGAGCAGCTCGAACGTCTCGCGCGGGTCGCTGTGCACGCCGGCCGGTCCCACGGCGACCTGCAGCATCCCGTCGGCGGAGACGCCGCCCGCACGATCCGGGACGAGGGCCGAGACGATGGCCTCCGCCGAAGCGGCCGCGGTCTGCGGGTCGTCGCGCGCCGCCCCTCGCACGAACACCAGGCGGGCGCCGAGATCGGCCGCGGCGTCCGCCGCCGCTCGGGCCATCGCGACGGTGTCGGCGTCGGCGGGCCAGGTCAGATGGTGGTCGGCGACGGTGGTCACCCCGCACAGCAGCGCTTCGGCGAGACCCGCTCGAGCGGCGAGCCCGGTCAGTTCCGGGTCGACACCCGCCTCGGCGTACGCCGCCGCCATGGCCGGGAGCCACTCCCGCATCGGGATGCCGCGCGTGCCCGGCAGCGTGCGGAACGCCGTCTGCAGAAGGTGATGGTGGGCGTTGACCAGTCCCGGCGTGACGACGCAGCCGGTGGCGTCGATGATCTCGGCATCCGTCGTGTCGGCGCTCTCGACGACGACCCCGTCGACGATCGTGACGTCTCCCTCGCGCACGCGCTCGGAGCCCGCGACGACGGCGACGGCGCCGCGGACGACGACGACGCTCATGCGCTCCTCGCAGCACACGAGTCCACGCCGCTCGCGATCGCGTGCAGGCGGGGGCCGGCGGCCTCGCGCAGCGGTCGGGCGTCGGCCTCGTTCCGGGATGCCACGATCTCGGCGATGACCGACAGGGCCGTCTCTTCCGGAGAGCGCCCACCAAGGTCGAGGCCGAGAGGGGAGTGGAGGTGCGAGAGCTCGGCATCCGTCACGCCGGCGGCGCGGAGGAGAGCCGCCCGACGCGCGACGGTGGCGCGAGCTCCCATCGCCCCGACGAAACCGACCGGCAGGCGCAGTGCCGCGCGGATCGCGGGAACGTCGAGACGCTCGTCGTGGGTGAGGACGCACACGGCTGTGCGCGCATCAGGGGAGGGGAGGGTCTCGAGGACCTCGTGGGGTGCTCCGACGACCAGCTCGGCCGCGTCGGGGAAGCGGTCGCGGGTCACGAGGAGGGCCCAGTCGTCGCAGACGGTCACCGCGAAACCGGCCGCGGCTCCCAATCGGCAGAGGGCGGCCGCGTGCTCGCCCGCACCGAGGATGATGAGTCGCGGAGGAGCCGGGCGGTGCAGCACGAGCGGCTCTCCGGTACCGAGATCGAGGTGCAGCGTCGCCTCGCGCCGGTCTCGGGCCGCTTCGAGCGCGGGTCGGTGCGCCGCATCGACCCGGTAGGCGACGACGTCGACGGCCCCACCGCAGGCGAGACCCGCGGCGATCGGGGTGATGGCGTCGTCGTCGCCGAAACCGAAGCGCGCCCGACGGATGGTGCCGGTGCGCAGGGCGTCGAGGCCGAGCATGACCGCGTCGTTCTCGACGCAGCCTCCCGAGATCGATCCGATCACCCGGGCGTCCCTCGTGACGGCGAGGGTCGCGCCCACCCCGCGGGGTGCGCTGCGCACGACCGCGGTGACCGTGACGGCCGCCACGGGCACGCCCGCGTCGAGCAGCGGCACCAGGTCGGCGGCCAGTTCGAGCATGGATGTGACCGTAATCGGGGCGTGTTTCGCGCACGCTACGCTGTCGTGACCATGCCCGCCGCGCCCCTCGGAACCGTGTCGGGCCTCGTGCTGGCCGCCGGGGCCGGACGGCGTTTCGGAGGCCCCAAGGCACTCGCCCGCACTCGCGCCGGAACACCCTGGATCGCGCTCGTCGCCCGCGCGCTGGTCGAGGGCGGGTGCCACGACGTCACCGTCGTGCTCGGTGCCGAAGCCGACGCCGCGACGGCGCTGGTGCCCACCGGGGTCTCGGTCGTTCGCGCCGAGGACTGGGCCACGGGCGTTGCGGCGTCGCTGCGCGCGGGGCTGGAAGCGCTGGCATCCGGGCCCTCCCACTCCGTCGTGGTGCTGCCCGTCGACACCCCCGACGTCCCGGCATCCGCCGTCGCTCGGGTCGCACGCGGCGCGCGCAGGGACGCCCTCGCGCAGGCGACCTATGACGGGGCGCCCGGTCACCCGGTGCTCCTGGGTCGCGATCATTGGGCGCCCGTGGCGGCCTCGATCCGGGGCGACATCGGCGCGCGGCCGTACCTCATCGCGCAGGACGCGCAGCTCGTCGAGTGCGGCGACCTGTGGTCGGGCGTCGACCACGACACGCGCTGAGAGCGGCTCGACGACCGTTCCGTCACGGTCGTATCACGGGCCCGCACGAATTTTGACGCGGCTATAGACAAAACCCCCTCCGGTGGATATTTTTTCGGAGCCGTCATAATTCGACGGACCAGAGTGCCGGGAACGAAGACGTACCCGATCCGACGCCGGGGAGGGCGCGGGTACGGATCGAAGGATCCCTGCTGTTCAGAGAGGAACGCAGATCACATGCTGAAGAAAATTCTGACCGGTGCGGCCATCGCCGCACTCGCCGTCGGTCTCGGAGCGTGCAGCTCCACCCGTCCGGCCGACGGCGGAGGAGACGCCGCGGGCGGCGGCGCGACCGAATGCAACGTCGGCATCGCCATGCCCACCCGCAGCCTCGAACGCTGGATCAACGACGGCGAGCAGCTGCAGAAGAAGCTCCAGGATGCCGGCTGCACCGTCGACCTGCAGTACGCCGACAACAAGACCGACCAGCAGATCAGTCAGATCCAGAACCAGCTCTCCGGCGGCGCGAAGATCCTCGTCATCGCCGCGATCGACGGATCGACCCTCGGCCCGGTGCTGCAGGAGGCCAAGTCGCAGAACGCCAAGGTCATCGCCTACGACCGTCTCATCAACGGCAGCGAGAACGTCGACTACTACGCCACGTTCGACAACTACAAGGTCGGCACCCTGCAGGGCCAGTACATCGAGACGCAGCTCGGTCTGAAGGACGGCAAGGGCCCGTTCAACCTCGAGCCCTTCGCCGGCAGCCCCGACGACAACAACGCGAAGTTCTTCTTCGCCGGCGCGTGGGACGTGCTCAAGCCCTACGTCGACAAGGGTCAGCTGGTCGTCCCCAGCGGCAAGTCGCCCGCCAACGACGACGCCTGGGCGTCGATCGGCATCCAGGGCTGGGCCTCCGACAAGGCGCAGTCCGAGATGGACAACCGCCTCTCGTCGTTCTACGGCAACGGCAAGAAGGTCAACGTGGTGCTCTCGCCCAACGACAGCCTCGCCATCGGTATCGAGGCGTCGCTGAAGTCGGCCGGCTACACCCCCGGCGCCGACTACCCGATCATCACGGGTCAGGATGCCGACAAGGCCAACGTCAAGGCGATCCTCGACGGTGCGCAGTCGATGACGGTCTGGAAGGACACCCGTGCCCTCGGCGACCGCGTCTTCACGATGATCCAGGAGATCAAGGACGGCAAGGAGGTCGAGGTCAACGACACCAAGACCTACAACAACGGCAAGAAGGTCGTCCCCTCGTACCTGCTGACCCCCGAGGTGGTCACCAAGGACGACGTGCAGTCGAAGCTCATCGACTCGGGCTTCCTGAAGGCATCCGACGTCGGACTCTGAGTTACCCGGCGGCGGGGCGGGTTCGCCCGCCCCGCCGCTCCCCGTGCCGCCCCCCGGGCGGCGGAGCCGAAATGCCGCCCCACCGGCGGCGGAGGGACAAGCACACACCATGACCGAACCGATCCTGCGCATGTCGGGGATCTCGAAGTCGTTCAACGGGGTTCCCGCCCTGGCCGACGTGTCGATCGACGTCTTCCGCGGCGAGGTCCACGCGATCTGCGGCGAGAACGGTGCCGGCAAGTCGACGCTGATGAAGGTGCTCAGCGGCGTCTACCCCGCCGGCAGTTTCGAGGGAGGCATCACCCTCGAGGGGGAGCAGATGGCTTTCCGCTCGATCAACGACAGCGAGGCCGCCGGCATCGTCATCATCCACCAGGAGCTCGCGCTCAGCCCGTACCTCTCGATCGCCGAGAACATCTTCCTCGGCAACGAGAAGTCGCGTCGCGGCGTCATCGACTGGAACGCCACCAACACCGCAGCGGCCGAACTGCTCAAGCGGGTGGGGCTGCGCGAGAACCCCGCGACGAAGATCTTCGAGCTCGGCGTCGGCAAGCAGCAGCTCGTCGAGATCGCCAAGGCCCTCGCGAAAGAGGTGAAGCTGCTGATCCTCGATGAGCCCACCGCCGCGCTGAACGACGACGACTCCGCCCACCTGCTCGATCTGATCGACCAGCTGCGGACGCAGGGCATCACCTGCATCATCATCAGCCACAAGCTCAAAGAGGTGCTGCGCATCTCCGATCGCATCACGATCATCCGCGACGGTCGCACGATCGAGACGATGCACCGCTCCGACGCCGACACCGACGAGGGCCGGATCATCCGCGCCATGGTCGGTCGCGATCTGAACAGCCTCTTCCCGCCGCGCGAACCCGACATCGGCGACGAGCTCTTCCGCGTCGAGAACTGGACCGTCCACCACCCCGTCGACACCGAACGCGTGGTCATCGACGACGCCTCCTTCATGGTGCGCGCCGGCGAGATCGTCGGTTTCGCGGGCCTCATGGGTGCCGGTCGCACCGAGCTCGCGATGAGCATCTTCGGGCGCATGTACGGCACCGGCATCTCCGGCGAGGTCTACAAGAACGGGCAGCAGATCGACGTCCGCACGGTCGACGCGGCCATCAAGCACGGCATCGCCTACGCCACCGAGGACCGCAAGAAGTACGGCCTCAACCTCATCGGCGACATCCAGGTCAATGTCTCGGCATCCGCCCTCGCCCGTCTCGCCCGCCTCGGTGTGGTCGACCGGTACCGCGAGTACAAGGTCGCCGATTCGTACCGCTACAAGATGAACATCAAGGCGCCCAGCGTCGCCGCGATCACGGGACGACTCTCCGGGGGCAACCAGCAGAAGGTCGTCCTGTCGAAGTGGATGTTCACCGGGCCCGACGTGCTCATCCTCGACGAGCCCACCCGAGGCATCGACGTCGGGGCGAAGTACGAGATCTACGGCATCATCAACGAACTCGCGGCCCAGGGTAAGGCCGTCATCGTCATCTCGTCGGAGCTGCCCGAGGTCATCGGCCTCTCCGACCGCATCTACACGATCTCCGAGGGGCGCATCACGGCCGAGGTCAGCCGCGACGACGCCACGCAGGAGAACCTCATGCGGCACATGACCGCCGGAAGGAACTGACAGCAATGGCCACCGCATCCACCCAGACGGTCGACGCGCCGACGCAGCCGGGGCCGCGACGTCGCGGCATCCTGTCGCGCATCAACTTCCGTCAGTTCGGCATCCTCGCAGCCCTCGTCATCATCATCGTGCTCTTCCAGGTGCTCACCGGCGGTCGCCTGCTGATGCCCGGAAACGTCAACAACCTCATCCAGCAGAACGCCTACGTGCTGATCCTCGCGATCGGCATGGTGATGGTCATCATCGCCGGCCATATCGACCTCTCGGTCGGATCGGTCGTGGCGATGGTGGGCGCGATCGCGGCGATCGCGATGAACCAATGGGGTCTGCCCTGGTTCGTCGCCGTCCTGCTCTCGCTCGTCGTCGGCGCCGTGGTCGGGGCGTGGCAGGGCTTCTGGGTCGCCTTCGTCGGCATACCCGCGTTCATCGTGACCCTGGCGGGCATGCTGCTGTTCCGCGGTCTCACTCTCGTGCTGCTCACCGGCGGCACCATCAGCGGCCTGCCCGACGGCTTCACCGCCATCGGCGCCGGCTGGCTGCCGCCGTTCCTCGGCTACCTCGGCAACTGGGACGCCCTGACCCTGGCCCTCGGCGCCATCGCCAGCGTCCTGCTCGTCGTGCAGCAGCTGCGCACCCGCGCGACGCTGCGCCGCCTCGAGCTGCCGCGCGAGGTCGCCTGGTCGTTCTGGGCGAAGAACGTCGTCGCGGTGCTCGCGATCATGGCCACCGCCTTCACGATCGCGGCCTACAACGGCACCCCGATTGTGCTGATCATCCTGGCCGTGCTGGTCCTCGCGTACACGTTCGTGCTCAACCGCACGACCTTCGGTCGCCACATCTACGCCATGGGCGGCAACCTCTTCGCGGCTGTGATGAGCGGCGTGAAGACGAAGTGGGTCAACTTCTTCATCTTCGTCAACATGGGTGCCCTCGCGGGTCTCGCCGCCGTGGTCAGCACCGCGCGTGCCGGCGGTGCGGTGGCCTCGGCCGGCCAGAACTACGAGCTGGATGCGATCGCTGCGGTGTTCATCGGTGGTGCGGCCGTCCAGGGCGGTATCGGCACCGTCGTCGGCGCCGTGGTCGGCGGCCTCGTCATGGGCGTGCTGAACATGGGTCTGTCGATCCTCAGCGTCGACGCCGCGTGGCAGATGGCCATCAAGGGCATCGTGCTGCTCCTGGCCGTCGCGTTCGACATCTTCAACAAGCGGCGCAACGGCGGTGCGTGACCGGATGGGGAGCCCGGTCACCCGGCCGGCTCCCCATCCCGGCCGCTCCGGCCGTCGGCCCCTTCGCGTCGCCGTGCGTCGGCCGCGTGAACACTCCGGTCCGCTCGATGGGATGATGGGAGAGGTGCGCCTCTCATGACCCCTGCCGTGTTCGAGCCCGCAACCCCGCTCGCGCCGCCGGCTGGCCGTACGACGAACGACCTGATCCGTCAGCAGAACCTCTCGTCCGTCCTGTCGCTTCTCCACTCCCGGGGAGCGCTCTCACGCGCCCAGCTGGGCGCCATGACCGGGCTGAACCGCTCCACGGTCACGGGCCTGGTGATGGAGCTGACCGAGCTCGGCCTCGTCCGCGAGGCTCCGAGCGGGGAGCGCACCGGCAAGGTCGGTCGTCCCACCCTCGACCTCGAACCCGAAGACCACGTCGCCGCCCTCAGCGTGCGCGCCGAGCCGCACGCCGTGACCGTGGCCCTGGTCGGCCTCGGCGGGGTGGTGCACGCCCGTCTGCGTCACGACACCGCCACTGCGCCGGCGCCGAAACGGTTCGTCCAGATCGTCGCCTCGTCGGTCGAGGCGATGCGTGCCGACATCGACCGCCACTACCGCGTGGTCGGGGCCGGGCTGGCGGTCCCCGGACTCGTCAACGCCAACGGTTCCGTCCTCGTCTCGCCCACCCTCGGGTGGAAGCGCGATCCGGTCGCGGCGCGTCTGAGCGACGAGCTCGGGATGCCGGTGGCCGCCGGCAACGACGCCAGCATCGGCGCCCTCGCGGAGTCGCGGTTCGGCGTGGGCGTGGGCGTCGGCAACCTGCTGTACCTCGGCGGCGCGATGCACAGCATCGGCGGCGGTCTCATCATCGACGGCACCCTGCTGCGAGGGACGTCAGGTTACGCCGGGGAGCTCGGCCACACCGTCGTCGACCCGCGCGGTCGCCCCTGCGTGTGCGGACGCCGCGGGTGCCTCGAGGCCGAGGTCAGCCTCGACCTGATCGAACCGCTGCTGGGGCGCCGCAAGCTCGACGAGGACGAACTCGATGTCGAGCTCGGCGTCGCCCGCAATCCCCGCGTGATGACCGAGGTGACGCGCCAGGTCGAGATGCTCTCGCTCGCCCTGACGAACTTCGTCAACGCCTTCGCCCCCGAGACGGTCGTGCTCTCGGGGTACCTCGGCGCGCTGCTGTCGGTGAGTCGCGAGCGCCTCGCCGACGCCGTGCGTGTGCACCCGCTGGGGGCCGAGGGTCGCACGATCCGCCTCGAGCGCGCACACCTGCGCTCGCGGCTCATGCTCGTGGGCCCCGCCGAGTTGGCCTTCAGCGACCTGCTCGCCAACCCCGCCGGCTTCCGGGGCTGACCCCGCTCCCCCGCCAGCAGCGCGCGTTGCGGGCCGCAGCGTCCGAATGCCCGCGTCCTCCCGTGAGTGTCCAAAACACCCGGACGAATTCCTGCGGCGTCCGGGTTTCTTGGACACTCGGCACTGGTGGCGCGGGCGCACGCTGCGCGCGGTCGCACGCTGCGCGCGGTCGCACGTTGCGCGCGGCGACGGGACGCCTGACGGCGTTTCAGCGACGAGGAGGCGATCAGCCCCCGAGCACCACGTTCACCGGCTCCTCGCCGCGGTGCAGGCGCTCGATCTGCTGGCGCACCAAGCGAGCGATGCGGGGGCGCATGGCATCCGTCGCCCCTCCGACGTGCGGGGCGATGAGCACGCCGTCGAGGCTCCACAGCGGGTGGCCCTCGGGGAGGGGCTCCGGGTCGGTGACGTCGAGGGCAGCCCGGATGCGGCCCCGGCGCACGTGGTCGACGAGCGCGTCGGTGTCGATGAGGGGGCCGCGACCGACGTTCACCACGAGCGCCCCGTCGGGCAGGGCCGAGAGGGCACGGTCGTCGATGACGTGGCGCGTCGCTTCGCCGCCGGGGAGCGAGGCCACGAGGATGTCGGTCTCGGCGAGCACCTCGTACAGCTTGCCGAGGGGGAACACCTCGACCTCGTCCTGCAGGCGGCCGTGCGAGGCGACGGCGCGGAGGTCGACCTCGAACGGCTTCAGACGCGCGGCGATCGCGCGGCCGACCCCGCCGAAGCCGAGCAACGTCACCCGGGCGTCGGCGAGGCCCGGGGCGCCGCCGCCGGTCCACTCGCCGCGGTCCTGGGCGCGCACGAAGTCGGGCAGACGTCGCTGCGCCGCCAACGCCAGCGTGACGGCGAGCTCGGACGTGGCCGTCTCGTGCACGCTCGAGGCGTTGGCGAAGACGATGCCCTCGGGAAGGCGCCTCTCCACGTTGTCGTAGCCGATCGACTGGCCCTGGACGAGTCCGACCTCGATCTCGGAGAGGCTCTCGATGACGTTGTCCATCGACATGTACGGCGGCACGACCATGTCGAAACGGTCGCGCGGCGCCGGTCCCGTCATGTCCCACACCACTACCTCGACGCCGTCGGGCAGCTCGCCCAGGTCGGCGCGGAGTTCGTCGGTGGGCACGGACACGAGGAGGGGGGTCGGAGTCGTCACCGCAGAGACGCTACCCCCGTCGCCTCGGCGGGTGAGGGAGGTTGCGCCCGGCGCCCGATGTGCACACCGACCGGTACGTCGTATGCCAGGTACTCCTGCAGCAGCGCGCCGGCGTCGCGCACGAACAACCGCCGCGAGAGGGCGGCGGCAAGCTTCGTCGCCCCGCCGACGAGGCCGGGGATCTGGTGGCTGAGCATGCCCTGGCTCAGGCGTGCGCCGTGGTTGAACATGTGGATCCGCGACAGTGCCGAGCCCTCCGGCGCGCTCCGGCTGACGAGACCGAAGTCGTCGTCGAGATACGGGAACGCCGCGAGCCCGGGGTTTTGGGCTGCGGAGGCGGGGTCGAGCCGGTCGCTCCACAGCACGGCATCCGCGGCGACGTCCGCCAGCTCGGGGCGCTGCGCGAGGTCGGAGACGATCCCCGTTGCCGCCAGGACGACGTCGTAGTGATGGATGCCATGCGGAGTCGTCACGGCGATCTCGCTGCCCGTCCACTCCACGCGCTCCCACGGCGACGACGTGAGGAAGCGGAAGGAGTCGAAGGCGTGGGCGCGCCAGAGGGCGTTCTGCGTGGCCGGCTGGTCGACCGCCGACAGGTGGACGTTGAACGCCCACTTCTGCTGGTCGGTGAAGGAGCCGTAGTTCTCGATGAGACCGGCGAACTCCATCCAGCGGTAGGGGCTCACCTGCGGCATCGCCGGTCGGCGCATGTGCACGTCGACGCTGGCCGCGCCATGCTCGAGGGCGGTGGCGGCGTTGTCGAACGCCCCGGTGCCCGCGCCGAGGACGCCGACGCGCAGCCCCGCGAGCGCCCCGAAGTCGATCGCTTCGTGCGTGTGATGCACGCGATCGGCGGGGAGCTCGCGCAGGGGGGCGGGGATGTGCCGACCTCCGGCCCCCTCGATGCCCGTGGCGAGCACGACGTGCTGAGCGGGCAGCATCCACTCGCCGTCGGGCCCCTCAAGGTGCATCTCGATCGGGCCGTTCGCGCTCGTCGGCGTGAGCGAACGCACGCGGGTCGAGGGCACCACCGTGAGGGCGGACACCTCCCGGTACCACCGCAGGAAGCCCTGCCACGCGATCGTGGGGAAGTACTCGATCGCGTCCCACGCGGCGAGGCCGTACACGGCCTCGAACCAGGCGCGGGGGCTCACGGCGGGGGTCCCCCAGGTGGGCCACGCGATGTCCTTGGGGGTGCGCAGCGTGTGCATGCGCGCGTAGGTGGTCCAGGGGCCGGCCGCATCGGCGGGGGCGGCGTCGATCACCACGACGTCGTCGATCCCGCGGCGTCTGAGCCCGCGCGCCAGGACGAGCCCGGCTTGCCCCGCGCCCACGATCACGACGGGACGGATGCCGTCTCGCGCACCGACCCAGGAGCGTCCGTCACCGGCGCTGAGTGCGCTCTGGTGCGCGGCCTCTCGTTCGAGCGCGGCGAGGCGGGCGGCGGAATCGGGGAGCGGGGTCAGCACGCTCACTCGCCGTCGATCACGACGCGAACGCCGAGGGTGTCGTCGAAGCGGTGGTTGTGGTGGTCGGTGACGTTGGTGTCGTCGAGCTCGAGGTTGACGAAGTCCATGCTCGGCTCGGCGAAGAAGGGCCCGGCGTGCCAGGTGCCCTTGCGCATCGTGATGGCCGTGCGCGGCGGGATGCGGAAGGCGCGGAGGTCGTCGAGGGCCGGGGCCTCGATACCGGGAGCGGCGACGGCGATCGTCCACTCGACGTCGCCGACGGACATGAGCGTCTGGGTGGTCTCGAGGTGGCGGGTCACGCGCACGAACTCCGGCGTCTTGTCGTCGAGGTGCATCAGATAGAAGCGCGGGATGCCGTTCGACACGTCGAGCACGGCTTCCTCCGCGGTGAAAGGAGTGCCGTCTTCCATCGGCGTCAGGACGACACCGAAGGGGTCGAACGACGCGGGGGTCACGATCTCGGCGGTGAGGCGATGGACGGTGAGGGTGTCGGACATGGCGGCTCGCTTTCGTCGGGTAATCCGACCGTACGCTTGTCCAACAAGCAGAGGAGCAACTTGTCCGACATGTTCACCGCACTGTTACGCCGGCGAAACGCTCACGAGCGCACCCGGCGGATCAGGGCGTTGCGGAGCCCCTCCGGCGCGGGCAGCTGCACCTCGCGCGACCAGTACCCGATCGCGTCGTCGGCGCCGTACCCGCAGTAGGTCATCTCGATGACCGGGGTGCCCGGCTCGGCGGAGAGGATCGCTGCGCGCTCGGCCTCGAGAGCGATCGCATCGATCCACATCGTCTCCCACGCGACCCGGATGCCGTTGGCCTTCTCAGCGAGATCGAACACCGGCCGGCGTGGGTCGAGCTCGACGTCGCGCCCCACGGGCACGAGGTCTTCCGCCAGGGCGTAGGGCGCTCCGTCTGCGCGCCACATCTTGACCGTGCGCAGCACCGTGGTGTCATCGGGCAGGTCGTCGAAGCGGTGTGCCCCGGGGGTGAGCTCGAGACGGTCGGACGACACGAGCTCCAGCGACGGCTCGTAACCGGCGGAGCGGATCGACAGGGAGTGGTCGAATTGCTGGTCGATCCGGCGGCCCACCCCCGCGAGGCGACGGTTCGGGGTGGTTCGCGCGCCCTGCGTGCGGTGCACGTATCCGCGCTCTTCGAGGCGCACCAGCGCTTCGCGCACCGAGTTGCGGCTCGCGCCGAGGATCTCGGCGAGGCGTGGTTCGGAGGGCAGCGCTACTGCCTCGCTGCTCCACAGGTTGAGGATGCCCTCGATGATCGGATCGGGATCGGGTACGCGCACGGACTCATCTTCCCCGATGGATGCCGGGACGACCGCCCCCGCCGGCCACGGGAGTCGCGAACGCTCCGAACGAGACCGCGGCTGGGATCAGGTTGCGGCGCCCACGACAGCGGCGATGGCCGAGGTGAAGAAGCCCAGGCCGTCGACGCCCGAACGCATCGCCGCAGAGGTACCCGGGCCGAAGCCCGGCTCGACCGCGTGCTCGGGGTGCGGCATGAGACCCACGACGTTGCCGCGGTCGTTGGTGAGGCCGGCGATGTCGTCGAGCGAGCCGTTGGGGTTCACCCCGACGTACCGGAAGGTCACGAGGCCCTCGCCGTTCACGCGCGCCAGGGTCTCGGCATCCGCGATGTATCCGCCGTCGGCGTTCTTCAGGGGGATGACGATCTCTTCGCCCTCGGCGAAGTCGCTGGTCCACGCGGTGGAGGCGTTCTCGACGCGCAGGCGCTGGTCGCGGCGGATGAACTGCTGGTGGGCGTTGCGGATCAGGCCCCCGGGCAGCAGGTGCGCCTCGACGAGCATCTGAAAGCCGTTGCAGATGCCGAGCACGGGCATGCCCTTGCCGGCCGCGTCCTTCACCTCGGCCATGATCGGCGCGAAGGCGGCGATCGCGCCGGCACGCAGGTAGTCGCCGTAGCTGAAGCCGCCGGGCAGGACCAGGGCGTCGACCCCCTTCAGGTCGTGCTCGCCGTGCCAGAGGGCGACGGGCTCGCCGCCCGCGAGACGGATGGCGCGCTGCGCGTCGCGGTCGTCGAGCGAACCGGGGAAGGTGATGACCCCGATGCGAGCGGTCACTCGACCACCTCGACGTTGACGACGTCTTCGATGACGGCGTTCGAGAGCATCTCGTCGGCGAGCTCGCGCGCCCGCGCGAGCGTGGCTTCGTCGACCTCGCCCTCGACGGTCAGTTCGAAGCGCTTGCCGATGCGCACGTCGGAGAAGCGGTGCTCGCCCAGACGCGACAGGGCGCCGGCCACGGCCTTTCCCTGCGGGTCGAGAAGCTCGGCCTTGGGCATGACGTCGACGACGATGGTGGGCACTGCAGCTCCAAGAGTCGGGTGGCGTTGTGAAGGCCAGTCTACGCGAGCGGCCGATGGCGCCCGCTACGGCGGACCGGGCCGAGGGGGCGGGGCTTCATAACGATCTCACAGCGTCCTCTTGACCGCGTGGGAGCGATCCCATAGCGTCATCCCCGATCGGTGAGAGCGCTCCCACGCGCGGTCGCGGGGAGCCCTCGCCAGCGCCGGTCAGCACCCACCACAAAGGAGTGATCTGTGAAAAATCGTGCCCTGCGCCGGGTGGCTCTCGTCGCCGCCGTCGCCTCGACCTCTGCCCTCGTCCTCGCCGGCTGCTCCGGCACCGGGGGTTCCGCTTCGGGCGGTGATGGTGACGTCACCCTCACCATCGCCACCTTCAACGACTTCGGTTACACCGACGCGCTCCTGCAGGAGTACATGGACGCGCACCCGAACGTGAAGATCGTGCACAACAAGGCCGCGACCAGCAACGAGGCCCGCGAGAACTACTTCCAGAAGCTGGGCAAGACCGGCCTCGCCGACATCGAGGCCATCGAGGTCGACTGGCTACCCGAGGTCATGGAGTACGCCGACCTGCTGGCTCCGGTGCCCGACGACCTCAAGAGCCGGTGGCTCGACTACAAGGTCGAGGCCGCCACCAGCCCCGAGGGAAAGCTCGTCGGCTACGGCACCGACATCGGCCCCGAAGGCGTCTGCTATCGCTCCGACCTCTTCGCCGCGGCCGGCCTCCCGACCGACCGGGCCGAGGTCGCCAAGATGCTCCAGGGCGACTGGTCGACCTACTTCGCCGCGGGCGACACCTACGTCGCCGCGACCGGCAAGGCCTTCTTCGACTCCGCAGGCGGCACCTACCAGGGCGCGATCAACCAGGTCGAGGCCGCATACGAGAACCCCGACAACGGCGAGATCACCGCCACGAGCAACCCCGACGTGAAGAAGATCTACGACCAGGTCCTGAAGGCCAGCGCCACGCAGTCGGCGCACCTGGGCCAGTGGTCGGACGACTGGTTCGCGGGGCTCTCGAACGGCGCCTTCGCCACCATGCTCTGCCCCGGCTGGATGCTCGGCGTCATCGAGGGCAACGCCCCCGAGGTCAAGGGCTGGGACATCGCGAACGTCTTCCCCGGCGGCGCCGGCAACTGGGGCGGGTCGTACCTGACCGTCCCCGGTAACGGCAAGAACGTCGAAGCCGCCCAGGAGCTCGCCGACTGGCTGACCGACCCCGAGACCCAGATGAAGGCGTTCGAGAACGCCGGGACCTTCCCGAGCCAGACCGACGCCCTCAAGGCGGACGCGCTGCTCGGCAACACGAACGAGTACTTCAACAACGCCCCCGTGGGCGAGATGCTCTCCGAGCGCGCGCAGGCCGTCAAGGTCTCGCCGTACAAGGGCACCTTCTACTTCCAGATCAACGACGCCATGCAGAAGGCGCTCACGCGAGTGGAAGACGGAACGCAGGATGCCGCCACCTCGTGGAAGCAGTGGGCGACCGAGGTCGACGCCCTGTCCTGACCTGACCTGTAGCGAGCGGATGCCGGGGCCCCGCGCCTCGAGCCCCGGCATCCGTCCCGCTCGTCTCGAGGAGGAGACACCACCGTGACAAGCACTCTCGAACGGCCCACGCGGCCGGCGCAGCCCCCGGCCGGGGACCGCCGGCCACGGCGCCTCGGCTTCGGTCAGCGCCGTAGCGCGTGGGACCTGAAGCTCTCGCCGTATCTCTACATCTCGCCGTTCTTCATCCTGTTCGCGATCACGGGTCTGTTCCCCATCGCCTACACCGCGGTGATCTCGTTCATGGACTGGGATCTGGTTCGCAACTCGGGCGAGTTCATCGGCTTCGACCAGTACGCCTGGGTGCTCTCGCAGCCCAAGTTCTGGATCGCCCTGCGCAACACCTTCAGCATCTTCCTGCTCTCGAGCGTCCCGCAGCTCGTCCTCGCGATCTTCATCGCCGCGATGCTCGACCAGAACATCCGCGCCAAGACCTTCTGGCGCATGAGCGTGCTCGTGCCGTACGTGATGGCCCCCGTCGCCGTGGCCCTCATCTTCAGCAACATGTTCGGCGACCAGTACGGCGTGGTGAACACCACCCTGCAGAATCTCGGTCTTCCGGCCGTGCCGTGGCATTCCGACGCCTTCGCCGGCCACATCGCGATCGCGACGATGGTCAATTTCCGCTGGACCGGTTACAACACCCTCATCCTGCTCGCGGCGATGCAGGCCATTCCGCGGGAGTACTACGAGGCCGCGACCGTCGACGGCGCCGGCAAGATCCGCCAGTTCTTCTCGATCACCCTGCCGAGCCTCAAGCCGACCCTCGTCTTCGTCATCATCACCGCCACCATCGGCGGCCTGCAGATCTTCGACGAGCCGCGCATGTACGACCAGTACGGCACGGGCGGGGCGGACAACCAGTGGCTCACCGTGACCCTGTGGCTCTACAACGTCGGCTGGGGCGAGTGGAACTTCGGCCGCGCCGCGGCACTCGCGTGGATCCTCTTCCTGCTCATCCTCGCCATCGGCGCGATCAACCTGTTCGTCACGCGTTCGCTCGTGCGCGACGACGGTGGTCGCGGTGACACCCGTTCCCGTCGAGACGCCCGAGCGCAGGCGCGAGCGGCGAGAGCCCGAGTGAGGGCGGATGCCGCTACCCCGGCGCCCCCGCGAGACACCGACGCGTCCCGAGGCGGCGCCGCACGACAGGAGACCCGCCGATGACCGCCGTGAGCCCCGCCCCCGTCCCGATCGTCGATCCGAACGCCCCCGGCCCCGTCCGCCGCCGTCCGCGCCCCGTGCGCGGCTCCCGCCCGGGCTGGATCGTCTACGCCGCTCTCGGCGCGGTGCTGATGGCGAGCCTGTTCCCCTTCTACTGGTCGCTGCTGATCGGTTCGGGCGATTCATCGACGATCCGCGACGCGAATCGGTCATGGATCCCCGGCGGCAACTTCTTCGCCAACGCCGCGTCCGTCATCGGCGACCCCGCGGTCAACTTCTGGCCGGCGCTGGTGAACTCGATCATCAGCTCGGGCCTGATCGCGGCATCCGTGGTCTTCTTCTCGACCCTCGCGGGGTGGGCGTTCGCGAAGCTGAAGTTCCGCGGCGGCCCGTGGCTGCTCGTCTTCGTCGTGGCGACCATGGCCGTGCCGACGCAGCTGGGCGTCGTGCCGCTGTACATCCTGTTCAGCGAGCTCGGGTGGACCGGCCAGCTCGGTGCCATCATCATCCCGGCACTGACCAGCGCCTTCGGCGTCTTTTGGATGACGCAGTACCTGCGTCAGTCCGTGCCCGACGAGCTGATCGAGGCCGCGCGCGTGGATGGCGCGACCTCGTTCCGCACGTTCCTCACGGTGGGCGTCCCCGCCGCGCGCCCCGCCGCGGCGATGCTCGGGCTGTTCACCTTCGTGAGCGCGTGGAACAACTTCTTCTGGCCGTTCATCGTGCTCGACCGCCAGAACCCCACACTGCCGGTGGCCCTGTCGCTCCTGCAGTCCAACTACTTCGTCGACTACTCGATCGTCCTCGCGGGCGTTCTGCTGTCGACGATCCCGCTGCTGCTGCTGTTCGTCTTCGCGGGCAAGCAGCTCGTCAGTGGCATCATGCAAGGGGCGGTCAAGGGATGACCCTCGCGCCCATGGAAGGAACCCGAACCATGTCCCACACCCGTTCGTTCCCCGAAGGTTTCCTCTTCGGCGCTGCCACCGCGGCGTACCAGATCGAGGGGGCGGCCTTCGAAGACGGCCGCACGGCCTCGATCTGGGACGCGTTCAGCCGTGTGCCCGATGCCGTGATCAACGCCGACAACGGCGATGTCGCGTGCGATCACTACCACCGCTACGCCGGCGACGTGCAGCTGATGAAGAAGCTCGGTCTGCAGACCTACCGCTTCTCGACCTCGTGGTCGCGCGTGCGGCCCGACGGCGGCGCTGTCAACGCGAAGGGCGTCGACTTCTACAAGCGCCTCGTCGACGAGCTGCTGGATGCCGGCATCCTGCCCTGGCTCACGCTCTATCACTGGGACCTGCCGCAGGCGCTGCAGGACGAGGGCGGTTGGACCGTCCGCTCCACGAGCGAGAAGTTCACCGAGTACGCGCTCGACATGCACGACGCGCTCGGCGACCGGGTGAACGTCTGGACGACGCTCAACGAGCCGTGGTGCTCGTCGTTCCTCAGCTACACCGCCGGCATCCATGCACCCGGGCACTACTCCCAGGCCGAGGGCATGCTCGCCGCCCACCACCTGCTGCTGGGCCACGGACAGACCGTGCGCGAGCTCCGTGCCCGCGACTCTTCGTTGAACCTGGGGCTCACGCTCAACCTCACGGTGGCGGATGCCGTCGACCCGGCGAACCCCGCCGACCTCGACGCCGCACGTCGCGTCGACGGACAGTTCAACCGCTGGTTCCTCGACCCCGTCTTCCGTGGCGAGTACCCCGCCGACATCATCAAGGACTTCCGCAAGACGGACGCCGAGGCGGTGGCACGTTGGCAGGAGGCCGTGCAGCCCGGTGACCTCGACATCATCTCGACGCCCATCGACTCGCTCGGCGTGAACTACTACCACGGCGAGTTCGTCGGGGGTACTGCGCCCGAGATCGACCCGCCCGCGGGAGATGCTCCCACCTCGCGCCCGGTCGGCAAGCCCTTCCCCGCACACGAGAACCTGTACTGGCACGATCGCGGTCTCGCTCGCACCAACATGCACTGGGAGGTGCAGCCCGAGGGGCTCACGCGTCTGCTCCAGCGGGTCAGCGAGGATTACGCGGCGGAGGCGGGCGTGGCCCTCTTCGTCACCGAGAACGGCGCCTCGTTCGACGACGAGCTGAACACCGAGGGCGACGAGCCGCGCGTGCACGACGTCGAGCGCGTGGAGTTCGTCGAGGCGCACCTCGCGGCGGTTCTGGATGCCGTGAACGAGGGCGTCGACGTGCGCGGCTACTTCTACTGGTCGCTGATGGACAACTTCGAGTGGGCGTGGGGCTACGAGAAGCGTTTCGGGATCGTCTACGTCGACTACGCCACGCAGGAGCGCACGATCAAGGATTCGGGGCTCGCCTACGCGCGGGTGATCGCGGATCGCGCGCTGGAGCCGGTCGTCGTCCGCTGACGTTGGCCGCGAGGGCCCGGTCGCGCGTCTGCGGCCGGGCCCTCGCATTCGCGGCGTGAGGCGATGCGGCGGCCACGGGTGGCCGGCGTACCGCGTGGGCCGCAGGGGATCCGCGCCGGTGCCGGTGCGATCCCCGGCGACACCGCAGTACGCTCGCATCAGCGCGGGGTGCATCCGGCCAGCCGAGCGCCGGAGAACGCGGCCGTCCTGAAGAAGGGGAGCGATGGATCTCGCATCCGTGCGGGGTGCCGCCACGATCGAAGAGGTCGCGGCGCGTGCCGGAGTCTCGCGCTCGACGGTGTCGCGAGTCGTCAACGGCTCCTCCGCCGTCTCGCCCTCCGCTCTCGAGGCCGTGCGCCGCGCGATCGACGAGTTGCAGTACGTGCCCAACCGTGCGGCACGCTCGCTCGCCAGCCGCCAGACCCGGGCGATCGCCCTGGTGATCCCCGAGCAGACCGACCGCTTCTTCGGCGACCCGTTCTTCGCCTCGATCGTCGCGGGGATCGGCGAGGTCATCGGCGAGTCCGACTACATCATGAACATGCTCATCGCGAGCGACGACGTCAGCGCCAAGGCGCTCGGGTACCTCCGTGGCGGAAGCGTCGACGGGGCGATCGTCGCCTCGCACCACACGAGCGACACCTTCCTCGACCGCGTCGCCGACGTCGTCCCCGTGGTCTACGGCGGGCGCCCCGCGCGAATCCGCGCCGACGACTACTACGTCGATGTCGACAACGTCGAGGGTGGCCGGGTCGCCACCGCCTATCTGCTGGCGCGCGGTCACCGCCGTCTCGCCACGGTGTCGGGCCCGTCGGACATGCCCGCGGGCATCGACCGCCTCCAGGGCTTTCGCAACGCGATGGCGGAGGCGGGGCTGGAGCCGGTGGCGATCGAGAACGGGGACTTCACCGAGATGGGCGGGGCGCTGGCGATGAACCGCATCCTCTCGAACGGGGTCACCCCCGAGGCGGTCTTCGTCGCGAGCGATCTCATGGCTCGCGGCGTCTACACGGTGCTGCGCGACAAGGGCCTCGAGCCGGGGCGCGACGTCGCCGTCATGGGCTTCGACGACTCGGCGGTGTCGACCGCCGTCACACCGTCGCTGACCACGGTCCGGCAGCCGTCGCTGACGCAGGGCCGGCACATGGCATCCGTGCTGCTGGACATCCTCGCCGGGCGTCCCGCGGCTCACGCGACGATTCTGCCGATAGAGCTCGTGCAGCGCGCCTCGGCCTGAGGCCCGTCAGGGACCGGCCGGCAGGCGCAGGTCGATCTCGTAGCCGCCGTCGGCCATGGGACCGGCGCGGAACGAGCCCCCCAGCATGTGGGCGCGTTCCGAGAGCCCGAGGTGACCGAGGTGCGCCGTGGGAGCGGGGTCGGGGCGCGGGGCGGGGGAGGCGGCGTTGCGCAGGACCACCCGCACGCCACCGGTGTCGGTGCTCGTCGCGGTCACGGTCACGCGCGACCCGGGCGCGTGTTTTCGCACGTTCGTGAGCCCCTCTTGGATCGTGCGGTAGACCGCTCGCTGGGTCGCGGGTGCGAGCCCTTCGCGCAGGTCGATGCGGGCCTCGATATCGAGGTCGGCGGGGTGCAGGATCTCATCGAGGTGGCGCAGGGTCGGCTGGGGGCCGAGCGGTGCGGCCTCCGGTCCGTCGGCGCGGAGCACCAGCAGCATCTGACGCAGCTCGGCGAGGGTCGTGGAGGCGAGCGTACGGATCGTGTCGGCCGTCTCGACGACATCGGGATCGTCGGCGCGGACCATCAGGGCACCCGCCTGTACGGTGATGAGGCTCACCTGGTGCGAGACGACGTCGTGCATCTCCCGCGCGAGGTGGGCGCGCTCCTCCGCGACGGCCTCGCGGGCGACGCGGCGGTTCTCGTCGGCGCGGGCGCGGCGCAGCTCGTCGAGACTCGCCGTCAGCCTGCTCTGGTTGCGTCGGAGGCGGCCCAGCGCCACGGCGCCGCCCGAGGTCATCGTCGCGTAGACGATGGCGAGCACGTGGTCGTTGACCGAGGTGAAGGTGTCCCACGACAGGCCGAGTCCGAGGAAGGTGAGGGCGGACGCGACGACGAGCCAGGCCATTCCGGTCGCCGCGCTCGCGACGGTGTAGAGGGCTATCACCGACGCGATCGGTCCGCCGGTGAGGAAGAGGGCGGGAAGCGCCAGCGCCAGGGACAGCAGGGGGATCTTGCGGCGCAGCAGCAGGCCCGCGGCTCCGACCAGGGTCAGCACCAGCTCGAGCAGGTCGGTCGTGTAGAGACCGAGCACGCCGTCGAGGGCGGCCACGGCGACGAGGCCGAGATCGATCAGGACATCGCGGCGCCTCATCGTGCCTCCTCGTCGCGCAGCAGGCCCGCCCGCTCCGCCACGAGAGCCGCCTGCACGCGCCCGTCGACGCCGAGCTTGCCGAGGATCGTGCTGATGTGCGCTTTCACGGTGGCGGGGCTCAGGAACATCTCGGCGCCGATCTGGATGTTCGACAGTCCGCGCCCCAGTTGCACGAGGATCTCGCGCTCGCGCGAGCTGAGCGCGTCGACCAGGTGGGTGTCGGCCGCGGGCTCGGGGCGCAGGTATCCGGCCACCACGGCGCGGCTGACGGTGGGCGAGAACACCACCCCACCGCCGTGGAGGGTGCGCACGAGCTGGGGGAGCTGACGCGGGTCGGTGTCTTTCACGAGGAACCCGGCCGCGCCCGCGTCGAGGGCCGACGCGATGTGATCGTCGGAGTCGAAGGTGGTCAGGATCGCCACCGTCACGTTCCACCCCGCCCGGCGGATGTCGCGGAGCACCTCGAGACCGTTTCGTCCCGGCATCCGGATGTCGAGCAGCACCACGTCGGGACGCGCCTCGGCGAGGACCTCCATCGCCTGGACGCCGTCGGCGGTCGCCACGACCTCGATGTCGTCGGCGGCGCTGAGGATGTGCGAGAAGCCGGAGCGGATGAGTGCCTCGTCGTCGATGACGGCGACACGGATGACCGGAGAGGCGATGGATGCCATGCGACCAGGCTAGGGACTCCGGGCGCCGTCGAGACAGGGGGCGCATCCGATGTACCCAACCGGACGCGGACGGTACCCGGTCAGCCCCCGGTCGCGGGCCCGGGCGTCGAACAGACTGGCTCCCGTCCCATCCCCTACCCAGGAGTTCTCGCCGTGTCCGTCCCCCTGCTCGTCGTCGGCTGCTCCCTGCTCGTCTGGGCGCTGTGGAGCCGCGTCTTCCGGAAGGCCACGGTCAACGGACCGATCGTGATGACCGCTCTCGGCCTGCTCGGGGGCGCGCTGCTGCCGGTGCAGGGCGAGCTGTTCCTCGAGTCGAAGGCCACGCTCTTCTTCGCCGAGATCGTGCTGGCCTACCTGCTCTTCGTCGACGCGCTGGAGGTTCGCGGCTCCTTCCGCTCGCACTTCACCGGGGTGCCGGCGCGGCTGCTTGGCATCGGCCTGCCGTTGTCGCTCGTCCTCGTGCTGGCGGTCGGTCTGATCCTGCCGCTGGGGTTGTCGGTGGCGGTGATCCTGGCGATCGCGTGCATCTCGGTGCCCGCCGACTTCTCGCCCGAGACCTCGATCGTGCGCGACGACCGCGTTCCGGCGCGGGTACGGCGGTGGCTCAACGTCGAGAGCGGGTACAACGACGGCCTGGTCTCGCCGCTCCTGCTCGGTGCGGTGGCCTTCGCCTCCGCGGGGACGACGGGCGACGCCGGACGTGCGTTCGCGGTGGCCGCCCCCGCGGGGCTCATCGCGATCCTCGTCGGGGCTGCCGCGGGGGCCGCGATCGGGGGAGCGATGCGCTTCGCCGACGGGCGAGGACGGACCGAGCCCCAGAGCATGCGTATCGCCTTCATCGCCACGCCCCTGATCGTTTTCGGCCTCGCCGTCGCGTTGCAGGGCAACGGGTTCGTCGCCGTCTTTGTCGCGGGCGTCGCCCTGCGTCTCGCGCGCGGGGCGAGTGGCGTCCCCTCCGTCGAGATCTCTCTGCTGGACGACCTCTCCTGGCTGCTCAACCTGCTGTTGTGGTTGGCTTTCGGCTTCGCCTCGATCGTTCTGCTCAGCGAGACCTACGACTGGTGGCCCGCGATCGTCCTCGCTCTCGTGGCCCTGACGGTGGGGCGGTTCCTGCCCGTGCTGCTCGCGCTGATCGGCACCGAGGCCACACGCAAGGAGCGGTTCTTCGTCGCCGCCATGGGTCCTCGGGGCGCGGCATCCATCGTCTTCGGTCTCATCGCCGCGAACGCCCTGCCCGGAGAAGAGGGGTTCCTCGTGCTGGCGGCGACCTGCATGGTCGTGCTCGGCAGCGTGGTGCTGCACGGCATCGCGGGACCGCTCCTGGTGCGCCGGTTCTGGCCCGGGCGGGTCGCCGCCGCCTGACCGGTCGGACCACCCGATCGGCCAGAGGAGGGGGCCGACCGGGCGATGCGGCGTCCCGGGGCATCTCGCGAGTATGGACAGGATGCCGGGGGTCGGCATGCGCACGCTCGGGGAGGACCGATGGTCGCGGTGATGGACAAGGCGCAGGCAGCGCCCGAGACGACGCCGGGGACGCGGCCCGTGAACCGCGTCCCGCGGTGGGATGTCCCCGGACTGCTCCGGCGTCGCACCGGGACGCTCGGGGTGACACTGGCGATCCTCGTGGTCAGCACCGTGACGATCGCAACGGAGAGCACCTTCGAGGCCGGTCCCTTCGACCTGCGCGACATGCTGCTCGCCCTGGTGCGGGTCGACGACCCGCTCGTGCTCGCCGTCACCGTGCTGTTGACCCTGGTGACGTGCGGCGCTGCGGAGGGGCTCCTGGGCACGCGACGTCTGCTCGCGGCGTTCGTGGGCGGCGGGCTCGTCGTCTGCGCGGTCGGCGAGGTCATCGGCTGGTTCGAGGACAACGTCATCCCCGAGGTCTCGCTGAACGTCACCCCCGACACGGGGGCACCGCCGGTTGCGGCGCTGCTGTGCGTCGCGATCGCCGCGAGCTGTTTCGCCTCGCCGCTGTGGCGCCGGCGCATCCGCATCGGCGGCGTGGTCCTCGCCGTGACCATGTTCCTCTACGCGGCCTCGGCGTCCGACCTCTACACGCTCATCGCCCTGCCCGTCGGCATGGCGGCCGGCCTCGTGCTCGGGGGGACGCGGGCCGTCGGCATTCCCCGCAGCTCCCTGCGCGAGAAGCGCGTGCTGCTGGCCGCGCTCACCGCCATCACCGCCATCGGGCCGGTCGTGGCCACCCTCTGGGGCTCGGGGGCGGGAGTGCTGTCGGTCTACAGCTGGCTGTCGTACGACCCGCTGAACGTGGCCGACGGCGTCGTCTGCGCGATCGGTTCGACCAACGCTCCCTGCCCGCCCTCCGCCTCGGTCTACGCCGAGCTCCAGCCCGCCTCGGGGTGGATCGCCGCGCTCCCGCAGCTGGTGCTGCTGATCGCCGCCTGGGGCGTGCTGCGCGGGCGCCGCGGCGCCCTGCACCTGGCCGTGGGGGTGAACGTCCTCACCTTCGCGGCGATGAGCATCCTGCTGCTGCTGAGCGAGACCGACACGCTCGAGCAGCTCGCGACGGTGCGTGCCGCGTACGATGTCGCCGACGTCTGGCAGACGGTCGTGGGAATGGTCGTCGGTGCCGCCCTTCCCCTGATGGTCGCCGTGCTTCTCGTGCATTTCCGCGCCGCCGCGCAGATCCGATCGACCCCCGGGGTGCGCCGGATCTTCGTGCGCACGGTCGTCGTCACGGCCCTGGGCTCGCTGGCGCTGGCGCTGGTCGGCATCCTGATGACGTCCGCCGAGTTCCGGCCGTGGCCGAACGTGACCACCGTGCTCGCCACTCTGCCCCTGCGTCTCGTCCCGCCGTCGCTTCTGCCGCCCGAGGCCCTCGTCTTCGTCCCAATGACCGGAGCCGCACAGGCGGCGTGGTACCTGCCGCCGCTGCTGTTCTGGCTGAGCGTCGTGGTCGCTGCCGTGCGCTTCGTGGTCCGCTCCGGCGCCGCCGAGACCGCACCCGATCGCGAGCGCGCGCGGGCTCTGCTCGCAGCGGGATCGGGGGACACCCTCGGGCACATGACCCTGTGGGAGGGGAACGTCTACTGGTTCGCCGCCGACGCGGAGGCGGCGATCGCCTACCGGGTGCGCGGCGGTTTCGCGGTGACGCTCGGCGGTGCCTTCGGCCCCGACCGGGACGACGCCTCCGTCGGCGCGGAGTTCGCCGCGTTCTGCGAGGAGCAGGGCTGGACGCCGGTGTTCTACAGCGTCGACGACGCCGAGCGCGAGCGGCTCGCCCCGCTGGGCTGGTCGTCGCTGCAGGTCGCCGAGGAGGCCTTCCTCGACCCGCGCAGCTGGACTCCCGCCGGCAAGAAGCGACAGGACGTCCGGACGGCCACCAACCGCGCGGCGCGAGAGGGACTGACCTCGCGTTGGGCCCGGTGGAGCGAGCTGTCGTTCTTCGATCGCGGCCAGATCCGCGACATCTCGGAGGCCTGGGTCTCGGACAAGACGATCCCCGAGATGGGTTTCACCCTCGGCTCGACCGACCAGCTCGACGACCCCGAGGTGCGCCTTCTCGTGGCGCGCGACGGATCGGGACGCATCACGGCTTTCACGAGCTGGATACCGATCCATCGCGACGGCACGATCGCCGGGTACGCCCTCGACGTCATGCGTCGGCGCGACGACGCGATGCCCGGGGTCATGGAGTTCCTCATCGGTCAGGCCGTCGAGCGGCTCCGTGAGGACGGCATGACGGTGATGAGCCTGTCGGGTTCGCCCCTGGCGCGGCACTCCACCGGGGACGACGCCGAGCGCAGCGCCCTGGACCGCGGCCTCGACGTCATCAGCGCGCTCCTCGAGCCGGCGTACGGGTTCCGGTCGCTGGCGAACTTCAAGAAGAAGTTCCAGCCCGACTTCGCGCCCCTGTGGATGATCTACCCGGATGCCACGCAGATCCCGGCCATCGCGATCGCCCTCGTCCGCTGCTACATCCCCGGGCTCACACTGCGTTCGGCGGCAGAGATGGCCGCCTCGTTGCGCCGGCCGCGGGAGGCCGCGGGGCGCTGACGCGTCGGGCGGGGCGGAGTTTTGCGGTGTCACCAGAACCGGGGATGCCACAAGTAAGGGTGCCGCGGGATTCGACACCAGCCTGGACGGGTCGTGCCCTCTTTCCGGTGGAGCTCGGTGGCGTCGGGGCGGGGATACGAGTCAGCGGTTGAGGCGCCGAGTGACGGCGTCTATGCGGGCTCGAAGTTCTCGGGAGCGGAAGGGTTTGGTGACGTAGTCGTCCGCGCCGGCGTCGAAGGCCGAGACCTTGTCGGCGTCGTCGTGCAGGCCGGAGATGACGATGATGTGCGCGCTGGATCCGGCGGATCGTATGCGTCGAATGGCTTCGATACCGTCCATGCCGGGAAGGGTCAGGTCCATCGTGACCAGGTCGGGGCGGATGGCCAGCGCCGCGCGAGCGCCTTCGGCGCCGTTGTCGAAGGCGTCGGTCGCGTATCCGGCGCTCTCGAGGATTCGCGTGAGCACGGACCGGACGTGCGGATCATCGTCGACGACGACAGCGGTGGCGCAGGCAGAGAAGTTCGAAGGGCTTGTGGGTTCTGAACGCTTGTCGAGAAGAGTCATGAGGTGACCGGTTGATCTTTCTGCGAGATGTGAAGATCCCGGTCCGTGAGGATCGGGGCGTGAGGAGTGGCCACGGGTCGATGTTCGTTCGTCATCACTGCGGGGACCGCCGCCGTATGGGACCGTTCTGTTCTTGGGGGGCCAGGAGGGAGGGCTTTTCGGTGTGGGGATGCCGGTCTCCGGCGAGCCCGAAAACGTCCTCGAGCACCCGGTCCGTGTCCTCCGCCGAGGTGGCCGGGGGGTCCTTCTGGTCCGCGGGGTCGGTATCGCTGTCTTCCCGACCCCCGTCCTCGCCGTCCTCGCCGTCCTTGGCGTCGGCGGGCCGACGTTCGAGGGGAAGCAGGAGAAGGGCGAGAACGAGGACGGCAAGGCTGATACGCGCGGGGGTGGTTTGGACGTAGGCGAGAACGGCGGCGAGCGGGCCGCCGATGTGGCCGCGGACGGCGCCTACGAGCTGGTCGTAGGAGATCGTGTCGGGGTCCGCCGCGGTGTTGCCGTCGCCCTTCAGGAGGGCCTTACCGTCGGTGATCTCTTGGATGCGGTGGGTATACATGCTTCCGTCGGGACGTCCGACGGTGACGACGTGGCCGGGTTGAAAGTCGTCGGGGTGGGGGTCGCCGATGAGAACAAGGTCGCCGAACTCGTAGGTGGGCGTCATGGACTTCCCATCGACGACGACGAGCTGGGTCCCGGTGGCCAGAGTGATGGCGGCGGGGGCGATGAGGAGGGCGAGCAACGCGCCTACGATGCTCCAACGGAGGAAGGAGAGGATGCGCATTGTGCCTCCAGGTGAGGATCGGGTGATGGCCGGTGGGGTGGAGCGCGTCACACGCGCGATAGCAGGCGCGCGCGCGGTTGCGGACGTTCGGGGCGCGAGGAGGACTGAGCGGTCGATGCCTCGAGGCAGAGGTGCGTGATGTCGGCGGGGCGGGGGACCCGGACGCGGAAGTGCACTGTTTGGGTCGCTGAGGGCAGGAGGGGCGAGACGGCGCAGAACGCCGGGTTACCGGACGTGTCGATGGTCAGCGGTGTTGACCACGTGGCACCGTCGGTCGTGCTGGCGGCGAGTGTTACTTCGCGCGCATCCGATGCACTGCTGCGCAGTTCAATACCGAGAATCCAGTCGACCGCCTCGCCGCTCGTATTGTGCGCATCGATGGCGAATGCGTACACGTCCGCCTGCGCATCGAATGCCGGAGCGGTGAGCGAAGAGGTGGTGTGCGCGGTGATGCGGCCGCCGTCCGTGTGTCCGAGACGGATCGTGTCGTGCGTGCACGAGTCAGGGGTGGGGGTCACGGCGGACGAGGACGGCGCAGCGTGGTCGACGCCGAGCGTGAGAAGAACGACAGCAGACGTGGCCGTGTGCGGTCCCTGAGGGTTCGGCCGGACGATGCTCATGCCGCCGCTCCTTCTGGGGTGTGGGTGGGTGCCGCTCGGCAGCTCGAGTACTCGTCGGCTGACACGCGGACGACGGTTCCGGCACCTGACCGGGCCTCCTCCTGACGCATGCTCACTCTCGCAAGAACACATAACGGATCAAAATGGTGCGTATCGGATCTAACGCACCATAGCAGGAATCGCCTCGATCGTCCCGTCTGTTTGGGGGAACGCCCCGCGAAGTGCGCGCGGCGCCCTCGTCCGTAGAGTGCGAGAGTCGAACCAGGTCCGTCCGCAACGCCCATGACGTTCACGTGTCTTCTGGTCGACGAGCGGTCGTCCCGTGCGTGCCGGGAGCGCTGATTGCCGCCGGATATTAGCGGTGGGGCCCGCACGGTGGGGGCGTTATGAGCAAGTTGTTCAGATCCTTAGAATCTTCGCGTGCTAGCTTCCGACGTCCTGCAGCTGCTGACCACGCCTGCCAATGTGCCGTTCATCGCTTACTCAGGTGCGCCGAATATTCGCCGGAGCATTCTTCGCGTCGATTATGTGACCGATGAGCACGCCGCGCGCAAGCTCCTTCCGGAGCCCCTGCATCTGCCTCTGATTCCGCGCGCCAGCGTGTTCTTCACGCAGTTCTTCAACTCGCACGGGGATGTTCCCCTCCTCGAAGTGACGCAGGCGATCGAAGCGGTCAGCTCGGCAGGCGTCGTGGGGGACTACATCCAGGCGGTCTACACGGACAACGTGACCTCGATCATCCACAACCGTGAGGCCTACCTGCAGCCCGTGCTGTACGGCGTGGGGTCGATCGTGCACCGAGACGGAGCGAGCAACTTCTCGTTGGCCGTGAACGATACCGTCGTCGTTCGCGGGAGTGCGGGCTACCGAAGCGAGCCGATGTTCGCCGACGACGCCGTCGAGTTCCTGCAGCGCCCCAAATTCTTCCTGAAGGTGCTCGGGCGGCCGGCACTGGGCGAGCCGGCGAAGCCCACTCTCTTCATGTTGCGCAGCGCAAAGCTCGAGGTCAGCGAAGCCTACCGGGTGCCGTCGCGGCTTACCCTCGACGGCCACATCATGGCCCCCTTCGATCAGCTGCCCGTACGTCACATCGACTCGTGCCACACATTCGAAACCACGTGGTCGATCGGCGAAACGGAAGTCCTGCACCGTTACTGACTTCCCCGGGGAGCCCGCGCGGCAGGCTTCGCAACGCGCGGCGACGTTACAGCTGGCTCTCCTCGTTGCGCGGACGCTGCCGCCTCAGCGTCCCGTGCGAACGGAGTCGAGCGTCGATCCTGTTCAGCTCGAGGGCGTCGCCACCTCAGGGGTGCTCCGGTCAGCCACGTTCGAGGTGCTCGATATGTACTCGACCACCTCGTCTCGCACGATGACCCACTTCGAGCCGATGTGGTACGCGGGCAGCTCGCCGGACTGCAAGTACTCATAGACGGTCTTGCTGTTCAACCCGAGCACCTCGGCGACGTCTCTGGCGGAAAGGATCGGCGGATATCCAGCGAACAGGTGCTCGAGGTGCTTAGGCATGGCGCTCCCGGGGGGTAACAGACTCATCACAGTTTACGGGCAGCATGCCCAATAACGGCCTGATCCGGCGCGATTTTGCGTGAAGCGCACTACATCGGGTGTAGAGCTCGAGGCGGAAAAGAGTTGTTAGGGGCTGTCAGCGTCGGCTATGGTCCACCTGAGTCCGTTTCAACCCGTTTCATACCAAAGGATCTTCTGTGGATTGTTTTGTTCCGGTCGTGCCCTCCCCGGCAGCGCCCGCGATCACGGCCTCGGGAGGGTCCGGACTTGCGGCAACAGGCTCTCCCATGGACGTCATACTCGCCTGCGCCATCGCGCTCGTCCTTCTCGCGGGTGGCGTCATGGCTTTGGCCCGGGCGCGTCGGCGTCGCCGTGAAGCGCTGCCCTCTTCCACGCCGGCCGCGCCTGGCGTGGGGCTCGCTCTGTCGAGCGTGCTGGGCGTGATCTTGCTCTTGGGGGCCTTCTCCCCGTCACAGGCCGCGCATGCCGCTCCGGAACGGTGCGATGTCATCTCGGTATCTGATGTGCAGATCGACGCGACCGTTCTCGCCGGCGGAGTGATCCAGCTCGTACCCGGCGGTCAGCCTGCCGTCGTTCGCGCGTCCGTGACGAACTCCACCACCGTGCCCGTGACCCTCACCGCGATCGCACGCACCGATAACGCCGTCCCCCTCGCGACACAGATCGTGTGGAAGAGCGAGAGGTCGAGTGGTTCGGCCGTCGAGTCCGGCTTGGGTGACTCCGACTCGCACTCCCTCGGGACCTTGGCTCCGGGTGAGAGCACCACGGTGACGTTCACGGTGAACTTGCCCGCCTCGGTCGGGAATGAGTACCAGGGCCAAACAGTCCCCCTCAGCCTGCTCGTCCAGGCCGTTCAGCAGGGCTTTTAACACCCGCACCTCGCGCGCCCGCATCTGCGGGCTGCGCCCCCACCTTCTCGTTGAGCCGCTACGCCACCTTCGTTCGCACTCGTCGAGCCCCTCAGCCTCCCTTTCCGACCCGAAGCACTACTCACCACTGAAAGAAAGCAGAACCCATGTCCACCACCAAGCGCTCCTTCTCGAAGAAGAAGGTCCTCGTCGCCTCCCTCGCCCTGCTCACTATGGGCCTGGGCGGCACGGTTGCCACCGGCGCGTACTTCACCGCCGACAAGACCGTTTCCAGCAACACCCTCGCGTCCGGCACGGTCGTCATCGGCAACATTGGTGACGACTCGTCGTCCGTCGCCCCGCTGTCGTTCACCAACGTTCTCCCTGTCGCGGACGCAGACGTCGCCACCAAGGCCAAGACGTTCAACATCAACGTCCGCAACAACGGAACGGCGGCCATCGACTGGAAGGCCGTCGTCAGCTCCACCTCAAGCGAGTTCGCCAAGCAGGTCAACGTTCAGTACAGCACCGACAACGGAACGACCTGGTCCACCGCCCGGACCGCCGACGCCCTCTCGAGCGTCTCCATCCCCAGCACCGCGTCGCTCGCTGCTAGCGGCACCGCGGTCATCAAGTTCCGTGCGTGGCTCCCCGCGGCCACCGACAACACTGCTCAGAACAAGACTCTGACGTTCACGCTCACGGTGAACGCCATCCAGGCGGGCGCTCCGTTCTCGTCCTGACCCACGCGCGTGGGCGCCGGCAGCACGCTGGCGCCCACGTCTCCGCGCGCGGCGAGTCGTCAGCCCGTATCCGTCGATGGGTTGTCCTTCCGCGTAGGCCGAGCTGTCTGCCGCGCCTCCAATTTTCACGCGTGTCCCCACATCCTCGGCAGCACGCGATCATCCGAACGTCCCCCTTAGTGCCCCTCGTAGGAGATGACATGCCACCCGCCGCCGCCACCTATGCCCCTCGGCCGCGACAGGCCCGTGGACGGCGTCTCGCGACGACGCTTCTCATGGGCGTTCTCGCAACGGGAGTCATCTCGACCCCCGCCGCAACGGGAGCCTGGTTCACCGCAGACAAAACGGTGAGCAGCAACTCGTTGACGGCGGCCACACTTCAGCCCGTCAGCGGGCTGAAAGCCGTCAAGTCTTCGACCGGTGTTGATGTGTCGTGGACGAGCGCACTGCAACAGCCCTGGGCGACCGCTAACTCCATCACTACCGAGCCGACCTACACCGTTACACGCACAATCGACGGGGCCAACCCCACCACCATCAGCACCGGTACCGCGCGCTCCGCCAGCGACGCATACCCGCCGGTTTCCCGAATTGCAAACGTCACATTTGACTCTGGAAATGGCATCGCAGGCTATATCCGCTATGACGGAACAGTGTACATGTGGGGGGCGTCCAATAAAGGTGCGCTCGGTCGCCCATTCTCTGGATCGTCCCGGCCTCAGCTGGTTGAGATTCCGACGGGTAATCCAATGATCAGCATTTCTATGTCGAACGAATCTGTAGTTGCTGTGAGTTCCAACGGCACTCTCTGGGGCTGGGGCACAGCACCGAAGGCGGGCTGCACAGGAGAGTGGACCAATTCGCCTGTACAAATTCCCCTTCCTAGTGGTGTGAAGCCAGTAGCGGCGTCGGCTGTCGGCAGTTGCGCGATCCTCGTTGTTGATTCGTCCGGCCGCCTCTGGCAGCGCGGAGGAACGGCGAATAGCGGAGAGTTTGCAAAAAGTGGCACCTCTTTCCGGCCTGTAGTCCTGCCTGGGGGTCGTTCAGTGAAACAACTGACAAAAGCCGAGA
This sequence comes from Microbacterium sp. SORGH_AS_0421, assembly GCF_030818635.1. Classification (NCBI taxonomy): domain Bacteria; kingdom Bacillati; phylum Actinomycetota; class Actinomycetes; order Micrococcales; family Microbacteriaceae; genus Microbacterium; species Microbacterium sp. SORGH_AS_0421. Next base: position 1,417,126 of record NZ_JAUTAO010000001.1, read on the forward strand.
AAGTACTCGCGACAGATGGAACGGTCTGGTCATGGGGAGGAACCAACACCTACGGCGATTATGGCGATGGAACGCAGACGGCGAAGGACACCCCCACGCAGGCGAGAATCCCCGACGGCGTGATAATAGGTTCCATCTCGACTGATGACCAAAGCTCTGTTGTCGCTCTATCTGGATACTATGACCTCTACGTTTGGGGCGCTAATACTGACGGCCAGCTCGGTACGGGCAACACGACGGGGTATCTGACACCATTCCACCTAAGTGCTCCGGTCTCCAGCCCGATCATCGATGTAAAAACGGGAGGACGATCCACTACCATCCTCACAAGAGATCTGGATATATATACAACTGGCTCGAATGATTCCGGAAGGCTCGGAATCGGGAGCCTCAGCCCCTCCCAGAGGTCTACGTTCGGAAATATTGGCCAAGCGTACAACGTATCCAAGATTGCGATGTCGTCAGGCGTATCGGGGCAGACATTCCTTTACAAAGAAGGAAACCCGTACGAGGTTCAGGGGTGGGGTCGGAACAGCAACGGCACGCCAGGTGTCTCGTTTATGGGATACGATGACGACAGCACGACGAATTACACGGCACGCGTAACCATGTTCAGTATCCACACTCCGTACGAGTCATCTGCAAAGGTATGCTCGAACGGAGCGAGTCCTGATGGTGGGAACTACTGTGTTCCTTCGGGAACGATCGAGTACTCTGTGACCTATTTGTACCAATCATGGACTGCCGCCTCAGCAAAGGCGACCGCGCATTAACCCCTGCTGTGCCCTTCGGGCTGCCTCGCCGCTTTCGCGGCGATAGCCCCGGTGTCGCTAGCCGCGGCGGGTGGGATCGCGCCGATCTCCTCCACTGGCGCGTGGTTCACGGCTTTGAAGAGCATCGCCGCCTGTCGGCTGACCGTCGCATCAGTCAACGCTCCCGCCAATGCCGCTGTAACAGTGAACGGTTTTCCGTTAGGAGCCAGGCAGCGACGCGCTCGGCGCCGGACTGCTTGCCGCGGGCGTCGTCGCCACAATCCTCTACCGAAGGCCCCGTCCACAGTAGCGAAAGCGAGCCAGGCGATGCAGCACCTGCACGCCGGCTCCCCCGAGCCGGGAGCAGGGTTTCTCCCCCGAAACCCACCCCTGCTCCCCCCGCCGCCGCACCCAGGCGGCCCGCTGAGGGGAGGTACCCCGACCGGAACCTCCCCTCAGCACCTCAGCGCGAAAGCACTCCTATGCGGCCCGTTCCCACGACGCTCGCGGCTCAGCCGGCCTCGGGTCGCGGCTGCTGGTACACGTCGGGTACGTCGTCGCCGTCGGCATCCACCTTCTCGGCGAGAGCCAGCTGCCTGTAGCGCCGGTTGCGTACGAGCAGGACGGACGATGCGAGGACGGATGCCAGAAGCGAGGCGACCATGATCGCGATCTTCGCGTCGTCGGTGTGGGGCGAGCCGTCGGGGAAGCTCAGCTCGGCGATCAACAGCGAGACGGTGAAGCCGATCCCGGCGAGCAGACCCACCCCGGCGAGATCGATCCACTTCAGGGCGGGGTCCAGCCGGACCTTCGTCACGAGAGTGAGCAGGCGCACGCCGAGCAGGATGCCGAGGGGCTTGCCGAGCACGAGACCGGCGGCGACGCCGAGGGTGACGGGGTCCGCCACGGCGCGCAGCAGCCCGTCGCCGCCGCCGATCGAGACCCCCGCCGCGAAGAAGGCGAACAACGGCACGGCGATGCCCGCCGACAGGGGACGGAAGCGGTGCTCGAGCTGCTCCGCGAGATCCATGCCCCGCACCTCGGGCTGACGGCGCGAGGCGGCGACCGGGATCGTGAAGGCGAGCGCGACTCCGGCGATCGTCGCGTGCACCCCCGAGGCGTGCAGGAACGCCCACGCGGCGAAGCCGATCGGCAGCAGCACGACCCAGGCGCCCCAGGATGTGCGGGCGAACCACGCGCGGCCACGGTGGGCGATGACGCCGTAGACGACGACGAGCACGGCGAAGACCGCCAGCGGCACCAGCGCGATGTCGCTGGTGTAGAAGACGGCGATGATCGCGATCGCGATCAGGTCGTCGACGACCGCGAGCGTCAACAGGAAGATGCGCAGGGGACCGGGCAGATGCGAGCCGACCAGCGCCAGCACCGCCACCGCGAAAGCGATGTCGGTCGCGGTGGGAATGGCCCAGCCCGCCAGCAGGCTCGGCTGCGCGTGCACGATCGCGGCGTAGAGGAGGGCGGGCACGGCGACCCCCGCGAAGGCGGCCGTCACCGGCACGATCGCGGTCCCCAGTCGGCGGAGGCTCCCGACGACGATCTCACGCTTGAGCTCGAGGCCGACCAGGAAGAAGAAGACCGCCAGCAGGCCGTCCGCCGCCCACGACCCGACGCTCAACTCGAGGTGCCATGGCGCGTAGCCGAAACGGAGGTCGCGCAGCGCGAAGTACGCCTCGGACGCGGGGGAGTTGGCCCACACGACCGCGCCGATCGCGGCCAGGACCAGCAGCATGCCGCCGACGGATTCGCGGCGCAGAAGCGTCGTGACGCGGTGGACTTCGGCGTATCCGGGCCACTGGGGCGCGCGGGTGGTGTCGTGGCTCATGAGGCTTCCTGGAGGGTCGATCGACAGATCGTCGACCAGACTTCCCGACACGCCTCTCTCAGTTTAGTCGGCCCGACCCCGGGCCGGGTTTCAGGCGGACTCCTCGTCCTCTTCGGGGTTGAAGTGCGAGGCCGTGTCGGAGTGACCGGCGGCGACGCCCTTCGGGTCGTCGGGGATGGTGCCATCGGCCCCGAGCCCGCCGGGCTTGGCCTCTCCGTCGGAGCCCGAGCCGGCGGTGGGCGAGACCTCGACGTCAGCGCCTTCGAAGGAGTCCCCGTCGGCAGCGGCCTGCGACGGGTCGGAGATTTCGGATGCCATGAGCGTGCCTCTCTCGTCATCGGTGGCGAGGCGGTGTGCGGTGCCCCACCGGGTGCCCGACGTTACCGAGCGCTCCGGCGCCGGCATCCCCTCTTGTGGGGCGGGCCCGGGTGTGCAGGGCGGCGCCCCGCACGGGACGCGCGCGGGCCTGGGCCGTCGTGCGGAGTCCGGCCGCGCCGCTCCGCTGCCGGCCCCCTCAACCGGCGTGTCGACGCGGAACTCCGCGCGACGGAACGACCGGCTGATGCTTCAGCCTGCGGCGGCCCGCCGCGCGTCAGCTCGGGTCGCCGCCCAGCGGACCCACGGCGGGGATCGGGCCGCCGTCGTCGGCGCCGGTCTTGCGCGCGCGGGCGATGGCGTTGCCGAGGTGGTAGATGACCAGCGCCGCCACGGACCCGAGCACGATCGGACCGAGCTGGAAGTCGCCCCACTGCATGGTGAAGCCGGCGATCGCGAGCACCAGGGCCACGGCGCCGGTGTACTGGTTGACCGGGCGCGAGAAGTCGACGCGGTTGTCGACCCAGATCTTGATGCCGATGATGCCGATCAGGCCGTAGAGCGCGGTGGTGACGCCGCCGAGCACTCCCGCCGGAATGGTGTTGAACACCGCGCCGACCTTGGGCGACAGGCTCAGCACGATCGCGGTGAGACCGGCGACCCAGTACACCGCGGTCGAGTAGACGCGGGTCGCGGCCATGACGCCGATGTTCTCGCCATAGGTCGTGGTTCCCGAACCGCCGAAGGTGCCGGCGAGGGTCGTGGCGACACCGTCGGCGATGAGGGCGCGACCGGTGGAGCGGTTGGCCGTGGCATCCGTCATCGCCGCCACACCCCGCACGTGACCGACGTTCTCGGCCACGAGCACGAGCACCACGGGGAGGAACATCGCGATGACCGACCAGGTCGCGGGCGTCGTGAAGTCGGCGATCTGGAAGGTCGGCAGGCCCACCCAAGGGGCCGCCGCGACGGCGTCGAAATCGATCAGCTTCTCACCCGTGCCGGCCTGGATGAGCACCGTCGCGACGTAGCCGACGATGACGCCGAGGAAGATCGAGATCCGCCCGAGGAAGCCGCGGAACAGCACGCTAAACACGATGACGGCGATCAGGGTGATCGTGCCGGGCAGCGGCTGCACCTTGAAGTTCGACCACGCGACGGGAGCCAGGTTGAAGCCGATCAGCGCCACGATGGCCCCGGCGACGACCGGCGGCATGACCTTGTCGACCCAGCCGAGACCCACGAACTGCACGATGAAGCCGATGACCGCGAGCAGCACGCCGACGGCCACGATGCCCGCCAGCGCCGAACCGGTGCCCGCCGTGGTCGTCGCCGCCGTGATCGGCGCGATGAACGCGAACGACGAGCCCAGATAGCTGGGGAGCCGGTTCTTCGTCACGAGCAGGAACAGCAGGGTGCCCACGCCCGAGGACAGCAGCGTCGTCGACACCGGGAAGCCGGTGAGCACCGGCACCAGGAAGGTGGCGCCGAACATCGCGATCACGTGCTGGAGCCCGATCGCGATCGTCGCGCCCCAGTTGAGGCGCTCGCCGGGGGCGACGACGGCCCCGGGTTCGACGGTGCGCCCGTTGCCGTGCAGCTTCCAGCGGAACATGTGTCTCCTCAGGTGGGGGTGGATGCCGAGGTCACGTGTTCTCGCCGAGCTCACACCCCGTGGCGTGTGCTCTCGACGAGGTCGCGTGATCTCGATGGTCGTTCTGGCGAGATCACGTGATCTCGCGGGGTGATTCCGCCGACGTCACGTGATGTCGGTGGCATCGCGGCGGGTGAGGTCAGGACGTCAGCAGGCGCAGCAACTCCGCGTAACGGTCGCGGGTGCGCTCGACGATCTCGGCGGGAAGCGCGGGCGGCTCGCCCTGCTTGTCCCAGTTGGCCGCCAGCCAGTTGCGAACGATCTGCTTGTCGAAGCTGGCCATGCGCTGGGCCGGAGTGGAGCCGGTGCGCCAGGCTTCGGCATCCCAGTAGCGGGACGAATCCGAGGTGAGCACCTCGTCGGCCAGGGTCAGAACCCCGTCGTCGTCGTAGCCGAACTCGAACTTCGTGTCGGCGAGGATCAACCCGCGGGCTTCGGCCGTCGTGGACGCGCGGCGGTAGATCTCGAGCGAGAGGTCGCGCAGGGCCGACGCCGTCTCGGCTCCGACGAGCTCGACCGAGCGCTCGAAGGTGATGTTCTCGTCGTGCTCGCCCATCGGCGCTTTGAACGCGGGGGTGTAGAGCGGCTCCGGCAGACGGTCGCCGTCGTTCAGGCCCTCGGGCAGAGGGATGCCGCACACGGTGCCCTCGGCGCGGTACTCCGCCCAGCCCGAGCCGGTGAGGTACCCGCGCACGACGCATTCGATCGGCTGCATGTCGAGGGACCGGACGAGCATCGAGCGCCCCTGCACGGCATCCGGGATCAGGGCGACCGCCTCGTCGCCCACCAGAGCGTGGTCGGCGGTGAGGTGGTTCGGGATCGAGCGGCCCCCGTCGGCGCCGGCGAGCTGATCGAACCACCACAGGCTCAGCGTGGTGAGCAGCTCGCCCTTGTCCGGGATGCCGGGAGACAGCACGCGGTCGAAAGCGCTCACGCGGTCGCTGGCGACGACGAGGAGGTGCGCGGGGGCCTCGCCCTCGGCGGTGTCGGCGGGCACGTAGAGGTCGCGGACCTTGCCGGAGTAGATGTGGCGGAAGCCGGGGAGCTCGAGCGGGGGAGCGGTGGTCACCCGCTCATTATTGCGGGTGCGCGCGCCCCGCACCGGCGCGGATTGTGTCATAACGCCCGCTGGGGCGCCTGCCCCCCGGTCGCGGCGCACCTCCTGACTACGCTCGGTGGAATGACCGAGGCAGCCCCCGACACCGCGGTGAACATCGACCCTCATCTGGGCAGTCGCCGTAAGACGATCCGCGGATGGGTGTTCTGGCCCGCCGCCGCCATCGCGGGGGCGTTCATCGCTTTCGCCATGCTCTTCCCGAGCGTGGCCGAGGCGACCTTCGGCGCCGTGCAGACCTTCATCGTCTCGGCGTTCAACTGGTATTACGTTCTGATCGCGGCGTTCTTCGTCGTGTTCGCGCTCGCGATGGGATTCAGCCGCTTCGGCAACATCAAGCTCGGTCAGGACGACGACGAGCCCGAGTTCTCGACGATGTCGTGGTTCTCGCTGCTCTTCGCGGCGGGCATGGGCATCGGCCTCGTCTTCTACGGCGTGAGCGAGCCGCTCAGCCATTTCGCCGACCCGCGTCCGGGTGTCGAGGGCACGCCGAATCAGCTCGCACAGCAGGCGATGTCGCAGACGTTCCTGCACTGGGGCGTGCACGCGTGGTCGATCTACGTGGTGATCGGTCTCGCCCTGGCGTACGCCTTCCATCGGCGCAGGCGCCCGCGCACGATCCGCTGGGCGCTCGAGCCGCTGCTCGGGGCGCGTCTCGTGCAGGGCGGTTGGGGCAACGCGGTCGACGTCGCCGCTCTGGTCGGCACGCTGTTCGGCGTCGCGACCTCGCTCGGTCTGGGCGTCATCCAGATCAGCGCCGGGCTCGACTACCTGAACCTCGTGACGCCCTCGGTCATCAGCCAGGCCGTGATCGTCGGTGTCATCACGGCGTTCGTGCTGTTCTCGGTGCTCTCGGGTGTCGGCAAGGGCATGAAGTGGCTCTCGAACATCAATCTCGTGCTCGCCGGGCTGCTCATGCTGTACCTGCTGTTCGCGGGACCCACCGAGTTCCTGCTGCGCGACGTCGTGCAGTCGATCGGCAACTACATCCAGAACTTCGTGAGCCTGTCGTTCACGACGAGCGCCTACTCCGGCGAAGACGGTGTGGCCTGGCAGGGCACGTGGACGGCGTTCTACTGGGGCTGGTGGATCTCGTGGGCCCCCTTCGTCGGCATCTTCATCGCGCGCATCTCGCGCGGCCGCACGGTTCGGGAGTTCGTCACCGGAGTGATCCTGGTGCCCACGCTCGTCGGCATCCTGTGGTTCACGGTCCTCGGCGGCACCGCGATCTACGGCGAGCTGACCGGCACGGTGCAGCTGGTCGGAGCCGACGGGGCCGTGAACGTCTCGACGGCGCTCTTCCAGATGCTCCAGGGCGTCCCGGGAACGGTGTTCCTGTCGATCGGCTTCCTCATCCTCATCGGGATCTTCTTCGTCACCTCGGCCGACTCGGGCGCCTTGGTGATGGGAATGATCGCCACGGGCGGCGAAGAGGAGCCCAAGCGCTGGGTCCGCATCTTCTTCACCCTCGCGACCTCGCTCATCGCTTTCGGCCTGCTCTTGGCGGGCGGGCTCCAGGCCCTGCAGACCGCGGCGATCAGCATCGCTCTGCCGTTCAGCCTCGTGCTGCTCGCGATCTGCTGGGCGACCGTCACGGCCTTCCGCCGTGAGATGCGCGCCTATGACAAGGCCGAGCGGGCGCAGCTACGCGACTCGATCGGAGCCCACTACGGGCTGGAGGTCGAGGAGCCCAATCAGCGTGGCATCTTCGGCATTCCGATCCGTTGGCGTCAGCCTCGCGTCCCGGTGCCCGCTCCGGCGGAGCAGACGCCCGAGAAGGCGTCCAGCGACTCTCCGAAGGCCTGACCCCCGGCATCCGGGCCCGCTCTCGAACACGCCGCACCTCCGGACGGGTGCGGCGTGTTCCGCGTGGTGTCGGGGGCCCTGCTGCTCCGGGCTGCCCGGGCGTCGAGTGTCCGGAACGCGCCGCACGCGTCCACCTCGGTGCGGCCTGTCGTGGACACTCGACGTTCATCCGCGGGCGTTCGCGCCGAGCTGGGAATGGGCGTATAGTCCATGTGGACTAGTCGACACGGACCATGAGGAGGATGGATGCCGGAGACCAGCCGCCTCACCCCCGTCGCCGTCATGATCCTGGCCACGCTCCGCGAGGCTGACATGCACACGTACGAGCTCGTGCGCCTGCTGAAGGAACGCCGGGACGACCGCCTCGTGCCCCTGCAGAAGGGCACGATCTATCACACGGTCGCGCGCCTCGAACGCGACGGTCTCCTCGCGGAGGTCGGCGTCGATCGCGACGGCAACCGTCCCGAGCGCACCACCTACACGATCCTGGATGCCGGCCATCGGGCCGTCGAAGAATGGGTGCGCGCCGAACTCCCGCGAATCGACAGACCGGGCGAATTCCGGGTCGCCCTCTCCGAAGCCCACAACCTCGGGCGCGCCGAGGTCATCGGTCTGCTCGACGCGCGCCGCGCCCGGCTCGTCGCCTCCGTCGAGGAACATCACGACGGTCTCAGCGTCGCGGCCGAGCGCGAGACCCCCGAACAATTCCTCGTCGAGCTGCGGCGTCAATCCGCTCTGCTCGACGCCGAACTCGCGTGGCAGGACTCCCTGCGTGCGCGCCTCGCCGATCGGTCCCTCCCCTGGGGCGTCGCCGAGATCCCCGAACACATCAAGAACAAGCACCGCGTCTCAAAGGAGACCACAGCATGACCGACTCTCGCGCCGCCTCCGCGGCATCCACCCGTACCGGGTCCCACCAGACCCACGAACGCAGCCCCTGGCCCGCCCTCTGGGCGCTGGTCATCGGGTTCTTCATGATCCTCGTCGACACCACGATCGTCTCGGTCGCGAACCCCGCCATCAAGGCGGCCCTCGACCCGAACACCAACAACCTCGACAACGTCGTGTGGGTCACCAGCGCCTACCTGCTGACGTACGCCGTGCCGCTGCTGATCACCGGGCGCCTCGGCGACCGCTTCGGGCCGAAGAACATCTACCTCACCGGCCTCGCCCTCTTCACCCTCGCCTCGCTCGCGTGCGGTCTGGCTCCCTCGCTCGAGGTGCTGATCGCCGCGCGTGCCGTGCAGGGTCTCGGAGCGGCGATGATGACGCCGCAGACGATGGCCGTCATCACCCGCACCTTCCCGCCGCAGAACCGTGGCGCGGCGATGGGCCTGTGGGGTGCCACCGCCGGTGTCGCCACCCTCGTCGGCCCCCTCGCCGGTGGCCTGCTGGTGGACGGCCTCGGCTGGGAGTGGATCTTCTTCATCAACATCCCCGTCGGCATCATCGGCTTCGTCGCCGCCGTCGTCCTCGTGCCGCAGCTGCCGCGCACCGCGCACAAGTTCGACATCCTCGGCGTTGTGCTGAGCGCCGTCGGTCTGTTCCTCATCGTGTTCGGTCTGCAGGAGGGCGAGCACTACTCCTGGGCCGCGTGGATCTGGGCGATGGTCGCCGCGGGCGTCGCCGTCATGGCGGTGTTCGTCTGGACGCAGGCGCGCAGCACGGGGGAGCCGCTCGTTCCCCTCGACCTCTTCCGCGACCGCAACTTCTCGATCGCGAACCTGGCGATCGCGGCCGTCGGCTTCACCGTGACGAGCATGGCTCTGCCGCAGATGTTCTACCTGCAGCTCGCCCGGGGTCTGACCCCGACCGAGTCGGCGCTGCTGCTCGTCCCGCTGGCGATCCTGTCGGGCGTGCTCGCACCGTTCGCCGGCAAGCTGCTCGACCGCACCGACCCGCGCTTCCTGCTCGTGCCGGGTCTGCTGCTCGTCGGCGGATCGCTCGGGCTCTACGTCGCACTGATCCTGAACGACGCCCCGATCTGGATGTTCCTGATCCCCTCCGTCTTCATGGGCATCGGAAACGCCGGCATGTGGGGCCCGCTCGCGACCACCGCGACGCGCAACCTCCCGCCGCGCCAGGCGGGTGCCGGCGCGGGCATCTACAACACGACCCGCACGGTCGGATCGGTCATCGGATCGGCATCCATCGCCGCCTTCATGCAGGCGCGCCTCGAGGCGAATCTGCCGGGGGCGGCGGATGCCTCGGCCAGCTTCGGTGGCGGAGTGCTGCCGCCGCAGGTCGTCGACGGCTTCTCGCAGGCGATGGGTCAGTCACTCACGCTGCCGATCATCGTCATCGGTCTCGGCCTCGTCGCGGTGCTGTTCATGCGCCGGCCCTCGGTGATTCGCCCGCACGGTGCTCCGCGCGACGCGGCTCCCGCGCAGCAGACCGCTCCGGCCGCCGCGGGCGAGTAGGTCGCCTTCGCGCTCGACGCCGTCGCCTCCGGGCGGCGGCGTCGTCGCGTACGCCGGCTACGCCGATCGCGCTCCGTCGGATACCATCCCTTTCAGTTCGCGGCTATCCCCTACGCATCCTGTCCGCGAGCGGAGAGCCGTGGAGGCGATCGTGTCGTTCGTCGAGCCGAAGAGCATCACCCACAGCGGACGCGCGATGTTCGCCCAGACGCAGGTGCCCTTCTTGATCGGGGTCGCCTACGTCATCGTCATCGTCGGCCTCGAGCGGCCGGCACTCCTGGCGGCGCCGACCTCGGTGATGGGCTTCGCGGTGGCGCTCGCGGCCACCGCGCTCGGTGCGTTCCTCCCCGGGAAGAGGGTGCCCCCGATCTCCATGATCGTGGTCGCGGTCCTCGACATCACGGCCGTGGCCCTGATCCGCGCCGAGATCGCACAGGTGTTCGCCGCGGCGACGCTGCTGGCAATCTTCCCGATGCTGTGGGCGGCGTACACCCTCGGATGGGCGGGTATCACCCTGATCGTGCTCGGTTCGATCGCGATGCTGGTCTTCCGGTTCGCGTACTCCGGCGTCGTGCCGACCACGCTCGCCGAGTGGGCGAACGTCACGAGTCTGCCCATCGTGATTCTCGGGCTGACGGTCGTGACCTTCCTCGCGGCGCGTCGTTCGGAGCGCCGCGACCGGTTGTTGGATGCCGCGCACGGGGCGCAGCTGAACGCGCTCGCCGAGGCGCGCGATGCCGAGGCGCTCGTCTCAGGCATCCTCGACACGGTCGCCGCGGGGGTGGCGTTCTTCGACGAGCACGGTCGGCTGGAGCTGGCCAACGCGGCGGCGAACGAGATCGCCGCGGCGGCCGGGGTGCGCCTGGACGAGCCCCCGCACACGAGCGACTCCGTGCTCGCCGCCGATCGTCAGACCCTCGTCCCGCCCGAGGAGCAGTTCCTCCCCCGGGCGTTGCGGGGCGAGGCCATCCGCGGACACCTCGCCTGGATCGGACCGCCCGACGCGCAGATGGCGATCCTGGTGTCGTCCACTCAGCTCCGGCGCTCCGACGGGTCGGTGCAGGGAACCGTGGTGGTCGCACACGACGTCACCGAGCTGGCCGATGCGATCGAGGTGCGCGAGCAGTTCCTGCGCACGGTCTCGCACGAACTGCGCACCCCGCTCACCGGTGTCACCGGGTTCCTCTCGCTCATCGACGATGCCGTGGGCCACCACGATGCGAAACTGCGTTCCTACATGGACGTCGTCAACCGACGGGCCGACGACCTGCTCCAGCGCCTGTCCGACCTCGTCGCGGCGACCGCCCGCGACGACGAACTCCGGCTGTCCGAGGTCGACGTCCGAGAGGTGGTCGATGCCGCGGTGCGGCGGGTGAAGGCGCTCGCGCAGGCGCGGGTCATCCCGGTGGATGTGCGTGGCGCGCGGTCGGTGCGGGCGCGGGTCGACGTCCGGAAGGTGGAGGATGCGATCGCCGAGCTGCTCACCAACGCCGTGAAGTTCGGCGATCCCGACTTCGCCGTCACCGTGACGTGCGACGCCGACGAGGAACGCGTGCGGGTGAGCGTCGCCAACGATGGCCCGGGGCTGTCCCACCCCGAGCAGCGTCGTGTCTTCGACCGCTTCTATCGCACGGCTCGCGCGCGCTCGCTGGCCGTCCAGGGTTTCGGGCTGGGGCTGAGCCGGGTCCGCACGATCGTCCACGCGCACGACGGCCGCATCCACCTCGAGAGCGCCCCCGGGGCGCGCACGACGGTGACGATCGAGCTCCCCGCCGCTTCCGCGCTCCCCGCGCGTCAGGGATGATCCGCCGGTCATCACCCCGACGTCACCCCGTCGGTCTCCGTCGCGCCCAACGCCGCTCCCCGAGCCCGGTCCCGGCGTCGTGGAGGACCGCCCCCTCGGGCTGGAAGCCGCGCCGTTCGTAGAACGCTCGAGCGCGCTCGTTCACCTCGAACACCAGCAGGTGCGCGTCGTCGTCGCCGATCGCGGCGTGCAGGAGCCGCGATCCCAGACCGATTCCCTGTACGTCGCGCCGCAGGTACAGCGTGCTCAGCTCGGTCGCGGGAAGCCCTGCGCGCGGCGGATCGTCGATCGAGGTGCTGGCCACACCGACGACCGAATGGATCTGCCACGCGATTGTGACGGACCGAGAACCGGACCCGATCCGTTCCGCCCACCGCCCGACGCGGTCCTCGGCGGGCACGTCGAGGAGAGCATCGTCGATCAGCCCCCGGTACGTCTGCTGCCAGGCGAGCGTCTGGAAGGCGGCCACCGCCGGTGCATCCTCGAGGCGTGCCCGCGCCAGTGCGATCCCCGTCATGCCCGCCGCTCGCACACCAGCGCCCCCACCGGCCGGCCTCCGCGCGTCTCGCGCGCGTGCGTCTCGACGACGTCGAAGCCCGCGGCATCCGCTCTGCGCCCCAGCTCCGCCGCGGGCCAGCGGTACGCCCGGACGACGGCATGCTCGAATGCTTCGACCTCCGCACCGACGAAGAAACCGAGCAGCAGTCGGCCGCCCGGACGCAGCGTTCGCGCGAACTCCCGCAGCGGCACGTCGACGCGCGCCGGTTCGTGGTGGATCGTCGAGAACCACGACAGGATCCCGCCGAACTCCCCGTCGGCGGCTTCCAGGCCGTCGATCGTGTCGACATCGAACCGGATGCCGGCATGCACCGCCCGCGCGTGATCGACGAAACGCGGAGAGAGGTCGACACCCCGCACGTCGAGGCACTGCCGGGCCAGGTGCCCCGTCCAGTGCCCCGGTCCGCATCCGGCGTCGAGCAGCGGACCGGTGACCGAGGCGGCCCAGGCGTCGACGATGCTGCGGTCGACCGGGTGCACGGCATCCATCGATCCCAGAGCCGCGATGTACTCGTCGGCCCGGGCGTCGTACGCGGGAGGTGCGCTCATGCGGCGGGTTTCGGCGTGGCTTCGAGATCCATCCGATCGAGCCAATCGCGCACGGCGACCCCCGTGATACCGGGGCGCTCGAGGTGGACGTTGTGCCCCGCGCCGTCGACGACGACGAAGCTTCCTCGCGGGTAGTGGTCGCGGAGCGCGAGGCCGTCCTCAAAGCCCACGACGTCGTCCTGACGCCCGAACAGGTGCAGCGCGGGCGCGGTGAAGGGTTCTGGGTGGGCGTTCTCGGGCAGCGCATCCAACGAGTAGTCGCCGGCGATGCGGTCCATCACGGTCGCGTCGGCCCCGCGCAGGCCGGGCAGGACGTATCGCCGGAAGGCGTCGAGCGAGGCGGCATCCTGGATCACGCTGACCTCGGTGAAGGCGTCGCGATCGGCGCCCGCGCGGCGGAGGACGTGGGGATCAGCCCACAGGACGGTTCGCTCGGGCACCGTGCGTGCGGTGTGCTTCGCCTCGACCACTCCGGCCAGCGTGGCGACGCCGAGCACGCGCTGTCGGCGTTCGTGCGCGACGTGACGCGCGAGCATGCCACCGAAGGAGTTGCCGATGACCGCGAAAGGCTCGTCGCCGAGATGTCCATCGATCTCTTCGAGGAGGGCTGTGGCAACCTCACGCGTGCTGGAGGCCGTGGCGGTCGCCGCCGCCGCCTCCGTCCACGGCAGGTCGATGTAGATCCGTCGCCACGGCATGCCGTCCGTCATCTGCTCGAGCGGCAACATGATGCGGTGATCGACACCGAATCCGTGAAGAGCGATCAGGGGACGTCCGCTACCGGTCTCGAGTGCGATCACCGTTCGAGGCTACGGCTCCTGGGGTGCTCGCTCAGGCCTGAGCCACCCGCGCCGCGATGTCCGTGCGGTACTGCCCGCCCTCGAGGCCGATGCGCTCGAGTCCGGCGTAGGCCGCCTCGCGTGCCTCGCCGAACGTCGAGCCGGTGGCGACGACGCTGAGCACACGCCCACCCGTCGCGACGAGGTCGCCGTCGCGCAGTGCCGTCGCGGCGTGGGCGACGTGGACGCCGTCGACCTCCTCGGCCTCGTCGATCCCGGTCAGCACGCGACCGGTGAGGGGGGCCTCGGGGTAGCCCTCGCTCGCGAGCACGACGGTGACCGCGGTCGCCTCGGCGAAAGCGGGACGCGGCTGATCCTCGAGCGTGCCTGAAGCCGCCGCCAGCAGAAGGCGGGACAGGGGATCGATGAGTCGCGGCAGGACGACCTGCGTCTCGGGGTCGCCGAAGCGGGCGTTGAACTCGATGACCTTCACGCCCTGCTCGGTGAGGATGAGCCCGGCGTAGAGCAGCCCGATGAACGGGGTGCCCTCGGCATCCATCTGCCGGATGACGGGCTCGGCGATGTCGCGCGTGACCTGCGCGACGAACTCGTCCTCGCCGCCGAAGCGCTCCGTCAGCCACGGCAGGGGGGAGTACGCGCCCATGCCGCCGGTGTTGGGTCCCTCGTCGCCGTCGCGCAGGCGCTTGAAGTCCTGAGCGGGGCTGAGGGGAGCGACGTGGTCGCCGTCGCTGAGGAAGAACAGCGACACCTCGGGGCCCGAGAGGAACTCCTCGATCAGCACGGCACCGCTCGGAAGGTAGCTCTCGGCGTGGGCGAGGGCGGCTGCGCGATCGGAGGTCACGATGACGCCCTTGCCCGCAGCCAGGCCGTCGGCCTTCACGACGTACGGTGCGCCGAACTGGTCGAGGGCGGCTTCGACGGTGGCGACGTCGTGCGCGCGCACCGATCCGCCGGTGGGGACGCCCGCGGCATCCATGATCCGCTTGGCGTAGGTCTTCGAGCCCTCGAGCTGGGCGGCGGCCTTGCCCGGGCCGAACACCGGGATGCCGTGCGCGCGCAGCGGGTCGGCGACTCCGGCGACCAGGGGCGCCTCGGGGCCGACGACGACCAGGTCGATCGCCTCGCTCTTGGCGAAGGTCAGGACCGCGGCGGGATCCATCGGGTCGAGGTCGACCAGGTGCGCTTCGCGAGCGATGCCCGCGTTGCCGGGGGCCGCGAAGATCGCGTGCGATTCCTCTTCGGAGCGCAGGGCGAGGATGATGGCGTGCTCGCGCGCGCCCGAACCGAGGACCAGGATTCTCACGCGGTCAGCCTACCGAGCGCGGGTCCGCCCCTTTCGCGCCGCGGGGCGGGAGTGTTCACAACCTCAGGCATCTGCAGGATCTCAGCCCTCGGCGGCGGGGTGTCGCTGAGGGTGCGCGAATCGCTGAGGGTGCGCGCGAGCCGGTCGACGCAGCCCCGGACCGCGTCGCCACGTCGCAGGTACCGTGGATGACATGCCTCCTCGCCGTATCGAGACCGGAGACGGCCGCGCAGCTCTCGCCGCCGTCCGCGCCGGAGACGCTCCGCGCCCCGCGACCGCCACGGCCGTGCGGTACCTCCTGCAGCTGCTCGTCGAGAAGGCCCCCGGCAATTCGGTCGAGATGCGCGTGCCGCCCTTCGGCGCCGTGCAGGTGATCGAGGGGCCGCGTCACACTCGCGGAACGCCCCCGAACGTGGTTGAGACCGACGCCGCGACCTGGATCGCCGTCGCCACGGGCGAGGAGCACTGGGCGGATGCCGTGACCGACGGCCGCATCGTCGCCTCGGGCGTCCGCGCCGACCTCAGCGCGCTGCTGCCGCTGCGGCCGTAGGCGCGGTCGAGGCGTTCGGCCCGTGGGATCTTCGCGTGCGTTCGCCGGAGACGCCGGCGGCTGCCGCGAACAGGCGGTGTCCTCGTCGCACGGATGCATCTTCGACCCTTCCCGCGGGCCCGCGATTCGCACGCTCCCCGGCCGGTGCCGGCCGGGGTCGCCGTCGTGGACCGCCGCGGCCGCCGTAGCGAGCCACACGGCCGGGGAGGTGGCATCCGGTATCTCGACGCCCGCGCATTCCCGCCCCGCCAATCCACGAGCGGTGGGACAATGGGGGCATGGCCGAGCAGCCCGTCCCCCAACAACCGTCCTCCCCGCGTGATGAGCGACAGACGCTGACGGTTCGTCGCGCCCCGAAGTACGGCGTGTTCCTGGCGGCGGGGGCGTTCGCCGGCATCCTGATCGCTCTCGTTCTCACCGTCTTCGTCGACGGCTCCGCGCCATCAGCCCCTACACGCAGGTCGTCTACTCGCAGATGCAGGTCTTCGGCTTCACGGCCCTGATCTTCGTCGTGCTGGGCGTCGCGGTCGGCGCGATCGTCGCCCTCATCTTCGAGCGCACCGTCGGCGGTCGCACGCGCCAGGTCACGGTCGAGCACGAGCAGCACGGCGTCTGACGGGCCACCGGCCCCTCACGCCAGTTCGGCGATGATCGGGTGGATCGCGGTGTCGAAGGCCGCGACGTCGCCGCGCAGACCGTCGGTCACCGCCACCGTGAGCGATCCGATCCACCACACGCCCCGCTGAGCGAGCGGAAGCACCTGCACGTTCAGCTCGAACGAGTGCGCGCGTCGGCCCACGGCCCGCTCGTGCGCGGCGATGGCGCTCGCGTACGCGCGGTACGACACCCCGGGCCGGGCAGCAGCCTCGCGGGAGTAGCGGTCGTGAGCGAGCCGGGCGAAGTCGACGGCATCGTCGGCGTGCGCGCGGATGGCCCCGCGGAGCGTCTCGGACCCCTCGACGGGAAGGGTCACCAGCGTCTCGAATCCGTCGATCAGCTCGAGAGGAACGGGGGAGGGGTGCGCCTGCGGCTCCACCGTCATCGCCCAGTACTCGCGCCATTCGCGTTCGAGCTGCGCGTGCGCGGCATCCGTCCGCTCCTGCACCCAGGGAGCCGGGACGCGTCGAAGTGCGGGGAGATCCTCGGGAGAACGGATGCCGAGAACCTGGCGCAGGTAGAGCGCGACGAGCACCGATTGTGCCGCGTCTTCGCGGATCACCCATTCCGGCTGGCCGCCCGTCATGGCGCCATTGTAGGGACGGGGGGAGGCGTCGGGGCCGGCCTTGCGTCGCCGGGGCGGTGCCCGCGCGTGTCCGCCGCGGGTACTCTGGTCGGGTGGCCTCAGCTCCCCACGAAAACCCGTACTCCGCCGCAGGCGTCGATACCGCCGCCGGAGATCTCGCCGTCGAACTGATGAAGTCGGCCGTGCGTCGCACGCATGGGCCCGAGGTGCTCGGTGGGGTGGGCGGTTTCGCCGGTCTCTTCGACGCCTCCGCGCTCCGCGACTACACGCGGCCTCTGCTCGCGACCAGCACCGACGGCGTCGGCACGAAGGTCGCGATCGCGCAGGCCATCGACAAGCACGACACCATCGGCGAAGACCTCGTCGGCATGGTCGTCGATGACATCGTCGTGGTCGGCGCCCGTCCGCTCTTCATGACCGACTACATCGCCTGCGGCAAGGTCGTACCCCCGCGCATCGCCGACATCGTCGCGGGCATCGCGCGCGGCTGCGCCATGACCGGGACCGCGCTCGTCGGCGGTGAGACCGCGGAGCACCCGGGTCTGCTGGGTGTCGACGACTACGACGTCGCGGGAGCGGCGACCGGCGTCGTCGAGGCCGACCGCATGCTCGGCGCCGAGCGCGTCCGCGCGGGCGACGTCGTGCTGGCCCTCGCCTCGAGCGGCCTGCACTCCAACGGCTACTCGCTCGTGCGCCACATCATCGCGGGTGCCGGGATCGCCTACGGCGCAGCCTCCGCCGACCTCGGCGGCACCTGGGGCGAGGCGCTGCTCGAGCCCACCCGCCTCTACACCTCGCCGCTGCTGCGTCTGCTCGACGACGCATCGGCGGGCGTCGGCATCCACTCGCTCAGTCACGTCACCGGCGGGGGCATCGCCGCCAACCTCGCGCGCGTGCTGCCGCAGGGCACCTGGGTCGATGTCGACCGTTCGACGTGGAGTCCCTCGCCGGTCTTCCGCGTGCTCGCCGACATCGGCGGGCTCGACCTGATCGCGACCGAGGGCACCTGGAACCTGGGTATCGGCTTCCTCGCCGTGGTCTCGCCCGAGATCGCGGACGCCGCGACCGCGGCGCTGCAGGCCGACGGCATCGCCACGTGGCAGGTCGGCGTCGTCCGCGACGGCGCCCGGCCCGAGGGCGAGTACGAACAGGGCGCGAAGGGCGTCGACGGAGGCGCCGTGCGCCTGGTCGGAACCTACGCGGATGCCGGTGCGCCGGCGAACGGAGCAAGCTAACACCCCATGTGCGGCATCGTCGGCATGGCCGGGCAGGGCCCGGTCAACCAGGAGATCTACGACGCGCTCCTGCTCCTCCAGCACCGAGGGCAGGACTCCACGGGCATGGCCACGGCCGAGTCCAGCGGCGTCTTCCACATCCACAAGGCCCGCGGACAGGTGCGCGAGGCCTTCCGCACGCGCGACATGCGCGCCCTGCTCGGCGACATCGGTCTGGGACACGTGCGCTACGCCACCAAGGGCACCGCGTCGAACGAAGAAGAGGCGCAGCCCTTCTACGTCAACGCGCCCTACGGCATCGTGCTCGTGCACAACGGCAACCTCACGAACACGCGCGAGCTGACGACCGAGCTCTTCCACAAGGACCGCCGTCACCTCAACACCAGCAGCGACACCGAGCTGCTCGTGAACATCCTCGGCTCCGAGCTGCAGTCCGAGATCACCGGCCCCGATCTCGACCCCTCCGCGCAGGTCTTCCGCGCGGTCGGACGCGTGCACGAGCGGGTCGAGGGCTCGTACGCCTCGATCGCCCTCATCGCCGGTTACGGGCTTCTCGCGTTCCGCGACCCGTTCGGCATCCGTCCCCTCATCCTCGGCAAGCGTCCCGCAGCGCAGGTGCCCGGCGGTGAGCCGCGCGACGAGTACATCGTGGCGTCCGAGTCGCTCGTGCTCGAGAACGCCGGCTTCGAGATCGTGCGCGACGTCGAGCCCGGCGAGGCCGTGTTCATCACCCTCGACGGCACGCTCCACGCGCAGCAGTGCGCCCGGAACACCGTGCTCGCACCGTGCTCGTTCGAGTACGTCTACCTCGCCCGCCCCGACTCGGTCATGAACGGCGTCTCGGTCTACGAGACGCGTCTGCGCATGGGCGAGCGTCTGGCCGACACGGTCGCGAAGTACACCCCCGCGGGGGCCATCGACGTGGTCATGCCGATCCCCGACTCGGCGCGTCCCGCGGCGATGCAGGTGGCCCGCAAGCTCGGCATCGAGTACCGCGAGGGCTTCTACAAGAACCGCTACGTCGGCCGCACGTTCATCATGCCCGGCCAGGCGGTGCGCAAGAAGAGCGTGCGCCAGAAGCTCAACGCCATGTCGACGGAGTTCCAGGGCAAGAACGTGCTGCTGGTCGACGACTCGATCGTGCGCGGCACCACCAGCCGCGAGATCATCCAGATGGCTCGGGATGCCGGGGCCAAGAGCGTGACGTTCGCCTCGGCCGCCCCGCCGGTGCGCTACCCCCACGTGTACGGCATCAACATGCCCTCGCGCCACGAGCTCGTCGCGCACGGCCGCACGATCCCCGAGATCGCCCAGGAGCTCGGCTGCGACTATCTGGTGTACCAGGAGGTCGACGACCTCAAAGCGGCGATCATGGAGGGCACCGACCTGGTCGACCTCGACATGAGCTGCTTCGACGGGCGTTACGTCACGGGCACGGTGTCGGACGAGTATCTCGCCTGGGTCGAGGGCAGCCAGGAGTCTTGACCCGCCGTCGCGCGGGAACCATCGCCCTCGCCGCGACCGCCGTCGTGCTGCTCGCACTGACGCTGCGGATCGCGGTCGCCTCGCTCTCGCCGCTGCTGACGCGCATCGGCGAGGAGTTCTCCCTCCCGGCGGCCGTCGTGGGGCTGATCGGCATGGCTCCGCCCGTGGCGTTCGCTCTGGCCGGCATGGTCACCCCGGCGATCGAGCGCCGCCTCGGCCTCGAGCGCTCGGTGCTGATCGCCGCAGTCACCGCCGCGGCCATGCTGGCTCTGCGCGCAGCCGCGGTCGACGCGTGGTCGCTGCTGGGCGCGACGGCGGGAGTGTTCGCCGCGGTGGGCGTGGCGAATGTGCTGATCCCCACGGTGGTGAAGAAGTACTTCCCCGAGCGCATCGGCCTCATGACCACCGTCTACAGCACGGCGATGGCGGTCGCGACGTTCACGCCGCCGCTGGTCGCGGTGCCCTTGGCCGACGCGGTGGGGTGGCGCGGCTCGTTCGTGACCTGGGCCGTGGTGGCCCTGGCCGCCGTCGCCCCGTGGATCGCGCTGAGTCTGCGCGCCCGGGCGTCGCGGCGCGATGCGCTGGACGAGCCGCGGGCTGCCGTGCTGTCGCGGATCGTGCGGGTGCCGCAGGCGTGGGCCCTCGTGATCACCTTCGGCGTCAACTCGTCGGTCGCCTACGCGATGTTCGCGTGGATGCCGCCCCTGCTCATCGATGTCGCCGGAGTGGATGCCGCGGAAGCCGGCGGACTGCTCGCGCTCTTCTCGTTCATGGGGCTGCCGGTGTCGTTGCTGGTGCCCCTGCTCGTGGCGAGGCTGGGCCGGACGACCCCGTTCTATGTGGTCGCCGTCGCGGGCGGATTGGCGGGGGTCATCGGCCTGCTGGTGGCACCCGCGGCGGCGACGGTGCTGTGGGTGGTGTTGATCGGCATCCCGCCGCTGATGTTCCCGCTGGCGCTGGTGCTGTTCGGGCTTCGTACGCGCTCCCACGAGACCACCGTCGCGTTGAGCGGCTTCGTGCAGAGCGTGGGGTACGGCTTCGCTGCTCTCATGCCCCTGGCGATCGGGGTGACCCACGAGTTCACCGGCGGGTGGACGGCGGGGCTCGCGCTCATCGGAGTCGCGCTCCTGCTCGTCGTTCCGGCGGCGATCATCATGGTGCGGCGCGAGAGCATCGAGGAGGCGTGGGAACGCCGGACCGGCCTGAGCTGGTAGAGGCCCTACGGACACGAGCGAAGGGCGGCGACGGGAAGGTCGCCGCCCTTCGGCGTATGTGTTCTGCGGGTACGACGATCACACGACCGTGGCACCGAGGTACGAGCGGTACGAGAACGCGCGGGAAGGTGTCAGGCCTTCTCGTTATCGTATTCGTCGCTGTACTGGTCGGCCCACTTGTCGACGTACGCGTCTTCACCCGGAGCGGGTGCACCCAGTTCGCGCTCGAGAGCGGAGTAGTTCACCGAATAGGTGTCGTACTTCAGCTCACGGGCGATCTTGGTGTTCTTCGCCTTCTGACGGCCACGCCCCATGCGAGACCCCCTCACGATCGACGTCGAGGGCCGACTGTGGGCCCTGCGTATTGCGGTTCCGGACCGAGCCGGTAAGAGTAACAGCCAGGATATCACGGCGTATTCCGGCCGAGCCGTCGAGCGGCGGCCGCCGGGTCCATCGCCGTCGTCGAGAGGAGCCGTCATGACCGACCAGCCCCGCGCGAGCACCGGCAATGGAATGGTGATCGCAGGCGTCGTACCCGGGCAGTCCGCCCGCATCGTGCGCGAGGCAGCCCACTACGCAGCTCTCGCTCACGCCGAGCTGGTCGTCGCCCACGTCGATACGACGCGCTTCGTGGCCTTCGAGGATCCCGACGGCTACGTGCACTCGTCCACCGTCGATGTCGCCGGGGCTGCGGCCAAAGCCGCCCTCGACGAGGTGCGCCGCATGACGGCCGAGGTGCTGGCCGGCAGCTCCGTCACCTGGACCGTGCGCCAGCTCATCGGAGACCCGGCGCTGGCGCTGATCCAGCTCGCCGATGAGAACGACGCCTCGCTGATCGTGGTCGGAACGCGAAAGCGCGGCCTCGGTGAGTCCTTACGCGAGTTCCTCACCGGCTCCGTCGCCGCGCGCCTGAGCCACCGGCAGCGCCGACCGGTTCTCGTCATCCCGCAGGGAGAATCGGTCGGCCCCGAGGACGAGTTGCCGTGGGAGTGACGCTCTAGCCGCGCATCGCCCGCGCGACGGCTTCGGAGGCCTGGCCCAGCGCCGACTCGATGTCGTCGACTCCGGATGCCGCGAGCTCCCCGCCGCGTGCGACGTGCGCCCGCAGCTCGGAGCGCACGCGCCCGCGGAACTCGTTGATCGCGGCATCGGCGCGCGACAGCTGCTCGCGGCTGCGCGATCGCGCGTCGTCGGCCGGGGTCGCCTGTGCCTGCTCGCGTTCGTCGCGTGAGGCGGCGGCCAGGTCGGCGCGCAGGCTCCGCATGGGCGTCGCGCACACTGCCGCGCACCTCGTCGGCGATCAGGCGGACGCTGTCGGCGAGACCGGCCTGGATGCCCTCGAGGTCGCCCGAGCGTGCTGCGACTTCTGCGTGGCCGGCATCGGTGATCTCGTAGACGGTCTTGCGGCCGTCGACGGTCTTGGTGACCAGTCCCTCTTCCTCCAGCTTCGAGAGCCGGGGGTAGATGGTGCCGGCAGACGGGGAGTACGTGCCGCCCGTGCGCTCCGACAGGGCCTGCATGAGGTCGTAGCCGTGCCGCGGGGACTCGTCGAGCAGACTGAGGATGTACAGGCGCAGGTCGCCGTGCGAGAAGACGGGACTCATCACCACTCCTCCTCTCCGGCGAGTTCCTCGGGACGCAGGCCCGAGATGCCGCGGCGCAGCACGGTGATCTCGCCCGAGACGGTGTTGGCGCGCACGTCGACGAACGAGCCCGCGAGGGTGCCGGTCGAGCCGGTGTAGTTCGTCGGGCCGGAGCCGGAGCGCACGTGGCCGTCGATCTGCACGCGCCCGCTCACCGACCGCGAGACGTAGTTCGCGGGCAGGGACCGGTCGAGGCGGATGGTCGCCGTGCCGTTGACGGAGTTGAGGGTGATCGACTGGGTGGGCCCGCTCGAGTCGACGAGCATGGCGCCCGAGACGGTGTCGATCGAGGCCTTCGTGATGCGGCCGGTGGCCGCGACGTCTCCTGAGACGCTGTTGGCGCTGAGCGCGCCCTCGAGCTCGCGCACCTGCACGTCGCCCGAGACGGCGTTGAGGCTGACATCGCCCCGCAGGCCGTCGACGATGATGTCGCCCGACACGGTGTTGAGCCGTACGTCGGTGCGCAGACCCGAGACGAGCGCGCTCGCGCTCACGACGCCGAGGGTGAGGGCGACCGTGCGCGGCACCGCGACGCTCACCTCGGCCTTGGGGCCGCCGGATCCGAAGTTGCGGAAGACCTCGAGGAAGTTGTCCCACCGTAGCTGCGGGTGGTCGATCTCGAGGCGGCCGTCGACCATCTCGATGCGCAGGTCTTTGACCGTGACGCCGTGCACCTCGATGCGGGCGTCGGGCTCATCGTGCGCGATGACGTCGATCTGTCCGCCGACGAGGCCGACTTTGAGTTCACGCAGCGAGTCGATGTCGATGACGCGCGTCTCGCCGGGGTGGATGATCCACTTCTCCATGGCAGGTTCTCCTCACTCGCGATATATCGCGTTGTTTCGAGTATCGCGATATATCGCGAGTTCGTCAACCGGGACCCGAGGCGCGAGGGAACGGAAGCTTCCCGGTGCATCGCCGGTTGATGCTCGGGCGCGATGTCAACCCCGAGCGCGCCGGAAGGCCCCCGGTCGTAGCGTCGGGAAGCGCAACGGAAGGAGACGGCCATGCCGCAGGGCAGCCTGAAAGACCCGGATCTGTACGAGGAGCTCCGCAAGCAGGGCGACTCGAAAGAGAAGGCCGCGCGCATCTCGAACTCCGCCGCCGCGCGGGGTCGCGACAAGGTCGGCGAGAAGGGCGGTCACGCCGAGAACTACGAGGACCGCACCGTCGCGGAGTTGAGGAAGCGTGCGAAAGAACTCGGTCTCACCGGGTACTCCGGCAAGAAGAAGGCGGAGCTCATCGACATGCTCCGCACCCACTGACGCGATGGCCCGACTCGTCCGCGTCCGCCCCTACGAAGATCCCGGTTACCGCCGGGTGCGCTCCGGTTCGGGGTTTCGATTCGTCGACCACACGGGCGAGTCCGTCCCCGAGCGCGACGCCGAGCGTGCCCGGGGTCTGGTGATCCCTCCCGCGTGGCGTGAGGTATGGATCGCCCGTGAGCCGAACGCGCATATCCAGGCCGTCGGCACCGATGAGGCCGGCCGTCGCCAGTACACCTACCACGCCGACTGGTCGAAGCGTCAGGACAAGGGCAAGTTCGCCCGAGCCCTCCAACTCGCCGAGTCGCTGCCGCGAGCGCGGTCGCGGGTGACCCAGTCGCTCCGTCGAGCCGAGGCGGACCGCGAGCGGGTGCTGGCGGTGTCCTTCCGATTCCTCGACCTCGTCGCTCCGCGCGTCGGCAACGCGCGCTACTTCGTCACCAACGGCAGTCGCGGGCTGACGACCCTGCAGAGACGGGATGCCACGGTCGAGGGCGACCTGATCCGCCTGTCGTTCCCCGCCAAGAGCGGCAAGCGCGCCGAGCTCTCACTGCGCGATGCGGAGCTGGCATCCATCGTCGAAGAACTCGCCCTGGGGCGATCGCGGGCGGCGCTGCTCAGCTACACGCGCGGGCGCCGGCGCGTACCGCTCACTCCCGGGGACGTCAACGGCTACGTACGCTCGCTCACGGGAGGGCCTTTCAGCGCCAAGGACTTCCGGACGCTGCGCGGAACCATCCTCGCGGCGGAGTCGCTCGCCCAGGTGGGCGCCACGGGCGGCAAGAACGAGCGCAAGAAAGCCGAGGTCGCGGCGGTCCGCGCCACCGCCGAAGCGCTGGGCAACACCCCGGCCGTCGCCAAGGCGAGCTACATCGACCCGCGCGTGTTCTCGCTGTACCGCAAGGGGCGCACGATGGAACTGGGCGGGTCGAAGGATGCCGCGATCCGGCGGCTCATCCTCGGCGAGTGAGTCCGCCTCTCAGCGGGGTCGAACCGCCCGAACACTCCGGCGTCGAACGCCGCCGCGCTGAAAGGATCGACGGGTGAAGGGCGATCTCTCGCGCTCGGATGCATCCCGCCGCAAGGACGGCGTCGAAGACCCGCACCGATCTCCCACGCGTCTGTACGGCCTCCTGACCCCGCAAGCGTGCGCTCTGTACGAGGTCGTCCCCGGTGCGCAGGAGCTCTTCCGGCCCACCAGTGCCACGCAGGGAACGCTCCGGCGAGGACTCCGGCAGGACGACGCCTTCCGCAACCTGCTCCGCGCCGCCATGCAGGGGTCGGCGGAGCCGCGCGGGTGGCAGCGCCGCGAATGGTCCGACGACGAGGTCGCTCGCGCGGCCGCGGATCCGCAGCTACTCGCGGCGGCTCGGGCGATGTCCAAGAGGGACGCGCGGATCGATTGGAGAGCGACCTGGAAGAAGCGCCGCCAAACAGAGACGGCGGTTCTGGCGGTCTTCACGTATTCGCTGTTGTTCATCCCCGCGGCCTTCCTGATGAACATCCCCTGGCTCGCGGGCGTCGCAGCGGCGGGGGTGCTCGGGGTGGTGGGGTATCTCATCCGGCAACGACGCATCGAGAACCGGCCGGGGCGCGAATCTCAGCCCGTTGTGGAAGAAGACGGCGATGCGTCGACGGACGACGGCGTCCCTCCGCCCCTCTTCGTCGTCGAGCGCGCCCCCTCGCAGCATCTGATCGCGCGCGGCACCGGTCTGGTCTTCCTGGCGGGAGCCGTCGTCCTCGCCGTGGGCGAGATCGTCCGGGGCGGCCCGCTCGCCGCCATCGGGGTCACCGTGTGGCTGGGCACCCTCGGCGTTCTCGGCGCGATCATCTTCGTCTGGGCCCTCTCGGTCGGGCGCGCGCGCATCCTCGGCTTCGACGACCACCTGGTCGTTCGCGCGGGGCTGCGTCGCGCGCGGGTCGTCCCGGCGTCCGAGATCGCGTCGCTCGTTCCGCTTTCGGCCGGTCGGCTGAGGGGCGAGGACGCGCGGGGGCGCACGCTGTTCGAGGCCATGAGCGTCTCCGACGACTTTCCCGACCTCACCGCGTGGCTGAAGGCGAAGAAGCCGCAGCAGTGGGCTGATATGACCGGACGGCGCTGACGCGGCGCGAACGCGGGCGTAAGGTGGCGCGGTGAGCATGTGGCGCGACGTCGGCCTGGTCGCCGTGGGTGGCGCGATCGGCACCGCCGCACGCGCCGGACTCACCCTCGCGTTCGGCGAAGACCTGGGCCCCGCCCTCGTGCCGGTCATCAACGTGGTCGGTGCGTTCGCGATCGGCGTCCTGTACGGATGGCGGGCCCGGATGCCGGAATCCTCGCGCGCGCAGCGGGTGCAGCTGTTCATCGGCACCGGCATCCTCGGCGGGTTCACGACCTACAGCTCCCTCGCGGTCGAGTCGGCTGATCTCGCGCTGCTGTGGTGGGGCGTGGCGACAGTGATCGCGGGGACGGTGGCGGCCTGGGGCGGAGTGCTCCTCGGACGCGGAGGGGCACCTCGATGACACCGCTGCTCTTCCTGGTCGTCGCGCTCGCCGGCGGCGTCGGCGCCGCACTGCGGTACCTCCTCGACGTGGCGGTGCGGCGGCGGACGGGGGAGCGCTTTCCCTGGGGCATCCTCGCGGTGAACCTCACGGGCGCCCTGGCTCTCGGCATCCTGAGTCCTCTGCCCGTGGACGAAGCATGGCGCTGGATCGTGGGAACCGGTCTGCTGGGGGGATACACGACCTTCAGCGCGGTGGCGGTGACGACCGCTCTCCTGGCGGAAGAGGGCCGGACGCGGGCATCGGTGACCTATGCGGTGGCGTCCTTCGTCGGGTCGGTGATCGCGGCGGCTCTCGGCCTCTCGATCGGCTCGGCGCTGTGAGCCCCGCGCGGTCCGACCGTCCGGAGCGCATGGGATACTGAGCTTCGATACATTCCTGTATCGGACTTACCCGGAGGGTCCCCCGTGTCGTACCTGGCCGTCCTGAGCCTGAAGAACCGCGCCCTCATCGCCCTCGTCACGATCGTCGCGGCGATCTTCGGCGGGCTCGCGCTCACCAGCCTCAAGCAGGAGCTCATCCCCTCGATCGAGTTCCCGCAGCTCGCCGTCGTCACGACCTACCCGGGGGCGTCGCCCGAGGTCGTCGAGACCGATGTCTCGACCCCGATCGAGAACGCCATCCGCGGTGTCGAGGGGCTCGAATCGAGCACCGCGACGAGCACGACGAACTCGTCGATCGTCTCGGTCAAATTCACCTACGGCACCGACCTCGCGGGGGCGCAGCAGAAGATCCTCGCCGCGATCGCTCGCATCAAGGACCAGCTGCCCGACTCCGCCGACACCACCGTCGCGTCGGCCAGCATCGACGACTTCCCCGTCATCCAGCTCGCCGTCACGGGATTCACCGACGCCGAGGCGACGCAGTCCATCCTCCAGACGAGCATCGTGCCCGACCTCGAAGACGTCGCGGGCGTGAACGGCGCGCAGATCGTCGGCGGCACGGCCCAGCGGGTCACGATCACCCCCGACACCGCCAAGCTCGCCGAGCGCGGCTTCAGCCAGCAGGCGATCACCGACGCCCTCGGTGCCAACGGCATGCTCTTCCCGGGCGGCTCCCTGACCGAGGGCGACCAGACCCTCACCGTGCAGACCGGGTCGAAGCTGACCAGCGTCGACGAGATCTCCGCCCTCCCGCTCGTGCCCACCGACGCCGCCCAGTTCCAGGCGGGGCAGACGAAGATCAGTGATGTCGCCACGGTCGCCCTCGAGCCCGGCCCCGTGACCACGCTGTCGCGCGTCGACGGGCAGCCGGCCCTGACCATCGCCGTCACGAAGCTCCCGGCCGCGAACACCGTCGACGTCTCGCGTGGCGTTCTCGATGCGCTCCCGGGTCTCGAATCGCAGCTCGGTCAGGGCGCGAAGTTCACGGTCGTCTTCGACCAGGCGCCGTTCGTCCAGCAGTCGATCGAGGCCCTCGCGCAAGAGGGGCTTCTCGGTCTCGTCTTCGCCGTCGTGGTGATCCTCATCTTCCTCATGTCGGTGCGGTCGACGCTCGTGACGGCGATCTCGATCCCCACCAGCGTCCTCATCACCTTCGTCGGGCTGCAGGCCTTCGGGTACTCGCTGAACATCCTGACGCTCGGCGCGCTCACGATCGCGATCGGCCGCGTCGTCGACGACTCGATCGTGGTGATCGAGAACATCAAGCGCCATTACGTCGGTGACGCCGACAAGATCCCCACGATCGTGCGCGCGGTGCGCGAGGTGGCGGCCGCCATCACGGCATCCACCATCACCTCCGTTGCAGTGTTCCTCCCCATCGCCTTCGTGGGGGACGTGACGGGAGAACTCTTCCGGCCGTTCTCGCTGACCGTTACGATCGCCATGGCGGCCTCGCTGCTCGTGTCGCTCACCATCGTGCCCGTGCTGGCGTCGTGGTTCCTGAAGCCCGGAAAGGTCATCCGCGACGCCGAGGGGAATCCGATCGACCCCGAGTCGCCGACCGCGCCGCCCTCGCGCTTGCAGAAGGCCTACGTTCCGGTGCTGCGCTGGACGCTGAAGCACTCGTGGGTCACCCTCGCTCTGGCCGTGCTCGTGCTCGGCGGGACGCTCGCGTCCGTCCCCCTGCTCAAGACGGACTTCCTCGGCGACTCCGGTCAGAACACCTTCACCGTCACTCAGAAGATCGGCTCCGCCCCGAGCCTGGATGCCGAGGACGCGGCGGCCCAGAAGGTCGAGGCCGTTCTGCTCGACACCGACGGCGTGCAGACGGTGCAGACCTCGATCGGCTCGAGCGGGTCGGCGTTGCGCGACGCCTTCTCGGGCGGAGGCTCGGGCATCACGTACTCGATCACCTCCGAATCGGGCGTCGACCAGGTCGAGCTCCGCGACCGCGTCCGCACCGAACTCGAGGCGCTTCCCGACGCGGGCGAGATCGAGGTCGCGGCCTCCGGCGGCGGACTCGGCTCGGCCGGCATCACCGTCGACGTCTCCGCCGCCGACGGACAGTCGCTGCAGCAGGCGAGCGATGCCGTGGTCGCGGGTCTGCAGGGGCGCGACGGCATCGGTCAGGTCACCAGCAGCCTCTCGGCATCCCTCCCCTTCGTCTCCGTGCGCGTCGACCGCGACGCGGCCTCCGAGCGCGGGCTGTCCGAACGCGCCGTGGGTGCGCTCGTCTCGGCGACGCAGCAGCCGCGGCAGGCCGGCACGGTAGAACTCGACGGACGCGGGGTGACCGTGTACGTCGCCACCGCCAACCCACCGAAGACCATCGACGACCTGCGCGCCCTCGAGATCCCGAGCGCGCGCGGCAACGTCCGCCTCGACGAGATCGCCGCCGTCGAGCAGAGCCAGACCCCGCCGTCGATCTCGACCTCGCGCGGGCTGCGCACGGCCACGATCACGGTGACGCCGACGACCGACGACCTGGGCAGTTCGTCGGCCAGCGTCACCGCCGCCCTCACCGACACCTCCCTGCCGCAGGGGGCCACGGCGAAGGTCGGTGGTTCGGTCACCGACCAGCGTGACGCGTTCAGTCAGCTCGGCCTCGCGCTGCTCGCGGCGATCCTCATCGTCTACGTGGTGATGGTCGCGACCTTCAAGTCGCTGCGCCAGCCGCTCGAGCTGCTCGTGTCGGTGCCGTTCGCGGCGACCGGAGCGATCCTCATGCTGTTGATCACGGGTGTCCCGCTCGGGGTCGCGGGCATGATCGGTGCGCTGATGCTCGTCGGCATCGTGGTGACCAACGCGATCGTGCTCATCGACCTCGTGAACCAGTACCGGGCCCGCGGTCTCAGCGTCTTCGAGGCGACGGTCGTGGGAGGCGCCCGACGCCTGCGTCCCATCCTGATGACGGCCCTCGCGGCGATCTTCGCCCTCGTGCCGATGGCCCTGGGGATCACCGGTCACGGCGGATTCATCTCGCAGCCGCTGGCGGTCGTGGTGATCGGCGGGCTCGTGTCGTCGACGTTCCTGACGCTGCTGGTGCTGCCGACGCTCTACAACCTCATCGAAGGAGCGAGCGAGAGGCGCCGTGATCGGCGGGCGGCGCGAGAGGCAGGGCGCGTCGAGCCGACGGCCGACGACGGGCACCCCCTGAGCCGCCGAGAACTGCGCGAGAAGCACTGACGCGGAACGGGCGGGATGCCGGCACCCGGCGTCCCGTCCCTCTCGCGGTGCTCATCCCGAGGTGTCGCCGGTCACCGGTCGGGGTGGGCGTCGACGCGCGATCGGGGCGGAGCGACGAGCCCTCGACGGGGTGAGCGGGTGCGACACGGGGGGCGCGCTGCGCCGCCGAGCGCGCGGGTCGACGGGTGGCCGTCGGCCGGGCGAGCGGCAGGCGACGGCGCCGGCGGGGGGCGTGGTGCACCTCGGCGGGGGTCTGCGCTGTCGGCTTCGACGTGGCCGCCGTCGCCGCCGACGCGAGGATCTGGGTGAACATGCCCGACCACGCGAACATCGCCGCGCACGAGATGGTCTCGAACAGGGCCAGGTTGATGGTCGCCGACACGAACAGCGTGATCGAGACGACCAGCCAGACGGTCGCGATCCCCGTGCCGATCGCCATCCGCTTGCCGAGACGGTGGAAGAGGAACGGCGCGCTCAGCAGCAGGGCCAGGAATCCCAGGACCATCGAGCCCGCGACCTTGTCGTGAAGGTCTTTGTCGGTGTTCAGAGGAATGCAGCCCACGAGAGCGAGATTGACGCCCACGACATTCAGGCAGACAAAGGCCACCGTCGCAGCGCCCCGACGGACGGGACCGCGACCCACGCGTCGCACATCGCGACGGACGCGGAAGGCGAAGACCACGACGATCATTCCGCTGACCTTGAGCGTGGTGTTGAAGAATGCGCTCGAGAGGTCGCCGAAAATCCCCAGCTGGCTGAAGTGCAACTGCCACCACAGAGGGTCGCTCGTCGTGGCGATCGACAGCAGCAGTCCGCTGACGAGGACGATCAGGGCCGCCCCGCCGACGTGCATCGTCGGGATCGCGTCCAGGCGGCGCGCGAGAGTGCCCAGACGCGGCACCGGGAGCGAAAAGGGGACAACGGAGCGGAGCGCGTTGCTCATGTGGGGGATCTTTCCTCAGGACGGAACGAAGATCCCCCCACACCGCGGGACCCTCGGCCCCCGTCGGCTCATTCGGGCAATGAGCCAGGAGAAACCTTGGTCCTTTGCCTCCCCCGGCCTTGACGGAAACCGTCAGGGCACATGGTATCGTTCGCGCCGCCTTTTCAGGAAAGGGCTTGTCTGGGAAATTCCCAGGTCATATGCCCAATTTCTTGTCCCCCATTTGGGGGACAAGACCGCCTTACGCGCGGTAGGAAATGCCCCATTCCCTGGTCAATTTCGCGCCCGGTTCGAGTCGCTCCAGGTCCGTCCCGGTCGCGAAAGCGTTCGCCGGAGCCGTCATCGGCTCGATCGCCACCGCGAGGGACTGCCCGGGGTAGCGATCGGTCGTGAACACCTGCGCCCAGCGGAACCCGTCATCCTGCCACAGCTGCACGCACCGACCGTCGGGAGCGGTGAGGGTGTGGTGCGCCCGGCCGTCGGCATCCCGCTCCAATCCGCGATAGCCGTTGTCGAGCGAGGCATCGCCGAGACGGCGACCCTCGCGCAGGTCGGTGGCGGCATCGACCGGCACCTCGTCGACGGGGATGTTGCGGTCGTCGAGGACGAGCGTGGTCGTGCCGGTCGATCGCACCACCAGATCCTCCGTCGGAACGCCGCCGATGTGGAGGTACGGGTGCACGCCCAGGGCGACGGGGGCGGCCTTCGACCCGACGTTCTCGATGACGTGGCTCACGTGCAGACCGTCGGCGCGAAGGGTGTACGCGACCCGCGTGCGCAGGTGGAAGGGATAGCCGGTCTGCGGCACCACCTCGGCGCCGAGCACGAGCTGCTCGTCGCTGTGCTCGAGGGCGTGATAGGTCCCGAAGCGCAAAAGGCCGTGACTGGCGTTGCCGAACTTCGGCTCGCTGATCGCGAGCTGCTGGTCCTCGCCGTCGAAGGAGTACTTACCGTCGCGGATGCGGTTCGGCCACGGGACGAGGACGACTCCGGATGCCGCGGGCGTGGGCAGGTCGTCGGGGTAGCGCGGCACGAGGTCGACGCCGTCGACCGTCAGCGCGCGAAGCGCGGCACCCACCTGAGCGATCTCGGCGGAGGAGTGCTCGCCGCGGAGGCGGAAGCGGAATCCGGTGGGGTCGGCGGTCATGACGTGGCCTTTCGCGATCGGCGCGGACGCTGCAGCCAGGGCTGCAGCATGCGGGTGACCCACGGGAGGACCGCGTAGGTCATGACGGGAGTGAGCATGAGGGTGGTGGCGAGCACGCGCAGGACGAGGGGGATCTCGGCGAACCCGGGGACGAACCCCCAGTAGCCACGACGCCGCCAGATTCGTCGGGAAGAACCCGACCCAGATCGTCACGGCCTGCTTCCACCGCGGGGGAGCCGCCGGCACCGGTTGGTGGATCGGTTGGGTTCCGGCCTCGGTCACTGTCGCCGCCTCGAGGATCGAGCCGTGCGGGGCGTCGAACCAGCCCTCGATCCCGGTGCGTCGTTCGCTGCGCTCTTCGCGCGCGAAGGGGCGCCCCGAGTCGAGCCACCACTGGCGCTGCGTCGAGCTCTCCCACTCCTCGAGCGTCGTGATGTCGCGGAAGCGGTACAGCATGTACCAGAGGTCGCTGTCTTCACCCGCGCGCACCCACCCCGAGCCGAGGAAGCCCGGGAAAGTGGTCGCGAGGTCGGTGCCGGCCTGCATCCAGGAGGTCGCTTCGGCGGTGCGCGTCGGGTCGATGCGCCGCTCGATCGCCACCGTGATGGGGTGGGCGTCGGTGTCTGCCATGCGTCTATCTTCGTGCAGGTCCGGCGGCCGAGATCCCCGAACCCGTCGGAGGGTCCGGTGCCGCGCACGGCGATCGAGAGCAAGGGCTGCGACGGAACAGCCGTTCGCCGCCGGATCGGCCTGTTGAGGCGGCATCCTCCTGTTCTGGTGCCCGAGGGCGGGAACGTGGATGCCATTCCCAGGCGCGACCGGTAACGTGGTGTGGTCGGCTCTGGACACCGTGCGTGACGCGCGGATGGGTTTGTGAGTCCAAGGGGCCGATGGACAGGACGCGATCGCGGCCTCGACCATCACTAGTGAATTGGCCCCCGGCCGACGAGAGTCCGGGTATCGCACCGCCACGAGCGGTGTCGCTGTTTCGCGCGAACAGAACCCAGGAAGTTTTTCCATGCCCAAGAACAAGAAGCCCGCCGGCGGCCGCGCCGCCAAGAACTTCGAGCCCCGCTACGGCGCGAAGACCTCGTTCCAGGACCGCAAGCGTCGTCCCGGTGCAGAGGGTCCCGCCAAGCCCGGGAGCAAGAGCCCCAACCACCGCGGGTACCGTCCCGAGGCCGAGGCGACCCCCGACAAGGGCCGCTGGAACGCCGCCGACCGCGCCGGCCGTGCCGAGGCCCGCAACATCCGCTCGTCGGCACGCGACGATCGGCCCGCCCGGTCGTTCGACCGCAACGATCGTCCCGCACGTTCGTTCGACCGTGACGAGCGGCCCCGTCGTGACGCCGGCGACCGTCCCGCGCGTTCGTTCGATCGCGACGACCGTCCGGCTCGTTCGTTCGATCGGAACGATCGTCCGGCGCGTTCGTTCGATCGCGACGACCGCCCGGCTCGTTCGTTCGACCGGAGCGACCGCCCGGCTCGCTCGTTCGACCGTGACGAGCGTCCCCGTCGGGACGTCGGCGACCGTCCCGCCCGTTCGTTCGATCGCAACGACCGTCCGGCTCGTTCGTTTGACCGGAACGATCGTCCCGCGCGTTCGTTCGACCGTGATGAGCGTCCCCGTCGGGACGTCGGCGACCGTCCGGTCCGTTCGTTCGATCGCAACGACCGTCCGGCTCGTTCGTTTGACCGGAACGATCGTCCCGCGCGTTCGTTCGACCGTGATGAGCGTCCCCGTCGTGACGCCGGCGACCGTCCGGTCCGTTCGTTCGATCGCAACGACCGTCCGGCTCGTTCGTTCGACCGGAGCGACCGTCCGGCGCGTTCGTTCGATCGCGACGACCGCCCGGCTCGTTCGTTCGACCGCAGCGACCGCCCAGCTCGTTCGTTCGACCGCAACGACCGCCCGGCACGCTCGTTCGACGACCGCCCGCGTCGCAACGACGGCCCGAGCCGCAGCGATTGGAACAGCACTCCGAAGCGCTCCGCGGAGCACGAGCAGCGCGTCGACGTGGTGCACGAGCGCCTGCAGGCCGAGGCCGTGGATGCCGCCACGGTCACCGGCGCAGGCTTCGCCGAGCTGGGTCTCGGCGACAATCTCGTCCGCGCCCTCGCCGGTCTCGGCGCAGCGAGCCCCTTCCCGATCCAGGCGGCCACGGTCGCCCCGATCCTCGAAGGACGCGACGTCCTCGCCCGCGGCCGCACCGGCTCGGGCAAGACGATCGCCTTCGGTGCGCCGCTGGTCGAGAGCATCCTGCGCTCGCAGGCGGGTCAGCGTCGCGAGTTCGGACGCGCCCCCAAGGCGATCATCCTCGCTCCCACGCGCGAGCTCGCCCTGCAGATCGACCGCACCGTGCAGGTGCTCGCGCGCAGCGTGGGCCTGTTCACCACCCAGGTCTACGGCGGCGTGCCCCAGGCGCGTCAGGTCGGTGCGCTCAAGAAGGGCGTCGACATCGTCATCGGCACCCCGGGCCGCATCGAAGACCTGCTGAACCAGGGCAAGCTCGACCTCTCGCAGGTGCAGATCGCCGTCCTCGACGAGGCGGATCACATGTGTGAGCTCGGCTTCCTCGAGCCCGTGCAGCGGATCCTCCGTGCGACCAAGAAGGGTAGCCAGAAGCTTCTCTTCTCGGCCACCCTCGACCGCGAGGTCGCGGCCCTGGTCGACGAGTTCCTCGTCGAGCCGGCCGTCTACGAGGTCGCCGGCGAGGACCAGGACTCGAGCACCATCGAACACCGCGTCCTCGTCATCGAGCACCGCGACAAGGCGCAGATCCTCGACTCGCTCGTCGACCGCGAGGGCAAGACCCTCGTGTTCGCCCGCACCCGTGCCTACGCCGAGATGCTCGCCGAGCAGTTCGACGACGCCGGCATCGCCGCGGTCGCTCTGCACGGCGACCTCAACCAGCAGAAGCGCACGCGCAACCTCGAGAAGCTCACCTCGGGTCGCGTCAACGTGCTCGTCGCCACCGATGTCGCCGCTCGCGGCATCCACGTCGACGACATCGACCTGGTCATCCAGGCCGACGCTCCCGACGAGTACAAGACGTACCTGCACCGCTCGGGCCGCACCGGCCGCGCGGGTCGCGCCGGCACGGTGGTCACGCTGATCACGCGTCAGCGTCGCCGTCGGATGACCGAGCTGCTCGACCGCGCCGAGATCCAGGCTCCCTTCGAAGAGACCGCGCTCGGTGACGACGTGCTCGAGGAGCTCTCGGGTCGTCAGCTCTCGAACGTCGACGCGTAACCCGTCGCTCGAAGCCCCCGTCACGTTCAGCGACGGGGGCTTCGTGCATCCTCGGGATGCCGGGACCGCGAGAACCGTCGAGCCCCCGCGCCGCTGGCCGGCCCTCAGAACAACGTCGGCTCGCTGGCCGGGGCGACACGGGGACGACCGGATGCCGGAACGCCGGTGACACGGACCGGGCCGAGGCTGCTGGCGGGCGGTGTCCTCGCGGCCAATCCCGGCTGCGGTCGGCCACGAGGATGGTCGTCCTCGTCCCACCCGTCGAGACGATGCATGCGCAGGAGTGGCCGCATGCGCTTGCCGAGCCACGTACGGTAGGCCTTCGGGGCCGTCGTCGAGACCCCCGGGTACAGCCCGAGATACGACGAGACCAGGTGCGGCTGCTCGCGCTCGAGCCAGTCGAAGAACCACTGTTTCGCACCGGGGCGAAGGTGGAGTGCGCCGTAGACGACGCGTGCGGCACCGGCCTCGCGAATGCGCGCGAGGGCGTCGTCGAGGGCGGCGATCGAGTCGGTGAGGTGCGGCATGATCGGCATGAGGAACACCGTCACCCGGAATCCTGCCGCGGTCGCCGCGCGCACGGTCTCGAGCCGGGCTTCGGCACTGGGCGTGCCCGGTTCGATCGAGTGCTGGAGGACGTCGTCGAAGACGGCGATCGACATCGCCAGCGTGACCTTCACCTGCTTCGAGGCCTCGGCGAGCAGAGGGAGGTCCCGTCGAAGCAGCGTGCCCTTGGTGAGGATCGAGAAGGGTGTGCCGTTGTCGGTGAGGGCCCCGACGATGTCGGGCATGAGGCGGTACCGACCCTCCGCGCGCTGATAGGGATCGGTGTTCGTCCCGAGCATCACGGGCTCGCGCGCCCACGACCCCCGGCGCACCTCGGTGCGCAGGACGTCGGCCACGTTCACCTTCACCACGATCTGCGAGTCGAAGTCGGCCCCGTAGTCCAGGTCGAGGTACTCGTGAGTCTTGCGAGCGAAGCAGTTGTGGCTGATGACGCCGTTCGCGACGAAATCCTCGGTGTCCGTCGTGATGTCGATCATGTCGATGTCGTAGCCGATGTCCTCGATGCTCACGACTCTCACGTCCACGCTGGTCTCGACCGTTGTCCCGCAGACATCGAGTGTGCGCGTGATGGACGGGTGGGCGATATCGAAGAATCGTTGTCTCGAGGCGAGCCCTCCGCGCAGGCGGACATCCGACACAGTGCCCGGGCGAGAGGGTTCGCGAACGGTATCGAATCGGAACGCGGCGAAGGCCTCTTCGGCCAACGAGAGAAGTTCGTCGTTCGCGTTGCTTATGCGCAGGATTTCGCCCGAGTCAGAGCCCTTCGCGTCGAAGATGCCCCCGAGGAAGCCAGCCATCCACTCCCGGCTTCGCGTCCGCGGTATCGCGACGTAGTCCTCGAGGCGCGCGACATCGTCCGTCTTCGCCGTGTGAAGAGCCGTCATGGGCCGGCGATGAGCGGGCACGGAGACGGGGCGGACCAT
Organism: Microbacterium sp. SORGH_AS_0421; assembly: GCF_030818635.1. Lineage (NCBI taxonomy): Bacteria > Bacillati > Actinomycetota > Actinomycetes > Micrococcales > Microbacteriaceae > Microbacterium > Microbacterium sp. SORGH_AS_0421. Next base: position 1,453,622 of record NZ_JAUTAO010000001.1, read on the forward strand.
CGTGACGATGCCGATCTGTTCGAGAAGCTCCTTTGCGAGATCGAGCGCCTCACGATCGGCCAGGGCGAGGCGAAATCGGTGGATTTCTCGGACTCGATTCTCGTCGTCGTGGGTCTTGTGGGAGATCGCCGCGTCACCGCGCACCATGCCCGTCAGATACCCTTTGCGCCAGTCCGGATCCGGCGCTTCCACGGAGGGAGGGGCGCCCGTTCCGAAACCCTGCAGACGGTTCGACACCGTGAGGTGGGGGCGCTGTCGGCCCGCGACGGGGGAGTCGGTGACGTGTTTCCATCCGTGCTCCGTCAGGAACCGGTGGTCTGCGCTGCACTCGATCTCGGTGCCGTCCGCGAGGGTGACGCGATGGAGGCGTTTGCGAGTGCTCCACTTCGCGCGAACGGTCGTTCGCACATAACGGCGGTCTCGCGATCCCCCCTCGGTGCCGATGATCTCGTCTCCGACACGGATCTGCGACAGGGGGACCCGTCGGCCGTCCGCTTTCAAGATGAGGGTGTCCGGGGACAGGCAATACGAACACGCATGGCTGCAGCCGCGATAGGGGTTCACGGTCCAGTCGAACGGCATGGCCGAGGCACCGGGGACGCGATTCAGCGCGCTCTTGCAGAGCACCTCGTGAAACGTCATCCCGGCGAACTCCGGCGTCGTCACCGAGCGGACGAGGCCGTCCATCCGCTCCATGCCCGGGAGCGCCGCCGTGTCGTCCACCCCCAGCTGCTGACCCTGCCATCTCATGAGAACAGTCGAACACATGTTCGACGATACGGCAACACCGTGCCTGGTCCTTTCGAGTCCAGGTTCGAGACCCGCGCCCCGACCCCACCCGGGTCGACCGTTCAGGATGCACCAGCGACAATGGAGGGGTGACAAGCCACGACCCCGAGACCTCGCCCCGCCGCGCCCGCGCGCGCGGAGGCCGAGCGGCTCGCGACCGCGGCCCTCACCCTTCCTGATGTCGTCGCCGACGACGCCCCCGCCGCGGCATCGACACGTCGCGCGCTGCGCCGCGATGCCGACGCCCCTCAGGAAAGAGCGTCCGAGACCCGTGGCATCCGTCGACTCGCTCCCGTCCTCCTCCGACGCCGCCTTGCGGGGGTGGCCGCGGCCGTCGTCGTGATCGCCGGGTGCGCCATCGCGGTCGGTGCTGCCGCCTCGGGGGGTTTACCCGAGTCGGCGAGCGATGCCGTCGCGCAGATCGCGGGCCCTCCGGCCGTCGCCGACGACGGCATCCCCGTGCCCCAGCTCGCCGCCGTCGCCGCCACGGCGACACCATGCGACGATCCCGCCTTCACGACCGCGCTCGCCGCGGGGGACGACGCCGCCGTCATCGACGCCGCCGGTGGCGGTGGGGCCTTCCGCGCAGCGGTGGCATCCGGGATCGCCCCCTGCGTCTCGCTCTCCGACCCGAACCGCGAGTGGCTCGTCGTCAACAAGCAGCGCCCGTACGACCCGGTCGACTACCAGCCCGGCGACCTCGTCATGCCCGCCGATGTGCGCGCCCTCGAGGACTCGGCCCTGCGTGCTCCCGCCGCGCGCGCTCTCACCTCGCTCGTGAAAGCGGCGGCCGACGCCGGCGTCGGCGAGATCGGCTACCTCAGCGCCTACCGCTCGTACACGACGCAGAAGTCGACCTACGCCGGGCGGGTGGCGGTCGGGGGTGTCGCCGAAGCGGATCGAGAGAGCGCGCGGCCCGGCTACAGCGAACACCAGTCGGGGATGGCCGTGGACATCGTCCCGTGCAAGGGCTCGTGCAAGACCCTCGACGACGTGGCGGCGTCGCCGCAGGGCGCGTGGGTGCGCGATCACGCGTGGGAGTACGGCTTCATCACCCGGTACGCCGAGGGTCGCGAGAGCGTCAGCGGTTACGAGCCCGAGGCCTGGCACCTGCGCTACATCGGCCCGGAGCTCGCCCGCGCGTATCACGAGGGCGGTTTCACCACCCTCGAGGAGTTCTTCGGGCTGCCGGCCGCGCCGACCTACTGACTCAGTTGACGACACCCGCGCTGCAGGTCTGCTGCGCGGCGCTCGAGCCGGTGATGGCGGGTGGGAGGGCGATGGCGCCCGTGCGGGGATCGACCTCGCCCGGCTCGACCGCGGGATCTTCCGTGGGCGACACCTGCTCTCCCGGGGTCGGTTCGGCGATGACCGTACCGTCGTTGACCGACACCCCTCCGGTCACTTCGATGGAACGGTTCTCGCGCAACGCGTCCCAGAGCACCTCGGCCGCGGCGTCGTCGGGCTCCACGCGATTGGCATCCGAGCGGGCGGTGACGGTCGGATACTGAACGAAGACGATGTCTTCGAACGGCACGTCCTTCACCGCGGACGCGACCTGGACGAGGGTCAGCGGATTCGTCAGGCTCTGCGTCGGCGTGACGTTTCGAAGGCCCGTCGAAGCCAAGCGCAGCACCGTCGAGGGGTTCGACAGCACCTCCTCGCTGACGAGCTTGCGCGCCAGGCGAGACATGTACTGCTGCTGATTGCTCACGCGGGCCAGGTCGCTGCCGCCCACTCCGTATCGGGTGCGGAGGAACTGCAGCGCCTCGAGGCCCTGGATGGTCCGCGGTCCCGCTTCCCAGTCGATGCCCGTGTTCGCGTCGCGCATGTCGCTCGCGAGGCAGATCTCGACGCCGCCGATCGCGTTGGTGATCTCGATGACGCCGCCGAAGGTGACCATCGCGCCGAATTGGATCTGCTGGCCGCTCATGTCGGAGATGGCGGTGATCACGCACGAGAGTCCGCCGTAGGTGTAGAGCTCGTTGATCTGCAGGGTGCCGCCGCCGAAGCGACCCCCGTCGGCGGTGTCGCACGCGGGGGCGTCGAAGATGAGGTCGCGCGGGAACGAGACGACCGTGACCTTCCGGGGCTCTTCCGAGATGTGCAGGAGGATGTTCACGTCGTTCAGGCGTCCGCCCGCGTCCGCACCCCCGCACCCCCGCACCGGTCGCCCAAGAGGGCGATGAGCTCTTCTTCGCATTCGTCGATGCCGACGAGCATCATGTTCACCCCGCCCGAGAGCGCCCCGAGGTCGGGCGGGACGGCCGGCTGGTTCTCGACGACGACGGCCTCTTCGACGAAGTCGGCCGTGAGGTCGTACGCCGTGTACGACACGACTCCGATCGCTGCGACGACACCGACCACCGCGGCGACGGCGAGGAGCTTCGCGAGCTGGCCGAGCGGGTTCGGCGAACGCAGACGGGCGTGCTGCGCGACGGTGCGACGGCGCCGGGGCATGGCTCCTCCTCGGGTTTCGTCGAGTCTAGGGGGACGGGATGCCGAGACCCCGGCGCGACGCCTGGCGGGGCGGGCCGACGATCGTCGTTTTCGGACGCCGTCCAAACTGAACGTTGGTGATGAAAGCGCTCTGAGTTATGTTTGTGCAACGCGCGCCACCGTTGCCGCGCAGATCGCTCAATTCATCCCCCCGTTTGGAGCGCACGATGGGTCGAACCCTGCGTTCGGTCGCGGCCATTTCCCTGGCCGGACTGTTCACCGTTGCCGGAGCCACAGCCGTTCAGGCTGCTGACGTGGGCGAGGGGGTGACCCCTCCCACACCCATCGAATCGGCCACGGGCCGATACATCGTCGTGCTCGACGAGGCCCCCGTCGCCACCTACGACGGCAGCGAGCCGGGTCTCGACGCCACCAAGTCCGACGAGGCGCGGCTCGATACCGATTCCCCGCAGGTGCGCGAATACTCCGCCTTCCTCGAGGAGCGCCAGCAGAACGTCGCCGACGAGGCGGGCGTCCGCCCCGACAACTCCTACACGATCGCCGTCAACGGCTTCAGTGCGAGCATGAACCCGAACCAGGCGGCCAAGCTCGCCGCGACCAAGGGCGTGCAGAAGGTCGTCCCCGACGAGATCCGCCACCCAGTCGCGGTCCCGTCCACCGAGTTCCTCGGCCTCGAGGGCGACAACGGCGTCTGGAACCGGATCGGCGGCATCGGCTCCGCGGGCGAAGGCGTCGTCGTCGGCGTGGTCGACACCGGCATCGCCCCTGAGAACCCGGCGTTCGCGGGCGAGCCGCTCGGCACCGCCGCCGGTTCCCAGCCCTACCTCGCCGGCAACGACGTGGTGTTCCGCAAGGGCGACGGCACCGACTTCCGCTCGCCGCGCGTGGCGGAGGGCAACGGCTGGTCGCTCTCCGACTACTCGACCAAGCTGGTCGGCGCGCGCTACTTCGACCAGGGTGCCGCGGCCACCGGGTTCACCTTCGAGGCCGACTACCGCTCGCCGCGCGACGGCGACGCGCACGGCTCCCACACTGCGAGCACCGCGGCGGGCAACAACGGTGTCGACGCCAGCGTGGAGGGCGTCGACTTCGGCGCCATCTCCGGGGTCGCTCCGGCCGCCAAGGTCGCCGCGTACAAGGCGTGCTGGGCGGGGCCCGACCCCCTCGTCACCACCGACGACGTCTGCGCCCTGAGCGACCTGCTCGGCGCGATCAACGCCGCGGTCTCCGACGGCGTCGACGTCATCAACTACTCGATCGGCGGTGGCGCCGCCACCACGACCCTCTCGCTCGAGGACCAGGCGTTCTTCAACGCCGCCGCGGCGGGCGTCTTCGTCTCGGTCTCGGCGGGCAACTCCGGTCCCGGCGCCTCGACCGCCGACCACGCCTCGCCCTGGTACACGACGGTCGCAGCCTCGACGATCCCCACCTACGAGGGAACCGTGAAACTGGCCGACGGTTTCCAGGCCGCCGGTGCCACGGTGTCGGTCCGCGAAGGTCAGGACGTGACGGCCCCCGTGGTCTACGCGGGTGACATCGCGGCATCCGGAGCCGATCCCGCGGGCGCTGCGCTGTGCCTGATCGGATCGCTCGACCCCGCGAAGGCCGCGGGCAAGATCGTCGTGTGCGACCGCGGTCAGAACGCGCGTGTCGAGAAGTCGCAGGCCGTCAAGGACGCCGGCGGTGTGGGCATGATCCTCGTCAACGTAACCCCCGCCTCGGTGGACAACGACTTCCATTCGGTGCCCACCGTGCACATCGATGCGCGCTACCGCGACGCGCTGCTCGCCTACGTGCGCGGCACGGCGGATGCCACCGCGACCCTCGTGGGCGAGAACGTCACGGGTGTCGAGACGCCGACGCCGCAGGTCGCGGGCTTCTCGAGCCGCGGTCCCATGCTCGCCGACGGCAGCGACATCCTGAAGCCCGACGTGTCGGCTCCCGGTGTCGCGATCCTCGCCGCCGCAGCGAACGCCCCCGGCGCCACCCCGACGTTCGAGTTCCTCTCGGGGACGTCGATGTCGTCGCCGCACGTCGCCGGTCTCGGCGCGCTGTACCTGGGCGAGCGTCCGCTCGCGACGCCGGCCGAGGTGAAGTCCGCGATGATGACCACCGCGTACGACACCGTCGACGCCGAGGGCGCTCCCGCGCAGGACCCCTTCGCGCAGGGCGCGGGGCACGTGGACCCGACGAAGTATTTCGATCCCGGCCTGCTGTACCTCAACGGTCCGGCCGACTGGGCGGCGTTCCTGCAGGGCAAGGGCCTCGAGGACTTCGGCGTCGCCCCGATCGACGGCAGCGACCTCAACCTCGCGTCGATCTCGATCGGTTCGCTCGCGAAGCCGCAGACCGTCACGCGCACGGTCACCTCGACGAAGGCCGGCACGTTCTCGGCATCCGTCGACGTGCCCGGGGTGGATGCCACGGTCGAGCCGTCGACGCTCGAGTTCGGTGCGGCCGGGGAGCAGAAGACGTTCACCGTGACGTTCTCGCGCACGGATGCCGCGGCCGAGCAGTGGACGAGCGGCTTCCTCACCTGGGCCGGCGACGGCACGCAGGTGCGCTCGCCGATCGTCATCCGCCCCGCGACCGCCGAGGCTCCGGCCGAGGTCTCGGGTACGGGCCTGTCCGGCTCGACGAAGGTCGAGATCCTCCCGGGCGTCGGCGGAGAGCTGCCGCTGACGGTATCGGGCCTCGCGGCTCAGACGCTGCTGACCGACCCGGGCAATCCCGTCGAGGGTCACACCGGAAACCAGGATTCCGGTGACGCCGACGGCTATGTGCGGTGGACCGTCGACGTGCCCGAGGGGACGACTCTCTCGCGCTTCGACCTCGACTCGTCGGACGACACCGGGAGCGACCTCGATCTGTTCGTCTCGCGCGTGGTCAGCCCCGACGACCTGCGGTACTACGAGCGCTTCACCTCGGCGACGGCCTCGGCCGACGAGCGGGTGACGCTGCCGAACCCCACTGCGGGGACGTACCTCATCGAGGCCAACCTGTACTCGTCCACGGGACCGTTCACGTGGGACATGACCTACGCGAACGTCACCCCCGGCGGAGAGGGGCAGCTGACGGCGACGCCGAACCCGATCCCCGTCGAGCAGGGCGCGGCGGTGTCGTACGACCTGTCGTGGCAGGGACTCGCGGCGCAGACCCGCTACCTCGGCCTCGTGCGGTACGGCGACTCCGACGTGCAGACGGTGCTGACCGTCGACTCGGGCGAAGCCGCTCCGGCGATCGTCGATGCCCCGACGATCTCGGGCACGGCGAAGCTCGGACGCACCCTCACGGCCACCCCCGGCACGTGGAACCCGGCCGACGTCACCACGACGTACCAGTGGCTGCGCGACGGCGAGCCCGTGAACGGCGCCACGTCGGCGTCGTACCGCGTGCAGCGCGCCGACCTCGGGCGCGTACTCGCCGTGCGAGTCACGGCGACGTCTCCGGCCAACGGGCTGACGGCGACCGCCGACAGCGCCGGGGTGCCGATCGTCGTCGGGTCGTTCACGACGGTCACCGTCGACCCCTGGGTCGGTCGCACCGGCGACGCGTACACGCTGACTGTCAAGGTGCGGTCGCTCAGCGGTCCCGCACCCCAGGGCGATGTGACCGTCACCGTGGCGGGCAAGGACTACGTCGCAACCCTGCAGGACGGGAAGGCGACCATCGCCCTCGATCCGCAGACGCGCGGGGTCAAGCTCGTGAAGGCGGTCTACGGCGGCAGCGCGACGGTGGAGTCGTCACGCGCGAGCAGCGCGTTCATCGTGTTGCGGTAGCCATCGATCGACGCGGCGGCGCCCGGGCTTCGGCTCGGGCGCCGCGGTGTCGATCGGATCAGCTGCGGCGCCGACGCGGTGTGAGCTTCACCGCCGGCAGCGGCGGGGCCGGGATGCGCTCGGGCCCGTGGTCGATCACGGGCCCGAAGCGGGCCGTACCCGCTTCCCAGGCTTCGCGAGCTGCGACGATCTCGTCGTGCGAGCGGCCCACGAAGTTCCACCACATGACGATGTCGGCCTCGAACGGCTCCCCGCCCACCAGGAACATACGCGCGCCGTCGTCGCTGCGCAGCTCGAGGTGGTCGCGCCCCTTTCCGAGGTACAGCAGTCGAGTGTGATCGACGGATGCCGCGGGCCCCGCCTCCGGCGCAGATCCCGGGCGTCTCGCCGCGTCGGCGTCGACGGCATCCATCCCCGTCACCACCTCGACGGTGCCCGTCATTCCGTAGACCGCGTACTCCCAGTCGGGGCGGAGGGGGACGCGCACGGTGACTCCCGCGGGCAGGCGCAGCTCGGCCCCGACGAGGGGGGTGTGCACGGTCGCGGGCGAGGCGACGTCGCCGAGCCGGCCCATCACGACGACGGCGTCGGCTCCGCCGCCGAGATCGAGCACGGGAAGGTCTTCGTGCCGCTCGAACGCGGGTGCGCCGTGACGACGGGAATCGGGGAGCGCCACCCAGAGCTGCAGGGCGTCGAGCGGGATCGGCCCCTCGCCCACCGAGTACTCGGAGTGCGCGATGCCGGCGCCGCTGGTCATGAGGTTGAGGGCCCCGGGGCGCACGACGACGTCGCTGCCCACGGCATCCCGATGTCTCACCTCGCCGACGATCGGCCACGTCACCGTCTGCAGGCCGATGTGCGGGTGCGGTTCGACGCGCATGAGGGTGTCCTGCGGGCCGAAGCGGTCGAGGAAGCACCACGCGCCGACCATGGGCAGCGCGCGGTGGGGGAGGGTGCGGTGCACCTCCATGCCGCGCACGCCGCCCAGCGGCACCTCTCGCGCCGCCACCACGAGGGCGCGCGGGCCGTCGCAGTCGACAGGTCCCTCGGCCTCGGGGGGAGCGACGTCGAGCCGGGTCACGCGGGTTCGCCGGGCGCCGCCGAGTCGGCGGCGTCGTCGTCGTTCGGCCATTCGACCACCAGGCCGGCCACGTCGTGCTCGCGCAGGTAGTGCGCCACGAAGGGGCACGAGGGGATGACGCTGCCGCCGCGTCGGGCGAGGTCGGAGAGCGCTTCGCCGGCGAGGGCCGAGCCGAGGCCGCGGCCCTTGAAGGACGGGTCGATCTCGGTGTGGGGGAGCACGGTGCGGTCGTCGTCGATCGCGCGGAACTCGAGGAAGCCGCCGAGCTCGTCGCCCACGTGGATCTCGTAGCGGCGGGCGTCGTCGTTGCGGGTCACGGTCAGTTCGTCGGCCATGGGGTCTCCTGTCGTCGGTAACGACAGCAACGTACGTGCGCGTGCGGGTGTTCCGCCATCCCCGCGGAATACCCGAGGGAGTTTGCTACGACGCCTCGCGCGAGCGGTGTCGCCGCACGGCGGCGCGGTTGGCGCAGCGCACCGAGCAATAGCGCTGACGACCGTTGCGGGTGACGTCGACGACGACGTTCGTGCAGGGATCGGCCGCGCAGCGGGAGAGGCGGTTCATGCCGCGCGTGACCAGGTGCAGCGAGGTGCCGACCGAGATCACGGCGGCGAGCACGCGGGGCAGGGCCTCGTCGCTGTCGCGATAGTGCAGGTGCCACCCCTCGCCGTCGTGATCGGTGAGGCGCGGGTAGGCGGCGACGGCTGCCATCTGGGCGTTGAGCAGGGCCGCCCGCGCGTCGGGATCGGTCTCGTCGACGACGTGCAGCCAGTCGTCGATGACGGCCCGGGTGCGCTCGTGATCGTCGGATGCCACGGGGAACGTCATCGTCATCCCCATCTCGATCGTGCGGCGCTCGATCCCGTCGCGATTGGCGGGCCAGTCGTTCGCGAGCGAGGCGGCGAGCAGGACCGCGTACTCGCCGTAAGGGTTGAGGTGCATAACGGCATTACATCACGCTGGGGTCATGACCTCCTCGCGCACCCTCCCGGTAATCGCCCCGGCATCCCTCCACGAGCACGCCTGGCTCACGGAGTCGACGCACCGGACGAGCGAGGGACTCCTGCGGTACGTGCGGTGCACGCGCTGCTGCGCGCGGCGCGTGGACATCGACGCGGCGTCGGTCGTTCCCCCGAGCGCGCTGACGCGTGAAATCGGCTGACGGGGCGCCGCACCGCACGGTAGCGTCGAAGCAGACTGCCGACGGGGGACGCATGCTTGTTCTGAGCCTTATCGCCGCGATCGCGGGCGCGATTCTCGTGCCGGTGATCGCGCTGTACGTCTGGTACGCCATCGGACTGTCGCGGCGTCTTCGCCGCGCACGGGGGAGAGCCCTGGCGCGCCTGGATCCCGCTGCTCAACGAGGCCGAGATCTTCCGCCTCGGTCGCCTCGACCCCGTCCGCGCCGTCCTCCTCGTGGTTCCCGGCGTCAACATCTACGGTCTCGTCCTCAAGGCGACCGCCGCCCACCGCATCGGGCAGGCCGCGGGGCGCGGAGCGGGCACGACCGCTCTCGCCGTGATCTTTCCGCCCGTGTGGGCCACGATCCTCTCGGCGCGTCCTCGAACGGATGCCGCGCCTGCCGGCGACACCGCCGACGAACGTCCGATCGTTCTGAGTGAGACGGCATCCGGCCCGATCACCACCATTCCCGGGACGAGCGCGGCCGAGGTCGCGACCGCCGGTCGGCGCCGCTCGACCGCCGCCGTGGTCGAGCCGGTCGCGGTGCCCGTGCTGCCCGGGCCGGTCGACATCGACGAGGACCTCGAGCGCACGTCCCTCCACCCCTCGCGACGCCGGTCGACGGCTGCGGAGGACGCCGATCCGGGCGTCGTCCCGGCGGGCGCGGCGCACACGCCCGCGTCGAACGGGGAGTCCGAGCCGGCGCTGACCCGCGCACCGGCGACACCGATCGCTGCCGCGGCCCTCGACACGGGGGCGGCGGGGGTCGCGGCTCCCCCGTCTGCGTCGGCACCTGCTTCGGCGTCTCCGGCTGCGGCTCAGCCGGTTTCCGCAGCCGCCCCCGGCGTGCAGGCGCCCACGGCTCCCGCACCGGCAGAGGCCGCTCCCGCCGCGACCTCGTCGCCCGTTCCGACCGCTGCGACCGCGCAGCAGGCTTCCTCCGACGCGTCTGCGGCGCCCTCGCCCGATGACACCGGCTTCGACCGTGTGGCCGAGACCACGGACGCCACGGCCGCCCCTCAGACCGACGGCGATGCGGCGGCGGCTCCCCTCGACGAGCTGACGCAGACGGCCCGTCCGCGCTCGCGCCGCCGCGGCGAGTGGACCCTCGCTCTGCCCGACGGCAGCCGCGTCGCGCTGACCAGTCGCACGGTGATTCTGGGGCGCAAGCCGGGGAACGGCGAAGACGCGGTGCAATACATCGCCGTCGCCGACGACACCCGGACGATGTCGAAGCAGCACGCACGACTCGAGTGGACGGTCACGGGCTGGAGCATCACCGACCTCGACTCGACGAACGGGGTGACCCTCATCCACGACGACGGGCGCACCGAGCGCGTTCCGGGAGGTGCCTCCGCGATCGCGACCTCGCGCTTCCGTCTCGGAGACGCGCGTGTCGAGCTGCGGCCGGCGACCGTCTGAATTCGACGGCGACCGATTCACGGATCGTGCCGATGGGGCTCGCGGCCGGTGGGCTCCTGCCGCCGCTGAGCTATTCCTGCTCTTCGGGCCCGTAGAGCCCGCGGCCCGTGGGGGCGGCGCGGCGGGGAGCCGCCTCCTCGCGACGGCGACTGACGTAGATCGCGAGAGCACCGATCGCGCCGAGTGCGACGAGTCCGGCCACGCCCGATGCCCGTCGCGGTCGTGATGGCCGCGGCATCCGGTCCCGGTCCGATGACCACCGAGACCGCCTCGGGGGTCGCGGTGGGGGAGGCGGAGGGGCTGGCGGCGACGAAGGGGCTCTTCGGACCCCGCAGGCCCGTCCCCGGAACCATCACGATCGCGTCGTAGGGCTGCACGACGCCCCATCCGGAGATGTTGGAGCGCGTGTCGGGCTGCGCGCGGACGGCGGTCGCCTCGAGCCGGTACGCCCACTGGGCGGGGGTCTCGGTGGGGTGCGCGGACGCCACGAGCGCCGCGGCGGCCGATACGTAGGCCGTGGCCCAGCTCGTCGCGGGTTCGTCGGCCCCGACGACGCAATCGCCGCCCAGGGGCCATGACGAGGCGACCGCCTGACCGGGAGCGGAGAGGCTCACGTGGGGGCCGTGGATGCTCGCCTTCGTGACGACACCGCCCGACCCGACGGCGGCGACCCCGATGACGCCGGAGAAGCCCGCGGGGTAACGCGCGCGCCGTCCTTGTCGTCCTGCTCGGGGGAGTCGTTGTTCGAGCGGTTGCCGGCGCTCGCGACGACCAGGCTGCCGCGTTGCTGCGCGTAGGCCACGGCATCCGCGAGGGCCGCGTTCTTCTCGCTCGTGCTGATCGAGACGTTGATGATCTGCGCGCCCTGATCGGCGGCGTAGCGGATGCCGTCGGCCATCCGCGCGGTGTTCGGGCCGAACCCCGCCTCGACGAGCTGTTTCTCGATGCCGGCGTAGACCCGCACGGGCAGGATCTTCGCGTCGGGTGCCAGTCCCTCGACTCCTGAACCGGAGATCAGCTGGGCGGCGATCTGACCGGCGATCACGGTGCCGTGCGCGTAGTTGTCGGTGCGTCCGGAGGCGTCGGTGCCGTCGGGGACGAGGTTGACGCCCGGAAGCACCGACGCGTCGAGGTGCGGGTTGACCGCGACGCCCGAATCGACGACGGCGACGGTCACGCCCGCCCCGCGGGTGAGGGGCCACGCCGACGAGCTCTGCAGCGACGTGAGCGCGGTGGGCGCGTCGGGGATACGCGTCGAGGCGGTGCACTGGCTCTGCGTCGTCGCCGTCCGCACGCCGGTCGAGGGACCGACGGCGGATGCCGGCGACGGGATGCCGATCAGCACCACCCCCGCCGCGGCAGCGAGGGCTGCGAGGCGAGCGGCGCGGGAGCGCAGGGTCACTTCGTCTCCGGCGTCTGCTGCGCCGCGCTCTCGCTCAGCGAGGGGCCGGTGCGCAGGAGAGCGGTCCACCCATCGGGGATCGAGCCGACGTCGTTCGTCGAGTAGCCCAGGCGCGCGATGGTGTCGTCGGTCGCACCCGGGAGGGGGAACGCCGTGCCCGTGGCATCCACCAGTGTCAGGATGCTCGTGTTGTCGGCGCCTCGTCCGCCGGCGCGCACGAGAGCCCCGTGGCTGGGATCGACCCGGATGCCGGTGGTGACGGCGGTCGAGGTCGGTTGCGTGGCCAGGGTCGTCGTGGCCTGGCCCTCGCCAGCGGTGAGCACGGCGCAGGGACGCTGGCCCGAGGGGACGGTCTCGAAGCCGACCCGGGGCCACTCGTCGCCGAGGCCCTGCGTCGCGGTGGGGAGGCTGCGGATCTCGTCCGCGGTCACCTCGGTCACCTTGCCCTTGAGGGCTTCGCCGCTGCCCAACTGGTACAGCTGCCAGGCGAGGGGCGAGAGCGATTCGAGCACGCCGCCGGTCTGCACGAGGAAACGCTCGTCTTCGGCGGCGCCGGCCTGTCGGATGACCTGGCCGACGCGCAGTGAGGTGTTCGCGACGGGCTGGCCGTAGTTCTGCAGCGTGATCGGGGTGAGGGCCGTACCGGCCGTGAACAGGTCGAGCCACGACGCCGGCACGGTCACGGGGGAGAGGGACGAGATCCCGGCGGCGCGGAGCACGGCGTCCGCCACCTCGCTCGAGACCGCAAAGCTCCGGCCGCCCTGCACCACGTGCAGGATGCCGTCGACCGATACGACGACCGCGCGGTCGGTGGCGGGGGTCGGGCCCGCGGCCGAGGAGATGCGCACGTCGAGACCGGCGTCGTCGGAGACGCAGGCGCTCCAGCCGGTGTTGATGAGCCCTGAAACCGGAGGCAGCTCATCCGGAGCCCCGGTGATGCCGACGGTGTCGCCGACGGGGGTACCGCCGAGGGTCGAGGAGTCGGTGGAGATGACGCCGTACTCGTTCGCCGGGAGCAGCAGGCGGGCGCTGGCCGTGTTGATCACGGGGTGCAGCACGCCGTCGACGGTGACGAAGCGGGCACCGGTGTCGGACACGAGGACGAGCTTGCCGTTCTCCCAGCCGGTCGGCAGGCCGGGGCGGATGAGCCCGTAGAAGACGCCGACGAGCACCACGATCACGGTGAGGGCGATCGCGGCGATGACCGCGCGCAACGGCGAGCTCGGCTGCAGCTCTTTACCGCCGGGGGCGCCGCTGACGAATGCGGTGAGCAGGCGGCGGCGCGAGAAGTTCTGCGCCTCGATCAGGTCGCCCTTGGTGGCCATGCGTCAGGCCAGACCGGACGAGATGACCGCGAGGGGCAGGAGCGCTGCCAGGACGAGCAGCTCGGCGGTGTCGGCGAGGCGGATCAGCCGCAGGCGCGTCTTGGGGGCGAGCAACGTGACGGTGACGACGCAGACGGTGGCGATGGCCAGGACGACGAGGATGCCCACACGCAGACCCGGCTGGGCGAGCGAGGCCACGACCCCGGCCACGACGAGACCGATGATGCCGGTGGCCATGACGGTGAGCACGCCGGAGCGGGCGAAGGTCTGGCGCGAGGGGAACATCATGCCCGCGAACGCCAGGGCGCACACGAGAGCGCCGGTGGCGTTCTGCGCGGCGACGAGAGGAGTCGCCACCAGGATGGCGGCGGCCAGGGCCAGGCGCAGTCCCATCAGGACGCGCTTGCCCTGTGCCACGCGGGCGGCCACGTCGTCGGCGTCGATCGGCTGCGGGTCGGCGAACATCTCGGCGTCGCTCTGGGGCGACACCACGCGAAGACGCGTGGTGCCGATGGCCAGCCAGGGCAGCGCCCCCGCGAGCGTGGCGACGACGCCGACCATCAGGGTCCAGACGGTGGGGGCGGGAAAGAAGGCGGCGAGGGTTCCGGTGACGCCCAACGCTCCGCCGGCAACGAGGGGCGCGAGCTGCAGCTCGGCCCGCTCCCGGGTGAGGGCGAGCGAGACACCGGCGATGACGAAGGCTCCGCCGCCGGCGGCGGCCATCGGCAATCCCCACATGTCGAGGGAGGCGGGCATCGCGATGAAGCCGGCGACGGCGGCGAAGAGGGATGCCGCCATCCCCAGGCCCTGACCTGCCTCGCGCTGGCCGAGTCGTGAGACGACCGCCGAGACGACGAGCAGGACGACGGCTCCGCCGCCCGCGACGAGAGCGCCGAAGGGGAGGGCGCGACCGGCCGCGAGCAGGAGGACGGCGCACACGCCGAGCAGCGCGAGGCTGACCGCGAGGGCTGTGCGCGCGTTGTCGCGGGTGGTCCAGGGACGGTTCTGCTGGCTGGTGGCGTCGATGACGGCCTCGACGATGTCGTCGTAGACGCGCGGCTGGGCGACGAGACCTCCGCGCACGAGGGTCAGCACTTCGCCGTCGACGATGCCCTGCGCCGCGGCCCCGCGAGACGGGTCGACGCTGGTGCCGTCCGAGCGCTGGAGCGCGTACCCCGCCGAGGTCATCGACGGATCGAGCACGCCGAGGGACCGGGCGAAGCCCGGGAGGAACTCGATCACCGGCACCTGCGCCGGAATCGCAATGTCGAGCCTGCGTCCCTCGCTCTGCACCGACAGCCGCAGCAGCGCTCGTGTCGCATTCATGACGTCAGCCATCTGCGGCCCCCTCTTTCCGGACCGAAGCCCCCTGCGGTCAGACCCCGAAATCCTATCGGTGGGTCAGGGGTCGGATGTCAGTGGAAACGCGCCGCCGACGCACGATCGGCGGAGACGTAGTCGTCGGCGATCGAGTCGGTGGCGTTCGAGATGCGTTGGAGCACGTCGCGCATCTGCTCGAGCGTGGCGCTCCACTGCTGCTGGGCGTTGTTGTACGCCGCCTGCGCGGCGCCCTCCCACTGTCCCCGCAGGCGAGCGACCTCGCTGTCGAGGCCGCCCAGGGTCGCGTCGATACGCGCACTCTCCGAGCGGAGTCGGGCAGCCGCAGCGTGCAGCGATTCGGGCGTGACACGGAAGTCGCTCACGACTGGCCTCCCAGCATCGTTCCGAGACCGTGGATGGTCGTGCGGTGCTCTTCTTCGACGGCTTCCTGGTCGCGGGCCGTGGCCTGCAGCGCGGCACTGAGGGTGATGAGCACGTCGTTCAGCTTCCGCGCGCCCGCCGTCCACTCCTCGACGAGGATGCCGTACGAGCTCGCCGCGTCGCCCGACCAGTTGCCGCGCAGCTCGTCGAGTTCCGCGAGCACCCGCCTGGTGCTGTCGGCGATGTCGGCGTGCGCGCCGTTCACCACCTCGGAGCCCCGGGCAAGGGCTCCCTCTTCCGCGGAAATGCGGTCAGACATGTCGTGTTCTCCTGTCGGAACCGTTCAGTGTGTCGAAAGACGTGATCACTCGTCGCGTCCGCCGGCCTGGGCGTTCTCGGACCGGGGGCCGATCTCTTCATCGTCCTCCATGCGGGGCGCGATGGGACCGCCGAGCCCACGAGATGCCTCGTCGCGACGGTCGGAGCGCGAGCCAGGTCCGCCCATTCCGCCGACGCCGCGGCTGCCGGCACCGGATCCTGCGCCGCGGGCTCCGCCTCCGGCGGCTCCGCCGCCAGCCGCGCCGCCGCCAGCCGTGCCGCCAGCGCGCATACCGGCACCCTTGGCCGTCGATGCCGCGGGTGCGCCGCCGCCGGCGGCACCGCCCATTCCGCCGACGCCGCGGGTTCCGAGGCCGGAGCCGGCTGCGGCGGTCTTGCCGAGCAGGCCGCCCGATCGCCCGGCTGCGCCGGATGCTGCCGTGCCGCCCGCACCGCTGAACAGGCTGCCTCCGGGGGCACCCGCGCCACGCGCGATGCTGCCGAGTGCGGCCGCGCCGCCGCCGCCGGCGATCAGGCCCGCACCGAGACCGGATCCGATGCCCGCTCCGGCGCCGCCGGAACCGGAACCGCCGAGCAGACCTCCGCCGGGGGCCGAGGGGATGGTCCCGGGCAGGTTCGGGGTGCCGATGATCGAGCCGTCCGGAGTCGGCTCGGGCTTGATGGTGTCGAGGTCGATGATGGGGGTGGTGCCGTGGATCGGGCCATCCGGTCGCGGCCCGATGACCCCCGGCTGCGGCATCGCGTGGTAATCGGGCTGCGAGTTGCCATTGTCGTTGCCACCGGGGGTCGCGACGGGGGACGTGTCCCAGTCGGGGTACTGCTCGAAACTCCGTCCACCGGAGCGTCCGCCGCCTCCACCCCCGCCCCCACCGGTACCGCCTCCGGTTGGCTCGACGGTGTCAGTTTCGGAGAAGGTGAAGTTGAGTGGTGGGGGGTCGCTGACCTGGACGGCATCCATCTCGTCGGAGAAACCCTCCATAGCGGAGCGCGCGGCGGCCTCCCGTTGATCGGACAGATAGCCGTTGATCAGCCCGACGGCCCCCTCTCCCGCGAGGAAGGAGATCGGTCCCAGCATGAGAGTCGCGCCGGTAGCAGCGCCACGGACCGCAGCTTCCTGACCCCCGGAGAGCGAGCCGGAGGGGAGTGTGTCGAGCGCATCTCGCGCGCGTGATCGAACGTCGTTGGCTTGATCAAGCCGCTGAGCGAGCTCGTCCTCGACGTAGGTGACTTGCTGAGCGATCTGTCTCGCAGCGGCACTGAATCTCGCCCGAGCGGCAGATCCGGCCTCTCCTGTGATGCCGGGGTCGCTTGCGACGCGGTTCAGAACCTCCCGCAATGCGTTCAAGCCGTTGACGAGTGAGCCTCGCGTGGGAACGTCCCACGGCTGGCCTCCCTCGGCGAAGTTCGTCAAACGCTGTTCCCAGGTACCGGTCACGGCGATGTCCCCTTTCTCGCCTTACGGCGTTGAGTGACGATGATGAGCACGGTGATGACCGCCGCGATGAGGACAAGGGCCACGATCCCGATGACGGCCCACATCACGAGGGATGAGAAATCGAAACCGCTGGTCGGGCTGTCATCGGCGTATTGGTCGAAGCTTCGGCCTCGATCCGGAGCCACATATCCGTTCGTCTTAGCTGCCGCGATCTGATCGGCTGTCGGAAACCCTGCGCTCTTATTCATGAGAGGTGTCTCATCGGGGAACGTCGTCGGGTCGACGGCGAGCAGGGTCGGGAGCCACGCCGCTCCGTAGCCGAAACCGTCTTCCGTCCGAGAGGGCTCGTGTCGTTCGCCGTTCGTCGTTGCGAGCATCGCCTGGATCAGTTGATTTCCCGTGCTCTCCGGAAACTTCTGAGCCGCGAGCGCAAGCATGCCTGCGACTATGGGAGATGCATTCGACGACCCGGTGGCCGTCGCTGATCCGTCCCACCCGGATTCGGTACCGATCTCTGGGAACCGGTCGCCCCCGGCGACCACGGTCGTTTGTGGAATGATCCAGGGTGATCCGTCCGCACTGGTCTGTAGGGCTCCGTCCGGTCCGATCGCAGATACGGCGACGACCCCATTCAGCGAGTCTCCGCCATCGGTGATCGGTGCGCCGAGCAAGTCAGCGGCGCTGGGATTGGCCGTCGCAGAAACAAGTGCCACTCCCCGGGCGATGGCGTACGCGATGGCAGGTGCGTCCGCTTCGTGCCGCTCCATGCCTACCGCCGTGTAAACGATCTTCGCGCCGTCATCGACCGCGAGCTTGACGCCATAGCCCCACGCGGTCATATCCGTCTCGGTCGCTGAATCTGGGTAGCACGGGCGATCGTCCGGGCCGTACCCATAGAAAGTGACCTCAGCGTCGGGAGCGATCCCGCGAACTCCCCCGGATCCTGTGCCGTTGCCGATGAGCAAAGCTGTCATTGTCGTGCCGTGACGTGTGCCCTTGTCGGGGTTGGTAGACGTCATCGAAGGGTGGTCCTTGCATACCGGCTTGTCCGAGATGCGCAAATTCTGCCCTTCAAACACCGGAAGGGACGGGTTGATCTGCTCTTCCAGCACGGCCACCTTCACGCCGCGGCCGGTGATGCCCTCCGAATGCGCGGCATCAACGCCGTACTTGTCCCACCAGAAGTCGAGGCCGGTCGTCCCTGAGGTGGTCGCCGCCGAAGTCGGGGACGCAGCGCTCAGAGATATGAACCCGGCGACGAGGAGAACTGCTCCGAACGTTCGGAGCGGATGCCGCTTCACTGCAGGCCAAGGGCGCCGCGCACGCCGGCCTGCCCCCCGGCAGAGGCACCCGGCGAGACGCCCGCCGGAGGTGCCGTCGATGCCGCGTCGATGATCGCCGTGACCTGTTGTGCGTCGCTCGCATTCATCTCGTCCCGCTCCTCCAACGTCTGAACGGCCTGCGAGAGGGCAGCTGCGTTCTGCGCGATGTATTGCCTCACCTCTTCGACACGTGCACCGAGTGTCTCGGCACGGGTGCGGAGAAGCTGCGTGAACTGGGAGGCCGCAGGCTCGGTTCCATTGCCGTCGACGACGCTAATGATGGTCGCTGCGGGGAGCTCGTCGCTTGTTTGAACGACTTTGCTCACGTTCGCGCGAACGAACTCGCTGTCGAGCCGAATGACGGAGCCCATACTTCACTCATTTCTTCACGCGCGTGCGGCGAGCACGCGACGATGTTGCCGCGCGGAAAACTTGCGGCGGCCCTCACGGGCCGCAAGAGCCGGCGGCCGCCTCAGCGACCGCCGGCTCGAGACGACTCAGACGAAGCGGCCGGCGGCGGACTTGTCGGTCGAGGTGTAGCCCTGAGCGATCTCGTCGGTCTTGCCGGCGATCTGCTGCAGGAGTTCGTTCAGACGCGTGATGGACTGGGTCCACTGGGCCTGGGCCTGGTCGTACGCGGTCTGGGCGTCACCATCCCACGAGGAGCGGAGGGCGTTGACCTGCGACTCGAGCTCGTCGAGGCGGGTGCGGATGCCGGAGGCACCGTTGCGGATCTGACCCGAGAGCGCGATGACCTGCTCGGGACGAACGGACATGGACTGCATGAGAGTTCCTTCTTTCGTGTCGAGCGGGGTCAGCCGAGCAGGGAGCCCAGGTTGCCGATGGTCTGCTGGTGCGACTCTTCCGACGCGGCCTGGTCGCGCTCGGTGCCGCGGAGGGCGTCCTCGAGCGTGACGAGCACGTTGTTGAGCTTGGTGGTCTCTTCGTTCCAACGCTGCATGAGCTGCGTGTACGAACCGGCGGCTGCGCCGGTCCAGAAGCCGGCCACCTGGTCGAGTTCGGTGCGAACCTTGCGCACCTGCTCGTCGATGCCCGACTTGGCGGTGTTGACCGCTTCGGCCCCTCGACGAAGCGCACCCTCCTGGGCTGCGATGAGATCTGCCACTGTGTCTCCTCGATGTTCCTCCGGGCGCGCCCGGGCGTTGCGGATCGGTTACGCGCACGGGAATAGAGGACCCGCACACGGCGTCGGCGGAGGAACCGGAGCCCCCCACCGGACTTCGAACATACGTAAACCGGCCCCCCGGTTCAAGCCTCTTGCGCAATTTGAAAGATGACAAAACTCTCATCTTTATCCCCGGTGAACCGCGGAAAGAGCAACACGGGCCCGCGCGAGACGGATACGCTGGTGCGGTTGCGGCCCGTGGGCCGGAGGGCGCGAGAACGAGGGGGACCGTTGAGCGCGGAAGTGATGCAGGGGCGACGCGTCGCGTTGATCGACGGTGATTCCCGCTTCGATCTGGTGGTTCCGTTGCGAGCCCGCGTCGACGACGTGCTGCGCGCCGCCGGTTCCGACACCGCGCACGGCACTCGCGTGGTGGGCATCTCC
This sequence comes from Microbacterium sp. SORGH_AS_0421, assembly GCF_030818635.1. Lineage (NCBI taxonomy): Bacteria > Bacillati > Actinomycetota > Actinomycetes > Micrococcales > Microbacteriaceae > Microbacterium > Microbacterium sp. SORGH_AS_0421. Next base: position 1,473,429 of record NZ_JAUTAO010000001.1, read on the forward strand.
GGCCGCGAGATCGACCGGGCGACCGTGATGACCTCGCTCGACGACGGCGTCATCCTCGTCCTCGTCGACCCCGGCGCCTCGTTGCCCGACGCCGTCGCTCGCGCCGCCGCGGCGCCGAACGCCAGGCGTGTCTCGGCCGTATGGTGGGTGCTCGCGGCGGGAGGCGGCATCCTGGCCCTGCTTCGTCTGGTCGGCGGTGACGGTCTGTCCCCCTCGGTGCGCGTGCCCGTTGCGATGCTGGCCCTTCTCGCGGCTCTCGTCGCGGGCGCCGTCTTCGCCCTGCGCGCTCGCTCGCGAACGGCGATCCTCGCCCCCGTCGTGGGCGTCATCGCGTTGGCGTTCGGCGGCGGGGTCGCCGTCGTCCCGGGCCTTCCTGCCGCCGCCCCCCTCGTCGCGGTCTTCACGGGGCTGCTCGCCGCCGCCGTCGTCGCCGGAGTCATCGGCGTGCTCGGGGCCACCGAGACGCTGCGCGCGCAGAGCCGTACCGCGACGATCGTCCTCGCGGTGCTCGCCGCCGTGTGGGGCCTCTCGCTGCTGATGCACCTCGATCCATCGGCGCCGGCGGCCGTGACTCTCGGCCTCGTGCCGGTCGCGCAACGCGTGCTGCAGTCGAGCCTCGTCGACGTGGCCCCGGGTACCTTCATCGACTACGGCCGCTTCCAGAGCACGCGGTGGACGGTGCGGCAGAACCTCCCCGACGAGGTGCGCACGATCGAAGCCGACGACGCCGACGCGCTGGTCGAGCGCTCCACGGCCCGCCTCACGATCGGCGTGGTGCTCCTGATCGCCGCCGGGGCTGCCAGTGCCTTCACCGCGCTGCCGACCTTCGACACCGACAACCCGGTCGTGCTCGGCGGGCGCATCGGGCTCGCCGCCACGGTCGTCCTCGCTCTCTTGCTCAGCTCGCGTCGCAGCACCGTGCCGTTCCTGCGCTGGGTGGAACGTCTGGGGGCTGCCGCCGTGGTGGTCGCCGTGCTGATGGCGTTGTTGCCGAGGGTGTCCTCCGACATGCTCGTCGTCTTCGCCGGCATCCTTCTGCTGGTCGGTCTCGGGTCTTCCCTGTTGGTCGTCCCGGTGGGTCGCGGCCTGCGTTCTCTCGGCTGGTCTCGCACCGGCGACATCTTCGAGGCGCTGGCCACGGCCCTGTCTCTTCCGGCGGGCATGCTCGCCGCCGGAGCGGTGGAGATCGCGCGTGCGATGATGGCGACATGACGCAGCTGACGCCATTCGGCGCGCCCGCGACGGTGGGGGTGCGCATCGGAGCCTTCAGCGTCGACGCGGCCCTCGTGGTCATCGTCTCGGTCGTGGCATCCCTCCTGGCATCTCCCGTGTTGGGCGCGGCGGTCGCCGCCGAGGCGTTACTCGGCCTGTGGATCCTGCAGGCGCGACGCGGCCTCACCCCCGGCGCCCTGCTCTTCGGTCTGCGCACCGCGCGCGTCGAGGAGCCCGTCGTCCCGGGCGCCGGGCGGGCCTTCGTCCGCGGCCTTCTCGTGGTGCTCGGCGGCTTCGTGCTGCTGGCCGGCGCCTGGGTCGTCGTGGCCTCGGCGGCGTTCGACAGATCGGGCCGTCGGCGTTCCTGGGCCGATCGTGCCGCGGGAACCGTTCTGCTGTCCGTTCCCCGCGGAAGACAGGCTCCGGATGCCGATGAGCCCCGCGCCCTGTCGGAGCCGACGGTGCAACGCACCGGCGCTTCCCGCGAGCCCCTGCGGATGGACGCCTCGGCGGCGGCCCTGCCTCTCGCGCCGTCCTGGGACGCCCCCATCGTCGCGATCGAGGCGCCCAGCGTCGCGGGTGAGCGGCCCGCGACCATCGCCCCCGAGCCCGCCGCCCCGACGCCGAGCGCTCCGGTGCGAACCACGGGTGTCGGCCGTGCGCAACTGCTCGTCGTCTTCGACACGGGGCAGCGCGAGCAGTTCGACCTGCCCGCGGCCGTGAACTTCGGTCGCGCCCCCGTGGCCGACCAGCCGAACGACGTGCTGATCTCGGTCGACGACCCGGACCGTCTGATCTCGAAAACGCACCTGCGCCTCGAGCATGACGGCGAGACGGCGTGGGTCACCGACGCGGGGTCCACCAACGGATCCGAGCTGATCGACGACGACGGCACCGTCCACGTTCTCCGCCCCGGTTCGCGCACCCTGCTCGAGGAGGGCACCCGCGTGCGCCTCAGCGAACGCGTCTTCACCCTGAGTCGTCTGATCGGAGGTCCGGTGTGAGCACGGGTCCGCGCATCGCCCCGCCGTCCCTGCCCAACGGGCGGATCGTGCTCCAGCCGCCGCCCGAGCTCGTCCCGAACGAGGGGGGCAGCGGCATCCTGACCTCCCTCCTGCCGATGCTCGGCAGCGTGGGCGCCATCGTGATGGTGACCATCTCGAACAGCGGGCCGACGGGCTTTCTCATCGGCGGCATGTTCCTGCTGTCGTCGCTCGGCTTCGTCGCGGTGAACGGGTGGCGTCAGCGCGCCCAGCGCAATGCGCAGGTGCTCGGCAACCGGCGCGAGTACCTCGCCTACCTCTCCGACCTGCGTGACACCGTGCGTGTCGCCGCCCGCAAGCAGCGCCGTCACGGTGGGTGGATCATGCCGGCTCCGGCCGCGCTGCCCTTCATCGCCGAAGAGCGCTCGCGCGTCTGGGAGCGCCAGCCCGGCGACGAGACGTTCCTCCTTGCCCGTATCGGGGTGACCGACCAGCCGCTCAGCCTCACGCTCGAGGCGCCCGAGCTCCCGCCGCTGGCCCAGCTCGACCCGGTCGCCGCTTCGGCCGCGCACCGCTTCATGCTCACGCACGAGATGCAGCGCGACCTGCCGCTGGGCTTCCCCCTCGGCGACTACTCGCGCATCGAGCTCGTGGGCTCCGACGAAGACGCCGTCCGCAGCCTGGCTCGCTCGCTCGTGGCCTCCGCGGCCACTCTGCACGACCCCGAGGACGTCATCATCGCGATCCTCGCCGGTCCCGCGCAGATGCCCGCGTGGGACTGGGCGAAGTGGCTCCCGCACGCGATGTCCTCGCGCGTGCAGGACCGGCTCGGGCCCGCGCGCATGATCTCGGCATCCCTCGACGAACTCGTCGACATGCTGCCGCCGCAGCTCTCCACACGTCCGCGATTCACGCCCGGTGGCGGGGTGACACCGCACGTGGTGCTGATCGTCGACGGCGTCGAGACCCCCACGAACAGCCCGCTCGTCGGGCTCGAGGGTGCGCAGGGTGTCACCGTGATCGACCTCCCCACGCGTTGGGACGAACTCGACGACCCCCACGTTGCCCGTGTCGCGCTCGCCGAAGCACCCGTGGTCGCGCGAGGCCGCCGCACCGAGAAGAAGCCCGTCTCTGTTCCCGCCGAGTTCATCGACGGAGCGGGTCGGGCCCAGACCTTCATCCCGGATGCCATGACCGTCGCCGAGGCCGAGGCCACCGCCCGACGGCTCATGCCGCTGCGGCCGGCGCCCATGGTCGTCGTCGATGCGCCGACCACGCAGGGTCAGCTGGAGCTCACCGAGCTCCTCGGCCTGCCCGATGTGCGGACGGTGAACTTCGACCAGGCGTGGACCCGCCGTCTCGAGCGCGACCGCCTGCGCGTGCCGATCGGCCAGGAGCCCTCGGGCGCGCCCCTCGTCCTCGACCTGAAGGAGTCCGCGTCGCAGGGCATGGGCCCGCACGGCGTGATGGTCGGCGCGACCGGTTCGGGAAAGTCCGAGGTGCTGCGCACGCTCGTGCTGGCCCTCGCCATGACGCACTCTCCCGAACAGCTCAACTTCGTGCTCGTCGACTTCAAGGGTGGTGCGACCTTCGCCGGTATGGCCGAGATGCCGCACGTGTCGGCGGTCATCACCAACCTCGGCAGCGAGCTGGCTCTCGTCGACCGCTTCCAGGACGCCCTGCAGGGCGAGGTGGTGCGGCGGCAGGAGCTGCTGCGCGCCGCGGGCAACTTCGCGAACGTCGGCGAGTACGAGACCGCGCGTTTGGGCGGTCGGTCCGACCTCGCTCCCCTTCCGGCCCTCCTCGTCGTCGTCGACGAGTTCTCCGAGCTGCTGACGGCCAAGCCCGAGTTCGTCGACAGCTTCCTCAACATCGGTCGCGTCGGTCGATCTCTGCACGTCCATCTGCTGCTGGCATCCCAGCGTCTCGAAGAGGGCAAGCTGCGCGGTCTCGACACGTACCTGTCGTACCGGATCGGTCTGCGCACCTTCTCGGCCGCCGAATCGCGCACGATCATCGGCACGCCCGATGCGTACACGCTGCCGCAGGAGCCCGGCGTCGGCTTCCTCAAGAGCGACACCGAGAACCTCGTGCAGTTCCGCGCGGCGTACGTCTCGGGGCGGCCGAAGGGCAACGCCCGTCTGAACGTCGACGACCCCGAGTCGGAGGCGACTGGGCCCGCACGCGTCGAGGTCTTCACCGCTCTCGCCCAGCCCGACGACGACCCGGTCGAAGAGACGACGGATGCCAGCCCCGCAGCCATCGCGACCCCGGCGACCGACAAGCGTTCGACCTTCCAGATCGCCGTCGACCGCATGAAGGACCGCGGTCCCGAGGCGCACCAGGTGTGGCTCCCGCCGCTCGCGGACCCCGCCCCGCTCGACGAGCTCATGCCCGACCTCGCGGAGGACCCCGCCCTCGGTCTCGTCTCGCGACGCTGGCGCGACGCCGGCGCCCTCACGGTGCCGATCGGTGTCGTCGACATCCCGCTCGAGCAGCGCCGCGACCACCTCACGGTGTCGCTCGGAGGTGCGGCCGGTCACGTCGCGATCGTCGGTTCGCCGCTGAGCGGCAAGTCGACCCTCGCGCGCACGCTCGTCTCGGCCCTGGCGCTGACGGGAACCCCGCAGGAGTTCCAGTTCTTCGTGCTCGACTTCGGCGGCGGTGGCTTCACCGCCATGCAGCAGCACCCGCACATCTCCGGTGTGGCCACCCGCACCGAGCCCGAGGCCGTCCGCCGTGCGATCGCCGAGGTCGAGGCCGTGCTCGATGCGCGCGAGCAGTACTTCCGCCGCAATGCGGTCGACTCGATCGAGACCTACCGCTCGCGTCGGCGCGAGGGGCGTCTCGACGACGGCTTCGGCGACGTCTTCCTCATCATCGACGGGTGGTCGACGCTGCGGTCGGAGTTCGAACCGCTCGAAGCGCGCGTGCAGACCATCGCCGCGCGCGGCCTGAGCTTCGGCGTGCACGTCGTCGTCACCGCGAACCGGTGGCTCGAAATCCGCGCCAACCTGAAGGACCTCATCCAGACGCGTCTCGAGCTGCGCTTGGGAGATCCCACGGACTCCGACGTCGACCGCAAGCAGGCGGCCAACGTGCCGGTGGGGCAACCGGGCCGCGGGCTCGCCACGTCGAAGCTGCAGATGCTCACCTCGGTCCCTCGCATCGACGGGTCGGACGACCCCTCGACCATCGCGGACGGCGTCGCCGACATGATCGGCAAGATCACGAACGCCTGGCACGGGGAGCCGGGTCCCAAGCTTCGCCTGCTGCCCGAGAACATCTCGCTCGACGAGGTGCGCGCTCTCGCCGAACCGGGGGATCGTCGCATGCTTCTCGGTATCGAGGAGGCGCAGCTGTCGCCCTTCGGGATCGACCCGCGGGTGGAGCCGCACCTCTTCGTCTACGGCGATTCGGGGATGGGCAAGTCGTCGTTCCTGCGCGGTGTGGCCAAAGAGATCCAGCGGCTGTACACCCCGGCCGAGGCGAAGATCTTCGTCGTCGACTACCGGCGCGCTCTGCTCGGCGAGATCCCCGACGAGTACCTCGGCGCGTACCTGACCTCTCACGACCTGGCCACGGGCGGCATGAACGACCTGTCGCAGTACTTCGCGACGCGCATCCCCGGGCCCGACGTCACGCCGACCCAGCTGCGCGAGCGCAGCTGGTGGAAGGGCGCCGAGGGCTTCATCCTCATCGACGACTACGACCTGGTCGCCACCAGTCAGGGCAACCCGATCGCGGTGCTGCAGCCGCTGCTGGCACAGGCAGGCGACCTGGGGCTGCACGTCATCCTGACCCGGCGGTCGGGTGGGGCGAGCCGTGCCGCGTACGATCCGATCATCCAGCGCTTCACCGACCTGGGCGTCACCGGCATCCTGCTCGGCGGCAACCCGGAAGAGGGGGCGCTCATCGGGCGCGTGAAGCCGGAGCGGGCGGCGCCCGGCCGTGCTCAGATCGTCAGCCGCGAGCAGGGACTGCTCGCCTCCCAGCTGGTGTTCTCCCCGCCGTCGCACTGATCCGTCGTTCCTCCCCAGGAGCGATTCCCGCCCCGGTGTCCCCCGACGGATGCCGGGGCGGTGTGCGTGTCGGTGGCCCGGGTTACCGTTGGGGGGTGAGTTATCCCGGCGCCGCATCCGAGTCGTACGCCGACGCGCCGCCCGAGCCGTACGACCTCCCCGAAGATCCCTATGCCGGGGCCGATTGGGACCCCGATCAGTTCGCACCTCCCGAGGACTTCGACGCGCCGCCGCCGCCCGTCGACCCGTCGTCGTCATTCGCTCGTGCCGCCGCGGTCACCGGCACCGCACGAGAGCTCCCCGCCGTCCGCGACTTCACGGGTCGCGACCCGCGCGAGGTCCTGCACGAGGTCTACGGGTACGACGCCTTCCGCGGCGACCAGGCCGAGATCGTGCAGCACGTGGTCGGCGGCGGAGACGCCGTCGTGCTCATGCCGACCGGCGGCGGCAAGAGCGTCACGTACCAGGTGCCCGCGCTCGTGCGGCCGGGCACCGGTCTCGTGGTCAGCCCGCTGATCGCGCTCATGCACGACCAGGTAGAGGCCCTGATCGCCAACGGCGTTCGCGCGGGCTACCTCAACTCGACACAGGCGCCCGCCGAGCGGCAGGCCGTCGAGCAGGCCTACCTCGCCGGAGAACTCGACCTGCTCTACGTCGCCCCCGAGCGGCTCAACGGCGCGCCGACCCTCGCGTTTCTCGCTCGCGGTCGCCTCAGCGTCATCGCCATCGACGAAGCGCACTGCGTGTCGCAGTGGGGCCACGACTTCCGGCCCGACTACCTCGCCCTCGGCGACCTCGCCGACCGCTTCCCCGACGTCCCGCGTATGGCGCTCACGGCGACGGCCACCCCGGCCACCGCCCAAGAGATCGTCGAGCGTCTGCGCCTGCGCGACGCCCGCGGGTTCGTCGCCAGCTTCGACCGACCCAACATCCAGTACCGCATCGACGCCAAGGTCGATCCGCGTCGCCAGCTCGTCCAGTTCATCCGGTCGCAGCCCGAGGGCTCTGCGGGCATCGTCTACGCCCTGAGCCGTAAGAGCGTCGAGCAGACGGCGGCCTACCTCAGCTCGCAGGGTCTCGACGCCCTGCCGTATCACGCGGGTCTCGACGCCTCGGTGCGCGCAGCGAACCAGTCACGGTTCCTCCGCGACGACGGCGTCATCATGGTCGCCACGATCGCCTTCGGCATGGGCATCGACAAGCCCGACGTGCGCTTCGTCGCTCACATCGATCTGCCCAAGTCCGTCGAGGGCTACTACCAAGAGACCGGTCGCGCCGGCCGCGACGGCGACCCGTCGACCGTGTGGATGGCCTACGGGCTCGGCGACGTCGTGCAGCAGCGCCGCATGATCGATCAGTCGCCCGGCGACCGTTCGTACAAGATGAGGCTCGGGCAGCACCTCGACGCGATGCTGGCCCTGTGCGAGACGGTCGGATGCCGACGGCAGAACCTCCTCGACTACTTCGGGCAGCGATCCGAGCCCTGCGGCAACTGCGACACCTGTCTCACCCCGCCCGACACGTGGGACGGCCTCGTCGCGGCGCAGAAGCTGCTGTCGACGATCGTGCGCCTCCAGCGCGAGCGTGGTCAGGCCTTCGGCGCGGGCCATCTGATCGACATCCTCCGCGGTGCGAAGACCGAGCGCATCGCCCAGCAGGGACACGATCGGCTCAGCACCTACGGGCTCGGGGCCGACCTGTCGGACCAGGACTGGCGCAGCGTCATCCGTCAGCTCCTGGCTCGAGGGATCATCGCTGCCCAGGGAGATTACGGCACCCTCGCCCTCAGCGAGGCGTCCGCCGGTGTCCTGCGCGGTGAGACCGCGGTTCCGCTTCGTCGCGATGCCCTCGGTCGCACGGGCGGCGGCGGTGGCTCGAGTCGCGCACGCAAAAGCAGCGCCGACGACGTGGCCGCCGGTGACCGCGACCTGTTCGAGGCGCTGCGCGCGTGGCGTGCCGAGAGAGCGCGCGAGCAGGGCGTCCCCGCGTACATCGTGTTCGGCGACGCCACCCTGCGGGCGATCGCCGCCGCACGCCCGAGCTCCGTGGGCGACCTCGACGGGATCACCGGCATCGGCGCCAAGAAGCGCGAGGCGTATGGCGACGGCATCCTGACGGTGGTCGCCGCGAACTGACGGCGCCGCGCCCGGGTGGTCTGGACGCCCCGTACCCGGCGGCCCGGATCCCGCCGCGGTCGCGCGCCTTCGCTCGGACCCTGCTCCCGCCGCGAGCTACTGCGAAACGGCATCTCGCTGACAAACCGGCGACACCTCGCTAGCGACTCGTCAGCGAGATGCCGTCTCGGGGGCTCGACCGCGCGACCCGGGCGAGCGGTACGCACCGACCCCACGGCATCCGCCGCGCTCAGCGCGCTCACGGGAATGTTGACCACCCACAACGACTCGTCGAAACGGGAGGCGGGGGCGTTGTGCACATCTCACAGGTCGTTTGGGTGCACGTTGTGGAAGACCTACCGTATGAAGCGTCCTTTGCAACGTCGAAAGGTGCCGAAGATGACCGACGCCGCCGTCCGTCCCACCACGCCCGCCACGAGCACGCGTACTCCCGTCGGAGGCGCGCCCACCGCGCCGCACACCGCCGCCGAAGCGGCCGAAGGCCGCATCGACACCGAGCGTGTCACCGACCTCCTGCTCGGTACCTGGGGTGACACACGCCGCCAGGCGCGCGAGATGATCAAGGACCCCGCGCTGTGGCGCGACGACAGCTTGGGAATGGACGCGCACCGCGAGCGCACGCTCAGCCAGCTGCACCTGCTCGTTCAGAACAAGGCCGTGCACCGTGCGTTCCCCAAGCGCCTGGGGGGCGAGGAGAACAACGGTGCCAACATCGCGGGCTTCGAGGAGCTCGTCGCCGCCGACCCCAGCCTGCAGATCAAATCCGGCGTGCAGTGGGGTCTCTTCGGTTCGGCCGTTCTCCAGCTCGGTACCCGCGAGCACCACGACAAGTGGCTTCCGGGCATCATGAGCCTCGAGATCCCGGGCGCCTTCGCGATGACCGAGACCGGTCACGGATCCGATGTCTCGGCGATCGGCACCACCGCGACATACGACCCCGAGACCGAGGAGTTCGTCATCCACACGCCGTTCCGCGGGGCGTGGAAGGACTATCTCGGCAACGCCGCCCTCCACGGCAAGGCGGCCACCGTGTTCGCACAGCTCATTACCCAGGGCGTCAACCACGGCGTGCACTGCTTCTACGTGCCCCTGCGCAACGAACAAGGCGACTTCCTCCCCGGTATCGGCGGCGAGGACGACGGTCTCAAGGGCGGGCTGAACGGCATCGACAACGGGCGCCTGCACTTCGACCAGGTGCGCGTCCCCCGCACGAACCTGCTCAACCGCTACGGCGACGTCGCCGCCGACGGAACGTACTCGAGCGACATCGCCAGCCCCGGCCGTCGCTTCTTCACCATGCTCGGCACGCTCGTCCAGGGCCGCGTCTCGCTCGACGGGGCCGCCGCGTGGGCCTCGGCCATCGGCCTCATCATCGCCGTCACCTACGGCAACCAGCGGCGCCAGTTCGACTCGGGCAACGGCACCCCCGAGGTCACCCTGCTCGACTACGGCAAGCACCAGCGTCGGCTCCTGCCGCGCCTGGCGACGACCTACGCCGAGATCTTCGCGCACGACGAGTTCCTGCAGAAGTTCGACGGCGTCTTTAGCGGGCGCCTCGACACGGACGCCGATCGCGAAGACCTCGAGACGCTCGCCGCCGCGCTCAAGCCGTTGTCGACCTGGCACGCCCTCGACACCCTGCAGGAGTCTCGCGAAGCGTGCGGCGGCCAGGGGTTCCTCTTCGAGAACCGTCTTGTGGGCCTGCGCGCCGACCTCGACATCTACGTCACTTTCGAGGGCGACAACAACATCCTGCTGCAGCTCGTCGGCAAGCGACTGCTCGCCGATTACGCGAAGCAGTTCAAGGGCAAGGATGCCAAGCAGCTCGCCGCCTTCGCGGTCGGTCAGACCGCCGGCAAGCTCTTCCACGGTGCCGGAATGCGCCAGCTCGGGCAGGCCGTCAGCGACTTCGGTTCTACCGCCCGCTCCGTCGAGAAGGGCCTGCGTGCCGAACAGCAGCACGAGTTGCTCGCCGGTCGCGTGCAGCAGATGATCGCCGACATCGCGGGGCGTCTGCGCCCGGCATCCAAGCTCTCCCGTGAAGACGCGGCCGCGCTGTTCAACGAGAACCAGGCGCAGCTGATCGAGGCCGCGCGTGCCCACGGTGAGTTGCTGCAATGGGAGGCGTTCACCGACGCCATCAACCGCATCACCGACCGCGACACCCTCACGGTGCTGACCTGGTTGCGCGATCTCTTCGGCCTCCAGCTCGTCGAGAAGCACCTCGCCTGGTACCTCATCAACGGGCGCCTCTCGGCACAGCGGGGTGCGGCCGTGTCGAGCTACATCGACCGGCTCTGCGCTCGTCTCCGCCCGCACGCGCAGGACCTCGTCGACGCCTTCGGCTACGGTCCCGAGCACATCCGCGCCTCCATCGCATCGGGTGTCGAGAACGACCGTCAGAACGAAGCCGCGGCGTACTACGCCGCGCAGAAGGCCGCGGGCACCGCTCCGATCCCGGAGAAGAAGCCCGCCAAGTGACGCGCGAGGCGGGCGGTGGTCAGAGGGGGGCACCGCCGTCCGCTTCGCGCTCCGACTCGCGCAGAGCGATGTCGGAGCTCCGCTCTAGCCTGGGGGGATGAGCGACCTTCTGATCGGCGTCGACGGCACCGCTCGCTGCGCGTGGGCAGGTGCCGATGCCGAGTACCAGCGGTACCACGACGAAGAGTGGGGCACTGCCCTGCGCGGTGACCGCAGGCTATTCGAGAAGATGAGCCTCGAGGGCTTTCAGGCCGGTCTCGCCTGGATCACGATCCTTCGCAAACGCCCGCGCTTCCGCGAGGTCTTCCTCGACTTCGACCCCGCGGAGGTCGCGGCTTTCGGGTCCGATGACATAGAGCGTCTGATGCAGGATGCCGGCATCGTCCGCAACCGCGCGAAGATCGAGGCCGTGATCGGCAACGCCGCCCTGGTCACCCGGATGGGGGAGGGCGAACTCGATGCCCTGCTGTGGTCCTTTGCACCCGCGGAGCACACGCCGCCGGCGACCTTCGCCGAGGTTCCCGCGGTGACACCAGAGTCGACCGCGATGAGCAAAGAACTGCGTCGCCGTGGCTTCCGGTTCGTCGGTCCCACCACCATGTACGCGCTCATGCAGTCCTCGGGCATGGTCGACGACCACGTCGCCGGGTGCTGGCGCGCCGCCGCCTCCTGACCGGTTCGGCGGGGTCGATGTGCTCCGGGCCGCCTCGCACGGGTAGACTGCAGCGTGGAGCTTTCGCTCCCAGCGTCGTCGAACGCACCGGCCCCTTCTTCTCGGGCCTTTGACCTTCACGGCGAACGGATGCGCCACCCGGCGCCTTCGCCCATGCAGCCGCAGCATCGCGGCATCCCGAATCGCCGTGCGCGCGTGCGCCGCGGCTGGAGTATTCATGACGTCCCAGACTTTCGCCGACCTCGGCGTGCCCGCCCCCCTCGTCGACGTTCTCGCCTCGCAGGGCAAGAACGACGCGTTCCCCATCCAGGCCGACACCCTGCCCGACACGCTCGCCGGGCGCGATGTGCTCGGTCGCGGCAAGACCGGCTCGGGAAAGACCCTCGCCTTCTCCCTGCCCCTCGTCGCGCGTCTCGCCGGCAAGAACGACCGTCGCCGTGGACGCAAGCCCCGCGCGCTCGTGCTCGCCCCCACCCGTGAGCTCGCGAACCAGATCGACGAGGTCATCAAGCCCCTCGCCGCGGCCTACGGCCTGGTCACCACCACCGTCTACGGCGGCGTCAACCAGAAGCGTCAGGTCGACGCGTTCAACGGCGGTGTCGACATCCTCGTCGCGTGCCCCGGTCGCCTCGAAGACCTCATCGGCCAGGGCCACGCGAGCCTCGACGACGTCGAGATCACCGTGCTCGACGAGGCCGACCACATGGCCGACCTCGGCTTCCTGCCGGGCGTCACGCGCCTGCTGTCGCGCACGCCCGCCGGCGGACAGCGTCTGCTGTTCTCGGCGACGCTCGACAACGGCGTCGACAAGCTGGTGAAGCGCTTCTTGCGCAACGAGGTCCTGCACTCGGTCGACGAGGCGCACTCGCACGTCGCGGCCATGACCCACCACGTCTTCGCCCCCGCCGATGCCGACGCGAAAAAGGACCTCGTGCAGACGCTCGCCTCGGGCACCGCCCGTCGCATCCTCTTCATGCGCACCAAGCACCAGGCCAAGAAGCTCGCCAAGGCGCTCACCGCCGCCGGCATCCCCTCGGTCGACCTGCACGGCAACCTTTCGCAGCCGCAGCGCGACCGCAACCTGGCCGCCTTCGGCGACGGCCGCGCCAAGGTCCTCGTCGCCACCGACGTCGCCGCCCGCGGCGTGCACGTCGACGGTGTCGAGCTGGTCGTCCACGTCGACCCGCCCGTCGAGCACAAGGCGTACCTGCACCGCTCGGGTCGTACGGCGCGCGCCGGTACCGCCGGCGACGTCGTCACGATCATGCTCCCCGAGCAGCGTCGTGACACCCTCGACATCCTCCGCAAGGCCAAGATCTCGGCCACGCCCACCGCGGTGACCCCGACCTCTCCCGAGGTCGTCGCCCTCGTCGGCGAGGTCGCCCCGTACGTCAAGCCCGAGCCGGTCGTCGCTCAGCCGCAGGGTGGGGGACGCTCGCAGGGCGCCAACGCTCAGCGCAAGCGCGCCGAGCGCGCGCAGGGTGGGGATGCCGCCTCCGCCGGTGGCGGACGCCGTCGTCGTGGCCGTGGTGCCGGTGGCCAGTCGACCGACGCTCCCGCCGCAGCCGGTCACGCGCCCCAGGGCGGCCGTGGACAGGGCCAGCGTTCCGGCGCCGGCCGCGGTGCGGGTGCCGGTGGCGGACAGCGAGCCGGTGCGGGCGCCTCGCGTTCACAGGGCGCGGGCCGCTCGGCATCCGGCAGCCCGACGACGGGCATGGTCGTGGGAGCACGCAGCCCCCGCACCAACCGTCGCGCCCAGGGCTGATCCTTGCTTCTCGGTGCCCCCGTGGATTCGTCCACGGGGGCACCGTCGCGTCTACGGACGGTCGTGTGCCGTGGTCGCCGGCGCGGGGTCGCGTGCCGTCGTGCGGAGTGCGGTTCCGACGCACCGGTTCAGGATGCCGTGGCCACCGGGGCCGGGTCGCGTGCCGTCGTGCGGAGTGCGGTCCCGACGCACCGGTTCAGGATGCCGCGGGCGCCGGGGTGGGGTCGCGTGCCGTCGTGCGGAGTGCGGTCCCGACGCACCGGTTCAGGATGCCGCGCGCCCGGCGTTTCGGCCTGGACTCCGCCTGACGGCCCGGAGTCGAAGCCGGCCCTCAGCCGCGCGGGGGAAGCGTCGCGTCGTGCAGGTGACGGTCGCCGTGCGAGAGCACCTTGACGATGACGCCGCGCCGACGGAGATCGGCGACCGCGCGGGTCTCGTCTTCGCGCGTCAGCCCGAGCGCGTGGATGCTCGCGACGACGAGCACATCGCCGCGGGTCAGCGTCCCGAAGAAGCGGTCGAGCCGGTTCGCCCAGCCCTCGAGCGTCTCGGGCGCGGGGTGACGGAAGCCCTCGATCGGCACGCCGAAACGTGTGAGGTCGTCGCGCTGCTGCTTGACGGTCTCCATGTCGGGGCGCGAGACCACCAGCCCGACCAGGCGTGAGCCCGCGGGCCGCGCACGCCACCAATCACGGTCGCTCTGCAGCTCGGTGAAGCATTTCGGGCACTCGGCCGCCGCGTGCGCGAGCGGCACGGGGCTGGTCCCGGCGGCATCCGCAGATGACGGCATCGTCGGGATCGGATCGCTCATGGAAACCTCCGCGTTCATTCTGCCGCATGATCCTGCGAAACGTCCCGCGTGCTGCTCCGGAGCGCGATGTCCCGTTCCCCGTCGCCGGCATGTCGCGCAGGGTGCGGCCTGCCACCCTCCCGGCGGTGCAAAGGGGCACGGCTCGCCTGGACGACTGCCTGCGGGGCGCATCCACCTCCTGGCGCCGGCATGTCCCACGAGGTGCGGCCCCGCCGCCGGCGGCACGAAGTGGGACACGGACTCCGGAACACGCACGGTGGGCCCGCCGCGTGCGCGACGGGCCCGCACGCGGTCGGCTCAGTGGGCGGAGTAGCCGCCGTCGACGAGGTGGTAGCTGCCCGAGATGAACGAGGCCTCGTCGCTCAGGAGGAACAGGGTGAGCGCGGCGACCTCGGTGTCGGTGCCGAGCCGGCCCGTCGCGTGCTCGCCCTCGAGGTGGGTCAGCGCCTCGGGCGAGAGCCCCGAACGCACGAGAGGGGTGTCGATGAAGCCGGGGCCGACGGCGTTCGTGCGGACGCCCTGGGCGGTGTACTCCAGGGCCGCGACCTTCGTCAGGCCCACGAGGGCGTGCTTGCTCGCGACGTATGCGGCGTTCTGGGCGATGCCCACGGAACCCAGCACGGATGCCATGTTCACGACCGCTCCGCCCCCGGAGGCCACGATCGCGGGGAGCTGGAATCGGAGCCCGTAGAAGACGCCATCGAGGTCGACGGCGCGCACGCGATCCCACGCCTCGATGTCGTAGTCGCCGATGTTCTGGGGCGCGGCGCCGATGCCGGCGTTGTTCACGGCGAGGTGAAGACCGCCGTAGGTCTTCTTCGCGAACTCCACGGCAGACTCGGAGTCCTGCCACTTCGCGGTGTTCTGGGCGAACGCGGTGGCGCTACCTCCGACGACGGTGATCTCCTGGGCGACGCGCTCCGCGGCATCCAGGTTGATATCGGTGACGACCACCGACGCGCCCTCCCGGCCGAGCTGCCGCGCGATCGCGGCTCCGATTCCGCTTCCTCCGCCGGTGACGAGGGCGACTTTCCGAGTGAACCTGCTCATGGGTGCTTCTCTCTCGCCGTCGAGTCGCCCCGGCTTTCGCGGTGACCGCATGCGCGTGAATGAAAACGATCCCCGGGTGCGCGGTATTCCGCCTCAGTCGCCGTCGTCGTCGCCGAGGCGCAACTCGAGGCTCAGCTGATCGGCATCGAGCTCGGCGAGCGCGTGACGCAGGGCCGCGGTGCTGAAGCGCCCGTCTCGGCTCACGTCTTGCAGCCGCTTGCGCATCGCCTCGATCGAGGCGAGCCGCAGTTCGAGCAGGTCGCGACGACGCACGGTCGCGTCGTCGTCGGGTGGCTGCACGAGACGCGCGCCGGCCTGCTCGATCAGGTCGGCGGGGAAGGGGTCGCCGTTGCGCCGGGCGAGCGAACCCGATTGCACGGCCGCACTCGCGGCATCTCGGAGCTCCGACGTCAGGGCACGCTGCTCGTCGTGCGAGGGACCCTCGCCGCCGTCGCCGGAGAGGCCGACGGACCGCACGACGGGCGACAGTGTCAGCCCCTGCAGCACCAGGCTGAACAGCGCCACGAGGAACGCGACGAAGATCAGAAGGGGACGCTGCGTCGTGCCCTCCGGCAGTGTCTGAGCCGCCGCCAGGGTCACGACGCCCCTCATGCCGGCCCACACGATCACCGCGCCGTGGCGCGCGGTGAGCGGGGAGTCACGGTAGTAATCGAGATCGGCCATCGTGCGCGAGATGCGCGAGCGCATCCACCCGATGCGCCGCTCGGTCCGGGCGGGGTCGGCGCCGCGCTCGCCGAACTGCTCGGGCGCTTCGCGGTAGGCCTGTTCGAAACGATCGAGCCGGTCCTGCGCGCCTTCGATCCGGTCCTGGTGGCGGGCGTGGCGGCGGCTGCGTCGGGCCTGGAGGCCGATCAGGCCCGCGACGTAGAGCGCGCGCACGAGCAGCACGATGCCGAGAGCCGACAGCGCCAACCAGGTGCCGTGCCAGAGCCCCTCGTGCTCTCGGAGGTTGGCGACGACGATGTCCTTCAGCTCGAGACCGAAGACGAGGAAGACCCCTCCCTCGAGGATCAACTCGACGGTGCGCCAGTTCAGGCGGTCGCTGATGCGCTGCTCGGGCGTGAACCGCCGCGCGGCTCCCTGACCCGTGACGATGCCCGCGACCACCGCCGCGACCAGGCCCGACCCACCCAGGTGTTCGGTCGGCAGATAGGCGAGGAACGGGATCGTGAAGCTCAGCGCGGTGTTCGCCGCGGAGTTCGACACGCGTTCCCGCACGCGCAGGTTCACCCACCCGATCACCGCGCCGAGCACGAGCGCGATGACGACGGCCCAGGCGAAGTCGGCGAGGGCGTCGCCGAACGCGAAACCGGATGCCACAGCGGCCACGGCCGTGCGCAGGAGGACGAGCGCCGTGGCGTCATTGAGCAGACTCTCGCCCTCGAGCATCGTCACCACGCGAGGCGAGATGCCCAAGCGCTTGGCTATCGAGGTGGCTACGGCATCCGTGGGACTCAGGATCGCGCCCAGGGCGATGGCGAGGGCGAGGCCGAGACCCGGGATGACGGCCCAGAAGAAGAGGCCGAGAACGAGCGAGCTGAACACGACCAAGAGCACCGAGAGCCCGGCGATGGGCGCGAAGTCGCGGCGGAATTCGATGGCGGGCACCTGCACCGCAGCGGAGTACAGCAGCGGCGGAAGCACTCCGACGAGGATGACCTCGGGGTTCACCGAGAAGGGCGCGACGAACGGCAGCAGGCTCACTCCCGCACCGATGGCGAGCAGGACGAGAGGCCCGGCGACGTTGAAACGCGGCCCGATCACCGTGGCGAGAGCGACGACCACCACCCCGGCGAGGACGAGGAGGAGGGGATCGATCATCCTCCGAGGCTAGCCGTCCGTGCGTGGCGGCCCCGATCGATGAGGTGGCAACAGGCTGAGACTCAGCTCTCGGCGCGCACCGCCGCAGCCACGGCCTGCATTCCCGCCAGGGTTTCGGTGAAGCTCGTGGACAGCGGCGAGAGACCGATCCGAAGCCCGTGCGGGTCGCGATAGTCGGGGATGACATCGTCCTTCCACAGGCGTGCGGTCACGGCCCGCATCGCGGGGTGCGAGAGCGTCACGTGTCCGCCGCGCTCTGCCGGGTCGCGCGGCGAGGCGAGACGCACGCCGAGCGGACTCAGGATGCCATCGGCCACCCGCACCGCGAATTCGGTGAGCGCAACCGACTTCGCGCGTACCGCCGCGATACCGGCGTCGGCGAGGAGGTCGAGGGTGTCCTGCATCGCGATCATCGCGAGCACCGGAGGGGTGCCGGAGAGGAAGCGGCGCATGCCCTCGGCGGGGAGGTATCGCGGGCCCATCGAGAAGACGTCGGCGGCACCCATCCACCCCTGCACGGGCTGGGTCAGGGTGGCGTGGTGACGCGCGGCGACGTAGGCGAAGGCGGGCGACCCGGGTCCGCCGTTGAGGTACTTGTAGGTGCAGCCGACCGCGAGATCGGCGCCCCACGCGTCGAGCTCGACCGGGACCGAACCCGCCGAGTGGCAGAGGTCCCACAGCACGAGCGCACCGGCGCGGCGGGCGATCGCGGTGAGTTCGGCGCCGTCGGCGAGGAAGCCCGAACGGTACGAGACGTGGCTCAGCAGGACCACCGCCGTGCGTGGTCCGACCGCGGCGCGGAGCAGGTCGGCATCCACTCCCCGTGTCGTGTCGACGTCGATCCAGACCACGCGCGCTCCCCGCTCGGCGGCGATGCCCTCGACGAGGTAACGATCGGTGGGGAAGTCGTCGCGCCCGACGACGATCTCGACGCGCTCGGGGTCGCGGGCCGTCTGCGCGTCGAGGGCCGCGCGCAGCATCTTGTACAGCAGCACGGTGGTCGAGTCGCCGATGACGGTCTGACCGGATGCCGCGCCCAGCGTCAGTGCTCCGATCCGATCGCCGATGACGAAGGGGAGCTCCATCCACGCTTCATCCCACCCGCGGATGAGGCGGCCGCCCCACTCGTCGGTGACGAAGCGCGCGAGCCGGTCGGCGGTGGCGCGGGGCGGGCGACCCAGCGAGTTGCCGTCGAAGTAGACCAGCGGGCTCTCGCTGCCGACGAACGCGTCGCGGTGAGGTGCCAGGGGGTCGGCGGCGTCGAGGCGCTGCGCCTCGGCCCGGAAGCTGTGGTGGGGAGGCTCGAGCGGGTCCACGGAGCCGAAGTCGGGGGAGGGGTCAGTCGACACGGGTCAGCTCCTCGGTCGGTACGACGCTGGCGCGGCTCAGCCACGTCGCGACCTCGTCGTCGGTGGGGGTGTCGCCGGCGACGAAGCTCGACACGGCGTCGATGGGGGTCGTGCGGGGCCAGGGGTCGGTGAGCGCGGCCACGAGAGCGTCCCCGCGCACACCCGCCTCGGTCATCGCGAGCAGCTCGCGGCGGTTCACGCCCACGGGGAGGGAGCCGTTGCCCAGGTCGGTTCCATACAGCACGCGTCCGCCCCGCGCCGCGAAGGCGCGCAGGTTGGCGATCGCGCGCTCACGGTCGGCGCCGCGGTGGATGTCGAGCGTCGAGATCCAGGCCTGTCCCGCGGCGACGGCTCGCGCCAGGGTGCGCCGCGCGACCGGAGCGTCAAAAGGCGTGTGCGCGAGCACGGAGACGCCCGCCTCGATCGCGCGGTCCACCTGCCCGGGTCCCTGGGCGTGCGCGACGACGGGCAGACCCCGTTCGGCGGCCGAGGCGACCACGGCGGCGAGGGCGTCGTCGGAGATCACCGGTCCGGCGTCGGCATGGAGCGCGACCTTGATGACCGAGGCCCCGGCATCCGCCTGCTCGTCCACCGCGGTGCGCGCGCCGCCCTCGATCCCCGGATGCCGTGAGGCATCGGTGACGAATCTCACGATCGACCGGGGAGCCCAGGACCGGCCGTCGGGGTACCCACCGGGAACGGTGAGGAACGCCCCGGCGAACGCGGTGCGGGGAAGGCCCTGCGGCCGTCGAGCGAGTGAGAAGGGATCGCCGCCGAGGTCGACGACGGCGGCGATCCCCCGCCGAGCCAGCGAGGTGGAGTCGATCAGGTGCAGATGCACGTGGTGATCGACGAACGCGGGCAACGCGGTTCCCGCCTCGGCGGTGAGCGCGCGGCGCACGCGCCACGCGGCGGAGAGTGTCACGCCGGCGCGATCAGATCAGCGACAGCTCGCGCAGTTTGGTCTCGACGTCGGCGTTCGACGGCTCGACGTGGTGGCTGGAGTCGGGGTAGACGACCACGGGGATGCTGGTGCGCCCGGAGATCTCTTTGGCGATGTCAGCGGCGGCGGGGTCGGCCACGAGATCGATGTACTCGTAGTCGATGCCGAGCTCGTCGAGCTGCTTCTTCGTACGGATGCAGTCACGGCACCAGTCGGCGCCGAACATACGGATGGTTGCGTCGGAGGACATGCTTCCAGCGTACGCCGCGGGGCGGCGAGCAGCGCCGCGAGTCAGGCGGTGACTTCGTCTTCGAGAGGCTCGATGGCACGCACGGCCTTGCCGACACGGCTCTTCTTGGGTGCGTAGACCACGAGGGCGTGGAAGACGAAGCGCACGAAGAAGGCGGCGATGAGGGTGAGGGCCGCCGCGATGACGCTGGGCATGTGCGCCTGGCTGACCAGGACCCAGATCACGGGGATGCGGATGATCGCCTCGACGCCGTTGAACGTGAACGACTTGATGAAGCGATGCCGCATGAGCCCCGACTCGGCCCGCATGTCGGCGAAGACGAGGTATTCGAGGGCGATGAAGTTCGCGACGATCGTGACGATGCTCGCGATCACCGCGGCGAGCAGGTACTGCACGCCGAACGCCTGAAGCGCCCACATGATCGCGAGGTTGGCCAGGGCGCCGAGGCCGCCGACCACGGCGAAGGCCGACATGCGCCCGAAGCGCAGCATGGTCAGCTGCACCAGGAAGCGCATGCCCTGGCTGAACGATGCCTTCGACTCGCCGGCGAAGCGGGGTGCGAACGAGAACGGGACCTCGACGACGCGCATCTGCTTGCGGGCGAGGATCTCGAGCAGGATCTTGAAGCCGCGCGGCTGCAGCGTCTCGATGTCCAGCGTGCGGCGGTCGACGAGGAAGAAGCCCGTCATCGGGTCGGTGCAGTTGTTGAGCTTGCGCGGGAACATCGCCTTGGTCAGCAGCGTGGATGCGCGCGAGACCGTGGTGCGCACGGCATTGGCGAGTCCGTCGGAGGTGCCACCGGCGACGTAGCGCGAGGCGACGACGACGTCGGCGTCGCCGACCTCGGCGCGCGCGAGCATGTCGGCGATGACCTCGGGCGGGTGCTGGAGGTCGCCGTCCATGACGACGCAGAACTCGGACTCCGCCGCGCGGATTCCCTCGACCACCGCACCACCGAGGCCGCCCATCGGATCGTCGCGGTGGATCAGACGGACGGGGATGTCGGCTGCAGCCGCGACCTGCCGGATGATGTCGGGGGTGTCGTCGGTCGAGTCGTCGACGAAGATGACCTCGATGGTGCGACCGAGCAGCGCGTGGGTCGTTCGTCGGACGAGCTCGGCGACGTTCGGACCCTCGTTGAAGGTCGGAACGATGACGGAAAGGTCCATAGATGCTCGCGTTTTCTCGGTGAGACGGAAGTGAACAGCGCGGACCGGCCGGCGCGTGCCCGATCTGAAAGTCTGGCGCACTTACCTGGGAGATCACGGATGCCCGCCTCGGTGGACCCTAGCAAATGACCCGTGACGCGGGGATTTTCTGCGGTGCCCTCCGATATTCGGCGGGTCAGCCGATCTCTTTTCTCAGATCGTCGACCGTCATTCCGTAATTCATCCGGATGACGGGCAGTGCGAGTTTATCGGTCCCGATGCGCACGTACCCGTGTTCGATGGTGCGACCGAGTTCGAAGCCCGCACGACGCACCCCCTCTTTCGTCGTGTCGTTGTAGTGGCCGAAGGGATAGGCCACGACTTCCTTCGCCCCGAGGATCTGAGCCGACCGGTTCAGGTCTGCGGCGATCGTGTCGGCGTCGTCGTTGACCATCCGCCCCTTCCCGTTGGCGCCGGCGCGATGCATGTCGTGAGTGTGCGAGCGCTGGAGGACGAAGGGATTGGGCGTCCCCTCGGTACGCGCCGAGGTGATCACAAACGAGGTGGTGAGCAGTTTCCGGTCGTTGACGATCGGGGCCGCCATCTCGAGCCAGGTGCTGTCGGCATCGTCGTCGGTGATGATCACCGAGTGCTTCGGAAGGTACAGCTGCCCGTCGATGAAGGCGCTCAGCTCATCCCAGGTCGGCAGGTAGAACGCCGATTGTTGGATGTGCGCCATCTGCGCGTCGAAGTCGCCGATGTAGGCGTAGTTCAGCCGCAGCCAGTTGTCTTCGCCCTTCGGGTTCCGCGTGAACTGGTGATACATCAGGATCGGGATGCCGGCGGCCTCCGCAGCGTTCGCCTCGGGAGTCGTCCACCCCGCGTGGAGCGTCCGCTGCCGGTCGGTGCATGTGACGAGGTCGGCGCCGTTCAGCCGCGCGCTCTGCGTCATCGCGGTGGCGTCGGTCGCCGCGTCGTACCACCCGGCGAAGACGCGCCCGTCGGCGCGGGGGATCGGAAGGTTCTGGTAGCGCACGCCCTGCGTCTGCAACTGCGGAGCAAGCGCGATCCCGTCGCCCGCGAACGACACGGCACACGACTGCGGATCGCTCGAGGTGGCCAAGAGAGCCTGGGCGGGAGTGAGGGGTGTGGGCGTCGGGGTCGGCGTTTCCGAGGGCGTCGCGCTCGCCGAGGTGTCCTCGGTGACGGGGGGTGCCTCGGGGATGCGGGTCAGGGCGACGGCGGCGACGCCGGCTCCGATCAACGCGACGGCGATGACGGCGCTGATCGTGCGTTTGCGACGAAGACGGCGGGAGGCACGGCGGCGGTGCTCGGCTCGGGTGGTGTTCATGGTGCCTCGGGTCGGACGGGTGTGTCGGCGCGATCCTATCGACGCGACGTGCCCGCTCCGTGAACGAGGCATCGCCCGGCGCGGCGCTCGCGCGATGATGAAGGTATGACTCGCATCGGCATCGTCGGGACCAGTTCCATCTCCGAGCGCTTCGCGGAGGCGGTGGCCGTCGTCGAGGGCGTCGAGATCGAGCGGGTGGCCTCTCGCGACGCCGCGCGCGCGAAAGCCTTCGCCGACAGGATCGGGGCACCGCACACCGCCCTCGGCCTCACGGAGCTCCTCGCCGCCCCCGACGTCGATGCCGTGTACCTCGCCAGCCCCAACGCGCTGCACGCGGAGCAGGTGCGCGAAGCCGTGGATGCCGGCATCCCGGTGCTCGTCGAGAAGCCGGCCGTCCTGTCGGCGCAGGAGTGGGATGCCGCGGTGTTGCACGCTCGCGAGCGCGGCGTCGTCGTGCTCGAGGCGATGCGCTCGGGATACGACCCCGGCCTGGAGGTGGTCCGCGGGCTGCTGCCACGGCTGGGGACGCTCCGCCGGGTCTCATTCCGCTACGAGAAGCGGTCGGCGCGTTACGACCACGTTCTCGCGGGGGAGCAGACGAACATCTTCGATCCCGCCCTCGGGGGAAGCGCCCTCCGTGACCTCGGGGTGTACCCGCTGCACGCCCTGGCACGGCTCTTCGGTGCCCCGCGCTCGATCGCCGGCGTCCGCGTGGGCATCGCCTCGGGAACGGACGGGCTGGGGAGTGCACTCGCCGCCTACGACGGCTTCCTCGCCGACATCGCGTGGTCGAAGATCACCGACACCGCCCTGCCGAGTGAGATCCAAGGAGAGGAGGCGTCGCTGTCCATCGACGCGATCGATGCCCCCCGGCGCCTGACGCTGTCGCCGCGCGAGGGCGATGTCGAACGGATCGAGGTCGAGGCCTCGGCCAACCCGATGGTGGGAGAGGTCGAGCGCTTCCGCGACGCCGTCGCCGGTGCTGACATCGCGGACGACCAGCGTCTCACCGGCCTCACGCTGCGTCTCGTGGACGAGATCCTGGGTGCCGCGTCGGTGTGACGATTCACCCGCCGTTTCCCCCGCGGGGTGAGGATGGGCGGGTGGAGCGACCCGGTCGAGTGAGCGAGGTGTTCCTCGCGTTCCTGCGCCTCGGCGTCACCTCGTTCGGCGGGCCGATCGCGCATCTCGGCTACTTCCGCGACGACCTGGTCGTGCGGCGGAAGTGGATGGACGACCGCGCCTACGCCGACCTGGTGGCGCTCTGCCAGTTCCTCCCCGGCCCCGCGTCGAGCCAGGTGGGTTTCGCGATGGGCCTGCAACGCGCCGGTTTCTTGGGGGCGCTCGCCGCCTTCCTCGCCTTCACCCTGCCCTCCGCGATCCTCCTCGTCGCGTTCGCCGGGGGAGCGGCCCTGCTCGGCGGACCGGTCGCCGCGGGCGTGATCTCGGGCCTGCAGATCACGGCGGTGGCGATCGTCGCGCAGGCGGTGTGGGGCATGGCGCGCACCCTTGCCCCCGATGCCCCGCGTGCGAGCATCGCCGTTGCGGGCCTCGCTCTCGCACTGCTCGTTCCCGGAGCGCCGGGGCAGCTCGGTGCCCTCGCCGTCGGCCTCCTGGGCGGGATCGTCCTGCTGCGCGGCGCGTCCGAGACACCCGCGCCGTCTCTGCCCTCGTTCGGCGTTCCCCGCGTCGTCGCCGTGACGTGCCTCGTCCTCCTCGCGATCGGGCTGGTGGGACTCCCGCTCCTCGCGGCGACGACCGGGTCGGATGCAGCTGCGCTCGTCGATGCCTTCTTCCGCTCCGGCGCCCTCGTCTTCGGGGGAGGTCACGTCGTGCTCCCCCTGCTGCAGGCCGGGGTCGTCGAGACCGGCTGGGTCTCGCCTGAGGCGTTCCTCGCCGGCTACGGCGCCGCACAGGCGGTGCCCGGACCCCTCTTCGCCTTCTCCGCCTACCTCGGCGCGGAATCGTCCGTCGGGCCTGGCGGCATCGCCGGTGCGGCGATCGCCCTCGTCGCGATCTTCCTGCCCGGGTTCCTCGTGCTCATCGGCGTGCTGCCGTTCTGGGACGCGATGCGCGACAGGCCCCGCGTGCGGGCCGTCATGCGCGGGACGGGTGCGGCGGTCGTCGGCATCCTGGGTGCTGCCCTCTACACGCCCGTCTTCACGACCGCCGTCACCGGGCCCGGGTCGTTCCTGCTCGCCGCGGTCGGATTCGTCCTGCTCACCGCGTTCCGTGTTCCGGCGTGGGCGGTCGTGATCGTGGGGGCCGCGGGGGGAGTGGGGCTCGTCTTCACCTGAGCGGCGACCGAGAGCCGGTCCCGTCCGGGATGACACCGCGTCCCACGGATGCCAGGATGAGCGCACGGCACCGTCGCCGCCGCAGTTTTCGAGGGAGAAAGCCGTGTTCCAGAGTCCATACCCGAGTATCGAGATCCCCGACCAGAGCATCTACGACTATCTGTTCGCCTCCCTCGAGGAGCCCGATCTCGATCGCGCCGCTCTCATCGACCCCACCACCGGGGCCGAGACCACGTATCGCACCCTGCGCGCGCAGGTGGACGCCTTCGCCGGGGCCCTGGCCGCCCGCGGCGCCGACACCGAGACGGTCGTGGCGATGCTCTGCCCCAACGTCCCCGCCTTCGCGACCGTGTTCCACGGGATCCTCCGCGCGGGATCGATCATCACCACGATCAACTCGCTCTACACGGCGAACGAGATCGAGAAGCAGCTGAGGGATGCCGCGGCCACCTGGCTCGTGACCGTGTCACCGCTGCTGCCGCAGGCGCATCAGGCCGCGCGAGCCGTCGGCATCCCGGACGACCAGGTCATCGTGCTCGACGGAGCGGAGGGGCACCCCGACCTGCGCTCGCTCCTCGGGGAGGGCCGTACCCCGCCCGAGGTGAGCTTCGACCCCGCCACCCACGTCGCCGTGCTGCCGTACTCGTCGGGGACCACCGGAGTGCCCAAGGGCGTCATGCTCTCGCATCGCAACCTCGTCGCGAACGTGCACCAGTGCCGCCCGGTCATCGAGATCGGACGCGACGACCGCGTGCTCGCGGTGCTGCCGTTCTTCCACATCTACGGCATGACGGTGCTGCTGAACCTGGCGCTGCGCCAGCGCGCGACCCTCGTCACCATGCCGAGATTCGACCTGAGGGAGTTCTTGCGCACCGTGCAGGAGCACCGCTGCACTTTCCTCTTCATCGCCCCGCCCATCGCCGTCGCGCTCGCCAAGCACCCCGCCGTCGACGAGTTCGACCTCTCCCGCGTTCACAGCGTGTTCTCGGGCGCGGCCCCTCTCGACGGGGAGACGGCCGAGACCGCCGGCCGACGGATCGGCGCTCGCTTCTACCAGGGCTACGGGATGAGCGAGTTGAGCCCCGTCTCGCACGCGATCCCGGCGGGCTCGGACATGCCCGTCAGCTCGGTGGGGGTGCTCATCCCGGGCTGTGAGGCGCGGCTCGTCGACCCCGAGACCGGCGCCGACCTCGAAGAGCACGGCGACGACGGCTTCACCGCCCCCGGAGAGATCTGGGTTCGCGGACCCAACGTGATGCTCGGGTATCTGAACCGCCCCGACGCGACCGCCGAGACGCTCGATGACGAGGGGTTCTTGCACACCGGCGACATCGGCGTGCACCACGTCGACGGCTTCTTCACCATCGTCGACCGCCTCAAGGAACTCATCAAGTACCACGGCTACCAGATCGCTCCCGCCGAACTCGAGGCGCTGCTGCTCTCGCATCCGAAGATCCAGGATGCCGCCGTCATCGGTGTGCGCGGAGACGACGGCGAGGAGATCCCCAAGGCGTTCGTCGTGGCCGCCCCCGACTCGGGACTGACCGCCGACGACGTGATCGCCTTCGTCGCCGGCGAGGTCGCCCCGCACAAGAAGGTGCGCCGAGTCGAGTTCATCGACGTGATCCCCAAGTCGACGTCGGGCAAGATCCTGCGCAAAGACCTTCGGGCCCGCGAAGCCGCCTGAGTCGGCGGTTCCGGGCGGGTACGAAAGAAGGGCGGGGCGTCTTCCGACGACCCCGCCCTTCTCCGCTGTTCTCTTACGGGGCGATGAGCGCTCCGGCCTGGGCGGCGGCCTCTTCGGCGCGCTTTTCTTCCTCGTCCTTGCCGCGGCGCTCGTCGGCGGCCTCCTGGAGGGCCGACTTCGCTCGCAGCGGCGGCGTGCGGAAGAACAGCGACAGCACGAAGGCCAGCAGCACGACGCCCATCGCGGTCCAGTACACGGTCGTCGCCGACGAGTTGAAGCCGACGAGGAACGGCTTGGTCAGACGCGCGTCGGCGCCGACCAGGAACGAGGTGTCGTCGAGCGTCGAGTCGCCGACCGAGGTGTTCTCGTCGCCCGCGGCGAACTGATCCTCGATCGTCGTGGCCGCCGTGTCGACGAAGGCCGCGCGCTGTGTGGCATCCGAGAAGTCCAGGCTCACCGTGCCGTCGGCGGCGACGCGCGCGACCGGCACCTGCTGCTGGATCTGCGCCGTGGCGGCGGTAACGGCCTGAGCGAGCGCGGCCTGGGTCGCGGCGGCCTGAGCCGACGCGGGGATACGGCCGGCGGCGACCTGCTCCGAGACGGCCTGGGTCGCGGCATCCTGAGCCTGCTGCACACCCGCCTGCAGCTGCGACGTCGTACCGTCGACGATCTTCGACACGATCGGGGTGTAGATGCTCGACATGATCTTCTCGTTCGCCGGCGCCGAGGCGACCGTCGGATCGAGAGCGGCGTCGAGGGCGTCGGTGAGCGTCGCGCGGTCGGCGAACGAGCCGGTGATGTTCGACGGCATGAGCGTGAACAGCAGCGACAGCAGCACCGCGGTACCGAGCGTTCCACCGATCTGACGGAAGAACGTCGAGCCGCTCGTGGCCACGCCCATGTCGCGCAGACCCACCGAGTTCTGGCTGGCGATCGTGAGCGTTTGCATCAGCTGCCCGAGGCCCAGTCCGATCACGAGCATCGCGATCGCGACGTGCCAGTACGGGCTGTCGTACTTCAGGAAGGTCAGCAGGAAGAAGCCGATCGACATCAGGGCCGTGCCGAGGATCGGGAACATTCGGTAACGGCCCGTGCGCGCGATGATCTGGCCGCTCGCGATCGAGGCGATCATGAGGCCGAGGATCATCGGCAGCATCTCGAACCCGCTCTGCGTGGGCGACGAGCCCAGCACGAGCTGCAGGTACAGCGGCAGAGTGAGCATTGCGCCGAACATGCCGAATCCGACGAGGACGCCGATGACGGTGGCCATCGAGAACGTGGGGGAGCGGAAGAGCTTGAGCGGGATGAGCGCGTCGTCCTTCATCGCGGTCTCGGCGATGACGAAGGCCAGGATGCCGAGAGCACCGACGACGTAGCAAGCGATCGCGATCGGCGAGCCCCAGCCCCATTCGCGACCCTGCTCGGCCACGAGCAGGAGCGGGACGAGGGCGACGATGACTGTCGTCGCGCCCCACCAGTCGATGCGCACCGAGTGACGCGGCTGCTTCGGGATGTGCAGGAACCGCCAGACGATCGCCAACGCGACGATGCCGATCGGCACGTTGATGAGGAAGACCCAGCGCCATCCGGTGATGAACAGGATCTGGCTCGCGCCGGCGAACAGTCCGCCGACGAGGGGGCCGATGACGCTGGAGATGCCGAAGACGGCGAGGAAGTAGCCCTGGTACTTCGCGCGTTCGCGCGGAGCGAGGATGTCGCCCATGATCGCGAGCGGCATCGACATCAGGCCGCCGGCGCCGAGGCCCTGGATGGCGCGGAAGGCCGCGAGCTCGACCATCGAGGTCGAGAAGCTCGCGAGCACCGAACCGATGATGAAGATCAGGATGGCGATCAGGAACAGGGGGCGCCGACCGAAGATGTCGGAGAGCTTGCCGTAGATGGGCGTCGAGATCGTCGACACGATCAGGTAGGCCGTGGTGACCCACGCCTGCAGGCTCAGGCCCTGCAGGTCGTCGCCGATCGTGCGGATCGAGGTGCCGACCACGGTCTGGTCGAGGGCGGAGAGGAACATGCCGGCCATGAGGCCGAAGATCACGAACATGATCATGCGGTGCGTCATGACCGTGTCGGTCGCTGCCGTATGGGCGCGTCTGGTTCGAGTGATGTCTGACATCGGAGGCCTCTTCAGGAGAAGGCCTGGCGGACGGCTCGGGGTGGCTCAGTCGGGCGCCAGGTGTTTGCTAAAAGTCAACAAATAGTAGCGCTGTCTGCGGGCGTCCGAAACCACTCGTGGCTGTGGAGAGGCTATGTGGGCGGCGTTCGGCGTCTTCGTGGACACCGGGGCAGGGGCGTCGCGCTGGCAGGGGGCATCGCCGTGAATAGCCGGTTCTCGCGGCGGGCCCTGTTTTCGTCGCGGGGCAGAGGCGCAGAGCAGGGACGAAAAGCGTGCCCGCATCAGCGGCGGGGGAAACCCGCTCTCGCCAGGGCAAAGCAAAACCCCCGCCATGTAGAAGCTAGGCGAGGGTTTCTGGGATGACTGTAATGATCATCCGTGTGGCTCCGACGGGCGTCGATCCCGTGACCTCACGATTTTCAGTTGTATGCGCCGGGTCTACGGGTGCTCGTGAGTGCTCGTTTGGCGCATGATTCCGCGGAAGTCGTGCTCGTTGGTGGTGGTTGGTCGTGGGTGGTTTCAGCCGGGTTCCCGGCCCGGGACCGGCCCGGATGCGTACGTTGAGGCGTCAGTCCGCGAGATGTTGGCCGGCTGAGCAGTAGCTGAAAATGCGCGCGCATTTGCGCCCGCATTCGTATACTGGACTCATGTCTTCCCTCACTTCAGTTCTGTCTTTCCGCGAGGCCCGTGGACAGCTTGGTCACGCCCTCGACACGTACCGGCACGGCGCAAATCCCGAGATCCTCGTTTTCGGCTCCCACCGAAAGGCTGAGGCTGCAGTCGTCCCGTATGCGCTCGTCGACCGACTGCTCTCGCGTGTTGATGACGAGGAGATCGCCGCGATCGTCCGTGAGCGTCGCGCCATGGCGAGTGAGCCACTCTCCACTGTCGCCGCCCGCTTTGGTATCGATCTCGACGCGGTATGAGCCTCGCGCTTGACGCCGTCAAGCCCGCGTTCGGCAACGACCTCGCCGACTTGGTCACAAGCGAAGGGGGTACGAGCGGGACACCGCACCCTCTCGCGCTACGTGTCATCGAACTCCTCAAGCTTGTCGCCAGTGGTGATCTGAGCGGCCTCCCGCTCGAGGAGCGCGAGGGAACCGCCGATCTGAGCGACTGCCGCAAGATCTATTTTGATCTCGACCCCCGCGAAGAGCGGCCGCGGTTCCGTCTGGTGTATCGCCTCCTTCCGAATGAGGCGCACCCCACCCGTGTCCAGGCCGTCGCCGTGGGGTACCGAGCCAGTCTTGACGCCTACGTGCGCGCAGCGCGCAACCTCGGGCGCCTCTAGCTGGGTCTTGCTATTCACCCCCGCCGTCGGCAGGTGCTTATTGCTAGAGCTCAGACCGCAATCCACTGGGCGTTGGCTCGCGGGACAATGTTCAGGCTGGGCACTATCAACTGATTGCTAAACACCACGTACTCGGAGCCGACGTGCTGTTTTTGGGCCGTGTGAGAGATGCTGAACTGCGCAGCGCGGAAGCCTTGGTAGAGCTCCGCCGTGATCTGTTCGGCTGTGTCGTAGGTCAGCAGCCAGGGGACGCTTGTGGTCGAAAGGTAATCAGCGAGGGCTGAGTGATCCTCGTACGACAACGAGTCGAGATAGAGGTTTTCGCCCTGAACTATGTACGGAGGGTCCACATACGCGAGCAGCGAGTTCCCGAGATCTTCGACTGTGGACATGAAGATTTTGGCGTCGAGCTGAGTGACGGAGACGCGTCGCCGATACTCGCCCAGCAAGGCGATCCTTTGCGCCAGATCTTCGCGGTTGAAACGAGCGTCAATCTTCCAATTGCCCGTTTGCTCGAGCCCCCCGATTGGACGTGCGGTCAAGATTCCCGATCGGTTGGTTCGGTTTAAAAAGAACGTGGCGAAACCGAGGGAAAGGTCGTCGTGATCTTGTGGATTGTCAAACACTGCTCGTTGCTTGTGCCACTCATCAACGGTCAATGTTGCCCGCGTAACGTGGCTGACAAGAGCATCAGTATCGAAGAAGACCGATCGCCAGAACGCGGCGATTCCGGGTGCAAGATCGTTGATGTGGATGGACTTCACGGTCTCGTCAACCAGTAGCTTCACAGCCGCTCCAGCTCCACCGGCGAATGGCTCTGCGTAGCTTCCTGGCCGAGTCGGTTGGCTGCGAATCAGCTGGGCAAGGTATGGCGCAAAGCGTGCCTTGCCACCTGGGTACCGCAGCGGGCTGACGTAACGGGAGGACATTACTTGACGCTGCCCAAGAGGCCATCTACGCCTTGCAGTACTGGCCGGAACGTCGCACTGAGATTGCGTACCTCCGCAGCGGTGGGGTCTCCGTAGAGATTGTGCACGAAAGCGTGAAGACTCTGGACCGCCATGCCGTCATTGTCTTGCGTTCGTGTCCACGCCATCTCAAGGGCTTTGTTGCGGTTGACCGGGTCATAACACTTGGGGTCTAGCGCGAGAAGGGCCTCCCGCACCTTCTTCTTAAGGGCGGCCGTTTCGGCGCCCACGACGACGTTCTTTTCGATCCCTTCTGAGACGACAAGCTCAAGCAGAATTCGAATCAAAACGGCCGCGACCTGAGGCGAGTCGTCGATATTGATCTTCTGGGCGCCCTTGAGCAGCTTGTTGATGCGAGCGTTGACGTGGGGGAGTTTGAGTCCGTGGAAGATCACAGGCTCTGCCTTCTGTGACTTCGGCGCACTCGACGCAGCCGCCGAAGAGGGCTCCCCCGCCGTGGCCTCGGCAGACGCTGATGGCTCCTCCTGGTCCGGTGCGGAGGTGCCTACCTGCGCTCCCGCGATCTGAGGCGTGGCGAGCTTCTTGCTCCGGTCTGGGAGCGAGTCGTGTCGATCGCGGATGAATGCGGCGCGCTGCTCCTTGGTCTTGATTTCCGTAACGGTGAGCTTGCCGGCCAGGTCCGCGAAAATGCGGCGGAATCCGTCTTGCAGGTCGATGGTCGAGTAGTAGAAGACGATGTCGTCTCCCTCGAAACCGAAACCAAAGTCGGTCCTCACATCAGGGTCAGCCACAAGTCGCCCCAACGTGGTGAGCTTGTTTCGTCGCACCCTCTCCACGTCAGCCAACAGCGCGATGTCCTGCGGAAATGCCGCCTCGACCGCGTCGCAAAAGATTGTGGCGCGATCTGCCTGCGAGCCGCGCTTCCGGCTGAAGTTGTTCGCCTGCCAAGACGCCCATTCGAGCACACCGACTCCGTCGTTCTCGCCGGTGTGCCGCAGTCGGATCCAATGTTTGGCGGCGTCTCTATCCGCTGCCAGGTACACGTCCATACTCGTCGGTGCGGTGCCAGACTTCGCGATGTCCTTAAACCTCTTTACAAGGTCAAGCTCGAGTTCCGCGGCCGCAGGTCCAGCAAGCTCTGGGTTTGCGAGCAGTTTGAGGGACGCAAGTCGACGATTTCCTTCGATGATGACCAGATCTCCGTCCTCGTTGATGGCCACGGGAATCTCGGTCGGATTCAGGCTCCCCTGTGCGGTGATGTCCTTCGCGAGGTTGATCATCTTTGCGGGGGCGTCCAGGAGAAGCGCGGTGATGGCGTCGTCCTGACCCGACACGCCTTCGGCGAAGCGCGGGTTGGTCTCATCCAGCAGCAATCCACTGATCGGCTCGTTCTGGGTCATGCGGTGCAACTTTCCATCAGGTGTTGTCGTCAACTGACGACGGCTTCACATCAAGTTAGAGCAAACCGGCCTGCGGGTTCGTGTTGCCGAGGAGCGCGCGGACCGCAGCGGAGCGAGGACCGCACGCACCGCAGGCACCACGAACCCGCAACGCCGGCCGCAGGCCGGCCTTGAACGAGTAAAGAAAGTTCTCACAGCTACTCGTCGGATGCAGAACGGCGCGCGGCGGCCGGAGTTCCGGGGAAGACAAGTGGGCCAACTTCGATCCCTGTCGGGGCGCCGAGGCTTACGTCGATGATGCTCCGCGCTCGCTCGGGGGTCAGCGATGTAAAGGCCGAAGTCAGGTGCTCGACGGTTGCCTCTCCGTCGATTAGCGCACGGACTGAGTCCTCTACTTGATCCGTGTAGCGGCGAATGAGGCCTTGAGTAGATGTGTTCTGTGCTTCGGCGATGGCGCCCACGCGCGGGCGCGGCTGGTGGATCTTGTGCGCGTATGCACTGAGTGCGCTGCGGAGGTCTCGAGATGCTGCCTGCACTCGCTCAGTCGCTTCGAGGGCGGTGACCAACCGGGGCTCCGCGTCCCCGACATCGCTTGGCCAAGGGATGCTGACCAACTTGTCTTCGCCTGCTCGGACTTCCTCGGTAAACGCGCGCACGAGCGCGACAAAGGGTTCCGGGACACGACCCCAGTGCGGGTGTTGAGCGGCAGTTTCTCTGCCGACGCGAGCGTCAGCCATGGGGCAACGCTACCGCATTTGTAACGACCTTGTTGTGTATCTCACATGCCTTACAACTACAAACAAATGTTTGACAAGGTCGGGTGTTGGTGGGATTCTGGGGCCACCAAGTTCCAACCGAAAGGACAACCCCATGGCAATCCAGTCAGCAATCCCGGTCAACTTCGATGCCTTCTTCCCCCGCGGCGCCTTCGTCGTCGGCGAGGTCGAACCCATCGTCAAGTGGTCCGACGACGGCGAACGGCAGGGGCAAGACCTCGATAAGAACTCCGGCCACCCCCTGTGGCAGGTTCGCGTCATCGACGCCGACCCCGATGCGCGGAAGGGGCAGGGCGAGGTCACGGTCAAGATCGCGAGCATCTCCGAGCCCCAGCTGCCTCCTGAGCTCAACGGGCTGCCGTTCCGCCCGACCGTGTTCGAGGGGCTCACGGTGACGCCGTACGTCAAGGAAGGGCAGGGGCGTCCTCGCGTTGCCTACTCGCTCCGCGCCCGCGAGATGAAGCCGGCGCCGAAGCCCCGCGGGGCCGAGTAATGCGCACCGGCGTGCCGCGGGAACTGCGCAGCTGGGGCGACGAGATCGGCATCCTGTTCCGTCGCTGGTGGTGGATCGCCGCACTCGTCCTGATCCTGTCGTGGTTGCCTCCGGTGCCTGCCATGCAGGCGGCATTCACCGCGGGATGCCTGGCGGTGGTCGCATTCCTAGGCGTCTGGGTCGCGATCACGGCGCATCGGATGCCCCGGCGGTCGGATGAGAAGTGGAAGCGGGATGTCTCTCGTAACGTCCTCGCGAGTTGGACCACAGTCGCGGCGAGGGTCGGTCTGAGCGTTCCGGGCCACGGCACGACTGGTGCGGTGGTTCCCGCGATCAGCACGCCCGTTTGGAACGGCTGGACTTGCGCGGTCGGCGTCTCTCTTCCGCAGGGCCTCGGTCGCGAGCACCTTCAAGCTCAGGCCGACCTCCTCGCACAGGCGTTCGCGGCCCGCCGCGCGACCGTTCACGGCGAGCACATCGGTGCGCTGGTGCTGCGGCTCGAGTACGCCGATGCGCTCGAGCATCCGTTCAGCCTCGAGCTGCCTGCCGGCTGGGACGGGAAGAGCATCCCCATGGGCAAGGACGCGACCGGCTCAGTGTGGTCGCTGCGCCTCGGACCGCACACGCTCGTCGCCGGCTCATCCGGAAGCGGCAAAGCGTCAGTCGTTTGGGGCCTGCTCCTGGGGCTGGCCGAGCCAATCCACCGCGGACTCGTCGAGGTCTGGGGGATCGACCGCAAGGGCGGAATGGAGCTGGCGCTCGGTCGCGCCTTGCTAACACGCTTCGCTGCCGACGCTGAGCGCTCGGTCATCCTTCTCGAGGATGCCGTCGCCGCGATGCAACAGCGGGCGAACGAGCTCGCAGGCAAGACCCGGCAACACACCCCGAGCATCGAGAGCCCGACGGTCGTGGTGCTGATCGATGAACTTGCTGCACTCACCGCCTACGAGACCGACCGAGATCTGCTTCGGCGAGCCAACTCCGCGTTGGCGACGCTCGCCTCTCGGGGCCGGGCGGTCGGGTTCATCGTGTTCGCCTGCCTCCAAGATCCGCGGAAAGAGACGCTGCCCGCCCGAGGCCTCTTCACACAAACCGTCGGACTCCGCCTTCGCGACCGCATGGAGACCGCGATGGTGCTCGGTGATGGAGCAGTCGCCGCAGGCGCTCGCTGCCACGAGATCTCTCCCGCGACACCGGGTGTCGCTTACGTCCTGCCCGAAGACGGCAGTCCTCCGGAACGCGTGCGCGCTGGCTTGATCACCGACGACATGATCCGCGACGTCGCGTCGCGCTTTGCCGCACCGCGGCAAGTGCCTGTCGTCATCCCCGAAGCGCCCGCGCCCGGAGAGCGTCAACCCCGCACACCCCGAGCGCCGCGTGCACAGCGACGCACCTCCCGAAAGGAATCAGCATCATGAACCGGCTCCCTGGCTCCGCATCCATCCTTGTTGTTGGCGTCTGCGCCGCGCTTGCACTCTCAAGTTGTGCCACACAGCCCGACGCCACCTACGGTGCGCCGAGCGACGTGGCAAGCGAATCGCGACCCGCGCACCTGCTCGCCCCGTGCAACCTGGGGGAGAAGTGGGACCAGACCCCGAATGCTCAAGGTCGCGCGATACGACGCCCCAGCTGTCGACGACAGCCTGCTCGAGATCTATGGACCGGTCGTCGCCAACGACTCGTGCACGGATGCCGACATCATCAGGTGGCAGGAACTTCGTCGAGACACTGGCGACAGCGACCTCATCTGCCGCATCACGTACTACGACGACGACCTCTCCGGTCTCACGTATCCGATCGGCTGTGCGGTTCCCGTTTTGGTGGTGACCGATGCGTCTCGATGAGTCTGTCGCGCGCCGACTCCGCAGCGATACCTACGACCGATGGATGCACAACGTCGGCGCAACCGGCTACTGCCACAACCCGGTGCGACTCGTCGGATCGTCGGCGACGCTTCACGAGGCATCCGGCGAGGTGCTCTCGGAGTACTCCTCGGCAAACGAACCGGACGGCATCACCTTCACCCGGTGCGGCAACCGCCGTGCGACGCGGTGCGAGTCGTGCAGCCACGAGTATAAGGGCGACACCTGGCACATGATCATGGCTGGCGCCGCGGGCGGCATGAAGAAAGTGCCCGAGGACGTCGCCGAGCATCCGATGGTCTTCCTCACGCTCACGGCTCCGTCCTTCGGCGCCGTGCACACCACTGCGGCCGATCATCGTGCCGGCCTCTGCGAGCACGGTAATCCGAGAGGATGCCGTTGCCACCACGACACGGATGATCCCCGCCGCGGCGACGCCGTGTGTGCCGAGTGCTACGACTACGTCGGTCACGTCGTCTGGCAGTATCACGCTCCCGAACTCTGGCGACGATTCACGATCGGTCTCCAGCGGGAGCTGGCCCGCTCACTCGGACTTACCCAGCGAGCCGCCGCCCGCGTCGTGCGACTGCAGTTCGCCAAGGTCGCCGAGTTCCAGCGCCGCGGGGTCGTGCACTTCCATGCGATCGTCCGGATCGACGGCGTCGATCCCGAACAGGCATACCCTCCGCCGCCCAGGTACGTCACGACTGAACATCTCCTGCGGGCGATCAGTGCTGCCGTCCGTAAGACACAGCTGGTCGCTGCTCCGCTCATGGAGGAGGAGCAAGGGCGCACGCTGGCGTGGGGGAAGCAGTTTGATGCGCGAGCGATCGTGCGTCGAGGCGATGACTACGGAAATCTAGGGGAATCTAGCGAATCACTAGACTTCGGGCCGCTCTCGGATAGGGCAGTCGCCGCCTACATCGCGAAGTACGCGACCAAAGCGACGGAAGACCTCGAGCCCACCGGTGCCGGCCGCGAACACATTAAGCGGATCAAGTCGACGGTTCGGGAGCTCGCCGTCGGCGAGGATCCTGGTGGCCCATATGGGCAGCTCCATCGCTGGGACGGGATGCTCGGCTTCCGCGGTCACTTCTCCACCAAGTCGCGCCGCTACTCGATCACGCTCGGCTCTCTCCGCGGCGCGCGCCGGACGTGGCGTCTGAAGCATCTCCTCGCGAAGACGAAGCCGGCCGAGGACATTGATCCCTCCGAGGTGTTGGTCATCGGCTCGTGGGCTTACGCGGGCATGGGTTGGCTTACCGACGGCGACAAAGCGCTCGCAAGAGAGGCAGCGGATGCCGCTCGCCAATGGCGCCAGGACCGCGCGCGAGATCGCAACAACCCACCCACCGAAAGGAGCACGTCATGACCACTCACGCCATTGCCGACGACCCGGAGATCGATGTCTTCGATCATGCCGAGCCGAACGGATACCTGACTCGACGGGAGGCCGCTGCTCTCTGCAGGGTTCCCCTGTCGACCTTCGACTCGCTGCGGCGACAGAACCGCTTCCCGTTCCCCGACGCGCACATGGGCAAGCACATGCTCTGGCGGGCGTCCACGGTCGCCGCATTCCTCGAAGCTGGCGGTACTCGCGGTGTCGGCTGAGCGGGGTGAGCGGATCGACCCGAAGACCCGGCGCCCGCTGCCGGAGGGTGTCCGCTTCCGGAAGGACCGCGGCAAGTACCAGGTGCGCGTCTGGGCGATCGGCCTGAACGGTGAGCAGCGTGAACGATCCTTTTACGTGGAGACTCTCGCGGAGGCGAAGAAGCTGCGCGCCGAAACGCTCACGCGCCGCTACCCCGACGGCGACATGACGCTCGCGCAGTGGCATTCGCGTCACTGGCCCGTGATCGCGGGGAGTGTACGCGCGTCGACCGCACGGGCCTACGAACGCGGCTGGCGACTGCGAGTGAAGCCCTGGCTCGGCCATGTAAAGCTCGAGAAGCTTACGGCGGGCGTTATCGAAGAAGCGATCGCAGGCTGGGAGGGGAGCGTTTCGACGCGGATCGATGCTCTCGCCGTGCTGAGCCGGCTGCTCGACGGTGCCGTGCGCGCGCACCTCGTGCCGCTGAACCAGGCGCGCCTCGCTCGTCGCCCGAAGTCCGAGTCGACGACGAGTTTGCGATCGCGCGCGTTGACGGCTGCGGAGGTGCCGACGCTTCTCGCGGCGATCGATGATGCGCACTATCGGCGCTACATCGCTGCTCTCGTCTACACCGGCATGCGCGCCAATGAGGCGACCGCACTGCGCATGGAAGATGTCGATCTTGCGCATCGGACGATCCACGTGCGCCGAGCTTTCAGCATCGGTGCGGACGGCCGCGGGGTCGAGCTGACCCCGAAAAGCCACAAGGAGCGGGACGTGCCGATCCCGACGCCGCTCGTCGCTCCGCTGACCGCCGCGATGGCCGGCAAGCACCGCGGCGACCTCGTGTTCACCGGTCCTCGTGGGGGACGGATCAATGCCTCCAACGTGCGGCGCGCGATCGACTGGAAGACGCTTCGTTCGAAGCTGCACCGCGACGATCTCCGGCTACACGATCTGCGCCACACACTCGCGACGATGCTCTTTGACGCCGGCGCCTCGGCAAACGACGTGCAGGCAGTGCTCGGTCACTCGAGCATGCAGATGACTGACCGCTACAGCCGCGCTCGCTCCGACGTCGCGAAGCGGGCGGCCGCCGCAATCGACTCGCTGTTCGGCTCAGGCCTCGGTCAAGCTGAGAGAGGCGGCGACTCATGACAATCATTCGGAACGAAGACGGCACCATGACGCTCGGCGCTGACCGGCTGCCAGGCAGCGTATGGGGCTCCAACTTGCGAGCGATCCTGCCGACGTCCAGGTGGGTAGCGCTAAGTCGTAGAACTGCAGAGCGCGCCGGTCGACTGTGCGAGGTGTGTGGTCAGCCGTCGTTCTACGGCGAGGGTACGCGGAATCCGGACTGTCACGAGATCTGGGCCTTCGACGAGGTGGAATCGCGTTCGGTTCAGCGACTCGTGGGCGTAATCGCCCTGTGCGGCGCCTGTCACGAGACGCAGCACTCCGGGCTGGCGGAGCTGAATGACCGGTGGGAGTCCGTCATCACGACCCTCTGCCGAGTGAACGGGTGGGATCGAGCGGATGCCGAGGCAGACATCGAGCGATCTCGCGAACGCTACCGCGACCTGTCGAACACCGAATGGGATCTGGATCTCACGCTGCTAGGTGGGTGGGTCGCGCTCGACGGGTACTCGGATCTCCGGATCCCGTCCGCGGATCGTGCAAACCTGGGGAACACGCTCGACAAGACCAAGCGGAAGCTCTCGCTCATAGTCGGAGCCGAGATCCCCGACCCTATCTGGAGGTGGTGAAGTGAGTGGGTCCAACTCCGAGTTCTCGACAGCGATGGAGGTGGTCCGTGCCGCCGAACGCGGCATACTCTCGCGCGAGCAGCTGGTGCGGATTCTTGGGTCTTGGGACTACGAGCCGCAACACAGATCGATCGGTCTTGCCGACGACTGGGAGTTGCGCGACAACAGCTTCGATGCCGTCGTGCACGCGTTCACCAGCTCCTTGATCGACGGAGGGGACTACGAGTGCATCGTCGGGCGGTTGGACGGCGCTGAGCTCGGTGCGCAAAGTTTGAACGGACGTGGCGCTTCATCGGCGTCGAGCGACTGAGGCATCCCTCTTAGCGACACGGCTAGTTTGGATCCATGTCCCCGCGCCCATCTCGGCAACAGCTACTCCCGTGGATGCTGCGATTCGTGCAGGACAAGGAGCACGCGGACGGAATCCGCGTTCTCGACGAGCACGCGTGGGACTTCCGTGTATTAGGGGGACTCATCGAGCGAGTGCGCAGGGCGGCGCGTGCGTACTTGTTGCTGGAGAAGCGCGGATACGCGGCGGAAGGTCGGGCGCTGGTCCGCAGCGCGCTCGAGCACGCGATCACGGCACAGTGGGCATTCCTCGTACCAGATGGCATCTCGCGCCTTGAGGTTGGACTGCTTGTCGCGCGCGCTTCCTATGCTGATCGATCACGAGACCCCGAGGATGCCGAGTGGGATGAGGTCGTTTCAAACATCAGATCTCAGATCCCACGAGACGCGATGGGCAAGCAGCTCCCCGGAATGCCGAAGTTCACCGGCCGGGACGGCATCATCGCCCAGCTCGATCAGACTGGTTATCTCACCAGGTCATACATGGTCCTTTCGCGAGCAGGTCATGTTACTGATCAGGCAGTAACCGACTACTTCGTAGAGGAGGAGGACGGGGTGGTAGCTGTTGCGACCGCGCCGTCCGAGGCTCACGACCTCGACGTGTTCCACACTCTCGCGACGAGTTGTTGTCTTGCCGCCTGGATTCTTGCGCGGATTGAAGGTGACAAGCGGGGACTCGAACTCGCCGCTTCTCAGGGGCTTCTTTGGCGTCTGGATACGCACCTCCCTCCAGAACGGCGCCGATTTCCGAACGAGGAGGAGTGACGCGCGCTCGAGCAATCTTCTGCGCCAGCGACACAAGAGGCGGATACAGGCATGTGCAGCTATCCTGATCGGTTATGAAAATCCAGGATCCAGACAGAGTGGTCGTGCTTGGCGGTATCGAGTACGACGTCGTTTTTGCGTCTGAGGTTGGTGACGAGCGGCGTGCTGAGCTGGATCTACCCGCGCGCGGCACGGGTTGCTCGTGCATCGTCTGCGTCTGCGAGAACAAAGCAGATGCTGGCTCCGTCGCGCATCCGATGTGCGGTTGCTGCCTCGCTGATTGCCCCGACGTGCACCCGGCACAGCAGCCGTAGGGCGATCATGACGAGGGAGAACTGGATCTACGAGCGGTCGGACGATGGAGCGGCGCGGTTCGTGCTGGGCACGCGAGGCGACAA
Organism: Microbacterium sp. SORGH_AS_0421; assembly: GCF_030818635.1. Lineage (NCBI taxonomy): Bacteria > Bacillati > Actinomycetota > Actinomycetes > Micrococcales > Microbacteriaceae > Microbacterium > Microbacterium sp. SORGH_AS_0421. Next base: position 1,513,178 of record NZ_JAUTAO010000001.1, read on the forward strand.
CCCCTTGGTGTGCTTCGGGATCAACCCGAGCACCGCGGAGCCGGGGGCTCTCGACCCAACGGTTAAGCGCGTCGCGCGATTCGCCGAAGACAATGCTTTCGATAGCTGGACGATGCTGAACGTCTACCCTCAGATCTCCACCGATCCGAAGCTGATGGACCACACCCATCGCGAGCAGCTGAAGCTCAAGAACGAGACTCACATCGCTCGCGTGATCGACGGGCGCCCGCTCACGGTCCTTGCGGCGTGGGGCGGGCTGATTACCTCGCGACCGTACCTGCGGCCGCTCCTTCAGGACATCGTCGCGGGGACGGCGCTCGCCCGATGCCGTTGGATGTCCCTGGGTGCGCCGACGAAGGAAGGGCACCCTCGGCATCCGCTCTATGTGAGGGCGGATGTCCAGCTCGAGGCGTTCGATATTGACGAGTACGTCGTTGATTGAGAGGTCTGCCCGAGGGCGACTTGTATGCGTTGTCGCTCAGCGGACTTGCTGAAGCAGGTCGTCCCACGCTGCCCGGAACCTGTCGGTGAGGTCGACTCCCCGAGCTGTTGTCGATCTGACCTGGCCGACTCGCACCACCACACCATTCGTATGCGCGCGGTGCTTGCCAGCGTGCTGGACGTCCTCCGCAGTCAGCTCGCGTGCTGCCAGCACGCCACCTCGATCACCATCGATCAGGAGGAAGGCGCCGACGTCGAAGCCGAACGACCTGATCGGCGAGAAGACCGCCGATGGGCTCGTGTCGGATCTGATCACGCGAACCTTGACCTGTACTTTCCGACCGTCTTGCGCGACGAGATCGTAAGACTTCTCAGAGTTCGGGGCCAGCAGGCCGTCGTACACGATGGCGGCACAATACTCGGCGAGGTCTCCGATGGGAGCGTTATTGGTGCGCACGAGTCCACGAAGCCGCAACTCCGCCAGGATGCCGGCGTAGCGCTCGAGTAACTGACCGACCGATACGGTTGCGAGATCGTCGCCACCCGCCGAAGCGGCCGGACGGATAAAAGGTATCTGATGGCCACCGCTGAAGTGCTGGCGCACGAGATCAGCCTGCTCAGCGCTGAGAACCCAAGCGCTCCCAGCTTCGACGGGGTGTCGCCAGTTCTGGCGTCGCATCCATGCTCGGATCGTCTTCGAGTCGACCGTCAGTTCGTCAGCGAGCTCTCGGACTGAAAGAGGAGGTAGGGCCACATTCGAACCGTATCGGAGCCCTCACCGGCCCCAGACCGGCCCAAGCTGCCGTCGCGGCTGACGAATCAGCACCCTCTCCGGGCGTTTCGACTCGCTTCGCTCGCTACGGGCCGGGGGATCGCAGCCTCGTTCGCGGGATTGCAAATCGGCTCTCACCAGGGAAAAGACGAAACCCCCGCCATGTAGAAGCTAGACGAGGGTTTCTAAGGTGACTGTAATGATCACCCTGTGGCTCCGACGGGCGTCGATCCCGTGACCTCACGATTTTCAGTCGTGCGCTCTACCAACTGAGCTACAGAGCCGAGCGACATGTCTGCCGCTTCCTAGACGAAAGGCCTCCTCGAAAGAAGGCCCGTCGCTATGGAGCGACCCTGACGGGACTTGAACCCGCGACCTCCGCCGTGACAGGGCGGCACGCTAACCAACTGCGCTACAGGGCCATGCATTTTCAATTGTACTTCACCGGAGAGTGACCCCAACGGGATTCGAACCCGTGCTACCGCCGTGAAAGGGCGGCGTCCTAGGCCGCTAAACGATGGGGCCGGATGAGCCTGAAACCTTGCGATTTCATCCTCGCTTGCCGACGACCGAGCCTACTTCACAAACTTCGAGATTGCCAATCGAGGGCGTGGCGTCCCCCCTCCGCGCGTGTCGGGGGCGCAGGATGGGCCGCGACAGCGGGAACTCGCCCTGTTGTACGTGTGACTCGTGTTGCTACTGTTAGCCGAGTTGCGACCCGGTGAGATGAGGTAGCCCGTGACGCTCGTACCCCCTGATCAGACCGACGACTGCGGCTGCGCCCCCACGGCCAGTGAGCAGCGGCGTTTGTGGCCCACCTTCGACAGGCGCAGTGCTCTGAAGTACGGCGCTCTCGGTGCGGTCGCCCTCGGCGCTTTCGGCGCAGCGACGTCCGGCTTCAACTCGCCCGCCGTGGCCGCCGACTACCCCTCGTGGGACGACGTGCAGGCCGCCAAGGCCAACGAGGCCGCGAAGGCCGGTGAGATCTCTCGCATCCAGGGGTTGATCCAGGGACTGCAGTCCGAGGTCGCCCGCACGCAGGCCGAGGTGCAGGCGCGCTCCGACGAGTACTACGCCGCGCAGCAGGCCTACCAGGACGCGGACTACCGCGCCCAGCTCATCCAGCAGCAGGCAGATGCCGAAGCCGCCAAGGCAACCGATGCCGCCAGCAAGGCCGGCAAGGTCGCCGCCCAGCTGTACCGCTCCGGCGGCGACGACACCTCTCTCGACCTGTTCTTCTCGGGCTCCGCCGCTTCGGCCGACGACCTGCTGGCCAAGCTCGGCACGATGGACAAGCTCCTCGAGCGCAACAAGTCGGTGTACGCCTCGGCTGTGGCGGCCCGCGACAACGCGAAGAACCTCAGCAACCAGGCGAACGACGCCCGCGCCGAGCGCGACCGTCTGAAGACGATCGCCGAAGACAAGATGGCCGCGGCTCAGCAGGCGGCCCAGGCCGCGCAGGAAGCCCTCGCCGCCCAGCAGGCCAACCAGGCCGTGCTCGAGGCGCAGCTCGCCGCGCTCCAGGACACCACCGCCAAGACCGTCGCCGAGTACCAGGCGGGCGTTGAGGCTGAGCGCAAGGCGCGCGAAGAGCGCGAGCGCAAGGCGCGGGAAGAGGCTGCGGCCCGTGACGCGGCTGAGCGCGCGCGCCGCGAGCAGGAAGCCCGCAACAACCAGAGCAACAACAGCGGCGGCGGCGGTGGCGGTGGCGGCGGAGGCGGCGGCGGTGGAGGCGGCGGCGGCGGCGGAAGCGTCGGCGGCTCCGGCTGGGCTCGCCCCTCGTCGGCCTACACGTCGTCGGGCTACGGCCCCCGTTCCGGTCAGTGCAACTCGAGCTACTGCGCGAGCACCTGGCACCTCGGCCTCGACTTCGGCGCCAGCTGCTGGTCGCCCATCTACGCGGCAGCTTCCGGCCGCGTCACCTACGCCGGCCGCAACGGCGGCTTCGGAAACTACATCCGTATCGCTCACGACGACGGCTCGGGCACCGGTTACGGCCACATCGTCGACGGCGGCATCTACGTCTCATACGGTCAGCGCGTCGAAGCGGGCCAGCAGATCGCCGCGACCGGTCAGACCGGCAACTCGTTCGGCTGCCACCTGCACTTCGAGGTCTACCCGCCGTCCGGTGGGACCACCGACCCCGCGCCCTGGCTGCGCGCCCGCGGCGTCTCGGTCTGACACCCCTCGATTTATACGAGAAGCCCCCGGTCAGCGGACCGGGGGCTTCTCGCGTTCTGTGGATCAGAGCGTGTTGGGAGCCTCGCCCGAACCCTGCGTCTTGGTCTGCGCGTCGTGCTCGTCGAAGCGGGTGAACGCCTCGCCGACCAGGCGCTCGGCCTCGGCGGCACCGGCCCACTCGTCGACCTTGACCCACTTGTTGGGCTCGAGGTCCTTGTAGTGCTCGAAGAAGTGCGTGATCTCCTTCTTGGTCCACTCGTCGATGTCGCTGACGTCCTGGATGTGGTCCCAGCGCGGGTCCTTCGCGAGCACGGCCACGACCTTGTCGTCGCCGCCGGCCTCGTCGCTCATCTTGAGCACGCCGACGGGGCGCACCTTCGCGAGGATGCCGGGGTGCAGCTCACGGTCGAGCAGCACGAGCACGTCGAGCGGGTCGCCGTCTTCGCCGAGGGTGTTCTCGAAGAAGCCGTAGTTCGCGGGGTAGCCGAACACCGTGTAGAGGATGCGGTCGAGGTAGACGCGGCCGGTGCCGTGGTCGACCTCGTACTTCACGCGGCTGCCGCGGGGGATCTCGATGACGGCGTCGTACGCGCCCATACTCGTGCTCCTTAGATCTGTGGATTTCCGCGGCCCAGCCTAGTCGGAGGCCGCTGCGGACCGGAGTCGGACCCCCGCTAGCGTGGAGACATGGATCACCGCCCAGGGCTCGACCCGTCCGTCGCCGAGGTGCGCCGCGCCGTCCGTGCCGCTCTCGGTCGCGTCGACGGACCCGTCGTGGTGGCGCTGTCGGGCGGCCCGGATTCGCTGGCCCTCGCGGCGGCCACCTCGTTCGAGGCGGCCCGCGCCGGCATCCTGGCCGAGGCCGTCGTCGTCGACCACGGACTGCAAAAGGGGTCGGATGCCGTGGCGGCGGCCGCCGCCGAGAAGGCGCGTGCTCTCGGTCTCGGCGCCCGCGTCGTCCGCGTCGAGGTCGGGTCGACCGGTGGCCCCGAGGCAGCGGCGCGGACGGCGCGCTATGCGGGTCTCGCTGCGGCGGCCGCCGAGATCGGGGCCGATGTCGTCCTGCTCGGGCACACGCTCGACGACCAGGCCGAGACCGTCCTGCTCGGTCTCGCGCGCGGTTCCGGGGGGCTGAGCCTCGCCGGAATGCCCACGCAGAGGCGGGATGCCACGGGCCCGGTCTGGGCGCGCCCCCTGCTCTCGGTGCGCCGGCGCACGACCGTCGCCGCCTGCGCAGCCGAGGGGCTGGAGCCGTGGACCGATCCGCACAATGCGAACCCCGCGTACTCCCGGGTGCGCGTGCGCGACCGGGTGATGCCGGTGCTCGAGTCCGAGCTCGGACCCGGTGTGGCCGAGGCCCTCGCCCGCACCGCCGAGCAGCTGCGCGAGGACGCCGATGCGTTCCAGGACATGATCGACGAGACCATCGAGGACATCGTCGAGCACGCCGAGGCGGGCATCTCGATCTCGGTCGCCGCGCTCGCTGCGAACCCGGCAGCCCTGCGCAACAGGATCGTCCGCTACGTGGTCGACAGCGAGTTCGGCGTCTCCCTGTCCCGCGCGCAGACTCTCGAGGTCGCCCGCCTCGCCACCGACTGGACGGGGCAGGGGCCCATCGATCTTCCCGGATGCCTCGCCCGCCGCGTCGGTGCGCGCATCGAGGTCGTCGCGCGGACGGCATCCTGATTCCGCCGACGTAGACTTTCCCAATGCGCGCCGCCGACATCTCCGACGACATCAGCGAAGTCCTCCTCACCGAGGAGCAGATCCACGAGAAGCTCGGGGAACTCGCGAAACAGGTGGCCACCGATTACGAGGGGCGCGACGTCGTCCTCGTGGGTGTGCTCAAGGGCGCGGTCATGGTCATGGCCGACTTCGCGCGTCACCTTCCCATCCACGTGTCGATGGACTGGATGGCGGTGTCCTCGTACGGCGCGAGTACGCGCTCGAGCGGTGTGGTGCAGATCCGCAAGGACCTCGACACCGACATCACGGGTAAGCACGTGTTGATCGTCGAGGACATCATCGACTCGGGCCTCACCCTCAGCTGGCTGCTCGAGAACTTCGCCTCGCGCGGTGCCGAGTCCGTCGAGGTGCTCGCGCTGCTGCGCAAGCCCGACGCCATGAAGGTCGAGGTCGACTGCCGTTACGTCGGTTTCGACATCCCCAACGACTTCGTCATCGGGTACGGCCTCGACTACGCCGAGCGCTACCGCAACCTCCGCGACGTCGCGGTGCTCGCCCCCCACGTCTACTCCTGAGAGCACCTCGACCGCACGACGCCGGGCGGGTGGCATCCCGAGCCTTGTACGCCCATGACGAACGCACAGGCCCGGCATAGTCCGTGGGCGTTAGCCTGTTGCGACCGCATTTCTGCGGAGGATCACGAAAGGGCTGGGCTCGCCCACCATGAATTTCAAGAAGATCACGCGAAATCCGATCATCTACGTTCTGCTGGTCGGTCTGCTTCTGGTCATCGGTTTCTCCCTCATCTCCAACCTGAGTGGTGCCCGTCAGGTCTCCACCAAGGAGGGCTTGGACCTGCTCAAGGGCGGCACCGTGAGCCAGGTCGTGACGAACGATCCCGATCAGCGCGTCGACCTGAAGCTGTCGCAGCCCTTCGAGGGCGCCAACGACGTGCAGTTCTACTTCAGCCAGGCCCGTGCGAACGAGGTCGCGAGCGCGATCGACGCGGCGAACCCCTCCGACGGCTTCAACGACGTCGTGCCCAAGCCCAGCTGGTTCGACAGCATCCTCGGCCTGATGCTGCCGCTCGTCCTCCTCGGTCTGCTCTTCTGGTGGCTGCTCTCCAGCGCCCAGGGCGGCGGTAGCAAGGTCATGCAGTTCGGCAAGTCGCGGGCAAAGCTCGTGACGAAAGAAACCCCCACGGTCACGTTCCGGGACGTCGCGGGCTCCGACGAGGCCATCGAAGAGCTCGACGAGATCAAGGAATTCCTCAAGGACCCGAAGAAGTTCGAGGAGGTCGGCGCCCGCATTCCGAAGGGTGTCCTGCTCTACGGCCCTCCCGGAACCGGCAAGACCCTGCTCGCCCGCGCCGTCGCCGGCGAGGCCGGCGTGCCGTTCTATTCGATCTCGGGCTCGGACTTCGTCGAGATGTTCGTCGGCGTCGGTGCGAGTCGTGTCCGCGATCTGTTCAACCAGGCCAAGGAGAGCTCCCCGGCCATCATCTTCATCGACGAGATCGACGCCGTCGGCCGCCATCGCGGCGCCGGCATGGGCGGCGGTCACGACGAGCGCGAGCAGACGCTGAACCAGATGCTCGTCGAGATGGACGGATTCGACCCCAAGGTCAACGTCATCGTCATCGCGGCGACCAACCGCCCCGACATCCTCGACCCCGCCCTGCTGCGCCCCGGTCGCTTCGACCGTCAGATCGGTGTCGATGCTCCCGACCTGAAGGGTCGCCAGCGCATCCTCGAGGTGCACGGTCGCGGCAAGCCGCTCTCGGACTCGGTCGACCTCGAGGTCGTGGCTCGCAAGACGCCCGGCTTCACCGGCGCCGACCTGGCCAACGTGCTCAACGAGGCGGCCCTGCTGACCGCCCGCTCCAACGCGCAGCTGATCGACAACCGCGCCCTCGACGAGGCCATCGACCGCGTGATCGCAGGTCCCCAGCGTCGTACCCGCGTGATGAAGGACAAAGAGAAGCTCATCACGGCGTACCACGAGGGAGGTCACGCCCTGGCCGCCGCCGCGATGAACCACACCGACCCCGTCACCAAGGTCACGATCCTCCCGCGCGGCAAGGCGCTCGGATACACGATGGTGCTTCCCCTCGACGACAAGTACTCCGTCACCCGCAACGAGCTGCAGGACCAGCTGACGTACGCGATGGGCGGCCGTGTGGCCGAGGAGATCGTCTTCCACGACCCCACCACGGGTGCGTCGAACGACATCGAGAAGGCGACGAGCATCGCTCGCAAGATGGTCACCGAGTACGGCATGACCAACGAGGTCGGCCCGGTCAAGCTCGGCGGCTCGTCGGGCGAGGTCTTCATGGGTCGCGACATGGGCCACGGCCGCGACTTCTCGGAGCGCATCGCCGAGCGCGTCGACGCGCAGGTGCGGGCGCTGATCGAGCAGGCGCACAACGAGGCCTACCAGGTCATCAACGACAACCGCGAGGTGCTCGATCGTCTCGCGCTGGCGCTGCTCGAGAAGGAGACCCTCGACCACAACGAGCTGGCCGAGATCTTCACCGACGTCAAGCGCCTGACGCCGCGCCCGCAGTGGCTGTCGTCGGGGGATCGTCCGGTGTCGGACCAGCCGCCGATCGAGGTGCCCCGTCGTCAGCAGCCCGCCGGCATCGCGGCATCCACCGAGGCGGAATCGCAGGCCGCGACGAAGGCGCAGGCCCGTCCGAGCGGACAGACGCGCCCGGCCACCGCCTGAGGCGCCGTGGCCGTCGATCGTGAACGCGTCGCCGTCCTGGTGCGAGAGCTCCTGGAGGCGATCGGGGAGGACCCCGATCGCCCCGGGCTTCGCCAGACTCCGACGCGCGTCGCCGACTCCTGGGCCGAGTTCTTCGGGGGAGTGAATCAGGATGCCGGCGCCCCGCTGCAGCACACCATCTCGGTGTCGCGCGGGCCGGCGCCCGACACCCTCCCCTCGGGAGCCGTGATGCTGCGCGACATCGCCTTCCGGTCGATGTGCGAGCATCACCTGCTGCCGTTCCGGGGCCGCGCGCACGTCGCCTATCTTCCGGGTGAGGAAGTGGTGGGCCTCGGGGCGCTGCCGCGGGTGATCGACATCCTCGCCGCCCGCCCGCAGGTGCAGGAGCGTCTGGGCGAGCAGGTCGCCGACACGATCGCCTCGGCGCTCGATGCGCGCGGCGTGCTCGTCGTCCTGGACGCGGTGCACGAGTGCGTCACGATGCGCGGTGGGCGCCAGCTGGACGCCTCTACGGTGACGATCGCCGCGCGCGGAGCGTACGGCGACCCCGCCGCCCGGGCCGAGCTCGTCGCGCTGATCGGGGCGCGCGCGTGACCCTCATCATGGGGATCGTCAACGTCACCCCCGACTCCTTCAGCGACGGGGGACGCTTCCTCGACCCCGATGCGGCCCTCGCTCACGCGCGGCTCCTCCGTGAGCAGGGCGCCGAGATCCTCGACGTCGGCGGGGAATCGACCAGACCCGGCGCGGAGCGGGTGGCGCCGCGCGTCGAGCAGCAGCGCGTGCTGCCGGTCGTCGAGGCACTGGCATCCGAGGGCTCGTTCGTGAGCATCGACACGATGAACGCCGCCACGGCGGTCGCCGCAGTGAGGGCTGGAGCTCGCCTCGTCAACGACGTCTCGGGTGGACTCGCCGACCCCGACATGCTCGCCGCGGTCGCCGAGACGGAGGCCGAGATCGCCCTCGGCCACTGGCGCGGGCCGTCGGCCGAGATGTACGCGCGGGCCGACTACGCGGACGTCGCTCGAGAGGTCTCGGCGGAACTCGCCGAGCGGGTCGAGGCTGCTGTGTCCGCGGGCATCGACCGGTCGCGACTGGTCGTCGATCCCGGTATCGGTTTCGGCAAGCGGGGGGCGCAGAACTGGCAGACGCTGCGCGCGCTGCCCGAGATCGCCGAGCTCGGAATCCGCGTCCTGGTGGGGACGAGCCGCAAGAGGTTCCTCGCGGAGGTGATTGGCGACGACGCCGACCTCGCCCGTCGCGATCTCGCCACCGCTGTCACGAGTGCGCTGTCCGCTCGCTCCGGTGCGTGGGCCGTCCGCGTGCACGATGTGCCGACCACCCGCGACGCGCTCGCCGTCGCCCACGCTTGGGAGGCCTGATGGATGCCGATCGGATCACACTGACGGGGGTGCGCGCCGTGGGCCACCACGGGGTCTACCCCGACGAGAAGCGCGACGGGCAGGAGTTCGTGGTCGACGCGACGCTCTCCCTGTCGCTGCGACGGGCGGCGGAGACCGACGACGTCGCCGACACGGTGCACTACGGCGAGCTCGCCGAGCGGCTCGTCGAGATCGTCGAGGGCGATCCGGTCGACCTGCTCGAGACGCTGGCCCAGCGTTTGGCGGACGCGGTTCTCGCCGACCAGCGGGTGGATGCCGTCACGATCACCGTCCACAAGCCGCAGGCGCCCATCACCGTCGCCTTCGGTGATGTGGCCGTGACCATCTCGAGGTCCCGATCGTGAACGTGCGGTTGGCGCACGGGATCGACGGAGCTCCGCGTCCCACGCCCGTGCACGCGGTCGTCGCGCTCGGAGCCAATCTCGGGCAGCGACAGGAGACCCTCGCGGCGGCTGTCGACGAACTGCGGCGGTTGCCCCTCACCACGCACGTGCGCGTCTCTGCTCCGATCGAGACGGTGGCCGTGACGCTCCGGGGCGAGGACGAGCACGCGCCTCGGTATCTGAACGCGGTGGCCGTCCTCGAGACGCGTCTGTCGCCGGGCGAGCTGCTCGCGTCGCTGCACCGGATCGAGGCGCGGCACGGCCGCGTCCGGCGGGAGCGCTGGGGCGACCGGACCCTCGATCTCGACCTGATCGCCTACGGCGACGAACGCATCGACCGCGACGACCTCGTCGTCCCGCACCCTCGCGCGCACGAGCGGGAGTTCGTGCTCGCGCCGTGGCTCGACGTGGATCCGGATGCCGAGCTCCCCGGCCGCGGACGCGTCGCCGATCTGCTCGAGAAGCTGAGCGGAGGAGTCGCATGAAGCGCACGGGCGCCGGCATCCTCACGATCGCCGTCATCGTCGGGCTGGTCGTGGGGTTCTTGCTCGACACCTCGCTCACCGCCATGGGGCGTTCGACGTTCGCTCCCGCGGCGAGCTTGCCCACGATCCTCGCCCTGCTCGGTGCCGTGATCGTGGTCCTCGCCGTGCCGGTCTATCGGTCGACGCGCGGGCGGAGCCCCCGTCGGATCGATCCGTTCCACGCCCTGCGGATCGCGATGCTGGCGAAAGCGTCGTCGATCCTCGGGGCAGCCGCGGCGGGATTCGCGGGCGGTCTGCTCGCGTTCCTGGTGAGTCGGCCCGTGGTGCCCTCGGTAGGCTCGATGGGATCGATCATCGCGACACTCGTTTGCGCCGTCATCCTCGTCGTCGCGGGACTCGTGGCCGAGCAGCTCTGCACCATCCGGAAGGACGACGATGACGACGCCCCAGGGAACACCCCCGCAGGACCCGTGGGGATCTGACGTTCCGCAGACGCAGGCGGGGGTCTCGGAGGGGGTCGCGGCCGAGCGATCTCGTGCTCCTCGTGCGGATGCGGACCCCTCCGACGCTCGCCCGGCCGACGCTCGCCCCGCCGACGCTCGACGACCCGCCGAGGGCGATCCAGCGGCCGACGAGGCCGTCCTCGGCGTGGGCACGTACGATCGCATCCTCGAACCGCGCTCGGAGCGTCGCCTGCCCCTCGGAGAGGGCACGTGGCATCAGCTGGCCCGCGCGTACGTGCGGGTGCAGCTGATCTCGCAGGGGGCGGTGTTCGTCCTGGTGCTGGCTGCCGCCGTCGTCGTGCAGGTGCTCACGGGATTCATGTGGCAGTGGATTCCGGCGGGAGTGGTTCTGCTCGTCACCGTCATCGGGCTCGTCATCACGCCGCGTCAGGCGCGCTCCTTCGGCTATCAACTGCGTCGCGACGACCTCGTGTTCCGTCGAGGAATCTTGTGGCAGCGGGTGGTGGCGGTGCCGTACGGCCGCATGCAGCTCGTCGACATCACCCACGGCCCCCTCGACCGGGGCTTCGGCATCGCCCAGCTGAAGCTCGTCACCGCTGCGGCGTCAACGGGCGTAACCATCCCCGGGCTCACCCAGGAGGCGGCCGAACAGCTGCGCGACACGCTCGTGGCCGTCGCCGAGACCCGCCGGACCGGGCTGTGACCGATCCGGACACGGCGGGCTCGCCCCCGGAGTCGCAGCCTCGGCAACGGACGATCGTCCGGTCGCCGTACAGCGACGGGGAGTGGCATCGGCTCCACCCTCTGACGCCGTTGTTGCGCGGTGGGCTCACCCTTCTTGTGCTCGTGGGCGTCATCGTGGCGAACCTGCGGGAACGTCTCGTCGAGTGGATCTTCCCGGTCTTCACCGATCTGCCCCCGGGGGAGCTTCCCCCCGACCCGGTCGATTTCCTCCTCGCGAACAATCTGATCCTCATCGCGGCGGCTGCGGCTCTCGTCGTGCTCATCGTGCTGCTGGTGCTGTTCCGGCTGTCCTGGCGGTTCCACACCCTGCGCATCGGCGAGGACGACGTCGAGGTGCGCTCGGGCGTGCTGTTCCGCACACACCGGCGCGCTCCGCTGGACCGCGTGCAGGGGGTCAACCTGACGCGTCCGATGGTCGCCCGTCTCCTGGGGCTCGCGAAGCTCGAGGTGGTCGGCGCAGGCCTCGATGCCAACGTCAAGCTGGAGTACCTCTCGGGCAAGGATGCCGAGGCCATCCGCGGCGACATCCTCCGCCTTGCGTCGGGGCGGCGTCTCGCCGAAGCGCGAGCAGAACCCGGTGGACGCTCGTCCCTCGCTCGGCAGGCGGCCGAGGCCGTGGGATCTGGCCTGCAGGGGATCGTCGACGGGGAGGACCTCTCCGACGCCGAGCCGGAGAGCATCGTGCGTATTCCGTTCGGCCGGCTCGTGGCATCCCGTGTTCTGAGTGGATCGAGCCTCATCCTCATCGCCTTCGTCGTCGGGATCGTCGTGGCCGCGTCGGTGTCGACGCTGTGGCTGCTGTTCACGATCGTTCCGATGTTCCTTGCCTTCGGCGCGTACTACGTGCGGTCGATCGCCCAGGGGCTGCGGTACTCCATCGCCCCGACCCCCGACGGCGTCCGCGTGACGTTCGGTCTGTTCACGACGGTCTCGGAGGTCGTGCCGCCCGGCCGCGTGCACGCGATCGAGGTGCGACAGCCCCTGATGTGGCGTCCGTTCGGATGGTGGGCGATCTCGGTGAACCGTCTCTCGGGGCGGGCCTCGACCGACACGAGCAACGATCAGCTGGCGGCGGTGCTCCCGATCGGAACGCGCGCCGATGTCGAGCGCGTCCTGCGGATCCTCGCCCCCGGCCTGTCGGCCGACGAATGGACACTCGTGTTCCGTGACGGCATCCTGGGTCCGGTGGATGACGACCCGTACGTGACGACCCCGAGACGCGCTCGGTGGCTGCGCCCGCTGTCCTGGCGCCGTAACGGAGCGCTGCTGACCACCGACGCGTTGCTGATGCGTCGCGGGTGGGTGTGGCGTTCGCTGAGCATCGTCCCCCTCGCTCGACTGCAGTCGATCGGCTTGCACCAGGGGCCGCTCGCGCGCGCCACGGGGACAGCCACCCTCATCGCCCACGTGATCGCCGGCACCGTGCAGACGTCGGTCGGTGTTCTCGACCGCGACGACGCCCTGGGGCTGTTCGAGCGGACGGCTCGAGCCGGCGTCGATGCGGCGGCGATCGACCGCACCCACCGGTGGGCCGGATGAGCCCCGGTCGTGACGGACGCCTCGGCGTCGGGGTGATCGGGGCCGGACGCGTCGGGCCGGTCATCGCGGCGGCATTGGCGGGAGCGGGCCACGCCCTGACGGGGATCACGTCGGGCTCCGACGACGACCGCGTCGAGGCGATCCTGCCGGGACTCCCGGTGCTCACGGCCGACGAGGTCGCGCGACGCAGCGAGCTCGTGGTCGTGGCGGTGCCGCACGACCAGCTTCCGGGTCTGGTCTCGGGTCTCGCTGAGGTCGGCGCCTGGCAGCCCGGCCAGCTGGTCCTGCACACCGACGCCGCGTACGGGTCGCGGGTGCTGGATCCCGCCGCCCGTAGCGGTGCGATTCCGCTGGCCATCCATCCCGCCATGGTCTTCACGGGAGTGTCGTCGATCGATCTGCGCCAACTCGCCCAGTCGTATGCCGCCGTCACGGCCCCCGCTCCGGTGCTGCCGATCGCGCAAGCGCTCGCGGTCGAGCTCGGGTGCGAACCGGTCTTGGTCGCCGAGGACGATCGGGCGACGTACGCCGAGGCCATCGCGACGGCGACGGAGTTCTCGCGTTCGATCGTGCGCCAGTCGTCGGCGCTCTTGGATCGCATCGGGGTCGAGAATCCCGGCGCGTACCTGTCCGCGCTCGTCCGATCGAGCGTCGACCAGGCTCTGGTCGAGGGCGGGCGCCGCGACGACCTCGACGGCACCGCTACGATCGACGGATGATCCGCACCCTCGAGGATCTGCGCACCCGACTCGGACAGATCCGAGGCGCAGATCGATCGGACGCCGGCCCGAGCGTCGCCCTGGTATCGACCCTCGGTGCTCTGCACGACGGTCACGTCGACCTGATCCGCGAAGCCCGCGACCTCGCCGACGTGGTCGTGGTGTCGACCTTCGTCAATCCTCTGCGCTTCCGCACGGCCGACGACACGGCGGCTTATCCCCGCTCGCCGGAATCCGACGCGCGGGTTCTCGCCGACCTGGGCGTGGATGTCGTCTTCGCTCCCACGATCGAGGTGTTCCTCCCGGCGGGGACGGCCACGACGCGCGTCTCGGCGGGCGATATCGGTCTGCGTTACGAGGGTCGCGTGCGCCCGTTCTACTTCGACGGGGTCCTTACCGTCGAAGCGAAGCTCTTCCACCTCGTGCGCCCCGACGTCGCGGTGTACGGCGAGCGCGATCTGCAGCGCATCTTCCTCGTGCGTCGGATGGTGCGCGATCTCGACTTCTCGATCGACATCGCGACGGTGCCGACCGTGCGGACCGACGACGGCCTGCCCGTGTCGAGCCGTGTGGCGCTGCTCGATGCGGCCGATCGGCGCGCGGCCGCGGCTCTTCCGCGCGCCCTCGAGGCGGCGGCATCGAACTCCGATCTCGGGGTCGATGCGTGCATCGCGGCGGCTCAGTCGTCGCTGATGGGCGAGCAACGCATCACCCTGGAATACCTGAGCGTGGTCGATCCCGAGACCTTCCTGCCCGTGGACGACGGGCACCGCGGTCGCGCGTTCGCCCTCATCGCCGCCACCGTGGGCGGCCACCGATTCATCGACAACGCCGAGATCTCGCTGCGCTGACGGCGGTCGCCCCGGTCGCGACTCCGGGGCGGTCGGGGACGACGAATAGACTGGGGGAGACCCCGAGGAGCCTCCCTGATGACCGACGCGCCCGCGAACGACGCTGCCGAACCGACCGAAGACGAGGTCTTCGAACAGAAGGCGGTGCGCCTGGCCAAGCGCGAGCGCCTGCTCGCGGAACGTGTCGACGCCGCGGGCGGTCCGTATCCGGTCGTCGTCCCCGTCACCACGACGATCCCCGAGCTGCGCGCGCGTTTCGGCGATCTCGAAGCCGGCGCCGAGACGGGCGAGACGGCCGGGGTCGCCGGCCGCGTGGTGTTCAGCCGTAACACGGGCAAGCTCTGCTTCGCGTCTTTGCAGTCCGGCGACGGAAGCCGCATCCAGGCCATGATCTCGCTCGCGAACGTGGGGGAGGAGTCGCTCCAGGCGTGGAAGGAGCTCGTCGATCTCGGCGACCACGTCTTCGTCTCGGGTGAGGTCATCTCGAGCCGCCGGGGCGAGCTGTCGATCATGGTCGCCGAGTGGACGATCGCCGCCAAGGCTGTGCTGCCCCTGCCGAACCTCCACACGGAGCTCAGCGAGGAGAGCCGCGTTCGCAGCCGCTTCCTCGACCTGATCGTGCGCGACCGCGCCCGCGAGACGGTCCTGGCCCGTGCCAAGGTGAACGCGAGCCTGCGTCGCACCTTCACCGAGCGTGACTTCGTCGAGGTCGAGACCCCGATGCTGCAGGTGCAGCACGGCGGTGCGAGCGCCCGTCCGTTCACGACGCACTCGAACGCCTTCGACACCGAGCTGTTCTTGCGCATCGCGCCCGAGCTCTACCTCAAGCGCGCCGTCGTGGGCGGCATCGACCGGGTCTACGAGATCAACCGCAACTTCCGCAACGAAGGTGCCGACACGACGCACAGCCCCGAGTTCGCGATGCTCGAGGCGTACCAGGCCTACACCGACTACAACGGCATCGCCGACCTGACCCAGACCCTGATCCAGGACGCCGCCGTCGCCGTGGCGGGGTCGACCACCGTCACGTGGGCAGACGGCACCGAGTACGACCTGGGCGGCGAGTGGGACCGCATCTCGATGTACGAATCGCTGTCGGCGGCGTCCGGTCGTGAGATCACCCCCGAGACCTCGCTCGACGAGCTGCGCGCACTCGGCGGCGAGGCCGGCGTCGACGCCCCGCCCCAGGACACCCACGGCAAGTGGGTCGAAGAGCTGTGGGAGCACTTCGTGAAGGGCGGCCTGACACGGCCGACCTTCGTCATGGACTTCCCCGTCGACACCAGCCCCCTCGTGCGCGAGCACCGCTCGATCGCGGGCGTCGTCGAGAAATGGGATCTCTACGTGCGCGGCTTCGAGCTCGCGACCGGGTACTCCGAGCTCGTCGACCCCGTGATCCAGCGTCACCGCTTCACCGAGCAGGCGAAGCTGGCCGCTCGGGGCGACGTCGAAGCGATGCCCATCGACGAGGAGTTCTTGCGTGCCCTCGAGCACGGTATGCCCCCCACCGGCGGCATGGGCATGGGAATCGACCGTCTGCTCATGGCGATCACCGGGTTGGGAATCCGGGAGACGATCCTGTTCCCGCTGGTGAAGTAGGACGCTCGAAGACCCACTCCGGGAGGCGCCCGGCGTCGATGATGTCGAGCATGATCGCGCTCAGACCGTGGTCCGCGTCGATCTCGAGTGCCGTCTCGGCGTAGGTGGCGGCGTGGGAGCCTCTTCCCCGCGCCCATGCGAGCCAGGCGCACGCCGACAGGGCACCCGTGCGACGCTCCTGGGGGAGGGCTGCGGCCACGAACCGGCAGAGCTCGAGGGCGCGGCGAAGACGATCGGGGTCGGGGTGAGCTCCCTCTCCCCACATCGGCCGAGCGAGGTCGTCGGGGAACGGCTTCCCGCGGTGGAACGCCGTTTGCGCGTGGAGAACGGCGTCACCCGTGGCGAGGTCGGCCGCCCACTGCAAGAGCGCCACGTCGCGCAGCGAAGGGCGGGCGAGGCAGAAGGCGACCGCGGCGAGCTGTGCGGCGTCGAGGTCGGAGGGTGCGCAGGCCAGAGCGTCCTCGAGAAGCACAGGTGGATCCGCGATGAACGCTGCGGCCGGGTCGGCTGTGGCGGCACGTTTCAACAGGGGGAGCCCTCGCCGCTCGTGCGCGCCGCCGAGTACGCGCTCGATCTTCCGCAGCACGGCGAGCATGCCGCGGGAGACGGCGGGATCGACCTGCGGGAGACCCGCCGCGGCGAACTGGTCGTCGTCGCACGGAAACTCGGGTTCGCCCAGCGGCGGCGCGGTGAGCTCGCTCAGCGGGTGTGGCACCGCTGACGAGGGCGACAGGTAGCTCTTCCAGCCGTCCGCGCCGACGACGAGGGCGTCGATGACACGGAGCCCGCAGATGTCGGCCCGGGCGATGGCTGCATCGACGAGTGCGCGGTGCGGCAGGTCCGCGAGGTCGGCGAGCGCGCCGTCGGCGTAGACGACGATCGCCACGGCATCGGTTCGCGCGACCTTGCACGCCATGCCGATGACCGTCGAGGCGATGCTCTCATCCGAGACGGACCGGTCGGTCGGGGGGAGATCGACGCGCATCGCGCCGAGCGAGCGGGACTCGGCGAACGGCACGAGGACGAGGCTCTGGCGCGGGGTGCATTCGAGCAGGCGTGGGACGAGGGCGAGGAACGAGGCGGACGAAGTGACGGGGACGACGGCGGGTGTCATGCCTCGAGGGTGGCCAAAACGGTCACCCTCCCGCCGTGCGGAATAGCTCGATCGTGGATGAATCCGCGCATCAGCGGCCTGGGGAGGAGTCCCTTGAGACCGCGCGCTCAGGCAGCGCGGGTATCCTCGAAGCCATGGACGAGACCTGGACTGCGATGCTGTGGGCGATCCTGCCGACCCTCGTGGTGTCGGTGGTCTTCTTCTTCATCCTCCGCAACGTCATCCGGATGGATCGCACCGAGCGCAAGGCCTACGCGCGCATCGAAGCGGAGGAGCGTGCCAAGCGCGGTCTTCCCCCCGTCGCGCGCACGGGCGAGGGGCCCGCGGCCTGACAACCCGGCGGCCCCTGTCGGAGGCCGTCGCTACGCTGGGTCCACAACCCGTGCAGGAGGACCCGTGCTCAACGCCACGTTCGACGCGAGCTGGCTCGTCATCACGCTCTTCGTCGTCGACCTGGTGGTGCGCATCGCCGCGATCATCATCGTTCCGCGCAACCGGCGGCCCACCGCCGCGATGGCCTGGCTGCTCGCGATCTACTTCATCCCCTTCGTCGGGGTCTTCCTCTTCCTGCTCATCGGCAACCCGCGGCTGCCGCGAAAGCGCCGTCGCAAGCAGGCGGCGATCAATGAGTACATCCACGACACGAGCGCTTCGCTCGAGTTCGGCACCCTCCGCCCCAACGCCCCCCAGTGGTTCCGCGCGCTCGTTCAGCTCAACCGCAATCTGGGGGCCATGCCGATCGCAGGAGACAACGCCGCCACCCTGATCGCCGACTACCAGCAGAGCCTGGATGCCATGGCCGAGGCCATCCGGCAGGCGCAGCGTTACGTGCATGTCGAGTTCTACATCCTGCAGACCGACGACTCGACCGACAACTTCTTCCGCGCCCTCGAAGAGGCCGCGCAGCGCGGCGTCGTCGTGCGCGTCCTGCTGGATCACTGGGCGAACCGTGGCAAGCCGTTCTACCGGCAGACGCTTCGACGCCTCGATGCGATGGGCGCTCACTGGCACCTCATGCTGCCCGTCCAACCGCTGCGCGGCCGATATCAGCGTCCCGACCTGCGTAATCACCGCAAACTCCTCGTGATCGACGGCGATGTCGCCTACATGGGTTCGCAGAACGTCACCGACTCGTCGTACAACCTGCGAAAGAACATCCGCCGCGGTCTGCACTGGGTGGACCTGATGGTCCGCGTCGAGGGCCCCGTCGTCGCGAGCATCAACGCGGTGTTCCTCTCCGACTGGTACAGCGAGACCGACGAGACCCTCCGCGACGAGATCGATCTGTTCAGCGTGACGTCGGGCCCGGGCGATCTCGACTGTCAGGTCGTGCCCTCGGGCCCCGGATTCGATTTCCAGAACAACCTCAAGCTGTTCCTCGGCCTGCTGTTCGCCGCGAAAGAACGCATCATCATCGTCAGCCCCTACTTCGTCCCCGACGAAGCGCTGCTGCTCGCGATCACGACCGCGTGCCAGCGCGGCGTGCACGTCGAGCTCTTCGTCTCGGAAGAGGGCGATCAGGCGATGGTCTACCACGCCCAGCGCAGCTACTACGAGGCTCTGCTGCACGCGGGCGTCACGATCTGGATGTACCGCAAGCCCTACATCCTGCACAGCAAGAGCGTCACGATCGACGACGAGGTCGCCGTCATCGGTTCCAGCAACATGGACATGCGATCGTTCGGTCTGAATCTCGAGGTGTCGCTGCTCGTGCGCGGCGAGGAGTTCGTCCGCGACATGCGCGACGTCGAGGACGCCTACCGCACCCTCAGCCGGCAGCTGACGATCGAGGAGTGGCGCCGCCAGCCGTTGCGCTCGACGATCCTCGACAACCTGGCCCGCCTCACCTCTGCCCTGCAGTGACGCGCCGCGGCGTTCGCCGCCGGCATCCAGGATTCTCCGACATCATGGGGCAGAACTCGCCCCCGGAGGTTCTCATGTCACGTCCCCGCTTGACCCTGATCGCAATGATCGGCGCCGGTTTCGTCGTCGCCGGTGCTCTCGCCGGATGCGCCACGGGCGCGTCATCGCCCTCGATGTCGGGGGGAGTGTCCCCCAGCCCGGATACCACGAGCGCGACGCCGTCCGCCGAGATCGGGGCCGCGTGGGTCGACGGCGGCCGGTCGATCGCCGTGGTCACGAACGGAAGCTCCTCGTGCCCGCCAGTCGTCAGCGGCCAGCCGAGCGTCGCCGGAGCCGCGATCACGGTGCAGCTCGCCGAGTCCTCTCAGCAGGAGTGCACGCGCGACATGGCTCCGCGGGCCACGCTGGTCGCGCTGCCCGCGGGTGTCGACCCCGCCAAGGACCTCGCCGTCGCCGTGACGGGTGCGGCGCAGGGCGAGGCGAGCCTCGCGGGGCTTGCGACCACGCCCGCGGCCCCGAGCGAATTCTCGCCCTCCGCGGGCTGGGTGAACGACTCGCTGGTCGCGATCGTCACCTACGGCAGCTCCACGTGCGTCCCCTCCGTCGAGACGATCACCGCCGCCGGCGGCGATGTCGCCGTGCAGTTCGCGACGCCGCCGGCAGATCAGATCTGCACCATGGACATCGCACCGCGCGTGACGCTCGCCGACATCGGCCGCGAGGCCGGCTCGGGCGCGGTGTCGCTCGTGCTCTCCGGCGGTGGCGTCGATGTGAGCGCGCCCGTCCCCGTACTCGGCACGCGCTGACCGCGGCGGGGGCGTCAGCGCTCCACGACGAGGAGGTCGCCGACCTCGCACTCCAGCACGCGGCAGATCGCGGACAGCGTCGAGTAACGGATCGCGCGGGCACGGTCGTTCTTCAGCACCGACAGGTTGACCACCGACACCCCGACGAGCTCGCTGAGTCGCGTCAACGTCATGCCCCGCGCCTCGAGGAGTTCATCGAGGCGACAGTGGATGCCGGTGGGCCCGTCCTCCGTGGCGGCCGGGGTCATACGAGGCCTTCGGTGTCGCGCTGGAGGCGGTCGCCGACCGCGAAGACGGTGCCGGCGAGGGCGACGACGAAAGCGACGGCGAAGATCGTGAAGACGTCGACCGTTCCCACGACGGCACGGTCGTACGTGCCGTCGGACACTCGCGCGAGGGCGCCGTTGACGGCCATGTTGTGGAAGAACGGCACGAGATACATCCCCGCGAGGGCGACGAGGCCCGCGGTGGTCACGAGCACGGTGTGCGCGCGCGAGAAGATGCGGCCGCGCAGGATGCCGAAGCACAGTACGAGCAGCAGGGCGACCACCGTCACCATCGCGACGGCGAACAGGACGTGGCTGATGACGAGCGCGGCGAGAGATGCGGGCTGCAGCGACGCCACCGTCACCGAGGCGGAGTCCAGCTGAACGGTCACCGGCGATCCGCCAGGACCGAGCGGGGCCTGTGCCTCGGTCGCGACGAACGGCGCGAGCAGTGTGATGTCGCGATTCGGCAGGACGCTCGCGAGGTCGATGATCGTCTGCACGACGGCGGACACGGCGATGGCGACACCGCCGATGAGGAAGAGGGTGAAGCCGATGGTGTCGCCGCGCGAGAGGATGCGCGGCTGTGTACGCGTGGGTGTCACGGAGACTCCTTATCGATGATCGTTATTATCGATGTTCGATAAGGTATCGACTGTCGATGGGTTTTGCAACCCCGACCGGCGAGGCGGTATGCCCACGGCGAACACGGGGCTCTGGCATCCGGCCGCTGGTTACTCTCGATGTACGGCGCGCGGAGGCGTGCCTGTCAGCCCATTTTTGGAGGGACTGAGGATGTTCGAAAGATTCACCGATCGTGCTCGTCGTGTGGTCGTGCTCGCCCAAGAAGAGGCGAAGATGTTGAACCACAACTACATCGGCACGGAGCACATCCTTCTGGGCCTCATCCACGAGGGTGAGGGTGTGGCTGCCAAGGCGCTGGAGTCGCTGGGCATCTCGCTCGATGCCGTCCGCGAGCAGGTGCAGGACATCATCGGCCAGGGTCAGCAGCAGCCGACCGGCCACATCCCCTTCACGCCCCGTGCGAAGAAGGTCCTCGAGCTGTCGTTGCGCGAAGCGCTCCAGCTCGGCCACAACTACATCGGAACCGAGCACATCCTGCTCGGTCTCATCCGCGAGGGTGAGGGCGTCGCCGCCCAGGTCCTCGTCAAGCTCGGTGCCGACCTGAACAAGGTGCGCCAGCAGGTCATCCAGTTGCTCTCGGGCTACCAGGGCAAGGAGCCCGCGGGCGTCGCCTCGGGTGCCGGCGAGCAGACCCAGGGCGCGGCCCAGGGCGGGTCGGCCGTGCTCGACCAGTTCGGACGCAACCTCACGCAGGCTGCGCGCGACAACAAGCTCGACCC
This sequence comes from Microbacterium sp. SORGH_AS_0421, assembly GCF_030818635.1. NCBI lineage: Bacteria > Bacillati > Actinomycetota > Actinomycetes > Micrococcales > Microbacteriaceae > Microbacterium > Microbacterium sp. SORGH_AS_0421. Next base: position 1,534,585 of record NZ_JAUTAO010000001.1, read on the forward strand.
CGTCATCGGGCGCGAGAAGGAGATCGAGCGCGTGATGCAGATCCTGTCGCGCCGGTCGAAGAACAACCCCGTCCTCATCGGAGAGCCCGGCGTCGGCAAGACCGCCGTCGTCGAGGGACTCGCGCAGGCCATCGTCAAGGGCGATGTCCCCGAGACGCTGAAGGACAAGCAGGTCTACTCGCTCGACCTCGGCTCCCTCATCGCCGGGTCGCGCTACCGCGGCGACTTCGAAGAGCGCCTGAAGAAGGTCACGAAAGAGATCCGCACGCGCGGCGACATCATCGTCTTCATCGACGAGATCCACACCCTCGTGGGCGCGGGCGCCGCAGAGGGCGCGATCGACGCGGCATCCATCCTCAAGCCGCTCCTCGCGCGCGGTGAGCTCCAGACCATCGGTGCCACCACGCTCGACGAGTACCGCAAGCACTTCGAGAAGGACGCCGCTCTCGAGCGCCGCTTCCAGCCGATCCAGGTCGCCGAGCCGAGCCTGCCCCACGCGATCAACATCCTGAAGGGGCTGCGCGACCGCTACGAGGCGCACCACAAGGTGCAGATCACCGACGGCGCCATCGTCGCCGCGGCGAACCTGGCCGACCGCTACATCAGCGACCGGTTCCTCCCTGACAAGGCCATCGACCTGATCGACGAGGCCGGCGCCCGCCTTCGTCTGTCGATCCTGTCGAGCCCGCCGGAGCTGCGCGAGTTCGACGAGAAGATCGCCAAGGTCCGCGAGCAGAAGGAGCAGGCCTCCGAGGACCAGGACTTCGAGAAGGCCGCCGCGCTGCGCGACGAGGAGAAGTCGCTCCTCGCGGAGCGCCTGCGTCTCGAGAAGCAGTGGCGCTCGGGCGACGTCGCCTCCCACGCGGTGGTCGACGAGGGCCTGATCGCCGAGGTCCTCGCGCAGGCGACCGGCATCCCGGTGTTCAAGCTCACCGAAGAAGAGTCCAGCCGCCTCATGTTCATGGAGAAGGCGCTGCACCAGCGCGTCATCGGCCAGGAAGAGGCGATCGCGGCCCTCTCGCGCACGATCCGTCGTCAGCGTGCGGGTCTCAAGGACCCGAAGCGCCCCTCGGGCTCGTTCATCTTCGCCGGCCCCACCGGTGTCGGAAAGACCGAGCTCGCCAAGGCACTCGCCGAGTTCCTGTTCGACGACGAGGGCGCGTTGATCTCCCTCGACATGTCGGAGTTCGGCGAGAAGCACACGGTCTCGCGTCTGTTCGGTGCCCCTCCCGGGTTCGTCGGCTTCGAAGAGGGCGGCCAGCTCACCGAGAAGGTGCGTCGCAAGCCCTTCTCGGTCGTGCTCTTCGACGAGATCGAGAAGGCCCACCCGGACATCTTCAACTCGCTCCTGCAGATCCTCGAAGAGGGTCGTCTGACCGATGGTCAGGGTCGCGTCATCGACTTCAAGAACACCGTGATCATCATGACGACGAATCTCGGTTCGTCGGCGATCGCCGGTGGCCCGGTCGGCTTCCAGGTCGAGGGCAGCGCGCAGACCTCGTACGAGCGGATGAAGGGCAAGGTCGACGAGGAGCTCAAGCGTCACTTCAAGCCCGAGTTCCTCAACCGTGTCGACGATGTCATCGTCTTCCCGCAGCTGAACAAGGACGAGCTCCGCCAGATCGTCGGCCTGTTCGTGAAGCGCCTCGCCGACCGGCTGCTCGATCGCGACATGACCGTCGAGCTGTCGGACGACGCGAAGGACAAGCTCATCGAGATCGGTTTCGACCCGACCCTCGGAGCTCGCCCCCTGCGCCGCGCCATGCAGCGCGAGGTCGAGGACCGGCTCAGTGAGAAGATCCTGCACGGCGAGCTCGAGTCGGGCGACCACGTGAAGGTCGGCGTCGAGAACGGTCAGTTCTCGTTCGAGACCAGCCCGCGCGGCGAGAAGGTCGCGATCGGCGTCGGAACGGCGGGAGAGATCGCCGCCACCCCCGACACCCTCGCGGGCAGCTGATCGCGTAGAACAAGAAGGGGCCCGGATGCCATGGCATCCGGGCCCCTTGTCGTCGTGTGCCGCGGCTGGTCAGAACAGCTGGCGCGCGTTCGTCGCGGCGAGGTCGATCAGCTCGTCGCCGCGACCGGAGAGGACCGTTCGGATCGCGTACAGCGTGAAGCCCTTGGCCTGTTCGAGAGTCACGGACGGGGGCATCGACAGTTCCTGGCGAGCCGTCCTCACCGACACGAGCGCCGGGCCGGGGTGCGCGAGGGCCGCGGCGAGCGAGGTCTCGAGGTCGGCGGACTCGTCGACGCGGAACGACGTGATGCCGATGGCTTCGGCGACGGCCGCGAAGTCGGGGTTACGCAGGTCGGTGCCGTAGTTGACGAACCCGGCCGCCTTCATCTCCAGCTCGACGAAATTGAGCGAGGAGTTGTCGAAGACGACGATCTTCACGGGAAGGTCGTTCTGGACGATCGTGATCAGCTCGCCGAGCAGCATCGCCAGCCCGCCGTCGCCCGCGAGAGCGACGATCTGGCGGTCGGGGAAGGCGGCTTGCGCGCCGATCGCGTGGGAGACGGCGTTCGCCATCGTGCCGTGCGCGAACGATCCGATCAGACGGCGCTCCTTCGTCATCGTGAGATAGCGCGCCGCCCACACCACGGGAGATCCCACATCGGGGATGAAGACCGCGTCATCGGCGGCGAAACGGTCGAGCGTGCGCGCGACGAACTGCGGGTGCAGCGGCTTGCCGGAGGCTGCGGGGACCGCGAGGTCGTCGAGCTTCGCGCGCGTGGTCCGGTAGTGGGAACGGGCGTCGTCGGCGTGCCGCGTCGATCGCCCCTCGGCCAGCAGCGGGAGGAGCGCGCGGGCGGTGTCGCGCACCGTGCCGACGAGTCCGATGTCGACGGAATGCCGGCGTCCGAGCTGTTCTCCTCGGACGTCGACCTGGATGTGCGTCGCGCGACTCGGGTAGAACTGCTGGTACGGGAAGTCCGTGCCCAGCATTAGGACGACATCGGCATCTTCCATCGCCCGGTACCCCGACGAGAAGCCGAGAAGCCCGGTCATCCCCACGTCGAACGGGTTGTCCCACTCGATGTGCTCCTTGCCGCGCAGCGCGTGCACGATCGGTGCCTGCAGGCGGCGTGCCAGGTCGACGACCTCGTCGTGGGCGTCGGCGACACCGGCTCCGGCGAGAATCGTCACCTTCTCGGCGGCGTTCAAGACATCGGCGGTGCGGCGCAGTTCGTCGTCGGACGGAAGGATGCGCGGAGTCGCGCGCGACACGGTCGCCACGCGGTCGTTCTTCGCTTTGGCGAGCAGCACGTCGCCCGGGATGACGAGCACGGCGACACCGCGCTTCTCGATCGCCTCCCGCATGGCGATCTCGAGCAGTCTCGGCATCTGCACCGGGTCGGCGACGTATTCGACGTAGACCGAGCACTCGCGGAAGAGTTCCTGCGGGTGCGTCTCTTGGAAGTAGGTCGATCCGATCTCCGCGGTGGGGATGTGCGCGGCGATCGCGAGGACCGGCACGCGCGAGCGGTTGGCGTCGTAGAGACCGTTGATGAGGTGCAGGTTGCCCGGCCCGCAGCTTCCCGCGCAGACGGTGAGCTCCCCCGTCAGCTCCGCCTCGGCCGAGGCGGCGAAGGCCGCTGCCTCTTCATGCCGCACGTGCATCCAGCGGATTCCGCCATCTCGACGGATCGCGTCGGTGAAGCCGTTCAGGGAATCGCCGGGCAGGCCGTAGATGCGCTGCACGCCGTGATGGCGGAGGGCGGAGACGATGTTCTCGGCAACGGTAGGCACGAGGCAGTCCTTTCATCGAAGAAGGGGACGAATCGCGCGACCGCTCGTGACGATCGCGCGTCACCATCGCCCACGCTACTCCCGTCGTCGAGGCTTTCCCCTGCCTCGCCTCTGAGCGGGCTATGCGTCGAACACACAGCTGCGCACTCGGCGTGGACGCCGCTTCTTCGCGGACCGCCGACCCGACCGGCGTACCCTGGGACCATGACCTCATCCGCGCCGTTCGTCGTCCGCCCCGCCGGAACCGCCGACGTCCGACGCATCCACGAGCTCCTCGAGCCGTTCGTGCAGAAGCGCATCCTGCTGGGCAAAGACCTGGTCGTGCTCTACGGCTCCGTGCAGCAGTTCGTCGTCGCAGAGGCGGACGGCGTGGTCATCGGGTGCGGCGCTCTGCACGTGATGTGGGAGGACCTCGCCGAGATCCGCACGCTCATCGTCCACGACGACTGGCTGCACCATGGCGTGGGTCGCGCCATCGTCGAGACTCTCGAGGACCGCGCGCGCGAGCTCGGCGTCTCGCGACTGTTCTGCCTCACATTCGAGGTCGGCTTCTTCACCCGTCGCGGTTTCGCCGAGATCGGCGAGCAGGTCGTGGACCCCGACGTGTACTCGCAGCTGGTGCGCAGCCCCGACGAGGGTGTCGCGGAGTTCCTCGACCTCGCGCACGTGAAGCCGAACACCCTGGGCAACACCCGGATGCTGAAGCAGCTGTGAGCCTGCGCTCCTGAGCGTGCCGTGGCGTGAGCGCACAGCCGCGCCGCCTACCCTGGAACCATGACCGATGCCCCCCGTAGGCGGAGGCAGTCCCCGGCGGTCTACCGTCGTCGTCGTCTCGCCGCAGGGCTCCTCGCCCTGCTGGTGATCGGCCTCGTCGTGTGGCTCGTCGCGGCTCCCCCGTGGCGTGCCGCCCCCACCGCCGAGGCGACTCCTGCTCCCGCTGCGAGCGCTCCCGTTGCCACGGCGACGACGACCGCGCCGGTGGCGTCCGGCGCCCCCTCGGCGTCTCCCTCCGTCTCGCCTACTCCGACCGCGCCCGCGGGGCCCGTCGAGTGCACGGCATCCGACATCACCGTCGCGGCACTGTCGGACAAGAGCGAGTACGCCCAGGGTGAGAACCCTCAGCTGTCGATCAAGCTCACGAACACGAGCGCGAACCCCTGCACCATGAACGTCGGGACGAGCGCGCAGTCGTTCACCGTGACCAGCGGGTCGGACGTGTGGTGGCGGTCGACGGACTGCCAGGCCGAGCCGAGCGACATGGAGGTGACGCTGGCCGCGGGCCAGGTCGTCACCAGCTCCGCACCGCTGACCTGGGACCGTACGCGCTCCTCGGTGAACTCGTGCGGCGGAGAGCGGCCCTACGCGCCCGGCGGGGGAGCGACCTACCACCTGAGCGTGTCCATCGGCGGCATTCCGTCGTCGGGCACGGCGTCGTTCATTCTGCGCTGAACTGGACGAGGGGCGGATGCCGGTCGGCATCCGCCCCTCGTGCGTTCGCGGCTCAGGCGCCGGGCTTCTTGCCGAACACCTCGTTCTGCATGGCGTCGTAGCCCTCCGCCTGCGGGTCGCCGTGCAGGCCGCCGGACAGGGCGTACTCCTCCTCGGGGGAGAGGACGAGGCGGTGGCGACCGTAGACCGCGAAGGCGACGAAGATCACGGCGTAGACCACGATGATCGCCACGATCGCGAGCAGATACGCGGAGGTTCAACAGCAGGCCGAAGAAGACGACCGCGGCGATGATCGCCGCCGAGTAGGCGCCGAACAGACCCCAGGGGCTTCTGTAGGGCCGCACCGCGTTCGGGAACTTGCGTCGAAGGATGATGAACGACACCATCTGCAGGAAGTACGCCAGCACCGCGCCCCACACGGCGATGTTCAGCACGATCGCGCCCGCCGGGCTGGTGTCGCCGCCGGCCGCCTGTACGACGACGAGTGCGACGAAGCCGAGAACGGCGCCGAACACCAGCGCGACCCAGGGTGTCTTGCGTGCGCCCGTGAGCGACAACCAGCGCGGGTAGTACCCGGCGCGCGAGAGCGAGTACATGTTGCGCCCGTAGGCGAACATGATGCCCATCAGGGATGCCAGGAGTCCGACGAGAGCGAGCAGCGAGAGAAGGGCCGCGGCCTGGTCTCCGACCATCGCGCGGAAACCGTCGAGCAGGGGTTCGAGCGAGCTGCCGGTGGCGTCGGCGCCGAGTACGCCGGTGTTCAGGAACAGCACGATGAGGCCGGTGACGATGAGCGTGCCGCGGGCCCAGAGGCCGGCGCGGGGGATGTCGCGAGCGGGGTCGTGGGATTCCTCGGCGGCGAGGGGGAGCTCCTCGATGCCCAGGAAGAACCACATCGCGAAGGGCAGCGCCAGCAGGATCGATCCGACGCCGAAGGGCAGGAACTCGGAGTTGCCGTCGGTGGGGGCGATGTTCCAGAGCGAGCTCCAGTCGAACGCGCCCGTCAGAAGCGACATCGCGCCGAAGACCACGATGATGCCGATCGAGATGATCGACACGACGATCGCGAAACCGAAGGAGATGTTCGCGCCGGCGGCGTTGAGGGCGATGAACAGCGCGTACAGGATGATCCACCAGACGAACGAGGGAAGGCTCACCCCCGTCAGCAGCTCAAGCGCCGAGTCGGCGTACTGCCCCGAGAAGTAGACGACGACGGCGGTCGTGGCGACGTACTCGATGGTCTCGGCGAGCCCCGTCGCCAGGCCGCCCCACGGCCCCATCGCCGACCGGGCGAACGAGTAGGCGCCGCCGGTGTGCGGCATGGCGGCGGCCATCTCGCCGATCGAGAACGTCAGGCCGTAGTACATCACCACGAGAATGACGAACGCGATGAGCATGCCGCCGAAACCAGCGAATCCGATACCGAAGTTCCAGCCCGAGAAGTCGCCCGAGATGACGGCGGCGACGGCGAGACCCCACAGGCCCCAGACGCCGGCCGAGCGTTTCAGCGTGCGTTTTTCGAAGTACGAGGCATCGGTGGCCGTATAGGTGGCTCCGGCGACCTTTTTGCGGGAGTTGCTCGACGTGGACATGGGGCCTCCAGATGGATGCGGACAGGCTTCGGGGTCGCCTTGCCCGAAATCATGGCCTTCTATTGGTCGACCTGTCTACCTTTGACGTGTAAGTTCCTCGTTACGTCCTTCGCACGAGGAGACGTCGACACCGCGAGAGGGAGACCATGGCGGGCAATCTCAGCAGCGAAGAATTGGATGCCGCGATCCAGGCGGGCGAGATCGACACCGTCGTCGTGGCCTTCCCCGACGCCCAGGGCCGGCTCGTCGGCAAGCGCGTCGCGGCGCGCTTCTGGCGCGACGAGGTGCGGGGCCACGGCGCGGAGGCGTGCAACTACCTGCTCTCGGTCGATGTCGACCTGAACACCGTCGACGGGTACGCGATGTCGAGCTGGGAGAAGGGCTACGGCGACATGCTGCTCGTCCCCGACCTCGAGACCCTCCGGACGATCCCTTGGCAGCCCGGAACCGCGCTCGTCTTCGCCGACCTCGCGTGGGCAGATCGCGCGCATGTCGCGCAGTCGCCCCGTGGCATCCTGAACGCCCAGCGTGCTCGTCTCGCCGAGCGTGGACTCACCGCCTACGCCGGGACGGAGCTGGAGTTCATCGTCTTCGACGACTCGTTCCGCGACGCCTGGGCGAAGGGCTACACGGGACTGACCCCCTCCACCGACTACAACGTCGACTACAACCTGCTCGCCACGACGCGGCTCGAGCCCCTGCTGCGCGACATCCGCCTCGGCATGGACGGCGCGGGCATGTACTGCGAGGGCGTGAAGGGCGAGTGCAACTTCGGCCAGCAGGAGATCGCGTTCCGCTACGCCGAGGCGCTCGAGACCGCCGACAACCACACCCTGTACAAGAACGGCGCGAAAGAGATCGCCGACCGACACGGCAAGTCGCTGACCTTCATGGCCAAGTTCAACGAGCGCGAGGGCAACAGCTGCCACATCCACCTCTCCGTGCGCGGCGATGACGGTGCGGCGGTGATGGCGGGCGACGGGGAGCACGGGTTCAGCCCCCTGATGGGGCACTGGATCGCCGGCATCCTGAGCACTCTCCGCGAGTTCACGCTGCTGTACGCCCCCACGATCAACTCGTACAAGCGCTACGCGAAGGGCTCCTTCGCGCCCACCGGGGTGGCGTGGGGCGTCGACAACCGCACCTGCGCGCTGCGCGTGGTGGGCCACGGGTCGTCGCTGCGCGTCGAGAACCGCGTGCCCGGGGGTGACGTGAACCCGTACCTGGCGATCTCGGCGATCATCGCGGGAGGCCTGCACGGCATCGAGAACGAGCTCGAACTGCCCGCCCCGCTCACCGGCAACGCCTACGCGGCCGGTGTCGACACCCTGCCGACGACGCTCCGCGAGGCGGCCCATCTCTTCTCGGAGTCCACGATCGCCCGCGCGGCCTTCGGCGACGAGGTCGTCGAGCACTATCTGAACCAGGCGCGTATCGAGGTCGAGGCCTACGACGCCGCCGTGACGGACTGGGAGCGGGTGCGTGGTTTCGAGCGTCTCTGATCCGACCCGTACGCCCGTGGTCGGACTCACGACCTACCTCGAGCGCGCGAAACAGGGCGTGTGGGACGTCCGTGCGTCGTTCCTCCCGCAGCAGTACTTCGATGCCGTGACGGGCTCGGGCGCCACCGCCGTGCTGTTGCCGCCCCAACCGCGACCCGAGCAGGCCGCGGCGACGGTGCTCGACGGGCTCGACGGGCTGATCCTCACGGGCGGCCTCGACGTGCAGCCCGAGCTGTACGGGGCGGAGCGTCACCCGCTCACCGACCCCGCTCGTGCCGACCGGGACGCGTGGGAGATCGCGCTGCTCGCGGGGGCACGAGAGCGCGGCATCCCCGTCTTCGGGATCTGCCGCGGTCTGCAGCTCATCAATGTCGCGATGGGCGGCACCCTGCACCAGCATCTGCCCGAAGCGCTCGGCACAGAGAGGTACCGGATCGGCGGGGGCGTGTTCGCCGAGAACACCGTGGAGGTGGATGCCGAGACCCGGCTTGCCGGTCTCGTCGGAGCCGGCCCCCTCACCGTCCACAGCTACCACCACCAGGGCGTCGACCGGGTCGGCGACGGGCTTCGCGTGACCGCTCGCACCGACGACGGTCTCGTGCAAGCCGTCGAGACCGAGGGCGACGACTACCTCGTCGCCGTGCAGTGGCATCCCGAGGAGAACGCCGAGGACCGGCGGCTGTTCCTCGGTCTCGTCGCCGCGGCGGCGGCCCACCGTGCGTCCCGAGCAGAGGCCGAACCGGCCGTGCCCGCATCGTCCGCCTCCGCCCCCACCTCCTCCGCGCACCAGGGAGTCCCCGCATGAGCACCTTCACCGTCATCGACCCCTCGACCGGGTCGCCCATCACCACGCTCGAACGCGCAGAGATCGACGAGGTGGATGCCGCGGTCGCGGCCGCCGTGCGAGCCCAGGGCGCGTGGGCAGCCCTCGCTCCCGTCGCCCGTGCCGACGCGCTGAGGGCCTTCGCACGGGTCATCGAGGCGCACGTCGAGGAGCTCGCGGCGCTCGAGGTGAAGAACTCGGGCCACCCGATCGGCTCGGCCCGCTGGGAGGCGCAGCACGTCGCGCAGGTGCTCAACTACTACGCCGGGGCGCCGGAACGCCTGATCGGCTCGCAGATCCCGGTCGCCGGCGGACTCGATGTGACCTACCACGAGCCCTACGGCGTGGTCGGGATCATCGTGCCGTGGAACTTCCCCATGACGATCGCGGCGTGGGGCTTCGCCCCGGCGCTCGCCGCGGGCAACGCCGTCGTGCTCAAGCCCGCCGAGCTGACCCCGCTCACCGCGATCCGCCTGGGCGAACTCGCTCTCGAAGCCGGACTGCCGGAAGGACTGTTCCAGGTGATCGTCGGCTCGGGCTCGGTCGTGGGCCAACGCTTCGTCTCGCACCCCGACGTGCCCAAGGTCGTCTTCACCGGCTCTACCGAGGTCGGCACCGAGGTCGCCGCGGGCTGCGCGCGGATGCTCAAGCCCGTGACTCTCGAGCTCGGTGGCAAGAGCGCGAACATCGTCTTCGCCGACGCCGACCTGGAGAAGGCCGCCGCGGGCGTCCCCGGATCGGTGTTCGACAACGCCGGGCAGGATTGCTGCGCGCGCAGCCGTCTGCTCGTGGAGCGCCGCGTCTTCGACCGCTTCCTCGAGATGCTCGAACCCGCCGTCGCGGCCTGGAGGGTCGGCGACCCCACGAGCGAAGACACCCAGATGGGGCCGCTCATCTCGGCATCCCACCGCTCCACCGTGCAGGGCTTCCTCGACGGGGCCGATGTCGCCTTCCGTGGTGCGGCCCCCGAGGGCGAGGGCTTCTGGTTCGCGCCGGCCGTCGTGCTCGCGCAGCCCGGCGACCGCATCGCGCGCGACGAAGTCTTCGGACCCGTGCTGGCCGTGCTGCCCTTCGACGACGAAGCGGATGCCATCCGTCTCGCCAACGACACCGCCTACGGTCTCGCGGGCTCGATCTGGACCGAGAGCCTGGGGCGCGGCATCCGGGTCTCGCGCGGCGTGCGCAGCGGCGTGCTCTCGGTGAACTCGCACTCGTCGGTGCGGTACGCCACTCCCTTCGGCGGCATGAAGGCCTCGGGCCTCGGTCGCGAGCTCGGACCGGATGCCGCCGAGCACTTCACCGAGGTGAAGAACGTGTTCTACGCCACCGACTGACGACCTCCATGCCCCTCTCTCTCACGTGACGTCCCACTTCGTGCTGTCGAGGCCGCCCTCGGGCGGCCGCACGTGGGACGCGGTACTGCTCGAAAGGAACCACCACCCATGACCATCGACCTCACCCAGCGTCTGCGCGACCGCGTCGCCATCATCACCGGAGGGGCCAGCGGGATCGGCCTCGCCACCGCTCGCCGCTTCGCCGCCGAGGGGGCCCGCGTTGTGATCGCCGATCTCGACGAGACCACCGGCACGGCCGCCGCCACCGAGGTGGGCGGTGTCTTCCGGCAGGTGAACGTCGCTGACGAAGCATCGGTGAACGCCCTCTTCGACGGCGTGGCCGCTGACCTCGGCAGCGTCGACATCGCCTTCAACAACGCCGGCATCTCGCCCGCCGACGACGACTCGATCGAGACGACCGAGCTGCCCGCGTGGGACCGGGTGCAAGACGTCAACCTCAAGAGCGTGTACCTCTGCTCGCGGGCGGCGCTGCGGCACATGGTGCCCGCGGGCAGGGGTTCGATCATCAACACGGCGTCGTTCGTGGCGCTGCTGGGGTCGGCCACCTCGCAGATCTCGTACACGGCGTCGAAGGGCGGCGTGCTCGCGATGACCCGCGAACTCGGCGTGCAGTTCGCGCGTCAGGGTATCCGCGTGAACGCCCTCTGCCCCGGACCGGTGAACACCCCCCTGCTCCAGGAGCTGTTCGCGAAAGACCCCGAGCGTGCGCAGCGTCGACTCGTGCACGTGCCGATGGGCCGCTTCGCAGAGCCGGAGGAGATGGCCGCGAGCGTGGCGTTCCTGGCATCCGATGACGCGTCCTTCATCACCGCGACGGCGTTCGTGGTCGACGGGGGTATCACCAACGCCTACGTCACGCCCCTGTGAACCGGTGACGTGACAGGCTGAGGGAGTGACAGACGCGCCGCTCGACGACCTGCGCCGGGCCGTGTACCGTCCCGTGCGCAGCGGCAACGCGCTCGAGGACACCACGGCGCGCATCGTGCAGACCGTGCGGCTCGGGCTCGTCGCACCGGGGGAGTCGCTTCCCGCGGAGCGCGAGCTCGCCGCGCTGTACGGGGTGAGTCGCGACACCGTCCGCGAGGCACTCAAGGAGCTGTCGGATGCCGGGTGGCTCGAGACGCGACGCGGTCGCTACGGCGGCACCTTCGTCGTCGACCCCGTGCCCCGGCCCTCGCAGCCGGCGGTCGTGTCGGCCGCCGAGCTCTCCGACGTCATCGCGCTGCGGGGCGTCCTCGAACCCGGGGCGGCGTGGGCGGCGGCCGCACGGTCGCTGTCGGCGGAGGAGCGTGACGTGCTGTGGGCACGGCACGAAGCGGCCGCGCTCGCCGACGGGGAGGACTACCGCCGGCTCGACACGCTCCTGCACCTGACGATCGCGGAGTTCGCCGGCATCCCGTCTCTCGTTCCCCTCGTGGCCGACAACCGCGCGCGCGTGAACGCCTGGCTCGACACGTTCCCCCTGCTGCCGCGCAACATCGAGCACTCCACCTCGCAGCACGCCGCGGTGGTCTCGGCGATCCTCGCCGGGAGGCCGGATGCCGCCCACGCGGCCATGCGCGATCATCTCGCGGGATCCGAGGCGCTGCTGCGGGGGTTCTTGGCGTAGGGCTCTCGCGGAGTGCGGTGCGGGGGTGCAGATCGCGGGGCGCAGCGCGCGCCGCGGGTGGAAGGTCGCCCGGCGGGGCGCGAGGTCGCGAGGCGGGGCGGCGGTCCCGAGCGGCGAAGATTCCGCGGGCGCACGATGCGGCGCGGGGGTTCGATCCTCCGGTCGGGGATTCTCTCGTCGTCAGGCGTCGCGCGGGCGTGCGCGGCGCCGCGCGGATAGGCTCGGAGGATGGCAGCGGGCAAGAAGCGCAAGGGGAAAAAGCTCGACGTGGACTTCAAGAACACCGCGCTCACCGATGCCCTGCAGACCCAGGACATGGCGGCGATCGCCTTCGCCCTGCGTCACGGACCGACGGTCGTGCCGCTGATGACCCCGGGCGACGCCGACAACCCGCTCAGCGTCGGCGAGGTGTGGACCTACCGCGATCCGAACACGGGGCAGCTCGCGCTGCTGCTCTTCAGCGATGCGGCGCACAAGCCCGAGAGCCTGCCTCCCCACGTGGCTCTGCAGTCGTCGCAGTGGCTGCGGACGTTCCTCGGAACGCATCAGGATGCCATCACCACGGTGTTCATCGACATCGCGGGACCCCATCCGATCCAGGCGTCGCCGGCCGACCTGATCGCCGCGCTCGACGCCTGAGACGCCCCCACGCGCGGGCTCACACTGCCCACGCTGCGGGGGGAGGTCTGGTCTGTCGTCGAGTGTCCAAAACACCCGGAGTGTTTCGAATTTCGTCCGGGTGTTTTGGACACTCGAACGACGGATGAGGCGCTGGCGCGGGGCGAAACGGCCCGGGGTGAGGGGCGCAACTCGCGCGGGTGAAGAACGCGTGCAAGACTCGGAGCCATGGAGTACCTGATCGCCGGTGCCGTGTGCGCCGCCGGACTAGTCATCCCCGCGGTGCTGGGAATGACCTCGCCGCACCGCCGCCGTCGCTCCGCACCTCCCGGTCGCTGATCACGCCGCCTCTGCGCGAACGCGACCCGTGTGCCGTGTGCGTATGGGATGCGCCGGGGCGATCGACGCTCGCTGAACGCGCCGGGTACGTCGATCACGCCGGTCGTTCCATCGCGACCGGGACGACAGGGTGCAGCAGCTCGATCGTGCAGGCCGAGGCGGCTCCGCGTCAGAACCCTGGTACTCGATCGTGCAGGCCGATGCTGCCCCGCGTCAGAACCCCGGTTCGCTGTCGTCGCGCGGTGCCCCGCGCACCTGCAGCTCGTTGAGGGCTTGAGCGAGCTTGCGGGATGAGGAGTCGAGCACCGTGTGGTACCCGAGGCGCTTTGCTTCGGATGCGCGCTGCGCGGCCTGCGTGACGTTGCGGATCTCGCCGGTGAGGGTGAGCTCGCCGATTGCGGCGAGGCGTTTCGAGACCTTGCGGTTCTTGACGGCGTTGGCCACGGCGATCGCGATCGCGAGGTCGGCGGCCGGTTCGACCAGGCGCACTCCGCCGACGGTGGAGACGTAGACATCGCGGTCGGAGAGCGTCAGACCCATGCGGCTCTCGAGGACCGCCAGCACCATGGCGACCCGCGAAGAATCGACGCCGTTGACGATACGCCGAGGGTTCGGGGCGGTCTGTCGCACGGCGAGTGCCTGGATCTCGACGGGGAGGGCGCGACGGCCCTCCATCGCGATGGTGACGCACGTGCCGGGCTCGGGCTCGCCGTGACCGAGGAACAGCGCGCTCGGGTCGGCGACCTCGGCGATGCCGGTGCCAGTCATATCGAAGCAGCCGACCTCGTCGGTCGGGCCGAAGCGGTTCTTGAGGGCCCGCACGAAGCGGAGCGAGGTCTGCCGGTCGCCCTCGAAGTGGCAGACGACGTCGACCAGGTGTTCGAGGATTCGCGGACCCGCGATCGAGCCGTCCTTGGTCACGTGTCCGACGAGGATCACGGGCAGCCCTCGCTCCTTCGCGACGCGAATGAGAGCGGATGCCACCTCTCGCACCTGCGCCGGCTGGCCCGCCGCGCCGTCGCTGTGTGCCGACGACACCGTCTGCACGGAGTCGACGATGAGCAGCCCCGGCTCGACCTGGTCGATGTGGCCGAGGATCGTGGCGAGGTCGGTCTCGGCCGCGAGGAAGAGCTCGTCGTGCAGGGCGCCGGTGCGCTCGGCGCGAAGGCGCACCTGCGCCGCGGACTCCTCACCGCTGGCGTAGAGCACGCGTCGGCCCGCGCGTGCGCTCTGGGCGGCGACCTCGAGGAGCAGGGTGGACTTGCCGACGCCGGGCTCGCCGCTCAGCAGGATCGCGGCACCGGGCACGATGCCGCCGCCCAGCACGCGGTCGAACTCGCCCACTCCGCTCGTGCGGCGCGGGGCGTCCTGCGTGTCGATCTCGGTGATGCGGCGGGCAGCGCGGGCGGCCCCGGGCGCGACGGGCACGATCGATCGAACGATTCCGGTCTGCTCGGCGGCCTCGACCACCGTGCCCCACGACTGGCACTCGCCGCAGCGGCCGACCCACTTCAGCGTCGTCCACCCGCACTCGGTGCACCGGTACGGGGCGGGGGCTGCAGCGGGACGTCGGGATGCCATGTGCTCAGGCTACGTGGGAGCTCCGACATCGCCGCGTCGGGGTCCCGGCATCCGGGATCTGCTCAGTCGCGGAGCGACTCCGTGACCGTCGTCAGCGCGTGGGCGGAGCGGCGCAGCAGCGTCAGCTCGGCGTCGGAGAACGGGGTGCCCGTCAGGGGCACGGCGCCGCGGGCAGACACGATCGAGGGGACCGACAGCGCCATGCCGTCGATGCCGCGGAAGTCCTGCAGCACCGTGCTGACCGGCAGGACCGCGTGCTCATCGCGCAGGATCGCCTCGACGATCCGGGCGCTCGACAGGCCGATGGCGTAGTTCGTCGCGCCCTTGCCCTTGATGACCTTGTAGGCGGCGTCGCGCACGTCGACGGCGATGGCATCCAACTGCTCGCGATCGAAACGCGTGCCGTCGGGAAGCTCGAACTCGGTGATCGGCACCGAACCGATCGTGGCGGTCGACCACAGGGGGAACTCGGTGTCGCCGTGCTCGCCGACGATCCAGGCGTGCACGCTCGAGGTGGCGACGCCGGCGCGCTGAGCCAGTTTCCAGCGCAGGCGCGAGGTGTCGAGCACGGTGCCCGAGGCGAAGATGCGCCGGCTGGGGAGGCCGGTCGCCTCTTGCGCCAGGACCGTCAGCACGTCGCACGGGTTCGTCACGATCACGTAGATCGCGTTCGGCGCGACCTCGAGGAGCTTGGGCATCATGTCGCGGACGATCGCGGCGTTCGTCGCTGCGAGCTCGGTGCGGGTCTGGCCCGGGTTCTGCTTCGCACCCGCGGTGACGACGACCACGTGAGAGCCCTCGGCCACCGACACGTCGCTGCCGCCCGTGATGTCGCTCGACCCGGTGAACTGCGTGCCGTGGGCAAGGTCGAGCACCTCGGCCTCGACCTTCTCGGCCGCGATGTCGTAGAGCGCGACGTGCCGCGCCGACCCGCGGATGAGGGCGGCGTACGCGACGCTCGCGCCCACGCTTCCTGCTCCTACGACCGTCAGCTTCGAGTTCTCGATCACGCTCATGGCTCGATCCTGGCAGCGGGGGACGGCGGCCTCCACCGCGGTCGTTCGACGGTGGATGAACGGATGCGTGGGGTCGCGGTACGTGCGGAGGGGTGTGCGTAACTCCTGAGTTCTCGGGTGGTGCGGCGCGGTGCGCGCCGCGCCGGGACCCGGAGGTTCCGGGGTCCGTCGCCCCCGCGGGGTCGGGCCCCTCGCCTGCGGGGTCAGTTCTCAGGAGTTCGGCACGCGTCGAGCGGAAGCCGCGGTGACTGGTGCTGGCCGCCGATTCGCGGCATCGGGTCTTCTGTCGTAAGCTATTCGGCGGTGACGTGTCCGAGCGGCCGAAGGTGCAACACTCGAAATGTTGTGTAGGTTCACCCCTACCGTGGGTTCAAATCCCACCGTCACCGCCACTACGAAGGCCCCGAGTCTCCCGGAAACGCAGGGATTCGGGGCTTTTGTTTTGCACTGTCGACCATCAGCGGTAACGCTGCGGTAACTGGATCGCGAAGACCGCCCACCGGGGCTGGGGCCACTGTCCTGTTGGTCGCCGGTGGAAAGTTCAGACCAGCCGCAGTGGCGGTGGGGTGGCCACTCGCGCGCACCGGGCCAACTCAGCCCTAGCTAGCCTGTGGCCATGTCCTCGGCACGAATTCCTCCGCCGCGTGAATCAGGGATGTCCCCCCCCCCGGCCTCGCCCGCACTGCCGGTGTGGCCGGCGGGTACTCATTCCTGAAGGTTGTCGCCGAAGGCGCCATCGTCCGCGAACTGCAGCGCCTCGCCGAAGAGTTCAATGGGGGAGAAGCCTTCCCACCCAACACGGAGAAGTTCCGCGCCGATCGTCCATCGGCAGCTGGCGGTACGCGATACTTGTTCGAGGCGTCACGGGGAATGAGCGCTGAGGTGGGCCGTCGGCCAGGAGCCTCTCACTGGGAACCTGCGCGCCCCGGCACTGTGCTCGTTCAGCTCGCCGGCGTCATCGCCGTGGGGGAGCACCCGCCCGGCTTCGAGGAGTATCCCACGCAGGAAGTGCGCGAGCTGTATGTCAGCTGTTGGATCGCACAAGGCTTCACCGCCGCGCTCGAGGTGCAGTCGTTGGTCACCGCGGGCATCCACGACGCGGTCATCGCCGCTGACGCGGTCCAGGCCGGAACGTCAGGAGGGGACCGATCATCACACCGAGGAACGCCGCGTAGACCAGACCCGTCACGAAACCGACGGTGACGGCCGTCGGCCAGGAGAACCCGACACGCGGAACGAGCCACCACGCGATCGCCGCTCCGATCGTCGCGGCCGAGAGCTGCATCAGCGGCCACATCGCAGCAGCGTCCGGGGCGCCGATGTAGGCGACGGCGAGGATGCCGCACCCCAGCGCGGCGACGGCGGCGGGGCCGACCGCGGAAAAGCGGGTCCGTGCTGGCGCCGATACGTCGAGGGCCGCGAGCGGGGGCACGGCCACCAGGGCGAGGATGGTGATGCCGTGGGCCATGGCCATCGTGCCGTCGAGGGCGCCCGGCGACCACGACTGGCCACTTAAGGCGTACACCGCCCCGAGAACCCCTCCCAGGGCGGCCACGACGGCGAGCGGACGGGGCGCCCGGCGTCCACGCGCGCGCCCGGGGGTCGGTGACGAGCGTGAGGGGCGGTGGCGACGACGGCGCCACGGAGCGCCCCTTCATCGCGAGGACGGTCGCGGCCAGCGCACCGGCACCGGTCGTCACCGGACTGAGGGTGGCGAGGCTGATCAGCGGAGCGAGCATCGCTTCTCCCATTCCGCCGATGACGACGCGTCCGATGAGCGGCAGCCGGGCGCGGCGGAGGATCGGCTCGACGATCACCGCGATGCTCACTCCGCCTGCCCCGGCCGCCGCAGCGAAGAGCGGTGTTCAAGCTTCCGCGAGCCGGGGAGCGGCAAGCCCGGCGTCCGCCGCATCGAACCAAGGGACCATGACATGGCGGTCAGACCGTTCAGCGTCCAGGCGATAGAGCTCGCAATGACGACGGCGAGGGCGGGGCCGTCGGACAAGAGGCCGCGCAGTCATAGCACGGCGACGAGCGACCATGACGCGAGCGGGGGAGTGACCGTGCTCGGAAGGAGACCCAGGATGCCGGGGGCGGAGCTCATCGTAGCTAGCACGCCGGCCACGACGGAGAGCGCCGCGGCGGAGAAAGCCGACAGCGCCACGAAGCGGCGGTCGAGGCGCGCGGCCGTACCGTGTACGGCGGCGTCCCGGGTCTCTGCCCGACTCGTGGCCGCACGGTTCTCCTCGTGGGCGACGTCGAGAAGCGTGGAGACGAGGATCTCACCGTGTCGTCGACGCCATTGCCGGGGGTACCAACGCAGAAGTCGCCCCCTCACGAATTGATCAACACGATCATGAGGGTCGGGCCATCTCGTCGGGGAAACGTTCGCTGTCATTTGTCCTCCTCGGGGGCTCCGTCTCCGGGCCCCATCGAACATGGAAGACGGAATGTCGACTCAGTTACGACGGGACGCTGTCAGATTCGACCGAAGATCCTCAGCCAGCGAAGATCGGGAGGGGACGGTCAGCACACCAAACGGATACCTTCCTCGCGGAGGTTGTCCTGGCACGCGGCCCGCAGGGTCGTGGTCACCTCACGCGTTGAAATCGTCCCGGCGAAAGATAGTTGTGAATCGGCCTGACTTTCGTTCCTATCGGGAGCCTTGTCCGGCAGGTGCCGGTTGGCCTGATTCTTGGTCAGCGTAGTACGCGGTTTCGACCTCGACTGGGGTGCGCATGTCGAGCTCGCCATGGAGCCGCTGGTTGTTCCACCACCGCACCCATTCCGGGGTCGCAGGTTCGACCTGTTCGACCGTCCGCCAGGGGCCGCGCTGACAGATGAGCTCGGTCTTGTAGAGGTTGTTGATCGCCTCGGCGACGCAACGTATGCGAACCCGGACCACGTCGCGACGTAAGTTACGTCGCAGACCCAGAGTCGCCGCGGCGCTGGTGCGGTGAATCGACGGTTCACGAGATCACCGGCAGCGCGATCGTCTTGTCCGGGCGGGTGGTGAACACGCGCTTGGACGTGCGGACGCCGCGAACTCCGGCGAGGCGCATGAGGCGTTCGGTCTGGTCCCGACCGATGTCCCACCCTTGCCGGCGCATCAGCGCATGCATCTTCCGTCGCCCGTAGACGCCGTAGTTCTCCGCATGCGACCTGGCCACTTCCGGGACGAGGAGTTCGTCCCCCAGTTGCCGGGCCGACGGGCCACGCCCGACTGCGGCGCGATACCCGCGCGCGGTGAGGAAGCCCTGAACCGCCGGGCGCAACACCCGGCAGATGAGCTCGACCCCGAAACGATCCTGATACTCGTTGATGAACCGGACCATCACGGTCAGGGGCGGTCGAGCTCCTTCGCGAAAAACACGCTCGCAGCCTTGAGAATCTCATTCGCCTTCCGCAACTCCGAAACCTCCTTCTTGAGCTGCTTGATGCGCTGCGCTGCCTCGGTCGTGACCCCACGCTTAGCGCCCGCATCCACCTCCGCTTGACGGTGCCATAACCGCAACGTTTCCGGACTCATCCCCAACAGCCCCGCCACATGCCGCGCGGCACTCATCAACGTCGCGTGCGACGGCCGTGTCTTCGCGAGCATCCGCAACGCCCGCTCACGCATCTCCGGCGAGTACTTCCTGTTCATCGTCTTCCATCCTTGCTTGAAGAACGGAACGAAAGTCAGGCCAATTCACGCCTTACATTGGAGCCAATCTCCCCGGACCTCGCCCGGCGCATCGTCGCTCGGCAGGAACAGCCCGGTGACAACTGGCACCGCGAGTATCCCTTCGCGGATGAGCTGGGCCCGTTGACGTCTCTCGCTGCCGCGGAACCGACTGATGACCCCTTCGCCATGTACCTCGTGCGGAGGGCGGACGACGGGTGCGCTGTAGGCGGTTTCGGGTTTTTCGGACCTCCGGATGAGCAGACGAACGGTTCCTATGTCGCGCTTCTGACATAACGTCGAGTATCGGCAGGGAACCGCTCCGTTTCCGACGAGAATCGATGGATACGTCAGGCTCCGTTTCCTGCGTCTGCTCGGCGAGTGGAGCGCCGCCGTCGGGCCGGATAAGAGTCCTTACGAAACGTCAGATTGCCGGCCTCGTGACTACGACAGGTGGGGCAGCGGGATCTAGCTATCTGGACTTTCCGAGATGTGGTCATCGGTGGCCTGTTGCAACTCGATCAGCAGCGCTGAGAATTCAGCAAGGAACGCAGGAGAGTGCGCGGCGAGAATCGAGTCGAGGCGTCGCCCGAGCGGCTCGAAGAAATCATCCGCGAGTCGTTGCACCTCTGGCGTCGAGTGCAGGTTCACGACCGCGGCGATCCGTCTGTATGCGGCTGCGGGTGACGTGGCCGACCGCTTCGAGTCGGTTCAGCAAGGTCGAGGTGGCGCCAAAACTGAGACCGATCTGATCGCTTAGCTTCGCCGGCGAGAGCGGTGTGCCGAGTTCTTCGGCGCTGAGGATTTCGATCATCGCCGTCGCATCGGTGGAGTGCAGCCCGGCGTGAGAGGCGAAGGCCCGAGCGACCCGTGTGTAGGTCTCGCCGTAGGCGCGGAGTGCCTCTGTGACCGGGACGGGAACAGGGTCTAGGTCGCGAGAAGTGTCGTGGTCACCCACGGTGGCCTCCCATCCTGGTGCGCCGTGGTCGGACTTGCAGATTATCACTTCATCAAGCTATTCTGCTATCAAATCATTTGACTATGAAATGATCTAAGGAGATGCACGATGGCTCTGTCCGAGAATGCACGCCGCTGGGTCGGTCTGGTTGCCGTAGCCTTGGGTGTCGCCCTGATCGTCGTCGACACCACAATCGTCAACGTCATCACCCCCTCGGTGATCAACGATCTGAACATCGACTCAAGCCAAGCGCAGTGGATCCAAGAGTCGTATGCGATCGTCTTCGCCGCACTGTTGTTGGTCGTAGGACGTATCTCCGACCTCCGCGGCGCGAAGACCGTCTTCCTTGTCGGCGTCGTCGTCTTCGGCCTCACAAGTCTGCTCGCGGGCCTCGCTCCCACGGGCGAGATCTTGATCCTCGCCCGCTTTCTACAGGGCATCGGAGCCGCTGCGGTATTGCCGACCTCGCTCGCGTTGCTGAATGCGATGTTCACGGGTGCGGCGCGCGGCAAAGCTTTCGCTGTCTGGGGTTCGACGATCGGCGCCGCCACGGCGCTCGGACCCGTGCTCGGCGGCTGGCTGTCCGAGCACGTCTCGTGGCGGTGGGCGTTCGGCCTTAATATCCCGTTGACGATCGTGATTGTCGTCATCGGTGCACTGTTCCTCTCCCAGCCCGCTCGCTCGCGCGGCGGTGTCGACGGTCTCGGCGCCGCCCTCTCTGTCATCGGGCTCGGCCTGCTCGCCTTCGGGGTCGTCGAGGGCCGTGTTTATGGATGGGTCGTCAGTAAGAGCGCGTCCGACCTGTTCGGCTGGCGCTGGGATTCCGGTCTATCGCCCGCCTTTGTCGCACTCGTCGCCGCGGTGCTGGTGCTCGCCCTGTTCGTGTGGCGGCAGGTGCGGCTCAGCCGCTCAGACAGCCGCCACCAGCCGCTCATGGACACGCGGCTGTTCTCGATCGCGTCATTCCGCAACGGCAACATCGCCACCCTCATCATCGGGCTCGGCGAATTCGGCATCATCGCGGTGCTTCCCCTCTGGCTGCAGTTCACCCTCGGCTACTCGCCCCTGCAAGCAGGCCTCGCGCTCGTTCCAATCGCAATCGGTAGCTTCGTTGCCAGCGGCATCAGCTTCCCCTTCTCGAACCGCGTCAGTGCGCTGACCTTCGTGAGACTCGGGCTGATCCTCGAGGTGCTCGGTCTCGCAGGCCTCGGCCTTGTCGCCGCTCTCACCGACGCGTCGTGGCTGCTGATCGCGGTCATTCTCTTCTTCTACGGGGTGGGCGTCGGCTTCGCGACCGCACAGGTCACCAACGTCGTGCTCGCCGACGTGCCCACCGACGGTGGCGGCCAGAGTTCGGGCATCCAGAGCACCTTCCGCCAGCTCGGCTCGGCGCTCGGGATCGCGGCACTCACGACCGTCTTCTTCTCGTCCCTGGGCACTACGCTCCAGGGCAAACTCGAAGCCAGCGGACTGGCCCCTTCCGACGCGAAAGGCTTCGCAGATGCGGTGACCGACAGCGCCGGTGCGGCGATCGAGCCGATCGGTCAAGTTCCGGGCCTCGACTACGTCGCCGACCTGGCACGCCAGTCGATGACGGATGCCGTGGCGTTCGGCGCCTTCCTTGCCGCCGGGTTCCTAGTCGTTGGCGTCATTGCCACCTACCTAATCCCGTCGCGCCCAGCGGGCTCCAACACCTCAAACCATACGGAGCGGACAGCAAGCGAGCCATCCGCGTTTACGACGACTACGACAGGGGTGGCATGATGACCGCGCTCCGACGCATCCTCATCAGCGGCGCAAGCATCGCGGGGCCCGCACTGGCCTATTGGATGAACCGCTCGGGGTGGGAAGTCACTGTCGTCGAGCGGGCACCCGAGCTCCGCACGGGCGGGCAGAACATCGACATCCGCGGCGCCGGCCGTGAGGTCGCGCGCCGCATGGGGGTGGAGGAAGAAATCCGGGCGCGGAACACCCACGAGGTAGGAACACAGTTCATCGGGACGCGCGGACAGGCCGTAGCGAGCTTCCCAGCAGGGCGCGATGACACCGGTGGGGCGACGGCAGAGCTCGAGATTCTCCGCGGCGAACTGTCACGAGTTCTGTTCGACCTCACCAAAGATCACGTCGCCTACCGCTTCGGCACCACGATCCGCTCGCTCGACGAGCGTCGCACCAACATACAGGTCACGTTCGACGACGGAACTGAAGAGCGGTTCGACCTCGTCGTGATCGCCGAGGGAATGCGTTCTCGTACACGTCGACTAATCTTTCCTGGCACCGATCCGGTTGTCTCGAAGAACATGTCAACGGCATACCTGACAATTCCCCGGACGCCCGACGACACCGACTGGTGGCGGTGGTATTCCGCCACCGGTGGGCGGAGCATCACCCTGCGCCCCGACAACCTCGGCACAATCCGCGCCACGCTTTCCTACCCGACCCGTGGCGACGAGGGCGCTGCCACAGACGACGACCCGAGTCGTGTGCGCGCCGCGCTGCGCGAGCGATTCGCCGATGCCGGGTGGCAGGCTCCGCGCGTGCTGCGCGAGATGGCGCACGCAGATGAGCTGTATCTCGATCGAGTCGGTCAGGTGCACCTCGACACATGGCACCACGGCAGGGTCGCGCTTGTCGGCGACGCCGCCTACTGCGCATCTCCACTCAGCGGCATGGGTACGACCCTCTCGCTCGTAGGTGCCTACGTCCTAGCCGGTGAACTCGGGCGCAGCATAGATATTGAGACAGCTTTACAGCGCTATGAAGAAATCCTCCGCCCGTTCGTCACGCGGGCACAAGATCTCCCACCAGGGACCCCGCGACTTGCGAACCCCCGTTCTCTCGCCGGAAGAGCAATCTTTCATGGCGTGATGCGAGCGGCAGCGTCACGCGTCGGGCGGCGTCTGACCGCGGGGCTGTTTCGTCCCCCCGCCGACGCGTTCAAGTTGCCCGACTACGAGTGATCAGTGTGCCAGCCCCGCTAGACCACGGTTCGATGCTGATGTGACCTCAAAGCCCACTTTGGATAGCGACCCGTTGCGACGACATGGAGCTTTCGATCAGCAAGGCGGGTCGACAGAACACAGCCTTCGTAGCCACCTGGGACCGGTCCCATGGCGCGTAGAATTTATTGATGCCCGACCATATTCTCGGCGCGCTGCGCTCGAGCCCGACACTGGCGCTTTTGAGCCTCGGACGGGAGTGGAAACGCCGATTTGCGTCCGATCTGACGCCCCTCGAGCTGACACCCCGTCAATTTGCCGTTCTGTGCGATCTGTGGGAGTCGCCAGGCCTGTCCATAAGCGACGTCGGGCGGTCACACGGCGTGTCCGTCCAAAGTGCACATTCCATCGTTGCAGGCCTTAAGCAACGCGGCTTGGTGGTCGCCGAACCGCACCGTCCGGGAGCGTCAGCGAACCTCTTGCTCACTGAGGGAGGGTTGGCCCTGCTCCGGCAGGCAGCCGCTGTGGCGCAGCAGCTCGATGCGCAATTCACGCAGCTCCATCCCTCCATGTCACCCGCTTTGTTTCGCGCCGTTCAGGTTGAGGAAGATTTGCGTTAGCGCAGGGGGGTTCAGGTAGGTTGAGGGTGACGCCAGACCTTCAGTCAACCTGAGGAGAAAGACGTGCGGTACGAACGTGCTCATTCGCTGCTCCAGCGGGGCGCCGTGTTCCCCCGTGGTTCCGTAGGCGCATGCCATGGTTGACAGTCGCACTGAACTTTCCAACTGGCTCACCCAGACCTACGTCACGCTCTCTGACGAAATTCGGCGAAATCTGCGGCGCAATGGTGCCTCGAGCTCGGACGCTGACGACGTCACGTCGGCTGCATTTGCGCTTTTTCTTTCGTTCGACGAAGAGCGGCTTTCTCAGATTGAGAATAGGCGCGCCTACTTGCACGCGATGGCGCGGAACCTGCACGCTCAGGCGCTTGCGGAGCAGCGGCGGACATTGACCGTTTCCGACGACGAACTCGATGTCCCGGTCGATTCCGCTGAGCTGTTGCGGGTGGAGGACGGTCAGTTGCGTCAAACTGCTGCGAGAGCGTTTGCTGCGCTGAGTTCCATGCAGCAGCGGTACCTCTTCGCCGCAACTGTTAAGGGATCCTCTGCGCGCGAGATTGCCGAGGCGGAGGGGATCTCGGTTACGAATGCCACGACTCTGCTTTCTCGCGCCAGGAGAGACCTACGCGTGGCGTATGTCGCGGAACTCCTCTCGGCTACACCGCCGTCATGCGGGTTTGATGTTCCCGCTCTTGCCCGGGTGATCATGGGCACCGCTGGAGCTCGGGCGCGCCGTGCCTATGACGCACACGTCATCAACTGCCCTTCATGCCCCCCGCTGGTGAGCACAATCCGCCAAGACCTGGGCCGCGGTGGTGCGACACTCGTACTCGCCATCGTGCTGGGGGGCATCGGAACAGGCCTAACCATCGTCGGAGACGCCCCCTCGGCAAACGCGCAATCGAAAACTTCTCCGCGGCGCCTGCTGGCCACATTGGCGGGTCTTCTTACGGCGGTCGCCCTTGGCGCGGTTGCCCTCTCCGGTGTCCCCGAACCCGCGCCCCGTCCCGAACCCGTTCCCATGACGCCGGGAGCGTCGGCACCACCAACGGGGACGCTTGCTGCTCAAGCACCCTCGGCGGTCCCCCTCCCCGCACCGGGTGAGACGATCCAATGGGCGGCAGAGGTGACATCGGCGTCTGAGGGGACCCGCTACCTCTTCGCGAGCACCTGGATGCAGGACGTGTCGTCCGCCGACAGCGCTCCACCCTCACTGGCACTGACCATGCGATGGGGCGCCGGACAGGTAACCCTTCCTCACGTCGAAACACGCCGATCAGGAATCACATATCTCGGGCCGATCAACCCGGGCGAGACGTTGGCAATTCATCACGACGTCACTCGTGGTGTCACGGACACAGATCAGCACGCAAATGTGACACTCGGGACAATTTTCTGGGTGGCGGACACAGCACCCTCCGGGATCGCAGTCGGGGACACGACGGATCGACCGGATGAGCTCGCGGCGACCGGAACGGACGGCGCCGTGCTTGCTTTGACAGCGCTCGGTGGCGCGGTGGCGCTGTTGGCCGGTTCACGCCTCAGACGTTCCGCGCCCGTGTTGCGCAAACCGCCCTGCGAGTAATCGGGCCATCGGAAAAATTTTTCCTCAAACGGTGTGACAAAGCTGCTGTCGGCAGCACACACAGATGGCACCCGGAGCGGGAACTCGACGCTCACGGGCCTCATTCATCACGCGCGCTTCGGCGTGCCAAAAGTAGGGAAACCGCATGAACACCACACAGCTTTCGCGCGGCAAGAAGCGCGCCGTCCTCGCCGTCGGAACGCTCCTCGCCGCCGGCGCGCTGACGACCGCCGCAGCGTTCACCGACTTCGCCAACCTGAACCTGGGCAACGGCACCAACGATTCCGGCGTGGGCGGCAACAACCGCTTCAACATCCAGGTCGTCGGCACCGACGCGAACGGCAACCCCGTCCCCGGGACCTGGCAGGAAGCAAACACCGCAGAAGGTGTCAACATCAACGTCCCCGGTGCTGACCTGCTCACGCCCGGCGACACTGTCTCTGTCGACATCCCCTTCCGTAACGAGTCGCCCGCACTGAGCGCCGATATGGCCTTCAGCCTGCAGGACCGCCCTGGTCGCACCTCCGGCGCGGAGATTGCTACTGCACTGCGCTACACGGTTTCGCTGAATGGAACTGCCCTGGTGACGAACGTCACCCAGGCCGCCGTCGACAACCTCGACCTCGGCGTCTACGCCACCGGCGCCACGGGCACTCTGAACGTTTCGATCTCCCTTCCCGACCAGGGCAGCGAAGCCGCAAACAACGCCCTCCAGGGTCAGGTCTCCTACGTCCAGGCCCACTTCGACGGTACTTCCGTCAAGCCGTAACCACAGACCGCGGTGCCCGGCCCACGGCTCTGGGCCGGGCACCGCACCAACGAGGGGCCGTCCGCACCTACGAGGTAACACCACCACGGCGCTCTCCCCCGAACTCGTGGGAATCAACCACCTCGCCCGGGCGACCCCTCCTCTCAACGGCTCAGAAGGCGCAAATGAAGACACGTATGACAGGCCAAATGAGGCTAGTTCTAAGCCTCGGAGCACTGGGCATGGCAGGCCTCACGGTCACGGCCGCGGCCCTCAGCGACAGCGCAACCGTTCTGGTGCAGATGGACAGCTCTCAGAACCGTTTCGACCTCGACGTGGCAGGAAACTACTCAAGTGAGGCCTCGACGTGGGAGCCCACGGCAGACTCCTGGCAGCAGGGAAACCCCGACGCCTACCGTCTGCTTATCGGGCCCGGCCAAACCAACGTGATGTCCCCGGGGTCAAGCATCTCTGGGCGGATCGCGGTGAGGAACAACTCGCCACGGCTCGCAGGCCTCATCGAACTCAGCATCCTCGATCCTCAGGCTCGCGGCGACGTCACTGACCCTCAGACGGGCAACTTCCAGGAGCTGTTCGAGCAACTCATTTTCACAGTCAAGGACGGGGACACGGTCATCTTTGACCACGTCCCCGCAACCCAGCTTTCTCCTTTCGCGTGGAACGCAGCCCTTCCAGCAGGAGGCATCCGCGTGCTCGACGTCCGTATCGAAATGTCACCCGATGCAGACAACCGGTGGCAAATGGCCTCCACGGACGTTCAATTCAACTTCTCCGGGGTGACACCATGACCAGAATCCCCACCACCCGGAGCGGCCGGCGTCGAGTGATCCTCAGTCTCGGAATCCTTTGCGCACTCGGCGTCGCCGCCACATCCGCGGCCTTCACCGACCACGCAACCCTGAACTTCGGAACGGGGACACCCGGTTCCGGTGTCGGAAACCCCAACCGCTTCGACATTGCCGTCAAAGATGCCTCAGGAACCCTGCAAGACGCCGCTACTCCAACCGCGGCCGTAGTCCTGCCCCTCACCACCGGAACCGCACTTTCCGAAAGCTCGCCCGTACGTCTCGACGTGCGCTTTGAGAACCGCAATCCCGGTGTCCCCGGTGACCTTCTCCTTCAGGTGTTCGACCCCGACGACACCGGGGAAGGCGATCTGTTCCACAACCTGCGGTTCACCATGTACATCAACGGATCGAGCACTCCCGCCGTTACCGGAGCCACGGCGGACCAACTAAATGCTGCTGCCGTCACCGCCCCAAACGTCGCTCCTGGTGACGGCGTCGACGTCAGGTACGACATCCTCATCGCTCCCGGAACAGGCGTGGCTTCCCTGGGGAAGACCACGCAAATCGGCGCTAGCGCGAAGGGAACAAGCCGATGAGATTCCCGAAAGCAGCCGCATTCGCACTCGCCCTCATCATGGTTCTCACGCCAGTCGGCGCCGCGGCCGCCGCAGGGCGGCTGATCGAAGCGGATCCCAGCGTGATCGCCCTCGACGCACCCGGCCCCGGACAATCCCGGGCATGGGAAATGTCAGTCAGAAGCGTGACCGACCAAACCGTGCCGCTCACCCTGTCTGTCACAGGAGAATCGGCACAACTATTCGACGGCCCAACGCCACTGCAACTAGACCTGAAAGACCCCCGCAACGGAACGGTGGTGTTCTCCGGGCCCGTCGCCAACGTGCTCGGTTCCAGCATCACTCTCCCAAACCTCGCGGGGAGGAGCAATTACGCGCTCGAAGGCTCGGTGACTCTGCCGGCATCCGCAGACAATCGCTACCAGAACGCGAGCGGCAACCTCATACTCACCTTCCACGCGGAAAGTACCACCGCCGCGCCCTCACAGCTTGCGATCACCGGCAGCAACCTCACTACTGGCCTCCTTCTCCTCCTTGGAGTCCCCCTGGTGCTTTGCGGTGCAATCATTCTGATTGCCCGCAGAAAGAGAAACCAATGACCTCTTCTCTGCGAATGAAAACACGTCTCACGGTGGCGACAGTAGGCGTACTGGGAGCCGCAGCCATCGTTGCCAGCGTCGGCGTCACGACCTCCGCATATGTGGACTCCACCTACGCCCGCACCGACTCGTTGTCGGTCCAGGCCGTCGCACCATTCCAGCCAGGCCTCGCCCGAAACTCACGTATGGTCGACACCGGAATCGCGCTCGGCAACAACGGAAACGTATACGTGTGGGGGCTCACAGGCCTGGCCATCAACGGTGGAGCGGGGAACCCCGGAGGTCAGCGCGCTCCTCAACAGGTTCCGCTGCCCGGCGGCCAGATCAAGCAGATCGCCTCTGGTATTTACAACGCGAACGCTCTCGCTGCAGATGGCACGGTTTACGGTTGGGGCCTTTATCCACAGCGGGATGGCACCGACGCATCAAAACCAAACGACAACCCCCGCCAAATACGTATCGGCACCGCATGGACGGGGACCGGTCCAGTGCTCGATCAGATCTTGTCAATCTCTTCCACAGAAAACGCTGGCGCCGGCATTCGCGCAGACGGATCCATCTGGAATTGGGGTGAACCTGTCGGGTACGGGGGGAACTCAGGCCCCGGCGCATCTAAAGTCGCCGGCCTTCCGGACCCTTCGGTAGCCGGAAACCGGCCGGTCTACCTCAAAGGTGCGTACACGAACTTTTTCACCATCCTCGAGAACGGCGATGTGTACTACTGGGGTGGCGCTGGCTCCAACAGCCTCCCCCCCGGCACAGCTCAGTCCACGAACGCCGCCCTCGTTACCGCGCTGTCCCCGTGGATGAAGAAGAACGTCGCATCCGGCGCCTCGTACATCACGGCGGTCGACGGTGGCATCGGGATGGGAGCAGCGACCTTGTCAAACGGGAATGTGCTCAGCTGGGGCAGTAACGCCTCGCGAACTGGACGCGGCCTGCCGACCAGCCCCGCAATAATCCCGAGCTTGTCGAACATTTCGTCCATGCAGTTCGGCTATACCGGCGCAACTTTCGTCACTCCGGACGGGACCCTATGGGGATACGGCGCCAGTGACGATTACGGACAACTACCCGTCCTCCCTGTTGTCGTGGACACCAACGTCTCACAATTCGCCGCAGGTCAGGGGTACTACCTGTGGCAACGCCAGAACGGAACCTATTGGGGGCGCGGGTACAACCCTCAGGGGGCTATCGGCCTGCCCGTTGGAACCCAAACAGCCAATCGACAGATCAGCTGGGACCTGTCGTTCGCATCGAGATGAGATTCATGAAACAGTTTTCGCCCCCTCGGCGCTACGGTCCTGGCGTACTCGTCGCCGCTGGTGCCCTCACGCTTGGACTGGGAGTCACAGCGGCAGGCGTGACAATGGCCTCCTACAACGACTTCGCCAGCCTGAACCTCGGCGCCGCCGGGATTGGCTATCAGGGACGTTTCGACATCGGCGTGGTTCTGCCCTCGGGGAGAGTGGAGCAGGCCGACAACGCGTCAGGCTACGACTGGGTCGTGCCCGAGGCGGAAACGCTCGTTCCCGGCCGGTCCGTGACAACGACCATCCCCGTGTTCAATAACACCGAATCGCTGGGGGCAGACACCACTTTTCAGGTCGTCCTCCGCAACACGGACGGCTCTGTCTCGCCAAGCATTCCCAATATAACCTCGCACCTTCGGTTCACCGCAGCTGTGGACGGAGACGTCGTCTTCGAAAATGTTTCATGGGCAGATGCGCGAGGCCAAGTCGGGGTTCTTTCTGCACGGCAACAAGCTCCCCTCGCCGAAGGCGACAACTACGTCGCCGCCCAGCCAGAATCGGCTCGCGACCTCACCCTTACAATCACCTACGTCGACGGACCTGGAACTGAGGCGCTCAATGGTGGCCAATCAGCCTTGGCGGTGAAGTTCAATGCAGCATCGGTCAAGCCCTAGCTCCGAGGCCAAGGTCGAGACCAGGCGGAGCAGGAGAGCTTCGTCGGCCGATAAATGGCTCAGGGCATATGCGTTGTTGCGGTCCGGGTTTCTTACCGCGGCGGCTGTTCTCGGCGCCGGTTGCATCGTCGCGTTCGCGGTTGCGCTCATCTTGGGTATTCGACCCGTCGTCGTTATATCCGGGTCGATGGAACCGGAGCTCTCCGTTGGGTCCGCCGTGTTCGTCAGGCCCGTGCCCGCAAGCGACGTCTCCGTAGGGGACATCGTCACGGTAGAGCGACCCCGGAACCTGGGCCTGGTAACGCACCGGGTTGTAAACATTCAATCCGCAGCAGGCGGTACAACACTCGAACTCAAAGGTGACGCGAACGCTCAGCCCGACCCCGAGCCGTACACGGTTACGACAGCCGGACTATACGTCGCTCACGTGCCAGGGCTTGGTTACATCACCCTCTTCCTTCAGTCGCCGCAGGGCCTTCTGGCTGGCGCCGGAATGGTCGTAGTGATGGTCTCTATCTTTTTCCTAGATCCGGGACGCCTCGGCACTCTGCGGACAGCGCCGACAAGGAGGCCGTGAGCGTCACGATGAGCGTCGACCGAGATCAGGCACCTACCGCGGAGCGGTAGACGGGGCGCCCTGACCGCGTTTCACGGTCGTGATCGGCTCGGGGGTCTGGTGGCCGTGGCTGCACATGGCGAACGCTCCACTCTCGGGGTCGACCAGCCGCGGCATGTGGTGGTCGAGCACGTCGCGCAGGAACGTGTGCAAGTCGGCGTTCTCGGCGCCGGTCATTTCCCCCCAGACGTCCGCGATCGCCGCGAGGCGGGTCACGGCGTCAGGATGCTCGCGCCACTCGACACACCACACGGTGCGCTTGCCGAGGCTGCTGTTCGCCGGCACGGACGCGGCGGTGGTTCTTTTTACGGGGCTTGTTCTCGTGAGATACCTGAACACGGCCATCAAGTCGCGCGGCGCTTGGATCACGCTGTCGCCTTTTACCGCGTTCGGTACTGCTGCGTTCCTCGATCTGACATCCGCGGCCGCCCTACTCGTCCCGTCAGCCCGGGCGGCCCCGACCTCCCATGCTCGGAGGACGCCGAGCGCTGAGAGCTCCACGGCACTCGGACGAGAAGCGCACGCGTCCGTGTGTGAAGGGGCTCGCGCTGCCGGTCCACGGAGCAATGGCCGCGCCCGCTTTGCAGGAAGCACCGGCGCGCGGGTGTGGACCGTGTCAGTGCCGCGGTGCGTCGACACGTTGACCTCGTCATCCACGGGATGCAAGGGGCCGAACCGGCGCCTCCGGGCGCGCCGAGACGTGCCTCATGGCCCGCCGTCGGCCACCGGTGTCGCGGTATCCTCGAGAGGCGGTGCGCAGCCTGTCCGCCGGGGGAGCGGCGCCACGCCACCCTTCGAAAACCACCCCGCCAGGAGAGCAAATGGGCCGAGTCGTCTACCAGAAGCGACACCTCTCCGGGATCGAAGGTCGGATGCTCTCGCACCTTCGTATCGAGGCGCAGATGGTGCACGCGGCCGTCGGGCTCCAGGGGCTCCTTCTCGATTCGGACAGAGTATGACCGCCCCGCAGCGCCCCTCGCAGACGACTGTCGCCGAGTGGGTCGCGCGCTTCGTGGCGACGGGTGTCCCCGCGCTCGGTGATCCGCTCGTCCTGCCCCAGGACGACGAGGAGAACGCCGACGCCTTCATCGTCCTCGTCCATCTGCGGCACGCGCCCGCCGCCGTGTACCTGCAGCTCGACGAGAGCATGCGGTGGGCGGCCACCCTCACCGAGCGGCCCAACGATCTCACCGGCACATCGCTCGACCTCATCGCCCTCGGCGCCGAAGTCGGAGCGGCCGGTCAGCTGTGCGCATACCTGCAGCAACGGACCGACGCTCAACTGGCGCCGTCCTCCTGATTCTCGAACCTCAGGGCAGGCCCCGACTCCCGCAGAAATGCGGGATTCGGGGCCTTCTTTTTATTCGGTCGACTATGCGCGGTGACACTGCGGCAACCGGCTCGAGGAGACGGCGTACCAAGATGGGCCGCGATTCGGTCTCTCCGTCGCCGGGGGGTCACGTCAGGTCATTCCCACTTATGTCGGGCGTGTAAACAATGCGCCGCGAGGAAAAAAATATCTGAAAAAATCCTTCACATCGTGCTTCACTAAGGGCATTCCGTCCCCTCACGTGAGGCCCTCATGAAGAAAACTTGGATCGCCGCCGCCGCCGCGCTCGTCGCTGTGGCACTGGTCGGCAGCGTCGCCGGCACGGTCACCGCCGCACAGAACCCGCCGTCTGCCGACGCTCGTCCCGATGCGTCCGCGGTGAGCGCGTCGCTGTGGGATCTCGACCGGTCCGAGTCGTTCACCCTCGCCGAGCGGGATGGAGATGTCGCGATCGATGGCGCTCGCGTCATCGCGGCCGCGCCCGACGGTGTGTCCGACATCCCCGTGTCGCTCGATCAGGACGAGACCGAGCAGTACTGGTTGTGGGCGTACGGTGTCGAGGTCACCGCGCACGGGCTGACGCCCGGCTCCACCGTGCGCGTGGGGATCACGTTCGCGTCGGGCGACGCCAAGCACTGGGCGCCGCTCACGGCCGACGCCGAGGGCACCATCGTCACGCGCGTGCGGACGCTCGACGTCGACCCCGAGAACACGCACCCCGAGGCCGGTCTCGCTCAGATCACCGTGGCGTCGTCGACGGGGGAGGCGGGTTCGGCGCTGTTGCGCGTGACGGCGAATGCCCACCCGAGTCTGAGCGTCTCGAGCGACCCGTCGACCATCAGCCAGGACGCCTTCCTCGACAGTCCGGTCGTCATCCACGCCAGCGGGTTCCCCCCGATGACGAAGGTGTTCTTCAACCTCGGCATGCCCGACACCAGCATGATCGCCGTCGGTGAGGACGAAGGTCTGCACTCCGACGAGAACGGCGAGTTCTCTTACGAACTGCAGATGGCCAGCGTGAACGCTCAAGTGGGCACGTGGCTGCTGAGCTTCCAGTCTTTCGACGGAGCGCTTGCAGGCGGGGGGTCGTTCACGGTGACCGCGGGTGCTGAGCGCGTTCGAGACAAGACGCTGACCCCCGCCGTCGGCGAGATCTCGGTCGCGGACTTCTCGGTCGACCCGGGCCTGCGGTTCGCGGTGGACGGATTCCTCCCATTCGACACGTACGAACTGATGCTGACGACCTCGCGCGGCTACAACGCTCCGCTGGGCGTATCTCGTACGAACGGAGAAGGACACCAAGACAACGCGATCACGAGCCCGAAGTCCGTTCCGGAGGGGGAGTACACCCTCACGGCGCGATCGACGACCACCGGTGACTACGCGGTCGGCCGTTTCCGCGTCACGGGGAGCCCTACGCTCCCCGGTTCCGACATCGCGCTGGCACCGGCGACGGTCGCGGCCGACGCGCTCGCCGCCGAGGGCGTCGTCGTCTCCGGGAGCCGCATCGCACCCGGTACCTCGTTCCGGGTCTCGTTGCGGGATGCCGGGTGGAATCGACAGCCGCTCACCGCCGGGGCCGACGCGTACGCCACGGTCGGCGACGATGGGCGCTTGTCTCTCCGTCTCGTGACCCTCGAGGTCATCGCTCCCGGTGGGTACACGGTGTGGGTGGAGGCCGGTGGGGGAGTCATCGGGTACAACCTGCTGCTTCCTCTGCAGGTGACCGCATCAGCGGCTGCGTCCGAGACGACGACGCCGGCCCCGATGGCCACGACCCCGCCCCCGGCAGCGTCCGAGACGCGTCTCGCGCCGGTCACCGAGGCGCCCGCGCTGCCGCAGCCTCGCCCCGAGACGCCCTCGGCCCCGTCACCGACGCCGTCACCGACGGCGACCCCCGCGCCCGGCCCCTTCGACGACGACATGCTCTCGCCGGCGCTCCCCGTCCCCGGCGTCCCCGCCCTCTGAGTTCAGGAAGAACACGATGATCCCTCCACGTTCAGCGCGCTCGCGCGCTTGTGCCCTCGCCGGAGTCGGCATCCTCGCGACGACTCTCTCGTTCGGCGCCGCGGCCCCAGTCAGTGCCGCGCCGGCCGGTCTCGACGAGATCGCTCTCGCCCCGGCCAGCCCCGGCAGCACGGTCGCCCTCCCCGACTCGATCCTGTCGGCCGACGGACCCGTCGACGTCTTCGTGCAGACGCGGGGCGACAGTGCCCTCGAAGCGCGCACGAAGACCGAGGAGGCGGGCGGCTCCGAGACGTCCGCGCGGGTCGCCGCCGACGACACCGCGGAGCGCAACGCCGCGGTCACCGACGAGGTCGCGAGCGATCTGGCCGACATCGATCCGGATGCCACCGTGCTCTACACCTCGACGTACTCGGTGCCGGGCGTCGCGGTGAGCGCCGAGGTCGACACCCTGCGTCAGCTCGCGGAGCGGCCCGACGTCGAGAAGATCTCCCGCATCGTCCCGCAGTCCATCGAGTTCCCCGCGGTCGGCACCGATCCGGCCAACGCGGCGTCCGACGCCCTCACCCGCGCCGTCGACGCCTGGCAGCAGACGGGGCGCACCGGAAAGGGCGTGACCGTCGCGGTCGTCGATACCGGCGTGGACTACACGCACGCCGATTTCGGCGGTCCGGGGACCACCGACGTCTACGCGCGGGCCCTCGCCTCTACCGACGCCCCGAGACCGGAGTGGTACGACGCGAACAAGTATCTCGGCGGGTGGGACTTCGCCGGCGCGAGCTACAACGGCGCTACCGGTACCCCCGGCTACGACCCGGTTCCCGTGCCCGACGCGAACCCGATCGACGGCCCCGGCGGCAACCACGGCACGCATGTGGCGGGAACCGCCGTCGGCTTCGGCGTCGACCGCGACTCCCGAACCTTTCAGGGTGACTACTCCTCGCTGTCGTCCGAGAGCGTGCGCTCGTCGTTCTCCATCGGCCCGGGATCGGCGCCGGAGGCGGGTCTCATCGCCCTGAAGGTCTTCGGCGACGGCGGAGGAAGCACGTCTCTCACCGGGGCGGCTCTGGAGTGGATCGCGGAGAAGGTGGCATCCGGAACCGAGATCGACGTCGTCAACCTCTCGCTGGGCACGAACTACGGCGCGATCGACGATCCCGACAACGCCAAGCTGGAGGTGCTGGTCGATGCGGGCGTGCTCCCCGTCGTCGCGGCAGGGAACTCGGGCGACGTCGTCGATGTCGGCGGCAGCCCCGGCACCGCGATGGGCGCGCTCACCGTCGCCGCCTCCGCAAGCGGGTACGGCCTCGCCGACGCCGCGCGTGCCGTCATCGGAGACCCGGCCCAGAATCCCGCGCAACAGATCCGCGTGCAATACGCGCAGCAGTACTCGTGGGCCTTCGACGTGACGGCGCACGTCACCGCACTGACCGACCCCGATAACGCCGACGGATGCCGTGCCTTCAGCGCCGTCGATCGGCAGCGGGTGGCGGGTCAGATCGTCTGGCTCGAGTGGGATGACGCCGACGTGGCCTGCGGGTCCGCCGTGCGCTTCACCAACGCCACGGATGCCGGAGCAGTGGGCGTCGTGCTCACCAGTCAGGCCGACTCGTTCGAGAACGGAATCGCCGGGAACACCGACATCCCCGGTGCCCAGCTCACCCGTTCCGACACCGACGCGCTGCGACCGGCGATGGAACAGGACCGCCTGACCATCGAGCTGCGTTCCGACCTGCGTCGCACGGTCGAGGTGTTCGACTCGTCCCGCGTGGACACCGCGGCATCCTTCACCTCCCGGGGAACCCACGGATCCATCGACGACGTCCTCAAGCCGGACGTCTCGGCGCCGGGCGTCTCGATCGTGTCCGCAGGCAACGGCACGGGGTCCGGCCGCGAGGTGATGAGCGGCACGTCGATGGCCTCACCGCACACGGCCGGTGTGGCGGCGCTCGTCGTCCAAGAGCACCCCGATTGGTCGGCCGAGCGCGTCAAGCAGCAGGTGATGAACACCGCCGCCCACGACATCGTCACGGCGGGCGCCGACCCGCGCGCGTACGGACCCGCGCGCGTGGGCACGGGTCGCGTCGATGCGCTCGCGGCCGTCGAGAGCGGTGTGAGCCTCCGATCGGAAGAGAACGGAGAGCTGCTCAGCGCCTCGTTCGGCGTGGTCGACGTCGGAACCGAGCCGGTCGTCCTCACCCGCACGGTCAGCGTCGGCAACGATGGGACGGATGCCACGACCCTCGACCTGCGCTACTCCCCGCGCACCGAGACGCCGGGCGTCGCGTACGACGTGAGTCCCTCGACCGTGACGGTCCCCGCGGGCGGGAGCGTCGCCGTGACGCTGACGCTGCGGATCGCCGACCCCGGCGCCCTTCGCCGCACCCTCGATCCCACCATGTCCGCTCAGACGGGCGGCGCCCCGCGGCAGTACCTCGCCGATGCGTCCGGCGTCGTCGAGGCCACCGGTCCGAGGGGCACCTTCCCCGTGCGTCTCTCGGTGTACGCGGCACCGCGTCCGTACTCCGAGACCCGGACCGCGGGTGTGACCTTCGACGGATCGGCGGGCACACTCGCGATCACCGGACGCGGGCTCGACCAGGGGCAGGGGACCGAGCGCTACCGGTCGGTCATGGTGCCCCTGATCCTCGGTGCGACCGACCCCGACGACACCTTCCCCGCGACCTCGGCACAGCGCACCCTCGAGAGCGCCGACATCCTCGCGGTGGGCGCGTCGTCGACGGCTCCTTTGCTGGCTGATCCGACGCAAGGCGTCCTCACCTTCGGCGTGCAGATGGACGGGGAGTGGGCGCGCTTGTCTCCCCTCACGTGGCCCATGGTGCAGCTCGACTTGAATGGCGATACGCGGGCCGACTTCGTCGTGCAGGTGCAGCCCGGCGCCGACGGCGACATGCCCGTCGCCATGACCGTGGATGCCGTCACGGGCAATGTGGTCGAGGAGCGTCCGGTGAACGGCCTGTTCGGGGACCAGGGCACCAACGTCTACGACAACAGCGTGGTGACGATGTCGACATCGTTGAAAGCTCTCGGCTACACGGCGGGAACGACGCAGACGACCATCCGGTACCTGGCGCAGACGCGCTCGTTCTACAACCCGGCGTTCGACGGCGGATACCGCAGCGCGCTCGTCGACCAGACGTCGGCGGCCACGATCGACGCCTACGCGCCGGAGATGGCGTTCGGCGACACCGGGACCGCGCTGTTCGCCGATGAGCCCGGCTCGCTCACGGTCAGCCGGACGGGCGACACGCTGCCCCGGGTGCTCGTGCTGCACCTGCTCGGTGACGGTGACGCGCGCGCCGAGATCGTGACGCCCACCGCGGCGGGCGCCCCGACGCCGGAGCCGTCTGCGTCAGCGCCGATTCCTTCTGCACCGTCGCCGACGGACGGGGCGACCCACGCCTCCGGTCAGAGCACGTCGCGCCCGGGCCTGGCATCCACGGGTCTGGACGGTTCAGCGCTCGCGCTGCTCGCCGCCGTCGCTGCCGCCGCGGTCGGGACAGGCGCGGTCCTGGTCCGGCGCCGCCGTCGCCCAGAGTGAGCCTCTCTGTCGCGAGCGTCGCGCCCCCCTCGGGGTGCGCGGCGCTCGCCGAGGCGGCAGACTGTGGTCTCATGGCCGGTCAGACCCTCATCATCTCCGACCCTCGCGCGGTGCGGGCCATGGCCAACCCGCTTCGCCTGGTGGCGGTCGACGAGCTCTACCGTCGACAGGGGCCGGCCACCGCCACCGAACTCGCTGACCTCGTGGGTCTGACGCCCAGCGCGATGAGCTATCACCTCCGCGCGGTGGAGTCGACGGGCCTCATCCGCCGCGGTGAGTCGACGGATGCGCGCGAGCGGCCGTGGGTGCCCGCTGCTCCGAGCTACTCGCTCGTGGCCAGTGTCGAGTCCGACGCGGTGCAGCGGATGGTGCTGATCGACTCCCGTCTGATGCCGGTGCGGCAGCGGATGGAGGAGCTGCTGGGCGGCTCGGTCGGTCCGCGCACCGGACGCCGACATCGTCTACATGGTGATGGCGA
The DNA here is from genome assembly GCF_030818635.1 of Microbacterium sp. SORGH_AS_0421. Classification (NCBI taxonomy): domain Bacteria; kingdom Bacillati; phylum Actinomycetota; class Actinomycetes; order Micrococcales; family Microbacteriaceae; genus Microbacterium; species Microbacterium sp. SORGH_AS_0421. The sequence continues at coordinate 1,572,595 of NZ_JAUTAO010000001.1, forward strand.
CCGGTCAGCTCCTCCTGAGTCCTGACGAAGTCGGCCTTCTGCAGGAGCGCGTTCAGGAGGTGTTCGACGAGTTCGAGGCGTTGAGCGCCGATCGCTCCGAGGAAGGCGATCTGCGGCGCGCGCGATACATGTGGTCGGTGGTCCCGGAGCGGGTGGACCCCGAGGACTAGCGGCGCGCGTGGAGCAGCCGAATGCAACCGCTGTGCCCCGCGCGCCCCACCGGCTCAGGTCGCCGACGGCTCGTTACGCAGTCGTGCCGATGACCCGATAGTCGGGGTGGACCCTTCCGGCCACCCCGATGGTGCGCGAAGCCGCTGACCCGCGACGTCCACGCCCCCGTTCCGATCGGAGCTGCAGCATGACCGTCCCCGCCGCCCACGAGTACCGCACCTACCCCGTCGTGACTCTTCCGGTGTTCGACCTCCGAACGGGGGATGTGGTGGCCGGTACCGATTCCGAGGTCGTCGGGATCGATGCCGAGAGCCCGTGGACGCGCCGCATCTCCGAGCGGCATCCCTCGGGGCAGATCACCCGATTCACCTACGACTGCGCGGACGAGCTCACGGTGTATCGAAAGCCCGAGGGCGAATCCGACGCCATCGCCGCAGCCGAGGCGGAGAGCGCCGCGGGAGAGAGCACGGAGCGCCTCGCCGGCGTCCGCTGCCCGCGTTGCTCGAACGAGAGGGCGTTCGCGGTCCAGATCACCGTCAGCGTGGTGCTCGACGGCGACCTCGACATCTCCGGATCCGCGCGGTCGATCACCGACCACGCGCCCGGCCGCATCGGCGACCCGCCGGACGGGTTCCGCGGAGACGAGCCCATTCAGTGCCACCAAGATCGAGGCGGCTGCGGACACCGGGGCACCGTGGACGAGTTCCGCATCCCCGAGGGGGATGTCGCCGCTCGGTAGTCCTGCCCATCGGCAGCCCCCGCACCGTGAACCGCAGTGCCTTCTTCGTCGGCGCATTGCTGGCGGGCGTGCTCATGACCTCGCTCGGCCTTCCGGTGACGCTCGGGATCGGCGCGGGGCTGTTCGTGCTCGCCGCGCTGGTCATCGCCCTCTCACCGCTGCGCAGAGCGCGCCGCGGTGGCTCTTCGCGCAGCTGAGGACCGCTCACGCGCGCTCGGGCGGATCACACCCGCGGCTGCTGCTGCGTGATGCAGTGGATGCCGCCCCCGCGGTCGAAGATGGGGCGCGAGTCGACCGTGACCACCCGCCGGCCCGGATAGGCGTCGGCGATGATCTCGCGAGCGCGCGCGTCGGACGCGTCGTCGCCGAAGCCGCAGAGCACGACGCCGTCGTTGGTGACGAGGTGGTTGATGTAGCTCCAGTCGAGCCACCCCTCGTCGTCGCGAAGCGCGGAGGGGGCCGGGATGCCGGTGAGGGTGACGCTGCGGCCCCGCTCGGCGAACGCGGTCTCGAGTTCGCGTCGCACGAGACGTGACACCTCGAAGTCGGGGTGGGAGGCATCCGTCTGCTCGTGGAGGAGAACATGGTCGGGCGCGGCGAAGGTGGCGACGATGTCGACGTGCCCGTTGGTGCCGAGGTCGTCGTAGTCGCGGGTCAGGCCACGCGAGAGCCAGATGGCATCCGTCGCGCCGATCGTCCGGGCCATCTCGGCCTCGACGCGGGCACGGTCGGCGAAGGGGTTGCGGCGCGGGTCGAGCTGCACGGTCTCGGTGAGAAGGACCGTGCCCGTGCCGTCGACGTGGAGCCCGCCGCCCTCGGCGACGAGGAGAGAGTCGATGCGCTCGGCTCCCGCGTGCTCGGCGACGACGCGGGCGATGACGGCGGACTTCTGCCATTCGGCCCAGTCGGGTGCGCCCCACCCGTTGAAGATCCAGTCGACGGCGCCGAGGACACCCGGGTGGTCGGGGTCGACGACGAAGGTGGGCCCCACGTCGCGCATCCAGAACTCGTCGAGCGGGGCTTCGACGATCTCGATGTCGGCGGAGAGCATGCGTCGGGCCCGAGCCACCTCGGTGGGGTCGACGACCATCGTCACCGGCTCGAACTGCCGCACGGCGTGCGCGACGTCGGTCCAGGCCCGGTAGCCCTGCTCACGGAATTCCGCGCCCTCCCCGAGGGTGATGCCTTCGCGGGGAAACGCCATCCAGGTGCGCTCGTGCGGGGCGGATTCTGCGGGCATGCGCCACATGTGGTGTTCCTTCTGGGTGCGGTGTCAGAGCGGGGAGGCGGCGGTGGTGGCGAGGTCGCCGGCGACGGCGCCGTCCTCGTCGCGGACGACCACGACGACAAGGGGGCCGTAGGGGGCGATCCAGGGGCTCGCGGCGCTCGCGTGCGCCGCGGCAGAGACGCGGGCGGTGCCGCGGAGGCGGCTTCCGTCCAGGTTCGCCTCGACGCGGGCGCCGTCGACGTAGGCGGCGGTGTCGCGAGCCGATCCGCCCGTCACGGTGGCGCTGAAGCGCACCACGGTCTCGTCGCCGTCCGTCTCGGTCTCGACCGCATCGACGACGACCCGCAGGCCTCCCGCGGCGACCGGTCGCGTCGTGGTGAAGACGGCCTCGTCGGGCAGCGCCGGCGTGCGCGGGGGCGTCGTGCGGCGCTCGCCGAGAGCGGTGACGGCCGATCCCAGCCGGATGAGCCGCGAGTCGCTGTACGCGGGACCGGCGATGGTCAGGCCGACCGGCATCCCGGTGTCGTCCATCGTGCCCATCGGCACGGTCACGGTCGGGATGCCGAGATGGCGGGGGACGAGGTTGCCGTTGGACACCCAGACGCCGTTACGCCATGCGATGTCAGCCGAGCCGGGGGCGACATCGGCGTCCGCGGGGCCCACGTCGGACTGCGTGGGGAAGATGACGGCGTCGAAGCCGCCCTCTTGCATCCACTCCTCGAAGTCGACGCGGCGGGTGTGCTCGAGGCCGCGCAGGCCCGCTTCGAGGCTCGCCACCTCGCGCCAGTCGGGCTCCCACTCCCGGGCCCGTGCCACGTAGTCGCCGATGTCGTAAGAGATGTCGTAGTGCCAGATGCCGTAGCGGTCGGGGAGGGCTCCCGCAGGGTGGGGGAAGATGCGCGCCGCGTCGACGTCGGCGAGACGATTCAGCCCCGGATCGCCGTTCTGGCGGAGGAAGGCGTCCATGGCCCACACGGCGAGGTCTCCCACCTCGGCGTCGAGGAACTCCCGGGTGACGAAGCCGCGGTCGAGGAAGTCCTCGTCGCCGGGGTGCAGTTTCTCGTACCGGTCGACCACCGGGAAGTCGGTCTCGACCACCTCGGCGCCCGCGGCTTCGAGGTCGGTGCGCAGATCGCCCCAGAGTCGCATGACGCTGTCTCGTGTGACGATCGGTGACTCGTTGTCGGGGTCGCCGTTGATGTAGATGCGCGGGACGGCGAGGCGCAGCCCCGCGAGCGGCAGCGGCTCGAGCTCGCTGAACGACGCGGGGCGCACCTCGGAGGGACGCGGCAGGGCGATCCAGGGCTGCGAGCGCCAGAGGTCTCCCTCGGTCACCGGATCGTCGGCCACGATCGCGTCGAGCACGACGCGCAGGTCGTCCATCGAGCGGGTGTGCGGCACGACGACGTCCATGGTCGGTACGAGCGGCCAGTTCCCCCGCACCGAGATCACCCCGCGCGACGGGGTGTACGCGACGAGCGCGTTGTGCGAGGCGGGGGCGCGGCCCGACGACCACGTCTCTTCGCCGAGGCCGAAGGCGGCGAAGCTGGCCGCAGTGGCGGTGCCCGACCCGTTGGAAGAGCCCGACCCGAACGCCGACGGCAGAAAATCGGCGTTGTAGGGCGACTCGGCGCGGCCGTAGACGCCGCGCTGCATGCCGCCCGCGGCCATCGGGGGCATGTTCGTCAGTCCGAGGAACACCGCCCCGCTCGCGCGCAGTCGCTCGATCGCGAAGGCGTCGTCGCCCGCCACCAGGTCGGCGAAGGCGGGCGACCCCGAGGCCACGGTCAATCCGGTGACGCGGTAGCTGTCCTTCGCGGTGAACGGGATGCCGTCGAGCGGGCCGAGTGTCTCGCCCCGGGCTCGGCGCTGGTCGGCATCGCGGGCTTGCGCGAACGCGCGCGGGTTCAGGACGGGCACGGCGTTGAGGCGGATGCCGGCCCGGTCGTAGGCCGCGATGCGGTTGAGGTAGCGGGCCACGAGCTCGACGCTCGTGACGGTTCCGGAGTCGAGGGCGGCGCGCAGGCGAGCGACGTCGGCTTCGACGACGGTGAAGTCCTCGGTGGTCATGGCGGTAAACATACACCGTTTGTTTTATGTGTGCGAGAGTGGACTCGGAGCCCGCGCCCGCAGGCTCGCACCGACCCGGGAGGCCGCCATCGCCAGACCGCACACGCCGCTGCTCAGCCGCGATCTGATCGCGCGAACCGCCCTCGCCCTGGTCGACCGTCACGGACCCGACGGGGCGAGCATCCGTCGCGTCGCCGCACGCCTCGGGGTCAACCCCGCGTCTTTGTACAACCACGTCCCCTAACCGCGCAGCCATGGTCGAGGACGTCCGCGCCCTCGTGTCGGCGCCCATCGATTCGCAGCCGCTGCGGGAGCTGCCCTGGGAAGACGCGCTCCGCGCCTGGGGACGCTCGTACCGTCGCGCGTTCGCCCGGCATGCCCGCGTCGTGCCGCTGCTGATGACGGAGCGCGCGTCGGCCCCCGTCCTCCTCGCGCAGTACGAGGACTTCGCGGCGGCCGCCGAGGCCGCCGGGTGGACGCTGCGCGATGTCATCCCGCTGCTGACCGCCTTCGAGTCCTTCATCCTCGGCAGCGTCCTCGACATGTCGGGGCCCTCCGTGGTGTTCGACCCCACGGGCCAGGAAGAGGCGTTCCCGCGCTTCTCGGCGGCTTTCGACACCCTCGCCGACGAAGACCCGGAGGACCCCGTGGCCACCCGCGCCTTCGAGCTCGGGCTCGACATGCTGATCGCCTCCGCTCGGCCCCGCTGACGCCGAACCCGCATTCGGGCGCAGGGCAAGTCCTGGCCCGAGGGGATCCCGACCTGGGACGATTCCGGAATGGATGCCACCACGGACGAGCCCGCGATCCTCCCCGACCGGCCGAGGTCCGACGCGCGCCGTCCGGTCGCCCTGGTCGTGGGCATCGTCGCGACCGTGCTCTTCGTGGCGCTGCGACTGGCCGTCGATCTCGACGGGGGAGCACCGCTGGCGTTCGACCAGTGGTGGGACGACACGATGGCCGCGCTCGCCGACCCGGTCGCGGTCATCGTCGCGTGGATCCCCGCCATCGTGGGCGGCACGATCGGAATGATCGTCATCGGCATCACGACCGCCGTCGTCTTCGTCCTGGTCAAGCGCCCGTGGGATGCGCTGAACGTCGCGGCATCCATCGCCCTGGTCGTGCTCATCGGCGCGCCCCTCGCCGCTGTCATCGCGCGAGCCCGACCGATGGATTCGCTGGCCGAGACCCAGGCGACCTCGTTCCCCTCGGGCCACACCGCCGTCGCGACGACGATCGCGGTGACGCTCGCGCTGATCCTCCGCCGCGGGTGGATCTGGGCGGCAGGCGCCGTCTGGGTGCTGCTGATGATGTGGAGCCGCACCTACCTGCACGCGCACTGGCTCAGCGACGTCACGGCGGGTTTCCTGGAGGGAGTGGCGGTGGCCACCCTCGTCTGGGCGCTGGTCGAGGTGTGGCGCGTGCGCCGCGCGCAACGTCTGGTGGCAGCGTCCGGCTGAGCGCTAGGGTTCCCGGATGACCAGCGCCTCCGCCGCCGCCGACAAAGCCCAGGATTCGACCGCCTTCCGCGTCGCCGCACGCGTCGGCTACGTGGTCCTCGGGCTTCTGCACCTCTTGATCGGGGTGATCGCGGTGTCTCCTGCGACCGGGAGCGGCGGCGACAGCGCCGACCAGAGCGGAGCCCTGCAACAGGTGGCCGAGGCTCCGGCGGGCAAGGTGCTGCTCTGGGCCGTCGTCGTCGGGCTCGTGGCGCTTGCCGTCTGGCAGGTCGTGGATGCCGTCGCCGAGCGCGACCCCGACGAGAAGAAGCGCTGGGCGCACCGCGCGAAATACGTGGGAACGGCCGTCGCGTACGGGGCGATCGCCGTCACCGGCTTCACGATCGTCTCGGGCGGACACTCGGACTCCTCGCAGTCGTCGCGCACTCTCAGTGCGCAGCTTCTCGCCATGCCCGGGGGCATCGTCCTCCTGGTCGTCGTCGGTCTGGCGGTGGCGGTGATCGGCGTCGCCTTCGTCGTGCGCGGTGTCACCAAGGCCTTCATGAAGAACCTGTCGAGCCCGGGCGGGACGGCGGGGCGTGGCATCCGGACCTTCGGAATGATCGGTTATGTCGCCAAGGGGATCGCGGTGGGCGTCGCCGGCATCCTCTTCATCGTCGCGGCCTTCTTGCACGATCCGAACGCGGCCGGCGGCATCGACTCGGCGCTGCGCTCGCTCGCGAGCCTGCCGTTCGGGCAGGTCGTCCTGTGGCTCGTGGGCGCGGGGCTCGTCGTGTACGGGCTCTTCTGCTTCGCCCGGGCCCGGTACGCCCGGATGTGAGCGCGCTGATCAGGCAGTGACGACGGTCACGCCGGCCTCGGCGAGGGCGGCGGACAGCTCGGGTGACGGCTCGGCGTCGGTGATGAGGTAGTCGGCCTTCTCGAGGGGGCCCACCTGGGCGAACAAGCGTCGGTCGAGCTTCGAGGAGTCGGCCAGGATCGCGGTGCGATCCGCGCGCTGGATCATCTCGCTCATCATGGTCGCGTCGCCGAGGTTGCTGGTCGAGAAGCCGGAGCCGTCGACCGCGCCGACCGCGATGAGGGCGTAGTCGCAGCGGATGTCGACCTCGGGGGTGTGCGAGTTCATCGCCAGGGTCACCGGGCCGGTCGTGGCCTGGGTGATGGTGCGGACCGCGCCGCCGAAGATGTAGAGATCGCGGAACACGCTGGGGGAGATCTCGGCGGGGATACGCAGGTTGTTCGTCGCGATCGTGAGGTTCCGGTGATTGCGCAGGGCTCGGGCGACCGCCAGCGTCGTGGTGCCGGCGTTGAGCATGAGGACGGATCCGTCCTCGATGAGGTCGGCGGCGAGCGCGGCGATGCGCTCCTTCTCGGAGATCTGCATCTGCAGGCGTACGTCGAGGCCGCGGTCGCGGCCGGGGACCGACATCGCACTGACGGCACCGCCGTGTGTGCGCACGACGATCCCTTCGCGATCGAGCTGGTCGAGGTCGCGGCGGACCGTGTCGATCGAGACGCCGAAGTGCGAGGCGAGGTCGACGACGGTCACCTGGCCCGACTCGGCGACGTAGGCGGCCAGCTCGGCTTTGCGGCCCGCGGGGAGCCGTCGCTTGACCGTGGCGGTGGATGCGTCCATGCCGTCATCTCTAGCACAGAGCGGCATGTCGGTCCGCAGAATTTGTGCGAAAACGGCAGAGAACAGCACTCCAAGCCCGTTGTTTGCGGACATTGACGCGGTCTCCTGCCGGAATTATCACGGATCTGCATCGAGCTCTTGCGGCTTCTTGCAAAGGGGCGCATACTCGTGCTGAAAGACGCAAGAACGCGCAGAACAGCGCGAAATGCGGCAGATCTCAACGAGGAGAAATGATGGACAACAGCGGGCGCCGGCGTCGGAACGCCATCAAGCTCGTCGGTGCCGCGGCAGCGGCCACGACCCTCCTGGCGATGGCGGGGTGCTCGTCGGACGATTCGGGAGCGTCGTCGGACGGGAACGTCACGATCGAGTTCGCCCAGTGGTGGGAGCCGGAGCTCGGCGACGGAGCGTTCCGCGGACTCATGGACGAGTTCGAGAAGGAGAACCCCGGTATCAAGGTCGACCTCGTCAGCGGGCCCTACGCCTCTACGAAGGAGCAGCTCTTCGCCGGGGCGGCATCCGGCACCATGCCCGACGTCGTCGGTCTCGACGGTGCGTGGGTCAGCGACTTCGCCAAGCAGGGCGTGATCGCCGATCTGTCGAAGCTGATGAGCGACTCCGGCTACGACGACAGCCAGCTCGCCAGCCAGATCAAGGTCGACGGCAGCACCTACATGATCCCCGTGGTCAACTTCGTCTACCCCATGTTCACCAACGACGGGCTGCTCTCGCAGGCCGGTGTCAGCTCTCCGCCGTCGACTCGCACGGAGTTCGCCGACGCGGCGAAGAAGATCAAGGCCCTCGGCGGAGACGTGTCGGGGTGGGTCCTCCCGCTCTCGCTCGAAGCCCCCAACGGCGTGCAGAACGACGTCATGTCATGGGTGTGGGCCTCGGGCGGGTCGATGCTGAAGGACGGCAAGCCCGACCTGACGAACAAGGCCGTGACCTCGGCCACCGACTACATCCAGCAGCTCTGGGAGGACGGGGTCATCGCTCCCGGATCCTTCACGATGAAGGAGCAGGACAAGGTCGAGGAGTTCACCAACGGACGTGTCGGCATGATGATCGACTCGCTGGCCCACATCAATCTGATCCGACAGTCGAACCCCGACCTGAAGTTCTCGATCTCGGCGATCCCGGCCGAAGACGGCTTCACCGGAGAGCGCGGCATCCCCTACGCCTCGTGGGGCATCGGCGTGGCCGAGAACTCGCAGCACAAGGATGCCGCCTTCAAGCTCGTGCAGTTCCTGATGGGCAAGGACGTCAACAGCGAGCTGTCGACGATGGCCAAGGCGTTCCCCGGCAACACCGAGAGCGTGCCGACCTTCGTCGCGGACGACGAGCTGTTCAAGACGGCGTTCGACATCTACAAGAAGGGCTACCCGGCGAACGAGTTCACGGGTCTGCCCGTCGCCGAGGAGCTCATGCGACAGTTCGGCACCCAGTTCCAGTCGGCTCTCGACGGACAGCAGTCGATGAGCGACGCGCTCACCAAGACGCAGGACGAATGGACGTCGGAGTTCTGATCCGACCCCGAACCGGGATGCCGCACCGCCACCGCTCGCGGTGCGGCATCCCGCTCAGCGAAAGCCGCACATCATGACCATGCGCACTCTCACACCCCCCGACACCGAGGTGATCGTCACCGGACGACCCGCCTCCCGCCGCACCCGGCAGCTGCGCAAGGCCGGCGAGGCCTACGCGTTCCTGTCTCCGACGCTGATCCTGTTGTTCGTCCTGATGATCGTCCCGATCGTCATGGTGATCGGGTACTCGTTCCAGGACAACGTCATCCTCAACAAGAGCCCCGAGGTCGTGGGTCTCGACAACTACATCGCGATCCTCACCGACTCCGGCTTTTGGAAGGCGACGGGCAACACCCTCTTCTTCACCCTCACGAGCGTCGCCGCGCACCTCGTGCTCGGACTCTCGTTCGCCCTCCTGCTCAACAGCCGGCTCATCGGCGCGGTCCCCCGGGCGATCTTCCGCGGGCTCTACGTGCTCCCGTGGCTTTTCACGGTCGCCGTCATCGCCGTGCTGTGGCGCATGCTGCTCGCCCCGAACGGCATCGTCAACTTCCTGCTCCACACGAACATCGAGTGGCTCGCCTCGCCGCAACTGGCGCTGGGGACGGTCACCTTCATCAACATCTGGGCCGGCTACCCGTTCTTCATGGTGAGCCTGCTCGCCGGTCTCCAGGGGATTCCGAGCGACCTCTACGAGGCCGCGACCGTCGACGGTGCCAGCCCCGTGCAGCGCTTCTGGAACGTCACCGTCCCCCAGCTGCGTCCCATCATCGTGAGCCTGCTGTTGCTCGACCTCATCTGGACGTCGCAGCAGTTCGCCCTCATCTGGCTGACCACGGGCGGCGGTCCCATCGACGTCACCGAGATGCTCAGCACCTTCACCTACAAGCTCGCATTCGCGAAGTACGACTTCTCGATGGCCTCCACCTCGGCGGTGCTGGTCCTGGTGATGTCGATGATCATCGCGGTGCTCTACGTCCGCCACCAGAAGGCGAGGGACTGACCATGGCCTCGACCACGACCGCGCGCCCGCGCGCCACCAGCGCGATCGCGCGCCGCCGGCTCGCCAAGACCGGCGTGCTCATCGGCCTGTTGATCGGCGCGGTCTTCGCCGCCGGTCCCGTGCTGTGGATGCTCTCGAGCTCGTTCAAGTCGAACACGCAGATCTTCGAGCTCCCCCCGCGCCTCATCACCGACACCTTCTCGCTCGACGCGTACATCTCGATCTTCACCAACCCCGAGACGGTGCGCTTCTTCATCAACAGCTATGTCGTGGCGGGGGCGGTGACGATCCTGACGCTGCTCGTCGCGATCCAGGCGGCGTACGCCTTCAGCCGATTCGAGTTCCGCGGCAAGCGCGTCGTCAACGTCATCATCGTCAGCGTCCAGGCGGTCCCGCCGATCACGCTGCTGATCCCGTACTTCGGTCTGATGGTGGGGCTCGGCCTCTACAACACCTATCCGGGCCTCATCTTCACGTACATGGTGTTCACGCTGCCCTACGCGATCATCATGATGACCGGGTACTTCAACACCCTGCCGAAGGAACTCGACGAGGCCGTCCGAGTCGACGGCGCGGGCTCGTTCACCGCCCTCTGGCGGGTGCTCGTGCCCATCTCGATCCCCGGGATCGTCTCGGTGGGGATCTACACGTTCATGATCGCGTGGAACGAGTTCCTCTTCGCCCTCACCCTCACGCGCACCATCGACATGCGCACCGTGCCGATCGGCATCCAGCTGCTCATGGGCCAGCACTCCTACGAGTGGAACCAGATCATGGCGATGAGCATCCTCGGCTCGATCCCCGTGCTGCTGCTCTTCCTCTTCTTCCAACGCTTCTTCATCAGCGGCCTCACGGCCGGCTCGGTGAAGAGCTGACCTCCGCACACCCAACCCCGAACAAGGAGAAATCCGTGCTCTACACCGGCAAGTCCATCCTCGACGTAGCGAACGCCCACAGCTTCGCCATCCCGGCTTTCAACATCAGCGATTGGGCGATGTTCACCGGGATCATGGACATCAGCGAGGAGAAGAACGCTCCGGTCATCATCGCCATCCACCCCGACGAGGTCTCGCACATCACCACCGACCTCATCCCCGCGATGCACGCTCGCGCGCACCGCTCGAGCGTGCCCGTCGCCATCCACTGGGACCACGGCGGAACGTACGAGCAGATCGTCCAGGCCATCCAGGCCGGCTTCACCTCGGTCATGATCGACGCCTCGCTCGAGCCCTTCGAGCAGAACGTCGCCCTGACCCGCAAGGTCGTCGAAGCCGCCCACGCGGTCGGCGTGCAAGTCGAGGGCGAGCTCGGAACAATCGGCGCGAACGACAGCTACGGCGAGTCCGGTGCCGCCGAGATCATCTACACCAACGTCGACGACGCCGTGCGCTTCGTCGAGCAGACCGGGGTCGACAGCCTCGCCATCGCCATCGGCACCTCGCACGGGCTCTACCCGGCCGAGAAGAACCCCGAGCTGCGCCACGACCTGCTCGAGCAGATCAAGGCGGCGGTCGGCATCCCGCTCGTGCTGCACGGCGGGTCGAGCAACCCCGACGGCGAGCTGAGCCGGGCGGTGGAGCTGGGCGTGAACAAGATCAACATCTCCAGCGACATCAAGGTGGCCTACCACGACCGCATGCGCGAGGTGCTCGGCACCGACCGTCGCCTGCGCGAGCCCAACGCCATCCAGCCCGAGTGCATCGCGGCGATGAAGGTCATCGCCGCTGAGAAGATCGACCTGTTCGGCGCCGCCGGCAAGGCCGACCTGTACTGATCGAAGGAGACCGGCGCCATGGGGGAAGACCTCGTCCTCGGGCTCGGCGGAACCGTCGACTACGAGATCCGGTGGGATGCCGAGGTGCTCACCGCCCTCGCGGCGGAGCACGGCATCCGGCTCGACGAGTTGACCACCACGACGCCCATCATCGACGAGCGCGCGCTCATCGTGACGGTGCTCGCCTTCCTCGCCACCGGCGGGGGAGGCGAGCGCTTCGTGCTCTCGTCGGAGATCGTGGAGCGCTTCGCGGCGCACTTCGACAAGAACGTCACCCTGGGCGGCACGGGGGTGCGGGCCGGGATCGCGCTCGATCGCATCGGCATCCCGACGGTGCAGCACCTCGTCAGCATCGACGACAATGTCCGGCGACTTCTGCCGTCGTCGATGAGGATCGTCTCGTCGGCGACGCGTGACACCCTCGACCCGCACCTCATCGTGCAGTACCCCGAGGGCACGACCGTGCGCGTGGTCGACGGAGCGGTGACGGCCACGGCCTCCAATCGCCTGATCTTCGCCAATGACGCGCCCAACCGCGAGATGGCGATCGCCGACCGACTCGGCGACGCTCTCGAGTCGGCTGCGGCCTTCCTCGTCTCGGGTTTCAACACCATGCAGGATGCCGATCTGCTCGAGGCCCGGCTCGACGACCTGGTGAGCGCGATGCGCCGTCTTCCCGCCGATGCCCTCGTGTACTACGAAGACGCGGGGTTCTACCAGCGCGAGCTCTCCGCCCGCGTACGGAGGCGACTGCTCGAGCGCATCGACGTGTACGGCATGAACGAGGACGAACTGCAGGAGTACCTGGGGCGCTCCGTCGATCTGCTCTCGCCGGACGACGTCGCGGCGGCCCTCGCCGAGGCGCACGGGCTCATTCCGGCACGGGCGCTGGTCGTGCACACGAAGTACTGGGCGCTCGCCGTCGGTCCCTCGGCGGCGCGGCACGAAACGGGACTCGAGAGCGCCGTGCGCACCGCGGCGACGCGCTACCGGCTCGGCGACGCGTGCACGGCAGCCGACCTCGATGCCACCGCGAGATTCGCGCGCCATCCCGGGGGAGCGGCGGTGGTCGCTGCCCTGCAGCGGAGCGGAAAGGCGGTCGGCGTGCCGGCGTACCTCGTCGACACCGCCGATCCCACGACGATCGGCCTGGGGGACACGTTCGTCGGCGGCTTCCTGGCGGCCGTCCCGGCCGCTGCGCGGCACGCGACCGCGGCCGCTCTGGATCGCGCCCTCGACGCCGTGGGCGGAGCGCCGGGCTGAGCTGGCGCGGCCCCGGATCTCTCAACGCGCCGCGGTGTCGGCATCCGGGTCCGAGAACGGCCCGCACGCCGCGATCACGCGGCGGAGGCTGACGGCGGCCTCCCACGCGTCGAGGGGCTCCTCGTGCGCGTCGAGGGCGCGCAGGCTCTCGGTGTAGCGCGTGAGGGACTTCTCCGCCGCGCGCAGGCTGCCCGCGTCGGCCTCGGGTTCGGGTGGCGTCGTGACCAGGGGCGAGACCGCGTCGATCGCGTCGGCGAGGGTGCGGCGCACCTCGGCAGGAAGACGGGTGTCGACGTCGGGACCCACGGTGAGTCGTGCCAGTGCCGCGGCCAGTTCACGGGTGGCATCCGCGGTGCCGGTCAAGGCGTCCAGACGGCGTCGATCGAGGTCGCGCGGTGTCTTCAGCCGACGGCCGCGCGGGTTGTAACGACGGCTCTCATCGGCCAGGTCGACCTCTTCGCGGACCTCGACGAGGGTGTCCTCCAGCGCGGAGGCGGCCCGGTCGGCGGCCTCGGGGTCGAAGGAGCGGCCCGCGAGCGAGGTCGACATCGCCCCGAGCGCCTCGCCGAGGGCGTCGCGAAGGCGACTCAGTCGGTCGTCGGCCTTCTTCACCCGGAGCGGCGGAACGACGAGCAGATTCACCACGACGCCCACCACCACACCGAACGCCATCGTGACCAGGTACGACACGGAGTACCCGTCGGGGTCGGCGCCGCCCAGCAGCAGCACGAAGAGTCCCGCGATGGCCACCCAGTCGCGCCCGACGCCGAGGGCGCGCACCCCCGCGAGCAGCACCCCGATCAGGATCACGGCGGCCACCGCGACGATGCGGGGCAGGCCCGTGCCGACGACGGCGAGGCTCGCCAGGCCCAGGCCGATTCCGAGTGCCAGACCGACCACGGCCTGGACCCCGCTCGAGGCGGAGCGCGCGACGGTCGGGTACATGCTCACCAGCACTCCGAGCGGCGCGTAGTACGAGTACTCGCTTTGCGCGAGGGGGACGAGAGGGGCGAGGTACCAGGCCAGCGCCGCCGCCGCAGCGGTCTTGGCGGCGAGCAGCAGGCGGTCGGTCGTGATCGCGTCGGACCACCATCGGCGGGGGTCGAGGGCGGCGGGGACGGTCATGAGCGGCGGGTGCGCGGGCGAGTCGACACGCTCCCATGCTCGATGTCGGCGACCGAGCCGTCGTGGGGGTTGCCCCGCTCGGGTCGCCGGGTTAGGACTCAGCGCCCGGGGCGGTAGGCGTCCCAGAGGACGCGCGCATGGCGGGCCTTCGCGCGCTCGACCCCGTCCTCGTCGTGACGGGCCGCGCTGATCCATTCCGCGAGGCGGCTCGCCACGGCTCCCAGCACCATGCTCAGGTCGGCGTGAGCGGCGGGAGGCACCGCCGCCTCCGACGCCGGCATCCGCCCCTTCGGCGCCAGGTCGTCGTCGATGTGCCGCAGCACGAGCCGAGCGACCCCGACGGCGTGGCTATTCACGACGCAGTGAGCGGCGCCCTCGATCTCCCACCGCCGAGCCCTGTGCGCGCGGGCGACGAGTCTCGAGTGCAGGCGACGGGGCGAGGGGCGGTCGTGCTCGCCCCGGATGAGCAGCAGCGTCGCTCGTCCCGCGCCGATGCGGTCCGAGATGCGGTAGCGCAGCATGTGCGGCAGCGCCTCGAAGAAGTAGAGGAACCCGCACAGCAGATAGGCCGACACGGCGAGCAGCGCGATGTGGATCGACTCGCGCACGGTCGACTGGACGAATCGCACTCCCTGCACGATCGCGGTGGACTCCGCCTCGTCGACGACGGGGCTCACCAGCACCGCGTGCGAGAGGCCGGGGCGGCGCGCGAGGACCTCGGTGACCACCTGCGTCCCCATCGAATGCCCGATCAGGACGGGGTCGTCCAGGCCGTAGTGATCGAGCACCCCCTCGACCTGATCGGCGAAGTAGGCGGCGGTGGGGGATTCTCCGGATGCCGGGACCCCGCCGAACCCGGGGAGGTCGAGCGCGTACACCTCGCCCTCCTCGGCCAGCAGGGGCGCGAGGAACTCGAAGTACGTCGACGCGACTCCGATGCCGGCGACGAGCACGAAGGAGCGCCCGGTGTCCGCGGTCGTGGGCACGCGCGTCACGCGCGTGCGCGACGGGCCACGGCGATACGTCTGGACGTCGACGTCGGCGGGACGCGGTTTTTCGGGCACCGCCCCAGGATGCCCTACCCGCCTGGGTGACCTGTCAATCCCGGTCCCGGTGTCGGGAGCCCCGCTTAGCCTTCCTGCATGAGCGATACCTCCCGTGAAGAAGAGACCCTGGGTGCCGTCCGCGAGGGCGACAACCCCGCCGAGAAAGATCCGTCCGACTGGGTGACCGGCGACGAGCCGATGACCGCTCCCCAGCGCAGCTACCTCGACACGCTCGCTCGCGAAGCCGGCGAAGAGATCCCCGCCGACCTGACGAAGGCCGAGGCATCGGAGCAGATCGACCGACTGCAGAACGAGACCGGTCGCGCCACCGAGTGATTTTCGAGGCGTCCCGCCGTCCCCTCGTCAGGACGCGCGGGACGCCTCTTCGTGTGCCGAGATGCCGTCGATGTCCTGACGCTCACCGCGGGCGATGTCGTCGAGGAAGTCGGCGACGATGCGTCGCTCCGCGGGTCCCAGCCGTTCGGCGGCCGCCGCCGCCGATGTGCTCCGCACCGACAGGATGCGTCGGGCGGGGGAATCGGCGTCGATCGTCTCGCGCACCACGATGGACCGGCGGTCGCCCGGGTACGGCTCGCGTTCGACCCATCCGGCATCCGCGAGTCGATCGATGAGCGCGGTCGTGGCCGCGGACGAGATGCCCAGCATCGATGCGAGGATCCGCGGGGTCACGGGTTCGTCTTCGGGGGAGCGCTGCAGGAGGAACCGCAGAACCTTGGCGTCGTTCGGACCGATACCGAGGGAGTGAAGAGCCTGCCGCTCGGATGCAACGCCGGAGTCGGTGAGGTCGTTGAGAGCTCTGACCACGTCGTCGGCGGTCGTCGCGTCATTCATCTGTCCTCCTCGGTTCTCTCGATGAGCTAGTGTCTTTGAGGCCGATAAAGTAGTCGACCGTTGTACTTCGATGGTACCCGTCCATTCGATGCATCGGCAGGGGGCTGATCGCGGAGCCTGGCATAAGATGCCCAGGTGGAAACAGGGTCCGAGTCGCGCTACTGGTACGGCGCGAGCGATGAGGATCGTCGTCGCCGAGCCGTCGACGTCCTCCAGGCCTTTCGCGTCTATCGCGCTGCCGAGGTCGCCATGCGTCGTCGAACGCGCGAGTCGATGTCGATGGGCGAGAACGAGCTCCTGGTGCTGCGCTACCTCATCAAGGCGGCGGGGCAGGGCCGGCAGGTATCTCCGAGCGAGCTGACCCGATACCTCGGGGTCTCGACGGCCTCGACGACGGCGATCGTCGACCGCCTCGAGAAGACGGGCCACGTCACCCGTGTCCCTCACCCCACCGATCGGCGGAGCATCTTCATCGTCGCGACCGAAGTGAGCGACGAAGAGGTGCGCGCGACTCTCGGGTCGATGCACGCCCGCATGATGGCGGCGGTCGTCGACATGAGCCCCGAAGACAGCGCGGCCGTGATCGCGTGCCTCGGCCGGCTCCAGGATGCCGTCGATCAGGTCGACCCGCACCCGGTCGAGGCCGAGCCCGGTCGCTGACGGGCGTCGCTAGGTAGGTAGTCCGCCTACTTATCGCCGAAACATTAGGCGGCGCATTCGCGGCGTGAAACCATGGAGCCATGCACGATCCGGTGAGCGACGCGGCGGTCGTCGCGCCCGCAGCGGCCGGCGCCCACGCTGAGAACCTGCGCGAAGTCGACGGGGTCGAGGTCGCCTCGTTCCGAGCTGTGGTGGCCCGCCTGCGGGCGGATTACCCGCTCGAGGATCCGACCCACGTCGAGGCGATCGTCCTCCGCGAGTGGGAGGCCTTCTCGGCTGGGCGTCCCCTCGTGGTACCCACCGCGGTCGAAGAGGGTGCGCGCGAGATCCTCGACCAGACGGTCGTCTGATCTAGGAGCCGGACGAGTCCGGTTCGTCGACGAGCAGCAGCCCACCCGACGAGTTCGCCGACGTCGCGAGCGCCTCGATCCACGCTCGGCTCAACAGAGCCGGCTCCGGCTCGTCGAAGACGAAGCGCAGCGGAATCGAAGGATGCAGCCACACGGTGCTGCGCCCCACCTCCTGGCCGGGTCCGTGCGTCCACGACAAGGTGAAGCTCTCGCCGCGGCGGAGCTTGGTCGCGATGACCACCTTGACGTGCGCCAGGGCGCGATCCTCGATCTCGATCGGCGACGCGACGTCGCCGTAGTAAAGCGTTCCCACACCGGCACGCTAGTCGTGCCCGAACGAGCCGCCCACCGGGGTTGATTCGCGCGACGCGACGTGGCATCCCGGAAAGCGGCTCGACGTGCGTTCCTCGGATAGGCTCGACGGCATGGGTAGATTCATCTACGACACCGTTGCCAACGCGGTCGACATCGACGACCGTACGCTCGCACACCTGCGCATCGTCGTGATGAACAAGCTTCGGCGTTCCGAGTCGTTCATGTTCGACGTCGAGGTCGGCGACGGCAGCGGTCGGCGCAGCTTCTGGATGCACCCCTCTGTGCCGATCCAGTTCCACTTCTACGGCAGCCGTCAGCCGCGCATCAACCGGGTCTGGGTCGAAGACCTCATGCTCGCGGCATCCGGCCCGAACGGTCTGGCGATCACGCCCGAGCCGAGCGAGGACGCCCTCGTCGAAGAGGGGTGAGCGTCAGCTCTTCTCGGACTCGGCAGTCGGGCTGATGTCCTCGGGTACGAGCATGATCCCGCCCGACGAGTTTGCGGAGTCGGCCAGTCGTTCGATCCACTCCCGGCTGAGCGTGGTGGGTTCGCTGTCGTCGAAGACGAAACGCAGCGGAATCGCCGGGTGCAGCCAGAGCGTGCTGCGGCCGCGCTCTTCGTCGTCGCGGTGTCGCCACGACAACGTGAAGCTCTCGCCGCGGCGGAGCTTGGTCGAGATGACGACTTTCAGGTGAGCCAGGGCGCGGTCCTCGATGTGCACGGTCGTGCCGCTGCCGCCGTAGTGAATGGTCCCCATGCGGCCCACGATACGCCAGAGCGTGTCGCGGATACGCGGCGGGATGCCAGGTGTCAAGACCGCCGGGCGTGGCGGGTTCGCCTGCCACAGTGAGGAAAGAGCACGGAAGGAGGGCGCCGTGACCAATCCCCCCACGCCTCGGCATCCTGAATCGGGGAACGACCCGGATGACCTTCCGGATGTGTTCCAGGGCTTGATCGGCATCGACGTCATCGACGGCGAGCTGGTCCCGCGCGCCTCGGCGGAACCACCCCGGGCGTGAGGCTCTCAGCGGCCTCGTAGTCGTGTCCGTTACGTTCGTGCGCATGTCGGACCCGCTGGACGAACAGCAGATCACCGTCTCGAGTGCGGCCCTGCGAGCGATGCGCGACGAGTTCCAGCGGTTCCTGATGGAGTACCGCTTCGGGCTCGCCGAGGTCGAGACGAAGATCTCTATCCTGCGCGAAGAGTTTCAAGAGATGCACGCCTACAACCCGATCGAGCACGTCTCGAGCCGGGTCAAGTCGCCGGACAGCCTGGTCGACAAGGTCCGCCGCAAGGGCATCGAGACCGACTTCGACTCCATCCGTGCCTCGATCACCGACATCGCCGGCATCCGGGTCACGTGCAGCTTCATCGACGACGCCTATCGGCTCTCGAACCTGCTGACCCGCCAAGACGACATCACCGTGCGCGACGTCAAGGACTACATCGCCCAGCCGAAGGCGAACGGTTACAAGAGCCTGCACGTGATCGTGGAGGTACCGGTCTTCTTGTCGACCGGTCGCGTCGACGTGCCCGTTGAGGTGCAGTTCCGCACGATCGCCATGGACTTCTGGGCGAGCCTCGAGCACAAGATCTACTACAAGTACGACCGCCTCGTCCCCGACGATCTGCTCGCCGAGCTCAAGAACGCCGCCGACACCGCCGCCGAGCTCGACACCCGCATGGAGCGGCTCCACCGCGAGATCCGCGGTGCGCACCCCGGAGTGGTCTCGCTCTGACGCGCGCGACACAATGGAGCGATGAGCGACGACGACTCCCGAGTGGACGAGGTCGCCGCCGAACTCCTCAGCCTCCCGCCCTCGCGTTTCACCGCCGCGCGTAACGAACGCGCTGCCGCCGAAGGCGGGGCCGTCGGGCGCAGGGTGGCGAAGCTGCGCAAGCCCACCGTCGCCGCCTGGGCCGTCAACCTGCTCGTGCGCGACGGCCAGCTCGGCGAGGCCGTGGAACTCTCGCGCGCCCTTCACGAGGCGCAGGAGGATCTGGATGCCGCCGAGCTCGGGAGACTGGGGCGTCAGCGCCGGCACCTGGTCGTCGCCCTCGCTCGTCGGGCGGGAGAGCTCGCCGCCGAGGCGGGGAGCCCGCTGAGCGGGGCGATGTCGGATGCCGTCGAGAAGACCGTCAACGCCGCGGTCGTCGATGCCACGGCGGCGGCCGCCGTGCTCACGGGGCGTCTGGTGTCGGCGATCGACCTCGCCGAACTGCGGGACGGGGCGCTCGGCGAAGCGGTGGCCGGTTCCGTCCCGGGCGAGCTCCCGCGGCCCGCTCCCACCCGGGACGATCTCGCCTCCCGTCGAGCGCGCAAGGCGGCGGAACGGGCCGTGCGCGAAGCGGAGCGTGCGAAGGCCGACGCCGACCGCGAGAACGCCGCTGCCGACCGGCGTGTCGACTCGGCGACCGAGCGAGCGACGCGCGCCCGCGAGCGTGTGGAGGGCCTTCGCGCCGATCTGGAACGCGCCGAGAGGGACGCCGCCGAAGCGGAGGACGTACTGACCCAGCGCACGAACGCGCAGATCCGCGCTCTTGATGCCGTGCGGGCCGCGATCGAGGCCGTCCAGCGCGCCGAAGCCGCACGTCACGAAGGGTCCGATCGATGAGCGCTTCCTCCCTCTCCACGATCCTCGACGACGCTCGCGCACGCCTGGCCGGCGCCCCGCGCGAGCGACTCGGCGAGCTGCAGGAGGGGCGCCGCCTGCTCGGTATCCCGCGTGCCGCCCGTGTCTCGCCGCGCGGCACGGCCTGGCACCTGGGGGTCCTCCTGTTGACCGACGACGCGCTTCTCGCGACGGGCGACATCGTGCGCTCGCGCCCGGAGGTCCGACGCGGATTCGCCGCGGAGTCGCAGCGCCGCCGCGCCGAGCTCTCGGCCGCCGCGGCGAGAGGTGGGGTGCCGGAGGGCGAGAGCGTGCACATCGGGTGGGAGGTCATCGACCCTGCAGCGGTCGGGCCATCGTCGACGCCCGTATCCGTCCGCGACGGAGAGCCGCTCGTGCGATGGAGCGCAGCCGGAGGATTTATGCCGCTGGGGCGGTACCTCGACGAGCGCATCGAGCTTCTGCGGCATCCGCCGGAGCGGGCGTAGGCACCTGCGCCCTTAGTCGGGGGTAGACCGCCTGTCAACAGGCGTCATCGCGGCCGTTCGCGGAAACAACGCTGGTCTATCGTGAGCGACGTGCAGCAGGTATGGCCAGGATCCAGTTATCCCCTCGGGGCCACTTACGACGGTAACGGGACGAACTTCGCCCTGTTCAGTGAAGGAGCAGAGAAGGTCGAGCTCTGCCTCTTCGAGGAAGACGGAACGGAGACGTGCTTCGAGCTGATCGACGTCGACGCGTTCGTCTGGCACGCCTACCTCCCCAACATCCAGCCGGGGCAGCGCTACGGCTACCGCGTGCACGGGGAGTACGACCCCGCGAACGGCAAGCGCTTCAACCCCGCGAAGCTGCTCCTCGACCCGTACGCGAAGGCCGTCGAGGGCCAGGTCGACTGGGGGCAGGCGGTCTTCAGCTACGAGTTCGGCGACCCCGACTCGTTCAACGACGAGGACTCCGCCGCCCACATGATGAAGGGCGTCGTCATCAACCCGTTCTTCGACTGGTCGGGCGACCGCCAGCCGAAGATCCCCTACGCCGAGTCGTTCATCTACGAGGCCCACGTGCGCGGCCTCACCCAGCTGCACCCCGACGTACCCGAGGAGTTGCGTGGCACGTACGCCGGCATCGCCCACCCCGCCGTCATCGAGCACCTCCAGAAGCTCGGCATCACCGCGATCGAGCTCATGCCGGTGCACCAGTTCGTCAACGACTCCACCCTCGAAGAGAAGGGGCTGTCGAACTACTGGGGCTACAACACCATCGCGTTCCTCGCCCCGCAGAACACCTACTCCTCGACCGGCGACCACGGTCAGCAGGTGCAGGAGTTCAAGGCCATGGTCAAGGCTCTGCACGCCGCCGGCATCGAGGTCATCCTCGACGTGGTCTACAACCACACCGCCGAGGGCAACCACATGGGCCCGACCCTGTCGATGCGCGGCATCGACAACGAGGCGTACTACCGCCTCGAAGACGACGACAAGCGCTACTACACCGACTACACCGGCACCGGCAACAGCATGAACGTGGGCAACCCCCACACGCTGCAGCTGATCATGGATTCGCTGCGTTACTGGGTGCTCGAGATGCACGTCGACGGATTCCGCTTCGACCATGGCATCCACCCTCGCCCGCGAGTTCTACGAGGTCGACAAGCTCGCGACCTTCTTCGAGCTCGTGCAGCAGGACCCGATCGTCTCGCAGGTCAAGCTCATCGCCGAACCGTGGGACGTCGGTCCCGGCGGCTACCAGGTCGGCAACTTCCCGCCCCAGTGGACCGAGTGGAACGGCAAGTACCGCGACACCGTGCGCGACTTCTGGCGCGGCGAGCCGCAGGCCCTGGGCGAGTTCGCCTCGCGGCTGACCGGTTCGGCCGACCTGTACGAGCACTCGGGACGTTTCCCGGTGGCATCCATCAACTTCGTCACCGCGCACGACGGCTTCACGCTGCGCGACCTCGTGTCGTACAACGAGAAGCACAACGACGCCAACGGCGAAGACAACAACGACGGCGAATCGCACAACCGCTCCAGCAACATGGGCGTCGAGGGGCCGACCGACGATCAGGACGTCCTGAAGCGTCGGGCGCAGCAGCAGCGCAACTTCATCGCGACGCTGCTGCTCAGCCAGGGCGTGCCGATGCTGCTGCACGGCGACGAACTCGGTCGCACGCAGGGCGGCAACAACAACGGCTACGCGCAGGACAACGAGATCACGTGGGTGGACTGGACGAACATCGACACCCCGCTCATCGAGTTCACGGCCGCCCTCGCGCGACTGCGCAAGCAGCACCCCACCTTCCGCCGCAGCCGGTTCTTCGACGGTCGCCCCGTGAAGATGGAGGAGGGCGCTCCCATTCCCGACGTGGTGTGGCTGCGTCCCGACGGCTCGCTCATGCAGCCCGAGGACTGGGACAACGGCTTCGGCCTCGCGGTGGGCGTCTTCCTCAACGGCCAGGGAATCCGCGAGCGCGATCGTCGTGGCGAGTCGATCAGCGACGACCACTTCCTCGTGCTGTTCAACGCCGGTGACGACAAGGTCGACTTCCGCCTGCCCGACTTCGAGTACGCGCCGAAGTGGGACGCCTACGTCGACACCGCCGGCGAGCGCGCGAACACCGAGCCGCTGAGCCCCGGTGAGACGCTGCCGCTCGAGCCGAAGTCGCTCATGGTCCTGCGTGAGCACCACCTGCCCGAGCCCGAGGTCGACCACTCGGTCGCCGCCTCCCTCACCGCGCAGATCCCGGTGGTCGGCACCGACGACCTGCCCGGTCAGGCGCCCAAGCCGGAGCTGTGAGCGAGATGCGGCATCCGCTTTCGACCTATCGCCTGCAGATCCGCGAAGCGTTCACCCTCGACGACGCCGCCGAGGTCACGGGATACCTCCGTGACCTCGGGGTCTCGTGGGCGTACCTGTCGCCGATCCTCGAGGCCACGCCCGGTTCCGACCACGGCTACGACGTGGTCGACGTCGAGCGCGTCGACCCCGCACGCGGGGGCGCCGAGGGGCTCGACCGCTTCGCCGCGGCAGCGCGCGCGGCGGAGCTCGGCATCCTGATCGACATCGTGCCCAACCACATGGGCGTCTCGGAACCACGCAGCAACGCGTGGTGGTGGGACGTGCTGCGACAGGGGCGGGCGTCGGCGCACGCGAGCGCGTTCGACATCGACTGGGAATTCGGTGACGGCAAGGTGCGCGTGCCCGTGCTCGGCGACCATCTCGACGCGGTCATCGACGAGATCTCATACGACCCGACGCCGGCCGACGATGCTCCCGACGGGCTGGTCCGCTACTACGACCATGCCTTCCCGGTGGCCCCCGGTACCGGTACTTCGGACATCCGAGCTCTGCTGGACGCGCAGAACTTCGAACTGCGCTACTGGCAGGACGAAGCGGCCGACCTGAACTACCGCCGCTTCTTCGCCGTGACGACCCTCGCGGGCGTGCGCGTCGAGGTGCCGGAGGTGTTCCGGGCGACCCACGCCGAGATCCTGCGCTGGGTGCGCGAGGGCCTCGCCGACGGTCTGCGCGTGGACCACCCCGACGGTCTCGTCGATCCGGGCGGGTACTTCGATCAGCTCGCCGTCGCGCTCGAAGAGGCCGGCGAGGGCGAGGTCGGCTACGTGCTCGGCGAGAAGATCCTCGAACACGGCGAGGCGTTGCCGTCGTGGTGGAAGACCGCCGGGACCACCGGTTACGACGCTCTCGCCGCGATCGACCGTGTGCTGACCGACCCGGCGGGGGAGGCGGCGCTCGATGCCCTCGACGCGCGCCTGCGCACCGACAGCGATCTCGAGCCGCTCACCGGCTGGCACGACCTCATCCACGACACCAAGCGCAAGATCGCCGACTCGATCCAGGTGTCGGAGATCCGTCGCCTGGTGCGCGGTCTTCCGTCGGAGCTGCGCGAGGAGTTCGGGGCCGATGCGCTGCAGGACGCGCTGGCCGAGATCCTCGCGTGCTTCCCGGTGTACCGCTCGTATCTCCCCGCCGGTCGCACGCACCTCGACGCCGCCGCGGGCGAAGCCGAAGTGCGTCGTCCCGAACTGGGCGACGTGATCGAGAAGCTCGTCCCGGTGCTCGCCGACACGAGCCTCGTGGTCGCGTGGCGCTTCCAGCAGACGACCGGTCCCGTCATGGCCAAGGGCGTCGAGGACACCGCGTTCTACCGTTACACCCGGCTGGGCTCGCTCACCGAGGTGGGTGGCGACCCGGGGGAGTTCTCCCTCGACGTCGCGGGCTTCCACACCGCGCAGGCGCTGCGTCACGCGTCGTGGCCCACCGCCATGACCACGCTGTCGACGCACGACACCAAGCGCGGCGAGGACACGCGTGCCCGCATCGCGGTGCTGGCCGAGATCCCCGAGACCTGGGCCGAACGACTCGAGGAGTTCCGCGGGATCGCCTCGACCGGTCACGGCCCCTTCGACGCACTGCTGTGGCAGGCGATCGTGGGAGCGTGGCCCGCCTCGGCATCCACCCCCGAAGGGTTGAAGGTGTACCGCGAACGTCTGCACGCGTACGCCGAGAAGGCTGCGCGCGAGGCGTCCGAGGTCACCGGCTGGTGGGAGCAGGACGAGGCCTTCGAGGAGCGCATGCACGCGGTCGTCGACGCGGCCACCGGCCCCGCAGCCGAGCGCGTGCGCGCCTTCGTCGACCAGATCTCGCCCGCGGGATGGTCGAACGGTCTCTCGGCGAAGCTGCTGCAGATCATGGGCCCGGGCGTCCCCGACGTCTACCAGGGCTCGGAGCTGTGGGAGCAGTCGCTCGTCGATCCCGACAACCGTCGCGCGGTCGACTTCGCGGAGCGTCGCCGGCTTCTCGCCGCGATCGACGCCCCCGGAGCTGCGGCCCCGGCCGTGGATGCCACGGGAGCGGCCAAGCTCCTCGTGACGTCGCGCGCGCTGCGTCTTCGCCGTGAGCACCCGCTCGAGATCTATCGCCCGCTGGAGGCAGTGGGCGTGGCGGCTGACCACGTCGTCGCCTTCGATCGTGGCGGTGTGTTCGCGGTCGCGACCCGTCTGCCGCACGGCCTGGCGGCTGCGGGAGGCTGGCGCGACACGGTGGTGCTGCTGCCGGACACCCCGGTCGTCGACGTGCTGACCGGACGCTCGTTCGCCGGCGGCGCCGTGCCCCTGGCCGACCTGCTGGCGGTCTACCCGGTGGCCCTGCTGATCTTCTGACCCCCGATCGCGTGAGGCGCCGGGATTCGACGCCTCACGCCCTCCCTCAGCGAAAAACCTCGGCACCTCACGCGAAGGAACACCCCACATGAGCATCGACGTCTGGGCACCCAAGGCAGAGCGGGTGCGGCTGCGCCGGCTCGACGACAGCGGCGACAGTGTCGTCGAAGACGTCGAGATGGCATCCGCGAAAGACGGCTGGTGGACGGCCTCGGTCGACCTCGCCGACGGCGAGCGGTACGGCTTCGTCCTCGGCGACGGCGACGACCTCCGCCCCGACCCGCGCTCGCGACGTCAGCCCGGCGGCGTGCACGAGGCGTCGGCGTGGTTCGACCCCTCGGTGTACGCCTGGAACGACGCCGCGTGGACGGGCAAGCAGCTCGCGGGCGGCCTGATCTATGAGCTGCACCTCGGAACCTTCACCCCCGAAGGAACACTGGATGCCGCGATCGGCCGCCTCGATCACCTCGTCGATCTGGGGGTGTCCCACGTCGAGCTGCTGCCGGTGAACGGCTTCAACGGTACGTGGAACTGGGGCTACGACGGGGTGCTCTGGTACACCGTGCACGAGGCCTACGGCGGACCCGAGGCGTACCAGCGTTTCGTCGATGCGGCCCATGCGGCCGGACTCGCCGTCATCCAGGACGTCGTCTACAACCACCTCGGTCCCTCGGGCAACTACCTGCCCGAGTTCGGCGAGTACCTCCGCGAAGGCAGCCGCAACACCTGGGGCGACTCGATCAATCTCGATGAAGACGCTGTCCGCGCGTACATCGTCGAGAACGCACTGATGTGGATGAGCGACTACCACGTCGACGGCCTGCGCCTCGATGCCGTGCACGCTCTGCTCGACCATCGCGATCCCCACGTGCTGCAGGAGATCGCCGAACGCACCGACGCCCTGTCGGCGCACCGCGGCATCCCGCTCACCACCATCGCCGAGAGCGACATGAACGACCCGAAGCTGATCCTCCCGCGCGAAGCCGGCGGATACGGCCTGACCGCGCAGTGGTCGGACGACTGGCACCACACGGTGCACGTCGCCCTGACCGGCGAGACGATCGGCTACTACGAGGACTTCGCCGACGTCGAGGCCTTCCGAAAGGTCAGCGAGGGCGGCTTCTTCCACGACGGCACGTACTCGACGTTCCGCGAGGAGAAGCACGGCAAGCCCATTCCCGAGGACGTTCCGAACTGGCGCCTCGTCACCTTCGCGCAGGATCACGACCAGATCGGCAACCGGGCCGCCGGCGACCGTCTGTCGCAGACGCTCGGCTACGACCGCCTGGCCGCCGCCGCCGTGCTCACGCTCACCGCCCCGGGCACTCCGATGCTCTTCATGGGCGAGGAGTGGGGCGCGACGACGCCCTGGCAGTTCTTCACCTCTCACCCCGAGCCCGAGCTCGGCAAGGCCACCGCCGAGGGGCGCATCGCCGAGTTCGAGAAGATGGGTTGGGACGAATCCACCGTCCCCGACCCGCAGGATCCCTCGACGTTCGAGAACTCCCGGCTCGACTGGGACGAGGCGGGCGAGGGCGATCACGCCCAGCTGCTCGGCCTGTACCGCGAGCTCGCGAAGCTGCGGCGCGAGCGCCCCGAGTTGACCGACCCGTCGCGCGAGGGGCTGTCCGCGGCGGCCAGGGAGGCCGACGGCGGCCGGGTCTACGAACTACGTCGCCGCGACCTCGTCGTGATCGTCAACCTCTCGGATGCCGCGGCCTCGGCGTCCGTGGCATCCGGTGCTCGTGTGCTGCTGGCGACGGCGGAGGGCGTCGTGCTCGATGGCTCCGAGGTGACGGTGCCGGCCGGGGCGAGCGCGATCGTCGGCCCCGCACTCTGACGTCCTGACGAACGGTCCCGACCTCGTAAGGGGCGGGGCCGTTCGTCGTTCACGCCTTGCGCGTGGGGTTGACGGCTCTCGCCGCGGGTGGGAGCGTGGAGTGCACCTCACGAAGGAGCAGATCATGGATGCCGGACTCGTCGCTGTCCTGTCGACCACTGGTTTCGTGATGATCGCTGCGTGTGTGGTGGTCCTCGCCGCGGTCCGACGCTCCGGCGGAGGGTGGGGTGCTCCGCGGCACCTTCCCGACAGCGAACTCGGCCGCGCGCGCGACGAGATCCAGCGGCAGATCGATCTCGGCCGGTCCTAGCAGCCCGGCGCGCTAGCCCGAGACCGCGAACAGGCCGGCGATACCCAGCGTGTAGAGGGCGAGGACGACGAACGAGTCCACGCCCATCCCGATGATCCGCCGCTGCGGGCGGAAGATGAGCTCGAGGTTTCCCGAGACCGCGGCCGACACGGTGATGGCGATCTCGGGGAGATTGGTCGCCACGGCCAGCACGATCAGACCACCCAGCGCGCTCCCCAGGTGCAGACGCGCGTCCAGGACGTCGGTGGCCTTGGACAGGTGGATCCCCGCCACCCACACCACGGTGGCGGCTGCGACGAAGAGGGCGACGAGCAGGGCGAAGGGGAGGGAGTCCACGCCCCGATTGAACTCCCGGAACCTTCGGCACCCGCCCCTCTTGCGGGACGGATGCCGAGGGCCTAGGCGGTCAGTCGACGCTCGGGCGGATGAGGCGCAGCACGCTGACGATCGCCGGCGGCACGAGCACGATCGCGGCCACGATGATCGCGGTCACACCGATCGGCGCGCTCTGCGGCTCGCCGCTGAAGCGCTCGACGGCCAGCCAGCTGAGCCCCCAGGCCAGGGCGAGCGCGGGTGTGACGCGCCACGCGCTGCGCCACGCGATCGAAAGACCGATGAGAGCGACCACGATCAGGACGGCGATACCGATGGCATCCGCCGCGCTCTCCCACTCCGCCGGCACGATGGTCGTGAGCCAGGCGGCGGCGTTGGCGACGGTGGCGAGGGTGACCCAGCCGAGGTGGAGGCCCGTGACCCCGTCGATGAGGACGGAATCGACGACGCCGTCGCGCGGTTCGCGCGTCGCCACGGCGACGCGGAACGTCCAGCAGAGAGCCGCGAGCAAGAGGACGATCACGACGACCGTGAGCAGCAGCGTGCCGAAGCGGGCCGCGACCAGCCACAGGCCGTTGAGGCTCATGGTGAGGGCGATCAGCCAGCCGAGCGCGCGCTGGCGCGCATTGGTGCGCTGGCCGGGGAGAGCCTGCCAGATCGCATACGCGATCAGGCCGAGGTAGATGACCGACCAGATCGAGAAGGCCGGACCCGCCGGGGCGAGGTAGGAGCCGTCGGTGTTGAGGGCGCCGCCCTGCTGATCCTGCACGGCCGAGTTGCCGAAGGCGCCCGCCCCGATCACTGCGGCGATCAGCATGAACGACACCGTGGAAAGGACGACGATCTGACGTGCGAGGTCGCTTCCCCGCCATTGCGTTGCTGCGTTCATACCTAGAACACTAGAAAAGCTAGGTAAATATGGCAGTCGGGGTTGACTTCTGACGGCTGGTGATCCCCCCGGGCAGACCCGAGTCGGGGGTGCCGACGCCGACGGGCGCGGCTCAGGCCGCGACGGATCGGGCGGCGAAGGAGCGCAGAAGGCGCGTGGGCTGCTCGACCGACGCGGTGCGCACGTGTGCCGAGACCTCGTCGAACGCGTCGGCATCGAAGTACCCCGCGTCGCGGTAGACGACCATGCGCGCGACGAACGCCTCGGTCGTGGGCTCGGGGTGGAACTGCGTGGCCCACAGTCCGGACCCGGCGCGATAGGCCTGCACGGGGCACGCGTCGTTCTCGGCGAGCAGCGTCGCGCCCGGGGGGACGATCGCCGTGCCTTCCTTGTGCGCGGTCAGCGCCTCGAAGCGGGGATTCAGGATGCCGAACAGCTCGTCGTCGCGACCCGCCTCGGTGAGCACGATGTCGGTGGGGCCCGTGCCCTCGGGGTGCAGCAAACTCACCCTGCCCCCGAGCAGACGCGTGACGACACCGATGCCGAAGCACGTGAACAGCGCGTTCGTGCGGCCCTCGATGGCCGCGCCCGCCAAGCGTTCGAGGTCGCGCTCGAGGCGGCGCTGCTCGTCGGTCTTGCCGGGGTCGGTGACGTTGAAAGGGCTGCCGCCGACGACGATCGCGGCGTACCGGTCGAGGTCCGCCGGCAGCGGCTCGCGAACGAGGTCGTGGTGCACGAGGTCGTCGTCTCGCACGCCGAGACCGTCGCGGAACGAGGCCCACTCGGCCACGGCTGCCTCACGCTGCGGGCGAACGCAGACGTAGAGCAGGGAAGCGGTCACCCGGAGATTCTACGCGGGCGACTTTCCGCACCGTCAGGGGGTGACACGGAGCGAAACGTGGGTGCACCAACGCCCGGTCAGCGCGAGGACCGCGCGGTTCGACCGCGCACGACGCCCACGAACGTCTCGACATCGGGGGTCGTGCGCTCGCGGAGCCACGCGAGAGCGACCCGGGATCGCGGACCGTCCCGCAGGATGCGGTACTCGACGTCGCGGCGCTGATGAGCGCGAGCAAGGGACATCGGCACGATCACGACGCCGACGCCCGCAGCCACCGTCGCGATGGCTTCGGCGGTGTCGGCCGGGGGTGCGAACGCCGGGGCGACGGCGTCCGGGATCGACAGGTGC
Organism: Microbacterium sp. SORGH_AS_0421; assembly: GCF_030818635.1. Lineage (NCBI taxonomy): Bacteria > Bacillati > Actinomycetota > Actinomycetes > Micrococcales > Microbacteriaceae > Microbacterium > Microbacterium sp. SORGH_AS_0421. The sequence continues at coordinate 1,602,168 of NZ_JAUTAO010000001.1, forward strand.
AAGACGTCGTCGGCGGCCGCGATGACGACCTCGCCCCGCAGATCGGCGATCTCGAGCTCGTCGGCCGCGGTCAGGTCGGAGTCAGCGGACATGACCACGACGGGTTCCTCCTCGTAGAGGGGAATCACGTTCACGTCGTCTGACTCCTCGACGGGAAGGCGGATGAGCGCCGCGTCGACCTCGTCGAGTGCTTCGAGCTGGGTGGCGACGGAGATCTCACGCAGCTCGAGAGCGACGTGCGGCATCCGTTCGCGCCACAGCCCGATCCACTTGCCGGGGGTTGCTCCGGGAATCGCGCCGAGCACGAAGTCCCGCGGTTCCTCGCGCGGCGGCGGGGCCGGTCGCTCGGCCTTCGCCTTCGGCTTCGCCGCGCGTGAACGCCCTGCCGCGGCGGGCTTCGCTGCCCCGCTGCGTCGAGGTGCGCCGCTGCGCCCGCGGGACCCGTTGCCTTTCGCCATGGCTCCAGGCTAGCCGCGGCACTAACGTGGAAGGCATGATCGGCATCCTGGCGCTTGTCTTCGCGGGACTCGCGGCCCTGCTTCACGTCTACATCTTCGTGCTCGAGAGCGTGCGCTGGACGCGGCCGAAGACGTGGAAGGTCTTCGGGATCGCCGACCAGCAGACGGCGGATGCCACGCGGCCCATGGCCTACAACCAGGGCTTCTATAACCTGTTCCTCGCGATCGGAGCGGTCGTCGGCATCGTGTTCTGGACGGTGAACGGGGTCGGCGATGCCGTCGGCCGCACGCTGCTGATCTTCTCGCTGGGGTCGATGCTCGCCGCGGCACTCGTCCTGGTCACCTCGGGTGCGAAGTACCTGCGCCCGGCCAGTATCCAGGGAACCCTGCCCCTGATCGGGCTGGTCCTGGCGATCTTCGCCTGAGACTGCCAGAGCCCGGACAAGCGAAAACCCGCACGCTCAGTCGAGTCGTGCGGGTCATGGATGCCGCGGTGGGCACGACCTCGTCAGGCTGCCAGCCGCAGTCCTCGTCGATCCGTCGCCACGGCTTCGCCGTCGTTGATGATCTCGTCGTCGCCGATGAGCGACCCCATCGCGATGCGAGCGTTGTGGCCGACCTGCGTGCGGACGCCGATGTGAGCGCCCGCGCCGATCACCGCTCCCGCGCAGATGTGCGCGTGCGGCTCGATGTGGGCCTCCGGGCCGATCACGGCGTCTGACTCGATCCAGGCACCGCGGCCGACACGAACACCCGCGGCGATCTGCACGCCGGGTTCGACGTAGGCGCCGTTCTCGACCAGCGCCGACGGGTGGACCTTCGCGCCGTGCGCGACGAGTCCGCGACCATTGACGTGCTTGCGGTAACGCAGCGTCTCGCCGTGGTCGTTTTCGATGTCGATGTAGTTCTTTCCCACGATCCCCTCCGGTCGGCCATCGGGTTGAGCCGACATGTATCACAACGGGCCGGGAATGACGTTCATTCCCTCGAATGCTTCTTCGTCGCCGATACCGTCATCGGTTTCCTCGATGTCGAGGAAAGCGCGAAGCGCGGAGCGCGGCGTGGAGTTGTCCCCCTGTTTTCGCACGCCGGACGAAGGGCGCCGGGCGGCTTGACACGGGGCGCGGAAAGAGTCGGTTCTGCGCGGCGCCCTCTCGTGTGCTGCGCGGCGGGTCGATCCGGGTGCGGTGTGGACCCGGTCGGCCGGGATGCGCCGCAGCCCGGGAGGCGGACGCCGCGGCGGCCCGTCTCAGCCGGGCTGACAGGTGGGGCACCAATAGACGTTGCGCTCGCTCGTCGCGGAGGCGCCGAGCGAGGTCGCACGGATCGGGGTTCCGCAGCGGCGACAGGGGGCGCCCTCGCGACCGTAGACCCAGAAGCGACGCCCGGGCCGGCTGTCGCCGGTGAAGGTGCGCTCGGGGCGCGGCAGGTTGGCGCGGATCATGCGCTCGCCGAGCGCGATGGTCGCCTGCACGTCGATCTCCGTGGCGGGGGTTGTCGGCGCGATGCCTCGGACGAAGAGCAGCTCGTTCGCGTACACGTTGCCGAAGCCGGCGACGTTGCGCTGGTCGAGCAGCGCGACGTGTGCAGCTCTGTCGTCGGCGGCGACGCGGCGGACCGCTTCGGCCTCATCCCAGTCGTCGGCGAGCAGATCGGGGCCGAGGTGTCCGACCACGGTGTGCTCGTCGCTCGTGCGCAGGACTTCGACCATCGCGAGGTCGAAACCGACGGCGTCTGCACCCGCGACGCCGACGATCGCCCGCGCCTTGAACGCCTGTCGTCGCCAGCGCTCGCCCGGGCGGTAGAGGTCCCATCGGCCCTCCATCTTCAGGTGCGAGTGCAGTGTGAAGCCGCCGATCCTGTGCAGCAGGTGCTTGCCGCGAGCGGCGACCTCGTGCACGGTCTCACCGCGCAGGTCGGCGGTGGCGCTCCCCGGCACACGGATGTCGAACCGTGTGACCACCTTGCCGGCGAGGGCCGCCGACAGCTTCGCCGCGGCGCGGTAGACGGTATCGCCCTCAGGCACGGGCGGCCTCGCGCAGGGTGTCGCCGGCGGTGAGTTTGCGCAACGTCAGGCCCTTGGGTGATTCGACGAATCCGCCCTCGCGCAGGGCTCGGCCGACCGCGGTGCCGTAGACGAACTCCCCGTTGACCTGTTCGACGGTGAGGGTTTCGAGACGCCTCTTCTTCGCGGTCTCGGCGAGGTGTCGGGCCGCCGCCTGCAGCACCGCTTCGTCGTCGGTGAAAGCGAGCGCGCTGCGACCGCCGCGTTCGAGGTAGAGCACGAGCTCACCGTCGACGAGTACGACGAGACCTCCGGCCTTACGGCCCGGCCGGTGCGTGACCCCTTCGATCGCGGGCCAGCCGAGGGCCGCACCGTACGGGTTGGCGGGATCGGTGGCGGCGAGCGTCAGGGTGCGCAAGGGCGGGGGATCGGCGACCGCGGCGAACTCGCGCAGCCGATCGACCGTGGCCGAGGCTGCGAACTGCGCGGCGCCGAGCTTCTCGATCACGTACCCGCGACGGCAGTGTCCGGCCTCTTCGAAGCCGGCGAGGATGCGGTACACCTGAGCGAAGCCGCCGGGCACGCCCTCGGACTGCACGGCGCCGCGCGTCACCACCCCGTACCGATCGAGCAGGAGGCTCGCCGAGGCCGTGGCGCGGGCGGCAGGGTCCTCCTCGCGCTCGGGGAGGAGCGACCACCGACCGCCCAGGGACGGCGGACGCGGCGCGGAGGTGGCCCGCGGCATGGTCGCGCCGCGGTACATACGTGCGCGTGGTGCGCGGCGCGCGACGCGGTGCGACTGGCCCCCACCGCTGAGCAGCGTGCGGACCGGGGCGAAGGTGTCGTTCGTCACCCGGCCGGCCCAGGTGAGCGCCCAGAGGGCGTCGTTGACGGACTGCTCGTTCTCGGCGCCGACGAGCTGTCTCAGCTGGGTGGCGAAGTACGCACCCCCGCTCTCCAGGGCCGAGAGCAGGCGCGCCTCGAGCGAATCGGGCGCGGGATCGTCGGCGTCCTCGGGGTCTTGCAGGGTGAACGGCGCCGCCTCGGCCGGGTGCAGGGCGATCCACCCGTCGCGACCGGGCAGGGTGCCGTGGCCCGACCAGACCACCTCTCCGGTGGCGGTGAGCTCGTCCAGTAGGGCGGGGGAGTAGTCCGCCACGCGCGAGGGCAGGATGAGCGACTCCCACGCGCTCGCCGGAATGGGGACGCCCGCGAGCTGCTCGATCACGGCGAGCACCCCGTCGACGCCCTCGAGGGGGCGACCCAGGTGCTGCCATACGGGCAGGAACCGGGCGTACGCGGCCGGAGGGACCGGCTCGACGCTGCCGCGGATGGCTGCCAGCGATCGCATACGCAGGCGTCGCAGCACCTCGACGTCGCACCACTCGGTCTCGTCGCCGCGGACACCGCCCGACGCCTCGGGAAGGAAGAACCCACTGGCGAGGCGCCCCTGAGACTCGAGGCGCTGCAGTGTGAGCCGCGCAACCGCTACGCCCACGCCCAGGCGTTCGGCGACGGCATCCGTCGTGAAGGGCGCGTGCGTGCGCGCGAAGCGGGCGACGAGATCGCCCAGGGGATCGGGGAAAGGCTCGAGGAACGCGTTGGGGATGCCGACGGGCAGCGCCGCGCCCAGGGCATCGCGGAGGCGACCGGCGTCTTCGATCCCGGCCGTGCGCGAGACTCCGGCGATCGTCACGCGGATCGCCCGCCGGTCGTCGACGAGGGTGGCGAGGTGCTGCTCGGCCTCGGCCAGTGCGTCGCCCTCGGTGTCGACTCGCGCAGCCACCTCGGCCGCGTCGAGGGGGCCGAGGATACGCAGCAGGTCGGCCACTCCCTCGGCGCCGCGGACTCGGCGATCGGGATCGAGGCGCTGAGCTTCGCGCTCGAACTGGGCGATGACGTCGGGGTCGAGAAGCTCGCGCATCTCGACCTTGCCGAGCAGCTCGCTCAGGAGCGCCGGGTCGACCGAGAGCGCCGCCGCACGTCGCTCCGCGAGAGGGGAGTCGCCCTCGTACATGAAGGCGCCGACGTAACCGAAGAGCAGATCGCGCGCGTACGGGGAGGGCTGCGACGTCGTGATCTCGACGAGGCGGATCTTGCGCTCTCCGATCTGTCGCGTGAGGCGGAGGAGAGCCGGAAGGTCGTAGACGTCTTGCAGTACTTCGCGCAGCGTCTCGAGGATGATCGGGAACGCCGGGTGCCTCTTGGCCACCTCGAGCAACTGCGCGGAACGCTGGCGCTGCTGCCAGAGCGGGGAGCGGCGGTTCGGATTCAGCCGGGGCAGGAGCAACGCTCGAGCGGCGCATTCGCGGAAGCGCGAGGCGAACAGAGCGGATCCGCCCACCTCGTCGGTGACGATCTGTTCGAGCTCGTCGGGCTCGAAGACGAAGAGATCGGCCCCGGGCGGCTCCGCCGCGGCATCCGGGACCCGGGCGATGATGCCGTCATCGCTGGCGACCGCCGCCCCCTCGACACCGAGGCGCTCGCGGATGCGTGCGTTGACCGCGAGCGCCCACGGCGCGTGCACCTGCATGCCGTACGGCGAGTGCAGGATGATGCGCCAGTCGCCGACCTCGTCGCGGCTGCGCTCGACGGTCAGCGTGCGATCGGTGGGGAGGCTCCCGGTCGCCTCGCGTTGCTCGGCCAGGTACGCGAGCAGGTTGGTGATCGCGTTGTCGTCCAGTCCCGACTCGCGAAGGCGCTCCTCGGCCTTGCCGCGGTCGGCCGCGGCGATGTCGCGCGAGAACTTGCCGAGCGCTTCGCCCAGCTCGGCGGGGCGACCGATGCCGTCGCCGTGCCAGAACGGCAGCTTGCCGGGCTGGCCGAAAGCGGGGAGCACATTGACACGGTCGTGCGTGATCTCGACGATGCGCCAGCTCGTGGTGCCGAGCGTGAAGACGTCGTTGACGCGGGATTCGTAGACCATCTCTTCGTCGAGTTCTCCGACGCGCGCGTTCTGCGATTCTCCCGCGACGAAGACACCGAACAGACCGCGGTCGGGAATGGTCCCGCCGCTGGTCACGGCCACGCGCTGTGCGCCCGGGCGCCCGGTGAGGGTGCCGGCGTCGCGGTCCCAGACGAGGCGGGGGCGCAGTTCGGCGAACTCGTCGGAGGGGTACCGCCCGGCCAGGAGGTCGAGGGTGGCCTCGTACGCGGAGCGGGGGAGAGAGCGGAAGGGCGCGCTGCGCTTGACCGTCTCAAACCACTCCTCGACGTCGATGGAGCCCAGGGCCGAGGCGGCCACCGTCTGCTGCGCGAGGATGTCGAGCGGGTTCTGCGGCACCGAGATGGCCTCGATGCGCCCCGCCAGCATGCGCTCGGTCACGACAGCGGTGTGCAGGACGTCGCTGCGGTGCTTGGGGAAGAGGGCGGCCCGGCTGACCTCGCCGACCTGGTGGCCGGCACGGCCGACACGCTGCAGACCGGATGCCGCACTGGGTGGCGACTCCACCTGGATGACGAGGTCGACGGCGCCCATGTCGATACCGAGCTCGAGGCTGCTCGTGGCGACGACGCAGCGCAGGGTGCCGGATTTGAGCTCGTCTTCGACCTGCGCGCGCTGCTCTTTCGACACGGAGCCGTGATGGGCCTTCGCGAGGATGGCCGCGACACCCGCCGAGGAACCCGCTTGCGCCATCGTGGCGGCGGGCACGGTCGGTTCGGGCACGTCGATGCCCTGCCGCTCGGCGTAGATCTCGTTCAGACGCCCCGTCAGGCGCTCGGCCAAGCGGCGCGAGTTGGCGAACACGATGGTCGAGCGGCGTTCGAGGATGCGGTCGACGATGGCCTCTTCGACGTGCGGCCAGACCGAGCCCGAGACCTCGGTGGCCTCGGGACGATCGGAGAACCACTCTGCGTCGCTGGCGTCGTCGGGGGCGGGGGAGCCCGGAGGAGGCGGTGGGTTGAGCATGTCGTCGACGGGCACGACGACCGAGAGGTCGAACGCCTTCGTGGCCTTGGGGGCGACGATATCGACGGGCTGTGCTCCGCCGAGGAAACGGGCCACCTCGTCGATGGGTCGTACCGTCGCAGACAGTCCGATGCGCTGGGCGGGCTTGTCGAGCAGGGCGTCGAGGCGCTCCAGACTCACGGCGAGGTGAGCGCCCCGCTTGGTCGCCGCGACCGCGTGCACCTCGTCGATGATGACGGTGTGCACACCGCGCAGGGTTTCTGCCGCCTGGCTCGTGAGCATGAGATACAGCGACTCGGGCGTCGTGATGAGGATGTCGGGCGGAGCTGTCACGAGCTTGCGACGATCGCTCGAACTCGTGTCGCCCGAGCGCACGCCGACGGTCACCGAGGGCACCTCGATGCCGAGGCGGCGAGCGGACTGGCCGATACCGACGAGAGGCGAGCGGAGGTTGCGCTCGACATCGACGCCGAGCGCCTTCAACGGGGAGATGTAGAGGATGCGGGTGTCTGTCGGGACCGCCTTGGGGACCTTCGGCGTCGAACGCTTGCCGCGCGGCGAGGGAGCGGCATCCGGGGTCTCGGGGCCCTTCTCGCGGAACACCCGATCGATCGCGAAGAGGAACGCCGACAGCGTCTTGCCCGAACCGGTAGGCGCGACGACGAGGGCGTTCCGCCCCGACGACACGGATTCCCACGCGCCCTTCTGCGCGTTGGTCGGCGCCGAGAAGGCGCCACGGAACCAGTCCTGCGTCGCAGGACCGAATCTCTCCAGCACGTCGGCCATGTCGACATCTTCTCCCGGACCTCCGACATCGGGTCGGGGTTGACGTTCGCCCGCCGCGGAACCGCCGGTGCCGTCCAGGCGAAGATCGCTGAATCCTCAGCATCGGGCGCGGGAACGAACGGCGGCAGGCCGTCGTCGCGCGCCGGCTCAGCCGCTCGCGGTCGTACCGCGATCGGCCAGACGGGCGTCGAGGAAGGCCCGGACGTCGTCGAGCTCGTCCTGCGAGATGGAGTGCGTCAACCCCGGATAGACCCGACCGCTCAGCTCGCTGTGCACGGGAAGCCATTGCGCCGTCACATCGACCAGAGCCGCAGGAATGACATCGTCTGCGGCGCCTCGGCCCCAGAACACCGGCGGGCGACGATTCGCGAGGAGGGCATCGCCGGGGAGCTCGCCGCCCGCCGCGTAGCCCGCGAGGACGACGGCGAACGACACGGCGTCCGGATCGACGCGCAGGGTCTGGAGCGCGACCGCGCCGCCCTGCGAGAAGCCCAGCAGCCCGACGGGCTCTTCACCGACGGCCTCGCGGGCCCAGGCGAGGACGGCGTGGGCGGCGAGGGTGATCGCTTCGGGGTCTCGACCGTCGAGACCCTCGATCGGGTACCACGAGGCGCCCGGCGTCGGCCAAGGCGGAGCCAGCGGGGCCCGCACGCTCGCGACGACGAAGGCCTCGGGAAGGTGCGGCACCAGTGCGAAAAGGTCGTGCTCGTCGGAGCCGTAGCCGTGCAGCAGCACCAGGACGGGCCGTCCGGCGCGTTCGGCGGGAGGCACGGACCACCGCACGACGGTCGGATCGAGGGACGGCTGAGCGTTCATGCCGCCATTGTCGCAAAGGCCTCCGACATCGAGATCGGAACGATACCGGCGCGCGGGACACGCGGCATCCGGGGCGGACGGTTGATATACAGGGAGCATGCCCGTGCGCACTCCCGATCCCGAACCCGGCGACAACGGCGATGAGCGCGAGCCGCTCTCGGCGTCCTTCTCAGGAGCGCAGGGAGGCCCCAACCCCAACCCCGGGTGGCTGAGCGAGGTCGAACTGGCCGAGGCGCGACGTCGTCTGCCGATGCTCTACGTCGAGGCTCTGCCCGTTCGCACCGACGGGATGGGGGCGGTGACCCAGGTCGGCATCCTGCTGCGTGCCACGCCCCTCGGCGAGATGACCCGCACGCTCGTCTCGGGTCGCGTCCGCTACGGCGAGACCGTGCGCGACGCGCTGTTCCGCCACCTCGAGAACGACCTCGGTCCCATGGCCTTCCCGCTGCTGCCGCCCTCGCCGACGCCGTTCACGGTCGCCGAGTACTTCCCCCTCCCCGGGGTCAGCGCCTTCCACGACGACCGTCAGCACGCCGTCGCCCTCGCCTTCGTGGTCCCGGTGACCGGTACCTGCGAGCCGCGTCAGGACGCGCTCGAGGTGACGTGGCTGTCGCCCGAGGAAGCGGCATCCGATGCCCTCTCCGACGAGATGGAGGGCGGCCGCGGCACCCTCATCCGTCAGGCGCTGGCGTCGGTGGGCGCTCTGCGCTGACCGACGTCCCCGGCCGGATCCACGGCGAATTCATCCGCCGCGCCGTTGCCGGTGTCGGCGGCCCTGCCTAGGGTCGATGCATGGCGCATCCTCCCCTGGAACCCCTCTCCCTCCCTCGCGATCTCGACGGCTGGAAGGCCTTCGCCGGTGAACGTCCGTCCGAACGCCTGGCGCGTGTGGCCGCGATCGACGCTCGTCTGGTGGCCGAGAGCGACCTGTCGATCAGCGACCGTCTCTCCCTCTGGAACGAGGCGGACATCGCACTCGCCGAGGCGGCGGCGCCCTCGCACCTCGTCAGTGAATCGCACCCGGATGCCGAGGTTCGCGACGCCGCCGAGAAGCAGGCGCAGGCCGTCGATGCGGTGCAGTCCCGCCGGCTCCTCGACCGCGCTCTGTGGCGGGTCTTCGCGGATGCCGAGCCGTCCGGACTCTCCCGCGACGAGCAGCGCTTCCTCGATCAGGTGCGCCGAGACTTCCGCCGCGGCGGCGTCGACCTTCCCGATGCCGATCGCGCCCGCGTCCGCGAGCTCACCGATCGCGACACCGAGCTCTCGCTGACCTTCTCTCGCAACATCCGCGAGGGCCGACGGGAGGTCCGCGTCTCGGCGGATTCGCTCGAGGGCCTACCCGCCGACTTCCTCGCCGAGCGTCCCGCCGACGAGGAGGGGATGATCACGCTGACCACCGAGTACACCGACCTCATGCCGGTCCGGGAATATGCCCGCGATCGGTCCGTGCGTCACGCGATGATGAGCGCGTACAACGATCTCGCCTGGCCCGTGAACGAAGCCGTCCTCGCCGAGCTGCTGGCGGTGCGTGCGGAGCGGGCCGCGCTGCTGGGGTACGGCGACTGGGCGGACTACGAGACCGAGACGCGCATGATCGGTTCGAGCGCGGCGGTGCGCGCCTTCCTCGATCGCGTGGCCGAAGCGGTCGCACCGGCGGCGGCGGGCGAATACGAGCGCGTTCTCGAGCGCCTGCGTCGCGACGACTCCGAGGCCGACGCGGTGACGATCGCCGACTTCTGGTACATCCTCGGCGCTCTCAAACGCGAGGAGTACGACGTCGATGCGCAGCTCGTCCGGTCGTACTTCCGCTTCGATCGCGTGCTCGAGGGCGTGTTGAACACCACCGCTCGCCTGCTCGCCGTGCGCTACGTGCCGGTCGAGGCACCCTCGTGGCACGATGACGTCCGCACCTACGACGTCGTCCGGGGCGAGGACCGCCTCGGACGCATCCACCTCGACCTTCATCCGCGCGACGGGAAGTACAACCACGCGGCGTGCTTCGGCCTCGCCCCGGGCATCGTCGGCCGGTCGCTTCCCGAATCGGTCCTGCTCTGCAACTTCTCGCGGGGACTCCTCGAGCACGACGAGGTCGTGACGTTCTTCCACGAGTTCGGTCACCTCGTGCACGACATCCTCGGCGGTCACCAGACCTGGGCGCGTTGGACGGGAGTGGCGACCGAGTGGGACTTCGTCGAGGCCCCGAGCCAGCTGCTCGAGGAGTGGGCGTGGGATGCCGAGGCCCTCGCGGCCTTCGCCGTGAACGACGCGGGCGAGCCGATCCCCGCCGATCTCGTCGCCCGCATGCGCACCGCCGACGCCTTCGGGCGGGGTCTCGAGGTCACGCGTCAGCTGGGCCACGCCACGACGTCGTACCGCCTGCACGTCGACCGGCCCGACGATCTCGCCACCGCTGTCGACGGGTACTACCGGGCCGCGAGTCCCATCACGCCGCTCGACGGGTCGCACTCCTACGCCGGATTCGGCCACCTCACCGGCTACGGCGCTTGTTACTACACCTACCAGTGGAGTCTGGTGATCGCGAGAGATCTGCTCTCGGCCTTCGGCGACGACCTGTTCGACGTCGAAACGGCCGCCCGGTACCGCCGGGAGATCCTCGAGCCCGGCGGCACACGGGATGCGCGGGAGCTCGTCGAGAGGTTCCTCGGCCGCGAGTCGACGTTCGACGCCTACCGCGACTGGCTCGCCGGGGCCTGACGGCCGCAGCGGGCCGCGGCTCCTCCTGTGAGTGCCGCGGCCCACTCGGTCCGTGAGGCGTCAGGCGGTCGTCTCTCGCGCGATCGCGGCGACGAACGAGTCGATGTCGGTCTCGGTCGTGTCGAACGAGCACATCCATCGCACCTCGCGACGAAGTTCGTCCCAATCGTAGAAACGGAAGCTCTGGCGGAGCCGATCGGCGACACCGGCGGGGAGAGTTGCGAAGACGCCGTTCGCCTGGGTGGGCTGCGTGAACTCGACACCCTGGATCGACCCGTCGGCGAGACCCGCCTCGATGCCGGCGCGAAGGCGCTGCGCCATGGCATTCGAATGGCGGGCGTTGTGCAACCAGAGGTCGTTCTCGAGTAGGGCGACGAGTTGCGCCGACACGAAGCGCATCTTGCTCGAGAGCTGCATGTCGAGTTTGCGGAGGTAGGTCAGGCCCGTGGACGCCTCGGGATCGAGCACGACGATGGCCTCGCCGATCATGGCGCCGTTCTTGGTGCCGCCGAAGCTCAACACGTCGACACCCGCATCGCGGGTGAAGGCGCGAAGGGGCACATCGAGGGCGGCGGCGGCGTTCGCGATGCGCGCACCGTCCATGTGCAGGCGCATGCCGTGCCCGTGGGCGTGGGCCGCGAGTTCGCGGATCTCCTCGACGCTGTAGAGGGTCCCCAGCTCCGTCGACTGGGTGATCGAGACCACGAGCGGCTGCGCGCGGTGCTCGTCGCCCCATCCCCAGGCCTCGCGGTCGACGAGCTCGGGGGTGAGCTTTCCGTCATCGGTGGGCACGGTGAGCAGCTTGATCCCGCCGACCCGTTCGGGCGCCCCGCCCTCATCGACGTTGATGTGAGCGGTGGATGCCGAGATCACGGCGCCCCAACGGGGGAGCATCGACTGCAGCCCGACGACGTTGGCGCCCGTGCCGTTGAAGACCGGATAGGTCTCGACACCCTCGCCGAGAAGCGAGACGAACAGGTCCTGGAGGCGGGCGGTGTAGACGTCTTCGCCGTAGGCGACCTGGTGGCCGTCGTTGGCAGCGGCGATCGCGGCCAGCACGTCGGGGTGGATTCCGGAGTAGTTGTCGGAGGCGAAACCGCGCACCGAGGAGTCGTGGAGGGTGGTCACTCTTCCAGCGTAACGACCGGCCGACTCGACGCCTCCTCCCCGGCGGCAGATCTCGGCGCGTTGTCCCCACTCCGCCCCCGTCCGGCCCCCGAGTGTCGGTGGGGCCGGGGAGAATGGCGTCATGCACATGGACCCTGAGGCGCTCAGCATCGCCGGTGAGATCTTCTCTCCGGCGGCCATGACGCGCGCCGATCGGCTCCTGATCTACGGCTCCGTCGAGGTCGGCGACGTCAAGACGTTCGACGGAGTACTCGTCGTCTCGGCGCAGTCGTTCGGCGCGGCGGGGTACGAGCATCTCGAACTGCGCGTGCCCACCGATTTCACGCGCGTCTCAGGCTGGTGCTCGTGCGGCCGCGGCCCCGAGTGCGAGCATTCCTGCGCCGCGGCTGTCCTGCTCTTCGACCGCATGATCTCGGCGGGTCGGCCCCCGCGCCCCGAGTGGCAGCGCACCCTCGATGAACTGCTGACGGTCGACGCACGGTTCCCCGACGAACCCCCGGTCGATCTGTGTCTCTTCCTCGCCATCCGTCGCGGTGGGGGTCACGGCCGCACCACCGCCCTGACGCTCACCGCCCGCCCCGGTATGCGAGGCTCGCGCGGCACCTGGATCAAGGGGCGCGCGGGGTGGTCGGGCCTGTCCCTGCTGTCCGCCGACCCGCGCGCGCGTGCCGCGCTCGACAGTCTGGGCCGCCTCGGCCGCTCGGGCAACGGCGCATACCTCTCCGATGAGTGGATGCCGCTCTCCGCCGTTCCGCCGCACTCGCTCTGGATGCAGCTCGAGGCTGTCATCGCGGCCGGTGTACCGCTCGTGGCCGCTTCCGGCGTGCATCACCCGGTGCAGATCCTCGAGGGGGAAAGGACCGCCGCGGTCGCCGTCGACCGTCGCGGCTCGGCCCTACACGTCCGCGGGATCGTCGAGGGCCTCGATGACGAGGTCGCCTCCTCGCCGTCGTGGGTGGTGGGCGACCCCGCCGTGGCGGTGGCCTTCGTCGCGGATCGTGACGGTGACGACGAGCGATTCACCCTGGCGCGTCTCTCGACCCCGGCGGCGGGCGCCCTCCGCGGGTTGCTGGCGCGCACGGCCGCGCTCGCGGTCGACGGGGGCTCGGACGCCTTCTTCCGCGACTACCTTCCGCGCTTGCAGCTCGAGGCGCCCGTGGTCTCTCCCAGGGGCACGATCGATGTGCCGCCCCCGCCCCGTCCCGTCCTCGAGGTCGCCGTCGACCATCGGGCCGGTCGCGCGTCCGTCGCCGTACGGTGGGACCGGTCGTCGACCAACGGCCGACGTGACGAGGCGTACGAGGCGTCTACCTGGGAGGCTGTGTCGGCCATCGCGTCGGAGCTGCGTCTCGAGCTGCCACAGCCGTTTCCCTCGGGCACCACTCCGCCGCGCATATGGGCTCCCGCGGAGGCGGCGATCTTCGTCGTCGAGGCGATGCCGCGCCTGCGGGCTCTCGAAGACGTCCGGGTGACCGTGGCCGATGGGGCTGCGCCCTACCGTGCGGCTGCCGAGCCGGCCTCCGTCGAGCTGCGCACCGGAGACGACGACGGCAGCGACTGGTTCGACCTGCACGCGCGCGTGACGGTGGGTGACGCCGAGGTCGACTTCTCCGATCTCTACACCGCGCTCGTCGTCGGCGACCGCGCGCTCTTCCTCGCAGACGGGTCCTATGTGCGTTTGGACACCCCCGCCTTCGACCGCCTGCGAGCCGTCATCGACGAGGCGCGAACTCTCGCCGATCGCCCGGACGGCCAGATGAAGCTCAACCGCTACAACGTCGGTCTGTGGGACGACCTCTCCGAACTGGGACTGCTCGCGGCGCAAGAGGCCGAGTGGTGGCTGCGCGTCCGCGGCCTCACGGACGAGGCCGCCATCGCCCCCGTGGCGCCTCCCACGGGACTGCGGGCCACTCTGCGCGACTATCAGCGCACGGGTCTGGACTGGTTGCACTTCCTTCGCACGCAGGGACTCGGGGGAGTGCTCGCCGACGACATGGGGCTCGGCAAGACGGTGCAGGCAATCGCGATGATGGAGGTCGCGCGCGAATCCGATCCCGAGATGGCACCGTTCCTGATCGTGGCGCCGACGAGTGTGGTCGGCAACTGGGCGCGCGAGTGCGCCGCGTTCGCACCGGGGCTCAGGGTGCAAACCATCACCGCTACGCAGGCGCGCCGTTCGACCCTCATCGCCGAGCAAGCGGCCGGCGCGCATGTCGTGGTGACCAGCTACGCGCTGTTCCGTCTGGAGCAGGAGCAGTACGCCGAGCTCGAGTGGTCGGGTCTCGTGCTCGACGAGGCACAGCAGATCAAGAATCCCTCGTCGCGCGGCTACCGCGCCGCTCGGGCCCTCTCGGTGCCGTTCACCCTCGTCATCACGGGCACCCCCATGGAGAACAACCTCCTCGAACTCTGGGCTCTGATGTCGCTGGTCGCCCCGGGGCTCTTGGGGACCCGCGAGTCGTTCACCGCCATGTACCGCACCCCCATCGAGAAGCACTCCGACAGCGCCCGGCTCGACCTTCTTCGTCGTCGCATCCGCCCGTTCCTTCTGCGGCGCACGAAAGAACGAGTCGCCGCCGAGCTGCCCTCGAAGCAGGAGACCGTGGTCGAGGTCACCCTGCATCCGACGCATCGCAAGCTGTACGACCGGCGCTTCCATCGAGAACGTCAACGTCTCCTCGGTCTGCTCGACGATGCCGAAGGCAATCGCTTCGCGATCTTCCGGTCGTTGACCATGCTGCGTCAGCTCGCCCTCGACCCGGCGCTCGTCGACGAGGGAGAGGCGCCCTCCGCCAAGCTCGACGCTCTGGTCGAACTGGTGACCGAGGCCGCCGCCGAGGGACACCGCGTCCTCGTCCTGAGCCAGTTCACGCGGTTCCTGCGCGCCGCTCGCGAGAGGTGCACCGAGGCGGGCCTTCCAACCGGCTACCTCGACGGTGCCACCACGCACCGGCAGGCTGAGATCGACCGCTTCCGCGAGGGCGACGACCCGGCGTTCTTCATCTCGCTCAAGGCGGGAGGGGTCGGCCTCAATCTCGTCGAGGCCGACTACGTCGTGCTGCTCGACCCGTGGTGGAACCCCGCGGTCGAAGACCAGGCCATCGACCGTGCGCACCGCATCGGCCAGACGCGCCCGGTGATCGTCTACCGTCTCGTGGCCGCCGACACCATCGAACAGAAGGTCGTCACTTTGCGCGAGACGAAAGCGGAGCTGTTCTCCCGCGTGCTCGACGGGGGTGAGGGTGAGACCTTCGGCGGGGGCACCCGCCTGACGGCGGCGGACATCCGCAGCCTCATCGACTGACGCAGCCGTGAACTCGACCGCACCCGGGGGGGGGGCGTGCCGTCGATCGACCAGACCCTGGTCAATGTCGGACCCCCGGTCTACCGTGGCGCTATGTCCGAGAGCCCGGCCTCTGCTGCACCGCCCGCCGCTGCCGCGTCCGCCCGGCGCGGCACCTTCCTCGCGGTGCTCGTCAACACGGCTGCGGCCAACGTGACGACGAGCTTCCTCTGGTTCGCTCTCACGTTCTGGGTGTATCTCGAAACCCGTTCGGTGCTCGCTACCGGCATCGTCGGCGGTGCGTACATGCTCTTGCTCGCCGTGTTCGCGATGGTGTTCGGCTCGCTCGTCGATCGTCACCGCAAGCACCGGGTCATGGTGGTCTCCGGGTTCGTGACGCTCGTGGCGTTCCTGCTGGCGGGGGCGCTCTGGCTGGCATTCCCCGAGGCCGTGCTCCTCGACCTCGGCGGGCCGTGGTTCTGGCTGTTCGCGGGCGTCATCCTCGCCGGGGCCGTGATCGAGAACCTTCGCAACATCGCGCTGTCGACGACCGTGACGCTTCTCGTGCCCGTCGAGCGTCACGCCAACGCGAACGGGCTCGTCGGCACGGTGCAGGGGCTCGCCTTCGTCGTGACCAGCGTCTTCAGTGGCCTCTCGGTGGGCTTTCTCGGCATGGGGTGGACGCTGGCCATCTCGCTCGTGCTCACCGCCCTCGCTCTCGCGCACCTGTTGACCATCCGCATCCCCGAGGAGCGCCCCGCCGCCGGGCAGCGCCCCGGTCCGATCGTCGATCTGCGCGGGGCGATCCGAGCGGTGCGTCTCGCGCCGGGGCTCTTCGCCCTCATCGTCTTCTCGACGTTCAACAACCTCATCGGCGGCGTCTACATGGCGCTCATGGACCCCTACGGTCTCGAGATGTTCGATGTGAAGGTCTGGGGGATCGTCCTCGGGATCACCGCGACCGGCTTCATCATCGGCGGCGGTCTCGTCGCGAAGTTCGGCCTCGGCAAGAACCCCATCCGCACCATGCTCTGGATCGTCATGGCGATGGGCGCGCTCGGCGCGCTGTTCACTCTCCGCGAGTGGTGGTGGCTGTACGCGCTCGGCATCTGGGTCTACATGGCCCTCATCCCGCCGGTCGAGGCGGCCGAGCAGACGGTCATTCAAAAGGTGGTGCCCTTCGAGACCCAGGGGCGCGTCTTCGGCTTCGCCGCGGCGTTCGAATCGGCCGCGGCACCCGTGACGTCGTTCCTCATCGCGCCGATCGCGCAGTTCCTGATCATCCCTTACATGGACGGTGAGAGTGGGCGCTCGACGTGGGGCTGGCTGCTCGGCGAGGGAGATTCGCGCGGCATCGCGCTGGTCTTCGCCGTCTCCGGCGTCGTGATGGTGATCGCGGCTGCGATGGCGTTCCTCACGCGCTCGTACCGCACGCTCTCGCGGCAGTACCGCACGGCTGAGGTCCACGCCGGGGTGGGGTCGAGCTAACCGCCCGTGTCAATGTCGACGACGACGTCGTTCCACGCCGCGGCTTCGTCGTCCCACAGCGCAACGACGGCGGATGCCAGGGCTTCTTCGAGTCCGCCGAGGCTGCGCACGCGGAAGATCACGCCCGCGGCCGACAGCTCCCGCCCCGTATCGCGCGCGGACTTCGCGTACCCCTGTGCGACGGCCCGCGTCCACGCCTCGCTCGCCGCTTTCACCGCGGCGTAGTTCGCGCCTCCGGCGAGGGGGCGTACGACGGCGGTCGACGAGACGATGGCGAGCCGCCCGGCATCCGAGGTGCGCAGGTCGTCGTCGAAGACGCGGCTGACGTTACGCAGAGCCGTGAACGACCGCAGCAGAACGGCGAGGTCCTCGTCGCTCTGTCCGGCGAGCCCCCCTCCACCGCGCCAGCCGCCGACGAGGTGGATCACGCCGTCGACGGTCCCGTGGGCGGCGTGCACGCGGTCGCGCAGAGCCGACACGGCGGCCGGGTCGGTCAGGTCGCACAGCTCCGTCGCCGCCGCGGGCGCGGACTCGGCGGCCTCGCGCAGGCGGGCGGCGTTCGAACCCACGACCACGACCCGCGCTCCCGCCTCGCCGAGAACGCGAGCACAGGCGCGGCCGGCTGCACTCGTTCCGCCCGCGAGCAGAACGAGTCGCCCGCGTACCCGCTCCCGCGGCTCGACCGCGGGGTCGGCTGTCACCTCGCTCATCCGGGTGTTCAGTCCGTTCCGCGAATTCCCTCGGTCGATGCGATGACGGGACGCATCTTCTTCTCCAGCGCCTCGAAGAACATCGACAGGGGGAACTCGTCGTCGAGCACCGCATCGGTGTAGCCCTTGGGCAATCCCGCGAGCACCTCATCGGGCAGGCCTCGTGCCCACACCGAAGCGGGGTGGGGTGTGACGACCGAGCGCACGAGGTCGTAGGCGGCGAGCCAGTGGGCGACCTTGGGGCGGTCGATCGAGCGCCAGTACAGTTCGTCGATCGCATCCGCGAGGGCGATGACCGCGGCGGGTACCTCGTCCCAGTCGAAGGCGAGCGAGGTGTCGGTCCAGTGCAGCACGCGTCGCTGATGCAGCCAGGCGAACAGCAGCTGCCCGCCGAGACCGTCGTAGTTGCGCACGCGAGAGCCGGTGATGGCGAAGCGGAAGATGCGGTCGAAGATCACGGCGTACTGCACAAGCTCGGCGTGCTCGAGCATCGCTGCCTCGGCGTCGTCGAGGTCGTCCCGGGCGACCAGGCGCGCCTGCAGCGACACGCACTCGCGAAACGCGGTGAGGTCGCAGCGCAGTTCTTCGAGCGAGTAGAGGAAGAACGGCATCCGCTGCTTGATCATGAAGGGGTCGAACGGCAGGTCGCCGCGCATGTGCGTGCGGTCATGGATGAGATCCCACATCACGAACGTCCGCTCGGCGAGGTCCTGATCGTCGAGCAGACGCGCGGCGGCGTCCGGGAGTCGGAGTTTCGTGATGTCCGCGGCGGCGCGGGTCACGCGACGGTAGCGTGCGGCCTCGCGGTCCTGGAAGATCGCGCCCCACGTGAACGCGGGAACCTCGCGCATCGCGACGGTCTCGGGAAAGAGCACGGCCGAGTTGGTGTCGTAGCCCGAGGTGAAGTCGACCAGCCGCAGCGAGACGAAGAGGCGGTTGGTGTACTCGGTCTCGAGCCGCGCGATGAACTCCGGCCAGATCGCCTCGACGATCACCGCCTCGACGTGCCGTTCACTCGAGCCGTTCTGCGTGTACATCGGGAAGAGCACGAGGTGACGGATGCCGTCGACGCGGTGCTCCTGCGGGTGAAAGGCGACCAGGGAGTCGAGGAAGTCGGGAACCCCGAGCCCCTCGTCTCGCCAGCGGCGGAAGTCCGTGACGGATGCCGCGAGGTAGGCCGCGTCGTGCGGGAAGAGGGGCGCGAGCGCCTCGATCGCCGCGGTCAGGTCGTCGAGCAGGGGGGTCGCCGCGACGATGTCCTCGATGGAGCCGTCCTTGGCCTGCAGCGCCTGCAGTGCGGTGGCGGCGCCCTTGAGCTTCGCCCAGGCGGGGGTCTGCTCGACCGTATCGACGCCGTGTCCGGCGATCAGATCGTCGGCGGCACGGGTAGGCGCGGCGGTGGTCATGGCATCCTCCATTCGATGCTGTAAATATTCCTGCTGAATGTGGATGCTAACGGAAAAATTACGGATCCCGCCAGAGGGGGACTCGCCGCCGCTGATACTGTCGACCGCATGACCGAGGCCTCCTCCCGCGCTCCTCGCCTCGAGGACTCCGTCGACGCAGCGATCGTCCGCGAGATCTCACTCGACGCGCGCGCCACGCTGTCGCACCTGTCGGAGCGCGTCGGCCTCTCGGTCTCGGCCGTCCAGTCGCGGCTGCGCCGGCTCGAAGCTCGAGGGATCGTGAAGGGCTACCGCCCGATCCTCGATGCCGAGGCGCTGGGGCGGCCGCTCGCGGCCTTCGTCGAGATCACGCCGCTCGACCCCGCGCAGCCCGACAACGCTCCCGAGCTGCTCGCCCACCTGACGCCGATCGAGGCCTGCCACTCCATCGCGGGCGAGGCGGCGTACATGCTCTTCGTCCGCGTGCCGACGCCGCGCGACCTCGAGGCGCTCATCCGCGACATCCGCGCCGCGGCCCAGGTGAACACCCGCACGACCGTCGTGCTGCAGACCTTCTTCGAGGCGCGTCCGATCGAGCCGGCCGACTTCCCGGCCTGATCCGCCCTCGCCTCGAGGCTCCTCCCGACGGCCGACACAGATACACCCCGGGACGGATGCCGTGACCACGGCCGCCCGCGTAGCGTGGCGGTGATGTTCGCTCTCCGCCCGCTCACCCGCTACCAGTTGGTCACCGACCTCGGCATCGCCGTGATCTTCTTCCTGGTGGCGATCGCCATCGAGCTCGTCGCGAGTGCCACCCCGGTCGACAGCGTCGCCGCGCTCTTCGTCGCACTCGCCTTCGCGAGCTCGGTGGGTCTGCGGCGCCTGCACCCGGGACTCGCCCTGTGCGTCGCGTGGGCAGCCGCCCTCGTGCAGATGGGCTTCGGCCGGCAGCCGTCCCCGTCAGACCTCGCGATCTTCGCCGTGCTGTACACGACGGGCGCGTACGGGACGCGGCGCGTGTTCTGGTTCGGGTTCGGTTCGGCGATCGTCGGCGCGGCCGTGGTGCCGATCTACCTCGTGGGCCGCGGTCTGCAGGCTCCGCCCAACGGCAACGACTGGTTCGCGGTCATCGCCCTCTTCCTCGCCGCGGGCTTCGCCCTCATGCTGGCCTGGGTCTCGGGCGCGCTCGTGCGCACGGCGATGCGGGCCGCGGCGAACAGTCGCGCCCAGCGCGCGGCCGAGGCCGAGACGATCGCGGAGCAGGAGCGCGTCCGCATCGCCCGCGACATGCACGACGTCGTCGCCCACTCCCTGGCAGTGGTCATCGCCCAAGCCGACGGGGCCCGCTACGCCGCGGCCTCGGATCCCCGGGCCACCTCCGAGGCGCTCACGACGATCTCGTCGACCGCGCGGGCGGCGCTCGCCGACGTTCGGCTCCTTCTCACCCAGCTCCGGCACTCTCAGGCCGAGGGGCCGCAGCCCACCCTCGCCGATCTGGAAGTCCTCTTCCAGCGGATGCGTGCCGCGGGCGTCGACGTCCAGGTCGGGGTCGATCCGCTCCCTCCCGGCGAGCCCCCCGCGGCCATCCAGCTCGCGGTGTACCGCATCATGCAGGAGGCGCTCACGAACGCCCTGCGCCACGGTGTCGACCCGCGCGTGCGCGTCCACCTGGCGTGGTGGCCCGACCGCGTCGTGGTCTCGGTGCGCAACGCCCGGGCCACGGCATCCGTCCCCGTCCTTTCCAGCTCCGCGCCCGGCGGTCACGGTCTCATCGGCATGCGCGAACGCGCGCAGCTCGTCGGCGGCCACCTGACGGCCGGACCGGAGTATGGCGAGTTCGTCGTCCGAGCCACCCTGCCGATCGGTGCTGCGCTGTGAGCGGCCGTTCGCCGCGGCAGAGCGGATGCCGAGCCACCCCCGAACCGCGAGAGGAGCCGTCATCGTGACCGCCCCCGTCCGCATCGTCCTCGTCGACGATCAAGCCCTGTTCCGTGCCGGTATCCGCATGGTGATCGACTCCCAGCCCGACCTCGAGGTGGTGGGGGAGGCCTCCGACGGACGCGAGGGCATCGAGGTCGTGCGAGCGACGCGCCCCGACCTGGTGCTCATGGACGTGCGGATGCCGGTCCTGGACGGGCTCGCGGCCACCGCCGAGATCCTGCGCGAGCCCGACGCTCCGCGCGTGGTGGTGCTGACGACCTTCGACCTCGACGAGGCCGCGGCTCGGGCCATCCAGGGCGGGGCGAGCGGGTTCCTGCTCAAGGACTCCGAGCCGGAGTTCTTGTTGTCCGCGGTGCGGACGGTCCACGCGGGTTCCGCCGTCATCGCCGCCGAGGCCACGAGAGAGCTCTTCGCCCACATCGCCGACGGCGGGGGCGGGGAGCCGGTGCCGGCCGCCTACGGGGCGCTCACCGATCGAGAACGCGAGATCTTCGCACTCGCGGCGGCGGGACTCAGCAACGCCGAGATCGCCGAGCGCGAGTTCCTGTCCGAGGCCACGGTCAAGACGCACATCAGCCGCATCCTCACCAAGCTCGCCCTGCGCGATCGCGTGCAGCTGGTCGTCTTCGCCTATCGCCACGGCCTCGCCTGAGGCGATCCCGGGTCAGTCGGCGTCGTTCTCGGGGTCGTGCGCCCAGGTGGGGGCGAGTGACTTGATGCGCGCCGCCCGCCACTGCCACGTCGCCCACAGCGCCGGCCACAGCGCGGGAGCCGCGGCCCCGCCGATCGTGAGACGCTCTCGCCAGAGCGTGCGGCCGGGCTCTCCCGGAGCCTCCGACACCGCCATCTGGTGGTCCCAGACGTCGAGCACCGAGAGCGGCCCGGTCAGCGGAACACCCCAATCGCGGAACACGCGCACGCGCCCGTGCGCGTCGCTGGTCTCACGGTCGGCGACCGAGATGAGCTGACGCCCGACCGGCAGCAGGCCCGCGACGCTCATCTGCACGGGCACGTCGTCGCCGGACTCGAACGAGGTCGGCATCTCGCCGAGGGCCTCGACGTCGAGGAGGGGGCCGTACAACTCCGCCACCGCGCGCGGGGAGTGCAGGGCGCGCCAGGCGGCATCCGGGTCGCAGTCGATGACGAACTTCAGCAGGATGCGCATGAGTCGATCGTGCCCGATCCCGGTGATCGGCGGGCACGGCTTGACGCGGGGAGTCCGTTCCGGGCGTTTTACGATCGAGGGATGCCGTCTTCTCCCGCCCTCGCGCAGTCCGACTACCAGGTGCGTCTGGATTGGGGACGCGCGGGGCTGGATCGCCTCGCCCCGTCCCACGTCGTGATCGTCGTGCAGACGCTGGGACTGTCGATGCGCGCACTGGCCGCGACCGAGAACGGCGGGTCCCATCTCCTCGAGGGCGATCCGGCCGCGCAGCTCGCGCTCGCCGCCGCGAACGAGGGCGCCCACGTCGTCATCGGCGGACTGCGCAACGCGGCCGCCGTCGCGGCCCACGTGCTCGAGGTGCAGCGCGCCCGAGGGGAGCGCACCAGCATCTCGGTCATCGCCGCCGGCTCCCCAGACGCCGACAGCCTCCGCTTCGCGGTCGAGGACCTGCTGGGGGCGGGTGCCGTCGTCGCCGCGCTCGGCGACCTGGGCATCGACCACGGCTCTCCCGACGCCGCGGTGGCGGGAGAGGGGTTCCGCGCCCTCGGGGGCGCCGTACGGCACCTGCTGACGGCCAGTGGGACAGGCCGCGTCCTCGGGGCCGAAGGGGCGCGAGAGGCGGTGCTGGCCGCGGCCGCACGCGATGCGGCATCCGTCGTCCCCGTCCTCCGAGACGGGATCATCGTCGCCGCCTGAGCCCCTCTAGCGGGGCAGCGACGCCGCCAGCCGCGTCGCGCGGCTGATGTCGCGATGCACCCACGACAGCGCGAATCGCGGATCGAACGACGGAGCGCACTTCGCGCACGAGGTGGGGCGGGTCGCGCGGCGATGACGGTAGGCGACGTGCCCCGCCGGGCACGTGCCCACCCAGGGCGCGAGTTCGTTCGCGGTCTCGCCGGCGTGCGTCGTGCCGCCGACGTAGCCGAGCCCGCGCGCGGTGCGCTTCCACACCGGACCGTGCCCGGCCGCCGCTCCCGCGACGGCGTGCGCGACCTCGTGCAGCAGCGTCTGGTGGTTGGTGTCGTCGTCGTAGCGTGCCGAGAGGTACCGCGAGACGCTGATGCGCTTACGGCCGTAGTCGCACAGGCCCGCGCGCCGCTTGGCGTTGTCGAAGGCGAACGTCCACGAGTCGTCGAGGTGCAGGGCGATCAGCGCCTCTGCCCAGATGCGGACGCGCTGCAGGTCGGACATGAGCGGAAGCCTAGGTGGGACCGACGACACTCAGCTCGCGACGACCTCGCGCGTGCGCCGACGCTCCGCGGCGTCGATCGCGAGCAGGGTCGATTCAAGTTGCGCGTCGGTGGCGCCGGCGTTCTGACGCAGGAACAGTGCCTGCTTGAAGTCGCGGCGGGCGGCGTCGAAGTCGCCTTCGTCGTAATGCACCTTGCCGCGGTGCTGGAGCGCGAAGGCGGCGATGCTCGCCCAGCCCTGGCCCTCGGCCTCTTCGGCGCACATGGTGAGTTCCTGCTCGGCGGCGGCGTAGGCCCCGCGGCACTGCATGATCGTGGCGTGCAGGATGCGCGCGCGCAGCAGATCGCGACGGGTTCCGGCCATTCGGGCGACGCGCACCGACTGCTCCGAGATGGCGAGCGCCTCGTCGAATCGATCGAGCACCTTCAGGAGCCAGACCCGCTCGAGCAGGGCGTGGAGGCTGCGCTGGGAACCGATCTCCTCGAGCCGCTCCGCGCACTCGCGGGAGTCGGTGACCTCTCGCAAGGTATCGGGGTCGTACCCGTGGATGTAGCTCACCATCGCTCCTCTCGTTCCGGCAGGACCTCCAGTCTGCGTCGCCCGGGCGTCGAGCGCCGCAGCGCCACGCGGTCGGGGAGCGAAGACGCGAGGATCATCTCTCGAAGAGGGATGCCGAGGGCTTCGGCGACGCGGTCGCATCGGCGTCGGTGGCCGTTCGGGACCCGCGCATGAACTCCTCGATCTCGGCGCCCTGGGCGACTTTGGCCGGGTGGGGCCCGGCCGCCATGAGACGCGGGAGCCATTCGACCGGCAGCGGGGCGGCGGAGGCGGCGACCACGAGGTTGCCGAACCTGCGCCCCTTGAGCACCTGCACCTCGGCGAGGACGATGACCTCGGGCAGCACGTCGCGGATGGTGGCGACCTGACGGCGGGCGAAGGCCAGCCCCGGACCGTCGGACACATTGACCAACAGCACCCCGTCCGCCGCCAGCAGCGCCGCCGCCTCGCGGTAGAACTCCACCGTGGTCAGATGGGCCGGGGTCTGGGCGCCGGAGTACACGTCGCTCACCAGCAGGTCGACGGCGCCGGTGAGTCCGGCGGGCAGCCTCGACAGCCCCGCCCGCGCGTCGCCGATGCGCACGCGCACCGAGGCACCGCGCGGCAGCGGCAGGTTCTCGCGCACGAGATCCCATAGCGCGGGTTCGAGCTCGATGACCTGCTGACGCGAGCCCGGTCGGGTCGCCTCGACGTAGCGCGGCAGGGTGAGCGCGCCCGCGCCGAGGTGGACCGCGGTGAGCGGCTGCCCCGGCATCCGGAGTCGATCGATCACGGCGCCCATGCGGGCCACGTACTCGAAGTGCAGGTGCGTCGGATCGTCGAGGTCGACGTGCGACTGGGGGGTGCCGTCGACGACCAGCTCCCACCCCGAGACGAACCCCGACGGCGAGACGCGCGCGAGAGAGCCGTCCGACAGCCGCGCGGTGGGGGCGTCGTCGGGTTCGATGCGCATGCGGGCCATGCCCCCACGCTAGGCCCTCCGGGCGGCGGTACCGTGGCCGCATGCGGGTGGACCTCAATGCCGACCTGGGCGAGACCGTCGACGGGATTGCGACGGCCGACGACGACGCCATGTTCGCGGTGGTCTCCAGCGCCAACGTCGCCTGCGGCGGGCACGCGGGGGATGCCGTGTCGATGCGCGCCTCTGTCGAGACGGCGGCGAGATACGGGGTCGCCGTCGGCGCACACCCCTCGTACGACGACCGCGAGAACTTCGGTCGGGTCGCCCGCTCGATCGAGCCCGCCGAGCTCCGCGCGATCGTGGCGGCTCAGCTGTCCGCTCTGGCCGCGGCCGGTGCCGACCTGCGCTACGTGAAGCCGCACGGGGCGCTCTATCACGCCGTCACCGCCGACCCCCGGCAGGCCGGGGCGGTCGCGGCGGCGGTGGCGGACCACTCCGCTCGGCTCGGACGCGCTCTGCCGATCCTCGGTCTGGCCGGTGCGATCGCCGAGGCCGCGGCATCCGCGGGTCTTCCCTTCGTGCACGAGGCGTTCCTCGACCGCGGGTACACCGCGCACGGTGCTCTCGTGCCCCGCGGCGAGCCGGGTGACCTCGTCCATGACCCCGCCGCCGCCGCCGACCGCGCCGTGCGGCTCGTCCGCGACGGCGAGGTCGAAGCCGTCGACGGAGCGCGCGTGTGCGTCGACGCCGCCTCGTTGTGTCTGCACGGCGACACGCCGACCGCCGTCGCGATGGCCCGCGCGGTGCGCTCGGCGCTCGACGGAGCCGGCATCGAGGTGCGCGCTCCGTGGTGACTCCGCCGGGTGCGGTGATCGTCCTGCGACCGATGGGGGAGCGGGCCGTTCTCGCCGAGGTCGCCGACCTCGCCGCCGCCGTCCGCCTGCACGCGGCGCTCGCCGCGGACCCGCCGGCCGGAATCGACGACCTCGTCCCCGCCGCGCGCACCGTCCTCGTGTGCTTCGATCCCGCGCGCATCCCTCCGGCGGCCGTTCGCGCGTGGATTCGCTCGACCGCCTCGGCGCACGCCGCGGAGCCCGAACCCGGACCCGTCGTGGACGTGCCCCTCCGCTACGACGGCGCCGATCTCGACGACACGGCCGCGCTCCTCGGCATCCCGGTCTCCGACCTCGTCTCCCGCCACGCGGCAGCGGAATGGTCGGTCGCTTTCACAGGCTTCTCGCCGGGCTTCGCCTATCTCGTCAGCGCGGACTGGCCCTTCGACGTGCCCCGCCTCGATCGGCCCCGGACGCGGGTCCCCGCGGGCGCGGTCGGGCTCGCCGCCGGCTTCACGGGCGCCTATCCCCGACAGACCCCGGGCGGCTGGCGCCTGATCGCCTCGACCGATGCGGTTCTCTTCGATCCGGATGCCGCCCACCCGGCGCTGCTCCCGCCGCGCGCCCGCGTGCGGTTCGTGCCGGAGCGCCCGCGGGTCGTGGGGTCGAGTCGGTCCGGCTCGGCGGCCGGGACGGGCATGAGCGCCCGCGTCGGCATGGCGCCTGCGCCCGCGAGCTGCGGGGTGCCCGCGCTCCGCGTCGTCGACGCCGGCGTCGGCACCACCGTGCAGGACCTGGGGCGCCCCCGTCTCGCCGCCCTCGGGGTCGCGCGCTCGGGGGCGCTGGATCGCCAAGCCTTGCGCGTCGCCAACCGGCTGGTCGGCAATGACGAGGGGGCGGCGGGGCTCGAGATCCTGCTCGGAGGCTTCCGCGCCCGCGCCGAGGCCGACACCTGGGTCGGCGTCACCGGGGCGCTCACCGAGGTGCGGGTCGACGAGCGGGCGGTGGACCTGTACGCACCTGTCCTCGTGCGCGCCGGAAGCGAGCTGTCGATCGGGGTCGCGCGGGCGGGTCTGCGCAGCTACCTGGCCGTCCGCGGCGGCGTGGAGGGGCACGCGGCGATGGGCTCGCGCGCTCACGATTCGCTCGCGGGCCTCGGCCCCGCCCCGCTCCGCGCCGGTGACCTCGTCCGCGCCGGGGTGCCGGCATCCGCCATTCCCCCCGTCGACGTCTTTCCCTGGACCGTGCCGCCCTCGCTGATCGAGGTCCCTCTCGGCGAGGGTCCGCGCGCCGATTGGTTCGCACCCGAGGCTCTCACGACGCTCGTCACGCAGATCTGGACCGTCTCTTCCGACCTCGACCGTGTCGGGATCCGTCTCGACGGCCCCGCCCTCGAGCGCGTTCATCCCGGTGAGCTCGCGAGCGAGGGCATGCGCCCGGGCGCCCTCCAGGTCCCCCCGCACGGGCGGCCGGTGGTGCTTCTCGCCGACGGTCCGGTGACCGGCGGGTATCCGGTGATCGCGGTGGCGACCGAGGCCGGCACCGAGGCGTTGGCGCAGGCGAGGCCGGGAGACCGGGTGCGATTCCGGCGGGTCTGACGAGAGCGGGAACGGGGATCCGCGACGAGCGCACGCGTTTATACCGCAGGTCCGAGAACGCGTCAAGAATTGGACTGGACACGGCGAGTCCTCGCGCGTATGCTTGGACTTTGCGCTCCTCGATTCCCCCTGCCCTCATATGGTGGTCGGCTGAGCTTGCCCGTCCCCGCTTCACCGCGGTGTGCGACGTGCAGGTTATCGGGGCAGGAACGCACTCCACCTGACGACAAGGAATCACGAGCCCCTCGCCCGGGCTTCTGGAGGTTATTCCCTTGGCTGCTGCGAGCAACGCATCCACCACCACCACCCCGAAGAGCGGACGCGGCGCATCTCGCCTCTCGTTCGCGAAGATCTCCGACAAGCTGACCGTTCCCGATCTGCTCGCGCTGCAGACCGAGTCGTTCGACTGGCTCGTCGGTAACGAAGCATGGAAGGCGCGCGTCGCCGAGGCTCAGGCCGCCGGTCGCACCGACGTCCCCGAGATCAGCGGACTCGAGGAGATCTTCGAGGAGATCTCGCCGATCGAGGACCTGAGCGAGACGATGCAGCTCTCGTTCACGAACCCGTACCTCGAGCCCGAGAAGTACTCGATCGAGGAGTGCAAGGAGCGCGGCAAGACCTACGCCGCCCCGCTGTACGTCGAGGCCGAGTTCATGAACCACCAGACCGGTGAGATCAAGACCCAGACGGTCTTCATGGGCGACTTCCCGCTCCAGACCAACAAGGGCACGTTCATCATCAACGGCACCGAGCGTGTCGTCGTGTCGCAGCTCGTCCGTTCGCCCGGTGTCTACTTCGACAAGACGCCCGACAAGACCTCCGACAAGGACATCGTGTCGGCGCGCGTCATCCCCTCGCGCGGCGCCTGGCTCGAGTTCGAGATCGACAAGCGCGACCAGGTCGGCGTGCGCATCGACCGCAAGCGCAAGCAGTCGGTCACCGTCTTCCTCAAGGCTCTCGGCCTGACCAGCGAGGACATCCTCGCGGAGTTCTCCGGCTTCGACTCCATCGAAGAGACGCTGTCCAAGGACACGATCCTCACCAAGGAAGACGCCCTCCGCGACATCTACCGCAAGCTCCGTCCGGGCGAGCAGGTCGCCGCCGAGGCCGCCCGCGCGCTGCTCGACAACTTCTACTTCAACTCCAAGCGCTACGACCTCGCCAAGGTGGGTCGCTACAAGATCAACCAGAAGCTCGGTCTCGACAAGCCGCTGAGCGACTCTGTGCTGACCGTCGACGACATCGTCGCCACGATCAAGTACCTCGTCCGCCTGCACCGCGGCGACGTCACCTTCGACGGAGTCCGTGGCGGCCAGGCTGCCGAGATCCGTCTCGACACCGACGACATCGACAACTTCGGCAACCGTCGCATCCGCGCCGTCGGCGAGCTCATCCAGAACCAGGTCCGCACCGGTCTCTCCCGCATGGAGCGCGTCGTCCGCGAGCGCATGACCACGCAGGACATCGAGGCGATCACGCCGCAGACCCTGATCAACGTGCGCCCCGTCGTCGCCGCGATCAAGGAGTTCTTCGGAACGAGCCAGCTGTCGCAGTTCATGGACCAGAACAACCCGCTCGCGGGTCTGACCCACAAGCGTCGTCTGTCGGCTCTGGGCCCCGGTGGTCTGTCGCGTGAGCGTGCCGGCGTCGAGGTCCGTGACGTCCACCCCTCGCACTACGGTCGCATGTGCCCGATCGAGACGCCGGAAGGCCCGAACATCGGCCTGATCGGTTCGCTCGCCTCGTTCGCGCGCATCAACGCGTTCGGTTTCATCGAGACGCCCTACCGTCGCGTCGTCGACGGCCGCGTGACCGACCAGATCGACTACCTCACCGCCAGCGAAGAGAGCGACCACATCGTCGCTCAGGCCGGTGTCGCCCTCCAGGCCGACGGCCACTTCGTGGAGGACCGCATCCTGGCCCGCCGTGGTCAGGGTGGCGAGGTCGACCTGTTCCCGAACGACGAGATCGGCTACATGGACGTCTCGCCGCGCCAGATGGTGTCGGTGGCGACCTCCCTCATCCCGTTCCTCGAGCACGACGACGCCAACCGCGCCCTCATGGGTGCGAACATGCAGCGTCAGGCCGTCCCGCTCGTCCGTAGCGAGTCGCCCGTCGTCGGTACCGGTATGGAGGGCTTCGCGGCCATCGACGCCGGTGACGTCGTCACCGCCGAGAAGTCCGGTGTCGTCCTGGAGGTCTCGGCCGACGTCGTGACGATCCAGCTCGACGAGGGCGGCACGCAGGACTACTTCCTGCGCAAGTTCGACCGTTCGAACCAGGGCACCTCGTACAACCAGCGCGTGGTCGTCTCGGCCGGCGAGCGCATCGAGGCCGGCGAGGTCATCGCCGACGGTCCCGCGACCGAGAACGGCGAGCTCGCCCTCGGCAAGAACCTCCTCGTGGCGTTCATGACGTGGGAAGGCCACAACTTCGAGGACGCGATCATCCTCAGCCAGGACCTCGTGAAGGACGACACGCTGTCGTCGATCCACATCGAGGAGTACGAGGTCGACGCGCGCGACACCAAGCTCGGCAAGGAGGAGATCACCCGTGACCTCCCCAACGTCAGCCCCGACCTGCTGAAGGACCTCGACGACCGCGGCATCATCCGCATCGGCGCCGAGGTTCGCCCCGGCGACATCCTCGTCGGCAAGGTCACGCCCAAGGGCGAGACCGAGCTGAGCGCCGAGGAGCGCCTGCTGCGCGCTATCTTCAACGAGAAGAGCCGCGAAGTCCGTGACACCTCGCTGAAGGTGCCCCACGGCGAGCAGGGCACGATCATCGCCGTCAAGGAGTTCAACGCCGAGGACGGCGACGACGAGCTCGGCTCGGGCGTCAACCGCCGCGTCGTGGTCTACATCGCCCAGAAGCGCAAGATCACCGAGGGTGACAAGCTCGCCGGCCGCCACGGCAACAAGGGTGTCATCGCCAAGATCCTTCCGATCGAGGACATGCCCTTCCTGTCCGACGGCACGCCGGTCGACATCATCCTGAACCCGCTCGGCATCCCCGGTCGAATGAACTTCGGTCAGGTCCTGGAGCTCCACCTCGGCTGGATCGCCCAGCAGGGCTGGAAGGTCGAGGGCACCCCCGAGTGGGCGGCCAACCTCCCCGAGGTCGCCCGCGAGGCCGCCCCCGGCACGAAGGTCGCCACCCCGGTGTTCGACGGCGCGTTCGAGGCCGAGATCGCGGGTCTGCTCGACTCGACGATCCCGAACCGCGACGGCGACCGTCTGGTCGACTCCACGGGTAAGACGCTGCTGTTCGACGGTCGCTCCGGCGAGCCGTTCCCGGCGCCCATCTCGGTCGGTTACATGTACATCCTGAAGCTGCACCACCTCGTCGACGACAAGATCCACGCGCGTTCGACGGGCCCGTACTCGATGATCACCCAGCAGCCGCTCGGTGGTAAGGCTCAGTTCGGTGGTCAGCGCTTCGGTGAGATGGAGGTGTGGGCCCTCGAGGCCTACGGCGCCGCGTACGCGCTCCAGGAGCTCCTGACGATCAAGTCCGACGACATCCTCGGCCGCGTGAAGGTCTACGAGGCGATCGTCAAGGGCGAGAACATCCAGGAGCCCGGCATCCCCGAGTCGTTCAAGGTGCTCATGAAGGAGATGCAGTCGCTCTGCCTGAACGTCGAGGTCCTCTCGGCCGACGGCACCGCGGTCAACCTCCGCGACACGGATGACGACGCCTTCCGCGCCGCGGAAGAGCTCGGCATCAACATCTCCAGCCGCTTCGAGTCCTCGTCGATCGACGAGATCTGAGCTTCCAGCTCAGCGACCCAGCTCAGATTTCAGAGAATTCCGACACAGGAGAACCAGTGCTCGAATCAACCACTTTCGATCAGATCCGTATCGGTCTGGCCACCGCCGACGACATCCGTCGTTGGTCCTTCGGTGAGGTCAAGAAGCCCGAGACGATCAACTACCGCACGCTGAAGCCCGAGAAGGACGGCCTCTTCGGCGAGCAGATCTTCGGACCCTCCCGCGACTGGGAGTGCGCCTGCGGAAAGTACAAGCGTGTGCGCTTCAAGGGCATCGTCTGCGAGCGCTGCGGCGTCGAGGTCACCAAGAGCTCGGTCCGTCGCGAGCGCATGGGCCACATCGAGCTCGCCGCGCCCGTCACGCACATCTGGTACTTCAAGGGCGTGCCCTCGCGCCTCGGCTACCTGCTGGACATGGCGCCGAAGGACCTCGAGAAGGTCATCTACTTCGCCGCCTACATGGTCATCTCGGTCGACGAAGACGCTCGTCACCGCGACCTGGCCACCCAGGAGAACAACATCCGTCTCGAGCTGAAGACGCTCGGCGACCGCCGCGATGCCCGCATCGCCGCTCGCCTCGCCAAGCTCGAGGAGGAGCTCGCCGCCCTCGAGGCGGAGGGCGCCAAGGCCGACCAGAAGAAGAAGGTCAAGGACGCCGCCGAGAAGGAGATGACGTCGGCGCGTAAGAACGCCGACGAGCAGATCGCCAAGCTCGAGCGCGTGTGGGAGGACTTCCGCACGCTCGAGGTCGGCGCCCTGAAGCCCGAGGACGATGTGTTCCACGAGCTCCAGGACCGCTTCGGTCAGTACTTCGAGGCCCACATGGGTGCGGAGTCGATCAAGCGTCGTCTCGAGGCCTTCGACCTGCAGGCCGAGGCCGACAGCCTCCACCTGCAGATCTCCGAGGGCAAGGGCCAGCGCAAGATCCGCGCGATCAAGCGCCTGAAGGTCGTCAACTCGTTCCTGCAGACCGGCATGAGCCCGGCCTCGATGGTGCTGGACGTCGTCCCGGTGATCCCGCCGGAGCTGCGTCCGATGGTCCAGCTCGACGGTGGCCGCTTCGCGACCTCCGACCTGAACGACCTCTACCGTCGCGTGATCAACCGCAACAACCGCCTCCGTCGCCTGATCGACCTCGGTGCTCCCGAGATCATCGTCAACAACGAGAAGCGCATGCTGCAGGAGGCCGTCGACGCGCTGTTCGACAACGGCCGCCGTGGTCGCCCCGTCACCGGTACCGGCAACCGCGCCCTGAAGTCCCTGAGCGACATGCTCAAGGGAAAGCAGGGTCGCTTCCGCCAGAACCTGCTCGGAAAGCGCGTGGACTACTCGGGCCGTTCCGTCATCATCGTCGGACCCCAGCTCAAGCTCCACCAGTGCGGTCTGCCCAAGCAGATGGCTCTCGAGCTGTTCAAGCCGTTCGTGATCAAGCGTCTGATCGACCTCGGTCACTCGCAGAACATCAAGGCCGCCAAGCGCGCGGTCGAGCGCTACCGTCCCGAGGTCTGGGACGTGCTCGAGGAGATCATCCGCGAGCGCCCCGTGCTGCTGAACCGTGCACCCACCCTGCACCGTCTCGGCATCCAGGCGTTCGAGCCCCAGCTCGTCGAGGGCAAGGCCATCCAGCTGCACCCGCTCGTCTGCGCGGCGTTCAACGCCGACTTCGACGGTGACCAGATGGCCGTCCACCTGCCCCTGTCGGTCGAGGCTCAGGCCGAGGCGCGCGTGCTCATGCTCGCCTCGAACAACATCCTCAAGCCGTCGGACGGCCGCCCGGTCACCCTGCCCTCGCAGGACATGATCATCGGCCTCCACCACCTCACCACCCTCAAGGAGGGTGCCGTGGGCGAGGGCCGCGCGTTCGGTTCCGTGGGCGAGGCGATCCTGGCCAAGGACGAGGGCACCCTCGACCTGCAGGCCAAGGCGCGCATCCGCATCCCCGGCCTGACGTTCCTCGAGGGCCAGGCGCCCGAGGGCTACGACAAGCACGGTCTCGTCGACGCCTCGCTCGGTCAGGCGATCTTCAACGACACGCTCCCCAAGGGCTACCCGTTCGTCCGCGAACAGGCCGACAAGGGCAAGCTGTCGCAGATCGTCAACAAGCTGGCCGAGGAGTACCCCAAGGTCGAGGTCGCGGCATCGCTCGACCGGATCAAGGACGCCGGCTTCTACTGGGCCACCCGTTCGGGTGTCACCGTGGCGCTGAGCGACATCCTCACCCCGCCGAACAAGGCGGAGATCGTGGCCGGCTACGAGAAGCAGGCCGCGAAGGTGCAGGGCCAGTACGAGAAGGGTCTCACCACCGACGCCGAGCGTCGTCAGGAGCTCATCAAGATCTGGACCGAGGCCACCGACGAGGTCCAGAAGGCGATGCGGGACAACTTCCCCGCCGACAACACCATCAACCGCATGGTCTCGTCGGGCGCCCGTGGTAACTGGCTGCAGATCCGCAACATCGCGGGTATGCGAGGCCTGGTGAACAACCCCAAGGGTGAGATCATCCCGCGTCCGATCATCTCCTCGTACCGCGAGGGTCTGTCGGTCGCCGAGTACTTCATCGCGACGCACGGTGCCCGTAAGGGTCTGGCCGACACGGCCCTCCGTACGGCCGACTCGGGGTACCTGACGCGTCGTCTCGTCGACGTCTCGCAGGATGTCATCATCCGCGAGGAGGACTGCGGCACGTCGAAGGGCCTCGAGCTCCCGATCGCCGCGGCAGGCTCGACCGGTTCGCTGGTCAAGGACGCCAACGTCGAGAACTCGGTGTTCGCTCGTACGCTCGCCACGGCGGTCGTCGACGCGCAGGGCACCGTGCTGGCCGAGGCCGGCGACGACGTGGGCGACGTGCTCATCGACAAGCTGGTCGAGGGTGGCGTCGAGACCATCAAGGTCCGCTCCGTCCTGACGTGCGACTCGGCCGTCGGCGTCTGCGCGAAGTGCTACGGCCGTTCGCTCGCCACCGGCAAGATCGTCGACATCGGAGAGGCCGTCGGCATCATCGCGGCCCAGT
The DNA here is from genome assembly GCF_030818635.1 of Microbacterium sp. SORGH_AS_0421. NCBI lineage: Bacteria > Bacillati > Actinomycetota > Actinomycetes > Micrococcales > Microbacteriaceae > Microbacterium > Microbacterium sp. SORGH_AS_0421. Next base: position 1,635,821 of record NZ_JAUTAO010000001.1, read on the forward strand.
CGATCGGTGAGCCCGGTACCCAGCTGACGATGCGTACCTTCCACACCGGTGGTTCCGCTTCGGCAGACGACATCACGCAGGGTCTTCCCCGCGTGCAGGAGCTGTTCGAGGCCCGTACCCCCAAGGGTGCGTCGCCGATCGCCGAGGCCGACGGCCGCATCACGATCGACGAGACCGACAAGGCCAAGAAGGTCATCCTCACGCCCGACAACGGCGACGAGCCGGTGGTCTACCCCGTCCTGAAGCGCGCCACGCTCCTGGTCGAGGACGGGCAGCACGTCGTGGTCGGTCAGCCGATCCTCGTCGGAACGCTCGACCCCAAGGAGGTCATGCGCGTGCAGGGTGCCCGCGAGGTGCAGAAGTACCTCGTCAACGGCGTCCAGGGCGTGTACCGCTCGCAGGGTGTGCCGATCCACGACAAGCACATCGAGGTCATCGTCCGACAGATGCTCCGCAAGGTCACCGTCGTCGACCACGCCGACACCGATCTGCTCCCGGGTGAGCTGGTGGACTTCAAGCGCTACCAGGCCATCAACCGCGAGGCTGTCGGCGAGGGCAAGCGTCCCGCGTCGGGTCGTCCCGAGCTGATGGGTATCACGAAGGCGTCGCTCGCGACGGAGTCGTGGCTGTCGGCCGCGTCGTTCCAGGAGACCACCCGCGTCCTGACGCAGGCGGCCATGGAGGGCAAGAGCGACCCGCTCGTCGGCCTCAAAGAGAACGTCATCATCGGAAAGCTCATCCCCGCCGGAACCGGACTTGCGAAGTACCGCAACGTCACGGTCGAGGCGACGGAAGAGGCCAAGAGCGAGCGGTACCCCAACCGCATCTTCGCCTCGGACGGCGCGTACAGCGACGCCGACCTGAGCTACGTCGACTTCGACAGCTTCTCGACGGACGACTTCACGCCCGGTACGTACAACTGATCGTGCCTCGGGGGAGCGGGCCCGCTCGCTCTCCCGAGACATGATCGACGGATGCCACGCCCCGGTGCGGCATCCCGTTCCTCGAAGGCCCCCGGCTCGCGCCGGGGGCCTTCGTCGTGCTCGCGGCGTGTCGGGTAACGGGTCGAAGGCGTCGGTGCGCCTACCGTTGTCGTGGAGGAACGCATGGCCCGCATCGGGGGACGCAGTCTGTGGCTGGCTTGGCCGGCGGGTCTGCTGTGCGCGGCCGCCGTGGCTGCCCTGGCGATCATCGCCGCTCCCGGTGTGCCGCTGGCCGTGGGTTTCGTGGGCGACACGCTGCGGGCCGCGACCGGGAGGCACGTCGTCGCCGATACGCCTCCGCCCACCCCGGCCGCCGACTGCCGCCACCTGTACTCCCAGCCGTTGTGGTCGTCGTTGGTGTGGTCGCCGCAGGCGTTGCTGTCGCAACGGCACACGGCCCCCGCCTCGACGCCCGAAGCCGTGGCTGCAGCGGGTCCGACGGTCGTCGTCACGTGTCACTGGCGAGGGGAAGCCGGTCGCTTCATCGAGACGACCGTTTCCACCGTCACCCCCGAGGGCGCCGCGGCCGTCACCACCAAGCTCGCCGCCCAAGGCTTCGCGTGCTCCGTCGTGGCCGACACGACCCACTGCGAGAGGGCGGCCGGCGAGCTCCTCGAGGTCCACGACCTGCGAGCGGACCGCTGGGTGTCGTCGACACTCTCGGGATGGATGCCGGACGACTACGCCGCGATCGTGGCATCCCACGCCTTCTTCGGCGAGTGACGCGGTCCGAGACGACTCGCGCTCAGCCGCCGAACACGGAGGCGATGATGCTCCCGGTGTACCCGGTGGGAGCCAGGTTGGAGTACTGGGTGTCGATCAGCACGCCGTCGCGCCAGTACAGCGTGCGCCCGTCGTTGACCGGGTAGGTCGGATTGATCCAGGTCTTCTCGCAGCGGGTGCCCGCATCGGGGGTGTAGCAACTGAAGCCCTGCGTGTCGACCAGGCCGTTGAGCATGTCGAGGGCGGGTCCGCGGTCCATACGCGAGATGTGGGTGACGAGTCCTGTGGTGTCGGCGGCGGGATCGCGCCAGATGCAGATCAGCGACCCGTCCGACTGCACCCCCGACGCCCCGAGCGAAGGGTCGTTCAGCGGCGTGGTGCCCAGCTGGGACAGGACATCGGCGGAGAGCATCGCGCGGCAGTCGGCGGGAATACGTACCGCGGGCGCCGTCTGCGTGATCGTGGGGATCGGAGTCGGGCTCTCGGTCGCGACGGACGTCGACGGCGCGGGGGGCGGCTTGCTCCTCGGAGGGGGCGCAGGCCGTCAGAGTGAGGAGCACGGCGCCGGCGAAAGCCGCGGCTGCGGCCGGACGGAGCAGACGACGGGGCATGGGAACACCCTAAGCCGCACCACCGACACGGTCGAGAAAGACATCCGGCGGCACGCCTGCGCGATGCTGCGCCATACCCGGGTTAGCCTTGCGCCGCAAGCACCGCGTGAGGAGACCCCATGAGCGACAACAAGTCGTACGGCGACCCCGTCGCTGAACCGAAGGACTCGTACGGCGACCCCGTCGTCGAGCCGAAGGACGAAGCGCAGGATGTCGTCGGCCGAGCCCACGAGGGCCTCGCCGACGCCGAGGCCGCTCGCCGCGACGCCGTCGACCCCGCCGCCGCCGAGGCCGCATGGGACGAGCGCGACGCGCGCGAGCACGAATCCGGGACGTCGCAGACGCCCCGGAGCGAGCACACCGCCCCGGTCGTGCACGACGCGTCTCCCGTGGCACCCCAGGACTCCTCGGCGTCCAACGGATCCGTCGACCTCGACGACGAGGACGCCCGGTGGGCCGCGTACGCCGCGTCCGCGGAGCCGGCTCGCGACGACGTGCGTCACGATGACGCTCGAGCCGACGACGGTGCCGCGACCGCGCGCTACGACGACGCGCACACCACGGCATACCCCGCGGCCGCCGGTGCCGGCGCCGCCGCTGCGGCGACGGCAACGCCCGTGACCGACGAGCCCACTCGCGTCGTGGGCGGTGCGCAGCCCATCTTCGTCCAGGCCCCCGAAGCCCCTCGTCCGCGGAACAACCGCGGTGCGGCTGGCGCGATCGGCCTTCTCGCCGCCCTCGTCTTCGCGGCGCTCTACCTGGCCGCCACCCTCGGTCTGGCGCTGCTCACCGGCAGGCTCGCGTCCGCCGACCTCGGCCAGGCGGCTCTCTCGGCCCTCACGACCTGGGGTCTGTGGGTTCCGACCGTGGCTTTCTACCTCGGTTTCTGGTTCCTCGGTGCGCTCATCAATCGAGGCCGCTGGGGTCACTGGGTGGTCTGGGGCCTCGTCGTCGGCGTGGTGGCGTGGGCCGGGCATCTGCTCGGTGTCCTCTTCGCCGCCCCGTTCTGGATGATCACCGCCCGTGAGTCCTTCGATCTGCTGCAGAACAACGTCCTCGCGCCCCTGGCGATCGTGGCTTTCGTCCTCGGTCGTGAACTCACCATCTGGTTCGGATCCTGGGTGTCGGCGCGCGGTCGGCGCGTCAGCGAGATCAACGCCGAGGCCCAGCGCGAGTACGAGCGCACGCTGGAGGCCGGTCCTCAGCTCTCGCAGCGCTGAACCGGGGTCCATGACGAACGAACAGCGACCGGCGGGGGTTTCCCCGCCGGTCGCTGTCGTCTTCGCGGCCGTCGTCTTCATCGCCCTCTCGATCGGGGGTCTCGGGGTGGCGAGTCTGATCGTCGACGCCGACGTCATCCCCGTCCGAGGTCTCGGAGCCATCCCGGGCGTGGTCGGTCAGCTCCTGGCTCTGGGGGCCTTCGCCGCGACGCTGCGCTGGGGCCTTCGCGCCGATCCGCCCGGCTACCTCATCGCCGTCCCCTGCGCGATTTCCGCCTATCTGGGCGAGGTGCTCGGAATCGTCGTCGGCGCCCTCGTCAGCGGCGCCGACCCGGCTCGCGGTGTCGCTGCGGCCGGCAGTGTCGCCCTCGGGTTCCCGGGTCCGGTCGTCGCCGTCGCGGCGTTGCTCGCGGCTCTGTTCGGAATCCTGCTCGTCCGGGCGCGGACGAACGGCCCGCGATGGCGCTGGGAAGACGACGCCGACGACCTTTGACGCGATTGTGACGCGCGGGTCCGTGGGCATCCGCGTGTTCCCGGGCGTGTCGGGCTAGCGTAGGGGCGTGGAGCGGTCGCTCGAGAGCCAGGTCGGTCAGGCGGTGGACGCCTGGCTGCGTTGGCTGCCCCGGTGGGAGCCCGCGAACCATCGTGGCCGAGTCGCCCCGTGCCGTCGGTGCTTCGGTTCCCCGGTCCTGTCGGCCGCGGGTCTGGGGTCCGACGTTCCGCACGGCGTGCAGCACGGACTGTCGACGCGCGTGAAGACCATCGTCGATCACGCCGTCGCCGACTACACCTCCCGCAACCTCCCCATGCTCCAGGCCGAGCTCGACCAGCAGGCTGAGCGAAACCGGAGGCGCTCTTACCGTCCCGCGGAGGGCCTGGAACCCGAGTTCGACGGGATGCCGTTGGACCCCGACCCCGAGCCCGGCTCCCCGTTCCTCTTCACGCTGTCGGGCCTCGCCGCAGAAGAAGACGCCGCCCTCCCCGCACTCCCTCCCCTCTCGGATGCCGCGAAGGCAGCCCTGCGCCAAGAGGTCGGTCTCGCCGACGATTACGCGAACATGATCGGGCGCGAGGTCTGTACGATCCTGCTCCACCACCGGCTGCGCATACAGGCGGCGGTGGCCGAGTTCGTGGAGCCGCAGATCGCCGCGTTGCTCGACGATCTCACCCGATCCCTCGATGCGCCGTTCGATCCGCGCGACGCGGAGCCGCCGGCATCCTGAAGCTCTGTCCACACGGGCACGGCGAGGTGCCGCGCTTTTGTTAGCATCAACGGGTTGTCCGCTTATCGAGTCGCGGAACAATCTCACGGGGGAGGGGGCTCGATGCCGCAGCGTCTGCCGTCTTCGCCGCCCATTCTTCCGGGCCTGGCGTACATACGGCCCTTGGGGTCGGGCGGGTTCGCCGATGTCTTCCTGTACGGGCAGGACATGCCGCGTCGTGACGTCGCGGTCAAGGTGCTCCCGAGCGACGTGCGCGACGCCGACCTGTTGCGCATGTTCAACGCCGAGGCCGACGTTCTCGCGCACCTGTCGGCGCACCCGTCCATCGTCACCGTCTACCAGGCCGGGATCTCGGCCGATGGCCGACCGTACATCGTCATGGAGTTCTGCCCGGGGTCCCTCGCGCAGCGATACCGCGTCGAGCGCATCCCCGTCGCCGAAGTGCTGTCGATCGGCGTCCGCATGTCGGGAGCCCTCGAGTCGGCTCACCACGCCGGGCTCATCCACCGTGACGTGAAGCCCAGCAACATCCTCGTGACGACGTTCGGGGCGCCGGTGCTCGCCGACTTCGGGATCTCCTCCTCCCTCGTGCGACAGGGAGCAGACGAGATGCTCGCCATGTCGGTGCCGTGGAGTGCGCCCGAGGTCGTCGCCGAACAGACCGCGGGTACCGTGTCGAGCGAGGTGTGGAGCCTGGGCGCCACGATCTACTCGCTGCTCGCGGGACAGAGCCCGTTCGAGCGACGCGAGAAGGGGCAGAACTCGCGCGAGCAGTTGCGCCGCCGGATCGCGCGCGCCACGTACACCGACATCTCCCGCAGCGATGTCCCGGCCTCGCTGCAGGCGGTGCTCGCGAAGTCGATGTCGCGCAACCCGGCCGACCGTTACGCCAGCGCGCGCGAGTTCGGCGAGGCCGTTCAAGCGGTGCAGGTCGAGAGCGGCCTGCCCGCGACGCCGCTCGAGGTGCCCGCCGCGGAGTGGGCGCCGGCCGCTCGGTCGGTCGATTTCTCCGACGGAACCCTTCGCGGTCCTGCGCGGTCGCGCATCGAGCGCGAGGGGGCGCGCAAGCTCCGTGGAACGTCCGGCATGGCGGGCTACGTCCGAGACGAAGACACCGACATCGCCACGCCGGTCTCGAGCGGATCCAGGGCACTGCCGTGGATACTGGCGTCGGCCACCCTCGTGACCGCCGGAGCCGTCGTCGTGGCGGCGCTGTTCGCGACGGGGGTGCTCCGGTGAAGCGCAGGACCATCGTGGGTCTGGCCTCGACCCTGGCCGCAGGGGCATTGGTCATCACCGCGAGCATCGTGTGGCCCGGGCTCGACGCCCAGCAGACCCCCGAGGTCGACACGTCGGTGTGGGCACTGCAGACCGGCGACGGTCAGCGCTACGCACGCGTGAACACCACCGTCGGCGAGCTCGACACGGTGCGCACCGCCGGCAACCCCAGCCAGGTCGCGCAGAGCGGTGACGGCGCCTATCTCTTCACGGACAGCTTCAGCAAGCTCACCCGCATCAACGAGGCGCAGCCCGTCGATCTCTCCGAGGACCAGCTCGAGGCCGCCCCCGACACGCCGCCGGGCACGACCTCCGTGGCCACGGCGGGCGACTACGCGGTCTATCGCACCGACACGGGCACCCTGTTCGCGAGCCGACTGAGCCAGGCGGGGCAGAAGCCCACCGAGCTCGACCCCTTCGACACCTCGCAGGACGAGAACGCCCCCTCGTACACCGCGGATGCCATCGCCCTCGATGCCCGCGGCATGCTCTTCGCGTACTCGTCCGCCGACGGCTCCGTCATTCGTTACGACATCGAGGCAGACGAACTGCGGGGGCGGGACGCCCTCGACGCGGACGTGGCCGCACCCGTGCTGTCCGCCGCCGGAGACACCTGGGTCCTCGTCGATGCCGAGGCCGGACGCGTGTGGGTTCGCGGAGAGGATCCCGTCACCATCGAGGCGGCGGACCAGCTCGTGGTGGCCGACGCCGACGCCGACGCGCGCGCGGTATACGTGGCGGACGACCAGTCGCTCTGGAGCATCCCTGCCGACGGCTCCGAGCCGAGGCGCGAGGTCGGCGGCGGCGGCAACGTGCTCGGTCAGCCCGCGCGCCCCCTCTCGCATCAGGGGGTCGCCTACGCCGCTTGGCTCCTTCCCGGTGATGCGCGCGGAACCCTCTGGCGCTCCGACCAGGGCGAGACGAATCTCGATTACGGCGGGGCGACCATGCCCGACCAGCGTCGACCGGTCTTCGTGGCCACCGATCACGCGGTGATCCTCAACGAGACGCGCACGGGCTGGGTGTGGACTGTTCCCGACGGTGCGCTCGTCGCTTCGAGCCAGAACTGGTCGCTCGACGATCGCACCGAGCAGACGGCTGTCCAAAGCGACGAGAAGCTCAGCGTGGTGCTCGACCCCAAGCCGCCCATCGCCGAGCCCGACGCGTTCGGGGTCCGGCCCGGTCGGCTCACGACGCTGCCCGTCCTTCTGAACGATCACGACCCCAACGAGGACGTCCTCAGCATCATCTCCGAGAGCGTCACCGGCCTGGATCCGGGTTTCGGCAGCCTCACCGTCACCGATTCCGGTCAGCGTCTCGCGGTGCGTGTCGCTCCGGGCGCGACCGGCAGTGCGACGTTCTCGTACGCCGTGACCGACGGCACCGCCGCCGACGGGCTCAATTCCGCGCCGGCCACGGTGACGCTCACGGTCTCGCCTTCGCAGTCCAACGCGGCGCCCGTCTGGTGCGGCGTCGACAAGTGCCTGCAGCCGTGGCCGACCCCTGAGGTCGCCCGCGGCGGCACGATCACGGTCCCCGTGCTCCCCGGCTGGGTGGACCCCGACGGCGACCCGCTGCTGCTGCTCTCGGTCGACAACCCCGGCGGCGTCGGCACGGTCGCCGCGACGCCCGGCGGTGACGTGGTCTACCAGCACGCCGACGACGGCTCCGGCGGCGAGCAGAACATCCAGCTCGACGTCACGGTCGCCGACACCCAGGGCGCGGTGACGACGAAACCCCTCGTGATCCGGGTGGCACCCGACCCCACGCTCGCGGTGCAGTCGTTCGCGAGGATCGACACCGTCGGATCCACCGTCGCGGTCGATGTGGGCCCGCACGTGACGGGCACGGCCGGAAACGTCAGCCTCACCTCGGTGCGCGTCCTCGACGACGCGGCGGCCACGGCGACGGCCGTCGGCGGCACCACCACCTTCGACTTCGCGGCGAACCAGCCCGGCGTGTATCGCGTCGACTTCACGGTCAACGGCGGTGGCCGCGACGCGACGGGCACGGCGCGCATCACGCTTCTCCCCGCCGACGCTCCCGCCCAGCTCGCGACCTCGCCGGTGGTGGCCTTCGTCCGGCCGCAGGAAGACGCGACGCTCGACGTCTTCAGCGCCGTGTCCAACCCGACCGGCCGTGTGCTGCTGCTCAGCGACGTGGCGGCGAACGCTCAAGAGGGCGCCTCGCTCACGGTGGACACCGTGGGACAGAACGACCTGCGCGTGTCGGGAAGCACCGCCGACGGCTCGGCCGGGCTGCTCGGAACCGTCGCCTACACGGTGAGCGACGGGACGGACGACGAGGGTTCGCGCGTGGCCGGCGAGGCGACGGTGTACCTTCTGCCGCCCGCGCCCGAGATCGCCCCGATCGCGGTGGACGACAACGTCACGGTCCGCGTCGGAGCTCAGATCGACATCCCCGTCCTGGACAACGACATCTCGCCCGCGGGGGGACGCCCGACCCTCGATCCTTCGAGCGTGCAGACCCAACCGGCGAGCGATGCCCTCGCCTTCACCTCCGGGGGTGTGCTCCGCTACCTCGCCCCCACCACGGCGGGCTCGTACGAAGTGACGTACCGCGTCTACACGACGGGTACTCCTGCCCTGTGGGATGAAGCGACGGTGCACATCACCGTCCTGGGCGGAGAGGCCAACCGCGCGCCGCTGCCCGACACCCTCGAGGGACGGGTTCTCAGCGGCGGCACCACCTCGATCGACTTCCACGGGTTCGGGGTCGACCCCGACGGCGACGCCGTCACGCTCGACAGGATCGTCGCGCAGCCGAACAGGGGTACGGCATCCATCTCCGCCGACGGCTCCAGCATCCTGTACTCGTCGGTGCCCGGTGACCGCGGCCAGGTCTCGTTCCGTTACCGCGTGTCCGATTCCTCGGGCGCGACGGGCGAGGGCACCGTTCGTATCGGTGTGCTGGACGCCGAGGCGAACCCCAGCCCCATCACCTTCACCGACTACGTGCAGGTCCAGGCCGGCGTCGATCGCACGATCCGTGTGAGCCCCTTGGCAAACGACATCGATCCCACGCAGGGCCGCCTCACCCTCACCGGTGTACGTCCCGACCTGCCTGAGAAGCTCGTGGACGAAAGCGACAACCCCGAGTACGCGCGCTTGAAGGGCTACATCGACTCGGTGTCCGACACCGGCGTGGTGATCGAAGCCGGCGAACAGCCGGGAACGATGTCGTTCCTCTACGACGTGGCATCCGACTCGGGTAACACGGGCCGCGGACTCATCGTCGTCAAGGTCGTGCGCGAGAACGTCCCCGACTACCCGGTCGTCACCGACACCGTGCTGACCGTTGAGAACCGTGACGATTTCACGACCGGTATCGACGTGCTCGCGGGTAAAGCCACGTGGTCCGGCGGAGAGGTCGCCGACCTCGGCGTGTCGCTGTGGGGCCAGCCCACCGACGTCACTCTGAGCGGCCGGCAGATCTCGGGCACCCTGCCCGCCACTCGTCGTGTCATCCCGTTCGCCGTCACCGGCCGCGTGGGCGACACCGACGTGACCACGTACGCCTTCCTGCGTGTCCCCGGAGACGACGATCTCAGCCTCTCGTTGCGCCCGGGCGCAGCGCAGCGCGTCGATGAGTTGGCGTCGGTCGACTTCGACATGGCGAACCTCGTCGCCCTCCCGCGCCGAGCCACCCTCGAGGTGGGGACCGACGTGTCCGCGACGGGCGTCCGCGCCGAGGGCCGGTGCTCGGTGTCGGGGACGACCGTTCGTTACGACGCCGGGGCCGGATCCCCCTACACCGACGCGTGCCAGGTGCCGGTGCGCATCGCGGGCACCGAGGAGTGGACGGTGGTCTCCGTTCCCATCGGCATCGTCGCCCGCGATCCGCAGCCCGAGCTCAAGCCCGCCGCCCTGACGGTCGGCCCGGGTGAGACCGCCACGTTCGATCTGCGCAACATGACCAGCTGGCAGCTCGGGCGCGAGGATTGGAACGGCATCCGCTACGCCCTCGATTACGGCGGATCTGCCTTCAGCGTCTCGCTGGACGGGTCGATCGTCACGGTCACCGGTAACGACCGTTCGGTGCCGGGCACCGAGAACGCCGCGATCATCTCGGTCACCAGCCACAACGCGGTCGCTCCGGCGCGACTCGTGCTGCGTGTGGGCGCGGCCCCGTCGACCCTGCCGCAGGGTGGGACGACCTCGAGGCAGTGTTCTCAAGCCAGCGGAACCAGCTGTTCGATCGATGTGATCGGAACCAGCGGCGAGGTCAACCCGCTGCCGCGCACGCCCCTCGAGGTCGTCGACGTGCGACCGACCGCGGCGTGCGCCGGCGTCACCTTCGGCGTGGCCTCGACCTCGAGCGTGGTGGCTTCGTGGAGCGACGATGCTCCCGGTGCCACCTGTAGCGCGAGCGTCACGCTCCGCGACGCGCAGGGCCGCACGACGGCCTCGACGCGCGACGCGCGCGTCGTGCTCGACCTGCTCGGATTCCCGCGCCCGCCGGGGAGCGTGCGCCAGACGGCGTACGCCGACGGCTCGGTCACGCTCCGCGTCGACCCCGGCGAGGCGCGACGCGCCTATCCCGCCATCTCGGGCTTCACGGTGCGCTACAACGGCGCTGTCGTGGGCCAGTGCGGCGCCGATGGCAGCTGCCCGCCCATCGCGGCGCCCAACGGCGAGCAGCGCGAATACGTCGTGAACGCGGTGAACAGCGTCGGCGAATCCAAGATGGCCGTGCGTACGACCGGATGGGCGTACCGACCCCCGAACGCCCCGAAGGGAATGGATTTCACGCCCACGCAGACCGGGGGAGAGGGAAACCTCGCCGACCTCGTCATCAAGGATGTCGACAGCGCTGAGACCGGCACGCTCGAGATCGCCAGCGCCGCGGGCGACAAGATCCAGGTGAGCGTCGGACGCAACCAGGACGTCGTGCAGGTGGCGCGGTTCCGCGTCGGCTCGAATGCGGCGACGCAGGTCACCGTCACGCCGATCTCCCGCTTCACCGTGCCTCCGGGGCTCGGCGGTGCGACGGCCGGGAACGTGTACACCGGCACCGCGCACGGCGTCGGTGCACCGACCAATCCGAACCTCACGCTGACCTCGACGTCGAACGGCAACGGCACGTCGACCGTGGATGCCCGTGCGACCGCGCAGCAGAACGGCACCGATTCCGAGGTGCGCTTCAACATCGTCCAGAAGGGTCTTCCCTGCGTCCCGCGTAGCGGCGGCGACACCCAGAAGTTCACGACCCTCGGCGACGGCGAGACCTACACGTTCACCATGTGCGCCGAGTCGTGGTTCAACGGCCGCGCCTACGGATCGGTGAGCCAGGACAAGCAGATCAACGCCGAGCAGAGCAAGGCGGCCCCCAAGGGCTACACCTTCCGCGTCGGGTCGAGGGCCGACATCGGTGGCGACAACACCGCACGCTGGCGCGTCGACCGTATCAACGAAGGCAATCCGCCCCCGCGGTACAACAGCGTCAAGTACGTCAACTGGCCGAACCCTTCGATCTTCGACAGCGACCCCAGGATCCAGGTCTACTTCCAGCACGACCTCTGGGGGACTCAGTCGGAGTACGCCCCCGTGACACCTGCGAGCGGAAGCGCCCCCTACCAGGTCCTGGCCTCGTGGAAGGTCGCGAGCTGCGAGGGTGGCAAGACGCTCAGCGCCAGTGGCTCGTCGAGCAACGACAAAGCCAAGGTCACCTTCAACTACGACAACGCGCGCTACTTCGACAAGAACAACGCGCAGTTGCCGCGAGCCGAAGGCGCAGCAGCAACGGCCGTTCCGGTGGGTGCCACCCGTGTCGATCGCATCCGCGTCACCGTCGACTGGTCCGCTCAGGGGTGGAACCTCGACTCCGCGTCCGACGACTTCGGCGGCGAGTGCAAGCCCGGCACCCCGACAACGAACCCCTCGTCCTGAGCCCTCCCGGCAGCCCCTTTCCCGCTCTCGCCCACCGAAGGATTCCGACATGACGATCACCCAGGAGCAGGCCACCTGGTTCTCCCAGACCTTCTCGCAGATCGCCGACAACGTCGAGCGCGCCGTCCTCGGCAAGCGGCACGTGGTCGAACTGGTGCTCACCGCCATGCTCAGCGACGGCCACGTCCTGCTCGAGGACGTCCCGGGTACCGGCAAGACCTCGCTCGCCCGCGCCGTCGCGTCGTCCGTCCAGGGCACCAACACGCGCATCCAGTTCACCCCCGATCTGCTTCCGGGCGACATCACGGGCATCACCGTGTACGACCAGAAGACGGGAACCTTCGAGTTCCACACCGGCCCGATCTTCGCCAACATCGTCCTCGCCGACGAGATCAACCGTGCGAGCCCGAAGACGCAGTCGGCTCTGCTCGAGGTCATGGAAGAGGGCAAGGTCACCATCGACGGCGTCTCGCGAGAGGTCGGTGTGCCCTTCCTCGTGCTGGCCACGCAGAACCCCGTCGAGCAGGCCGGCACCTACCGTCTCCCCGAGGCTCAGCTCGACCGCTTCCTGCTGCGCACCTCCCTCGGCTACCCCGACCACGCGGCGACCGTCCGGATCCTCGACGGAGCGCCGGTGGCCACGGCGGAACTGCGTGCGATCATCACGCCTCAGGCCCTCGTCGGGATGGCCGACCTCGCGGCATCCGTCTACGTGGACGCCCTCGTCCTCGACTACATCGCCCGTCTCGTGGATGCCACCCGCACGGCCGATGAGGTCCGCCTCGGTGTGAGCATCCGCGGGGCTCTCGCCCTCACGCGAGCCACCCGCGCTCGCGCGGCGTCGCAGGGGCGCACCTACGCGACGCCCGACGACGTCAAGGCTCTCGCCGTCGCCGTGCTGGCGCATCGCCTCATCCTGCACCCCGAGGCCGAGTTCGACGGTGTCACCCAGGAGGCCGTCATCGGCCAGGTCCTGCTCGACACCCAGCCGCCCTCGCAGCGCGAGAGCGCCTGACGATGCTTCGTCCCGTGGCCGCCGCGCCCCGCTCGGGGGGTGAGCCGTGCCCGATCTGAATCTGACCGAGTCGCGTCTCACGCGGACCTCCGCGGGCACCATGGCGACCGGTTCGCGCACCTCCGTCACCTCGACCGCGGTGCGTCGACAACGTCGCATCGTGCGCGCGGTGGTCCAGGTCGCCGAATGGTGGCGTGTCACGACCGAGGCCATCTCCGCCGCCGTGAGATGGGCCGGCAGAACGGTACGCCCCGCGGGAGCGGTGGTCGTGGTCGCCGCCACCATCGGCCTGCTCTTCGGGGTGCTGTTCGGGTGGGTCGAGTGGATGGTCGCCGGAAGCGCGGCCCTGCTGCTGCTGGTCATGAGCGTGCCCTTCCTCTTCGGTGCTCGGGCGTACGAGGTCGACCTGGCGCTCGATCACGAGCGCGTGACGGCGGGCAACGGCGTCACGGGCGAGATCGTCGTGCGCAACGAGAGTTCGCGACCCGCCCTGCCCGGTCGCCTCGACATCCCCGTGGGTCGTGGCCTCGTGGAGTTCGGTGTGCCGTTCCTCCGCCCCGGGCAGAGCTCCGCCGAGCCGCTCGAGATCCCGCCGCTACCGCGCGGCGTCGTCCGCGTCGGCCCCGTGACGACGGTGCGCAGCGACCCGGTGGGGCTCCTCCGGCGCGAGCACGCCTTCGACGACGTCCACGATCTCTTCGTGCACCCTCGCACGGTGGGGCTCCCCTCCACGAGCGCCGGTCTCGTCCGCGACCTCGAGGGCAATGCCACCCGCCGCCTCGTCGATGCGGACATGTCCTTCCACGCGATCCGCGAGTACGTCCCCGGCGACTCGCGCCGGCAGGTGCATTGGAAGTCGACGGCCAAGACGGGTCGACTCATGGTCCGGCAGTACGAGGAATCCCGACGCTCGCGCATGGCCGTCGTACTCGCCGCGGCGACACAGGAGTACACGGATGCCGACGAGTACGAGCTCGCCGTCTCGGCCGCAGCCTCGCTCGGTCTGCGCGCCGTCCGTGACGCGCGCGATATCGACATCGTCACGGGGTCGGAGATCCCGCGGGTCGTCAAGGGGCGCCTGCGCGCTATCCGTCACATCCCGGTCGTCGCACCGCGCACGATGCTCGACGGCTTCAGCGCCATCGATCGACACGAGAACACGATGCCCGTCGAAGACGTCTGCCGTCTGGCATCCGAGGCGAACGAACGTCTCTCGATCGCGTTCGTGGTCGTCGGCGCGACCGTCCCTCTCACCACGCCTGCGTCAGGCTGCCCTCGCCTTCCCCGCCGACACCGCGGTCGCCGCCGTCATCTGCGACGAGCGCGCCCACCCGAGGATGCAGAACATCGCGGGACTGACGGTGCTGACGATCGGCACCCTCGACGACCTCTCGGGTCTCCTGGTCCGGGGAGCGACCTCATGAGCGATCGTCGGAGCTCGCGCGCGACAGCCCGTCGCCGCGAGACCAACCTGCCGCGGTACGCGGCCGCCGCCATTTACACGGCGGTGTCCGTCGTCCTCGCCACCATTGCCGCGTGGCCGGTCTACGCGTCGTGGTCTTTCCTTCTGCTCGTGATCGTCTCGGTCGTGGTCGCGGGTGCCGTCGTCGGCGTCGTGTCGTGGCGCCGATGGAGCGGCTGGACCCTCGCCGCGAGTCTGCTGGGGGCCTTCACCGTCTTGGCGGTACCGCTCGCCGTTCCGTCGCGTCTGACGTCTCCCCTCGACGTCCTGCGCGGGCTCGGGGAGTCCTTCGCCGGGGTCGTCGTCGCGTGGAAAGACCTCGTCACCGTCGATCTGCCGGTCGGGGCCTACCGCAACCTGCTGATCCCCGCGCTCGTGATCTTCCTCGTCGGCACGGCCGTCACCGCCGCTCTCGCCATCCGGGGCGATCGCTGGGCGCCGTTCGCGGTCGTCGGCGGTCTCGGCATGACCGGCTTCGGGCTGTTCTTCGGACGCGCGTCGACGAGCGCGCCCCTGTCGATCGGGCCGGTCGACCTCCCGGCCCCCGCAGAGACCGCCATCGGCATCGGCGCTCTCCTGACAGCGGTGCTGTGGTTGGCGTGGCGCGCGCAGGACGAACGCGGACGCGCCCTGCGCCGGGCGAGCGACGTCTCGGCCGTTCCCGTCGCGCCGGGCCGTTCGCGGGCGGATCGCCGCAGGCTGGTGCTCGGCGCGGCGATGCTCCTCGTCGCCGTGGCCGTCACCGTCGCCGTTGTGCCCGCGGCTGCTCGGAACGCCGACCGTCAGGTGCTCCGATCGGCGGCAGGGCCCGAGCGGCTGATCGCCGAGGCCGTGAGCCCGCTCTCGCAGTACCGCTCGATGTTCTCCGACGCGCGATCAGACGAGGTGCTCTTCCGGGTCGGCGGTACGGGTGCCGAGCCCGATCGCATCCGGATCGCCACCCTCGACACCTACGACGGCGAGATCTTTCGCGCGTCGGGTGACGAGGGTGCAGGCTTCGTGCGCCTGCCGTCGACGCGGGATGCGGGGGAGGGACGCCCCGTCGAGGCGGACATCGAGATCGTCGATCTGGGGGGCATCTGGATGCCGACGGCCGGCAGCCTCGCTTCGGCGACGTTCGAGGGGGACCGTCGTGGCGTCCTCGCCGACCGCTTCTACTACAGCTCCGACGCTGACGCGGGAGTGCAGACCGCCGACGGCGGACTCGTCGCGGGTGACCGCTACCGGCTCGACGCCGTCGAGCCCGCCCCCGTCGACCTCGCCTCGATGACCCCGCCCGGTGCGGGCGACGGGATCGCGGGCGGCGACAACCTTCGCCGCTGGGTTCAGGAGCACGCGACCGGCAACGACGGGGCGGCGCTCCAGAGCCTCGTTCAGATGCTCCGCCAGCGCGGATACCTCAGCCACAGCCTGGCGCCGGAGGGAGGGCCGACGCCGAAGTGGGCCTCCGCCCTGTCGGGCTACCAGCTGCAACCCAGTGCCTCCGGTCACTCGCTGGCGCGCATCGACCGCATGTTCGAGCGATTGCTCGAGAGAGAGGACGACCCCCGTGCCGCCGCCTCGGGCAACTTCGTCGCGGCCGTCGGCGACGACGAGCAGTTCGCCGTCGCCACGGCCCTGATCGCTCACGAGCTGGGCTTCCCCGCCCGCGTCGTGGTGGGGACGCGGCTGGTCTCCAGCGATCCGAACCTCGCCACGTGCGAGTCGGGGGAGTGCCGGGCACGCGACCTGACGGCGTGGACGGAGGTTCAGGGTTCCGACGGGCGGTGGGCGCCCGTCGATGTGACCCCCCAGTGGGAGCAGTCGCCGAGCCTCGAGGTCACCCAGCAGCAGGATCCCGAGAACGTCACCGAGGTCCGCCCCGATACCGTCGAGGAGGTCGTGCCTCCCGAGCCGGTGCAGGAGGACAACTCCACCAACGACGATCCGCGCGTCGACGACGGCGTAGACCTGGCTTGGCTGTGGGCGAGCCTGCGTATCGCGGGCATCTCGCTGCTGATCCTGCTCGTCCTCTTCGGCCCCTTCTTCGCCGTCGTGATCGCCAAGGCTCTCCGCCGCCGTGGACGTCGCCGGGATCCGGATCCCCGTTCGGCGATCGCCGGAGGCTGGGACGAGTACGTCGATGCGGGGATCGACGCGGGACGCACCGTTCCGCGCGCACCGACCCGACGCGAGGTGGCCGAGGCCTTCGCCACTGCCTCCGGGACCGTCCTGGCGGATGGAGCGGACCGCGCGGTGTTCTCGTCCGAGGACGTCGACCCCGACGAGGTCGGGGCCTTCTGGAGCATCGTCGACGAAGAACGACGCGCGCTGGCCCGTCAGCGGGGTTTCTGGCGGCGCCTGCGCGCGGCCGTATCGTTGAGATCGTTCCTGCGGTTCCTCGCCCCACGCCCCTCGCGGCGGGGGTCGCCGCACCGCGACGAGAGGGGGAAGCGCTCCACCGCCCTGGTGGACCGCGACACGACATGACCGATTCGACCATGGTGGTTCTCGGGGCGACCTCGTTCGCTCTCGTCGTCGTGCTGTACATCTGGCTCGCGATCGCCCTCGCGGCGCTCTTCCGCAAGATCGGCGAACCCGCCTGGAAGGCCTGGGTTCCGGTCCTGAACGTGGCGACCGTGCTCAAAGCCGGCGGGTTCTCACCGTGGCTGGTCCTGCTGAACTTCGTTCCGATCTTCGGCTTCGTCGCCTTCGTCGCGGTGTTCATCGTCGCGGTCCACCGCATCAACACCGGCTTCGGTGTCGGGGCCGGTCTCACCGTCGTGGGCGCCCTCTTCCCGGTCGTGTGGGCGAGCATCCTGGGCTTCGGCTCCGCGCGCTGGCACGGGGAACGCCGCACCGCACTCCCCGACGAGAACTCCGCGCCCGTCCGACGCGGCAAGGACTACGAGGGTCCCTATGTGCCGCTGATCGGCGGATGGACACCCGAGCAGGTTCCCGAGCACTCGTCTCCGGATGCCGCCGCCCCCCTTCCACCGCTCGCGCCCGTGTCCGCGCCGGTCGCCGTCCCCTTCGCCGCGCCCTCCCCCTCCCTCGCGGACGCCGTGCCCTCGTCGAGCGACTGGGCTCCTCCGGCGCACGTCCCGCCTCCCGCCCCCGAGCGGGCTCGGGCCGACGAAGAGCATCGCGCCGAGTCACGGGATGTCGCTCCGGCCACCTCGGTCTTCGCCGTGCTCGACGCCCTCCGCGACGGGTCCCCCGAGGACGACCACCGTCCCGCTGCGCCCGCTGCGTCGGAGCCCCCGCGCCCCCACGTTCTCGATGCGCCCTCCGCGGCGGCTCCCGCGCCGATCTGGGCGCCTCCCGTGGCGCCCCCTGCGGTCCCCGAGGCGCGGGCGTCCTCCGAGCTGCCCGCCGAGGACGCCGAGGAGGATTCCGACGTCGTCGCGCCCTGGGCGAACCCACCGCGTCGCACGACGGCTGATGCCGGTCCCGCACCCATAGCGGATGTGCCCCTCACCCGGCCCGCGCCCGACGCCGTTCCGGCTCCCCATCCCTCGGTGGCAGCGACCATCGACGAGTTCCCCGAGTTGTCCGAGGCGGTCTCCGCCGTGGCGGAGGCCCCGGATGCCGGCTCCCCGCGCTCCGCCCGCACCTCGGTGTCCGCGCTCTACACGCAGCCCGAGGTCCCCTCGGTCGCGGCCGATGAGGACTTCGACGCTCTCGACCGAACCGTCGTCACGCGGCGCAAACGCATTCCGTGGGCGCTCGTGCCTCCGAGCGGGACGCCGATCGACCTCACCTCTGCTGTCGTCATCCTGGGTCGTCGCCCGGGCCCCGACTCCGCGTACCCCGACGCGCAGCTCGTCCCGATCTCGGACGAGACGCGAACGGTCTCGAAGACCCACGCGCGACTCGAGCTTCGCGGTGACACCTGGTACGTCACCGACCTGCACTCCACGAACGGCGTGCTGTTCGCCACGCTCATGGGCACCGAGGTCGAGGCGCCTCCCGGCGAGGAGATCGAAGCCGGTGAGCGCTTCTTCCTCGGTGACGCGGAGGTGCGCCTCTCGCGGAGCGACGCGTGAGCGGCCCGTACGACCGCGCCGAGGATCCCGACGAGGTGACCCTCTGGGCGGGTCGCCTGCGGGCCTGGCCGACGCCGCCCGCCGTCGAGGACGACGAGGTCGATGATGAGACGATCCTGACGCGCCGGGACGCTGCGGACGACGAGACCGTCTCCGGGACCGACGCTCCCGCGGACGAGACGGTGATCTCGCGTCGTATCGTGCCGGAGGACGACACGCTGCGCTCCGGGGCCGAGGCTCCCGCGGACGAGACGGTGATCTCGCGTCGTATCGTGCCGGAGGACGACACGCTGCGCTCGCGGGCCGAGGCTCCCGCGGACGAGACGGTGATCTCGCGTCGTATCGTGCCGGAGGACGACACGTTGCTTTCCCGGGTCGACGTCTCCGACGACGAGACCGTGATCTCGCGCATCGACACGCCTCACGACGGTGCCCTCTCCCCCCGCCCGATGCCCGCGGGGACACCGGTGGCAGACGTCTTCGTCGACGAGGAGGTGGGTACGACCGCTCCTCGGAGCGCGGCGCCCCCCGTTCCGACCAGCTCGCTCGCCACCTCCGCCCCTGACGAAGAGACCCGTCGACGTCCCGCGGGCGGGGGAGGGGGCACCGAGGTCGACGAGACCACCCGCCGCCGGCCTTCGGCGGAACCCGCCGTCGACGAGGCCACGCGCGCACGGCCCGTCCCGGTGCCAGACGACGACACGGCATCGGGTTCCCGCCGCCGTCGCCGAGAAGTCGCCGAGGCCGCAGACGGCCCCGTCGGAGAGGGAGCCGTCCGGCAAGCACGCGTCCCCGACGCCCTGAGCCGCGAGTCGTACGGTGCCCGTCACGAGGGGCCCGCACGCGTCGAGCGTGCTCGCGTCGTCCGCGCTCCGTCATCCGAGGACGCCGCGGCCGTCCGCCCCCGGGCGCGCCGGGGCGCGGCCCGCGTGATCCTGCTCGCGGCGGTGATCGTCGTCGTGCTCGTCGCGTCAGCCATCGGGGCAGCGCTGCTGCTGCTCGGATGACGAACGCGGCATCCGGGAGACTCCCAGTGACCGGTCCCGCACACGTTTGCCCGCGTCCCGGGGAACGCGTATCATTGACCGGGTGTGCGTTCACGCGCGCCGTGCGTCGTGCCCTCGGGTGAGTCGCTCGGATCAACGCTCGCACCATCTCAGGGATCGGCCTGCGAACAGGTCGCCCCCACGGCATATCCACCACGAATCGCGCTAGATCATTCTGTCGCGCGGTGGATCACACGTGAGCCCGACACGTCACGAATCGCAAGATGAGCGACATGACGGGGGAGACACGACGCTGTCACCGTGCAGCACCCTGGGCGCCACCGCGAGGAACGCCCAGCCAATCAAGGAGAGAACGTGCCAACCATTCAGCAGTTGGTTCGCAAGGGCCGCTCGCCGAAGGTCTCGAAGACCAAGGCTCCCGCGCTGAAGTCGAACCCCCAGCAGGCCGGCGTGTGCACTCGCGTGTACACCACGACCCCCAAGAAGCCGAACTCGGCGATGCGCAAGGTCGCCCGCGTCAAGCTGCGCAACGGCACCGAGGTCACCGCCTACATCCCCGGCGAGGGCCACAACCTGCAGGAGCACTCGCTCGTGCTCGTCCGCGGTGGTCGCGTCAAGGACCTCCCCGGTGTCCGTTACAAGATCGTCCGCGGTGCGCTCGACACCCAGGCTGTCAAGAACCGTAAGCAGGCTCGTAGCCGCTACGGCGCGAAGAAGGGCTGAGAAACATGCCTCGTAAGGGTCCTGCCCCGAAGCGTCCCGTCGTCAACGACCCGGTTTACGGCGCTCCCGTCGTCACCCAGCTGGTCAACAAGATCCTCGTCGACGGCAAGAAGTCCATCGCCGAGTCGATCGTCTACGACGCCCTCAAGGGTGTCGAGGCGAAGAACAGCCAGGACGCCGTCGCCACGCTGAAGAAGGCGCTCGACAACGTCCGTCCCACCCTCGAGGTCAAGAGCCGCCGCGTCGGTGGCTCGACCTACCAGGTTCCCGTCGAGGTCAAGCCGCACCGCGCGAACACCCTCGCGCTGCGCTGGCTCGTGAGCTACGCCAAGGGTCGTCGTGAGAAGACGATGACCGAGCGTCTGCAGAACGAGATCCTCGACGCCTCGAACGGCCTCGGTGCCGCGGTCAAGCGCCGCGAGGACACCCACAAGATGGCCGAGTCGAACCGCGCCTTCGCGCACTACCGCTGGTAAAACCCGCGGAGGGCCCGTGACCGACCCCGGTCGCGGACCCTCCGATGGGCCCGGCATCAACCTCCCAACAGGTAAGGAAGACACCCGTGGCACAAGACGTGCTCACCGACCTTCATAAGGTCCGCAACATCGGCATCATGGCCCACATCGATGCCGGCAAGACCACGACGACCGAGCGCATCCTGTTCTACACGGGCGTCAACCACAAGATCGGCGAGACGCACGATGGTGCGGCTACGACCGACTGGATGGAGCAGGAGCAGGAGCGTGGCATTACGATCACCTCCGCTGCTGTGACCTGCTTCTGGGACAAGAACCAGATCAACATCATCGACACCCCCGGCCACGTCGACTTCACGGTCGAGGTCGAGCGCTCGCTGCGCGTGCTCGACGGCGCGGTCGCCGTCTTCGACGGCAAGGAGGGCGTCGAGCCCCAGTCCGAGACGGTGTGGCGTCAGGCTGACAAGTACGACGTCCCCCGCATCTGCTTCGTCAACAAGATGGACAAGCTGGGCGCCGACTTCTACTTCACGGTCGACACCATCGTCAACCGCCTGAAGGCGAAGCCGCTGGTCATCCAGCTGCCCATCGGTGCCGAGAACGACTTCGTCGGCGTCATCGACCTGGTCGAGATGCGCGCACTGGTCTGGCCCGGCGACGCCAAGGGTGACGTGACCATGGGCGCGAAGTACGAGATCCAGGAGATCCCGGCCGACCTCGCCGACAAGGCCGCCGAGTACCGCCAGCAGCTCCTGGAGACCGTCGCCGAGTCCGACGACGCCCTCCTCGAGAAGTTCTTCGGCGGCGAGGAGCTCACGGTCGCCGAGATCAAGGGCGCCATCCGCAAGATGACGATCAACTCGGAGCTCTACCCGGTGCTCTGCGGTTCGGCGTTCAAGAACCGCGGCGTGCAGCCCATGCTCGACGCGGTCGTGGACTACCTGCCCTCGCCCCTGGACGTGCCCGCCATCGAGGCGCACGACCCCAAGGACGAAGAGATCGTCATCGAGCGCCACGCCGACCGTGAGGAGCCCTTCGCGGCTCTCGCGTTCAAGATCGTGACGCACCCGTTCTTCGGTCGCCTCACGTACATCCGCGTGTACTCGGGTCACCTCGACTCCGGTGCTCAGGTCGTCAACGCGACCAAGGGCAAGAAGGAGCGCATCGGGAAGATCTTCCAGATGCACGCCAACAAGGAGATGCCGGTCGACTCCGTCACCGCTGGCCACATCTACGCGGTCATCGGTCTGAAGGACACCACCACCGGTGACACCCTCTGCGACCCGCAGAACCAGGTCGTCCTCGAATCGATGACGTTCCCGGAGCCGGTCATCGAGGTCGCCATCGAGCCCAAGACCAAGGCCGACCAGGAGAAGCTGGGTGTCGCCATCCAGAAGCTCGCCGAAGAGGACCCGACGTTCCGCGTCGAGCAGAACTCCGAGACCGGTCAGACCGTCATCAAGGGCATGGGCGAGCTCCACCTCGACATCCTGGTCGACCGCATGAAGCGCGAGTTCAAGGTCGAGGCCAACGTCGGAAAGCCCCAGGTGGCGTACCGCGAGACCATCCGCAAGTCGGTCGAGCGTCACGACTACACCCACAAGAAGCAGACCGGTGGTTCGGGTCAGTTCGCGAAGATCCAGTTCGCGATCGAGCCTCTCGAGGTCACGGCCGACAAGACCTACGAGTTCGAGAACAAGGTCACCGGTGGTCGCATCCCGCGCGAGTACATCTCGCCGACCGACCAGGGCTTCCAGGACGCCATGAACGTCGGCGTGCTCGCCGGCTACCCCATGGTGGGCGTCAAGGCGATCCTTCTCGACGGTGCTTCGCACGACGTCGACTCGTCCGAAATGGCGTTCAAGATCGCCGGCTCGATGGGCTTCAAAGAGGCCGTCCGCAAGGCGAACCCCACGATCCTCGAGCCGATCATGGCCGTCGAGGTCCGTACTCCCGAGGAGTACATGGGCGACGTCATCGGCGACCTGAACTCGCGTCGTGGCCAGATCCAGTCGATGGAAGACGCCGCCGGCGTCAAGGTCGTCCGGGCCAACGTGCCGCTGTCCGAGATGTTCGGCTACATCGGCGACCTGCGCTCGAAGACCTCTGGCCGTGCCGTCTACTCCATGGAGTTCGACAGCTACGCCGATGTCCCGAAGGCTGTCGCCGACGAGATCATCCAGAAGAACAAGGGCGAGTAAAACCGCTCTCACGGATGCCGGGAACCCCGGGTTCTGCTCAGGTTCCCGGCATCCGCTCAAACTGAATACCGACTCTCTAGTAATCTGAGAACCATCCCCGCGAAGAACCGGTCGCAATCCAGTGCCCGAGACCTCGCAACCAACGTCCTGAGGAGGACCCAGTGGCTAAGGCCAAGTTCGAGCGGACCAAGCCGCACGTGAACATCGGAACGATCGGTCACGTCGACCACGGCAAGACCACGCTCACCGCTGCCATCTCGAAGGTGCTCGCCGACAAGTTCCCGTCGGCCACCAACGTTCAGCGTGACTTCGCGTCGATCGACTCGGCGCCGGAAGAGCGTCAGCGCGGTATTACGATCAACATCTCGCACGTCGAGTACGAGACCCCGAAGCGTCACTACGCTCACGTCGACGCGCCCGGTCACGCCGACTACATCAAGAACATGATCACCGGTGCCGCTCAGATGGACGGCGCGATCCTCGTGGTCGCCGCCACCGACGGTCCGATGGCTCAGACCCGTGAGCACGTTCTGCTCGCCAAGCAGGTCGGCGTTCCCTACCTGCTCGTCGCGCTGAACAAGAGCGACATGGTCGACGACGAGGAGATCCTGGAGCTCGTCGAGCTCGAGGTTCGCGAGCTGCTGTCGTCGCAGGACTTCGACGGCGACAACGCCCCCGTCGTTCGCGTCTCGGGCCTGAAGGCTCTCGAGGGCGACGAGCAGTGGGTCAACGCCATCGTCGAGCTCATGGAAGCCGTCGACGAGTCGATCCCCGACCCGGTGCGTGACAAGGACAAGCCCTTCCTCATGCCCATCGAGGACGTCTTCACGATCACCGGTCGTGGCACGGTCGTCACCGGCCGCGCCGAGCGCGGTACCCTCGCGATCAACTCCGAGGTCGAGATCGTCGGCATCCGCCCGACGCAGAAGACCACGGTCACCGGTATCGAGATGTTCCACAAGCAGCTCGACGAGGCCTGGGCCGGCGAGAACTGCGGTCTGCTCCTTCGCGGCACCAAGCGTGACGACGTCGAGCGCGGCCAGGTCGTCGTCAAGCCCGGTTCGGTCACCCCGCACACCAACTTCGAGGGCACGGCGTACATCCTGTCCAAGGAAGAGGGCGGCCGCCACAACCCGTTCTTCACGAACTACCGCCCGCAGTTCTACTTCCGCACCACCGACGTGACCGGCGTCATCACGCTGCCCGAGGGCACCGAGATGGTCATGCCCGGTGACACCACGGAGATGTCGGTCGAGCTCATCCAGCCGATCGCCATGGAAGAGGGCCTCGGCTACGCGATCCGTGAGGGTGGCCGCACCGTCGGTGCCGGTACCGTCACCAAGATCCTCAAGTAAGTCCTTCCAGACTTCACTCGGCACAGGCCGGGCCTTCGGGCCCGGCCTTTGTCGTTCCCGGATGTGCTCTACACCAGTCGCACCCGACGCCCGCGGGGGTTTCGGTTGCCGCTACCCCGCGGTCAGAATCGAACCGGGGTCGGCGTGCCAGCCGACCGAGTCTGCGAAGGAGACGCACATGGGAGTGGACGACATCATCGCCAAGGGCAAGAAGCTCCTCGACGAGAACCGCGACAAGATCGAAGAGGCGCTCAAGAGCGAGAAGGCCGAAGAGGTCAGCGACAAGGTGCTCGACGGAGCGGCCGACGCGATCAAGAAGATCGTTCCGGCGGAACATCACGCGAAGGTCGACGAGACGCGCGCGAACGTGGACAAGCACATCGGGAACGCGTGACCAGAGGCGAAGTCATCGGCGCCGCTCCCTGTTTCGGGGGCGGCGCCGCTGCTGTCGGCGGGGGTTTTACTGAGGATCAGCCGCGCGCGACACGCCCGGGTTTGCGACATGCCCGGGGCGTACGTAGACTAATCCAGTTCCACATTCCGGTGCGCGCTTGGCGTGCGCCAGGATCACTGTCAGGGCAGTGCACAGGCGGCGCGAGAGCGCAGGGTCCTGGGCCGCGGGCAGCAGAACACACACCGAAACCCCTTCATCCCCTTGTGGGATTCGTGCGCGTGCGTGCGAGGGGCGGGCCGGATGCCGAGTCTTCCGGTTTGACAGCTGAACAGGGTGCAGCATCCCTCGCGCGAGCGAGGGGAAGTGCCAGGGCGCGATAGCGCCACCGTGCGTCCAATGCCCCAGGTCGGGTAAGACGCGAGAAAGAGAGAGAGCAGACAATGGCGGGACAGAAGATCCGCATTCGCCTGAAGTCGTACGACCACGCTGGGCTCGACTCGTCGGCCCGCAAGATCGTCGACACCGTGACCCGTGCCGGCGCCACCGTGGTGGGCCCGGTTCCCCTGCCGACCGAGAAGAACGTCGTGTGCGTCATCCGGTCGCCCCACAAGTACAAGGACAGCCGCGAGCACTTCGAGATGCGCACCCACAAGCGCCTCATCGACATCATCGACCCGACGCCCAAGGCCGTCGACTCGCTGATGCGCCTCGACCTTCCTGCCGATGTCAACATCGAGATCAAGCTCTGAGGTTCGACATGGCTGACATCAACTCCAAGATCTCCAAGGGCCTCCTCGGCACCAAGCTCGGCATGACCCAGGTGTGGGACGAGAACGGCAAGCTCGTTCCCGTCACCGTCATCGAGGTCGCGCCGAACGTCGTGACCCAGCTGCGTTCGCTCGAGAAGGACGGCTACAACGCCGTTCAGATCGGCTACGGCCAGATCGACCCCCGCAAGGTGAACAAGCCCCTCACGGCGCACTTCGACGCCGCGGGTGTCACCCCCCGCCGCCACCTCACCGAGGTGCGCACGGCTGACGCCGCAGACTACGCGCTGGGCCAGGAGCTCACCGTCGACGGTCTGTTCGAAGCCGGTCAGCTGGTCGACGTCGTCGGCACCAGCAAGGGCAAGGGCACCGCCGGTGTCATGAAGCGTCACAACTTCAAGGGTGTGTCCGCTTCGCACGGTTCGCACCGCAACCACCGCAAGCCCGGCTCCATCGGCGCGTCGTCGACTCCGAGCCGCGTCTTCAAGGGCATGCGCATGGCCGGCCGTATGGGTGGCGAGCGCGTGACCGTCCTCAACCTCACGGTGCACGCCGTCGACGCCGAGAAGGGACTCATGCTCGTCAAGGGCGCCGTCCCCGGTGCCCGTGGCCGCATCGTCTACGTCCGCAACGCAGTGAAGGGTGCCTGATCATGGCTGACTCGACTCTCGCGCTCGACGTCGTGAAGGCCGACGGCAACAAGGCCGGCTCTGTCGAGCTGCCCGCCGCGCTCTTCGACGTCAAGACGAACATCCCGCTTATCCACCAGGTCGTCGTGGCGCAGCGCGCCGCGGCTCGCCAG
This sequence comes from Microbacterium sp. SORGH_AS_0421, assembly GCF_030818635.1. NCBI lineage: Bacteria > Bacillati > Actinomycetota > Actinomycetes > Micrococcales > Microbacteriaceae > Microbacterium > Microbacterium sp. SORGH_AS_0421. Next base: position 1,661,998 of record NZ_JAUTAO010000001.1, read on the forward strand.
GGCACGCACTCGACCAAGCGTCGTGGCGAGGTCTCGGGTGCCGGCCGCAAGCCCTTCAAGCAGAAGGGCACGGGTAACGCCCGTCAGGGCTCGATCCGCGCGCCGCACATGACCGGTGGTGGCATCGTCCACGGTCCCAAGCCCCGCGACTACAGCCAGCGCACCCCCAAGAAGATGATCGCTGCCGCCCTTCTGGGCGCGCTCAGCGACCGTGCTCGCGGACAGCGTCTGCACATCGTCGACAGCTTCGCCATCGAGGGTGCCCCCTCGACCAAGGCCGCTGCGGCCGCGCTGAAGGCCTTCGGGGCCGTCAAGAACGTGCTCGTGGTCATCGACCGCGATGACGAGCTCACGATCAAGAGCGTGCGCAACCTCGCGTACGTCCACGTGCTGACCGTCGGCCAGCTGAACACCTACGACGTGATCGTCTCCGACGACATCGTCTTCACCAAGGCCGCCTACGACGCCTTCGTCGCGTCGAAGTCGGGCGCCACCGAGGAGGTCTCGGCATGACCACCGTCAACAAGGACCCGCGCGACATCATCCTGAAGCCGGTCGTCTCCGAGAAGAGCTACTCGCTCATCGACGAGGGCAAGTACACCTTCCTGGTGGACCCCCGCTCGTCGAAGACCGAGATCAAGCTCGCGATCGAGAAGATCTTCGGCGTCAAGGTCGCTTCGGTCAACACGATCAACCGCGTGGGCAAGGCCCGTCGCACCCGCTTCGGCATCGGCAAGCGCAAGGACACCAAGCGCGCCATCGTCTCGCTGAAGTCGGGCACCATCGACATCTTCACGTCTGTCGGCTGACGGTCGGGATAGAGGACAAGAACAATGGCTATTCGCAAGTACAAGCCCACGACCCCCGGTCGCCGCGGCTCGTCGGTGGCCGACTTCGCCGAGATCACCCGATCGACGCCTGAGAAGTCGCTGCTGCGCCCGCTGTCGAAGACCGGTGGCCGCAACAACCAGGGCCGCATCACCACGCGTCACATCGGTGGTGGACACAAGCGTCAGTACCGTCTGATCGACTTCCGTCGTAACGACAAGGACGGCATCGACGCCAAGGTCGCTCACATCGAGTACGACCCCAACCGCACCGCGCGCATCGCGCTGCTGCACTACGCGGACGGCGAGAAGCGCTACATCCTCGCCCCGGCGAAGCTGTCGCAGGGTGACGTCGTGGAGTCGGGAGCCGGCGCTGACATCAAGCCCGGTAACAACCTGCCGCTGCGCAACATCCCCACCGGTACCGTGATCCACGCGATCGAGCTGCGTCCCGGAGGAGGTGCGAAGATGGCCCGTTCGGCCGGCGCATCCGTGCGTCTGGTCGCGAAGGACGGCCCCTACGCGCAGCTTCGTCTGCCCTCGGGTGAGATCCGCAACGTCGACGTGCGCTGCCGCGCGACGATCGGCGAGGTCGGCAACGCCGAGCAGTCGAACATCAACTGGGGCAAGGCCGGCCGTATGCGCTGGAAGGGTGTCCGCCCGACCGTGCGTGGTGTCGCCATGAACCCGGTAGACCACCCGCACGGTGGTGGTGAGGGTAAGACCTCCGGTGGTCGTCACCCTGTTTCGCCGTGGGGTAAGGCCGAAGGCCGCACCCGCCACGCGAACAAGGAGAGCGACAAGCTCATCGTCCGCCGTCGCACCGCCGGCAAGAAGCGCAAGTAGGAGTAGAGGAAGATGCCTCGCAGCCTTAAGAAGGGCCCCTTCGTCGACGAGCACCTGCTTCGCAAGGTCGTCTCGCAGAACGAAGCCGGTTCGAAGAACGTCATCAAGACCTGGTCGCGCCGTTCGATGATCATCCCCGCCATGCTGGGACACACCATCGCCGTGCACGACGGACGCAAGCACATCCCCGTGTTCGTGACCGAGACCATGGTCGGCCACAAGCTGGGCGAGTTCTCGCCCACCCGCACCTTCCGCGGCCACGTGAAGGACGACAAGAAGGGCCGTCGCCGCTAAGGCGACCGAGGAGGAGAGAGAAATGGTGGAGTCCATCGCACGTGTGCGACACATCCGCGTGACCCCTCAGAAGGCTCGTCGCGTCGTCGCCCTCATCAAGGGCAAGCAGGCCGAAGAGGCCCTCGCGATCCTGAAGTTCGCGCCGCAGGGCGCGAGCGAGCCGATCTACAAGCTCGTCGCCTCGGCCATCGCGAACGCTCGCGTCACGGCTGACAAGACGAACGAGTACCTGGATGACGCCGACCTGTACGTGAAGAACGCGTACGTCGACGAGGGCACGACGCTCAAGCGTTTCCAGCCCCGCGCTCAGGGTCGCGCCTTCCAGATCAAGAAGCGCACGAGCCACATCACGGTCGTGCTCGCGACGCCCGAGACCGCTGAGGCGGCCCCGGCTCGCGCCAACAAGAAGGCGAGCAAGTAATGGGACAGAAAGTCAACCCGTACGGCTTCCGCCTCGGCATCACGACCGACCACGTGTCGCGGTGGTTCTCGGACTCGACGAAGGCTGGTCAGCGTTACGCCGACTACCTCGCCGAGGACATCAAGATCCGTCGCCTGCTGACCACCTCGCTTGACCGCGCCGGTGTCAGCAACATCGAGATCGAGCGCACGCGTGACCGTGTCCGCGTCGACATCCACACCGCCCGCCCGGGCATCGTGATCGGTCGCCGCGGCGCCGAGGCCGAGCGCATCCGTGCCGACCTCGAGAAGCTCACCGGAAAGCAGATCCAGCTGAACATCCTCGAGGTGAAGAACCCCGAGGCCGATGCTCAGCTCGTCGCTCAGGGTGTCGCCGAGCAGCTCACCGCTCGCGTGGCTTTCCGCCGCGCGATGCGCAAGGGCCTGCAGGGCGCGCAGCGTGCCGGCGCCAAGGGTGTCCGCATCCAGGTGTCGGGCCGCCTCGGCGGCGCCGAGATGAGCCGCTCGGAGTTCTACCGCGAAGGCCGTGTGCCCCTGCACACCCTTCGCGCGAACATCGACTACGGCTTCTACGAGGCGAAGACCACCTTCGGCCGCATCGGCGTGAAGGTCTGGATCTACAAGGGCGACCTCACCAACAAGGAGCTCGCCCGCGAGCAGGCCAACGCGCCCAAGTCGCGCGGTCGTGACGACCGCGGTGGCGACCGTCGTCGTAGCCCTCGCAACGAGGCCCCCGTGGCAGAAGGAGCGTCGGCGTAATGCTCATCCCCCGCAAGGTCAAGTACCGCAAGCAGCACCACCCCGGCCGTTCGGGCCAGGCCACCGGTGGCACCCAGGTGTCGTTCGGTGAGTTCGGGATCCAGGCGCTGACCCCCGCTTACGTGACCAACCGTCAGATCGAGTCCGCTCGCATCGCCATGACGCGTCACATCAAGCGTGGCGGAAAGGTGTGGATCAACATCTACCCCGACCGTCCTCTCACCAAGAAGCCCGCCGAAACCCGCATGGGTTCGGGTAAGGGTTCCCCCGAGTGGTGGGTCGCCAACGTCAAGCCGGGCCGCGTCCTCTTCGAGGTCGCGGGTGTCGACGAGCAGCTCGCTCGTGAGGCCCTGACCCGAGCAATTCACAAGCTGCCCCTGAAGGCACGCATCATCAAGCGCGAGGAGGGCGACGCGTAATGGCGATCGGCACCAAGCAGCTCGCCCCGAGCGAGCTCGATACGTTCGAAGACCAGCGCCTCGTCGAGGAGCTGCGTAAGGCCAAGGAAGAGCTGTTCAACCTGCGCTTCCAGTCGGCCACCGGCCAGCTCGAGAGCCACGGTCGCATCCGTGCAGTCAAGCGCGACATCGCGCGTCTGTACACCGTGATCCGTGAGCGCGAGCTCGGCATCCGCGCCACCCCGGCCCCGGTCGAGGCGACGAAGGCGAAGAAGAGCAAGGCGAAGAAGGCGGAATCCGCTGACGACGCCGCGAAGGAAGAGGCGGAGTAATGGCTACCGCGAAGAAGGCCGAGGCGCAGGTCGCCGGTCACGAGCACGCCGAGAACGACGTTCGCGACGAGAACGCCCGCGGTTACCGCAAGGCGCGTCGTGGCTACGTCGTCAGCGACAAGATGGACAAGACCATCGTCGTCGAGGTCGAGGACCGCGTGAAGCACCCGCTCTACGGCAAGGTCATCCGCCGCACCTCGAAGGTCAAGGCGCACGACGAGTCCAACTCGGCGGGCATCGGCGACCTCGTCGTCATCAACGAGACCCGTCCGCTCAGCGCCACCAAGCGCTGGCGCCTGGTCGAGATCCTCGAGAAGGCCAAGTAAGCCTCGCGGCTTACTTGGAATCCAAGGAGTAAAAAGTGATTCAGAACGAATCCCGGCTGAAGGTCGCCGACAACACCGGCGCCAAGGAGCTGCTCACCATCCGCGTGCTCGGCGGCTCCAACCGTCGTTACGCCGGCCTGGGCGACGTCATCGTCGCCACGGTCAAGGACGCGATCCCGGGTGGAAACGTCAAGAAGGGCGACGTGGTCAAGGCCGTCGTCGTCCGTGTCGTGAAGCAGACCCGCCGTCCCGACGGCTCTTACATCAAGTTCGACGAGAACGCCGCCGTGATCCTGAAGAATGACGGGGAGCCCCGCGGCACCCGCATCTTCGGGCCGGTCGGTCGTGAGCTTCGCGACAAGAAGTTCATGAAGATCGTCTCGCTCGCCCCGGAGGTCATCTGATCATGGCGAAAATCAAAAAGGGCGACCTGGTTCAGGTCATCTCGGGCGCCAAGCCCGAGCGTGGCGGCGACCGCGGCAAGCAGGGTAAGGTCCTCGAGGTCCTCACCGAGCAGAACCGCGTCATCGTCGAGGGCGTGAACTACGTCACCAAGCACAACCGCGTGGGCCAGTCCCAGCGCGGAACCAAGACGGGTGGCATCGAGACCTTCGAGGCCCCGATCCACATCTCCAACGTCGCGATCGTCGACCCCTCGACCAAGAAGCCGACGCGTGTCGGCCACCGTGTCGAGGAGCAGGTGAAGGACGGCGTCAAGCGCACCGTCCGCGTGCGCTTCGCGAAGAAGTCAGGCAAGGACCTCTGAACATGAGCACCTCGACTGCCGCGGCGGCTGGCAAGATCCAGCCCCGCCTCAAGCAGAAGTACAACGCCGAGATCAAGAAGGCGCTGCAGGACGAGTTCGGCTACGAGAACGTCATGCAGATCCCCGGTCTGGTCAAGGTGGTCGTGAACACCGGTGTCGGCGAGGCAGCTCGCGACAGCAAGGTGATCGATGGTGCGGTCGACGACCTCACCAAGATCACCGGTCAGAAGCCCATCGTCACCAAGGCCCGCAAGTCCATCGCGCAGTTCAAGCTGCGTGAGGGCCAGGCCATCGGTGCGCACGTCACCCTTCGTGGTGACCGTGCGTGGGAGTTCGTCGACCGCCTCGTCAACCTCGCTCTGCCCCGCATCCGCGACTTCCGCGGGCTGTCGGCCAAGCAGTTCGACGGCAACGGCAACTACACCTTCGGTCTCCAGGAGCAGTCCGTGTTCCACGAGATCGACCAGGACCGCATCGACCGCGTGCGTGGTTTCGACATCACCATCGTCACCACCGCCAAGTCCGACGACGAGGGCCGCTCGCTGCTGCGTCAGCTCGGCTTCCCGTTCCAGTCGGCTGACGCGCAGGCCTGATCCCCAGGGCCCCCGGGGTTTCCGGGGGCCCTTCATCGAAGGTCGACTGTCGCGTAACGGCAGCCGAAACCTCATGACCGAAAGAAGCAACACATGACGATGACAGACCCGGTCGCAGACATGCTGACCCGTCTGCGCAACGCGAACTCGGCGCACCACGACTCCGTGTCGATGCCGAGCTCGAAGCTCAAGACGAACATCGCCGCCATCCTCAAGCAGGAGGGTTACATCGCCGACTGGAACGTCGAAGACGCTCGTGTCGGCCAGACCCTCAACATGACGCTGAAGTACGGCCCGAACCGCGAGCGGTCGATCGCCGGCATCAAGCGCGTGTCGAAGCCCGGCCTCCGCGTTTACGCGAAGTCGACCGAGGTCCCCACGGTCCTCGGTGGCCTCGGCGTTGCCATCCTGTCCACCTCCTCCGGTCTCCTCACCGACCGTCAGGCCGAGCAGAAGGGCGTCGGCGGGGAAGTCCTCGCCTACGTGTGGTGATCTGACATGTCGCGTATTGGACGTCTTCCCATCGACATCCCCGCCGGCGTCACCGTTTCGGTGAACGGCCGGGAGGTCTCCGTCAAGGGCCCCAAGGGCGAGCTCGCGCTCACCGTGGCACAGCCTCTCGAGGTGTCGGTCGAGGAGAACCAGGTTCTCGTCACCCGCCCCGACGACGAGCGCGAGTCGCGGTCGCTCCACGGCCTGACCCGCACGCTCATCAACAACAACATCATCGGTGTCACCCAGGGCTACACCAAGGGCCTAGAGGTCGTCGGTACGGGTTACCGCGTGGCGCAGAAGGGCAGCTCGGTCGAGTTCGCCCTCGGCTTCTCGCACCCCGTTCTCATCGATCCGCCCGCAGGGATCACCCTCACGGTCGAAGGCAACAACAAGCTCACCGTGAGCGGCATCGACAAGCAGGCCGTCGGCGAGGCCGCCGCCAACATCCGCAAGATCCGCAAGCCCGAGCCCTACAAGGGCAAGGGTGTGCGGTATGCGGGCGAGGTCGTGCGCCGCAAGGCCGGAAAGAGTGGTAAGTAGCCATGGCTGTCAAGACAAAGTCCGTCGCCCGCTCGCGTCGCCACCTGCGTCTTCGCAAGAAGATCGTCGGTACCGAGCTGCGCCCCCGCCTCGTGGTTACGCGTTCCGCCCGCCACGTGTTCGTCCAGGTCGTGGACGACAGCAAGGGCCACACCGTGGCCTCCGCCTCCACCCTCGAGACCGACCTGCGCGGCTTCGACGGTGACAAGACCGCCAAGGCCCGCAAGGTCGGCGAGCTCGTCGCCGAGCGTGCCAAGGCCGCTGGTGTGTCCGACGTCGTGTTCGACCGCGGCGGTAACCGTTACGCCGGTCGTGTCGCCGCGATCGCCGACGGAGCTCGCGAAGGAGGGCTGAACCTGTGAGTGACAACAAGGAGACCGAAGTGACCGAGCAGACTGCACCGGCTGAGGGTGCGGCTGCGGCTCAGGCCCCCGCCGAGCGTGAGCGCGAGCCGCGTCGCGGTGGTCGCGAGCGCAACACCAACCAGCGCGACCGTGGTTCGCGCGACCGCAACGAGAGCCAGTTCCTCGAGCGCGTCGTGACGATCAACCGCGTATCGAAGGTGGTCAAGGGTGGCCGTCGCTTCAGCTTCACGGCGCTCGTCGTCGTGGGCGATGGCAACGGCGTCGTGGGTGTCGGTTACGGCAAGGCCCGCGAAGTCCCCCTCGCCATCTCGAAGGGTGTCGAAGAGGCCAAGCGCAACTTCTTCCGCGTCCCCCGCTCGGGCTCGACCATCCCTCACCCCGTCCAGGGCGAGGCCGCTGCCGGTGTGGTGCTCCTGCGCCCCGCCGCCGCCGGTACCGGTGTTATCGCCGGTGGTCCCGTCCGCGCCGTCCTCGAGTGCGCCGGCATCCACGATGTCCTCTCGAAGTCGCTCGGCTCGTCGAACACGATCAACATCGTGCACGCGACCGTCGAGGCGCTGAAGTCGCTCGAAGAGCCCCGCGCCGTGGCTGCTCGCCGTGGCCTGGAGTTCGACCAGGTAGCTCCGGCCCGCCTCGTGCGCGCCGAGGCCGCTGCTCAGAAGGTAGGTGCCTGATGGCCGAGCGTCTGAAGGTCACGCAGATCAAGTCCAAGGTGAGCGAGAAGCAGAACCAGCGCGACACGCTGCGTTCGCTCGGTCTCAAGCGGATCGGCGACTCGGTCGTCCGTCCCGACGACGCGCAGACGCGCGGTTACGTCAAGACCGTCGCCCACCTCGTCAAGGTTGAGGAGATCGACTAATGGCTGCCAAGAAGGACGAGACCGCTACGGTCGACGCCCCGAAGAAGGCATCGGCCCGTAAGACGGCCGAGAAGAACGAAGCGCCCGCGGCGCGCCCCGGCGTGCTCAAGGTCCACCACCTGCGTCCCGTCCCGGGAGCTCGTACCGCAAAGACCCGTGTCGGTCGCGGTGAGGGTTCCAAGGGTAAGACGGCCGGTCGCGGTACCAAGGGAACGAAGGCTCGTTACCAGGTCCGTGTGGGCTTCGAGGGTGGGCAGATGCCTCTGCACATGCGCACCCCGAAGCTCCGTGGCTTCAAGAACCCGTTCCGCGTCGAGTACCAGGTCGTGAACCTGGACAAGCTCGGCGAGCTCTACCCGCAGGGTGGCGACGTGACCGTCGCCGACCTGGTGGCCAAGGGCGCTGTCCGCAAGAACGAGAAGGTCAAGGTGCTCGGCACCGGCGACATCTCGGTCGCGCTGACCGTCTCGGTCGACAAGGTCTCCGGCTCCGCTGAGCAGAAGATCGTCGCCGCTGGCGGCTCCGTCAACTGACGCCCGACCCTTGAGGGGCCGGCGGCCTTACGGCCGTCGGCCCCTTCTGGGTTAGTCTGATTTGGTGTGCGCCCTGTCGCGTGCCGAGATCGTTCTGGAGGAATCCCCTTGTTCAGCGCCATAGCGCGGGTTTTCCGCACGCCCGACCTGAGGCGGAAGATCGCCTTCACGCTGGGCATCATCGCCATTTACCGGCTGGGTGCCCACGTGCCGACACCGTTCGTCGACTTCCCGAACGTTCAGCAGTGTCTGAACCAGTCGGGTGGTACCGAGGGCCTGCTGTCCCTGGTCAACCTTTTCTCCGGTGGCGCGCTTCTGCAGCTGTCGATCTTCGCCCTGGGCGTCATGCCGTACATCACGGCGACCATCATCGTGCAGCTGCTGCGCGTGGTGATCCCGCACTTCGAGACCCTGTACAAAGAGGGCCAGGCGGGGCAGGCCAAGCTCACGCAGTACACCCGTTACCTCACGATCGCGCTTGCGCTCCTGCAGTCGACGACGCTTGTCACGGTTGCCCGTTCGGGTCAGCTCTTCGGCTCGGCCGGAGTGCCCGAGTGCCAGCAGCTCCTGACGAACGACATCTGGTGGGCCCAGCTGCTCATGATCATCACGATGACTGCCGGTACGGGCCTGGTCATGTGGTTCGCCGAGCTCGTCACCGAGCGCGGCGTCGGCAACGGCATGTCGATCCTGATCTTCACCTCGATCGCCGCCACCTTCCCCGGCGCCATGATCTCGATCCTCAACGCCCGCGGTGTCGAGGTCTTCCTCCTCGTGCTCGCCGTCAGCATCGTGATCGTCGCCCTCGTGGTGTTCGTCGAGCAGTCTCAGCGACGGATCCCGGTGCAGTACGCCAAACGGATGGTCGGTCGCCGCACGTACGGCGGCACCAACACCTACATTCCGATCAAGGTCAACATGGCCGGCGTCGTCCCCGTGATCTTCGCCTCGTCGCTTCTGTACATCCCGGCGCTCATCGCGCAGTTCAATCAGCCTCAGGCTGGCCAGGAGCCGGCCGCCTGGGTCACGTGGATCTCGCAGTACCTCACTCGCGGGGACCACCCGCTCTACATGCTCGTCTACTTCCTGCTGATCATCGGGTTCGCGTACTTTTACGTCGCGATCACGTTCAACCCGGTCGACGTGGCGGACAACATGAAGAAGTACGGCGGATTCATCCCCGGTATCCGCGCCGGCCGCCCGACTGCCGAGTACCTCGACTACGTGCTCACGCGCATCACGCTCCCGGGCTCGATCTACCTGGGTCTGATCGCGCTGCTTCCTCTCGTGGCCCTGGCCACCGTGGGCGCGAACCAGAACTTCCCGTTCGGTGGAGCGTCGATCCTCATCATCGTCGGTGTCGGTCTCGAGACGGTGAAGCAAATCGACGCGCAGCTTCAGCAGCGTCACTACGAAGGGCTGCTGCGATGACCGCTCGCCTTCTGATCGTCGGCCCACAGGGCTCGGGCAAGGGGACGCAGGGCGTCCGTGTCGGCGAAGCCTTCGGCATCCCGGTCGTCTCGACCGGCGACGTGTTCCGCGCCAACGTCAAGGACGGCACGGAGCTCGGCCTCCAGGTGAAGTCGATCATCGACGCCGGAGATCTCGTCCCCGACGAACTGACCAGCGCTGTCGTCCGCGATCGCCTCGCGCAGGCGGACGCTGCAGAGGGCTTCCTGCTCGACGGGTACCCCCGAAACCTCGCTCAGGTGCTGCACCTCGACGAGTTCCTGGAGGGGCGCGACGAGTCGCTCGATGCCGTGATCGCACTCGTCGTGCCGCGTGAGGAGTCTCTGGCGCGGCTGACCGCGCGCGCCGCCGAGCAGGGGCGCGCCGACGACACCGAAGAGGCCATCGCCACCCGCCTGGGCATCTACGAGCGTGAGACGGCTCCCATCCTCGATGTCTACGGCACGCGCGGGATCGTCGATGAGATCGACGGCGTCGGCAGCCTCGACGAGGTCACGGCCCGGATCTTCGCCGCGCTCGAAGCGCGCGGTCTCGGCGCGACCCCGGCCACCTGACGTGGGGCTGCGCTCCTCGATCTACAAGAAGCCCGCACAGCTGCGGTCGATGATCGAACCCGGTCTGATCACCGCGGATGCTCTGGCTGCCGTGCGATCGCTCATTGCGCCCGGCGTGACGACGCTCGAACTCGACGCGGCCGCGTCCGCGTCGATCGCGGCGCGGGGGGCGAAGTCCAACTTCCAGATGGTTCGCGGCTATCGACACACGATCTGCGCCTCGGTGAACGAGCAGGTGGTTCACGGCATCCCGAATGACCGCCCGCTGCAGGCGGGAGACATCCTCTCGGTCGACGCGGGAGCCGAGTTCCAGGGGTGGAACGGCGACTCCGCTTTCACGGTCATCGTGCCAGGTGAGGCTCCCGAGGCGCTCGTGGCTCCGCGCAGGAGACTCTCGGAGGTGACCGAGGGGTCGCTCTGGGCCGGCATCGCCGCGCTCAGTCGGGCGAGCCATCTCTCCGAGGTCGGCGCCGCCATCGAGCAGTACATCGAGGACAACGCCCCCGAGGGGGGCTACGGCATCCTTCGCGATTATGTGGGTCATGGCATCGGCCGGAAGATGCACGAATCGCCGAGCATCTTCAACTATGCCGTCGCCGATCGCGGCCCCGAGGTGCGCCCTGGCCTGGCCGTGGCGATCGAGCCGATGGTCGTCATCGGTGACCAAGAGACGTTCACCGAGGACGACGGGTGGACCGTTTCGACGGTGGACGGCACAGCCGGCTCCCACTGGGAACATAGTGTCGCCGTGCATGATGGAGGCATCTGGGTCCTCACCGCGCACGATGGCGGTGCCGAGAAACTGGCGCCTTTCGGTGTGGTGCCGAAGGAGATCGACTGATGATGATGGCCGCTGCGCGCAAGACCACGAACTGGTTCGCGATCGGGGTGACCGCTGCCGCGCTGGTGGTGGTTCTGATCGTCGGGGGAGTGGTGTGGTTCGCCAACAGCCAGGCCACCTCGCCGGGTACGCTGCCGCAGGCTTCGGCCGTCAACACCGAGACCGGGGCGATCTCCGTCGGTACCGGAGACAAGACCGTCGACACCTACATCGACTTCATGTGTCCCGTGTGCAATTCGTTCGAGCAGGCCTACGGCCCGACCCTGCAGCAGCTCGTCGACGACAGCACCATCACGCTGAAGATCCACCCGATCGCGATCCTCGACCGGCTGTCCCAGGGCACTCAGTACTCGACACGTGCGGCCAATGCCGCCTACTGCGTCGCGGTGGACGACTCCGCGAACATCCCCGCCTTCGTGAAGGCGCTGTATGCGCAGCAGCCCAAGGAGAACACCGCGGGACTCGACGACACCACCCTCGCCTCCATCGCCACGTCGGCCGGGGCATCGGATGCCGTGTCCTCGTGCATCACGTCGGGCACCTACACGAAGTTCGTGACCGCGATGACGCAGAAGACCCCGTTGCAGCCGAACGCGACGAGCGTGGCCACCCCGACGATCGCGGTGAACGGCACCGTCCTGCAGAACCAGACCGACCTCTCGGGTGACCCGCAGAAGGACATCGTCGCGCGCCTCAACGGCTGACGCGGCTCCCGGCGAGTTGCCGGGTCGGGCATTACCACGTATGCTTGATCTTTGGTGCGTTGCGCCTTCATTGGCGTGTCGACGTATCGAACCCCCATCCACCGCAGACCGGCCGGTCTGCAACTGAGCGTGAGCGAGTTTATGGCGAAGAAAGACGGTGTCATCGAGATCGAGGGCACGGTGTCCGAAGCACTGCCCAACGCGATGTTCCGTGTCGAGCTGACGAACGGGCACAAAGTGCTCGCAACCATCTCGGGCAAGATGCGGCAGAACTACATCCGCATCATCCCGGAGGACCGCGTCGTCGTCGAACTGAGCCCCTACGACCTCACTCGTGGTCGTATCGTCTACCGCTACCGCTGAGTCCGGCCGAGAAGTAACGACCGCAACCGCGAGTCGAAGACAGCGAAATCAGGAACATCATGAAGGTCAACCCCTCCGTCAAGCCCATCTGCGACCACTGCAAGGTGATCCGTCGTCACGGGCGCGTAATGGTGATCTGCAAGAGCAACCCGCGCCACAAGCAGCGCCAGGGCTGAGCTTCCAGCTCGACACCTTTTCAACTGAATACACAACGGCAGGATCAGATCCCATCCGCTCGCGCGGTCGGGGGACACCTCGGGTCGGAGGCCCGAGCACCGGTCCTGCTCCACACCTCCAACACACTCTGAGGAGAGCCGCATGGCACGTCTTGCCGGCGTCGACATCCCGCGCGATAAGCGCGTGGTGATCGCACTTACTTACATCTACGGCGTGGGTCGCACCCGCTCCGTCGAGATCCTGAACGCAACGGACATCAGCCAGGACATCCGCGTCAAGGACCTCACCGACGACCAGTTGGTCGCTCTGCGCGACCACATCGAAGGCACCTACAAGGTGGAGGGTGACCTCCGTCGCGAGGTCGCCGCCGACATCCGCCGCAAGGTCGAGATCGGTTCCTACGAGGGCCTGCGCCACCGCCGCGGCCTCCCCGTGCGCGGCCAGCGCACGAAGACGAACGCGCGTACCCGCAAGGGCCCCAAGCGCACGGTCGCCGGCAAGAAGAAGGCGCGCTAGGCCTCCGCCGGCGCAGGATTCAGGAGAACCGCACATGGCACAGGCCAAGTCCGCCGCGCGCAAGCCGCGTCGCAAAGAGAAGAAGAACATCGCTGTGGGTCAGGCCCACATCAAGTCGACGTTCAACAACACCATCGTTTCGATCACCGACCCCTCGGGTGCCGTCATCAGCTGGGCTTCGTCCGGCGGTGTCGGGTTCAAGGGCTCGCGCAAGTCGACGCCGTACGCCGCAGGCATGGCCGCGGAGTCGGCCGCTCGCCAGGCACAGGAGCACGGCGTCAAGAAGGTCGACGTCTTCGTGAAGGGTCCGGGTTCGGGTCGTGAGACCGCGATCCGTTCGCTGACCGCGGCCGGCCTCGAGGTCGGTTCGATCCAGGACGTGACGCCCCAGGCCCACAACGGCTGCCGTCCGCCCAAGCGTCGCCGCGTCTGACGCGATCCGTTCCCGGGGAGTGCTCGCCACTCCCCGGGAACGCCGCGCTCACGCGCGACCTCAGACTTCCGGATGCCGCGACGCACCCTCGACGCCATCGTCGGGGCTCACGGCATCCCGCGAGTACAACTCAACACCTCACCCCATTACACGTGTCATATAGCGGGCACGTGATCGAAAGGAACACATAGTGCTCATCGCACAGCGTCCCACTCTGACCGAGGAGAAGATCGGGGAGTTCCGCAGCCGTTTCGTCATCGAGCCGCTGGAGCCCGGCTTCGGTTACACGATCGGCAACGCGCTGCGTCGCAGCCTCCTGTCGTCGATCCCCGGCGCGGCCGTCACGAGCATCCGCATCGACGGCGTCCTGCACGAGTTCAGCACGATCCCGGGCGTGAAGGAAGACGTCACCGAGATCATCCTGAACATCAAGCAGCTGGTCGTCTCGAGCGAGCGCGACGAGCCCATCACGGCGTACCTGCGCAAGACCGGCGCCGGTGAGGTCACCGCCGCCGACATCTCCGCTCCCGCGGGTGTCGAGGTGCACAACCCCGAGCTGGTCATCGCCACGCTGAACGACACGGCGAAGTTCGAGCTCGAGCTCACCATCGAGCGTGGCCGCGGCTACGTCTCGGCGACCCAGAACCGCAACGAGTACGCCGAAGCCGGTCAGATCCCGATCGACTCGATCTACTCGCCCGTGCTCAAGGTCAGCTACCGCGTCGACGCCACCCGTGCCGGTGAGCGTACCGACTTCGACAAGCTCGTCCTCGACGTCGAGTCGAAGGCCTCGATCGCCCCGCGCGACGCCGTGGCCTCCGCCGGTCGCACCCTCGTCGAGCTCTTCGGCCTCGCCCGTGAGCTGAACGTCGAGGCCGAGGGCATCGAGATCGGCCCCGCGCCGGTCGAGACCGTCCTCTCCAACGAGCTGTCGATGCCGATCGAGGATCTCGATCTGTCGGTCCGCTCGTACAACTGCCTCAAGCGCGAGGGCATCAACACCGTTTCGGAGCTGGTCGCCCTTTCCGAGACGCAGTTGATGAACATCCGCAACTTCGGTCAGAAGTCGGTCGACGAGGTGCGCGACAAGCTCACCTCCCTCGGCCTGTCGCTCAAGGACTCGGTGCCCGGCTTCGACGGCGCCCAGTTCTACAGCGGCTACGACGAAGAAACCGTCTGACCCTGTCGGACCCGACCGAACCTCTCCTGGAGTAATACGACATGCCTAAGCCCACGAAGGGTCCCCGCCTCGGAGGCGGCCCGGCCCACGAGCGTCTGCTTCTCGCGAACCTCGCGGCAGCTCTTTACACGCACAAGTCCATCAAGACGACCGAGACCAAGGCCAAGCGCCTGCGTCCGCTCGCCGAGCGCCTCATCACCTTCGCCAAGCGCGGCGACCTCCACGCGCGTCGTCGCGTGCTGAGCGTCATCGGCGACAAAGAGGTCGTGCACACCCTCTTCACCGAGATCGCGCCGCTGGTGGCCGAGCGTGACGGCGGGTACACCCGCATCACCAAGGTCGGCAACCGCAAGGGCGACAACGCTCCCATGGCCGTGATCGAGCTCGTCCTCGAGCCCGTCGCGAAGAAGGCGTCCAACAAGGCTGCTGCGGCTCCCGCCGCCGTGGCTGCGCCGGCCGCCGAGGAGACCTCCACGGACGAGGCCGCCGCCGCCGGCGCCGAGTCGCCCGAGGAAGGCGCCGCCGCCGAGGCTGCAGCCGACGACGCCGTCCAGGACGACGCCAAGGCCTGAGCCTTCTCGCTCGCACGAAGCCCCCACCCGACTCGGGTGGGGGCTTCGTCGTCTTCGCTGTGCGCGCTCTCTTAGGCTTGACCCGTGCGCATCCGACTCGACATCGCCTACGACGGCTCGCATTTCCGCGGGTGGGCCCGTCAACCAGGGCTACGGACAGTGCAGGGAGAGCTGGAAAGCGCTCTTGCTCGCGTCGTCGGAGGCGATCCGCGACTCGTCGTCGCCGGGCGGACCGATGCGGGAGTGCACGCTACGGGCCAGGTCGCCCATCTCGACCTCGATGAGGAGCAGGCGGCCCGTCTGCCGCGGCGCCGTCGGGACAACGACGAACTCGACGCGGTCGCGGCCCTCGCGGGTCGTCTTCGCGGCATCCTGGGCGGGTACGCCGACGTGACGGTCTTACGGACCTCGCTCGCCCCCGCCGGATTCGATGCACGGTTCTCGGCCGCCTGGCGGCGGTACAGCTATCGTCTCGCCGATGCCACGGCGGGATACGACCCGCTCGAAAGGCAGCGGACGACGTACGTTCGAAGCATCCTCGATGGGCAGGCGATGGATGCCGCGGCCTCACGCCTCATCGGCCTCCACGATTTCGCCGCCTACTGCAAGGCCCGCGAGGGCGCGACGACCATTCGGACGCTTCTCGAATACGACTGGCGTCGGGACGACACCGGGGTGCTGGTGGCGAACGTCCGGGCCGATGCCTTCTGTCACAGCATGGTGCGCGCTCTCGTGGGTGCGTGTGTCGCGGTGGGGGAAGGGCGCATCGGGATCGACGACGTGGTCGCGATCCGGGAGGCGCGCATGCGGATTCCGGAGACGAAGGTCCTGGCCGCGCGGGGCCTGGTTCTCGCCGAAGTGGGTTATCCCGCGGACGAGCTGCTCGCCGCTCGCGCGGAGCAGACGCGGAACCGTCGCGATGCCGAGGATACGGCTCCCTGATCTCGTCGGGAGAACCATGTGCAACCCCTCGGTGATGCTGCTGCGGGCGGACGTATGCTGACATCGCCATGAAGGTCATCTCGTACAACCTCAACAAGCACCGGGCCGCCGGTGAGCTCGTCGCCCTCGTAGAGAATCACGAGGCCGATGTTCTCTGCCTGCAGGAATGCGACAGTACGGACATCCCGGATCACATCGGCGGGCTCCGTTTGGCGGAGGCGACGCAGCGCAACCGTCTCGGCCTGGCCCTCTACTACCGGGAGAACACGTTCCGGGCCGAGGACGTCCGTGCGATCGGTTTGAAGAAGTCTCTGCACGACCGTGTGCTCAAGCCCGCGGAGGAGCGCATGCTCGGCGTGCGGCTGCGCGACATCGACCACGGACGCGACGTCATCGTGGCATCGTTCCACGCCGCGCCACTGACGGCGCTCAACTCTCTGCGCCGACACCAGATCCGCACCGCGCTGTCGGAGCTGCAGAACCTCGGACCGGGTCTTCCCGCGCTCATGGTCGGGGACTACAACTACCCGGTCTTCAAGGAGAACCTCGGTCAGAAGGTCCGTGATCAGGGCTACGAGCTGACGCTCAGCGATACCCGCACCTACACGCGCTACCGGTTCTTCCGAGGACATTACGATTTCGCGACGTCCATCGGGTTCGACATCGCGCACATCAAGACACTGCCTCAGGGACTCAGCGACCACCTACCGATCCTCATCACCGCCGACGTGACGCAGGGACGCGGGTCCGGGGCCGTCTGAGGGCCGGTGCGCCCGTGCGCTCCGCCCGCCAAGGCCGTCAGGATGCTCCCTTCGTCCGTCGTTCGCCGATCGACCCGTCGGCCCGTGGTGTTGCATACGGAGAGACCGCGGGGGAGACCGACCGCCCTCATCCTCCGGCCACCTACACTGGGGGAAACGATCCGGGGGAGGATTCATGGTGCTCGCAGGGCGTCGCGGCAGGGCAGTGATCGGCGTTGCCGTGGCGGTGTCGGCCCTCCTCGGTCTCACCGGGTGTGGAGCGCCTCCGTGGGCCCAGGGCGGCGGTGAGTCCCCGGAGTCGCCCTCGCCGTCGGCGACGGTGACGGCCGCGCCGCAGCCTGTCCGTAACGACCTGTCGAGTGGATCCACGCAGCGTGCGCTGACGGCCGGCTCGGTGGCCGCAACGGTGAACTACTGGTCGACCCTGTCGATGGATCGTTGGACGGCGACGGCTCTCAAACCCGTGAACCTGTCGATGGAGACGACGGTGACGCCCAACGACGGGCAGAAGGTGTATCTCCAGCGCGCCACGATGACAGCTGTTCCGGGGAACGCGTCGCAGTCCTTCTCGGCGCTCGCCCCGCAGAGTGATCAGACGGATGCGCCCGGCTACCTCGTTCTGTCGCCCTACAGCTACTCGCAGACCTTCAACGTCGGCGAGGTGCCCGCGGAGGCGACGTTCGTCACCTTGCAGTTCACGTTCGAGTTCCTCGTGCAGACCACCCCGACCTCCAACGAGTTCGCGAAGCAGACGGCGAGTGACACACTGACCGTCGCGATCGCCGGCGGGGGCGCCGGCGGTTGATCAGGGTCGGACGCGCTCCCAGCGATCGCCGCCCTGACGGGTGGCCTCACCGGCCGCGGCATCCGCATCGACGATGAGCGCAGCGAGGTCGTAGTCGGCTGTCTCCGCCGGCACCCACCCGATGCTCGCCGAGAGCTGGATGTCGACGCAGGAGGAGACATCGAGCTCCGTGATCTGTCGAAGAAGGGTACGCACGTGCTCGCGCAACACCGAGTCGGGGCGTGAGACGACGACGACCACTCGTCCTCGGATCTCCCGGCCGAGGTCCGCCTCGGCAGGGAAAGTGTCGGCGACGAGGGCCTCGAACTGACTCACGAGACGTAGCCAACCGCTTTCGCCAGCGGCGCTGCGCAGCTGAGCGGGGTCGTCGAGCCGAACCGTCAGCACTGCCCACGACTCTTCCCGTGCGCGGCGGGCTCGAGCCAGACGGTCTGACGCGGTGACGATGAAATGCGGCCAACTCGATGCCGCGCGACGCCCGCTGGGCGATACTGACGTGAAGTACAAAAGGGATACGGTCGCGCACACCAGGAAGATGAGCATTCCGAGCCCGTTGAGCACTCGAGGCAGCTCGAGGTCGCCCAGGGTCGTGGGCGC
Source organism: Microbacterium sp. SORGH_AS_0421 (assembly GCF_030818635.1). Classification (NCBI taxonomy): domain Bacteria; kingdom Bacillati; phylum Actinomycetota; class Actinomycetes; order Micrococcales; family Microbacteriaceae; genus Microbacterium; species Microbacterium sp. SORGH_AS_0421. Next base: position 1,680,266 of record NZ_JAUTAO010000001.1, read on the forward strand.
GGCGAGCCCCGACACGAGCGTGCCGATACCGAGTGCGACGAAGGCGGACGAGACCACCGTCAAAGGCAGGGCGAGCCTCTCGAGACGGTCGGCCGCCCGTCGCAGCTCCCACACGGTGAGCCCGGCGAACACGGATGACCCGAGGAAAGCCAAGCGGAACGCGAGGCCGTAGGCGCTGATCTCGTCCATGAGCACGAAGACGGCGGCGGTCGTCACCGCTTGGACTGCGCCCACCCAGGAAAAGGCAGGTGCACCGCGTCGCGCGCGGAAACCCGACCAGATCAGTGCGGGTGCGCCGAGCATGAGGCCGAGACCCGCGCGGCGGATGGTCTCATCGTTCATGATCCCGCCCGTCACCGAGACCCAGGTGCTCGACATCGCCAGAACGAACGCCAGGGACCACAGAAGGGCGGAGCGGGAGGGGCGGTGCAGAAATCCCAGACCGATGATCATCAGGCTGCCGAGAGTGGCGACCGTGGCCTGAGCCAAACCCAGGTTCGTCAGGACATCGGACGGCATCACGGTGTTCCAGCCTCGACGCGGGAGGGGAGGATGACCGTCACCGTCGTGCCGGCACCCAACTCGCTCTCGAGGAAGAGAGAACCTCCCTGTTCCTCGACGATGCTCCGGATGATGCCCATGCCGAGTCCGGTGCCGGGGGTGGGGCTCTCTCGCACCGACTGCGCGCGGAAGTACGGGTCGAAGACCCGCTCGAGGTCGTCGGGATGGATGCCGATGCCGGTGTCGGCGAAGTGGAGGGCGACGTCGTCTGGTGAGAGTTCGCCGGAGATGCGGATCGTTCCTCCCGCGGGCGTGTACTTGATCGCGTTGCTCAGGATGTTGTCGAACGCCTGCCGAAGGCGGAATGCGTCCCCGACCACCTCTGCGGTGTCGGGCAGGTCGTCCACCACGCTCACGCGGCGTGCCGCCGCGGCCGGGCGGAAAGACGCCAGCGACGAGGCGATGATGCGGCTGGCATCGGCGGCGCCGGGGGAGGAGGATTCGCGGAACACCCCCCTCGAGGTGGCGAGGATCTCGGAGATGAGCTTCTGCATGCGCTCGCCGGCGCCGGCGATCACCTCGAGCTGCTCTCGCACCTTGGGCGAGAGGTCGGGGTCGTCGAGGGCGAGATCGGCGTGGCCGATGATGGCGGTCAGCGGGTTACGCAACTCATGAGACACCGTCGCCGCGAGGCGCTCGCGCGCACGTTCGGACTCGATCAGCGCGGTGATGTCGTGGACGATGAGCAGCGTGCTCTCGGGCTCGTCGGAGGAGACGAGTCGGCGTGTCGATGCCGAGAGCGCGTGCCATTCGCCGTGGGGATCGAAGAGCCAGACGCGCTCGTCGTCGAACTGCTCTCCGCGCGATGCCCGCGCGAAGGGACGCTCGGCCTCGGGGAGGGGCTCTCCGCGGAGCGTCGCGTATTCGACCGCCGCCCCCGGACGCTGCGGTTCGTCGCGTTCGACCCCGTACAGGGCGACATACGTATCGTTCAGCGCCAGCACTTCGCCGTCCACGGACAGGCGGGCGATGCCGGTGTCGAGCCCGTTCAGCATCTGCGACACCCGGCGTTCCTGGCCCGACACGCGCTGGAGGGTCCCCTGGAGTCGGCTGGCCTGGCGCCGCAGCAATTGCTTGAACGCCCTCGTCTGCCGCGCTGAGAGGAAGGAGGTGATGCCGATGAACGTCAGGGAGAGCAGAACGACGATCAGTCTGAGCGCTGTCACCGGGCCGGAGGCGTTCACCGTGGCGTCCACCACGATGATCATGCCGACCGTGCTGAGCGCGGAGATGAGGTACACGAGGGTGAAGTGGGTGGCGATCCAGATGATGGGAAAGACCCAGAAGAAACCGAAGCGCAGATCGGTGCCGAAGCTCAGAAGACCGATGCCGAGGATGTCGCCGAACGGAACGGCCGCGACCACGGACCGGGGGATCTTCTGCCAGGGCACGACGATCGCTATCGCCGTCAGGGCGATGATGACGCCCACGCCGGAGGAGAACGGCCACAGGGAGAACAGGGACGGCTCGAGAGCCTGGACCAGCAGGACCGTGATGACGACGCTCGCCCCCAGAACGAGCTGAAGAAGCCAAATCGACCGGGTGCGGCTGCCCGGGTTGGTCGCGTCGTCGTCGGGGATGCCCTCCGAAGGAATCGCCGGAGGAACGCTCCTCATGGATGCCATTCTCCGAGTGTATAGAGAGTGGTGTAGTCTTCTGCGCGCCATCCTGTCTCTGCTCGCCCCGCGTGGTCCCGATCACGCCGTCCGGTCAGACTCCCCCTGAGGCCTGCATCCCGCAGTGTGATGGTCGATCATCGACCTCCCGCGCGTTCCGCGCCCTTCCTCAGGAGACACCTGTGAGCATGCCCTCTCGCCGTCGTGTGCGCGCAGCAGCCGCGACCGTCGCCCTCGCCCTCGCCCTGCCGACCGTCCTGTCCGGTTGCAGCCAGATCACCGATGTGCTCGGTGCGTTCCCCGGGCAGGCGGGGAGCAACCAGTCCGTCGTCGTGGCGACGCCCGCGCCGCAGGCCTCGGCGGGGACCAAGCCTTTCGACTCCCAGTTCACCTACGACGGGTCGGTGCGGCTGACCTCGGAGGTCGCCGACGGCCTCGAGCTGCGCCTCGATGTCTGGGCGGTCGACCCCAAGCGCACGATGGAGTGGACCGCGACGAACGAGAAGCAGCTCGGTTTCGCCGTCAACATCGTCGACGATCGCGTCGACGAGAGGGCGGTCCTCGCGCAGAAGCGGCGCGTCTACGTGTCGTCCATCTCCATCACCTCGCAGACCGCTCAGACCGGCGGCCAGGTCTCGAACCCGTTCCAGTTCAGCGCCGATCCGCGAACGCTGGTCCCTTCGGACACCCTGCGTTCGGACCGGGGGCTTCTCCTCAACAGCTTCCAGGGCGGACTCCTGGTGCCGACGACGTCCATCCGCCAGCTCCCGGCAGACACGTACGGCATCACGCTGGAGTTCGCACTGAACGTGGCTGTCGAGGGCGCCGCGAACACGGACTCCTCCTTCAGCCAGCAGACCGTGTACCAGTACCTCCCCATCGCGATCTTCGCGGACGAGGGACAGTCCTCGAGCGGCACCAGCACGGGCACATCGAGCTCGACCGGGCGCGCTCCGGGCTGGGGCACGTCGACCGACCAGGGCTGACCCGCCTCAGTCGGCTCTCGGCTGCCGCAGGCGAGGCCGCGCCCGGCGGCTCTCCATGAGCCACGAGAGATCGTCGACGTCCCTCAGAAGGTAGTGCTCGAAGACGAGGTCGGGGACGTCGTCGTAGTCGATCGAGGGCATGCGTCGCGCGAATGCGCGTCGCAAAGACTCCTCGACCTCTGCCGCAGTTGTCGCGGCGGGGTGGACGAGGAAGACCGTGTCGCGGGTGGGCATCCCGGTCACGACATCGGGTACGACGTCGGCGGCGGCGTCCGACACGGTGCGCAGCATCGTTTCGCCGCGCTCGCTGCTGTGGGCAGCGCGGATCAGATTGATCTCGGGAACGCGCACGAGGGTCGCCCGCACACCGGGGTGCTCGACGAGGAGTCGGGCGGTCTCGCGACGCAGAGTTCCACGGTCGTGCGCACGGGTGCCGGGAGCGGGGTCGTCGTCGAGCTGACGGCCGATCCATACGGCGCCGACCGAGACCAGCGCGATCGCGATCGCGCTGACCGCAGCCGTGGTCTCGGGGGAGACGGGGCCCTGACGCAGCAGCGGCGCCATACCGGAGACGGCGGCGGCGGCCAGGCGGGCGAGGTTGTAGAGCGCGTACAGGCTCAGGGTCCAGGAGAGCAGACGAGCTCCGCTCAGTCGCCCCACGGGAGAGCGAGCGCACTCGAGCGCACCGAGAGCCGAGAACACGACGAGGCCGGCCGTCTTCAGGAGGGTTGCATCGTCGAGGGGCACGAGGAAGGTCAAGCCCAAGAGCAGGATGCCACCGGCGCCGGTGCTGATCGCGCCGATCGCGCGCCGACCGTTCAGTCGTCGCGCGCCCGCCCAGAGAAGACCGACCGCCATGACGTTGGTCGCGTTCCCGGCGGCCGCGGCTGCCACGGAGTCCCACGCGGTCTCCATCACGTTCAGCGCTCCGCACAGTAAAGCGGCGATGGCCGCCATGCCGAAGTACCGGACCATGTCCGCGCGTGGTCCGCCGCGGTCGTCCTCGGGTCGCCCGTGCGCCAGGAACAGCATGGTGAGGGCGACGCCCGCGGCGGCGATGGATGCCAGCAGAGCGAGGACGATCACGGACGGTCGTCTCCTTCAGGTGCCCGTCGCAATCTTGCGGAAATCTTGCGGGGACGGTGGTCGTGTGCAGCGGTCGTCTTGCGGCGAACCTACCAGAGTGGAACTCGGCCGATACGCCGCGAGAACCGACAGGAAGACACCGCCATGACCGATGCGCGCAGCTTCACCCCCCACGCCCGGGACTTCGATATGCACCCGGGCGCGCTGGGAGCCGCCGGCGAGCACGGCTTCGCCGATGACTTCGCCGCGGTGCTCGAGAACACGTCGGTGCACCGTTCCACGATCGGTTGCGTCATCCCCGCCTACAACGAGGAAGAGTCGATCGCCGACGTCATCGAGGCGTTGCTCGCTCAGACCCGCGTGCCGGACGTCATCCACGTGGTCGTCAACAACACCTCCGACGCCACGGTGAAGATCGCTTCGGAGTACAGCGGCCCGCACGAGCTGAGCACCGAGCTCGGGGAGCAGTTCACCGAGGTCTTCGTCCACGACATCGGTAAGAACCCCGACAAGAAGGTCGGCGCGCTCAACTACGGGTACTCCCTCGTCGAGGGGTACGACTATCTCCTCGGCGTCGACGGAGACACCATCGCCGACAGCAAGGCCGTCGAGTACCTCGAGACCGAGGCGATCTCCGACTCCCGCATCGGCGGTATCTCTGCGATCTACACGATCGACGACAAGCCCATCAAGGGCCTCGTCGCCCGGTTCCTCACCGCCGGCCAGCGCACGCAGTTCGCGGCGTTCAACCTGCAGAACATGCTGCGCGGTCGCAACATGGCGGTGCTCGGCGGTCAGTTCTCGATCTTCTCCACCAATGCCCTGCGCGACGCGATGAAACAGAACCACCAGAGCACCCCGTGGGTGAAGGACTCCGAGGTCGAGGACTCCCTGCTGTCCCTGCAGATCAAGAGCGCGGGCTACTTGACCAAGATCAGCCCGTACGCTCGCGCCGATGTGGGCGGCATGACCACGCTCTCCGGTTACGACGCCCAGCAGGTGAAGTGGACCTATGGCGCCATCGAGCTGATGTGGCCCGGACAGCGCGGCGACACTAAGGGGCAACCGTTCCACCCGAATCTCCGTCTGCGTTGGTTCGAGAACTTCGGCATGCTCACGAACCTCTTCGTCCGCGTGGCCTTCCTGACCCTTCTCGCCGGGTCGCTGACGATCCACGCCTTCGTCTTCTCGCCGCTGTGGCTTATCCCGCCGGTGATCGCCATGCTGCTGAACCTCCGCATCGCCCGCACGATGAAGAACGTCGACCGCACAGACGTCCTGTTCGCGGTGCTGTTCTTCCCCGCGGAGATCTTCATGTGGATCCGTATCAGTCACTTCGTCCGCTCGTGGACCCGATTCCTCTCGCGCAAGAAGGTCGACAACTGGGCGATGCAGGCCAAGGCCGAGCGCGGTGGGGGACTCGGACACTGGACGCCGATGGTCGTGCTCATCGCCGTCGCCATCGCCCTCGCGGTGATCTGGGTCATGGTCGGCCCCATGGTGCAGTCGTCGATCCTGTGGATCGGTTGGCCCATCGTCGGCGTCGTGACTGTTCTTCAGACGCTCCTCATGTTCTCCAAGCTCGTCCGTCGCCACCACGGCTTCAAGGTCTGACGGACGCAAGATCTGATACGCCCGAACGCATCAGAAACACGGATGCCTCGGCCCTGGGGAGGGTCGAGGCATCCGTCATGTGTGCGGGGCGTCAGGGAGTGGAGAGCAACTCCGAGGTGAGGCGATAGCCCACCCCACGTACCGTTTCGATGTAACGCGGGTTGGCCGGGTTGTCGCCGAGCTTGCGGCGCAGGTTTGTCATGTGCGCTTCGATCGCCCGCTTGTCGGCTTCTCCGACGAAGTAGCTCGTCACGTACGACTCGCCGCGCAGGACCAGAGTGAGGTCGGCCTTGCTGCGCACCCGCCGCTTGGACTCCATCAGGGTCGCGAGCAGGTCAAACTCCGTGCGGGTGAGTTCCAGCTCCTCCCCGCCGACCCGCACGAGGCGGCTGTCGGGATCGAGCAGCAGATCTCGGTGAGCCACCCAGGCGCCACCGGTGGGCGTGAGTTCTCCGGCCGCCGAGCGGGGGACGATCTCGCCACCCGGCGCCGCCTCGCGCGGCTCCGGGCCCTGGGAGGACGGCACGATGACGGCCGCCGTGGAAGGAGCGCTCGCCGCCTGCGGTGCGACGGGTGCCTCGGGGCGCCCGGCGGGGAAGGACGGGCCCACGCTGTCTTGGCGGGGGGCCGAGGAAGCGGCGGACTCCCCGGCGCGGGGGCGGCGGAGCAGCGCTTCGATGCGCGCGCGGAGCTCGCGGGGGCGGAACGGCTTCACGACGTACTCGTCGGCGCCGGCGCCGAGGCCGAGCACGACGTCGGCCTCTTCTTCGAGACCGGTGAGCATGATGATGTAGGTGTCGCTCTTCTGACGAATCCGACGCGCGGCTTCGAAGCCGTCGATGCCCGGCATGTTGACGTCCAGCGTGGTGATCAGCGGCTGATACGCGATGACAGCGCGAACCCCGTCGATGCCGTTGCCGACGGAGACGGTCGAGAACCCCGCAGACTCGAGCACTTCGACAAGCAGGTGGCGGATATCGGGATCGTCTTCCACGATCACGGCTGTTTTCAGCATCTCGGTGCTGTCGCTCATGTCACCCACTCTTCCGGCTTCGCACGGGACCGTGCCCGCGTTCTTCCCCGAGTCGCGGCGTCGCAGCGCGACGAGCGCAATTTTGGCACACATCGCGGCTGCGACGCGGTCGACTCGGAGCTCAGCGCTGTTCGCGTGTCAGTTCCGCTGCCGCGGCAGGCCACCACACGCCCGCGGCGGGACCGCCGTTGCACTCGCCGTCGCTCTCGCCCGCAGGCTTGATCCATAGGTTGGTGTCGACGACGTCGTCGCCGTACGAGCCGCCCGGGCTGCCGACCAGGCGGTCGGAGGGATTGCACCATTCCGAGCCCGCCGGTCCTGCGCCGTTGCGCGAGGTGTCGATCACGGCGTGAGTGCCTCCGAGAAGATCGGACAGGGCGTGCGCGTAGGCGAACTCGGCGGCGGTGTCCTGGTAGTTCGAGACGTTCAGGGCGACGCCGCGCACTTCGGGCAGAATCCCCATCGCCCGGATGAGCCCCGCCATTTCAGCGGCAGGGTGCCAGGCGGAGTGGCCGCCGTCGATGTAGACCCACGTGTTGGTGCCACGGATGTTCTCGACAGCTTGCTGCAAGTACCCGGCGCGATCGCTGACGGACCCGCACGAGGAGGACAAAGCGATGCTGTCGGGCTCGAGCACCACGATCTTCTGGAGGTCCGACGCGTTGCGCAGGGCATCGCCGATGCGTTTCGTCCATTGCGTGTACGACGAGGGGTCGAGGCCTCCGGCCGAGTGGTTTCCGCAGTCGCGGTCGGGCAGCCCGTAGACCGCTACCGAGAGCGACGCCTTCTGATCGCGAGCCTCCGCTGCGAGGTGTGCGATGCGATCCCACACCTCGTCGACGGGGTCGATCTCGGGGGTGAGCCAGTAGGTGGTGGGCTGCAAGGAGAGCCACTGCGCGGCGGCCACCTCGTCGGCGTCGCCGCCGCCCGAGCGAGCAGCCTGGGCGGCCTTGGACTCGTTCGGTGCGACGATCCGGGTGTCGACGGCCGGTGGTTTCGCCGACAGGGTCTGGAAGAGAGTGGTCACCAGGCTTCCGACGACGCCGATTCCCGCGATGACCGCCACGATCGCGACGACTGCGCCAGCGACGAGAAGCGCGCGGGGGAGCCGTCGTCGGGGCCGCTTCGGCCGAGATGATCTCGCCACGTTCGGAACTCTAGTCGAGGTGGCACCCGCCGGGGTCGAGGTAGTTAATCGGGTGAAGCGATATAGACTCACTTCGTGGGAAAACTGGTTTACAACACCGCGGGTCATTCGTTCGATATCGAAGATCGGACGCTCTCCCACCTTCGCATGGTCTTCATGAACAAGCTGCGCAGAGGCGAGTCGTTCATGTTCCACTTCCCGATGGGCGACGGCAGTGGCACGCGTACGCTCTGGATCTCTCCGTCCATCCCGCTCGTCTTTCACTTCTACGGCAGTCGTGCGCCGCAGCTGAATCGTCGGTGGATCGAGGACCTCATGGACGAAGCCAGCTCCCCGCAAGGACTCAGCGTCACGGCCGAGCCCGACCCCGAGTCCGTCCTGACGTCGTCGGGCTGAGCCGACTCAGGCGCATTCGGCGTCGACGACCTCTCGGACACGGTCGAGGAATGCGGCGATCTGGTCGGCGGTGTCGCTGGGCAGTCCCAGGGCGAACTCGCGGACGCGGGCTGTCACAGGGTCGATCGCATCCGGGTCTGTGTCGCGATCGAACGGGACGACGAACTTGCTCCGGCGGTCCGACGGGTTGGCGACGAAGTCGACGAGGCCGCCCGCGCGCAGGCGGTCGAGCATTCCTGTCACCGATGCTGTGGAGATGCCCAAGGACTGCGCGATCTCGGTCGGAGTCAGGCTCCCCCCGGCATCCGCGCGTTCCAGGATGAGCCTCATCGCCGCGCGGGCGTTCTCGCTGGGGCCGCAATCGGACTGCCGGCGACGAGCAAGCCGCGCTTCCGCCAAGCGGAGCCGTTCTACCGCGCGCGCTGCCGTCTTCGCGTGATCGTGTTCGGTCTCGAGCGTCATAGGTCTCCTCGGGGTTGGGCCCCGTCTGAGCATTCTAGTTAGGTTGCCGAGATTCCAGCCGACCGGCTTATTCCGGCTCGAGTCCAACAATCTGGGGTCGCGTCGAGACTTCTTTCTCAGTTCATATGCACGACAGTCGTGATCTCGTATCATTTCCGGCAGGACGCACCCGGGAAGGAGAGACCGATGGGCTCACTGTTCTACGGGTCTTCCGCGAGTCCGATCCGCATGCCCGACCGCATCCTCGCGCACATCAAAGTCGTCGTCGCGACCAAGCTGCGGCGCGGGGAGAGCTTCACGATGTCATGGCGGCATCCCTCCGGTGAACCGACCGGCCGGAGCACCCTGTGGATACAGCCGTCCATTCCGCTGCGATTCGTCTTCGCCTCCGCGGAAGCCGAGGTTCTCGACCCGGTGCTCCTCCACTCGCTCGCGAATTCCGCGAACTCTTCCGGAGGCCTGACTCTCGAGCTCGACGACATCACCGAGGCCGTCATCTCCGACGCGCGCTGAATCGTCGAGATCTCAGCGGTGCGCTCGCGCGTGCCGGTGGGCGATCGACGACACCCACTCGAAGCCCGGGCACGGGGGAGCGGTTCGCCCTCGCATGCGTTCCCACGCTTCGACGTAGATCCCCTCGAGCAGAGTGTCAGCGGTCCCCGCGACACCCGTCAGCGACAACAGCACCGCATAGATCCGCGGTGCCGTCGCGTCGTAGAACTCCACGAAAGCGTCGCAGTCGCCCATCGCCGCGCGGACGAGGAGGGCGTCCAGATCCTGCTCCCGGCTCTCGCGGGTCGCGGGGTCGGTCATGGTCGCGGTGCACCTCCTTCGTCTGGGTGACAGTCAATCGCCGCGCGACGTGGGAGGCCTGGGGTTGCGCAATCGGGACGTGTGTCGTAGCGGTCGGCGATGGCCGGGCGGGACGTCCGTCGCGGGTGCCGTCAAGCCCGACCTGTGCGACAGACGGGCACCCTACGGTGAGTCCATGAAATCTGTTGTGCGCTGGGCTCTCGCCCTGGCGATGGTGTTCGCCGGTGTCTCACACCTGACCTTCGCGCGTCGGGACTTCCAGGCGCAGGTGCCCGACGCTCTCGTGGAGAAAGGTCCTCTCGATCGCGACGCCGTGGTCGTGGCATCCGGGGTCGTGGAGGCCGCATTCGGACTGTCGCTGCTGGTCCTTCCCAAAGAGCGGCGCCACATCGGTGCTGCGCTCGCGGCCTTCTTCGTGGCGATCTTCCCCGGCAACATCGATCAATGGCGTAAGGGACGCTCGGCGTTCGGGCTCGACACCGACAAGAAGCGCTTCGGGCGGCTGTTCTTCCAGCCGCTGCTCGTGGCGGCCGCGTGGTGGTCGACCCGGTGACTCCTCGATGACGGACGTCGTCAGCCTCGAACTCGTCTTCGATGACGAGACCGACGCCGCCGTCCGCGCGGAGTGGGATGCCCTGCTCGCCGCGGATCTGCCGAGCCAGGCGCGGCATCGGGGAGAGAGCAACCGGCCCCACGTGACGTTGCTCGTCCGATCCGCACTGGCACCGTTCGACGCTGCCGTCCTGCAAGAGATCTTCCCCCTCTCGCTCGTACTCGGTGCCCCGGTGCTCTTCGGTGCGGGACGGCATCGTGTCATCGCTCGCACGGTCGTACCCTCGCCGGCGCTGCTGGCTCTGCACACCCGCATCCACGAGCTCGCCGGACCCGGTGCCGACGTCGACCACACGGTGCCGGGCGCGTGGACCGCGCATGTCACCCTGGCTCGGCGGGTTCCGCTGGAGCGCATAGGCGAGGCGCTGGGTGTCCTCGCGGACAACGGCGGGAGAGACATCTCGGGTCGGGCCGTCGGGATTCGACGATGGGATGCCGCCGACAAGACGGTCACCGACCTCGTCGGACGTGGCACCCTGGAACAGTGCTGACCGACGACGCCCTCTCTTTCCTCCGCGAGTACCACCTGGCCACCCTGTCGACCGTGGGGCGCTCGGGTCGCGTGCACGCGGTGCCCGTCGGGTTCACCTACGACGACGGTGTCGTCCGGGTGATCGGATCGCGCGGGACGCAGAAGTTCGTCAATGCCGAGCGCAGCGGCCGCGCCTCGATCTGCTCTGTCGACGGCGCGCAATGGATCAGCTTCGAGGGCGCTGCTCGGGTGAGCGATGATCCGGATGCCGTGGCGCACGCGGTCGAGCTGTACGCGGCGCGCTACCGCCAGCCGCGCCCCAACCCCGACCGCGTCGTCCTCGAGATGGCCGTCGAGCGTGTGCTCGGTTCGGCAGCGTTTCGCGCCTGATCGGCGTATCCTGGGGCCATGTCCCCCATCACCTCGTCGATGCCCTCCGGGCGTGAGGGGGTCGTCGGCGTGTGGAGCGCCGACGGCACAGGCGCTGTCCAGGCCGTCTTCCTCGCCGGGTGACCGGCGCGGGTGCCCCGCTCTGCCGGGTGAGCGCCCTCCTCGCTCGTCCTCTTCGTGACGGGCGCATCGCCGCGCGATCCGATCGCGCGTTCGTCGCCGCGCCGCCGCGCGCGCCGCGGCCCATCGACTGGACGTCCCATGCACGCTCTCTCTTCTTCCGCCATTCGATCCAGCTTCGTGAACGTCTCGCTCCGCGAACGCAGCTCGATCGTCGTTCCCGCCGACCTCGACGCCATCGCGTGGGACCGTCTCGACTACTTCGGTTGGCGCGACGCCAAGACCCCGCTGCTCGGCTTCGTGATCGCCGAGATCGACGGAAGCCCCGTCGGCCTGCAACTTCGGCAGACCGAGCAGCCCACACGCACGCGACCGCAGTGCTCATGGTGTTCCGATGTCACGCTGCCGAACGACGTCGTGTTCTTCTCCGCGCGTCGGGCGGGCAAGGCCGGACGCGCGGGGAACACCGTCGGCACCCTGGTGTGCGCGCGGTTCGAATGCTCCCGCAACGCGCGGCGTCTGGATCCACCGGCCTACCTCGGTCACGATGCGGCTGCGGCTCGCGACCGCCGGGTGGAGGCGCTGCGCACACACGTCGACACGTTCTTCCGCGACCTGCGCGACGGCGTGTGAGAGCGGCTGACCGGCGTGCGAGAGCCGCCGGTCAGCCCGACCGATCCGCGCACGCGGCGAAGACGTAGTCGGGATCCGTCGGCGTCGAGAGCTTCCGATCGCGCAGGACCGTCGAAGCCGGGGTCGCGGCATCCGCGCACACGTCGGCGAAGGTTCGCGGGAGTCGATCGGCGTACTCGATATCGATGACCTGGTCGCCGTACACCCCGGTGTAGGCGTCGCACTCCGCGAAAGCGGCGCATTCCTCGGCGACGGCGAAGTCAAAGCCCGCCGCGTCTTTCAGCGCGGCCGCGAACTCCGCGGCGTTCTTCTGACCCGCGGCCAGACCCGAGGAGTGCGCGAGGTCGACGAGCACTCGAGCGAGAGCCGCGTTGTCGTCGAAGCTCATCGCGCCGTCGGTGCGCGTGAAGGTGTCGAGGTTGTCGAATTCGACCGCGCGGAATCCGGATGCCGCGCACCCTCGGATCCACGGAGCGACGGTCTGGGCGATGAGGGCGCGCTTGTCGGCGGTCGAGGTGTCGAGGATGACCTCGTCGGGCCAGGCGGGGTCGATGACCGGTGCACCGCTGCGAGACAGCGTGGTGCTCGCGGGCCAGTCGCTCTGCTCGCCAGGCTGTGTTTGGAAGGCGTTGACGTAACAGATGGAGTACGCCCCCTCGGCCGGCTGCGCGGTGCGGTCGCGAACCACGATCTGTACGGAATCCGGCGGGTCGTAGGGGCCGCCCAGCTGGTAGTCGATCGCGGCTCGGGGTGGGAGAGCGGCGGAGGGCGGGACGGAGGGGACCTCAGCCGAGCAGGAGGAGATGGCCACGACCCCGGTGATGACCCCGGCGAAGAACGAGGGGCGGCGCATGCGCCCACCTTATTCGGCAGGTCGGGCCGTCGGGCGAGCGCCGGACGCGATAGTGTTCAGTGTCTCCCCCGGACACGAGTCGACGTATCTACGTCCGAGGGGGAGAACGGTGTCGGCAGAAGCGCTCGGCGCGGGGGACGCACGTCCCCCGGTCCGCCGTCAGTATCTCGTCGAGGGAACGAGCATTCGGGGCGCGCAGATCGCCGAACGGGGGCCGTACACCTCGTTAGATCGTCCCGCGGGGGAGCGATGACCCACGTGACCACCGACGTCCGCCTCGATGCTGTGCTGAACGCGCTCGCCGATCGCGTGCGCGAACTGCGGCGCGAGCGCGATCTCAGCGTCGTCGCCCTGTCGTTCGAGGCGGGGATCTCGGAATCCCGCGTACGCGCGATCGAGTCCGGGCGCTCGACGGCATCGCTTGCGACCCTCGTGGCCCTCGCGGAGGCCTTCGAGATCGAACTCTCGGAGCTTTTCGGCGAGACCGCGCGAGGCGGCTTCGATCGCGATGAGTCGAGCCGTCCTGACGTGTCGCACGAGGTGACGTGGGGCGGGGAGCTTCCGCCCGCGCCATGGATGTCCGCCTCTTCCGAAGTCCCCGCGCCGAGCCCCTACGTGGTTCCGAGCGAGGTGGTGTGGGGCGACGAACTCCCCGCCGCTTCATGGACCACAGCGAGGGCCGGTGCCGATATGCCGGAGCTGGTCGGTCTCGCGCAGCCGAGCGCGCCCGAGGCGGCACCGATCCCGTCGACCCAGAAGATCGGGGGAGGCCCGCTTCCGCCGGCGCCGTGGGTCGCGGAAGCGGACGCCACCGTCGTGCACGCATCGGATACCGATCAGCCTCCGGCCCCGTCAGTCGCAGCTTCGGGGGTTCACGATTCCGCGTCCCACCAGGGCGGGAAGGGGAGTCCCCGCTACGTGCTCGTCGCGCCGAGCACTGCCGCCGCACCGCGGGAACCTCGCACATTCTCGGATCTGCGTGAGGGGATCCTCGCGGGGCGTGATTTCGATTCGCTCCGCGAGTTCGCGGTGGCTGCCGCCGCCGAGGCCGGCCACTCGGTCGTCACCGTCGCGCGGATCTTCCGTCTTCCCGTGTGGAAGCTCGAACGGTGGGTCGCCGAGGCGGGATACGTCGGCCGTCGGTGAGTTCGGGGTGCGCGTGGAGCGCACCCCGAACCATCAGAGAGCTCGAAGCTTCTCGAGCAGGGGCGCGGCGATCTCGTCGACGAAACGCTGTTGCTGCGCGTCACCCACCTGAACGATGGCGATGTCGGTGAAGCCCGCGTCGATGAAGGGACGCACGCTCTCGGCGAGCTCGTCGAGGTCGGGACCGCACGCGATGGACTCGGCCACATCTTCCGGCCGGACGAACTGCGACGCGCCCGCGAAGCCGGCCGGCGTGGGCAGATCGGCATTCACGGCCCACCCGCCCGCGAACCATCGGAACTGGTCGTGGGCGCGGGCGATCGCGGTCTCCTTGTCAGGGTCCCAGCTGATGGGGATCTGACCGATCTTGCGAGACGCGCCCTCGTGGTGCTCGTCCCAGCCCTGGATCAGCTCGCCGTCGGGCTCGGTGGTGATGAGGTGGTCGCCGAGAGGGGCGAAGCGCGCGATCGAGTGCTCGCCGGAGACGGCGACACCGATCGGGACGCCACCCTCGGGGGCGTCCCACACGCGAGCCGAGTCGACGCGGAAGTAGTCGCCGTCGTAGGTGACCAGATCCCCGGTGTGCAGAGCACGGATGATCTCGATCGCCTCGACGAGCATGTCCTGCCGCGCGTGGACGGCCGGCCATCCCTCGCCCACCACGTGCTCGTTCAGGTTCTCGCCCGAGCCGAGCCCCAGCGTGAAGCGGCCGTCGGACAGCAGCTGCAGGGTGGCGGCCTTCTGAGCGACGACGGCAGGGTGATACCGGACCGTCGGGCAGGTGACGTAGGTCATCAACTCGACATCGCTGGTGGCCTGCGCGACCGCTCCGAGCACGGTCCAGGCGTAAGGTGCGTGGCCCTGGCTGGTCAGCCACGGGGAGTAGTGGTCGCTCGAGACGAGGAAGTCGTAGCCGGCGCGTTCCGCGCCGACGGCGTAGTCGACGAGGGCTTTGGGGCCGCTCTGCTCGGTCATGAGGGTGTAGCCGAATCGCGTCATGTCGGCCACGGTAGAGCGGCGGTGCCCGCCGATCGCCGGGGTTGCGCTCACCGCGGGGATGCGGCAGGAACGACGAAGGGCCCGCGGCCGTCGCCGCGGGCCCTTCGTTCGGACGTCAGTCCTCGGGGGCGTGGATGACCTTCTCGCCGTCGAAGGTCTCGCGATCCTTCTTCTTGTCGTCGTTGCGGGTCTTGCGGAGGCTGAGGAACGTCGCCACGGCCACCGTTCCCGCGATGAACAGCAACGAGAACCAGATGGGGATCTCCGGAACCCACAGCAGCGGTTGCCCGCCGTTGACGAAGGGCAGCTCGTTGACGTGGAGAGCGTGGAAGACGAGTTTCACGCCGATGAACGCCAGGATGACGGCGAGGCCCTGTGCGAGGTAGACGAGACGCTCCAGCAGGCCGCCGATGAGGAAGTACAGCTGGCGCAGCCCCATGAGTGCGAAGGCGTTGGCGGTGAAGACGATGTATGCCTCGTTCGTCAGGCCGTAGATGGCCGGAATCGAGTCGACGGCGAAGACGAGGTCGATGAAGCCGATCGCGATGATGACCAGCAGCATCGGGGTGACGAAGCGCTTTCCGTTCTTGCGGACGGTCAGCTTGTCGTCGTTGTACTCCTCGCTCACGGGGAGGATGCGACGGACGAAGCGCATGAACTTGCCGTTGGCGGGGTCGCTCTCGCCGTGCGAGAAGGCCTGGCGGTAGGCGAGGAAGAGCAGCAGTGCACCGAAGATGTAGAAGATCCAGGAGAAGTTCTCGATCAGCGCCGCGCCCACCGCGATGAACGCGCCGCGCATGATCAGCGCGATGACGATGCCGATCATCAGCACCTTCTGCTGGTAGATCTTCGGCACCGCGAACCCCGTCATGATGATCAGGAACACGAAGAGGTTGTCGATCGAGAGGGCCTTCTCGGTCAGGTACCCGGCGAAGTACTCCCCGCCGTAGGTCCATCCGGAGAACACGCCGATCCCGACGCCGAACAGCAGGGCCAGGCCGATGTAGAAAGCCGACCAGCGGGCCGACTCGGCGATCGAGGGCTCGTGGGGCTTGCGGACGTGGGCGAAGAATTCGAACACGAAGAACGCGATGGTGATCGCGATCGTGATGATCCATATCAAAGGGGTGACGCCCATGGCGACCTCCAAGGGTGAGTAGGTGTGCGACAAGACACCAAGGTCTCCTCCACCCGGGAAACGGGCCGACGTCCCGGGCTCACGATGGCGTGATCCGTATTGACGAGAACGTCGCGGTGGGAGTACTCCCCTTGCTGAACACGATTGTACGTCATGCGACTGTGCGCGCCCGGTCTGGACGTCGGCTTCGCCGTTGTGGTATCCGGATGCCGCGACCCGGCCGATCTCTCAGTGCGGGGGAGCGCTGCCCACGATGGCGTCGACGAGGGTGAGCATGTCTTCTGCGTCGAACTCCTCGCGGCTCAGGGCCCGCAGGATCACGGCTCCGAGCAGGGCGTCGGCGGCGGCGTGCAGTCGGGGGCCGGTGACGCCGCCCATCGCCCGCGAGAGGCTTTCGGTGAGCGGGGCGGCGAGGATCTCGGTCCGGAGCCGTCGACCGGTCTCGGCGCTGCCCGCCGCGGCGGCCACCAGAGATCGCAGCAACCCTTCTCCGTCGGGACTCGCTCGCAGGGTGAAGAGGTCCGTCAGCCAGGCGGCGAGATCGGTTCGGGGGTCGCCCGTGTCGGGCAGCTCTCGCTGACCGCCGAGGATGCGCCCCTCGAGGATGGCCTCGGCGATGACGTCGCCCTTGCTCGCCCACCACCGGTAGATGGTCTGTTTGCCCACGCCCGCACGTCGAGCGATGCCCTCGATCGTGAGGTGGTCGTAGCCGCGCTCGACGAACAGTGCGACGGCCGCGTCGAGGATCGCCAGGCGTGCCGCCTCGCTGCGGACGGGTCCACTGCGCGGAAGGGTCATGACACACATTCTGATCGATCGCGGGGCAAAACGAGACGAGACGGTGCGTGTTATCTTTGCCCGGACTTGTCGGAGCCGACGGTGCTCCCTCGCGTGCACCGCACGAGAGGAACATCCCCATGGCTGAACTGCTGCACCGCCTCGGAACGTTCGCGGCGCGCCGCGCGTGGACGGTGATCGTCGCCTGGGCCGTGATCCTCGGCGTCGTCGTGGGCGGCTTCCTCGTCGGGTACAAGGGGCTCAGCTCGAGTTTCGACATTCCGGGAACGGCATCCGGAGACGTGATCTCCGAACTTCAGGGCGAGCTTCCCGACTTCTCCGGCGCCTCCGGGGCCGTGGTCTTCCGCACCGATGACGGCTCGAGTCTCACCGACGACCAGCGGACCGCGATCTCGGCCCTGGTGTCCTCGGCGAGCGACCTGCCCGACGTGGCTCGCGTCACCGACCCGTTCAGCGCGCAGCAGCAGCTCGAGGACCAGCGTCAGCAGGTCGCCGACGGCCGGCAGGAACTCGATGCGGCTCGAGGCCAGGCGCAATCGGGCCAGCAGCAGCTCGACGCCGGCAGGGCTCAGCTCGAGGCCGGCCAGCAGCAGCTCGACCAGGGGAAGGCGCAGGTGGAGGCCGCGCCGCTGCCCGCTGCCCAGAAGCAGAGGCAGCTGTCCGCCCTCGAGGCGCAGCAGCAGCAGATCGACCAGCAGCGCTCCGCTCTCGAGCAGCAGCAGGCGCAGCTGACCGAAGGCCTCGCCCAGATCGACGCTCAGCAGACCCAGCTCGATGACGGCTCCGAGCTGCTGAGCTTCGCGGATGCCATCCGGCTGGTATCGGAGGACGGCTCGACGGCGATCGTCAACGTCTCGTTCGACAAGCCGCGTCTCGAGCTCACCGAGGCGTCGAAAGGAAGCGGTCGTGGAGCATTTCACCGCGAAGGCGGTCCCCGGCGTGGACGTGGCGTTCAACACCGAGATCTCCCAGGGGGTGCCCGAGATCTTCGGGGTGGGCGAGATCGTGGGCGTGGCCATCGCCGGCATCGTCCTCGTCGTCGTGCTGGGGTCGTTGCTCGCGGCATCCTTCCCGATCGCCACGGCGATCATCGGCGTCGCCATCGGCGCCATGGCGACGTTGTCGTTCTCGGGTGTCATTCAGATGGCATCCGTCACGCCTTTCCTCGGGGTGATGCTGGGCCTCGCGGTCGGCATCGACTACGCGCTCTTCATCCTCTACCGCCACCGCAGGCAGCTCCTGGCGGGCGCGGATGTCCGCGAATCGATCGGGCTCGCCAACGGGACGGCGGGCAACGCCGTCGTCTTCGCCGGGTCCACGGTCATCGTCGCGTTGCTGGCGCTGAACATCACCGGCATCCCGTTCCTCGGTCTGATGGGAACCGCGGGGGCCGTGAGCGTCCTGGTCGCGGTGCTGATCGCCGTCTCGCTGACCCCCGCCCTGCTCGGGCTCGCTGGCATGCGCATCCTCAGCCGCAAGGCGCGCGCTCGCGCGACCGCCGCATCCGGCGCCGTCGAGCACCCGCGCCGCGCCGCCCGAGCCGAGACCGGCCCGGTCGCGACGAACGGGCGGGCCGTACGCCCGATGTCGACGGTGCGCGCCACCGTGACGATGCTCGTGGCGACGGTGGTGCTTCTCGTGATCGCCATCCCCGCTCTCTCGATGCGCCTGGGGTTGCCCGACGGCGGTAGCGAAGCCGAGGATTCCACCGGGTACAAAGCCTTCACCTGGAGCGAGGAGGCTTTCGGCGCCGGATCCAACGCCCCGCTTCTCGTGACGGCCGCGCTCCCCGCCGGTACCGCCGAGGCCGACGTCCAGGGCCTGCAGCTCGACGTGGCCCGCGAGCTCTTCTCTCAGGACGACGTGGTGGCGGTGGCACCCGTCGCGGTGTCCGAGGACCGCACGCTCGCCGCGTTCCAGGTCATCCCCGCCGAGGGACCGAACGCGGTGTCCACCGATCGGCTGGTGCGCGACCTGCGTTCGCTCCCCCCGGTCGACGGAGACATCGACCTCGGCGTCGCGGGCGCGGCGGCCATCAACATCGACATCTCCGAGGGGTTGGCGGACGTTCTGCCGATCTACCTCGTGGTCGTCGTCGGTCTGTCGTTCCTCATCATGGTCATGGTCTTCCGCTCTCTGCTCGTACCGCTGATCGCCACCCTCGGCTTCGTGCTGTCCCTGTTCGCGACGTACGGAGCAGTCACCGCGGTCTTCCAGTGGGGATGGCTCGGCGGTTTGTTCGGGGTACACAACCCCGGACCGATCCTGAGCTTCCTGCCGGTGATCCTGGTCGGCATCCTGTTCGGCCTGGCGATGGATTACCAGCTGTTCCTGACCACCGGCATGCGTGAGGCCTGGGCGCACGGCGCCGCTCCGCGGCTGGCCGTGGCGCAGGGCTTCCGGGCGGGCCGCACCGTGGTGATCGCTGCGGCGATCATCATGATCTCGGTGTTCTCGGGCTTCATCACCTCGGAGGCCGTCATCATCAAATCGTTCGGTCTGGGGCTCGGCCTCGGAGTGCTCTTCGACGCGTTCATCGTTCGCATGCTGCTGATGCCCGCGATCATGCACGTGCTGGGCGGCGCCGCCTGGTGGCTGCCCAAGTGGCTCGATCGCATCGTGCCGAACGTCGACGTCGAAGGCTCGGCGCTCGAGCGTCGCCATCCGGGACACCACGGGTAGTGAGCATCCGCGGCCGGGGGAGCGCAAGCCCCGGCCGCTGACGCCCTCGAGGCCGCAGGATGCCGGAAACGACCTGTTCGAGGAGGACCACGATGACCGATCGCGAAGAGACGCAGGACGCCCCCGTCATGGACGGCGCGACCGACGCGGGCGTGGAAGAGAAGAAGGCGGGCGCGCAGCAGCAGCGTGCCGCCGACGCCGCAGTCCACGAGGACGACGACCCCGCGCAGCGAGAGCTCGAAGACGACATCCGCAGCATCCGCGGCTACGGCGAAGACAGCTGACCCGGACGACGACTCCCGTCCGGAGCCCCGTGTGGGGGGCGGGCTCGACGGGCGGGAGTCGTCGGAGACGCCGAGATCGACGTCGTCCGCGCCGGCGATGCCGGGGCCGGGTACCGGAAGGCTACGCCGCTGCCGACGGTGCCGAGCGTCCTCTCAGGTAATGCGAAGGAGGCCCCGTGCATGCGCACGGGGTCTCCTCGCGTCCGCGGCTCAGGAGCCCGTGGGGATCTCGCCCGCCGCGATGGCGTCCGCGTACGTACGGATGTCCGGGCCGGGCTCGTAGTCGATGAAGCGATCCTTGATGCGCGCATTGATCTGCGCGAACGCCTCGTCCGACGAGATCCCGTCGCTGTCACGGGCGATCGCGACGACGGCCTCGCGCAGCACGGCGTCGGCGTCGTCGAGGATCTTCTGGCGGGCGGGCTCGTTCCAGCGGATGTCTGAGATGTCCATGGCCACACGGTACGGTCGACCCCGATTCGCTGATCCCGGGGTTGCATCGCACGGCTCGATGTGTGCGGCAACCCGCCCGGCCCGCGCGCGTCGGCGCGGCACGATGAAGGAATGTCGAAGGACGCCGTGACCACCGTGCCGCAGCGGGTCCGTACCGTTCTGCGCGACGCGGGGTGGTGGGCGCGCGACTACGTCTACGCGATTCGCGCCCAGGCGCGGGCTCTTCTCGGCCGCGACGCCGCGGACCTCCTCGCCGAGGGCGAAGGCACGCCGGTCGTCCTGCTCCCGGGCATCTACGAGACCTGGCGCTTCCTCGAGCCGCTCGCGCGGGCCCTGCACGAACGCGGCCACCCCGTGCACGTCGTGACGGAACTCGGCGGCAACCGGCGACCGATCGCGGAATCCGCCGGACGGGTTGCCGCCCTGCTGCTCTCTCGGGGTCTGAATGACGTGGTGCTCGTCGCGCACAGCAAGGGCGGACTCATCGGCAAGCACGTCATGGCCTTCAGCCCTGCCGGTGAGCGCGTGCGTGCGATGGTCGCGGTCGCCACTCCGTTCGGCGGGTCTCGGTACAGCCGCCTCATGCCGACGCCTTCGCTGCGTGCCTTCGCCTCGGGCGACGCGACGATGAAGGCGCTCGCCGCGTCGGCCGCGGTGAATACGCGCATCATCTCGGTGTTCGGTCCGTTCGACCCGCATATCCCCGAGGGAAGCGAGCTCGCCGGTGCCCGCAATGTCGTGCTCGCCGGCGGCGGGCACTTCCGCGTGGTCGCCGACCCGCGTGTGATCGCCGAGGTGATCCGCGTCGCGGAGTGACCGCCCGTCAGGCGGCGTTCGGGGGAGCGATGTCCCCGGCGGAACGGACGATGGGAGCGTCCGCCCGCTCCGCGATCAGCGCACAGCACGAGGGGCCCGCCGTGTCGCACACGTCGGCGACGGCGCATCGCATGCGCTGAAGAAAAGCGGTGACCGCCACGGTCTCGCTCTCGGTCATACCGCGAGTGGCCTGCATCATGCGGTCGTGCATGGAGGCGAGGGTGTCCCGCATCTCCTCATCGGCGTGGGAGGTGGTGGAGACGAGAACCTTCCGCCGGTCGGAGGGGTGCGGGCGGCGCTCCAGATGCCCGGATCGCTCGAGTCGGTCCAGGAGGGCGGTCACGGAGGCCGTGGAGACACCGAGGTGACGCGCCAGATCGACCGGAGTGACATCGCGGCCGGAGGAGGTGGCCCTGGTCAGGAACCGAAGCACGAGCAGCTCGTTCTCTCCCATGGCCATCGAGCCCTGCGTGCGCCGGCGCATCGCCATCTCGGCCGAACGATAGGCCCGCATCGCCTCCATGACCCGCGCTCCACGCTCATCGTCGGTGCTGTCGCTGTACCAGTACGACGGAGGTGCCGTCTTCTCGATCGACATCGGGCTCCTAATATCTCGCTTGCCTATTCGCTAGTCTACCTAGTAAGTTAAATTGCGAGCAACGATCAGAGGGGTACATCATGGCGAAGCTTTACTACGGCACGACAACCGAGCCGATCAGCATCGACGACCGCATGTTGGCGCACGTCAAGGTCGTCGTCGCGACCAAGCTCCGCCGGGGAGAGAGCTTCACCCTGTCGTGGGTCCACGGACAGGACGAGCCGACCGGTCGTTCGACCATCTGGCTGCAGCCGTCGATTCCCCTGCGCTTCGTCTTCGATTCGGAACAGCCCGAGGCGCTCGATCAGAACCTGCTGAAGCGCATGGCCAACGACGCCAACTCGTCGCGCGGTCTCAGCCTCGACATCGCTCTCGACGAGCCCGCCGCGACGTCCGCTCCGGTGCGGACGGCTGCGACGTCGAAACCGACGCGCTCCCTCATCCGCGCGGCGTGATCCTGTCCGCGCCCCGTCCCCTCGTCGGGGCGATCGTCTGGTCGCGGCTCGACGACGACCTCTCGGTCGCCCGGCGGGACGGGGACTTCGCCGGCTACGTGGATCGCCGCTCGCCCGAGGCGTTCTTCGTGTTCGACGGTCACGCGCGATACGTCGGCACGTACGCCGACGCGGCCACCGCTCGGTCGGCGTTGGGCGAGTCCGCCCCGTCTCGGCGCGCATCCTGCACCGTGTCCTGGTCTCGGGTACTCCGAGCCCTCAGCTCTCGGCTCACGCCCTCGAATCCGTCGCAGGAGCAGATGTGAAGACCCTTCCGACGTGGGATGTACCACCGAACCGATCTCGATCCTCAGCCCTGAAGAGATCGCCGCTCTCAGCGATCGCTGACGTCGTCGTCCGAACGCGCCTCCGGGGCCCGCGCGGCGGGCTCTCGACGAATCCGTAGAACGGCGAGAGCGAAGATGATCGCTCCGGCGGCGGCGAAGACGAGCTTGGGCTCGGTCGGGGAATCGGCGGAAAGGACGAGCGTCGGGGCGGCCAGCACCATCACCGCGACGACGCACAGCGCGAACCCGATCGGGCGTGGAGACCGCGAGTCCATCGCACCCCTTCCTCCGGTTGCGGGCTTGTCGACAGCCTATGCGCGGAGTGGCTGCGAAGGTCATACCGGTTGCGGGCGGCCGCGTCTACCACCGCTCGGGAGGGGCCGTCGCTGGTTACCGTAGCGGCTCCGACGAAGGGATCCGTCCGTGCGCTCCATCACCACCGCGCTGTCCGCCACCGCCCTCATCGCTGCGCTGTTCCTCCTTCCCGCGGGGCCTGCCGATGCCGTGGTTCCGACGCAGGTCGTCCGCGACAGCGGCACCGCGTCGCTCCACGAGGACAGCACGGCGAGCCCGACGGCGCGTGGAATCAGCTTCTCGATCAGCTCGGGTGAGTCCCTTGTCGCGGGCGCGGTACAGGAGGAGCCCGCCCCGGAAGCCGAGGCGGGGCGGTTCGCCTTCGTCTTGATCCCGCTCCTGGCGGCGGCCGTCATCGTCGTCGGCGCGGTCTTCGTCATCTCGCGAGGACGCCGTCGGCGTCGCGGCGATTGAGCATCGCGCAGAGGCGGTGGGTGAGCAATGGTGCCGCCCCGCTTGTCCGCTCTACTGGTCACGCGGAAGAGGCGTGTGGTCTTCCCCGTGACGGACACGCGATGCGATGCGATGAGGCGCGGGCAGAGAACCAGCGTCGAACAGTGCGGCCCCCCGGCACGCACGTGAGGCTGTTCTCTGCCCGCACAGAACAGCATCATCCCCATTGACGCTGATCGTCGGCTTCAGCAGCCGGATATCACCCCCGCAGGCCCACAGATCACCCCGATGCCGGGTGCAGCGAGGGCGAGACGATAGTGTGGCCGAGCCCGCTGGAGGAGGAGCCGATGACCGAGACAGTCGAGCGGCCCGTCACGCGGGTAGCCCGGACGCGAACCTCACCCGTCGCCCGCTTGGCGACGGCCGGGGGTATTGCGGCTTTTCTCAGCGCGGTGCTCATCTGGGTCTGTCGCTTGGGGGAGCCGAGCGTGCAGTACGTCAGCCAGCTCGGCGCCACGTCGATGCCGACCGCGCCCCTGTTCAACACGGCTCTTCTCCTGCTCGCGATCGCCGCCGTCCTCGTCGACCGGTCCCTGGCGCTTCGGGGCGGGGGATACGTCGTCGGGTGGCCCGTCGCCACGACGCTGCTCGTGTGCGGGTTGTGCTTCGGGGTGGCATCTGTCGTCACCTGCTCGCCCGGATGCCCCATTCCCTTCACGGAGGGAGCCCTCCCTCAGGATCTGATCCACATCTCCTTCGCGGTCCTCGGGTTCGTCCTGGCGATCGTCGCGATGGGGCAGGTCGCCGCCATCCGGCGGCGCCCCTGGATGCGCGCGGCTTCCGTCGTCACGCTCGTCGCTGTCGGTCTGACATCGTTCAGTGGCGCGATGATCGCTCTCTCCCGGGGCGACACGACGCTCGGTGGGAACCTCGAGTTCACCGCCGCCACCTTGGCCATCGCGTGGTTCGGGGTGTTCGGTCTGCAGGTCGCCGCCGACGAACGACGAGCCCGCGCGAAGATGCCCGACGTGTGACGCATTAGCGTGGGAGCCGTGACCCTCCGACGATTGCTCCGCGTCCTCGCCTGGCTGGCGCCCGTGGCCGCTTTCGTCGTCATCCTCGCCGTCCTTCGGGGAGCGGGCGTGCCGCTGTCGGTTCCCGGCATCCTGGTCGTCGTCGTGCTGCTCGCTGCCGCGCGCCTGATGATGGGGCGGTCACGCCGACGGCGGCGAGACCGCACCGTCACGCGTCCAGGTCGTTCTCGATGAGCCCCCAGGCGTGTGCGGCGCGAATCGCACTCGAGCGGTCCGACACCTCGAGCTTGCGATAGAGACTCTGCAGCTGCGTCTTGACGGTATTCGGCGACACGACGAGCGCACGTGCGATGTCGGCGATCGTCGAGGTCGGAGTGAGCTGGCTCAACACCACCTGCTCGCGCTTGGTCAGACGAGGCACGCTGACCGAGGACGCGAACAACGACGTCCTCGCCTCGATTTGCTCGCGTGACGAAGACGAGAGGATCTTGGTGACCCGTGCGCGGTCCTCGGGCGCGACAGCGCTCCATGGGCTCCACAGGTCATGCCGGATGCTCAAAGCCTCGGCGCGTTGAACGGTGGAGCGGTGTGAGCTGACGCCGTTCAGTCGCACGTCGGCCACGACGCTCACGACCAAGCTTTCGAGAGCAGCCCGCGGGGAGGGCTCGTGGTGGAGCCCCCACTTGACGCTCATGACGAACG
The DNA here is from genome assembly GCF_030818635.1 of Microbacterium sp. SORGH_AS_0421. Taxonomy (NCBI): domain Bacteria; kingdom Bacillati; phylum Actinomycetota; class Actinomycetes; order Micrococcales; family Microbacteriaceae; genus Microbacterium; species Microbacterium sp. SORGH_AS_0421. Next base: position 1,705,238 of record NZ_JAUTAO010000001.1, read on the forward strand.
CCTCGTGTGATCGCCCGGCGTACAGCTGCGACAGGGCGATAGCGGGAGCGGTGAGAGAGGAGAGCGCGAAAGGGCCCTCGAACAGCGCGAGCGCCTCTCGTGCCTGCCGGAGCGCGATCAGCACTTTCGCCCGCGTCATGAGGATCTGCACCGACTGATAGTGCGATGGCGGGGTGCTTCGGGCTCGTGCCATCCAGGTGCGGAAGAGCCCGAGTGCGTCGGAAGCTGCGCCCGACAGCAGGCACGACAGGATGTGGGTCGAGGCAGCGAAGGGCCACAATTCCCGGGCCGCGGAGGTCGCGGGCAGAGCGTCGAGAAGGGCGCGGGCTTCTCCGGCTTCTCCGGCTTCGAGCAGAACCCACGCGGATGCCAGCCGGAGCCCTTCTCCCCAGGGCGAGGCCCCCCAGCTGTCTATGCTGTTCTCCTCCACGATGGAGCGCGCCGTGCGGACGTCGCCCTCGAGGAGGGCGATGACGGCCAGCGCTCCGCGAGCACGGACCCTGTGGGCGGGCGGCGCGACTCGATCGGAGAGCGTCATGGACATGCTCGCGTCCCGCAGTCTGCCCATCGCGAGGAAGGTCATCGCGACCTGATACCACCCCTCCGCCGCCGTCTCGGGATCGAGGTCCTGCGCTCCGCGGAGGGCGTCGGACAGCATGCCGGACGCTTCGCCGGCGAGAGCGAACCGCCCCGCGGCGCGGTGCAGGCTTGCGCGGATGATGAGGGCCTCGGCATCCCCCACGGCGACGCTCTTGGCATCGGGAAGGTCACTGAGGACGGAGGCGGCGAGCGACGGGGTCTCCGGGGACGCTGCGGTATCGGGGTCGAGCGCGAGCAGTGCGTCGACGACGACCGGCGAGACCGAAGAGTTGGACCTGAGCTGGCCGAGCATGCGCGAGAAGCCGTCGGCGTTGCGTGCCCAGATCTCCGGCCCCGACCGTCGAAGGACGCGGGCCAGGGTCGTCCACTGCCGCGCGTCTGCCGCGAGCTGGGCCGCGAGGAGCGGCTCCCCTCCCGACATGAGATGGTCGAGCAGACGCAGCCTCGCCGCGGACACGAGCGCAGGCTGCCGAGCGGAGATCTCCTCCAGCCAGCGCTCGCGAACCGGCTCGGCCAGGAGAACGCGCGTCGCGCTGGGCCAGACGAAGCCCGCGCTCTGGAGGTGGTCGAGGAGATCACGCGTCGTAGCCGTCGTCGAGTCGAGGCCCAGGGCGTCCGCGAGCGACTCGGTGATGTACGGGGCGACCGCCAGCAAGCGGACGTCGTCTGTCACCGGCATGGCCAGACGCTCTTCCATGTCGTGGGTGAAGGTGGTGCCCGCATACGCCGCCGCGGCGGCGGCTTCGGCTCGCGTGCGCAGGGGGAGGCCCTCCAAACGCAGTCGTGCGCTCGCCAGCTGGACGAGGGCGGGCCACCCGTGGGTGAGCGCCACCAGCTCGTCGACGGCAATCTCGGTCGATTCGACCCCGTTCAGGGCCAGGACGGATGCCACCTCGTCGCGGGTCATGAGCAAGTCGCACGCGGGCAGCACCTGCACATCGAACTCGAGAGCGATGAGCGGGCTCTCGAGGCCGGTCGGCTGACGGGTGGCGACCACGATTCGAAGGCTGCTGTCGGCACGCAGGAGGTGGAGGAGGTGATCGGTCGAGAGCCCGAGTCCCTCGACGTGATTGTCGATCAGCAGGACATGGGAGGCGGGCCCGTCCGCGAAGGCTTCGACGATGCGGGGGAGGGCCTCCGGTGAGGTGAGGCTGCCGTCGATGGATTGGACGCCGCGCTCTGGGTCTGCGTCGAGCGTGGCCGCGAACTGACGCAGAAGCGACGTCTTCCCGACGCCGGCCGGACCGCGAAGCAGGACGACGTCACTGCCCAAGGCCGCTTCGAGGCGGTCCAGTGCCTCAGGGCGTGGCGCCCAGAACCGGCTCGTGCGGCGGGCGGCTCGTGCGCCGGTGGGAGCGGCATCCGCGTCGATCAACATTCGAACCTCCATGTGGGGAAGGACCGCCGCCCCTTCGGGTGGGTGGGCGGTCGACGTGGCGAAGCGACGCCTCGTCGAGACGATCCTGGGGGTGATGCGCGCGACGAGGTGGCGAATGTGACCTCTTTCACCCCCCGCGTCATCCCCTTCTCACCCCTTCCGCATCACCCTCTCCACGTCGCTCTCCGTCCTTCCCGGAAGCAGGCGAGTGTGGATCTCGCCGGCGGATCGGGGGTGTGGGCGGACGCGCTCACCGGGCGTCGGCACCCGCGACCCCGCCGAGGGGCGTCGATGTCCGGGACGCGAAGACGGCGCCCTCAGGGGGGTGAGCCGCGGTCGGGGTTCAGGCGACTCGGTGAGTGAGATGCACAGCGCTGAGCGCTCCCCGTTCGCCGCCCGGAGGGCTCTCCGGGAGCCCTGTTCCGCGGACGGGAGCCCGATGGGCGGCGGACTCTTGTGCCTCGGTCGGGTGCCCGGCCCCGGCGCCTGGTCGTGCGGTGTCGGGTGAAACCGGCGAAAGCCGCATGCCGTCGCGTGTCGTCCGCGCGCACGCCCCGAGACAGCGAACCCCCGACGCCCCGATGCTCACCCGCCACCTCACCCGGCTGCGCCGGCGTGCCACCCGTTCGGGTCGCCGCCACGGAGAGCCTCGCGTGACGACGGGAGGCATGTAAACATGTTCATGTGAGCGTTGACCGCCGATCAAGCTGGTCTCATGAACGACGCGCCCGACCCCTGGACAGAGTTCGCCCGCGAGTTGGGCGTGCGAATGATCCGCGCCCGCGCCGAGAAGCGAATGTCCCAGGAGCAGGTCGCCCACGCGGCGGGCCTCGCGACCTTCACCTATCGGAAGCTCGAGAAGGGCGAGTCCAATCCCGGCACCGCCGCGAATCCGCGCCTTCGGACCCTCGTCGCGCTTTCGGACGTGCTCGGCATCCCGCTTCGCGACCTGATCCCCACCCCGCCGAAGGGTCTCCCTCCCGGTCGGTGAGGGCGGTGTCGGAGGTTCGCGATGTAATGCGTTCGTGCCCACCGGTTTCAGGGTCGCCGACAGCGGCGGCCCCGACAGAGAGGTGTCACGCATGACTGCACGGCGAAACGAACAGATCCGAGACGCCCGGGGGTGTGTTTTCGCCTGGTGCGTCACCGAGCACGGCGCAACCGTTCATCCCGACGATGAAGACCACCGCAGCGCGGGTATCGGGGTCAGCGCTCGCGTGCGCGACTCCATGGTGCACGGCGTCGGCGTCGCCACCGAGGTGGAGATCGGCCTGCTGCGGCGAGCCGCAGACGTCGAGACGTGGGTCATCGTCGAGACCGGGGTTCGGCGTATCCGTGTCCGTCCCGGTGCACGCCGCCCGCGCGCTCGTGGCCGGTGTCCGGAGCGACGCCGAGATCAGCGGCCTCCTCGTACCGGAGCAGGACATCGACTGACCCCGGTGAACTCAGCGACGTGGTCGAGTGCGTCGGTCGATGAGCAGTCTCCGCCCCAGAGCCATCGCGGCCGCCCCGATGAGAGCACCCAGCGCGTTGGCGACCACATCGACAGCGCTGCTCGTACGCCCGGGGAGGAAGACCCCTTGGAAGATCTCGACGAGAAGCGGGACGGCGCAGGCGATACCGATGAGCCGCCATGGGTGTCCTCTGAGGGCCACCCCCAGGACGACGCCGAAAGGGACGAACAGGACGACGTTGAGACCGAAGTCCATGGTTCGGGGGGTCGCCCCGGGGAAGAGCTCGTAGAGGACGGCGTAGGCGGCGCCCGCCTTGCGGTCGAGGTGGTCGGGCCAGAGCAGGATGACGCCCAGGGCGGCGAGATAGACGGCCGTCATCGTCGTCGCGATGTAGCGGCGACGGGAAGGCGATCGATCGGCGGGCACGGAACACTGTAGACACGCGCCGCCCGTTCCGAGAGAGTGCCCCCGGGTGCGCCGGCCTCAGCCGCGGCGGCCGAACGTTCTGCGCACGATACGAAGGAGACCGAGGAAGCCGAAGAGCCCGACCACCGCGCCGAGCACCGCGAACAACGTGATGGATCCCCCGAGGACGGGGCCTCCCCCCGCGATCACCAGGACCACGGCGATGACCACCGCTGCGATCGAGACCAGGGTGGAGGCGATCTCGCCCGTGGCCCGACCGAGGATGCCGCTGACGTCCTCTCCGTCGGCGCTGCGAAGGGTGATGCCGATGGAGCCCTTCTCAACCCCGGTGAGCAGCGCATCGAGGCGGCGCGGTATCTGTTCGAGACGAGCGAGGGCGATGACCGCCTGGGCCTGGGCGTCGGTGGCCATGCGTTTGACCGACACCGTCCGGCGCAGCAGGGTCGGCATGAGGGGAAGCGCTCGGCCGACCATGTCGAACTCGTCGACGATGACCCGGAGACAGCCCTCGAGAGTGGCGAAACTGCGGAAGGCGGACGCCAGCTCGCCCGGCAGAGCGATGTGATGCTGGCGGATCACGTCGACCATTCGGGTGAAGATCGAGCCGTGACCGGTCGTGCGCAGATGCTCCGTGGTCAGGACGACGCCGATGTCGTGCCGGAAGGCCTCCAGATCCACGTCTTCGGGCGCATCGACGATGAGCAGGAGCGCGTCGGTGGCCGCGACATCGTTCTCGCTGAGAGCGGCGAGAAGGAAAGCCGTCATGTGCTGGCGTCGGCTGCGCTCGATGATGCCGACGGCGCCGAAATCGATGAGGCCGAGGGTGCCGTCGGTCTTCAGCACGACGTTGCCCGGGTGCAGGTCGGCGTGGAAGACCCCGTAGACCAGGATCTGCTCGAGGACCGTCGCCATCAGTGTCTCCGCGAGGCGATCGCGCTGGGCGGGGTCGAGGAGGGCGATTCGAGCCGCCGAGTCGCTCAGAGCTGTTCCGTCGACGAGCCCCATCGTGAGCACTCGCTGGCCGGAGGCCTCGGAGAAGATGTCCGGGACGGTGATGAGGCCTCGTCGGTCGGGCTCCGCGCGATCGATCAGTTCGAGGGTCGATCCGATCATCTGGGTGTTGCGTGCCTCGATGCGATAGTCGAGCTCTTCGAGAAGAGTGGCGGTGAATCCGCGGGCGACGGACTCGATTCGGAGGTCGCGACCGACGCGCGTGCGCGCCTCGGCTCGATGAGCGAGACGCCCGATGATGTCGGCATCCGCCTCCACTTGCGCGCGAGCCGCGGGTCGCTGCACTTTGACGACCACGGCCGTGCCGTCGAGCAGTCGGGCCCGGTGCACCTGTGCGACCGAGGCTGCGGCGAGGGGGAGGGGATCGACCTCGGCGAACACGGAGTCGATGGATCGCCCCAGGTCTGCTTCGATGACCGATCGCACGGTATCCCAGGGGAGGGTCGTCGCATTCGTCTGCAGGGAGGCGAGGGCGCTCAGGTACGGCTCCGGCACGAGGTCTCGTCGGGTGGACAGCACCTGGCCCAGCTTGACGAAGCTGACGCCGGCGTCGTTCAGGGTCGCCACGATGGCGCGGGCACGTTCCTCGGAGGTGCTGAGCTGCTCCTCCACGCGGGCGCGGCCGCCGTGGAAGAGCCAACCGACGCCGTGGCGCGAGGCGATCGCGAGGATCTCCAGATACCGTCGGGTCCGCTTGCGCTGGCGGAGCGCGGCCCGGACCACATCGATCGGGTTGGGCAGCGGACGGGTCGGGAAGATCGCCTCGCTCGCCACGAGGGCGGCGACCCCAAGGGCGAAGACCCACGCGAGCGAGAGCGTGATCAATCCCGCCCAGATCCACACGTCTTCGGAGGGAATGGATGCCGAGGCATCGGGCAAGCCCGTCTGCCGCAGGGTCCACCCCGCCGACGGCACTCCCAGGAGGAAGACCAGGAGTCCCACGACGATGCTCCGCGGCCAACCGACCGCGGTCCCGAGGACCCGACGCGCGACGAACCCGACGAGTACCGCCGAGACGACGGCGGTGATCGAGATCAGGATGCTGGCCATCACGTGGTCAGCGTAGCCGGGTGCGGCTCAGTCGATTCGAGCGAGGCCGCATCGATGACAGTGCCACCAGGCTGCGCGTCCCCGCTGGAGGGGCTCGACGGTGCCCCCGCACGACCGGCATGGTGGTGCGAACCCTGCGAGGAGGTCGTCGAGGTCGTTTGCAGGAGTGAGGCGGAGTGTTATCGCAAGCATGCCTATTTATACATGCGCACGTGAGGCAACGGCCGGTTGTCCACAGACGCTCCGGCGCGGATGAACGACGGCAGGCGCTGCCGAAGGGCGGCTCCGACAGAGGCGATGAGTGGTGGGCCGCAACGGCCATCGCAGCGACGACCCCGCTCGGGTCCACACGCCGCCGCACGGCGGCACAGACCGAGCGGGCGCGAGGAGGCCCCTGCCCGGTCCGACCTCCGCAGTGGCCGTGCCCGGTCGCGTCCGGGGCTACTTCCGCAGATCGCGCAGCGTCCTCCGGGCGCGCTTCTCAGCGGCGCCGGCCGCCTTCTTCGCGGCCTTGTGGCGGCGGTTGCGGGCGCGTGGATCGTTCCACAGACGCACCACCTGGTGGCCCACCGATTCGCGACTCTTGACCTGGACGCGCGGGCTGCGGGTGCCGATCACGTAGGCGAGCAGGGCGACGGCACCGATCACGATGAGCTTGTTGCGCATGGCATCCTCCTTGTCGATCAGGATCTCGCGGGTTCGGCGGCCGGGGGCCGCGGCGCGAGATCCGTCACGACGAAGACGTGCCGCACGGGGGTTTCGTCACGAGTGATCGCCGAAGAGTCGGGATCAGCGGCGAGGGGCGGTCTCGTACGAGCGGCGCCGGCCCCTCTGCCTCGTCAGGGGCGACCCATGCCGTGATAGGTCCATCCCGCGGCGCGCCACGCCACCGGATCGAGGCAGTTGCGACCGTCGATCACGATGCGGCCGCGCGCCAACGAGGACGCGTGTTCGGGGCTGAGGCGCCGACGGTACTCGTCCCACTCGGTCACGACGATGACCGCGTCCGCGTCCCGAAGGGTGGCGTCGAGGTCTGCATCGTAGGTGAGTTGCGGGTGCATACGGCGGGCGTTGTCGATCGCCGCGGGGTCCGTCAGGGTGACCCGTGCCCCCAGGCCGTGCAGTCGGACGGCGACGTCGAGCGCCGGGGAGTCCCGGATGTCGTCGCTGTGCGGTTTGAAGGCGGCTCCCAGGACGGCGATCTTCGCACCGAAGACGCTGCCCCCCAGCGCGCTGGTGGCGAGCTCGACAGCGCGGTCCCGGCGGCGGAGGTTGATGGCGTCGACCTCGCGGAGGAAAGCGACGGAAGCTCCGCGTCCGAGCTCCTCGGCGCGCGCCGAGAAGGCTCGGATGTCCTTCGGGAGGCACCCGCCCCCGAAACCGATGCCCGCGCCGAGGAAGCGGCGCCCGATTCGGACGTCGTGACCGAGCGCGTCGGCCAGGGTGGTCACATCGGCGCCCGTCACCTCGGCGATCTCGGCCATGGCGTTGATGAAGCTGATCTTGGTGGCGAGGAACGCGTTCGCGGCGACCTTCACCAGTTCGGCCGTCGCGTAGTCGGTGACGATGAAGGGCGTGCCCTTGGCGATGGACGGGTGGTAGACCTCGCGGAGGATCTCGGCGGTGCGCTCGCCTTCGTCGGTGGGGGACCCGTCGCTCGAGGGGACGCCGGCGACCAACCGATCGGGGTCGACGGTGTCTTGAACCGCCCACCCTTCCCGCAGGAACTCCGGGTTCCACACCAGCACCGCGCCGCGCTCGGCCACCCGCGGTGCCAGACGAGCGGCGGTGCCGACCGGGACGGTCGACTTGCCGGCGACCACATCACCCGGAGAGAGGAAGGGAGCGAGCGCGTCGACGGCCGCGTCGACGTAGGTCAGATCTGCCGCATGTCCGCCGGATTGCTGCGGCGTGCCGACGCCGATGAAGTGCACCGCCGCCCCTTGCGCAGCCGACATGTCGGTCGTGAAGGATAACCGGCCCGAGGCGATGCCCTCAGTGAGGATCTCCTGCAGCCCGGGCTCGAAGAACGGCGCTTCGCCCCTCGACAGCGTCTCGATCTTCCGCTCGTCGACGTCGATTCCCACCACATCGTGGCCGATCGACGCCATCGCCGCCGCGTGGACGGCTCCCAAGTATCCGCAACCTATGACAGACAGACGCACGATGAGAGCCTTTCAGATTTCCGCGGAGAGAACCGACGGCGATAGGAGCAGGGCCGGAACGGGCGGCGCAGACTGCGTCACGCAGCGGTCTCGCCGGGAGCGAGCGCTGCGCGAGCCGTCTTGCCGAGAATGACGAAATCGCCCAGAAGCGTCCAGTTCTCCACGTACGACAGATCGAGTCGTACCGAATCCTCCCAGGAGAGGGATGATCGCCCGCTGACCTGCCAGAGGCCGGTGATACCGGGCTTGGCGAGGAAACGTCTGTGGACGTGGTCGGCGTAGACCGCCACCTCTGACGGCAGGGGGGGACGCGGTCCGACCAGCGACATCGAGCCGCCGATCACATTGAAGAGCTGGGGGAGCTCGTCGAGGCTGAATTTCCGCATCACGCGCCCGATGGGCGTGACCCGCGGATCGTTCTTCATCTTGAACAGCACCTCGTTGCCGGAATCACGCTGCTGGGCGGTGAGCTGTGCGCGCAGCTCCTCGGCGTTGACGACCATCGACCGGAACTTGAACATGGTGAACTCCCGCCCGCGAAAGCCGACGCGAATCTGGCGGAAGAGGACCGGACCCTCGCTCGACAGCCGCACCGCGACGGTCAGGAACAGCAGGACCGGGCTGAGGAGCACCAGTCCGATGCTCGCAGCCACGAGGTCGACGGACCTCTTCAGGAAGCTCTGCCCCCTCGAGAACTTCGGCGTCTCGACGTGGATGAGGGGCAGGCCGGCGACGGGTCTGGTGTGCAGGCGCGGGCCGGCGATGTCGACGATGCTCGGGGCGAGGACGAGATGCTGACGACCGGCCTCCAGGCTCCACGAGATCTCCTTCACCTTCTCGGCGGGGAGCTCGTCCGCGCTGGTGATCGCGACCGTGTCGGCCCCCGTCGCGTGCAGTGCGCGCGTCACGTCGCCGACATGTCCCATGATCGGGACCACCGAGCCGGGGATGGTGTCGGCGATCCGTCCGTTCGGCACGCAGGCACCGACGACGCGGTATCCCGCGCTGGGGCTGCGGGCGAACTCCCGGGCGAGTTGCGTCACGGAGGGGAGCGACCCGACCAGGAGCACGTGCGCGGAGTACCGACCACGGGAGCGTTGGACGACGAGCCACTGCCGCCACATCCAGCGGGTGAAACAGAGGACCAGGATGCCGAGCGGCAGGCTCACCAGCAGGTAGCCCCGCGCGACATCGATCTGCGTCAGGAAGGCGATGATGGCGATGGTTCCGAACAGCCGGAAGCTGGCGTCGGCGATGCGCACGTACTCCGTGGAACCCGTGCCGATAGCGCGGTCGCTGCGCGAATCGACGAAGGCGAGGGCCCACATCCAGGTGACGATGAGGATCGCGGAGAAGGCCCAGTACGACAGGTCGCTGATGCGGCTGTCACGCCCCGCGGCGAGCTGCGCATTCCCCAGCCCGAACCAGAGGAGCTGGGTGCCGTAGACGACCCAGACGAGGGCGGCGAAGTCGGTGAGCACGAGGTTGCGTCGGTATCGTCCGCGCCAGGGGTCGCGAACGTGCGCGGGAGGCGTCGAGGCCGCGGAGGGCACCGATGTCATGGTCGACACGGACTCCTCCGCGGGGTTCTGGTCGAGTGCGGGGGCGGTTCCGTCCGGGTCGGCGTCAGAGGGCGACGCGCCGGGGCGTAGGCCAGATGTCGCCATGTGTGCCCCTCTCCCCATCCCCCGCGTGCGCGGGGACTCTCCCGCGAACAGTAACAGGCAAAATTCACCCGTCAACTCACCCTGTTTCTCTTGTCATACGCGGGAAACGTGAACGTTCGTGGTTCGGGCTCGTATCGGCCGACGACAGGTTGGTCGGGCGGTGGGCGTTCCCCTACACTCGGGCGCGGATCAGCCGTGATCGGCTGCCGCGAGATCGTGCCGCACGGCGGGGTCGCCACTGCCGCCCGCACGAAAGGTTCCGATGCCCCGCACCGCGTCGCCGCCGCGTCGCCCTCTCCGGGTGCAGGCCGGTCTGATCGCGGCGATCGCGATCGCCGCTCTCGTGGTGACCGCCGTCGCCGGTGTCTTCGCGTTCGCGCTGCTTCGGCCCGAGCCGGCGGCGACCTCGTCGCCCGCACCGGCTCCCGAGACGACCTCTTCCCCCGCCCCGTCGCCGTCGACGTCGGCGACACCCACCCCGCCCCCGGCGCCGCCGATCTCGCCGGCCGCCCAGGGATGCGAGGGGTCGTCGACGCTGATGACGATCTGGGCGCATCCCGACGATGACATCATCTTCGCCAACCCCACCATCTCGGATGCGATCGCCGCCGGCCGGTGCGTGCGCACCGTGTTCGTCACGGCGGGAGACGCGGGGAAGGGAATGGACTACGTGCGGGCACGGGAGCTCGGCATCCTGCGTGCGTACAACGCCATGCGCGGCAAGGACGGCGAGTGGGATGCCACGGAGATCGCCCTCGGTACCGGCGTGCACCTGCGGCGGCTGACGCCGAGGGACGACGCGCGTCTGTCGGTGCTCTATCTGCGGCTGCCGGACGGCAACATCACGGGCGCCGGGTTCGATGCGACCGCGCATGCGACCCTCAGCAAGCTCTACGACGGAACCGAGGCCTCGCTCGCCCCGGTCGACGGGGGAGCGGCGGTGACGCGGGATCAGCTCGCGGCTTCGATCCGGGAACTGGCTTCCGCGTTCGCTCCGCAGAGCACCCTCACCCATATCCCCCGGGGCAGCGCTTTCGCCCCCGGCGACCACCCCGATCATTCGGCCGTCGGCACTCTCGTCCGTGACACGCTGACGTCGGACGCGGCCGTGGGCCCCGGCATCCGGTACTTCGTGGGGTACCCCTCCGAGGACCTGCCTCGGAACCTGGACGGGGCGGTGCTCGATACCAAGGTCGACACGTACCGCATCTACACGCAACAGGATCAGGTGATCCGCTGCGCCGATCGCGACGCGTGTCTGAAGACCCGCAAGTTCGGCGAGTGGCTCCAGAGGTCCTACCCCAAGACCGAAGCCGAACTCCAGATGGGCTGAGCCGCTCCGGCGCTCGCCGCGGGCTCAGGACTCGCTCGAGAGCGAATCCTCGACCGCGGCTCGTGCGTCGCGCTCGGCGATGATGTCGACGAAGTCCTTCACGGGCGCGTCGGCGTACTTGTCGACCGCGACGACGGCCTCTTCGTGCACCACTCCCGGTTCCGCATCGGGGAAGCGCGCCTGAAGGCGCTCCTCGACCCCGGTGATGGTCTGGTCCTTGTCGAAGCCCTCGCCGCGCTCGGTCATGATCCGAACCTCAGTGCCGGTAGGTGCCGTGGAGGATCGCCCGACCGAGCGTTTTGAACGCCAGGTTGAACGAGACGACGGCCGGGGTGGCATCGGCGTCGACGCCGAGCGATTCCTCGCTCACGGCGTGCACGACGAAGAAGTAGCGGTGGGGTTGGTCGCCCTGCGGGGGAGCGGCTCCGAGGAAGCCTGCCTCGCCGCCGTCGTTGCGGACGTGGAAGGCGTGGCCCGGGAGGTCGCCCGAGGCGGCCCCGGATGCCAGCTCGCGCACGTCCGCCGGGACGTCGACGAGTACCCAGTGCCAGAAGCCGCTCGGGGTGGGGGCGTCGGGGTCGAAGCCCGTGATCACGAACGACTTGGTTCCTTCGGGGACGTTCGACCAGCTGAGCTGGGGCGAGGTGTTGCCCTTGTCGGCGACCTGGTCGTCCGCGAGCGGTTGTCCATCGGTGACGTCATCGCTGACCACGTCGAATGATGGGACGGACGGAAGGAGGGGGTACGGATCGGGCGTCTGCGGGCGGGAGAGATCTGCCATGGAGGGGACGTTATGACGGCGGGGTGACCGAACGGCAGGGCTTGCATCCGACCGCGCCGGGGTTTATCGGTCGGAGGTGGAGGAGGGAGCGCGCGGTCTCCCGGCAGCCCTCGGGAGCGGGGAGGCCGTAGTCGTTCTCGACGACGGTGCGCAGTTCAGCGGCCAACTCGTCGACGGAGGGGCGTGCGTCGAGGGCTTCGAGGATGGGCAGGATCAGGTCGTCGTATTCGTCGTCGGGCCATCCTTGACCGATGTGATGGACTCCGATCGGATCCCACTCGTTCAGGACGGCGCGGATGCGCAGGGCTACGGGCGACAGTGACCGCGGCGGTGTGGACGTCTGCATAGGGGGAGTGTTGTCACCTTCGTTAGGTGCGCGCTGAGCATCGCCGATGCGTCTGGTGCGTGACGCCGATGTGCCTGTCGGTGACGTGGGAACGTGATCCGCCGAAGGGGTTCGCCCTACCCCGCCGGGTGGCGGGGCTGCGGGGTTTCGAGTTCGTAAAGACCGACCGCCGCGATAACGTCGGAGGGCGCCCGAGGGCGAGGGGAAACCCGCAATCCGTCGCCGGGGGGCGAAGTACAGGACGGAGTCGCCGTGAGTGACATCGACGAGCCTTCGGGTGCCGATCGGGCACCCGGTGAATCGGCAACGCCGCGTCGGTCCGGGATATCCCGGAGAGCGCTGGTGTTCGGTGGCGTCGCCGTCGGCGGACTCGCCGTGCTCGGGGGCGGAGCTCTCGTCTATCGCGAGATCCGGCGCTCGGCGCCTCCGGAGGGGACCTGGGTCAAGCTCAGTCCCATCGTGCCGGTGCCCGATGCTTCGCCGCGTCCCGTCTCTCCCGCCTTCGAGGAGCCCGGCGACGACACGACCGTGGCGGTCTGGGCCCACGCCGACGACGACATCATCTTCGCCAACCCCCACCTCGCGGGGATCATCGGCTCGGGGGCGACGCTGCGCACCATCTTCGTAACCGCGGGCGACGCCGGCCGGGGCCTCGCTTATGCGCAACAGCGCGAGGCGGGCATCCGAGCCGCGTACGACGAGATGCGCGGCAGCACCCAACCGTGGGACACCACCCAGCTGACGCTTCGAAGCGGCGCGCGGGTCACGCGTTTCGTGCCCGCAGACGATCCTCGTCTGTCGATCACCGTTCTCCGTCTGCCGGACGGCAACCTCAGCGGGAAGGGCTTCGCGACGACGGGCGAGGCCGGTCTCACCCAGCTCATCAACGGCACGGTGCCCGCCCTCGCTCCGATCGACGACGGTCCGACGCTCGATGCACGCCGTCTTTCGGAGACCGTCGCGGAGCTGATCCACGCCGCACGCCCCGACCACGTCACGACGAACATCCCGCACGAGAGCGCGTTCGCGCGGGGGGACCACCCCGACCACTCGTGCGTCGGATCATTGGTTCGAGCGGTGGCGCCGGTCGTCGGGATCGCGCCGGGGGCCGTCACCTACTACATCGGTTATCCCTCGCAGCACGAGCCGATCAACGTCGAGGGGGAGGTCCTCGATGCGAAGGTCGAGGTCTACGCGACCTATGCGGCGCAGGACCCCGTGGTCACGTGCGACACCGCAGCGGCCTGCCTCGCCCAACCGGGCTTCGGGCAGTGGCTGCGTCGCTCGTACGGCATGACGGAGGGCGAGCTCCGGTTGATCTGAGCCGTCCCTGCTCGCGTCAGCGTCGTTCAGCCGGAGAGCTGGCCCGTTCCGCGATCAGGGCGGCCTCGACCCGCGACGACACCGACAGCTTGCCCAGGATCGAGCTGACGTGGTCTTTGACCGTCGCGGAGCTCAGGTGCAGCCGACGACCGATGTCGGCGTTCGAGTCGCCGGTGGGGAGCCACTCGAGGACGTCGCGCTCGCGGTCGGTCAGCAGAGCGACACGACGCGCGGCGTCGAGGTCGGGTCTTCCCGCGTAACCGTCGACCAGAGCGCGGGAGACCTCCGGCGACAGGACGACTCCACCCGCGGCGAGAGAGCGCACCATCGCCGCGAGGCAGGCGGGATCGGTGTCCTTCACGAGGAAGCCGGAAGCGCCGTCTCGCAGGGCCCGGGTGATGGACTCGTCGGCCGCGAATGTCGTCAGGATGCCGACCACGGGCCGATCCGCGTCGTCTCGCAGTGCGGCGAGGATGTCGAGGCCGCTGAGCTCCGGCATCCGGATGTCGAGGAGGACGACGTCGGGATGGAGGGTGCGGATGGCGGCGAGAGCGTCGGGTCCGCCGACCGCGGCGACCACCTCGATGTCGTCCGCCGCGTTGAGGATGAAGGCGAAGCCGGAACGGACGAGCGCCTCATCGTCGACGACAATCACCCGGATCACGACAGTCACTGTACGCCGAGACGACGAAGCCGCCCCGGGGTGAGGGGCGGCAGGCCGGGACGAGGCGCGATACGTGGGGCTCAGCGCCTCGCCCCGGGGTTCAGGAGAGGTCAGTCCTCCGAGACGGTGACGGTGACCTCGATGTTGCCGCGCGTCGCGTTCGAGTAGGGGCAGACCTGGTGGGCCTCGTCGGCGAGCTGCTGGGCGAGATCGCTCTCGATACCGGGCAGAACGACCTCGAGCAGCACGGCCAGCTGGTAGCCGCCCTGGCCGTTGGGGCCGATGTGGACGCGGCCGCCGACCGAGGAGTCCTCGATCTTGACCTTGTGCGCGCGGGCGACGGAGTGCAGGGCGCCGTGGAAGCATGCGGCGTACCCGGCGGCGAACAACTGCTCGGGGTTGGTGCCGGCGCCGGAGCCGCCGAGCTCCTTGGGGGGAGCGACGTCGAGGTCGATGTACGTGCCGGCGGTCACGTGGCCGAGGCGGCCCTGGCCGGTGGAGACGGCTTCGGCGGTGTAGAGAACGTCCATGGTGTTCCTTTCTAGGGACGGTGGGGGTGCGGTCGTCAGGCCGGGTGGCGCGCCGCGTCGGCGTCGCGCACGTCATCGGGGTGATCGCGCAGGTCTTTCATGGCGTCGGTGAGTCGATGCAGCGCATCGATCAGTTCACGGGCGCTGCTGGCGTCGGTGAGGCCGGAGCCCGCGGCGATGCAGCGCGGGACGTGGGCCAGCTCGGTGCGCAGGGCGTTGCCTCGCTCGGTCAGCGACACGGTCACCACGCGTTCGTCATCGGTGCGGCGCGTACGGGTGAGGTACCCGGCGTTCTCCATGCGGGCGAGCATCGGGGAGAGCGTGCCGGAGTCGAGCTGCAGCGCCTCGCCGAGGCTGCCGACGGTCTGCTCTCCGTCGCTCCACAGGGTGACCAGGGCGATGTACTGCGGGTAGGTGAGGTTCCACGGTTCGAGGAGTGCGCGGTAGGCCTGCGTCGTCGTGCGGTTGGCGGCGTAGAGCGCGAAGCACACGAGCTGATCGACGGCGGGCATGAGGGCACTATTGCACACAACTTGGTTGTGCGCAACCAAATTGCCCGCAATCGTTCGGGTGGGTCGAGGAGGTCAGGCCCGGACGCTCGGCCGCGAGACATCGCAACAGGAGGCGCATGGCGGGCACCATCTCGAGCTCGGTGCACCGAGCGATCCCCTCAGTGGCGACCGCGCCTGATCGCCCTTTGCGCGTGAGCCGACGGGTTCGTGCCGTCGGCTCACGCCGGGATGATCATGCTCGATCGGTGCGCTCGCCGCCGTCACCGGTTGCATCGACGGGATGCCGGGTCACCAGCAGCTCCGCTACGCGACGTCGGTCGACCGCGCTCACCTGTAGCGTCGCGCCGTCCACCTCGACGACATCGCCGACGTGGGCGAGGCGACCCAGACGTTCGACCACGAACCCGCCGACGGTGTCGGAGGCTCCGCGCGCCAGTGCGACACCCGTCGCCTCCTCGAAGTCCTGGAGGTTCAGGCGTCCCTCGACGGTCCCGTGCTCTCCCTCCGACAGGGGCTGCTCGGCATCCGTGTCGTACTCGTCGAAGATCTCTCCCACGACCTCCTCGACGAGGTCTTCGAGGGTCACGATCCCGTCGGTGCCGCCGTACTCGTCGACGACGACGGCGATGTGGCTGCCCTCGGCGCGCATCGCGGTGAGCGTCGGCAGGACGCGGGCGGTGGACGGGATGTAGCGGATCTCACGCATGACCGCGCTCAGGGCACGCTCCGGGTCGTCGGTGAGGTCGCGCACGTGGACGAAGCCGACGACGTCGTCGATGGTCTGCTCCGCCACGGGATAGCGCGAGAAGGGCAGATCGCGGACCTGCTCGTAGGCGTCGGCGATCGTGCCGCCGGCGTCGAGGGTCACGACCTCGGGTCGAGGGCGCATGACCTCGCTGACGTGGCGGTCCCGGAGCGAGAGGACGTCGTCGAGGATGCGGCGCTCGTCGGCGGGGAGCCCTTCGTGGCTCGAGACGATGTCGCGCAACTCTTCGTCGGTCAGTTCCTCGCCGGTCTTGTTCGGATCGCCTCCGAGGAGGCGGACGAGCACGTTGGTCGAGATCGACAGCAGCCAGATCACCGGCCGCATGAGCTTCGCGAAGCCGTTCAGCACCGGGGCGACGGCGTAGGCGAACGCGGCGTTGCGCTGGATGGCGAGGCGCTTGGGGACCAGTTCGCCGAGCACGAGCGACAGATACGCGATGACGAGGGTCAACGTGATCGTGGCGATCGTAGCTGCGGCGCCCTGGTCGAGGCCGAGGTTGGTGAAGAGGGGGGTGACGGACGGGGCGATCGATGACGCGCCGTACGCTGCGGAGGCGAACCCGGCCACCGTCACCCCGATCTGCACGGCGGAGAGGAACGTGTTGGGGTTGCGGGCGAGGTCGGCGACCTTCTGGCCACGCCGTCCGCGGGCTGCGAGGGCGTTCACCTGACTCTCGCGAAGAGTGACCAGGGCCATCTCGGTCGCAGCGAAGACGCCGCCGACCAGAACGAAGACCACGACCAGCACGATGTTGAGCGCGAGATCGTTCACCGGGGCACCGCCGTGACGAGGGGGGAGGACATCGCCCGGGGTCACCCGGGCGCCAGGACTGTGACCGTCGGAGGCGTGGCTCATGCACCGAGTGTAGTGAGGGCGCCCCGTCTCGCTTCGGTGTTCGTTCGGGGTTGCGCCGAGTGCGCGGTTCTGCCAGCCGACGCTGCCGTCGCGGTCAATACCAAGCCGGCCGCGGTGCGTCAACCGCTCCCTTGCGTCCAGCTTCGACTCGAACCATGGCTGCCATGAGCGAGATCACCGCACACCACGGACTTCTGACCGACATCGACCTCCACGTCGACGACACCGGCGGCACGGGCCGCGCCGTCGTCCTCATCCACGGCTGGCCCCTCTCGGGTGAGTCCTGGGCTCACCAGGTGCCCGCCCTCGAAGCCGCAGGCTACCGCGTCGTGACCTATGACCGTCGCGGTTTCGGGCGCAGCGACAAGCCGCACACCGGCTACGACTACGACACCTTCAGCAACGACCTGGAGGCTGTGCTCGAGGCTCTCGACCTGCGCGATGTCACGCTCGTCGGCTTCTCGATGGGCGGTGGTGAGGTCGCCCGCTACCTGACCCGTCACGGATCCGACCGTGTGCACAGCGTCGTCTTCGCGGCCGCGGTTCCGCCGTACCTTGCCCAGACCGACGACAACCCCGAGGGTCCGCTCGACGACGCGACCGCGGACGGGATGAAGCAGGGTCTGAAGGGCGACGAGAAGGCGTTCTATCACCAGTTCACCACCGACTTCTTCTCCGTCGACGGCACTCTCGCCGTCCCGGAGGCCGAGCGCGCCGAGGCCGAGCGGCTGGCCAACCAGGCCGACCACCACGCCGCCCTGAAGTCGATGGAGGCCTTCGCGACGACGGACTTCCGCGAAGACCTGCCGAACGTGACGGTGCCGGCCCTCGTCATCCACGGTGACAGCGACGGAACCGTGCCCTTCGAGGGGTCGGGCAAGCGCACCCACGAGGCGATCGCCGGCAGCGAGCTGCACGTGGTCGCCGGAGCGCCCCACGGCGTCAACGTCAGCCACGCGGACGAGTTCAACCGCGTGCTGATCGACTTCCTGAAGCGCTGACCCCGCCGCCGCGCGCGTCCCCACTCTCGCCCGCACCCGCGGAGGACGCGACGGATGCCGAGATGCCCCGCCACCCGATCGGTGGCGGGGCATCTGCGCGTGAGGGCGCAGGAGGAGTCCCGTGCCGGGGCGGAGTGAGGGGCGCGATTCCCGCCGGGCGGAGGCGGCAGCGTTTGGTCATGGCATCCGAATGGCGTAGTCTCGATCTTTGGTGCCCGCCTCTCTGCGAGCGGGTCGCCCGAACGTGAGCCCTCCACCGGCCCTGTTCTCCCGCCATCGGCGGGGTAACGGACCACCGGAGCGGGATTCACGAACTCCTCCGTTCGATCAAGAAAGCAGCACTACTGTGACGCGCACTTTCACCCCCAAGGCCGCTGAGGTCACGCGCGAGTGGGTCGTTATCGACGCCACCGACGTCGTTCTCGGCCGTCTGGCCTCGCACGCGGCGGTCCTCCTCCGCGGCAAGCACAAGGCGACCTTCGCCAACCACATCGACTCTGGTGACTTCGTCATCGTGATCAACGCCGAAAAGGTCGCGCTCACGGGCCAGAAGCTCACGCAGAAGAAGGCCTACCGCCACTCGGGCTTCCCGGGCGGACTGAAGTCCGTCACCTACGACGAACTCCTCGAGAAGAACCCTGTCCGCGCGGTCGAGAAGGCCATCCGCGGCATGCTGCCCAAGAACAGCCTCGGCGCGGCGCAGCTCAAGAAGCTCAAGGTCTACCGCGGCGCCGAGCACCCCCACGGTGCTCAGCAGCCCACGGCATACACCTTCGACCAGGTCGCCCAGTAAGCGCCGCCGGATAAGGACGAAACAGTGTCGAACATCGACTCCAGCAACTACAGCACCGAGACGCCGGCCGAGCAGTCGGTCGTCGCCACCGAGCGCCCCGTGCTCTCGGTTCCCGGCGCAGCCGTGGGCCGTCGCAAGCAGGCAATCGCCCGCGTGCGTCTCGTTCCCGGCTCGGGGACGATCACGGTCAACGGCCGCACGATCGAGGACTACTTCCCGAACAAGCTGCACCAGCAGCTGATCAACGACCCGTTCACGGTGCTCGAGCTCGCCGGCTCGTACGACGTGATCGCGCGCATCTCCGGTGGTGGCCCCTCGGGTCAGGCCGGCGCGCTGCGCCTGGGCATCGCTCGCGCGCTCAACGAGATCGACGCCGAGAACAACCGCCCGACCCTCAAGAAGGCCGGCTTCCTCTCGCGTGACGCTCGCGTCAAGGAGCGCAAGAAGGCCGGTCTCAAGAAGGCCCGCAAGGCGCCTCAGTACTCCAAGCGCTGAGTTCGATCCTCCGTATGCCTCTCTTCGGCACGGACGGGGTGCGGGGGCTGGCCAACGGCCTCCTCACCGCCGAACTCGCGCTGCACCTGGCCCAGGCGACTGCTGTCGTCCTGGGCCAGGGCCGTTCTGCGGAAGCGCGCAAGGCCGAGGGCCGTCGCCTCACGGCCGTCGTCGCCCGCGACCCGCGTGTCTCGGGGGAGTTCCTCTCGGCCGCGGTCGCCGCAGGCCTGGCCTCCTCCGGTGTCGACGTTCTCGACGCCGGCGTCATCCCCACCCCAGCCACGGCGTTCCTCATCGCCGACCATGACGCCGACTTCGGCGTGATGGTGTCGGCGTCGCACAACCCGGCCCCTGACAACGGCATCAAGATCTTCGCCCGTGGCGGAACCAAGCTGCCCGACATCGTCGAGCAGCGCATCGAGAGTGCCCTCGAAGGCGAGCGGCTGCAGCCCACCGGTGCGGGAGTCGGGCGCATTCGTCGTTTCGCCGACGCCGAGGACCGCTACGTGCTGCACCTTCTCGGGTCTCTGCCGCACCGTCTCGACGGCATCCACGTCGTCCTCGACTGCGCCCACGGCGCGGCGGCGGGCGTGTCGCCCGAGACCTTCAAGGACGCGGGCGCCCAGGTGACGGTCATCGGAGCCGAGCCCGACGGCTTGAACATTAACGACGGCGTGGGCTCGACGCACCTCGACGTGCTCGCCGAGGCCGTCGTACGTCTGGGCGCCGACGTCGGCATCGCCCACGACGGTGACGCCGACCGCTGCCTCGCCGTCGACGCGCAGGGCAAGATCGTCGACGGCGATCAGATCATGGCGATCCTCGCGGTCGCGATGAAGGAGCGCGGGGCGCTCGCCGATGACACGCTCGTGGCGACGGTCATGAGCAACCTGGGACTCCACCGTGCGATGCAGGCCCACGGCATCCGGGTTCTGCAGACCGGCGTGGGTGACCGCTACGTGCTCGAAGCAATGAACGAGGGCGGCTACTCCCTCGGCGGCGAGCAGTCCGGACACGTGATCATGAGCGAGTTCGCCACCACCGGTGACGGCCTCCTGACCGGTCTGCACCTCGTGGCCGAGATGGCCCGTCAGGACAAGACGCTGGCTGAGCTCGCCTCGATCATGACCGTCTACCCACAGGTGCTGGTGAACGTGCGCGGCGTGGATCGCGACGGCGTGAGCGACGAGGGCGTCCAGCGAGCCGTGGCCGCGTCGACGGCCGAGCTCGGCGACTCCGGTCGTGTGCTGCTGCGCGCGTCGGGCACCGAGCAGCTCGTGCGAGTGATGGTCGAAGCGGCCTCCGAAGAGGACGCCCGCGCACACGCCGATCGGCTGGCCGAGGTCGTGCGGGAGCGCCTCGCCCTCTGACCCCGGAGAACGGGGCCGACGTGCGTCGAGCACGCCCGCCCCGTCCTCGATCGGCGCTGACGTCCGCGGAGGTCCTGTCGAACGGATGCCGCGGTGATCAGTACTCGAGCGACTCGATGTAGCGCAGCAGGACGCCCTCGCGCAGCGCCCAGGGTGAGACCTCGAGCTCCTCGACGTCGAGCGCTTTCATGGCGCGCTCGACGACGACCGCGGCGGCCACGATCTGGAACGTGCGGTCGGCGGTGATGCCCGGCAGGGCCTCGCGTGCGTCGGCGGGGATGCGAGCGAGCCGCGGGATCCAGTCCTTCAGCTCTCTGCGAGGCAGCACCATGCGGTCGATGCCCGACCAGCCGGGGACGGGATAGCCCGCCAGCTTCGCGAGCGATCGGATGGCCTTGGACGACCCCACCACGTGGTCGGGGCGCGGGAGGGCGGCGAAGCGCTCGGCGACGGGGGCGAGGACGGATGCCGCGTGCTGACGCAGCGCGTCGATCTCCTCGCCGCTGGGAGGGTCGTGGGGGAGGAACTGCACCGTGGAGCGTCCCGCGCCGAGCGGCACGGACTCGGCGAGATCGGGGAGCTCGTCGGCGCCGCCCGCGATCTCGAGGGAGCCGCCGCCGATGTCGAACAGCAGGATCTGCCCCGCCGACCAGCCGAACCAGCGCCTCACCGCGAGGTAGGTGAAGCGGGCCTCGGTCTCCCCGCCCAGAACCTGGAGGGGCTGTCCGAGCGCTTCTTCGATGAGGGCGATGACCTCTTCTCCGTTGGTCGCGTCGCGCACCGCGGAGGTGGCCGTGGCGAGGAGCTCGTCGACCCGCTCGGCGCGGGCGCGATCGCGCGCGGCGGTCACGGCATCCACCAGTCCCCGCACGCCCTCCTGCGAGATGGACCCGTCGGGCAGCAGGTAGCGCATCAGCCGGAGCACGGAGCGGTGCGAGGTGGTGGCGGTCGGTCGTCCTCCCGCCCGGGCGTTCGCGACGAGCAGGTGGACGGTGTTCGAACCGATGTCGAGGACTCCCAGGCGCACGACCCGAGCGTAGTGGCCGCGGAGAGACGGCCGGGGTCGGCGGGGGAGGGTGACGCCCCGGGTAGCATGAGCGGGTGTCCGCCGCCGAGACCGAGACCGCAGCTCCCGCGCCGTCGCTGAGCCCCTACCGTCAGATCGACCGCGACGACTGGGCTCGCATGGCCGGTGGGCTGGAGCAGCCGCTGACCGAGAACGAGATCGTGCAGTTGCGCGGCATCGGAGACCGGCTGGACCCCCGCGAGGTCGCCGAGGTCTACCTGCCGTTGAGTCGTCTGTTGAGCCTGTACGCGCGGGCCACCCGTCGGCTCGGTGCCGACACGAGCACCTTCCTGGGGGAGCCGGATGCCACGACTCCCTTCGTGATCGGAGTCGCCGGGTCTGTGGCGGTGGGCAAGTCGACCATCGCGCGTCTGCTGCGCGAGCTGATGAGCCGCTGGCCCGACACCCCTCGGGTGGAGCTGGTGACCACCGACGGATTCCTCTATTCGAACGCTGAGTTGGAACGGCGCGGTCTCATGGACCGCAAGGGCTTCCCGGAGTCGTACGACCGGCGGGCGCTCGTGGAGTTCCTCAGCGAGGTGAAGTCGGGTGCGGAGGAGGCGCGGGCTCCGTTCTACTCCCACGTGCGATACGACATCATGCCCGACGCGCACGTCACGGTTCATCGACCCGACGTCGTCATCGTCGAGGGGCTGAACGTGCTCCAGCCGCCGCCGTCGCCGAACGAGGTGGCCGTCAGCGATCTGTTCGACTTCTCGATCTACGTCGATGCCGATGCGGCGCACATCGAACGCTGGTACGTCGACCGCTTCCTCGCGCTGCGCGACAACGCCTTCACCAATCCGACCTCGTTCTTCAAGGTCTTCGCCGACATCAGCGACGAAGAGGCCGTCGAGCGTGCGCTCGGATACTGGCGCGAGATCAACCTGCCGAACCTCGAAGAGAACGTGCTGCCCACGCGCCATCGCGCGAAGCTCGTGCTTCAGAAGGGTGCCGACCACACGGTCGAGACCGTGCTGCTCCGCAAGCTCTGAACGGGCCGGCCCGGGAGCGACCCGGTCTCCGCCGTGCGGCTCCGAAATCGCTCGGGCCCGGCTCCCGAGTGGCCGCGGAGGGGTTTGCTCAGCCCCGCCACGTAGACTCGAATCCATGTGCGGAATCATCGGGTACGTGGGTCCTCGGCAGAGCCAGGACATCCTTCTGGCGGGTCTGTCGCGTCTGGAGTACCGGGGGTACGACTCCGCCGGGATCGCCGTGATCGACGGCGACGGGCGGCTCGACATGCGCAAGCGCGCGGGAAAGCTCGCCGTGCTGCGTGACGACCTCGAGTCCACGCCCATGCCGAACGGCACCACCGGCATCGGTCACACCCGCTGGGCTACGCACGGTGGACCCACCGACGCGAACGCCCACCCGCACCTGGCTGACGACGACAAGCTCGCCGTGATCCACAACGGCATCATCGAGAACTTCGCCGAGCTCAAGAGCGAGCTCGTCGGCGACGGCTTCGCGTTCCGCAGCGAGACCGACACCGAGGTCGCCGCGGTCATGATCGGTCGCGAGTACGCGCGCACCAAAGACCTGGTGCAGGCGTTCCGCTCGGTCGTGTCGCGACTCGAGGGGGCGTACACGCTCCTCGCGATGCACGAGGATCACCCGGGCCTGGTCGTCGGTGCCCGCCGCAACTCGCCGCTCGTGATCGGTCTGGGCGAGGGAGAGAACTTCCTCGGCTCCGACGTCGCCGCCTTCGTCGAGCACACGCGCAACGCGCTGGCCATCGGCCAGGACGAGATCGTGGCCATCACCCCCGAGGGTGTCGAGGTCACGGACTTCTCGGGCGCCCCCGTCGAGGTCGAGGCTTTCGAGGTCACCTGGGACGCCTCGGCCGCGGAGAAGGGCGGCTGGTCATCGTTCATGGCCAAGGAGGTCTCGGAGGAGCCCGAGGCCGTCGCCAACACCATCCGCGGTCGCATCCACGAGGGCCGGGTCGAGATCCCCGAGCTCGACGGCATGGACGACTTCCTCGCCGACATCGACCGTATCCTCGTCATCGCGTGCGGCACGGCGGCGTACGCGGGCATGGTCGGCAAGTACGCCCTCGAGACCTGGACCCGTGTCCCCGTCGACGTCGAGCTGGCGCACGAGTTCCGCTACCGCAACCCCGTGCTCACCCCCCGCACGCTGGTCGTCTCGATCAGTCAGTCGGGCGAGACCATGGACACCCTGATGGCTGTCAAGTACGCGCGTTCGCGCGGTGCCAAGACCCTGTCGATCTGCAACACCCAGGGGGCGACGATCCCGCGCGAATCCGACGCGATCGTCTACACGCACGCGGGTCCCGAGGTCGCCGTCGCCTCGACGAAGGCATTCGTCGCGCAGATCACCGCCCTCTACCTGCTCGCCCTGCACGTCGGCCGCGTCCGCGGTGCGGTCGATCCGGTCGTCGCCGTCGAGGCCGTGACCGAGCTCGAGGCGGTGCCCGGCAAGATCGCGCGCGTGCTCGAGACCGAGCAGGCCCGGATCGAGCAGCTCGCGCACTGGATGGCCGACACCCGATCGGTGCTGTTCCTCGGCCGCAATGTCGGTTACCCGATCGCGCTCGAAGGAGCGCTCAAGCTCAAAGAGCTCGCCTACATCCACGCCGAGGGCTTCGCCGCCGGTGAGCTCAAGCACGGCCCGATCGCGCTCATCGAGCCCGGTCAGCCGGTCTTCGTCGTCGTTCCCAGCCCTCGCGGCTCGGGCGAGATGCACAAGAAGGTCGTCTCGAACATCGAGGAGATCCGTGCCCGCGGTGCCCGTGTCATCGCGATCGCCGAAGAGGGAGACGTCGCCGTGCTCCCCGCGGCCGACGAGGTGCTGCGCATCCCGTTGGCGGCGCCGATGTTCGAGCCGCTCCTGGCCGTCGTGCCGCTGCACATCTTCGCGATGGGCCTGGCCGAGGCGAAGGGGCTCGACGTGGACCAGCCGCGCAACCTCGCCAAGTCGGTGACGGTCGAATAGACACCGCATCGAAGGGGCCGGATGCCGTGGCATCCGGCCCCTTCGTCGTCTCGGTGTCCGCGGGCACCGGCAGAATAAGAGGGAAGTCGAGAGGGGAGCGCACGTGATCGTCGGTATCGGCGTCGACCTTGTCGACGTTCCGCGGTTCGAGGAGCATCTGCGGCGTACCCCTCGGCTGATTCCCCGCCTGTTCTCGGCGACCGAGCGCACGCTCAAGCCCCGCTCCCTGGCGGCGCGGTACGCGGCGAAAGAAGCCCTGATCAAGGCGCTGGGCGGATCCGACGGCGTGCACTGGATCGACATCGAGGTCACCTCGGAGGCGTCGGGACGTCCGGTCTTCTCGCTCAGCGGCGAGACGGCCGCCACGGTCGCCCGCCGGGGGATCACGGCCCTGCATTTGTCGATGTCGCACGACGCGGGGCTGGCGACGGCGTATGTCATCGCCGAATCCCGTGCGGGCGCCGAGGCCCCGGCATCCGTGAATCCGCCCACTCGAGAGGACGACGCATGATGATGGCACCGGGAGTGCTGCGCGAAGCGATGATCGACGTCGATGCGATCACCGAGAACGTCCGTCATCTGCGCGCGTTGACGGGGTCGGAGATCATCGCGGTCGTCAAGGCCGCCGGGTACGGGCACGGGGCTCACCGCACAGCCGTTGCCGCGCTTCGCGGAGGGGCGACGCGCATCGGCGTGTCCGACATCGACGAGGCGCTGGCTCTGCGCCGCGCCGGCATCACCGCCCCGCTCTTCGCCTGGCTGCACGCTCCGGGCGCATCGTTCGTCGAGGCCGTGCGCGAAGAGATCGAGCTCGGTATCTCCGACATCGACCAGCTGCTCCGCGCGGCCGAGGCCGCTCACGGTGAGCGACCCGCGACCGTGCACCTCAAGATCGAGACCGGGCTGTCTCGAAACGGCATCGCCCCCGCCGAATGGCGCATGGTGTTCTCCGAGGCCGCGCGTCTCGAGCGCATCGGCCGGCTGCGCGTGGTCGGGCTGTTCTCGCACCTGTCGAACACGAGCGAGGCCGACGATCGCGCCGCTCTCGCCCGGTTCGAAGAAGGAGTGGTGCTCGCGGCGTCCGTGGGGCTGAATCCGCCGCTGCGGCACATCGCGGCCACGAACGCGGCCATCGCACTACCCGAGACCCGGCTCGGGTGCGTGCGGATCGGCATCGGTCTGTACGGCATCTCCCCGTTCGAGCATCGCTCGTCGGCCGACTTGGGCCTGCGCCCGGCCATGACCCTGCGCGGCGCGGTCGCGGCCGTCCGGCGGGTTCCTGCGGGCACGGGGGTGTCCTACGGATACGACTACCGCACCGACCGCGAGACGACGCTCGCGCTGGTCCCCCTCGGCTACGCCGACGGCGTGCCCCGGCAGGCTTCGGGTCGGGGGCCGGTCTCGATCAACGGCCGCCGGTTCACCGTGGCCGGACGCATCGCGATGGACCAGTTCATCGTCGACGTGGGCGACCACCCGGTCGCGGTGGGTGACGAGGTCGTCCTCTTCGGGGACCCGACCCTGGGCGTGCCTTCGGCGCGGGACTGGGCGGATGCCGCCGACACCATCGACTACGAGATCGTCACGCGCGTGGGCGTTCGCGTGCCCCGACGGGAGGTCCGCGCGTGAGTGTTCCCGACGCACTGCTCGGCGAGCGGGTGATCGAGAGTCCGAGCGACATGGAGGAGCTGGGCCGGCAGATCGGCCGCGCACTCGCCCCGGGCGACGTGGTCGTGCTGACCGGGCCTCTCGGGCGCCGGCAAGACGACCCTGACCCGGGGAATCGGCGAGGGGCTCGGCATCCGGGGTCCCGTCCAGAGCCCCACCTTCGTGATCGCCCGCACCCATCCCTCGTTGGTCGGGGGCACCCCTCTCGTGCACGTCGACGCCTATCGACTGGGGGCCGCGGTCGAGCTCGATGATCTCGACATCGACGTCGCGGGTTCTGCGGTGATCGTGGAGTGGGGCCGCGGCGTCGCGGAGTACCTCGCCGACACGTGGTGGGAGATCGAGATCGACCGTCAGGTCGGGGGACGCGGGGTCGACAACGCCTGCGGCGAGATCGCCGTGCACACCGTCGAGCTCGACGCCGACGCCCCGCGGCGGGTCACGATCTCGCGTCTGCCCTGAACCCCGCTCGACGCGCAGAGGCGCCGCCGGATCTTCCCCCTCTTCCGCGCGATGCCGGGGCGCGGTCCGCAGCCCATACCTCGCGCAGCGCGCGCAGGGTCTCGACCGGTTGCTCGACGTGGGCGAAGTGCCCGCTCTCTTCCAGAACACGGTCGTCGTAGTCGCGCATCAGTCGCTCCCACTGGTGGGCGTCGCGCTCGGCGACGAAGACATCGCCCGCACCCCGGACGGAGCGTACCGGGCACGAGATGCGTCGCCACACGCCATCGTCGTGCGCGCGAGAGAGGTGGGCCGCGGATAGGAAGGCCGAGGGACGGATCTCGTCGGCGAGATCGTCGGTCACCGACCGGTCGACGCTCTCCGGATGCCGAAAGAGCGGGCGAGAGAGGCTGTGCAACGCTCCCGTGCGACGCAGCAGGCGCAGCAGCGGGCGGGCGAGGGGGCCGAGACCGCGCAACACCCGCATGGCGAGAACCATCCCCGCCAACCACGGCAGCCTCGGAGCCTGACGGAACGGCCGTTGGGCGACGGCGCGCGCACCGGCGCCGCTGGGGGAGACCACCCCGACCGCGACGGTCTCACGGGGGAAGCGGGCGGCGACGTCGAGAGCGATCACGCCCCCGAGCGAGTGCCCGACGACGCGCCATCTCGGGTAGCCGAGTGCGCGGGCGACGCCGGCTACCGCCACCGCGATCTCGGCCGGCTCCGGCACCGGCCCCGGCGTCTCGCCCCAGCCCGGCAGATCGACCGCGACGATGTCCGACAGGGGGAGGCGGAGCTGGTCGCTCGCCGCGATCATCGGACGCCACGTGCGCCACGACCCGGCCGCGCCGTGCAGCAGGATCGTGGCGACGGGGCTCCCCGACCGCCGACCCGCGTGCACCACGATCGGCGCCGCCCCGGTGGGGACGACGACGCGGCGGAGGCCGAGGTCGTCATGATCCATGCCCCCTCTTCGGAGCGGAGGGGGAGTTCGGATGCCGCCGAGGAGCGGCCGGATACGCTGGACGCGTGATTCTCGGCATCGACACCTCCCTCGGCACCGCCGTCGCCGCGATCGCCCGCGACGGAGAGGTGCTCGCCGACGAGCAGAGCTCCAACCCGCTCGGCCACGCCGAGGTGATCGGCGATCTCCTGCGCCGGGCCACGGTCGCAGCCCCCGCCCCCACGCACGTCGCTGTCGGCATGGGCCCCGGTCCCTTCACCGGGCTGCGGGTGGGTATCGCCACCGCTCGCGTGTACGCCCTCGGCCGCGGCATCCCCGCCGTCCCCGTGCCGAGCCACGACGGCATCGCCCTCGGTCTCCTCCTCGCTGACGCGTTGACGGGGACCGACACCGGTCGCTTCGCCGTCGTCACCGACGCGCGGCGCAGGGAGTTCGCCTACAGCGTCTACGAGGGCATCGACGACGACGGTCTTCCCGTGCGGGTGTCGGACGCGCAGCTGAGCCCTCGCGACGACCTCGACGCCCGGCTGGTTGCCGCAGGCGCCCGTCGATACGACGCCACCACCGTGTCGGCCGCGATGATCGCGCTCGCCGCGGCGCGAGCCCTCGACGCCGGCCGCACGCTCGCGGACTCCGAGCCCCTCTACCTGCGCAGCCCCGATGTGGTCGCCGCGCACGCGCCCAAGCGGGTGAGCTGATGGCGACCCGCACCGCGACCGTCGCCGATCTCGACGGCATCATGGCGCTCGAGCGCGCCTCGTTCCCGACGGATGCGTGGAGCCCGGCGGTGATGCGCGAAGAACTCGCCTCACCGCACGGCTGGTACGTCGTCGTCGAAGAGGCGGGTCGACTCGTCGGCTACGCGGGGCTTCGCGCGGTGCGCGGGGCCCGGGATGCCGACATCCAGACGATCACCATCTCCGAGGCCGCGCGCGGCCGGGGGCGGGGCCGGGCTCTGCTGACGGCTCTGCTGGAGGAGGCCGTTCGCCGCGAGGTGCACGACGTGTTCCTCGAAGTCCGCGCCGACAACCCCGTCGCGCAGAAGCTGTATCTCTCCGAGGGCTTCGCCGAGGTCGGTCGCCGCCCCCGGTACTACCAACCCGACGACGTCGACGCGATCGTCATGCAGCTCGATCTGCGCGGGTGGGCCGGGCGGCGGGCGGAGACCGCGGGCATCCCGGCATCCGGTCTCGAAGGACCGGACCGGTCTCACGGAATCGGATCGGAGGCGCCGGGAGATTCGATTCCCCTGCCCTCGTCCGAATCCACGCCACCGACCGCCTCCGGAAAGGGCTGGTGCTGATGAACGCGCCCCTCGTACTCGGTATCGAGACCAGTTGCGACGAGACGGGCATCGGCATCGTCCGCGGCCGACAGCTGCTCAGCAACACGATCGCCTCGAGCATGGACGAGCACGCCCGCTACGGCGGGGTGGTGCCCGAAGTCGCCGCGCGCGCCCACCTCGAGGCGCTGCAGCCTTCGATCGACGCGGCGCTCGCCGAGGCCGGCGTCACCCTCGGCGACCTCGACGCCGTGGCCGTGACGAGCGGTCCCGGTCTCGCGGGGGCCCTGATGGTCGGGGTGGGCGCCGCCAAGGGGCTCGCCGTCGCCCTCGACAAGCCTCTCTACGCCGTCAACCACCTGGTCGGGCACATCGCCGCGGACATCCTCGACGCCGACGCGGGAGAACTCGAGTACCCCACCGTCGCCCTTCTCGTCAGCGGTGGGCACACCTCGCTCCTGCTGGTCCGCGACCTGACGAGCGATGTCGAGCTCCTCGGCGAGACGATGGACGACGCAGCGGGCGAGGCCTTCGACAAGGTCGCGCGCCTGCTGAAGCTGCCGTACCCCGGCGGCCCGGAGATCGATCGGGTCGCCGCCTCGGGTGACCCCACCGCGATCCGATTCCCGCGCGGGCTCTCGCGGGCCTCCGACATGGCATCCCACCGCTACGACTTCTCGTTCTCGGGCCTGAAGACGGCCGTGGCTCGGTGGGTCGAACAGCACGAGGCCGCGGGCGAGCTCGTCCCGGTCGCCGACGTGGCCGCCTCGTTCCGAGAGGCCGTCGTCGACGTGCTCGTGACCAAGGCCCTCGACGCCTGCGAGCGTCACGGCGTTCCCCGCCTGCTGCTGGGCGGAGGCGTCATCGCCAACAAGCGCCTACGTGATGTCGCCCTCGAGCGGGCCGCGGCCGCCGGTGTGACCGTGCGCATCCCGCCACTGCGCCTGTGCACCGACAACGGCGCGATGATCGCCGCTCTCGCCGCGGAACTCATCTCGTCGGGTCGCCGCCCCTCGACCCTCGCCTTCGGAGCGGACTCGACGCTGCCCGTCACCGAGATCCAGGTGGCGGAGGATCCGGATGCCGACGCCCCGGCGCCACGCGCAGGAACGACGCTGTGACCGACACGCCGCCGCCCACCCGCCGCGCACGCAAGGAAGAGGCCGGCCCCGCAGTCGACCTTCCCCCCGTGCCGCCCCTGCCCGCCGGCGTCCGCGCCGCGGGGTCAGAGATCGTCGCCCCCGAGGTGGACGACGACAACCGTCTACCCACCGCCCAGCTCGAGATGGCGGCGTTCGGCGATCACCTGATCCCGTATGCGCCGCCCGTCCCTCCGAAGCCGCCGTCCGTCGCGCCCTGGGCCCTCGGCGTGGCGGTCATCGCACTGGCGGCCGCGTTGTTCACCGGCTGGCTGCTTCCGGTCGGTGTGATCGGCTCGACTCTCGCGATGGTCTCGCTCCGGCGGGCCCACGACAGCCGCCGGGTCGCCGTGTGGGCCCTGGCGCTCGCGCTGCTCTCCGTCGCGTTCAGCGTCGGCTGGCTGGTCTGGGGCTTCTCGCAGCTCGCCGTCGGGTGAGCCGAGCCGTCAGACGCGGTCGGCCAGCAGCGCGAGACGCTTCGACCCCACGCGCGTGAGGATGAGCGTGGCTGAGGAATCCCCGCGCAGAGCGAGCTTCTTCCGCAGCACCGCCGGGTCGACGTCGACGCCGCGCTTCTTGATCTCCAGCGTGCCGATGCCCCGCGCGCGCAACGCCTGCGCGAGTTTCTTCGGGTCGGCGGGCAGCTGCTCGCGCACCCGGAACGACGACACGAACGGGCTCGTCAACGCCGCATCCGAGGTGAGGTAGGCGATGCCGGGAGCGAGCATGCCGGCATCCAGGGCTCGACCGACCTCGCCGATGAGACGCGCGCGGATGACGGCCCCGTCGGGTTCGTGCACGAACTCGCCGAGCTCGCGCTCCTCGACGTCGGGGCTGTCGCCCGGGGCGGTGAGCTCCCACGCGTCGTCGGCGCGCACGACGAGTGCCGCGCGGCGAACGCCCTCGCGGGCGAGAGCGCCGGCCCAGAGCACGAGCTCGATCGTCGAACCGTCGGCGCTGATCCACTGCGCCTCGAACTCGTCGGGGATCTGCGAGCGGTCGAAGCCCGGCCCGAGCTTCACGCCGCCCGGCGTCTTCCTCAACTGTTCGAAGACCCACTCGAGCGAGGGCGACCACTCGGCCGACGACACCTGTCGCGTCTCGGCATGACCGGCGGTGCGTCGCGCGGGGTCGAGCCACACGGCATCCGTCGCGCCCAGGTCCACGTCTTCGGCGCGCGCGTGCCGCACCGTCGCCGCGTCGCCGAAGGGGGCGAGGTTGTAGGCGGCGATGGCGGCGGTCACCTCGTCGGCGTCGACGGCGTGGACCCGGATGCCGAGGCCCGCCATCCCGAGGGCGTCACCGCCGATCCCGCACCCGAGGTCCGCCACGCTGTCGATCCCCGCGGCGCGGAAGCGGCCGGCGTGACGGGCGGCGATCGAGAGGCGGGTGGCCTGCTCGAGGCCTGCGCGCGTGAAGAGCATGCGGTCGGCGAAGGGTCCGAACTTCGCCGTCGCGCGCGCCCGCAGGCGTGCTTGGCCGACGACGGCCGACACGAGATCGGGGGAGTGGCCGGCGGCCCGCAGGCGCGACACCGACCGGGCGACCTCATCGACCGAATCGAGGGTGCCCACCTCGTCGAGGAGGCGCAGGCCCTCGGGCGTGAGCAGGGCGGTCAGCTCGCTGGTATCCACTGATTCAGCCTAGGCGGGGGTTCTTGCTGGCACTCGCGTTGCGTGAGTGCCAGCGCTTCTCTACACTCGAATTAGCACTCTCCCCGCGTGAGTGCTGACAAGTCTTCTGTAACGAGAAAGAAGAGGTAGACCGTGTCGGTTTCCATCAAGCCGCTCGAGGACCGCATCGTCATCAAGCAGGTCGAGGCTGAGCAGACCACTGCGAGTGGTCTCGTCATCCCCGACACCGCCAAGGAGAAGCCGCAGGAGGGCGAAGTCGTCGCCGTCGGCCCCGGCCGCATCGACGACAACGGCAACCGTGTCCCCCTCGACGTCGCCGTCGGCGACCGCGTGCTCTACAGCAAGTACGGCGGCACCGAGGTCAAGTTCGGCGCCGACGAGTACCTCGTGCTCTCGGCTCGCGACGTCCTGGCGGTCGTCGTCCGCTGATCGAGTGAGATCGTTCGAAGGCCCCGGATGCCACGGCATCCGGGGCCTTCTTCGTGCCCGCCGACGGAGTCCGATGTGGCAGGAAAGACGCGACGGTCGGCGCTCCGAGTCGTCGAGGGGACCCCTAGGCTGAAGCGGTGACCCCAGCTCCTCCCGCTCCGACCGGCGGGAGCACCCGCGGGGCGCTGTACGCGCTCGGCGCGTACCTGCTCTGGGGCGTCCTCCCCCTCTACTTCCTGCAGCTCAAGCCCACCGGCCCGTTCGAGGTGGTCGCCTTGCGGATCATCCTCGCGTTCGTGTTCTGCCTGCTGCTGTTGACGGTGCTGCGCACGTGGCGGCCGTTCCTCGCGATCGTGCGGCAGCCGCGGCTCATGGGGCTCACCGCGTTGGCGGGCGTGCTCATCTACATCAACTGGCAGACCTACCTCTACGGCGCTTTGACGAACCACGTCATCGAGACGAGCCTCGGCTACTTCATCAACCCCATCGTGACGGTGCTGCTCGGGGTGATCGTGCTCCGTGAGCGGCTGCGCGTCGTGCCGTGGATCGCCATCGGCCTGGCGGTCGTCGCGGTCGCGGTCATCGTCATCGGCTATGGGGCTTTCCCCTGGATCGCCCTGACCCTCGCCTTCTCGTTCGGCTTCTACGGTCTGGTGAAGAAGCAGATCGGACCGGCGGTGGATGCCGTGAGCGGGCTGACCCTCGAGTCGCTGTGGCTGCTCCCGGTCGCGGCGATCCAGCTGGTGTTCGTCGCGAACCTCACCGGCATCACCCTGGGCACGGCGGGAGCACTGCACACCGTTCTGCTCCTGCTCGCGGGAGCCGTCACCGCCGTCCCCCTCCTGCTGTTCGCCTCGGGGGCACGGCGCGTACCGCTCACCGTCATCGGCCTGCTGCAGTTCGTCGCGCCCATCATCCAGTTCGGGATCGGCGTATGGGTGCTGCACGAACCCATGACCCTCGAACGGTGGATCGGGTTCGCACTCGTGTGGGCGGCGCTCGTGATCCTCAGCGTCGACTCCGTCGTCGCCTCGCGGCGTCATCGCCGGGCTGCGGTGGACGTGTCCGAGCCCGTTTGACCTGTTTCTTTCGTTTCGCGGCTCGGAATTGCCGCGCAAAAGTAACGATTAGGTCGCGTAATCGACCGTTAACACATTGCAACATCGCGGCTACAAGTGCGCCATTAGGTTTGTCACAATCCGAGCGGGTTATCCGCGCGGTTCCAACTCACCAAGGAGCACCCATATGAGTGTCCTCTCCCGTTCGCGTGCGGCGAAGGTCATCGGCGGTTTCGCCGTGGTCGGCGTCACCGCGCTCGTCCTCGCCGGTTGTACCGGTACCAGCACTCCGTCCGACTCCGGCAACGCCGCCGGTGGAGGCGACTTCCCGATCGACTGCAACGCCGCCGAACCCGCCTCGTACACGCCCGAGTACTCGTCGACTTCGACCGGCCCCGCCAAAGACCTCACGTACAACATCGGCACGGCGCTGCCCGTCACCGGTAACCTCGCCTTCCTCGGCCCGCCCGAGATCGCCGGCACCGAGCTCGCGGCCGCCGATGTCAACGCCGCAGCCAAGGGCGTGAACATCAACCTTCTCCAGGGCGACTCGGGTGACACCGACAACAAGGCCTACGAGACCGAGATCCCGCGCCTGCTGGGTGCGGGTGCGACGGCGATCGTCGGTGCCGCATCGTCGGGAACCTCGCTGCAGTTCATCGACCAGGTCATCGCGGCGAACGCCGTGCAGATCTCGCCTGCCAACACCTCGGCTGCCTTCACCGGGTACAACGACAAGGGCCTGTACTGGCGGACTGCTCCCTCGGACGTGCTCCAGGGCGAGGTCCTCGGCAACCTGATCGCCTCCGAGGGCAACGAGACCCTCGGCATGATCGTGCTGAACGACTCGTACGGCACCGGTCTCGCGTGCTTCACCAAAAAGGCGTTCGAGGGTGCCGGCGGATCCGTCGTGGCCACCAGCCTCTACAACACCGGTGACACGAACTTCTCGGCGCAGATCGAGGACGTCCTGGCCCAGAAGCCCGATGCGATCGCCCTGATCACGTTCGACGAGGTCTCGACGATCATCCCCGACCTGACCGCCAGCTTCGCGAAGGACAAGCTGTTCTTCGTCGACGGCAACCTGAAGAACTTCGGTACGCAGTTCCCGAACGGCACCCTCACCGGCGCCAAGGGGACCTATCCGAGCGTCGATCCCGACTCGACGGCGACTTTCCGCAGCACGCTGGAGTCGTTCTGGACCGGTAAGGGCAACCCCAAGCTCGATGACTTCACCTATGCCCCCGAGTCGTACGACTCGGTCATCCTCCTCGCCCTCGCGGCGCTGAAGGCGGGCTCGGCGGCCGGTCCCGACGTGGCTGCCAACATGCAGGCGGTCTCGGGCGGTACGGGCGGTGGCACGAAGTGCACCACCTACGCCGCGTGCGCCGACATCATCATCGGCGGCGGCGAGGCCGACTACGACGGCGTCTCGGGCCCGATCACGTTCAACGACGTGGGCGACCCGACGCAGGCCACGATCGGTGTCTTCGAGTACGGCGACGACAACAACTACAGCTGGCTCCGCGCCGGTTGATCGGTTCCCCGTGAAGGGCCCCGGGACTTCGGTCCCGGGGCCCTTTCCCGTACGGGGGGGGGAGACCGTTCCGCGGCGCGGCCACGGCATCCGCGCACCTTCAGCTCCCTGCGGGCGGCGCGCACCTCGAACGATTGGCCGCGAAGGTTCCGGGTGGGGTGCGTTCGTCCGCATTCGAAAAGGCCCGGACGGTGAGGCGTCCACAGGCTCTGACCGCGGCCTCGTGGCAGGCGCACGTCAGCACGAGGCGGCGTCGGAGGGGCCCAGCTAGTCGGCGCGGACCGTAGAGCGAATGAGAAGCCTCGGGTCCGTGGCATCCGTTCTCCCGCCTCGCCCGGGCGGGACATCGCCTCCGCTGCAACGAGCGTCCCGACGACGGCGCACACTGGCCTCCGAGAAGGGCACGTCGTCACCTTCGAAGCGGTTAGGGCGGGGAAGCCGGGCGGGCGCACCTCGGCGGCAAAGCGGAAGGCCCGAGCCCCTGGGGGACTCGGGCCTTCCGGCGGGGGCTCGGCTCAGGTGCCGAGCGTGCCCAGGTACAGACCGATCACAGCCGGGTCGTCCATGAGCTCGCGACCGGTTCCCGTGTAGGCGTCGCGACCCTGGTCGAGCACGTAGCCGCGGTCGCAGATCTGCAGGCAGCGGCGGGCGTTCTGCTCCACCATGATGCAGGTCACCCCGGCCTTGTTGATCTCGGATACGCGGATGAACGCCTCGTCCTGACGAACCGGAGACAGGCCGGCCGACGGCTCGTCGAGCAGCAGTACCTTCGGGTCCATCATGAGCGCGCGTCCCATGGCGACCATCTGGCGCTCACCGCCCGACAGCGAGCCGGCGCGCTGCTTCAGGCGCTTGGCGAGGTCGGGGAAGATGCTCGTGACGAAGTCGACGCGCTCGTTGAACCCCTTCGGTCGCTGATACAGGCCCATCTGAAGGTTCTCCGCGATCGTCAGGCTGGGGAACACGTTGTTCGTCTGCGGGACGAACCCGACGCCCTTGGCGACGAGCTTGTTAGCCCGCAGGCCCGTGATCTCTTCGCCCTGCAGCAGAACGGACCCCGAGCGTACCTTCACCTGGCCGAAGATCGCCTTGAGCATCGTCGACTTTCCGGCGCCGTTGGGGCCGATGATGCCGATGAGCTCGCCGGGAGCAGCGGTCAGGTTGGCGCCGTTGAGGATGTTCACGCCCGGAAGGTACCCGGCGTGCACGTCGCGGAGCTCGACAACGTTGGCGGTCATCGACCGTCCTCCTTCTCGTGCGACGACTCGTTGTCGATCGCGGCGTCGACCTGCTGCGCGGTTTCGAGCAGCCCGGCGGCGGCGGCCGAGTCGACCGTGCCCTCGTGGCGGCCGGTGACAACACCCAGGTCGACGTCCTGGTGGGCGCCGAGGTACGCGTCGATCACGGCCTGGTCCTTCATGACGGTGTCGGGCGGCCCCTCGGCGACGATCTTGCCCTCGGCCATCACGACGACCCAGTCGGCGATGTGGCGGACCATGTGCATGTCGTGCTCGACGAACAGCACGGTCATACCGAGGTCCTTGAGGTCGAGGATGTGGTCGAGCAACGACTGCGTCAGCGCGGGGTTGACCCCGGCCATCGGCTCGTCGAGCATGACCAGCGTCGGATCGCTCATGAGCGCTCGCGCCATCTCGAGGAGCTTGCGCTGGCCGCCCGAGAGCGATGCGGCGAAATCCGTCTCCTTGGAGTCGAGCTTGAACCGCTTCAGCAGATCGCGCGCCTTCTCGTCGTTGGCGGTCTCCTGCTTGCGCCAGACGAAGGGGAGGATGCTCGAGAGCAGGCTCTCGCCCTTCTGCTTCGTGGCACCCAGCTTCATGTTCTCGAGCACGGTCAGAAGGCCCAGCGCCTTGGTGAGCTGGAACGTCCGGACCTGGCCCATCCGGGCCGCCTTGAACGCGGGGATGCCGGCGAGGTTCCGACCGTCGAACGACCACTGGCCGCTGTTGGGCTTGTCGAAGCCCGTGAGCAGGTTGAACAGCGTCGTCTTGCCCGCACCGTTGGGCCCGATCAGCGCCGTGATGGCGTTGCGCGGGATCTCGAGGTGCTTCACATCGACGGCGGTGTTGCCGCCGAAGTCGCGACGGACGTTGTCGGCGACGATGATCGGATCGACTTTGGCTACGCCGGGGGCGATCTCGCCCTTGTGCAGTCCGGTCGCCTTCACCCTCTGCGCGGGAGCGCTGGGCACGACCGGCGTGGACTCATCGGACAAAGGTCATCTCCTTCTTGCTGCCCAGGATGCCCTGGGGGCGGAAGATCACGAGCAGCATGAGCGCGACGCCGACGATGACGAAGACGAGCATCTGGGACTGGTCGGCGGTGAGGAACGGCAGCAGCCCGATCGAGGACAGCGCCGGCAGCAGGTTCGACAGGAACGCGCGCACGACCCAGAACAGCACGGCGCCGAGCACCGGGCCGAAGATCGTCGCCGCCCCGCCGAGGAGCAACGCCGTGTAGACGAAGAACGTCTGCGAGGTGACGTACACGTTCGGGTTCACGTTCGTGTCCATCGCGGTGATGATGCCGCCCGCCGCGATGATCACGCCGCCGATGACGAGCGCCTGCATCTTGAAGGCGAAGACGTTCTTGCCGAGCGCGCGCACGGCGTCCTCGTCTTCCCGGATGCCGCGGATGACGCGGCCCCAGGGGCTGCGCATGAGCATCCAGACGAGGAGGACGGCGACCGCGACCGCCACGAGTCCGATGAGGATGACGTACCAGCGGTTGGCGTTATAAGTCCACGGGCCGAAGCCATAATCGCCCGCGGGGAGCGGGTTGTTCTCGCCGCGCCAGCCCGACTGGAAGTTGAACAGACCGTCGGCCGAGCCCGTGACGCCACGGAAGGTCGAGGTGAGGAACACCAGTCGGAGGATCTCGGCGGCCGCGATCGTGACGATGGCGAGGTAGTCGCCTCGCAGTCGAAGCGTCGGGATGCCCATGATGAGCGCGAACACGACGGCCGCTGCGAAACCGATCACAGCGGCGAGCGGCCACGCAAGGCCGAACGTCAGGATCGAGATCGCGAAGCCGTAGGCGCCGATGGCCATGAAGCCGGCGACGCCCATGTTGAGAAGGCCGGCGAAGCCGAAGTGCATCGACAGGCCGATGGCCGCAAGGGCGTAACCGAACGTGGCAGGCGCGAGGATCTGCGAGGCCGTGTTCGAGAGGATCTGCAGGAAGTCCATGGTTTACCTACCCGATTCGCTCTCGGCGACCGAGGATGCCCTGCGGTCGGAAGAGGAGGATGACGATGAGCACGACGAGGGCGCCCACATACTTCATGTCGGAGGGGATCCACAGGGTGGACACCTCGACGAGGAGGCCGACCACGATGGAGCCGATGAGAGCTCCGA
Source organism: Microbacterium sp. SORGH_AS_0421 (assembly GCF_030818635.1). Classification (NCBI taxonomy): domain Bacteria; kingdom Bacillati; phylum Actinomycetota; class Actinomycetes; order Micrococcales; family Microbacteriaceae; genus Microbacterium; species Microbacterium sp. SORGH_AS_0421. The sequence goes on from NZ_JAUTAO010000001.1 coordinate 1,743,314, forward strand.
ACGCGGTACCGAGTCCGCCGAGCACGACGGCGGCGAACATGAGCAGCAGGATGCCGGAACCCATGTCCCAGCGGATGCCGGGGCGGAAGTAGGCCCACAGGACACCCGCGAGGCCGGCCAGCGCCGACGACAGGATCCAGACCATGCGCACGACGTTGTCGACGTCGATGCCGCTGGCGGCGGCGAGCGAGGGGTTGTCCGACACGGCGCGGGTGGCCCGGCCGAGTCGCGTGCGGGTCAGGAACCAGGCGAAGGCCGCGATGACGACGATCGAGATGCCCATGCTCGTGAGGTCGGTGACGCTGATGCGGATCGACCCGAGACCCGGGATGATGTCGCTCGAGGCCCCCGGGAGCTGCTGCGTCCCACCACCGATGAAGATCTGGAAGACGTAGCGCAGCGCCAGTGACAGACCGATCGAGACGATCATGAGCTGGACGATGCCGAGGCCCTTCCTTCGAAGGGGCCTCCAGATCCCGGCATCCATCGCGAGGCCGAAGACCCCCGAGAGGACAACCGCGAGGGGGATCGCGATCCAGATCGACCATCCGGTGCCCGCGCTCAGGAACAACGCGGCGATGGCGCCGAAGGTCACCATCTCGCCGTGGGCGAAGTTCGACAGGCCCGTCGTGCCGAACACGAGCGAGAGTCCGATCGCGGCGAGGGCGAGCATGAGGCCGAAGTTCAGGCCGTTCACGGTGCGCGAGAGCAGCTGGTCCATGAAACCGACCGTCTGGCGTTCCGCGGCGCCGAGGGTGAAGTTGCTCGAGACGGTGCTGGAGCTACCGAACTGCACCTGCCGCTCGAACTCCTGGCCGTCCGGAACAGTCACGCCCGAGGGGAGGGAGTTGCGATCCAGGTCCACTGTCCAGGACCCCTCTTTGGTGGGGACCTTGATCGTCGCGCGACCGCGCTCGTCTGTCGTGGCCTCGCCCGTGAAGGAACCGTCGGTGGCGGTGACCTTCGCCTGAGCGACGGGCTCTCCCTCGGAGCGTACGTTCACCGTGATGGAATAGGGAAGATCCTCGTCGTTGACGGCTGCCGTCGATGCGGGGGCGAACCCGAGCACCAGAGCGGCAGCGAAGAGTCCTGACAGCAGCGTCAGGATCGAGCGTCGACGGCGAGGCATCCGTGGAGATGCTTGCCGAGTGGTCACGAAACCTCCTGGTCGTTCGACGACGTGGACCGTCGCCGCCCGGACACCGTAGTCCGGGATTATTGCCGCGTTGTTTCCATCGCAGCAGTCGATGCGAGAACGATACCCGGACGCGATGTATTCGCTGTGCGTTGCGCATTCGGGGCGTCTTCACCCCTGCGCAACGGGGGTAGTGGCGGGCGTGTGATGTGGGGTATATCGCGCGAGCGGGGAAGAAAAGAGGTCCCTACGGCGCTTACACTTTCAGGCGGAGCGCGCCGCACGCGCCCCGGCCGACGACGTCCCTTTTCGAGCAGGCGCCGCGCGCGCAGGAGGATTCATGGAGCAGCACGACCCGTTCGGTTTCATCGGACTGACTTACGACGACGTGTTGCTGCTTCCCGGCCACACAGACGTCATCCCGAGCGAGGCCGACACGTCGTCGCGTCTGAGCCGCCGAATCACGGTGGCCACGCCCCTGCTCTCGAGCGCGATGGACACCGTCACCGAGGCGCGCATGGCGATCGCCATCGCGCGTCAGGGCGGTATCGGCATCGTCCACCGCAATCTCTCGATCGAGGACCAGGCCGGCATCGTCGACCAGGTCAAGCGCAGCGAGTCGGGCATGGTCTCGAACCCGATCACCACGAATCCGGATGCCACGGTGGCCGAGGTCGACGCGATGTGCGCGCAGTACCGCATCTCGGGTCTGCCGGTGGTCGATCTCGACGGCGTTCTGGTCGGCATCATCACGAACCGCGACATGCGCTTCGTCTCGGGCTTCGAGCGCCAGACGACCAAGGTCAAGGACGTCATGACGAAGGACGGCCTGATCACCGGGCACGTCGGCATCCACGCCAACGACGTCATCGCGACGTTCGCGAAGCACCGCGTCGAGAAGCTCCCCCTTGTCGACGACGACGGCAAGCTCGCCGGCCTCATCACGATCAAGGACTTCGACAAGAGCGAGAAGTACCCCCTCGCCACCAAGGACGACCAGGGGCGACTGCGCGTGGGAGCTGCCATCGGTTTCTTCGGTGACGCGTGGCAGCGCGCCGAGGCCCTGCGCGACGCGGGCGTCGACGTCCTCGTCGTCGACACGGCGAACGGGCAGTCGGCCGGGGTCATCGACATCGTGAGCCGTCTCAAGGCCGACTCCTCGTTCGATCACATCGACGTCATCGGTGGCAACGTCGCGACCCGCGAGGGCGCCCAGGCGCTCATCGACGCGGGAGTGGATGCCGTCAAGGTCGGCGTCGGTCCGGGCTCGATCTGCACCACGCGCGTGGTCGCGGGCGTCGGCGTGCCGCAGGTCACCGCGATCTACGAGGCCGCGAAGGCGGCGATCCCCGCGGGCGTGCCCGTGATCGCCGACGGCGGCCTGCAGTACTCGGGCGACATCGCCAAGGCCCTCGTGGCGGGCGCCGACACCGTCATGCTCGGCTCGCTCCTCGCCGGTACCGACGAGTCGCCGGGCGAGATCGTGTTTCAGGGCGGCAAGCAGTTCAAGCAGTACCGCGGGATGGGCTCGCTCGGCGCTCTGCAGACGCGCGGCAAGAAGACCTCGTACTCGAAGGACCGCTACTTCCAGGCCGATGTGCCCAGCGACGACAAGCTCATCCCCGAGGGCATCGAGGGTCAGGTCCCGTACCGCGGGCCGGTCGCCGCGGTGGCGTACCAGCTCATCGGGGGCCTTCGCCAGTCGATGTTCTACGTCGGTGCACGCACCGTCGAGGAGCTCAAGTCCAAGGGCAGGTTCGTCCGCATCACGTCGGCGGGTCTGAAGGAATCGCACCCGCACGACGTCCAGATCGTGGTCGAGGCGCCGAACTACAAGAAGTAAGTGTCGCAGCGAAGGGCCGGGTGCACGAGTGCCCGGCCCTTCTGCGACCCGGGAGGGCGTCACGAGGTGGGCCCGATCGCCCGCCGTTACGCTGACGGCATGATCGGACGCAGAAGTCACCCGCGAGCTTCGGTCTCGGCGCGCCGGACGGAGGCCTTCACCGACGGCGTGTTCGCGATCGCCGCGACCCTGCTCGTTCTCGGGCTCACCGACCACCCCGTGGGGGCGCTGGATTCCGACGCCGCGCTCGGTACCGCGCTGGCCGAGCTCGCCCCGACGCTCGCGACGTTCGTCATCGCGTTCCTGGTGCTCTGCCGCTTGTGGATGACGCACGTCGAACAGTTCGAGCACATCGTGCGGGTGGACACCCTGGGCATGTGGTTGAACACGTTGCGGTTGTTGTTCGTCGTGCTGGTGCCGTTCGCGGCATCCGTCAACTACGGCGGCGAGAACCTGAGACTCGGACAACTCGTGCTGCCCGGGGTGTTCTTGGTGTCGTTGTTCTTTAGCTGGCTGCAATGGCTGTGGGCGGCGCGGTCGGGCGCCGTGGCCGACCTCTCCGCTGTCGAGACGCGCGCCGCCGGGCGGGCCGGTCTCACCGCCGTCGTCGTCGGTGCGGGTGTCGTCGCGCTCAGCCCGTGGCTGGGCTCTTGGGCGTTCCTGCTGTACATCGTCGACGGTCCGCTGTCACGCGCGCTGGGTGGCCGACATTCGTCGGTGGACGATCCCGACGGGGATGTCGGAGGGCGCGGGTAGGCTGAGGGGGTGACCATGGAGATCGATCTCGGCCGCGCCAAGCGCGCCCGCCGCGCGTACACCTTCGACGACATCGCCGTCGTGCCGTCGCGGCGCACGCGCAACCCCGAAGACGTCTCGACCGCGTGGACCATCGACGCGTTCCCCTTCGAGATCCCCGTGCTCGGTGCCCCCATGGATTCCGTGGTCAGCCCCCGCACGGCGATCGAGCTGGGCCGCCTCGGCGGACTCGGCGTGCTCGATCTCGAGGGGCTGTGGACGCGCTACGACGACCCCGAGCCCTTGCTGGCCGAGATCGCCACGCTCGCGGATGCCGATGCCACGCGTCGCATGCAAGAGCTCTACGCCGAGCCCATCAAGCCCGAGCTCGTGCGCGATCGCCTCGCCGAGGTGCGGGCCGCGGGCGTCACGGTCGCGGGCGCCCTCACGCCGCAGCGCACGCAGGACCTGTACGAGACCGTGGTCGCCGCGGGCGTCGACCTGTTCGTGATCCGAGGCACCACGGTGTCGGCGGAGCACGTGTCGAAGGTCGCCGAGCCGCTCAACCTCAAGAAGTTCATCTACGACCTCGATGTCCCCGTGATCGTGGGCGGGGCGGCCACCTACACGGCCGCTCTGCACCTCATGCGCACCGGTGCCGCGGGCGTGCTCGTCGGGTTCGGCGGGGGAGCGGCTTCGACCACGCGCGCCACCCTCGGACTGCACGCCCCGATGGCCACCGCGGTGGCCGACGTCGCCGGCGCTCGCCGCGACTACCTCGACGAGTCGGGCGGACGCTACGTGCACGTGATCGCCGACGGCGGGGTGGGCACCTCGGGTGACATCGTCAAGGCGCTCGCCATGGGCGCCGACGCGGTCATGCTCGGAGTCGCGCTCGCCCGCGCGACCGATGCCCCCGGCCGCGGCTTCCACTGGGGTCCCGAAGCGCACCACCCCAAGCTTCCCCGCGGTCGTCGTGTCGAGGTCGACCGCGTCGGTCCGCTCGAGCAGGTCCTCTACGGCCCCGCTCCGGTCGCCGACGGCACGGCCAACCTCATCGGCGCCCTCAAGAAGTCGATGGCGACCACCGGGTACTCCGACCTCAAGGAATTCCAGCGCGTCGAGGTCGTCGTCGCCCCTTACGGGCACTGATCCCGGAGCCCCATGACCTCCACCCCCACGACCGAGCCGGCTCCGCCGCAGATCTTTCCGCCGACGCTGCGGGAGGTCATGCTGCGGCCGCGCTGGATCGCGCTGCTGGCGTTCTCGCTCATCGTGGCGGGCGCGCTGGCGTGGCTGGGGCAGTGGCAGTTGGGGCGCGCGGTCGACACCGCACCCCCCGAGCCGGGTCAGACCGAGATCGTGCGACCGCTCGCCGACGTCGTCCAGCCGGGCGACTACCTGGCCGAGCCCCTCGTGGGACAGCGGGTCGAGACGAGCGGCACCTGGGTGGCATCCGACTTCATCGTCGTCTCGTCGCGGTACAACGACGACGTCCAGGGCTACTGGGTGACCGGGCAGTTGCGCGTCGCCGGCGCGGCTCAGCCGACGTCGATCGCCGTCGCCACCGGGTGGACGAGCAGCCGCGATCAGGCCGATGCGGCCGCCGATGAGCTGCGCGCCGAGGCCGAGGCCGATCCCACCGCGGTGGTGGAGGTCACCGGCCGTCTCATCTCCGACGAGGGGGCGTCCATTCCTCCCGCCGACGCCGATCCTCTGACGCTCGTGAAGATGTCGCCGGCCATGCTTCTGGGCCGCTGGCACGACACGCAGGGTCTCGATGTCTACCGGCAGTACATCGCGTCGCAGACGGCGGTCGGCCCGCTCGACGCGATCGCATCGCCCGCGCCCGATGAGCGCTCGCGCGTCAACTGGCTCAACATCTTCTACGCGGCCGAGTGGGCCATCTTCGCCGGCTTCGCGCTGTACCTCTGGTATCGCCTCGCGCGCGACGCCTGGGAGAAAGAAGTGGAAGATCTCGAGGACGAACAGTCCGAGGCCCTCGCGGCGGGCGCCGCGGAATCCCGCGACTAGACTGGCCTCCATGCCCCGCGCCCCGAAGCTCGCCTCTTTCCCGGCGATCCGCGGAGCCCTGAAGTTCTACCAGATCTGCTCGATCATCACGGGTGTTGGCCTGCTTCTGCTCGTCGCCGAGATGATCCTGAAGTACACGCCCATTCACGTGGAGCTGTTCCTCGGCGGATCCGGTGGCTTCCTGTGGTTCGCGGATGCCGTGCCCGGCCCCGACTGCCAGTGGTTCTCGCTCTTCGTTCCGGGCGGCAACGGGTGTTCGATCCTGTCCACCGGCGACGGCGTGAACGTCTCGCTGGCGATCCTGGTGGTCCACGGCTGGTTCTACGTCGTCTACCTCATCTCGTGCTTCCGCGTGTGGAGCCTCATGCGGTGGCCGTTCCGCCGGTTCGTCTTCCTCGCCCTCGGTGGCGTGGTGCCGTTCCTCTCCTTCATCCTCGAGGTGCGCACCGCCCGTCGCGTGCGCGCCTATCTCGCCGAGCGTGAGGCCGCGAAGGCCGCCGCTCCCGTTCCCGCCCCGGAAGGCAACCGGTGACCGAACAGACCGAAACGTCCCAGCGCCCTGTCCTCGTCGTCGACTTCGGCGCCCAGTACGCGCAGCTGATCGCCCGCCGCGTCCGCGAGGCCGGTGTCTACAGCGAGATCGTGCCGCACACCGCGTCGGCGCAAGAGATCGCGGCGAAGAATCCCGTGGGCATCATCCTGTCGGGTGGTCCCTCGTCCGTGTACGAAGAGGGAGCCCCGAGCCTCGACTCCGGCGTCTTCGATCTCGACGTCCCGACCCTCGGCATCTGCTACGGCTTCCAGGTGATGGCCAAGGCGCTCGGCGGAGAGGTGGCGAACACCGGCCTCCGCGAGTACGGGGCGACGGATGCCACGGTCGTCACCGAGGGCACGCTGCTCGAGGGGCAGCCCGCCGAGCAGAACGTGTGGATGAGCCACGGCGACCAGGTCTCGCGCGCTCCCGAGGGCTTCGAGGTGCTCGCCCGCACCGCGCACACTCCCGTCGCCGCGTTCGCGAACGACGCGCGCCGCATGTACGGCGTGCAGTGGCATCCCGAGGTCAAGCACTCCGACCACGGTCAGCACGTGCTCGAGAACTTCCTTCACAAGGCCGCAGGGCTCCCCGCCGACTGGAACAGCGGCAACGTCATCGCGGAGCAGGTGGAGCGCATCCGCCAGCAGGTCGGGAGCAGCCGCGTCATCTCGGCGCTGTCCGGCGGCGTCGACTCCGCCGTGTCGACCGCCCTCGTTCACGAGGCCGTCGGCGACCAGCTCATCGCCGTGTTCGTCGACCACGGTCTGCTCCGTCAGGGCGAGCGCGAGCAGGTCGAGAACGACTACGTCGCCTCCACCGGTGTGAAGCTCATCACCGTCGACGCGCGTGAGACGTTCCTGAACGCCCTCGCCGGGGTCAGCGACCCGGAGCAGAAGCGCAAGATCATCGGCCGCGAGTTCATCCGCGCCTTCGAGAAGGTGCAGGCCGACCTCGTCGCCGAGGCCAAGGCCGAGGGCGAGCAGGTGCGCTTCCTCGTGCAGGGAACGCTCTACCCCGACGTCGTCGAGTCGGGTGGCGGAGCCGGTACCGCGAACATCAAGAGCCACCACAACGTCGGCGGTCTGCCCGAGGACCTGCAGTTCGAGCTCGTCGAGCCGCTGCGCACCCTCTTCAAGGACGAGGTGCGCGCCATCGGACGCGAGCTGGGCCTGCCCGAAGCCATCGTCGGCCGTCAGCCCTTTCCGGGGCCCGGCCTTGGCATCCGCATCGTGGGTGAGGTCACCGCTGACCGTCTCGAGATCCTGCGTGAGGCCGACGCCATCGCCCGCGCCGAGCTGACCAAAGCCGGTCTCGACAACGAGATCTGGCAGTGCCCCGTCGTGCTGCTCGCCGACGTGCGCTCGGTGGGCGTCCAGGGCGACGGCCGCACCTACGGGCACCCCATCGTGCTGCGCCCGGTCTCGAGCGAAGACGCGATGACCGCCGACTGGACGCGCCTGCCCTACGACGTGCTGTCGAAGATCTCGAACCGCATCACCAACGAGGTGCGCGACGTCAACCGCGTGGTTCTCGACGTGACGTCGAAGCCGCCGGGGACGATCGAATGGGAGTGAGCGTCTAGCCCGCTCCCGCGCCGACGTCGTCGGCCGGCTCCGGGGCACCGCCTTCGGGTCGAGAGCGGGGCCCCTACCCCGATCGACCCGAAGACGGTGCCCCTTCGCCGTCCTGCGTCGGCGGCGCTCCGTCTGTCCGCGAAGGGTATGCAAAACCGGGACCCTGGCCCGATCGACTCGGGAGGGCGTGTCACGTGTCCTCGCGTTCGCGGCTGGGCGTGCGCTCCGCCGCTTCCGGCGGAAAGAAGGACAGGGCTGCCGCGCCTCCGGCGTGCCGCGGGTGACGCGGCGGGTGGGGGAGGATGGGGGCGTGACTTCCGGCGACTTCCCCGACGCGTGGTACCTCATCCTGTCGAGCCGGCTGATACCCGACCTCGACGGCGGGTACACGATCGCCACCCTCGCGCGGGCGCGGCAGATGGCCCTGGCCGGCGCGGACCCCCTCCTGCTGACCGTCGACCCGGGTGACGCCGACGCTCACTCTGCGCAGCGCGCGACCTTCGTCGAGCGGGGGGCGGCCTCGGCATCCGGGATCTTCCGCAACCTCTTCGACGAGGCCGTCGACGCCGAGGGGGGAGCCGCGGCGTGGTTGCGCGAGGCGGCGCACGCGGGGGACGCCGATCCGGCGCTGGAGTACCGCCTCGTGGCCGGGGGAGCGGTCGAGCTCCCCGTGGTCATCGACCCCGACTGGCACCTCGCGACCGCGCCGATCGTGATCCGGGATGCCGCGGGCGGACCCGTCGGCGTGATCGACGGATTCGGGGCGCTGTACCGCGCGTGGCTGACGCACCTGGCCGACCGGCTCCGTGTCGACAACGACCGGCCGGTCGTCGTCATCTGCGAGTCGCGGCAGCTCGGCGAGCTCATCGCGGGCTGGGGCGATGACGACGTGCGGATCGTGCACGCGGTGCACACGATCCACCTCGAGCCACCCTTCCAAGCCGACTCCGACCTCAACCCGCTGTGGACGCGCTGGTTCGACATCGCGCCGCGCTTCGACGCCGTGCTCTGGCCGACCGCCTACCAGCGCGACGACGTGCGGGCGCGCTTCGGTGCCGGGGCGAACGACGTGGTCGCGCCGCACGGCGTGAAGGCTCCGGATGCCGTCGTGCCGGCGTCGCAGCGGCAGCGCGGCCTCGTCGTGGTCTTGGGGCGGCTCGCCCCGGGAAAGCGTCTCGACCGCGCGATCGAGGCCTTCGCCCGCGTGCTCGAAGATGTGCCGAACGCCCGACTCGAGCTGTGGGGAGAGGGGGCGCAGCGGAAGACGCTCGAGGCCCTCGTCGCGGAGCGCGGACTGCGGCACGCCGTCTCGCTGCCGGGGCTCACCACCGATCCGGGCGCCGTGCTCGACCGAGCGGCGGTGTACCTCACGACCTCCGCCTTCGAGGGGCAGGGGCTGGCCCTCGCCGAGGCCCTCGCGCACGGAACGCCCGTGGTCGCCTGGGACATCCGCTACGGCCCGCGCGACATGCTCGCCTCGGGTGGCGGCATCCTGGTGCCCGACGGTGATGACGACGCCCTCGTCGACGCTCTGCGCCGGGTGCTCACCGACGACCCGTTGCGAGAGGGCCTCGCGGACGAGGCGCGAGAGGCGGCGGATGCCGTGAGCCCGACGCGTGCGATGCGCACGCTCGCCGACGTAGCCCGAGAGGCGCTCGGACGGCCGCGGCGGCGATGAGCGCCTCGCGGCCATGAGCGCGCCGGTGCTGCGTACGACGACGTCGGCCGTGGGGGAGGGGCACGCGCTCGACGCCGCCCGCCTGCTGACGGCCTGGGCCACCGGGTTCGTCACGGTGGAGCTCGCGGGCGCGTTCCGCCTCGGCGGCGATCTCGACGAGGCCTACCGTTACGGACGGAACCATCTCGTCGCGTCGCTCACGCGGGGCCAGGATGCGTCGCTCCTGCGGGGGCAGGAGGGCTCGCGTGCGCGGGGTCAGGATGCCGAGCGGCCGGCCCAGGGGTCGTAGTCGGCGATCAGGGCTTCTTGCGCCGGGCGTGCGGCATCCGGAACGTGCTGCAGGTTCACGCGGACGCGGTACCAGAGCGAACTCGACCCGCGCATGCCGTCGACGAGGACGTCGGCGGGGTGGAGCCCAGCGGCCGCTTCGGGATGCCGCTGTTTCCAGATCTCGAGGGATTCCATCGCCTCGGGCTTCGTCTTCGTTCGCGCGACCTCGATGAGCGGCATGGTCGAGGTGCGGCGGCCGGAACCGTCGGAGCCGCGCGGCGGCTTCTCGGCGGGTCCGAGCTCTCTCGCGAGAGCGAGGAGTCCATCGAGCGAACCCGCGGCGTCGTCGATCCCCGCGTGCGGATCGCCGATCGCGCGGAAGCGCTCGGGCACGGTGAGGACGGTGAACTCCTCGGGACGGCGGTCGCGCACCTCGTCCCAGGTGAGCGGCGTCGACACGCGGGCGTCGGGCAGCGCGCGGATCGAGTACGCCGAGGCGACCGTGCGGTCCTTGGCGTTCTGATTGAAGTCGACGAAGACGCTCTCACCGCGCTCCTCTTTCCACCACCGGGCGGTCGCGAGACCGGGTGCGCGGTTCTCGACCTCTCGGGCGAGGGTCTCGGCGGCCAGGCGCACGTCGGTGTAATCCCACTCGGGGCGGATACGCACGAGGATGTGCAGCCCGCGCGAGCCGGAGGTCTTCGGCCATCCGACGAGACCGTGGTCTTCGAGCACCTCGCGGGCGATGAAGGCGACATCGACGATCTGCGACCAGTCGACGCCCGGCATCGGGTCGAGGTCGACGCGAAGCTCGTCGGGGTGATCGAGGTCTTCGGCGCGCACGGGATGCGGATTGAGGTCGAGGCAGCCGAGGTTCACGACCCACGCCAGTCCCGCGGCATCCCGGATCACCGTCTCTTCGGCGGAGGTGCCGGAGGCGTAGTGCAGGGTGGCGGTGTCGATGAAGGCGGGGTGGTTCTCGGGGACGCGCTTCTGGAAGAACGGCTCCTGGTCGAGGCCCTTCGAGAACCGCTTGAGCACCATCGGCCGGCCGCCGGCCCCGCGGAGGGCGCCCTCGGCGACCGAGAGGTAATAGCGCACGAGGTCGAGCTTGGTGAGGCCCGGCTCGGTGAAGACGACGCGGTCGGGGCTCGTGACGCGCACCTCGTGGCCGTCGATGTCGAGGATCTCGGGCGGCGTCTTCGCGGGGCTCATGGCGCGAGGCTAGCGCCGGGGCGTCGGCGGGCGGCACCCCTTGCGGCGGGATGCCGGGTGGTCGCGGGGTTGTTGAGTGTCCAGGAAACCCGGGTCATTTCTCGAGACGTCCGCGTGTTTTGGACACTCAACGGTGGGGTGCAGGCGGGTGGGGTGCAGGCGGGGCGGGGGGCAGGCGCGCGGAGGCGGGCAGGCGCGGCGTGGGGGCCCCAGCACGGGAGGAATGATCCCGGATGCCGGCACCCCACGACGAAGGGCCGCCCCGAAACGGGACGGCCCTTCTCGCGAGAACGCGACGTCAGTTGTTGCCGCGGAGGATCGCGATCATGCGCAGGATCTCGACGTACAGCCACACGACGGTGACCATGATGCCGAAGGCGCCGACCCAGCCGTAGACGCGGGCGGCACCGTTACGGACGCCGCGCTGGATCTGGTCGAAGTCGAGCACCAGCGAGTACGCGGCCATGATGACCACGAAGACGCCGATGACCAGACCGAGCGGGATACCCGCGATCTTCATGCTGTACAGGCCGAAGGCACCGCCCGCGATGGGGACGTTGAACAGCATCAGGCCCAGGTTGAGCAGGGCGAAGACCATGTAGCCGACCATGGCGATCATGAAGATCTTGGTGGCGCGGGCCGAGGCGCGGATCTTGCCGCTCGCGAACAGGGCGAGGGTCACACCGACGACGGACAGGGTGCCGAGGGTCGCCTGCAGGACGATGCCCGGGAAGATGAACTCGAAGAACGCCGAGATGCCACCGACGAACAGGCCTTCGAACGCCGCGTAGGCGATGAAGACGGGGACGGAGGGCTTCTTCTTGAACGTTGCGACCATCGCCAGCACGAAGCCGACGAGGCCACCGACGATCATCGGCGCAGCGCTGGGGTTCGGGTTGGCGGCGCTGACGCCGGCCATCGACCAGATCCAGCCGACGACGGCCGTGACGACGAGGATGCCGAACAGGGCGAGCGTCTTCATGACGGTGTCTTCGACCGTCATGCGGCCGGTGTCGACGGCGCTCGCCGACGGGGCGGCGTACGCGCCTTCGATCGAGGCGGCGGCGGCGGGATCGACGGCCGGGGGCGGGCTGTAGCGCGTATTCGCGCCACCGGCTCGAGGGTCCTGGAACGCCGGGTTGTTGAATGCCGGGTTGTTGAGGGCCACGGGAACTCACACTCCAAAGATGGTGATCACAGCACCGTGCTGTCAGACAACACTAGCCGAGCAGGGCGGCAGATTCCTTGTGCTGACTGGGATTCTGCTTTGAGCGCACCCGCTCGTCACCCGGTCTCGCTAGCGTGTCGAGGTGCCTGTCGTCATCGGTCATCGCGGTGCCCCCGGATATCTGCCCGAGCACTCCCGCGGCTCGTATCTGCGGGCGATCGCGGAGGGGGTGGATGCTGTCGAGCCCGACGTCGTCCCCTCGAGCGACGGCGTGCTGGTCGTGCGGCACGAGAACGAGATCTCAGGCACCACGGACGTATCGACGCGACCGGAGTTCGCCGAGCGGCGCACGTCGAAGATCGTCGACGGGGAGCGGCTGACCGGCTGGTTCGTCGAGGACTTCACGTGGGAGGAGCTGCGGACCCTGCACTGCCGTGAGCGGATTCCCGCCCTCCGCCCCGCCAGCGCGGCCCACGACGACACCGAACCGCTGCTGCGCCTTCGCGACGTCCTCGACCTCGCCGGGCAGGGCGGGGTGGGCGTGGTGCTCGAGATCAAGCACGCGGCGTTCTTCGCCCGACTCGGGTTCGACCTGGCCGAGCTCGTCGACGCCGAGCTGCGCGCGGCGGGATGGCGGGATGCCGAGGACGCGCTCGTCATCGAGTCGTTCGAGCCCCTGGTCCTGGCGCGGCTGCGAGAGCGCGGCATCCGGATCCCGCTCGTGCAGCTCATCGACGCGCAGGGGGCGCCGTGGGATCTGCGGGAGCGCGACGGGGCGGACGCCGCCTCGTACGCCTCGATGCTGACTGCGGCGGGTCTCGATGTTCTCGCCGGCGAGGTGCAGGGGATCAGCCCCGACAAACGCTCGGTGCTCGCGCCCGATGAGCGCGGCGTCGCGCGAGGACCGGCGCGGTTCGTGCGCGAGGCGCAGGATCGGGGCCTGCGGGTCTTCACGTGGACGTGCCGCCCCGAGAACGCCTTTCTGCTGCCCGCCTATCGGGGGCCGGGCGGCGACGCCGCGTTCGGCGACTGGCGACGCGAGTGGACCGTGTTGCGCGACGCCGGACTCGACGGGGTGTTCGTGGATCATCCCGATCTGGGCGTCGAGTTCTTCGGGGCGGGACGAAACTCCTGAGTTTCGACCCGCGTGTCGGTCGTTTCGGTCGCTGGACCGCGTCGAGGCGGCGATTCTCAGGAGTTCGCCCTGCGCAACCCCGACGCCCGGCGCGCACGCAGCCGACAGGATGGCCGCATGACGATGGATGTGACGGTGATCGGCGGCGGGATCTCGGGTCTCGCGTGCGCGCGGGCGGTTCACGAGGCCGGTCGCGCGGTGAGCGTGCTCGATCGCGGGCGCCGGGTGGGCGGACGTTTGTCGAGCCGCACGATCGACGGGCGGCCCGTGGATCTCGGGGCGTCGTACTTCGTGGTCGGCGAGGCTGACGGCTTCGCCCACGTCGTCGCCGACTGGGAGGAGCGCGGGCTCGCGCGGCCGTGGACCGACACGTTCCAGGTGATCGACCCCGATGGCGGGTGCACGCCCAAGCCCGGACCGATGCGGTGGGCCGCTCCCGCCGGGTTGCGCTCGCTCGCTCTCGACCTCGCCGAGGGGCTCGAGGTCTCGTCGGAGCGTGTCGTCGAAAACGCGGGGCCCTTCCGGGTCGACGGTGAGGATGCGGGCGAGGTCGTCCTGGCGATGCCGGCCCCGCAGGCGGCGCGACTGACCGGTGAGGCGCCCGGCGGCGCCCAGGAGTGGGATCCGGTGATCGCCGTCGTCCTGCGGTGGGATCAGCGGCAGTGGGATGCCGACCTGCACGGCGCCTTCGCCGACGGCGACGCCGACGTGTCGTTCCTCGCCGACGACGGCGACCGCCGCGGGGACGACGCTGCCGTGCTCGTCGTCCACACCACGGCCGATCGCGCCCGACAGCACCTCGACGATCCCGAGGCGGCCATCGCCCCGGTGCTCGCGGCGACCCGGCGGCTGCTCGGCATCGATGTCGAGCCGGTGTCGACGCACGCGCATCGCTGGACCTTCGCCCGGCCGGTCGAAACGACCGGGCAACCGTTCTTCCGCTCGCCGGGGCTCTCCGCCTGCGGGGACGCGTGGGGCGACAGCGCCGCCGTCCGCACCGCGTGGGCGTCGGGCGATGCCCTGGGGCGGGCGCTCGCGGCATCCTGAAGCGCATCGAGGACACGCGCGGGCGGCGACCGAGCGAAAAGCCCTGGTGAACCTCGCCATCGTCGGCGCGTGACGGCCGCTCGACGACGAGAGCCCTCGGCGGTGTCGGAGGCTCCCTCTATGGTGAGGCTATGGATGCCGGTATCGACGTCGCGGGAGTCAAACGTTCCTTCGGAGCGGTGCACGCCGTACAGCAGGTGACGTTCACGGCCCTGCCCGGCCGGGTCACCGGACTCGTCGGGCCCAACGGTTCGGGCAAGACAACGCTCATGCTCATGCTCGCGTCGCTTCTGCGACCCGACGAGGGCGAGATGCGCATCGGCGGAATCGACCCCGTGTCCGACCCCGCCGGCGCGCGTCGTCTTCTCGGATGGATGCCGGATTCCCTCGGCGCCTGGCCGAGCCTCACCTCGCGCGAGGTGCTGGTGGCGACCGCGCAGCTCTACGACCTCTCGCGCGAGGACGCACGGGCCCGGGCCGACCACCTGCTGGAGCTCGTCGACCTCGGCGCGCTCGCCGCCTCTCCCGCCCGGGTTCTGTCACGAGGGCAGAAGCAGCGACTGGCGTTGGCGCGTGCTCTGGTGCACGACCCCCGGGTGCTGCTGCTCGACGAGCCCGCCTCCGGCCTCGACCCTCAAGCGCGCATCGCATTGCGCGTGCTGCTGCGGCGGCTGGCGGCCGAGGGGCGCACCATCCTCATCTCGAGCCACGTGCTCGCGGAGCTCGAAGAGGTCGTCGACGACGCCGTCTTCCTGGTCGACGGGCGCACCGTCAGCACCGACCGCGTCGCGGCCGCGGCGACCCGCGTGCGGGTGTGGCGGGTGCGGGTCCCCGCCGACGTCGCCCGCTCCCCGGACGCCGTGCGCGACGACGTCGCGGCCGCCCTCGGGCGCACGACCGGCGAGGTGCGCGTCGACCGGCGTGACGTGCTCGTGCCTTTCGTCGACGAGGCGGGCGCCGTCGCGGGTCTGCGTTCGCTCGTGAGCGCGGGGCTGCCGATCGTCGAGTTCGCCCCGGCCGTCGGCGATCTCGAGCACGCGTTCCTCGATCTGCGGGCCGACGCATCGCCGTCCGTACCCGAGGGCGCTTCCACACCGGTGGTCGATCCCGCACCACCCGGCTCCTGGCAGCCGCCCGCCGACCGTACCGACGACGGGAGCGCCTCGTGAACCTGCATCGCCTTCGCACGATCATCGGTATCGAGCTGCGTCAGCGCGTGCGTTCCGTCGGTTGGTACGTGCTGCTCGGGATCTTCGCGGTCATCCTCATCGCCCTGCTGAGCCTCTCGTTCGCCGCGTTCTCGCTCACGACGGGCGGCAGCGAATGGTTCTTCTCGCTCGTCATCATGCTCGTGCTGCTGCTCACGCTGCTGGTCTCACCGACCCTGAGCGGCAGCGCGGTGAACGGCGATCGGGATGCGGCGACCCTCGCCCCCGTCCAGGTCACTCTCGTCACGACGATCGAGATCGTGATCGGCAAGTTCCTCGCCGCGTGGATCTCGGGACTGGCATTCCTCGTGGTGGCGCTGCCGTTCCTGGTCGTTGCGACCCTCGCCGGAGCGCTCAACCCCGGTGCGATCGTGACCTCGCTCGGCATCCTGATCATCGAGGTCGGCATCGTCGCAGCGATCGGGGTGGGGCTGAGCGCGGTGATCGCCCGGCCGATCTTCTCCGTCGCGTCGACGTATCTGTTGGTGGCGGCGTTGACGGTGGGGACGCTGATCGCCTTCGGACTCGGGGGTGCGGCTCTGCGCACCCAGACGACGACGATCAGCCGCGAGGTCGATTGGAACGCCATCCCTGCCGGGTGCGACCCCGGCGCCCCGGTGCGCTCGACCGACTGCCCGAGTTACGACCAGTTGCCGTGCGTCGAGTCCCGCACCCTCTCCGAGCAGCCGCGTTTCGATCGCGTGTGGTGGATCCTCGCGGCGAACCCCTTCGTGATCCTCGCCGACGCGACTCCGCCGACGTACGTCGACGGCTACCCGACCGACCTGTTCTCGCAGATCGCCTCCGGCGTCCGTCTGGCGCAGATCGCTCCCGAAGCGACCACGTCGTTCGACGGATGTGCTCAATCCCGCGGGTGGAACGTCGATGCCTACCCGAGCACCGAGCAGCGAGTCGCGGGCACCGCGCCGAGCTGGTTCGTCGGGCTGTTCGTCCAGTTGCTGCTGGCGAGTGGTCTGCTCGCATGGGGCGTCGCCCGCACGCGCACGCCCGCGAAGAGGCTGCCGCCGGGGACGCGCATCGCCTAGCGCGGCCCGTCGGCCGCCGTCGCCCGCCGGGCGTGCCGCCGGTCATCGCTCACGGTGGCCGTGCGCGCGCAAACGGGCGAGGGGCACCCTCCTGGATCAGGATGGGCGCCCCGCCGGTTCGTTGCGAGACTCAGGCGTGTCCTTCGGCCGCCGGGAACCCGGGGTCGGCGGCGGGAGCGTCGTCGCCGTCGAGGGCGTCGCCGGTGTGGTCGTCGAGGCTCACGTGCTCCTCGGCTTCGGCGGCGTCTTCGCGGACCTCGTCGGTCACGGCGTCGGTGGGGGCGGCCGAGTCGGCGCGAGCGTCGTCGGAGTGGCGGGAGGGGATGTCAGGAGTGCTCATGCGCTCACGCTCCTCCTCCGGTGCGGTGCGGGCGACCGGCTTGACACGGTCAGTCGGTGGCATCCGGGATCGACGAATCCACCGCGGGCCAGGCAGGCAGGGGGTCATCGAACGCCAGCCACGCCGAGGGCCCGGCGGCGAGCTCGTCGTCGGTGAGGGCCGCGTGGTCGAGGACGTGCGCGAGCTTCGGTGCCGACAGATCGAGTCCGGTGAAGACGATCTCCTGGCCCATGCCCATGCGGCCGTCGTCGGTGCCGAGCGGCTCGATCCACATCGCGGAGCCCACGTGCTCCCACCGAGCCAGGATGCCGGGGCGAGACGCCAGGCGGCAGAAGCCCGCCGAGCGCACCAGGCGTCCGGCAGCGCCCGCGTCCAGCCGGTCGAGTGCCGCCGAGAGGCGCGCGGGGTGGAACGGCCGCAGCTGCTCGTAGCGGAGCGTCATCACGCGGTTGTCGCGCATGTAGGGGTCGTGTTCGCCGTTGAGGGCGTGCACCCATCCGGCGCGCTCCAGGATCTCGCCCTCGTGCGTCGCGGCCGAGTGCAGGTCGCTCACCGGGTCGCGCGACAGCCGGACGACCGCTGTCGGGTTCAGGTGCGAGGCCAGTGCCATCTGCACCGCCAGCGCCGGGGTCGGCACCTGCTCCCAGTTCACCCAGACGATGCGGGTCGCGAGCTCCAGCGCGAGGGCGGCCTGACGCGCCCGCGCGCCGACGTCACCGCGGGTGTCACCGTGATTCGCGGCTGCCGACAGGGGGGCGTCGTCGAGAAGGTCGCCGATCATGTGGCGGGCGTCGACGACGCACACCGCCTCGACCTCGGGTCCGCCGCGTGCCGCGATCGAGTGGATGAGGTCGACGTCGGTGCCGAGATCGACCACGGACGCGGTGTCGTCCGCGCGCGGCCGGGGGAGCGGGAGCGCGTGAGGCACGCGGAGGTCGGCGTACCGCAGCAGATGAAGGGGCCGCGACAGGGCGACGGCGGTCCGTTCCGAGTAGGTCCGGCGCTCGGGGGCGCACACGCCCATGATGGCGATCGTGCGGGGCATGGCATCCACCTCTCATTTGTCAGGGGAGTGGGGACACTCTAGCTTGTTATTGATAACGCTTATCAACAAGGAGGATGCCATGAAGGTCCGAGCGTCGATCAAGTCCCTCAAGAAACAGCCCGGTGCGCAGGTCGTGCGTCGGCGCGGCAAGGTGTTCGTGATCAACAAGCTCAACCCGCGCTTCAAGGGTCGACAGGGGTGATCGCCGGGTCGCTGCGATAACGGAAACGAGAACCGTTCCCAGATAGGTGAACACATTGCAATCCGTGCATGTGTGTGGTGGTCTAGGTGTCGTGGACAAGATCGCGGGGCTCGACGAGGCCGCCGAGCTGTTCAAGGTTCTCGGCAACGAGTCGCGTCTGGCGCTCGTCTGGCTGCTGAGCCGCGAACCGCTCACGGTCGGCGCGCTCGCCGAGCGCGCCGGACTCTCGCAGCCGCTGGTGTCACAGCACCTGCGGACCCTGCGGCAGTCGGGGCTCGTCAGCTCGGAACGCGAGGGCAAAGAGATCCGCTATGCCCTCGCCGACCAGCACGTCGCTCATGTCGTGCTCGATGCGATCGCCCACGTCCAGGAACCGAACGACCAGGGGAACGAACAATGAGCATCGCTGAGACCCACGCCGAGCACACCGTCGACGAGCACGCGCACGGCGACGACTGCGGCCACCAGAAGATCGAGCACGGCGACCACGTCGACTACGTGCACGGGACCCATCACCACGCCCTCCACGGCGACCACTACGACGAGCACGAGTCGAAGGCCGAGCACACCGTCGACGAGCACGCCCACGGCGATGACTGCGGTCACGAGAAGGTCGAGCACGACGGCCACGCCGACTACGTGCACGACGGACACCGTCACGCGCTGCACGCCGATCACTACGACGAGCACTGAGCTCGAGCGGCATCCTGTGTCACGAGCGCAGGGTGCTTCGAGGCCCGCTTCCCCTTTCGGGGTGGCGGGCCTTTCGCGTCGCGGTGCGGCTCAGGCCTGCACGCGGAACGAACGCCCCTCGAAGGTCACGACGTCGCCGACCTGAAGCTGGCGGCCGCGGCGGCGGTCGACCTCACCGTTGACCTCGACGTAGCCGTCGATGATCGCCTCTTTCACGTCTCCGCCGGAGTCGAGGATGCTGGCGAACTTCATGAACTGGCCGAGGCGGATGCCCTCGCTGCCGACGGGTACGTCCTGGGGCTCGGGGGAGGTCATGCGTCCAGTCTGGCAGCAGTCACGGGGCCGGTGCGGGTTCGGAAACGCTGCTCCATCGAGTCGGGACGTAGTGCATGAGCAGGGCGTGATCGAACTCGGCGGCGCCGGCGGGCAGGGTCTCGAAGAAGGTCGACGAGAGGTCGGCGACGGCGAGCGGCTCGACGCGCCACGCGTCGGTGTCGAGCCGGAGGCCCTCGAGCGGGCCGGAGCGCGTGGGGGACCACCCCACGGCATCCTTTTGAAAGAAGGCCGACGAGTCTTCGAGCGTTTCGAAGAGGCGGCTGTGGAACGGGATGCCGGGACCCCGGCGAGCCGTGACGCGCACGCGCAGGTCGTCGGCGTCGACGCTGACCGCGAGGTCGTCGGCGGTGGTGCGGAAGTCGACGCTCGCCGGGGCGTGCGTTCCGGGGAAGACGCGACCGCCGACGAGTCGGACGAGGCGCGAGGAGCTGTGACGGCGGGGAATGTACACGCCGGTTCGCGGGCCGTCTGCGGTGTTCCACTCGACCGCGATGCGGTGCGCGGCATTTCGGCTGCGGTGTCCGACCGCGGGGGTGAACCATGTGGGGCGTAAAGCCGTGAGCTGGATCAGGCAGACGCCCGCGACCGCGCTGCCGGCGACGAGTTGGGGGCGCAAGCCCTGAGGTAGCAGAGACCCGGCGACGTCGGGGTCGACGCGGTAGTTGACGAGCACGCGTTGGGCGATCGTCGCGGCCATCGGCGGGAGGCGGGATGCGGGGTTCTTTCGGACCCGCGTGTTCGTCTGCTCGGTCATGAGTCATCCTTCGCTATTTAGCGAAGAAGCTACACGCAATTTAGCTACAGTGCTAGATTGGGTTCCGTGACCGACACGGCATCCGACATCTTCGCGGCTCTCGCGCACCCCACGCGGCGCCAGATCCTGCAAGATCTCAAGAACGGTGAGATGGCCGCGGGTGAGATCGCGGCGCGGTTCGACGCGAGCGGGCCGACCATCTCGCGGCACCTCGGCGTGCTACGCCAAGCCGGTCTCATCTCGGAGCGGCGTGACGCGAACCGCATCCTGTACTCGCTCGTCGGCGAACGGCTGGCGCTGTCGGTCGGCGATTTCCTGTCGACGGTGTGCCCGGAGCAGATCGTGTTGCGCGAGGTGCGGAAGCGCCGGCCGGCTCCGCGTGCCGGCGCCGACGCGGTCTCAACTGAGGCGTAGACGCGACGGCGGGAGTCGAACCCGCCACGCCTTCGGTTATGAGCCGAGGCCCGGGACCGCCCGGATCGCCGCGATGTGTCCCCACGCTAACCCGGGGTGCAGGAAGGGCGAAGAGGCGTTGCGCGGCGTGACGCGATGTGTCGTCGTATGGCGCTCGGGGCGCTCGTCAGCGACCGGCGCGCCCGTCGATGATCGCCCGCGTCGAGTGCTCGAGGTGCGCGCGGACCACCCGCTCCGGGTCTCGCAACGCCTCCTCGACGTACGCGCGGTGCTCCTCCGTCAGTGCCCCCGGTGCGTACGCCGGCCGCACGTGCGTGAGCAGCAGCCGCATCTCGCCGTCGAGGCGGCGGTACTCCTCGGCGATGCGCGAAGAGCCGGACGCGTCCACGAGTGCGAGATGCACGCGAGCGTGGGCATCGAGGGTGGCGGGCCAGTCGCCCGCGGCCTCGGCCACGGCCAGGTCATCGAGCGCGGCGCCGGCGGCGGAGGGGCGGATGCCGCGATCGCGCACGATCCGCAGGGCCTCGGTCTCGAGGGCGCATCGCAACTGCTGCAGGGCGATCAGGGCGTCGTCGTCGAGAAGGGACACGCGGACTCCGCGGTACGGTTCGGCGGTGGTGAGTCGCTCGGCGGTCAGCGTGGCGAGAGCGGTGCGCGCGGTGTGCCGCGAGACGCCGTGAGCCGCGCTGAGATCCTCTTCCCGCAGCGGGGTGCCGGGCGCGAGTTCGCCCGACAGGATCTCGGAGCGCACGGCGGCGGCGACCGCGTCGGCGGTGCGGGGGCCGGGGACGGACGGCGAAGATCGGCGCGCGGCTGCGGTCGTGAGTGCCGCGGCATCCGCGGCGATGCGCTCGGCCTCTCCCGGCGGGGTGCGGCCCGCCCCGGCCGCAGCGCCTTCGTTCGCGTCAGGCCCGTGCCGCGGCATCCGGAACCTCCTCACCACGACGAGACGGAGCCGACACCACGGCGAGGCCCACCGCGATGAGGGCCAGGCCGATGCCGCTGACCAGCGTGAGCTGCTCGCGCAGCACGAAGAGGCCGAGCAGGGTGGCGGCGAGGGGTTCGGCCAGCGTCAGCGTCGACACGGTGACGGCGCTCAAGCGCGCCAGGCCCCACCCGAACAGCAGGTACGCGATCGCCGTCGTCACCACCCCGAGCCACAGGGCGAGGGCAAGACCGTTCGGGGTGAGGAGCCATGACGCTCCGGCGAGCAGGAGCACGGGCAGGCTCGCCACGGCGGCGACGCCGAATACCGCCCCCATGACGCGCGTGGAATTCCACCCCCTCTCGATCAACGCTTTGCCGCACACCGTATAGAGGGCGTACGACATTCCCGCGCCCGCCGAGGCGAGTAGGCCCGCCGGGGCGAGCGCGGTCGCGCCGCCGGTCATGCCCGACACGAGAACGACCCCGAGCAGGGCGACGGCGGTCGCCAGCATCCAGCGCGGTGACGGGGCGCGGCGCAGGCGCACGGCATCCGCGATCCCGGTGGCGATGGGCGCCGAGCCGAGGGCGACGACCGTGCCGATTGCGACACCGTTCTCGCGCGTGCCGAGGAAGAACAGGGGCTGGTAGGCGAGCACTCCGACCGCTCCGATGGCGATGAGTGCCGACGTCGACGTTCGAGAGCCGCGGTGCGGCCGCACGGGCGCGCGTTGCGTCAGGGCGAGAAGGCCCAGGATGCCACCACCCACCACGATCCGTGCCGCCCCGACCGCGAGCGGCGAGGCGTCGACGCCCGCGAGGGCCTGCGCCGTGCCCGTGGTGGAGAAACACAGCGCCGCGGCGAGGATCGCGAGGGCGGGAAGCATGCATGGATTGTTACACAATCTGCGCGTCGTCGTACGTCTCAGTCACGGAGCGCCGTGATCATCGATCGCAACGCGTGCAGGGCGGCGGCCTGTTCGGCATCCGTCATCCCGCTCAGCATGCGCTTCTCGACGGACCGGACGGCGGCGCTCGCCGCAGCGAGGGTGCGTCGGCCCTTCTCGGTGAGGCGGGTGGGGAGCGCCTTGCCGACAGGGGCGGTGTCCGGTCGCTCGACGATGCCGTCGCGCTCGAGGCTCTGCAGCAGCACGTTCATCGACTGTCGTGTGACGAAAGCGCCGCGCGCGAGGTCGGAGTTCGACAGGCCGGGCCGCTGGGCGAGCAGCTCGAGGCAGGAGTAGTGCGTGATCGTCATTCCGAGTGGGCGTAGCACGTCTTCCATTGCTGCGCGCAGAGCGCTCGCCGCTTCTTTCAGGAGGTAGCCGAGCGAGGTGTCCAAGTCGATTGCCTCTTGCGCCATGTCAGTATTCTGACATACGCTCTGTGTCAGATAACTGACACGCAAGGAGCATGCCATGCCCGCCACCGGACCCGACTTCATCTCTCTGCAGGTGCGCGACCTCGCCGCCTCCCACGCCTTCTACCAGAAGTACCTCGGCTTGCGCCGTTCGCCCACCGGCCCTCCTCACGCCGTCGTCTTCGACACCGCACCGATCGCCTTCGCTCTGCGCGACCTCGCGCCCGGCACCGACCTCACCGGCGTGGACCAGCCGGGCGTCGGCGTCGCCGTCTGGCTCCACGCCACCGAGGTGCAGCAGATGCACGACGCCCTCGCCGCCGACGGGCACCGGATCGTCATGGCCCCGATCGACGGACCGTTCGGCCGCACCTTCACCTTCGCCGACCCCGACGGCTACCACGTCACCCTGCACGACAGGGGGTGAGCCCGGGGCGGAGGGCCCCGGCATCCGGGACCGTCCGGCGGAGTCGGGGCGGGACGCGCCGGTTGCCGTGGCTGGGGGACGGCGTGTCGGTGGTGGACTCCGCGGGACGGTCGGTCGGGGGCGGTGTCGGGCGGCGGGTGTTTCGGCCGGGCGGGGCGGCGGGTCCGCGGCATCCGGGACCGTCCGGCGGAGTCAGGGCGGGACACGCCGGTTGCCGTGGCTGGGGGACGGCGTGTCGGCGGTGGACTCCGCGGGAGGGTCGGGCGGGGGCGGTGTCGGGCTGCGGGTGTTTCGGCCGGGTGGGGCGGTGGGTTCCCGGCATCCGGGACCGTCCGGCGGAGTCGGGGCGGGACGCGCCGGTTGCCGTGGCTGGGGGACGGCGTGTCGGCGGTGGACTCCGCGTGACGGTCGGTCGGGGGCGGTGTCGGGCTGCGGGTGTTTCGGTCGGGCGGGGCGGCGGGTTCCCGGCATCCGGGACCGTCCGGCGGAGTTGGGGCGGGACACGCCGGTTCCCGGGGTCGAGGGACGGCGTGTCGGCGGTGGACTCCGCGGGACGGCGATGCTCGAGCGGAACGGATGCCGTCACCCCGGCCCACGCTCGAATTCACCCGCTCCGATGTCCGCCGCCGGCCGGGCGGAAGCCCAGGAACGGGCGGGTAACGTGGGTGCATGGCGACGACGGCGGGGCGAGGCATCCTGGCCCTCAGCGTCGCCGTGATCCTCCTCGCCGTCGGCACGGTTCTGGCCGTGCTGGTGGATCCGTTCACGCGCGAGCAGGTGACGGTCGACCCGACGGCGGAATGGGTCGCGCGCGTGCTGCTGGTCTTCGGCGTGGTCTGGCTGCTGATCGGTGCGATCGCCGCGCGCACGCGTCTGGTTCGACGACCCGGCGCCGCTGCCGCGCGCGCGTCGTGGATCGCCTCCACCCGGCCGTGGCGGTCGCGGGAGTCGAGCCTCGGCCTGCTGCCGCTGGACCGTTGGCTCATGGTCCTGGTGCCGGGCGCGCTCCTCGTGATGACGCGGGTCGTCCAGACGCCGCGCGACGGGCTGTGGGGCATCCTCATCGCCGTCGCCGGGTGGCTCGTGTTCGCCGCCACGGTGCGTCTGCTGCTCGGGCGCCGCTCGCCCTGGCCGATCATCG
The DNA here is from genome assembly GCF_030818635.1 of Microbacterium sp. SORGH_AS_0421. Taxonomy (NCBI): domain Bacteria; kingdom Bacillati; phylum Actinomycetota; class Actinomycetes; order Micrococcales; family Microbacteriaceae; genus Microbacterium; species Microbacterium sp. SORGH_AS_0421. Next base: position 1,767,573 of record NZ_JAUTAO010000001.1, read on the forward strand.
CGGCGGTGGGCGGGGCCCTCGTACTGCGGTGCGTGGTCGCGCTGTCGGCCGTGTCGCTGTCGGGGCCGGACGGCGTCTGGCCGACGATCTGGGCGCAGCCGTGGGTGCGCATCCTCTACCTCGCGGTCGCCTTCGCGCTGGTGGCGTGGGTGTTCGTCGTGGCCGGGTGGTCGCTTTCGGCGCAGCTCGGCCGCCGTCGTGCTGCGGGCGTCGCCCTCGCCGGGATGGGCGTCGGTTACGCCCTGCCCGCGGCGACCATCGCGGTGATGGGGGCGCACGACGCGCTCCGCTCCTGGAACGAGCAGATCGGAGTGCTTCCCTGGGATCTCGCGCGCTTCAGCGGAGCACGCGAAGGGGCGTTTCCCCTCGAGATCATGACGACCACGGCCGTGATCGGCGGGGTCGCGCTGGTGGTCGGCATCCTGCTCGCTCTGCCGCGCCGCGTGTACGGGCGCTGAGCGTCAGCGTCCCAGGGTCTGGTCGAACGGCCCGCCGCGACCGATCTCACGCACCTCTTTGCCCAGCGGCATGAGCGACACCGGGACCAGTTTGAAGTTCGCGATCCCGAGCGGGATGCCGATGATCGTGACGCACAGCAGCAGTCCGGTGAAGACGTGGCCCAGGGCCAGCCACCATCCGGCGAGGATCACCCAGACGACGTTGCCGAGGAACGAGCCGACTCCCGCCGACCTCTTCGCCACGATCTCACGACCAAACGGCCACAGGGCGTACAGGCCGATGCGGAACGACGCGATGCCCCAGGGGATCGTGACGATGAAGATGCACAGCACGACCCCCGCGGCGAGGTAGCCGAGGAAGAGCCAGAAGCCCGAGAGGACGAGCCAGAGGACGTTGAGGATCAGGCGCATGCCTCCATCATCCAGGTGTCGCCTGAATGGCGTGCGGGTTTGACTCTTGGCCCCTAACCCGGGCTCCCCCGACGCGCAACCGCCCCGCGGCGAGCGGGAGGCGCCGTTAGCGTGGGGCCACCGAGGGAAGGAACCGCCATGTCCGACATCACCCGGGCCACGCCCGAACGCCGCGTCCTGTCGAGCTTCACCGACTACACCGGGGCACAAGCCGCCGTCGACCGGTTGTCCGACGCGGGCTTCCCCGTCGAGCACACCGCGATCGTCGGAACCGGCGTGCGGATCGTCGAGCAGGTGACGGGCCGCCTCACGCGCGGTCGCGCGGCCGGGCTCGGAGCCGCGTCGGGGGCCTGGTTCGGCCTGATGATCGGCGTGCTGATCGGTCTGCTCAGCGTCAACGGCTTCCTCGGTTTCGTCTTGCTGGGCCTCGTGCTCGGAGCCGTCTGGGGTGCCGTCTTCGGTTTTGCCGGGCACGCGTTCACGGGCGGACGCCGCGACTTCTCGTCGGTGCAGGGCTTCGAGGCCGAGCGCTGGGACGTGACGGTGGATGCCGAGCACTTCTCGCGCGCGCAGTCGCTGTTGTCGTCGGGTGCGGCGGGGGAGGCGCGGAGCTGAGCCCCGACGGGGCCGATGTCGGGGGCCCCGCCTAGACTTGACCCCGCCATGACCGACGCCTCCACGCCCCTCATCGTCGACGGTCCCGGACCGTCGGCATCCCGACCCGACGCCGACCTCCTCGAGGGGCTGAACGGTCCGCAGCGCGAGGCCGTGACCTATCGCGGCCAGGCGCTGCTCATCGTCGCGGGCGCGGGCTCCGGTAAGACGAGCGTGCTCACGCGGCGCATCGCCTCGCTGCTGCGCACGCGCGAGGCGTATCCCAGCCAGATCCTCGCGATCACCTTCACGAACAAGGCCGCGGGCGAGATGCGCGAGCGCGTGCACCAGCTCATCGGTCAGAAGGCCGACGGCATGTGGATCTCGACGTTCCACTCCGCCTGCGTGCGCATTCTCCGCCGCGAGGCCGAGCAGTTCGGTTTCACCAAGTCGTTCACCATCTACGACTCCGGCGACTCGCGTGCCCTCATCAAGCGTCTCGTCAAAGAGCACGAGGGCGACTCGTTCGGCCTCACCCCGGCTGGTACCCAGAGCCGCATCTCCAAGCTGAAGAACGAGCTGGCGGATGCCGAGTCCTACGCGCGATCCGCGAACATGAGCGACCCGGCCGAGCGCGTGTTCGTCGAGATCTTCGGCTCGTACCAGCGCGAGCTGCAGCGCGCCAACGCCTTCGATTTCGACGACCTCATCGCCCAGACCGTCTACCTGTTCCGGGCGTTCCCGCAGGTGGCCGACCGGTACCGCAAGCGGTTCCGGCACATCCTGGTCGACGAGTACCAGGACACCAACCACGCGCAATACGCGCTCATCCACGAGCTGACACGGCCTCCCGGCGCCGACGCCGAGCCGTTCTCGTCGGGCGGCATGATGATCTTCGACGCCGAGCCGGCGGGCGAAGACGCCGCATCCCTCACCGTCGTCGGTGACTCCGACCAGTCGATCTACGCGTTCCGCGGCGCCGACATCCGCAACATCAGCGAGTTCGAGCGCGACTACCCGGGCGCCAAGGTCGTACTGCTCGAGCAGAACTACCGCTCCACGCAGAACATCCTCTCCGCGGCCAACGCGGTGATCTCAAACAACTTCGACCGCAAAGACAAGAAGCTCTGGACCGACGTCGGCGCGGGCGATCCGATCATCGGCTTCACCGGCTACTCGCAGCACGATGAGGCGCAGTTCGTCGCCGACGAGATCGAGGCACTCCACAAGAAGGGCGTCGACTACTCTGGCGTCGCGGTGTTCTACCGCACCAACTCGCAGTCGCGTGCGCTCGAAGAGATCTTCATCCGCTCGGCCGTGCCCTACAAGATCATGGGCGGCACCAAGTTCTACGAGCGCGCCGAGATCAAAGACGCCCTCGCATACCTCGTCGCCGTGGCCAATCCCGCCGACTCGATGGCCCTCCGGCGCATCCTCAACCGGCCGCGCCGCGGTATCGGCGACGTCACCGAGACGGCCATCGCCCGCTACGCCGCAGAGCACGGGATCACCTTCCGCGATGCCCTGGCCAACTCGGCCCAGATCGGCGTCGGCCCCAAGCTGCAGAAGGCCATCGACCAGCTCGACGCGGTGCTGACCGAGGCCACGGCGGTCATGCTCCCGGCATCCGGAGAGCTCGCTCCCTCCACCTCGGTCACCGAGGGTCTCACGCTGCTGCTGAACAAGAGCGGGTACTTCGATGCCCTGCGCGCGAGCAAAGACCCGCAGGACGAGGCGCGTCTCGAGAACCTCGACGAGCTCGTCGCGGTGACGCGGGAGTTCGCGCGCAACAACCCCGAGGGCACGATCATCGACTTTCTCACCGAGGTCACCCTCGTGGCCGATGCCGACGACCTCGACGACGCGTCAGGCTCGGTGTCGCTCATGACCTTGCACACGGCGAAGGGCCTCGAGTACGACGCGGTGTTCCTCACCGGCGTCGAAGAAGACCTGCTCCCGCACCGCATCTCGGCGAACGAGCCGGGCGGGCCGCAGGAGGAACGCCGGCTGTTCTACGTCGGCATCACCCGCGCCCGCAAGCGTCTGCACCTCTCGCTCGCGATGACCCGCGCGCAGTTCGGCGAGGTCACGGTCGCGATGCCCAGCCGGTTCCTACAGGAGATCCCCGCCGACCTCATCGACTGGCGGCAGTCGCCCGGCGACGTCAACGGCCGCGGGGGCTCGCAGTCGCGTGCGCTCAACGCCCGCGGACGACGGCCCGGCCAGGCCGGGAGCGCGGGTAACCGCTACGGCGACGACCTCGTGCCGCTGCCCAAGCGCGCGCCGGCCGACCCGAGCAAGTTCCCCAACCGCATCCCGGCGAAGGTCCGTGACAACGGCGACATGCAGCTCGCGTCGGGCGACCGCATCCGTCACGACGACTTCGGCGAGGGCCGTGTAGACGCCGTGACCGGCGAAGGCGCCAAGCGCGTGGCGCACGTGCGCTTCGACACGGTCGGGCCGAAGAAGCTGCTCGTCAAGATCGCGCCCATCACCAAGCTGTAGAACGCGTCGCGAGGCGGTTCGCGGGCTCCTGGCCCGGGCAGCCGGCGTGCCGTGCCCGGCGTGTGGTGCCACGGGCGTGTGCGCGTGCGCGGGCGGGGGGCCGCGGGTGTAAGCCGGGCGCGTGCCGTGCGCGTTCGCGGGTGCGGCGTGCGTGGGTGCGCGGAGGCGCGGGCGCGGGTGCGGCGGGCGTGAGTACGGCGGCGCGTGCGCGTGCCGTGCGCGTGCGCGGGTGGGGGTGCCAGCGCGAGCGCGGCGGCGTGGCGCTCGCGCTAATCCATCCCACGCAGAAACGCGATCCACGCGCGGAAACGCGTGCTCCTCGCGTTTATCGGCGCTGATCGTGTTTATCGGTGCCCGCAGGCGCCGTCCCGCGCAGGAACGCCATGCGGTCGCGGCCTCGACCGGGGCGCGGACGCCGTTCGCGGCACCCCGCCGGGCCCGGCCCGCGGACCGCCCGGATAGGCTTGCGCAATGGCTCTCTTCTCGCGCCGCAAGAAGTCCGACTCCGACGACGTATCGGCCGACCGGCCCGACACCGCGATCGAGCCGGGCGAACAGCCCGTCGATCCCGCGGGCCCGAGCGATGCCGCTCCGGCCGCGGAGGTTCCGGCCGAAGCCGCCCCGACCGTGGGCATCTCGATGTCGTCGTTCCGCGGGGTGGGCGCCGGCCCCGACACTCCCGAGCCCTCGTCGGCTCCGCCCGTGGCAGCTCGTCCCTCGGCACGCCAGCCCGGCGCGATGGAGGCCCCCGAGGCACCCGAGACGGTGCCGGGCCTTCGCGACAACGTCCTGCTCGGCAATGCCCTCGCCGAGGTCGACGGGCAGCCCGAGCCCGCTCAGCTGCTCAACATCGCGCGGCAGTTGCTGCAGGGGCACGTCTTCCTCCGCGTGAAGGGCGACGCCCGAGCGCTCCTCGCCGAGGGCAAGGACCTCCCGCTCGCCGTCGCGAACAACGGTGACGAGCAGCTCGTCCTCGCCTACAGCGGCGGACTCGCCCTGCGTGCCAGCGTCGATGCCGACGGCGACCGCGATACGTCTGCGATGGGCCAGCCCGTCATGGCGCTGCTGCGTCACGTGCTCGCCGGTCCCTACGCGGGCATCATCCTCGACCCCGCCTCCCAGCCGAACCGCGCCGTGCTGCCCAAGGCTCTCCTCGAGCGCATGGTCGCCGAGGTCGACCCCGAACTGCGCATCAAGACTGCCCTGTGCGAGACGCGCGATGACTCCACCGCGTCGAAGATCGTCGACGCGATCGTCGCCGAGGCTCCCCTGTGGATCGGCGTGAACCGCTCCGAGGAGGGCGGTCCGATCGGCGTCGCCGAGTCGCGGTCAGCCACGGGCGAACGTTTCCTCGAGGTCTTCACGCACCCGCTCGAACTTCTCGCCCTCGGCCGCGGTGACCAGCCGCTGCCCATCCAGCGCACACAGCTCGCGAAGGCTCTGGCCGGCGACGCCGCACTGACCGGCATCCTGATCGATCCTGCCGGCCCGTGGATCCGCATCGACCGCGACGAGCTCGCTCCGGTGATCGCTCTGGCGGAAGAGGGCTCCGAGCCCACCGCCTGACTCGACGACAAGACGGCGGGCCGCTCCCTCTCGGGGCGGCCCGCCGTCGTTCGTGTCAGACCCCGTACAGCTCGCCGACCGGCACCGCCACCGGGAGCACGTTGCCGGCCGGGGCCAGCGGGCAGGCCCACATCGGGTCGTACGCGCACGAGGGGTTGTATGCGAAGTTGAAGTCGATGACGAGGGTGTCGGGCGCGGCGCCCCGGCCGAGATCGGCGCCCTTGATGGTGTCGAGCAGATAACGCCCGCCGCCGTAGGTGCCCCCGGGGCGGCCGGCCGCGGCATCCCGAACCGGCACGAACAGCCCGCCGCCGTACGACGTCAGCCGCCACACGTCGAGGGATCCGGTCTCGGGCAGTTCGACACGACCGATGCGTTCGAAGCCGACCTCGCCGTCGGTGCCGGTCGTGGCCACGAACGAGGCCTCGTCGGCGTCGAGCAGGGGAACCTCGAAGCGCCACGCGGCGTCGTAGGGCGCGAGCGGCAGACCGACGAAGCCGTCGCGCTGCTCGGGGAGCAACGGCGTGGCCGGATGATCGGCGAACAGCGCGTCGCGCTCGATGCGCCACAGCTCGTGGGCGTCTTCGGGGTCGTCGGCTTCGCGCACCGCGTCGTACAGCGCGAAGACGCGTCGGCGCCAGTCGGCGATGTCGAGGGCGGTCCGGGCGGCTGCGGAGGTCATGGTCCGAGCGTAAACGGCTGCCGGATGCCAAGACTCGGGCTGGACAGCGAGGCGGCGCCCGCTCTGCTCGAAGACGTCTCCGGGGTACCACGGCTTCCGCCCTCTCGCGCAACCCGGCAGACACGACCGTCGCCCGCGCACTAGCGTCGGGACATGGCATCCCCCCGCATCACGCTGACCGTGCCGGGCCCCGACGGCGATCGGGAGGTGGGCATTTCGAACCCCGATCGCGTGCTGTGGCCCGAGGTGGGGATCACCAAGCGCGAGTTGGCGGAGTACCTCATCGCCGTCGCCGACCCCTTCATCGCGGCGAACGGGCATCGGCCGGTGTCGCTCGAGCGTTTTCCCGACGGGGTGGGAGGCGAGGCCTTCTTCTCGAAGAACCCGCCGAAGGGGGCGCCCGACTTCGTCGAGGCCGTCACTGTGACGTACAACAGCGGGCGCCGGCATCCGCAGCTCTTCCTCGGCGAGATCGCGTCGGCGGTGTGGGCCGCGCAGATGAACACGATCGTGTTCCACCCCTGGGCCTCTCTCGCGAGCGACGCCGACCACCCCGTCGAGTTGCGTATCGACCTCGATCCGCAGCCGGGAACGGGTATCGCCGAGGCGGTCAGCGCGGCGCACGAACTGCGTACGGTCCTTCGCGAAGCGGGCCTCGAGGCCTGGATCAAGACCAGCGGCAACCGCGGCCTGCACGTGTTCTGCCCGATCGAGCCGACGCACGAGTTCCTCGACGTCCGGCACGGGGTCATCGCCGCCGCGCGCGAACTGGAGCGACGGATGCCGGATGCCGTGACCACGAGCTGGTGGAAGGAAGAGCGGGGTCAGCGCATCTTCGTCGACTTCAACCAGGCCAACCGCGACCGGACGATGGCGGGGGCGTACTCGCCCCGGGCTCTGCCCACCGCGACCGTGTCGACTCCGGTGTCGTGGGACGAGCTCGACGGCCTCGACCCGCTCGCGTTCACCGTGCGCTCGATTCCCGAGCGGTTGGACACGGTCGGGGATCCGTGGGCGGGGTTCAGCGAGAAGCCCGGACGCATCGACACGCTGCTGGAATGGTGGCAGCGCGACCTCGACGCCGGGCTGGGCGAGCTGCCGTTCCCGCCCGAGTTCCCGAAGATGCCGGGTGAGCCGCCGCGCGTGCAGCCCTCGCGGGCGAAGGCCCCAGACGCTTAGGGGTTCAGCGCGTCGCCCGCGGCGCTGCGGTAGTAGAGCACGGCGCGTCCGTATCGCGTGCGGTTCAAGAGCCCCGCGCGTTCCATCACGCGCAGGTGCTGGTTGATCGCGGAGGTCGAGACACCGAGCTGCAGGGCGAGATCGGTGGAGGATGCCGGCTCACCCAGCGCCACGAGAAGTGTCGCGCGCGTGCGACCGAGCAGGTCGACGACGGCGTCGGGTGCGGGCTGCGCGCTGGTGGACCACATCGCCCCCTGCCCGCGCGCGGGGTACATCACCGTGGGAGGGAGGTCGTCGTCGATCGGCGTGGACACCCGGACGGTGAAGATCGACGGGACGAGGGTGAGGCCTTCGCCGAGGACCGGTCGGCGGCGAACCTCGGGGTTCCACAACCGCACGTCGAGGTGTCGTCCGTCGTAGCGCGCGGCATCCGACAGGCCGTTGAGGACCGTACCCATGCCGGATTGCGCGGCGACGCGCCCACGGTAGGCGATGTCGGAGCGCAGGACCGCGCTCATGCGCGCCCAGTGCGGCGCGAAGCAGAGGTCCCACGTGGTCGCGAGCGCTCGCTGCAGACGAGCGACGACGAGATCGTGGCGCCCGCGGAAAACCGTCGGCACCTCCCCGTGCACCCGCTCGAGATCGGTGTGCAAGCGCGCCCGCGAGATGCGGCCGAGCTCCGCCAGTTCGTCGTCGAACGACGTAAGAGGGGAGGCGGGCCGCGGGTTGACGAAGTCGGCCGTCCACTTGCGGTCATTAATCAGCGCGAGCAGCACCTCGAGATCCAGGAGCGGGCGCACGTCTGCGATCTGCCGGAGCCACGGAGCCTGCAGCGGGTACCCCTCCGGCTGCGACAGGGCGCGGAGTCCGAGGCCCAGCTCCGACAGCGGCGAGATACCGAAACGGATTGCCGAGATGTCGGCGGCCTCCAGCTCGTACCGGATCATGAAGCCCCACGCTACATCGATTGAACGCCTCTCCGCCGACTGGATCAATGGAGGGGTGACCAGCACGATCCCCGCCGCCCCCCTGAAAGTTCTCGTGCAGACGGACAAGACCCTGCGCCGCCTGCTCACGATCACGCTGGTCGACACCCTCGGACGCGGCGCGTTCTTCACTCTGACGACGCTGTATCTCACGCTCATCGTGGGACTCGAGCCCGTGACGGTCGGTATCGGCTTGACCATCGCCGGGGCGGTCGGCGTGGCCAGCTCGCTCGCCTTCGGTCACCTCTCGGACCGCTTCAGCGCACGGATGATGCTGATCGTGCTGCACGTCGTTCAGGGCGCGGCGCTCATCGGCTACCTCTTCGTGAGGGATCTTGCTTCGCTCGTGATCGTCGCCTCGCTCGTGCTGCTCGCACAGCAGGGCGGTGGGAGCGTGCGCTCGTCCGTGGTCGGGCGGGCGTTCCGCGGAGACGACCGCGTGCGCATCCGTGCCGCCATGCGGACCGTGACCAACGTCGGGATCGGGATCGGCACCGCGGTCGCGGCGATCCCGCTCGCCCTCGGCACGCCGTTCGCCTTCCACGTGACGATGACCGTCTCGGGATCGTTCTTCCTGCTGTCCGCGCTGCTCGTGGCCGGACTCGACCCGGCTCGCATCGACGTCTCCACCGCCGAACCCGCGCCGGACGCCCCCGTCGAGGCAGGCCGGAGTCCCTATCGGGACCCGCGGTTCCTGTGGCTCACCGCTCTCATGGGAGTGTTCGGCATCCAGTTCGGTGTGTTCGAGATCGGTGTGCCGCTGTGGGTCGTCGCGCACACGATCGCCCCCGACGTGGTCGTCAGCCCACTGCTGCTCGTCAACACGGTCGTCGTGGTGCTGCTGCAGGTGCGGATGAGTCGCGGGACCGGCACCTTCGCCGGGGCCGGACGCGCGATGAGCAGGTCAGGGTGGCTCATGGTCGCGGCGTGCGCGCTCTGGGCGGGCGCCGGCTGGATCGGCGGCGAGGGGTGGGGCCCGGTGGCAGCGGTGATCGTGGTGCTGCTGGCCGCGGCCGTCGTGCACTCCCTTGCCGAGATCACCTCGAGCGCCGCAGGATGGAGCCTCAGCTTCGACCTCGCCCCGCAGGAGCGTATGGGCAGCTACCAGGGCGTCTACGGCACCGGATACGCGGTCGGCGCGATGATCGCCCCCGCCGTGGTGACGCTCACGGCGATCGATCTCGGCACGGGCGGGTGGGCCATTCTCGCGGCGATGTTCGCCGCTGCGGCTGCGGGGGTCGTCGTGATCGCACGGCGGGCCGAGCGGGAAAGGGATGCCGCTCCCACCGACTGAGCGACAGTGCGGGAGTCGCCGGACTCAGTCCAGCACGTCGCCCAGGTCGTACGACGACACCGTCTCGAGCTGCGTGAACGTGCAGGAGCGGGCGTCGCGGTCGGGACGCCAGCGGTCGAACTGCACGGTGTGGCGGAAGCGCATGCCCTCGAGCTGGTCGTAACGCACCTCGAGCACGAGCTCGGGGCGCAGCCGGACGAACGACACGTCTTTCGACGCCGAGAAGCGTGAGCGGTCGGTCTCGCCGACGACGGCGGCGCCATCGGCATCTCGCTCGACGAGCGGGGCGAGTTCGTCGATGAGCTCGCGACGTTTCTTGTCGGTCCATGCCGAGACACCGCCGACGCCGTGCAGGCGACCCTCGTCGTCGTACAGACCGACGAGGAGCGAACCCACGCCCTCGCCCGACTTGTGGATGCGGTAGCCGAGGGCCACGACGTCTGCCGTGCGGGCGTGCTTGATCTTGAACATCGTGCGCTTGTTCGGGGCGTAGGGCTGGGCGAGCGGCTTGGCGATCACGCCGTCGAGGCCCGCGCCCTCGAACTCGGCGAGCCACCGGCGCGCGAGGTCGGGGTCGTCGGTCGTGCGGGTGACGTGAACGGGGTGCGGCACGGTGCCCAACAGGTCTTCGAGCTGCGCGCGGCGCTCCGAGAACGGCTCGTTCTGCAGGTCGCGGTCGCCGCGGGCGAGCAGGTCGAACGCGATGAACATCGCCGGCGTCTCTTCGGACAGCAGGGCCACGCGCGAGGCCGCGGGGTGGATGCGCTGCGACAGGGCCTCCCAGTCGAGGCGTTGCGCGCCGGCCTCGCCGCGGGCGACCACAACCTCTCCGTCGATGAGGCACGGCTCGGGCAGGATCTCGGCGAACGCCGCGACCAGCTCGGGGAAGTACCGGGTGAGGGGCTTCGCCCCGCGACTGCCGATCTCGACGTCGGTGCCGTCCCACGACACCAGCGCGCGGAAGCCGTCCCACTTGGGCTCGTAGCTGAACCCGCCCGCGACCTTGGCGTGCTCGGGCACCTGGGGCACCGACTTCGCCAGCATCGGTGCGGGGATGTCATAGCCCACGGCGTCAGTCCTCGCTCTCGCCCCCGGCGAGCGGAACGGGGTTGCGACGCTTCTTGCGGCGCGCCCACTCGGCCGGCTTGTCATCGCCGTTCCAGACGCTGATCACGCCCCAGACCACGGCGGTCAGCGGGACGGCCAGGAGCGTGCCCAGGATGCCGCCGATCGCGGTGCCACCGGCGAGCACCACCAGGACGACGAAGGAGTGCAGCTTCATCGAGCGACCCATGAGAACCGGCTGCAGGAAATTGCCCTCGAGCTGGTTGACCAGCACCACGATGCCGACCACGATCAGGGCGACGATCGGCCCGTTGGTGACCAGGGCGACGAGAGCGGCCAAGATGCCGGCGGTGACGGCGCCGACGATCGGGATGAAAGCGAGAAGGAAGACAAGGACCGCCAGGGGGAGGGCGAGGGGCACCTGCAGGATCGCCAGCCCGATGCCGATACCGATCGCGTCGACGGCGGCGACGGAGGCCGTGCCGCGGACGTACGAGCCCAGGACGGTGACGGTCTTGTCTCCGATCCGGCGTGCGCGCTCGTAGTCGCTGCCGCGGAAGGGGCGCAGCACGAACTCCCACATGCGGGGGCCGTCCTTGAGGAAGAAGAACAGGATGACGACCATGAGCACGAAGCCGGTGACGAACGATGCGACAGCGCTGACCCCGGCGAGGGCTCCGGTGCCGAACTCCGAGCTCGTGACGAAGCTCTGGACCCCCTGCAGCGCCTGATTCACCTGGTCGGGCGAGATGGCGAAGGGGAGCGTGTGATACCAGTCCTGTGCCTGCTCGAAGCCCTGCGTGGCCTGCGAGCTGAGGTAGTCCCACTGATTGATGACGGCGTTCGCCACCAGCCAGCCGAGCGCTCCGAGAACGACGACGACCGCGAGCAGCGTCAGCAGCGTCGCCAAGATGGCGGGCACGCCCTTTCGCCTCATCCACATCGTGACCGGCCCGAAAGCCGACGCGAAGATGAGGGCGAGGACCAGCGGGATGATCACCAGCGTGACCTGACGAATGCCCCAGATGAGCCCGGTCACCAGCACCACGACGATGATGATCTGCACGGCGCGGATGGCGAGACGCCCGAAGCCGTCGGACCACAGGCTCTTCGATGGCGTCTGTGCCGCCGGGGGGACGGAACGGACGGTGTCGTGCGGCGCGGGGTGGCGGGAGAACAGGCCCATGCTCACACGGTAGTGGGGACCTCCGACATGGCCGGTGTGTCTTGCGCCGGGTGTCGAGGCGGATTAGGGCGCGGCGACGCGGCTCCGCCGGAGTCCCCGGTCAACCCTCGAGGATCTCCCGAACCTGGGCGACGACCGCCCGCGGTCGGAAAGGTTTCGAGATGACCGCGTCGACGCCCGACTCGCGCGCTCGGCACTGATCTTCCGACTGCGCGCGGGCGGTGAGCATGAGGATGCGGGGCTGCTCGATACCGCACGTCGCCCGGATCTTCTCGCACGCTCGGATGCCGTCCATGACGGGCATCATCCAATCGAGAAGAACGACGCGCGGCCGTTCGCGCAGCACGGCGTCGACGCCTTCCTCCCCGTTGCTCGCCCGAACGGCTGAGATATCTGCTCGGTCGAGACCCATCAGCAACAGATCGGCGATGTCATCGTCGTCGTCCACAACCACAACCGAAGCTCCCATATGAGATATCTTGCCCGGAAAGTACCGTGATGGTCGGGCGCAAAGAACCTCATCCCAGATGCTGGCAAAATCGCACGAGGTAGCGCCGTCCTGTGGCGCGCGGAAGGGGGCGGCATGCCCGATCGATCAATTTGGACGCCCCTTCTTCCTCGTCAGTTGTTCGTGCGTCTGCAATTGCCCTTCTTGCTCGGGGTCACGCTGCTCTCGGTCGCAATGCTCATCGCCGTTCCCGAACTCGAACGATCGGCGGAGTTGTGGCTGGGCTTGGTGGTGGTGGCGGTTGCCTCGGCCCTGTTCCTCTCGCCTCGGCAGACGTGGATGCACACGGGGTGGATCGTCGTCATCCCCGTGCTCGACATCGTCAGCATCGCCTTCGTGCGCACCGCCCTCCTGCCGTACCTGCCGTCCGTGGGACTGCTGTCCCTCGTCCCCTTCGCGTGGATCGCGTACCGGTTCGGGTGGCCCGGACTCGCGCTGATCCTCGTGTCCGGCATCGTCATCGCCGGTCTTCCCTTTCTTCTCGGCGGACGACCCGTGACGACTCTCCTCGCGCTCGTGAATGTTCTGACCCTCCCCTTCATCGCGACCGGGTTATCGGTCGCGATCCATCTGGGTTCGCGGAACTTCGAAATGCGGCGTCGAATGTCGGAGGAAGCGACGGCGAGGCTTCGCACCGCTTTGGAGCAGTCGCACGAGGCGGAATTGCTCCTGCGTTCTGTGTTCGACACCGTCAGCGGAGCCGTGGCGTACTACAACGCGCGAAACGAGCTCGTGCTCGCCAATGCGACCGCCGCGAAGATGGTCGATGTCGTCGGATTCCGTCTCGACGTTCCCCCGTATGCAGGACCCGACGCATTGATGGCCGACAGGAAGACGAGGATTCCGCTCGAGCGCCAAATCATTCCGCGTGCCCTGCGGGGCGAGATCATCGCGAATCACATCGAATGGCTCGGCCGCCCGGGCAGCCAGATCGCCATCATGGCATCGTCGCGCCGCGTGCACCGAGAAGACGGCACCCTCCTCGGCACGGTGATCGCCGCATACGACGTGACCGAGCTGGTAGAGGCGATCGAGGTGCGCGAGGAGTTCTTGACGACGGTGTCGCATGAGCTGCGTACTCCGCTCACATCGATCATCGGCTACACGGAAGAGATCGTCGACGTCCTCGGGGAAGACGCGAAGAGGCTCGGGATCGACTCGTGGCTGGCGACGATCCTGCGCAGCACCGACACCTTGCTCGATCGTGTCAGCGAATTGCTGACGGTCGCCGATTCGCAGGTGCAGCTCGACGTCCGGGAGGTCGACGTCGCATCCATCATCGGGCGTGCGGTCGAACCGTTCACCGTGTTGGCCGGGCGCGCCGGTATCGAGTTGCGGACCGACGTGTCCGCCGATCTTCTCATCGAGGCGGATCCGACCCGTTTGGCGCAGGTGGTCGAGAATCTCGTGGGCAACGCGACGAAGTTCACCGGGCGCGGGGGACTTGTCACGGTCAGCGCGCGGCGGCGAAGCGACGAGGAACTGTCGATCTCGGTGGCCGATACCGGGATCGGGATGACCGCCGACGTCCGGCGGCGCGTGTTCGACCGCTTCTATCGGGCTCAGGTCGTGCGAGACGACGCCATCCAGGGAATCGGCGTCGGCATGTCCATCGTGAAGAAGATCGTCGACGCCCACGGCGGTGAGATCGCGATAGAGAGCGCCCCCGGGCTGGGGACGACGGTGACGGTGGTGTTGCCGACGCGCTCCGTCACGAGCCCGGTTCCCGCCGCAGAGGCGGTGGAGTCCGCCTAGCCCCCTCGACGCGCGGGCGCCGGGGTGCCGGCATCCGGGCTCAGACGAACGCGCTCATTCCGGTGATGTCGCGGCCGAGCAGGAGGGCCTGGACGCTCTCGGTGCCCTCGTACGTGTGGATGGCCTCGATGTCGGCCATGTGCTGCATGACGCCGTTCTCGAGCAGGATGCCGTTGCCGCCCAGCAGGTCGCGAGCGATCGCGGCGACCCGGCGGGCCGCCCGGGTGTTGTGATACTTCGCGAGCGACGCCTGGGTGGGACGCAGGCCTCCGCTGGACTCGAGGTCGGCCAGGCGGCGGCAGTAGAGCTGCATCGCGGTGAGTTCGTCGAGCATCTGCGCGAGCCGCTCCTGCACCATCTGGAACTTGGCGAGGGGCTTGCCGAACTGCATGCGTTCGGTGGCATATGTCCGGGCGATCTCGTAGCAGGCGGTCGCGTGGCCGAGCGCCGACCAGGCGACGCCCGATCGCGTGGCGAACAGAACCACCGATGCGTCTTTGAAGGTGCGTGTGCCGGGCAGCACGGCATCCGCGGGAAGACGCACCTCGTCCATCGCGATGTGAGCCTGGTGGATGCCGCGCAGCGACACCTTTCCGGTGATGACGGTGCCCGTGTAGCCCGGGGTGTCCTGCTCGACGAGGAAGCAGCGCACGTTGCCGTGGTCGTCGCCGCCCTCGTTCTCGACGCGCGCCCAGACGAAGGTGATGCCGCCGGAGGCGCCGTTGCCGATCCACTTCTTCGTTCCGCTGAGCGACCAGCCCTCGTCGGTACGGGTGGCGGTGGTCTCGAGAGAGACGGAGTCGGAGCCGTGGTCGGGCTCGGTCAGGGCGAAGGCGCCGAGCACGGTGCCGTCGGCGAGGGGCTTCAGCCAGCGCTGCTGCTGCTCGGGCGAGCCGTAGAGCGCGAGCGTCCGCAGCGCGAGTCCGCCCTGCACGGCGAGGGCCGTGGCGAGCGAGCCGTCGTGGCGCGAGATCTCCATGTTGACCAGGCCCGCGGCCAGCGGCGAGGTGTAGGGCAGCTCGTCGTGCTCGATGCCGTCGGTGAACAGCTGGAGCTCGCCCATGCGCCGGACGAGGTCGATCGGGTAGCTCGCGGCATCCCATTCGCCCTGCATGCGCGTGCCGACCTCGTCGGCGAAAGCCTTGGCGGTGTCCCAGATCGCGCGATCGGCGTCGGGGATGTCGGCGAACACCGCGTAGTAGTCGGTGTCGCGGCGGCCCAGCAGGTCGTAGCGGGCGACGCGCTCTCCGGGGAGCGCGCGGGCATCGGCGTCGATGGTCATGGGTCCCAGTATCGCGCATGTTGATACTGGGTGTCACGCGCCGGGAGAGACTCGCGGCGAACGCTCGGGCGGATGCTCGGATGCGCGCCCGGGTGCGCGCGGCGCCGTGTCGCGCGCCCCGCGATGACCGGGCCCGCTTCGACGTCGAGTGTCCACGACACCCGGACGATTTTTCAAAATGTCCGGGTGTTTTGGACACTCAACGCAGGGGCCTCGCCCCGCGATGGCGGTGCGTCATTCGACGTCGAGCCCCGCGATGGCGGTGCGTGATTGGACGTTGAGTGCCCACGACACCCGGAAGGTTTTTCAGAATGTCCGGGTGTTTTGGACACTCAACGCAGGGGCCTCGCCCCGCGATGGCGGTGCGTGATTGGACATTGAGTGTCCACGACACCCAGACGATTTTTCGCAACGTCCGGGTGTTTTGGACACTCAACGGGTGGGGCGGGCGGGCGGGCGGGCACGCGAGGGACGGCCCCCGCGAAGCCCGCGCGTCAGTCGCCCAGCGCCCCGCGCAGGCGCCGCGTGACTTCCGCGGCGGGCATGCGACGGGGGAACGCCGCGACGATCAGGTCGTCGCCGGCCGCGTCATCGCCGTCGGGGTGCACGCCGTAGCGGCGCAGCACGTCGTCGAGAGCGCGACGGAGAATGGATGCCGGCACCCGAGCCCCCCGCATCAATCGGCGCAGCACGTGATTGTGCACCGCCGTGACCGAGGCCGCGAAGCCGACGGCATCCAGGGGGTCGAGACCGGGGAGCGCTTCGCGCAGGTACTCGTCGAAGAGGCGTTCGTAGCGGAACACCGTGACGATCTCGCGGTCGCGAAGGCCCGGGATCTGCCGCACGATGGCGTAGCGGCGTCGGGCGACCTCGGGGTCGGCGGCGAAGTGCCGGAACACGCGCACCGACGCCTCGCACACGGCCGCCCACGGATCGTCGTGCGCCTGGGCGAGATACGCGCGCGTCTCGGCGAGAAGCACCTCGTGGTCGGCGAACACGACGTCTTCTTTGCCGCCGAACTGCCGGAAGAACGTCGATCGCGACACCCCGGCCGCCTGCGCGATTTGCTCGACCGAGGTCTGGTCGTAGCCGTGCTCGACGAAGAGGTCGATAGCCGCGGACACGACGGCGGTGCGGCTCGAGGGGGCGGCGCTGTCGGTCACGCCCCGAGCCTATCCGCGGGCCGCCCGCGTGCGGCGTCGGGTTACGCGGGCGTCGCGTAGATGATCGGGGCGACGGTGGCAACCGCATACCGAGACCCTCGCGCCCGCGATGGGATGAACGCATGACCTCCTCCCTGTGGCACCGCGACCAGACGCCCGTCGACGGGACGCCGTTCGAACCCGACACCCGGCACGACGTGGTCATCGTCGGCGCCGGGATCACCGGCCTCTCGACCGCCGTGATGCTCGCCGAGGCGGGGGTCGATGTCGCGGTGGTCGACGCAGGCCGCGTGGGGCAGGGGGCGACCGGGGCGTCGGTGGGTATGGCATCCGTTCTGCAGGGGACGACCCTCGCGGCGCTCCGCGCCCACCATCCGGCCGGACTCGTGAAGGCGTATGTCGACGCGAACCGCGCGGGGCAGGAGTGGCTCGCCGAGCGCGCCGGCGCCGCTGCCGATCGGCGCACCGCCTTCACCTTCGGGCGGGGTCTTGCCAGCGATACCGCTCTCGACGCGGTACGCGATGCGGCGCGCGAGGCCGGGCTGCCCATCCGCGAAGACGGCCCCGCAGACCTCGGCGGCCGCACCGCTGTGCGTGCCCTGGCCCTCGACGACCAGCTCGCCCTCGACCCCGTCGCACTCTTGCGCTCCCTCGCCGAGGCGGCCCTGGCGGCCGGGGCGACGCTGCACACGGGCGTCCGCGTGACCGACGTGCACGCTCTGCCCGCCGGTCGCGCCGACACCGATCACGGCACGATCTTCGGCGACACCGTCGTTCTCGCCACCGGTACGCCCATCGCCCGCCGCGGTCTGTACGACCTGAAGACCCGGGCGCTGCGTTCTTGGGCGATCGCCTTCGAGATGGCGGGGGATGCCGAGGCCCCCGGCGGCATGTGGAGCGAGGTCGGCGCCGACGGGCGCAGCATCGTGGCGGCACCGTCGTCGTTCGGGCGCGGCGTTCTGCTGGTGACCGGGGCACGGCATCCGGTCGGCTCGGCGCCCTCGGAGGTCGCGCTCGCCGAGGGGCTCGCCGCCTGGGCACGCCGCACGCTCCCGGTGGGCGCGGAGATCGCCCGCTGGTCGGGCCAGGACTACCAGTCGCACAACCTCGTGCCCTTCGTCGGAGGGATGCCGAGGGGCCTCGGACGCCTCCGCTTCGCCACCGGATACGCCGGGTGGGGCCTGACCAACGCCCCCGCCGCCGCGATGCGGTTGACCGACGAGATCCGCGGCGTCTCGCGCAGCGACCGGCCGCAGTGGATGCGCACGATCGGCACGCGCATGACGGTTCCCGCCGACCTCGGCCGGGGCGTCGGCGAAGCCGCACGTCGGGTGGGCGTGGCAGCGGGCGCCTTCGCCGCGGCGGCGCCCGCACCGGTCAAGCGACCGGCCGAGGGAGCCGGGGTGGTGTCGCGGCAGGGGCTGCGGACCGCGGCGGTGTCGACGATCGAGGGACAGACGCGCGCGGTGGTGGCCCCGGCCCCGCTCACCTGGAACGACGCGGAGCGCTCGTGGGACAGCCCCGTCGACGGCTCGCGCTACGCCTCGGACGGCACGCGGCTCGAGGGCGCGGCATCCGCGGATCTGGGCGTGCGCTGAGGTCGTCGGGCCTGGCGGGGCTCGGCTCGGCGGCCGCGCCGAGACTACATCTCGCTGACAAACCGGTTGCAGGCTGACGCGGAGTTGTCAGCGAGTTGCCGTCTCGACGGCCGCCACGTCGACGGCCGCCACCTGGACGACCGCCCGAGTCAGCTCTTCGGGCCGGTCAACTCTTCGCGCCCGACAGCGCGAGCGCGCCGCCGAGGCCGATCATCATGACACCGCCCGTGCCCGACAGGGTCGAGATGCGCTTGGGTGAACGGGCAAACCACTCGCGGGCGGTGCCGGCGGCCAGGGCCCACACGCTGTCGCAGGTGAGCGCCATGATCTGGAACATCAGGCCGAGAACGAGCAGTTGCAGCCACACCGCCCCCGCGTGCGGGTCGACGAACTGCGGCAGCACCGCGACGAAGAACGCGATCGTCTTGGGGTTGGTCAGACCGACGACGAAACCCTGACGCAGCAGGGTCCACGACGACGACGGCGCGCGGCTCGCCCCGGCGACGTGAGCGTGGCGATGACGGATGGCCTGGATGCCGAGCCACACGAGGTAGATCGCCCCGACGATCTTGAGCACCGTGAACGCGACGATCGACGACGCGACGATCGCCCCGACGCCGAAGGCCACCGCGATGACGGCGGGCACGGTGCCCAGCGCGTTTCCGACGACACTGAGCACCCCCGCGCGGCGGCCGAGCGCGATGGATCGTCCGATCACGAAGAGCACGCTCGGACCCGGGATGACGATGATGACGACCGATGCGGCGACGAAGGCCACGAGGTTCTCGATCGGAGGCATGCGTGGACTGTACTGCCGTCGCGTTTCGGGACGGTATCGCGCGTGGCAGCGGGCGAAACTCCTGAAATTCGGGATGCCGGTGGCCGTGAACGCGCGCAGGGCGGGGTGATCGCCCGGTTTCTCAGGAGTTTGGCCCGGCGGCTTCGCCTCGCCTCAGCCGGGTCCGGTGTCGGCAGGCGGCGGGGCGGCGCGCCGAGGCCAGAATTCCTACCCGCGTCTGGGGAGGTGGTGCGCGCGTCGCGGCGGGCCGAACTCCTGAGATTCAGGATGCCGGTGGCCGCGGACGCGTTCAGAGGGGGTGGTCACGCGGTTTCTCAGGAGTTCGGCCCGGCCGCCGCCGTGACCCGCCGCCGCCGAGGCCGCCGGACGTGGTGGCCGCGGCCTCACGCCGGCACGGACTCGCGGGCCAGCAGCTCGGTGATCCGCCCCACGCAGCCGCCGCAGCCGGTGCCGGCGCGGGTCGCGGACTTCACGCACGCGACCGTGGGTTCGCCCGCCGCGGCCGCCTCGCGGATCGCCCCGGCGCTCACGCCGTTGCACCAGCACACCGTTGCGTCGGCGGCGAAGGGGTCGGCCACCACTGCCATCCTGGCGTCCGGTGCGTCGAGGCGCAGGAGCGACGAGCGGTCGGCGGGCAGCTCCGAGCCCCGCTCGAACAGCAGGGTCAGCTCGGCCCCGGTCCGCGGCATCCCGACCGCGACGAAGCCGATCAGCACGCCCTCGACGGTGACGAGCTTCACGTACGCGCCGCGCGCGGGGTCGGCCCAGAGCGTGACCTGGGAGCCGTGGCATCCGGGAGCGTGTGCGAAGGGGTCGGCGTCGACCGCGCCGCCGGCGACGACGTCGATTCCCTCGGCCTTGAGCATGACGACGCCGGGGCGTTCGACGGCGACAGGTCCCTCGACTCCGGAAGACAGCAACGCCGCGAGCCTGTCGGCCTGCCGCCAGCCGGGTCCGACGAGTCCGCTCGGACCGCCCGGCACGCGGCCGTCGGCACCGGCTCCGGCGGGGTCGGCGACGTGCGCGCAGTCGCCGATGGCGAAGACGTTCGGGTCGGTCCACGAGCGCGACGCCGCGTCGACGAGCACGCCGGCCGAGGTGGCGAGACCGCAGAGTGATGCGAGCTCCGCCCGTGCCCCGACGCCGCACGACAACACCAGCAGGTCGCCCGCGAGCACCTTGCCGTCGGCGCACACGAGTCCGTCGAACCAGGCCTGACCGTGGTCGTCGTAGCGCTGCACGATGCTCTCGGCGCGCGCGTGGTGCATCATCTCGACGCCCACGGCGCTCGCCGCGGCGGCGAGCACGCGTCCGCCGTTCTCATCCAGCGTCCGGTTCATCGGCGCGGCGGAGTGGTACGCCACGACCACCTCGGCCCCCGCTTCGGCGGCGGCGAGGGCGAGTTCCATGCCGAGCACTCCCGCGCCGAGCACGACGATGCGCTGACCGGCCGAGACCGCCGCGCGCACGTGCTCGGCGTCGGCGAGGTCGCGCAGGGCCACGACACCGCGGGGGAGCGGCGCAGTGCCCTGAT
This sequence comes from Microbacterium sp. SORGH_AS_0421, assembly GCF_030818635.1. NCBI lineage: Bacteria > Bacillati > Actinomycetota > Actinomycetes > Micrococcales > Microbacteriaceae > Microbacterium > Microbacterium sp. SORGH_AS_0421. The sequence goes on from NZ_JAUTAO010000001.1 coordinate 1,788,138, forward strand.
CGAGAGCAGAAGGGTCGGCCGGCCGCGCGGATCGGTGCCGCTGCGTCCGCTCGAGCCCGGCGAGCGTCGGCACGTTCGCCCGGGCCCCGGTGGCGAGCACGAGCCGGTCGTAGGGAACACGGATGCCGTCATGCAGGCGCACCACCCCGAGGTCGCGGTCGACGCCGACCACCGTCGTCCCGAGCGCGAAGCGCACTCCCGCTTCTTCAGCGACGCGGCGGTCGCCCATGTCGAGCCCGTCGCGGTCGGTGCGGCCGACAGCGTACTCGGCGAGCAGCACGCGGTTGTACACGTCGTGCGGCTCGGCGCCGACGACGGTCAGGTCGATCCGCCCCTCTCGCACCGCGGGCAGGAGCCCCTCGACCAGCCGCGCCCCGACGGGGCCGTAGCCCACCAGCACCACACGCTCAGACACGGGTCTCCTCCTCGGTGCGCGACGACGGTGTGCGCGACGACGGTGTGCGTGACGTCGGTGTGCGCGACGACGCTGTGCGCGACGACGGTGTGCGTGACGACGCTGTGCTCAGCGACGGGGCGCCCGACGGCGTAGTGCTCGGCGCCGCACCTCTCGCGACCCCGACGAGCGCGGGCCCCACACCCGGGTGCTCCGCCACGACGACCGGCGAGGCCGTGGCGTGAGGGGGCGTGGCATCCGGGATCGCCTGCACCCGCACCCGCGTGCGCTTGAACTCGGGCATGGCCGAGGTCGGGTCGACGACGGCTTCGGTGAGGCGGTTGGCGCACTCGTCGCCGGCGTAGTGGAACGGCAGGAAGACGGTGTCGTGGCGGATGTCGGTGGTCACCGTCGCCCGTGCCCGTACCTCGCCCCGCTCGTTCGACACGGCGACCAGCGCGCCCTCGCGGATGCCGAGGCGCGACGCCGTCGCGGGGTGGATCTCGAGCCGCGCCTCGGGGCGGGCGCCGTTCAGCTCGGCGACGCGGCGGGTCTGGGTGCCCGACTGGTACTGCTGCAGGTAGCGGCCGGTGGTGAGGGTCAGCTCGCCGCCGCGGTCGGTCGGCGCCGGGGGAGTGGCATCCACCGGCACGAGACGAGCCCGACCGTCGGCGTGGGCGAAGCGCTGCGTGAAGGGCCGCGGCGTGCTCTCGGTGCGGTACGGCCAGTACGCCTCGATCCCCGTGTCGAGCAGGGCGTGCGAGAGGCCGGAGTAGTCGGCGACCCCACCCTCCGACGCGCGGGCAAGCTCGTCGAACACCCCGGCCGGGTCGATCGACCAGGTGGATGCCGCGCCCAGGCGCCGCGCGAGCTCCGACATGATCCACAGCTCGCTGCGGGCCCCCTCGGGGCCGGGCAGGGCCTGACGACGGCGGATGACCCGGCCCTCGAGCGAGGTCATCGTGCCCTCCTCCTCGGCCCACTGCAGCGCGGGCAGCACGATGTCGGCGAGCTCCGCGGTCTCGCTGAGGAAGAAATCGCACACGATGAGGGTGTCGAGGGCCTGGAGCCGCTCCCGCAGCGCGTCGACGTCGGGCGCCGAGACGACGACGTTCGAGCCCGCGACCAGCAGCGTCTTCACCGGCCCACCGAGTTCGGCGAGCAGGGCGGTGGCGGGGATGCCGGCATCCGGGATCTCGTCCGGCTCGATGCCCCACACTTCGGCGACGTGCCGGCGCGCCTCGGGGTCGCGGATGGAGCGGTAACCGGGCAGCTGGTCGGCCTTCTGGCCGTGCTCGCGTCCGCCCTGGCCGTTGCCCTGGCCGGTGAGGGTGCCGTAGCCCGAGCCCTCGCGGCCGACCAGGCCCAGCACGAGCGCGAGGTTGATCGCGGCGGTCGCGGTGGCGGTGCCGTCGACGTGCTGCTCGACTCCGCGTCCGGTGAGGATGTATGCGCGTCCCGCGGCGAGGCGCCGCACGGTGGCCCGCAGCTCGGCGACGGGAACCCCGGTGGTGGATGCCGTTCGCTCCGGCCACCACGCGGAGACGGATCGCCGCACCGCGTCGAAGCCTGTCGTGCGCTCCTCACCATAGGCACGGTCGGCGAGACCCTCGGCGAAGGCGATGTGCGTGAGGCCGAGCAGCAGGGGCAGGTCGGTTCCGGGTGCGGGCTGCAGGTGGGTGCCGGCGCCGTCTTGGGTGAGGAGCGCGGTGGCCGAGCGGCGCGGGTCGACGACGATCAGGCCTCCCACGGCGCGGGCCCCGGCGAGGTGCGCGAGGAAAGGCGGCATGGTCGCGGCGACGTTCGAGCCGAGCAGCAGGATCGTCGAGGCGTCGTCGAGGTCGGTGACGGGGAAGGGCAGCCCCCGGTCCATGCCGAACGCGCGATTGGATGCCGCTGCCGCCGACGACATGCAGAACCGGCCGTTGTAATCGATGCGCGAGGTGCCGAGCGCGACGCGGGCGAACTTGCCGAGCTGGTACGCCTTCTCGTTGGTGAGTCCGCCGCCGCCGAAGATGGCGTTGGCGTCGGGTCCGTGGGTGGCCTTCGTGTCGCGGAATGCTGCTGCGACGGCGTCCAGAGCTTCATCCCAGGTGGTCTGGGCGAGGGTGCCGTCGGGTTGCCGGAGCAGCGGCATCCGGAGTCTGTGGGGGGATGCCAGAAGCTCCGCCGACGTCCAGCCCTTCGCGCAGAGCCCGCCCCGGTTCGTGGGGAAGTCGCGGCCGGCGACCGTGGTGGACCCCTCGTGGGTCACGGTCATGGCGCACTGCAGCGCGCAGTAGGGGCAGTGGGTGTCGGCGGAGCTCAGGGACATCAGATGCGGGTTCCGCTCTTCTTCGACATGCGCAGGTACACGCCCGCGGTGAGGGCGAGGAAGGCGACGTACGCGAGGGCGAACCAGCCGAGGGCCGGGGTGTACGAGCCGAACGTGGTCTTCGAGAAGCCGAGCAGCTGCGGAATGAAGAACCCGCCGTACGCGCCGATCGCCGAGATGAGGCCAAGGGCCGCGGCGGCCTTGCGCTGCGCGCCGATGCCGCTGTTGGAGCGCAGGGCGAAGATGGTCGGGATCATGCGGTAGGTCGAGCCGTTGCCCATGCCGGCGGCGGCGAACAGCACCAGGAAGCACAGCAGGAAGATCGCGAAGTTCTGCATCGGCAGGGTGAGGATGACGCCCAGGATGCCGAGACCCATCACCGTGAATGCGCCCATCGTGATGACGGTGCCGCCGAAGCGGTCGGCGAGCTTGCCGCCGTAGGGTCGGGCGAGCGAGCCGACGAGCGCACCCAGGAACGCGAGTGTGACGGTGGCCGTGCCGATCGCGAAGCCCTTGAAGTCGGGGAATGTGTCGGCGAGCAGCTTCGGGAAGACACCGGCGAAGCCGATGAACGAGCCGAACGTGCCGATGTAGAGCACGGCCATGATCCACAGGTGCGGCTCTTTCAGAGCGGCGAGGGATGCCGTGATGTCGGCCTTCGCGCTGGAGAGGTTGTCCATGCGGAGGTAGGCGCCGACCATGGCGACGATGATGAGCGGCACCCAGATGAGACCCGCGAGCGGCAGATTGAGGGTGGCGGCGGCACCGACCGTGATGACGATGGGGACGACGAACTGTGCGACCGAGGCGCCGAGGTTGCCGCCGGCGGCGTTGAGCCCGAGCGCGTAGCCCTTCTGCGCGGCCGGGTAGAAGAACGTGATGTTCGCCATGGAGCTTGCGAAGTTGCCGCCACCGAAGCCGGCGAACGCGGCGATGAGGAGCAGCAGGCCGAACGGGGTCGCGGGGTTGCTGACCGCGATGGCGAGGCCGATGCTCGGGATGAGCAGGAGGCCGGCCGAGACGATCGTCCAGTTGCGGCCGCCGAAGCGCGGAACCATGAACGTGTAGGGGATGCGCAGCGTCGCGCCGACGAGGCTCGGCATGGAGATGAGCCAGAAGATCTCACCCGTCGACAGCTGGAAGCCCGCGGCGGGCAGCGAAACGACGACGACCGACCACAGCTGCCAGACGACGAAGCCGAGGAACTCGGCGAAAATCGACCACCGCAGGTTGCGGGAGGCGATGGCCTTGCCCTCCTTGGCCCACTGCGCGGCGTTCTCGGGGTTCCAGTTGTCGATCCAGCGGCCGGGGCGGTGTTTGAGCTCTGCTTCGGCTGCTGCGGGTGGCGCCGTGGTGGTTTCGGGGCGCGGGTCGGTGACGGTCACGGGGGTCCTCCGTTGGGCGATGTGGGGAGGTGCAGCGCCCCGCATGGGTGGGGCGTGCCGCCAGCGTAGGGAGGGGGCGTTACCCGCGACCGCGTCGGGAGGGGCGGGGAGGTAACGGTTGTCTCACCCGCGGTGGGGGTGGGGGAGAGGGGGAGTTTACGTGGGCGTTACATGCGCGAGAAGGTCTGGGTGGCCGTGCGTCAGTCTTCCAAACTGATTACGCGGTTTCAATTCCCGTCATCCCCTCCACGCCGAGTTCCATACTCCCGACTGGTCTCTTGTCTCACGGGTCATCTGCCTCCCAAGGAGGCGTGACGCGCCGTGGCCAACAGATGGCCAGTGGGTTCACCCTGCTCGCAGGCACCGCCTCTCCGTATGACACTCGGGAGAGCAACATGGCGAAGACAAGAGGAAATCGTTCCGGCAGCATCAGTCCGCACAAGGACGGCTGGCGACTGGCGCTACCTAGCAGCATCCTAGGGCCACTACCCGTCGGACGAGAAGGCTACTCCGAGTCGCTCACGGATTGGAGCGCTTCGACCAAGCTCAGATAATCTATTTCCACCGCCTTGCACATGTCTTTGAAGTGCTTATGATCCGCTAGATACATGAATTCGAGCGACGCGCAAAGTTCCTGCTCGATGGACGGAAAATCGAGCGCCGAGGTTGGACGCGGTTCCTCGCGGTGCGACATACCGTGCAAGAACTTCACGATGCGGCGTGTAAGTACCGGGTCCAGGTTCTCCGCTCTCTGGATCGCATCGACCTTCTGCTGAAAGTCATCAAAGTTCGGTGCCCGAAAGGAAATGAAACCTTCAAGTAGTCGGCGCGCCGCATTCCCCATCAGTGGAAGCGTGTCACGAGCATTTGATAGGACTGACTGCCCGATTGTGAAGAAGAGGTAGTGATATTCGCTTGGGTGCCGGATGAGGCTGCCGGGCATTGGGCGGAGGCTACTCGTGCGCTGCCCGCTGGTGCGGCTAAGCGTGGCTACCATCTCCAAGACAGCGACGCCAGGGAAGGCGATTTCGTTCGCGTTGCCCTCGCGAATCCGCTGGGTCGAGGTGTTGCGCGCATTCTTGCGCTGACGGAGCTGCAAGCGGAAGTACTCGTAGTCATGGGTGAGAACAATCACTTGGGCGAAGTTCTTCGTGCGTTCTTCGGCGAGTGCGAAACCAGCGAACAGCGACTCCTTATCCATGCTCGTTACGGGATCGTCAATCACGACGATGGACTTCGTTGGGTCAACGCCGTCAGCGTCCAATGTCCGTAGGAAATAGGCGAATGCGATGGCATTCCGCTCACCTTCGCTGAGCCTGGTTGCGGGCGTTGAGTCTCGAAGCACCACGTATCCCTTGCCGTCGTCTGAGACTTCAATCCGCAGATGCTTATGTCCAAAGTGGTTACGAACGTCGGCATCAATCTCGATCGCCATCCGGGAGGTATCGTCCTGCGACTGCTCTAACCGTGTAACCGAGAACCTGAGTGCAGATCGTCGGCGCTCGATAGCCGCCTCAGCTCTATCTATGCGCCTCAGACGGTCGAGTATGCGGCGATACGTCGGCCCTTCCGCAGCTGAGTAATGCTCTTCGACAGCCTTCTGAGCCAGTGCCTTGCGGTCGCTCTGCTCGCCGCAGGCATCACGATTCTCCTGGATGGCTAGATCAAGCTCCACGGTATCGAGGGCTGTGAAATCATCGTGGAGTCGCTGTTCCACCGGGAGCGGGACAAGTGGGTCAGCGAGCCGCGCGCCGATGCGTTCCCTTGCGAGCTTCATCTGGGAGAGAATCTCGTCGCTTGTCTGGAGTGCAGCCTCCTTCGCCAGGTCATAGCGTGCACGGACGTCGCTGACAAATGCGAGTGATTCCGGTAGCGCCGCCTTCCACTGGGTTATCTTGCTCGATCTCTCGTCCAAGTACTCCACCGCCTTCTGAAGGCGGGTGCGGAGGTTGTTCAGAGCCTCACTGAAATGGCGATGGTACGACTCGAGGACTTCAGCCGTGACCGTCCCCGCGTTGCAGAACTTGCATGTGTCTCCGGCCTGGTGGAGTTGAAGGCCTGACTCCGCCCAGGTCGATAGGAGACGGTCCTCGTTAAGGTGAGGAAGCACTTCTGATTCAACTGGCAGGCCCAGCAATTCGTCATTGATCGTTCGCTTCAGATCGCTGGCCAACGCGGGCCAGGGCCGGAGCTTATCGACTGGAGACAGGATGGCGGCGGATGCGGCAGCCACTTCCCGCGCCAGATATTCGTCTGTCAGCGCCAAGAGGGACGCATCTGCGAGTAGCGTCCGTGCTCTGGTGACTTGGAAAGTGGTCGTGTTATATCGGGCGAGGTCGCTCGCGCTCAGCGCTGCGATGATGTCGCCCTTGACCTGACGTTCCAGCGCGGCACGTTCGCGCTCCAGAGTTCTTCGAGTTGCGCTTAGAGCCTCCCCACGCCTTCGGAGTACATCGAGATGTGATCTCGTAGCGGAAAGTTCTGCGGCAGCCTCGACGTTCGCCGCGCCGATCTTCAAAATCGTAGGCGACTCACCGGAGCCATCAAGGAATAACGCGAGGGAGTCCTGGACATAATGTCGGTTGTACACGAACACACGCCATGGGAAGTTGGGTCCGTCAAGCCGAACAGAAGAGTTCGCACCGTCCATACGGATCGCGGCGGTCACGACCGAACCCTCGGCCTCACCGTCATGCGCGGCTAGCCTCAGAACCTCAGAGAAGGTGGTCTTCCCGCTGCCGTTCCGGCCGTAGATCACCGTCCTCTTACCCAGAACACACGTTGGATTTGCGCCTGCGAAGGGCTGGGTCGCCAGCGCCCTGAATGCGGAATCGAGTGATATCGCTCGGAGCATCCCTGACTCACCTACTCGATGATGTCGAGCGCAGGCAGTGCGTTCACGAGTTTGACGGTTTCCACACTCACGGTGACGATCCTCGCGATGAGGTCGAGGATGTAGCGAGGGTTGCCCTGCTCCGCGGCCCAGTCGTTGGGGTCGTTCACAATGCCAGACGACTTGTCCGTCTTAATCTGGTAGCGCTCCATGATCCAGTCCAGCGCCGACCGTGAACCGAGCATATACTCTTGTGCCTGCTCGGGGATGCCCGAGACGGTGATGCCGGAGTTGTAGACGATGGTCGTCTTGTCGGCTTCGCGACCACGCTTCAGGTAGCGCATCTTTTCCACGCGCAGGCTCGCGCCGGGGGTCATCGCCTCGGCGAGCGGGTACGGCTCCACGGTCTCGTAATTCAGGTGCAACTCGGCCAGCCTCCTACCCGCGTCGGTGAACTCGGCGAAGGCGCTCGACTTTGGGATACGGGGAAGCATCTTCTTGAGGTCTGCGGCGAACTGATCCCGGTAATCGGGGCTGTGCAGGACACCGTAGACGTAGAAGAAGATGTCGTCCTTCGTCACCTCTGGTCCGAAAGACTTCTGGTAGTCAGCGAGGATCTCGTTAGTGACGTTGTCGATGCGGCGGACCGGGCCATCGCTGTCGTCAAGCGCAGCGAAGAGACTGTCGTCGGCCACGCGCTCCTCGTAGGTATACCTGGGGAACACCTGGCCAGTGGCGATTACATGAAGGTCCGGGACTGCACTTACTGCGACGCAAGAAAACGGGCCAGCTTCACCCGGCGCTGTCACGAAGATGCCGATGTTATCGATCCCGTTCCCAAACATTTCAGGCAACTGGTAGGTGCGATGGTTCAGGTCGGAGTCGAAATACGCGTACTCGACGTTGAAGGGCCGATAGATCGCCCGTGCAATCTTCGAGGCACGGAACTCGTACTTCCGTCCGCGCTCCAGATGTTGGACGGTATCGCCTCCCCAGTTCATCTGGCGCGGATTGTTGTTCCGCTGCCATGGTCGACCTGCGCGCTCGGCATCGGTCTTTTCCCGGAGTTGACTCTGATACATCTGCACTAGAGCCTTCACCTGAGTCTCAACGGCATGGCGTGAGTAGCCATAAACCCAGGGATCGCGCCCAGTTGCGAGTCCACGCGAGTACCTTGCGAAGAAGGTCACATCTGAGCCTGACCGCGCTCCGATGGCGGGCAGCGCTTCAAACGCCTCACTTCGCTGGTTGAGCCAGTCGCCCGCATCATTTGGGAGGATCTCCTCCCACTCAACTGAGGAGTGCGACCGAGCATTCTGCACGATAGCGAGCTTCTCCTCTCTGCTGAGGTAGTCGCCTATGTCGCGATAGAAGACCTTACCCAGGGTGGGCGCGGACGGGTTCTTGATCAGGAGGTAGATAGCGACGGTTGCGCGGCTGCCACTGCCGAAGACCTTGCCGCCTTCCCTCCGCGACTGTTCGCCTGCAGTGCGCTGGTTACCGCGCAGGTTGAAGATGTAGATGCTGCTGAATTCATCTACAAGAGTCTTGCGAAGCCCGTCCGCCGAGTTTGCGTCGATGAATCCGCCATTTGAGACGAAGGCCACAATCCCGTTGTCGCCGACACGGTCAGACGCCCAGCGGATCGCTCGGATGTACGAGTCATATAGCGCGCGCGTGAGCTTCGCCGTGGAGCGTGCTGCATAGGTCGCGGAGATCCTGGAGTCCAAAGTCGGGTACGCGAGGTTTGCATTGTCGTCGTTGGCTGAGTCTTGACCAGATGAATAGGGAGGGTTACCCAAGATAACTCGGATGTCAAGGGCCTTCTGTGCTTCGACTCGTTCGTTGTTCTCGGGGAAGACGCCGTGGCCGTCCATCTGGTCATCGGCTTCGTTCAGCTGGAACGTGTCGGTGAGGACGATGCCTTTGAACGGCTCGTAGCCGCCGCCCAGGAGGTCGTGGTACGTCTCCTCGATGTTGATGGCTGCGACGTAATACGCGAGCAGGACTATCTCGTTTGCATGTAGTTCATAGCGATACTTCCGGGCAAGATCCTCCGGCTTGATCAGACCGGACTGCAGGAGCCGTACGATAAACGTTCCCGTTCCTGTAAACGGGTCGAGGACGTGAACACCCTCGTCAGATATCGACGCGCCGAACTCGGCCTTCAGCGCGTCGTCCACTGAGTGGATGATGAAGTCCACGATCTCGTTGGGCGTGTAGACGATACCGAGTCTGTCGCTGGTGCCGCTGAAAGCAGTGCGGAAGAACTTCTCGTACAGCTCCTTGACGATGGTCTGCTTGGCCGAGGCGTCTGTTATCCCTTCCGCGCGGGTGCGTACCGAGTCGTAGAATTTCGACAGACGTTCGGTCTCCTTCTCCAGATTCTGGCCTTCAAGGGCGTCGATCATGCTCTGCATGACGAGCGAGACCGGGTTGTGGTCGGAGAAGGAGTAGCCCTCGAAGAGGGCGTCGAAGACGGGTTTGGTGATGAGGTGCTGCGAGAGCATCTCGATGGCGTCCCGCTCACCGATGAACGGATTGAGGTTGTCTTGTAGACCCTTCATGAACCGCTGGAACTCGACGCGGAGCGTGGCGTCCGACCCCTCCACGAGGGCCGTAATGCGGGCGATGTGGTCCTCGGCGATGCCGACGACATCCTTCGCCCAGGTCTCCCAGTAGCGCTTCTCCCCGACGCGTTCCACGATCTTGGCCAAAATGGCTTCACGCCACTGGTCCAGCTCTGGAAAGTCGAGCATGACAGCGCCGTGATCGGTGCCCGTCGTGGCATCTTCACGCGCCTTCGAGGTGCCCTTCTTGCCAATGACGCCGACTCGAAGCTTGTCGGTCTTCTTTGTGAGATCGATCTTGTTGATCTCGGCATCAAAACGCTCGTCGTGCGCCCGGAGCGCCTGCAGCACCTGCCAGACCACCCGGTACTTCTTGTTGTCGGAAAGTGCCGTCGCGGGGTCCACGTCGGCGGGCACACCGATTGGAAGGATCACGTAGCCGTACTTCTTCCCATCCAGCTTCCGCATCACACGGCCGACGGACTGGATCACGTCCACGACGGAGTCGCGGGGGTTAAGGAACATCACGGCGTCGAGCGAGGGGACATCGACGCCCTCGGAGAGGCAGCGTGCATTCGTCAGGAGACGGGCGTTGCCGTCGCCTGGATCCTCCTTCAGCCAGTCGAGCTTCTCGTTGCGAAGCAGGACGTTGTAGGTGCCATCGACGTGTTCAGCCTCGACGGCAACAAGGTTCTGAGAGTCCTTTTCTTCCGAATCGATCAGCTCGATCTCGCGAGAGACGACCTGCTCGAACAGCTGCGAAATCTTCTTTGACTCCACGATGTTCCGCGCGAACGCGACGGCGCGCTTCATAGGTTCAGGGTCGAGCTTGAACTCGTCCTGAGTGAGGGCACGCTTGGACAGACCGTTCCAGCAGCCCACGATCTTCGCGGCGTCGTCGAGGGTCAGCTCGTTGTCTTCGTCGGCAAGCAGCCGCTGGAATCTCTTGGAGACGTAACTCTCGTCCACAGCGAGCACGAGAACCTTGTAGTCGGTGAGTCTGCCGATATTGACGGCCTCACCGAAGCCAAGACGATGGAACTCCTCACCGAAGAGCGAGGCGTCGTTCATGTCGGTGAGGACCGCGCCCGCCTCTTCGGCCTTGCTACGTGAGGAGTCGGCGTAGATCTTCGGGGTGGCGGTCATGTAGAGCCGCTTCTTGCCCCGAATGTAGTCCTGGTTGTGGACGCGGACGAATGTCGATTCTTCTGCGCCTGCGAGGGTCACACCGGTGGTGCGGTGGGCCTCGTCGCAGACGATGACATCGAACTCGGGGAGCCCGTCTCGCTGGGCCTGCGCGACCACATCGATGCTCTGGTAGGTCGAGAACACCACAGTCACCGTGGCAGGGTCGTCGGGGGCGACGTTGTACTTCGCCACCAGCCGCTCCGGCTTCGTCGTCGCGGGGTACGCCAGGTCCACAACGGGGGTGTCTTCTTCATCCTTGCGCTTGCCGACCGACACGTCCGAGCACACCGCGAAGGAGCGCAGCGGGCGCGATGCCTCCATGGTCCACTCCTTCAGCGTCTGCGAGAGCAGCGCGATGGACGGCACCAGGAAGAGGATCGTTCCCCCGGCAGGCACCATCCGCTCTACGATGTTGAGCGAGGTGTACGTCTTGCCCGTGCCGCAGGCCATGATCAGCTTGCCGCGATCAGCGGTCTCGAACCCGTTGGTTACGTTTGTGATCGCCTTCTCCTGATGGGGGAAGGGCTTCTTCTGCGGCTTCTTCGTCAGCTCACCGGGGCGCTGCAGCGAGAACTGCGACCAGTCGATCGACGAGTCGTCGAGGTCCTGCACACGGAGGCGTGAGACGGGCGGGTTCTGGTTCTCTACCGCCTCTTCCGCGTTCCTCCCCCACGAGTCCGAGGTGGAGATCACAAGTCGCGACGTGAACTCGGGGACGTAGTCCACAGTGAACTTTCCCGACGCCGAGAGGAACGAGTCGAGCATCGGCTTGGTGACATGCGTGGACGGATCGAAGAACTTGCACTGAATAGCCGTGTGCTCCCCCGTGGCGCGCGCACGCGCCACCAGGTCGATACCCGTGTCGGTGCGACCGTTCCGGTGCGGGTACTCGCTCCAGAGCCACACCTCGTCGTACAGCTCGTAGTACTGCGGCTCCGTCTTCAGATACGCCTGCATCAGCTTCTCGAAGCGACCGCCTTTGTCGCGCTCGTCATACGCGACAGAACGAAGCTCGTTGAGGATCTCGTGGATTCCGGGCACGCAGTCTCTCCCTTGAAGTTGACTATCACCAACGTATGTGAGAACTAGCCGACTGCCGTGCAGGCGCTCGTCGTCGCGAGCAGGATCTGCTCAGCATCAGATCGAGGTCCATGCGCCTGCAGCAAGCGGTAGACAATTACGGTCGCGCGATGACGCACTGCGACAACCTCATCGCCATCCATTAAACGCACGGATGCGGAGGACGCGGGCGACGAATCCAAGAGGTTTCCCTGCATCGAACGGTCATCGTGCTCGCAGTTGCGGCGTGGCAGGCCGCGGTCCAGGATCTCACCTCTGCGATCCTCGACCAGGCCGAGCCACAGGAGTACCGCCGATAGAGGCCGCTCACTACCGAGCGTCAGTTGCATTTGGGAGCCTATGGACGCCGCGGCGGTGCAATCGTCGATCTACGGCTGGACGCCCACGTCATCGCTGGACCTGCCGGCCGCCCACGGGTCTGCGCAGACGGGTGAGGATGTCGAGCAGAGACCGCGTGACCTCCCCGCCGACTTCCGTCGCCCGCAGAGTGACGGCGCCGGCCGCTGAGCAAGCACGGGTCGGCACCGGAATGACCTCGCCCGTCCAGAGTCGAGCGCTCGACGGTGGGCACGGATCCTGCGTCGTCGATGAGGGTGAGCGCGGAGACCTATGACGCGGATCACGTGAGGCACGCGCGGGACGGGCGACGCGCCTCACGCCCCCGTCCCGCCCGTGCTCAGGGGGGCAGCACGATCCGTCCGCGGACTCCGCCGCTTCCGAACTGTTGATGCGCGTCCGCGGCACGTTCGAGGGGGAGCATCGCGTGCACGCGCGGGGTGATCGTGCCCTTCGCCGCCGCCGAGAGCAGCCGTCCGAGGAGGGCTCCGTCTGGTCCTGCCATGACGGCCTGAACGGAGATGCCGCGATCGGACGCGGGCACCGCGACCGGGATCACGCCGACGTAGGCGCCCCGGTCTCGCACGCTCGCCACGACCGCATCGCCGATCGCCGCGGCATCGAAGGCCGCGTCAAAGGCGGCCGCGTCGGCAAGATCGGCGACGAAGTCAGCACCGGTCGCGGTCACGAACCCGGCATCGTCGGCCCGGGCGAGTCCGGTGACCGAGAAGCCGCGTTCGCGGGCGAGTTCGAGCGCGAAGCCGCCGACGGCGCCCGCGGCGCCCGTCACCAGCAGTGAGCGACCCTGCGCCTCGCCCAGAAGGTCGAGACCCGCGGATGCCGTGGTCGCATTCAAGGGAACGGTCGCGGCGTGCGCCGAGCTCAGGTCGGCGGGCACTCGGGCGACGTCTCGCGCCGGGACCGACACGCGCTCCGCGTGCGCACCGAAGCCGCGATCGACGCCCCCGATGATAACGGCCACACGGTCGCCGACGCGGATGCCGTCGACCTCGCCTCCCTTCTCGATGACGGTGCCCACGGCATCCCACCCCAGTCCGACCTCCGCACGAGAGACCCACCCGAGCGAGTGGTAGACGCCTGCGCGGGTCTGAAGGTCGACGGGGTTCACCGTGGCCGCCCCGACCGCGATCACGACCTCGCTCGGCTCGGGGATGGGGTCGGGTCGGTAGACGATCCCGATGGCCTCGGCGGATCCCGGGGTGGTGACGATCGCTGTGCGCATTGCTGTTTCCTTCCGAGCGGTCTGACGTCCGATCGACGCGATCGGACCGACCGTCATTGTGGGCGCGTATGCTCTCTTTCAGAAAGAAGGCACCCAAGAGTGCGTAGGTACCCCAGGGAGGACTCTTGGCGACACTGACCGCGGCCGAGAAGCGCACGCACGCCCGTATCGAGTACGACGCGTATCTCGCCACGTGCCCGAGTCGGCACTTGCTGTCGACGCTCGGGGACAAGTGGGTGGTGCTCGTGCTCTCGGCTCTCGCCGAGGGCCCTGCGCGCTACTCGGAGCTGCGGCGACACATCGCCGGAGTGAGTCAGAAGATGCTCACGCAGACCCTGCGCACCCTCGAACGCGACGGTCTGATCGACCGAGACGTGGAGCCCACGGTTCCCGTCACCGTCCGGTACTCCCTCAGCCCCACGGGGCACTCGTTCTTCGCCGTCGTCAGGGGGCTCAAGATCTGGGCGGAGCAGAACATGCAGACCGTCCTCGAGGCGAGGAGCGCGTACGACGCCGAGGCGGGCTCGTGATGGATGCCGCCGAGCGTCCGGCCGCAGTTCGCGCGGAAGCGGGCGGCTGCGACCGCCGGCATCCGCCCGCACGGCCGCGAATAGGCGAGCCGTTCGTTCATGCGCGCGGTGGTACGCCCCGCTTCAGGCCACGGGCAGCAGGCCGCGCTCCGCGAACACCTTCTTCGCCGCGAATGTGGCGTTGAGTGCGCGGGGGAAACCGCAGTACACGGCCGCGTGGAGCATCGCCTCGGTGATCTCGGTCGGCGTGAGTCCGACGTTGAGCGCCGCGTTCACGTGCACGTCGAGCTGCGGCTCGCATCCGCCGAGGGCGGTCAGGATGCTGAGGGTGACGAGCTGTCGATCGCGCGGCGGCAGTTCGGGGCGCGCGTACATCTCGCCGAAGGCCCACGCGACGACCTGGTGGGCCAGTTCCGGAGACACATCTTCGAGCGCCTCGATGACCTTCGCGCCGGCCTCACCGTCGACGGCATCCAGAACATCCTTGCCGTGGGCGAACTGCTGCTGGCGGGCTGTCTTCTCGGTCATGGCTCCTGCCGTTCTTCTTCGTCTTGGTCGAGCACGGGGAGGGCTTGGCGGTAGACGCTGATCTTGTCGCTCAGGGCGCGCTCGTGCGCGCGGAGCTCGGCGATGCGGTCACGCAGGGCCAGCTGATGCGCCTCGAGCAGGTCGAGGCGACTCCGCTTGGTGGCGTCTCCCCGATGACGCAGGTCGGCGTACTCGCGCATCTGCGCGATCGGCATCCCGGTCTGCCGCAGGCGGAGCAGGAACGCCACCCACTCCACGTCGGAGTCGCGATACCGACGTTGCTTCCCTGCGGTCCGGACCACGGGCCGCAGAAGCCCCACACGTTCGTAGTAGCGCAGGGTGTGCGCGCTCACTCCGGTGGTCCGGGCCATCTGCGCGACCGTCAGGCCGACGTCATCGCTGCCCACCCGGTCAGCGTAGAAGTTCGAGTGCGCTCACAGTCAAGTCGCGGATCGCGGGACGGCTTCCTCCGACCGCCGCGGCCGCGCGGTGTCAGTGATCCTCGGTGGTGTGCGTCCTCGCCGTGCCCTCCGCGCGGCGCGTGACCGCGAGAACGACGATGGCGATGGCCGCAGACGCGAGCATGACGACCGCCAGAGGAGCGGCGGTGCCCTCGCCGCCCAGGCTGACCAGCGGCGAGACCACCGCAGCCAGCCCGAACTGCGCGGCTCCCAGCACCGCTGAGGCGCTGCCGGCGATGCGGGGCACGGCGCCGAGCGCCAGCGCGGTCGCGTTGCCGAACACCAGGCCCAGCGACCCGACGGCGGTGAAGAGCGGCACCGCGAGCCAGAACGCCGGCGCTCCGGAGAAGACGAGAAGGGCAAAGGCGATGGTCGACGCGGTCACGCTCGCGATGCCGAGGGTCAGGACGCTCTCCACCGAGCGGGTGGCGGTGAGCTTCGGTGACAGCGCGCTCACGAACACCAGCGCGAGCGCGTTCAGGCCGAACATCACTCCGTATCCGACCGTGTCGAGCCCGAGCATGTTCTGGTACAGGAACGGTGACGCCGAGATGTACGCCATCATCACCGCGAAACCGAAGGCGAACACCGCCGTGTAGCCGATGAAGGTCCGCGACCGCAATGCGCGAAGGGGAGACCCGGATGCCACCCGCTCGGCGCGCAGCATGTCGCGGCGGGCGCGCAGATGCGTCTCGCGCACCACCGCGAGCACGGCGACGAGCATGGCCACCGATAGTCCCAGAACGATCGCCAGCAGGCCGCGCCAGCCGATCGGTCCGGTGAGCAGGCCCCCGAGGAGCGGGGCCACGACCGGGGCGACGCCGCCGACGATCATCATGAGCGAGAAGGCGCGCGCGGCGGCCTTGCCGGTCGCCAGGTCGGAGATGACTGCGCGACCGATGACCATTCCCGCGGCCCCGCCGAGGCCCTGGAACAGACGCGCGGCGACGAGGACGGCGACGTTGGGGGCGAATACCGCGACGGCGCTCGCGAGCACGCAGAGAGCGGCACCGACGACGAGGGGCGGGACGCGGCCGAAGCGGTCGGAGAGCGGGCCGAAGACGAGCTGCCCGGCGGTCACGCCGATGAGGAACGCCGTCAGTGTGAGTTGCACGGTCGTGGCCGAAGTCGCCAGCTCGACGGTCATCTGCGGGAACGCCGGCAGGTAGAGGTCGGTGGCGAAAGGGGCGACGGCGCTCAGGAGCCCGAGCACCAGCAGAAGCGGCGTCGTGATGCCCTTTGGGTGAGGGGAAGAGGGCGCAGCCGGAGTACGGAGGGAACCGGTGTCGATCGTCATAGTTATGAAAGCATAACTGAATGGCGCGCTGTTACAGTCGAGCCGTGCCCCCCTCGGTCTCTGACGGTGCTCTCGCCGAGTTCGCCGACGTCGTGATGCGCGTCGCGCGCGAGATCGATCCGAAGGGGCCTCAGGCGCCCGACATCGTGCCGCTCACCGGCACGGAAGCCCTGGTCATGAGATGGGTGCACCACAATCCCGGCGCCTCCCCGAGCGCCGTCGCCAAAGCGACGGCGTTGCAGCGCAGCAACTGCAGCGTCGCGCTGCGCTCGCTGGTTGCGAAGGGCCTGATCGAGCGTCAGACCGCCCCGGATGACGCTCGAGTGACGCGTCTGCATCCCACCGCTCTCGCGGAGAAAAGCGTGCAGAAGCTTCATGCGTATTGGGCCGACCGCCTGCGAGAGGCGCTCGGCGGCGATGAAGCCGGAGTGCAGGCGGCGGCTGCCCTGCTCGCCCGCATAGAGGGGGGACTCCGCCACGGTGACGACCCTCCTCCGGCGTCCCGCTGAGGGCCGGCCCATCAGCGATTGCGGACCGTCATCGCCAACGTCGCGCCGGTGATGATCGCGATGCCGAGCAGTTGCAGGGCATCGGGCAGGTGCCCGTAGACCATCACGTCGACGAGCACGGCCACCGCCGGGTTCACGAACGACAGGGCCGCGATAGTGATGGTCGAGAGCACGCGGGCGGTGCTGTAGAGGATCGAGTACAGCAGGCCGGTGTGCACGATGCCCATCACCGCGATCCACCCCCACGAGGGGTCGCTCCAGTCCAGCGCTCGCGCGAACGGCAGCAGGATCGCGGCCCCCACCACGCACTGGATGAGCGTCATCGGGTAGGGGCGGATGCCGCGGGTGTGCTGTGCGGCGAAGGTGGCGACGGCGTAGAGGGCTCCGGCTGCGAGCGCGGCGCCGACGCCGAGCAGCTGGGCCGTGTCGAGCGGTTGGATGCCGTCGAGCCCGACGAACTGCGTCGCGAGCAGGAGTCCGCAGAAGGCCACGAGAAGCCACGCCATGTCGCGACGCCGTGGGGCTTTGCGGGCGGCGAGGGCGCCGAGTGCGACGAGGAAGAACGGCTCCAGGTGATACGCGACTGTGGTGATGGTGATCGTCGTCTGGCTGAACGAGAAGAAGAGGAACGCCCAGTTCGCCACCAGTGCGAGACCACCGAGAACGGTCAACGCGACCGCGCGCCGCGTCCACACGGACGTGCGGAACGACCGCGTCGCGAGCGACAGCACCAGCAGTGTTGCCGCCGCGAACACGCAGCGCCACGCGGTGGTCGTGATCGCGTCGGTGCCCGCCTGAATGCTGAAAAGCCCGATCGTTCCCCACCCGGCCATCGCGAGCGCCAACAGCACACTCGCGCGTGTGCGCGGGTTGCGGGGCGAGGGGATGCCGGTGGCGAGGAGCGTCGTCTGGGTCACCCCTCGATGCTCGCGGCGATGACCCTGAAGCACAATCGAGTATTCGTCGTGCCCAGGATTTAGGATCGGTGAATGATCGATGTGCAGGGGCTTCGCGCCCTGATCGCGGTGGCGGACGCCGGGTCGGTGACCGCAGCGGCCGGGCTCCTGCACTACACCCCGTCGAACGTGACCCAGCGCGTGCAACGCCTGGAGCACTCCGTCGGCGCGCCGCTGCTGGAGAGGGTGGGGCGCGGCGTCGTCCTCACCGAGCTCGCTCGCCGGCTCGTCGACGAGGGTCGACCCGCCGTGCTGCGACTGGACGATCTGGCCGAGGTCGCGGCATCCGCTCGCCCTTCCGGGCTGCTGCGCATCGCGGCTTTCCCGACGGCGCTGAGGGGGCTGGTCTTGCCCCTCATCTCCGCTCTGCGTGACGCTCACCCTGCTCTTCGCATCGAGCCGGTCGAGTGCGAGCCCGCGGAGGGGCTCCGGCACGTGCGTCTCGGTCTCGCTGATGTGGCCATCGTGAAGTCGTGGGGCGACGCATCGGCCAGTCGCACCGACCCTGGCCTGGACCGGATCGTCCTCGGACACGATGCCGTCGACATCATCCTCGCGCGTGACCACCCGCTCGCCGGCCGCACCAGCCTGAGATGGCTCGACCTCGTCGATGAGAACTGGGCGGTGACCCCCGACGACGATCCCTACCGACGGTGGCTCGACTCGACAACGGGACTCGACCGAGGCTCCGGGACCGTCTACGAGGCAGCGGAGTTTCAGTCCCTCCTCGCTTTCGTCGAGCAGGGGCTGGCCATCGCCGCTCTCCCGCGCCTCGGGCGGGGGAGCCTTCCTGCCGGCACCGTCGCGGTGCGCCTCGTCGACGAGACCGCCTTTCGTGAGATCGCTGCGACCGTGCGTTCTGCGCGCCGCGACGGCGTCAATGTCCGCGCCGTCCTCGACGGGCTGAGGCATCAGATGGCGGCGGCCGCTCCCCGCGTCGAGGGTTGAGGCGTAACACCGTCGAGCACCGCCTCGAGGATGTGCGGCCCGTCTTCTCGCTGTCTCGCGACGAACCGCACGGCGAGGTGTTACGCCCCGCTACGCTCCCCGCTCCTGGACTGCCGGCATCCCGTAGCTTCGTCTCACCGAAACCCCTCGAAGGCAGGTGAAGCCATGTCCCGCACGATCTCGTCGACAGTCCACCCGATCCAGCGCTGCATGGCAGCCTCGAACCCCGCCGCCTGGTCGGACGGCCTCGTGGCCGGCGTCGACGGCGCGACCGTGACCGTTGCACTGCTGAGCGGCGCGACGGTACGGCTTCGTGTCATCGGTCCGGCGGTCGACATCACGTCGGGGGAGCCGGTGGCGTACCACCCGGTCGCAGAACTGCTCAGCGCGGCGACGGTCGTCACGACCGCGCGCGCCGAGTAGTTCGAGAGGAGAACTCAGGCGGTCATCGAGGCCATCATGGCCTCGCACTTCATGACCATGTCGTCGCAGGCCATCGCGCAGTAGCGGCACATCTCGTCCATGTCGCCGTGCGCGCGGCACTCGGCGGCGCAGGCCTTGCCCATGGTCATGCAGGCGGTCATCATGGCGCTCATCACGTCCATGTTCATTCCGGCCGGACGCATCATCATGTGCATCGTCGCCTGAGCCATCTCGACCATGTTCGAGCACATGGCGCAGCACGTGGCCATCTCGGCGCCGTGCATCATGTCGCTGCCGGCGCACATCGCCGCGGCCATCGCGCACGCGTTCAGGGACTGCATGCATTCCTGCATGGCATCCATGTCCATGGTCATCTCGCCCATGTCCATCGACTTCATCATGGCCATCGTGTCCATTGCTACTCCCGAGTGCTCGTTGTGACGAAGGGACCGGATGCCGCGGAGGGACTCCGGCGTACCGGCGATGGTACGCGCGACAGGTCGCCGTGCGACAGGGCTCTGGGCGAGTTGATCATGTCGGCGAGAATGCGGTGGCGCGTCGATGCGTCTCTGCTGCGAACATGGTTCGAATGAAGGTTCGTTTCGCGCGTCATACTGACCGACTCGAGGAAATCGTCCGGTTCTATCGCGACGGGGTCGGGCTCCGCGTACTCGGCGGCTTTCGCGATCACGCGGGATACGACGGGGTGTTTCTCGACCTTCCCGGAACGGGCGCGCATCTGGAGTTCACCACCGGCGGCGGTCATTCGGCGCCGATGCCGGATGCCGAGACGATACTCGTTCTGTATTTCGACGATGACCTCGAACGCCAGCGGATCGCGGCTCGTCTCGCGGGACGAGAGGTGTCGCCGTCGAACCCCTACTGGCGGACGAATGCTCTCGCCTTCGCCGACCCGGACGGGTTTCACGTCCTATTAGCGATGGAGAAGTAAGCATGGCGTCTGGCGGGATTTCTCGGCCACTCTCCCCCTGACGTCAACGCGCCCGGATGCCGACCGACTTCAGCTCCAGCCCGGCGAGGCGTTGCATGACGACGGGGTCGCCTCGGCGCCAGGCGCTCACCGCGTCGGGATCGACCTTGGTCACCGCGCCCACTTTCTGATGGGTGAGTGCCCGGAGTGCCAGAAGGTCGGTCGTGAGCCCTGCGCGCATCAGAGCGCGGGTGCGCGTCGCGCGCGAGACGAAGCGCAGGCGCGGGACGAGCCAGACCAGCAGAACGATGAGGATCGGCAGGGCCGCTACTCCCACACCGAGGGCGATGGCCGCCTGCCGGACAAGATCTTGCTGCGTCTGCCCGACGGCCGCGAGAGTGTCGCCCGCGGAGCTCGCCGTGGTGAACGGGCTGCTGATGCCCTCGCCGATGAAGGGGACTCCTCCGAGGCGGGTGCCGGCGTCGGTCATCGACGTGCGGAAATCCACGCCGGTGGTCTGCAGCTGGCGGCCGAACTGCGCGAGCTGGTCGACGGCCGAGAAGACGGCGATCCCCGTGACGACGCTCAGCGCGATGAGCGCGAGCGCGATGATGTCGGC
Organism: Microbacterium sp. SORGH_AS_0421; assembly: GCF_030818635.1. Taxonomy (NCBI): domain Bacteria; kingdom Bacillati; phylum Actinomycetota; class Actinomycetes; order Micrococcales; family Microbacteriaceae; genus Microbacterium; species Microbacterium sp. SORGH_AS_0421. The sequence continues at coordinate 1,808,683 of NZ_JAUTAO010000001.1, forward strand.
GGTCACCTGACGCGCGCGCTGCACGGCGAAGTCGGAATACAGTTTCACGCCGTCACTCTCGCACGGGAGTGGTTCGGCCGAGGGAGCCTTGAATAAACGCTCCGCCGTGATCGATGGCGGGTTCGCGTCGCGTCAGCTCGACGGGCCGACCCGCCGGAACCGCGGGCCCGAGTAGTCGTCGCGTTCCACGTGCTCGGTGAACATCTCGATCGGGCGCACCCAGTACGAGTGATCGCCATAGAGCGTGCGGTAGGAGACGAAAACCTCCTCGGTCTCCGAATGCTTCGCGGTACCGAACACCTCGTAGCGCTGGCCCTTGAAGTGCTCGTAGATGCCGGGTTCGATATCGACCGGCTCGCTGCCATCGGTCTTCACGACAATTCGGCAGGAGCCGTGCTGACCGCGCCGTCGGTGCGCGACTGGAGGTACTCGCAGAGCTTGCCGGTCGTGAAGAGTTCTTCGCCGAGGGCGATGAGGTGGCTGCCCGAGAGCGGGAACTCGCCGGAGCGTTCGGAGAGGGATGCCGTCCACTTCCGCTCGCAGTCGACGTTCAGCGAGATCGACGCGGGCCCGTGGTTGAGGTGGATCGCGACCATGCCGGATTCGAGGTGCTCGGGGTCGTCCTGACGGAGGACGTGCACGGTGGCGTGCGCGACACGGTCGTGCTTCTCGTACTCGGTGACCCACTCGTGGATCTCGGTGTAGGTGGGACGAGCGGCGCAGGTCATGTGTCGAGACTAGCTGTCCGGGCCTCGCGCGACGTCTGCTCTCATGCGCCTTCTTGCGGCGATCAGAACGGCGCGGTCAGCGTGTGAGGTCGAGGACGACGAGACGGGCGCCGACCGCCCAGCTCCGCGTCAGGTGCGGTCGTGTCGGCTGCCGGACCGCTGCACGCCAGCGAGATCGTGCAGGGCACGGAAGCTCGCCTCGTGCTGCTCCCGGAGGGCCTCCCACCCGGCACTCGGGTCGATCGAGTCGGCAGAGGGAACCGCGACGGCGAACCCGTGCTGAGCCCGCGGAACCGCCTCGCCGGGCAGCCGCAACTCCTGCGTGAATGCCCCCGTATCGGGCGCGAACGTCAGGGTGTGCGCGGCGATGTCGTGGTTCCAGTCGGCCGACGGCCACGACATGAACGCCACGTAACGTGGCGGATCGAGTGGGGCCGTGGCCGACACCCAACAGCCGTGATGATCTTCGCCGGGGGAGAGGATTGTGTACGTCCCACCGTGGCGGTAGACCAGCAGTGCTTCGCGGAACGGCTTCTGCGAGAACATGGCCGTGTAGTAGAGGGCTTGCGCGTAGATCGGCTGTCCGAGGGTCAGGGTGACGGTCTGCTCTGGCATCGGGATGGTGTCCTCTCACATGCGGGCGGGGTCTCCTCTATCCAGGCATGCGGGCCCCGGACGAAGGTTGCGCGGGCCGAGGTCTTCGCTATGACCTCGCTGACCGGGTGAAGAACGAAGTTCTGGCGTCCAGCCGCGGCATCCCGGTCCGGTGCACTCCTCACGCCACCGCTCGGATCACCCCCGTGATGATCAGCGTCACCACCGTCGTCCACAGCACGATCGCGGCGGCCTGCCAGGCGATCACGCGCAGCGGAGGCACACCGGTCGACGTCAGCGCGGCGGCGGTGAACTGCGTCGGCAACAGCAGGGGACCGAGCAGGCTCACCCCGGGGGTCCCGTAGCGGTGGTACGCCTTCTCGAACTTCTCGCGCCGGGCCGTCGGGGGCTTCACGACCGCCCCGCGGCGGCCGGTCACGGCGGTGCGCACGCGCGACGACGCGAGCACCACGACGGCCACGCAGAGGAAGTTGCCGATCGCGGCGGCACATGCGGCGACGACCGGATGAATGCCACCCAGGATGCCGATCGCCGCAGCACCCTCGCCCTCGATGAACGGCACGGCCCCGGCGAGGGCGACGATGAGCGGTTGGACGAGGTCGGGCACGTCGGCGACGAGACCCTGGAAGCCGAGGACGAGGTCGGAGACGGGGTTCGACACGGGGACTCCTAGGTGATGAGGGCGCGGCGTCTACCGCGGTGGTTCCATCCCATCGGCGTGCGAGTTCTCTCGGCAGTGTCGTGGTGTCACGACCGAGCGTGAGGATGCAACGGCCCACCCGTGATGAATGTCAGGGTTTCCGGCGCCGCGCGCGTCGCGTATCGTCTCAAGCCCCGCGGAAGGCCGCGGCCGATCCGAAGGAGGACCCATGCCCTATGGCCTGGTCTGGATCGAATACCTCTTCTGGGCGGTCATCGCGGTGGGACTGCTCGTGCGTCTCGGCGTCGCGCTCGGTCGGCGCCGCTCGGGTCGGCGGAAGGACGCGGTGCGCCAGGCGATTCGCCCCGTCATCGATGCGGGCGCGGTCGAGTCGGCGTTCTACGGCTGGACGCCCTCGACCTCGATGCACCTGAAGCAGGAGTCGTCCTCGATCGAGACGGCTCAGAACCGCGATCGCGTGCCGCCGGAGCTCCCCGACAGTTACCGCTGACGCGCGCGGGCGCGCACCGGGGGACGAATCCCGGCCCCGCCCGTGACGAATGTCATGCCCGTACTGTGGCGGGGGTGAGCGCTCCCGCACCTGTCCGTAGCCCCGCGGCCACGTACGCCCGCGACGTCCGCGTCACCTGGTGGTACACGGCCGCGTCGGTGATGTTCCTGCATGTCATCGCGGTCTTCCTCTGGGCGTTCGTCGTGGTGATGCGGGGGACGCCGCTCGACGTCGTCCTCGCCCTGGTCGGGACGGCAGGCTCCGTGGCATCCGGAGTCCTCCTTCTCATCCACTACCGGCGCGAGCCGTTCGACGACGCAGACGACTCCGCAAAGCGGCTGGTCTGGACGCCCGTGCTTCTGGGGATCGCGTCGGCGGTGCTGTTCGGTGTCGGGGCCGGGTCGCTGCTCGTCGCCGTGGCTCTCGTCGCGCAGGCGCTGTGCACGGTGAGGTGGCGGGGCGGCATCCGGGGGCGGCTCGTCGCTCTCATGCTCGTCGTGGTGGTCGCTTCGTGGGTGATCGAGGCGACGCGCCTCAACCCCGAGGGCTACGTCTCGCTGACCTTCGCACTGCCGCTGTTCGTCACGATGCTCGCGCCGCTGACGGCAACCTCGCTCTGGTGGTGGGACATCGTGCGCGAGCTCGACCGCGCCCGCCGCGCCGAGGGGCGCCTTGCCGCAGCGCAAGAGCGCTTACGTCTCGCTGGCGACCTTCACGATCTGCAGGGCCACCACCTGCAGGTCATCGCGCTGCAACTCGAACTCGCCGAGAAGATGATGGGGCGGGATCCGGATGCCGCTGCCGAACAGGTCCGCGCGGCTCGCGTGAGCGTCGACGAGGCGCGGCGCGGCACGCGCGATCTGGCCTCGCGATTCCGCGGCGTGCCCCTGCCCGACGAACTCGCCAACGCCGCCGATCTGCTGCGCGCCGCGGGCCTGACCGTCGACCTGCTGGTGGATACCGAGGCCGGACGCGCGCCCGCCGACGTGCTCGGGCCGGTGGTCCGCGAGACCACGACGAATGTGCTGAAACACGGCGGCGGGGTCTCGGCATCCCTCTCCCTTTCCCGTCACGAGGGATCGTGGGTGCTGGTCGTCGAGAACGACTTGCGGGGTACCGCGTTTCCGGTCGGCGATGGGGCGGGACTGTCGGGGATCGCCGAGCGCGTGGGCCCGGTGGGAGGGACGATGGATGCCACCCGCCTCGGCGACCGATTCCGCATCACCGTTCGCGTGCCCGAGGAGGTGACGGCGTGATCCGCGTACTCATCGCCGACGACGAAGACATGATCCGTACCGCGCTCGCAGCTCTCTTGCGGTTGGAGGACGACCTCGAGGTCGTCGCCGAATGCCGCGACGGCGAGAGCGCCGTGACCGAGGCGCAGCGGCTGAGGCCGGACGTCTGCCTGCTCGACCTCGAGATGCCCGTGCTCGACGGCGTCGACACGGCCGCGAAGATCCTGCGGAGCGTGCCCTCGCGCTGCGTGATCGTCACGCGGCACGCGCGCCCGGGGGTGCTCCGACGGGCCCTGGGTGCGGGAGTCAGCGGCTTCTTGCCGAAGTCGCGGCCGGCGGATGACGTGGCGGCGGTGATCCGCGAGGTCGCGGCGGGGCGCCGGTACGTCGACCCCGAGGTCGCGGCCGACGCGCTGAGCGACGAGCGGAGTCCGCTCACCGACCGGGAGCTCGACGTGCTGCGCGCGGGAGCGCGAGGGCAGACGGTGGCCGAGATCGCGGCATCCCTCCATCTGTCGGCGGGGACGGTGCGCAACCACGTTTCGTCGGTGCTGGGCAAGCTCGGGCTGGCGAGCCGGCAGCAGGCGACGATCCATGCGCGCGAGCGGGGCTGGATCTAGTCGACGACCGTCGAACCAGCGCGGGTTTCGCGCGGAGGCGACGATGGCTTCTGCCTCGTCTTCGCGCGGGCGCAGCGTCGGCTCGGCGGGCCAGCAGAACGCGCTTCCGACACGATGGATGGGTGGGGCGTGACCTTCCGGCGCAGAGCCGAAGGGGCAGCCGCGCCGTGACGGCAGCGGCATGCGACCCCGTATCGTCGGTGGTCGACAGCGTGGACGCGCGGGGCGGAGCCGTGCGACGACGCACTCGCGCGAGAGAGGATGGATCTGATGGGCGAGGTTCGCTTGGTGGAGCTCGAGGCGGCCGATCGCCCCGCGTGGCTGACGCGGATGGAGACAGCCTTCGCGGCGGGCTTGCGCGATGCCGGGCTGAAGCCGGGGGAGCAGCCGATTCCCCAGGCGGACGAGATGGACAGGGTGCTGGACGCACCCGGCACCGAGACCCTTCAGATCGTGCGCGACGACCTGGTCATCGGCGGGGCCGCCGTGACCGCACCGGATGACGGGCGCCGCAGCCTCGAACTCTTCTTCATCGACGCCGGTCACCACGGTGGCGGGATCGGTGCGTCCGCGTGGCGGGCGATCGAGGCGCGCTACGCCGATACCGAGGTGTGGGAGACCGAGACGCCGTACTTCGACCAGCGCAACATCCACTTCTACGTCAACCGCTGCGGCTTCCAGATCGTGGAGTTCTTCCACCCGGGGCACCGCCCCCAGGCCGGGAGCGAGGGGGATCACCCCGGCCCCGACCGCATGTTCCGGTTCGAGAAGCGGATGCCGGTATGACCGGCGACCTGCCCCCGATCGAGTTCATGTTCCCCGGGGCGGGACGCGACCGGATCGTCGCGGCGATCCGCGCGGGGGAGAAGACGGCGACCAGCTCGCTCGTGCGGGAGTATCTCGTCGCGGGGGAGCCGTTGCCGGCGGTCGGGGATCGGGGCGCCGTGGTCGACTCGGCCGGTGAGCCGGTGTGCGTCATCGAGACGACCGGGGTAGAGATCGTCGCTCTGCGGGACGTCTCGCTCGCCCATGCGCTCGACGAGGGCGAGGGGTACGCGTCCGTCTCGGATTGGCGCCGCGGTCACGTGCGGTTCTGGACCTCGGATGCCATGCGTGAAGAGCTCGGGAGTGCCTTCGTCGTCGACGACGACACGTCGGTGGTGTTGGAGCGGTTCGCGGTCGTGGGGTGAGCCTCGCGGTCAGTCGACGACCGCGGCGACCGCCTCGATCTCGACCAGCTGATCGTCGTAGCCGAGGACGGTGACGCCCATCAGCGTGCTCGGCACGTCGTGGTCGCCGAAGGCGTCGCGCACGACCTCCCACGCGGTGACGAGATCGGCCTGACGGGTGGATGCCGCCAGCACGCGGGTGCTGATCACGTCGGTGAGCTCCGCGCCGGCTGCGCGCAGCGCGACCGTCATGTTCTCGATGCAGCTCGCGGCCTGCGCGGCGTAGTCGCCGACGCCGGCGGTCGAGCCGTCGGCGTCCAACGGGCACGAGCCGGCGAGGAAGATCAGGCGGGCGTCGGCCGGAGCGGTGGCGGCGTAGGCGTACTCGGCGGCGTCCGACAGGGCGGCGGCGCGGATGAGGGTGACGGCAGAGGGCATGGGGGCTCCTGACGGCGAGGCGAATGTCGGGGGTCATCGCCAGACTAGGCGCATGCCTCTCTTCGCCGGTCGGGGGTCTTCAGCCCCGTCTAGTAGGGTTGTCGACTGGCGAAGATCTCTTGATATCGAGAGAGTTCGCCTCCTCCCACCACCGATCGCCCAGCGAAGGATTGTCCGTGGATCTCTACGAGTACCAGGCACGTGACCTGTTCGAAAAGTACGAGGTGCCGGTACTCGCCGGCATCATCGCCGACACCCCTGAGGAGGCGAAGGCGGCCGCTGAGAAGCTCGGTGGCGTTGTCGTCGTCAAGGCTCAGGTCAAGACCGGAGGCCGCGGCAAGGCCGGCGGCGTGAAGGTCGCGAAGACCCCCGACGAGGCGTTCGAGGCGGCCCAGGCCATCCTCGGCCTCGACATCAAGGGCCACGTCGTCAAGCGCGTCATGGTCGCAGCGGGCGCCCGCATCGCCAAGGAGTTCTACTTCTCGGTGCTGCTCGACCGTGCCAACCGCTCCTACCTCTCGCTCTCGAGCGTCGAGGGCGGCATGGAGATCGAAGAGCTCGCCGTCGAGCGTCCCGAGGCGCTCGCGCGCATCGAGGTCGACCCGATCGAGGGCATCACGCCCGAGAAGGCCCTCGAGATCGCCAAGGCCGCGAAGTTCGACGACGAGCTGGCCCCCAAGGTCGCCGACGTCTTCGTCAAGCTCTTCAACGTCTACAAGGGCGAGGACGCCACCCTCGTCGAGGTGAACCCGCTCATCCAGAGCGAAGACGGCGACATCATCGCCCTCGACGGCAAGGTCTCGCTCGACGAGAACGCCGGCTTCCGCCACCCCGACCACGAGGCGCTGGAAGACAAGGACGCGGCCGACCCGCTCGAGGCCAAGGCCAAGCAGCACGACCTCAACTACGTCAAGCTCGACGGCCAGGTCGGCATCATCGGCAACGGGGCGGGTCTGGTCATGTCGACCCTCGACGTCGTCGCCTACGCCGGTGAGAAGCACAACGGCGTCAAGCCCGCCAACTTCCTCGACATCGGCGGCGGCGCCTCGGCGACGGTCATGGCCGCCGGCCTCGACGTCATCCTCGGCGACGAGCAGGTCAAGAGCGTCTTCGTCAACGTCTTCGGCGGCATCACCTCGTGCGTCGCCGTGGCCGAGGGCATCGTCAAGGCGCTCGAGATCCTCGGCGACGCCGCGACCAAGCCGCTCGTCGTCCGCCTCGACGGCAACCAGGTCGAAGAGGGTCGTCAGATCCTCGCCGCCGCCAACCACCCGCTCGTCACCCTCGCCGCCGGTATGGACGAGGGCGCCGACAAGGCCGCCGAACTGGCCAACGCGTAAGGGATAGGGACAGAAACATGTCGATCTACCTCAACAAGGACTCCAAGGTCATCGTCCAGGGCATCACCGGCGGTGAGGGCACCAAGCACACCGCCCTCATGCTCAAGGCCGGCACCCAGGTCGTCGGTGGCGTGAACGCCCGCAAGGCCGGCACCACGGTCTCGCACAAGGACGCGTCCGGCAACGACGTCGAGCTCCCCGTCTTCGCCTCGGTCGAAGAGGCCATCCGCGAGACCGGCGCCGACGTGTCGATCGCGTTCGTGCCCCCGGCCTTCACGAAGGACGCGATGGTCGAGGCCATCGACGCCGAGATCCCCCTCCTCGTCGTGATCACCGAGGGTGTGCCCGTCGGCGACACCGCCGAGGCGTGGGCGTACTCGAAGGCCAAGGGCGAGAAGACCCGCATCATCGGCCCGAACTGCCCCGGCATCATCACGCCCGGCGAGGCGCTCGTGGGCATCACGCCCGCGAACATCACCGGCAAGGGCCCCATCGGCCTCGTGTCGAAGTCGGGCACCCTGACGTACCAGATGATGTTCGAGCTGCGCGACCTCGGCTTCTCGACCGCCATCGGCATCGGTGGCGACCCCGTCATCGGCACCACGCACATCGACGCCCTCGCGGCGTTCGAGGCCGACCCCGAGACCAAGGCCATCGTCATGATCGGTGAGATCGGTGGAGACGCCGAAGAGCGCGCCGCCGACTTCATCAAGGCGAACGTCACCAAGCCGGTCGTCGGCTACGTCGCGGGCTTCACCGCTCCCGAGGGCAAGACCATGGGCCACGCCGGCGCCATCGTCTCCGGCTCCGCCGGTACCGCCCAGGCGAAGAAGGAGGCCCTCGAGGCCGCCGGAGTCAAGGTCGGCAAGACGCCGTCCGAGGCCGCCGCCCTGATGCGCGAGATCATCGAGAGCCTGTAAGCAGCACTCTCTTCGGGGCCCGGATGCCATGGCATCCGGGCCCTTTCGCATGTCCGGCGGGGGCGGGGTGCGGCTGCGGGGTGCGGCTGGCCTCGCGCGCGGCTGGGTTGCGTGCGCGCGACGACGGGGCGCGAGATCACGTGACTCCGCCGAGAACACACGCCCCGGCGTGTGCGCTCGCCCCGATCACGTGATCTCGTCGGCCGGGCCTGGGCTTGCCGCGCGAGGTCACGTGATCTCGGCGGCCGGGCCTGGGCTTGCCGCGCGAGGTCACGTGATCTGACAGCCGGGCGGCGCCGCCAGGGCCGCATTGCGCGCCGTGCGGAGCACCGCGACAGAGAAGTTGCGCGCCGTGTCGAGCACCGCGACAGAGAAGGGGCCCGGATGCCGTGGCATCCGGGCCCCTCGATCGCACAGGCGTCAGCCGAGCAGGGCCTCGACCGGACCGCGGGCGAAGAAGACCACGAAGCCGGCGGCGACGATCCACAGCAGCGGGCTGATGCGACGCGCGCGACCCGACAGTGACTGGATCAGCACCCAGCTGACGAAGCCCGCGCCGATGCCGTTGGCGATCGAGTACGTCAGGGGCATCACGGTGACGGTGAGGAAGACGGGGATGAGCACCGACATGTCCGCTGAGGTCGACGTGGCGGATCTGCGCCATCATCAGCGCACCGACGATGACCAGGGCCGCGGCGGCGATCTCGGTGGGGACGATGCTCGTCAGCGGGGTGAAGAACATCGCGAGCAGGAACAGCGCGCCGGTGACGACGTTGGCGAGCCCGGTGCGGGCGCCCTCGCCGATGCCGGAGCCCGACTCGATGAACACGGTGTTCGACGACGACGAGGTCGCGCCGCCCGCCACCGCGCCGATGCCCTCGATCACCAGCGCCGAGCGCAGTCGCGGGAAGGTGCCGTCGGGGGCGGCGAGGCCCGCCTCGCGGGAGAGGCCGGTCATCGTGCCCATCGCGTCGAAGAAATTCGTGAAGACGAGGGTGAAGACGAGCATGAGGGCCGCGAGCACGCCGATGCGACCGAAAGAGCCGACCAGGTCGACTTGGCCGACCAGCGACAGGTCGGGGAGGCTCACCCACTGCGCGGGGAGCGTCGGAACGCTCAGGCCCCAGCCGCCGGGGTTGCCATCGGCCTTGGCGCCGAGGCCCGTGACGGCCTGGACGATGACCGCGATCACCGTGCCCGAGAGCAGACCGATCAGCAGCGCGGCTTTGACCTTGCGCACCAGCAGCACGGCGGTGATGACGAGGGTCAGCACGAACAGCGCGGTGGGGATCGTCGTGATCGAGCCGCCGACACCGAGGCCGACCGGGGGCGAGCTGAGCCCGGTCGAGGTGACCAGGCCACTGTCGACGAAGCCGATGAAGGCGATGAACAGGCCGATACCGACCGTGATCGCGGTCTTCAAGGCGAGGGGCACGGCGTCGAAGATCATGCGGCGAAGGCCCGTGACGGCCAGCAGCACGATGATGAGGCCGTTGATGACGACGAGGCCCATCGCCTCGGGCCACGTGACCTGCCCGACGATGCCGACCGCGAGGAACGAGTTGATCCCGAGGCCCGCGGCGAACGCGAACGGCAGGCGCGTGACCAGACCGAACAACATCGTCATGACACCCGCGGTGAGCGCCGTGACGGCGGCGACCTGCGAGAAGCCGAGAGCGTTGCCGGCGACGTCGGGGGTGCCCGAGAGGATGATCGGGTTCAGGATGACGATGTACGCCATCGTGACGAAGGTGACGACGCCGCCGCGGATCTCTCCGCCGACGGTCGAGCCGCGGGCGGTGATCTCGAAGAAGCGGTCGAGGCCGTTCTTCGGTTCGGGGACGGCCGTGGTCTCGGGAGCGGAAGCGCTCATGAAGGCTCCAGGAAAAAGGGGGGGGGGCTAGACCGGAGGGGAAGACGCCGACGTATCGTGTGAGCTATGTCACTCTCAGGCGAGTATCTACCCAGCACCAGCGAATGGGCCCGTCAGCAGGCGGAAACCTTCGAAGCCACGGGGGGCAAGGAGTCCGCCGACATGCGGGGCGTACCCATCATCGTCCTCACCACCGTCGGGGCCAAAACCGGCGGGCTGCGCAAGACCGCCCTCATGCGCGTCGAGCACGACGGAAAGTACGCGGTCGTGGCATCCAAGGGTGGGGCTCCCGAGCACCCCGCGTGGTTCTACAACCTGGTGAAGAACCCCCGCGTGGCCCTGCAGGACGGCGACGTGAAGAAGGAGTACGAGGCGCACCAGGCCGAGGGCGCCGAGCGCGAGGAGTGGTGGGGCTACGCGACCGAGGTCTGGCCCGACTACGACGAGTACCAGAAGAAGACCGACCGGCGTATCGAGCTGTTCGTGCTCGAGCCGGTCGACTGACACCGGTCCGTGGCGCCCGTCGCCACCCGGTCGACCGGCATCGAGTGTCCAAAACACCCGGACGTCGCGAAAATTCGTCCGGGTGTTTTGGACATTCAGCGGGGGAGCGGAACGACGCTCGCCGCACGGGCGCGGGAGAGTCGGAGACGGATGCCGCGGGCGAAAGCTCACACCACCCCCGCGCCCGCGTGAGAGAAACGTTCGCCGGGGGTAACGCGGGCGCGAGGGCGGGGGAAACCTCGGCTGCCTAGCGTCGGGGCATGGCCCGCTCGAACCCCGCAACCGGAACGAAACACGCCGCTGACGCCGCGGCAAACTCCGCCGCGTACTGTGACGGCATGCTCCACCCCGCCCCATCCGGGTCCGTCGTGGTCGTGGGTGCGGGAATGGTGGCCCACCGCTTCGTCGAGAGCCTCACCAGCCGTGACACAGAGGGCCGCTGGTCCGTCATGGTGCTGGGCGATGAAGCCCGCGGGCCGTACGACCGCGTCGGTCTCACCGGCATCTTCAGCGGAAAGACCCCCGACGACCTCGCCCTCGACCCCGCGGTTCTCGATCACGAGCGGGTGCGGGTGAAGACCGACGCGCGCGTCACGAAGATCGACCGCGCGGCACGCACCGTCACCACGGCGGGCGGCTCGACGCACGCGTACGACCGTCTCGTGCTGGCGACCGGCTCGTTCGCCGCCCGCCTGGCCCTGGACGGCTTCGACCACCAGGGGTGCTTCGTCTACCGCACGCTCGACGACGTCGCCGGCATGCGCGCCTGGGTCGCGAAGCGCTCGGCCCAGCTCGGACGGCCCCTGCGCGGCGCGGTCGTCGGCGGCGGTCTCCTCGGGCTCGAGGCCGCGGGGGCGCTGCAGGCCGAGGGCGTCTCGCCGTTCGTGCTGCAGTCGAACGAGCGCCTGATGTCTGCCCAGCTCGACCTGGGCGGGGCGCGCACCCTGCAGCGGCTCATCGAAGCGCGCGGCATCGAGGTGCGCACGAGCTCGGTGACGACCCGGGTGGATGCCGACAAGACCGGCGCCGTATGCGGCCTCGAGCTGCGCGACGGCACGTGGGAGGGCGTCGACATCGTGGTCTTCACGGTCGGCGTGCGGCCCCGCGACGAGCTCGCCCGTGCGGCCGAGCTGCGCGTCGACGCCCGCGGCGGGGTCGTGATCGACGAGGGCTGCGACACCTCGGACCCCGCGATCATGGCGATCGGCGAGGTCGCGAGCTTCGACGGGCAGTGCATCGGTCTGGTCGCCCCCGGGTAGCACGCGATGGCCGAGGTCGCCGCGACCCGCCTGCTGGGCGGCGCGGCCGCCTTCCCCGGCTTCGACACCTCGGCCAAGCTCAAGCTCTCGGGCGTCGAGGTCGCGAGCTTCGGCGACGCATTCGCCGAGACGCCGAACGCGCTCGACGTCACCTACGCCGACCCGGTGTCGGGCGTCTACAAGAAGCTCGTGCTGAGCGACGACGCGCAGACGCTGCTCGGCGGCATCCTGGTCGGCGACGCCTCGGCGTACACCGCGCTGCGCCCGCTCGTCGGTCGAGCGCTCGGCGGCGATCCGGCGGCCTACCTCATGCCCGAAGGCCTCGCCCCGGCTCCGCAGGGCGACCTGCCCGCCGACGCGATCGTGTGCTCGTGCAACGGCGTCACCGCCGGAACCGTGCGCGAGGCCGTCACCGAGCACCAGTGCGCGGATGCCGCCGAGGTCAAGGCGTGCACCAAGGCCGGGGCGGCGTGCGGCTCGTGCTTCACGCTCGTGAAGAAGCTCGTGGCGACTGAGCTGGCGGCATCCGGAAAGGAAGTCTCGAACGGGCTGTGCGAGCACTTCTCGTTCACCCGGGCGCAGCTGTTCGATGCGGTCCGGATCTCGGGGCTGCGCACCTTCACCTCGATCGTCGAGCGTTTCGGCACCGGGCGCGGCTGCGACATCTGCAAGCCGGCTCTGGCGAGCATCCTCGCGAGCCTGTACTCGGGGCACGTGCTCGACGGCGAGCTGGCGACGATGCAGGACACCAACGACCACGTGATGGCCAACATCCAGCGCGACGGCAGTTACAGCGTCGTCCCGCGCATTCCGGGCGGCGAGATCACGCCCGAAGGCCTGGTCGTGATCGGCGAGGTCGCCCGCGACTTCGGGCTCTACACGAAGATCACCGGCGGGCAGCGCATCGACATGTTCGGCGCTCGCCTCGACCAGCTTCCCGACATCTGGAAGCGCCTCGTCGACGCCGGGTTCGAGTCGGGCCACGCGTACGGCAAGTCGCTGCGCACGGTGAAGTCGTGCGTCGGGTCGACCTGGTGCCGCTACGGCGTGCAGGACTCGGTGGGCATGGCCGTGCAGCTCGAGCTGCGCTACCGCGGGCTGCGCTCGCCGCACAAGATCAAGTTCGGGGTGTCGGGCTGCGCCCGCGAGTGCGCCGAGGCGCGCGGCAAGGACATCGGGGTGATCGCGACCGAGGCCGGCTGGAACATGTACGTCGGCGGCAACGGCGGGTTCACCCCGCGTCACGCGGTGCTCTTCGCCGAGGGGCTCGACGACGACGGGCTGCTGCGGGCGATCGACCGATTCCTCATGTTCTACATCCGCACCGCCGACCGGCTGCAGCGCACGGCCCCGTGGGCGGCGGAGTACGAGGGCGGTCTCGAGGCGCTGAAGGGCGTCGTGTTCGACGACACCCTCGGCATCGCCGACGACCTCGACCGGGCCATGGCATCCCACATCGACGCCTACGAAGACGAGTGGGCCGCCACCCTCGCCGACCCCGAGAAGCTCAAGCGCTTCCAGAGCTTCGTCAATGCTCCCGACAAGGTCGACCCCTCTCTTGCCTACGTCGCCGAGCGCGGTCAGGCCCGACCCGCCACGGCCGAAGAACGCGCGTCGGGCGCGGTGCTCATCGGCGGAACGACGCTGGCGGTGCGGTCATGACTCTGATGGAGACGACTCCGGACGCCGGGACCCCGGCCGCGACGACGGGCTCGGCGTCGGCGCCGGGCAACGGGTGGATCCGTGTCTGCCGCGTCGACGATCTGCTCGTGGAGCGCGGGGCCGCGGCGCTTCTCGGTGACCGGCAGGTCGCGCTGTTCCGGACGTTCGACGGCAGGATCTTCGCGACCGACCAGATCGATCCGTTCAGCGGGGCGGCGGTGCTCTCGCGCGGGATCGTCGGCGACCGCGGGGGAGTGCCCACCGTCGCCTCGCCCATGTACAAGCAGGTGTTCGACCTGCGCACGGGAACCTGTCTCGACACGCAGGGCAAGGACCCGCTGGCGGTGGCCGTGCACCCGGTCGCGGTCGCCGAAGGGGATGTATTCGTGAAGCTCGAAGGGGACCCCCGATGATCGCTCTCGCAGGCCTCGACCTCACCGACAAGCTCGTCGTGTGCGTGGGCGGCGGCTCCGTCGCCGAGAAGCGCATCGCGCGGCTGCGCGCCGCCGGCGCCCGGGTACGGGTGATCGCCCCCGTCGCGACGCCGGGGCTCGCCGCGCTCGCCGCCGCGGGTGAGATCGAGTGGATCGACAGAGGATTCGCCGACACCGATCTCGACGAGGCCTGGTTGTGCCACACGGCCACGGGGGCGGCATCCGTCGACACCGCCGTCGTCGCGGCGGCCGAAGCCCGCCGCGTCTGGTGCGTCAACGCGGGTCACGGCGGCAAGGGCACCGCGCGCCTGGCCGCCGAGACCACGAGCGGCGACGTCATGGTGGGCGTGGTCTCCACCGCCGGTGCCGACCCTCGCCGCAGCGTCGCCGTGCGCGACGCGATCGCGCAGCGCCTCGCCGAAGGCGCCCTTCCGCTCCGCCGCCGACGCCGCCCGCTCGTGGGGAGCGTGGCGCTCGTCGGCGGCGGTCCCGGCCCGGTCGACCTGCTGACGGTGCGCGCCCGCGCTCTGCTGGCCGAGGCCGACGTCGTCGTGCACGACCGGCTCGGACCCACCGGCGTGCTCGCCGAGCTCGGCGACGACGTCGAGCTGATCGACGTCGGCAAGCGCCCGCAGCATCACCCGGTGCCGCAGCACGAGATCAACGCCCTCCTCGTCGATCGAGCGGCGAAGGGCCTGCGGGTCGTGCGACTCAAGGGCGGCGATCCGTTCGTGTACGGCCGCGGCGGTGAGGAGGTCATCGCGTGCCGCGAGGCCGGCATCGCGGTCGAGGTCGTTCCCGGCATCTCGAGCGCGATCGCCGTGCCCTCGGCCGCGGGAGTGCCCGTGACGCACCGCGGCGTCGCCGGTACCCTGCATGTCGTGAACGGTCAGGAAACCCCGAGCGATGCGACCCTCGCCGCCCTGCGCGACGACAGCGCCACGGTCGTCGCGCTGATGGGCGTGAGCGCCCTGCCGCGGTTCGTGGCCGCGGCCCGCGCCGCCGGCGCTCCCGAGACGCGCCCCGTCGCGTTCGTCGAGAACGGCCACACACCCGCTCAGCGCACGATCCGCACCACGCTCGGTACGGCGATCCAGGATGCCGAGACCCACCGCCTCGCGAATCCCGCGGTGCTGGTGTTCGGCGAGGTCGCCCGGGCCGATCTTCTGCTGCCGGCCGCGTCGCCCGCAGCGGCTGCGGTATCGCTCCAGCCCGCTCACGCTCCGGTCCGGGTCGCGGCGCACCCGGAGGGCATCGGGTGACGACACCCGCGCGGACGATCAGCACGGTGCTCCAGGGGTGCACCGTGCTGCTCCCCGTCGACCGACGGTCGGGGGAGCTGTCGGCCGCGCTCGAGCGACACGGGGCGCGCGTGCGCGTCGCGCCGGCGCTCACGATCATCCCGCATGTCGACGACGACGAGCTGATCGCGCAGACGCGCTCGCTCGTCGCCGACCCGCCCGACGTCGTCGTGGCGACGACGGGTGTGGGGTTCCGCGCGTGGATGGAGACAGCCGACGAGGCGGGCCTGCACGATGCGCTCGCTCCCGTGCTCGACGGCGCACGGATCGTCGCCCGTGGCCCGAAGGCGCGCGGCGCGATCCAGCAGGCCGGTTTCGAGGCCGACTGGGTCGCCGAGAGCGAGACGGCCGCCGAGCTGCGCGACTTCCTCGTGGCCGAGGGGATCGACGGACTGCACATCGCGGTGCAGCACCACGGCTCGGGGGCCGATGGCCTCGACGAGGCGTTCGAAGCGGCCGGAGCCCGCGTGACCAGCCTCACGATCTACCGCTGGGGGCCGCCGCCCGATCCCGAGGTCGTCGCCGCGTCTACCCAGCAGGTCGCACGCGGAGAGATCGACGCGGTGCTCTTCACCTCCGCTCCCGCTGCGCGCGAGTGGATCCTCGCGGCCGAACGGGCCGAGGCGCTCGACGGAGTGGCCTCCCGAGCCGCCCGCGGGCACGTCCTCGTCGCGGCCGTCGGGCCGATCACGGCCGGTCCCCTCGTCGAGGCGGGCATCACCCCGCTCATCCCCGACCGCGGGCGGCTCGGGGCGCTCGTGCGCGCCGTGGTGACGCACTACGGCGGAGCCGACGCGGCGCTGATCCCCACGACGGTCGGGCGCCTCGGCATCCGCTCATCGGGGATCGTGCTCGACGGGGAGTTCACACCCCTGCCGCGCACCGGCGTCGAGATCCTGCGCGCGCTCGGGCGCGCGCCGGGGGCGGTGGTCTCGCGCGCCGATCTGATCGCCGCGCTGTCGAGCTCGGAGGCGAGCGGGCACGCCGTCGAGGTCGCCGTGGCCCGCACCCGCGACGCGCTCGGCGGGCTCGACCTGATCCGCACCGTCTACAAACGCGGATACCGGCTCGACGTGATCGACGAGGAGGACGCATGACCGCCGTACTGATCGCCTGCGCCCACGGCACGAGGTTCGAAGAGGGCCGCGTCGTCGTGCGCGAACTGCTCGAGGTGCTGCGCGCCACCGCTCCCGCCGGCGTCGACGTGCTCGAGGCGTACGTCGACGTGCACGGTCCCTCCGTCACCGACGTCGTGGCCGAAGCTCGCGAGCGCACGGACGACATCGTGATCGTGCCCCTGTTGCTGTCGACCGGCTACCACACCGAGGTCGACCTGGTGGAGGCCGCCGACGGACTGCCCGTCGCCCCCGCTCTCGGGCCCCACCCGGTGCTGGCCGAGATCCTCGCCGACCGCGTCCGCGCCGCCGGGGCGGGTCCCGACGACACCGTCGTGCTCGCCGCGGCCGGCTCCACCCGCCCGGGCGCCGTGATGGACGTCGAACGCATGGCGGAGCTGATGGCGGATGCCGGTGTCACCGGCCCCGTCGTGACGGCCTACGCCGCGGCATCCGATCCCCGCATCCCGGATGCCGTGGCCGCAGCACGCGCGGACGGCCGACGCACCGTCGCCGCGAGCTACGTCCTCGCACCGGGGCACTTCTCGCGCGTGATCGAGAAGGCGCAGGCCGACCTGACCACCGCCCCGATCGGTGCGGACCCGCGCCTGGCGGCGGTGGTGTGGGAGCGATGGCGCGGTGCGCGCGTCGCCCCGGTCGCCGGGGCCGCCGGGGCAGATCCGCGCTCCTCGGACGCGCCGGCGGACGCGCCCGCCGAGCCCGACACGGCCTCGCGCGCCTGGCTCACCGCGTTGCGCAGGCTCGTCTCGGGCGCTCGCCGCCGCGCCTGAGGGGCGGGCTGAGGCGGCGCGGGTAGGGTTCCTCTCGCCCATGCATCGCCTCCTCATCGCTCTCCTCGCCGCCCTCGACGCCGTCCTGGCGACCGCCGGTGGCATCGCCGTCGTGCTCGCACCGCTCACGCTGCTGTGGGTGTTCGGCGTCGGCAACCCCGACTGGAGCGCTCTGTGGCCCGCGTCGGCCGCGATTTGGCACCTCGGCCACCTCGTGCCGGTGACCATCACCCTGCCCGACGCCTACCTCGCCGCGACCGGCATCGACCCGACGTTCGCGACTTTCACGCTGTCTCTCGCCCCCCTGGCCTTCGCGGCCTTCACCGGCCTCTTCGCCGCTCGTTCCGGCTCTCGCGCCGCAGAGGCGGGCGCCGGTCTCACCGGGTGGCTCTCGGGCTCGTTGGTCTTCGCGGCTCTCTCGGCGGGCATCGCGCTCACCTCACAGGCTTCGCTCGTGGCATCCGAAACCTGGCTCTCCATCCTGCTGCCGACGCTGATCTTCCTCGTGCCCTCGCTCATCGGCGCCGTCGTGGGCGCCTGGCGCGTGGGCGACGACGGGCCGGTCGATGCCGTGCGCGGATGGATCGAGCGGATGCCGAGCGCCTGGGCGCCCGTTCCCGCGCTCGCGCTGCGGGGACTGGCGATCACCACTCTGGGACTCGTCTCGGTGGGCGCGGTGGTCGTGCTGGCGGGTCTCATCGCCCGCGCTTCGCAGGTGATCGGGCTGTACCAGGCCAGTAACGCCGACGGTATCGGCGCGACCGTCATCGCCCTCGGTCAGCTCTTCTACCTCCCCACGCTCGTGCTCTGGGCCACGTCGTTCGCCGCCGGGCCGGGCTTCGCCCTCGGTGCCGACACCGCGGTCACCCCGGCCGCGACGCAGGTCGGTGCGCTCCCCGGCATCCCGGTGCTGGGCGCGGTGCCCGATTCGACCTCGTCGTGGCTGCTGCTGCTCGTGCTGCTGCCGATCGCCGTGGGCGCGTTGACGGGGTGGATCCTGCGATCCCGGATGCCATCGACCACCGGCCCCGAGCCGCTGGGACCCCGGCTGGTCCTGGCCGTCGCGGTAGCGGCACTCACCGGCGGTATGGGTGCGCTCGCCGCCGTGGTCTCGTCGGGGTCGATCGGTCCCGGCCGCCTCGCCGATACGGGCCCGCAGCCGGGCCCGCTCGCCCTGACGCTCGGCCTCGAGGTGCTGGTGGGGCTCGCGATCCTGCTGCTCAGCCCGCGCTTCGGCGGGTACGAGAGCGACGACCGGTACGAGGAGCGCGACGACCGGGGCTTCTCGTTCTCCGCGCGCGAGCACACGCCCTTCGACCGCGACGAGTACTGGACCGGCCCGACCCCGACCGGCTCGCCCGCCGGCGCGGGCATCTCGCACGACGTCTGGCCGAGCTCGTACCGCGATCCGGATGCCGTGGCGACCGACACCGCGCTGGGGGTACGGGGGAGCGCTCGGGGATCATCCCCTTCTTCAGCGTCGCCCTTGTCTTCGCCGCCCGTCTCTTCGCCGCCCGTCTCCGAGAGCCCCGTGGCGGGCGCGAGCGGGGGCGCACCCGACGAACTCAGCGACGACGAGGTGCGTGCGCGCATCCGCGCCGCCTGGTCGGAGCACGGCGGCGAGCCCGACGACAGGCGCTGACCGTCACGCGATCGGGCCGGCCGACCCGGGGCGTTCGGCCCGGGCCCGACCCGCTCGGCCGGTACGGCCGGCTTCGAGCCGGCGGTCCCCGGCTGCTCTCGAGGGCCCGCGCGCGCGGACGCACCTGCGTAGACTGAGCGCGTGCTCACGGTCGCCGTCCTCATCTCCGGCACCGGCTCGAACCTCCGCGCCCTGCTCGAGGCGGCCTCGGCCCCCGGCTTTCCGGCGCGCGTGATCGCGGTCGGTGCCGATCGCGAGGCCGACGGCTTCGCCCACGCCGAGCACTTCGGCATCCCGACCTTCCTCGTCCCCTTCAGCGCATTCGCGTCGCGAGAGGAGTGGGGCGCCGAACTCGGGGCGCAGCTCGCCGTGTGGAACCCCGACCTCGTCGTGCTCAGCGGCATGATGCGCCTGCTGCCCGCCGACCTCGTCGCCGCGTGGGAGCCCCGCATCATCAACACCCACCCCGCGTACCTGCCCGAGTTCCCCGGCGCACACGGGGTGCGCGACGCGCTCGCCGCGGGCGTCGAGCAGACCGGAGCGAGCGTGATCGTCGTCGACTCCGGCGTCGACACCGGCCCGATCCTCGCGCAGGAGCGCATCCCGGTGCTGCCGGGCGACGACGAGGACTCCCTGCACGAACGCATCAAACCCGTCGAACGACGTCTGCTCATCGACGTCGTGCGCCGTATCGCCGAGGGCGAGCTCGACCTCGCCGCCACGGCATCCCGAACCGCCTGACCCGCCCGACGGGCGTCGGCCCGTCGTGCATCCGAACCCGACTCGAGACACAGGAGCCGAACGCCATGGCCGGACCCCGCCACGACCCCGCTGACTACCGCCCCCGCGACGTCGTCCCGATCCGCCGCGCGCTGGTGTCGGTGAGCGACAAGACCGGTCTGCTCGACCTCGGCGCAGCGCTCGCCGCCGCCGGTGTCGAGATCGTCTCGACCGGGGGCTCGGCGACTCTGCTGCGCGACGCCGGGTACGACGTCACCGACGTCGCGGCCGTCACGGGCTTCCCCGAGTCGCTCGACGGGCGCGTGAAGACCCTGCACCCGAGCGTGCACGCGGGACTGCTCGCCGACCTGCGCCTGGCCTCGCACGAGGCGCAGCTCGAGGAGCTGGAGATCCGCCCCTTCGAGCTCGTGGTCGTCAACCTCTACCCGTTCGTCGAGACCGTGGCATCCGGTGCCCAGGGCGACGACGTGGTGGAGCAGATCGACATCGGCGGCCCCGCCATGGTGCGCGCGTCGGCGAAGAACCACGCGAACGTCGCCATCGTCGTCTCGCCCGAGTCGTACCCCGCCATCATCGACGCGCTGCAGGGTGAGGGTGGCACGACCCTCGCGCAGCGCCGCGAGCTCGCGGCCCGCGCGTTCTCGCACACCGCCGCCTACGACACCGCCGTGTCGACGTGGTTCGCCGAGGGCACCCTCGCCGACGACATCGATCTGCCCGCGCACCTGACGATCCAGGCCGAGCGTCTGTCGACGTTGCGCTACGGCGAGAACTCGCACCAGCGCGCCGCGATCTACACGCGCGTCGGCGGCCACGGCATCGCCCAGGCCACGCAGCTGCAGGGCAAAGAGATGTCGTACAACAACTACGTCGACGCCGACGCGGCGCTGCGCGCCGCTTTCGACATGGTCAAGCCGGCCGTGGCGATCATCAAGCACGCGAACCCCTGCGGCATCGCGGTCGCGGCCCCCAACGCCCTCGACCCGATCGCCTCGGCGCACCTGCGCGCGCACGAGTGCGACCCCGTGTCGGCGTTCGGCGGCGTGATCGCCGCGAACCGCACGGTCACGCTCAAGATGGCAGAGAACCTGCGCGACATCTTCACCGAGGTCGTCATCGCCCCCGATTTCGAGCCCGAGGCGCTCGAGGTGTTCAAGCTCAAGAAGAACCTGCGCGTGCTGCGCCTGCCCGCCGACTGGCAGCAGGAGCGCATGGACGTGCGCCTCGTCTCGGGCGGACTTCTCCTGCAGGACGCGGACCGCTTCCCCGACGACATCGAGTCGGTCGCGAAGGACTGGGAGCTCGTCTCGGGTGAGCGTCCCGCGGACGAAGACATGGAGAGCCTCATCTTCGCCTGGAAGTCGTGCCGCGCGGTGAAGTCGAACGCGATCGTGCTCGCCCAGGGGTCGGCCACCGTCGGCATCGGCATGGGCCAGGTCAACCGCGTCGACTCGTGCCGCCTCGCGGTGGAGCGCGCCGGTGACCGTGCGCGCGGCTCCATCGCGGCATCCGATGCGTTCTTCCCCTTCGCCGACGGCCCCCAGGTGCTGATCGACGCGGGCATCTCGGCCATCATCCAGCCCGGCGGTTCGGTTCGGGATGCCGAGGTCATCGACGCCGCGCGCGCCGCCGGTGTAACCATGTTCTTCACCGGGGAGCGCCACTTCTTCCACTGAGACCGCTTGGTGCGTTCGACGCCGTCGCAGCTTCGGCTGCGGCGGCGTCGTCGCGTGTGCGGGGGGCGGGGCGGGTGTCGGTGCGTGTGCGGGGTAGAAACGCGGTGCGCGCGCAGAAACGTGTGGTGCTCGTGTTTCTGCGTGCGCATGGCGTTTATGCGTGGTCGAGGTTGCGCGGTGTGCGCTGTGGGGCGCGTTTCGCGGCGGTGGTGGACGTCATTCGCCGAACGGCGGAGTGCGCCCCGAACGGCGGAGTGCGCCCCGAGCGGGGCTCGCGCCTGCGGTCGGGTGCGCGGCCGCGGTCAGGCGCTCAGTGCGACGAGCTTGGCCACCGTGTTCGCGTTGCGCGCGGTGCCCGTCACACCGAGGCGTTTCTCGAACCAGGCTGCCTGCAGCTTCGAGCCGCCGATTCCTTCGGGATACCGCACGAACACCTCGCGACCATCCAGCAACGCCTCTTCGGGGTAATCCGCCGGGACGACGATCTTTTTCTCCGGGGCCGGAGGTTCCGCGAGGAACACGGTCTGAACCCACCGACCTTCGGCCGCGCCGGCGAACGGATTCCGGGCGTGCGCATCCGCGAGTTCGGCGTGGGTGCGCGCGATGACCGGGAGGTCGAAGCCGAACGCCGTGCGCACGGCACCGCGGATCACGCCCGCAATCTCGCCGGGGGAGCGCCCGCCGTCGTCGAGCACGATGTTGCCGGCGACTTGCAGCGTTTCGACCTCACCCAGACCCTCGGATGCCAACACCTCACGCAGCGCGGGCATCTTCAGTGCCGTCGGTCCGCCGACGCCGCGAAGGAGGGCGACGATGCGGGGCATGAGGCGACCTTACGCCGTGCGGGCGCGGGCGTGGAGGACGAAACCGCCGCCAACAACACCGCGCCGAGTGGGACACCGTGACGCAGCGAGCCCGTTTCGTTCGCGCGCTTCTCGGCGCACGGTGGAGTCTCGCTTCGAGCGGGGGCGGGGCCGAGCGTTTCTCGGCGCTCGCGCGGGCCCCGGTCTCAGGCGGAGTCGCGCCCGAGCGTCTCGAGCAGGCGCAACCAGACCTCGCTGACGGTCGGGTACGAGGGAACCGCGTGCCACAGACGCTTCACCGGCACCTCGCCGACGATCGCAACCGTGGCGGAGTGCAGCAGTTCGGCGATATCGGGCCCGACGAAGGTGGCGCCGATGAGAACACCCCGGTCGAGATCGACGATCGCACGGGCCTTGCCGACGTAGGCGTCGGACTGCTCGCTCGACCCGGCGATGCTTGCGAGGTCGTAGTCGAGCACCTTCACGTTCAGGCCCTTCTGCTCCGCTTTCTGTGCGGTGAGACCGACGGATGCCACCTCGGGGTCGGTGAACGTCACCTGGGGGACCGCGTCGTGGTCGGCGGTGGCGACGTGCGCGCCCCAGGGAGCGTCGTCGACCTCGTCGCCTTTCGCCCGAGCGGCGATCACGTCGCCCGCAGCCCGGGCCTGGTACTTGCCCTGATGGGTGAGCAGGGCGCGGTGGTTGACGTCGCCTACGGCGTAGAGCCAGTCGAAACCGCGGACGAGGAGGGTGTCGTCGACGTCGAGCCAGGTGTCGGCGTCGAGGCCCACGGCATCCAGACCGAGATCGCCGGTGCGCGGAGTACGACCGACGGCGACGAGAACCTCGTCGGCGGTGACGGTGGTGCCGTCGGACAGCTCGAGCACCGCGCGCCCGTCGTCGTCGCGGCGGGCGGACGTGGCATCCGCTCCCTCTTTGATCGTGACGCCGCGGTCGCGGAGCGAGGATGCGACGAGCTCGCCGGCGAACGGCTCGTTGCCCCCGAGAAGGCCCGAGCGGGCGATGAGGGTGACGGTGGTGCCGAGGCTCTGGAACGCGGTTGCCATTTCGGCGCCCACGACGCCGCCGCCGATGATCGCGAGAGAACCGGGGACTCGCTGCACGGCGGTGGCCTCGCGGCTGGTCCACGGCGCGATGTCGGCGAGACCCGGGATATCGGGGAGGAGTGCAGCGGAGCCGGTGCAGACGGCGACCGCATGCCGGGCGAGGAGGTCGGTCGTCGCGCCGTCTTTGGCGGTGACGCGTACGCGCTTCTCGCCGGTCAGGCGGCCGTGGCCGCGCACGAGGTCGATGCCCGCGCCCTGCAGCCACTCGACCTGACCGGAGTCGTTGTAGTCGCTGGTCATGGTGTCGCGACGGCGGAGCACCGCGTCGACATCGAGGTCGCCGGTGACGGCCTGCTTCGCGCCGTCGACGTCGCGGGCGGCGCGCAGGGCTGCGGCGCTGCGCAGGAGAGCCTTCGAGGGCATGCACGCCCAGTACGAGCACTCGCCGCCGACGAGCTCGGATTCGACGATGGCGGCGGTGAGACCGGCCTGCACGGCGCGGTCGGCCACGTTCTCGCCGACGGGGCCGGCGCCGATGACGATGAGGTCGTATTCGCGTTCGCTCATGTTCCTCACGCTACCCACGACCTCCGACATCGCACGGGGGTTGCGCCCAGGCCCGACGACCGGGAGGGGACGGTCGAGCCGGCCCGTACGGCCGTGTCCGATTTCCGCCAGTCGATGTCGGAGGTCGATGGCAGGGTGGATGCCATGACCACTTCCGTCTCCGAGCCCGCGGGCTTCGCCGAGCGCTATCGCGTGATCCAGTCGCGCGACCGCCGCTTCGACGGGCAGTTCGTCACGGCGGTGCGTTCGACGCGCATCTATTGCCGTCCGAGTTGCCCTGCGCGCACGCCGAAGGAAGAGAACGTCACCTTCTACGCCACCTCCGCCGCGGCGCACGAGGCGGGCTATCGCGCCTGCAAGAGGTGTCTGCCCGAGGCCGCTCCCGGCTCTCCCCTGTGGGACGTCCGCCAAGACGTGGCCGCGCGGGCCATGCGCCTCATCGCCGACGGCGTCGTCGACCGCGAGGGGGTTCCGGGGCTCGCGCGGCGCCTCGGCTATTCGTCGCGGCACCTCACCCGGCTCCTCACCGCCGAGCTCGGGGCCGGGCCTCTCGCGCTCGCCCGCGCGCAGCGCGCGCACACCGCACGGGCGTTGCTGGTGGGGACCGACCTCCCCTCGGCCGACGTGGCGTTCTCCTCCGGGTTCTCGAGCATCCGTCAGTTCACCGAGACCATCGGCGAGGTGTTCGGGATGCCGCCGCGCGATCTCCGTGCGCGACGCTCCCACACCTCGGGGGTTGAAGCCGCGGCGGGCGAGATCGACCTCGCCCTGCCGGTGCGAGGGCCGATCGACACCGTCGGCCTTTTCGGGTGGATGAGGGCTCATGCGATTCCGGGCGTCGAGGAGGGCGGCGACCGCTCGTTCGCGCGTGTCGCTCGCCTCCCGGGCGGCCCGGCGTGGTTCGAGGTGCGCCTCGCCGACGACGGTCGGCTCCGATTGCGCGCGCGGTTGTCGGCCTTGGCCGACCTCGGCACGCTCATCGCCCGCGTTCGCCGACTGTTCGATCTCGACGCCGATCCCCTCGCGATCGACGAGGCTCTCGCCCGGCATCCCGAGCTCGCCCCCGCCGTGGCGGCGATCCCCGGTGTGCGGGTTCCCGGTGCGGTCGACGCCCACGAGATGCTGTTGCGGGCCATGATCGGGCAGCAGATCAGCGTGGCGTCGGCCCGGACCATGCAGGGCCGGCTGACGGCCGAACTCGGCGAACCCACCGCCATCGGCCCGAGGCCGCTCGCTCTCTTCCCCACGCCGGCGGTGATCGCCGGGCACGGGCTCGAGGTCCTTCGCGGGCCCGCGGCGCGCATGCGGGCCATCGTCGAGGCGGCGGCAGCGCTGGCCGACGGCCGCCTCGAGCTCGGCGCCGGCGACGACGGCGCGGAGCAGCGCGAGCGGCTGCTGGCGATGCGAGGGATCGGCCCGTGGACAGCCGATTACGTGCGCATGCGCGTGCTTGGCGATCCCGATGTCCTGCTTCCCGGCGACGTCGCGGCCCGCGCCGGTGCGGCAGCCCTCGGGCTCCCCTCCGATCCGGCGGGCTTCACCGCGTGGTCGGAGCGATCTGCGCCCTGGCGCAGCTACGCGATGGCGCACTACTGGTATGCCGCTCCGGTGACCCAGTCCTGGCGCGCACCGGCCGAGACGGCGGCCGCAGTCGCGGCGTCCCCCACCCGTCGGCGAGCCTCGGGCATGCGCGCCGACGTCGTCCTGACCCCCTCACCCGATTCCGTCACAGAGAGCGAGAACCCCGCATGACCGCCGCCACCCTCCAGTTCGTCGATACCCCCGACGGTGCGTTCGCGATCCTTGCCGATGAGGCCGACCGGGTGATCGTGTCGGGGTGGACCGATGACACCGACGCCGTTCTCGCGCGGCTCCGACCGGATCAGCGTCCAGCCGACGTCCGTCGGGGCACGACGACGGCCGCTGATGCTGTTCGTGCGTACTACGCGGGCGATATCGGTGCGATCGACTCCGTCGTCGTCTCTCAGCGGGGGACGCGCCTGCAACTGGCCGGGTGGGAGGCGCTGCGCGCCATCACCCCCGGGACGCCCCTCACCTACACGGGCTTCGCCACAGCGCTCGGGTCTCCGACGGCTGTGCGGGCGGCCGCGTCCATCTGCGCGCGGAACGCGGTAGCGCTCTTCGTTCCCTGTCATCGCGTCCTGCGCGCGGATGGATCCATGGGGGGTTTCGCATGGGGAACGCGAGTGAAGCAGAGTCTGCTGTCGCGCGAATCGGCGACCTGACCGGCGGGAATTGGGGAAGAGACTCTTGCTTCCAGCGTTCTCTCAGACATATTCTGGAGGGCTGCCGTCCCCCCGCGGAAGCTTCATCGAACAAGGAGGATGCCATGGACCAGACCGACGCCTTCGTCGCCCCGGCCGTCGTCGCGCCCTCCGCCGTCTCACGACCCGGCCGACGCCTCTAGGGCTCCGCGTTCGCGTTTCGACGCACCGCTTCGCCCCGACTGACGATTTTCGTCGCGCCTCCGGCACCCCTTTCTGCGCCCGATCCCGGCGCCCGCTTCGACCCCACGAGGATCATGACTCCCTCCGCTCATCCGCCCCGTCTTTCGACGCCGCGCGCGCTCGCGCGGCTTCTGCCCATCGCGCGCCCGGTACTCCCGCGCCTCATCGCCGGTGCCGTCACCGCGCTCATCGCCAGCCTTCTGGCGCTCGCCATCCCCCTGGTGCTCGAGCAGATCGTCGCCGGCCCCATCGCCTCCCTCGACCCCACCGCCCTGGTGTGGGGTTCCCTCGCCGTGCTCGGTCTCGGCCTCGCCGAAGCCGCGATGGTGTGGCTGCGGCGCTGGTTCGTCCTCGCGCCCGCAACCAAGGTCGAGTACGACCTGCGCCAGTCGTTCTACTCGCGCCTGCAGCGCCTGCCGGTCGCCTTCCACGACCGGTGGCAGTCCGGCCAGCTGCTCTCGCGCATGATGCAGGACATCAGCATGCTCCGTCGTTGGCTGGCCTTCGGCGTCATCCTGCTCGTCGTCAACATGCTCACGATCGCCATCGGCGCCGTACTGCTGTTCCGCTGGCACTGGGTGCTCGGCGCGCTCTTCCTCGTCACCTCCGCCCCGGTGATCTACGTCGGGTTCCGGTTCGAGAAGCGCTATGGCGCGCTCACGCGGCAGAGCCAGGACCAGGCG
The DNA here is from genome assembly GCF_030818635.1 of Microbacterium sp. SORGH_AS_0421. Classification (NCBI taxonomy): domain Bacteria; kingdom Bacillati; phylum Actinomycetota; class Actinomycetes; order Micrococcales; family Microbacteriaceae; genus Microbacterium; species Microbacterium sp. SORGH_AS_0421. The sequence goes on from NZ_JAUTAO010000001.1 coordinate 1,835,485, forward strand.
GGCGACCTCGCCACCTCCGTGGAAGAGAGCGTTCACGGCATCCGCGTCCTCAAGGCCTTCGGCCGCGGCGCACATGCCCTGAAGAAGTTCACCCGTCAGGCAGAGTCGCTGCGCGAGACCGAGATCGACAAGGCCCGCGCGGTCGGGTGGATCTGGTTCTGGCTTGTGCTGCTTCCCGACATCGCCTTCGCGGTCTGCCTGGGCGCCGGAATCGTGCTGACCCAGCTGGGGCAGCTGCAGGTGCCCGAACTCGTCGCGTTCTTCGCTATGGCGACCGTGCTGCGCTGGCCGATGGAATCGATCGGCTTTCTCTTCTCTTTCCTGCTCGACGCGCGGACGGCGACCGATCGCATCTTCGAGGTGTTCGACGAGCAGAACACGATCGTCGACCCTGAGAACCCGCGCACCATCGCGCAGCCTCGCGGAGAGCTGGCGTTCGAGAGCGCCCACTTCCGTTACCAGGATGCCGCGGACACGGAGCGCGACCTGCTCGACGGCGTCGACCTGGTGCTGCACCCGGGCGAGACCATGGCCCTCGTCGGTCTGACCGGCTCGGGCAAGACCACGCTCACGACGCTTCCCGGCCGCCTCTACGACGTCACCGGCGGTCGCGTGCTGATCGACGGTGTCGATGTGCGCGATCTCACCCTCGCGGAGCTGCGCCGGCACGTGGGCATGGCATTCGAAGACGCCACGCTGTTCTCGCAGACCGTGCGCGACAACGTGCTGCTTGGTAGGGAGGACCTCACGTCTGGGTCCGACGAGGCCGAAGAGATCCTGCGCGAGGCGCTGCAGGTGGCCCAGGCCCACTTCGTGTACGACCTGCCCGACGGCCTCGACACCGTCATCGGGGAGGAAGGGCTCAGCCTCTCCGGTGGCCAGCGTCAGCGTCTCGCCCTTGCGCGTGCCGTCGCCGCCCGCCCGGCCGTGCTCGTTCTCGACGACCCTCTCTCGGCGCTCGACGTCGACACCGAGGCGCTCGTCGAGGATGCCCTTCGCGAGGTGCTCAGCGAGACGACCGCCCTGATCGTGGCCCACCGGCCCTCGACGGTCACCCTCGCCGACCGCGTCGCCCTTCTGGAGGAGGGGCGTATCACCGCAGTCGGCACGCACTCCGACCTGCTCCGGCAGAGCGATCACTACCGCTACGTGATCTCGAGCCTCGAAGAGGCTGAGCGCGAAGCGCGAACGGGGGCGATCCCCGTCATCGACGATGATTCCTTCGCCGGAAAGGAGGCGACCCGATGAGCACCGCCACCGTCTCCGGGACCAGCGGCGAGGACCGCTCCGACTACACGCGCGACGAGAGCCGCTCCATCCGCCAGCGTTCGCTGCGCCTTCTCGGTTCGCTCGTCTCGCCCCTGCGCTGGCAGCTCGTCCTCGCCGGCGCCGTGCTCGTCGTATCGACGGCGCTCCGCGTCGCCGGTCCCGCCCTCATCGCGTTCGGCATCGACAACGCCCTGCCGGCCGTCATCGAGCGATCGGATTGGATGCCGACCATCGGCGTCGTCGGCGTGTACCTGCTCGCGGGGATCGGCGGCGCCGTCCTGATCGGGTGGTACGTCGTCGTCGCTGCGCGTCTGACGCAGGCCGTCATGCTCGACCTCCGCAAGCGCATCTTCCTGCACACGCAGAAGCTCAGCCTCGAGTTCCACGAGTCGTACACGTCGGGCCGCATCATCTCGCGTCAGACGAGTGATCTCGACACCATCCGCGAGCTGCTCGACGGCGGTCTGAACGAGCTGGTCTCGGGTGTCCTCTACGGACTTTTCACCCTCGGCGCTCTGTTCCTCATCGACTGGCAGTCGGGCCTGATCCTGACCGTCATGGGCATCCCGATGTACCTGCTCATGCGGTGGTTCTACTCGCGCTCGCAGGTCATCTACCGTGAGTCGCGCGTCATCAGCGCGCAGGTGATCGTGAAGTTCGTCGAGTCCATGACCGGCATCCGCGCCGTCAAGGCGTTCCGAAAAGAACCCCGTAACGACCAGGAGTTCGGCAAGCTCGCGGCCGACTATCGCGACGTCAACATGCGCTCCATCAGACTCTTCGGAACGTTCGAGCCGGGCATCATGGCGGTGGCGGCGGTCTCGGTGGCGGTCGTGCTGCTGTGGGGCGGTGGACGAGTGATCGCGGGGCCGCTCGAGATCGGTGTGCTCACGGCGGCGGTCCTCTACGTGCGCAACTTCTTCTCGCCGCTGCAGGAGGTCGCGTTCTTCCTGAACTCCTATCAGTCCGCCACGGCGGCGCTCGAGAAGGTGTCGGGCGTACTCGAGGAGGAGCCGACGGTTCCCGACCCGATCGACCCCGTAGACCTGTGGAGTGCCCGCGGGCACGTCCGCTTCGACGAGGTCACCTTCGGTTACACCGAGGGCCGCGTCATCCTGCCGGAGTTCACGCTCGACATCCCCGCGGGGCAGACGATCGCCCTGGTCGGGACCACCGGCGCCGGCAAGACGACGCTCGCCAAGCTCATCTCGCGCTTCTACGACCCGACGAAGGGTTCGGTGACCCTCGATGACGTCGACCTGCGTCGCCTGCACCCGAAGGATCTCCGCCGAGCGATCGTGATGGTCACACAGGAGGCGTACCTGTTCAGCGGGACGGTCGCTGACAACATCGCGCTCGGCAAGCCCGACGCCACGATGGACGAGATCCGCGCCGCCGCCCGCGCTGTGGGCGCCGACGCCTTCATCTCGAAGCTGCCCGACGGTTATGACACCGACGTGAACAAGCGCGGTGGCCGCGTCTCGGCGGGTCAGCGTCAGCTGATCTCGTTCGCGCGCGCGTTCCTCGCCGACCCGGCCGTGCTGATCCTCGACGAGGCCACCGCCTCGCTCGACATCCCCAGCGAGCGTCAGATCCAGAACGCCCTGCAGACGCTTCTCGCTGACCGCACGGCCATCATCATCGCTCATCGCCTGTCCACGGTGGCGATCGCCGACCGCGTCCTGGTCATGGAGCACGGCCGCATCATCGAGGACGACACTCCCAACGCCCTCATCGCCGGCACGGGCAAGTTCGCCCAGCTTCACGCGGCATGGCGGGAGTCTCTGGTCTGACTCCGCACACCGGATGCCACGTTCCCTCGGGGGCGTGGCATCCGGTGCTTCTGCCGTCTGTTCCGTCGGCTGAGCCGGCGATTCAGACGTGCTGACCGTGAGCGGAGAACCGCGCCGACATCCGATGCCGCGTCCCCGCCGATCCGATCGCGGTGCGATTCTCCGGTTCTGCGTGCCACCACCGGGGTCGCTCGCGCGGCAAGGGTGGCGCCGCGCACAAAAGCGGGTGCGACCGCCGTCAGACGTTCACGCGGGCGACGATCTCGCCGTACTCCGTCTCGCCGACGGGCTCGAAGCCCACGCGCTGGAAGAAAGCCTCGGGTCCGCCGACACCGGGCTCGTAGATGACGTCGACGTGACCCATTCCGCGACCGCGGGCCTCTTCGAGCACGGCGGCGATGGCGAAGCTGCCGACGCCGCGGCCCTGCTCGTCGGCGTCGACGTTGATGCGCCACAGCACGGAGCGGAAGTGCTCCTCGGGTGCTTCGGGGTCGAAGTTGGCGCTGACGAAGCCCACGACCTCGTCGGCGTCGAGCACGACGCGCTGCCACGAGGTCTGCGGGTTGCTGACGGTCGCGGCGATGCCGTAGCTGACCGGAGCGAGGAACTGCTCCTGCCCGGGCTTGAGCGAGAGGGTGTTCACCGCCACGATCGTGGCGGCGGACAGTTCGACGAGACGCAGGTCAGCCATGGGCCCAGGCTAGCGCGCCGCCACCGCGCCCCCAAGAGCTCATGCCCCCGCATGCGTCGAGGGAGCCTCCTGCCCCCTCGCTGCGCCCGCGGGAAGTGGACGCCGCGATCGACGCCCTCGTCGCCGGCGGTATCCGCGTCGACGGGCCCGGATGGATGCGCGTTGCGGATCTCACCCGTGACACCCTGGCGCACCCGAAGACCGCTCGAGAACACGGCATCCGCGCCTGAGATGCGGCTTCCCGCGGGGTGGGGATCATCCGTGAACTATCTCGATATCAAGAGACTTTGCCCACGTGCGATAGGCTGAAACACAACCCTGGCCGCCTCTACGGAGAGATCTGACGTGCCCGATTCCACCATCATCTACACGTACACCGACGAGGCGCCGGCACTTGCCACCGCGTCGTTCCTGCCCATCGTGCAGGCCGTCACGAAGCAGGCGGGTGTCGACGTCGAGACCCGCGACATCTCGCTCGCCGGCCGCATCCTCGCGGCCTTCCCGCAGCGTCTGACCCCCGAGCAGCAGGTCGGCGACGCTCTCGCCGAGCTCGGCGGACTCGCCACGCTCCCCGAGGCGAACATCATCAAGCTGCCGAACATCTCGGCATCCATTCCTCAGCTCAAGGCCGCGATCGCCGAGCTCCAGTCCCAGGGCTACGACATCCCGGACTACCCGGACGAGGCCTCGAGCGTCGAAGACAAGGACGTGCGGGCCCGTTACGACCGCATCAAGGGTTCGGCCGTGAACCCCGTGCTGCGCGAGGGCAACAGCGACCGCCGCGCCCCCCTCGCGGTGAAGAACTACGCGAAGAAGCACCCGCACCGCAACAAGGCGTTCGGTGAGGGTTCGAAGACGCGCGTCGCGACCCTCGGTCACGACGACTTCCGCTCGAACGAGAAGTCGGTCGTCCTGGCTGACGATGACGTGCTCACGATCCAGCACGTGGCGGCCGACGGCGCCACCAAGACGCTCAAAGAGGGCCTGAAGGTCCTCCAGGGCGAGATCGTGGATGCCACCTTCCTCTCGGCCGCGGCCCTCGACGCTTTCCTCGCCGACACGTTGGCCGAAGCGAAGTCCGACGACGTGCTCTACTCCGTGCACCTCAAGGCCACGATGATGAAGGTCAGCGACCCGATCATCTTCGGTCACGTCGTCAAGGCGTTCTTCGCCGACGTGTTCGACCGCCACGGCGATGCTCTCGCCGCCGCGGGCCTCACCCCCAATGACGGTCTCGGCTCGATCCTCTCGGGTCTGTCGAACGTCGAGGGCGGCGACGCCATCGCCTCCGAGATCCGCGATGCGCTGGCATCCGGCCCCCGCCTGTCGTACGTCAACAGCGACAAGGGCATCACCAACCTGCACGTGCCGAGCGACGTGATCGTCGACGCCTCCATGCCGGCGCTGATCCGCAACGGCGGCAAGCTGTGGGGCGCCGACGGGGGAGAGGACGACACCCTCGCCGTCATCCCCGACTCCTCGTACGCCGGGGTGTACCAGGCGACGATCGAGGACGTCATCGCCAACGGCCCGCTGGATCCGGCCACCATCGGGTCGGTTCCGAACGTCGGCCTCATGGCCCAGGCGGCCGAGGAGTACGGCAGCCACGACAAGACGTTCGAGATCCCCGCGCCCGGTCGCGTGCAGGTCGTCGCCTCGAACGGCGACGTGCTGCTCGAGCACGAGGTGAACACCGGTGACATCTGGCGCGCGACCCAGACCAAAGACGTCGCCGTCCGCGACTGGGTGAAGCTCGCCGTCACCCGCGCGCGCGCGACCGGGGTTCCGGCCGTGTTCTGGCTCGACGAGACCCGCGCGCACGACCGCAACCTCATCGCCAAGGTCAACGAGTACCTCGCCGACCACGACACCGAGGGCCTCACGATCGAGATCCTCGCCCCCGCTGCGGCCACGACGTACTCGCTCGAGCGCATCCGCCGCGGCGAGGACACGATCTCGGTCACCGGCAACGTGCTGCGCGACTACCTGACCGACCTGTTCCCGATCCTCGAGGTGGGCACGAGCGCCAAGATGCTCTCGATCGTCCCGCTGCTCGCGGGCGGCGGCCTGTTCGAGACCGGTGCGGGCGGTTCGGCCCCGAAGCACGTGCAGCAGCTCGTGCAAGAGGACTACCTCCGCTGGGACTCGCTGGGCGAGTTCTTCGCACTCGCGGCCTCGCTCGAACACCTCGCCGACACGACGGGCAACGAGCGCGCGCGCGTGCTCGCGCAGACGCTGGACGCGGCGACCGGCACGTTCCTCGAGAACGACAAGTCGCCCGGCCGTGCCCTCGGCACGATCGACAACCGCGGAAGCCACTTCTACCTCGCCCTGTACTGGGCGCAGGAGCTGGCGAAGCAGTCGACGGACGCCGCCCTCGCCGAGGTCTTCGCCCCGGTCGCCGAGAAGCTGGAAGCCTCGGAGCAGACGATCGTCGCCGAGCTGAAGGCCGTCCAGGGACACCACGCCGAGATCGGCGGGTACTACCGCCCGAACACGGAGCTCGTCGAGAAGGTCATGCGCCCCTCGGCCACGCTGAACGCGGTGGTCGACGCCCTGCGCTGAGCCGGAACGCGAAAGGGGCGGATGCCGATGGCATCCGCCCCTTTCGCGTTTACGGAGGAGACCGGACGAGAGCCCGAACAGCACTTCACGGCTGCCCACGCTCCGCGAGACGCCGGCAAGGGCCACGGAAACGGAAGAGGGGGCGGATGCCGATGGCATCCACCCCCTCGAAGACCCGGGCTCAGTAGTGGACCGAGACCTCGGTACCGCGGTAGGCCCAGTCGTACAGCTCCTTGGCCTGCGGGATCGTCATGTTGATGCAGCCGTGGCTCATCGGTGTCCCGAAGTTGTTGTGCCAGTAGGTGCCGTGGAAGCCCTCGTCACCGTTGAAGTACGCCACCCAGGGGACGTCCTTGGTGCAGTAGTCGTAGCCGGGAACGCAGCCCATGTCCTGCATCGCGGTCTTCCAGCCGATGCGGAAGTTTCCGGTGTGGGTGGCGTGGTCGCCCGCGCCCGACGAGATCGTGTACGTACGGTACACCTGGCCGTTCTGCCAGAGCGTAGTGGTCTGCGTGCTCAGGTTGACGTCGATCCGGCGCTCGGTCTTGGTGGTGTCGAAGGGCGTCTCGGTGACGGGGAGGGCGTAACGCCCGTTGCCCTCGGCGAGCTGTTTCGCGAAGGCCGCGGCCACACCGCTGGTGTCGCCGAGCGTGCGACCGGTCTGGCCCTCGGTGAGCGCCTTGATGACCTCTCCGCCGGTGTCGACGATGACGTCGGCGTTGACGGGGGCGCGGTCGACCGCACCGGGCAGGCCGGCGACGGCGGACTGGATCGCGGCGGCGTCGGCCGAGATGGCGAAGTCGCCCTTGCCGTCGGGGGTGACGGTGAGCCACGATGCGGCGGTCGCGCGGTCGACGGGGACGGTGCGCTCTTCGCCGACGTAGAAGCCGGCCGAGTCGAGGATGCCGTTGAGCGTGGCCACGGCGGCGTTCGCTTCGTCGGTCGATACGGGGGCATCGACGGGGACGAGGGTGGCGTCGACGGTGGTGGCGGGCTGGCCGGCGTCGAAAGCCGACTGCAGCGCCGAGATCACGGCGGCGACGTCGATGCCCTCTCCCGCTTCGGCGGGAGTGGTCACGTACGCCTGCGAGCCGGCGTCGTACGCGATGGTCGCGTCGACGGGGGCGCGGTAGGTGCCGGGCGCGCGGTTCTTCAGTGCGGTCGCGGCTTGGTCGGCATTCACCTGCACCTGCACCCCGGTGCCCTCGGGGAACCACGAAGCGGGCTTCCACATCGGGTTGTCGGAGAAGGCCTTGTCGGCGAGGGCCGCCGCGTCGACGGTCGCGCCGAGGTCGGCACCGGTGACGGTGACGGCGCCGGCGGGGGAGTCGACGGTGACCGTGGTCTCGGCGAGGCGGTTCGAGATGGCCTGGGCCGCGGCACCGGCGGTGAGACCACCGATCTGCACACCCGCGACCGAGGCACCCGGCGCGATCAGCACGAGGGAGGCGGCGATGAGAGCCACGGCCGTCGCACCGGCGGGGATGCCGATCCACAGGCCGGAACGGTTCTTGCGCTTCGTCGGCTCGGGCGGTGCCCAGGCGTAGGTTGCGCCGTCGGTGCCAGGTGCGCCGTCGGTCATGAGTCAAACCCCCCGATAGTCAGTCTTCTTATGCTACGAGCGGATCTTGCGGATACGCCTTGAGCAATATCACGGTCTGATCACGTCGCCTGCGCACCAGGCGGAGGTCAGACGCTGAAGACCTTCCCCGGGTTCAGGATGCCGAGCGGGTCGAACACTCGCGCGATGTCGCGCTGCAGGGCCCACTGGTCGTCGCCGAGCTCGTCGATCAACCAGCGGCGCTTCAGCACGCCGATCCCATGCTCGCCGGTGAGGGTTCCGCCGAGCGCGAGTGCGGCGCGGAACAGTTCCTCGGCCGCCTCCCACACCACCGGCGGCACCTCGGGACCCTCGAACACGAAGTTCGGGTGCAGGTTACCGTCGCCGGCGTGCGCGACCGTGGGAATGACCAGACCGAACTGCCGTTCGATCCGCGCGATCTCGTCGAACATGTCGGGCAGAGCGCTGCGCGGCACCGAGACGTCTTCGATGAGGGTGGTGCCGAGCGTCTCCATCGCGGGGTGCATGGCGCGGCGGACGGCCAGGAGCGCCTCGCCCTCGGCGGCGTCCGCCGCCACGGCGACGGCGCCGCCCGCTTCGCGGAGAACCTCGGCGATCTCGGCCGCCTCGTCGGCGGCGACCGGGCCGTCGGTCTGGATGGTCAGCTGCGCGGCGCCCTCGGGAGGAGCGGGCAGGGACAGCAGGCGATGCGCGGCGGCGAGGCTGGTGGCATCCATCAACTCCATGATCGCGGGCTGCACTCCCGAGGCCGTGACCGCGGCGGACGCGACGGCGGCGGCGCGGACACCGTCGAACAGCGCGGTGAGAGTGACGCGTTCGCCCTCGACGAGGCGGCGGAGCTTGAGGGTGGCGCCCACGACGACCCCGAGGGTCCCCTCCGAGCCGATGACGAGCGAGGTGAGGTCGAGGCCGGTCACGCCCTTGACGCTGCGGTGACCGAAACGCATGAGGCGTCCGTCGGCGAGGACGACGTCGACGCCGAGCACCGCATCGCGCACGACGCCGTACTTCGCGCACAGGAGTCCGCCGGCGCCGGTGGCGATGTTGCCGCCGACGGTCGAGATCTCGCGGCTCGCCGGATCGGGTGCCCACCACACGCCGTGCGGTTCCAGTCGCGTGTTGAGCTCGGCGTTCAGGATGCCGGGTTCGACCACGGCCAGGAGGTCGTCGGGGCGGACCTCGAGCACACGGTCCATACCGCGCACCGAGAGGCTGATCTCGCCACCGCCGGTGTTCGCTCCGCCGGCGAGACCCGTGCCGGCCCCGCGGGGGACGACGGGGGTGCGGGTGGCGGTGGCGATCCGCATCACCGCCTGGACATCGGCGACGGATGCCGCGTGCACGACGGCGAGGGGCAGGCCCTCGGCGGCGTGGCCCGACTTGTCGGCGCGGGCCGCCTCGAGGGCGGCGGGGTCCGTGTCGACGCGCGCGCCGAGCTCGGCCCGGAGCAGCGCGACGACCTCGGCGGTCATGCCAGGCGCCGTCGCCCGTTCAGCGCGCCGAGGACGACGGCGACGATCGCGAAGACCAGGCCGATCCAGGCTTGACCCATGCTCCACCAGGCGACGGTGGCGGCGGCGTAGACGAACAGCTCGACGAGCGCGCGCACGAAGGGGTGCACGGCGAGCACGGCCCGCGGTGAGACGAACAGCGCCCACACCAGGATCGCCAGAGCCGGGGCGCCGATGCCGGCGACGATGTTCCACGGGAACGGCCACGCCAGAAAGCCCCAGATGGCGAGGGTCACGAAGGCGAACAGGCCGCAGATGACACTGCCGATCTCCAACGCCGACGGCCGGGGGCGCATGCCGGGAGCGAGAGGCGCCTGGGCGCGGACGTTGCTGGAGTCGGTCACTCCGCCATTTTACGCGGGCCTCGGAGCCCGGCATCCGCGATGCCTCGGCGTCGAGTGGACCGCGCGCTCCGAGATCCCCCTGTGGAGGAACGGTGGATGCCGAGATGCGTGGGGCGGCGGCGGGTTTACCCGCTAAAGTGGCACCGTCGCGACTGGCGTTGAGGTGGGGAACCACCGGGGAGCGACCGCTTGACGGTATTCGACCGCACGCCTGGGTCGGTGCGGTATCTACGCGGGCTCGCCGAGCCCGCGGCATCCGGAACCATCGTCAAGGAGATCGCATGACCGATCCGTACTTCAACGCCCCTCTCTCGGAGGTCGACCCCGAGATCGCCGAGGTCCTCGAGCGCGAGCTCAACCGCCAGCGCGGCTTCCTCGAGATGATCGCGTCCGAGAACTTCGTTCCCGTCTCGGTGCTGCAGTCGCAGGGCTCGGTGCTGACCAACAAGTACGCCGAGGGCTACCCCGGTCGCCGGTACTACGGCGGTTGCGAAGAGGTCGACGTCGCCGAGTCGCTCGCGATCGAGCGGGCGAAGACCCTGTTCGGCGCCGAGTTCGCCAACGTCCAGCCGCACTCCGGTGCGTCGGCCAATGCCGCCGTGCTGCACGCGATCGCCCGCCCCGGCGACACGCTGCTCGGTCTCGCCCTCGACCAGGGCGGTCACCTGACCCACGGCATGAAGATCAACTTCTCGGGTCGTCTGTACGACATCGTCGCCTACGGCGTCGACCCCGAGACCTCGATCATCGACATGGACGAGGTGCGCCGCCTCGCCGTCGAGCACAAGCCGAAGGTCATCATCGCCGGCTGGTCGGCATACCCCCGTCAGCTCGACTTCGCCGCCTTCCGCGCGATCGCCGACGAGGTGGGCGCGCTGCTGTGGGTCGACATGGCGCACTTCGCCGGTCTCGTCGCCGCGGGCGTGCACCCCTCGCCGATCCCGCACGCGCACGTCGTCTCGACCACCGTGCACAAGACGATCGGCGGCCCCCGTTCGGGCCTCATCCTCACCAACGACGAGGCCCTCGCGAAGAAGATCAACACCGCGGTCTTCCCGGGCCAGCAGGGCGGCCCGCTCATGCACGTCATCGCCGCCAAGGCGACGGCGTTCAAGCTGGCTCTCACGCCGGAGTTCAAGGAGCGCCAGGAGCGCACCCTGCGCGGTGCCTCGATCCTCGCCGACCGCCTCACCCAGGACGACGTCAAGAACGCCGGCATCGCCGTGCGCTCGGGCGGCACCGACGTGCACCTCGTGCTCGTGGACCTGCGCGAAGCCGAGATCGACGGCAAGCAGGCCGAAGACCTGCTGCACGACATCCACATCACCGTGAACCGCAACGCCGTGCCGAACGACCCGCGCCCGCCGATGGTGACGTCGGGCCTGCGCATCGGGACCCCGGCGCTCGCGACCCGCGGCTTCGGCGACGCCGAGTTCACCGAGGTGGCCGACATCATCGCGCTCGCGTTGATCCCCGGCGCCGACGTCGAGGCCCTGCGCGCACGCGTCGCGAAGCTGGCCGACGCCTTCCCGCTCTACCCCGACCTGCAGCAGTGAGCCCGGCCGGGGCGGGCGTCGCGCGTGCGGCCCCGTCCCGGTACCCGGTCCCCGCGTCCGCGCGGGGTCTCGGTGCCCGGTACCCGCGTCCGCGCCGGGTCTCGGTGCCCGGCCCCCGCGCCCGCGCGGGGTCTCGGTGCCCGGTCCCCGCGTCCGCGCCGGGTCTCGGCATCCGCCCCGTCCGGTCGCCCCGGGGCGCCGAGCCCGGCCCGTGCACTCCACGCATAAACGCGATCCGCGCACGAAAACGCGGGGAGAACGCGTTTCTGCGACTGGATAGCGTTTATGCGTGACAGCGGATGGCCCCGGTCCGGGCACCCGCCGCGGCGTCCCTGCGGCGCCGGATCGCTGCCCGCCCGCCCGCCCCACCCCACGCAGAAACGCGATTCGCGCACATAAACGCGAGGAGAGCGCGTTTCTGCGACCAGACAGCGTTTATGCGTGCGGCACCTCACCCGCACGACCCCGATCGATAACCAGGAAGAGGGATGCCATGACGGCGACGATTCTCGACGGAAAGGCCGCGTCGGCGGCGATCAAGGCGGAGCTGGCCGAGCGTGTCGCCGCTCTGCGCGAGCGAGGCATCGTGCCCGGCATCGCCACCGTGCTCGTGGGCGCGGATCCCGCCTCGCAGCTGTACGTCGGCATGAAGCACAAGCAGTCCGAGGCGATCGGCATGAACTCGATCCAGGTGGAGCTGCCCGCCGAGGCGACGCAGCGAGAGGTCGAGGCCGTCATCGACCGCCTCAACGCCGATCCCGCCTGCCACGGCTACATCGTGCAGCTGCCGCTGCCGAAGCACCTCGACACCGACGCGATTCTGGAGCGGATCGACCCGGCGAAGGATGCCGACGGCCTGCACCCCACCAACCTCGGGCGTCTCGTGCTCAACGTCAACGCGCCGATCCTCACGCCGCTTCCGTGCACGCCGCGCGGGGTCATCGAGCTGTTGCTGCGCAACGACTACGACCTGAAGGGCAAAGAGGTCGTCGTCGTGGGTCGAGGTGTCACCATCGGTCGCTCGATCGGCCTGCTGCTCACGCGCCGTGAGATCAACGCCACCGTAACCCTGACCCACACCGGCACCGCCGACCTCGCCAAGCACCTGCGCGAGGCCGACGTCATCGTCGCCGCCGCGGGCGTGAAGCACATCGTGCGCGCCGCCGACGTCAAACCCGGCGCCGCGGTGCTCGACGTGGGCGTCACGCGCGAGACCGACCCCGAGACCGGCAAGTCGCGCGTGTACGGCGACGTGCACCCCGACGTCGCCGAGGTCGCCGGCTTCGTCTCGCCCAACCCGGGCGGAGTCGGCCCCATGACGGTCGCCCTGCTGATGACCAACGTCGTCGAGGCCGCGGAGCGCGCCACCGCCGTCTGATGGTGAACCGCGGCATGCCGCCGGTTGAACAGACGGAGCGTCGCACGCAATGGGGAGGCGCGAGCGCGACCGACGTGGCAAGGTTTTCTCATGACTGAGTCTGTGCTGAACGACCTCCTCCGCCGCGTCACCGAGAGCGGCCTGCTCGAAGACGCCCAGATCGACGAAGACAGCGTCATCGGTTCCGGACACCTGGATGCCGCCGGCGTCGAGGTGGAGGTCGACCTCGACCCCGAGCTCGACGAAGACGAAGAGCCCGATCTCGACGCGATCATGAGCAACCTGAAGGACGTGCTCTCGGTCGGCGAGGAGCGCTGGCGCGCGATCGTCGAGGAGATCTCGAGCGACATCGAGGACGCCCTCGACGACGACGAGCTCGACACCGATGTGGACCTGCGCACCGACCTCGAGGCGATCGGCGTGGGCGTCTTCGCCGACGCGATCATCGTCGTGTTCGCCGGGCAGACCTCGTTCCCCGACGCCCTCGTGCACGTGCAGCTCACCCCCGAGCTCGAGGTCGAGGACATCGAGATCATCGGTGACGACGACGAGGACGACGACGAGGAGTGATCCTCTCCACGTCAGAGAGGGACCGGGCCGTTTCGGCCCGGTCCCTCTCTCGTTGAGGCCCTGCGATCAGACGATCGCGGCGCGCAGCGCGGCCGCCGCGGCACCCACGTCGGGGGCGCTGTAGATCGCGCTCCCGGCGACGGCGACCTGGGCGCCCGACTTCTGCACGTCGGCGATGCTCGAGGTGTTGACGCCTCCGGCGACGGAGAACGGCACACCGGCCGCCTCGCCGTCGCGCAGCAGCGTGCTGAAGGTGAAGCCTTCCTCGGCCTGCTCGTCGAGGCCGGCGTGCATCTCGACGAACTCGGCGCCGAGGGCCACGACCTCCTTGGCGCGGGCGGGCTTGTCGGCGACGCCGATCAGATCGACGACCACGCCCTTGCCGTGCTTCTTGGCGGCCTTGACGGCGCCGGCGATCGTGCTGTCGCCGGCCGAGCCGAGGACGGTGACGAGGTCGGCACCGGCGCTGAAGGCGATGTCGGCCTCGAGCTCGCCGGCATCCATCGTCTTGAGGTCGGCGAAGACGATCTTGTCGGGGTGCGCGCGCTTGATCGCGGTGATGGCGGAGAGGCCCTCGCTCTTGATGAGCGGGGTGCCGAGCTCGAGGATGTCGACGTGCGGCGCCGCGGCGGCGGCGAGGTCGAGGGCGGCTTCGGTGGACAGGGTGTCCATGGCGAACTGCAGTTTCATGAGGGGGTCCTTCTTCTCTGCGGGGTGGGTCATTCGAGGTTGGCGTGGCGCGGCCAGATCTCATCGGCCGAGAGGCCCGAGCGGTGCCAGAGGGCGTCGAAGATCGCGTCTCCCACGAGCACGACGGCCTGCTCGAAGAGGCTGCCCGCGTACTGGGTCGAGGCGGCCTCGGAGCGGTCGAGCTTGGCGGCGGCGGGAACGGTGACGAGGGCGTCGGCGGCGCGCCCCAGCGGCGAGTCGGGCGCGGTGGTGATCGCGACGACGCGGGCGCCGACATCGGCCGCGGTCTCTGCCGCGCGGACGATGCCTCCGGTGGTGCCCGAGCCGCTGGCGGTCAGCAGGGCGTCCTTCGCGCCGATCGCGGGTGTCGTGGTCTCGCCGACGACGTGCACCTCGAGGCCGAGGTGCATCAGGCGCATCGCCGTCATGCGCAGCGCGAGGCCCGAGCGCCCCGCGCCGAGGACGAAGACACGATCGACCTCGGTGAGCACGTCGAGCACGTCGTCGAGGTCGCCGGGCTCCGAGACGAGGCGGTCGACGACGGATGCCAGCTCCCCGGCGATGCGCGAGAGGGAGGACTCGACGGTGGCGTCGTCGCGGGACATCATGACCCCATGCTGCGCCGGTGCGGACGCCGCACGGGCCGGTCGACCGCAGGGGGCCACCTACCCGAATGGGTAGGTGCACGCCGTGGTCTAGGTTGAGCACGTGACGTCCGTACCCGCCCTCGCCTCCCCGGCATCCCGCGCGCTCGTCACCGAGCACGAACGCATCGTCGCCGAACAGGCCGATCGGCACGCGGTCACGCTCGAGTCCGTGCTCGCGGTCCTGCGCTCATCGCGCCTCGACGACCGCGCGGCCCGGACCCTCGCCACCGAGACCGCGGCCGCGGCTCTGGTGGTGCTGCGCACCTCGACCGACCAGCAGCACGGCGTTCTGCTCGAGCCGGTCACCGGTGCCTTCGCGCGCCTACGCAGCGACCTGCGTCCGCTCGTGCGCCACGGCGACCTCGACGTGCAGTTCGTCGAGCCGCCGACCACCGGGCGCGCCCTTCCCGGTGAGGTCGCGCACGAAGCGCGCGCGATCGTCCGCAGCGCGGTACTGGCCCTGCTCGACCGTGGAGCGCCGCACCGCGTGCGCATCCAGTGGGATTGCGACGGCCTGAACCTGCTGATCGGTATCCGCGACGACGGCGAGGGGCGGCTGACCGCGCACGACGATTCGCTGCGCCCGATCGTCGAACGGGTGAGCGCGCTGAACGGGGCCTTCGACGTCGCCTCGACGCCCGGGTGGGGCTCGGAGGTGTCGGTGCGGCTTCCTCTCGACCCGCCGGCGCGCCCCGAGTTCCTCGACGACGCGGTGGATCTGAGCCCGCGAGAGCGAGAAGTGCTCACGCTCGTCATCGTCGGCTCGCGCAACCGCGCCATCGCGACGCAGTTGGGGATCAGCGAGAACACCGTGAAGTTCCACGTGTCCAACCTGCTGCGCAAAGCCGGGGTCGCGACCCGGGCGGAACTCGTGGCGCTGGGTGCGTCTCGCGTTCCCTAGCCTCGCGCGGGGGAGCCGTCAGTAACTGTCGCGCTCGCCCGAGGCCGCCCGCGCGGTGACGAACCGCGTAGCGAGCGCCTCGGAAGCCCGCGCGAGCAGGGCGACGTCCGCCCCGACGGCGACGAAGTCGGCGCCCGCGTCGAGGTAGGCCTCGGCCACCGCGGGGTCGAACGCGTTCACGCCGACCGGGGTTCCGGCATCCCGGGCCGCGGCGAACACGGCGTGCACGGCGGCGACCACGTCGGGGTGCGTCTGCTGTCCGAGAAGACCCATGGATGCCGAGAGGTCGGAGGGGCCGACGAAGACGGCATCCACCCCCTCGACGGCGGCGATATCTGCCGCGGCGGCGACGCCGTCGGTCGTCTCGATCTGCACGGTGAGCGAGACGTGCTCGGCGGCGTCGGCGAGGTATCCGTCGATCCGGTTCCAGCGCGCGCTGCGGGCCAAGGCGCTCCCGACCCCGCGAACCCCGGCGGGCGGATAGCGAGTGGCGGCGACCGCGGCGCGGGCCTCGTCGGCCGAGGACACCATCGGGACGATGAGGCTCTGCGCGCCGAGGTCGAGCACCTGTTTGATGACGACCGGGTCGTTCCACGGCACGCGGACGACGGGGGTCACCGGGTACGCGGCGCTCACCTGCAACAGCGCGAGCACGGTTTCGAGCGAGGTCGCGGAGTGCTCCATGTCGATCAGCAGCCAGTCCAGGCCCGAGCCCGCGGCGATCTCGGCGCTGACGGTGCTGCCCGAGCACACCCACATCCCCGCGAGAGGTCGATCGGACGCCGCGAGCGCGGCGCGGAACGTCGGGGTCAGACGAAGCGGCACGAGATCGTTCCCATCGGTCCGTAGTCGCAGAGGACGTCGTCGCCCCGCGACACCCACATCGGGCGCGTGAACGATCCTGCCAGGATGATCTCGCCCGCCTCCAGGCGCGCGCCGTGCTGGGCGAACTTGTTCGCGAGCCAGGCGACGCCGGTAGCGGGATGGCCGAGGACGCCGGCCGCGACCCCGGTCTGCTCGATCTCGCCGTTGCGGCTGAGCACGCCCGGCACCCACCGCAGGTCGATCTCGTCGGGGCGCCTGTGCACCTCGCCGAGCACCATGGCGCCGTAGGCCGCGTTGTCACTGATGGTGTCGACGATCGTGCGGCCCTCGAGCTCGATGTGCGAGTTGAGCACCTCGAGGGCCGGCACGGCGTAGTCGATCGCGGCCAGTGCGTCGTCGAGTGTGCAGTCGGGGCCCTCGAGCGGCTTCTTCAGCACGAAGGCGAGTTCGACCTCGATACGCACGTTCGAGAAGTGATCCACGGGGATCTCGGCCCCCGAGCGGTACACGGTGTCGTCGAACATCACGCCGTAGTCGGGCTCGGTGATGCCGGTCGCCTGCTGCATGGCCTTCGACGTCAGCCCGATTTTGCGCCCCACGAGGGTGCGACCCGCGGCGAGCTGCGTATCGCGCCAGCGGCCCTGGATCCGGTACGAGTCGTCGACGGTGGCATCCGGGTACCTCGCCGTGATGCGCGGAATGACCGCGTGCGTGCGGTCGGCCTCGGCGAGCTCGGCCGCGATGGCGTCGATCTGTGCGTCGGTGAGCATGTCAGAGCTGGTTGCCGAGCTTGAACTCGGCGGAGGGGGCGGATGCCGATTCCTCCGGCGCGCGGGTGTAGCTGAAACCGTCGGCGCCGATGGTGACGGCCATCTCGCTGGAGTGTTCGCGCGCGCGGACCGGCTGGGGGTTGCCGTCGAGGTCGAGCACGAGCGAGCCGTCGGTGTACCAGCTGGGGACCACCGGGTTGCCCCACCAGTCGCGGCGCTGATTGTCGTGCACGTCCCACGTGATGACCGGGTTGTCGGGGTCGCCGGTGTAGTAGTCCTGCGTGTAGATCTCGACGCGGTGCCCGTCGGGGTCGCGCAGGTACAGGTAGAACGCGTTCGAGACGCCGTGGCGGCCGGGACCGCGCTCGATGGCATCCGAGCGGCGGAGCGCGCCGAGCTTGTCGCAGATGGCGAGGATGTTGTGCTTCTCGTGCGTCGCGAAGCAGACGTGGTGCATGCGGGGGCCGTCGCCGCCGGTCATGGCGGTGTCGTGCACGGTGGGCTTGCGGCGCATCCATGCGGCGTAGACCGTGCCCTCCTCGTCTTGGATGTCCTCGGTCACGCGGAAGCCCAGCGACTGCATGAAGTTCACCGCGCGGGGGACGTCGGGCGTGATCTGGTTGAAGTGGTCGAGGCGGACGAGCTCACCGGGGGAGTGCAGGTCGTAGCGCCACGAGAGGCGCTCCTGGTGCTCGGTGTCGAAGAAGAACTCGTAGGGGAATCCGAGGGGGTCGACCACGCGCACCGAATCGCCGATGCCCTCGGTGAACCCGCCCGGCTCGCGGCGGACGTCGCAGCCGAGCTCCTCGTAGAACGCCACCGCCTTGTCGAGATCTTCCGCCGACCGCACGCGATACGAGAACGCGGCGACCGCGGCCACGTCGCCCTGACGCAGCACGAGGTTGTGGTGGATGAACTCCTCGGTGGAGCGGAGGTAGATCGCCTCATCGTCCTCTGCGGTGACGTGCAGTCCCAGCACGTCGACGTAGAAGACCCGGGATGCCGCGAGATCGGTGACCACGAGCTCCATGTACGCGCAGCGCAGGATGTCGGGTGCGGGAGACGTGGGGGTGGGGATGGGATCGTCCGAGGCGATCGGGGCCTCCTGGGTCACCCAGAACCCGGAGGAGGTCTTCTCTTCTTCGGTGTGCTTCGTCATGGGGTCGCGTCCTTGCGTGTGTGTCTGCGTCTGCGTGCGCGGGTCGGGGTCTCGCTCAGTGGGCCGGGCTCGGAGCCTTGCCGAAGGTGGGGTTGTGGGCGGGCCCGAGGGTGATGTGCACCGCCTGCTGGTCGGTGTAGAAGTCGATCGAGCGGTAGCCGCCCTCGTGTCCGAGGCCCGAGGCCTTCACCCCGCCGAACGGGGTGCGCAGGTCGCGGACGTTGTTGGAGTTCAGCCACACCATGCCCGCCTCGACGTTCTGGGCGAACAGGTGCGCGCGCTTCAGGTCGTTGGTCCAGACGTAGGCGGCCAGGCCGTACTTCGTGTTATTCGCCAGAGCGAGGGCTTCTTCGTCGGTGTCGAAGGGCGTGATCGCGACGACGGGGCCGAAAATCTCCTCCTGGAAGATGCGCGCGTCGGGCGCGACGTCGGCGAACACCGTGGGCCGCACGAAGTTGCCCTCCGCGAACTCCTGCGGCCGGCCGCCGCCGGCGACGAGACGTCCCTCGCTCTTGCCGAGCTCGACGTACGACATGACCTTCTCGTAGTGCTCGGGGTGCACGAGCGCCCCGACCTCGGTCGCGGGGTCGTCGGGATAACCGACCTTCACGCGGTCGGCCTGCGCGGCGTAGCGCTCGACGAAGACGTCGTACACCGAGCGCTCGACGAGGATGCGGCTCCCCGCGGTGCAGCGCTCGCCGTTGAGCGAGAACACGCCGAAGATGGTCGCGTCGATCGCGGCATCCAGGTCGGCATCCGCGAAGACGATCGCCGGGCTCTTGCCCCCGAGCTCCATCGACAGACCCTTGAGGAACGGGGCGGCGTTGGCGAAGATCAGCTGGCCCGTGCTGCTCTCGCCCGTGAACGAGATGAGCGGCACGTCGGGGTGCTTCACCAGGGCATCGCCGGCGTCTTCGCCGAGGCCGTTGACGAGGTTGAACACGCCCTCGGGAAGCCCCGCCTCCTCGAAGATGCCCGCCCACAGCGACGCCGACAGGGGCGTGAACTCCGCGGGCTTGAGCACCACGGTGTTGCCGGTGGCCAGGGCGGGACCGAGCTTCCACGACTCGAGCATGAAGGGGGTGTTCCACGGCGTGATGAGGCCGGCGACGCCGATCGGCTTGCGATTGACGTAGTTGAGCTGGCGTCCGGGCACCTTGAAGGCGTCGTCGGTCTGCGCCACGATCAGGTCGGCGAAGAAGCGGAAGTTCTCGGCCGCGCGGCGGGCCTGGCCGAGCGCCTGCGTGATCGGGAGCCCCGAGTCGAACGACTCGAGCTCCGCGAGACGCTCGTCGCGCGATTCGACGAGGTCGGCGATGCGATGCAGCACGCGCGAACGCTCGCGGGGGAGCATGCGCGGCCAGGGGCCCTCGGCGAAGGCCGTGCGGGCGGCGGCGACCGCGAGGTCGATGTCGGCTTTCTTGCCGGCGGCGGCCGAGACGTAGGTCTGGTTGGTCACCGGGTCGAGCACGTCGAACGTGTCGCCGTCGACGGAGTCGACGAACCGGCCGCCGATGTAGTGCTGGATGCGCTCGGGCAGCTCGGCGGGGATACGGCGGGTCATTGATGCTCCTTCTTCGGAGGGGGCGGATGGCGATGGCATCCGGAATCAGAAAGCGGGCAGGCCGAGCACCTGGTCGGGGTGCTCGTGGATCATGTAGGCGTCGAGAGTCGCCGAGCGATGGCGTCGCGAGACCTTCTCGATCTCGGCGAGCGGGGCGCCGTTCTCGATCAGCACGAGGATGTTCTCGTGCTCGCGCACGGACTCGGCGGCGCGACCGGGCACGAAGCTGAAGGTGGAGTCGCGCAGGTGGCCGAGGCGCGCCCACTCGGCCTGCACGAGCTCGAGCATGCGCGGGTTGGCGCACTTGGTGAACAGGATCGCGTGGAACTCCTGGTTCAGCGCGGTGAAGGACCGCGGATCGAAGTGCTCGAGCGTCTCGACCATGAGCTCGTTGACCTGGCGTGCGCGTCGCACGTCGTCGGTGGTCAGCGCGCGGGCCGACAGCGCGGTCGCCGCGCCCTCGAGCAGGCTGAGCGCCTGCATGCTGAAGCGGTAGGCGGTGTCGTCGACCATCGAGACGCGGGCGCCGACGTTGCGCTCGAACATGACGAGCCCCTCGGCCTCGAGCTGACGGATCGCTTCGCGCACCGGCACGACGCTCATGTCGAGTTCTCCGGCGATCGAGCCCAGGACGAGCCGGTAGCCGGGGGTGAACTCCTGAGAGGCGATGCGGTCTTTGATCCACCGGTACGCCTGCTGCGACTTGCTCTGCGTGCGAGCCGAGGTGCTGGCATCCATCAGGCGTTCTTCTCGCTGTCGAAGCGGGCGCGCCAGGAGGCGTTCATCGGGAAGAGGCCCTCGACGGGATGACCGGATGCCACCTGGCGGGCGATCCAGGCATCTTCCTCTTCCTGTGCGAGGGCGGCGTCGGCCACCTCGTCGGCCAGGGCGGGCGGGATGACGATGACCCCGTCGCCGTCGCCCACGAGGATGTCGCCGGGCTCGACGGTGGTGCCGCCGCAGCCGACGGCCACGTCGGTCTCCCACGGCACGTGGCGCCTTCCGAGAACGGCGGGGTGGGGGCCCGCGGCGAAGACGGGGATTCCGACGGCGGCCACGGCCTCGGCGTCGCGGACGCCCCCGTCGGTGACGATCGCTGCGGCGCCGCGGGCGTGCGCGCGGAGGGCGAGGATGTCTCCGAGCGTCCCGGATCCGGTCTCACCGCGCGCCTCGATGACGATGACCTCGCCCGCCTCGACCGCGTCGAAGGCGCGCTTCTGCGCGTTCTGGCCGCCGCCGTGGGCCGCGAAGAGGTCTTCGCGGTGCGGGACGAACCGCAGGGTCCGGGCCGTGCCCACGAAGCGGCTGCCCGGGGCCAGCGGGTGCACCCCGTCGATGGTCACGTCGTTCAGGCCGCGCTTGCGCAGCTGCCCGCTGAGGGCGGCGACGGGGACGCGCGAGAGCTTGTCGCGCAGGGCGGGGGAGAGAGGGCCGGATCCGGTCGCGAGGACGGGGGACGCCACGGAAACGGGCTCGTCCGCCGCCTCGCCGCCTGTTTCGCCGGCATCGCCTGATCTCGCTGCGGCCGCGGCCTCCGGCGACCCCCACGCCTCGGTGCGCTGGGTGTCGTCCGCCGCGGGCAGCGAGCCGATCGCGGCGTCGAAGGCCCGGTCGCCCTGGACCACCGTGGTGCGGAGCTTTCCTGTCGAGAGGGCTCCGGCATCGACCTGCACCTCGACGACCTGGCCCGGCGTGACGACCGAGGATCCCGCGGGGGTGCCGGTGAGGACGACGTCTCCGGTCTCGAGCGTGAAGTGCTGCGAGAGGTCGGCGACGATCCGGGCGAGGGGGAAGATGAGGCCCGCGGTCGAGTCGTCTTGAACGAGCTCTCCGTCGACCCAGGTGCGCAACCGCAGGTTCTCGGGGTCGACGTCGCGGGCATCGATGAGCGCGGGGCCGAGCGGCGTGTAGCCGTCGCCGCCCTTCGAGCGCACGTTCGACCCCTTGTCGTTCGCGCGGAGGTCGTAGAGACCGAAGTCGTTGGCGGCGGTGACGGATGCCACGCGCGACCACGCGGCATCCGGAGTCACCCACCGTGCGGGCTCGCCGATGACGAGCGCGATCTCTCCCTCGAACGCCAAGAGCTCGGTGCCCGCGGGGCGCACGATCTCGGCCCCGGAGGGAGCGAGCGAGCTCGACGGCTTGAAGAAGTACGACGGGGCGGCCGGGCGACGGCCGCGCTGATCGGCGCGCGAGGCGTACGAGAGGTGGACGGCCACGATCTTGCCCGGGCGACCGCCGAGGGCGGTGAACCGGGGGTCGGTGCTGTCGGTCATGGATGCTCCCTTGCGTCGTATTCGAAATCGTATATGATCCGAAAGGCGGGGGCAAGCACGGCCCCGCCCCCCTCTCGACAGCGACGTCGCGGTCTCGACGATGACGTCAAAGGAGCCCACCCATGTCCACCGCATCTCCTCGCCCCTCGGACGGTTTCACGCCGACCGGCACCATCTCGACCTCCGGCGATCGCCGCCGCGTGGTCTTCGCCACCGTCGTCGGAACCACCGTCGAGTGGTACGACTTCTTCCTCTACGCCTCGGCGGCGGGTCTGGTCTTCGGCCAGCTCTTCTTCGCCCCGGCCGGACCCGGGGTCGCACAGATCCTGTCGTTCCTCACCGTGGGGCTGAGCTTCCTCTTCCGCCCCCTCGGCGCGTTCCTCGCCGGCCACCTCGGCGACAAGTACGGCCGTCGGGTGGTGCTGATGATCACGCTGATCCTCATGGGCGCCTCGACGACCCTGATCGGAGTGCTTCCGACCTTCGACGTCATCGGCGTCGCGGCCCCCGTGCTGCTGATCCTGCTGCGTGTGCTGCAGGGCGTCTCGGCCGGAGGCGAGTGGGGCGGCGCGGTGCTCATGGCCGTCGAGCACGCCCCCAAGGCCAAGCGCAGCCTCTTCGGCGCCGCTCCACAGCTCGGCGTTCCCCTGGGTTTGCTGCTGGCGAGCGGCATGCTCGCACTCATGGCGGTCATCGCCCCCGGCGACGCCTTCTTCGCGTGGGGCTGGCGCGTGCCGTTCCTGCTGTCGTTCGTGCTGATCCTCATCGGGTACTACGTGCGCCGGAAGGTCGAGGAGAGCCCGGTCTTCCTCGAGCTGGCCGAGCGCAAAGAGAAGACGCGGATGCCGATCGTGCAGCTGTTCCGCAAGCACGCGCTGCTCGTGCTGATCGCCGCGCTCGTCTTCGCAGGCAACAACGCCGTGGGGTACATGACCACGGGCGGCTACATCCAGCGCTACGCCACGAACCCCGACGGGCCCGTGGGCCTGGCGACGGCCGACGTGCTGGGAGCCGTCACCATCTCGGCCGTGTCGTGGCTCGTCTTCACCTGGATCGGCGGATGGATCGGTGACGTCATCGGTCGTCGCACCACCTACCTCATCGGGTGGGCGGCGCTGTTGGTCGGTGTCTTCCTGCTGTTCCCCCTGGTCAACACCGCGAGCATCGGCCTGCTGACCCTGGGGCTCGTGGTGCTGACCGTGGGCCTCGGCCTCACCTACGGGCCCCAGGCGGCGCTCTACGCCGAGCTGTTCCCGGCATCCATCCGCTTCTCGGGGGTGTCGATCTCGTACGCGCTCGGCGCGATCCTGGGCGGTGCGTTCGCCCCGACGATCGCCGAGGCGCTGGTGCGCGAGACGGGGTCGACCGCGTCGGTGACCTGGTACCTCGCGGGCATGGTGGTGCTCGGCGCGATCGCCACGCTGGTGCTCCGCGATCGCAGCGGCATCCCGCTGGGCCCCGACCACGAGGCCGAGCAGGCGGTCAGTCCGGTGCGGGGGCTCTCGAAGGTCTGAGTCCGTCCGGTTCGGCCCCGTCGCGCTCCGGTGCGGCGGGGCCTTCGGCATGGGGGAGGTGCCCGGCTCCCGGGTTCTGCGGGCGTACCGAACTCCTGAGATCCGGGCCGCCGCGGCTCAGGCAGCCGTTCTCCGGACCTCGCAGCCCGAGATGTTCAGGAGTTGGGTACGCGTCGGGGCGGGTGCCCGCCCCGGCTTCTCGCGGTCCGGTAGTCCCCGGACGCGCCGGATTGTCCGGAGGCCCGTACCCGCGCGCTCAGCGCGCCGCGATCTCTTCCCAGTACGGCGCCACGACCGCCGCGCTCACGCGGAGGTCCAGCAGCAGGAAGCCCCGCTCGGAGGCCGGGCGAGCGACCCAGGATGCCAGGGCCTCGAGGTCGCCGACCGACTCGACGACCACACCCTCGGCGCCGAACCCGCGCGCGACCGCGGCGAAGTCGACCTGGGGGATCAGCATGGGGTCGGGATGCAGGCCCTTCACCCCGTAGTTGAGGACCTCGGCGCCGTACTGCGCGTCGTTCCAGACCACCGCGATGCCGCGGCCGCCCGCGACCCGGACCGCGGTCTCGAGATCGGCGAGGGCCATGAGCCCGCCGCCGTCGCCGGTGGTGAGCACGATCGTCGAGTCGGGGCGGGCGACCGCGGCGCCGGGGACGCTCGGGAAGCCCAGGCCGATCGACTGATACGCCGTTCCGACCATGATCATGCGGTCGGGCGAGGCCACCGGCCAGTACATGTTCGACCAGCCGAGGAAGTGCCCGCCGTCCGAGACGATCACCCGGTCCTCGGGCAGGAGTTCCGCGATGCGGGCGGCGGCGGTGCGCGGGTCGAGGCGTCCGTCGGGGCCCGTGCCCTGGCCCTCGGGCTGTCGGCGGGCCGCGGCGAGGTCGAGGCCCCGGCCCCAGGTCGAGCCGGTCGCACCGCGCTGGTGCAGGCGTCGCGTGATCTCGGTCGCCACGTCGGCGGCATCCCCCCGCACGTATCCGCCGATGTTCGCGTGCGTCGCGGTCGGCGCGAGATCGACCTGGAAGACGCGCGTGCCGGGGGCGAAGAGCTCACCGAAGCGCATCGTGAACTGGTTCAGGCCCGCGCCGAGGACGACGGCGACGTCGGCCTCGCGCACGAGCTCCATCGCACCGGGGGCGCCGAAGCCGCCGGCGACACCGAGGTCGCGCTCGGGGTCCGAGAACAGGCCGCGGCCCAGGGCGCTCGTGGTGGTCAGCGCCCCGGCGGTCTCGGCCAGGCCGTCGAGGGCCGCTCCCGCGCCGGCGAGCCACGCCCCGCGACCGCCGAGCAGCAGGGGGCGCTCGGCCGATGCCAACGCGTCGACGATCTGATCGATGACCGCGTCGGCGTAGGCGCCGAGCGGGGGGTGCTCGGGAGTGACCTGGGGCGCGGCGCCGGGGGCGTCGGCATCCGGGACCGGTCCCGCCTCGCGGGTCGCGACGTCGTAGGGGATGCCGAGCACGACGGGCAGGCGATAGGTCAGGGCGTGCTCGATCGCGATGACGATCGTGGCCGCGGCGTCGCGGTGACCGACCGTATAGGTGCGCGCGCCGACGGCGGCGGCGAGGGCGATCTGGTCGACGCCCCAGGGGCGCGGGCCCGAGGTCGGCTCGTCGCCGACGATCAGCACGAGAGGGGTGCGCGCCTGCACGGCCTCGGCCAACGCCGTGAGCGTGTTGGTGAAGCCCGCGCCGTACGTGGCCGTGGCGGCGGCCAGGCGCCCGCACGCGCGGTAATGCGCGTCGGCGGCGACGACTCCCGCGGCCTCATGGCGCACGGCGACGAAGCGCGACGAGGTCTCGCGCCCGAGAGCATCGAGGAAGTAGGCGTTGCCGTTGCCCATGACGCCGAAGACGGTGTCGATGTGGCGGGCGAGGGTGTGCGCGACGTGCGCGGAGACGGTGGGCATGGCAGAGGAAGCCTTTCGAGACGGGACGGATGGTTGCCGTATGTGTCTCGCGGGTCCTCCGCTACGTGCCCTTTTTTCGAGCAGCGACGCACGGCCCCGTGCGCCTGACGGGATCGAGTATAGGGGCGCGGGGCGACCGCTCCCGTCACCGCGGAAGGATCCGCTGGCGCGGGCGGCGTCCCCCAGTATTATCAAGCGATAACCTCCCGGAAGGAGAACGGATGCCGAGCCCCCGCCGCCGTACCGCGCGCGACGACGAGCTGCTCACGGCATCCGTCCGGGCCTTCGCCGCTCGCGGGTACTTCGGCACCTCGACCGCTCAGGTCGCGAGCGAGATGGGGGTGTCGCAGCCCTACGTCATCCGCACCTTCGGGTCGAAGCTCGAGCTGTTCGTGCGCACGCACGCGCACGCCGGAGCGGAGATCACGCGTGTCTTCCGCGAAGCGACGGGCGAGGGCTTCGACCCGGACCGCTTGGGCGGTGCGTACCGCTCGCTCGTCCTGTCGCGACCGGACGCGGTTCTCGTCTGGGCGCACGCGTTCTCGGCCGCGACGGCGGAGCCCGAGATCGGTGTCGAGTCGCGTCGACAGTTCGACGAGGTCTATCGCACGCTGCGCGAGGCCGGCGCCTCCGACCTCGATCTGTGGGCCTTCATGGGCCGCGGAATGCTGATAAACAACCTGCTCCTCATGCAGGCTCCCGACTTCGGCGATCGATACGACTTCGGACCTCTCGTCGACCTCGTCTTCGGGCCGCGGCCCGAATCCCCCCACGGCGCCGATGGCGCCCCTCGCCTCGACCAGGAGTGACATGAGCGACCTCGTCCCGTTCACCGACAACTTCACCGACCTGTCCAACATGGACGGGTTCCAGTTCGAGTTCCGCTGCGAACGCTGCGGCAACGGCTATCGCTCGGCGTTCCGACCCGACCCGCGGGCCGCGGGACAGAAGCTCGCCCGCGGTATCGGAAACCTCTTCGGTGGCCCGGTGTCGCAGTTCGCGTCGATGGCCGACCGGTTCCTCGACCGCGGCACCAACTCGCCGGCGAAGGACGAGGCTCTCCGCGCCGCGACGGCGGAGATCGCGCCGCGGTTCCACCAGTGTCGGGGCTGCAGCGACTGGGTCTGCGGCGACGGCTGCTGGAACGACGGGGTGGGCCAGTGCGTGCGCTGCTCGCCGAACGCCACGGAAGAGCTCGCTCAGCTGCAGGCCGAGGCGCGACGCCGCCAGGTGCAGGAGCGGCTCGAAACCGTCGACCTGCTCGGTGGTGCCGATCTCAAGACGCAGGCCCGCCCGCGCTGCGGTGCGTGCGGCGCCCAGTCCCACGGCGGCAAGTTCTGCGGTGAGTGCGGCTCGCCGCTCGCGGTGGTCGCGTCGTGCGGTGGGTGCGGCTCCGAGAATCCCGCGGGTGCGCGCTTCTGTTCCTCGTGCGGGACCGGCCTGACGGGCTGATGTCTCAGAGCGCGCGGCGGATGGCCTCGGCCGCCGCCTGCAGTCGCGCGGCGATCTCCCCGTCGTCGCGGTCTGTCGCCACGTGCACCGCGGCGACGGCGGCGGGCTCGCGGCCCTGCACGCTGAGGGGCACGGCGACGGCACGCAGGGTCGGGATCACCTCGTCGTGGCTGGTCGCCCAGCCGCGCTCGGCGGCATCGGCGACCTCGGCCGCCAGTCGGGCGTCGACGGCGTCGGGCCAGCGGCGCGGAGGCAGCAGCGCGAGGATCGCCCGCCCCGGGGCCCCTCGGGTGACCGGATGCCGCGTCCCCGGCCGCTGCGCGACGGTCGTCGTCGCGTGACGTGGTTCGACGCTCGTGAGGGTCACGCACTCGTCGTGGTCGAGCACGACGAGGAAGCACGTCATGCCCAGCTCGTTCGCCGCGGCCGTGAGCTCGGGCAGGGCCTCGGCCTGCAGGTCGGCGGCGACCCCCGCGGCGAGAGCCGCCAGGCCCGTTCCCAGGCGCACCGCGCCCGCGGCATCCCTCGTCACGAGTCCATGGGCTTCGAGCGTGCGCAGGAGTCGATAGGCCACGGAGCGGTGAAGCCCGACGCGGGTGGCCAGGTCGTCGATCGTCAGCGGGGTGCGGGCGTCGGCGAGTTCTTCGAGCAGGCGGATGCCGCGGCTGAGCGTCTGCGAAGCGGGCGTTGCGTCTTGCCGCGATGACATGGCTCGACTAACCTCTCGTTCGATACCGGAACGTCGCGTTCGAATATAGAACACGACGGTTCCGTGAGCAACCCCGACATCGACGTCAGGAGAAACAGTGCAGTTCCACCACCACGGTTACGTCTCGGGTGACCCGCGCGTGCAGAATGCCGCCGGGACCGGCATCGATCGGCCCGACCGCCTCCCCGACGAGGTCGACGTGCTCATCGTGGGCTCCGGTCCCGCCGGAATGCTGCTCGCGGCCCAGATGTCGCAGTTCCCGCAGCTCACGACCCGCCTGATCGAGAAGCGCGAGGGGCGACTGGCTCTCGGCCAGGCCGACGGCATCCAGCCGCGCAGCGTCGAGACCTTCCAGGCGTTCGGGTTCGCCGACCGCATCACCGCCGAGGCCTACAACATCGGCTGGATGAACTTCTGGGCGCCCGACCCCGAGAATCCCGAGCGCATCGTCCGCACCAGTCGCACCGAGGACTACGGCTACAAGATCAGCGAGTTCCCGCACCTCATCGTCAACCAGGCGCGCGTGCTCGACTACTTCGCCGAGGCGGCGGCTCAGGGCCCCGCGCGCATCGTTCCCGACTACGGCGTGGAGTTCCTCGGCCTCGAGGTGCAGGGCGACCACGTCGAGGTGCGCGTGCGCACGGACGAGGGGGAGCGCACGGTTCGGGCGAAGTACGTCGCCGGGTGCGACGGCGCGCGCAGCGGCGTCCGTCAGGCGATCGGCCGCACGCACGTCGGCGCGGCCTCCCGCCACGCCTGGGGCGTGATGGACGTCCTCGTCGAGACCGACTTCCCCGACTGGCGCATCAAGTGCGCGATCAACGCCGCGGCCGGCAACATTCTGCACATCCCGCGCGAGGGCGGCTACCTCAGCCGCATGTACATCGACCTCGGCGAGGTCGCCGAGGACGACGACCACCGCGTGCGCCAGACGCCGATCGACGAGGTCATCCGGCGGGCGAACGAGATCCTGCACCCGTACTCGATCGATGTGAAGCAGGTCGCGTGGAGCAGCGTCTACGAGGTGGGCCACCGGGTGACCGACCAGTTCGTCGACGACCTGCAGAACCCGCGGGTTTTCCTGACGGGCGACGCCTGCCACACACACAGCGCGAAGGCCGGCCAGGGCATGAACGTCTCGATGCAGGACGGCTTCAACCTCGGCTGGAAGCTGGGTCACGTTCTCACCGGTCTCGCCCCCACCGAGTTGCTGCGCACCTACGACGCCGAGCGCCGCCCCGTCGCTCAGCAGCTCATCGACTTCGACCGCGAGTGGTCCTCGCTCATGGCCCGCAAGCCCGGCGAGATCACCGACCCCGACGAGCTCGCGACCTACTACCTCGCCACCGCGGAGTTCCCCTCGGGCTTCGGTACGCACTACGCCTCGTCGCGGATCGTCGCCGCCGACGCGGCCCAGGAGCTGGCATCCGGATTCCCCGTCGGAAAGCGCTTCCACAGCGTCGAGGTCGTGCGGGTGTGCGACGGCA
Source organism: Microbacterium sp. SORGH_AS_0421 (assembly GCF_030818635.1). Lineage (NCBI taxonomy): Bacteria > Bacillati > Actinomycetota > Actinomycetes > Micrococcales > Microbacteriaceae > Microbacterium > Microbacterium sp. SORGH_AS_0421. Next base: position 1,864,653 of record NZ_JAUTAO010000001.1, read on the forward strand.
ACGCCGTGCACCTGGGCCACCACGCGAAAGCCGACGGGCGGTGGCGTCTGTATGCCTTCGCGGATGCCGAGGGCTCGGCGCTGCGGGAGTGGGCCGAGGCCGCGCGGGCCGTGGTCGAGCGATTCACCCCCGGAGGGGCCGACCCCGACGCGGTCTTCGACGTCAAGGTCGTGTTCCCGGGGCGTTGGGAGGACGTGGTCGAGGTCCCCTCGCTGTTTCGCCCCCGGTCGGGGCCGCTGGGTCTCACCGACCTCGAGAAGGTCTTCGCCGCCGCGCCCTCGGCCTGGACGACCAGCGACGTCTTCGCCGAGCGGGGCATCGGCGCTGCGGGGGCCGTGGTGCTCGTGCGCCCCGACCAGTACGTCGCGCAGGTGCTCGCGCTGGACGATGCGGCGGGGCTGGAGCGCTTCCTGGCGGGCGCGATGGCGGCGCCGATGGCCGCGGCATCGCGCTGACGCCCCGGCCCGGCATCCGCCCCGCCCCACGCAGAAACGCGATCCCCGCGCAGAAACGCGAGCACGTCGCGTTTCCGTGTGCGGGAAGCGTTTTTGCGTGGCCCCGGCGGTGCGCGGATGCCGAAGCGCTCGGATGCCGGAGCGCGGATGCCGGAGTCGCCCGGATGCCGCAGCCCGGCGTCGTGAGGCATCCGCCCCACCCACGCAGAAACGCGATCCCCGCGCAGAAACGCGAGCACCTCGCGTTTCCGCGTGCGGGAAGCGTTTCTGCGTGACCCCGGCGGTGCCCGGATGCCGAAGCCGCTCGGATGCCGGAGCCCGAATGCCGCGTCGCCCGGATGCCGAAGCCGCCCGGATGCCGGAGCCCGAATGCCGCGGCGCCCGGATGCCGAAGCCGCCCGGATGCCGGAGCCCGGCGTCGTGAGACATCCGCCCCACCGCACGCGGAAACGCGATCCCCGCGCAGAAACGCGTGCACCTCGCGTTTCCGCGTGCGCGAAGCGTTTATGCGTGCGTGTAACGCCGGCCCGCCGGCCGTGCGCCCACGAAACGAACATCCATACAGCGCACGGACTCGCCGTGACGGCGACCGCGACCACCCCCTTGTACGCCAGGTATATCGGCACGCACCCGCGGGCTGAGAAGAATGGGCGGTATACCCCCGCCCCGATCCAGGAGGATTCATGACTGATTCGCGCGAGAGCGAGCTGCTGGCATCCGTGCCCACCGGTCTGCTGATCAACGGCGAGTGGCGCGCAGCCGAAGGGGGCAAGACCGTCGCGGTCAACGACCCCGCCACCGGCGAGGTCATCCGCGAGATCGCCGACGCGAGCGTCGACGACGGTGTCGCCGCGATGGATGCCGCGGCCGAGGCGTTCCCGTCGTGGGCGGCGACCCCGGCTCGTGAGCGTGCCGAGATCCTGCGCCGCGCCTTCGACCTGCTGCAGGAGCGCAAGGAAGACGTCGCGCTGCTGATGACGCTCGAGATGGGCAAGCCCCTCGCCGAGGCGCGCGGCGAGGTCGGCTACGGAGGGGAGTTCCTCCGCTGGTTCAGCGAGGTCACCGCGCACACCCAGGGTCGCTACGGCGCGAACCCCGAGGGCACCGGTCGCATGATCGTGACGCAGCACCCCGTGGGGCCCTGCTACCTGATCACCCCGTGGAACTTCCCCCTCGCGATGGCCACCCGCAAGATCGCGCCCGCGCTCGCCGCCGGGTGCACGGTCGTCATCAAGCCGGCCACCCTCACCCCGCTCACGACGCTGTTCTTCGCGCAGATCCTGCAAGACGCGGGGCTGCCCGCCGGTGTCGTCAACGTGGTCACGACCACGAACACCGGCCCCGTCTCCGAGCGCATCATCTCCGACCCGCGGCTGCGCAAGCTGTCGTTCACCGGCTCGACCCCGGTCGGCGTGAAGCTGCTGCAGCAGGCCGCACCCGGTGTGCTGCGCACCTCGATGGAGCTCGGCGGCAACGCGCCCTTCGTCGTGTTCGACGACGCCGACCTCGACAAGGCGGTCGAGGGCGCGATGCTCGCGAAGTTCCGCAACATCGGCCAGGCGTGCACCGCCGCAAACCGCTTCATCGTGCAGCGCTCGATCGTCGAGGAGTTCACCGCGCGGGTCACCGAGCGCGTGCGGGCGATGAGGATCGGCCGCGGCACCGAGGAGGGCGTGCAGATCGGCCCCCTCATCGACGACCGCGCCGTCGACAAGGCCAAGACCCTCGTGGGGGATGCCGTCGAGCGCGGAGCCACCGTCACCACCGGCGGCGCGCCCGTCGACGGCCCCGGCACCTTCTTCGAGCCGACCGTCGTGGCGGACGTGCAGCCCGGCAGCGACATCCTGCGTGAGGAGATCTTCGGACCGGTCCTCGCGATCGTCCCCTTCGACGACGAGGACGACGCCGTGCGCCTCGCCAACGACACCGAGTACGGCCTGGTCTCGTACGTCTTCACCGAGTCGCTTGCTCGCGGCCAGCGCATGATCGACAAGCTCGAGACGGGGATGATGGGCCTCAACGTCGGCGTCGTCTCCAACGCCGCCGCCCCCTTCGGCGGCTGGAAGCAGTCCGGCCTCGGTCGCGAGGGCGGCGACGAGGGCATCCACGAGTACCTGCAGACGAAGTACACGCTGACGGCGAACCCCTACGCCTGACGACACCGGATGCCGCGATCCCGGCGCCCCGCGAGGGCTGGGGTCGCGGCATCCGTCGTTCTCGTCCCCTCGACCGCCCGAGACTCCTGAGTCTCCGGGGAGTGGAGTGCGGTGTGGGGTGATCTGCGGCGGTCCAGCCCTGTTCGTCAGGAGTTTGGCTCAGCCGGACCCCCGAACGGTAATCAGCCGTTCGCGTGCCGATCCAGGAAAGCGAACACCTCGGCGTCGTCGACGCCCGGGAACATGCCGCGGGGGAGCGGCGAGAACATGTATTGGTGCACGCGGGCACTCGGCCACGCCTTGCCCGACCAGCGCTCCGCGGCCTCGGTGTCGGGGCGGCGGCAGCACGACTCGTCGGGGCAGCGGGAGACCCCGCGTGTGGGGGTCTCCCGTCCACGGAACCACCGGGCGTCGTCGAACGGCACGCCCACGGTGATCGAGAAGTCGCCGCTCGAGGTGCTGCCCGTCTGGGTCGAGCACCAGTAGGTTCCGGCGGGGGTGTCGGTGTACTGGTAGTGCTCGGTGGTGCGGTTGTGCTCGTCGAACGCCGACCGCGCCGAGAACTTCTTGCAGACGATCTGGCCTTCGACCGAACCGGTGACGTCCGTCGGAAGCGGCAGGTCGTCGTTCTCGTACGCGCGCGAGATGGCGCCGTCGCCGTCCACGCGCATGAAGTGCAGGCGGATGCCGAGGTGCACCGTCATCAGGTTCGTCATGCGCATGGCCGCGGCTTCGTGGGTCACCCCGAACGCGTCGCGGAAGTCCTCGACGGCGAGGTTGCGATCCTTCTTCGCCTGGGTGAGGAAGGCGACCGCGCTCGTCTCGGGCATGAGGCAGCACGCGGCGTAGTAGTTGATCTCGAGCCGCTGCTGGAGGAAGTCGGCGTAGTCGGTGGGCGGGCGGTGTCCGAGCAGTCGGTGCGCCATCGCCTGCAGCGCCATCGAGCGCAGTCCGTGTCCCCCGGGGATCGAGGCCGGCGGCAGATAGATGCGCCCGTTCTCGAGGTCGGTGACCGAGCGGGCCGAGTGCGGCAGGTCGCTGACGTAGATGAGCTCGAAGCCGAGCTGTTCCGCCATGATGCTGACCGTGCGGTGGGTGAGGGCGCCCGTCGAGTGCCCGGCGGCTTTGAGCTGCTTCTCCGCGAGTCGTTCGATCTCGGGCAGGTGGTTCGACATCTCGCGCATGCGCAGGCGCAGCTCGGTGTTGGCGCGGCGGGCTTCTTCGGGGCTCGCGATCGTCTCGCGCTCGCGCCGCTGGAGCTCGCGGTGCAGACCCAGCACGGCTTCGATCGTGTCGTCGCTCGTTCCCTTGGTGACCTTGACGGGAGGGATGCCGAGCTGCCGGAAGAACGGACTGGTCTGGGCGCGTTCGAGCTCGATCTCGAGAGCGGCACGGCGATTCGGGGGTTCGCGCGAGAGCAGGTCGGTGACCTCGGTCTCGGTGGCGCGGGCGATCTCCTGCAGGAGTGACAGCTTGGGCTCGCGCTTGCCGTTCTCGATGAGGCTCAGCTGGCTGCCGGCGACCCCGACCAGCGCGCCGAGCTCGTCGAGGGTGTAGCCGCGGGCGAGACGGTGGTGCCGGATGCGGTGACCGAGGGTCGTGAGCTCGAACGACGATGCCATTCCTTGACCATATCGAAAAATATGCGATTCTTAACATGCATTTTCTCGGAAAGAACCGAAGCAGGCGCCCAACATGGAGGAAGACCACCGATTTCGCTCTCAATCGAGGAGAACGACATGGCACTCGCCGACATCTTCCACTCCACCCCGCGCACCGCAGCGCCCACCGCACGCGTCGACCACGCGCACCGCGCCGGCCATGGCGCTCGCCCCGCCGTCGAGGGCCCCGGTCTGGCCGCCCTCATCGCCTGGGTCGACCAGGTGGCCGCCCTCACCCAGCCCGACCGTATCCACTGGGTCGACGGCTCGGCGGCCGAGAACGATGCGCTCCTTCGCGAGATGGTCGACGAGGGCAAGCTCATCAAGCTGAACCCCGAATGGCGCCCCGGCTCGTACCTCGCCCGCTCGCACCCCGGCGACGTCGCCCGTCTCGAGTCGCGCACCTACATCGCCTCGAATAGCGAGGAAGACGCCGGTCCCACGAACAACTGGATCGCACCCGCCGAGATCCGCGAGACCCTCGACGGCGTCTTCGAGGGCTCGATGCGCGGGCGCACGATGTACGTCGTCCCCTTCTCGATGGGCGCGGTGGGCGGGCCCCTCAGCCACATCGGCGTGCAGATCACCGACAGCGCCTACGCGGTGGCATCCATCGGTGTCATGACCCGCGTCGGCACCTCGGTCACCCAGCAGATCGCGAACGGAGCGCCCTGGGTCAAGACCGTGCACTCGGTCGGGGCGCCGCTCGCCCCCGGCGAGGACGACGTCGCCTGGCCCTGCAACGACGAGAAGTACATCGTGCACTTCCCCGACACCCTCGAAGTCTGGTCGTTCGGCTCGGGTTACGGCGGCAACGCGATCCTCGCGAAGAAGTGCTTCGCCCTGCGCATCGCCTCGGTCATCGGCCGCGACGAGGGCTGGCTCGCCGAGCACATGCTGCTCATCCGCGTGATCGACCCGGCCGGCAAGGCGTACCACGTGGCCGCCGCGTTCCCCTCGGCCTGCGGCAAGACGAACCTCGCGATGCTGCGGCCGACGATTCCCGGCTGGCGCGTCGAGACCCTCGGCGACGACATCACGTGGATCCGCCCCGGCGAGGACGGGCGCCTGTGGGCCATCAACCCTGAGGCCGGCTTCTTCGGCGTCGCGCCCGGCACCGGCGAGTCGACCAACGTCACCGCGATCGAGACGCTCTGGGGCAACACGATCTTCACGAACGTCGCTCTCCGCCCCGACGGCGACGTCTGGTGGGAGGGCCTGACCGACGAGGCACCCCCGCACCTCATCGACTGGGAGGGAAAGCCCTGGACCCCCGCGTCGGGCCGTCCCGCCGCGCACCCCAACTCGCGCTTCACCGTGGGGGCTGCGCAGTGCCCGCAGATCGCCGAGGACTGGGAGGCCCCCGAGGGTGTACCGCTCGATGTGATCCTGTTCGGCGGTCGCCGCGCCACCAACGTGCCGTTGGTGGTCGAGGCCACCGACTGGTCGCACGGCGTGTTCATCGGCTCGACCGTGTCGAGCGAGAAGACGGCGGCGCAGGAGGGCACGGTCGGCGAGCTCCGCCGCGACCCGTTCGCGATGCTGCCCTTCTGCGGGTACAACATGGGCGACTACTTCGGCCACTGGCTGAAGGTCGGCCAGAAGCTGCGCTTCGACCGCGCACCGCGCATCTTCCAGGTCAACTGGTTCCGCAAGGGCGACGACGGACGCTTCCTCTGGCCCGGATTCGGCGACAACGCCCGCGTGATCGACTGGATCATCCGTCGCGTCGACGGCCAGGTCGACGCCGTCGACAGCCCGATCGGACGCCTCCCGAAGATCGAGGACCTCGAGCTGTCGGGTCTGGACCTTCCCGCTGCGGATCTCGAAGAGCTGTTCTCGATCGACCGCGCCTCGTGGCTCGCCGAGGCCGACCTGACGGAACAGTTCTACGACACCTTCGGTGCGCACCTGCCGGCCGCCCTGCGCGCCGAGCTCGCCGCCCTGCGGTACCGCCTGCAGCGGTCCTGAGACCGGCTCGCTCGCCCCGCCCGTTTCGTGCGGACGGGGCGAGCCCTCGTATCGACGCCCCCCGTTCTCGATGGGGGACACCGGCTTCGATGGTGGAGGGGACGCATCGAATGTCGATCCCCTCTCTCAGATCACCGCTCGGCTGGATGACAGACCGGGATTCGTGCGCGGATTCGATCGTCCGAGGAGTGATGAAGGGGTGTGCTGAGATTGTGAGATGACCACGCACCTCGAGCGCACCCAGGAATTCCACGCGATGCACGTGCCCGGCGTGCCGATCGTCTTGCCCAACGTCTGGGATGCTGCATCGGCACGAGTGGTCCTCGCTGCCGGGGCGCGGGCGATCGCCACGACCAGCGCCGGTGTCGCGTGGTCGCGGGGCCAACGAGACGGGAACGAGCTGACCGGCGACGGGGCGATCGACTCCCTAAGGCGGATCGTGGCAGCGGTGAACGTCCCGGTCAGCGTCGACATCGAGCGTGGCTACGGTGAGACGGCGAGCGACGTCGCCGCCACCATCTCCTCCGTCCTTGAGATGGGCGTCTCGGGCGTGAACATCGAGGATTCTCTTATGCCGACGGCGCAGCAGGAGCAACGCATCAGCGCGGCCCGCGCCGCTGCGGAGAACGCCGGAATACCGCTCTTCATCAACGCCCGCATCGACACACACCGCCTGGGAGAGCCCGGAGGCGACGACTGGATGGCGGAGACGCTGTCGCGTGCGGCCGTCTACGCGAACGCGGGGGCGAGCGGCATCTTCGTCCTCGGCGCGTTGTCGGCAGCGACCGTCCGTGCCCTCGTGGGGGCGACGACGCTGCCGGTCAACGTCGCGTTCGGGCCCGGGACGTTGTCGATCGGCGAGCTTGCCCGTGCCGGAGCAAGTCGCGTCAGCGCGGGCTCGGCGATCGCCGAGGCCGCCTACAGCGTCGCGCACGACTGGGCGTCGACGATGTTCAGCGCTCCGGAGAGCGTCGCCCCGTCGTCGCCGGCGCTCGGCTGGGCCGCTCTCAATCAGGTCGTGCGCGACTGAGCCGTCGTTCAGACCAGCAGCTGATGCTTCGCGAGGTTGCGATACAGCGGAGTGGATGCCACCAGCTCGCTGTGCGTGCCCTGGCCCACCACCCGGCCGTTCTCGAGCACGACGATGAGATCGCTGTCGACGACGGTCGACAGACGGTGCGCGATGACGAGCAGCGTGCGGTCGGTCGCGACCGCGTCGATCGCCTCGCGCATGCGCTGCTCGTTGACGCCGTCGAGCGACGAGGTCGACTCGTCGAGCAGGAGCACCGGGGGAGCGGCCAGCAGGGCGCGCGCGATTGCGAGGCGCTGACGCTCTCCACCGGAGAGCATGACGCCGTCCTCGCCCACGGGGGCGTCGATGCCGAGGGTGTTGCGCTCGAGCACGTCGCCCAGGTTCACCGCGCGAAGGACCCGCTCGCACTCGGCATCCGTGGCGTCGGGCGAGGCGAGGCGGAGGTTGTCGGCAATCGTGCCGGCGAGGGTCGGGGCGTCCTGCTCGACGTAGCCGAAGCGGGCGCGCAGGTCTGCGCGCGCGAGATCGCGGGCGTCGGTCCCGTCGACGAGGATCGCCCCGCTCGTCGGGTCGTAGAAGCGCTCGACGAGGGAGAGGATCGTGCTCTTCCCCGCGCCCGAGGGGCCGACGAGCGCCACGCGCGCCCCTGGCGGGACGGTGAACGACACCCCGCGCAGCACCTCGTGGTCGCTCTCCGGCTCCGCATCGCCCGCATCCAGGTGCACCTCGGCGAGCACCGAGCGCGCTTCCTGCGCGGCGGCCTCTCGCGCCTTCACGACGTGATCGGGGTAGCGGAAGTGCACGTCGCGGAACTCGAGGGCGGCGGCATGCGGCACCGGGGTGGCCGTCGAGGGCCGGTCGTCGTCGTCTTCGAGGGGGAGGTCGAGCACCTCCTGGATACGACCGAGCGCGCCGAGAGCCTGGTTCACCGAGGTGATCGCACCGATCGCCGAGGCGAGCGGCTGCACGAGCAGGAACAGGAAGATCACGAACGTGACGAGAGAGGCGACGTCGATGGCCCCGGATGCCACGCGGTACCCGCCGACGCCGAGCACGACCAACAGCGACACCTGCAGGGCGACGAAGGCGATCGGCACGATCAGCGCCGAGACGCGCGCGATGCGCACCCCCGCCGCATAGGCGGCGGTGGCGTCCTCGGTGACGGCGGCGATCTCGCGATCGGTGGCTCCCGACGCGCGGATGGTGCGGATCGAGCCCACCGCCCGCTCGACTCCCGACGACAGCTCGCCGACCTTGGCCTGCTGGACGGCGGAGGCCGCGCGGATGCGTGTGCTCAGCAGCACGACCACCGCGAGCGAGGCGCCCACGACCACCACGATGAGCACAAGAAGCAGCGGGTCGATGAACGCCATCGCGATGACCGCGCCGACGAGGATGAGGGCGTTGCCCACGGCATCCGCGAATCCCTGCGTGAGCACCGCGTACAGAAGGGTCGTGTCGGTTCCGACCCGCGAGACGAGGTCGCCCGTCCGACGGGCGTCGAACTCGCTGATGGGCAGGCGCAGGATGCGTCCGATGAGCCGGCGCCGGCTCGAGAAGACGACCGCGGTGCCCGTGCGCTGCAGCAGATAGTGCTGGAAGCCCGAGATGACCGACGAGAGCACGACGAACACGACCAGCAGCCACACGAGGGCTCCGAGCGGGACGGCGTTCTGCACGCGGGAGATGACCTGGCCCACGAGCAGGGGCTGCGCGAGGGTGGCGGCGGCGCCGAGGACGCTGAGCACCCCGACGACGGCGAGCGTGCGCTTGTGCTCGAGAAGGAAGGGCAGCAGCTGACGGAACGACGCGCGCGGGCCCTCGGGCACACGGCGACCGCGCCGACCGCGCGCGGGAGCGGGAACGGACATGCTCACCTCGGGAAGAAAATGGGGTTGCTTCGACCGTACCTCGCGCCACCGACCCCGTCGGTCGCCTTTCTCGGCGATGAGCAGAACGCCGGATGCCACGAGGCACAGGCCCCGTGGCATCCGGTGTGTCGAGGGCGGACGCGTTACGGCGCGGTCGCTCCGGCGGCGATGTTGTCGTCGTAGTCGACGTCCTTCGTCTCGGGCGAGAGCACGAGCGCGACCAGGGTCAGCACGCCCATGGCCGAGAGGTACAGGCCCACCAGCCACGGGTTGCCGTCTCCGGCCGCCCACAGCGCCACGGCGACGATCGGCGCGAGGGCCGCGCCGAGGATCGACGAGACGTTGTACGAGATGGCCGAGCCGGTGTAACGGGTGTTGGTCGGGAACAGCTCCGGCAGGACCGCGCCCATCGGGCCGAACGTCGCACCCATGAGCAGGAAGCCGAACACGAGGAACGCCTGCACGAGGGCGCCGGTGAACTTCGCATCGGCGGCGGGCAGGAGGAACACCGAGAACAGCAGACCGAACACGATGATGCCGATCGTCACGCCGATCAGCAGTCGCTTGCGACCGATCGCGTCGGCCACCGGGCCGGAGAGCATCGTGAAGACACCGAAGAACACGACACCGATGATCTGCATGATGACGAAATCGGTGTAGCCGAAGCCGAGGCCGGGAACGTATGTGGCGGCGTTGAACGCGGTGCCGGCCTTCTCAGCCGCGGCGGCCGCGCCCCTCGGCGGTGGGCTTGGTGCCGTACGACAGGGTGAAGCTCGTCATCAGGTAGAAGAGCACGTAGGTGGCCAGCATGATGAAGGTGCCGAGGATCAGCTGCTTCCAATTGCGGCGGATGACCTCGCCGAGCGGGAACTTGCGGATCGCGCCGCTCTTCTCGGCCTTGGCGAACGACTCGCTCTCGACGAGCTTGAGGCGCACGTAGAGGCCCACGATGACCATCACGGCCGAGAACAGGAACGGCACGCGCCAGCCCCAGGTGAGGAACTCCACCGACCGCTGCGCCGTGCCGTCGGGGTGCGGCAGCGCGAAGTTGATGACGAGGAACACCGTGTTGGCGATGATGAAGCCGATCGGGGCGCCCAGCTGGGGGAACGTGCCGAACAGGGCGCGCTTGCCCTTCGGGGCGTTCTCGGTCGCGACGAGGGCCGCGCCCGACCATTCGCCGCCGAGCGCGAAGCCCTGCGCGAGACGCATGATCAGCAGCAGCACGGCGGCCCACACGCCGATCTCGTTGAAGGTGGGCAGGCAGCCGATCAGGAAGGTGGCGACACCCATCGTGAGCAGAGAGGCCACGAGGGTGGCCTTGCGGCCGAAGCGGTCTCCGAAGTGACCGAAGACGATCGCGCCGAGGGGGCGCGCGACCATGGCGGCGCCGAAGACGCTGAACGACAGCAGCAGCGAGGTGGTCTCGTTGCCGGTCGGGAAGAAGAGGATCGGGAAGACGAGGACCGCGGCGGTGGCGTACGCGTAGAAGTCGTAGAACTCGATCGTGGTGCCGATGAGGCTCGCGGTGATGACGCGCGAACGGGGGTTCGCGGGTGCTGAGGCCGATCGGGTGGAGGGGGAGGAGGTGGTCATGACTGCCTGACGAGAAGGTCGATCAATCGCGTCCGGGATGGGGCGCAGCGGTGGCGCGCCGCGATCACGGGGGTGTGTGTGAGCGGGTGCGCGAAGGAGCACCGGGAACGTCCCCGAGTGAGGGGCGTCTAGACCCTCCAGTCTATGCGCGCGCTGAGCGGACGCCGGACGCCGGTCTCGTCAGTGCCAGACGACCGCGAGACCGGCGTTGAGCAGCGTCAGGATGCCGATGGGCCAGAAGATCGCGGGGGAAAGCGTGCCCGTGCGCTTCCGACGGGCCGATCCGATGCCCAGCAGTGCGCCGATCACGATCAGCACGACCAGCTTGATGCCGATCTTGGCGTAGTTGAGGTCATGGTCGAGGCCCCACGGCGCGGAGAGGGCGAGACCGGTGACCAGGGAGATGACGAGCGCGTAGTTCATCACCGGCGTCACGCGTACGCGGCGGGCCACGGCCTCGACGACCCAGGCACCGAAGAGGATGGCGAAGCCGACGAGGTGGACGAGGACGACGACGCTGCGCAGGATCTCCATGTCCGTCACGCTAGAGAAACCGCGGTGCCGTCGCCAGCAAGGCCGCCCTCAGCGCCATGGCATCCGGGGGCTGCGGCCGTGGTTCCCGCCCCGTCCGCGCGGCGCGATGGCGCGCCGCCGAGGCGACGCGCCATCGACGCGCCGAAGCGTCTCAGCCGTTCGACCCCGAAGCGGGGAAGAGCACGTAGCTGGGCGACGGCCGGCGCTGCTGCGCGGCGTTGTTCCAGGTGACGGCGCCGATGTTGAAGTAGGGGATGTCGACGGCCCCGAACCCGAGCGCCTCGGTGATCCGGTTGAACGTCGTGATCATGTTGTTGTACGTGCCCATGTAGGCGTTCTGGGCGTTGCGGATGTTGGCGATGCCGTTGATGCCGACCGCGGTCACGGTGGCGACGAAGGCGATCGCCGCGACCGGGTTCGCGCCGTTGACCACCAGCAGTGCGATGCCGGTCGCCAGCGACGCCATGCCGATCCCCACGTATTGGCGCACGGCGGTCTGGTAGGCGGTGAACTGGTTGTTCAGCGTGTGGGTCTGATCGATGAATGTGTCGAGCAGGCGTGAGACCGCGGCGGGCGAGCCGTTGCGGGGAGCCTCGCCGTAGTGGTGGCGTCCGTTGTTGCCGACGACCTGGAAGCGCACGATCTGTCCGGCGCCCCGCATGACGATGATGCCGAAGCCGTTGACGTTGATCCGGTACTGCTCGTCGCCGCGGGCCTCGCTGAAGATCCCGGTCTGCGGGTCGATCGGGTACGACGGCAGGACGCGCCCCTGGTGCGGATCGCGGTTCCACCACCGGAGGTCGGTGCCGTCGCCTTTCCAATCGAGACGGTTCTGCTCGAGGATCTGGCCGTCGCGGGTCCAGGTCGCCATGACCCGGTCGACGCCGTAGTTGGTGAAGGTGAGGGTGTCGCCGCCCGGCAATCCCGAGAACGTGCATTCCAGGTATTCCGCGGCGGCGTTGGCCGCGAGAGGCGGTCCGAAGAGCGGGAGGGCAGCAGCGCCGGCGATGCTCGCTGCGCCCCCCAGGATCAGACCGCGTCGACTCAGTTCCACCATGGTTTCTTCTCCTTCGTGGGCGATGAGTCCGTCGGTGCCCGGGTCGTGCTCGGGTCGCCGGCGAACACTGACGAGGAGAAGTTAAGACGCATGCCTCGTTTTTTGAACGGCGTCCAGAAAACAAAAAGGCAAAACATCGGTGAATGAAACAAGGGGCGGCCGCCGCCGCCGCGCGTCAGCCGCGCAGGTCGCGCAGCACGAGGGCGGTGCGGACGGCGGCGTCGGCCGCCTCCTCGCCCTTGTCCTCCTTCGAGCCGGCCAGGCCCGCGCGGTCGAGACCCTGCTGCTCGTCGTCGAGGGTCAGCACCCCGAAGCCGACGGGCTTGCCCGCGTCGATCGCCACGCGCGTGAGGCCGTCGGTCGCCGCAGACGAGACGAACTCGAAGTGCGGCGTTCCGCCCCGGATGATCACGCCGAGGGCGACCACGGCATCCGCCCCGCCCTCGAAGGCCGCGCGAGCGGCCACGGGCAGCTCGAACGAACCGGGCACCCGCACGACGCGGTACATCGCGCCCGTGGCATCCAGCACCCGCTTCGCTCCGGCGATCAGCCCGTCGGTGATGACCTCGTGCCAGGTGCCGGCGATCACGACGACGTTCAGGCCCGACGCATCGATGCCGCCGGTCTCGGGTGCTCCACTGCCAGCCATCAGGCGCTCTCTTCCTTCATGTGCGCGAGGGCGTCGCGCAGGTCGTCCTCGGCGATGACGTGGCCCATGCGGTCGCGCTTCGTCTCGAGGTACTGGTGGTTGTTGGGTCCCACGCCCACGAGCAGCGGAACCTGCTCGACGACGTCCAGACCGAAGCCGCGCAGCTGCGCGACCTTGTCGGTGTTGTTGGTCAGCAGGCGCACCTTGTCGACCCCGAGGTCCGACAGGATGCCAGCGGCCGCGGCATAGTCGCGCGCATCGGCGGGCAGGCCCAGAGCGAGGTTGGCGTCGACGGTGTCGAGGCCGCGCTCCTGCAGGTTGTACGCGCGCAGCTTGTTGATGAGGCCGATGCCGCGACCCTCGTGACCGCGCATGTAGATGACGATGCCGCCGTCGCGGTCGATCGTGTCGAGCGCCGCCTCGAGCTGGGGACCGCACTCGCACTTGAGCGAGCCGAACGCCTCGCCCGTGAGGCACTCCGAGTGCACGCGCACCAGTGGAGCCTTCTCGGTGAGGTCGCCCGAGACCACCGCGAGGTGGTCGGTGCCGGTGATGCGGTCCTTGTAGGCGAGGAAGCGGAACGTGCCGTGCGAGGTGGGGACGTTCGACTCGGCGCGCAGGCTCACGCGGCGTCGCGCGGGGGCGGTCGCCGGCAGCGGATCGGTGTCGTTCAGGTAACCGATGAGCTGCTCGATCGTGATGACCGGGATGCCGTCGCGCTCGCCGAGCTCGAAGAGCCCGGGCAGGCGCATCATGCTGCCGTCCTCGGCCACGACCTCGGCGATCGCGCCGACGGGCTCCAGGCCCGCGAGGCGCATGAGGTCGACCGCGGCCTCGGTGTGACCGGCGCGTTCGCGGACGCCGCCGTCGACGGCGCGCAGCGGCAGGACGTGACCCGGGCGGATGACGCTCGTCGGGACCGATTCGGGGTCGGCCAGCACGTTCAGTGTGCGTGCGCGGTCGGCAGCGCTGATGCCGGTGGTCACACCGGTCGCGGCGTCGACGCTCACCGTGTACGCGGTGCCGCGGGCATCCTGGTTGACCTCGACCATGGGCGGCAGGTCGAGACGGTCGGCCCACTCGGCCGGCATGGGCGCGCACACGTACCCGCTCGACCACCGCACGGTCCAGGCGAGGGCCTCGGGGGTGGCCAGCTGCGCAGAGAGGATGACGTCTCCCTCGTTCTCGCGGTTCTCGTCGTCGGCGACCAGGATCGGGCGACCCTGACGAAGGGCCTCGAGGGCCTCGGGGATGGTGGACAGGCTCATCGGGAGCCCCTCTCGGTCTGTGCGGCGGTCGCCGCGGGATTCTCTGTCGTACGGAAGGCGAGCATGCGCTGGACGTGGCGCGCGAGGATGTCGGTCTCGAGGTTGACGGGGGTGCCGGCCTCGGCGCGGCCGAGCGTCGTCGCCTCGAGGGTCTCGGGAATGAGAGACACCTCGAGCCAGGGCTCGACCTCGTCGGCCTCGCTGACGGCGCTCACCGTGAGCGAGACACCGTCGATCGCGATGGACCCCTTGTCGACTACGAGGGGAGCGAGGTGGGCCGGGATGCCGACCCGCACGACGCTCCACTGGGCTCCGGGCCGCACGTCGCGCACCACGCCGGTGCCGTCGATGTGCCCCTGCACGATGTGACCGCCCAGGCGACCGTGGGCCGCGGTGGCCCGCTCGAGATTCACCGGGCGCCCTGGAGCGACATCGGCGAGGGTCGACATGTCGAGGGTCTGCTTCATGACGTCGGCGGTGAACCAGTCCTCGCCCTGTTCGACGACCGTGAGGCACACGCCGCTGACCGAGATCGAATCGCCGTGGCCGGCATCCGATACCGAGAGGGGGGCGCGCAACGTCAGCCGCACGCCGTCTCCCGAGGGTTCGACGGCGGTGACGGCACCGATCTCTTCCACGATTCCGGTGAACATCAGGATTCTCCCTCTCGATCCGAGCTGGGGTGGGCGACGATCAGCAGATCGTCGCCGAGGTTCTGGACGGATGCCACGGCCAGCCGACGGGCGTCAGCGATGGTGGGCACCCCCACGTCGCCGAGGGCGAGGCGCGAGCCGCCCAACAGCACGGGGGCGAGGTAGACCAGCAGTTCGTCGGCGAGACCGGCGCGGACGACGGCGCTTGCAAGCGTCGGCCCGCCTTCCACGAACACCCGCTGGATCCCCTTCTCGCCCAGGTCGGCGAGCACGGCGGCCAGGTCGTGCGAGTCGTAGAACAGGGGCGTGCGCGGGTGGCGGCGGACGGCGGCATCCGGGGCCGTCTCGCTGCGACCGACGACCACGGGCACGGGCTGGGTCTCGAGCAGGGAGCCGTCATCGGCGCGCGCGGTCAGTGCCGGATCGTCGGCTCGCACGGTTCCCGTACCGGCGACGATCGCATCGGCCCGGGCGCGTCGGGCGTGCACGTCGCGACGCGCGGCGGGACCGGTGATCCACTGGCTCGAGCCGTCGTCGGCGGCGGCGCGACCGTCGAGGCTTTGCGCCCACTTGACGGTGACGTGCGGGCGACCGGTGCGCTTGAGGACGGCCCAGTCGTGCACGAGCGCTTCGGCCGCCTCGCGCTCCGCCCCGCTCTCGACGTCGACCCCGGCTGCGCGCAGTCGGTCTGCCCCACCCGACGCGGCGTCGGTCGGGTCGTCCAGGGCGTAGACGACGCGGCCGATGCCGGCCTCGATGAGCGCGAGTGCACAGGGTCCGGTGCGACCGGTGTGATTGCAGGGCTCGAGGGTGACGACGGCGGTGGCGCCGCGCGCGGCATCCGGCGACAACCGCGAGAGGGCGTCGACCTCGGCGTGCGCGGTGCCGGCTCCTCGGTGGTAACCCTCGGCGAGGATCTCTCCGGCGGGGGAGAGGATCACGGCACCCACCTGGGGATTCAGCCCGCGCGGCCCGCGCCGGGCGAGCTGCAGCGCTCGCCGCATGGCGTCGATCTCGACGGCGGATGCCATTTCCTTGTCCTTCCCGCGGAATCGGGGCAGGGCCAGCGGGAAGGCGCGTCGCGCCATCCGTGCTGCCTCCTATCCGGACTAGCGAGAGCTGACCCTCGCATCACCGTCGGTCCCGGAATTCCACCGGATCGGCCCTCCCGCGTGAGCGGCAGGGTTCGCGGACTGTCACCGCCGGTTCGGATTCTCACCGACCCCGGAGCACGTTTTTGCACTTCTGATCCTACTCAACGTGCCCTCGGCGGTTTCATTCCCGGTCATACGGCGACGTTTCGAGCAGTCGACGGTCAATGCCCCTAGCTACTTGAGCAACCGCGACAAGCGCCGGTCGGCCAAGAGCTTGCCGCCGGTCTGACAGGTGGAGCAGTACTCGAGGGAGTTGTCGGCGAAGAACACGCTGCGCACCTCGTCGCCGCACACCGGGCACGCCTCACCTCGGCGGCCGTGCACGCGCATGCCGCGGCGCTTCGCGTCTTTCAGCTCGGCGGGCGGCTTGCCGGTGGCCGCGGTGATCGCCTCGGCGAGAGTGGTCGTCATTGCCTCGAACAGGCGATCGACCTCGTCGTCGGTGAGATTCGCTGCCAACGCGTACGGCGACATCTTGGCGGCATGCAGGATCTCGTCGGAGTAGGCGTTTCCGACCCCCGCGATGATCGACTGGTCGCGCAGCACTCCCTTGATCTGCGTGCGGCGCCCCGTGAGCAGCGCGCCGAACTCGGCGCGACCGAAATCGTCGTCGAGCGGGTCGGGGCCGAGACGGGCGATGCCCGGTACCTCGGCCGGATCGGTCACGGCGTAGACCGCCAGCGACTTCTTCGTCCCCGCCTCGGTGAGGTCGAAGCCCGATCCGTCGTCGAAGCCGACGCGCAGCGCGATCGGAGTCTTGCCGGGTTTGATGAGGGTCGTCGGCAGTGCGTCGTACCACCGCAGCCAGCCCGCCTTGGCGAGATGGAAGACGAGGTGGATGCCGCCGTCGGTCGCCACGTCGACGTACTTGCCGTGCCGCTCGACGGCCGTCACCTGGGCGCCGACCAGATCGGTCAGGGGCGGGTCGTACGTCTTGAGGGCGTTGATCGCCGACACGGTCGCTCTCTCGAAACGCAGCCCCGCGAGTCGCCCCCGTAGGAACTCGACGAGCCCTTCGACCTCTGGCATCTCCGGCATGAATACATGGTGCCACCGCCCTCCGAGATCGGGTCGGGCCTTGCGCCGGTGTCCCGGAAGGGGCTCAGCCCACCGGCCAGCTCACGGGTCGGCGGTCGTCGTCGCGCAGCAGGCCGGCCACCCACAGGTCCGAGCGACCGAGCGAATTGACGTGCGCCTGGCGCAGCAGCCCCTCGTAGCGGAAGCCGAGAGACCGCGCGACGCGCGCCGATCCGAGGTTGCCGACGGCCGCGCGCCACTCGACGCGCGCCAGTGCCGGACGCGCGGGGGAGAAGGCCCAATCGATCACCGCTCGTGCCGCCTCTGTTGCGACGCCGCGCCCGCGCACGCTCGACGACACCCAGTACCCGATCTCCGGGGCGCCGCTCGGCAGCTTGGCCAGGCCCACCATCCCGACCAGGCGTTCGTCGAGCCGGATCGCCCAGGTCGCCTCCGAACCCTCGGCCCACCACCGGTGGGCGAGCTCGACGAACGCTTCGGCATCGGCGAGCAAATAGGGAGACGGAACGGTCGTGAAGCGCTGGATCGCGGCATCCTGGCACTCTTCGTGAATGGCGGCGACATCGCCGGCGCGGGGCGTGGACAGCTCGAGGCGGGACGTGCGCAGGGTCTCCGGTTCCATTCGGCCACGCTACCGGCGGGCGTGGAGCCTGCGCCTCGCAGGACCGGATCGGCGCGCCAGAACCGGATGCCGACGAGCCCGGGGTCCGATTCTGGTGCACCGATCCGATTCCCCTGCCACACGCCAAGGGACCCGGACACGGGAACGACGACGCCCGCACGACCCGGGAGGGCGTGCGGGCGTCGGAGGGGATGGGTCAGCCGCGGCGCAGCAGACCGATCCGGTCGTACACATCCGTGAGGGTCTTCTCGGCGACCGAGGCGGCCTTGCCGGCGTTCACGGCCAGCACGCGGTCGAGCTCGGCGGGGTCGTCGAGGAGCTCGAGGGCTCGGGTGCGCACGGGCTCGAACTCGTTCACGACGACCTCGGCCAGGCCCTTCTTGAAATCGCCGTACCCGCGCCCGGCGTACTCGTCCTCGATCGAGGTGACGTCGCGACCCGTCAGGGCCGAGTAGATCACCAGCAGGTTCGAGACGCCCGGCTTCTCGTCGCGGTCGAAGCGCACCGCGCCCTCGGAGTCGGTGACCGCGCGCATGATCTTCTTCGCGCTGACCTTGGGGTCGTCGAGCAGCCACAGCACGCCCGCGTCGGACTCGGCCGATTTCGACATCTTCGACGTCGGGTTCTGCAGGTCGTAGATGCGGGCGGTCTCGCGCCGGATGACGGGCTTCGGAACCGTGAAGGTCTCGCCGAAGCGCTGGTTGAAGCGCTCGGCGAGGTCGCGCGTGAGCTCGATGTGCTGCTTCTGGTCGTCGCCGACGGGCACGACGTCGGTCTGGTACAGCAGGATGTCGGCGGCCATCAGCACCGGATAGGTGAAGAGGCCGACGTTGGTGGCATCCGTGCCGTAGCGCGCCGACTTGTCCTTGAACTGCGTCATCCGCCCGGCCTCGCCGAAACCGGTGAGGGTCGACAGCACCCACTGCAGTTCGGCGTGCGCCGGCACGTGCGACTGCACGTACAGGGTCGAGCGAGAGGGCTCGATACCGGCGGCAATGTACTGGGCGGCGGTGCGACGGGTCTTCTCGCGGCGTTCGGCGGGATCGCCGGGCTGCGTCAGGGCGTGCAGGTCGACGACCGAGAAGAAGGCGTCGTACTCGTCTTGGAGGTCGCGCCACTGCAGCAGGGCCCCGATGTAGTTGCCGATCTGGAGGCTGTCGGCGGGAGGGCTGCATTCCGGAGTAGAGGCGCTGCTGGGTCACCCCTCGATCCTAGGTGCCGAGGCGGCAGCCCCTCCGCCCCCGGTCGATCCGCCCCGGTGGGCCGACGGCAAGAGGACGGGCAGGCGAGCGGATGCCGGCCCCCCCCGGCGTCCGCGAGCTGCCGTCAGCCCCCGAGCGTGTAGTCCACGATCACCGGTGCGTGGTCGCTCCACCGGGTGTCGTACGAGGGGGCACGCTCGACCGTGTACGACGTCACCCGCGCGGCGAGGGATGGCGTGGCGACGTGGTAGTCGATGCGCCAGCCGCTGTCGGTGTCGAATGCTTTGCCGCGCATCGACCAGAACGTGTAGGGCCCGTCGACTTCGCCGACCGCGCCGCGGCCCACATCGATCCAGCCCAGGCCCGTGCCGGTCGAGCCGTCGACGCCCTCGACCGTCTCGCCCTCGGGCCCGAAGAAGCGGTCGAGGTACGCGCGCTCGCGGGGGAGGAAGCCGGCGTTCTTGCGGTTGCCCCGCCAGTTCTTGATGTCGAGCTCGCGATGACCGACGTTGAGGTCGCCCACCACCAGGGCCAGCTCTCGCTCGGCCTTGAGCTCGGGGAGGCGGCGCTCCATCGCATCGAGGAACAACCACTTGGCGTCCTGCTTGGGGGTGTCGACCTCGCCGCTGTGCACGTAGGCGCTGACGATCGTGACGGTCTCGCCGTCGATGTCGAAGTCGGTCTCGATCCACCGGCCGGAGGCATCGAGCGGCTCGGGACCGAGGTGCGTTCGGGTCTCGACGCCGGGCAGGCGGCTGATGATGGCGACGCCCGCGCGGCCCTTCTGCAGGGCCTCGTCGTTGACGATCTCCCACCCGGGCAGGGCCTCGGCCAGCTGATCGGCGGTCGCGCGCACCTCTTGCAGAGCCACGATGTCGGCGCCCGAGGCGTCGAGCCACTCGGTCATGCCCTTGCGGACGGCGGCACGGATGCCATTGACGTTGACGGAGACGATACGTACGGAACGGGCCACCCTCCGAGCCTAACGAAGGCCTCCGACATCGAGATCGCGCGGGGGAGGACGCGAGCCCCGCTCAGTCGGGGATGAGCGACACGCGGCGCGGCGCGGGGACGTCGGCCCGTGCGCGTGCCAGCTGCTTCTCCGCTGCGTCGAGCTTTCGCCTCGCGCTCCAGCGCCACGGCCAGCGCGACAGCGCGAGGTCCTTCTCGGCCTCGCGCACCCCGACCTGGGCGGCGATGACGAGAGCCGCCTGTTCCATCGCGAGCCGGTCCTCGGGGGAGCGCAGGGGAACGTCGCGGTCGCTCGCGGCGACGGCGATCCAGGCGGCCGAGACGAGGATCACGATCCCGATGAAGCGGAACCACAACAGGAACCCGATGAGCACGGCGAAGGTGGCCAGCAAGGGGTTCGACGGCGTGTAGACGAAGAGGAAGCCCGCGGCGACCTGCAGCACGACCATGCCCGTGGCACCGACGATCGCGCCCGGCCACGTGCGACGCCAGGTCAGCGTGGTGCCCGTGAGGAAGCGGAAGAGCGAAGCGAGGGCCACGGTGTTGACGCCGAAAGCCACCACGAGCGAGACGATCCGCGCGCCCGCCGACCAGCCGAGGGTCTCGCGGTCCCACCCGATGAGACCGAACACCAGGTCGACGGCGCCGGTGGTGATCGAACCCAGCAGAGCCCCCACCAGCAGGGCGATCCCGAACAGGAGCGAGGCGACGAGATCACGGGCCTTCAACAGCACGTAGTTGCGCAGGTCGAAGGGGAGTCCGAAGGTGTCGCGTACCGCGCGTCGGGTGAAGGTCACGAAGCCGATCGCCGTCCACACGACCACGACGACGGCCACGATGCCGGTGATGGTCAGAAGCCGCCCGCTCTCCTGCGCGACGGCCTCCACCTGCTCGCGATCGACGAGACCGTTCTTGCTGATGATCCCGGGGATGTAGCTGTTGACGATGTGGATGAGACCGTCGATCGCGGTCTTGCTTCCGCCCAGCCAGATCCCGACACCCGCGAACGCCAGGTACAGGGCCGAGAACACGGCGAACAGGCCCTGGTAGCTCATGCCCGCCGCGAGCAGGAATCCGTTGTGCTGCAAGAAGTGCCGCCACACCCGGATCGGGAACCACTGCGCGATCTTCGCCGCACGGGCGATGGGCTCGTCGAGGCGTTCCCGAACGGCGGTCTGCGCCGCCTCGAGCCGCTCGCGCAGCGAGGCGTCGTCGTCGCGCACCGCGGGCAGCGGCCGCGGGTCGTGGCGGTTCTCGGTCACTGTGAAAGCCTAATGAATGGATGCCGCGACTCCCGCTCCGCGGACAGGCCACGGCATCCGCGATCCGTGTGCGGCCCCGAGAACGCCGAACGGCGGGGCGCCGGAGCGCACCCGCCGTTCGAGGGAATGAGAGTCAGCGACCGCCGCGGAGGACGGCCTGCTTGACCTCGGCGATGGCCTTGGTGACCTCGATGCCGCGGGGGCAGGCCTCGGTGCAGTTGAAGGTCGTGCGGCAACGCCACACGCCCTCTTTGTCGTTGAGGATGTCGAGGCGCACATCTCCGGCGTCGTCGCGCGAGTCGAAGATGAAGCGGTGCGCGTTGACGATCGCGGCGGGGCCGAAGTACTGGCCGTCCGTCCAGAACACGGGGCACGACGAGGTGCACGCGGCGCACAGGATGCACTTGGTGGTGTCGTCGAAGACCTCACGGTCGACGATCGACTGCACGCGCTCCTTGCCGGGCTCGGGCTTCGAGTTCGAGATCAGGAAGGGCTGCACCTCGCGGTAGGAGGCGAAGAACGGCTCCATGTCGACGATGAGGTCCTTCTCGAGGGGCAGGCCCTTGATCGCCTCGACGTAGATCGGCTGCGAGATGTCGAGATCCTTGATCAGCGTCTTGCAGGCGAGGCGGTTGCGACCGTTGATGCGCATCGCGTCGGAGCCGCAGATGCCGTGCGCGCACGAGCGGCGGAACGACAGCGAGCCGTCGACCTCCCACTTGATCTTGTGCAGCGCGTCGAGCACGCGGTCGGTGGAGTACAGCTCCACGTCGTAGTCGACCCAGCGGGGCTCGTCGTCGACCTCGGGGTCGAAGCGGCGGATGTTGAAGGTGACGAGGAACGACTGGATCCCCGTGTCTTCGGGGGTCTCGGCGACCTCGTCCGAGGTGTCGACCTGCTCGATGACGGTGGATGCCATCTCAGTACTTCCTCTCCAGGGGCGGGTAGCGCAGCTCCCCGGCCTCGTTCTTGGTGAACACCACGGGCTTCCAACCGAGTTCGATGTGATCGGCCGGGTGCGACGAGTGGGGGTCGCCCGACAGGTACGCCATGGTGTGCTGCATGTAGTTCTCGTCGTCGCGCGTCGGGAAGTCGTCGCGCATGTGACCGCCGCGGCTCTCTTCGCGGTTCTGCGCCGAGTACACGACGACCTCGGCGAGGTCGAGCAGGAAGCCGAGCTCGACGGCCTCGAGCAGGTCGGTGTTGAAGCGCTTGCCCTTGTCGTCGACGTGGATGTTCTTGTAGCGCTCGCGCAGGTCGGCGATGACGTCCATCACGTGCGCGAGGGACTCGTGCGTGCGGAAGACCTGCGCACCCTTGTCCATCTCGTCCTGCAGCGTCTTGCGGAGCACGGCGATGCGCTCTGTGCCCGAGTTGCTTCGCAGGCCCTCGATCAGGCCGCGCACCTCGGCGGCCGGGTCTTCGGGGAGCGGCACGAAATCGGCGGTCTTGACGTACTCGACCGCGTTGCGGCCGGCGCGCTTGCCGAAGACGTTGATGTCGAGCAGCGAGTTGGTGCCGAGACGGTTCGAGCCGTGCACCGAGACGCACGCGCACTCGCCGGCGGCGTAGAGGCCGGGGACGACGGTGTCGTTGTCGGCCAGCACCTCTGCCTTGATGTTGGTGGGGATGCCGCCCATCGCGTAGTGCGCGGTCGGCATGACCGGGACCGGCTCGACGACCGGGTCGACACCCAGGTAGGTGCGGGCGAACTCGGTGATGTCGGGGAGCTTGGTCTCGAGGACCTCGGCACCCAGGTGCGTGCAGTCCAGCAGCACGTAGTCGCGGTGGGGGCCGGCGCCGCGGCCCTCGGCCACTTCCTGCA
This sequence comes from Microbacterium sp. SORGH_AS_0421, assembly GCF_030818635.1. Lineage (NCBI taxonomy): Bacteria > Bacillati > Actinomycetota > Actinomycetes > Micrococcales > Microbacteriaceae > Microbacterium > Microbacterium sp. SORGH_AS_0421. Next base: position 1,887,632 of record NZ_JAUTAO010000001.1, read on the forward strand.
CCATGCAGCGGGCGACGATGTCACGCGGCGCGAGGTCCTTGATGGTCGGGGCGTAGCGCTCCATGAAGCGCTCACCGCTCGCGTTGCGCAGGATCGCGCCTTCGCCGCGGGCACCTTCGGTCAGCAGGATGCCGAGACCGGCGAGGCCGGTCGGGTGGAACTGGAAGAACTCCATGTCCTCGAGTGGCAGGCCCTTGCGCCACACGATGCCCACGCCGTCACCGGTGAGGGTGTGGGCGTTGGAGGTGGTCTTGAAGATCTTTCCGAAGCCGCCGGTCGCGAAGATCACGGCCTTGGACTGGAAGACGTGCAGCTCACCGGTGGCCAGGTCGTAGGCCACGACGCCGGCGACCTGCGTCTTGCCCGCGGCATCTTTCACCGTGACGAGGTCGAGCACGTAGAACTCGTTGAAGAAGTTGATGCCGAGCTTGACGCAGTTCTGGAACAGCGTCTGCAGGATCATGTGGCCCGTGCGGTCGGCGGCGTAGCACGCGCGGCGCACGGGGGTCTTGCCGTGATCGGCCGTGTGACCGCCGAAGCGACGCTGGTCGATCTTGCCCTCGGGGGTGCGGTTGAAGGGCAGGCCCATGTTCTCGAGGTCGATGACGGCGTCGATGGCCTCTTTGGCGAGGATCTCCGCGGCGTCTTGGTCGACGAGGTAGTCGCCGCCCTTGATGGTGTCGAAGGTGTGCCACTCCCACGAGTCCTCTTCGACGTTGGCGAGCGCCGCGGCCATGCCGCCCTGCGCCGCGCCGGTGTGCGAGCGGGTGGGGTACAGCTTCGAGATGACGGCTGTCTTCGCCCCCGGGCCGGCCTCGATGGCCGCGCGCATGCCGGCGCCGCCGGCGCCGACGATCACGACGTCGAACTGGTGGTAGTGGACGCCGTCCTTGACGATCGAGTCCGAAGCGGTCTGAGTGCTCACGTGTGCAATACCTCTGCTGTCAGGGGAAGAAGGGATGCCGCCGGCTCAGGCCGACTGGCACACGTCCCACAGGGAGCTGCTCTCGGTCACACCGAGGCAGGGGTCGAAGGTGAAGACGACGAGCGTGCCGAGCAGGATGAGGAACCCGGCCGACGTCCACAGCGACCCGATGAGGATCTTGCGGACGGTGGCGTTGCCGACGTAGTCGTTGACGATCGTGCGCATGCCGTTGGCGCCGTGGATGAGGGCCAGCCACAGCATGAGGACGTCCCACCACTGCCAGAACGGCGAAGCGAGCTTGCCCGCGACGAAGGCGAAGTCGATCTGATGGATGCCCTCGCCGGTCATGAGGTTGACGAAGAGGTGGCCGAAGATCAGGACGATCAGCAGCACGCCGGAGGCGCGCATGTAGATCCAGCCCCACTTCTCGAGGTTGGAGCCCTTCTTCCGCACGCTGGGCGTGCGGGGCGCGGGGATCGTGGCGGCTTCTTGGGCGACGGACATCAGTGGCTCCCGGTGACGGCGCTGAAGACGTTGATGAGGTGGCGCGGCGTGAAGCCGAGCATGGTGACGACCCAGAGGCCGAGCACGCCCCACCACAGCTGGCGCTGGTGGCGCGTGGCCCAGGGCCAGAAGTCGACGAGGATGATGCGCAGGCCGTTGAACGCGTGGTAAGCGATCGCGCCGACCAGGGCCACCTCGCCGAGACCCATGATCGGGTTCTTGTAGGTTCCGATGACAGCGTCGTAGGCCTCGGGGGAGACCCGGATGAGCGCCGTGTCGAGGATGTGCACCAGGAGGAAGAAGAAGATGGCGACACCGGTGATGCGGTGCAGAACCCACGACCACATGCCTTCGCGGCCCCGGTAGAGAGTGCCGCGGGGCCTCTTCGAGGTGGTCTCTTTCACCGACGGCGTGGCACGTGCTGGTGCTGACACGGTCGTCCTCCCTGATCGAACACGGTGTGGGGCCCGCACGGGCTCCCAGCGTCACACGGGCGCCACTGAATACTACGTCCGGCCTATGAACGGCGGGGATTAGGGCCGCCTAAGACTCTCTCGATATCGAGATATCTGCGGATGCCGCTCGCGTCGGCGCCGGCCCGTGCGGAGCCTCCGTGCGCTCGCAGGTGCGACCGCTAGGGTCGGAGCCATGGCAGACCCCGCTATCGACGACTTCTACGCCGTGATCCCCGCCGGAGGGATCGGCAGCCGCCTCTGGCCCCTCTCGCGCGCCGACGCGCCCAAGTTCCTGCACGACCTGACCGGGTCGGGGCAGACGCTGCTGCGCGACACCTGGGACCGGCTCGCCCCGCTCTCGGGCGAGGGTCGCATCGCGGTCGTCACCGGCCGTGCCCACCGTGCCGCCGTCGAGCGCGAGCTTCCGGGTGTGCCCGACCACAACGTCTTCCTCGAGTCCGAGCCGCGCGACTCCTCGGCCGCGATCGGCCTCGCCGCGGCCATCCTCGTCCGTCGTGAGCCCGACGTCATCATCGGCTCGTTCGCGGCCGATCACGTCATCCGGCAGACCCGCCAGTTCGAGTTCGCCGTGCGCCAGGCCGTCGCGGTCGCGCGCGAGGGATACATCTGCACGATCGGCATCCAGCCCGCCGAGCCGTCCGTCGGATTCGGCTACATCAAGCAGGCCGGCGAGCTCATCGTCGACGGCGCCCCCGAGGCCTACCTGGTCGAGCGCTTCGTCGAGAAGCCCGACCTCGACACGGCGAAGGAGTACTTCGCCGACCGGGCCTACCTCTGGAACGCGGGCATGTTCATCACCCGCGCCGACGTCCTGCTCGCCGAGCTCGCCGTCAACGAGCCCGAACTCCACGCGGGTCTGCTCGAGCTCGCCGAGGCGTGGGACGACCGCGATCGTCGCGGCCCCGCCGTCGACCGCATCTGGCCGGGGCTGAAGAAGATCGCCATCGACTATTCCGTCGCCGAGCCCGCCGCGGAGAAGGGCCGCCTTGCGGTCATCCCCGGGCACTTCGACTGGGACGACGTGGGCGATTTCGCGAGCCTGTCCAAGCTCAACTCGTCGGGCGGTCGGAACGAACTCGCCATCCTCGGCGAAGACGCGCGCGTCCTCTCCGATGCCTCCAGTGGCATCGTCGTCTCGCAGACGAAGCGCGTGATCAGCCTCATCGGCGTGCGCGACATCGTCGTGGTCGACACCCCCGACGCCCTGCTCGTGACCACCAGCGAGAACGCCCAGCGCGTGAAGGGCGTCGTCGACGCGCTGAAGCTGACGGGCCGGGGCGACGTCCTCTAGCACCGCGTACCCGCAACATTCTGAGACCGGATGCCACGCCTCGTGGTATCCGGTCTCTCTTTTTCGCGGGTCGTGTGGCGGGGGGATGACGCGAGATTGCGTCTTTGTAACCATTGCCGCGCGCGGGGGCTCCCGGTGCGCAAGCGCGGCGACACAGTGGGTAACGTGACGGGATCGTCCCTCAAACCCGTTGGGGGCATCCGTCTTGGAGGACCATTCGTGAAGACCACGAAGAAGGCCGTCGTCAGCGGCCTCGCCATGATCGGCGCCGCCGTGCTGCTCGCCGGTTGCGGCGCCGCGCCCGAGAGCAACGGCTCGACCGCTGCCGCCGGGGGAGACCTCGTCGAGGGCTTCACCCCCTGCATCATCTCGGATGACGGCGGCTGGAACGACCGTTCGTTCAACCAGTCGGCCAAGGAAGGCATCGACAAGGCCGCGAGCGAGCTCGGCGTCAAGGCCATCGAGGTCGAGTCCAGCTCGGCGAACGACTACGCCCCGAACCTCGAGAACCTCGTGGCCGAGGGCTGCACGTTCATCGTCGCGGTGGGCTTCAAGCTCAGCGCCGACACCGTGGCCTCGGCCAAGGCGAACCCCAACCTCCAGTACGCGATCATCGACGACCGCGCCGACACCGACAACGACGGCAAGACCGACGCCCCGAACATCAAGCCTCTGCTGTTCGACACCGTCCAGGCCGCCTACCTCGGTGGATACGCCGCCGCCGCGTACTCCGCGGAGAACGGCGTCAACAAGGTCGGCACCGTCGGTGGCATCCCGATCCCGCCCGTCACCATCTTCATGGACGGCTTCGTCGACGGCGTGAAGAAGTACGACGAGGACAAGGGCGCCAGCGTCCAGACCTTCGGGTGGGACGTCGCCGCGCAGAACGGCTCGTTCACCGGCGGCTTCGCGGCCAACGACGCAGCCAAGCAGGCCGCGCAGGGTCTGCTCGACCAGGGCGTCGACGTGCTCCTGCCCGTGGGTGGCCCGATCTACAGCAGCGCTGCCGACGCGATCCGCGACAGCGGCTCGAAGAGCGTCATGCTCGGCGTCGACTCCGACCTCGCCAAGGCCGACCCGAACGTGTCGGATCTGGTGCTGACCTCGATCCTCAAGCGCATCGACACCGCCGTGTACGACTCGGTGACGCAGGCTGCGAAGGGCGACTTCGACGCGACCCCTTACGTCGGCACGCTCGAGAACGACGGCGTCGGCCTGGCGGACTTCAACTCGAAGTTCACCCTGCCGGCCGGTCTGGCCGATGAGCTGTCCGCTCTGCGCGAGCAGATCGTCTCCGGCTCGCTGAAGGTCACCTCGCCCAGCTCCCCGTAAGCACCACCTCTCGCGCCGCGGTCGCTCGGACCAGGAGTTCGAGCGGCCGCGGCCGTGAGCCCCAGAGAACCAACCGCGGTCACTCGGACCAGGAGTCCGAGCGACCGCGGTTTCTTTCCGTCTTCTTAACGTCTTCGAATAGGGTGCACAGCATGAAGCTCGAGCTCCGCGGCATCACCAAGCGGTTCGGGTCCCTGGTTGCGAACGACCACATCGATCTGGTCGTCCAGCCTGGCGAGATCCACGCTCTCCTCGGAGAGAACGGTGCCGGTAAATCCACACTCATGAACGTCCTCTACGGCCTGTATCAGGCCGACGAGGGCGAGATCCTGCTGGACGACGTCGTCCAGCGCTTCCGCGGCCCCGGCGATGCCATGGCCGCGGGAATCGGCATGGTGCACCAGCACTTCATGCTCATCCCCGTCTTCACCGTCGCCGAGAACGTCATGCTCGGCCACGAGAGCACCAAGGCCCTGGGCGCGCTCGATCTGAACGCCGCCCGCAAGCACGTGCGCGACGTCGCGCAGCGCTTCGGCTTCGAGGTCGACCCCGACGCTCTGGTCGGCGACCTGCCCGTCGGCGTGCAGCAGCGCGTAGAGATCATCAAGGCTCTGTCTCGGGATGCCAAGGTGCTCGTGTTCGACGAGCCCACGGCCGTGCTCACCCCGCAGGAGACCGATGAGCTCATGGGCATCATGCGGCAGCTGCGCGACGAGGGAACCTCGATCGTCTTCATCACCCACAAGCTCCGCGAGGTGCGCGAGGTCGCCGACCGCATCACCGTCGTTCGCCTGGGCAAGATCGTCGGCGAAGCCGAACCCACTGCCAGCAACGGCGAGCTCGCCTCGCTCATGGTCGGCCGCGCGGTCGAGCTCACCGTGGTCAAGGACGCCCCGAAGGCCGCGGCATCCGGGGGCCTGTCCATCCGCAACCTGCGCGTGGTCACGCCCGAGGGAGCGGTGGTCGTCGACGACGTCGATCTCGACGTGCGTCCCGGCGAGATCGTCGCGATCGCGGGTGTGCAGGGCAACGGTCAGACGGAGCTCGTCGAGGCCATCGTGGGGCTCGCCGAGGGGGTGACCGGCACCGTCGACCTCGACGGCACCGAATTGGTCGGAAAGAGCGTGCGCGCCATCCTCGACGCGGGCGTCGGCTTCGTCCCCGAGGACCGAAAAGAGGACGGCCTGGTCGGAGGCTTCTCCGTCGCCGAGAACCTCATCCTCGACCGTTCATCCGACTCCGCCTTCGTCTCCGGCGGCACGATCAAGCGCGCCGCGCTCACCGCTTTCGCCCGCGAGCGCATCGCCGAGTACGACATCCGCACCCAGTCGGCATCCACCCCGGTCGGCACGCTGTCGGGCGGCAACCAGCAGAAGGTGGTCATCGCCCGCGAGATGAGCCGCCCGCTGAAGCTGTTCGTCGCCGCTCAGCCCACCCGCGGCGTCGACGTCGGCTCGATCGAATTCATCCACAAGCAGATCGTCGCCGCGCGCGATGCGGGCGTGCCCGTGATCGTCGTGTCGACGGAGCTCGACGAGATCGCCGCCCTCGGCGACCGCATCGCGGTGATGTACCGCGGCGGCATCGTGGGCATCGTGCCGGGGAACACCCCGCGCGAGATCCTCGGGCTCATGATGGCGGGCGAGCAGCCCGCGGAGGAGACAGCGTGAGCGGCCACATCCCGAGCACGGGCCCGACCGGAGACGCAGGTCTGCCGCCCGAGCAGCTGCCGACCGCATCGGGGCCGCTGACCGGCCACACCCCCGCCGAGACGCCCGCGCCGCCGCGCACGAACCAGTTCCTCACCGAGTTGCTGCGCTCGTCGTGGATCACCACGCTCCTCGCCGTCGTCGCGGCGATGATCGTCGGCGGCATCCTGATGGCGGCCACCAACGACCAGGTGCGCGAAACCTCGGGCTACTTCTTCGCGCGTCCCGGCGACATGCTGGGTGCGATCTGGAACTCCGTCTACGGCGGCTACGAGGCGCTGTTCCGCGGCGCGGTGTTCAACTCCCGCGTCTCCGACTTCGGTGCGCAGATCCGCCCGCTCACGAACACCCTCGGGTTCGCGGCTCCGCTGATCGCGGCCGGTCTGGGCGTCGCTCTCGCCTTCCGCGTGGGTCTGTTCAACATCGGCGGACGCGGCCAGATCCTCATCGCCTGCGCCTTCGCCGGTCTCGTCACCTTCAACCTCGACCTGCCGATGATCATCCAGCTGCCGCTGACGCTCATCGTGGGTATCGCGGGCGGAGCGCTCTGGGGCGGCATCGTCGGTCTGCTCAAGGCGCGCACCGGCGCGCACGAGGTGATCCTCACGATCATGCTCAACTACGTCGCCTACTACCTGGTGACGTGGATGGTGCGCACCCCCGGTCTGCTGCAGCGCCCCGCGGGCGACCAGCCGATCTCGTCGGCGACTCCCGCGAACGCCCAGTTCCCCGAACTGTTCGGTCCGCAGTTCCCGCTGCTCGACCTCGGCTTCGTCTTCGTGATCGCGGCGACGGTCTTCGTCTGGTGGCTCATGGAGCGCTCGAGCCTCGGCTTCCGCCTGCGCGCCGTGGGCGAGAACCCGCACGCGGCCCGCGCGGCCGGAATCTCGGTACCCCGCATGTACGTCTACGCGATGCTGTTCGCCGGAGGCCTGGCGGGTCTCGCGGGTATGAACCAGATCCAGGGGGCGGTGACCACGGGCTTCGACGGTCTCATCGACTCCGGCATCGGTTTCGACGCCATCACCGTGGCCCTCCTCGGCCGCAGCCGCCCGTGGGGCGTGTTCGCGGCCGGCATCCTGTTCGGCGCCCTCAAGTCGGGCTCGTTCACGATGCAGGCCTCGCAGGGCATCCCCGTCGACATCGTGCTGGTCGTGCAGGCCCTCATCGTGCTGTTCATCGCGGCCCCGCCGCTGGTGCGCACAATCTTCTTCCTCCCCAAGAGCGAGGCCGAGCGCGCGGCCAAAGACCGGGCCAAGGCGGCCAAGAAGGCGGTGGCGGCATGACCGCGACGCATCTCGCGGATGACGCGATCCAGCTGACCACGGTGCGCGTGCGCCACATCAAGCTGGCGGTGAGCCTGACGGTCGTGACGGTGCTGCTCGCTCTGCTGTTCGCCCTCGTCCCGCGCGACGGGCAGAGCACCTTCCGCCTGGGCGACCCGGCCTCCGACATCGACCTCGGCAGCGTCGCGGTGCCCACCGCGGCCACGAGCTGGGGCGTGCTCGTGCTGCTCGTGCTCCTGACCGCCTGGTCGGTCTGGGATGCCGTGAGCTACCGCCGCACCCCGCTGTGGCTGCCGATCGCCTTCGGCGCCCTGGCCGTCTTCGCCTTCCTCGTGTGGGCCGCGGCCGACGGCCTCGTGCCGGTCACCGGCCTGCTGTTCGGAGCGCTCTCGCTCTCCGTCCCGCTGATCTTCGGCGCGCTGGGCGGCGTGATCGGCGAGCGGGTCGGCGTCGTGAACGTCGCCATCGAGGGACAGTTCCTCTTCGGCGCGTTCAGCGCGGCTCTGGTGGCATCCCTCACCCGCAACCCCTTCCTGGGGCTCGTCGCGGCCATGATCGGCGGCGTCCTCGTGGCCTTCGTGCTCGCGGCGTTCTCGATCAAGTACCTCGTCGACCAGGTGATCGTCGGTGTCGTGCTCAACGTGCTCGTCACCGGTCTCACGGGCTTCCTCTACGGCGCGCTGCTCGTGCCGAACGAGGACGTGCTGAACCGCCCGGAGCGCTTCCCCCGCATCGAGATCCCCCTGCTGGGCGACATCCCGATCATCGGACCGGTGCTGTTCAACCAGACCTTCATCGTCTACCTGATGTACGCCGTCGTCGCCGTGGTCGCGTGGGGCCTGTACCGCACCCGCTGGGGTCTTCGCCTGCGTGCCGTGGGCGAGCACCCCCAGGCCGCCGACACCGTCGGAATCAAGGTCAACTCGAGCCGCTTCTGGAACGTCTCGCTCGCCGGTGCGATCGCCGGTATCGGCGGCGCGTACTTCACCCTCGTGTCGGTGGGTCAGTTCACCAAGGAGATGACCGCGGGCCTGGGCTTCATCGCCCTCGCCGCCGTCATCTTCGGTCGCTGGGACCCGATCCGCGCGACGCTCGCGGCACTGCTGTTCGGCTTCGCGACGAACCTGCAGAACCTGCTCACGGTGCTGCGCACGCCCATCCCCAGCGAGTTCATGCTCATGCTGCCCTACATCGTGACGATCATCGCGGTGGCGGGTTTCGCCGGCCAGATCCGGGGGCCCGCAGCCGCCGGAAAGCCCTACATCAAGGGCTGACCCCCTTCCCTTCACGAGAGGATCCACCACTCCACGATGACCGACATCGACTGGGACGAACTTCGTTCGGCCGCCACGGATGCCATGCACCGCGCCTACGCGCCCTACTCGCGCTTCAAGGTGGGCGCCGCGGCGCTCGTCGCCGACGGGCGCATCGTCTCGGGGTGCAACGTCGAGAACGCCTCGTACGGCGTGACGTTGTGCGCCGAGTGCGGACTCGTATCCGACCTGCACATGAGCGGGGGCGGCCAGCTCGTGGCCTTCGTCTGCGTCGACGGTGAGGGCCGCACGCTCATGCCGTGCGGACGCTGCCGACAGCTGCTGTTCGAGCACGCGATCCCGGGCATGCTGCTCGAGACCGTCAGCGGCATCCGGACCATCGACGAGGTGCTCCCCGACGCCTTCGGGCCCCGCGACCTCGAGGAGGCGGCACGATGAGCGCCGAGCAGTACGACGCCGTCGACATCATCCGTGCGCAGCGCGACGGACGCGCCATCACCGAGGGCGAGATCCGCTGGCTGGTCGACGCGTACACGCGCGGCTACGTCATGGACGCGCAGATGTCGGCGTTCACCATGGCGGTGCTGTTGAACGGCCTCGGTCGCGACCAGATCCGCGTGCTCACCGACGCGATGATCGCCTCGGGTGAGCGCATGGACTTCGGCTCGCTCGGCAAGGTCACCGTCGACAAGCACTCGACCGGCGGCGTAGGCGACAAGATCACCCTTCCGCTCGCCCCGCTGGTCGCCGCCTTCGGCGTCGCGGTACCGCAGCTCTCGGGCCGTGGACTCGGCCACACCGGCGGGACGCTCGACAAGCTCGAGTCCATCCCCGGCTGGCGTGCAGCGCTGTCGAACGACGAGATCATGGCGCAGCTGCGCGACGTGGGCGCGGTCATCTGCGCCGCCGGCACGGGCCTGGCCCCCGCCGACAAGAAGCTCTACGCGCTCCGCGACGTCACCGGTACCGTCGAGGCGATCCCGCTGATCGCCTCGAGCATCATGTCGAAGAAGATCGCCGAGGGCACCGACTCACTCGTTCTCGACGTGAAGTTCGGCTCCGGCGCCTTCATGCAGGACATCGACCGCGCGCGCGAGCTCGCCGAGACGATGGTCGCGCTCGGCACCGACTCGGGAGTGAACACCACCGCCCTGCTGACCGACATGAACACCCCGTTGGGCCTGGCCATCGGCAATGCCAACGAGGTGCGCGAGTCGGTGGAGGTGCTCGCCGGGGGAGGACCCGCCGACGTCGTCGAGCTGACGGTGGCACTGGCCCGTGAGATGCTCACGCTGGCGGGCAGGCCCGACGCCGACGTCGAGGAAGCGCTGAAGGACGGCCGTGCGATGGACGTCTGGAACCGCATGATCCGCGCGCAGGACGGAGATCCGGATGCCGCTCTCCCCGAGCCGCGTGAGACGCACACGGTCGTGGCCGAGCGTGCGGGCGTCGTCACGCGCGTCGAGGCTCTGCCGTTCGGCATCGGCGCCTGGCGCCTGGGCGCGGGTCGCGCACGGGCCGAGGACGCCGTCGTGCACGCCGCGGGAATCGACCTGCACGTCACCGTCGGGCAGTCCGTGACCGCCGGTCAGCCGCTGTTCACCCTGTCCGCGGACGACGAGTCGCGCTTCGAGCGTGCGCTCGGCGCCGTCGAGGGCGCCCTCGAGATCGGCGACACCGCCCCCGCGGCATCGCCCATCGTTCGCGAGCGCATCACCGCGTGATGGCATCCGGAAAGAGGGAAACCGTGGCATCCGAAGAATTCCGCATCGGCCGGACGAAGATCGCCGATCTGCCGAAGGTCTCGCTGCACGACCACCTCGACGGCGGGCTGCGCCCGCAGACGGTGCTCGAGCTGGCTGACGAGATCGGGCTCGACCTGCCCGCCGACGACGCGAAGGGCCTCGAAGGGTGGTTCTCGGACCACCTCGACGGAGGCTCGCTGGAGGATTACCTCGAGAAGTTCTCGGTGACCGTCGGCGTCATGCAGACCCGTGAGGGCCTCGTACGCACGGCCAAGGAGTTCGTCGAAGACCTCGCGGCCGACGGCGTCGTCTACGGCGAGGTGCGGTGGGCCCCCGAGCAGCACCTCACCCGCGGTCTCAGCCTCGACGACGTCGTGGACGCCGTGCAGGAAGGCATCGAGCAGGGCGAAGATGCCGCCGACGCACGCGGCCGCGACATCCGCGTCGGACAGCTGCTGACGGCCCTCCGGCACAACGACAACGCGCGCGACATCGCCGAGCTCGCGGTCTCGTGGCGCGGGCGCGGTGTGGTCGGCTTCGACCTCGCCGGACCGGAGGACGGGTTCCTGCCGCAGCGGCATCGCGAGGCGTTCGACTACCTGGCCGAGCAGTTCTTCCCCACCACCGTGCACGCGGGAGAGGGGGCGGGACTGGCATCGATCCGCTCCGCTCTCCTCGACGGACGGGCGCTGCGTCTCGGTCACGGCGTGCGCATCGCCAACGACCTCGATGTCGTCTCGCGCGAGGGCGAAGAGGTGCAGGTCACTTTCGGTGACCTCGCCCGCTGGGTACGCGATCGCGAGATCACGCTCGAGCTGTCGCCCACGTCGAACCTGCAGAGCGGGGCCGTCACGGCCTGGGGCGACACGATGGACGCCCACCCGTTCGACCTGCTGTACCAGCTCGACTTCTCGGTCACGGTGAACGTCGACAACCGCCTCATGAGCGCCACCACGCTCACGCGCGAGCTGGGTCTGCTCGCGCAGGCGTTCGAGTACGACCTCGACGACCTCGAGGCGTTCCAGCTGAACGCGGCGGCGGGGGCCTTCCTGCCGGTCGAGGAACGCGAGGAGCTCATCGAGATCATCTCGGAGGGGTTCCACCGCTGACGCGGTGCGGGCGGCGCTCACCGGTTTCGGTGGGCGCCGTCGTCGTTTCCGGGAGCGGCGGGGAGGGGCGCGCGGCGTGCGAAACTCCTGAGATGTGCGCATGACGCGGCGGCGCAGTGCCCTGCCCAGGCGCGATCGCACCGTTTCTCAGGAGTTCGGTGCGGTCGGGGTCGCCGTCCGCGCTGCGGGCGGGGGAGCCGAGCGTGAGACGGAGGGACGGCGTGCCCGGGCGTGTGGCGTGCGAAACTCCTGGACTTGTGCGCCCGCACGCCGTCACGTGGGCCGGTCGCGGCGCTGTGGGGTCGAAGACTCAGGAGTGCGGCCCGGAGCGCCGTGCAGCAAGATGCGCTCGAGAGCGGCGCGGACACGGTCCGGGTGATACAGGATGTCTTCGGCTAGCAGTCGCAGCGTGGCGTAGCCGCGTTCCAGAGCGGCCATGTCGCGGCGCCGGTCCTTCTTATGGACTGGCCAGGAGCCGTGGAACTGCTCGCTGTCGCACTCGACGATGAGCCATCCGTCGACGAGCAGGTCGACACGGCCCACGCCATCGATACGGACCTGCAGCTCGACGCGGCAGCCCAGCTGACGCAGAAGCAGACGAACCAGCGACTCGGTCCCCGCTTCCGCACGCGAATCCAGCAGTGGACGCAGGGCCCGGAAGCGATGGGGGACGCGCGCGAAGACTTCGGCGATGTCTGCTTCATCGACAAGCCCGAGGTGCCAGGCGTTGTCGAGGGTGGCGACAGCGGACCGCGGCGGTTGGCATCGGATCGCCTGGGCGAGCGCCTCGACGACATCGACTGCGGCACGATCGCGTGGTGCCGACGATGCACGCCAGTGGTAGACGACGTCGCGGGGTGCCGGAGGTCGACGGCTCGCCAACGGGTCCTGCTGCACGTGGCGGTGCGAATGATGATGGACGAACACCCCGCGCATGGCCAACAGGCTGATGCAGTCCAGCCGCCCGCCCAGACGCGCAGCCGCGACGATGTCGCCGTGCGTTCCGGCCGCGACGAACCGCCCCTGCCGCACACGCGCAAGGCTGCCGTCTGCGACAGCGCGAGCGAGAGCGCGCCGCGACCATCCGGCGGCCAGGAGTTCGCGCGTCGTCCACACCGTCTCCTGGTTCTCTTCGGAAAGGGGAACGAGGGACGTCACCCGGACACCCTGGCCGATCTGATCGCCGTCTTCGTTTGGCGAGCGCCCGAGCTGTGGATGACGGGTGCCGGGGAGGAACGGGCGGCACCGAGCTCGCCCGTGCCGAACTCCTGACCTTCCGCGCTGCACGCGCCGTGCCTCGGCGGCGATGGTGCCTGAGCGGCGAGGTTCTCAGGAGTTTCGCTCGCGTGGCCGTCCGCGCGACCGCGGGCGGCGTCAGGGCCGCGGCAGGAAGCCCGCGAGCTGCTCGGCGATCACCCGGTCGACCTCGGCGGGGTCGGCCGTGGGGGTGCCATCGCCGGGTTGCGGACCGTAGGAGCCGAACGAGGCGTGCGAGGCGCCGGGGATCTCGACGAAGGTGGCGGTCGCGGGCAGCTCGCCCTTGGCATCCGCGATCTTCTGCGGGGTGGACAGGCCGTCTTCGGATCCCGAGAGGCTGAGGACGGGAAGGCCGGATGCCGAGAGGTCGTTCGCGCAGTACGAGGCGAAGAGCACGAGAGCGTCGACGTCGCCGGCGAGCTGGCAGGCGCGGACGCCGCCGAGGGAATGACCGCCGACAGCCCAGGTCGACACGTCCGGCGCGAGGTCGGTGAACGTCGACAGGGGACGGGGATCGAAGAAGGCCAGGTTGAGCCAGGGGCGCGTGATCACCACGGTCACACCGTCGTCGACGACCGTGTCCGCGAAGGTGGCGATGTACCCCTCCGCCTCGACCTTCGCGCCCGGGATGAAGACCAGCCCCTGCCCGGTCGCCCCCGTCGCGGGGGAGAGGACGATGCCCGCACCGTCATCGGTGATCGTCAGAGCCGGGTTCGCCCGGGCCTCGGCGAGCGGGCCGGGTTCGGCGCCCATCACTCCCACCTGGGTGTAGACCAGGATGCCGACGACCAGCAGCACGACGAGAGCGCCCAACCCGCCGAGAGTCCACCGCAGCCATCGCCGGCGACGGCGAGGAGCGCGCGCGGGAGGGGGATCGGCGGGGGTCTCGCTGGGGGTCACCTCTCGAGCGTATCCTCGCCGGTCGGCGTCGAGGGCGCGGGACCCCCCCCGCCGAAACGCCTCCGCCGATGTGGCGCGCGGGGCGTCACATCGGCGGAGGTTCGGAGCGTAGCGGGTGTCAGGCGGGAAGGGCAGCCTTGCGGGCCGACACGATCTCGACGATGCGCGCGTACAACGGGTGCTCGACGTCGAGGCCGGTGACCTCGGCGGTGAACGCCTCGGCGTCGAGCTCGCGCAGCATCCGCTGCAGGTCGACGGCCTGGGCGTCCTCGGCATCCGAGAACTCGAGAGCCGCGGCCATCGCGGCCACCAGCGCGTCGACGGGAAGACCCCGGTCGACGGCTTCGGCCGCCGGGCCCACGAAGCGCTCGTGTCGCGAGAGTTTGCGCAGGGGCTGGCGGCCCACCCGCCACACGGTGTCGGGGAGGGCGGCGTTGCGGAACCGGCGCAGGATGGTCGCGCGGTACTCACCCTGCACGTCGGCGTCGAGCTCGTGCTTCTCGACGAGCAGAGCGCTGGTCTCCTCGAGGGCCGCCTCGACCTTGGCCGCGATCTCGGGGTTCGACAGAGCGTCCGAGATGCGGTCGATCCCGGCCTGCGCGCCGAAGTACGCCGTGGTGGCGTGCCCGGTGTTGACCGTGAAGAGCTTGCGCTCGATGTAGGGCTCGAGGTCGTCGACGAAGTGCGCGCCGGGGATGCTCGGCGGAGTGTCGCCGAACGGCAGACGCTCGATCGCCCACTCGTAGAACGGCTCGACGGTGACATCGACACCGCCACCGGACTGCGCCGGGACGATCCGGTCGACCGCGGTGTTGGCGAAGACGGCGCGGGATGCCAAGGCATCCCACGACTCGCCCGCGAGCTCGACCACGTGCTCGCGCAGCTGATCGGTCGCGCCGATCGCGTTCTCGCACGCCATGATCTGCAGCGGGGGGAGCGCCGGATCGCGCAGGGCGAGACCCGCCACGATGTGCGGGGCCACGAACTTCAAGATGGTGGGGCCGACGGCGGTGGTCACCACGTCGGCGGTCGCGATCTCGTCGACGAGCGCCTCGGCGTCCACGGAACTGTCGATCGCGCGGAAGCCCGTCACCTCTTTGTCGACGCCGCCCTCGCCCACCTCGTGGACGGTGTACGACGACGCCGAGTTGATGGCCTCGACCAGAGCGGCCGACACATCCGAGAAGACCAGCTCGTAGCCGCCCTCGTGTAGGAGCAGGCCGACGAAGCCGCGGCCGATGTTGCCGGCGCCGAAGTGGACGGCCTTCATGCGTTGACGGATCCGGAGAGGGCCTCGAAGAGCTCCTCGGGGGAAGAGGCGGCCTTCAGACGCGCGACGTCGTCCTCCTCGGAGAAGAGGATGGCGATCTGCGACAGGATCTCGAGGTGCTCGTCGCCCTTGCCGGCGATGCCGATCACGAACGTGACGGGCTCTCCGCCCCAGTCCACGCCGCCGTCGTAGCGGACGACCGACAGGCCCGAGGTGAGGATGGCCTGCTTGGTCTCGTTGGTGCCGTGGGGGATCGCGAGCTCGTTGCCCATGTACGTCGACACGGTCACCTCGCGCTGCTGCATGGCGTCGAAGTACTCGGCGGTGACGGCACCGGTGGCCTGGAGCAGGTCGGCGGCTTCCTTCATCGCCTCCTCGCGGGTGGCGCTGCCGGGGTGGATGCGGACGGATTCACTGCGGAGGACGTCTGACATGGTTCTCGCCTTTCTCGTCGTGCTGTCCAGCCTCGCAAAACGCGGGCCGGACGGGAAGACGCCAGGGGTCGGGCTGACGCACCGACCCCTGGCGTGCTAGGGGATTACTTGGCCTCGTGCTGAGCGCGCACCATCTCCACGACCTCGTCGTACTTCGGCGAGTTCATGAAGTTGTCGACCGACACGTGGAGCGAGTCGGGCGACTGCGCCTTGGCGCGGTCGGTGAGCTGGTTCTGCGTGATGACCAGGTCGGCGGAGCCGTCGAGGTTCGCGATCGCCTGGTTGGTGACCGTGACGCCGTCGATGCCGGCCTTCTTGATCTTGTTGCGCAGGACGCTGGCGCCCATGGCCGAGGAGCCCATGCCGGCGTCGCAGGCGAACACGATGTTGTTCAGCTGCTTGGTCGCCACAGTTCCCGCGGCGCCGCCGAGGGCGGCGTCGACATCGCGGTCGGCCGCCTCGGTCGTGCCCGAGCCGGTCGTGCCGGCGGCACGGGTGCGGAGGGCGCCGAGGGCCGAGGACTCCTTGCCCTTGTTGGCCGCGGTCTGGTCGATCGCGGCGGCGAAGCTGTCGCCCTCGGCCTCCTGGTCGCGCTTGCGCGAGGCGCGGAGGATGACGCCGGCCACCAGGAAGGTCACCGCGGCGGCCACGACGACCGACAGGTAGACCACGAGGAGGTTGGCGGGACCGGCGCCGATGGCGGCGACGGTGACGGCGATGATGCTGCCGGGAGCGGCAGGGAAGGCCAGGCCGCCCTGGAAGATCATGTTCGTCGCGACACCCGAGGCGCCACCGGCGATCAGCGCGAGGATCGTCATGGGCTTCGCGAGGGCGTACGGGAAATAGATCTCGTGGATGCCGCCGAGGAACTGGATGATGATCGCGCCGGGGGCCGACGCCTTCGCCGCGCCGACACCGAAGAAGGTGAAGGCGAGCAGCAGACCCAGGCCGGGGCCGGGGTTCGCCTCGATGAGGAACAGGATCGACTTGCCCGACTCCGCCGCCTGCTCGATGCCGAGAGGGGTGAAGACACCGTGGTTGATCGCGTTGTTGAGGAACAGCACCTTGGCCGGCTCGACGATGATCGACAGCACCGGGAGCAGGTTGAACTGCACGAGGAACGCGACGATGCTGCCGAGGACCGCGCTGATGCCGAGGAAGACCGGGCCGAAGGCGAAGAAGCCGACGATCGCGAGGATCATGCCGAGGATGCCGGCGGAGAAGTTGTTCACGAGCATCTCGAAGCCGGGGCGGATCTTGCCGTCCCACAGCTTGTCCATCTGCTTGGTGACCCAGGCCGCGAGCGGGCCCATGATCATCGCGCCGAGGAACATCGGGATGTTGGTGCCGACGATGACGCCCATCACCGCGATCGTGGCGACCACGCCACCGCGCGCGCCGTAGACGATGCGCCCACCGGTGTTGGCGATGAGCAGCGGCAGCAGGTACGTGATCATGACGCTGACCAGGCCGACGTAGCCCTGGTAGGTGCCGCCGTCCGCGTTCGCGGTCAGCGCGGTCATGGCGCCCGGCCAGTTGATGGTCGCGGCGTCGCCGCCGCCGCCGAGGATCTCGGCGACCGGAGCCCAGTGCCAGCCGAAGGGGCTCTTGGCACCGAAGAAGCCGGCGGGGATGAAGAGCATGGTGATGAAACCCCATGCGATGAATGCCGCGATGTTCGGCATGATCATGCCGGAGAGGAACGTGCCGAATCGCTGAACCGCGATCCGAGCCCCTCCCGGCTTCTTGGTGGGTGACGTCGTCGTCATTGCTGTGTCTCCTTGACTGGCTGCACGGCGGGAGCCGCGGTGGGGGGCGGCTTACGCCGCCGAGTGGGCGGAGGCTGCCTGGGCGGCCTCTCGGGCAGAGGCCGCGTCATCCGCGGCCAGGGCGGCCTCGGCGATGCGACGGGCATCGTCGAGAGAGTGGGTGAGCAAGGTGGCGCGCACGTCGGCGAGGGCCGTGGGAGCCATCGACAGCGTGGTGGCGCCGAGACCGACCAGCACGACAGCGAGCAGCGGGTCGGCCGCCGCCTCGCCGCAGATGCCGACGGGCTTGTCGTGAGCGCGACCGGCGGCCCCGACCTCGCGGATGAGGCGCAGCACGGCCGGGTGCCACGGGTCCTGGAACGACGCGACCGAGCCGAGCAGGCGGTCCGCGGCGAGCGTGTACTGCGTCAGGTCGTTGGTGCCGATCGAGGCGAAATCCGCGATCTGCAGGATCCGGTCGGCCAGCAGCGCCGACGAGGGCACCTCGACCATCACACCGGTGGTCTTCAGGCCGTAGTCCTTCGCCAGTGCGGTGAAGTAACGGGTCTCCTCGACGGTCGAGACCATCGGCGCCATGACCCAGAGGTCGGCCGGGCCCGCCTCGGAAGCCCGGGTCGCGGCATCCGCTTCCGCCAGGGCGGTGAGCTGCTCGCGCAGGATGTCCTCGCTCGCGCGGAGGGCGCGCAGGCCCCGCAGGCCCAGCGCCGGGTTCTCTTCGTGCGCGTCGTTGAGGAAGGGCAGCGGCTTGTCGGCGCCAGCGTCGAGCACACGCACGACGACCTTCTTGCCGGGGAAAGCGCTGAGCAGTTCGATGTAGGCGGCGCGCTGCTCCTCGACGGTGGGCGCGGAGCTCGAGCTGAGGAAGAGGAACTCGGTGCGGAACAGACCCACGCCCTCGGCGCCGAGCTCGACGGCCTCGGCCGCGCCGCCGGGCTTGCCGAGGTTCGCGAGCAGGGGGACCTTCGTGCCGTCGGAGAGGGCGCCGTCGGTGATGGGGGCGGATGCCGCGGTCCTGCGGGCGTCGGCGCGGTTCTGCGCGCGGGCGAGGTCGTCGTCGGTGGGATCGACGGTGACGACGCCTGCGGCGGCGTCCACGATGACGGACTGCCCGTCGACGAGGTCTTTCGCGCCGGCCGCGCCGACGACGGCGACGATCGACTTCTCTCGGGCCAGGATCGCCGTGTGCGAGGTGGGACCGCCCTCGGTCGTGATCAGGGCGAGCACCTTCTCGAGATCGAGCAGGGCGGTGTCGGCGGGCGCCAGATCCTTGGCGACCAGCACGAAGGGGTGGCCCGGATCCGGGATGCCGGGAGCTGCGACCCCGCGCAGACGCGCGATGACCCGCTGGGCGACGTCGTCGAGGTCGGCGGCACGCTCACCCAGATAGCCGCCGAGGGCCACGAGCTGCTCGCGGAAGGAGGCGAAGGCATCGTGCACGGCGAACTCGCCGGTCTTCCCGGCCGCCAGACGGCTGTCGACCTCGGCCTCGAGCGTGGGGTCTTCGGCGATCATCGCCTGCGCCTCGAGCACGTCGCGCGCAGCTCCCCCGGCCTGGGCGCCGCGGGCTTCGAGCTCACGGGCGACGGCGCCGATGGCCTCGCGCACGCGCGCGGTCTCGTCTTCTCGACCGAGAGCTCGCTCTTCGCGTCCTTCGGGGCGGGCAGGGGCTCTGCCATGCGCGCGATGGGTCCCTGGGCGACGCCCAGTCCGATTCCGACTCCACGGAGTTCCGTCATGGTGCTGTGTTTCCTTTACTCGGCGTCGTGGTCGGTGGTCAGAAGCTCCGCGAGGCGCTCCAACGTCGCTTCGGCGGTGTCGCCGTCGGCGGTGAGGGTCACGTAGTCGCCCTGCTCGAGCCCGAGCGCGATGATCCCGAGGATGCTCGCGGCGTTGATGGGCTTGCCGGCGTCTTTGGCGAGGGTCACGGGGATACCGGAGTCCTTCGCCGCCTGGGCGAAGAGCTTCGCGGGGCGCGCGTGCAGGCCGTGCGACGATCCGATGCGGACGGTGCGGGTCAAGTGGGGCATGGTGTCCTCTCCGTCGTTTTTCAGATCGTGTCCGCGGGCTGGCGGGATCGCAGGGCGTCCTCGACCAGGGCGAGGGTTCGGGTGCCGCTGTGGTCGGTGAAGACATCGTCGGGAAGCAGCACCACGCTCACGCCGCGGGGCGCGGCCTGGAGGCGGATGGCCTCGAGCTCGAGGGCCAGGTGCGGACCCACCAGCACGATGTCGGCCGCGTCCAGGTCGATCGGCAGCGACTGCGAGGTCCCCGCCGACGCGGAGTAGTCCAGGCCCTTCTCGTGGGCAGCGCGACGGACGCGTTGCGCGACGAACGTGCTCGACGCACCCGCTCCACACACCACGAGGATCTTCATCGACCGGCCTTTCTTCCTCTCGATTGTCCGCACCCCGCTCACAGCGGACAACCAGGTTCGTTTCCCACCCCCCGGAACGCGGATGCCGTGACCTTTCCGCTTCGAGCGTGCGCGCTCCTGCGCCCGGTGCGGGAGGGCGTGAAAGGATGGATGAATCGCCGCTCACCGGTGCGGCGCGGAGGACGGATCGTGACGACGAAAGCTCGCCAAGACCGCCTGCTGGCCCTGTTGCTGCGGGACGGGGAATGGTCAACCGCGGCATCGCTCGCCGACGCGCTCGGGGTGACCCCGCGCAGCATCCGCTCCTACGTCACGGCGATCAACGCACGCGTCCCGGGCGGCGCGGCGATCGAGTCCGGTCCGCTGGGCTATCGCGCGGGGACGGCGGCGGCCGCTGCCCTTCGTGCCCTCACCGGAACGGATGCCGGCACCCCCCGCGACCGCCTCCACACCCTCGTGCGCCGATTGCTGGATTCCGCCGAGGGGATCGACGTCTACGACACGGCGGACGCCCTGCACGTCAGCGCGGCGACCCTCGAGGCCGACCTGTCCCGGGTCCGGGGACTGCTCGGCGGAACCGAGCTCACCCTCGAGCGCTCGGCATCCACCGCTCGCCTGCGCGGAACCGAGGTCGCCCAGCGCCGCCTGCTGTCGAAGCTCGCCCACGACGAGATGGACGCCGGGCTCTTCGACCTCGACGCCCTGCGCCGCACGCTCGGCGAGCAGTCGGTCGGGGCGCGCGCCTTCGGGCCGTTCAAAGCCGAGCTCGTCGCGGAACTCGGGGCGCTGGGCTACTACGTCAACGAGATCGGCATCGGCGACGTCGTGATGCATATCGCGATCGCCGCCGACCGCACCACTCGCGACCGCGCCCTCGGCTCGCCGGGCGGCGACTCCTCGGACGCGGCGGCCGCCGTGGTCGACGTGCTCGACCGGCTCACCCTGAAGCACATCGGCGTCCAGCTCGGCTCGGGCGATCTGCGGCATCTCGCGACCCTGGTGCTGACGCGCATCGTCGCCCCGGGATCCTCGGGCGGTGACGGCGTGCGTGCTCGTCTGGATCCCTCGGTGGAGACGGCCGTGCGGCGGGTCGTCGAGAATGCGGCATCCGAGTTCCTCGTCGACATCGCGCACGACGACTTCATCCTGCGCCTGGCGCTGCACGTGCAGAACCTGCTGCACCGATCGCGTGAGCAGGCGTGGTCGCGCAACCCGCTGACGCGGTCGCTGAAGTCGACGTACCCGATGATCTTCGAGGTCGCGGTGTACATCGCGAAGGGGCTGCAGGACGGTCTCGGCATCCCGATCCTCGACGACGAGATCGCCTACATCGCGATGCACGTCGGCGGGCGACTGGAGCGCAGTCGTCGGGCCGATCAGCTGCTGACGGCGACGATCGTGTGCCCGGGGTACTACGAACTGCACGAGCTGCTGCGTTCGAGCGTCGACCGCTCGCTCGGTCAGGCCATCGAGGTCGTCGGCGTCGAGACCCGCATCGACCCGGCGTGGGACTCGATCGAGACCGACCTCGTGCTCACGACCATCGATCCGCCACGGCCGGGGGACCGGTTCGTACGTATCCAGCCGTTCCTCACCGACGCCGACGTCGAGCGGGTGCAGGCCGCGGCCGGGCGTATCCGCCGCGGTCGCCGCCTCGCCCGTCTCCGGGCCGAGCTCGAACGGTACTTCGCGCCCGAGGCTTTCGTGCGGGGGGTGGATGCCGCCGAGGGCGAGGCGGGCGTCATCCGGCGTCTCGGCGGCATGCTGGTCGAGCAGAACGTGATCGACGACGCGTACGTGGCCCGGGCGGTGGAGCGCGAGGCGATCTCGTCCACGGCGTTCACCGACGCTCTCGCCGTTCCGCACGCGATGGGCATGACCGCGACCCAGACCCGCATCGCGATCGGCATCGCCGACCCCTCGATCGCCTGGGGCGAGGGCCGCGTGCAGGTGGTGGCGCTCGTGGCTTTCAGCGAGACCGACCGCGAGGCGTTCCAGACGGTGTTCGAGCAGTTCGTCGAGGTCTTCAGCGAGCGCGACAGCGTGCAGCGCATCGTTCGCCGCGGCACGGACTTCGCGGCGTTCCTGGACGAACTGGTCGCCGTGATCGACGGCTGACCCCGCGCGGCCGGCCGGGGCTCGGACTCCGCCGGTCGGCGGACGCGATGCGCTCGCGGGCGGGGAGAGCTCGTCCGCGATCGCGGGGCGCTCCCGCGAGCGTCAACCCGCCAGGGCATCGGAGCGTGCGACACCGAGCAGGCGCTCGATCGCGTCGGCCGCGCGCGGGGCTGCCCGGCCATCGCCGTAGAGCTCCCGGGCACGAGACATACGGGCGTGTGCGGCGGGGTCGTCGAGCAGGGTGGCAAGTTGGGCGGCGACCACCTCCCGGCGTGTGCCGATGAGCCGCGCGGCTCCGGCCTCGACCCCCTCTCCGCGCTCGGTGGTGTCCCGCACGACCAGGGCGGGCACGCCGAGCGCGGGAGCCTCCTCCTGCACCCCGCCCGAGTCCGTGACCACGCAATGAGCGCGGGCGAGCAGGCGACCGAACTGGGCGTAGGGCAGAGGTTCGCACAGGATCACGCGATCGGTGTCGCCCACAGCCGAGAGGACCTCGCGGCGTACGCGCGGGTTCGGGTGCATCGGCAGGATGGCCACGACGCCGGAGCGGGCGGTGACCGTCTCGGCCACCGCGGCCACGACGCGCGCGAGCGGGCCGTCCCACGACTCGCGCCGGTGGACCGTGACGAGCACGATCCTTTCCCACCCGTTCGCGATCTCCTCCATCGCGGGATCGTCGAAACGCTGCGGATGCGTCCTCTGCCAGCGGAGGGCATCGATACCGGTGTTGCCCGTGACCACGATGTCGTCGGGGGCGACCCCCTCGGCGCGGAGGTTGGCGGCCGCGCTGTCGGTCGGTGCGAGATGAAGCGAGGCCAGTGGCGCGATCAGCCGGCGGTTGCCTTCCTCGGGGAAGGGCGAGCGCAGATCGCCCGATCGCAGCCCGGCCTCCAGGTGGATCACGCGCGACCCCGCGTAGTACGCCGCGACGGCGGCGAGCGCGGCACTGGCGGTGTCTCCCTGCACGACGACGGCATCCGGGGCCGCCTCCGCCCAGCGGTGCGCGAGGGCGGCGAAGATCGCGGACGATGTCTCGGCGAGCGATGCCCCGCTCCGAAAGACATCGAGGTCGACGTCGGGCGCGATACCGAACGACGCGTTGACCTCGTCGGCCATCTGCCGGTGCTGACCGGTGACGGTCACGGTCGTGCGCGCGGAACTGCGTCGCCGGAGTTCCGCGACCAGCGGCGCGCACTTCACCGCCTCCGGGCGGGTGCCGTACACGACATCGATCCAGGGACGACTCATCGGCGGTTCTTTCTGCCCGGTCCGGTACCGGTGCGGCGTCGGTCGCGGCGAAGGGGTGCCGCAACATCGGGGTGATCGGCGGGGGGCGTGGCACTTCTGGCCGTCGACGTGGTCGTGGAGCCGTCTCGTCGGACGGGGTGCGAGGCGCCCCCGGCGCGTGCGCGACCTCGTCGTCCGACGTCGGGATCCGCAACGCCTCGCCGCGGGGACTCGCGCAGGGCGATGCGCAATACGAGAAGGATCGCGGCGATGAAGCCGGCGATGACGAAGAGCGAGCCGAGGTAGCGATGCACGAGGTCGAAGCCCTCGCGCCCGTATCCGCTGTACGCCCACGCGGCGGAGCCGAAACGGATCATGTTGCTGGCCACGGCGACGGCCACGCCGACGGCGAGACCCAGAACGACCCGCGCGGAGCGTGCGCGCGTCACCCCCAGCACGGCGGCGGCCAGGAGGACCAACGGAACGACGAGGACGGTCGTCGAGCACAGAGCCGTGATCGAGAGTCCCGCGACCTCGGGGGTGCCGATGCCGAAGTACACGATCGAGCCCGACGCGACCGCGCGACCGGGGGTGAGCGCGGCGACGACGGCGCGCGCGAGCTGTGCCTCGGCCCGACGCGTGTCGGCTTCCGCGATGACCAACAGTGCCGCGATCGCGAGCAGAAGCGCCACCAGTAGCGTGCGATGGGCCCGACCCGCGCGGGGGAGGGAGACGGCCGCGGCGACGCTCACGACTCGACCGCCAGCAGAAGGCGTCCGGCCTCGGCGTTGCGGCGTGTCT
Source organism: Microbacterium sp. SORGH_AS_0421 (assembly GCF_030818635.1). NCBI lineage: Bacteria > Bacillati > Actinomycetota > Actinomycetes > Micrococcales > Microbacteriaceae > Microbacterium > Microbacterium sp. SORGH_AS_0421. The sequence continues at coordinate 1,911,433 of NZ_JAUTAO010000001.1, forward strand.
TCGTCCACCCGCGCCGCCCCGTCAGCATGCGGCCGAACGCGCGGATCACGCAGACGTAGCTCTGGTACATGTACAGCCAGTAGCCCAGCCCCCACACCGCCGCACGCCAGAGCGGGTGTCGCTCCTCGCGCAGCACGTACACGAGCGGCCAGAGCGAGAACGGCAGGATGCCGGTGAGCACCCACAGCGGCAGGATCCACGTGGACGACGAGACCCAGCTGAGGATGCCACCGGGCGCGAGGGCCCCCGAAACGAGCATCGCCACGGCCACGCTGGGCCACAGCACCGATCCGGCGAGCTGGATATAGGGGATCGCGAGGAAGTACGCCGCCTCGAGGGCGCCGGCATTGGTGAAATGACGTGACGAGAAGATGCGCGGGAGGTACCGTGCGCACTGCAGTCCGCCCTGGCACCATCGCGTGCGCTGCGTGAGCAGTCGACGCGCCGAGGGGAGTGCTTCCTGTGAGACCCACGTGTCGTGGACGTACACCGTCCGATATCCGGCGAGCATGATCCGCAGCCCCACCTCGTAGTCCTCGAGCAGCGCATCGCCCCACGGTTCCCCCTTCGCCGACGAGGCCGCACGGAGGGCACTCAGACGGGTGAACTGCCCGTTTCCGCCGAGACCGACCGAGACCGTGCGCATCCGCAGGACCTGCATCGCCGCGATCGTGGTGCGGAACTCGATGTCCTGCATCCTCACGAGGTAGCGAGCCCACGCCTGAGCGAGACGACCCCGTCCCCCCAGGGGTGCGGGGTCGTCTCTGTTGCTCATCCGCACCGCGACCTGCACGGCACCGACGTCGGCTGAGCCGAAGGCGGTGGGGCCCGACGCCTGACGGAGGGCGTTCGGGGCGAGGGATCCATCGGCGTCGAGGACGATCACGATGGTGCGATCGTCTTCGACACCGCCCTCGCCCCGGGACGCCCGCCAGTGCATCAGCTGCGCGTAGGCGGCGTTGAGGGCCGCCCCTTTGCCGGTGCGAGCGTCGGGGAGGCGGCGGATCACCGCGTGCACGAAGCAGTCGCCGGCGGCGACGGTCGAGACGATGTCCCCGGTGCCGTCCGTGCTCGCGTCATCGATGATCCACACGTGCACGTCGGGGAACCGCTCCCGCATCCTCGTCAGCGTCTCCGCGATCACGGTCGCCTCATCCCGGCAGGGGATGAAGGCGTGCCACTCGAACTCCCGACGGTCGCCGCCGCGAGCGCGCCTCCGACGAGCGAACGGGACGACGATGAGCGTCGTGTAGGTCAGGAACATCACCAGGAACACGAACGAGAGCGAGAAGAGGATGTCGAGAGGGTTCACGAGTTTCGTCGGGCCTCTCCGGATGCCGCCGCCTCGTCGCCGTGACCGCGCAGCCACGCCGAGCGCCACGCCAGGAGTGCGCCGAGCAGGGCCGCGCCGGCCCCGACGACGACGAGCGTCGCCGTCGGGGCCGTCGAGCCGGTGACCGCAAGGATCGCGGCCCCTCCGCCCATCGCGCCGTTGCGGTACATCGCGTCAGCCCCGGATGGATGCCGCACGGGCACGACGACGCAACGCGATCCCGGCCAGAACGATCGCACCGACGCCGATGAACCCGCCGGCCAGGGCTGACGACTCGGGCCCGGCGACCGGAACGGCGAGCTGTCCGGCGTTGGGACCGACCGTCGCGTTCGCGAGGTTCACGCTGGCCACCGACCCGGAGGGACCGAGGCCCAGACGCAGCGCGGTCTGCGTGAACGAACCGTCCGAACCGGTCGACTGCACGTTGACCTGCATCTGTGCCAGTTGCGTCAGCGCATTGCTGAGCGGGGTGACGACGGTGCTGCTGATCCCGTTCAGCGCCGGCACGATCGTCGCCTTCGCGGTGTCGACGGCCGCTTGCAGGGCGATGCCCGCAGCCGCGGTGAAGATGTTCGACCGCAGGTTCGTGGCGAGGGCGCTCGCCGCGTTCAGCACACCGTCGACCTGGCTGACGATCTTGTTCGCCACGGCCTGCGGGACGTACGAGAGCAGGTCGGTGCCCGGCGGCAGAGCGTTGACGCTGGAGACACCGGCGGCCGAGGTCAGGTCGTCGAGCGTCAGCTGGACCGTGCCCGACGAGAACGGATTCGTCAGTCCCGCACCGCTGGTGTTCGCGAGCGCGATCAGCGTGTTCAGCGCCGGGTTGATGATGCCGAGCACACCGGAGACGATCGTGCCGTCGACCACGAAACCGGCGTCGGAGAGGACGTACTGACCGGTCTGCGTGCCGTCGGCGGCTTGCTGGGCGGAGGCGGCCAGTACACCCAGATCGACTTTCAGCCCGACGGGCGCCGACGACGATCCCAGCCGGAAGGTCGCCGACTGGTTCGCGGACGGCGAGCCGACGTTCGAGGGCGTGACCGTGCCCGCGCCGATGAGGCTGGGGGCAGCCGAGACGGCACCGGAGAACGCGGAAGAACTGCCGTCGTCGCGCGCCTGGGCGTACTGGCCGACAGCGCCGAGCTGGATGATCCCGTTGTCGCCGAAGAGGTTCGTCGATCCCGCCGACAGGCCGACGAGGCCCGCGATCGCCGAGGCGTCGAGCGGCTGGTCGGTGGTGACGTCGCCGCTGGCATCGGGGTTGACCGCCTGCGCTCCCCTCAAGGCGAGGGCGTTGTCGAGCACGTTCGTCCCGAGCAGGGACGTCTCGACGAGCCGCCCGGTGCCCTGTGAGACGACGGCTGCAGCTTGGGCGCTGGTCGCCGGGATGAGCAGAGCGGCGGCGATGGCGACCGCACCTGCGGTCCGCGTCGTGCGCCGCACCCGGCCGTAGGACGTTGATGATCCGGTGGTCATGGTGTCTTCTTCCTGGTCAATCCGCGCGCCGTGGAGCCCGCGATCGGGTCGGGTCATGCGGGTCGTGGTGACGCTAGGGGCTCGCAGAGATCGGCACATCGGTGTGGCACACGTAACGTTCCGGAGGGGGCTCTCAGCGTGGTGCTCGGTATGGCTGCGCAAACACTGATGCCTCTCAGTGACCAGGGAGACGCGCGGAATTCGGTGTAGGAACGGAGGGGGGTGCCGCCTCGCGTACCCCTAGTACAAGGGGGTTGCAAACAATGAGTGGTGCTCGAACATTCGTAGGGCGCTCGGTGGAACGAGCCCTGGCGGTAGCCGCCTTCAGCCGGAATCGGAGCGTGTTCGTGACAGGCCCCAGCCGGAGCGGGCGCTCAACGCTCCTGACGTCGGTCGTGAGGGATCTGGCCCGGCCCACGGTTTTCCTGGAACGTCGTCCGAACGGCGTGACACGGTGCGGTCCCCGCACGACGGACCGGCATCCGGTGACGGGGGAGGACGATGTCGCCGCTCTGATCGACGCGCTCGCCCACGACATCCCTCTCGTCGTCGACGACCTGGACCTGCTCCCGTACCCGGTGCTGGCCCCGCTCATCGACGCCTTCCGCACGACGCCGACCGTCTTCCTGGCCGCCATGTCGCCTCGTCATGTCGTGGCGTCGGCGAGTGCGGAGCGATGGGAGACACTGCGCCCGATGTTCGATCAGTCCGAGGCCCTCGCCATACCCTTGCCGCCGCTGTCTCTGCGCGAGACGGCGGATCTCGGCGATGCCTTGCGCACGGCCCGCTACGGGGCCGATCGCGCGGACGACGCCTGGCACATGGCGCTGCACCACCTCAGCGGGGGGAGCCCGGCCCTCGTGCGCGAGATCGTCGAGGCGGCGGCGGCCCGCGGGCGTCTTCATGCGCTTCTCCCGATCGATCCCCAGACTGACGCTCTCCCGGGGGCGGTCGTGGCATCCGCGATGAAGATGCTTGCTCCCCTGGACGCTCGTGAGCGACGGATCCTCGCGGCCCTGGCCGAGCTCGGGCCCGTGCCCAACGGGCATCTCGGGTCGATCGTTGCCTCTGACGTCCTTGCGCGGCTGCACGACGGCGGCCTGCTGTCGGCGGGGGCGGATCCCAGTACCTCCGCCGTGAGCGGTGTGATCGCGCGGATGGTGACCGATTCGAGCGATCTCGGCAATTTCGACGACGAGCGGCGAGCGCTGGCGCGAGAATTGCTCCTTCTCTCCCGGCACTCGTCGCGTCTGACGCCGGGGGAGGAGAAGTTCTGCGCGCGGTGGGCCGACGCCGCGGGCGACGCGTCGCTCGAGAAGGCCCTCGCCCGGATTCTTCCGCGGGCAGCGCTTGCGCTCGCGCGGTCGAGTTCGCCCTGTGAGGCCCTGCCCGTCGCGGAAAGAGTGCTCGAGGCGAAGCCCGATGCGACCGCGTTCTCCGCGCTCATCCTCGCCCGCGTCGCTCTCGGGGAGTACTCCGAGGCCGAACGTCTGCTGGATCACTACCCCGTTCCCACGACGAAGGAGGAGCGCGAGGGGGCTCTCCACGTGCACGTGAGCGTCCTGTTCGCCACCTGCACGGGGATCGACGCGGCCCTGGAGCGGCTGCGGACCTTGGCCGACTGGGCCCCTGACGACGAGGCATGGCGGCTTCGGCTGGAGTGCTCGGTCAACGCCCTGTCGTTGTCCAGCGGGTCGGCCCCCGATCTTCCGGACGACCTGACCATGCTGGACCCCCACGCGGACGAGGAGACGGTCAGTCTGACCGAGGCGTGTCAGGCGGCCTTCGAGGCCTCGCGCGGCGACAGCGCGAGAGTGCACGAGCTCCTGCACCGACGGCATCAGACGCACGGGATGGATGTGGAGTCCAACTTCACGGTCTTCCGGCTGCACGCCTTCGCCCTGATGATGCTCGGAGAGGATCTGGACCTGGTCCAGAGGGCCACGCGGCGTCGCCTGCTGGTCGCACGGTGGGAGGACCGGCAAGACGATGTGGCGCTGCTCGCTCTCACGGACGCGTCGATCCAGGTCATCCGGGGTCGACCTGCGGACGCCCTGCTGAGCCTGGGACTCATCGACGGGAGCCCCACGGAGCCGGTACGCATCTGGTGCGAGGTCGTCCGCGCGGCGGCGCTCGTCGTCAACGGCGATCTCGTGCACGCCGCCGCCGCCATCGAGCGTATCGACGCCGTCTCCGAGGACTGGGGTCGTGGGGGGTTCGGTGCCGTTCGCGACACCGTGTGCGCGCTGTTCGACGCCGCGAGTCGTCGGCCGCTCGCGGCCGCTGCGCGAGCGGAACGGGTGCTCGAACAAGCCCAGCGGACGATGCCGATCCTCGTGCCCGTGCTCCTGCGCTTCCAGTTGCAGAGCGGAGTCCCGGCCGAGGAGGTTCTCGAGCGTGCCGAGCTCCTCACCCAGCAGCTCGACATCGCCTCGCTGCACGCCTTCGTGGACGAGTTGCGAACGATGACCGGACGCGACGTGGCGCGCTTGGAAGTGTTGACCGCGCGCGAGAGGGAGGTCGTCCAGTTCGCCGCGTCGGGGTTCTCGAACGCCGAGATCGCCGCTCGCCTGAGTCTGTCGGTCCGAACCGTTGAATCCCACCTGCACCACGCGCGAACACGACTGGGGATGGGGCGTTACGAGAGGTTCTCGTCCGTGCCCGCCTCACTGGCGGCCGGCAGCCGCTGAGTCGACGGCGCCTACGGGGCGCACGCCGACCGACGTCGTCGTCCCGCGTCCGTGATCCGGACGCGGGACGACGCTCGTCAGCTACGTGCGGCGACGAGCAACTCCTCGGCGCCGGCGCGCAGCGCCGTCAGACGACGATTGGCCTTCTTGGCCGAACCCGCGTGTACATCGAGGTACAGCTTGAGCTTCGGCTCGGTGCCGCTGGGGCGAACGATCAGGCGCGAGCCGTCCTCGAGCCACAGGCGCAGCACGTCGCCGGGCGGCAGCCCGTCCACCCCGAGGAGCAGATCGTCGATGCGGCTCACGCCGACCTCGCCGACCGCGACGGGCGGATGAGCACGCAGGGATGCCATGATCCCGGCGATCTCGCTCACATCGGTGACCCGGATCGAGATCTGGTCGCTCGCAAAGGCCTCGAACGTCTCCCGGAACTCACGGAGCAGGTCCGCGACGGTCCGGCCCTGGGCTCGGGCGTCGGCGGCCATGCCCAGCAGTGCGATCGCGGCGGAGATCCCGTCCTTGTCGCGGACGACGTCGGGGTTCACGAGGTAGCCCAGCGCCTCCTCGAAGCCGAAGACGATCCCCGGTGCACGCGAGATCCACTTGAACCCGGTGAGCGTCGCGCGGAAGTCGAGACCGTAGTGCTCGGCCACCGCCTGCAGACCGGGCGACGAGACGAGAGAGCAGGCCAGAGTGCCGCCCGTTCCGGCCGAGGCCGCGGCGCGCGCCGCACGCCAGCCCAACAGCAGACCGATCTCGTTGCCGCTCAACCGGCGCCATCCGCCCTCGGTCTCGGCATCCGGGATCGCGACGGCGAGGCGGTCGGCATCCGGATCGTTCGCGATGACCAGCTCGGCGTCGGACACCCGCGCCGTCTCGAACGCGAGGTCCATCGCGCCGGGTTCCTCGGGATTGGGGAAGGCCACCGTCGGGAAGCGTCCGTCGGGGTGGATCTGCGCCTCGACGAGCACCGGCGCGGGGTATCCGGCCTGCGTCAGCACGCGCGAGAAGGTCTCCCATCCCACGCCGTGCATCGCGGTGTACGCCCAGCGCAGTCCCGAGGCTCCCGCGGGCGCCGGGGCCACCTCGGCGGTGGACGCGATGTACGCCTCGACGACGGACTCGGGGGCGTTGGCGTACCCGACCGAGCGCGGTAGCACCGTGACGTCACCGGCGTCGGCGATGCGCTGGATGTGGGCGGCGATCTCGGCGTCGGCCGGCGACACGATCTGAGCGCCCTGGTCGTCGCCGCCGAGGTAGACCTTGTACCCGTTGTCGTCCGGCGGGTTATGGCTGGCGGTGACCATCACGCCGGCATCGGCGCCCAGGTGCCGCACCGCGAAGGCGAGTACGGGAGTGGGCAGCAGTCGGGGCAGCAGGATCGCATTCAGGCCCGCCCCGGCGAAGATCTCGACCGAGTCGCGCGCGAACACGTCGGAGTTGCGCCGACCGTCGTAGCCGACCACGACGGTCGGCGCCTCGCCGGACGAGCGCTCGTTCAGGTACGCGGCGAAGCCCGCGGCGGCCTGGGCCACGAGCACACGGTTCATGCGGTTCGATCCCGCCCCGAGAGTGCCGCGCAGCCCGGCGGTGCCGAAGGCCAGACGGGTCGCGAAGCGGTCCTCGAGGTCGGCGGTCGCCTCGGCATCCCCGCCCTCGACGCGTGCGATGAGCTGTGTCAGCTCGTCACGGGTCACGGCATCCGGGTCCTGCGCGAGCCAGGCGCGGGCGGCGGACAGGTACTCGCTCACAGCGAGCCGATCACGCGGGCCAGCAGCGCCGAGATGACCGGCTCGGCCTCGCGGCCGGCTTCGAGCACCTCGGCGTGGCTGAGCGGGGTCTGCTGGATGCCGGCGGCCAGGTTCGTGATGAGCGAGAAGCCGAGGATCTCCATGCCCGCCTGGCGTGCCGCGATGGCCTCGAGGGCCGTGGACATCCCGACGATGTGGCCGCCGATGGCCTTGGCCATCTGCACCTCGGCGGGGGTCTCGTAGTGGGGCCCTCGGAACTGCGTGTAGACGCCCTCGTCGAGCGTGGGGTCGATCTCGCGCGCGATCGCGCGCAGGCGCTTGGAGTACAGGTCGGTGAGGTCGACGAAGGTCGCGCCCTCGAGCGGCGAGTCGGCGGTGAGGTTGATGTGGTCGCTGATGAGCACGGGTTGACCGGGCTTCCACGTCTCGCGGATGCCGCCGGCCCCGTTGGTGAGGATCATCGTGGTCGCGCCCGTCGCCGCGGCCGTGCGCACGCTGTGCACGACCCGTCGGACGCCGTGGCCCTCGTAGTAGTGCGTGCGCGCGCCGATGACGAGCACGTTCTTACCGCCCGGGGTGCGGACGCTGCGGAGCGTGCCGACGTGCCCCTCGAGAGCGGGCTTGCTGAAGCCGGTGACCTCGGTGGCCGGGAACGACGCCGTCTCTTCGCCGATGAGTTCGGCGGCGCGGCCCCAGCCCGACCCGAGGGTCACGGCGATGTCGTGGTGCTCGACGCCCGAGAGACGGGCGATGTCGGCCGCTGCGGCCGTGGCGACCTCGAACGGGTCGACCGCCGGGTCATCGAGCGGGTGAGAAGTGCTGTTGGACATTCCCCCACTCTAGAAACTGCGGGGCCCGCGGGCCAGACGGCAGGCAACCGTGTCGATCGTGTCGGGCGGGCCGGGCGGGCGGGCCGGGCGGGCCGAGTGGCGCATCGGCACCCACCCGGCGCTGACAGAATGGATGCCATGGTGCAGAGCTTCGAGCGCAAGCAGTCCGTCGCGATCGTGGGCGGCGGCCCCGGCGGGTACGAGGCCGCTCTGTCGGCGGCCCAGCTCGGTGCCGACGTCACCCTCGTCGAGCGCGCCGGCGTGGGCGGCTCGGCCGTCATCACCGACGTCGTGCCCTCCAAGACCCTCATCGCCACCGCCGATGCGGCCGTCGCCATCCGCAACGCCAGCAGCCTCGGCGTGCAGCTGTTCGCCAAGGACGACCGGGGCAAGCCCCTGACCCCCGAGGTCGCGATCAACCTCGCCGCCGTCAACCAGCGTCTGCTGTCCCTCGCCCGTCAGCAGTCCGACGACATGCGCTCCTCGCTCCTCGAGGCGGGCGTGCGCATCATCTCCGGCCACGGCCGGCTCGACGGCAACGGCGCCGTGGTCGTCTCGACCGAGGCCGGCGGCACGGACTTCGATCGCATCGAGGCCGAGACCCTCGTCGTCTCGGTCGGTGCCTCGCCCCGGGAGCTCCCCTCGGCCCAGCCCGACGGCGAGCGCATCCTCACGTGGACGCAGCTGTACAACATGAAGTCGGTGCCCTCCCACCTGATCGTGGTCGGCTCGGGCGTGACGGGTGCGGAGTTCGCCTCGGCCTACATGAACCTCGGCGCGAAGGTCACGCTCGTCTCGAGCCGCGACCAGGTGCTCCCCGGTGAGGATCAGGATGCCGCGGCCGTCCTCGAACGCGTCTTCCAGCGCGGCGGCATGACGCTGCTGTCGAAGGCGCGGGCCGATTCGGTCGTGAACACCGGCGACGGGGTGGTCGTCACCCTCGCCGACGGACGCACGATCGAGGGCAGCCACTGTCTCATGGCGGTCGGCTCGATCCCCAACACCGCCGGCCTCGGTCTCGAGCAGGCGGGCGTGCAGATGACCCCGTCGGGGCACATCCGCGTCAACCGCGTCGCCCGCACCTCGGTGCCCAACATCTACGCCGCCGGCGACTGCACGAACTTCTACCCCCTGGCATCCGTCGCCTCGATGCAGGGCCGTCAGGCCATCTTCCACGCGCTGGGCGATGTCGTCATCCCGCTCGAGACCCGCCGCATCACCGCGAACATCTTCACCGCGCCCGAGATCGCCACGGTCGGCTTCAGCGAGCAGGACGTCATCGAGGGGCGCATCGCCGGCAAGGTACGCAAGCTCCCGCTCTCGGCGAACCCCCGCGCCAAGATGCAGGGCATCACCGACGGCTTCGTCAAGCTCATCGCCCGCGAGGGCAGCGGCACCGTGATGGGCGGCGTGATCGTCGGCCCCAAGGCGTCGGAGCTCATCTACCCGATCGCGATCGCCGTCGAGCGCCGCCTGACCGTGGACCAGGTCGCGCGCGTGTTCGCCGTGTACCCCTCGCTCACGTCGAGCATCACCGACGCCGCCCGCGCCATGCACATCGTCGACCGCGACGACCCCGGCGAGGACTGAGCGGTGCGGATGCCGTGGGCTTACGGCATCCGTCGTCGGGTGGTCGTCCCGCGGGCTCTGGCTGACGCATAAACGCTTCCTGCGCACGGAAACGCATTGTGCTCGTGTTTCTGCGTGGGGATCGCGTTTCTGCGTGGGGGAGAGGCCCCGGCGACGACTGAGCGCGGATGCTGTGGGCTAGCGGCATCCGTCGTCGGGTGGTCGTCCCGCGGGTTCTGGGCGACGCATAAACGCTTCCTGCGTGCGGAAACGGGTTGTGCTCGTGTTTCTGCGTGGGGAAAGCGTTTCTGCGTGAGGGAGAGGCCCCGGCGACGACTGAGCGCGGAGGCTGTGGGCTAGCGGTATCCGTCGCCGGGTGGTCGTCCCGGGGGGGCGACGCATAAACGCTTCCTGCGCACGGAAACGCGTTGTGCTCGTGTTTCTGCGTGGGGATCGCGTTTATGCGTGGGGGAGAGGCCCCGGCGACGACTGAGCGCGGAGGCTGTGGGCTTGCGGCATCCGTCGCCCGGTGGCCGTCCCGAGGGGTTTGGCTGACGCATAAACGCTTTCTGGGCACGGAAACGTGTTGTGCTCGTGTTTCTGCGCGCGGAGAGCGTTTCTGCGTGAGGTGGGGCGACGGGGGACGACGCCGGAGACGAACGACGGCGCCGCGCCCCCGAGGGAGCGCGGCGCCGGTCGATCGGAGCGCGACGTCAGCTGATCAGCAGCAACTGGTGACCGGCCGAGACGGTGGTGCCGGGGGCGGCGTCGATGCCCGCGACCGTGCCGTCCTTGTGGGCCTGGATCGGCTGCTCCATCTTCATCGCCTCGAGCACGACGACCAGGTCGCCCTTGACGACCTGCTGGCCCTCCTCGACGGCGACCTTGACGATCGTGGCCTGCATGGGCGACTTGACCGCGTCTCCGGTGGCTCCGGCGGTGGGCGACGCCCCGTGCGAGCGGCGCGTGGGGGGAGCGACGGCCGGGCGGCCCACCTGGGGAGCGGCAGCGGTGATGCGGTCGGGCAGGCTCACCTCGAGGCGCTTGCCACCGACCTCGACGACCACGGTGTGGCGGCCGGGTGCGGCGGCGGGAGCTTCGAGCTCGCCGTCCCACGCGGGAATGTCGTTGACGAACTCGGTCTCGATCCAGCGCGTAAAGACGCCGAACTCGCCGTCCTCAGCGGTGAAGGCGGGGTCGCGAACGACCTTGCGGTGGAAGGGGATCACGGTCGGCATGCCGGCGACCTCGAACTCGTCGAGGGCGCGGCGGGCGCGCTCGAGGGCCTCGGCGCGGTCGCGACCGGTGACGATGATCTTCGCCAGCAGAGAGTCGAAGGCGCCCGAGACGCTGTCGCCGGCGGTCACGCCGGAGTCGAGACGGATGCCGGGACCGCCGAACGTCTTGAAGACGTGGATGGGGCCGGGCTGAGGCAGGAACCCGCGGCCCGGGTCCTCGCCGTTGATGCGGAACTCGATCGAGTGGCCGGTCGGCGCGGGGTCGTCGTAGCCGAGCTCCTCGCCCTCGGCGATGCGGAACTGCTCGCGCACCAGATCGATCCCGGTGACCTCCTCGGACACGGGGTGCTCGACCTGCAGGCGCGTGTTGACCTCGAGGAACGAGATGGTGCCGTCCGCGCCGATGAGGAACTCGCAGGTGCCCGCGCCGACGTAGCCGACCTCTTTCAGGATGGCCTTGGATGCCGAGTACAGCACCGCGTTCTGCTCGTCGCTGAGGAAGGGGGCCGGGGCCTCCTCCACCAGCTTCTGGTGACGGCGCTGTAGCGAGCAGTCGCGGGTCGAGACGACGACGACGTTGCCGGCGGCATCCGCGAGGCACTGGGTCTCGACGTGCCGCGGCTTGTCGAGGTACTTCTCAACGAAGCACTCGCCGCGACCGAAGGCGGCGACCGCCTCGCGCGTGGCCGACTCGAACATCTCGGCGACCTCGTCGAGCTCGCGGGCGACCTTGAGCCCGCGGCCGCCGCCGCCGTATGCGGCCTTGATGGCGATGGGCAGGCCCACCTGCTCGGCGAAGGCGATGACCTCGTCGGCACCCGAGACGGGGCCGGGGGTTCCGGGGGCCAGCGGTGCGCCGACCTTCTCGGCGACGTGACGCGCCGTGACCTTGTCGCCGAGGGCCTCGATGGCATCGGGGGAGGGGCCGATCCACACGAGGCCGGCGCCGATCACGGCGCGGGCGAAGTCGGCGTTCTCGGCGAGGAAGCCGTAGCCGGGGTGGACGGCGTCGGCGCCGGAGCGGCGGGCGACCGAGAGGATCTTCTCGATCGACAGGTAGGTGTCGGCACTCGTCGCCCCGTCCAGGGCGTACGCCTCGTCGGCGAGGCGGGTGTGCAGAGCGTCACGGTCCTGATCGGCGTAGACGGCGACGGAGGCCTTCCCCGAATCACGGGCGGCGCGGATGACTCGGACGGCGATCTCGCCGCGGTTGGCGACAAGGACCTTGGCGATCTTCGGCATCCTCCCAGCCTAGCGAGGGGGCACCCCTGCTTTTTGACCCTCCTCGACAAGAAACGCCGAAAAACGTGTGGGGGAGTCTACGAACGGTTCCACAGCGCGGTCCACGAACCGCCGAGTTCCCGCACGAGACGACGAATGGTTGACAGCGACATCCCGACCACCGTGGAGGGGTCGCCCTCGACGCGCTCGATGAAGGCGCCGCCGAGGCTGTCGACCGTGAAGGCCCCCGCCACGAGCAGAGGCTCGCCGCTGGCGACGTAGGCGGCGATCTCGTCCTCGTCGACGTCGTCGGCGAAGGTCACCGACGCCTCCGCCACGGCGTGTGCCTCACGCGGCTCGCTGCCGGGGGAGAGGCGGAACACGCTGTGGCCGGAGTGCAGCACGCCGGTGCGCCCGCGCATGTCGAGCCAGCGTGCGGTCGCCGCCTCGGGAGTGTAGGGCTTGCCGAGGATCTCGTCGCCGAGCGCGAACATGGAGTCGCCGCCGATGACGAACCCGTCGAAGTCGGGCTCCTCGGCGTGCAGTCGCCGGGCGACGTCCTCGGCCTTGCGGCGCGCGAGCAGCAGGACGTGCTCCGTCGCGGGAAGACGTCGCCCCTCGGCGGCCTCGACCTCGGCGACCACGGCCTCCTCGTCGACCTGCGGTGCGCGCGCTTCGGGCTCGATCCCCGCCTGCCGCAGCAGCATCAGGCGGGCGGGAGAGGTGGATGCCAGGCACACGCGCATACGACAACGCTACCCACGAGCGCGCTCGGCGTCGGCGGTTCGCGCCGGCTCGCGACCCCGTCGGCGCGGGCGCGAGCCCTTTTCGGCGGCCTCGGCGCGCTGTCTCGCCCGACCGCCGGGTGCTCTCCCGGCCGCATGTGACAGGCTCGGAGCATGCACGACGGCGACCTCATCGAACTCGACATCACCGGTATCGCCCACGGCGGTGTGTTCGTCGGGCGGCACGAGGGGCGCGTCGTCTTCGTATCCGACACGCTGCCGGGCGAGCGCGTCCGCGCGCGGCTCACCGACACGCGCAAGAAGGCGTTCTGGCGCGCCGAGGCCGTCGAAGTCGTGGATGCCGCTGCCGAGCGTCGTCCGCACGTGTGGCGTTCGGCCGGCATCGACGTCGATCCCGCGGAGCGCGTGGGCGGTGCCGAGTTCGGCCACATCGACCTGTCGCATCAGCGCGTGCTGAAGGAGCGCGTCGTGCGCGAGGCGATGGAGCGCGTCGGCCGCCTCGAGCTGCCGATCGATCTGCGTCCCGCCGGAGATGCGGATCGCCCCGAGACCGCCGATGGAACCGGATGGCGCACGCGCGTGAGCCTCCACGTCGACGACGAAGGTCGCGTCGGCGCGTACGCCGCACGCTCGCACCACGTCGTCGAGACCCCCGACCTCCCCCTCGCGACCGAGGCGATCGCCCGCGCGGCCGCCGAGGTCCGCGCGGGAGCACGGCCCGGGCGCATCGACCTCGTCCAGCCGACCGACGGACGCGTCCGCGTGCTTCCCCGTCCCGACGGCGAGCGCTCGAGCGCCGCACCCGAGGTCGTCGAAGAGATCGTGGGCGAGCGCGTCTTCCGGGTCGATGCCGGGGGTTTCTGGCAGGTGCACCGCCTCGCCGCGCACACCCTGACCTCTCTCGTGAAGACGGAACTGCACGCCTCGGTGGGCGAGCTCGACCCCGAGGCGATGCACCTCGACCTCTACGGCGGGGTCGGGCTCTTCGCCGCATCCCTCGCCGAGCTGGGCGGGGCGTCCACGCGCGTGGTCAGCGTGGAGTCCGACCCCCGTGCGACGGAGCACGCCGGAGAGAACCTCGCCGAGTGGGTCGGCGCGCGCGCCGAGACCGCGCGGGTCGACCGCTACGTGAAGACCCTCGCCGCCGGTGCGTCGGAGCGCGAGCGCGCGCGCCTGGAGCGCGGCGTCGTGCTGCTGGATCCGCCGCGTGCGGGTGCCGGCCGCGCGGCGGTGGAGGGCATCGCCGCGCTCTCTCCCTCGGCGGTCGTCTACGTCGCGTGCGATCCCGTCGCCCTCGCCCGTGATCTGGCGCTGTTCGCGGAGCTCGGTTATCGGGCGGAGCGTGGCATCCGGGGTGTGGACCTGTTCCCGAACTCGCATCACGTCGAAGCTGTCACGGTCCTGCGCCGCTGACGCGCCGGACCGCGAGAACGCTCCCGCCCCGCCTGCCCCCGCGCCGATACGATGTGGGGATGACGCGCGTCGCCTTGATCGATGACCACGAATCGGTCCGACTCGGGCTGGAGGCCGCTCTCGCGCGCACCGAAGCCACCGAGGTCGTCTTCTCGGGCGCGAACGTCGCCTCGTACCTCTCGTGGAGGCAGGCCGCCGCGGCCACCCCCGCCGACGTCGTCGTGCTCGATCTGACGCTCGGAGACGGCACGACCGTCTCGGAGAACGTCGACCGTGTCGTCCGCGACGGCTCGAGCGTCATCATCCACAGCGTCGCCGACCGCGCTGCGGCGGTGCGCGAGGCGCTCGCCGCCGGAGCCGCAGGGATCGTCAGCAAGTCGTCGCCGACGCACGAGGTGCTCGGCGCCATCAGCACCGTGGCCCGCGGAGAGGTGCTCGACAACGTCGAGTGGGCCAGCGCCGTCGAGGGCGATCGCGAGTTCGCCGACGCGCAGCTCTCGACCCGCGAGCGAGAGGTCCTGCGTCTGTACGCCGCCGGTTTGCCGCTGAAGGCGGTCGCCGATCGACTGGGCGTTGCGTACTCCACCGCCAAGGAGAACATCACCCGCGTCCGCGTGAAGTACGTCGAGGTGGGGCGTCCGGCACCGACCAAGGTCGATCTGCTGCGACGGGCCATGGAAGACGGCATCCTGCAGGACGCACCCGATGACGCTCCACTCCATGGCTGAGAACCATCGGTCCGTGCTCGACGAGGCGTGGGGACGCATCCCGCACACGCGCGAGGGGCAGGCGGAGCAGGGGGCGTTCACGCAGACGCGCATCGAGCGCGTCATCACCCTCATCGTGGGGCCGGGCTCGCTCGTGCTGGGGCTCCAGGCCTTCGTCGCGGCGTTCGGGCCCGGAGACGAGGCCGCCGGGTGGCACATTCCGCTCGTGCTCTCGGTCTTCGTCCCGCTGGTGGCCATGATCGCCGCGTGCACCGTGGGGCGCTTCGCGCGGGTGTTCTCGGGCGTGTTCGCGGTCGTCTTCATGCTCGCGCTGACGCTCTGGCCGGTTGCCACGGCCGGGGGACCCACGCCCGTCCCCACCGAGAACCCGTGGATCTTCTACCTGGTCAACGTCGCCACCGTCGCGACCGTGGTCGCTTTCCCCCTGTCGTTGCAGGTCGTATGGACGGTCGCGGCGCCGCTTCTGTTCGGCGTGGTCCGCCTGCTGCAGGCCGGCGGACGCAGCGAGTTCTTCGTCCCGATCGCCCTGGACGTCTCGTTCGCGCTCATCCTGGGCAGCGTCCTGGTGACGCTCGGCTGGATGTACCGCTCCATCGCCGCGAACGTGGATCAGGCTCGCGCCTCGGCGGTGACCAGCTACGCCGCAGCGGCCGCCACCGCCGCGACGGAGCACGAGCGCGTCGCCGTGGCCGCCCTCATGCACGACAGCGTGCTGGGGGCCCTGCTGGCGGCCGACCGCGCGACCACCCCCCGTGAGCGCACGCTGGCGGTCAGCATGGCCCGCGAGGCGCTGACGCGACTGGCCAACGCCGAGAAGGACTCTCTGGAGGGCAGCGACGAGCCCGTCTCCGCGCTGCGTCTGGCCGAGGACATCGAGGCGTCCGCTCGGGACCTCGGGGTCGATCTGACCGTGGTCCGTCACGTCGACGAGGGCACGCCGTACGTGCCGGGCCGCATCGCGCGCGCGCTCGTCCTCGCGGCGATGCAGGCGGTCGCGAACGCGGTACAGCACGCCGACGCGCAGGGCCTCACCGTGCAATTGACCGGCTATGCCTCGCCGGGGAGCGTCTCGGTGCGGGTGCGCGATACCGGACCCGGTTTCGACATCGCTTCGATCCCGGCCGATCGGCTCGGCATCCGCGGCTCGATCGACGCGCGGCTCGCCGCCGTCGGCGGTCGCAGCGAGATCGACTCCCACGCAGGCGGAACGACCGTGACCCTCGAGTGGGAGAGCGGTGACCGCTGGTGACCGTCCGCTCCATCCTCTCGGTCATCGGCCTGGCCTTCACCGCCTATCTCGCCGCGCGCGGCCTCATCTGGACCTCGCCCGAGACCGTCGTGCGCGGATGGCTGATCGTTGCGGCGCTGGTGATCTACCTCCCCGTGACGTGGTTGTGGATCTTCGCGATCGGTGCCCGCGACAGGCGGGGGCAGTCGTCGTCGGCGACGCGGGCGCGGCTCCCCGCGTGGGGCGTCACCCTCGCCCTCTTCGTCGCGGTGATCGTCTCGAACGCGCCGTTCCTCGCCGTCACCGAGGCCGGTCGCACGCAGCCGTTCGTCACCTGGGTGATCGGCGGCGTCGGTGCGCTCATGACCATCGTCATGGTGCGGCGCCGTCCGATCGTCGCCTGGGTCGGCACGCTGGTCCTGACCGTCTCGACGTCCTTCTGGCTCGGGCCGCTCCAGGCGCTCAGCCTGGGCCTCGTGGGCTCGATCGTCTGGGTCACGGCGGCGCAGCTCGTGACCATCGCCCTCGATCGCGCGGCCCGCGACGCCGAGCACCTCGCGGAGCTCCAGCAGGCGGCATCCGCCTGGCAGGCTTCGCAGAGCGGTCGTCAGCGCGAGCGTCGGCTGCACGTGCAGCGGGCCCTGCAGGCGGCGGGTCCGATCCTCGCCCGCACCATCGAGAACGGCGGCAATCTGCGTGCCGCGGACAAACAGGCGGCCCGGCACGCCGAGGCGAGCCTGCGCGATGAACTGCGCGGAAACCGGCTCCTCGACGACGGCGTCCGCGCCGAGATCGACGCCGCGAGGCGCCGCGGCTCCGCGGTCAGCCTCTTCGACGAGGGGGGTCTGGAGGGGCTCGGTGTCGGCGCCCTGAACGGCATCCGTGCCGAGCTGGCCGAGATCCTCCGCGAGGCGTCGTCGGAGCGGGTGATCATCCGCACGTCGCCGCACCACGAGATCGCCGTGACGATCGTGGGGCGCTCCGCCGGCGACAGCGCCGGGGGAGACGACGATCAGGTCGACCTCTGGCGAGAGATCCGTCGCCCGCGCTGACGGCGACCCGAGGGGTGCCGTTCGCTGATCCGAGAAGACCCCGCGCCGCACACGTCGAACTCGCACCGCGCGCGGCCGGCGGCGGCGACGTGAGGGGGGTCCGTCGGCGCCGCCATGCCCTCCGCGGGGGAAGAGGATGAGGGTGAGGGGCGGCGAATGCGCCAGCCCCTCACCCGGGCGAACGGTTACCCGAAAACCGTCCGCACGGCCGAATCCGGCTCGAGTGAGCGGTCCGACCGAACGCGTGATGCGTTCCAGCTCCTCCAGTATTCGGCAGTGTCTCCCGCCCGTCTGTAGGTATTTCGGGGGACAGTTCGAACAGGTGTCAGCCGGTGAAACCGTGCCATCCCGCGGTGCGGTTCAGCGGGGCGCGCAGGCCCCGCGCCGACAACTCCCAGCGCGAGCGCGGAGTGTCGTCGGGGACGGTGGCGTCGGCCACCTCGCGGACGTACGCGTCGCTGACCACGACGATCGCCGCGGCCAGCTCCTCCTCGGTGGGCGTGCCGCGCACGACCTCCGCCACGAACGGGCGGGGGTCGTCGGTACGGGGGGCGTCGCTCACAGCGGGATGTTCCCGTGCTTCTTCGCGGGCAGGCTCGCGCGCTTGTTGCGCAGGGCCCGAAGCGCCTTGGCGATCGACACGCGCGTCTGCGCCGGCTCGATGATCCCGTCGAGCTCGCCGCGCTCGGCGGCCAGGAACGGGGATGCCACGTTGTAGGTGTACTCGTTCGCGAGGCGCGTGCGCACGGCGGCGACGTCTTCGCCGGCCTCCTCTGCGCGCTTGATCTCGCCGCGGTAGAGGATGTTCACCGCGCCCTGGCCGCCCATGACGGCGATCTCGGCGGTCGGCCACGCGAGGTTGATGTCGGCACCGAGCTGCTTCGAGCCCATGACGATGTACGCGCCGCCGTAGGCCTTGCGCAGGATCACGGTGACCAGGGGCACGGTGGCCTCGGCGTAGGCGTACAGCAGCTTGGCGCCGCGGCGGATGACGCCGGTCCACTCCTGATCGGTGCCCGGGAGATAGCCGGGCACGTCGACGAGGGTCACGATGGGCACCGAGAACGCGTCGCAGAAACGCACGAAGCGGCTGGCCTTCTCGCCCGCGTCGATGTTCAACGTGCCGGCCATCTGCGAGGGCTGGTTGGCGATGATGCCGACCGTGCGCCCCTCGATGCGACCGAAGCCGATCACGATGTTCGGCGCGAACAGCGGCTGCACCTCGAGGAATTCGGCGGCATCCACGATGCCGTCGATGACGGTGTGGATGTCGTACGGCTGGTTCGGGGAGTCGGGGATGACCGTGTTCAGCGAGCGATCGGCATCCGTCGTCTCGAACTCGAACGGGGTGTCGTAGACCGGGATCTCGGCGAGGTTGTTGTCGGGGAGGTAGCTGATGAGGCCGCGGGCGTAGTCGATCGCGTCGTCCTCGTCGTCGGCCAGGTAATGCGCGACGCCCGAGCGGGTGTTGTGGGTGTGGGCGCCGCCGAGTTCTTCCATGCCGACGTCTTCGCCGGTGACGGTCTTGATCACGTCGGGGCCGGTGACGAACATCTGGCTGGTCTTGTCGACCATGATGACGAAGTCGGTGAGGGCGGGGGAGTAGACCGCGCCACCGGCGGCCGGGCCCATGATGATCGAGATCTGCGGGATGACGCCGGAGGCCGCGGTGTTCAGCCGGAAGATCTCGCCGTACTTGCCGAGCGCCACGACGCCCTCTTGGATGCGGGCGCCGCCCGAGTCCAGGATGCCGATGATGGGGATGCCGCTTCGCAGGGCCAGCTCCATCACCTTGATGATCTTGTCGCCGGCGACCTCGCCGAGAGAGCCGCCGAAGGTGGAGAAGTCCTGCGCGTAGACCGCGACCGTCCGACCGTGGATCGTGCCCGTGCCGGTGACGACGGAGTCGCCGTAGGGGCGGGACTTGTCCATGCCGAAGGCGGTGGTGCGGTGGCGCACGTACTCGTCGAGCTCGACGAAGGAGCCGGGGTCGACCAGCATCTCGAGGCGCTCGCGGGCGGTGAGCTTGCCCTTCGCGTGCTGCTTGTCTCGAGCGGCGGCTTCGGCATCGACGACCGCCTCCTGGAACCTGCTGCGGAGGTCCGCGATCTTGCCGGCGGTGGTGAAGAGATCGGGCTGGTCGGTCACGCTTTCCACCCTAGCGACCGCATCGCCGCCCGCGTTGGAGGGTGCGCACAAGCGAATGCGCGGGGTGCTGTGGCATCCGCCTATGCCCCGCCCTGTCGCGCCGCGAAGGAGAACGCAAGCGGATGCCGGGAACCCGGCCGTTCCCTAGGGTGTGCTCATGCCGATCCCCGCCGCTGGATACCCGCAAGCCGCCGCCCACAGCCCCCGCGTGCAGGTCGTCGAGACGACCGACTCCACGAACGCCGACGTGATCGCCGCGGTCGCGGCCGACCCCGGCGGCTGGCCGCACCTGTCGCTCCTCGTCACCGACGACCAGCGCGCCGGGCGCGGGCGCCTCGACCGAACCTGGACGGCCCCGGCCGGAACCGCCCTCGCCGTCTCGGTCGTCGTCGATGCGACGATGATCCCGGCGGAGCAGCGCGGGTGGATCCCGCTCGCGGCCGGTGCGGCCATGACCCGCGCCGTTCGCGCCCAGCTCACCGGCCACGGGGGGACGGCCGAGTTGAAGTGGCCCAACGACGTGCTCGTCGACGGGGGCAAGATCTGCGGCATCCTGGCCGAGGTCGTCCCCGGGGCACCCGACACCGTCGTGGTGGGGGCGGGCGTCAACACCCGGATGGGCCGGACCGATCTTCCGGTGACGACCGCGACCTCGTTCGCCGCGATCGGTGCGGAGTGCGACGACGACCGACTGCTCGCCGACTACCTCGAGGATCTCGGCAAGACCCTGGCCCGTCTCGTGCACGACGACGTCGAGCGCGTCCACCACGAGATCGAGAAGCTCTGCGCCACCGTTGGACGAGAGGTCACCGTCGCCCTGCCCGACGGGTCGACGCTCCAGGGCACCGCCGCGCGTCTGGACCGCGACGGACGGCTCGTCGTCGAAGCCGGCACCATCGAGACCGTCGTCTCGGCCGGCGACGTCGTCCACGTGCGCTGACGGCGCGGCACTCCGCGTGGCGGCGGCACACGGGCGCCTCCGTCTCGCAGAATGAGACCGTGACCCAGCCGTCGAACTCGATCGGGCGCCCGCGCACGCCGGCGCCGGGCACGGCTGCGCCCGAGTTGCGCATCGCGCGCCTGCGCTCGCACGCGCGGCGGCTGTTCTGGTCGGCCCTCGTGCTGATCGGGGTCGCCGGGGCCACGGCCTACTACTACGACAACCTTCCCGCCCCCTACGAGAACTGGATGCTGCTGACGGCGGCGGGCCTGCTCGTGCTGCTGCTCACCGTGATTCCGTACCTCGTGTGGCTGTCGCACACGTGGACCATCACGACGCGCCGCGTGATCGAGCGCTCGGGACCGTTCGGAGCGAACCGTCGCGAGATCTCACACGTACGCGGATACGCGATCCAGATGCGCCGCGGCATCCTGCAACGGATGTGGGGAGCCGGGACCCTCTCGCTCTCGAACGGCGTCGAGCCGGTGCTGCGGCTGAAGAACATCCCGCACGCGGCTCTGGTGCACGAGACGCTGGTCGACCAGGTCGAGGTCAACCAGATCCTCGCCCACCGCGACGCGCAGACCTTCGGCTCGGGGGCCGTCGGCGGCGTCTGAGCCGAGCCTCGCCCCTCAGAGCCCCAACCGTCGCCGGCAGGCAGTTTCGTCGCGGGAGCCGTGTCGGCATCCGTCCGGCTCGCGTCCCCGCGGGCGGCCAGACAGAATGGATGCCGACGGAAGGAGCGGCATGGCGCTGCGAGTCGGAGTGGTCGGTGGCGGACAGCTGGCGCGGATGATGATCGCGCCCGCTGTGGAGCTCGGGGCCGAGATCCGCGTCCTCGCCGAGAGCGAGGGCATGTCGGCCGCGCTCGCCGCGACAGCGGTCGGCGACTACCGCGACGCCGACACCGTGCTGGCTTTCGCCCGCGACGTCGACGTGATCACCTTCGACCACGAGCACGTGCCGCAAGATGTGCTCGCCGCCCTCGTCGACGCCGGTGTCAGCGTCCACCCGGGGCCGGCACCCCTCGGGGTCGCGCAGGACAAGCTGGTCATGCGCGCCAAGATGGCCGAGCTGGGGCTCCCGCAGCCCGACTGGGCGGCGGTGTCCGCGGCATCCGAGCTGCAGGACTTCCTCGACGCCCACGGCGGCCGCGCCGTCGTGAAGACGCCGCGGGGCGGATACGACGGCAAGGGCGTGCGGGTCGTGTCGGCCGCGACCGAAGCCGACGACTGGTTCGCCGCCCTCGCCGAGGACGGCAACGGCGGCTCGCTCCTGGTCGAGGAGCTCGTCGATTTCACGCGCGAACTCGCCCAGCAGGTGGCACGTCGTCCCTCGGGCGAGGTGCGCGCCTACCCCGTGGTCGAGACCGTGCAGCGCGACGGCGTGTGCGCCGAGGTCGTCGCCCCGGCTCCTCGCGCCGACGCCCGCGTGCAGCGCGTGGCCGCCGAGATCGGCGTCGCCGTCGCCGAGGGGCTCGGTGTCACGGGCATGCTCGCCGTCGAGCTCTTCGAGACGAGCGACGAGCGCATCCTCATCAACGAACTCGCCATGCGCCCCCACAACAGCGGTCACTGGACGCAGGACGGAGCGGTCACGAGCCAGTTCGAGCAGCACCTGCGCGCGGTCCTCGATCTGCCCCTCGGATCGACGGATGCCGTGGCACCCTGGTCGGTGATGATCAACGTCCTGGGTGGGCCTGCCGAAGGCACCCTCGACGAGCGGTTCTCCGCGGCGATGGCCGCGCACCCCGCCGCGAAGATCCACACCTACGGCAAAGCCCCGCGTCCGGGCCGCAAGGTCGGTCACGTCAACGTCATCGGCGAGGACCTCGACGACGTCGTCTACGAGGGTCGCGCGGCCGCCGCGTTCTTCGACTGAGCGCGCCGTTCCGAGATCTTCCAGCGAGTCCACCTACCCTGGACCGGTGACCCGGCCGCTGCATTCTTCCGAGACGCCCGTGGTCGGCGTCGTCATGGGCTCCGACTCCGACTGGCGCGTGATGAACGCCGCCAGCGAAGTGCTGACCGAGTTCGGCATCCCGCACGAGGTCGAGGTGGTCTCGGCGCACCGCACACCCGACAAGCTCATCCGCTACGGCCGCGAGGCGCGGGGGCGCGGGCTGCGCGCCATCATCGCGGGGGCCGGGGGAGCCGCGCACCTGCCGGGCATGCTGGCATCCGTCACCGCCCTCCCCGTCGTCGGCGTCCCCGTGCAGCTGGCGACGCTCGACGGCCTCGACTCGCTGCTGTCGATCGTGCAGATGCCCGCGGGCATTCCCGTGGCGACCGTCTCGATCAACGGGGCCAAGAACGCCGGTCTCCTCGCCGCGCGGATCCTCGGCAGCGCCGACGCCGCCCTCGCCGAGCGCGTCGAGGCCTACGCGCGCGACCTCGAAGCGCAGGTCGAAGAGAAGAACCGACGTCTGAAGGACTCCCTATGACGCTCGCGGCCGCTCGTCCACGATCCCAGGCGCACGTCGTCGAGCAGCGTCCCCTGCGCAACCCCGACGCCACCTCGACGGCCGTCATGACGCGCCGCGGCTGGTGGCTCGTCGCGTTGAACTTCCTGCTCCCGGGCTCCGCCCAGGTGCTCGCCGGCAACAGGCGGCTGGGGCGGTTCGGCCTCGCAGCGACCCTGCTGATGTGGACCATCCTCGTGCTCGCGGGACTCGGTGCGCTGCTCATGCCCAGCGGACTGTTCGCCCTGGCAACCGGATCGTTCATCCCCGACTTCCTGTCGTGGTTCCGCCCCCTCCCACTGACACTCGTGCAGATCGTCCTCGTCGCCTACATCGTGCTGTGGGTCGTGCTCACGATCGACACCCTCCGACTGGTCCGACTGGTCCGTCTGCGCGCGTTCTCGCGCGTGGGCGTGGCGTTCGTCTCCGTCGCGCTCCTCGTGCTCTCGGGCTCGGGCGCGGCGTGGGCCGCGCAGACCGCGGGCACGACCCGAGACACCTTCTCGGAGTTGTTCGCGCAGTCCGCCCCCGTCGTGCCGCCGTCGGACGGGTACTACAACATCCTCCTTCTCGGCGCCGACTCCGGTGAGGGGCGGGACTCGATGCGCTTCGACAGCATCTCGGTCGTCTCGATCAACGCCGACACCGGAGCGACCACCATCACCGGCATCCCGCGCGACATGCCGCACTTCCCCTTCGCGCCGGGACCGATGCAGGACAAGTACCCGAACGGCCACACCGGCTATGCCAACGCGACCTGCGGCTGGGGGAGCGGCATCAATCAGCTCCGCACCGAGGTCGAGGTGTGCCAGGACGGCAACACGCTCTACCCGAACGCCGTTTCTCAGGGATCCGAGCCCGGCATCGAAGCGACGAAGGATGCCGCCGAGGGGATCATGGGCATCCAGATCCCGTACTACGTGCTCATCGACATGAAGGGCTTCGCCGACCTGGTCGACGCGCTCGGCGGCGTCGACATCGACGTCAAGGAGCGCCTGCCGAAGGGTGGCCCCGCCTACGACGGCCAGCCCGTCGACGACTGGGCCTTCGGCTGGGTAGAGCCCGGTCAGCAGCACATGGACGGCGACACCGCGCAGTGGTACGCTCGCTCGCGCTACACGACGAGCGACTTCGACCGCATGCGTCGTCAGCGCGAGCTGCAGGAGGCGATCCTCGCGCAGACCACGCCGCAGAACGTGCTCACGCACTTCCAAGACGTCGCCACCGCGGGCACCAACATCGTCGAGACCGACCTGCCGCAGGGCCTCATCGCCCCGACCCTGGTGAACCTGGCGCGCAAGGCCAAAGACCAGCCGGTCGGCACCCTCGAGCTCACCCCGGCGGGCGGCGTCGACGAGTTCGACCCCGACTACGCCCAGGTGCAGCAGATGGTGCACGACAAGCTGCACCCGCCGACCGAGACGGAGGCGCCCTCCTCGTGACCGTGACCCTGCGCGTCGT
Organism: Microbacterium sp. SORGH_AS_0421; assembly: GCF_030818635.1. NCBI lineage: Bacteria > Bacillati > Actinomycetota > Actinomycetes > Micrococcales > Microbacteriaceae > Microbacterium > Microbacterium sp. SORGH_AS_0421. The sequence continues at coordinate 1,935,718 of NZ_JAUTAO010000001.1, forward strand.
GCTGGATCAGCTCGTCGCCCCGACCTCCCGCGACCTCGCCGAAGCCTCGGCCTCACTGACCGAGGCCCTCATCGCCACCGCCCCGCGCGGCTGCGATGTCGGGGCCATCGTCCCGTCGCCGGGCATCCCCGAAGACGATGCCATCGCCGGTCTCAGCTCCGAGACGCGTCTGTCGATGCGTCGGCGCGAGCTCGCGGCATCCTGGCAGCTGGGGGTGGCTCCGGGCATCGGCAAGGGACTCATCCACTCGCCGACCCCGCTGGCGCCGCTCGTGCGTCACGACCGCGTCAACGAGACGCACCAGATCGTGGTGACGGTGTGGGACCTGCGGGCGTGGGAGACCCCCGAGGAGCTGCCCAAGGCCGAGGTCCTCGCCGCTCGAGCGTTGCTGTCGCGAGTGGGAAAGCACGCCGACGCGGTGATCGTCCCCACGCACGCCATGGCCGAGCGCCTCGCAGAGGTCGCGAAGGCCAAGCTGGTGAAGAAAGTCCGTGTGATCAACGGGGCTCCGGCAGCGGGGCTGCGCGTCCCGTCGGATGCGGTGGGGCGGCTCCGCGCCCTCGATCTGCCTCAGACCTTCGTCGCCGCCGCCGGAGGGAGCGCGGCCTCCGACGGCCTCGGCGCGGCTTTCGCGGCCGTGGTCGCGTCCGGCTGGGAGGGCGACGTCGTCGTCCTCGACGTCCCCGAGGGGGAGGAGCCGGCCGTCATCGACATCGCCTCGGCCGCGGGCCTCGCCGAGACGCGGATCCACGCCCGCGGCTCCCTCGACCGCTGGGATCGCGCAGCGGTCCTCTCGCACGCCGCGGCCTTCGTCGCCGCGAGCCCCCGGGTCGACTGGCCGTGGCGGGCGGTCGACGCCCTCGCGGTGGGTGTCCCCATCGCCGCCGTCGACACCCCGGTGCTGCACGAAGTGCTCGCCGACGCCGCCGCGTTCGCGACCTCCGACCAGCTCGGTGCCGCCCTCGAGCGTGCCCTGGGCGAGGACGCCGAGCGACTGCGGGTCCTGGCCGGCGACCGCGCCAAGGGCTTCGCGTGGAGAGCGTCGGCCGAGCGGGTGTGGGCGCTGCACGCGGAGCTGTGAGGCGGGCGCCCCTATGCTCGACAGCATGAGCGCGCGCGTCGGGATCGTCGTCCGTACCCGGCACCGGCCCGGTTTCCTGCGTCGGGCTCTCGCCGACATCGCGGCGCAGACGTTCGTCGAGTACGGCGTCGTGATCGTCAACGACGGGGGAGACCCGGCGGAGGTCGACGGCATCGTGGCGGAAGCCGGTCTGGCCGACGTGCGCGTGCGGCATATCGCTGCGGGCGAGGGCGGCCGCTGCGTCGCCGCGAACGTCGGGGTCCGTGCCCTGGACACTGAGTACGTCGTGCTGCATGACGACGACGACCGCTGGCATCCGGAGTTCCTCGCCCGCACCTCCGCGTGGCTCCACGAGAACCCGGAGGCCCTGGCCGTCGCCGTGCCCACGGAGATCGTGTACGAGGAACAGCGGGGCGCCTCGTGGATCGAGGTCGGTCGAGCCCCCTTCTGGGCCGGGATGCAGCGGATCTCGCTCACCGACATGCTGAGCGTCAACCGCGCCGTGCCCATCTCGGTGCTGTACCGGCGCGCGGTGCACGCCGAGGTCGGCTGGTACGACGAGACGCTCGACGCCGTCGAGGACTGGGACCTGTACCTGCGCTTCCTCCGCCGCGGCGACATCGGGTTCCTCCCGGGGGAGGCGCTCGCCTTTTGGACGCAGAGACCGGATGCCACCGGCCTCGACGCCAACAGCATGTTCGCGCTGACGGCCGAGCACGCCGTCGACGACGCCCGTGTGCGCGATCGCGCACTCACCGAGTGGGTGCGGCGCGAAGGCGACGGTCTGCCGCTGTACCTCGCCTCGCTGCAGGCGGAGCTCATCGCGCACATCGATCGACGCCTGACCGAGGCGAACGAGCGTCTGCGCGACGAGATCCGCGACGACGTGCGGCGGGAGATCGACGGGCATCAGCCGTTGCTATCGCGGCTTCGGCGCCTACGTCGCTCGTTTCTGCGCGCTTGATGCCGTTGCATAGAATCGATTCATGCCGGACCGGTTGAGAGTGATCGTTCGCGCGCTGCGCGGCTCTCGGATCTTGGGACCGGTGGTTCGTGCAGCCGATCGTCTGTGGTGGGGTCGGGCGATCCATGGGTCCGCGCTCGTCGACTCGGAGTTCTACGGGGCGCAATTGGGTTTGGCACGTCTCCCACGGGGAATTGCGATCGCCCACTACGTCATTCGGGGATTTCGACGTGGAATGAGTCTGAACCCGCTTTTTGACGACCTCATTGCGGGGGCCGATCTTCCCGAAGTCCTCCGCGTTCCTGCCCTTTACGCCTACCTGGTCAGCGAGCGGCACACCGTTCAGGTCCACCCATGGTGGGACGCGGTGGACCTCAGCCGCCGCGTGGGTTCCCCGGGACTAGAGCACCTGTGGTCTGACATGGGTGCTGACGTCGAAGTCACCGTGGCCGGGCGCTCAGTCACCATGACCGTTTCAGAATTTCGTCGGCGCGCCATCGTCGCCGCGCGCACGTGGCGCAGGCCCCGGACGCGAGCGAGAGCAGGGAAAGGCGCAATGTCGTCGACCGTCATCGTGCGGCCCCTGCAAGCGCACGACCGGCGATATGCGCGCAAGCTCGTGCAACTTCTCGACCTCGCCGACACGGCGGAGATCGTCGTTCCTCTCGTCGGTGTGGACGCGTCTCAATGGATCAGCGCGCATCTGCTCGCGGGAATTTTCCCTGAGTTGACACTTCGCGGCCACCGTTGCCGGGCTGTATGGGGCGCCGTGATCTCCGACGCGGTTGAAGGGAGGACGTCCGGTGTTGCGGTAGTCCTGGATGCACGTGCGGAGTTTTCGATCGCCGACATTCGAGACCTTGAGGCCGCCGCTCGAGAGGGGGCGGCCGTCATCCCCGCCCATCGTGCTCAGGACGGAACGGTCGCGGGTCTCGGCGCGGCTGACGTCGGTGGTCGACGGCCATGGGGAGTTCTGGAGGCGCATCCTGTCGACGACATCGACACGCTGGATGACGTCCTCGAGGTTCCCCTCCTCCACGGCAGAACGCTCGCTTGTCCGCTGGATGCGCTCGCGGTGGCGTTGACGTATCCCACGATCTCAGCCACGGAGCTGTCCCGGCGGCTCCCTCCTCGCACCCCTCGCCGAGTGTTGACACGTCTCCGTCCTCTGCTGGAGGAACCTCAGCTCGCCTACCGCCGCGACCAGGTGGGGCTCACACACCCGGCCATACACCGTGCGCTGGTGGAGCCGATCATCGATGCCGCGGGTTTCGACGTGGAGTCGTGGCCCGACGGGGGGAAGACTCGCGACGCACCTCGGCTCCGCTGGCGCGCTCCGCATGCTGAGGCACAGCGGTGGGCTATCAAAATCTGCGCGCCAGCCGGTCGACAAGGGGCAGTCTGGGGCGACGCTCACTTCGCGCGCGGCCTGGCGGCCGCCCTGCGCCGGCGCGGTCACATGGTCGTAGTGGACGCTTTCGACGCGCGTGATCGTCCGACGAGTTACCTCGACGACGTCAATGTCGTCGTGCGCGGCCCCTATCGAATCGACCCGCCCCGATCGCGGGCGAGGGCCGGGGTGAACCTGCTCTGGATCATCAGCCACCCCGATGCCGTGACGCGAAACGAGGTCGTCGCCTTCGATCGTGTGTTCGCCGCTTCCGAAAGCTGGTCGCGCGCGTCGACTGCCCGGTGGGGGGTTGCCGTCGAGTCGCTCCTCGAATGCACCGACACCGATCTTTTCCATCCGCGGGGGGTGCGCCGCACCGATGAGATCGTGTTCGTCGGCACGGCGCGCGGCATCGCCCGCCCGAGCGTGGTCGTACCGCTCGCGGCGGGTATCCCCGTCCGTGTCTACGGACCTGACTGGCGTCCATTCATCTCGCAGTCAGCGATTGTCGCGCGGTCTCTTCCGCACGAGCAACTCGCCGAAAGATACGAGTCCGCGTCAATCGTGCTCAACGATCAGTGGCCTGAGATGCGCCGGCACGGCTTCATCGCTATGCGGCCTTTCGACGTGGTTGCGGTGGGAGGACGGGTGATCTCCGAAGAGGTCGAGGGCATCGACGCCGTCTTCGAGGGGGCCGTGGTGACATACCGCGACGCGGAGCATCTGGTAAGCCTGCTGCAAGCGGATCCCGACACGATCTTCGCGGATGCAGATGCGCTCGCTCGTGCGAGCGAGCGCATACGACGGGACCATTCGTTCGATGCTCGTGCAGCGGTGCTGGACGAAGCAGCCCGCAGCGTCCTCTCGGCGGACGAGCCAGGTCTGCGTCATAGAGCCGGGTAGACTTCATCGGGCGTTTGTCCGGGCCTGACCGGGACAAACGCCAGAACGGAGTATCGACGCAGTGACACATCGAGAGCGCACGTCTTTCCCGCCCGAGGGGCGACGCATCATCTTCTATTTGCTGTGGGATGCCCGCGGTCTCGTCGACGATTACGTGCTCTACAAGCTCGAACGGCTTCGACGCCACGCGGAGCACATCTTCGTCGTCGTCAACGGCAAGCTCACCGACGGGGGACGGGAGCGGCTCGAGGGCGTCGCCGACACGATCTGGCAGCGGGAGAACGTCGGCTTCGATGTCTGGGGCTATAAAGAGGCTCTCGCGGAGTTCGGCGAGGACAAGCTCGCCGCGTACGACGAACTCATCCTCATGAACTACACCTGGTTCGGACCCGTCAACCCGTTCGAGCCGGTCTTCGAACGCATGAACGCTCTTGAGCTGGATTACTGGGGCATGACCGAGCATGGCAAGCTTCGTCCCAATCCGTTCACGCAGAAGGACGTTCTGCATTCGCACATCCAGTCACATTGGATCGCTGTGCGTCGCAGCATGTTCCTCAGCGACGAGTGGCGCGAGTACTGGCGGACGATGCCCCCGATCGTGTCCTACACCGATTCGATCCTGCACCATGAGTCTCGCTTCACCCATCACTTCGCCCAGCTCGGATTCCGCTACGAGGTGGCCTTTCCACAGCGGAACTACTCCACCTGGCATCCTGCCTTCTTCGATGCCGAGGCTTTGCTCGACGATGGATGTCCGGCTCTGAAACGCCGACCCTTCTTCCATGATCCGCTCCTGCTCGATCGCCACGCCATCCTCGCGCGTCGCTATGTCGAGCGCGCGGAACAGCTCGGCTATCCGGTGAGCATGATCTGGAACAACATGTCCCGCAGCTCACAACCGAAGGTGCTCAACACCAACGCTTCGATGCTCGAGATCATGCCCGACGTCGACATTTCCTACGACACCGAGCGACCGCTGCGTATCGCGGTGATCATGCACGTGTTCTACACGGATCTCACGCGCGAGCTGCTCGGCTACGCATCGAATCTGCCGAGCGCCTACGACCTGTTCATCACGACCACGAGCGAGGAGAACGCCCGGGTGATCCGGGACATCGTGGAAGCGGAGGGTGACCCCCGAATCGGGAATGTCGACATCCGTGTGCTGCCATCTAATCGCGGACGCGATATGGGTGCCTTCTTCGTCGGATGCCGTGACGTCTTGGTCTCGCGAGATTACGATCTGCTGTTCAAGGTGCACTCGAAGAAGACGGTTCAGGAGAATCTCAATGCCGGAAACTTCTTCCGCCGGCACCAGCTAATGAATCTTTTGAACTCTCCCGGGTACGCCGCTAATCTCGTCGCCCTCTTTCAAAAAGAGCCGGGACTCGGAATCGTGTACGCACCGACCATCCACATCGGATATCCCACCCTCGGGCGCGGGTGGTTCGCGAACAAGGAGCCCGCCGCCGAGCTGGCGAAGAAACTCGGCATCCGGGTTCCCTTCGACGACCCGTCCCCGCTCGCGCCCTACGGGTGCATGTTCGCGTTCCGTCCGGAGGCGCTGTCGATCCTCTCCGACGTCGAGTGGACGTACAAGGACTACCCGCACCCCAAGGCGCACTTCGACGGCAGCATCGGACACGTTCAGGAGCGCATGTTCACTTACGCGGCCGCGGAACTCGGCTTCCACACGAAGACGGTCGCGACGACGAGGTACGCGGCGATCAGCCACACGTCGCTCGAATACAAGATCGACCGTATGAGCAAATTCGTCCCCGGCTACCCCATCGACCAGGTGGGTCTCCTGGACGCCGCGGGGGACTTCCTCGGCGGCGGCCCCGTGGGTTACGTCAAGGCGTACACCCGCCTGAGCCACCCGCGGGCCATTCCCTCCCTGCGCACGATGTACCGTCCCGTCCGCGGCGTCTATCGGCTTGCGTGGCGTCTGATGCACCCGCGCACCTGGTGGCGCCCCCGCCGTCGAGTCGTCGACGAGCCCGTCGAGGCCGCCGTCGACGACATGGAACTGCTGTGACGACGCTCGCGGCGGCCTTCGACCCGCGCAGGAATTCGATCGGTTTCCTGCGGTGGTTCCTCGCATTCGCGGTCATCTTCTCCCATGCCGGTCCTATCGCGGGCTTCTATGGTGGGAAGGATCTCGGAACCCAGTGGAGCGATGAACAGTCGCTTGGCGGGGTCGCCGTATGCGGCTTCTTCTTCCTCTCCGGGTTCCTCATCACCCGGAGCAAGATGGGGCGCTCCACGACGCCGCGGTTCTTCTGGCACCGCATCTTGCGCATATATCCGGGATGGTTCCTCGCCCTGCTGACCACTGCCTTCGTGCTGGCGCCCATCGCGTGGTACCGCGAGAAGGGGACATGGGACGGCTTCTGGAACGCAACCTCAGATTCCCCCCTGACCTACTTCGTGAACAACTTCACGCTGATTCTCCACCAGCTGAACATCGCGGGCATGGGTAAGTCCATTCCGCAGTATGCGCACGGGATCAGCGACTGGAACGGCTCGGCATGGACGCTTGCGTTCGAGTTCGGTGCCTACCTGCTGGTGGGAGCGCTCGGGGTGTTTGGCGCTTTGGCGAACCGATTGGTCGGTACCCTGGTGGCATCCGGCATCATCGCTCTTGCGATGCTGCAATGGCTTGGACTGGGCCTCGGCAATCTCCCCACCGCTCTGCCCATCCTGTCCGACTTCCGGGCCCTGCTCCTGCTCGCGCCGTTCGCGTGGGGCATCATCTTCTGTCTCTGGATGGATCGCATTCCTATTGACGACCGGATGGCCGTCGCTTGCCTTGCGATCGCCTTCGCGACGTACGCGAAGGGCGGATGGCTCGTTCTCGGGCAGTACGCGTTCGCGTATTTCATCATGTGGTTCGCGGTGCGCGTGCCGATCACTCGGTGGGATCGATATGGCGATTTCTCATATGGGATCTACATCATTGGCTGGCCGCTGATGGTGTTCGCCACGTACTTCGGGCTCCAAAAGCACGGCCTCGTGATCTACCACGTGGTCGTCATCATCGGTGTGCATCTGTACGCCGTGCTGAGCTGGCACCTGATTGAGAAACCTGCGATGTCGTTGAAGAACTGGACGCCCCGGTGGTACGTGCGTTGGCGGGAGGGGCGCGGAGCGGATCGCATCCGCCGCGCGGTTTCCCGTCTGCGCGCGCACGCGGTGATCACCGAGAGGCCCGCCCGGTGACCTCGGGCACGACGCGGCTCCCCCCGGGGCAGGCATTGTCCCCCGGACCACGCTGGTGGCGTCGTCTCACATATCTCCCTTTCGTGCTCCTCGTCCTCCTTTCGGCGGCGGCGCTCGTTATCGGCGCGGTCACCAAGGCCGACATCGAGCGGCGGGTCAACCAGCCGGCAGCCGTCAGCCCCACGGCGGGCGACGATGATCCGATTGCGGGTGCGTGTCGCCCCGCGATGCCCGCGTACGACCGGTCCCCTTGGTGGGGAGGACGCCGCAGCCCGTGAGTCCGTGTGGATGGATCACGCGACCGACGTCGCGCAGCCTTATCTCACCGGCCCCGATGGCTGGACGTTCTGGAGCGACCAGGTGGACCAATACGCTTCTCAGGCCGTGGGACGCACTTACCTGACGCAGCCCGAGGTCGACCGTTGGATCGCGCACTTCCGTGCGGTGCGCGACGGCCTCGCAAAGGACGGCGTTGAGTTCTACGTCATCGTTACGCCATCCACGTCGAGCGTCTACCCGGAGGAACTGCCGGAATGGATGCAGCAGATACGTGGGGCGACCGCTCTCGACCAAGTGGTGGCCGGAGCGGGCGATCTGCCTCTGATCGACCTACGAGCAGATCTCATCGCGCAGAAGACGCCGGACGTTCACCTGTTCAGCTGGGACAACAGTCACTGGACAGACTTCGGTGCATACTCCAGCTGGGACAGGATCGCTACGTGCGTGAATACCGCCTACCCCGACGGCCCGCCCCTGCGCACGCCATCGATCCAAGGGTCGGAGGTCATCGGTGACTTCAACGAATGGGCGTCGTATGGGGTGGTCAGCCCCGGCGCGGACTGGTCCGCACCGATCTACGCTGAACCGCTTCAGGACGTCACCAGGACGGGCGCTGACGGGGTTGCCCAGGTGGTCCCCGGTTCGAGTACCACGGATGCCGGCACGCTCCCCATCAAGACCACGGTGCCCGCACCGTGGACAGGCAAGTCCGCTCTAATTTTCCGAGACTCGATGGGCGGCGGGCTTTCGCCTCTCTGGCAGCAGAGTTACTCTCCGACGTGGCAGATGTGGCACAGATACCGCGCGGGCTTCGACGACCCGGAGTCCTACCGTCAGTACGTCGAGCAATATCATCCTGATGTCGTCATCGTGCAACTCGCGGAGCGTCATCTGATCAATACGCCCGCGCAGGGAGCGGGATATTAGCCTGATGTCATGTCGAGATCGTCCGTCCTCACCCGCAACATCGCCTCATACAGTGGAGTGATGCTCGCCGCAGTTGTCCTGGCGGGGTGTGCGACGGCCGTGCCCGGTGCGGTCAGCACAGGTTCGCCCAGCCCGGAACCCTCCGAGACGTCGAGCGTCTCGCCCACCACTGGACCGACAGCCGAGCCGACGGACTCCGCGACTCCGGTTCCCGAGCCGTCGGCGTCCATCGGCACGGACGGCGGGACGGGCACGAGCGTCGTGTTCATCACCCTTGACGTGGTCGGCGACAAGATCGAGGCTTCGGGGATGCTTCCCGAGGTCGTGGAGGAGGGGGGGTCGTGCACGTTGACCCTCACGCGCGGGTCGGTCACGCGCACTGTGGAGGGCGACACGGCCACTGGCCGTGAAAGCACTTTCTGCAGCCTTCTCACCGTTCCGACGAGTGAGCTGGCCCCGGGAGACTGGACTGCCGTCCTGACGTATTCGTCGGCCGCCCATTCGGGCGCGTCGCCCGCCTCGACGGTGAGCGTCCCGTGACCCATATCTCTCGGCGACCCGCGGCGCTTCTCGTCGTTGTCTCGCTGGTCGCAGGTCTGCTCGTCGTCCTCGCTCCCGCGTTGGCTCCGGTCGTCGCGCCGCAAGCTCAGGCTGCCGACGCCTCGGACTGGGACCCCGGCTACATCATCGACGACTCGATCTTCTACTCGTCGAATGACATGAATGCGTCCGACGTGCAGAACTTCCTGAATGGGAAGGTACGGTCGTGCCGCTCGGGGTATACCTGTCTGAAGGACTATTCCCAGTCGACGGATAATCGGCCCAGCGACCGGTACTGCAATGGCTACTCGGGGTCGGCATCTGAGACCGCCGCGCAGATCATCGATAAGGTCGCTCGATCGTGCGGAATCAACCAGCGCGCGCTGCTCGTCCTGCTCGAGAAGGAGCAGTCGCTGGTCACCTCGACCGCTCCGTCCAGCTATCAGTACTCTGCGGCAATGGGGCAGGGTTGCCCCGACACCGCGCCCTGCGACCCGGGCACCCGTGGGTTCTTCTATCAGGTCTACTACTCGGCTCGACAGTTCGAGGTCTACCGTCTCAACCCCGACAGTTTCGGCTACCGGGCTGAGCGGTGGAACAACATCCTCTATAACCCCGACTCATCCTGCGGCACTCGCAGTGTTTTCATCAACAACCAGGCAACCGCCGGACTGTACATATACACGCCCTACACCCCGAACGCGGCAGCTCTGAACAACCTCTACGGGACGGGCGACGCGTGCTCGGCTTACGGCAACCGCAACTTCTGGCGTATCTATACGGACTGGTTCGGCGACACACGTTCTTATGCGCCTCACCCGGGTTTCGTCGATTACTGGAACTCTCGTGGCGGAGCTGGCGGCGAGATGGGCAAGCCGACCTCGTACCCCGTCTTCGTGGATGCGAACGGTCAGGGGTGGTACCAGCGTTTTGAGAAGGGTGTCGTCTACGGCAGCTACTACGGCGGGACCGCCTTCGTATTCAACGGGCCGATCCTGGATGAGTACCTGCGCAACGGAGGTCCAGCCAGCGGGGTCAGCTGGCCGAATGCCGAGTCGACGTGTTCTCCCGCCAGCCGGTGCGTGCAGTCGTTTGTGGGCGCCACGATCACCTCGACTACAGCCTGGGGTGGTCACGTCATCTGGGGTGGGTTGAATGACTACTGGAAGTCGCAGGGTGGCCTGACCAGTCCTCTCGGAGCGGCATTGAACGATGTCGCGTATCGGACGGCCGGCAGCCAGCCCGCTTGGATTCAGAACTTCGAGGCGGGTGTCCTCGTCCAGAACCCCGCCGGTATCTTCGTGGTTCCGTACGGTCCCGTCCTCGAGGCGTGGCAGGCAAACGGCGGTGGCGAGAATTGGCTCGGATGGCCGACGTCGGGGTATCAGTGCTCGAATTCCGGTTGCGCTCAACGCTTCGCCGGGGGCGTCATCACCTGGAGCAACGCGACCGGGGCGAAGGTCATCCTCGGCGGCTTCATCTCCGAGTGGGACGCTCGGGGCGGACTCTCCAAGATGGGCCCCGCCACAACGGATCTGCGCACGTCGAACATCGCGGGCGGCGGATGGGTGCAGGCATACACGGGCGGCATCCTGGCCCAGAGTTCCTACGGGATGATGCTGGTGCCGACCGGCCCGCAGCTCACCATATGGAACGCCTCCTCTCAGGAGAAGGGATGGCTCGGCTGGCCGAAGTCGCAGCAGCGTTGCGTTGCCTCTGGATGCGGGCAGGATTTCGCGGGAGCGACGCTGACGACGTCGGAGACGTGGGGGACGCACTCCATTTTCGGCGGATTGGGTGGGGCGTGGTCTGCGGCCGGCGGCCTCAATGGGTACGGAGTCGCCCTGAATGATCTGCGGTACACCGATACCAGCGGTGGCGGCTGGGTGCAGCACTATCAGACGGGCGTCATCACTCAGCAGCGCACCGGCTCGTCGATCTACACGGCATACGGTCCGATCCTCAACATGTGGTACCACTACGGGGCCGAGAACACCTGGCTGGGGTGGCCGAGTGCAAGCCAATCGTGCACGGCCGACGGGTGCATTCAGCAGTTCCAGCGCGGGGTCGCGCGATCGGATCGCGCAGGCAACGTTTCCTTCCTGCCGCGTTGACCCGGTAAATCGAAAAGGAGGGCGCCCTCGGTACTGACCGGGGGCGCCCTCCTTCTCTTGTCAGACGCGCGGGGCGGCGACACCGATCTGGGCATCGACGACGCCGAGGTTCCCCTCGCCGCCCTTCATGCGGAAGCGGGCGCCCTGCCACAGAACATGGGTGTCGACATCGATGGTCGGAGATGTGTTGGCATTGATGAAAAATTCACCGGGCCCCAAGTGAAGGGCATCGATGCGGTAATCCATGAAGTGCTCGCCCGGCTCGATCGGGGGCAGCACTGCGTCGAGGCGGTCCGTGTTCGAGGCAAGGACCATTTGCCCCGTCGAGTTGTCGATGCTGAAGCCCGTCGTCCACTCGGCGAGCGGTGCACTCGCCCTGACGTGGATACGCAGGATCATCGGCTCGCCTGGGAAGAACGCGGCGGACGCGCGTCCATCGGTCGTGAGTGTCTCGATACGAGTCACCGTGAGAGCGCGCTCGGCGGGAGCCTGCGAACGTTGCGCGCGCTCCTCCTCGACCGACTCGCCGATGCGGCGTCCTTCCATGATGTCCCGCATGACCGCGAGCCCCTCTCGGACGTCGCCCTCGTGGACGACCTCGCCGTTGTGCAGGACGAAAGTCGTGTCGCACAGCTCGGCAATTTGACCGGCGGAGTGACTCACGAGGATGATCGTGCGTCCTTCTCGCTGGAACGAGCGGATCTTATCCATGCACTTGCGCTGGAACGCCTCATCACCGACGGCGAGGACCTCGTCGACGAGGAGGATGTCAGGATCGGTGTGGACCGCGACCGCGAAGGCGAGGCGCATGTACATGCCCGAAGAGTAGAACTTGACCTCGTTGTCGATGAATTCCCCGATGCCCGAGAACCGCACGATCTCGTCGTAGCGCTCGTCCGTCTCAGCGCGGGTGAGACCCAGAATGGCCGCATTGAGGTAGACGTTCTCGCGACCGCTCAGTTCCGGGTGGAACCCCGCGCCGAGCTCGAGCAAGGCGGCGAGTCGACCGCGGGTGGCCACTGTTCCGTCATCCGGGGACAGGATTCCACCGATCATCTTCAGCAGAGTGCTCTTCCCTGAGCCGTTCGCCCCGAGGAGCCCGACCGTGGTACCAGCGTAGATGCTCAGAGAGACGCCATTGATGGCTGTGAAGTTCTGACGGTGCTGCCGGTGCTTGCCGAACGCGACAGCTCGGTCCTTCAGCGAGTTGTCCTTGCGAACGACGAAGGTTTTGTGAACGTCCTCTACGCGGACCACCTCGGGAGGCTCAACCGTGTGTGTCATTACAGCTCCTGCGCCAAATTACTCTGCATGCGTTGGAAGGCCCAGTGCGCACAGAGGAGGAAGATCACGCCGATGACGCCGGCGATTCCCATGCGCAGCGCCAGGTCGGTGGGGTAGTCAGCTTCCGTGCCACCCGACCATAGGGACCGGTGGAAGCCGAGAACCGCCAGAGTGAGCGGGTTGTTCGTATAGACCTCGAGGAGCCAGGCAGGCAGCTGGAAACGGTCCAGGACTCCGCGCACCATCTGCCACGAGTAGACGATGGGCGAGCCCCACATCATGAGCGTGAGAAGGATCTCGGTGATGTACTGCACGTCGCGCAGGTAGACGTTGAGGGCGGACAGCAGGAGTCCGATGCCCGTTACGTATACGAGGATGAGCAGCACCGACGGGAAGAAGTAGAGCAACCCCTGCGCGGGAGGCCACTCGCCTCCGATGACGACCGCCCCCACGAGCACGAGGAGCTGCATCGAGAACATGAAGATGGCGCCGCCGATAGCTGCCAAGGGAAAGATCTCCCGCGGCAAGTAGATCTTTTTGACCAGTCCTCCGTTGCCGACGATCGAGCCGGCTGCGGCCCCGAGGCTCTCCGAGAACAACATGTAGATGGTGAGGCCAGAGAACACGTAGATTCCGAAGTTCTCTATTCCTCGCGCGGCCCCCAGCACCTGTCCGAGGATGACGTAATACGTGGCGAGCAGGATGAGCGGCTTGATCAAGGTCCACAGGAACCCCAGGACGCTCCCTCGGTAGCGGACCTGAAGATCACGCCGCGTGAGGAGCCAGAGAAGTTGCCGATGGTCGATGACCTCGGAAACCTGTTTCCACATCGACGTCACGCCGCGCCGTTCGGGGGTGAACGAGCGCATGGGGAGGGTTGCGAGTCGCTCGAAGCGTTCCTGCGCGCTCACAGAGGGCGCGCCTGATGGGGTCGGAGGGGGTGCACCCTACGAATATACTTGCCGCACTATGGGAGATCTCCGTACGCGCGGCACCGTGACAATCACCGGGGCCGGCGGTTACATCGGTCGCCACGTCGTTTCCGCCGTGGCTGATCTCGGGTACGAGCCAGTGGCCGTCGTGCGACCGGGCAAAAGCGGAACCGCCGACCTCGACCCGCGAGCCCGCATCGTGGAGGCCGACCTCCTGGTCGAAGGGACGGACATCTCGGCGACCGTCGCCGCGGACACCGTCGCCTTCATCCACCTCGCCTGGCAGGACGGGTTCGTGCACAATGCACCCTCCCACCTGCGATACGTCGGTCGTCACCTTGATGTGTTGACGGCCGCAGCCCAGGCGGGCGTGCCCCGCGTGGTCGCGCTGGGAACCATGCACGAGATCGGCTACTGGGAAGGTCCGATCGAGGAGGACACTCCTTCGGCGCCTCGCAGCCTCTACGGCATCGCGAAAGACGCGCTGCGTCGCTCCGCCCTGCTCACCCTCACGGACAGGGTGGAGTTCGCGTGGCTGCGTTGCTTCTACATCTACGGGGACGACCGGCGGAGCAATTCCATCTTCGGTCGCCTTCTGACCGCTGCAGACGAGGGGAGCGCGACCTTCCCGTTCACGAGCGGTCGCAACCTCTTCGACTTCATCCACGTCGATGAGTTGGCCCGGCAGATCGCCGCGGCCGCGATCACCCCCGGCGAGGTCGGGATCATCAACTGCGCCACAGGTCGACCCATCAGCCTCGCAGAGCAGGTGGAAGCCTTCATCAGCGACCACGACCTCGATATCCGGCTCGAGTACGGTGCCTTCCCGGACCGGCCTTATGACTCTCCGGGTGTATGGGGAGACGCCCGGCGGATCCAGTCCATCATGCAGTCGCACCCACCGGAAACGGCGCGATCGCTCGGATAAAGTGACTGGCGTGTCCCTCGAATACGGCAAGACCCTCGCGGCGCGCGAGACCAGCATTCCCGGCCTCCTCCTCGTCGACCTTCCCGTCCACGGAGACAACCGCGGGTGGTTCAAAGAGAACTGGCAGCGGGAGAAGATGTCGGCGATCGGCGTGCCCGATTTCGGTCCGGTTCAGAACAACGTGTCGTTCAACGACACGGTCGGCACGACGCGGGGCATCCACGCCGAGCCCTGGGACAAGTTCATCTCGGTCGCGTTCGGCTCCGTCTTCGGTGCCTGGGTAGACCTAAGGCCCGGCGAATCATTCGGTCGTGTCGTCACGGCTGAACTCAACGCGTCCACGGCGATCTTCGTACCGAGCGGGGTGGGGAACTCCTATCAGACGCTTGAGCCGAATACCGCCTATACCTACTTGGTGAACGCGCACTGGAGCGCCGCTGCGGTGGACGAGTACGTCTTCCTGAACCTCGCGGACCCCGAGGTGGCGATCGACTGGCCCGTACCTCTCGACGAAGCCGAGCTGTCCGAGAAGGATAAACAGCACCCCATGCTGGAGGACCTACGTCGCCGGGACGTCTCATGACCGCCGTGTCGAAGGAAGCCCCCGACATTCAGGCAGCCGATGAGCGTCGCCCGATGGTTGCTCGATACGAGTACGCGCTGGCGCTCGGCCTTCTGGTCGCGGGAGCAATCGTCACCTGGGTTCGCGTGCCCGCAGACCACCGCGACCGAGTGTGGGCCGAAGACGCCAACATCTTCCTCATTCAAGCGATTGAACGTGGACCCTGGAGTGTGCTCTTCGAGGGCTACGCGGGATACCAACACTTCGTTCCGCGGGCCGTCGTCGCTCTCATCTTCCCGTTCTTCGATCTCGCGGCCTACCCCGTTCTGATCTTCGCAATCTGCTCGGTGCTCACGGGTGCCGTCGCGGCCGCGGTGTATTGGCTCGCGAGAGATCTCGTTCCCTGGCTCCCCGCGCGGATCGGTCTCGCCGGCATCACCGTACTGCTGCCGCTCGCAACCCAGGAGACCATCGGGAATCTCGCTGACATCCACACTTATGCCATGTGGCTCACGCCCTGGCTTCTTCTCTACCGGCCGCGTCGGTGGAGCACGAGCGTCGGGTGGGCGGTCGTCACTCTGGTCGCCGTGCTCACGGAGATCCAATCTGTTTTCTTCGTGTTTCTTCTCCTGTTCGGCTTCCGGAAAGCCGACAGGCGCAAGTTGCCGATCTTCGCTGCGTTCCTCATCGCTTCCAGCGCGCAGCTCCTCACGTCGGTTTTCGTCCAGCGAACGACCGGCGAGGGCCCGCTCAGCATCCCTTCGACGGTGATGGGATGGATGATCAACACCGTCATGCCGATCGTCACCGGCGATCCCCAGACCATCAGACAGTGGGCGATCGATTCGGGCATGACGGCAGCGGTGATGATTCTCGTGCCTGTGGCCGTGGCGACGGTGGTCGTCCTCGCCTTCGGGACGGGGGAACAACGACTGCTCGCCGTCACCCTGCTGCTCGGCTCCGCGGCGACGTACACCGGGAGCGCGTGGGCGAATAGCGGTTTCTGGTTCGACTATGCGGCTGAGCCGCTCGCTGATCTCGGTATCCGGCTAGCCATCAACATCCGGTACGGCGTCGCTTCGGGCATGATGCTGGTAGCAGTCGTCGTAATCGCGCTAGCGGTCTTGCACAAGCGGTGGGGGCGGTATCTCGTCGTGCGGGCGCTGGTGTGGGCGGCCTGCGTCGCAGTGCTCGTGGTCCTGGCTCAGGGGTCCACCACGGCGATCTCCATCCGCAACCAGGTCGAAAGATGGTCGCCGGCTGTCATTGCCGCCGCGGAAGGCTGCGCGACACGCGATCCAGACGACACGGTTACCCTGCCTGTCGCGCCGAACAGATCGGTCGACCTGACCTGTGCGCAGGTCCTCTCACTGCAGAGACGGTGAGGAGACCCCAGCGGCGGGCTCTGGCTCGCGCGCGGGTCGCCGCTCTGGGGCGGAACGGCTCGGAGTCGGCGCGCCGATAGTCTCGACGAAACCCCCACGTGACCACGAACGGATCCCTGTGACTTCTAGCTCGCCGATCAGGAACGATGTCGCACGGCGACGTGTGCTCTCTCTCGGAGCCGTCGCTGCCACTCTTGTCGCCACGGCGTCCGGTCTGCTGAGTGCGCTGTGGAAGAGCTTGTGCACCGGCCCCACTTTCGGCGCTGGAGGGGCGACGGAACTGGAGTTCTCTCGTTACGGCACTCTGCTCTGCTACAGCGACCAGCGAGCGCTATGGGCCGCGCGCAATCTCGGGGCTCATGTCTTCCCCTACCAGGGGACGTTCACTCCCGACGGTGGACTGACCGGGGGAGTGGTGGAGTACCCGACCCTCTCGGGACTTTTCCTGTGGGCGGTCGGTTTGCCCGCAAGCACTGACCGCGGGTTCGTGCTGAGCGCAGGGGTCACGCTGGCGGTAGCGGCCGGAATCATCGCCTTCCTCCTTCACCGCCTTAGCGGACACCGAGTCTGGCTGTGGTCGTTCGCGCCGGCCGTGCTCGTCTACAGCGCCTACAACGTCGACATGCTGCCGTCCCTCGCCACTGTGGTTGCCATCGCGATCGTCTTGTGGCCCGGAAGTCGTATCGCCCCGGTCGTGCGCGCATATCTGGGCGCGATCGCCCTGGGCGTGGGCGCGGGACTCAAGCTCTACCCCCTGATGTTCGCCTTGCCTCTCGCTCTGTGGCTCGGATTCGCGCTTCATGCGGAGGGGCGACTGCGCGCACGATGGTGGCACTCGATCGGAGTTCTGGCCACGGCCGGAGGAGTTTTGCTGCTCGCCAACCTTCCCTTCGCGATCTGGCAGACGGAGGGGTGGCTCGCATCCTTCCAGTTCCAGAGTGCCCGACGTCTCGACGACAACACGATGGCTATCTGGTGGTGGGTTCCGCATCTCCTCGGGTTCGACGTGGCTGACCGCACCTCCACGACGACGACGATCGCTGCAGTGGCGACGGCCATCGGCCTCGCGGCGGCCGTCACGCTCGGATGGCGCAGCGCTCGTCGCTTCGGGGTGTTCCCCTGGCTTCAGGTGTCGGGGGCGATGCTCGCGGCGTACATGCTGCTGAACAAGGTCAACTCTCCCCAATACATCCTCTGGCTCATCCCCTTCTTCGTCTTGCTGCGCGTTCCCGTGCGATGGGTTCTCGTGTATTTCGCTGCCGACCTCGCGCTCTTCTTCGGCTACTTCCGACGACTCGCCCTCATGCCGGACAGCTCCCAGTGGATAGGGCTTGAGACGCTATTGAGCATCGGCGTCCTCCTGCGCGCAGGAATGCTCGCCTACTTCTTCTTCGCGTTCCTTCGTGCGGACGTCTCTGTCGGTCGGAAGACGCTGATGTCAGGGAGCACCAGCACCAGCACCAGCGAGAAACCCGTGTTCCGTCGCGCGTATCGACGGATGCTCGGCGAGCGACCCTCCACGACCAGCGCCTCGGGGTGACCTGTCTTCTCGCCGTGATCGAGGGAGATGTCCCCCCACTCCGCTGAGGGGTCGCAGACGCTGGGTGCGTCGAAACCGGGTGAGTGGGCGGCCCCAGCACCGTTCCTCCCGGTTCGATGGAGGACGTGCGCACTCTCGTCGTGACGATTCATCCGATCGGTCACCAGTGCGCTCGGGGCTGCCGTTCGCGACCACCAGAACGTGCGCCCGGAGCCGACCGCGAGCGTCGGCTCGACGATCAGCCCGCTGCTCTCTCGCTCGGTCGATGCGGGGATGACGATGAGGTGAGCGTCGCTGAACGCTCCTCGCGGGCACGAGGACTCGGGTTTAGCGGGCGAGGTTACTGACCCTTGGCAGCGTAGAACGCCTCAGTCTTATCCTTCGCGGCCGCCCACCAATTCTCGTTTTCCACGTACCAGCCGATGGTGGCGCGAAGGCCGGATTCGAAATCACCGTAGGACGGTGACCAGCCGAGCTCCGAACGCAACTTCGTCGAGTCGATGGCGTATCGCAGGTCGTGGCCGGCGCGATCGGTGACGTGATCATACGCGTCCCGCTCCTGACCCATGAGCTCAAGAATGAGCTCCACTACCTCTTTGTTGTTCCGTTCGCCGTCTGCACCGATCAGGTACGTCTCGCCGATGGTGCCACGCTCGAGAATGGTCAGCACGGCGGAGGAGTGGTCGTCGGCGTGGATCCAGTCTCGGACGTTCTCTCCCGCTCCGTAGAGCTTCGGACGGATGCCGCGGATGACATTCGTGATCTGCCGTGGGATGAACTTCTCGACGTGCTGGAAGGGGCCGTAGTTGTTCGAGCAGTTCGAGATCGTCGCCTGGACACCGAAGGACCGGACCCATGCACGGACGAGCAGGTCGCTGCCCGCCTTCGTCGAGGAGTACGGCGACGACGGATTGTAGGGAGTCGATTCTGTGAAGCGCGCCGGGTCGTCCAATTCGAGATCGCCGTACACCTCGTCAGTGGAGATGTGGTGGAAGCGGCGGGTGTGCTTGCGAGCAGCTTCCAGCAGGGTATACGTGCCGATGATGTTGGTGTCGAGGAACGGCCGCGGGTCGTGGAGGCTGTTGTCGTTGTGCGACTCGGCCGCGTAATGCACGACCGCGTCGACCTCGGCGAAGAGTTCGTCCACGAGAGGTGCGTCTGTGATGTCGCCGTGCACAAGGCGCACCCGGTCTTCAGGGAGCCCGGCCAGGGAGGCACGGTTACCGGCATAGGTGAGTGCGTCCAGGACGGTGACCCGGTGGTCGGTCGTTGCGACCACGTGGTGCACGAAATTCGAACCGATGAACCCGGCGCCGCCGGTGACAAGAAGGTGTGACATCAACGTCCCCGCCCGAGGATCTCGAGGAGGTAGGCGCCATAACCTGACTTCATCAGCCCGGCTGCCCGCTCGCGCAGGCTTGCGTCATCGATGAAGCCCTCGCGCCAGGCGACCTCTTCGGGCATTCCGATGCGCAAGCCGGTACGGCGCTCCATGGTTCGCACGAAGTCCGCCGCGTCTGTCATCTGGTCGAACGTCCCTGTGTCGAGCCAGGCGGTTCCGCGGGGCAGCACTTCTACAGATAGACGACCCTGCGAAAGGTACTCACGGTTGATGTCGGTGATCTCGTACTCGCCGCGAGGACTCGGCTCGAGGTGGCGCGCGATCTCGACGACGTCGTTGTCGAAGAAGTACAGCCCCGGCACGGCATAGTTGCTGCGCGGGGAGGACGGCTTCTCTTCGAGCGAGACAGCCTTGCCGTCGGCGTCGAACTCCACCACACCGTAGGACGTGGGGTCGGCGACCCAATAGGCGAACACCGCACCGCCGTCGACATCGGCGAATCGCTTGAGCTGGGAGCCGAGGCCTGGGCCGTAGAGCAGGTTGTCTCCCAGAACCAGTGCCACTTTGTCGTTGCCGATGAAGTCGGCACCGATCGTGAAGGCCTGTGCGAGGCCCGCGGGCTCGGGCTGCTGCGCGAAGGAGATGGTCACGCCCCACTGGGAGCCGTCGCCCAGCAGCCGCTCGAACTGCTCTGCGTCGTGCGGAGTGGTGATCACGAGGATCTCTCGGATACCGGCGAGCATCAGCGTGGTCAGCGGGTAGTAGACCATCGGCTTGTCGTAGACGGGGATCAGCTGCTTGGAGATTCCGCGGGTGATGGGGTAGAGCCGAGTCCCAGAACCGCCGGCGAGGATGATGCCTTTCACGGAATCATCCTGCCATGGCAGGCCTGGAGTTTTCTGCGTTGCGGCCCTCCGGTCAGCGCGCGGTCCGCTCGAACACTTCGAGCAGACCCTCCGCCGCGGCATCCCACGTGAACTTCTGAGCACGCTCGAGCCCGTCCGCGCTCATCTCTTCGAGGGCGGCCGGGTCGGCGAGGGTCCGTTCGATCTGCGCGGCGATCGCCGCCGGGTCGGTGGGATCGAAGTAGCGGACCGCGTCCGCGCCGACCTCGCGCAGGACGGGGATGTCGGAGCAGATGACGGGGCAGCCGCGCTCCATGCCTTCGAGCACCGGCAGGCCGAAGCCCTCGAACAGCGTGGGGAAGACGACGGCCGCCGACGAGCGGTAGAGGTTCTCGACCTCGTCGTTTGTCAGCCACCCGCGCAGGTCGACCCACTTCTCGATGCCGAGGTCGGCGGCCACCGCTCGGAGCGGATCGTCGCCGTGGCTGCCGGAGATGGTCAGGACGGGCCGCGACGCCTCGGGGATGAGTGCGAGCGCCTCGAGCAGGCGCGGGAAGTTCTTGTGCGGCATCCGGTTGCCGAGGCTGAACAGGCCCGACCGGGGCTGCGTGCTCACGTCGTCGCGAACACCCGACCCACCGGGGTGCACGACGGTGACGTCGGCGGCAGAGCGTCCGGTCACCTCGAGGATGTCGGCGCGGGCGGCTTCTGACACTGTGACGATGTGGGATGCCGCGCGCGCGGCGCCGCCGATGAGGAGCTTGGTGGGGATGACGCCGAGCTTGCTGGGGAGGAACTCCGGGCGCTTGAAGGCCAAGACGTCGTGGAGCGTCAGCACCATCGGTGCGGAGGGACGCCGCGGCCCGAAGTTTGCGGGCGCATGGATGAGGTCGGCATCCACCGATCGAGCCGCGCGGGACACGCCGAAGAGCTCGCCCCAGGCCCATTGCGGGCGCTTGTCGCACTGCAGCCCCGAATCGATGAGCCGGCCCGGGAACCAGTCGGCGCCGGCGGCCGCCAGCTCGCTGCTGGCGTAGCCGACGAATTCCCAGCCGGGACGATTCGCGAGACGCGAGTAGATCTGGCGCGCCACGGTCTCGGTGCCGCCCTGCTTGCCGGTGAAGAACAGCAGATCGACGAGCACGCGGGTCACGGAACGATCCTATCGTCGGGGTCGTCGACGCCCGGGGTGGCGGCGTGGGCCGCCGGGGCGGCGACGAGCTCCACGTAGGAGCGCCGCGTGCGACGGATCATCCACGCGGTGGAGATCGCCTCGGTCAGCGCGTACCCGATGGCGGTACCGAGTGGACCGACGACGAAGGTCAGGGCGATCATCACGGGGAGACCGACGGCGCTGGCGACGAGCGTCGCGACCATGACGGTGGACGTGGCGTTCGCGGGGAAGAGGAAGTGGCGGATCATCGACGTGCGGGTCGAGTAGCAGGCGAACGAGAAGCCGAGCACGATGACGATGCCGAGGGGGGCGGCGGCCTGTTCGCCGAAGAGCAGCAGGCTGACGAACGACCCCAGCGACCCCAGGGCGACCCAGCCGAGCAGCCCCATCCCGATGTGGAGTCCGAGTGCGCGGCGCAGGCGATGCGCGCGCGCCTCTCCGGTGACCTCCGCGGTCCAGTACTGCAGGGCATTGGCGAGGGTGATGGGGAGGAACTGGCCGAGCTTGACCATCTTGTCGCCCGAGGCGTAGCCCGCGGCGTCCTCCGGGGTGACGGCTGTGACGAGGGGGACGGGCACCGACGAGTACAGGCCGAGAGCGCCCTCGTTCACGGCGACGTGCCCCGTGAGGCGGAACAGGGCCGGGATGCCGCGACGTGACGGCCAGGCCGCCGGGAAGCGCCGCAGGATCCGCACGGTGTACAGCGCCGTGCCGATCACCGTGACCGCGATGCCGGAGAGGGGGTACAGCTCGACCGGGGCGCCGAGGAAACCGATGGCACCGGCCACGAGGATGGCCGCGACCACGCGGGGAACCGCGTCGTACAGGGCGATCGACCACGGGTCGCCGAGACCCACCGCGAACCACGTGTACGACATCGCGATGAGCGCGCCCTGCAGACCCATCAGGACGGCGAGCAGCGCGTGTCCGTCGGAGGCGACGAGAGCGCAGACCACCGCCATGATCGGAAGCGCGATGAGGGCGGTCAGAGACCGGACGGTGAGCGCCTCGCGATACAGCTCGCCGCGTCGGACATCGGATGCCACGGAGACCATCGCCGGGCCGACGGTCGTCCACCCGAAAGCCAGCGCGATCGCCGCGAAGGTGCCCACCGCCTCACCGGCCAGAGCACTCGCCCATCCCTCCGGCCCGGTGGTGCGAGCGAGGAAGGGAAGGACGACGAGGGGCGAGACGGCGGCGAGGGCGGGCAGGACGGTGAAGCCCAGCAACCGCCGACGCGTGGCCCGGCCGTCGGGCGCGGAGGCGGCGATGACGCGTCCTAGCTCTCGATGACGGCTTCGGGGCGCTGCTCACGCCGCGGCGTGGTGAGCACGCCGGAGAAGAAGCTCATCATCGCGGTCTGGAAGCCCAGGATGATCAGCAGCGCGCTCGGCACCGCGATGCGCACGGCCTGGGCGGCGTTCTGCTGGCCGAAGTCGAGGTTGCCCCACAGCGCGACTTGCACGATGCCGATGACGATGCCGAGGACGAACAGTCCCACACCGATCAGCAGCCCGCGCTCGGCCGACCACTTCGCCACGATGCGCCGGTACCTCTCGCTCGTGGGCAGGAAGCCCTCTTGGGTCGCATAAAGCTTCGTGAGCCAGAAGAACAGCAGCGATTGGAACCCGATGACGCACAGCGCGCTGGCGTAGACCATCGTCGTGACGTCGAATCCGACCCCGGCGATGGTGATGCCGCCGAAAGCGAGGACGCCGACCGCGACCGCGCCGAGGAAGAACGCCACGAGCCCCGGGTACACGAAGAGCCAGCGGGGGGCGAACAGCAGCAGGAACCGCAGGTGGCGCCAGCCGTCGTGCCAGCTGCGCAGGTGCGGCGGGCGGGAGCGGCCGTCCTTCTTCAGGGTGGTCGGCACCTCCTCGATGCGGTAGCGCGCCAGCGATGCTCGCACGACCATCTCGGAGGCGAACTCCATACCCGTCGTCTGCAGGTCGAGGGCGCGGATACGGGCGCGGTTGAAGCCGCGGAGGCCGCAGTGGAAGTCCCGGATGCCGGGACGGAAGAACAGCTCCCCGATGAACGAGAGGACCGGGTTGCCCAGGTACTTGTGCAGCGGCGGCATGGCACCCGGGGCGATCCCGCCGCGGAAGCGGTTGCCCATGACGAGATCTGCGCCGGCGCGCAGGCGCTCGACGAAGGGCTCGAGGTTCTCGAAGTCGTAGCTGTCGTCGGCATCCGCCATGATCACGTAGCGACCGCGCGCAGTGTCGATGCCGTTGATGAGTGCGGCGCCATATCCGCGGCGCGGTGCGTGCGAGACGCGAGCGCCCAGGCGCTCGGCGATCGCCTGCGACCCGTCGGTGCTGCCGTTGTCGGAGATGAGGACCTCGCCGCTGATGCCGCTGCGCTGGAGGAAGCCTTGCGCCTTGCGGATGCAGACCTCGAGTGTCTCGGCCTCGTTGAGGCACGGCATGAGGATGGTCAGCTCGACGTCGGTCGGAGCGGGAGTGGTCACGGCGAGTCTTCTTTCGTCTTCACCGGGCTGGGGACCGGCAGCTGCAGAGCAGCAGCGATCCCTTCCACGGTTCGGCGGATGGTGCGAGTAGTCAGGGCCGCGTCGTACCAGGCGCGGGCGGAACGGCGCAGGGTCTCACCGCCGTCGGCGATGTCGCGGAACGCGCGGGCGAGGTCGGTCGGGCGGGTGCTGGGCGAGACGACGCCGTTGACGCCGGCGTCGATCAGTTCGGTGGCGGCGTTCCCCTCATCGGCGACGAGAACGACGGGCGTGCCGTGCGCATTGGCCTCCACGACGACGAGGCCGTATCCCTCGCGGCGCGACGGGTTGGCCAGGGCCAGCGCTCCATGCAGGAGCGTGTCGAGCTCGGCATCCGAGACGAAGCCGGGGAAGTCGGTCCAGTTCTCGCCCCCGACGCGGCGTACCTCGGCGCGGACCGCGTCGGAGCTCGGTCCGGTGCCGAGAACGACGAGACGGAGGTCGGGAATGCTCTCGCGTGCGACGGCCACGGCCGCCGGGAGCACCTCGACGCGCTTGTCGGGGATGTGACGGCCGACGTACAGGACGTAGGGCGGGGTCGCGGCGGGGGAGGGGGACGAGACGTCGGCGGCGCCGTCGATGAGACCGGGGCTGACCAGCGGTGGTCGTCGCAGGCCTTCCCGGCGCAGTCGTGTGGCGGACAGCTGCGAGTGGCACGTGGCGAGCGGGGTGAGGGCGATCGCCGCCCGCTGCAGGACCCAGGCGATCGTGCCGGTGACGAGACCCGAGTACTCGACCCACTGGCGCCGGTGCCAGACCTCGAGGTAGTCCACGACGATCCGCGTCCCCGAGCCCAGCAGCGCGAGCCGCGCGGCGAAGACGTTGAAGATCGGGAGGCCGCTGACGATGACCGCCGCGTACTGTTTCCGGCGACGAACGAGCGCGCCGAGCAGTCCCGCCGCGTACCGGAGGGCCGCCGGGATGCGACGGACCCCGTCCGGCGAGTACAGCGAGAGGCGACCGGTCACCGGGACGATCCGGAAGCGATCCTCCGCCGGGGTCGGTCCGTCCCACTGCACGGCGGTGAGGTAATCGACATCGAGGCCCGCGCGGCCCAGCTCGTCGGCGAAGGCGCGGTACTGGCGCTCGCCGCCCCCGGTCGAGTACGGGAACAGGCAGTCGTAGGCGACGGCGACCGTCGTGGCGCGCGGCATGTCAGCATCCCTCGATGCGGAACAGACGGGCGCTCGGGCCCTGCGAATCGACCAGCACGAGGTGCGCGGAGGGCGTCAGATTGTACAGGCCCTGCCGATCCAGGCCCACGCCGGGGTTGTTCCAGACGTTCTGCGCCCCGAAATCGAGGACGTAATCGACGCCGAGACGATCAACCGCCTGGCATACGAGGGGATCGGTATCGATCATCTTCAAGCGGTTGCCGAGGTAGGCCTCGTCGGGGCCGATGTTTCCGAAGGCGTGCTTGCGGAGTACCTGGCGATCACCGATGGCGTAGGCGAGGGACGCACCCGTCCAGGGGCTGCCGGCGATCAGCGCGTCGGCCGGAGTCGTCTCGGGCAGTCGCTCGAGCAGCTCCTCCTCGTCGGACGTCAAGAGGGGCGAGGTGGTGTTGAGGGCGTAGGCGCCGCGCGCATCCGCGGCGGTGCGCAGGATGTTGGGGCTGACTCCGACCGAGAAGATCGCGAGGACGCCGACGGCGGCGAACGCGATGCGCAGCGCCCGTGCGGCACGGGCGCGGTTGAGGAAGCGCGCGATCGCGTCGACGATCGTGACCGCGCCGAGCACGGCGACGGGGATGCCGACGGCGGGGAGGAGCGCCGCGAGCCGGTAGGAGTCGTTGTACCAGGGGTTGGTCAGGAAATCGCGCAGCGCGTTGCCGGCCGCGGTGCCGGAGACGACGACGAACAGCACGACGCCGACGGCCATCGGGGCGGCGACCACGAGCAGGCGGGGGCGGCGGATGACGGAGAGGAGGCCGACGGCGACCAGGACCGAGATCGTGAGGGTGATCGTGTAGCCGTGCGGAGAGAGCAACAACGCCTCGCCGAGCGCCTGTGCCGTGCCTTGCCATGGTGCCCAGACCGACATCTCGGCGTTCGTGCGCATGACGCGCCAGAGCACGGCCAGAACCAGCAGGATCGCGAGCAGGGTCGCCGCGGTCGAGATCCACCGACGACGGGAGGGATGCCGCACCGCCCGGGTGAGGAGTTCGACCACCGCGATCGCCGCCCCGATCGCCACCATCCCGAGGAAGGCGTTGGGATGGGCCAGCCCCACGCCGGCGGAGGCGACGAGGAGGAGGACGGCGGTGCGCACGCCGTCCGCGATGCCGCTAGAGCGGAGAAGGAGCACGATGATCGCGACACCGCCCGGGAGCACCGCGTACCCCATGGCGTTGGGGTAGAGCACGCCGAAGAACATCAGCAGCAACGGGAAGGCGCCGAACCCGGTCGACAGTGCGGCGGAGCTGACCACCACGGCTGCGCGATCCGACAGCAGCGCGGTCGTGAGCGCCACGACGGAGAGCGGCCACGCGACCGCGGCCAGGGCGATGTTCGCGGCGTTCACGGCGACCGGGATCGCTGCGCCCGTCACTTCGGCCGCGAGGGCCGAGACGGTGTGCCACCCGTTCGGGTAGAAGCCGATGTCGGAGGTCAGTCCGATGTGGAAGGCCGAGGCGTTGCCGCTGTCGACGGCGAAAGCGACGGTGTTGAGGTGGACGATCGCGTCGAACGTCTGCGAGATGTGCGACGGCCCCCCGAAGACCCACGCCAGCTGCAGGGCGATCACGATCGCGGCGAGCCCGAGAGAGAGCCCGCCCCAGAGGAAGGTCCGCGGCGGCGTCGGCTGGTCGGGCTCCGCCCCGACCCACTTGCGCAGGGCGAAAGCCGCGACCGCGGCAACGAGGGCGAGGATCACGACGGGGATCGGTGACCAGCGGAGTCCGACGATCGGCGCGACCGTCGCCGAGACGGCGAGGATCGCGATCGAGACGACGGGGGAGAGGGCCAGGATCGGCAGTCGGCGGACGCCCCATCCGGCCGCGAGAACGAGGAATCCGGGGACGCTGAGAGCGAGGATCGAGACGATCAACGGCACCACGATCACCGACCAGGAATCGCTCATGCACTCCCATTTCTCGCTCGACGACAGTCAGTCATGCTAACCGACGCTTGCTGACCCGCCCCTGAAGGCGGCGGCGGGGTGCCCGCTTAGACTGGGACGGCACGAGCCAGACCCTCGTGCATCCGTCGACACGAAAGACGCTTCACTTCATGGATCTCCTCATCGTCGGCTCGGGCTTCTTCGGTCTCACCATCGCGGAGCGCGCGGCCGCCGCGGGTCGCAAGGTGACCGTCATCGACCGTCGTCACCACATCGGCGGCAATGCGTACTCGGAGGACGAGCCCGAGACGGGCATCGAGGTGCACCGCTACGGCGCCCACCTCTTCCACACGTCGAACCCCACGGTGTGGGAGTACGTCAACCGCTTCACCAACTTCACCAGCTACGTGCACCGCGTGTACACGACGCATAAGAACGTCGTCTTCCCGCTGCCGATCAACCTCGGCACGATCAACCAGTTCTTCCAGGCCGCCTATACGCCGGATCAGGCGCGTGCTCTCGTGCACGAGCTCGCGGGGGAGTTCGACCCGAAGGATGCCACGAACCTCGAGGAGCGCGGGATCGGGCTCATCGGTCGCCCGCTGTACGAGGCCTTCATCCGTGACTACACCGCGAAGCAGTGGCAGACCGATCCGAAGGACCTGCCGGCCGAGGTGATCTCGCGTCTGCCCGTGCGGTACACGTACGACAACCGGTACTTCAACGACACGTGGGAGGGTCTGCCCGTCGACGGCTACACCGCGTGGCTGGAGCGCATGGCCGATCACCCGAACATCGAGGTGAAGCTCTCGACGGACTACTTCGACGAGTCGCAGCCGCTGAACAAGAAGGCGACCGTCGGCCAGGTGCCCGTGGTCTACACCGGGCCCGTGGACCGCTACTTCGACTACGCCGAGGGCGAGCTGTCGTGGCGCACGCTCGACTTCGAGCAGGAGGTGCTGCCGATCGGCGACTTCCAGGGCACCAGCGTGATGAACTACGCCGATGCGGACGTGCCGTACACGCGCATCCACGAGTTCAAGCACTTCCACCCCGAGCGCGCCGACCGCTACCCGACCGACAAGACGGTCGTGGTGCGGGAGTACTCGCGTTTCGCCACGCGCGCCGACGAGCCGTACTACCCGGTCAACACCGCCGACGACCGCTCGGGTCTCCTCGCGTACCGTGAGCTCGCTAAGGGCGAAGCCGACGTGTACTTCGGCGGTCGTCTCGGCACGTACCAGTACCTCGACATGCACATGGCCATCGGCTCCGCACTGTCGATGTGGAACAACCAGCTCGCGTGACCCCGCTGTGACTCTGACCCTCGGGTCGCCCTCGCTCTCGGCGCGCCCGGACGGGAGCGAGCGCGCGCGATGGGCGTACCGGCCGGACATCGACGGGCTGCGCGCGATCGCCATCCTGCTGGTCGTGACATACCACGTGTGGTTCGGCCGGGTCTCCGGTGGCGTCGATGTCTTCCTGATGCTGTCCGCGTTCTTTCTCACGCGCGTTTTCGTCCGACGGATGACGGGGCCCACCCCCGTACGACCCGTCGCGCACCTGCTGGGGATGTTCCGTCGACTGCTGCCGGCCGCGGCCGTGACCCTGGTCGGCATCCTGATCCTGGTGCGGATGTTGTATCCGTCGACGGCGTGGCGATCGGTGTGGGAGCAGACGTGGGCATCGTTGGCTTACGTGCAGAACGTGGTCCTGGCGAGGGATGCCGTCGACTATTACGCCCGCACCGGTGTTCCCAGCCCCTTGCAGCACTTCTGGTCGATGTCGGTCCAGGGGCAGGCGTTCGTCCTGTGGATCGCGCTGCTGGCGCTGTGTCAGGTCATCGTGCGGCGGTGCGGGTTCTCGCCCGATCGGGTCGTCGCGGTGCTCTTCGGCGCGGTCTTCGCGGCCTCGTTGGCGTACTCCGTCGTGCGCACCGCCACCGAGCAGCAGCTGGCATACTTCGACACCGGCGCGCGGCTGTGGGAGTTCGCCGCCGGTTCCCTGCTGGTCGTCGGGCTCCCGTACGTCCGGCTCGGTGTGGTCGCGCGTGCGGTCGCGGGCTGGGCTGGGCTCGTGGGTTTGCTCGTGCTCGGCGCCGTGCTCGATGTGCAGGGGGGATTCCCGGGCTTCCTCGCCCTGTGGCCCGTTCTGTGCGCGGCGGCGATCATCGTGTCGGGATCGGGCGACGTCGCCGGCGCCGGACCCGCGCGTCTGCTCGCATCCCGCCCGCTCCGGGCCATCGGCAGGGATGCTTATGCGCTCTACCTCGTGCACTGGCCTGTCCTCGTCACGTTCCTCGTCGTGAGCGGCCGGACCGACGCGGGTGCGGTGGGCGGGGCCGGGGTCATCGCGGTGTCCCTCGTTCTCGCGCGCGGGCTGACCTGGGCCGTCGACCGTCCCGTCCGCGCCTGGCGGCGCGGCGAGGCGTCGCACCTCATCCCCGTCGCGGTGCTCGCGGGCTCTGCCACACTCGTGACGATGCCGTTGGGGGCGTGGCAGGTGTCGACCTGGGCCGAGCAGCGGGCTAGCGATGCTCGAGCGGCCCTGCTCAATCCCGGAGCCGCGGTGCTGCGCGACCCGGCTCTCGCCGTGCCGCACCCGGACGCACAGCTCTTGCCGCTGCCGACCATGATCGAAGACGAATGGGTCCACCTCGACGCGGCGTGCGAGCGGGAGTGGACGCCGGATGCGGACATCCTCGTCGGCACGTGCTTCGAGACGCCCCGCGTGGCGCGGGCGGAGCGAACGATCGCGGTGATCGGCGATTCGCACGCTCAGCAGATCACCGGTGCCCTGCTTCCGGTCGCGAAGGAGAACGGCTGGGGCGTCGTGGCGCTCATCAAGGGCGGCTGCTCGATGGGATTGGACGAGCCCGGCATGGATGACCAGTGCGACGACTGGCGTGAGGCGGCCATCGGCCTGGTCGAACGCGTCGCCCCCGACACGGTCCTGACCGTGATCACCCGCTCCGAGGCAGGGGAGGATGACGAGAGACTGCGTCCAGGCATCGAGCGATTCCTCGATCGCATGGGCGAAGCCGGCATCCCCGTCGTCGGGGTGCGCGATAACCCGCGGTTCGCCTTCGACATGTACAGCTGTGTCATCGAGTCCGAGGACCCGGTCACCTGCGCGGTGCCGCGCTCTGACTCCCTCGCGGACAGCAACCCCGCGGTCGAGCTCGACGCGCCGGGTATGCATCTGGTGGATCTGACGCCATGGATCTGCCCCGACGACCTGTGCGTCGGAGTGATCGGCAACGTCGCGGTGTTCCGCGACGACAACCACCTCACGGGTCTGTACGCGCGAACGCTCGGGCCGTCCCTTGCGGAGCAGCTCGAACCAGCCCTGGGGTGAGCGTGTTTCGAGGTTCCGTCGCGTGCCCCGTCGAACGAGCGGTTGAGACTGCTTTCCGCGGCGCGTGCTGAGCGGGCACGGTTCTCTCAGCTGCCGTCCCCTACGATGAAACGGAAAACGCCTCCAGATCGCGAGTACTCAATGGACCTTTCCGTCATTGTTCCGACCTTCAACGAGGGTCCGAACGTCGCAGAGCTCGTCCGACGAACGACGCACGCGCTGCAGGATCGCGCCGTGGAGGTCATCTTCGTCGACGACTCCACCGACGACACCCCTGACATCATCCGCGCGGTCGCTGCGGCATCCGAGATCCCGGTGCGGCTCATCCACCGTGACGACCCGAAGGGCGGTCTGGGTGGTGCCGTGGTCGAAGGCATTCGCGCGGCGGCATCCGATCGCTGCGTCGTGATGGACGGTGACTTGCAGCACCCGCCGGAGGTCGTCGCCGAACTCCTCGCCCGCGCCGAGGTCGGCGACGTCGATGTCGTGGTCGCCTCCCGCTACATCGCCGGTGGCACCTCCGACGGTCTCGCTAACGCGGTCCGCACGACCGTGTCGCGCGCGTCGACGCTGTTGACCAAGGCGATGTTCCCCCGCAAGCTGAGTAACTGCTCCGACCCGATGACCGGGTTCTTCCTCGTCGATCGCCGATCGCTCGATATCGAGACGCTGCACCCGCGCGGGTTCAAGATCCTGCTCGAGATCCTCGCCCGCAAACAGATGCGTGTCGCCGAGGTGCCGTTCTCGTTCGCTGCCCGCTTCGCGGGCGAGTCGAAGGCCTCTTTCAGCCAGGGCATGCGGTTCCTCACCCAGCTCACCATGCTCCGCTTCGGACGCATGTCCGCGTTCGCGGTGGTCGGCGGTATCGGCGCGCTCGCGAACCTCGCCATCATGTGGGCACTGCAGATGGTCGGCGTGCAGTACCTCGTCGCCGCCGTCATCGCGAGCCTCGTGACGATCGTGGCGAACTTCCTCGCACTGGAATACCTCGTGTTCGCCGACATGCGCGCCGAGTCCGGTCTCATGCGCCACCGCTTCATCAAGTCGTTCACGTTCAACGGCATCGAAGCCATCGTGCGCATCCCCGTCATCTGGGTACTCGTCAGCCAAGCGCACATCCAGAGCGTCCTCGCCGCCGCGCTCACCCTGATCGCCGCGTTCATCGTGCGCTTCGTATTCCACGCCCTCGTGGTCTACGCCCCCAAGAAGAGCCGCGCCGCCAAGATCGCCCGCATCGTCGAACCCCTCGAAGACGAACTCGCCGCCTAAACCCCGCTCCATAGCGGGAACGAGCGAGGCCGCCGCCATCTTCCCGGCGTACGCCGCGGGCGCGGGGCATACCCCGCGCCCGGCAGCGTGGCGCCTCAGTTCGTGAGAGCGGGCTCCAGCGGCGGCATCGGCTTCCACGAAGAGTCACGCAGGATGCGTCGGCCGTCGCGGAGCCCACGGAACAGGTGGCTCGTGCCGGTGATCTTGCGTTCGACCACGACGAGGCGGATGAGTTCCTTCACGAAAGTGAGCGTCGTCCCGAGCGTGAAGGGCAGGGTGCGGTAGACGCCGAGCGCGCGGTAGTACTTCTGCAGGTAGGCGCGATTGCGCATGATGTAGTACCGGTACGCGTCGCTCGACGCGTTCATGTGCCGGATACCCATGTCCCACTGCTTGATCTCGCGGGTGCGACGCAGCACGAACTCGTTGACGATCACCGAGGGCGTCTGGCGCGAGGCCAGCCAGCCGTACAACTGGTCGTCCCAGTAGATGAAGAAGCGCGGATCGGGCAAGCCGATCTTCGCCACGATGTCGCGGTGGATGAACATGCCCTCGAAGCAGCCCGAGTTCATCGGCTTGAACCCGGAGTCGTCGAAGGCGGCGGGGGCGAAGGGGATCGGGATCGCCATCGACTCGGCCACGCGGTACTGCCAGTAGAACTCGCTGCCGTCGTAGTCGTAGCGCCGGCCCTGGATGCTGCGAAAACGGGGCGTCCAGTGCCCCATGCGAGCGAGCCCGTCGGTGACCACCTCGACATCGTCGTCCATGAGCCAGATCCATTCGGATCCGAGCTCGTAGGCCGTGCGCATCCCCTCGCTGAACCCGCCCGAGCCGCCGGTGTTGGTCTCGAGCCGCCGGTAGACCAGCTCGGTGGGCAGGCGATCGCGGAACGACTCGACCACCGCGGTGGTGTCGTCCGTCGAGGCGTTGTCGATCACGACGAGGTGACCGGGCGCCGGGTCCATGCGTTCGATGCTCTCGAGGAGCCGCGTCAGCAGGTGCGTGCGGTTGTAGGTGACGACGACGATGGTCGCGGTCTTCGGGTCGAACGGGGCCGTGGTCACGGACGCTCCTCGAAGGTCGCGCGCCAATTGGCCTCGGAGACGAGGTCGGGCAGGGCGCTGCGGTACTGACGGGACAGGCGGGGCCACTCGCGCTGGAGGCGGCGGTGCAGCTTCCAACTGTCGACGAGCATCCGACGGAACAGGGCGCGATCGCGCGTGTAGATGTTCTTGCCGGAGCCGTCTGCGGCGCTCACGAGGGCACTGTCGTAGAGCGGGACGCGCCACCAGTGCGCATCGCCCTTGCCGAACTCGACCTCGGGCTGGCTGACGTTCTCGGGCTTGGGGGTGTGGAACCAGTGCGACACGAGCGTGCGCGCGGTGAAGGTGCGCAGGTCCAGACCCGTCGGGCTGTCGAACTCGTGCTTCTTCAGGCGCTTGAACACCTGGCGTCCGCGGCGCGAGCGCAGGGGCACGCCGGAATCCTTGTGCACGACGGTCTCGGGGTGCTTCTTCGCCACCGTGCGGGCGTCGGGCATGGCCGTGGCGAGATTCGCACGCATGTGGTCAGGGCCGGAGAGCACGTCGCGCAGGGCGCGGTGACGCAACTCGACCGGGTAGTACTGCATCATCATGAGGTGCTTGAGGTCGACGCGTCGACTGTGCCGGATGAGGGTCCCGCCCTGCGCTGAGCGCGAGTGCAGGAGCGCGGCGACGATGCGATTGCGGGCGTGGAAGTACGCCTGCCAGTCGATCGAGTCGTCCTTGCCCAGCCACGAGACGTGCCAGAGCGCGACACCGGGCATGGAGACCGTGGGATAGCCGGCATCCCGAGCCCGGACGCAGAACTCGGCGTCGTCCCACTTGATGAAGGCGGGCAGCGACAGGCCGATCTCACGCAGGATGCTGGTGGGGATGAGGCACATCCACCAGCCGTTGTAGTCGGCGTCGAGGCGCATGTGCAGCAGGGGGCTCTGGCGCAGGTTGGCGACGCTGAAGTCGTGGGGGAGGCGCTCCTGGAACAGGGCGCGCCACATGAAGGGGGCGTCGTCGACGACCTCTGCCCAGGCGTGGAGCTTGGGACGGTCGAGCAGGTCGAACATGTGGGCGCCGACGATCGTCGGCACCGAGGCGTATCGACCGAACACCACCGAGCGGCGGATCGACTCCGGCTCGATGCGCACGTCGTCGTCGAGCAGCTGCACGAAATCGCTGCCTTCTCGGGCGAGGGTCTCGACCATGGCGCGGGCGAAGCCGCCGGAGCCGCCGAGGTTGGGCTGGCGCAGCACCTGGAGGGTGTCGCCGAGGCGGGCGGCGACCGCCGGGTAGCCGTCTTGCGCTTCGACCAGGTCGGTGCCCTGGTCGATGATGAACACCCGGTCGACGACGTCGAGCACGTCGGGGGCGTCGGCGAGGGCGTTGAGCGTCTCGACGCAGTAGTCGGGCTTGTTGTAGGTCGTGACGCCGATGCTCGCCTTGCCGGCGCGGACGGGCTCTTGCTCGGTGGTCCAGTCGGCACCCTCGAACATCACGTCCGCGCGGTCGGCGGCGACGTCGAACCAGATCCAGCCACCGTCGCTGTACTGATCGAGCACGAGGTCGAACGAGGTCGCGACGGCGTCGCCGCGCACCTCGCGCGTCTCGATGCGCTGCTTCGTGCCGCCGCCGTTCGAGCGGTACACGAGCACCGTGGCATCCCCCGAGGTGCGCACGGTCAGGCGTACCTGGCGGACGCCCGTCCAGTGCTGCCAGTACGAGGCGGGGAAGGCGTTGAAGTAGGTGCCGAACGAGACGCGACGGCCCGCGACGATGCGGGCGCGGTGGCGGTCGAGGATGTTGCTGAGCTGGGCGACGTTGGTGACCCGTACCGGCTCTTCGTCGATGGTCGACCACGTCTCGGGGTCGACGTACAACGGGAGGAGGTCGGGGTCGCGGTCGAGCGGCAGCACGGCGTTCTGCAGGGTGTACGTCACGAAGAGATCTTTCGGTCGAGGAGCCGCGGCCGCGGACGGCCAGCGGGCAGTCTACCGGGCCCGGGTCCCGTCACCCTGAGCGTTCGACGCCCCCGCCGCGCGGCTCAGGGCATCGGTCGTTGCAGCTCGCCGCGCTCGATCGAGATGCTCTGCTCGCTCGGGCCGACGCCCACGAGCGGGGTCTGCTTGATCTTCGCGCCGAAGAGGATCACGAACATCCAGCCCCAGAGCAGCAGGGGGCCGGAGTCGGTGAGCCCCTGCACGACGAGCAGCGCGCCGACGAGGGTCGGCAACAGGGTGAGAGGGGAGTGCGGACGATCGTCCCGCAGATCCCAGCGCGGCCGGTCGACCGCGAAGAACCACGAGCGCCACAGGTACGCGAGGTACACGAGCGCCAGCAGCGCCACCCCCACGGCGCCGAGTTGCAGGTAGGTGTCGAGCCACATGCCGTGCGCCTGGGTGACCGGCTGCCCGCGGTCGACGATCCACCCGCCGAGGAGCGGTTCCGAGGTGACCCACGGCGTGGAGAAACCCCACCCGATGAGCGGATGCCGATCCGCCCGGGCCAGCACGTCGGCCCAGATCCCCTCGCGGCCGATGAGGTCGGCACCGCGGCCCAGCACGCCGAAGATCGTGTCGCGCCCGAACCACAGCGTCGCGCCGCCGCCGAGGCCGATCGCCGCGTACAGGAGGTACCAGCGCGTGCGCTCGCCGGGGCGGCGCGCGGTGCGCATGACCAGCACCGTGCCGAGCACGAGCGCGACGAAGGCCGCGGCGATGACCCCCGTGATCGACTGCGCGCGTACGAAGAGGAAGCCGGCGACGACGATCCACACCACCAGCAGTGCGCGGCGCGGCGCACCGACGGCCAGTCGCACGCCAAAGACGATGACCGCGACGAGCATCACCGCGGCCAGCAGGTCGGCGTCGCCGAAGATGCCCTGGATCCGGCCGCCCGTGAGCAGGGCGCCGCGAGACCAGGGGGCGACCACGGGCTCGGTCGCAACGACGAACCCCGGCAGCAGTGGACCCCGCACGATCACCGACACCGCGAGCTCGAACAGCGCCGAGAGCCCGACGACCCACTTCGCCGCCGACGCGATCGCGCGCACGACGTCTCTCCAGGTGAGCACAGCCCCCACGAACAGCGCGTGGAGAGTCGTGACCCACAACAGAAGCAGTGTCAGCACCGATGCCGCGGGCCAGGCGCTCCACAGCACCGACGCCGTCGACCAGACGAGGTAGCCCGCCGCGATCCACGGCAGACGCCGGACGGCGAGGGGCGGGCGCACGACGACCCAGACGACGACGGACACGACGGCGGTCGCCGCGACGACGACGGCGGTGGCGACCGGGCCCACGGCGTTCACGAGACCCACGCCGCCCAGGGCGAGGACGAGGAGGAACACGCACCACGCCCGCAGCAGCAGATGCCCCGTCGTCTCGCGCGCGGGCGCCGACGGCAGCGCCGACACCGGGTGACTCGTGTGCATTGCCATGGTGTGTTCAGGGTAGCGGTCGGCATCCGTCGTCGTCGGGTGGGCGCATTATGCTGACGCCGTGCTGATCGCCATCTCGAACACCCCCCGCGACTACGCCTGGGGCAGCCCGACCCTCATCGCCGACCTCGAGGGCCGCGACCCCACCGGGGCGCCCGAGGCCGAGGTGTGGTTCGGCGACCACCCGGGCTCACCGGCCGAGGTGCGCGACGGCTCGGGTCGCACGCTCGACGAGTGGCTGCCCGCCGCCGCGTCCGAGCGGGGCGTACCCGGGAAGCTGCCCTACCTGCTCAAGCTGCTCGCGGCCGGCGCGCCGCTGTCGATCCAGGTGCACCCCTCGAAAGAGCAGGCGGCCCGGGGTTTCGCTCGCGAAGAGGAGGCCGGCGTCCCGCGCGACGCGGGCGAGCGCAACTACAAGGACGACAACCACAAGCCCGAGGTGATCGTCGCCCTCAGCGACACCTTCACCGCCCTGGCGGGGCTGCGCGATCTGGAGCGCACGCGTTCGCTCGTGGATGCCCTCGGCGACGCTCCCGCGGTGCGGGCCTTGCGCGCCCACCTCGCGGGTGACGACGCTCTGCGCTCGGCGATCGGCTGGCTGCTCGGGGGAGCCGAGCGAGCCGAGATCGAAGAGATCGTGGATGCCGCGGCCTCTGTCGAGGCGCCCGGGTTCGCCGCCGAACTGGCCCTGACGCGGTCGCTGCACTCCGCCTACCCCGCCGACCCCGGCATCGTGGTCGCCCTGATGATGAATCTTGTCGAGCTGCGACGCGGCGAAGCGATCTTCGTACCGGCCGGCGTGCTGCACGCCTACGTCGCCGGTCTCGGCGTCGAGATCATGGCCGCGAGCGACAACGTGCTGCGCGGGGGGCTGACCCCCAAGCACATCGATGTCGAGGAACTGCTCGGTCTCGTCGACTTCCGTCCGGCCGAGCCTCCGTTGCTCCGTCCGACCGCGTCGGGGGAGGACGCCGAGATCTTTGCGCCGGGGATCGCCGACTTCGCGCTCGGTCACCTCGAGGCGGGCGGTGCGGGCAGCCTGGAGCTGCGTGGCATCGCGATCGCGCTCGGCGTGGCGGGGGAGACCGTGCTCACCGGAGCCTCGGGAGAGAACATCACCGTGCGTCCCGGCGAGGCCGCGCTCATCACCCCCGACGAGTCTCCTCTCGCATCGGACGGCGGCGGCGAGGTCTTCGTGGCCATGCCGGGCGCCTGACGTCCGCGACACGCCGGGGCTGCCGGTGAAGGTTCAT
Source organism: Microbacterium sp. SORGH_AS_0421 (assembly GCF_030818635.1). NCBI lineage: Bacteria > Bacillati > Actinomycetota > Actinomycetes > Micrococcales > Microbacteriaceae > Microbacterium > Microbacterium sp. SORGH_AS_0421. The sequence goes on from NZ_JAUTAO010000001.1 coordinate 1,973,057, forward strand.
CTCGCCCTTGAGGGTTTACGATCCGCGACTTGACTCAGCGGAATGACACGGGTGTAATTATGACTGCGCGGAATCGCGTCATGGGGGCGTGAGCGAGGCGGAGGACGATATGGCGACATCGCAGTACCGGTCCGGTGTCCCGGAGAACTGGTTCGTCGACCCGGTGGACCTCGGTGTCCCCGGAGTCCGTCGCGACATCGACTCCACCGAAGAGAACACTCTCGCCTGGCAGACCGATGCTCTTTGCTCGCAGACCGACCCCGAGGCCTTCTTCCCCGAAAAGGGCGGTTCGACGCGCGATGCCAAGCGCATCTGCACCTCCTGCGACGTGAAGTCCGAATGCCTCGAGTACGCGCTCCAGAACGACGAGCGCTTCGGTATCTGGGGTGGCCTCAGCGAGCGCGAGCGCCGCAAGCTCAAGCGGCGCGCCTGACCCCGTCTTCCACGGTCCACTCCCTGAGTGATCCGGCAGCCGACGGCGCGGCGTTCGTGATCGCGGGAGCGCGCACCTAGGCTGATCCGCGTCATGCCCGACCGTGTTCACGCCATCCTCGTCGTGCGTCCCGAAGGACGCACTCCTGCAGCGAACCATCTGGAGCGCACTCTGGCGGCTCTCGCCGCGCAGACCCGCCCCGTCGATGCGCTCACCATCGTCTTGTGCGGCGCCGACGCCGCACTGCGCGATCTCGCCGCATCCTCCGGCGCGGAGGGCGTCATCACGGCCCCGGCCGGCACCTCGTTCGCCGCGGCCACGGCGCTTGCCACGCCCCGCCTGACCGGCGACGCCGTCTGGCTGCTCGCGCAGGACACCGCTCCCGACCCCGACGCGCTCGTACGTCTCGCGGGCGCCCTCGAACTCTCCCCGCCCCTCGTGGTCGCGGCCCCCAAGCTCGTGGCGTGGGACGACCGCGACGCGATCCTCTCGCTGGGCGTGAGCATGAACCGCTACGGCGGCACCGTCGAACTCGCCGCCGGCGAGCTCGACCAGGGACAACGCGACGGGGATGCCGACGTGCTCGGCGCCGACGTGCGGGGGCTGCTCGTGCGACGAGACGCCTGGACGGTGCTCGGCGGTCTCGACCCCGCCCTCGGCGGTGCCGACGAGGGACTCGATCTCGGCGTGCGCGCCCGCCTCGCCGGTCATCTCGTCTCGCTCGTGCCCTCCGCCCGCGTCGCCGTCGCAGGAGACGGGGTGGCCGCCATGGCCCGCGGTCGACGTCGCGCTCGCCGCCGCGCCTTCGCGACGCGCACGGCCCAGCTGCACCGCCGACTCGTCTACGCCCCCGCCCCCGCGGTCGCCCTGCACTGGCTCTCGCTGCTGCCGCTCGCCCTGTGGCGCACGATCCTGCACCTGGTGACGAAAGTCCCCTACCGAGTCCTGCCCGAGTGGGGGGCGACGCTGCTCGTCATGGTCCGGCCCGCCGCCGTCGCCCGCGCCCGGGGCCGCATCCGCTCTTCGCGGAAGGTGGGGTGGTCGCGGCTCGCGCCCCTGCGCGTCACGCGCGCCGAGATGCGCCTGCGATGGGAGAGCGATGTCGCCGACCCCGATGCCCCGGTGCGCTCGGAACTGCGCTTCTTCGTCGGCGGGGGTGCCTGGGCGGTTCTCGGTGCCCTCGCGGTCTCGGCCGCCTTGTTCGCCCCGCTGCTCGCGTGGCCCGTCCTGGGCGGGGGCGCTCTGGCGCCGCTGCGACAGAACGTCGCCCAGCTCTGGCAGGACGCCGCCTGGGGGGCGCGCCCCCTCGGGCTCGATGCCATCGGGCCGGCGGATCCGTTCTCGGCCCTCGTCGCGGTCATCGGCTCGCTCTCGCCGGGGGAGCCGTCGCGCGCCTTCGTCGTGCTGTGGGTGCTCGCCCCGCCCCTCGCCGTCCTCGGCGGGTGGTTCGCGGCGACCCGGGTGACGGAGTCGTCGATGCTGCGCATCGTCGCCGGATTCGCCTGGGCCCTGGCCCCGACCTTCCTCGCCGCTCTCGTCGAGGGCCGGCCGGCCGGCGTGCTCGTGCACCTGCTGCTGCCCTGGCTCTTCTACGCCGCGAGCGTCGCCCACCGGTCGTGGGCCCCGGCGGGAGCGGCATCCCTCCTGCTCGTCGCCGTCCTCGCGTCGGCGCCCTCGCTGGCTCCGGCCGTCGTGGTGCTGTGGTCGGCGGCGCTCGTGGTCGTCGCCCTCGTGGCCGGTCGCGGCATCGCTCGGGTCGTCTGGCTGCTCGTCCCCTCGATCGTCGTGTTCGCCCCGCTCGTGTGGACGCAGGTGCGCGCGGGCAACCCCTGGGGCCTGCTCGCCGACCCCGGCATCGCCTATGCGGGAGCCGAGGCCTCCGCCACGCCGCTCGGTCGCGCACTGCTCGCGGCGGGCTTCCCCACCTCCGACCCGGGCGGGTGGGCGAGCCTGACCGGGGGACCGGTGTGGTGGGTCGGCCTGCTCGTCGCGCCCCTCGCGGCTCTGGCCGTTCTCGCGGTCCTCACCCCGCGGTGGATCACGGCATCCGCCCTCATCGTCCTCACCGTGGTGGGGCTCGCCACCGCTTTCGCCGCCGTCGGCATCGCCGTGTCGTTCGATCACTCGGTTGCCGTGCCCCTGTGGCCGGGGGCGGGCTTGAGCCTCGCGTGGATCGGTCTGGTCGGTGCGGCCGTCATCACCCTCGACGCCGGGATCCCCGCTCGCGTGCACGTCCTCCGGCCGGTCGGTGCCCTGCTCGCGCTCGCGGCCCTCACCGTCTCGGTCGCCCCCGCTCTCACCGCCCAGACGGCCGGGACCGACAGCGGGCGCTCGGTGCTCACGAACGGGCCCGTCTCGACCCTCCCGGCGTTCGTCGCCGCCGAGGGGCGCGGGTCGCTCGACATCGGCACGATCGTCCTCGACCCCCGTGCCGACGGTCTGCGTGTGCAGGTCGTGTGGGGCGGTAGCGCCACCCTCTCGGGTCAGAGCACCGTCGAGGCCACGCGCACGACGGTCGACGACCAGGACGTCGAGCTCGCCGCCCTCGCGGCGGACCTCGTGACCCCCTCGGCCGACGACGTCGTCTCGCGCCTCGCGGAGCGCGGCATCTCGTTCGTGCTGCTCGAATCGGCTCCGGCCGGCGAGGACGACGTGATCCGCGGAACGCGACTGGGAGCGGCCACCTCCCTCGACCAGCGCGACCTGCTCGACCCGGTGGGAGCGACCTCGCGCGGCGACCTCTGGCGCGTGAACACCGCCGTCACCCCGCGCCCGCCGCTCGACGAGCACCGCCTCACCCTGCAGCGTCTGGTGGCCTTCGGCTCCCTCGCCGTCGTCCTGATCGCCCTCCTGCTCGCCGTGCCGACCGCAGCGTCCCGACGGGTCGCACGCCGCACGCCCCGCATCGTGGGCCCGAACCCGGGAGGAGCCCGATGAGCGAGCGTCGTCTGCTCCGTGTCGCCGCCACGAGCGCCCGCGTCATCGCCGGTGCGGCCGTGGCCACCGCCGCCGTCATCGGCACGGTCGTGGGAATCGCGGCTCCCTGGCCGCAGTACTCCGCAACGCCGGTGCGTGTGCAGGCCACCCCGACCCCCGGAGACACCCTCCTCGCGTGCGACGGTCCTCTACTGGCACTCGGGCGCAGCGCCGACTCCGCGGGCTCCCTGAGCGCGGCGGCCGCCCAGCAGGTCGTCAGCGGCCCCGCCGACGCGGACGCGACCACGACAGCCCTGAACGGGGCGACGGCCGACTCCTCCGGCGACGCCGAGGCCCTGCGTGCCGCGCCTCGCGATCGCCTTCAGACGCCGTTGGCCGCCGCCGGGTCCGCCACGGCCGCCGCGAGCGACCTGATTGGGTTCGCGGCATCCGCCTGCCGACCCCCTCTCGCGGAGTCGTGGCTGGTCGGGGGTGCCTCCACCACGGGGGCGAACGACCTCGTCGTGCTGGCGAATCCCGGCGACGTCCCCGCGACCGTCCAGCTGTCGGTCTACGGGGCGCAGGGCGTGTCGAGCCCGCCGAGCGGTCAGAATCTCGTGGTTCCCGCGGGCGGACGCCGCGTGGTCCCTCTCGCGGGACTCCTCCTCGGGGAGGAGAGTCCGGTCGTGCGCGTCGTCTCGTCGGGTGCACCGGTTCACGCCTCGCTCCAGGCCACGCTGACGCGCCTGCTCCTTCCCGGCGGCGCCGACCAGGTCGCGCCGCTCGCTCAGGCGGACGCGCATCTGGTCATGCCGGGGGTGCAGGTGCTCGCCACCGACGCCAGTCAGGCGGGCACGGTGCTGCGTCTGCTGTCGCCGGGATCCGACGCCACCGCGACGGTGACAGTGGTGCCGAACGACCCCGCGGTCAGCGCACCCGCGCCCACCGACGTCCCCCTCACGTCGGGCCTTCCGACCTCGCTGAACCTGTCGGGGCTCGCCGCCGGTTCCTACACGGTGGACGTGACGGCCACGGCTCCCATCGTGGGCGCCACCTGGTCGACGACCGGCTTCGGCGAGGGAGCGGACTTCGCCTGGTACGTCCCCGCTCCCGAGATCTCGGCCCCCAGCACGATCGCGGTCGCCGCGGGCGTGGGCGCGAACCTGGTGATCGCCGGCGCCGCGAGCGACACGACCGTCACGCTCACCCCCGCAGGCGCAGGCGCGCCCGTCACCACGACCGTCGCCGCCGGAGCCAGCGTGGCCGTGCCGGTCGCCGCGGGCGTCTACCGGCTCGAGGCCGATTCTCCCGTGCGCGCGGCGGTGTCGTACGCCGGGGCGGGAGCGCTGGCCTCGTACCCGCTGTGGCCGGCGGATGCCGCGGCTTCGGCGCTCACGATCCTGCCCTAGCGGTCCCGACGCCGGGGGCGGGTCAGAAGAAGCGGAACCGCTCGGGGCCCAGGTCCCACGGGTCGCGATCGAGGTACTCGGCGGCGGCGCGGAAGACCGCGCCCTCGATCATCATGCGGCGGTGCAGGTCGTCGTCGTGGTGGGGGTGTCCCAGGCGCTCGATGGGCACTCGGTACAGGACGATGCGCTTCTCTTCGCGCAGGACCGTCCATCGAGGGATGCCGTCGGCGGCGGCGGGCGGCATGATCCCAATCTCGAACGAGACTTCGCGCAGATCGGTCCATGCCGAACGGAGGAACTCCGCGGCCGCACCGACCGCGATGTCGAAGCGCTCGACGCGGGTGTCGATGGGGGGCAGCGGCGGTCGGACGACGGGGCTGCGGTTCTCGCGGCCGTGACGACCGTGTCGCGAGGGGCGGGCCACCGGCCGCGCTTCCCGGGATCGACGACGCATCATGGGCCCATCCTACGTTCGAGGCAGCGGCCCGCTCGCGCCCGTGCCCGGCGCGACTGCGCTCGAGGCTCCGGTCGCGCCGGGGGGCCGGCATCCGGGACCCCGGCGCGGCGTCGGGGCCGTGTCGGAGGGGCTGGCTAGGCTGATCCGCGATGCGCGACAGACTCTGCTCGAAAGTGGGATGCGCCCGCGAGGCGATGAGCACTCTCACCTACGATTACGGCGACCAGATGGCGGCCCTCGGCCCCCTCGGTCCCGCGGGCGACCCTCACGCGCACGACCTCTGCGCGATCCACGCCGATCGGCTGTCGGTTCCTAAGGGCTGGGTGGTCGTGCGGCACGAGACGCTTCGCACCTGAGGCGCGGCGCTCTCGCCCGAGGGAGTCACGCGCGCTCGGTCAGGGCGGCGGCGCGCTCGTTCTCACGCAGCAGCGCGCGGTACTCGCGGTCCCGTCGCACCGACGACACGGCGCGGACGAGCCCTTCGGCATCCGACGGGGGAATCGGCGAGACGAAGGGGCGCACGGCTTCGGCGAGGGACGCTGCGACCCGGGTGCGAGCGGCGGGCTCGAGGGCGTCGGCGCCGCGCACGAACTGCGCCACGCGGGCGGCGAGGCGGTCGGGAAGCCGCGAGACGTCGGCGATCTCGGCCCAGGACTCCCAGCCCGGCGGCAGGCCCGGCGCGGGGGGAGGGAGGCGGCGCGTGCGGGTGCGCTCGCTCGCCGTGCCGGCGAGCAGGTCGCCCAGTCGCTGAGCGCGCGGGGTGAACATCCCGACGACCGCGGCGATCGCGCCGAGGGTGAACCACAGCTCGAGAACACCGGTCAGGGATCGGATGAGGGCCTGACGGAAGCCGGCGGCCCCGCCGTCGGTGCGTACGATCCGGGCTCCCACGGCGAGGCGACCGAGGCTCCTGCCGCGAGAGAGCGTCTCCACCGTGGTGGGGATCACGACGGTCACGAGCACGAGCAGCGAGATCACGCCGATGCGGACGGCGGCCTCCGGAAGGGTTCCCGCCGCGACCATCGTCGTCAGCAGCAGCGCTCCGCCGATCAGCAGTACCGCCCCGATGAGGAAGTCGATGAGCGTTCCGAGCGCCCGCAGGAAGAAGCCGACGGGTTGGACGTCGAGGGCGACGGCCTCTCCGGTGAGCGTCTCGTCCGCACCCGTGTGCACGAGGGCGACCGCGGGAGAGGGGGTCGTCGACGAAGCCATGCGTACAGTTGACCACATGGACCTCGATGCCCTCACGGCCGCCCGGCGCGAGGAGTGGGCGCGGCTCGACGAGCTGGGTCGTCGCAAGCGCCTCAGCGGTCCCGACGTGGACGAGCTGGTGACCCGCTATCGTGCGGCGTCGGCCGACCTGGCCGACATCAAGACCTCCGCCGGACGCACGCCCGAAGGCGACTACGTCTCGATCCTGCTCGCGCGCACGCGCCTGCGCCTCACCGGCGTCCGCGACAACGTGCTGAAGCAGCTGCCGCGCTTCTTCGTCCTGCAGCTTCCGGCGGCGTTGTATCGCGTGCGCTGGAGCACCCTGGCTGTCACCGTCGGCTTCCTCGTGGTCTCGAGCCTCGTCGCCCTGTGGATCTCGAGCGACCCGGCCGCCGTCGCGGCCCTGGGGGAGAAGAGCCAGCTGCAGAACTACGCCGACGAGCAGTTCGTGAACTACTACCGCGAGAACCCGAATGCGATCTTCGCAGGGTCCGTCTGGACGAACAACGCCTGGATCGCGGCGCAGTGCGTGCTGTTCGGCGTCACCGGACTCTGGCCCCTCGCGGTCATGATGCAGAACGCCGTCGGGGTGGGGACCTCGGCGGCGATCATGTTCTCGTTCGACCGCGGCGACCTGTTCTTCCAGTTCATCCTTCCCCACGGCCTGCTCGAGCTCACCGCGATCTTCGTCGCGGGCGCGGCGGGCCTGCAGATCTTCTGGGCCTGGGTCGCCCCCGGGCGGCGTTCGCGGGCGGCGGCGCTCGCCGCAGCGGGTCGGTCGCTGGCCACCGTCGCCGTGGGGCTCGTCTTCGCCCTGGCCCTGTCCGGTCTCGTCGAGGGGTTCGTCACCCCGCGCGAGTGGCCGTGGCAGATCAAGATCGCGATCGGCGCTCTCGCCCTCGGCGTCTTCCTCTTCTACATGCTCTGGGTCGGTCGACGCGCGGTCCGCGCGGGCGAGACGGGCGACCTCACCGAGTACGAGGCCGGGACCCCCACGCTGACGGCGGGATGACGGCATCCGGATGCCGTGTCGTTCGGCCCGGGAGGTGAGCGTTCCCGATCGTTCCCCGGCGTGTCATTTTTGATTCACTCAAAACTAGGTACGATGAACGCATGCTCGACAATCGACCGGAAGCCCCCGCGGATGCCCTCATCCGCGGAGCGGGTCTGCGGGTGACGGCGACGCGGGTCGCCGTCCTCGAAGCCCTTCGCGCCCGGCCGCACGCCACCGCCGACGCCGTCTACGACGGCATCGTCGGCACGCTCCCCGGAACGAGCAAGCAATCGGTGTACAACGCGCTCGGCGATTTCGCCGACGCGGGTCTCGCGCGTCGCATCGAACCCGCCGGCCACGCCGGCACGTTCGAGTTGCGCGTGGGCGACAACCACCACCACGTGGTGTGCACCGGGTGCGGCCGGATCGACGACGTGGACTGCGTCGTCGGCGCGGCGCCGTGCTTGCACATGCCGGAGGGCAGCGGCTTTCTCATAGAGACCGCTGAAGTGACGTTCTGGGGCGTGTGCTCCGATTGCCGAGCGAAGTCCGAAGCCGAAAAACCGAGAGGATCCCGATGAGCGACGCTCTGAACGGGTGCCCCGTCTTCCACGATGGAGCCGCCCCCGACGACAACCGACTGCCCGTGGGCGAAGCCCCCGCCGACAGCGAGCCCGCCGGCGCCCTGCCCCACCCCACCCAGGGATCCGCCAACCGCGTGTGGTGGCCCGAGACCCTGAACGTCAAGATCCTCGCGAAGAACAACGCGCTGCGCGACCCGCTGGACGAGGGCTTCGACTATCGCGCGGCGTTCGAGGCGCTCGACCTCGACGCCGTCAAGCAGGACCTCAAAGCGGTCATGACGACCTCGCAGGACTGGTGGCCCGCCGACTTCGGCCACTACGGCCCGCTCATGATCCGCATGGCCTGGCACAGCGCCGGCACCTACCGCGTGACCGACGGTCGCGGCGGCTCGGGCGCGGGCATGCAGCGCTTCGCCCCGCTGAACAGCTGGCCCGACAACGTCAACCTCGACAAGGCCCGCCGACTGCTCTGGCCCGTGAAGAAGAAGTACGGCCAGTCCATCTCGTGGGCCGACCTGATGATCCTCGCCGGCAACGTCGCGCTCGAGGACATGGGGTTCCCGACCTTCGGCTTCGCCGGTGGCCGCACCGACGTGTGGGAGCCCGACGACGACGTGTACTGGGGCCCCGAGACCACGTGGCTCGGCGACGAGCGTTACACGGGCAACCGCGAGCTCGAGAAGCCCCTGGCCGCGGTCCAGATGGGTCTGATCTACGTCAACCCCGAGGGACCCAACGGCAACCCCGACCCGCAGCTGTCGGCCAACGACATCCGCGAGACGTTCGGGCGCATGGCCATGAACGACGAGGAGACCGTCGCGCTCATCGCCGGTGGTCACACCTTCGGCAAGACGCACGGTGCCGCGAGCGACTCGCACGTGGGCGTGAACCCCGAGGCCGCCGACATCAACGACCAGGGCCTGGGCTGGAAGAACAGCCACGGCACGGGCAAGGGTGACGACACCATCACCAGCGGCCTCGAGGTCACGTGGACGTATCACCCCACCCGCTGGGACAACGAGTTCTTCCACATCCTGTTCGCCTACGAGTGGGAGCTGTTCCAGAGCCCCGCGGGCGCGCACCAGTGGCGTCCGGTCAACGGCGGAGGCGAAGGCCTCGTCCCCGAGGCGCACTCCGACGGTCGCCGCGAGCCCCGCATGCTCACCAGCGACCTGGCGCTTCGCGTCGACCCGGCGTACGAGAAGATCTCGCGCCGTTTCGCCGAGGACCCGGCCGCGTTCCAGGACGCCTTCGCCCGCGCGTGGTTCAAGCTGACCCACCGCGACATGGGCCCGCGTGAGCGCTACCTCGGCTCCGAGGTCCCCTCCGAGGTGCTCGTGTGGCAGGACCCCGTGCCCGCCGTCGATCACCCTCTGATCGACGCCGCCGACGCCGCAGCGCTGAAGAAGCAGATCCTCGACAGCGGCCTGTCGGTGCAGCAGCTCGTCACCACGACGTGGGCCGCCGCCTCGACTTTCCGGGGCAGCGACAAGCGCGGCGGCGTGAACGGGGCGCGCATCCGCCTCGAGCCGCAGAAGAGCTGGACGGTCAACAACCCCGAGCAGCTGGCATCCGTGCTCGACGTGCTCGAGAAGATCAAGGGCGCCTTCGACGCGCAGGGCGACAAGAAGGTCTCGATCGCCGATCTGCTCGTGCTCGCGGGCAACGCCGGTGTCGAGCAGGCCGCCCTCGCCGGCGGCGTCGAGGTCGAGGTGCCCTTCACCCCCGGCCGCACCGACGCCACGCAGGAGCAGACCGAGATCGAGTCGTTCCGCTGGCTCGAGCCGATCGCCGACGGCTTCCGCAACTACGCCTCGCGCGAGGCGCGGCTTCCCGCGGAGTTCCTGCTGCTGGACAAGGCGAACCTGCTCACGCTGACGGCTCCCGAGATGACCGTGCTCGTCGGCGGCCTCCGCGCGATCGGCGCGAACTGGGACGGCAGCGACTGGGGCGTGTTCACCGACACCCCCGGTGCCCTGACGAACGACGTGTTCGCGAACCTTCTCGACCTCGGCACGACGTGGAAGCCGCTCGACAGCGGCAAGCACGCCTTCGAGGGCACGAAGGACGGATCGGGTGAGAAGGTCGGGATCGGCACGCGCGTCGACCTCGTGTTCTCGTCGAACTCCGAGCTGCGCGCGCTCGCCGAGGTCTACGCCTCGGACGACGCCAAGGAGAAGTTCGTGCGCGACTTCGTCGCCGCGTGGCGCAAGGTCACCGAGCTCGACCGGTTCGACCTGGTCTGAGTTCGGCGAACGCTGCGGCTCGGTAACCCGCGGCAACCGGAAGGCCCGTCCCCTCGTGGGGCGGGCCTTCCGTCGCTCGTTGCGTCCTGGGCGGTTCTCTCGTGCCCGCCCGCGTCGCGCGCCGTGTCCCGTGCGCCGTGTCCCACCCCGTGCCGGACCGAGCTCCGACTCACGCACCTTCGGGGCGAGCGACGTAGAAGACCCGTGTCCCACTTGGCGCAGGCTCCGGCGCGTTTCCCCGCACGGAGGCGGACACGCGCGGGGGCGGCGCGGCTCAGGCGCGAGACAGGCGGCGCAGACCCTCGTCGATCGACACCGACGGCGCCCAGCGCAGGTCGCGGCGGATCGCGGTCTGATCGAACCAATGCGCGGTGGAGAGCTGCTCGGCGAGGAAACGCGTCATGGGCGGCTCGTCCTGGCCCGGGCGCACGGCCCACACCCGCTCGATCAGCGATCCCGCGGCCTTCGCCACCCCCGCGGGCACGCTGAAGCGCGGCGGGGTGACGCCCGACGCCCGGCAGATCCCGGCGAGCAGGTCGCCGACCGGCCGCGGTTCGCCGTTCGTCAACACGTACGCGCGCCCGCTGACCTCGTCGACGCGGTGCAGGGCGGCCACGATCCCGGATGCCGCGTTGTCGACGAACGTGGAGTCGATGAGAGCCGTCCCGCCGTCCAGCAGGGGCAGGGTGCCCCGACGCGCGCGGGCGACGACGCGCTCGATGAGCTGGGTGTCGCCCGGGCCCCACACGATGTGGGGGCGGATCGCGACCAGAGCGGTGTCGCCGCCGGCGCGGGAGAGCGCGAGCACTTCGGCCTCGGCTTTCGTGCGGGCGTATTCGCCGCGCGCGGCATCCGGATCGGCGGGCTCGGCCCCCACACCCGCGAGGGCGTGGCCGGCGTGCGCGACCGACGGCGACGAGACGTGCACGACGCGCGTCACGCCGGCCGCCTCGGCGGCATCGAGCAGAATGCGGGTGCCCTCGACGTTGACGGCGTGGAACTGCGCCGGGTCGCCGGCGAGAGAGACCTTCGCCGCGAGATGAACGATCCCGTCGACCCCCTCGAGGGCGGACGCCACGGCATCCGGATCCGTGACCGACCCGAGCCGGTCGTCGGCGCCGTCGACGCCCGACCGGCGACGCTGCAGGGTGCGCACCTCGTGCCCCGCCTCCTGCAGAGAGCGCACGACGGCCCGGCCGAGGAAGCCGGACGACCCGGTGGCGAGGACCCTCACGGCGCCGTCGGCTTCTCTCCGGCCAGCACGCGCTCCGCCCAGCGGGCCACGCGCGCGCGGTCGATCTTGGAGTTGTGGCGGATGTCGGTCGGAAGCGTGGGGACCACGAGCACGGCGGCGAGGCGCTGGGCGGTGGCCGCACGCACCTGATCGGTCAGATCGGGGGATGCCAACCCCGGGCGACGGGCGCCCGCCTCGACCACCGCGACGACGACCTGGCCGCCCACCGGGCCCACGCCGACGGCAGCGGCGCGTTCGACGGCGGGCACCGTCTCGACGTCCTGCTCGATTCCCACGGGAGTGACGGGGCCGTCGGCGGTGGTGATGACGTGGGGCAATCGCCCCTCGATCCAGAGCCTGCCCTCGGCGTCGAGGTGTCCGACGTCTCCGGTGCGGTGCCAGCGCTCGGGGAGTCCACGCTGCGCTTCGCGGTCGGTGAGGTACAGGCGGAAGTATCCGCGCTTGAGGTGGGGCGCCGAGATGACGACCTCGCCGGTGACCCGCGGCTGCGTCGACGGTGCGCCGGAGGCGCGGCCGTCGGCGTCGATCGCCGAGATGCGCACCTGGCCGCTTCCGAGCGGGCGACCGACGCACACGCCGCGGTCGCCTCGCGCCTGTTCGATCTCGGGCAGAGTGATGTCGGCGACGAGCAGGCACTCGGTCATGCCGTAGGGGGTGTGGGCCGTCGCGTTCGGCATGAGCGCCTGCGCGCGGCGGAGAAGATCGACGCCCACGGGGGCTCCGGTCGACAGGAACGTCTCGACACCCTCGAGAGCGGCGCGGTCGTCGGCGGTGAGGGCCGACGCGGTCGCGACGACGTTCGACACCGCCGCGGGAGACAGGAACACGATCCGCGCGTCCGAGGCGTGGACGGCCGCGGCGACGGCGGCCGCCGTCAGGGTGCGCGGAGCCGAGACGTCCATGTCGGGCGTCGCGGAGCGCGTGCCCAGCGCCGGGCCGAGGAGCGCGAAGGGGGCGAAGCCGGTGACGAGACCCGTCTCGGCGGTCACGCCGAAGTGCGCCGCGAGGGTGTCGCGCAGCGCGGTGAGCTGGGCGTGCGTGTAGACGACGCCCTTGGCCGGTCCCGTCGAGCCGGAGGTGAACAGCACCGCAGCCTCGGCCTCGGGGGCGGGGGGAGGGGGAACGGCACGACCGCGCCCGGCCCGAGCGAGGTCGGACAAGCTCGCCTCGACGCCGAGCGCGCGGGAGGTGACCGCCGGAAGAGACGCGGCCGAGATGCGGCGACCGGGCCAGGCGAGCGCGCGCGCGGCCGCGAGCCCCGCGACCTCACCGATCACGACGTCGGGGACCGCCCCGCGTACGGCGCGGGAGAGACCCCGGATGCCGAGACCCCGATCGGCCACGACGACGACGGCGCCGATGCGCAGGCAGGCGTACAGGGCGGCGGTCAGGGTGGGGCCTGGCTGCACGAGGAGCGAGACGCGGTCGCCCGCGCGCACGCCGAAGGCGTCGAGCCCCGCGGCGAGCTCGTCGACGCGGGCGGACAGCTGGCGCCAGCTCACGCGGAGCGGCTCCCCGTCGCGGGCGGTGGTCATGTCGATGACGGCGGTGCCGTCGTCGTCGCGGCGGGCATCGAGGGCGTCCCACAGGTGACCCGACGGGGCCTCCGGCGAGTCGGAAGGGGCGGGCGCGGGCGCGGCGGCTGCGCGCTTCGCGGCGGCCGAGCGACGCGAACGGGTCGCGGGCGTGACGGCATCCACGACCTTCTCGTCGAGCCAGTCGAGAACGACGTCGGCGTAGGGGCGCTCCTCGGCGATGAGGTGCCCGGCGCCCTCGAAGCGGTGCACGTCGGCGTGCGGGAGACGATCGGTGAGGTCGTCGAGGTGGTCCTCGCCGAAGACCGGGTCCTTGGGGCCCCGCAGCAGCAGGGCGGGCACGGCGAGCTCACGCAGCCCCGACGACATGCGGTGCAGGGCCGGAGTGCTCTCGTGCTCGGGGGTCGCGGGGATGTCTGCGACGAAGCCGCCGATCCCTCGGCGGCGCGCGACGGTCGCGTACGGCGCGCGGAACGCGGCCTTCACGGCCGGGTCGAGCTCGGCCAGCGCGAGGGTGGTGTCGAGGAACGCCGTGGTGCCCGTGGTGGCGGCCGCGAGCATGCCGCGAGCCGTGGCGACGCGGAGGGCGAAGGGAAGAGAGGCGCCGTCGGGGTGGTGCACGGCGGTGTTGAGGGCGATGACGGCCGCGAGGCGGTCGCGGTGCTCGACGGCCCAGCCGAGCGAGACGGGCCCGCCCCAGTCATGGCCGATGGTCACGATGGGACCTCGGATGCCGAGGCCCTCGACGAGAGCGTCGAGGTCGGCGATGCGCTGGGCCAGGGTGCGCCGCAGCGAGGAGCGCTCGGAGAAACCCATTTCGAGCTGGTCGACGGCCATCACGCGCCAGACGGCCGCTCCGGCGTCGGCCCGCGCGAGAGAGGCGTTCACGAGGGCGCGCCAGAGGTACGACCACGTGGGATTGCCGTGCACGGCGACGATCGTGCCGATCGGCTCGAGGCCGCGCTCGACGAGGGCGTCGCCGGTGTCGAGCACGTGCCACAGGCGCGTGGCGCCGGCGTCGGCGAGGACGCCGTCGACGCTCACGAGGCGCGACAGGGCCGGGTCGAGCCCGGGCAGGCCCGCGGGGGGAAGAGTGGCCTGCGGTCCCGTGACGCGCGGGAAGCTCACCAGGCCAGCTCCAGCATTCCGGTGTTCAGGCCGGAGCCCACTCCCATCAGCAGGACGCGATCACCTCGGCGCAGCGTCTTCTGCTCGGCGGCGAGGGTGATCGGGATGGAGGCAGGACCGACATTGCCCAGGCTCGGGTAGGTCACCGGCACGCGGTCGCGGTCGAGCTTGGCGGCGCGGACGATCGCCGAGGTGTGGACCGACGAGACCTGGTGCGTGATGTAGCGATCCATGCCCGTCCAGGAGAACTCGCCCTTCGCCTCTTTCCACGCCGACACGACGAGGTCGAGGCCGCCTTTGAGCAGCGCCTTGGCGTCGGTGAACATGCCGTCGACGCTGCCGACGCAGAGGTCGTAGAACTGGGTCGCGGCGCGCGTGACGCCACCCACGATGCGGTGGCCCTCGGGGTGATCGCTCGCCCGGCCGAGGACGGCGGCGGCGGCTCCCGAGCCCAGGGTGAGGGAGGCGAACTCCTGCATGAAGGCATCGCGGTCGAGGTCCTCGCGCACGAGGCGGTTGATGGTGTTGACCTGGATCTCGTCGGCATCCTCGCCGTTGACGATCAGGGCGTACTTGACCTGGCCCGACTGGATCATGCCGGCGGCCAGGCTCATGCCGTTGATGAAGCCGAGGCAGGCGTTGGCGACGTCGAAGTTGATCGCGGAGCTCGGCAGGCCCAGACCGTGGTGCAGCCGCACGGCGACCGAGGGTTCGAGATGCTTTCGCGTCACCGACGTGTTGATGATGAGCCCGATCTCGCTCGGGTCGACGCCTGCCTCGGCGAGTGCCTGCTTGCCCGCGGCGATCGTGGCTTCGTCGGAGGACTCGCCCTCGGCCCAGTTGCGGCGCTCGTTGACGCCCGCGACGCGGCGGAGCAGGCCCGGCTTGAGCTTGAGGCGCTGCAGGGCCGGGGCGAGGCGCTCCTCGATGTCGTCGGACGTCGTGACGCGGCTGGGCAAGACGCTCGCCACCGAAACGAGGGCCACATCGTCGAAGTGCGTGGTGGCGTTACCTGGCAAGAGATCTCCCGCATCCTGTGCGTAGACGGCGCAGCCGGGCGCGGAGGGGACGCATCGACGGCTGGAAGGGTACCCCCCAGGATAAGCCGCGAGATATGTCGCAGGCTGCATGAGGGGTGGGTGTGCTAGAGCCGACCGGCCGCTTTCAGGGCGAGGTAGCGGTCGGCCACGAGCGGGGGCAGATCGTCGGCCGACGCCGACACCGCATCGCCTCCCGCGCGCACGATCGCCGCGGCAACCCGCTCGGCGTCGTGCCGGGCGCGCTCGACGGCGGCGGCGGCGTACACGTCGGACGCGTCCCGGTGGACGGGGGTGTCGCCGGGTCCGTCGGTGGCGGTGGCCACCAGAAGGCGCGAGCGGGAGGCGACCGCGGGAAGCGAGGCGAGGAACGCGCGGGCGGCCTCGGGGTCGTCGGCCGCCGTGAGCAGCACGACGAGAGCCGGACGCACCGCGAAGCCGCGCACGTGCGCGAAAGCGGCATCCCAGTCGGTGTCGATCAACTGCGGATCGACGGGCGCCATGGCATCCACCAGGGCGGGCAGGAGCGAGGTGCCGTCGACGCGGGTGACGCGAGCTCGGGGCAGACGGTCGAACATCAGCAGGTGCACGTGGTCGCCCGCGCGCGTCGCCAGCACCGACAGCAGCAACGCCGCCTCCATCGCCGCGTCGAGGCGCACGCCGTCGCCCACGCGAGCGGCGGCCGTGCGCCCGGTGTCGATCACGACGACGACGTGGCGGTCGCGCTCCGGGCGCCAGGTGCGCAGCATCGTCGTTCCCGCGCGGGCGGTGGCGCGCCAGTCGATCGAGCGCACGTCGTCTCCGCGCACGTATTCGCGGAGGCTGTCGAACTCGGTGCCCTGGCCGCGCACCTGCAGGCTCGTGTTGCCGTCGAGCTCGCGGAGCCGGGCCAGGCGCGAGGGGAGGTGCCGTCGCGAGGTGAACGGGGGGAGTACGCGGATCCGGCCGGGAGCGTCCACGACGCCCTGGCGCCCGGCCAGTCCCAGCGGGCCCGCCGCGCGAACGACGACGAAGGCGCTGCGCAGTTCGCCGCGGCGGCGGGGGCGTAGGGGGAGAGGCGCGGCGTGCCGCTCGCCGGGCGGGACCACGAGCCGCAGACGTTCCGCGGGCGCTCCGGCCGTGGGCTGCCACGCGTCGCGGACGCGGGCACGGAGCAGACGGGTGCCGAGGTTCCGCACGCGTAGCTCACCGGATACGGGTTCGTCGCGCAGTGCCCGCTCGGGGTGCGTGCGGGTGATCTCGACCCGTCGAGGGTCGGCGGCGAGCACCGTGTCGACGATCGCCAGCATGAGGCACAGCAGCACCCACCCGCCGGCGACCGCCCACGCCGAGAGCCCCGCCGTGCTCAGGAGCACGAGGGGGACGACGCCGAGCGTGACGAGCAGGGCGAGACGGCCGGTGACGAACATCAGATGGGAACGCGGGTCTGCTGCAGGACGGAGCTGAGGATGGAATCCACCGAGACGCCCTCGATCTCGGCTTCGGGACGGAGGCGAATGCGGTGGCGCCACACCGGGACGAGCATGGTCTGCACGTGGTCGGGGGTGATGGCGGGGTAGCCGCTCAGCCAGGCCCACGCCTTGGCCGCGGCCAGCAGGCCCGTGGAGGCGCGTGGGCTGACCCCGACCAGCACCGAGGGACTCTGCCGGGTCGCGCGCGCGAGGTCGACGACGTAGCCGAGCAGGTCGTCGTCGACCGAGACCGATGCCGCTGCGCGCTGCGCCGCGAGGATCTGCGGTGCCGTGACGACCGCCGCGACACCGGCGTCGTCGAGGCGACGGGGATCGAAGCCCGAGGCGTGACGACGCAGCACGTCGACCTCGGCGTCGCGACCGGGCAGGTCGACGACGAGCTTCAGGAGGAAGCGGTCGAGCTGCGCCTCGGGCAGCGTGTACGTGCCCTCGTGCTCGATGGGGTTCTGCGTCGCGGCGACGAGGAAGGGATCGGGCAGCGCGCGGCTCTCGCCGTCGGACGAGACCTGGCGCTCCTCCATGGCCTCGAGCAGCGCCGCCTGGGTCTTCGGGGGCGTGCGGTTGATCTCGTCGGCCAGGAGCACGTGGGTGAACACGGGACCGGCGCGGAACTCGAAGTTGCCGGCGCGGGCGTCGTAGACGAGGGAGCCGGTGACGTCTCCGGGCATGAGATCGGGGGTGAACTGCACGCGCCGGGTGTCGAGTCCGAGCGCGCGACTGAACGACCTCACCAGCAGCGTCTTGGCGACGCCGGGGACGCCCTCGAGCAGCACATGGCCGCGGGAGAGCAGCGCGATGAGCAGGCCGGTGATCGTGCCGTCCTGGCCGACGACGGCTTTGCCGACCTCGAGGCGCACGCGGTGCATCGCATCGCGCAGCTGCGCGTGGTCGTCGCTCGGCGCGACGGAGGCCGCGGCTGCGGTGGTCTCGGGGCTGTCGGTCATCGTGTGGTCCCTTCGGTTCGGACGGCGGCGCGCACGCTCTCTTCGAGATCGCGGAGGCGGTCGGCCGCCGCGACGAGTTCGCGGTCGGTGCGGGGGATGTCGTCGACGAGGATGCCGCGCACGCGCGCGCGGTCCGCGTCCAGTCGCTGTGCGACGGCGTCGGCGATGTCGTGCGGTGAGGTGCGGGCGGTGAGCCCCAGCAGACGCCCCACACGCGAGCGGGCGGCGCGACGGAGCTCGTCGAGGGCGTGTGCGGCGTCTTTCGATGAGGCGTACAGGCGCGCACGGCCCTCGGTGGTCTCGGCGGCGCGGACCGTGACCGGCAGGCGCTCGGCGACGAGCGGCCCGAACCGGCGACCGCGCCAGATCGCGGCGGTGAGAGCCGCGGTCAGAAGAAGCAGCATGGCCGGCGTCACCCACGCGGGGGTGAGATCGCCGAGGGTGGGGGCGGCCGTTCCCTGATCGGCGTCGGAGAGCGAGGGAACGTACCAGACGAGGGTGTCGGTCTGGCCGAGCACGCCGAGGGCGAGAGCGGCGTTGCCGTCGACGGGGAGGGACGAATTGGTGAGAACCGAGAGCCCGTCGAGGGCGGTGACCGTTCGTCCATCGACACCCTCGGACTGCAGGAGTCCGAACTCGCCGTCGACGGGGTAGCACCCCTCGACCCCGTCCGCGGGGCGGAGGAGTTCTCCCACATGAGCCGCTCCGGCGTTCGCGGCCGCGGGGACACCGCACTCGGGGCTCGCGGACAGGTCGGGGGAGAATCCGCCGAGCGAGGAACCGTCGAGGAGCACGTCGAGCGCTCGGGATCGCGGCTCGACGAGGACGACATGGCGCGCGCGGCCGGTGAGATCGCGCAGGGCGTCGTCCGACAGCATCGGCGCGTCGCGCAGGACGAGGGTGGCGTCACCGCCCGTGAGTGCGCGTTCGGCGGCGGCCCGGTCTCGAGCGATCGTGACCGAGACACCGTGCTGCTCGAGGACGCGCACGACCGCGCGGGTGCCGTCCGAACCGGCCGACTCGGGATCGAGGATCGCTCGCTGCGTGTACCCGCCGTAGACGAGGGTGCCGCCCACCAGCGCGGCGAGCAGGAGGCCCCCGGCGAGAGCGACCCACCCGAGGGCGGACTTCCGGCGGGAGCGGACCGGGGCCGCCGAGGCCGTCTCGGCGCTCATCGGGGAGCCACCGGTACAGCGCGCGCGCGAACGGCGGCGGCGTCGAGATCGGCGACCAGCCGGTAGCGCTCTTCGGTGCCGGGGCGGCGCAGGTATCGGATGTCGTCGAACGTCGTCGTGGCCGGATCGAGCAGCGGGATGAGCCCGGGCAGCGCTGTCGCCGTCTCGCGGGCGAACGCGCGGGCCGTGGCGCCGGGAGGCGGGTCGACGAGCCCGCGTTGGGTGAGGCCGCGTGCGAAGGCGCGGAACCGCAGCACGATCGCGTCGTCCCAGGCCCCGCGGTCGGCCGCGGCCGCCGCATCGGTGCGGAGTTCCTCGGCGGATCGGCCGTCGTCGTGGTCGAACAGCGCGCGAGCCGGTTCCGAGGCGCGTGTCGACAGGCGCGGTCGGCCCCAGATCAACAGGGCGACGACGATCAGCGCGACCACGATGATGCCCAGTACGACGAGAGCCGACGGGCCCCACCCGCCGTTCTCGGGGACGCGCAGCAGATCTTCGAGGAACTTGCCGACGGCCTGGGAGATACGGTCGACCAGGTTCGGCTCGGCGGCCTGATAGGTGGGGTCGCTGAGCTCCTGCTCGGCCCACTCCCGGGCCTGGTCGGGGTCGGGAAGCAGCGGCGCGACCGCTGCCATGGCCGTGAGGATCACGCGTCGCCGTTCGAGCCGGGGGCGGCCCACGTCGTCTGCGCCCGGTCCGGAGCGGGAGGCGCGGGCGGTGCCGCGGGGGACTCCTGCGACACCGCGGGTGCCGTGGGGGCGGGGAACGTGTGCGGGGCGGGGGCGGCGGTGGGCGCGGCATACGGCGGGGTCGCCGATGCGGCCGCGGGGGGCGGGGGGCCGTAGCCCGGCGCGGGCTGCTGCTGGGGGGTCACGGAGCCCTGCGGCACCGCACCGTACCCTCCCGCCGCGGGGGCGCCGTACCCCGCCGGTGCGACGTACCCGGGGTTCCCCGACGGCGGCCCGTAGCCCGCGAACGCCGGGGGAGCCCCGTAGGGCACCGGGGCAGGGCGCTCGACGATGCGGCCGACGCCCACGAGATACGGGTCGCTCAGCTCGGTGGTGCCGGAATCGCGCGCCTCGACGTACGACTGGAGGTCGTGGTCGAGGCCCTCGACGCGCATGCGGGCGTCGACGTAGACGAGCACGGCGGACGTGGACTGCACCACGAGAGCGACGCACTGCACGAGCAGGATGCCGAACTGCCCGACGACCTGCAGGACGATGACGCCGACGACGGCGCCGGCGCCGCTCTCGCCGGTGGGGGCGACGATCGACGGCACGAAGCCGGCGAGGAGGCTGAGGGGAAGCGAGATGATCTGAGCGACGACGCCGAAGGCGAAGGAGATGACCACGACGACGCCGAGCGTCGACCAGAAGCGCCCACGGGTCAACTGCCACGACCGTGCGATCGAGCGGAAGACGGGTGCCCGCTCGAGGATGATGACGGAGGGGACGAGGAACAGCTTGGGCGTCAACCAGAGATAGAGCGGGATGAGCGCGAGGAAGAACAGCACGCCGACGAGGGCGCCGACCCAGGTCGCGGCGATGACCAGCAACGCCACGATCCCCGCGAGCACCCCGACGAGGATCACCACCGCGCCGACCGTGAGTGCGCTGTAGCCGACCAGGCGCCAGAACACCGGGCGCACCCGCGCCCAGACGGCCCGAAGGGACGGCTTCTCGGCGACCACCGCGTGCGCGACCTCGGCGACGACGATGCCCTGCACGACGACCCCCAGCACCCCGGAGAGGATGCCGAGCACGAGAGCCGCGACGGCGGTGAGGGCGACCGAGCCCGCGAGGATCGCGTCGTAGTCGTCGCTGCCGTATGCAACGGTGTCGAGCCGGGAG
The DNA here is from genome assembly GCF_030818635.1 of Microbacterium sp. SORGH_AS_0421. Taxonomy (NCBI): domain Bacteria; kingdom Bacillati; phylum Actinomycetota; class Actinomycetes; order Micrococcales; family Microbacteriaceae; genus Microbacterium; species Microbacterium sp. SORGH_AS_0421. Next base: position 1,993,707 of record NZ_JAUTAO010000001.1, read on the forward strand.
AAGCTGGCGATGGCCACCCCGGCGATCGCCGCTGTCACGATGATGTACGCCACGGCTTGCACCGCGAGGGCGAAGCCCAGCAGCACCTTCGGATTGTGCCGGAGAGCGACGAACGATCGGCCCAGGATCGTGCCGAACCCGAAGGGGTGCAGCGGAACGATCCCCGGGCGTGATGCCGGAGTCCAAGCCGGGTACGCGGTCATGTGGGGCCCCTCCTGGTCACATGGCGGTGACCTCATCGTGTCACACACCCCCGACACGCACGCCTGTCGTGCAGGCAGGTCGACTACTCTCGATGGGACGTGCCCCTACCCGGGGCGTAGTGCCCGTCCCCGAGCGGGTTTCGAGACGGAAGACGTACACCCGAATGACTTCACGGATCCTGGTTGTCGATGACGACACCGCGCTGGCCGAGATGATCGGCATCGTGCTGCGCACCGAAGGATTCGACACGGTGTTCTGCGCCGACGGTGCGCAAGCGGTGGACGCCTGGCGCACCGAGCGCCCCGACCTCATCCTGCTCGACCTCATGCTCCCGGGCGTCGACGGCATCGAGATCTGCACGCGCGTTCGCGCGGAGTCCGGCGTGCCGATCATCATGCTCACTGCGCGCACCGACACGGCCGATGTGGTCAAGGGGCTCGAGTCGGGCGCCGACGACTACATCATGAAGCCCTTCAACCCGAAGGAGCTCGTCGCCCGCATCCGCACGCGCCTGCGCCCCGTGCAGGCTCCGGTCGATGAGACGCTGCGCATCGGCGACCTCGTCGTCGACGTCGCCGCGCACGAGGTCCGCCGCGGCGATGCCCCCATCGCCCTGACCCCTCTCGAATTCGAGCTCCTCGTCGCCCTCGCCGAGAAGCCCCAGCAGGTCTTCTCCCGAGAGATGCTCCTCGAGCAGGTATGGGGCTACCACTACAAGGCCGACACCCGCCTGGTGAACGTGCACGTCCAGCGTCTGCGCGCGAAGATCGAAGCCGATCCCGACAACCCGCGCATCGTGACAACCGTGCGCGGCGTGGGCTACCGCGCCGGCGCGGTGGCCTGAGCCCCTCATGACGGGCGCGGTGCGCACCCTCCCGCGGCAGCGGGTACGGGGATGGCGCGATTGGCGCGTGGTGCGCGATCGTCTGGCGACGCTGTGGCGTCGCTCGCTCCGCTTCCGCACGATCGTGCTGACGGTGACGCTCACCGCCGTGACCATCCTCGTCACCTGCGTCGCCATGGCGCTCGTGATCCAGAACGAGTTGTTCACGGCCCGCAAGGATCAGGTGCTGCTCGAGGCCCAGCGCGCCACCGCCGCAGCCCAGGCGACCCTCGACGCCGCCGTCGACTCGACCGATCCGGCCGCGGCGCAGACCCTCATGAACGGCATCGCGACGCGTCTGTCGCAGCAGTCCTCGAGCGATCTCATCGCCCTCTACCGCATCGGACCGCCCTCCCCGCTGGCTCCGCAGCCGTTCATCTCCCCGGCTTTCGAGTCCGGCATGGTCACCGACGCCCTGCGCACCCAGGTGCAGTCGAGCCCCGATCTGCAGTGGTGGCAGTCCGTGGCGCTCCCCGCCGACGACGGCCGCGAGGTGCCCGGCATCCTGGTCGGTCATCAACTGCGCTTCCCCGCGGAGGACGGGGTCGACTCGTACGAGCTCTACATGGGGTACGACCTCACGAGCGCCTCGCAGACTCTCGCCTTCGTGCAGGTGCTGCTGTGGGTGGTGGGCCTCGTGCTCGTGCTGCTGATCGGTGCGATCGCGTGGTTCGTCCTGAGATCCGTGACCACACCGATCGCGGATGCCGCCGAGACCAGCGCCAAGTTCGCGGCGGGCGATCTCGGCGTACGGCTCCCGGTGCGCGGCGAGGACGAGCTCGCCACCCTGAACCGCTCGTTCAACGCGATGGCCGACAGCATCGAGTCGCAGATCAAAGAACTCGCCGACCTCTCGCTCGTGCAGCAGCGCTTCGTCTCCGACGTGTCGCACGAGCTGCGCACACCCCTCACGACGATCAAGCTCGCCGCCGACATGATCAACGACCAGCGCGAGGAGTTCGATCCCGCGACCGGTCGCGCCGCGGAGCTGCTGCACGCGCAGGTGCAGCGATTCGAGGTGCTCCTCACCGACCTGCTCGAGATCAGCCGCTACGACGCCGGCTCCGTCCAGCTCGAGCTCGAGGCGACGAGTCTGGCCCATCTGGCCGAAGACGTCATCCTCTCGATGCAGCAGCTCGCAGAGGGGCACGGCTCCGACGTGCGCCTCGTCGCCCCGGGCGGCTACACGCCGGTCGACATGGACGCCCGACGCGTCCGCCGGATCGTCCGCAACCTTCTCGGCAATGCGATCGAGCACGGCGAGGGGCGCCCGATCGTGGTGTCGGTCGACAGTGATCGGGATGCCGTTGCCCTCGGCGTCCGCGACTTCGGCCTGGGCATGCTGCCCGACGACGTGGAGCGCGTCTTCGACCGCTTCTGGCGCGCCGACCCCTCGCGAGTGCGCACCATCGGCGGTACCGGCCTCGGTCTGTCGATCGCCCTCGGCGACGCCAAGCTGCACGGCGGTACCCTGTCGGTGTGGTCCGAGCCCGGACGCGGCTCGAACTTCGTGCTCACGCTGCCGCGAGCCGGTCAGCCGGTCAGCAGTTCGCCCCTGCCCCTCGTGCCCGACGACGAACAGGGCGGAGCCCTCGAAGCCCTGGGCCTGACGCAGCCCATCTCGACCCGGCCCGGAGTGAGGAAGACGACATGAGACGCGCCCTCGCCCTCGTCAGCCTCGCCCTGGTGCTCGCGCTGACCGCGTGCACGGGTCTGCCGACCTCCGGCTACGTCAATCCCGGGCGCGGCCCGCAGGTCGACGACACCCAGGCCTTCGCCTTCGTCCCCGACGGACCGCAGGACGACGCCTCTCCCGCTGAGATCGTGGAGGGGTTCCTGCGCGCCGGTTCCGGCCCCGCCGACGACTGGGCCACGGCGAAGCTCTTCCTGGCGTCCGGGACGCAGTGGGACCCCCGCGCCCGCGTCACCATCGACCGCCTCGCCGATCGCCGCGCCGTCGCGAACGCCGTCGGCACCGGCGTCACCGTCTCGCTCACCACGGTGGCGGGAGTGGATGCCGACGGCGCCTACGCCCCGACGGCCTCGGGCACCGCGGAGTCGCTGTCGTTCACCCTCGCGCGCATCGACGACCAGTGGCGCATCACCTCGGCTCCCGACGGGGTCGTACTGTACGAGGAGGTGTTCCCGACCGTCTACCAGTCGGCATCCATCGCGTACTTCGATCCCACGTGGAGCTTCATCGTGCCCGACGTCCGCTGGTTCCCCCGGGCGCTCGTGGCCAGCCGCGTGGCGACGGCCCTCGTCGACGGCCAGCCCAGCGCGTGGCTCGCCGGTGCGGTCAAGACGGCGTTCCCCGACGAGCTCTCCCTCGTGGGCCGTTCGGTGACGCTGTCCTCGAGCGGCGTCGCCCAGGTGCAGTTGCCGCGCACCGCGCTGAGTCTGGATCGCACGACGCTCGACCGGATGCAGACGCAATTGTCCAAGAGTCTGGTCACGGCCGGTATCAGCGAGGTCCAGATGACGGTGGAGGGTACCCCGGTACCCGCCTCCGAGGTGTCGGTGCGCGTCACCCGGGTCGATCCTTCTCCCGCGGTGCTCACCACCGCCGGCGTGTTCGGTGCGCTCGCCGGAGACACGGTCGAAACCCTCGGCGGGCTGTCCGATGCGATCGAGTCGCTCGCGCCGGCCTCGGTCGAGCTCGAGGCCGACCGGAGCCTCGCGGCCGTCCGGACGCAGCAGGGGAGCGTGGCGAGTGCGCTGGCCGACGGACGCACGTTCCTGCTGGACGACCGCCCCGGGTTGATCGCCCCCACGATCGACGCCGAGGGTGCGATCTGGAGCGTGCCCAGCTCCGCGCCGACGCAGCTGCGTGCCATCTCCGCCGAGGGCGTTCCGCGCAACGTCGGCAACGCCTGGCCCGACGCCTCCGAGATCAGCGCGATGCAGATCTCGCGCGACGGGACGCGGGTGGCGGCGATCGTCACGGTCTCGGGTACGCGCGAGGTGTGGGTCGCCGGCATCGAGCGCGAGGGCGGCGCGGTCGACCTCGGCGTCCCGCACGTGCTGTCGTTCTCTCAGCAGGGCGCTTTCGAGCTGGCCTGGCTCGACGACACCACGGTGGGAGTCCTCGCCGACGTCGACGGCGCCGGCCGCCTGCGCGAGCTCAACGTCGGCGGGCGAGGAACCGAGGCCGCGGCTCCCGACGGCGCCACCACCCTCGCCGCGGGGAGCACGAGCGTGCGCGTGCTCGACAACGCCGGTCGCCTGTACAGCCGGCGCGGAAGCTCGTGGACGCTGGTGGCCACCGACATCCGCGTGCTCGCCGCCCAGCAGGGCACCACCTCCTAGGGCTCCTCCCCACCCGGGGTCTGCGGGGCGTTCTCCCCGAGTAGGGCTTCGGCGCGTGCGCGCGGCGGCGGGCCCCGGGCACCCTGGGCGCATGTCGCTTCACGCTGCGCTCACCCGCTCCTTCCGCGATGCCCTGACGTTCTGGTTGCCCGTCTCCTGCGCGGGCTGCGGCGTCGTCGATTCGGACCTGTGTCGCGGATGCCGTGACGCCCTGAACGCCAGGCGGATCCGGCGCCCCATTCAGCCGGGCCTGTCCGTGACGAGCGTCCTCGTCTTCGAGGGCGTGGCGGCCCGCGTCATCCGCGCGATCAAGGAGGAGGGCCGCACCTCTCTCGCCCGCGACCTCGCCCCGGCGCTCGATGAGCTGCTGCGCCTCTCGGTGTCCGCCGGTGCCGTCCTCACCACCGTCCCGGGCACGCGCGCGGCATTCCGCCGTCGCGGGTTCCGACCGCTCGACGTGCTGATGCGCCGCGCGGGGTGGAGGCACGAGCGGCTGCTGCGGGTGGCCCGTGCCACCGACGACCAGAGGGGTCTCGGACGCCGCGCGCGACGAGAGAACGTCGGGGGAGCGTTCGTGAGCCGACCGATCGCGGGCGGCACGGTCGTGGTCCTCGACGACGTCGTCACCACGGGGGCGACCTTGGCCGAGGCGGCGCGCGCCCTCCGTGCCGCGGGAGCCGACGAGGTCGTCGCCCTGGCGCTGGCGGACACGCCGCGTCGAAGGAGCTTCGAAGGTGAATCCCGGGTGATTGAGACGTGACACGGCGGTGTCGGACTACTAGCGTGGGGATGACTGAAGGCGACGGATGTTCCGCCCTTAGACCGGGCGGAACCCGGAACAAGGAGGTCACTGATGGACACCAACATCGTCGGAGTGGGAGTCGGTATCACCGACCGTTTTCGCTCGGTCGTCGAAGAGAAGGTCAGCCGCATCGAGCACCTCGCGCCTCGCGCTCAGGCGCTCGAGGTCAAGGTGACTCATCGCTCCTATCGCAACGGTCGTCTGGAGGACGACACGGTCGAGCTCACGCTCGACGGCAAGGGCCCGGTCGTTCGTGCGGAGGCGACCGACACCGACAAGTTCGCGGCCCTCGATCTCGCGGTCGACAAGATCTCCGAACAGGTGCGTCGCGCCAAGGACAAGCGCATCGACGCCCGCAACCACCCCCGCGGTGCGAAGTTCGAGAAGGGCACCGGCGAGCTCTCGGGTATCGACGTCGAGCCCGCCTCCGTCGAGGTGCTGCGCGCCGTCGCGACCGGTTCGATCCCCGTGCAAGAGGCCGGGGCCGAAGAAGAGGACTACTCGCCCGTCGTCATCCGCCAGAAGGAGTTCGGTCCCGAGTGGATGACGGTCGAAGACGCCGTCGACCGCATGGAGCTCGTCGGCCACGACTTCTTCCTCTTCATCGACGCCCGCACCGACCACCCGAGTGTCGTCTACCGACGCAAGGGCTGGGACTACGGTGTGATCGCCCTCGCGACCCAGGCGGCACCCGCCGTCGAGGTCGCATCCTGACCTGAGAACGCCACGAAGCCCCCGGTCCTCGGACCGGGGGCTTTGTCGTGCGGGCGATGCCGCGGGCGCAGACGCCCGCGCTCAGCCGTCGAAGATGTCGCCGAGCAGAGAGCCGATGACGAGACCGCCGAGCATGCCGCCGACCATGTTGCCGCCGCCCATGCCGCCTCCCCGACCGTAACCGCCTCCCCGGCCGTCATTGCCCCAGTCGTTCGGGCGGGATTGCTCGATGTCGCGCTGGGCGATCTGCAGGGCCTCGGATGCCAGTGCCCCGGCGCGTCGTGCGGTGGCGAGCGCCGTCTCACGCTGGTCCTCGGGCACGGGGCCCAGCGGCAGACCCGCGCGCAGCCGCTCGGCCTCGACGAAGCGCGTGCGAGCATCGGCTCCGATCCAGCCCCGATGCCCGGTGATGAGGCCGCGCGCGACGGCGATCTGGCGGTCGGCATCGTCGATGGCGTGCTCCACCTGATCCTGGGAGGGGACGGGGCGGGCCGCCCGCTCGCGGGCGAGGTCGAGATCCGCGTTGGCCTGCCGCAGCGACGACAGAGCCTGGAAGGGGTCGCTGCGGGTTCCCGAGGCGGGGAGGGCCGTGAGCGCCTGCTGAAGCGCGGCCATCGCCTGGGTGACGGCGGGGGTCTGCGCTCCCAGACGCGCCTCGATGAGGTCGTTGCGCGAGTCGTCGACCACGGCGGCGAGGGTGGACTCGGCGCGGAGGGCCTCGATCTCGAAGGTGTCCACGGCATCCAGGAGCGATTCGGCTCGACGAGCGGCCTCGGTGGCGGCCTCGAGGGCGACGGAGGCCTGCTCGCGCTGGCCCGCCTCGCGTCGACGTTCCGATACGGCGGCGGTGTGCACGGCGAAGTCGAGGAGCTGCTCGATCTCTTCGGGGTTGCCGCCGATCTGCGCCAGGGCGGAGTCGCTGTACCGGCGGGAGAGCCTGTCGACGACCTCCCGGGCGTTGGGGATGCGCTGCGCCAGCCGCTCACGGTCGGCTCGCACGCGAGCCAGCGTCTCGGGGGCGCGGCGCACGGCGTCGATCTTGGGCTGCAGAACCTGGGTGCGCTCCTCGAGCAGGTCCTCGGCCCATTGCGAGAGCTGGACGATGCGCGCATTGCGCGTGCGCAGCTCTTCTTTCGTGTCGGGGATCTCGTCGTGGTTGAGCTGATGCAGCTGGAACGCCTCGGCGAGGTGGGTTCGCACGGAATCGAGAGCCGCCGCGAGGTCTTCCGTCGCCTTGTCGCCGAGCTCGGCGCGGGCGAAGTCGAGCTCGTCCGAGGTCAGGCGGACACGCTCGTCGGCCGCGACGATCGCAAGCTCCGCTCGGCGTGCCAGATCGGCATCCGCCGCGTCCTGTTCTTCGCGCTTCCTCTTGCCCCAGAAACCGGCCATGGCTCGATCCTAGGCGTCGCCCTCCCCGCCGTCGCCGTGTGTTCGCTGCGGGCGCGCTGCCGCGCGATCGGATTGTGGCTCGCTCGCAGGTCACGAACGGGTAACACGGATAGCATGGGCGATGTATGCCTGTTCGCAGGCCGGCGTCCACGCGGGCGCCGCACCCGACAGATGGAGATGCTTCGTGGCCAATCCGCTCGAGAAACTGCTGCGCGCCGGCGAGGGCCGCATCCTGCGCCGACTGCAGGGGGTCGTGAAAGCGACCGGAGCGCTTGAAGAGGACTACGAGCAGCTCACCGACGACGAGCTGCGCAACGAGACGGTCGAACTGCGCGCCCGCTACGAAGCCGGTGAGACGCTCGACCAGCTCATGCCCGAGGCGTTCGCGGCCGTCCGAGAGGCCGCCAAGCGCACGCTCGGACAGCGCCCCTACGACGTGCAGATCATGGGCGGCGCGGCCCTTCACCTGGGCAACATCGCCGAGATGAAGACCGGTGAGGGCAAGACCCTGACCGCCGCTCTCCCGGCCTACCTCAACGCCATCGCGGGCCAGGGCGTCCACGTCATCACGGTCAACGACTTCCTCGCGAGCTATCAGTCCGAGCTCATGGGTCGCGTCTACCGCGCCCTGGGCATGACGACGGGAACGGTCGTCGCAGGTCAGACCCCCGAGGTGCGGCGTGAGCAGTATGAGGCAGACATCAGCTACGGCACGAACAACGAGTTCGGCTTCGACTACCTCCGCGACAACATGGCGTGGCGCAAGGAAGACCTCGTGCAGCGCGGTCACTTCTACGCGATCGTCGACGAGGTCGACTCGATCCTCATCGACGAGGCCCGCACCCCGCTGATCATCTCGGGCCCGGCATCCGGTGAAGCCAACCGCTGGTTCGCCGAGTTCGCCAAGCTCGCCCGTACCCTCGAAGCGGGCGTCGACTACGAGGTCGACGAGAAGAAGCGCACGATCGGCGTGCTCGAGCCCGGTATCGAGAAGGTCGAGGACTACCTCGGCATCGACAACCTGTACGAGTCGGCTAACACCCCGCTGATCTCGTTCCTCAACAACTCGATCAAGGCGATCGCGCTGTTCAAGCGCGACACCGACTACGTCGTCATGAACGACGAGGTCATGATCGTCGACGAGCACACCGGTCGCATCCTCGTGGGTCGCCGCTACAACGAGGGCATCCACCAGGCGATCGAGGCCAAGGAGGGCGTCCCGGTCAAGGCCGAGAACCAGACGCTCGCCACCGTCACGCTGCAGAACTACTTCCGCCTCTACGACAAGCTCGCCGGTATGACCGGTACCGCCGAGACCGAGGCGGCCGAGTTCATGTCGACCTACAAGCTCGGCGTGGTGCCGATCCCGACCAACAAGCCGATGATCCGCAAGGATCAGTCCGACCTCGTCTACAAGAACGAGACGGCGAAGTTCGCGCAGGTCGTCGAAGACATCGTCGAGCGCCACGAGAAGGGCCAGCCGGTCCTCGTCGGCACCACGAGCGTCGAGAAGAGCGAGTACCTCTCGCGCCTGCTGGCCAAGAAGGGCGTGCGCCACGAGGTTCTCAACGCCAAGAACCACGCTCGCGAGGCGGAGATCGTCGCGCGCGCGGGTCGTCTGGGTGCCGTCACCGTCGCCACCAACATGGCCGGCCGCGGTACCGACATCATGCTCGGCGGTAACGCCGAGTTCCTCGCCGTGCAGGAGATGAAGGCGAAGAACCTCGATCCCGTCGATACCCCCGAGGCCTACGAGTCGGAGTGGGACACCGTCTACCAGAGCATGCGCGACACCGTGGCCGAAGAGGCCGCGAAGGTCGTCGAGGCCGGCGGGCTGTATGTGCTGGGTACCGAGCGCCACGAGTCGCGCCGCATCGACAACCAGCTGCGCGGTCGTTCGGGCCGTCAGGGCGACCCCGGTGAGAGTCGCTTCTACCTGTCGCTGACCGACGACCTGATGCGTCTGTTCCAGTCGGGCGCCGCCGAGGCGATCCTCGCGCGCACGAACTTCCCCGACGACGTCGCGATCGAGTCCGGCCTGGTCTCGCGCGCGATCAAGAGCGCGCAGTCGCAGGTCGAGTCGCGCAACGCCGAGATGCGCAAGAACGTCCTGAAGTACGACGACGTGCTGAACCGTCAGCGCGAGGCGATCTACGCCGACCGTCGGCACATGCTGCAGGGCGACGACATCGCCGACCGCGTCCAGCACTTCATCGAGGACGCGATCACCGCCGTCATCGACGACCACACCGGTTCGGGCCACACCGAGTCGTGGGACTTCGACGCCCTGTGGACCGAGCTGAAGACCATGTACCCCGTAAGCGTCACGATCGACGAGGTCGTGGCCGAGGCCGGGGGCAACAAGGGCCGCATCACGCCCGAGGGCCTGAAGCGCGAGATCATCTCCGACGCCCGTATCGCGTACGAGAACCGCGAGAAGGCCCTCGGCGAGCAGGCGCTGCGCGAGCTCGAGCGCCGTGTCGTGCTGCAGGTGCTCGACCGCCGCTGGCGCGAGCACCTCTACGAGATGGACTACCTCAAGGACGGCATCGGCCTGCGCGCCATGGCCCAGCGCGACCCGCTCATCGAGTACCAGCGCGAGGGGTACCAGATGTTCCAGTCCATGATGGGGCAGATCAAGGAGGAGTCGGTCGGCTTCCTCTACAACCTCGAGGTCGAGGTCCGAAAGGTCGAGGGCGACGAGGCGCAGGTCGAGGCCAAGGGACTCGCCCCGACGCCCGTCGAGACGCAGCGCCTCGAGTACTCCGCGGCGAACGACGCCGGAGAGGTCGAGGTTCGCAACGACCGCGGTCAGGTTCAGCAGGCGGCGACCAACCGTCTCCGCCAGGCCGAGCAGCAGGCCGAGCCCGCCGCCGAGCAGGCTCCTGCCGCCCGCGGAGCTTTCGGTCAACGCGTGCCCTCGGGTGACGAGCCGGCCGCGAGCAACCGCGCCGACCGTCGCGCCGCCAAGAAGAAGTGATCGCACGACGGATGCCGCGCCCCGAGGTCGGGGGCGCGGCATCCGTCGTTTCCGAGGGCAGCTCTCCGCCGCCTCGCCTGGGGCCGCCTTCGCCCGGCGGGGGCCACGCGGTGTCGATTGGCCGGATGCGGGCGGGGATATCCTGAACCGATGAGCTCGCTGCGCCCCCTCGACCAGTCATCCAAGCTGAAGGACGTCCTGTACGAGATCCGCGGGGAGGCCCTTGTCGAGGCCGACCGTCTGGAGGCCGAGGGCCACGCGATCCTCAAACTCAACACGGGCAACCCGGCGATCTTCGGATTCGAGGCGCCGCACCAGATCGTGCGCGACATGATCGCCTCGGTCCCCAACGCTCACGGCTACAGCGACAGCCGCGGCATCCTGTCGGCTCGGCGCGCGGTCGTCTCGCGCTACGAGCAGGAGCCCGACTTCCCGCACCTCGACCCCGACCACGTGTTCCTGGGCAACGGCGTGTCCGAGCTGATCACGATGACGATGCAGGCCCTGCTCGACGAGGGCGACGAGGTGCTCATCCCCGCCCCCGACTACCCGCTGTGGACGGCGATGACCAGCCTCGGCGGCGGCACCCCCGTGCACTACCTCTGCGACGAGCAGCGCGAGTGGCAGCCCGACCTCGAGGACATCCGCTCCAAGGTCACCCCCCGTACCAAGGCGATCGTCGTGATCAACCCGAACAACCCCACGGGAGCGGTGTACTCGCGCGAGATCCTCGAGGGCATCGCCGACATCGCCCGCGAGCACTCGCTGCTGCTGCTGGCCGACGAGATCTACGACCGCATCCTCTTCGACGACGCGGTGCACATCCCCATGGCCACGGTCGCCCCCGACCTGCTCTGCCTGACCTTCAACGGCCTGTCCAAGACCTACCGGGTGGCGGGATACCGCTCCGGCTGGCTCGCGATCACCGGCCCCAAGAAGCACGCGCAGGGCTTCTTGCACGGGATCAACCTGTTGGCATCCACTCGGCTCTGCCCGAACGTGCCGGCGCAGTTCGCCGTCCAGGCGGCGCTCTCGGGCGTGCAGTCGATCGATGCGCTCATCGCCCCGGCGGGGCGTCTTCACGAGCAACGGGATGCCGCGTGGCAGGGCCTCGAGGCGATCCCCGGCGTCTCGTGCGTCATGCCGCGCGGTGCGCTGTATGCGTTCCCGCGCTTCGACCCCGAGGTGTACGAGATCCCCGACGACGGCAAGTTCGTGCGCGACTTCCTGCTCGCCGAACACGTGCTGCTCGTGCAGGGGTCGGGCTTCAACTGGCCCGCGACCGACCACGTGCGTATCGTGACGCTCCCCGAAGCCCGCGTGATCAGCGACGCGATCGAGCGCCTGGGGAACTTCCTCGCGTCCTGGCGCCCCTGACACACGCGCCCGGAGCGTGATCGCACGCGTCACAGCAGGCTGAGCGCCGTGATGCGCCATCGCCGTTCGATGGACTCGAGGCGCAGGGCCACCGCTCGGGTGCGCATGCGGCCCGACACGACGACCGTGGCTTCGATCGCGCCGTCTCGCGGGGAGAACAGGCGCACGCTTCGGATCTCGTGCATGACGCGGTAGACCTGCACGCGTCGAGCGCTGCGCGCTCGCGTGGCCAGGCTTGTGCGCGTGAGCAGGGCTCGATAGACCTCCTCCGACATCCACCGGGCCAACTGCTCCGGGTCTCGGACGCCGGCGACCACCTCGAGGATGCCGCGCACCATGTTGCCAACGAACACCTCGACCGGCGAGGGAGTCTCCGGGGACGAATTCGTCCCGAGGGCGTTCAGGTCGCACGCGTTCTGCGGCGCACATCGTGCGTCCTCGGGTCGCCGGGCTGCTTCGGGCATGGATCCTCAATCTGTCGGTCGTGCGTCCAGCGGGCGGGGATGACGCCGACAGTAGGCGTGGACACGCACACCCGGTGGGGCATTCGCTGTGGCTGTGGATTACTCGCCCGCGGGGTGAGATCGGGGAGGAGCGGGTGATCAGTCGTCGTGACGGACCGCGCCGCGCCCCCACAGCTCCGGGAAGCTGGCCGCTTGCGACTGCTGCCACAGGGCCGCGCGACGCGTGAGTTCGGCCTGCTCGTCGAGATAATCGTCGACGCTGTCGAGGTCGATCCGCCACCGCGGGGGAGACCCCACCGGGAGACCCCGGAGTCGTCCTTCGCGGATCAGAGACCGCACGTCCGCATGCGTGATCCCGAGCATTTCGGCGACGGCGTCCGGCGCCGCAAATCGTCCTCTGGGTGAGTCCCTTTCCGTCATGCGGTCATTATGTCCACCGTCCTGGGGACGCGGAGAAGTCACCCGCCACCCCGCCAGTCGTTCCGAGGCCGGCAGAATGCCCGCAACGGCAGGGGACTTATCGTCTGTCCGGTAGCCCCCTGACCTGTTTCCGTCGCCTCGAGATTCGCCCGGATCCTCATCCCTCGTCGGGAACGCGCCCGCGACGGCCGACCGAGACGAGGGCTCCCCGTAGGGTGGAGGGGTGTCGACACTCAGTGAACTCGTCTACGCCCAGGGCCGCTCCAGCGAGGCGGACGTCGAGTGGCTGCACCGGCTGGCGGGCGACGGGCAGCTGCTGGCCGACCTGGCGTTCGCCGACATCGTCATCTGGGTCCCCACCCCCGACGACTCCTTCGTCGCTGTCGCCCACACGCGGCCCGGGGGAGCGGCGACGCTGTTCTACCGCGACATCGTCGGCGACCGCGTGCGTCCGCAGTGGCGTACCCAGGTGCGCGAGGCTTTCCAGAGCGGTCGCATCGTCGACTCGGCATCCCCCGACTGGTTCGAAGAGACGCCCACTCGCGTGCGTGCGGTACCGATCGTGCGCGAGCTCTCGCGCGAGGGGTACGCGGTCACGACGGTGGGTGTGCTGACCCGCCACACCAACCTCGGCGAGACGCGCACCCCGTCGCGGCAGCAGATCACGTTCAACGACTGCGCGGACGACGTGTTCGGAATGATCGCCTCGGCCGAGTTCCCCGACCTCTCGGCTCCCACCGCTCCGCGACGCGGTGCTCCCCGCGCCTCCGACGGACTCATCCGCCTCGACGTCGACGGCATCACCACTTTCGCGAGCCCCAACGCCCTCTCGGCCTTCAACCGCATGGGCTTCGACGACGAGCTCGAGGGCGAGTCGCTGGCCGAGGTGACCGCCCGGATCCTTCCCGCCAAGCGCCAGGACGTCGACGAGTCGCTCCCCGTCGTGGTGAGCGGCCGCGCTCCCTGGCGAGCCGACATGGAGGCGCGCGGTGTGCAGGTGTCACTGCGCACCATTCCGCTGCGCGACCGCGGCACGCGCATCGGCGCGATCGTGCTCAGCCGCGATGTCACCGAGATCCGCCACCAGGAGCAGGAGCTCATCACCAAGGACGCGACGATTCGCGAGATCCACCACCGCGTCAAGAACAACCTGCAGACGGTCGCCTCGCTGCTGCGCATCCAGGCGCGCCGCACGCATTCCGACGAGGCGCGAGATGCCCTCACGCAGGCCATGCGTCGTGTCTCGGCGATCGCGGTGGTGCACGACACCCTCTCCGAGGGGCTCGCGCAGAACGTCGATTTCGACGACGTCTTCGCTCGCGTGCTCAAGCTCGTCGCCGAGGTGGCCGCGGCCCCGAACACCCGTGCTCGCACGCGGACCACGGGCAAGTTCGGAACGCTCCCCAGCCAGTTCGCCACGCCCCTCGCCCTGGCCCTCACCGAGCTCGTGACCAACGCCGTCGAGCACGGCCTCGCCGGGCAGGAGGGCGATGTCGAGATCGCGGCCGAGCGCAGCGGCGAAATGCTCGAGGTCAGCGTGCGCGACACCGGCGTCGGCCTGCCCGAGGGGCAGGTGGGCCGGGGTCTCGGCACGCAGATCGTCCGCACCCTCATCCAGGGCGAACTCGGTGGCACGATCGACTGGCACACGTTGATGGGCAGCGGCACCGAGGTCACGATCGAGATCCCGCTGCGCTACATCGGCGGCTCCGCGGCCTGACGCGCCGATCCCTCCACCTCGACAACGCGAAGAAGCCCGCCTCGAGAGGGGCGGGCTTCTTCGTGCGACTGTGGTCAGGAGGCGCGGCGGGCGCGAGCAGCGCGGCGCTTGAGCGCGCGGCGCTCGTCTTCGCTCAGACCGCCCCAGACGCCCGAGTCCTGACCGGACTCGAGGGCGTACTGCAGGCAGACCTCGGTGACGGTGCAGCGTGCACAGACCGACTTGGCCTTCTCGATCTGGTCGACCGCGGGGCCGGTGTTGCCGACCGGGAAGAACAGCTCGGGGTCGACGGTCAGGCAGGCTGCTTTGTCGCGCCAATCCATGGGGGTGCTCCTTGTTACAGAAAATTGGTCGATTCGGCACCGGGATTCGGGTCCGGTACCCTGGTGGGAACGCGAGCGATTGCTCGCCCCACTTCGCTGTGGGAGCACACGGCTTGTTCCATGCTCCCATAGCGATTCCGCCTGATCAAGAGGTAACCGGTAGGTTTCCAGATCGTAACGGCGCAGGTGCGCCCGCCGGGGAGGCTTTCCTGATGCCGATTCGTCTTGCGGCCGCAGCTCTCCTGGGGCTCGAGAGTGTCGGCATCCTGGCCCTCGCGGGCTGGCAGACGGTCGCCCTCATCGGCGGAGACACCGACTCGGCGGTCAGCTCGATCGCCCTCATCGTGCTCACCGTGATCGGCGCGGCCATCGTCGGCGCGTTCGGCGTCGCGACCGCTCGCGACGTCTCCGCCGGCCGATCGGGCGGGATCGTGACGCAACTGCTGATCCTGTCGGTGGCCATCGGCGCCGTTACGGGGGAGTGGGCGTCTCCCGGGATCGCCGTGCTGATCGCGGTCCCCGCTGTCGTCGGCCTGGTGCTGCTCGCCCTGGCGGTGCGCGCGGCGGCTCCGCGCCGCCGCGACGACGACTGACGCGTCGCCCTCACGAGAAGACCCCGCCTACCGCTGTCGCGGGGCGGGGTCGTGGGCGTCGCAGGTCAGGCTGCGGCCAGCCCCAGGTTCTTGCGCAGACGCGCCACGTGGCCGGTGGCCTTGACGTTGTACATCGCCTCGAGGATCTTGCCCTCCTCGTCGACGACGAACGTGGATCGCAGCACGCCGGTGATCGTCTTCCCGTAGTTCTGCTTCTCGCCCCAAGCGCCGTAGGCCTCGTGGACGGCGTGGTCGGCGTCGCTGAGGAGCGGGAACGTCAGCGCGTCGCTGTCGCGGAAGGCGCGCAGCTTCTCGGGCAGGTCGCGCGAGATGCCGAGCACCGTGTAGCCGGCGCCCTGCAGCGAGGCCAGGCTGTCGCGGAAGTCGCAGGCCTGGGTGGTGCACCCCGGGGTCTGGGCCGCGGGGTAGAAGTAGAGGATCACGCGGCGGCCGCGGAAGTCGCCCAGCGAGACGGGGTGTTCGTCCTGGTCGAGGAGGGTGAAGTCGGGGGCGATATCGCCCTTTTCGAGGTTCGTCACCCCTCCAGCCTAGAACGCTCGATGCCCTGGAACGTCGTCAGCAGCCGCTGCAGCGAGTCGAGCCGGGCGGCGGCTCCGGGTCCGAGGCGTCCGGACTCCACTGCCTCGATGATCGCGCAGTCGGGGGCATCGGGGAGGTGGGTGCAGCCGCGCGGGCACTCCTCGGCGACCTCGGCCAGATCCGTGAAGGCGCCGAGCACGTGGGCGGGGTCGACGTGGCCCAGCCCGAAAGATCGCACGCCCGGGGTGTCGATGACCCAGCCCGAGCCGTCGCGGCCGCGGTAGCGCAGCGACACCGCCGACGACGAGGTGTGGCGGCCGCGACCGGTGACGGTGTTGACGTGCCCGATCGCGCGCTCCGAGCCGGTGAGCGCGTTGACCAGGGTCGACTTACCGACGCCCGAGTGCCCGACGAACACGGTCGAATGGCCGACGAGCGCCTCGCCGATCTCGTCGAGGGGCATCTCGCCCTGGGCGCTGGTGAACACCCGCAGGTCGAGTCCGACGAAGTGCGCGAGGAACTCGGTCGGGTCGGCCAGGTCGGTCTTGGTGACGACGAGCAGGGGGCGGATGCCGGCATCCAACGCCGCGACCAGATAACGGTCGACGAGACGGGCGCGGGGCTCGGGGTCGGCCGCGGCGACCACGACGAGCATCTGATCGGCGTTGGCGACGATCACGCGCTCGACCTGGTCGGTGTCGTCGGCGCTCCGACGCAGCAGAGACGTGCGCTCCTCGAGGCCGATGATGCGCCCGAGAGTGCCCTCGTCGCCCGAGAGGTCGCCGACGACGCGGGCGCGGTCGCCGTTGACGATGGGCTGCTTGCGGAGCTCGCGGGCGCGGGTGGCCAGCACCCGGCGCTCGTCGGGGCCGTCTTCGTCGACGAGCACCGTGTACCGGCCGCGGTCGACTCCGAGCACACGGGCGATCTGCGCGTCGGCGTGGGCGGGGCGTCGCTTGGTGCGGGGCCTGTTCGCCTTCGGGTTGGGACGCACCCGGATGGACGACTCGTCGTACCGGAGGTCGTCTTCGTCGTCGTCGGGATCGTCGAGCCAGCTCACGCGTCAGTCCCCGTTCACGGGCGCGAGTCGTCGAGCATGCTCTGCCACAGGCCCGCGAACTGGGGGAGCGTCTTGGCGGTCGTACCGATGTCGTCGATGCGCACGCCGGGCACGCGAAGCCCGATCAGGGCGCCGGTGGTGGCCAAGCGGTGGTCGTGGTGCGCTTTCCACTCACCGCCGGTCAGCTGCCGCGGGACGATGCGGATGCCGTCTTCGAGCTCGTGCGCCTCGCCGCCGAGCGAGCGCAGGTTGCCGACGAGGGCCGCGATGCGGTCGGTCTCGTGGCCGCGGATGTGGCCGATGCCGTGCAGCGTGGTCGGCCCGTCCGCGAAGGCGGCCAGGCCGAAGAGAGTGGGGGCGAGCTCGCCCGCCGCCGACAGGTCGAGTTCGACGCCCAGGATGCCGTCATCGCCGGCGGCCACGGTGAGGGCACCGCCGCGGCGACTGACGCGGGCTCCCATCTCGGCGAGGATGTCGACGAGGAGGGCACCCGGCTGCGTGCTGTGCAGGGGCCAGCCCGTGACGGTGACCGAGCCGCCCGTGACCATTGCAGCGGCGAGGAACGGGGAGGCGTTGGAGAGGTCGGGTTCGATCGCCACGTCTTTCGCGCGCACGGGTCCCGCGGGCACGACCCACTCGCCGGGTGCGGGACGTTCGACGTGCACGGCACGGTGGGCGAGGGCCTCGACGGTCATGTCGATGTGCGGGATGCTCGGCAGGCGCGAGCCGACGTGGCGGAGGTGGAGTCCGACGTCGAAACGCGCGGCCGCGAGAAGAAGGCCCGAGACGAACTGGCTCGACTGGCTCGCGTCGATCTCGACCTCGCCGCCTCGCACGTGTCCGTGCCCGCGGACCGAGAAGGGGAGCGCCCAGTGGCCGCCGTCGTCGATGTCGACGCCTACGTCGCGCAGGGCGTGGATCATCGCCCCCATGGGGCGGTGCAATGCGCTCTCATGGGCGGTGACGCGCACGTCGCCCCGGGCGAATCCGGCCACCGGAGCGATGAACCGCATGACGGTTCCCGCCTGCCCGCAGTCGATCGTGCCGTCGCCCGCGAAAGAGGAGGGGGGCGTCACCAGCAGGTCGGGGCCGAAAGGGGAGCCGGTGTCGATCTCGTCGATCCCGACGCCGAGCACGCGCAGCGCGTCGACCATGCGTGCGGAGTCGTCGGAGTGCAGGGGGGCGTGCAGCGTGCCGGGGCCGTCCGCGATGGCGGCGAGGATCAGCTCTCGATTGGTCAACGACTTGGACCCGGGCACGGTGACCGCGGCATTCACGGGCCCGTCGGAGACGGGCGCGTCCCACTCACCGCGGGGACTGGCGGCGGAAGGGGAATACCCGAGGGGAGACATCGGTTCCTAGCCTACTGAAAGGGGAGGACACGTGACCGCACTTCTCGAACGCGACCGCTTGCCGCAGGCCATCCCGGTGGCCGTCGACATGCCCGACGTAGACTGGCGCGCGATGAACGACACCGCAGACGCCGGCCCGCAGGTGGAGCCCCGCGAACAGTTCGAAGAGCAGGCTCTGCCCTTCATGGATCAGCTGTACGCCGCAGCCATGCGCATGACGCGCAATCCGGCCGACGCGGCCGATCTCGTGCAGGAGACCTTCGTGAAGGCCTTCGGCTCGTGGGCCACGTTCACGCAGGGCACGAACCTCAAGGCGTGGCTCTACCGCATCCTGACGAACACGTACATCAACACGTATCGGAAGAAGCAGCGCGAGCCGTATCAGAGTGCGATCGACGACCTCGAGGACTGGCAGCTCGGCGGAGCCGAGTCGACCACCGCGAGCAGCGCCCGTTCGGCCGAGGCCGAAGCGATCGACCACATGCCGGCATCCGTCGTCAAGGACGCGCTGCAGTCGATCCCCGAGGATTTCCGGATGGCGGTGTACCTCGCCGACGTCGAGGGCTTCGCCTACCAGGAGATCGCCGACATCATGAAAACCCCGATCGGTACGGTCATGAGCCGTCTGCACCGCGGCCGGCGGCTGCTGCGCGACCTGCTGTCGGATTACGCCAAGGAGCGCGGCATCCAGGCCGCGACGGGAGAGAAGAAATGAGCGACTGCGGCTGCGACGAGGCGCGACGCGACCTCGAGGAATACCTCCGCAACGAGGTCTGCAAGACCCAGCACACCGATATCCGCGAGCACCTCGAGAACTGTCCCGGATGCCAGGACGAGGCCCTCGTGGCGCGCACGCTGACCGAGGTGGTCGCCCGTGCGTGCAAAGAGACGGCTCCCGACGAACTCCGCGATCAGGTGCTCTCGCGCCTTCGCGCCATTCAGGCGACGCACTGACGGCACCCGCGCCGACCCGGCGGGTGTCGGAGGTGATCCCTAGGCTGGGGTCATGGCATCCACCGACACCTTGACGCTGCCCCTCGACCAGACCTCCGCCGCCGACCTCGCCGCCTCCGGCTTGGAGTACGCGCGTGTGGATGCCGAGGGAGAGGGGTTCCGTCCCTTCCAGCGCGCGGTGGCCCGGGGCTTCCTGGGCGGGGAGTCGACAGACGACGAGGCCGAGAACGCGCGCACGACCCTGCGGACCCGCCGTCTCACGGCGGTCTACGACCGCCGGGGGGTTGAGCCCGAGGTGCCCGTCGGCACGATCGACTCGTGGGCGTCGGAGCTCACGACGTCGCCCGGGCGCACGACGCCGCTGTGGTCGATCAGCGCCGTCACGGTCGCGGCGACGCATCGCCGGCGGGGTATCGCCCGCGCGATGATCGGCGGCGAGCTGCGCACGGCAGCGGCGGCGGGCTTCGCCATCGCTGGTCTCACCGTCACCGAGGCCACGATCTACGGGCGCTGGGGGTTCTCTCCCGCCGCGTGGGCCTCGGATGTCGAGGTCGACACGGGTCGTGCCCGCTGGATCGGCCCGTCGTCTCCCGGGCGTCTCGACTTCGTCCCGCGTGAGGCGGTGGCGGATCGTCTGAGCGCTGTGCACGAGCGCGTGCGCCTCCAGCGTCCCGGGTCCGTCCCCGGGTGGGATGGCCGGTGGCGTGGCGTGGCCGGTCTCGCGCCGGGCGACAAGTCCGGCGAGAAGGTGCGCGCCGTCTCGTACCGCACCGCCGACGGTGACGAGACGGGGATCCTCGTCTACGTGATCGACGAGCGCGACGACTTCTCCGCACACGATCTCGAGGTACGCGCGATCTTCGCCGTCGACGGCGAGGCCTCGGCTGCCCTGTGGCGGTTCGCGCTCGAGCACGACCTCGTCGGTCGGGTGAAGGCGTGGCTGCAGCCGGCCGTGCCCCCCGTGCAGTGGATGGTCGCCGACCGCCGCGCGGTGACGGCGACGCTCACCGACCATCACTGGTTGCGCATCCTCGACGTCCCCGGGGCGCTGGCCTCGCGCCGGTACGCGGCCGGTCTCGACGTGGTCCTGCGCGTCGCCGACCCGCTCGGCTTCGCCGAGGGCACGTGGAACCTGCGCATCACGGCGGACGGCGAGGCGGAGGCCGTGCCCGCGAGCGACCGGCCGGTCGACGTCGAGCTCACCGTCGGTGCCCTCAGCTCGCTCCTTCTCGGCGGGGTCCGTTCGGCCGAGCTCGCGCTCGCGGGTCTCGTGCACGGCGACGCCGACGTCCTGGCATCCCTCGACCGCGTCTTCGCCCCCGAGGTCGCCCCGCTGCTCGACATCTGGTACTGACGGCTTCTCATAGGAATTGGCAATACGATTTCGCCGATGTCCGAATCCGTCGCTCCTCCGGTCGCCGAACGCTCACCGTCGCGCCTGACGGCTCTCGCTGTCGCGCTTCGCCGCTACGTGTCGCACAACCCCGTGGCGATCGTCGTGTCCGTGGTGGTCGTCGCGGCGGCGGCGGCGACGGGATCGCTCTGGGGCGAGGACGCCCTCGTCTGGGGAGCGGGGCCGCTGGCCACCTTCGGAAGCGGCCGGTGGTGGACGCTCGTGACCGCACTGGTGGTCCCGGACTCCACGATCGACGCCCTCTCGTCGGTGCTGCTCGCCCTGACCGCTCTGGCCTACGTCGAGCGTCTGGTCGGATCACGGCGTACGAGCGTCTTCCTGGTGGCCATCGGGTTGAGCGGCCTGGTCGTGGGCATCGGTCTGCACGCGGCGGCCTGGACCATCACCGACCTGCGCCCGGTCGTCGCCGCCGAAGTGCCCGTGCTCGACCCGACCACCGCGATCGCCGGAGCCGTCATGGCGGGGTCGGCCTTCGCGCCGACGCTGTGGCGTCGTCGTCTGCGTCTGGTGGGCTTCGCCCTCCTGGCCCTGTTCGCGCTCTACGCCGGTGACGCCGATTCCTGGTACCGGCTCTCGGCCGCGGTCATCGGACTGATCGTCGGTGCGCTCCTCGCGCGCGGCCGGGAGCGGCGTTCGTGGCACCGCAGCTCGACGCGCGAGACGCGCACCCTTCTCGCTCTGCTGGTGGCGGTCGTGGGCAGCGGACCGATCGTCGCCCTCGTCAGCGGCGGAGGCCGCGGTCCTCTCTCGCTCGTGGTCGACGCGTACACGCAGTACGACGACGAGCTGCTTTCCCAGTGCGGCAAGGTCGCCTCATCGGTGTGTGACGAGCAGATCGCGCTCCTGATGACCCGGGGAGCGGGCCCTGCCCTTCTCGCGATCGTGCCCCTGGTCCTGCTGCTGGTGGCCGCGTGGGGCCTCCGGCAGGGACGACGCTCGGCGTGGATCGTCGCGGAGTTCGTCCTCGTGGCATCCGCGGTCCTCCCCGTCGTCTCTCTTCTCGACGGGCGCCTGCGGATCGACCCCTGGGTCGACGGCAGCGGGGCGGAGTACGTGCTGTGGGCGATCGCGACGATCATCATCCCTCTCGCGCTCGCCGCGGCGCTCGCCGTCGTGCGTGCCCGGTTCTCGGTGCGTGCGACCCGTCGCGCGGCGCGGGTCGTCGCAGCCGTGGTCTCGCTCGCCTTCCTCGCCTGCGCGACGACGCTGTTCGTCGTCGAGGCCATCGGTCATCGCGCTTTCGACCGCGACGTGTCGATCTTCGATCTGCTCGGGCTGACGCTGCGCCGTTTCCTCCCTCCCGCCTTCACCCACCCGGGCGGCTCGACGGCGTTCCCGCACAGCGGACCGGCTCTGTTCGCCTACCAGTGGATCGGCGTGCTGTTCTGGGCGATCGTGGTCGCCGCGATCCTGTGGCTCTACCGCCGCTCGCGCCGCCCCGCGACCGTCGACGACGGTCACTACCGCGATCTGCTGCGACGGGGGAGCGACACCCTCGGCTTCCTGGGCACCTGGGCCGGCAACCTCCACTGGTACTCCGATGACCGCGAGTGCGCGGTCGCGTACCGGCTGAGCGGGGACGTGGCCCTGGCCGTCGGCGATCCCCTCGTCCCCGAGGGCCGGCGTGCCGAGGCGTTGCAGGGGTTCACGGACTACTGCGTCGAGCACGGCTGGACGCCGGCGTTCTACAGCGTCCACGGGGACACCCTCGAGGCCCTGGTCGCCCTCGGCTGGAGACACGTTCCGGTCGGGGTCGAGACGGTGATGGACCTGCCGGGCCTCACTTTCGCCGGCAAGTCCTGGCAGAAGGTGCGCCAGCCGCTCACCCGCGCCGAACGCGAGGGGTACACCGCCGTCTGGTCGCGGTGGCACGAGCTGAGTGTCGGTCAGGCCTCGCAGGTCGTCGCGATCGACGAGGAGTGGGTCGCCGACCGAGCCCTCCCCGAGATGGGGTTCACCCTGGGCTCTCTCGACGAGCTGCGCGACCGCGATGTCCGTCTGCTGCTCGCGGTGGGCCCGGACGAGCGGATCGAGGCGGTCACGAGCTGGATGCCCTCCTGGACGGCGGGCGAGATCACGGGGTGGACCCTCGACTTCATGCGACGGCGTACCGATGGGCCGAACGGCATGATGGAGTTCCTCATCGCCAAGGCCGCGCTGGCGCTGCAGGAAGAGGGCGCGACGGTCCTCAGCCTGTCGGGAGCCCCTCTCGCCGACGACCCCGACGAAGCCGTCGACGGTGACCCGGCCCCCCTGCGCGCGCTGCTTCGCTGGCTCGCCGAGGTGCTCGAACCCGCCTATGGGTTCGCCTCGCTGTTCCGCTTCAAGGGGAAGTTCCGGCCGCGTTACCGGCCCCTGGCGCTGGCGTACCGCGATCCCCTCGAGCTCCCCGCGATCGGCGCCGCGGTGGGGCGTGCGTACCTGCCCGATGCCTCACGCCGAGAGATGGTGGCACTCGCTCGAACCGCCTGGGAGGGCCGTCGGTGAACAAGTTCATTCTTTCGTTCGAGCTGATCGACAGCCCCCTGTTGCTCATCAGCGCCATCGTCGCCGTCCTGGGCCTGGTCGCCGTGGTCGTCTGGCGTCCCCGTCGAGTCATCGCCACCCTCGTGATCGGTGCCGCCGTCGGGGTGGTCATGTTCGTCACGGCGAAGATCCTCGAGGCGATGGACACCTTCCAGGGGCCGCTCCCGGGGGCCGCGATCTGGTGGGCGTCGGGAGCGGTGGCCGCAGTCGCCGTCGGCGTCGTCGGGATCTTCCGTGCTCCGTGGCCGCGTCGTGTCTTCGGCGTCGTCACCGTCATCGCCTCGCTCCTCGCCGGCATCCTGGGGGGTGAACACCTCCTACGGCGTCACGCACAATCTCGCCGCGATCCTCGGGGTGCAGGCCCTCGACCCCGCTTCGCTTCCTCCGCAGGACGCGGTGGTGGGGGATCCCGCCACGCTGTACCAGACGTGGGAGCCTCCGGCGGATATGCCCGCCAAGGGGTCGGTCAGTGCTCTCACGGGGAGCACGAAGATCCCCACCGGACAGTACGCCGCGCGCGATGCCTCGCTCTATCTTCCGCCGGCGGCGCAGGTCGCCAACCCCCCGGCTCTCCCGCTGCTGGTGTTCATGATGGGCCAGCCCGGGTCGCCCGACCCGACGGCATTGGCCAAGGCGCTCGACGCCTTCGCCGCGAAGAACAAGGGGCTCGCGCCGATTGCGATCGTCGTCGATCAGCTGACTGCTCCGGACCGCGACCCCACGTGCGTCGACTCCAGCAAGTACGGCGCCGTCGCGACGTACATCAACCAGCTCGTGCCGCAGTGGGCCCAGAACAACCTCAACATCGTCAAGGACCACCGATACTGGGTCATCGGCGGGTTCTCGAACGGCGGTTCGTGCGCGGCGTACTACGGGGCGAAGTACCCCGACACCTGGGGGCAGATGCTCGACGTGATGGGCAACGAGTTCCCCGGGTCGGAGCACGTCGACCAGACCGTGAAAGACGTCTACAACGGGAACGCGGGTGCCTTCCAGGCCAACAAGCCCGCGGTGATCATGGCGGCGGCGGCGCCCGGCTCGTACGCCGGCCATACCGCCATCTTCACGTGGGGGAGCGAAGACAAGACCTACGGGCCGGGACAGCTCGCGAACTCGAAGGCGGCGGCGGCGGCGGGATTCACCGTCCTGACGCACATCGTCGAGGGGGCCGGACACACCGGTGAAGCGCTGGACGGCAGCCTGGCGTGGGCCATTCCCGCCCTCGCCCCGACGCTGGGGCTGGCTGCGCCGGCATCCTGAGCCCGCGGGCGGGGTCCTGACCCCGAGGTGCGCGACCTCGAGATCCGCGCGCGGCTGATCGCATCGCGTGTCCGTGCCCTCTGGAACGGTCTTCAGTTCACCCCCGACCGGCGGTACGCCCGAGCCGGGGGTGAGACACGAGAGGCCCGAGCGACACGGATGTCGATCGGGCCCCGCAGTGTTTCGATATCAGCGCGCGAGCGCTTCTTTCATGATCGCGGCGTGCTCGCTCGCGTGCACCTTCGGCGAACCGGTCGCGGTCGACGCCGCAGCCGCGCGCGAGATGCGACGGATCGAGCGGCCACCGAGCTGGTCTGCGACCTCGAGGGCGATGAACGGCCACGCACCCTGGTTCTCGGGCTCGTCCTGAACCCACACCAGCTCGGCGTTCGGATACTGCGCCAGCACGCTGGTCAGTTCCTCGATCGGTGCGGGGTAGTACTGCTCGAGGCGCACGAGGGCGATCTCGGGGTTGGGGTTCTTGTCGAGCTCGGCCCGCAGGTCCCAGTGGATCTTTCCGGCGTGCAGCAGGACGCGCGTGACGGCGCTCTTGTCGACACCGCGGTTGTCGTCGAGCACCGGCTCGAAGCGACCCTCGAGGAAGT
Organism: Microbacterium sp. SORGH_AS_0421; assembly: GCF_030818635.1. Taxonomy (NCBI): domain Bacteria; kingdom Bacillati; phylum Actinomycetota; class Actinomycetes; order Micrococcales; family Microbacteriaceae; genus Microbacterium; species Microbacterium sp. SORGH_AS_0421. The sequence continues at coordinate 2,018,596 of NZ_JAUTAO010000001.1, forward strand.
CCTCGACGGGGCTCGTCGCGCCGCGCAGACGCAGCATCGCCTTCGGGGTGAAGACCACGAGGGGGCGACGGGGGCGCTGGTAGGCCTGACGGCGCAACAGGTGGAAGTACGACGCGGGCGTCGAGGGGCGGGCGACGATCATGTTGTCCTGCGCGCACATCTGCAGGTAGCGCTCGATGCGGGCCGAGGAGTGGTCGGGTCCCTGACCCTCGTAGCCGTGGGGCAGCAGCAGCACGACGCTCGACTGCTGCGCCCACTTCTGGTCGGCCGACGAGATGAACTCGTCGATGACCGACTGGGCGCCGTTGGCGAAGTCGCCGAACTGCGCCTCCCACAGCACGAGTGCATCGGAGCGCTCGACCGAGTAGCCGTACTCGAACGCCATGGCGGCGTACTCGCTCAGCAGGGAGTCGTAGACCCAGAAGCGGCCCTGGTTCTCGCTGAGGTTCGCAAGCGGCAGCCATTCCTGACCGTTGTCGCGGTCGTGCAGCACCGAGTGACGCTGCACGAAGGTGCCGCGGCGCGAGTCCTGACCGGCGAGACGCACCGGGGTGCCTTCCATCAGCACCGAGCCGAAGGCGAGCAGCTCACCGAAGGCCCAGTCGATGTTGCCGTTGCGGCTCATGTCGTGGCGCTTCTCGAGCAGCTGCTGGAGCTTGGTGTGCACCGTGAAGCCGTCGGGCTTGTTCACGAACGCGTCGCCGATGTGCTGGACGACCTCGCGCGAGACGCCGGTGGTCTCGGGCGCGCCGACGGCCGGTTCTTCCGCCGCGTCCATGGTGACGACGGGGTTCGTGCCGGTCTCGGCCTCGTGCGTATCGGCGAAGGCGACCTCGAGGCGGTTCTGGAAGTCCTGCTTCGCCTGCTCGTACTCGTCTTCGGTGATGTCACCGCGACCGACGAGCGACTCCGTGTAGAGACGGCGGACCGAGCGCTTGGCCTCGATGAGGTTCGTCATCAGGGGCTGGGTCATCGAGGGGTCGTCGCCCTCGTTGTGACCGCGGCGGCGGTAGCAGACGAGATCGATCACGATGTCGCGGTGGAACTCCTCGCGGTACATGAATGCGAGCTCCGCGGCGCGGACGACGGCCTCGGGGTCGTCGCCGTTCACGTGCAGGATCGGCGCCTGGATGGCCTTCGCGACATCGGTGGCGTACACCGAGGTGCGGGCGTCGGTGGGCGTGGTGGTGAAGCCCACCTGGTTGTTGACCACGACGTGGATCGTGCCGCCCGTTCGGTAGCCGCGCAGCTGCGACATCTGCAGGGTCTCGACCACGACGCCCTGACCCGCGAACGCGGCGTCGCCGTGCACGAGGATGGGCAGCCACGAGAACGTGCCGATGGGCTTGCGATCCTGCTTGGCGCGGACGATGCCCTCGAGCACGCCGTCGACGGTCTCGAGGTGCGAGGGGTTGGCCGCCAGGTACACGGGGAGCTCGTCGCCGGCGTCGCCGACGAAGGTGCCCTCGGTGCCGAGGTGGTACTTCACGTCTCCGGAGCCGCGCTTGCTGCCGATCGCGACGGCGCCCTCGAACTCGCGGAACACGTGGCCGTAGGTCTTGCCGGCGATGTTGGTGAGAACGTTCAGGCGACCGCGGTGGGCCATGCCGATCGCGGCACCGTCGAGGCCGGCCGAGGCCGCACCCTGCAGGATCTGGTCGAGCAGGGGGATGAGAGACTCGCCGCCCTCGAGGCTGAAGCGCTTCTGGCCGACGTACTTGGTCTGCAGGAACGTCTCGAACGCTTCGGCCTGGTTCAGCTTCGACAGGATGCGCAGCTGCTCGTCGTGGCCGGGCTTGGTGTACTTGACCTCGACGTTGCGCTGGAACCACTGGCGCTGGGCCGGGTCCTGGATGTGCATGTACTCGACGCCCATGGTGCGGCAGTAGGAGTCGCGAAGGACGCCCAGGATGTCGCGGAGCTTGGCGACGCGCTTGTTGCCGAGGCCGCCGGTGACGAACTCGCGGTCGAGGTCCCAGAACGTGAGGCCGTGCGATTCGATCTCGAGGTCGGGGTGCGTGCGCTGCACGTACTCGAGCGGGTCGATGTCGGCCATGAGGTGGCCGCGCACGCGGAAGGAGTTGATGAGCTCCTGCACGCGGGCGCTCTTGTCGATGCGCTCCGAGATGTCGACGCTGATGTCGGCCGCCCAGTGGATGGGGGCGTAGGGAATGCGCAGGGCGGCGAAGATGTCGTCGTAGAAGCCGCGCTGCCCGATGAGCAGCTCGTGCACCTTCTTCAGGAACTCGCCCGAGCCGGCACCCTGGATGACGCGGTGGTCGTAGGTGCTCGTGAGCGTGATCGTCTTGCCGATCGCCAGCTCGTTCAGCGTCTTCTCGCTCGCACCCATGAACTCGGCGGGGTAGTCGAGTGCGCCGGCGCCGATGATGGCGCCCTGTCCTCGCATGAGGCGCGGGACCGAGTGGACCGTGCCGATGCCGCCGGGGTTGGTGAGGGAGACCGTGGTGCCCTGGAAGTCGGCCGGCGTCAGCTTGTTGTTGCGCGCGCGGCGGACGAGGTCTTCGTACGAGGCGAGGAACTCGCCGAACGTCATCGTGTCGGCGCGCTTGATGCTCGGCACGAGCAGCGCGCGCGAGCCGTCGGGCTTGGGCATGTCGATCGCGATGCCCAGGTTGACGTGCGCGGGAGCGACCACCGAGGGCTTGCCGTCGATCTCGGCGTAGTAGACGTTCTGGCTCGGGAACTCCTTGAGCGCCTGGATCAGCGCCCAGCCGATCAGGTGGGTGAAGCTCACCTTGCCACCGCGCGTGCGCGACATGTGGTTGTTGATGACGATGCGATTGTCGATCATCAGCTTCGCCGGGATCGTGCGCACGCTCGTCGCGGTGGGCACCGTGAGCGAGTCATCCATGTTGGATGCCAGGGCCTTCGGCATGCCCTTGAGGACCGTCACGCGGTCTTCTTCGGTGCTCTCGGCGGCCGCGGAGGGAACCGCGCTCGGAGCCTGAGCGGGAATCGGCTGCGGCTTGGCCGGCTTGGCTGTGGTGCGGGCGACGGGTGCCTGTCCGACCACGGGGATGGGGGCCGTCACCGGCTTGGGCTCGGACGCCGTCGACGCCTGCGGCGCGGAGGGCGGGGGAGCGGCGGCGGAAGACCCGTCGACGACCGGGTGGTACGCCTCCAGGATCGGCCACCAGGCCTTGTCTACGGAGTGCTTGTCGACTTTGAACTGTTCGTAGAGTTCGTCTACGAGCCACTCGTTCGCGCCGAACTCGCCCTCGCTCGAAGTACCGACGCCCGTCACCTGGCTCGACACAGTCGATCGCCTGCTTTCCTCGATGAAGATTCCTGTGGATACGCGAACGTCGCCGTGCCGCGTAGGTGCCAGCCTAGCCGAGGAATCTGGACGTCCTTCGGGTCTTTCCCTCGCCCTGATGTGGTGAGGTGGATGCCATGGAGTTCTCCGGCGCGCAGCCCGATGTCGACCTGACGTACTCGGACGTCTTTCTCGTCCCCCGCCATTCCGAGGTGCGCAGCCGCCTCGACGTGGATCTCGCCCCCGCCGACGGCAGCGGCGCCACCATCCCGTTGGTGTCGGCGAACATGAACTCGGTCACGGGTACGCGACTCGCGGCGACCCTGGCGCGTCGCGGCGGCCTCGGCGTCCTGCCCCAGGACATGGCCCTCGGCGACCTCGTCGAGGCCGTGTCGTGGGTCAAGGCGCAGCCCGCGGCGTGGGACACCCCGCTGGTCCTTCCGCCCGAGGCCACCGTCGCCGACGCGCGGCGCATCCTTCCCGCCGTGCCCGGCCGGGGCATCGTCGTGGCCACCCCGCGGGAGGACGGCGTGGTCGCCCTCTCGGACGTGCGCGGCATCGTGCCCGCCGGGCGCCTGGCCACGGCCCTTCCCGACGCGACTCTCGGCGACATCGCGCGCCGCGACGCCGAGCCCGTCGACGCGGCCGACGTGCACGATCCCCGCGAGGTCTTCGCGCGGATCGAGGCCGCGGGCGTCGACATCGTCCCGGTCGTCGACGGCGACCGTCTGGTCGGAACGCTCTCCGCGCGCAGCGCCCTCCGCGCCTCCGTCTACCGACCGGGCGTGGACGCCCGGGGTCGTCTTATCGTGGCCGCGGCGGTCGGGGTGAACGGCGACGTCGCCACCAAGGCGCGCGCTTTGGCCGATGCCGGTGTCGACGTCCTCGTCGTCGACACCGCCCACGGTCACCAGGCGCAGATGCTCCGCGCGCTCGGCGCGGTCGCCGCTCTCGACCTCGGCATCCCCATCGCCGCCGGCAACGTGGTGACCGCCGACGGCGTGGCCGACCTCACGGACGCGGGGGCGACCATCCTCAAGGTGGGCGTGGGACCGGGCGCGATGTGCACGACCCGAATGATGACCGCCGTCGGTCGGCCGCAGTTCTCGGCTGTGCTCGAGACCGCCGAGGCGGCGCGCAGCGTCGGCGCGCACGTCTGGGCCGACGGTGGGGTGCGCTATCCCCGCGACGTCGCCCTCGCGCTGGCCGCGGGCGCGGCATCCGTCATGGTCGGCTCGTGGTTCGCCGGGACGATCGAGGCTCCCGGAGAGCTCCTCACCGACGCGGGCGGGCGGATCTACAAGGAGTCGTGGGGCATGGCGTCGACGAAGGCCGTGCAGGGGCGCTTCGGCGGTCTCGACCCCTTCGAGCGCGCCCGCAAGGAGCTCTTCGCCGAGGGGATCTCGTCGTCGCGGATCTACCTCGACCCGCAGCGCCCGGGGCTCGAAGACCTGCTCGACATGATCACCTCGGGCGTGCGTTCGTCGTTCACCTACGCCGGAGCGGCCACCGTCGCCGAGTTCCACGAGCGCGCGCGTGTCGGTCTGCAGTCGGCCGCGGGCTACGACGAGGGCAAGGCGCTGCCGGTCAGCTGGTGACCACGCGTTCGAGGCCGGCCGCGGCCTCGAACGTGATCCAGGCGCCCAGCTGGACCGAGAGGTCCAGGTCGTCGCCCTCCGACCGCGCGGGCCGACGCGGGTCCGCCGGAAAGAGGCCGTCACGGCGCCCCTCCCACAGGGCGTCGGCGTTGCGTTGCACGAGACGCCGGGCCGTGTGCGAGAGGGCGTCGCCCTCGGCATCCCCTCGCTCCGCGAGATCCCTCGCGGCCTGGGCCAGATAGCGGGCCAGGATGCCGGCGAACAGTCCGCCGTCGCCCCCTCCGGCACCCGGGAACAGGCCGTCGTCTGCGGAGCACCACCGCTCCACCGCCCGCACGAGCGCCCGGGCGCGTTCCACGTGCGGGCCCGCCTCGTGGGCCGGGTCCGCCAGGGCGGGCTCGCCGAGCACCAGTTCGAGACCGATCACGGCGCCCTGGTTGTACGTCCACAGCTCGGGGCGTGTCACCCCGCGTTCGATACCGTCGCGCACGAGACCGGTGGCGGGATCGTCGAGGACGGATGCCATCCACGCGGCCAGACCGGCGGCCTCGGTCCGTCGTCCGGTGACCGCCAGCACCATGCCGCCCGGGGCGTTTGCCGGGGCGTTGTACAGCTCGCTGTCGACGCTCCAGGCGAGCGCGCCCACGGCCGGGTCCACGGCATCGTCGAGGACGCGCGCGATCCTGCGCAGCGCACGGGGATGCCGTCCGCTGCGGGCGAGGGCTAGGCCCATCCAGGCGATGTCGTCGTAGAAGGGCGTGGTCCAGCGGCCGATCGTGCGCAGCGCCACCCCGCGCCCCACGCGGCGCAGGAGGAGGCGCCGACGCGCGTCGGGCCGGTGGGTCTCGGCATCGGCGAGGACGTGGAGCAGGTGCGCGTGCCACCAGTAGTGCCACATCCGGGGGTTCTCGCGACCGCCGAGCGAGGCGTGCGCCCACGCGACGGGCCCGTAGCGGTGGAGGTAGCGCTCGAGCACCGAGTGCTCCGCGGAGGCGGCGCGCTGCTGCGCCGGGGTGTCGGCATCCATTCGCCCATCCTCCCCAGTGCGCAGGAAGGTGCACGATACGGATGCCGAGGGGCCGGGGCTGCAATAGAATCGTCCGCACGATGGACGACCCTCCCAGTTGTAGACCCAGGCCCCAACGACCCTCTTCCGCCGAGCGATCGAGCGGGGGTGATGCCTGATGGATTACGTCATGCTGGTTGTGGGGCTCGTGCTCACCGTGGGGACCGGACTCTTCGTCGCGAGCGAGTTCGCCCTCGTCAACCTCGACCGCGCCGACCTCGAATCGCGTCGCGCCGCCGGGGAGACCCGGTTGTCGCTGACCATCGACGCCCTGCGCATCACATCGACGCACCTGTCGAGCGCCCAGCTCGGCATCACGCTGACGACCCTGCTCACCGGATACACGATGGAGCCGGCGATCTCGAACCTGCTGCGCCCGGTGTTCCAGTCGTGGGGGCTGCCCGAGGCGCTCACGGTGTCGATCGCCGCGATCATCGGCGTCGGCTTCGCGACGGTGCTGTCGATGATCCTCGGCGAGCTCGTCCCCAAGAACTTCGCCCTGGCCATCCCGCGGCAGACGGGCAAGCTCGTCATGCCGTTCCAGGTGGCGTTCACCGCGGTGTTCAAGCCCGCCATCGTCGTGCTCAACGGCAGCGCCAACGGCGTGCTGCGGGCCATGGGCGTCGAGCCCAAGGAGGAGTTGTCGGGAGCGCGTTCGGCCGAAGAGCTGTCGAGCCTCGTCAAGCGGTCGGCCAGCGCGGGCATGCTCGAGAAGGACACGGCGTCGCTCCTCGACCGCAGCCTCACCTTCGCGCGGCTCAGCGCCGCCGACGTCATGACCCCGCGCCCGAGCGTGCACGCGCTCGCCGCGGGCGACCCCGCCGACGACGTGGTGCAGCTCGCCCGGCGCACCGGCCACAGTCGCTTCCCCGTGTACGGCGAGTCGATGGACGACATCGTCGGCGTCGTACACCTCAAGGCCGCCATCGGGGTACCGCGCGAGAGACGCGGTGAGGTGCCCGTGGCCGCTCTGTCGACCGAGCCGCTGCGCGTGCCCGAGACCGTTCACCTCGACGCCCTCGTCTCGGAGCTGCGCTCGCGGGGCTACCAGATGGCCATCGTCATCGACGAGTACGGCGGAACGGCCGGGGTCGTCACCCTCGAAGACCTCGTGGAGGAGATCGTGGGCGAGGTGCTCGACGAGCACGACCGCTCGCGCGCCGGCGTCGTGCGCTCGGCCGCCTTCGTCACCTTCCCGGGCGACCTGCGCCCCGACGAGGCCCTCGATCGCGCCGGAGTGCGCGTGCCCGAGGGGGAGGTCTACGACACGGTGGGCGGGTACATCATGGCGGCGCTCGAGCGCATCCCCGTCGTCGGCGACACCGTCGACCTCGAGGACGGCCGGCTCACCGTGCAGCGCATGGACGGTCGTCGCGTGGATCGCGTGCAGTTCACCCCGACACCGGTCGAGCAGGACGTCGACGAACTCGTGCGGGCGGCGAAGGGCGGTGACCAGCGATGAGCGACTGGGCCGGAATCGCCTGGCTGGTGGTCCTGCTGGCCGCCAACGCCTTCTTCGTCGGTGCCGAATTCGCCGTCATCTCGGCACGGCGCTCACAGATCGAACCGCACGCGGACCGCGGTTCGCGTGCGGCCAAGACCGCGCTGTACGCGATGGAGCACGCGACGCTCATGCTGGCGACCTGTCAGCTGGGCATCACCATCTGCTCCCTGCTGATCCTGAACGTCTCGGAACCCGCGATCCACCACCTGTTGGCCGGCCCCCTGGGCCTGACCGGCATCCCCGAGGCGGCAGTCGACGTCGTCGGCTTCGTCGTCGCCCTGCTGGTGGTGTCGTACCTGCACGTCGTGTTCGGCGAGATGGTGCCGAAGAACCTCGCGTTCTCGCTGCCGGATCGGGCCGTCCTCATGCTCGCGCCCCCTCTCGTGGCCGTCTCGAAGGCGTTCCACCCGATCATCGTGGCGCTCAACTGGACGGCCAACCACGTGCTTCGACTGTTCCGCGTCGAGCCGAAGGACGAGGCCGCCTCGACCTACACGCTCGACGAGGTCGCCACGATCGTGACGCAGTCGCGCCGCGAGGGAGTCCTCGACGACTCGGCCGGGACGGTCACCGCGGTGGTGGAGTTCACCGAGAAGAAGGCGGCCGACATCGCGGTGCCGGTGAGCGCCCTGGTGACGCTGCCCGAGACGACCACGCCGGCCGAGATCGAGCGGGCCGTCGCCCAGCACGGCTACTCGCGCTACGTGATCGTCGACCAGAGCGGACACCCCACCGGCTACGTGCACCTCAAAGACGTCCTGCGGGCGGCGGAGGGATCGGATGCCGATATGGCTCGCCCCATCCCGAGCAAGCGCGTGCATCACATGGTGTCGATGCTCGAGACCACCGACCTCGAGGACGCCCTCGCCCTGATGCGCCGCTCCGGCCGCCACCTCGCACAGGTGCGCGACGACAGCGGCGACGTCAAGGCCGTGCTCTTCCTCGAGGACGTCATCGAGGAGCTCGTCGGCGAGGTGCAGGACGCCACGGAGCGTCGCCGCTTCGCCTGAACACACCGCACCGGATGCCACGGGGCCTGGGCTCCGTGGCATCCGGTGTCTTCGTGTGAGGTCGCGCGGGTGCGAGCGGCCGGTGCGGCGCGAGATCACGTGACTTTGCCCACGGCACCCGTCGTGGCGCGTGCTGTGGGCGAGATCACGTGACCTTGCCCTCGGCACCCGTCGTAGCGCTGCGGTGTGCGAGTCCACGTGACTTTGCCCACGGCACTCGTCGTGGCGCGTGCTGTGGGCGAGATCGCGTGATCCGGACCCTGAAGTGGGCGGTGCGGCGCGAGATCACGTGATCTGGATCGGGGCGGTGCTCAGTAGGCGCGGAGGTACTGCGCGGGGGCGGGGGAGTCCGCACCCAGAGCCACGGCGGCGCGCAGCGCGTAGTGCGGGTCGCGGAGCCACTCGCGGCCGGACATGATGGCGTCGGCGCGAGAGTCGACGAGGATCTGCTCGCCGAAGGTGGGGTCGTCGATCATGCCGACCGCGCTGACGAGCAGGCCGGTCTCACGACGCACGGTGTCGGCGTAGTCGACCTGGTACCCGGGCCCGGGGACGATGCGCTGCTCGGGGACGAGGCCGCCGCTGGACACGTCGATGAGGTCGGCGCCCGCATCGGCGACGAGGCGCGCGGCGGCCACGGTGTCGGCGACGTCCCAGCCGCCCTCGGCGGCGTCCGTCGCCGAGAAGCGCACGAACACGGCGGCGTCCCCCGCGGCGCCGCGAACGGCCTCGGTCACCCGGACCAGCAGGCGCACGCGGTTCTCGAACGATCCGCCGTACTCGTCGTCGCGGTGGTTCGTGAGGGGCGAGAGGAACTGATGCAGCAGATAGCCGTGGGCGGCGTGGATCTCCACGACCTGGAAGCCGGCCTGAACGGCCCGGCGGGTGGCGTCGGCGAAGTCGGCGACGACCTTCTCGATCCCCGCGGGGTCGAGGGCGACGGGGGCGGCGAAGGTGTCGTAGGCCAGCGCCGAGGGAGCGACGGTGGTCCAGCCGCCGTCGGAGGGAGCGATCGTGCCGCGGCCGCCGGTGAGGGGAGAGGTGGTCGAGGCCTTTCGACCCGCGTGGCCGAGCTGCACGCCGGCGACGGCTCCGCGCGATCGGATCGCGGCGACGATGGGGACCCACGCCTCGGCCTGCGCGTCGGTCCAGATGCCGGTGTCCTCGGGCGAGATGCGCCCCTCGGGCGAGACGGCGGTCGCCTCGGCGATCACCATGCCGGCACCGCCGGACGCGAACTGCGCGAGGTGCACGTGGTGCCAGTCGTTCGGGACGCCCTCGACCGCGCTGTACTGGCACATCGGGGAGACCCAGAGGCGGTTGCGCACCGCGGTACCGCGAATGGACAGGGGTGTGAAGAGGGCGCTCATGAGGACCTTTGCGTTCTAGGGTGACGCCATGACGGCGAAGGACTTCAGCGGGGACGATGTCGCCCGCGCACTGCGGAAGCCAACGGCGGAGGACGACAAGTATTCCCGCGGGGTGGTCGGCCTGCGTACCGGTTCGGCCCGTTACCCGGGCGCGGCGGTGCTCGGGGTCGAGGCCGCGTGGCGCACCGGGACGGGAATGGTCCGCTATCTCGGACCCGCGCGCGCCCAGGACTTCGTGCTGCACCGGCGCCCCGAGACCGTGACGGCCGACGGGCGGGTGCAGGCCTGGGTGATGGGATCGGGAACGGATGCCGCCGAGCGCGATGCCGCCGAGACCGCGGCGCTGCGGGGCATCCTGTCGAAAGAGGTACCCGTCGTCGTCGACGCCGGGGCGCTGGACCTGGTCGCGGGAGCGACGGCCCCCGTGATCGTCACGCCCCACGCGCGAGAGCTCGACCGGTTGCGGGACGGTCTCGGGATGCCGGCGGTCGACGCCCGCGACGACGACGCACGAGAGGCGGCGGCGCGCGAGACGGCGGAGGCGTTCGGGGGAGTCGTGCTCTCGAAAGGGGCGGTCACGATCGTGGCGGCGGCCGGGGGCTGGACGCGCCGGGTCTCGACGGGGACGCCGTGGCTCGCGACGGCGGGCACCGGCGATGTCCTCGGCGGGGTGCTCGGGGCCGTGCTGGCGGGGTCGGTGGCCGACGGGCGGGACAGCGTGGAGGACCTGGCCGCCGCGGCCGCCGCCGCCGCGTGGCTGCACGGGACGGCCGGGCGGGTGGCATCCCTCGCCCGCGGATCAGACGGGGGGCCGATCGCGGCGCTCGACGTCGCCGAGGCGCTGCCGGGTGTGGTGGCCGCGGTGCTGAGGGACTCGATCGCGTAACGGTTCGCTGCGTCGGCCCGCGCGACGGCGGGGGTCCGACCGACCTCCGTCCGGGGCCGCGAGTGACGCCCGTTTAGGATGAGGCGGTGTTGAGGCGTGTCGTTCCCCTGTTGATCGCGTTCGTCGCCGTGCACGTCGTGGTGGGGATCCTGGGCTATCAGCAGCCCAACGAACCCATGGGCGACGTGTACCTGGTGTACGAACCCTGGTCGCGTTGCGCCCTCTTCGGGGGCATCGATGTGACCTCGTGCACGCGCAGCGACGCGTGGGCCTGGCCGGGCATCACCGAGAAGTGGATCTATCCGCAGCTCGCGTTCCTGCCGATGACGTTCGCCTGGGTCTTCGCCTGGGTCGTCGGCTACACCCCGGCGTGGGTGATCACGGTGGCGCTGTTCAACCTCGTCGCCTTCGTCGTGCTGGTCGGCAAGGGCCGCTCGACGGGTCGCGTTCTCGCCGCCTGGTTCTGGCTCGCCGCCATTCTGCTGATCGGCCCCGTGGGCCTGTACCGCATCGACGGGATCACGGTGCCCTTCGCGATCCTCGGCAGCATCTGGATGCTGCGGCGTCCCTTCGTGGCGTCGGTGCTGCTCTCGATCTCGGTGTGGATGAAGGTCTGGCCCGCCGCGATCCTCGCCGCCGGTCTCATCGTCGTGCGCCGCCGACTCGCGCTGGTGTGGGGCGCCGTCGCGGTGTCGCTCGCGACGATCATCCCCGTGGTGGCCCTGGGCGGGGCACCCTACGTCTTCGGATTCGTCGGGGACCAGACCTCGCGCGGCATCCAGATGGAGGCCCCCGTCGGCGGCCTGTACATGTTCCTCGCCGCGTTCTACGTGCCCGGCAGCGAGGTCTACTACGACGGCGGCGTGCTCACCTTCCAGGTGACCGGGCCGGGCGCCGAGCCGCTCATCGCCGCCATGACCCCGATCATGTTGCTCACGATGGTCGCCGTCGCGATCGTCGGGCTGACGAAGATGCGCCGAGGGGCGACCTTCCTGTCGCTCTTCCCGCCGTTGACGCTCGCGCTGGTGACCGCGTTCATCGCGCTGAACAAGGTCGGCTCGCCGCAGTACTACGTGTGGCTGTTCGCCCCCGTCGTGCTCGGGCTCATGATCGACCGCCGTCGCTGGTACGCCTTCGCCGGCATGACGCTCGTGATCGCCGCCCTCACGCAGTGGATGTACCCGCTGCTGTACGACGGGCTCATGGCGACGCACCCGAACCCCTTCCCGGTGGTCGTGCTCGAGGCGCGCAACCTGCTCGCCCTCGTTCTGCTGGTGTGGGCCGTCGTGCGCGTCGTGCGCGTTCCCACGGGGCGCGTGCGCCCGCCCGCGGGGCTCCGCGAGATCGTGACGGGGCGTCGGCCGATCCCGGCCCGGGTTCCGACCGGACGCTGACCGAGGCGGGCCCGTTCCGCTGCGCAAGGCCGAGCCGTAGTCTCGATCCATGCTCATCGCTTTCTCGGTCGCCCCCTCGGGGGTCGGCACCGCTGCCACGGAGAACCCCGACGGATCGGTCCACGACGCGGTCGCCGCGGCGGTCGCGGTCGTGCGCGCCTCGGGCCTTGCACACCGCACGACCTCGATGTTCACCGAGGTCGAGGGGGAGTGGGACGAGGTCTTCGCCGTGGTGAAGGCGGCGACGGATGCCGTGATGCCCTACGGCTCGCGTGTCTCGCTGGTGCTCAAGGCCGACATCCGCCCCGGGCACACCGGCGAGCTCGACGGCAAGATCGAGCGCCTCGAGGACGCGCTGGAGCGCCGGGAGGATTGACCCGCGGCTGAGCCGGGTCGTCTCGTGCCGGCGCCGCTCGCTCCGTCTCGCGTGGGGAGACCTCCTCCGCTCCGCGGTCTGTCGAGGAGTGACGGCTCGCGGGGGAGAGAACGCCACCCCCGAATCTCGAAACGATTCGACCCGACCCCGTCGCGCCGACTAGCATCGCCTGGTGACCTCTTCGACGACCTCGAGAGGTGCGGCGATGCGGGCGCTCCTTTCTCTCGCCATCGGCAGTTTCGGCATCGGCATGACCGAGTTCGTGGTGATGGGCCTCCTGCCCAACATCGCCCGAGAACTCGTTCCCGGTGCCTGGGCGGCCTCTCCCGACGACGCGATCGCCCAGGCGGGCTGGCTGATCTCGCTGTACGCCCTCGGCGTCGTCGTCGGAGCTCCCACGATCGCCGGATCCGTGGCCCGCTTCCCGCGCCACCGCGTGATGATCGTGCTGGCCGCGGCCCTGGCGTTCTTCACCCTGCTGACCGTGATCGCCCCCACGTTCGAGCTCGTCGCGGCATCCCGCTTCCTCGCCGGGCTCCCGCACGGTGCGTACTTCGGCATCGGTGCTCTCGTCGCCGCCGACGCCCTCGGCCCGGGCAACCGCGCCAAGGGCGTGGCCTTCGTGCTCACGGGCTTGACCATCGCCAACGTCGTCGGAGTGCCCCTGGGCACCCTCCTGGGTCAGCAGGTCGGCTGGCGCGCCGCCTTCGCCGTGGTCACCGGTATCTTCCTGCTCGCGACCATCTGCATCGCCCTGTTCGTGCCGAAGCACCCCGGCTCGCCTGGCCGGCGGTTGCGTGACGAGCTGCGCGTGTTCCGCATCGGTCAGGTCTGGCTCGCCCTCGGTATCGGGGCGATCGGTTTCGGCGGGTTCTTCGCGATGTACAGCTACATCGCCCCGATGATCACCGGCGTCGCCGGCCAGCCCGAGTGGACGGTCTCGCTCGTGCTCGTGCTCGTCGGCATCGGCATGACGATCGGCAACATCGTCGGCGGCGCCCTCGCCGACAAGGATCTGCGCTTCTGGCTCTTCACGGGCCTCATCGCCCTGGGCGCGGCATCCGTGGGTCTGGCTCTCACAGCCGGGTGGATCGTGAGTCTCGTGCTGTTCGCCTTCCTCGTGGCGTTCTGCGGCTCGGCGCTCAGCCCCGCCATCCAGACCCGTCTGATGGACGTCGCCGAAGACAATCAGTCGATCGCCGCGGCGCTGAACCACTCGGCGCTGAACATCGGCAACAGCCTCGGAGCATTCCTCGGCGGCCTCGCGATCGCCGCCGGACTGGGGCTGGTGGCGCCGGCATGGGTCGGCGCGGTGCTCGCCGCGGGCGGGCTCGTCGTCGCGATCGTGGCGTACCGGGTCGAGGACCGCAGCGGACGCCACCCCGATCACCGTATGCCGGCGGCCGAGGCGGCGCAGACCGCGATCACCGGATCGATCCCGACGCAGCGCTGACGCGGCCGGGCGGTTGCCTCCCGCGAGTGTCCAGAACACCCGGACGTTCCGCTGCACTGTCCGGGTGTCGTGGACACTCACGGGTCCACCGACGACCGGGCCTTCAGCGACGCCCGGGCGTCCCGCGGCGACCCGGCATCCGGCGACGCTGTCGTGTTGCGCGCGCTTCGCGGCGGGCGACCCTCGAGTGTCCACGACACCCGGGCGTTTCGCGACGTCGTCCGGGTGTCGTGGACACTCGACCAGGCGCAGCCGTCGTCGCCATCACCGCCGCTCGGGCCGCGACTCGCACTCGGCGCGCGGGCGGGCTCGCTCGGGTGACGGGAACCCCGTCGGGCGGATCGTCGGATGCCGCGGGCTCACGGCATCCGGGATCGTCAGGTCGCGAGGAGTCGGCGCAGGTGCGCGGCGACCGCGGCGGTCTCGATGAGGAAGCCGTCGTGGCCGAAGTCGCTCGACAGAACGATCGCGCCGTCTTTGTCGAGGGTGTTCGCGATGCCGCGGGCGATGCGGTGCTGCCCGTCGATGGGGAACAGGCGGTCGCTGTCGACGCCCAGGACGAGGGTCGTGGCGGTCACACGGCGCAGCGCGTCTTCGACGCCGTCGCGGTCGCGGCCGACGTCGTGCGAGTTCATCGCCTCGACGAGGACGAGGTAGCTGTTGGCGTCGAAGCGGCGCGTGAATTTGTTGCCGTGGAAGTCGAGGTACGACTCCACCGCGAAACGTCCGCCCCGGCCGAGGGGACTCACGCCCGACTGCCACGACCGCTGGAAACGCTGGTTCAGCTCGGTGGGGCTGCGGTAGTTCAGCAGCGCCATGCGCCGGGCGAGGGCGAGACCGCGGTGCGGGCCGTCGCCGTCGCCGGAGTCGTAGTATTCGCCGCCGGCGAAGCGCGGGTCGACGCGCACGGCGTCGAGCTGCACGGAGTTCAACGCGATCTGGTCGGCGGTGGTGATGGGCGGTGCGGAGAGGATCGCCGCGCGCTCGACCCGGTCGGGGGAAACCGACGGCCCACTCCAGGGCGTGCATGCCTCCCATCGATCCGCCCACCACGGCGTGCCAGCGATCGACGCCGAGACGGTCGGCGAGCAGGGCCTGGGCGTTCACCTGATCGCGGATCGTGAGGTACGGGAAGCGCGAGGCCCACTCGTAGCCGTCCGGGGCGATGCTCGCGGGACCGGTGGAGCCCTGGCATCCGCCCAGCATGTTCGGGGCGATCACGAAGTAGCGGTCGGTGTCGATCGCGGCGCCGGGTCCCACGAGATCGCTCCACCATCCGGCCGTGGGGTGACCGGGGCCGGCGGCTCCCCGGACGTGGCTGTCGCCGGTGAGGGCGTGCAGGATCAGGACGGCGTTGTCGCGCGCGGGGGAGAGCTCGCCCCAGGTCTCGAAAGCGAGGCGGAACGCGGGGAGGGACTCGCCGCTCTCGGTCTCGAAGACGCCGAAGGCGGCGAAGCGTCGGTCGCCGACGGGGTCGCCGTCGCGCCACGCGCCGGTCGCGGGGGGTCTGCCGAGGAGGGAGCGGGCGTCCGCCTCCGTCACCGGGGCCGAGGGCACCGTGTCTTCGGAGATCTGCCAGTCCATGGCATCCATTCTCCCTAGGCGGGGAGGGTCGCCACGAACTGTTACGACCGGCGCGGCGACGACGAGGGCCTGCGCGGTGCCCCGACCACCGGTGGACACCGTTGTCCAGCCCCCGCCGACGCACGGGTCGGCTCGTCATGATCGCGGCATGGCGAACTTCCTCCTCATCGCGGCCTCGAGCGACATCGGTCAGGCGACGGCGACACGACTGCGCGACGCGGGTCACCGTGTCGTGACCACCGCGCGGGACTCCTCGCGGATCGAGCCCGACTTCATCCTGGATGCGACGGACTTCGACGCCGTGGACCGCATCGTCGGCGAGTCGGGTGAGCTCGACGGGATCGCGGTGTTCGCGGGGTCGATGCTGCTCAAGCCCGCGCACCTGACCTCTCGCGCGCAGTACGACGAGCTCATCGCCGCCTCGCTCACCACGGCCTTCGCGGCGGTGCGCGCGGCGGGGTCGCACATGCGCGGCGGCGGAGCGGTGGTGCTCGTGTCGTCGGCAGCCGCTCTCGCGGGGCTCCCGAACCACGACGGGATCGCGGCGGCCAAGGCCGCGGTGATCGGCCTGACCCTGTCGGCGGCGGCGAGCTACGCCGCGCACGGACTCCGGGTGAACGCCGTCGCGCCGGGACTCGTGCAGACCCGGCTGACCGAGAAGCTCACCTCGAGCGACATGTCGCGCAAGGTCTCGGAGGCGATGCACCCGCTCGGCCGGCTCGGCGAGCCCGACGACGTCGCGCGCGCCGTGGAGTTCCTGCTCGCGCCCGAGAACGCGTGGGTGACGGGGCAGGTGCTCGGGGTCGACGGCGGGTTGGGGAGTCTGCGTCCGCGGCAGAAGGTGTGACGGCCCGGGGTGGATCGGCTCGGGGTCTTCCTGGCTGTCCCGGAGTGCCTCGACGGTGCCCCGTCGGCACGCGGGAACGCCCCGCCCCGGAGCAACGGGGCGGGGCGTTCGTGCAGCCGTCAGGCGCGGGCGGCCTCCGAGAGGCGACGCGCCGATGCCAGAGCCTGGTCGAGGTCGGCCTTGAGGTCTGCGATGTTCTCGAGCCCCACCGACAGGCGCACGAGGCCGGGCGTCACGCCCGCGGTGAGCTGCTGCTCGGGGGTCAGCTGCGAGTGCGTGGTCGAGGCCGGGTGGATGACGAGGGAGCGCACATCGCCGATGTTGGCCAGGTGGCTGAACAGGCTCAGCGAGTTGACGAACTCGCGGCCCGCCTCGACACCGCCCTTGAGCTCGAACGACAGCACCGCGCCCACGCCCTTGGGGGCGTAGTTGTTGGCGGCGGCGTACCAGGGGGAGGTGGGAAGGCCGGAGTAGTTCACCGTGGCGACGTCGGGGTGCGACTCGAGCCACTCCGCGATCTCCTGGGCGTTCTGCACGTGGCGCTCGATGCGCAGCGACAGGGTCTCGATGCCCTGGATCAGCTGCCACGCGCTCTGCGGGGCGATGGAGGCTCCGAGGTCGCGCAGCAGCTGGACGCGGGCCTTGATGATGTAGGCGAGACCGTCGCCGACCGCTTGCGTGTACACGGCGCCGTGGTACGAGGGGTCGGGGGTCGTGAGGCCGGGGAAGCGGTCGGAGTGCTCGGACCACGGGAAGGTGCCGCCGTCGACGATCACGCCGCCGATCGTGGTGCCGTGCCCGCCGAGGAACTTCGTCGCCGAGTGCACGATGATGTCGGCGCCGTGCTCGAAGGGGCGGATCAGGTACGGGGTCGCGATCGTGTTGTCGACGATCAGCGGAACACCCGCGTCGTGCGCCGCGTCGGCGACCGAGCGGATGTCGAGGACGTTGATCTTGGGGTTGCCGATGGTCTCGGCGAAGAACAGCTTCGTGTTCGGGCGGACCGCGGCGCGCCACTCCTCGGGGTCGTCCTGGTTCTCGACGAACGTGGTCTCGATGCCGAGCTTGGCGAGGGTGTACTTGAAGAGGTTGTAGGTGCCGCCGTAGATCGAGCTCGACGAGACGATGTGGTCGCCGGCCTGTGCGATGTTGAGCACGGCGAAGGTCTCGGCCGCCTGGCCGCTGGCGACGAGAAGGGCGCCGGTGCCGCCCTCGAGGCCCGCGACGCGCTGCTCGACGACGTCCTGCGTGGGGTTCTGGATGCGCGTGTAGATGTTGCCGAACTCGGCCAGCGCGAAGAGGTTCGCGGCGTGGTCGGCGTTGTCGAACACGTACGAGGTCGTCTGGTAGATCGGGGTGGCGCGAGCCTTCGTGACCGGGTCGGGCTGCGCACCCGTGTGGATCTGCTTGGTCTCGAAACGCCAGTTCTCGGGTACCGACATGACTGCTCCTCAGCTTCGGGAGGCCGGGCGGTCGCCGTGGCCTGCTGCGAGCGTAGGGACAGCCTCGGACGCCGACAAGCGACCCGGACACGGGCCGTAACACCTCTGCCATGCCGGTGTCGGACGGGGGCGATAGCGTGGATGCCATGACGCGACGCGCAGTGGTGACCGGGGCCAGTTCGGGTATCGGAGAGGCGACGGCGAGGCTGCTGCGCTCGCGCGGGTGGGACGTCGTGGGCGTCGCGCGCCGCGCCGAGCGTCTCCGAGCCCTCGAGGCCGAGACGGGGGTCGTCGCGCACGCGGCCGACCTCACCGACGCCGACGACATCGCCGGCCTCTCGGCCTGGCTGAGCGAGACCGGGGGCGTCGACGCCCTCGTGCACGTCGCGGGCGGGGCGCGCGGGAGCGACCGGATCGAAGACGGCGACCCCGAGGACTGGCGCTGGATGTTCGAGGCCAACGTGCTCTCGGGACAGCGGCTCGTGGCATCGCTTCTGCCGCTTCTGCGCGCGGCTGCGAACGCGACCGGTCACGCCGACGTGCTCTTCGTCACCTCCACCGCCGCGCAGACGGCGTACCCCGGTGGTGGCGGCTACAACGCGGCCAAGGCGGGCGAGGCCATGCTCGTGCACGCGCTGCGCCAGGAGCTCAACGGCGAACCGCTGCGCGTCATCGAGATCGCCCCGGGGATGGTGCGCACGGAGGAGTTCACGCTCAACCGCCTGGGGGGAGACCAGGATGCCGCCGACAAACTGTACGAGGGTGTCGAGGCGCCGCTGACGGCCGGCGATGTCGCGGATGTGATCGCCTATGCGCTCGATGCGCCCGGCCACGTGAATCTCGACCTGGTGACCCTGCGCCCCGTGGCGCAGTCGGCGCAGCACCTGCTGGCGCGGGGGCCGCTGAAGACGCGCTGATCGGGGGTCACACCAACTCGCCGCGCGCGGCGGTGGCGGCGACCTTCGCCTCGGCCGCGTCCGAGAACGCGGCACTCGGAACGAAGGCCAGCAGAACGGCGGCGAGAAGGCCGCTCGCGCTGCAGACGACCCATACGGTGACGTACCCGGTGAAGGGGGCGGCCGTGCCGATCGCGGTGGCCGCACCGCCGGCGAGAACGACGCCGAAGAATGCCGACGACATCGTGCCGCCCATGATCTTCGTCGTGTTGGTCATCGCCGAGGCCATGCCGGTGCGTCCGCGTGGAGCGGCGGCGGCCGCGGCGGCGGGCATCGCGGCGATGAGGGCGCCGGCCCCGATCCCGGCGACACCGAGGCCCAACAGCACCTGCCAGGGCTCATCGTGGAGGGGCAGGAGCAGGGCGTACCCGATGCCGACGAGGACTGCCGAACCGATGAGCGGGACGCGGGGACTGGTGCGGCGCGAGGCGACGGCGAAGAGCACCGCGCCCACGATCAGCGAGAGCAGGTAGGCCCCCACGACGTTCGAGCGCTGCGTCGTATCGAGGCCCAGGCCGTACCCGATCGCGGGGTCGGTGCCGAGGTAGGTGACGAGCGGGCCCTGAGCGCCGAGCAGGCTGATGCCGACGAGGAACGCGGTCGCCTGCACCGGCCACATCTCGGGGCTCCGGAGCATGCGGATGTCGATCGCCGGGTCGCGTTGGCGCAGCTCGTACCGGACGAAGAGTGCGCCCAGGGCCAGGCCGATCGCGAGCAGTGCGGCGATGACGACCGGGCCCGGGCCCGCGGGGAGGCGGACGAACGAGAGGGCGCCGGTAAGGAACAGCAGCGCGCCGGCGAGGATGACGAAGCCGCCCAGATCGAGGTGCCGTGCGCCGCTCGAACGCTCGGACTCCGGGACGCCCAGCCAGATGGCGACGCTGACGAGGGTGACGACGACGGCGGGGATCGCGAGCGTGAGCTGCAGGTTGCCGCCGCTCGCGGCGAAGAAGCGGCCGGCGGCGAGGGCGCCGGGCCGGTCTGGGACGGTCGGCGGGGGCCCTTCCGTATCGGCGTGCTACGTTCACTCGTAAACGTGGAAAAATGGGCGCGCCGACGTGTCGAGAAGGTCGTCTCCGGTCGCTGGTGGTGCGCGACGACCGTTCGCACCGGAGCGCGGCGTGGGGGGCGCGTGAGCGTGCTCGGGCGGTGGCGGTGATCGCCGGCGCCGTCGGTCGCCCCTGCGGATCGAAGCGTGCGCCGCGACAGTCGTCGAGCGCCGGCTGGCGGCGCGGCGCCGAAGCGTCCCGCCCCACGCGCCGTATCTCCTTCGTTGCTGGGTGCGGCCTCGGAGTCGACTGGGAGTTGTGTTAGTTTCTGCTTATAAACAAGCAAAAAGCAGGAGCACCCGTGTTGAGCAGCGTCACTGCCCCCTCCGATTCCGCCACCCCGATGTCGCCCGAGCGTCTCGCGCGGGAGAACCTGCCCCTGGCGAAGTACCTCGCCGTTGAGAAAGCGCGTACCGCCCTGCACGTGGACCTCGACGACCTCCTGTCGGCGGCGTATCTGGGCCTGGCCACCGCGTCCTTGGAGTTCGAACCCGAACGCGGCATCCCGTTCGGCGCCTATGCACGCACCAAGATCACCTGGGCGATCCTCAACGAGATGCGCTCGGCGGATCCCGCGGGCGAACGCGGTCGCGAGAAGATCGAACGCGTGCGCGTGGCCGATGAGCTCGTGCGGGTGCGGACGGGGCGCGCGGCGACCGTGGCAGAGCTGGCTGCCGAATCCGGTCTCGATGCCGAGGTCGTGGTGAAGATGCAGATGCTCGACGAGATGGTCCGTACCGGAACGAGCTTCGAGGCGCAGTTCGAGGGTGACGACTCCCGCTCGGCTCCCGATCTCACCGACACCGTGATCCTTCCCGAACACGCGGTCGAGCAGGCGGAGAAGCAGCGGATGCTCGACCGAATCATCGGCGCGCTGCCCGACCAGATGCGCCAGGTCATCCGCGGCGTGTACCTCGACGAGCGCATGGTGAAAGACGTCGCGGCCGATCTCGAGGTGAGTCACGCCTACGTCTCGAAGCTCCGACGAGTGGGCCTGACCCTCATGCGCGAGGCCCTCGACGCCTGGGAGAACGGTACGACGCCCGACCGATCGACGGCCACGAAAGCGGCCTTCTTCGATGGCGTCTTCGGTCCCGTCGCGGCGTCCTCTGCTCGCGGCGCAAGAGAGGCGACGGGGCCGAGCGTGGACCTGAGGGGACTGGCCCTTCCCGCCTGAGGCGCGAATCTCGCCGGACACGGCGGTTACGCGTCGATGGATCCGTCGCGATGGTGGGGGATGCGAGGCCACGGACGGCTCCGCTTCGAATATCCCATCCACGGAGGAACAACATGGGTCTTCAGATCGCAACCAACGTCGGTGCCCTCAACGCGTACCGCAACCTGTCGTCGAACCAGAACGACGTGTCGAAGTCGCTCGAGAAGCTCTCGAGCGGTCTGCGCATCAACCGTGCGGCCGACGACGCCGCCGGCCTCGCCATCTCCGAGGGCCTGCGCTCGCAGGTCAACGGCCTGAACGTGGCCGCGCGTAACGCCCAGGACGGTATCTCGGTCATCCAGACCGCGGAAGGCGGCCTCACGGAGGTCCACTCGATCCTGCAGCGCGTGCGCGACCTCGCGGTGCAGGCGGGTAACGACTCGAACAACGCGGACTCCCGCAAGGCCATCACCTCCGAGGTGACGCAGCTGGTCGACGAGCTCGAGCGCATCGCGGACAGCTCGAACTTCAACGGCATCAAGCTCCTCGACGGCTCCGCAGGCGCCGCCGCGGACGGCAAGCTCAGCTTCCAGATCGGAGCGGACGGTTCGGCGTCCAGCCAGATCTCCGTCGACCTCGGTGTCGCCGACATCAAGACGCTCGCCACGGATCTGCGCACGAGCATCGTCACGACCGACGGCTTCGCAGACCCGACGGTCGCGGCGACGACCATCACCGCGGTCGACACGGCGATCAAGTCCGTGTCGTCGGCTCGCGCCGAGCTCGGTGCCGTCCAGAACCGCTTCGAGTCGACCATCAACTCGCTGCAGGTCTCGGCCGAGAACCTCTCCGCCGCCAAGAGCCGCATCGTCGACACCGACATGGCGGCCGAGATGGTCAAGTACACGGCCTCGAACATCCTGGCGCAGGCGGGCACCGCGATGCTCGCCCAGGCCAACCAGTCGGGCCAGGGCGTCCTGCAGCTCCTGCGCTGATCCGCAGCGCTGACGCACCGACGACGCCCGGGCGGGAGGTTCCTCCTGCTCGGGCGTCGCCTCACCCGGGATCGCTTCACCGACGGAAGGCGGAGACACGATGAACATCGACGGCCTGGCATCCGGTATAAAGACCGCGGACGTCATCGACGCGCTGATGAACGTCGCCGCGATCCCCAAGACCCTGGTGACCAACAAGATCACCGATCGCAACACCATCATCGCCAACCTGCAGTCGCTCAACACGACCCTGCAGAGCCTCGCCGAGAAGGCGAAGACCGCGGCCTCCGCGACGTCGCTCGCGCGCTTCTCAGCGACGAGTTCCGCCGAGGCCGTGACCGTCACCGCGGGCGACAAGGCCCGCGCCTTCTCGACCGCCGTGGTGGTGGACACCCTCGCCACCGCTCACGCCGTGGTGACCGCGCCCGGGGGAGCCGACGCGTTCGCGGGCCCGTTCACCCTGGTCGCCCGAGACGGGACCGCCACCGAGATCACCCCGACCGGTGCCGCGCCCAGCGACCTCGTCGCCGCCATCAACGCCTCCGGCACGGGCGTCACCGCCACGGTCGTACCGGGCGGTCGGAGTGCCGACGGCCAGCCCCTGTCGCGGGTGCAGATCACCGCGAACCGGACGGGGGCGGAGGCCGCTTTCACCCTGCACCGCGGCAGCGCCGCCGACGTCGCCGCGGGAACCGGTGACGATGTCACGACCGAGACGGGCGCGGCGATCGTCGCACGCGGCGCGGATGCCGTCATCCGCCTGTTCGCGGGGACCGCCGCCGAGCAGAGCGTGACCAGTTCTTCCAACACCTTCGTCGGGATCGGCGAGGGCGTCGACATCACGGTGCGCGCCACGTCCACGCAGCCGGTCACGGTCACCGTCGCCGCCGACGGCAAGGCGCAATCCGACACCGCCGCGGCCTTCATAAAAGACATCGCCGCCCTGCTGACGCGGATCGACAACGGCTCCAAGGCCACGGTCGCCGCCCCGGGTTCGGCCACCACCCTCGGCGTGTTCACCGGCGACAGTACGGTGCGCTCACTCCGCGGCGCCCTCGCCAGCGCCGTCCAGAGCCCGGTCGGCTCCGTCTCGCCCTCGACGATCGGGATCAGCGTCGACAAGTTCGGCGCGCTGTCGTTCGACCAGGAGAAGTTCGCCGCGGCCATGCGAGCCGACCCGGCTGCGACACAGGCGACGTTCTCGGCCGTCGCGGATCGCGTGCAGGCGAGCACGACGCAGTACTCCGACAAGTACGACGGCCTGCTCACCCAGCGCATCACCGGCCAGCAGACCGAGGTCAGGTCGCTGCAGCAGCAGGTGGAACGCATGGACCTGCGGCTCGACATGCGCCGAGCCACGCTCGAGCGCACCTACTCGGCGATGGAGGTCCGCCTGTCGGGTCTTCAGTCGCAGTCGTCCTGGCTCACCTCGCAGCTGGCCGCCCTCACTCCGCCGTCCCAGTAACCGCGAACAGGAGACAGATCGATGCCCGTCACCACCCTCGCCCGCGCCCAGCAGGAATACCTCGAGCAGCAGGTCTCATCCGCCACCCCCGAGCGTCTCGTCACCATGCTCTACGACCGTCTGCTCGTCGACGTCGAGCGCGCGCGCGCCGCGCAGGAGAGCGGCGACTGGCCCTCGGCGGGCACGTACCTCACGCACGCGCAGGCGATCATCGCGGAACTGAACGGTTCGCTCGACGACGGCTGGGACGGCTCGGACGGGCTGCGGGGGCTCTACACCTACATCACGGGTCGTCTCATCGTGGCCAACGTCGGCCGGGACACGGCGGCCACACAGGAGTGCGCGACCCTGATCGCCCCGCTCCGCGAGGCCTGGCACGCCGCGGCGTCCGCGCTCACCGTCTCGTGACGAAGCGATGACCGACGACGCGGCGTGGGCCGACCTCCTGGATACATTCGAGCGCGCCCTCGACGGTGGCGACGAGATGGCGCCCGGGTCCTTCGTGCGACCGGCCGGTCCGCCCCCGGAGCACCTCGTCGCCCGGGCGCGGGAGGTGCTCGAGAGGCAGCTCCGCGCGATCGAGGCACTCGGCGTCGCCCGTGCCGAGGTCGCGCGCGAGCTCGCGGCTCTGCGGCGGATCCCGCCCACGCGAGTGAGCCCACCCGTCTACCTCGACGTGCGCGGATAAGCGCAGCCCGTCGCTTCGCTCGCGTGCCGCGGGCGTCCCGGGCCGGCATCCGTCCCCGAATCCCGCTCGCGGTTACGCCGGAGCGCACCCGTCGCGATAGTCGGTGCCGAGCAGGGATCGCTCAACGACTGGCCACGGATCGGCTCGCCCCTCGACCGGAGTGCCGCGTGCTCGAATCCGTCACCTCAACAGCCCTGTCCAGCGCTCTCGACGCGTTGTCGTTGCGCCAGCGCGCGATCGCCGAGAACATCTCCAACGTCAACACGCCCGGCTACCACGCCAAACGCGTGTCATTCGAAGAGGAGCTCGCGAGCGCCGTCGGACGGGGGTCCGGGAGCGTCGAAGCGGTGGTGCAGCGCTCGCTCGAGCCCACTCGACTCAACGGCAACAACGTCAACCTCGACACCGAGACGATGTCGAACATCGACACGGTGCTGCGCTACCAGTTCGCCGCCCAGGCCCTCAGCGGCCAGGCATCGTCCATCACCAAGGCGATCGGTCAGGCCTCCGCATGAGCTTCGACGCGATCGGCGTGGCGGGGACGGGCTTGACGGCCCACCGCAAATGGCTGGATGCCATCAGCGACAACATCGCCAACGTCAACACCGCCACCCCCGCGGGGCAGGACATGTTCCGCGAGAAGTACGTCACGGCGGCCGAGGGCACCGTGACCCCCGGCGTGTACGTCACGGGCGTGCGCGAGTCGACCGCGGAGGGGCGTCTCGTCTACGAGCCCGAGCATCCCTACGCCGACGAGAACGGCTACGTGCAGTACCCCAACGTCGACCTCGGTGACCAGATGAGCATGCTGATCCTCGCCCAGCGCGGGTATCAGGCCAACGCCGCCGTCATCGACCGCGCCAAGACGAGCTACGAAGCGGCCCTGCAGATCGGACGAAGCTGATGAGCATTCCCCTCGACCCGATCGCAGCCGTGGGCGTGACGCCCCTCAGCCCGCTGAGCTTCGAGCAGACCGCCTCGGCACCGCAGGCGATCGGCGGCGCCGCGGGCGGACAGTCGTTCGCGACGTCGCTCGCCGCCGCCGTCGAGAATCTGCAGCAGCTGCAGTCGACCTCGAACGGCTTGGCCGTGCAGGCCGTCACCGGAGACCTCGACGACATCCACAAGGCCACGCTCGCCTCGACGCGCGCCGGGGTCACGCTCGACCTGATGGTCGCCGTGCGCGATCGCGGGGTCGCCGCGTTCAACGACGTCATGCGGATGCAGGCCTGACGTGCCCCGCGTGCTCGCGTCCTCGATCGAGAGGCTCAAGCGGATCGTCGCCGGTTTCAGCGTCGCTCAACGCACCATCGCCGTGATCGGTGCCGCCCTCGTCGTGATGGGCGTGATCGCGCTCGGAAGCTGGCTCGCGAAACCGCAGATGAGTCCGTTGTTCACCGGCCTGAGCCCGAGCGATGCGTCGGCGGTCGTGGAGCAGCTCAAATCGGCGGGGGTGAGCTACGAGCTCACCGAGGGAGGCGCGACGGTCCTGGTGCCCGATGCGCAGGTCTACCCGCAGCGTCTGGCCGCCGCGGCGGCGGGGCTGCCCACCAACGACACCGGCGGGTACACGCTCCTCGACAAGATGGGCGTGACCGCCAGTGAGTTCCAGCAGTCGGTGACGTACAAGCGCGCCATCGAGGGCGAGCTCGCGGCGACCATCGGGGCGATGTCGGGCGTCACCGCGGCCTCCGTGCAACTGGCCATCCCCGAGCAGAGCGTGTTCGTGGCCGACACGCAGCACCCCACGGCATCCGTCTTCGTCAAGACCCAGGGCGGGGCCAACCTCAGCGACGACCAGATCGCCGCGATCGTGCATCTGACCAGCGCTTCGATCCCCGGGATGACCCCCGAGGACGTCGCGGTGACCGATCAGTCGGGTCGGGTGCTCGCGGCCGTGGGGCAGGGGCTCACCGGCTCCGCGAGCACGCAAGCCTCGGAACACGAGGCGAAGGTCGCCGGGGCGGTGACGAAGATGCTCGAGACCATCGTGGGGCCGGGCAACTCCACCGTCAGCGTCAGCGCCGACGTGGCCAACTCGACCTCCGAGCGCATGGACGAGACCTACACCGCTCCCGAGGGCGGCGTGATGATGAACGAGCAGACCCGCACCCAGACCTCGACCGGCGGTCAAGCGGGGGGAACGGGCGTGCTCGGACCCGACAACATCGCCGTGCCGAACACCGCAGGAGCGGGGTCGTTCGAGTCGGAGGAGTCCACGCGCAACAACGCCGTCAACAAGTCCACCGAGAAGACGACGACGCCGGCCGGTGAGGTCACCCGGCAGACCGTCAGCATCGCCCTCGATCGCGGGTCGGTGCAGGGTGTCACGGCCGAACAGGTGCAGGCGCTGGTGACCAACGCGGCGGGAATCGACGCGGCACGCGGCGATACCGTCACGGTGGAGTTCGTCGACTTCAGCCAGAGCGCCGCCGCCGCCGCCACTGCTGCGCTCGAGGCCGCGGAGGCCGAGAAGGCCGCGCTGGTGCAGTCGGAGCTCATGCGTGCGGCGATCATCGGCGGCTCGATCGTGCTCGCCGCCCTCATCCTCGTGATCGCCCTGCTGGTCCGGCGCCGCCTGAAACGCCGCACGCTCTACACCGACGACGGACCCATCGAGTACTTCGCGACGATGACCGAGACCGAGGAGCAGAAGCTCAAGACCCTCAAGGGCCTGGCCGAGCCCATCGCGCTGCCCGCGGTGCCGCCGACCAAGATCATCCCCACCCTCCTCGACATCGAAGAGGAGCCGGAGTCGCCGCAGGTGCTCGTCGAGCAGCGACGGCGCGAGGTGGACCAGCTCGCCAAGAGCGATCCGCAGAACGCGGCGAAGGCGCTCGCCCACATGATGGATGAGGCGACGGTATGAGCCTGCTGAACACCCGGGCGACGGACGCCGAGGAAGCCCCCGCCACCACCGCCGTGACCGAGGTGCTCGCCGTGCCGGCGGCTGCGACGTCGGGTCTGCGCAAGGCCGCGATCGTCATGCTCAACATGGACCGCGAGACCAGCGCCGAGGTGCTGCGTCATCTGGGCGAGGACCGGGCCGAGCTCCTGGCGGGCGAGCTCGCGCAGCTCGGCAGCATCGACACCGCGGCCACCGCCGCGGCTCTCGCCGACTTCCGCCGCATCGCCTCGGGTCGATCCCTCATGAGCCGCGGGGGAGAGCAGTTCGCGACCGGGCTGCTCGAGACGGCGTTCGGGCGCGAGAAGGCCGTGGGCATGGTCGGGCGCGTGATGTCGCAGGGCGTGGTCTCGTTCGACTTCCTCAACGCCGCGGATCCCACACAACTGGCCACGATCCTCGACGGCGAGATGCCGACCACCGTCGCCGTCGTGCTCGCGAATCTCCGCGCGGACCGCGCCGCCGCGGTCCTCGCCGCGCTGCAGGACCCGCTGCGCACCGACGTCGCGCAGGCGATCGCCGAGCTCGGGGTCGCCTCGCAGGAGGCGATCACCGTGGTCGCGGAGTCGTTGCGTGCGCGGACGGGGGTCTTCGGCATCCGCGAGGCGCACGAGGCGATCGGCGGCGTGCAGCCGTTGGTCGACATCATCAATCGGTCCGACACCGCGCTCGAGAAGGCGCTGCTGGCCGGCCTCGAAGACCGCGACCAGGTGCTCGCCGAAGAGGTTCGCAGCCGCATGCTGACCTTCGCCGACATCTCGCGGCTCGAGGACCGCGACGCCCAGCGCGTGCTGCGGGGCATCGACCTGCGCATCCTCGCTCTCGCGCTGAAGGGCGCCGACGATCAGATCGGCGAGGTGATCCGCCGCAACATGACCGAGCGCAACCGCGAGAACCTCGACGAGGAGACGCGCGCTCTCGGCCCCGTGCGCATGCGGCAGGTGGACGACGCGCGCGCCGAGGTCGTGCGCGTCATCCGCGAGCTCGAAGCCGCCGAGGAGATCACGCTCGCGCGCGAGGACGACGACGAACTGATCGAGTGACCACGGTGCCGACCGCCCTCTCGGAGGCGGCCGGTTACGGCGGGGCGCACCCGTCGCGATAGTCCGGGAAGAGCACGGATCGCTCGTCGACTTGGCCACGGATCGGCTTCGCCACAACCGCAGGGTGACCACCGTGTCCGATTCCGTCTTCACGCCGCTGGTGGTGCCGCGCGTGGGAGATGCGCGACCGGACGCGCGGGAGGTCGTCGACAGAGCACGGGCGCGGGGATACGCCGACGGGTTCGCCGCGGGCCGCCGCGATGCCCGGGCCGAACTCGAGCGCGAGCGGATCGCGGACGAGCGGCGGATCGCCGCGCGCGACGCCGCGGCCGACGCGGCCCACCGGGCAGCCCTCTCGGCTCTCGGCGAGGCGAAGGCCCGGCTCGACGCCGAGGTCGGCGCTCTCGTGGCATCCGATGTGCGACGCCTCGAGGAGCTCGCCGTCGAGATGGCCGCGGAGATCCTCCGAACGGAGATGTCGGATGCCGCCCGCTCGGCCGCGCACGCGATGCGGCGGGCCGCGGCCCAGACGCCCCGCGCGGCATGGGTGCGGGTGCACCTGAACGAACGCGACCTGCGCACGCTCCGGGACGCGGCCGCCGCGGAACTCGCCGAGGGCGTGGAGGTCGTGGCGGACGCCGACGTGGATCCCGGCGGCGCGATCGTCCGGATCGCGCACGGCAGCGTGGACACGCGGATCGGTGCGGCCTTCGAGCGGGCGCGCGCAGAACTCGCTCTGGACGACGACGGCGAGGCAGGCTCGTGAGTGTCGCCACCCGTCGCTGGGAGCGCGCACTGCGGGCGACCGGTCCGCGCCGCTCGGGGGTCGTGAAGGCCGTGGTGGGTCTCGGCGTCGAGGCGCTCGGCATCCCCGCCGCCGTCGGCGACCGCGTGCGCATCGAAGCGGCCGGCGCCGTCGAGATCGAGGCCGAGGTCGTCGCGGTCGACGGCGAGGCCGTGCGCTGCATGCCGATGGGCCCGATGACCGGTGTGCGCGTCGGTGCGGCGGTGCACCACTCCGGTGCGGCGCTGACGGTGCCGACCGGTCGCGGCCTGCTGGGGCGCGTCCTCGACGGTCTCGGTCGCCCGATCGATGGTCTCGGCCCGCTCACCGGCGCCCCCGTCGTCGCCCTGGGCAACACCGCACCCAGCGTCATCGGACGCCAGCGGATCGACCGCCAACTGGGGCTGGGTGTGCGCGCGCTCGACACGATGACCCCCGTCGGCGTGGGCCAGCGACTCGGGCTGTTCGCGGGCTCGGGGGTCGGCAAGTCGTCGCTGATGTCGATGATCGCGCGCGGCTCGACCGCCGACGTCACCGTGATCGCGCTGGTGGGCGAGCGCGGTCGCGAGGTGCGGGAGTTCCTCGAGGACGACCTCGGTCCCGAGGGCCTCGCGCGCGCGGTGGTCGTGGTCGCCACCTCGGATCAACCGGCGATGGCGCGCCTGCGGTCGGCCTTCGTCGCGACGCGCATCGCCGAGAAGTTCCGCGACGACGGCCTCGACGTGGTGCTGATGATGGACTCGCTCACGCGCGTGGCGATGGCCCAGCGCGAGATCGGACTGTCCGCGGGGGAACCGCCCGCGACCCGCGGCTACCCGCCCTCCACCTTCTCGGTGTTGGCGGGCCTGCTCGAGCGCGCGGGCACCGGGCCCACCGGGTCGATCACGGGGCTGTACACCGTGCTCGTCGACGGCGACGATCACAACGAGCCGGTCGCCGACGCCGCGCGCGGGATCCTCGACGGGCACGTGGTGCTCGACCGCGGTCTCGCCGTGCGCGGCCACTTTCCGGCGATCGACGTGCTCGGGTCGGTCTCGCGCGTGGTGTCGAAGGTGACCTCGCCCGACCAACGCGAGGCGGCGGTGACCCTGCGCCGCGTGCTCGCCGCCCGTCGGCAGGCGAACGACCTCATCGACATCGGCGCGTACAAGGCGGGGGCGAACCCGCTCGTGGATGCCGCCCTCGCCCATCAAGGCGCCATCGACGGGTTCCTCACCCAGCGCATGGACGATCTGACCCCGACCGACGACTCCTGGCGGCGGTTGGCCGCCCTGACGACCACCTTCGGAGGACTCTCATGACGTTCCCCCTCTCCGGGCTGCTGCGCGTGCGCGGCGTGCAGGAGCGCGCCGCGGCCGAGTCGCTGTCGCACGCTCGCGCCGAGGCCGTCGCCGCCGAGACGGCGGTCGAGCACGCGGTGTCGAGCCTGAGCGACATCGCCACCGAGATCGACGACCCCGCGACGCTGCTGGCGATGGCCGCGGCCCGATCCTCGGGGCAGGCGGCGCTGGCCGACCTGCGTGCTCTCGCGGAGCTCCGACAGGATGCCGCGGAGGCCGCGTCTGCCGCCCACGTCGAGGCCCGCTGCGAGCTCAAGGGACTCGAGCGGCTCGAGAGCGCCCATCGCGCGAGCGAGCTCGCGGAGGAACAGCGCGCCGAACAGAGCGCGCTCGACGAGATCGCCGTGGTGCGTGCGGCGCGCGACGCGGGGAGCGCCGCGTGAGCATGCTGCTGCCGACCGCGGGGTCGATGCCCGCTTCGCCCCGGGGTGCGCGCTCGACGGGCGAGGGGTCGGGGCCCGCGGCCACGCGCACGAGCTTCGCGGACGCGCTGGCCCACGCCGCGGTGAGCCGGGATGATGAGGCCGCTCCGGTTCTCGCGGCCGGGCCGGCGCCCGCCGCGCGAGACACCCTCGACGCCCCCGCGGACGGCCGCGATGATCGTCCCGCCGAACCGGGGCCGTCTTCGGGGTCGGATGCCACGGTCGTCGGGCCCGAAGCCCTCACGGGTATCGCGATACCCGCGTCCGCGGCGGTCCGGGCGGACGCCGTTCCGATGGCCGGGAGCGCCGCGTCGCCCACCGCCGCGACCGAGTCGATCGCGACAGCCGCAGCGGGGGAGCCGTTCGCGCGGACGCCTGCTCCGGCCGTCGGAGCGCCGGAGGCCGGACCCCTCGGGGGAATGCCCCTCGCCGGGATCGCCACCGACGCCGCGAGACCCGCGGGCGACGCTCGCCTCGACACGGCGCCCGTCGCGCTCGCCGCGGGAGGCGGTACCGAGATCCCGTCCGATCCGACGACGCCCGCAGCGGTCACCGCCGGTACCCGCGCGGGCGCCGCCCTGCCGACATCGGCGCGGCCCGGTGCTGCCGTCGCTTCCCCCCGCGAGGCCGCCGCGGCGGCGGTACCGCCGTCGACCGCGACCGTTTCCGAGGCACCTCTCGGGCCCGAGGTTCCGCGGGCCGTGCCGGCATCCACCGCCGCGCCTGTCCGTGCCCTTCCCCCGGCCGCCGCCGCGGGGCCGGCGGGCACGCCCGAGCCGGCGCACCCCGGCGGCGTCGTCGTCACCGGGCTCGCCCTCGCCGCCGCGCCGGAGGACGCACCGACCCGACACGAGGCGGCACCGTCGGTGGCGGCGACCGCCGCGTCGACCGGCGTCGCGGCAACCGCGCCCCTGTCGGCATCCGTCCCTCTCGCACCCGCCCCGGAGCAGACCGCTGCGCCGACCGCGACCCCGCGCTCGATCGCCGCTCACGTCGCACCCGCCATCATGCACATCGCCCAGCGCCCGGCGGGCGCCCACCAGATCACGCTGACCGTCACCCCCGAAGAGATGGGACCGGTGACCGTGCGCGCCCACCTCGGCGCCGGGGGCGAGGTGCGCATCGACCTGGCGGGAGCCACCGAGGCGGGCCGTGAGGCGTTGCGCGTCATCGTCGCCGACCTCCGCCGCGATCTGGCCGCGGTCATGCCGCACGCCCACCTCAGCCTCGGGTCGTCCCTCACCGCCGACGCCGGAACGGGCGAGCGCGGCGCTCCCGGGGAGAACGGGGCCGACTCGTCCGACCCCGGTCGCGTTCAACGCCCCCGACGACACCGCCCCGTCGGCATCCGCCCGTCCCCCCGCCCGTCTTCTGCCCGCGCTCTCGCCCGCCGTCACCGGTCGCGGGCTCGACATTCTCGTCTGAGAGGACCGCCATGCCCGTCACCGCCGTCACCGGCTCGCCCGCCCCGATCCCCGCGAACACCACCACCGCGACGACGACCGCCGTCGCGGCGAAGAAGGGGCTCGACAGCGAGGTGTTCATGAGACTGCTCGTCACGCAGCTGACGAACCAGGACCCGTCCACCCCGATGGACACCAACCAGATGATCTCGCAGACCACGCAGCTGGCCATGATGGAGCAGCTGACGGCGATGAGCCGCACCTCCACCGAGGCGTTCGCCCTGGACATGCGCCAGGCCGCCTCGACGCTCATCGGGCAGCAGGCCGGCTACCTCGACGCGAAGGGTCTCGCCGTCACGGGGACCGTGACCAAGGTGAGCTTCGACGGCGCCATCCCGCAGGTCACCATCGGCGACGCGACGGTCGCGCTCGACGAGATCACCTCCCTCGCCACCGCCGCTTCCCGCGCGTCCGCCTGACCACCCACACGAAAGAGACCTCCATGCTCCGTTCCCTCTCGTCCGGCATCTCCGGACTCCGTGCGCACCAGACCATGCTCGACACCACCGGCAACAACATCGCCAACGTCAACACCGCAGGATTCAAGGGCTCCTCGGTGCTCTTCCAGGACACGCTGTCGCAGGCGGTCGGCGGTGCCGCGATCCCCGGCGCCGGCGCCGGCGGTCGCAACCCCGCTCAGGTCGGACTCGGCGTCCAGGTCGCGGGCATCCGCACGAACTTCAGCCAGGGCGCCGCGCAGACCACCGGCCGCGGCGGCGACCTGATGATCCAGGGTGACGGCTTCTTCGCGGTGCGTTCGGGCGGGGAGACCCTCTACACGCGCGCGGGAGGCTTCGGCTTCGACGGAGCCGGAAACATGGTCACCGCCGACGGAGCGTTCGTGCAGGGATGGATCGCCCAGAACGGGGTCCTGGGCACCGGCCAGGCGGTCGGGAACATCTCCCTGCCCCAGGGGGTGGTCTCGCCTGCGCGCGCGACCACGGCGGCGACCGTGACGGGCAACCTGCCTTCGTCCGCCGCCGTCGGTGACCAGCTCGTCCGCGACATCGACGTGCACGACGCCCAGGGCACGACCACCGCGCTCAGCCTCACCTTCACCCGGACCGCGACGGGGTGGGACGTCACCGAACCCGTGAGCGGCGCGACCGGCGCCCTCGCGTTCACCGACGGCCGCCAGAGCGCGGGACTCACCCTCGATGCCGGCGGCGTCGCGGTCGACCTCACCGCGGTCACCGGCTTCGCCGACCTGAGCACGGTCGCGATCACCTCGCAGGACGGGGCCGCGGCCGGCACCCTGCAGTCCTACTCGATCACCGGAGACGGCTCGATCGTGGGCACGTTCTCGAACGGACGTACCGAGACCCTGGCGAAGGTCGCGATGGTCACCTTCGCCAACGCCGAAGGCCTCGAGAAGGTCGGCGGGACGGCCTATCGCGCCTCCGTCAACAGCGGCGGTGCGCAGGTCGGAGAGGCCGGTCAAGCCGGTTTCGGCAAGCTCGTCTCGGGTTCGCTCGAGATGAGCAACGTCGACCTCTCGCAGGAGTTCACCAACCTCATCGTCGCGCAGCGCGGCTTCCAGGCGAGCGCGCGCATCATCACCACGAGCGACGAGGTGCTGCAGGAGCTCACCAACCTCAAGCGCTGACCCGGCGCCCCTCGACGGCGCGGCCCACCCGAGTTACCCGCGGTGGGCCGCGTCGCGATAGTCGGGGGCGTCCCCTCACCCATCGACCGGAGATCTCCCGATGATCACGCTCACCCGTCTCGACCACACGCGATTCGCGGTGAACCCCGATCTGATCGAACGGGTGCACGAGTCTCCCGACACCACGCTGCACATGGTCGACGGCCGCGTCTACAACGTCGAAGAGAGCCTCGACGAGCTCATCGAGCGCATCGTCGCTTACCGCGCGCGCGTGCTCGCCGCGGCATCCGCTCTCTCGGCCCCGTCGGAGCGCTGACATGGACATCGCCTTCGTCGTCGGCGTCGTCGTGGCCTTCGGGGCCCTGTACGCCATGATCACGATGGAGGGCGCCCACCTGAGCGCGCTCCTGCTGCCCGCCCCGATGATCCTCGTGCTCGGCTCGACCATCGGCGTCGGCATCGCCAGCCACACGCTGCGCGACGCGATCGCAGCCTTCGGCTCGCTGGGGCGGATGGCGCGCGGTCCGCGATCCACCCCGGCCGCCGTCATCCCGATCCTCGTCTCCTACGCCGAGAAGGCGCGGACCGAGGGCCTGCTGCGCCTCGAGGACGAGCTCGACTCCGCCCCCGACGACTACACCCGCCGCGCCGTGCAGGCGGTGGCCGACGGCGTCGACGCCGAAGAGCTGCGAACGCTGATGGACGACGAGATCGTCGCCGAGGCCGCGCGCAACCGCGTGGCGGCGCGGTTCTTCTCCGCCCTCGGCGGCTACGCACCCACGATCGGCATCGTCGGGACCGTCGTCTCGCTCACGCACGTGCTCGAGAACCTCGACAAGCCCGACGAGCTCGGCCACATGATCGCGGCCGCCTTCGTCGCCACCCTCTGGGGCCTGTTGTCGGCCAATTTCATCTGGAACCCCATCGCGGGGCGGCTGAATCGCATGGCCGCCGTCGAGCAGGAGCGCATGACGCTCGTATGCGAGGGGATCCTCGCCATCCAGGCCGGCAGCGCGCCGCGCCTGGTCGAGGAGCGTCTGCTGGCGCTGACCACCTACAAACCGAAGAAGAAGAAAGAGCCCCGGCCCGACAAGGTCGCAGCGACCGGGGATGCCGAGTGAGCAGCAGGCGCCCCGCGCGCGGACGCGGCCACGACGAGGGCGAGCACGACGAGCCCGACGAGCGCTGGGCGGTGTCCTACTCCGACATGGTGACGGTTCTGATGTGCCTGTTCATCGTGCTGTACGCCGTGTCGATCGTCGACGAGACCAAGTACGAACAGCTCAAGAACGGTCTCGCCGAGGCGTTCGGGCAATCCCAGACGCCGGGCGGCGGCGACTTCACCGAGGGGCTCGTGATCCCGCCCGAGCTGCTGGCGGAGGAGGGCGTCGAGGACGTCGCGGTGCGCGCGGCTCGCGAGCGCGACAACCTCGAGCAGATGAAGCAGCAGATCACCTCCGCGCTGGCAGCTCAGGGCCTGGCCGAGACCGTGGACTTCGTCATCGACGAGCGCGGTCTGAAGGTGGGCCTGGTCGGCGCCGAGACGTTCTTCACCGACAACCGCACCGACCTCTCGGCGAAGGCGGATGCCGTACTCGACGCGGTCGGCGACGTGCTGGCCGCCGCGGGCAACCCCCTCAGTATCGAGGGGCACGCCGACCATCGCGCGGCGGTCGCTCCCTACGAGAGCAACTGGGAGCTCAGCAGCGGACGCGCCACCAAGGTCGCACGGTTCCTCGTCGAGCACGAGGGCATCACCGGGTCCCGTGTGCAGGCGGTCGGTTACTCCGATCAACGCCCCCTGGTCGAGGGCGACACCGCAGAAGATCTGGCGGCGAACCGCCGCGTGGACATCGTCGTGCAATCCACCGAGGAGGAGAAGGTACGTGCTCTCATCCCCGGACTCGTCCAGACCGCTCCGCAGGGCTGACCCCTCGTGACCACCACTCTCAAGGAGACCGCCATGGCGACCACCGCCGTCCGCGACGACCCCCTGCGCCGCTATCCCGCCTATGACTTCAGCCGCCCCGTCCAGCTGGGTCGGGAGCACCGGCGCCGGTTAGAGGCGGCTTTCGAGGCATTCGCGCGACAGTGGGCGTCGCAACTGACCGGCAAGGTCCGCATGCGCACCCACCTGACGCTCGAGGGCGTGGAGTCGATGTCGTACCAGGAGTACGCCGACACCCTCCCGGCGACGACCGCGATGGTCACCGGTGCGACCGCGGGGCGCGACGAGCCGGGAGTGGTGCAGTTCGATCTCGGCGTGGCGCTGACGTGGGTCGTGCAGATGCTCGGCGGCAAGAGCAGCGCGCCGATCGAGCCGCGCACCCTGACCCCCATCGAGTCGGCGCTGATCCGGCAGCTGATGGACCGTACCTTCGAGCTGTTGACGACGAGCCTGGGCATGCTGCTCCCGGCCGAGCTCACCTACGCGGGCCTGCACGACAACCCGCAGTACCTGCAGGTCATCTCGCCCGGTGAGGCCGTCGTCGTCGCGCGGTTCGCGATGCGGATGGGGGAGTCGCACTCGACCGCGACGGTCATGCTGCCCACCGCCGTCGTCGTCGACCAACTCGCCGAGAGCGAGCGCGATGCCGCTTCCGCCCACCGTGCGGGCGCGACGGCCGACCAGGTGCTCGCCACCCCGCTGGAGGTGTCGCTGCGCGTCGCGCCCCGCGTCATCGGCGCCGGAGAGGTCCTCGACCTCGCCCCGGGCGACCTGTTGCGCTTCTCGCACCCCGAGACCAGGCCCTTCGAACTCGTCGTCGGCGACACCCCGGTCGCACGTGCCGTTCCCGGTGCCCAGGGGTCGCGGCTCGCGTGCACGATCACCACCATCCTCGAGGAGACCACCCGATGAGCACCTTCCACGCCGCCGCCATGGCCGCCGCGATCGCGGCGAAACTCCCCTTCGGCTTCCCCGTGCTGCCCACGCCCTCCACCGATCCCGGGGCGACCGGCAGCGCGGTCGTCGTCGCCTTCAGCGGCACCCCGGGCGCGAGGATCGCGATCCAGGTCGGGGATACCGCGGCCCTCGACGACGGCTCGATCGATCAGCAGCTGTCCGACCGCCTGCACCCCGCCTTCGAGGCGGCCGTGGCCGTGCTCGGAGCCGGCACCCTCGGCGAGGGGGAGGAGATGGATGCCGCAAGCGTCTTCACCGAGGCCGGTGTGCAGGTGTTCGACCTCGTCCGCGAAGACGGCAGCACCGTCGCCCGCGCGGCGATCCGCATCGACGACGCCCGCGTGGCGACGTCCACGACGGGCCCGGCCCGTCTCAGCCGGATCGCCGGGGTCGAGATGGAGCTGGTGGTCGAGATCGGACGCACGCGGCTTCCCGTGCGCGACCTGCTGAGCCTCGAGCCCGGTCACGTCGTCGAGTTGGACCGCGCCGCGGGATCCCCCGCCGACATCACCCTCAACGGTCGCCTCATCGGCCACGGCACCGTCGTCGTCGCCGACGGCGACTTCGCGGTGCGCGTCGAGCGCATCATCGACCAGACCGGGACCGACTGATCGTGGACGAACTGCTCCTCGCGGCGCGCACCGTCGTCTCGCTCGCGGCGGTGGTGGGGCTTCTGCTCTTCCTGGCCCAGCGCGTGCAGAAAGGACAGGCCGCGGGTGACGGGCCGTTCTCGGCGCTCGTTCCCCAGAGACTCGGCCGGCTGCGAAACCTCCCCGGCTTTTCCCCGCGGACGCGGACGGCGTCCCCCTCCCGGCCGCGGAGCGAGAAGATCACGGTCGTCGCCCGTACCGGTCTCGGTGGTCGCGCCCAGCTCGTCGTCGCGGAGTTCGGCGGCATCCGGTACGTGCTCGGCGTGAGCGAGAAGGGCATCGACGTCGTCGACACGCAGGAGGCGCCGATCGACGACGCCGAGCGGAGCGAGAACGTCGTGACGCTGACCGATGCCGGCAGCCCGCGCGGCGCCGAGACCTCCGGGGTCCACGCGGCCTGAACGGTTACCGCGTGCGGGCGCCGTCGCGATAGTCGGTCGCGAGCACGGATCGCTCGACCCCTGGCTACGGATCGGCCTCGTCACCCACGCACGGAGTGCCGTCTTGCCCGTTCCCTCGTCGCGCATCGCGCCCCGCCGACGTCGGCGCTCCCGCGGGCGTCGGGGTGCCGGCATCCTGATGCTGTTCGCGGTCGTGGCCGTGCTGTTCGTCGGCGACGTCGTCGCGGGCGGCGTGGCTCAGGCGGCCACCGGAGAGCCGGGCGGCGTCAGCATCAACGGCATCAACGCCACGCCCTCCGACAGCATCACGACACTGCTGGGCATCACCGTCCTCAGCGTCGCGCCGGCTCTGCTGCTGATGATGACGAGCTTCACGAAGATCTTCGTGGTGCTCGCGCTCACCCGCAACGCGCTCTCGCTGCCGTCGATCCCCCCGAACCAGGTGCTCGCGGGGCTCAGCCTCTTCCTGACGCTGTTCATCATGTGGCCGGTGCTGACCGAGATCAACCAGCTCGCCGTCGCGCCCTTCACCGCGGGACAGATCGACTTCGGGCAGGCCTTCGACGCCGCTCAAGCCCCTCTTCGCACGTGGATGCTGCAGTTCACGCGCGAAGAGGACATCGCGCTGATGCATCGCGCCGCGCAGATGGCGAACCCGGACAGCCCCGAGGTCATCCCGCTGTACACCCTCATCCCGGCGTTCATGCTCAGCGAGCTGCGCGCGGCCTTCGTGATCGGGTTCATCGTGTTCATCCCGTTCCTCGTGATCGATCTCGTCGTCTCGAGCGCGCTGATGTCGATGGGCATGATGATGCTGCCGCCGGTCATGATCTCGTTGCCCTTCAAGATCCTGTTGTTCCTGCTCGTCGACGGGTGGGGCCTGGTGATCACCTCGCTGGTGCAGTCCTATCGAGGCGGCGCATGAACCCCGAAGCGGTCATCGACGTCGGCGCGAGCGCCCTGATCCTCGCGGCCAAACTCAGTGCGCCTCTGCTCATCACCGCCCTCGTGGTCGGTTTCGCCATCTCGCTCCTGCAGTCGATCACGCAGGTGCAGGAGATGACGATGTCGTTCGTGCCGAAGCTGCTGGCGGTCGGGATCGCGCTCATGGTCTGCGGCAACTGGATGATCGCCGAGACCGTCGCCTTCACGCACGAGCTCTTCGGGCGCCTCCCGTCGCTCCTGAACGGCGGCGGATGAACATCCCCGTCGATTTCCGGTGGCTCGAGGCGACGGCCCTCGCGATCGTGCGCATCACGGCGTTCCTGGTGATCGCGCCGCCCTTCAGCCACGGTTCGATCCCCATGCGGGTGCGCGCGATGCTCGGGGTGGGACTCGGGCTGGCGGTGTCGCCCGTGGTCGTTCCGGGGTACCAGCGCCTGGACACCGCAGGGTTCCTGTTCGCCGCCGCGGGGCAGGTGCTCGTCGGGGCGTTGCTCGGTTTCCTCGTGCTGGTGCTCTTCAGCGCCGTTCAGGGCGCGGGCTTCCTGGTCGACACCTTGGGCGGTTTTCAACTCGCCCAGGCCTACGACCCGGGCATGAACGTCAACGGCGCCCAGTTCACGCGTCTGTTCCAGATGACCGCCATCCTGCTGCTGTTCGCGTCGGACGCGTACCAGCTCGTGCTGGGCGGCCTGTTCCGCTCGTTCGACGCGGTCTCGGTCGCGGGGGCGCTGGACCTGTCGCGCCCCGCCGAGGTGCTGACCTCCGCGGTGGGGCAGATGCTGCTCAGCGCGGTGCAGATCGCAGGTCCGCTTCTGATCGTGCTGTTCTTGGCCGACGTCGGGCTCGGTCTCGTCTCGCGCGTGGCCCCCGCCCTCAACGCCTTCGCGCTGGGCTTTCCCATCAAGATCGCACTCACCTTCCTGCTGGTGGGCTTCGTCTTCGCCGCCCTGCCCTCGATCGTCTCCGCGATCGCGGACGAGGCCGCCCGACTCGTGATCGGGGTCACCCGATGAGCGGGACGGATGCCGGGGAGCGCACCGAGAAAGCGACTCCGGAGCGACTCAAGAAGGCGATCGCGAAGGGGCGCATCGGGCGCAGCCAGGACTTCACGGCGTGGGTGGGGATCGGCGCTGCCGGCGTGATGATGCCCGCGACGTTGTCCTCGGCCTCGGCGGTGCTCACGGAGCAGACGCTGCGGGTGGGGGCGGTGGCGAAAGACCCGTCGGTGGGCGCCGCCGTCGAGTCGCTGGGCGGCGCGATCGCCTCGGTCGGTCAGGTGCTCCTGCCGCTTCTGATCGTGGTGCTGGGGGCCACGACCCTCACGGCGATCGCGCAGGGCGGCATCCATCTGCGGGGCATTCCCGCGCGGGTCGAGCAGTTCGACGTGGTCGCGGGGCTCAGGCGGACCGTCGGCGTCGCGGCCCTCTGGGAGGGGATCAAGGCACTGCTGAAGACCGCGGCCATCGCAGTGGCGCTGTGGAGCGTGGTCGCCGGTCTTGTGCCGATCCTCATGGGGAGCGGTCGTCACCGCATCGCGTGGCTGCTCGAGGTGGCGGGTCAGGCCGTGGCGACGCTGCTGCAGGTGGCCGTGGTCGTGGGCCTGCTCCTGGCGGCGATCGACGTCTTCGTGGTGATCTCGCGCAACCGCAAGCACACCCGCATGACCAAGCAGGAAGCGCGCGACGAGCACAAGAAGAGCGAGGGCGACCCGCTCATCCGCTCGCAACGTCGAGCGCGTCAGCTCGCGGTGAGTCGCAACCGCATGATCGCCGCGGTGGCCGACAGTGACGTGGTGCTCGTGAACCCGACGCATGTCGCCGTCGCCCTCCGCTACGAGCCGGGGACATCGGCTCCCGCGCGTCGTCGCCAAGGGCGCCGGCGTGATCGCCCAGAAGATCCGCGAGCGCGCCCAGGAGGCCGCCGTGCCGCTCGTGCGCGACGTCCCGCTCGCGCGAGCTCTGCACGCGAGCGTGGAGATCGGTCGCGAGATCCCCGAAGAGCTGTACACCGCCGTGGCGCAGGTCCTCGCCTTCGTCCAACACCTGAAGACGAGGGGCTCGCGCAAGGGGACGTTCGAGATGCCCCCGGCCGCCCTGACCGGACGCGGCCTGTAGCCGCCCGAGAACCATGACACGAAGGAATGGCACCGCATGATCGGTCAACTGCTGTCGAAGGGCGCCGTCCCGGTCGGCGTGGTGGGAATCATCCTGCTGCTCATCGTCCCCATCCCGGTGGGGCTGCTCGACCTGCTCATCGTGACCAACATCGCCTTCGCGCTGCTGATCCTGCTCACGGCGATGTTCGTGAAGAAGCCGCTCGATTTCTCGGTCTTCCCGAGTCTCCTGCTGGTCGCGACGCTGTTCCGGCTCGGCCTGAACGTCGCCTCGACGCGCCTCGTGCTCAGCGAGGCGCACGCGGGACAGGTCATCCAGGCGTTCGGGCAGATCACGATCAGCGGTTCGCTGGTGATCGGCTTCGTCATCTTCCTGATCCTCGCCGTGATCCAGTTCGTCGTGGTCACCAAGGGCGCCGAGCGCGTCGCCGAGGTGGGCGCCCGCTTCACCCTGGATGCGATGCCGGGCAAGCAGATGGCCATCGACGCCGACCTCAACGCCGGACTCATCACCGACGAGCAGGCCCGCGCGCGCCGCGCCGAGGTGGCGGCGGAAGCCGACTTCTACGGGGCGATGGACGGCGCCAGCAAGTTCGTCAAGGGCGACGCCATCGCCGGCATCGTCATCCTCGTCATCAACTTCGTGGGCGGCATCATCATCGGGATGACCATGCACGGCATGGCCATCGACAAGGCCCTCGAGACCTACAGCCTCCTCACCATCGGCGACGGGTTGGTCACCCAGATCCCCGCCCTGCTCATGGCGGTGTCCACGGGCATGATCGTCACGCGCGAGAACGCCGAGGCCGAGCTCGGCCGCGCGGCTGGGCGCCAGCTCCTGCAGTCGCGCACCGCCCTTCTGATCACGGCGATGGCGGCCATCGGGATGGGCCTGATCCCGGGCATGCCCTTCCTCGCGTTCCTGGCGATCGGCGCCGTACTGCTGTTCGCGGCCTCGCGGGTCAAGGCGAACACCGACCGCGCGGCCGCCGACGTGGCCGACGCCGAGGCACGCGAACGGGCGGAGGCCGCCTCCGCCGAGGGCCCCGACGACCTCATGGACACCATGCGCGTTCACGCCCTGGAGATCTCCCTCTCCCCGGATATCGTCGACCTGGCCGCCGGCGGCGCGGGAGACCTGCTGTCCCGGGTGAAGTCGCTGCGGCGAAAGGTGGCCCTCGAGCTGGGAACGCTCATGCCGCCGGTGCGCACCCGCGACAACGTGGGGCTTCCCGCCGAGACCTACGCGATCCTGGTGGCCGGCATCGAGGTGGGCCGCGGCGTCGTTCCCCGCGGGCATGTGCTCGCAATCGGCGCGGGGCTGGAGCACCTGCCGGGCACCGCCGTGGTCGATCCGGTCTTCGGCCTCGACGGAAGATGGGTGCCGACCGAGATGTCGCACGCCGCCGACATGGCGGGGGCCACCGTCATCGACAGGGCCAGTGTCATCATCACGCACCTGTCCGACATCGTCCACGCGCATGCGCACCGCCTGCTCTCCCTGGAAGACGTCCGCCAGCTCACCGACCATCTCAAGCAGACCCAGCCGAGCGTCGTGGAGGAGCTGACCCCCGCGCTGCTCCCGCTGGCTCTCATCCAGCGCGTCCTGGCCAGCCTCCTCGCCGAGCGGGTCTCGATCAACGACCTCGGCCGCATCTACGAAGCGCTCGCCCTGCGCGCGAAGTCGACCACGGAGGTGCCCGCTCTCGTGGAGGCCGCGCGCAGCGCTCTCGGGCCCGCCATCTCCGCGCGCTTCGCCCAGGACGGGCGTCTGCGCGTGGTGATGTTCGACACGCTTCTCGAGCAGCAGATGCTCGAGGGGCTGCGGCACGTGGAGGGTCGCGCGCAGATCGTGCTCGACGCCGACCAGACGATGCAGCTGATCGAGGGCGTCCGCCGCGCGGTGGCCGCCGTCGAACCCGTGGGCGGCGAACCGGTGCTCGTGTGCGCCCCGTCACTGCGCCAGGGCGTGCGGTCGCTCGTGGCCGGACAGGTGGCGGGCATGCCGATCCTGTCCTACGACGAAGCGGCCGCGGGCGGTTTCGCCACCGACGTCGTGGGCGTCGTCCGCCCCGAGCAGATTGCCCTCCCAGCGTCGTAGGGGAGCCGAGAACGCTCGTAACCGAGAAGAAAAGGTAGTCTGGCGGGGGACGGCGCCGCGGGCGCCTCAGCCACGGAAGGCGGCCACACGCACATGCTCGTACTCACCCGACGCCCCGGTGAAAGCATCATGATCGGCGACGACGTGACGGTGACGGTGCTCGGGGTGACGGCGACCGGCGTGCGCATCGGCATCGACGCTCCCCGCGACACCCGCATCCACCGCAGCGAGATCGTCGTGGCGGTCTCGAACGAGAATCAGGATGCCATCTCGGCGTCGCGATCCGCGGACGCCGAGACCAACCTGCTCGACGCCCTGCGCGGGGGAGCGCGCGCCGGGGCATCGGACTGACGGGTTACTCGCGCGTCGCCGCGTCGCGATAGTTGGTCCCGTGGTGGGCGCACCCGCCCCACCACTCGACCCGAACGAGGTGACTCACGTGTCCGCTACCGACCTGAGCATGCAGCTGCTGCGTCAGCGCGAGGTGCTCGAGCTCATGCTGTTCAAGCTCGAAGAACTCGAGTTGCTCCTGTCGACGGGGAGGACGCGCTGGATCCAGCACGCCACCGTCGAGGTCGACCGCGTGGCCAAGGCCCTCACCGCGGGCACCATCGAGCGTGACGCCCTCTTCGTCGATGTCGCCGCCGAATGGGGCGTCCCCGAGGCGACCTCGTTGCGCGAGCTCGTCGACGTCGCCCCCACCGATGCATGGCGCGAGGTGCTCGGATCACACCACGACGCCCTGTCGGGTCTCGCCGCGGAGATCGCGGAGAAGAAGGGCTCGGTCAACCAGCACCTGCGCACGGCCCTGCGGGTCACGCAAGAGACCATCGCGGGCCTCGGCGAACCCACGGGCGAGTACGCGGCGAGCGGATCGCGCGTCGCGGGCGCCGGGTCCCGACTGCTCGACGTGCAGGTGTAGACGATGTCGACCTTCGCAGGACTCAACGTGGCCGCTTCCGCTCTCGCCGCCGCGCGCGCCGGGATGACCGTCACCGGTCAGAACATCGCCAACGAGACCACCCCGGGCTACACCCGTCAGCGCCTCGAGCAGTCAT
Source organism: Microbacterium sp. SORGH_AS_0421 (assembly GCF_030818635.1). Taxonomy (NCBI): domain Bacteria; kingdom Bacillati; phylum Actinomycetota; class Actinomycetes; order Micrococcales; family Microbacteriaceae; genus Microbacterium; species Microbacterium sp. SORGH_AS_0421. The sequence goes on from NZ_JAUTAO010000001.1 coordinate 2,062,448, forward strand.
CGGTGAGCGCTCCCGGCACGGCGGGGCTGTGGTCGACGGGACTCTCCGTCGGAGACGGTGTCTCCGTGCAGGGCATCGCCCGCCTCGGCGACGAGGTGCTCGACGCGCGCGTCCGCGATGCCCTCTCGGCATCCGGATTCTGGTCGGCGCGGTCCTCGGCGGCGCAGAAAGCCGAAGCCGCGATGGCGGAGCCGACGAAAGACGGCCTGGCCGCCAACCTGAACCGCTTCTGGTCCGGGTGGTCCGACCTCGCCAACACCCCCGAGCCGGCGGCCGCCCAGGTCGTCCTCACCAACGCCCGCGTGCTCGCCGGCCAGATCGCGGCCGGCTACGACGCCGCCGTCGGGCAGTGGTCCGACCTGCGCGCGCAGATGGATCGCGATGTCGCGGTCGTCAACGTCGCCGCGACCCAGGTCGCCACGCTGAACGGACAGATCCGTTCGGCCCTGCAGTCCGGACGCGGCGCGAACGAGCTCATCGACCAACGAAACGTCCTCGCCCAGCAGTTGTCCACGACCGTCGGGGCGACGGGTCGCGTCGAAGACGACGGCACTCTGACCCTGCGGGTCGATGGCAACGCCCTGGTCAGCGGCGACTCGAGTCGCACCCTGCAGATCGAGGGGCCGCGTGCTCTCGCCGATGCCGAGAGGCTCACTCTCTCCTGGTCGGATCGGCCGGGGGTGCCCGTCGCGGTCACCGGCGGATCCCTGGGAGGGGCGATCGGCGTCCTCGCACCGGCCTCCGACGGGGGCACTCTCGCGCGTGTGGCCGACGCCTACAATGCCACGGCCACCGCGCTCGCGCAGGCGGTCAACGAGATCCACCGGTCGGGACAGACGTCGACGGGCGCCGCCGGGGGAGACTTCTTCGCGCTCGCGGCGGACGGGCCCGCAGCCCTCGGATTGTCCGTGGTGCCCACCTCGCTCGACCAGCTGGCCTTGGCCGCGCCCGGCGCGGGGGCTCTCGACACCTCCGTGGCCGACCGCATCTCGACCCTCGCCACAGCAGCGACGGGCCCCAGCAAGGGATGGGCGAGCTTCGTGACCGGGTTCGGAGTCGCCGTCGCCGGTGATGTCCAGCGCGCCGACACGGCCGACCGCAGCGCGATCGCCGCCGTAGCGGGTCAGCAGTCCCACGCTTCGGTCGACGGAGACGAAGAGACCATCAGCCTCCTCACTTATCAGACGGCCTACCAGGCGGCGGCGCGTGTGCTCACCGCCGTCGACGAGGCCCTCGACATCCTCATCAACCGCGTCGGCCTGGTCGGCCGCTGATCCGGGAGTCATCGTGATCGGACGAATCACCAGCAGCACCGTCAATCAGCAGGCTCTGCGCACGCTCCAGGCGGGCCTGGCCGACCGTGCGCGTCTGCAGGACCAGGCGACCTCGCAACTCGCCATCCGCGCACCCAGCGACGACCCGACCGTCGCCGCCGCCATCCTCGGCGTGCACGGGGAGCAGTCGCGCGCGTCCCAGTACGCCCGCAACATCAGCGACGCGCTGACGTGGGTCACCACGGCCGACACGGCACTGGGCGCCAGCATCGACCTGCTCAACCGCGCGCGCGATCTCACCGCCCAGGGAGCCAACTCCGGGGCGCTCAGCCCTGCCGCGCGCGACTCGATCGCGGTCGAACTCGAGAGCGTGAGCCTCGAGCTCCTCTCTCACGCCAACACCACCGTGCTCGGTCGCACCGTGTTCGCCGGCACCGATGACAGCGGTCGCGCCTTCGATCCCGCGACCTTCGCCTTCACCGGCGTGCCGGGGGCGGCGGTCGATCGCCGCATCTCGGAGAACGAGAGGGTGCGCGTCGACCTCGATGGTGCGGACGCGTTCGGGGTGGGCGGGGCCAGCGTCTTCGCCACCCTCCAGAAGGTCGCCGCGGACCTGCGGGCGGGAACGGACGTGGGCTCGCGCCTCACCGAGGTGGACGCCCACCTGAAGCAGCTGGTCACCGCACGGGGAGTCGCGGGCGCGCGCCAGGCGCAGATCGAGCGCGCGCAGGCCACGAACGCGAGCGTCGGCGTGGACATCGAGGCGCGTCGCGCCGAGGTCGAGAACGTCGACACCCTGGAGGTCTACATCAAGCTGAAGTCCGCCGAGCTCGTGTATCAGTCCGCCCTGCAGGTCACCGCCAAGACCCTGCAGACCACTCTCTTGGAGTTCGTGAGATGACGACCGCCCTGCCCCTGTCGAGCGTGGACGTCGAGTTCGCGAAGTCGCTTCCCGGTCTCGCGCCGCGGACGTCCTTCCTCCTGGAACCGATCGAGGGAGCCGAGGGCCTGTACGCCCTTCGCTCCACGAGCGACGACGTGCGTCTTTTCCTGCTCGACCCCGCAAGCGGCGGTCTGTCCTACGATCCTCCCCTCGCCGCGGCAGCGCTCGTCGACATCGGCGCGGCGGCCGACGAGGTGCGGATGTTCGTCGTCGCGAACCCCGGGGAGGACGGCGTCTTCGTCAACCTGCGGGCACCGATCCTCGTCAATGCACGGACGGGGGCGGCCGCGCAGGTCATCTTCGACGACACGGTGTATCCGATCCGTGCTCGTCTGACCGCGTGAATCGACGAGCAGGGAGCGAGCCGAGTAACACGACGCTCGCACGTCGACGAAGCGAGTAGGATTGACGCGAATACGAGCAGAAACGACGATTCGCCCCCGCGACCCGAAACGCGGTGGCGTCGCCCGTCCGGCGGCCGGAGCTTCACCGCACCCGTCTGCCCACCCCGGTTTCGTCTACCCGAACGACGATACCGATGACGTGCGCGTCGCGACCGGCGAGGCAACCCCCTCTGCCCGCGACGTTGTCGACGCATACGTTCGTAACCGAGCACAAGAGCAGGGGATGGTGAGCAATGCCCGTCATGAGAACCGATGAGCCCAAGGTGAGCAAGCGAGAATTCATCCAGCGCGTGTCCCACCGCGCCGGATTGTCTCCGAAGGTCACGCAGTTGGCGTACGAAGCGATCTTCGGGGAGATTCTCGATCTGGTGAATGCCGGCAACCGCGTCACGTTGACGGGTTTCGGCAAGTTCTACGCGCAGTCGCACAAGGGACACAATGTCGTGCTGAACATCCGCGACAATCCCGAGAGCCGGGGCCGGGTCGAGGACTACAGCGTGCTGAAGTTCTCCGCGACCCGCGAGGTCAACAAGAGGGTCACGCAGCCCCGCGACCTCGACGACTGAGGGACTCAGCGCTCGAACGAGTAGCTGGCCTGCCCGACGAGGGTGAGGGTGATGCGCGTCGGGAGCTCCTCCGGGATCTCTTCGTCCTCGTCCAACGCCTCGATCTTGTGGATGGGGACGGTGATGTTGCCGTCGTCCTCGAAGACCACGTCCCGGGGAGCGAACGAGAAGAAGAGCACCCGGTGGGTGCCGCGCAGCTCGACGGTGCGGCTCACGTCGCTGCGCTCGTGCAGGTTGAGGACCGATTCGTCCGCGAGAACCGAACCGTCGAGGTAGGTGGCCTCGACGCGGTAGGTGCTCGGTTCGACCGCCTTGATGTTGAGATCCTCGACGATCTCGGTGAACGTGGCGTCGGGGTGGTTCATCTCGAAGGCGATCGCGCGCAGGTGATCGTACGTGAGGTTGACGCGGCGCGAGAACAGCGCGGCGTTCTCGATCTCGCACGCGGCGGCGTGCGGCGCCTGGTCGCGGAGGTACTCGCGCACGTCGTCGGGGCTCGGGTAGTCGAACCGCATGTGGTAGTGGAATCGACCCGGTCGATTGACGATGTAATGACTGACGTCCTGCACGTCGTTCACGGTCAGGCAGTAGATCCGCTTGACCGAGGACGTCCCGTCGAACAGCGTCAGGAACTGGTTCTGACGGTTGGGGCCGTCGAGCGGGGTGCGGCCGGACGAGAACGTCTTCTCGAACTCGTCGAAGATGACGAGGCACTCGTCGAGGGTCTCGAGGAAGTCGACGATGCCTTCGGCATCCTCGCTGACGAGAACGACGGGAATGTCGCTCTCGATCGCGCGAGCGGCCAGCATGCGCAAGAACATCGACTTGCCCTGGCCCTTGTTGCCCGAGAGCATCACGCCGAGGTTGCGTTCGAAGCGGGCGTAGGTGCGGAAGATCTTGTCGACCTTGGCCTCGCGGCGGCCGTAGACCTTCTCCGAACCCACGCCGAGGTTCTCGGTGCGCAGGAGGCTGAAGCCCTCCTTGATGCTGTACCGCACCCGGTAGGTACCGAGGGGGAGGGAATCGTGAGCCTGGACGCCGGAGTCGTAGACCCGAACCTGTCCGCCGGTTTCGATGTAGGTACTGCTCACTGCGTCGGGCTCCTGAGGGGGAAAGGCGTGCCGGTGGGCCGATCTCTGTCTGAGATTTACATTAGCGTCTTCTCATCTTTGTGTGAGGATTGCCCGAATTTCGGCGCAAGAATGTTGTTGGCGCCCGTCTTCGCGCGCTTTTCTGCCCACCGCCTACCGCATACCACCTTGCATTCCCAGCGGGGAAGATGAGAAGTCCGGGGCACCGTTTCGCTATGGTCGGGAAGAAGCCGAGTGCCTCCCGACACTCCGACAGGCCGTGGGGGCCATATGGCAGAACAGCCCGACCCGGATGCGACCGCGTTCCAGCTCACGCTTCGCACCACCGGCAACGACGTCGACCCCGAAATCTGGCACGCGACGACGGTTCGTACCGGGGGTGTCGCCCTCGTCGCAGGCGAGCCCGGCTCGGCCGAGGCGATCGTGTACCGCGTGCACTACGCGAACCCGCGCTGGGTCGAGCAGCTGCGGGATGCCGGGGCGGACCTCACATCGATCAGTTCCGCGTTCGTCGACCGAGAACTCATCTCCCTGGTCGACGAATCCTCGTTGTTCACCGACAACCTCTGCATCATCTCCTCGGTCCACGTCGAGGACCCTCTCCAGGGACCGTCGCTGAGTCACGAGCTCGTGCGCATCATCGCCCGGGTGTTCGACGGCGACACCATCGCGCTGCTCACCACATGTCGAACGGGGAGCGACGGATCGACCGGGTTCTGGGCCGACCGTGCGCACTGGGCGGCGATCGGGTTCGTCGACATCCCGGGGACGACCTCGATGATCCTCCCGGTTGGTTCGCGCTCGTAGACGGCCTTCCTCGCCGCGCCCCCTAGGGTGAATGCAGACGAGGAGAGGAATCCGCCGTGACGGACGAACGCGAACGCCTGAGCTGGGACGACTTCGGAAGGGCCACCCGCGACATCTCCCGGGCGATCGTGGCCGACGGCTTCCAGCCCGAGGTGGTCGTGGCGATCGCCCGCGGTGGACTGCTGCCGGGAGGGGCCATCGCGTACGGGCTCGGGGCGAAGAACTGCGGAGCCCTGAACGTCGAGTTCTACACGGGCGTGGGCACCGTGCTCGATGCCCCCGAGGTGCTGCCCCCGGCCCTCGACCTCTCGTACCTCACGGGACGACGGGTGCTCCTCGTCGACGACGTCGCCGACAGCGGCCGCACGCTCGATCTCGCCGTGAAACTCCTGAACCGGCAGGGCGCCGACGTGCGCTCCGCGGTGATCTACACGAAGCCCACGACGATCATCGCCCCCGATTACTCGTGGCGAGACACCTCCCTGTGGATCGAGTTCCCCTGGTCGCACCTCGGATCCGTGCAGGAGGAAGACGCCGCGTGAGCGCGATGACGCTCGCCGAACTCGCGGACGCGGGCCTCATCGACCCCTCATGGGTCGAGGCGCTCGAGCCGGTGGCCGCCGACATCGCCTCGGTCGGGAACCGCCTGCGGGCAGAGGACAAGCCGTACCTCCCCGCCGGCGACCTCGTGCTGCGCGCTTTTCGCACCCCGCTCGATGCGGTGCGCGTGCTCGTCGTCGGGCAGGACCCGTATCCGACCCCCGGCCACCCGATCGGCCTGTCGTTCGCGGTCGACCCGCACGTGCGGCCGCTGCCGCGGAGCCTGTCGAACATCTATCGCGAGCTCTCCGATGACCTGGGTATCGCCCCCGCTCCGCACGGTGATCTCTCGGCGTGGGCCGCTCAGGGCGTCATGCTGCTCAACCGGGTGCTGACCGTGGCGCCGGGGGCTCCGGCATCCCACCGCGGATGGGGGTGGGAACGGGTGACCGAGCACGCCATCCGCTGTCTCGTCGCGCGGGATTCTGCGCTGGTGGCGGTGCTGTGGGGCAAGGACGCCCAGGGTCTGACGCCCCTGCTCGGCGACACGGCGATCGTCGCGTCGCCGCACCCGTCGCCCCTGTCGGCGAGTCGCGGCTTCTTCGGTTCCCGTCCGTTCTCGCGCGTGAACGCGCTGCTCGAAGAACAGGGCGCCGAGCCCGTGGACTGGCGCATCCCCGCCTGAGGTCCTCGACACGGGATGCCACGGGGCGGCGAACCCGCCCCGGGATCGTATCCGTCACACGCGCGAAACCACGACGCCCGTAGAGTTGCGGGGTGCTGGAAGAGGAGTACGAGAAGAGCCGTCGGCGGTTGCCTGCCCATCTGCGCCCGACGCCGAAGCCCGAGCAACCCTTCGCGTTCGAGATCCGCCCGGCGACCGAGGCCGACGTTCCCGACATCCGCGAGATCTACAACTATTACGTGCGCAACTCGGTGGTGACTTTCGACGAGAAGGCGTGGTCCCTCTCGAAGTGGCGTGACAAGTTCGCCACCCTCCACAAGCTCGGGCTACCCTTCCTCGTCGCCCAGTCGCCGAGCGGTCAGATCCTCGGGTACGCGCTCGTGCAGCCGTGGCAGTCGAAGTCGGCGTACCGCTACACGGTCGAGAATTCGATCTACCTGGGGCAGGCGGCCGCGGGCAAAGGCCTCGGGCGCGCTCTACTCGAGGCGCTCGTCGCGGCGTGCCAAGACCTCGGCATCCGCGAGATGGTCGCGGCCATCAGCGACAAGGGGGCCGACGCCTCGATCGCCCTGCACGAGAAGCTCGGCTTCACCGAGGTCGGCCGCATGGGACGCGTCGGCTTCAAGTTCGGGCGCTGGCTGGGCGTGGTGTACCTGCAGAAGAGCATCCCGTCGAAGAAGAAGCCTCGCCGTCGGCTGTTCGGCTGATCTCGCGGGTCGAACGTTCCTACCGGCGGACGGGTGTGGCGGGCGCGGCGCGGCGCACTTCGTCGACAAGCGCACGCCAGGGGCCCTCGACCTGGGTGTCGCCGAGTCGGGCCTCGTGCACGGCCGTGTCACCGTGGTGCACTTCGATGCGCCAGCTGTAGCGATCGGCTCCGGGGGAGGGCTCGGCCGCGGCATCCCACGGGCAGCTCTCGACGAGCGCTCGCCAGTGCGGAGCACCTTCGGGGGAGGGCTCGGCCCGCCACTGCTTCGACAGGCCCGCGAGCCCACCCGAGCGCACGACGATGACGACGAAGCGCCCCGCGCCCTCGGCGTCGTTCGCGGTGTCAGGCTGCGGCATCCTCCTCGACGCCGACCCCGGCCCACGCGGCACGGACGGCGGCGACCTCCTCCGACTTCTCACCGTACTCGCTGGCCGCGGCCGACAGGGTGGCGGCCGCGAACACCGAGAAATCGGCGGTGGGCGACAGCGTGCCCGCGGTGATCGTGCGGTACCAGATGAGACCGGCGCGCTCCCACGCGAACCCGCCGAGCGCGGTCGCGGCGAGGTAGAAGGCCCGGTTCGGGATACCCGAGTTGATGTGCACCCCGCCGTTGTCGTCGGTCGTCTCGACGTAGTCGCGCATGTGCCCCGGCTGCGGGTCTTTGCCGAGCACGTCGTCGTCGTAGGCGGTGCCCGGTGCCTTCATCGAGCGCAGGGCCTCGCCCTGCACCGCGGCGGCGAAGATGCCCTCGCCGATGAGCCACGATGCCTGGTCGGCGCTCTGGCCGAGGTGATGCTGTTCGGCGAGGGCGCCGAACACGTCGGAGAGCGACTCGTTGAGCGCGCCCGACTGACCCTGGTACTCGAGCCCGCCGGAGGCCTCGGTGACGCCGTGCCCGAGCTCGTGAGCGATGACGCTGAGCGACCGCGTGAATCCGACGAACACGTCGCCGTCGCCGTCGCCGAAGACCATGCGCTCGCCGTTCCAGAAGGCGTTGTCGTAGTCGTCGCCGAAGTGCACGGTGGCCAGCAGCGATCCACCGGCGGCGTCGATGCCGTCGCGGGCGAAGGCATCCCAGAAGAAGTCGTAGGTCTCGCCGAGACCGTCGTAGGCCTCGTCGACCGCGGCGTCGCCCGACGGGGCGTCGTCTTCGCTGCGCACGCGACGACCCGGGAGGTTCTCGGTGTTCGCCGCGTCGGAGACGACGCGATCGGGCGCCGGCGCCGTCTCGGCCACGAGGGTGTCGCCCTCGATGGACAGCCGCAGGCGCGCTCGCGTCGGACGCGCCGGCCGCGGCACGGCGAGGGTCTTTCGCGCCGCTTCGGCGGCCCGTGCCATGCGCGGGTCGTCGGTGGAGGCGAGTCGGTCGAGCAGGAACGGGGGGACGATACCGGGGGTCATGCGCCGAGGGTAGCGCCGACCTCCGACATCGAGGGATCCCTTGATCCCTCCGAGCGCGATCCTCCCGAGGCACCGGATGCCGGCATCCGGTGCCTCGCCCCCGGCACCAGAACAGGGGATGCGACGAGAACAGGGGAAACGGGGGCGAATCGGCCTGTTCCCGTGACGTTGCCCTGTTCTCGAGTCAGGGTCCGTCGTGTCTGAGACGGACCGTCAGGCCGGCAGCGTCGGAATGGATGCCAACAGCTGCCGCGTGTACGCCGCCTGCGGCTGCAGTAGCACCTTCTCGGTCGGCCCCTGCTCGACGACCCGGCCATCCTTCATCACGACCACCTGGTCGCAGACGTTCTGGACCACGCCGATGTCGTGCGAGACGAGCACGAGGGTGAGGTCCTCTTCGACCCGCAGGCGCGCGAGCAGGCGCAGGATCTGCGCGCGTACCGTGACGTCGAGGGCCGACAGCGGCTCGTCGCCGACGAGGATGCGCGGGCGGTGGACGATCGCTCGGGCCAGGGCGATGCGCTGACGCTGGCCGCCCGAGAACTCGTGCGGGAAGCGTGCGGCCATGTCGGCGTCGAGGCCGACCTGCTCGAGCACCTCGCGCACGCGCGCGCGGCGGTCGCCCTCGACCCCCAGCGCCCACAGCGGCTCGCCGACGATGCGTTCGACGCTCATGCGGGGGTCGAGCGAGGCGTAGGGGTCCTGGAACACGATGCCGGTCGCCCGGCGCAGCCAGTGCAGTGATCGCGCCGAACCCCGAGCATCGACGGGGCGTCCGTCGACCTCGACCGTCCCCGCGCTCGGTACGTCGAGGCCCAGCAGTAGGCGCACGAGGGTGGACTTGCCCGATCCCGACTCGCCGATGATGCCGACGGCGCTCCCCGCGAGCACCGAGAGGTCGACGTCGGCGAGGCCCACGGTCCGCTCGGCTCGGCCGACGCCCCGCGTCCGCGGGGTGGGGTAGGTGCGCGAGAGCCCTCGCGCCCGCATCAGCGTCTCGGTCACGGGGTCTCCTCGGCCTCTTCGGTCGCGATCTCGCGAGCGGGGAGCTCGGGATGCCACAGCGTCGCGGTCGCATCCCGCAACAGGGCCTGCGTGACGGGCGACGATGGCACCTTCAGCAGATCGGCGACCCCGCCCTCTTCGACCACCCGTCCGTGTTCGAGGACCACGGCGTGGGTGGCGACCTGCGCGAGCACCGCGAGGTCGTGCGTGATGAACACGAGGGACATGCCGGCATCCTGGACGAGAGATCGCAGCAGCGACAGGATCCCCGCCTGGATCGTGACGTCGAGGGCGGTGGTCGGCTCGTCGGCGATGAGCAGCCGCGGGCGGCAGGCCAGGGCCATGGCGATCGCGACGCGCTGCCGCTGGCCGCCGGAGAGCTGGTGCGGGTAGCGCGAGACGAGCCGCTCGGGATCGGGGAGCGCGACGCGCTCCGCCTCGCCGACGGCGCGACGAAGCGCCTCGCGGCGCGAGACGCCCTCGTGGATGCGGACCGACTCGCCGATCTGTCGACCCACCGTGCGAATGGGGTTCAGGGCCGTCCGCGGCTCTTGGAAGACCATGCCGATGTCGTCACCGCGCAGACGTGCGAGCTCGCGATCGGGCAGCCCCAGGATCTCGCGGCCGTTCCAGAGGATGCTGCCCGAGGCGTGCGCACCGTCGGGCAAGAGCCCCAGGATCGCCAGGGCGGTCAGCGATTTGCCCGATCCCGACTCGCCGATCAGCCCCACTCGCGCGCCCCCGGGGACCGAGAACGAGACGCCGTCGACGACGGCGCGACCGCCGATCTCGATCCGCAGGTCTGTCACGACGAGGCTCACGCGACCACCCCCGGCACGTGCGTACGCGCGGCGGGAGTGCGCTCGCCCAGGGTGGGGTCGGCAGCTTCGCGCAGCGCGTCGCCCAGCAGGTTCAGGCCGAGCACCGTCAGCGTGATCGCCAGGCCCGGCCAGACCACGGTGAGCGGGTGCACGGCGATGTACGCCTGCAGGTCACTGAGCAGCACACCCCACGAGGGCTGGGTCACGGGCGCTCCGAAGCCCAGGTACGACAGCCCCGCTTCGGCGAGCACGGCCACGGCCATGCCCCACGACAGCTGCACGATGAACACCGGGGCGACGTTGGGAAGGAGGTGCCTCGTGAGGTTCTGCGCGCTCGACAGGCCGCTCGCCCGTCCCGCGAGCACGAAATCGCTGTGCAGCACGCGCCGCAGCTCGGGCCGTGTCACGCGGGCGACGTTCACTCCGAACCCGATACCCACCGACCAGATGACCACGGCGAGGGAGCCGCCCCACACGGCCGAGATCATCATGGCGATGATCAGGACCGGGAAGGCGATGAGGATGTCGACGAGGACCGCGACGCTCTCGCGGATCCACCGCGCGGTGAGCGAGCCGAGGGCGGCCAGGGCGATGCCGAGCACCGAGGCCACCGCTCCCGCACCGACGGCGACGACGACGGTCGTGCGCGCCCCGGCCATCAGCAGGCTGGCGATGTCACGGCCGCTGTTGTCGGTGCCGAGCACGTGCGGCCACGAGGGGTCGCTCCAGCGTGCGCGGGCGTCGACGGAGGCCGGGTCGAAGGGGGTCCACAAGAGCGAGACGACGGCCGTGACGACGACGAGAGCGACGATCAGGATGCCGAATCGCCCGGTGCCCAGACTCCAGAGGCGCCGGAGGGTGGTCATGAGGCCTCCCTCTGACGCGGATCGATGAGGCGGTGGGTGAGGTCGACGAGGAAGCCGACCACAAGGACGAAGCCCGTGAGGGCGAGCAGCTCGCCCTGCACCTTCGGCAGGTCGCGCGCGGCGACGTCGGTGACCAGCATGCGCCCGACACCGGGAAGGGTGAAGAGCTGCTCGATCACGACGGCGCCCACGATGATCCCGGCGATCTGAAGGCCGAGCACCGTGATGACCGAGAGTCCCACATTGGGCAGACCGTGGCTCAGCAGGGCGCGCGTGCGGGTGAGACCCTTCGCGGCGGCGGTGCGCACGTAGTCCTGGCCGAGTGCTTGGAGGGTGGCGCTCCGCACGAAGCGCAGCAGCATCGCCCCTTCGACCACGCCGATGGTGAGGGCGGGGAGGATGAGGGCTCGGAACGCCGCCGCGGGGTCGTTCCACCCCGCCCGGGGGAAGCCCTGGGGCGGAAGCCAGCCCAGCCACACCGCGAATACGACGACGAGCATCATTCCCGCCCACACCACGGGCACCGCTGCCAGGGCCTGCGCCCCGACGCTGAGCGCCGTCCCGCCGACGCGACGTCGTCCGAGAGCGGAGAGAACGCCGAAGGGGATGCCGACCATCAGCGCCACCGTGAGCGACATCGCCGCGAGCGGCACGGTGACGCGGGCCTTGTCTGCCAGCTCCGTGACGACGGACGTGCCCGTGATGAGCGAGGTGCCCAGGTCGCCGCGCAGCAGCCCGCCGATCCAGTCGAGGTACTGCGTCCAGAGCGGGGCCTCCAGGCCCAGGCTTGCGCGCAGCGCGGCCACCTGTTCCGGCGTCGCCTCGGTCCCGGCGATGAGCTGAGCGACGTCGCCGGGGAGCACCCGCAGCGAGACGAAGATCAGCACGCTGGCCACGGCCAGGCCCAGCACCAGCAGGCCCAGCCGTGTCAGCGTGTAGCGGATCACTCCGCCGCGACCGTCACGCCCGCAAGCGGCAGGCGCACGTTGAGGGAGTTCTTCGGGAAGTTCGCCACGTTCGTGCCGACCGCGGTCAACGGTGTCGACAGGAACAGCCAGTCCGCGGCATCTTCGTCGCTCACGATGCGGGCGGCCTCGGCGAGCAGGTCGGAGGACTGCTGCTGGTCGGTGGTCGCCAACGCCTGGGCGTACAGGCCCTGCACCTCGGCGTTGTCGTAGCCGAAGTAGTACGAGGGGTTCGCCCAGTTGCCGAAGTCACGGGCCTCGACGTGGCGCACGAAGCTCAGGTCGTAGTCGTGGTTCTTGTAGACGTTCTGGAGCCACGTGCTGAAATCGACCGAGTTGACCTTGAGGGTCACGCCCACGTCGGCGAACGACGACACGAGGAAGGTCGGGATCGTCGTGGGGTAGACGTTGGGGATGGTCAGCGTCAGGGTGAGGTTCTCGGCGCCGGCCTGCGCGAGAAGCTCGCGGGCACGGTCGGGGTTGTACGAGATGCTTCCCGACAGGTCTTCGTATCCGGGGTCGAGCGGGGCGATGGGGCCGTAGAGCTCGCTGCCGGAGCCGAGGGTGTCGATGAGCGCCTTGTGGTCGATCGCCAGACGCAGCGCCTCGCGCACGCGCTGGTCGTTGAGTGGCGCGCGCTGGTTGTTGAAGGCCAGCGTGCCCTTGTCGGTGGTCAGACCCGATTCGATCGAGAAGTTGTTCGTGCCCTCGATCTGGTCGCGCAGCTCGGGGTCGATCTCGAGGGCCACGTCGACGTCGCCGGCGACGGCCGCGTTGGTCGCGGCGCTCTGGTCGGGAATGTAGTCGAGCACGACCTCCGCGACGCCGGCCTTGTCCCCCCAGTATCCGTCGTAGCGCGAGAGGGTCAGGCTCTGCCCCGCGTTGCGGCTCTCGACGCGGAAAGGACCGGTGCCGTTGGCGGCGGTCTGGAAGTTGGTCGTGTCGCCGCTCTTGAAGATCAGGCCGGCGCGGCCCGTCATCGCGAAAAGGAAGTCGATGTTGGGCTTCGCGAGTGTCACGACCACCGTGGAGGCGTCGGGGGACGCGATCGAGGCCACGTTCGCCAGGTCGGAGCTGTTCTGGATGGTGGGGTCGTCCTTGGCCGTCTGCAGCGAGGTGATGACGTCGTCGGCCGTGAGCCCGCTGCCGTCGTGGAAGGTCACCCCCTGACGGAGGGTGAAGGTGTAGGTGAGTCCGTCGGGAGACACCGTCCACGCCGTGGCGAGTGCCGGGGCGATCGCGTTGGAGTCGTCGCCGTTGCGGGTGACCAGGCCCTGGTAGACGTTGTCGATGAGAGCCTGCTCGAGCGAGGCGCCGCTCGTGCGGCGGATGTCGAGGTTCGACGGCTCCAGCGACAGACGCACCGTGAGGGTGGCGTTCGGATCGGCTTCTCCGGTGGGGTTCGGCGTCGTATTCGAGCCGGTGCACGAGGTGAGCAGGAGGGCTCCGATCAGGAGCATGCTCGTGGCGAGAGCGGTGCGGCGCAGCATTGCGGGGTGTGTCCTTTCGCAGGCCGAGGCATCAGGGTGCTGTGGATGCCGAGCAGGGGTGGCAACAGCCTACTTTCACCCGTATTCCCTCGACGCCGTCTGTGACGGTGCGCGACGCGGGATGACCGGGTTCGGGTCGGCGGGTCAGGGGGTGGTCAGGAGCGATCGGATCAGACGCGCGAGGCTCTCGGGATCTTCCTCCTGCGCGTTGTGCCCGGTGAACAGAACCCGGACGTCGGCCCCGGGCACACGCCGCGCGAGCTCCTCGGCATCCGTCTTCGTGACGAAACCGCGCTCGCCGCGCACGAGCGTGACGGGTGCGGTGACCCCGCCCAGGTCGTCCCATCCGGTCGCCGACAGCACAGCCTTCACGGCATCCGGGGTCGTGACATCGGCCCCGGCGTTCGCGGCGGCGGCGGCGAGGTGCGCGAAGTGATGCTTCCACTCGACCCGTCCGTCGGGGCGCACACGCGAGTTGAGGAACACCCCGCGCGCCGCGGCCTCGGGGGATCCGCCCAGGCCGAACGAGAGGGCGCGTTCCACGAGTTCTTCCCGCGACGACCAGTCGGTGGGGCCGGCGAAGAACGCGCGGATCTGCGCGGGACCCGCGCTCGGGTCGACCCCCGGTGTGATGTCGACGATCGCGAGGCGAGAGACGAGATCGGGGCGGGATGCCGCGACCGCGGCCGCCGTGAGACCGCCCAGCGAGTGCCCCACGAGCACCTGCGGCGTCGTCGTCCACTGCTCGAGGGCCGAGACGACATCGGGGGCGATCACGCGCGCGACGTACGCCGCATCATCGCGCCACGACGAATCGCCGTGGCCGGGGAGGTCGAGAGCCAGAGCAGGCACCCCCAGGTGCAGCAGCGTCGTGTCCCAAGTGTGGGCGTTCAAACCGGCGCCGTGCAACAGCGTGACCACCGGGGGCGCCCCGCCCCAGCGCAGCCCGCTGAGCGTGCGGTCGTCGGCGAGGGTCAGCCGCACCCGTTCGACGGGAGGGAGTTCGCGGCCGACATCGGCCGCCTGGGCGGGGAGGAACGAGAACTCGTCGCGCTCGGGCATTGGAACAGCCTTCCACCGCGAACGGGATGCCGCTACCACCGCGCCACGGAGCGTCACCGATTCCCTCCCCACCCGAGCGGAGCCGCCGTAGGCTGTGGCCATGGGCGAAGAACGGCGCGTGCACCTGTCGAAGTCGGCTCCCGAGGCGTACGCCGCTCTGCGCTCGTTCTCGAGCACCGTCGGCCGACTCGCCGCCGAGGCCGGCATCGACGCGCGGCTGCGCGAGATCGTCCAGATCCATGCCTCCCAGCTCAACGGGTGCGCCTACTGCGTGCGTATGCACGTGGATGCCGCGGTGAAAGCCGGGCTCGACGCCGATGTGATCGCCCAGATCGCGACGTGGCGGGAGTCGGGCGTCTTCGATGAGCGCGAAAGAGCCGCCCTCGAGCTGACCGAGTCGTTCACCTTCATCCACGAGGACGGCATCCCCGACGAGGTCTACGACCAAGCGGGCGGCATCCTGAGCGAGGCCGAGTACGTCGCGCTCAGCTGGGTGCTCGTGGCCATCAATTCCTTCAATCGCGTCGCCATCGCGGGTCGATACCCCGTGCCGCCCCGCGCTTCCTCTCCGATGCCGATCGCCCCGGATGCCGCGCCGGCGGCGACGACGCGCCCGCGCGAGCCTCACGTGCACGCGGACGGCGCCGCATGACCGGCTCGCTCGTCTCGGGCGCGGTGAACTTCCGCGACGTCGGCGGACTTCCGGCGGGAGACCGTCGCACGCGCGCGGGCGTGCTCTACCGCTCCGGCAACCTCGTCGCCGTCGACGACGCGGGCGCTCGGACCCTCCGAGATCTCGGCATCCGACGCGTGATCGATCTGCGCGACGAATCGGAGGTCGCCCACGCTCCCAGCCGCCTCGATACCGCGGTCGAGATCCAGCACGAGCCGCTGTTCCTCGGCTCGGTCGCCTCTTTCTTCGCGCGCGACCTGAGCCTCGACGACATGTACGCCGCCCTCGTCGACGATTCCGCAGAGCGGGTGGTGTCGGCGATCCGCGGCATCCTGGGCGCGCAGCCCGCGCTCGTGCACTGCACCGTGGGGAAGGACCGCACCGGGGTGACCGTCGCGATCGCGCTCGCCGCGGCCGAGGTCGATCGAGAGGCGGTGATCGCCGACTACGCCCGCACCGAGGAGTTCCTCCCCGCTGAGCGCAATGCGCGGGTCCTCGCGGCGATCCGCGCCGTGCACCCCGACAACGTCCACGCCGAAGCTCTCGCGACCCGCTCGCCCGCCCCGGTCATGCGCGCGCTGCTGCAACGGGTCGACCGGGACTTCGGCTCGCCGGCGGGCTACCTCCGCGCGAACGGGATGTCCCAGGGCGAGATCGACCGATTGCGAGAGGTGCTGATCGACTGACCGGGCCGCCCCGCGGCATCGTGTCGATGTCGAGATACTGGGCGGGGACACAGGTTAGGCAAACCTATGTCGCGGGTATAGTGGAGGCATCATGTCGATCCCCACCGAGCACAATGCGGCAGCGTGTCGCGCCTCGCGTCACACGCGCGTGCAGCACCTCGTGACGGCCGACGAGACCTCGCTCGCCGAGCTCGAAGCCTTGCTCGCGACGCTGCCGATCTGCTCGACCGGCCGCGTGTTCGTCGAAGTCCCCGACGCATCGTGGATCGGGTCGATCACGGCCCCCGCCCGCATGACCCTGACCTGGCTCGACCGCTCGCGTCGCGGCGGTGCCCCCGGTACCGGTCGCGGTTGCGCAGCCGGTGAAGCCCTCGCCCGCGCCGTCTCGGGCTGGGCCGGCGAGATGCTGTGCTGCGATGACGACGCCACGCGCGTCATCCTGCTCGGCGCATACCTCGGCACCGCCGAGATCGTGGACGAGCTCGTCGCGCGTCACGGCGTCGACGCGCAGGCCATTCACACTCCCGAGCGCTTCGGCCTCGCCACCGCGCGCTGAAGCGCCACCCCCGCTCCTCGACGGATGCCGGCTGGTCGATACGCGCCGTCTCGCTCGGAATCCGCCCCGTTCGCTGTGATCGTGCGCGGGGAGAATCCCTCGGGCCGGTAGCTCTCGTTCGGTGGGTCAATCCCCGCGGCGGACGTAGTTGCCCTCGACGAGTCCCGCCTCGATCTCGAACCGATTGCGCAGGGGATCGCGCCCGGCCAGGGCGTAGAGCAGCGGCATGAGGAAGCCGTACCGACGCCATTGGCGTTTGTGGACCGCCTCGTGCCCGAGCACGACGTCGGTCGGCCGGTCGTCGCCGGTGAGGAAGCAGCCGCCCACGCATACGCCCCCGCGGGGGAACGCCCACGACGGGAGCCCGCGGAACACCCACAGACCGAGACGCTTCTCGATGCGGCCCGTGCTCCACATCGACCCCCAGATCCAGCCCACCGCGCAGCCGTACCAGTAGCCGACGCGGCTGAGGGGGGAGTCGAGCAGCACGCCGGGGAGGAACCGGTCGAAACGGCGGCCGCGCGCCACCGCCCGTTCGGCCCGCTCTCGCCAGCCCTCCGGGGGCGAGGGGAGGGGGCTCATGCCAGCGCTCCGATCAGACGCAGGATCGTCCCCAGGTCGTCGAGGGCGGCCGCCGGGCTCGAGGGGGAGAACTCGGTCAGTGTCGCTCCCGCGAGCGGGAGCAGCTCGCGCAGGCGGCGAATGGATGCCACGACCTCGGCCGTGCGCGCGCCGAAGGGCACGGCCTGGGCGATGCCGCCGATGTCGGCGGGATCGAGGGCGTCGAGGCCGACGTGCACGTGCACACGTGTCGCTCCCGTGGCGGCGACGGCGTCGGCCAGGGCGTCGGGGGAGACGAGCTCCTCGGCGCGGACGACGGTGATCCCGTGGGCGGCGACGAAAGCCTCTTCTTCGGGATCCCACGCACGGGGGGCCACGAGCACGAGGCGCGAGGGTGCGATGCCGGGCTCGAGGCGCAGGAGCGCCTCGCCCTCCCCGGCGATAGCCCTCAGCACCATGCCGGTGAACGCTCCGCTGGGGGAGGATTCGGGGGTGTTCAGATCGGGGTGAGCGTCGATCCACACGACCGCGAGATCGTCTCCCGCGATCGCCGACACGGCCCCCAGGGCGATCCCGCAGTCGCCGCCCACGACCACGGCGGGTTCGTCGGAAGTACGGACGGCTTCTTCGATGCGCTCGCGCATGCGAACGATCGCGCTGTGGCGCTGCACACGGGTGCCCTGCGCGTCGCCGGCTTCGGTCGGGGGTTCGAGGACGATCGTCGAGGCGCGCGGCAGGTCGCCGGCGATGGCCTCGGCCCCGTCGACGAGCTGCATCGCGCGCGAGGAGGACGACCCCTGCCACTGCGGAGCGACGATGAATCGGGTCATGGCGGTTCCCCTCGGCGGGAGACGCGAGTGCACCGCCTGATCGATCGGGCGGTGCACTCGCGGTCGTGGATCAGACCTGGTCGGGGCTCGGTGCGTCGATGGCGGCACGCTGCGGACCGCCGACCTTGAGAGCCGCGAGACGGGCTTCGACCTCGGTGAGCTCACCGACGTCTTCGAGAGCGTTGAACTGCGCGTCGATGCTCGAGGCGGCGAGCTCCTGCTTGCCGGCGGCGAGGGCCTCCTGGCGGCGGATCTTGTCTTCGAAGCGACCGAGCTCGCTCGTCGGGTCGAGCACGTCGATCGACTTGACGGCGTCGTGCACCTTGTTCTGCGCCTCGGCGACCTTGGCGCGAGCGGTGAGCTCGTTGCGCTTGGCCTTGAGCTGCTCGAGCTTGGTCTTCATGCCGTTCAGGCCGTCTTTGAGCTTGTCGACGACCTCGGTCTGCGCGGCGATGGTGGGGGCGGCGGCCTTGGCCTCTCCCTCGGCGGTGATCTGACGCTGGAGGGCGATCTTGGCGAGGTTGTCGAACTTGTCGGCTTCGCTCAGGTTGCCGCTGGCGCGCAGTTCGTCGCCCTTGCGGCTGGCGGCGAGGGCCTTGTTGCCCCACTCGGCCGCCGCCTGGACGTCTTCCTGGTGGTCGCGCTCGAGCAGGCGCAGGTTGCCGATCGTCTCGGCGATGGCCGACTCGGCATCGGCGATCGAGTTCGAGTAGTCGCGGACGAGCTGGTCGAGCATCTTCTGCGGGTCCTCGGCCTGGTCGAGGAGCGCGTTGACGTTCGCGCGGACGAGGGTCTGGATGCGACCGAAGATGGACTGCTTGGCCATGCGGGGTGTTCCTTCCTGAGGGCGACGGTGTCGAGTCTGGTGGCGGATTCTACGAATTGTCTGTGATCGGACGGCGTGGCCGCGAGGGGTGGACTAGCGGCGCGATCCCCGCCCGCCGCCGGCGCGGCTGCGACCACCGCCCGAGAAGCCTCCGCCGCCGCCGCTTCGAGAGCGTCCGCCGCTGGAGAAGCCTCCGCTGCGCGAGCGCCCGCTCCCGCCGGAGAACCCGCCGCCGAGGCCGCCCAGGCCACCCAGGCCACCCAGTCCGCCACCGCCGAAGCCACCGCGCGAGCGCCCGCCGCCGAGAATGGCGTTCACGGCGATGCCGCCGAGGATCGCGCCCATCATGTCGCCTCCGCCGCCGGCGGCTGCGCCGCCGAAGGCGCCGACGTCGTTCTGTGCCGCGGAATCGGCGGCGGCGGCGAGCTGGGCCGCGCGCTGGGCCGCGGCGAGGGCTGCGACCGGGTCGGCGATGCGCAGTTGCTCGGCCTGCACGAGGGCGGCACCGGCCTCGGCGAGACGCGTGCGCGCTGTGGCCCCCACTGCTCCCCGACGCGTGGAGATGAAGTCCTCGGTCGCGGTCACCCGGGCGCGCGCCTGAGCGAGTGCCGTGTCGAGCTCGCTCTCGGCGCGGCGTCGACGGTCGGCCGCGTCACGGGCCTCGTCGAGCACCGCGTCGATGGTGGCGTTCGCCTGCTGCAGTGTCTCGATCGCTTGCGCGGGGTGGGGGCGCGAGACCGAGAGCGCACCGCGCGCGTCATCGAGCTGCGACCGCGCCGAGGCCGCCGCGGCGGCGACTCGTCCGTCGGGATCGGGCAGCCGGGCGGCCGCCGCGAGGTCGCCCTCGATCTCCGCGACGAGGGCCGAGGCGCGTCGGTTCGCGTCCGACAGGGACGCCTCGAGTGCACCCACGGCGCGCTCGAGGGTGTCGGCCTGGGCCACGGCCGCTTGCGCTGCGCGGATGGCGACGGCCGCTTCTCCGGTGCGGCCGGCGGCGAGAGCGGCGGCGGCTTCCGCTTCCTGGGAGCTTGCGAGCTCGAGCCGCGCTCGAGCCTGGGCCGGGTTGTCGGCGACGGGGGAGAGCGCGTCGTCGCTGAAGTGTTCGGTCAGGCGAGCGAGTCTCGCCTCCGCGTCGCTCAGGCCCGCGGCGACCGTCGCGTGCTGGTTGCGGATCGCGGCCAGGGCGCCGGGGGCGTCTGCCTCGAGAGCGCGCAGTTCGTCGAAGGCGGACGCCTTGGCATCCAGAGCCTCGTCGGCGGCCGTGCACAACCGCAGGATCTCGGTATAGCCGGCGCGCTGCTGCTCAGGGGTCTCGGGGGTGCTGTCGTCGAGCTGCTGCTGGATCGAGAACGCCCGGTCGAGGTCGGCCTTGGCCTGGTCGAGCACCTCGACGAAGGGGGCTGCGGCGGCGTCGCCGAACTGCGCGCGGGCGAAGCCGAGCTCCTGCTCGCTCGTCTTGACGGCGTCGTCGGTGGACACGAGGGCGGAACCGGCGCGACGGGAGAGGTCGTCGATGCTCTCGGTCGGGATGCCACCCGCACCGGGCGTCGTCGCTCGACGGCGTCGACGCACGGCCAGCCAGACGAGGCCGGCGGCGATGGCGAGCAACAGCACGCCGACCAGGACGATCGGCACGATGGCCGGGCCGTTCTGCGTCGCCGGCGTCGGGGGAGGGTTCGGCATGTTGCCGCCCGCTTTCGCGTGCGCGGTGCGCAGGCCGTCGGCCGCGGCGACCGCCGCGCCCGCGTCGTCGCCCGCCTCGAGCGCCGGCTGCACCTGATCCTGCTCGATCGAGGTGAGCTGGGCCGCCGAGATCCCGCCCGCATCGACGTCGCCCGAGAGGTAGTACTGGAAGGTATCGCCCTCGATGGCGACCGCGAGCAGATACTGGTGAGGGCCGAGGTTGTTGCGGTTGGCGGTCTCGTTCGCCCAATCGTCCGCACCGGTCGGATCCTGGAAGCCGTCGACGTACACCACCCAGAGGTCGAGCCCCGTCTGCTCCGACAGCGTCAGCAGGCGCCGCTGGACATCGGCCTCTTGCGAATCGGTGAGCACGTTCGCCTGGTCGAGCACATAGCTCGATCCGAGCGTCGGCGGGGGGATCGCCGCGGCGCTGAGGGGAGCGACCAGGACTCCGACGAACGCGAGCAGCAGCACCGTCATCGTGCGCAGCACGTTCGGCTTTCGCATGCAGTCCCCTTCGGTTGCCGGATGCGTCCACCCTATAAACGACCGCCGACACCGGGGTAGGAGCGGCGCGTCCGCTGTGAGCGCACGCGAGCGCCGCTTAGGCTCGGACGCTCGGAGGTACACCATGGACGACCGCTACGGAACCGACGTGCTCGCCCGCGGGTGGCGCGACGCCGGACGCATCAGGCCCGCCGAGGTCGCGGCATCCGCGGATCTCGTCGTGGAGATCGCCGGCGACGGCTTCGTCGGCGCGGTGACCCGCATCGACGGCTCGAACGTCGAGCTCGAAGACCGCTTCGGCAAGCGCCGGCTGTTCCCGCTCGGCGGAGGCTTCCTCGTCGACGGCAAGCCCGTGGTGCTGAAGGCGCCCGCCGCCGCGGCGAAGGGGCGCACGCGGACGGCATCCGGATCCTTCGCCGTGGCCGACCAGCGCGCGCGTACCGCCCGCGCCAGCCGCATCTTCGTCGAGGGAAAGCACGACGCCGAGCTCGTCGAGAAGGTGTGGGGTGCGGACCTGCGCGCCGAGGGAGTCGTGGTCGAGTTCCTCGAGGGCGTCGACCTTCTCGAGCAGACCCTGGATGCCGAGCCCCCCACCGCCGAGCGTCGGTACGGCGTGCTCGTGGACCACCTCGTGCCGAACTCCAAGGAGTCGCGGATCGCCGAGAAGATCGCGCGGGGCCGTCACGGCGCGCACGTGCGCATCGTCGGCCACCCCTTCGTCGACGTGTGGCAGTGCGTCACGCCCCGGGCGCTCGGCATCGCCGCATGGCCCGAGGTGCCGCGCGGGATCGAGTGGAAGGTCGGCGTCTGCCGGGCGCTCGGCTGGCCCGCCGAGGAGCAGGCCGACACGGCTCGCGCGTGGCAGCACATCCTGTCGAAGGTCACCACCTTCCGCGACCTCGAGCCGGCCCTGCTCGGCCGTGTCGAGGAACTCATCGATTTCGTGACCGTCCCGTGAGCGGCCGCAAGGTGCCCGTGCGGCACACTCCCGATACGCAGACGCCTAGCCTGGATGCTATGGACGCCCCAGTCTTCCGCGACAAGCCGGTGTCGTTCGTGCGCCGCAGTGGCCGCATGTCCGAGGCGCAGGACCGGGCGTGGGCCGAGCTCTCGCCGTTCTATCTGCTCCCTGTCGAGCGCGCCGCAGCCACGACCAGCGTGAAGGCGGGCACGGCCATCGACCCGGCCGAGGTCTACGGACGCGCGGCCCGCCTCGTGGTCGAGATCGGCTCCGGTCAGGGCCACCAGATCGTCTCCGCCGCAGCGGCCGACTCCGACAGCGACTTCCTCGCCGTCGAGGTGTTCACCGCCGGTCTCGCCCGCACCATGCTCGACGCCGACCGCGAGGGCGTGAAGAACCTGCGCCTGGTCGAGGCCAACGCCCCCGAGGCTCTCGAGCACCTGCTCCCGCCGGCATCCGTCGACGAGCTCTGGGTCTTCTTCCCCGATCCCTGGCACAAGAACAAGCACACTAAGCGTCGCCTCGTCGCCCCCGACTTCGCGCGTATCGCCGCCCAGGCCCTGCGCCCCGGGGGCACCCTGCGCCTCGCGACGGACTGGCAGGACTACGCCGATCAGATGCGCGACGTTCTCGACGCAGCGCCCGGCTTCGAGCGCGCGTTCGCGGGGGAGTGGGCAGAGCGCTTCGACGGCCGCGTGCTCACCGCCTTCGAGCGCAAGGGGCTGCGCGTCGGCCGCGACATCCGCGACCTGAGCTACACGCGGGTCTCGCCGTGACCGCGCACACCGCGGTGCCGGTCCGCGAGCGTTCCACCTGGACGCCCAAGCTCGTCCCGGCGCTGTTGGTGTGCCTCGCTGCGCCGGCGCTGTTCGTCGTCCAGGTCGTATGGCTGGGCTGGATCCTGCTCGCTCTCGCGGTGGCATCCGGGATCCTGGTCGACCGCCGGGGCGGCGTCGCGCTGGCTCGCGGTGAGGAGCCGAGCATCGCCCGCGACGTCTCGCTCGTCGCGATCGGCCAGTTCATCGTGAGCCTCATCCCGCTGCACGCCGAACTCGACAACGCCGCGTTCGTGCGTTTCACCCTCGCCCTGGGCGGGGCCGTCGTCGTGCCCTACGTCATCTCGCGCTTCGTCTACCGCGACAATGCGATCCGCTTCCCGTGGCGCGGCGGCGGACGATGGACCTGGTGGCAGTGGGCCTGGCTCGGCGGTGTCATCGTGCTCGGCTACCTGATCCTGCCGTTCTACTTCATCACCTCGGGCGTCTACCGCAACTGGCCCGAGGTCGTCACCCCCGAGCTCATCGCTCGTTTGTTCGTGGGCGTCGGCGCCGTCGGCATCTGGGACGAGCTCTTCTTCATCTGCACCGTCTTCGCGCTGCTGCGTCGACACTTCCCCGACCTCACCGCAAACCTGCTGCAGGCGATCGTGTTCGTGTCGTTCCTGTGGGAGCTGGGCTATCAGGCGTGGGGGCCGCTGCTGACGATCCCCTTCGCGATCGTGCAGGGGTTCCTCTTCCTCAAGACCCGCTCGCTCTGGTACGTCGTGACGGTGCACCTGCTCTTCGACGCCGTGGTCTTCGGCGTCCTCGTCCACGCGCACAACCCCGGGTCGGCATCCATCTTCCTGATCTGACCCCGGATGCCGGCACACCGCCGCCCGGCCCCGCCCAACGCCCCGCCCAACGCCCCGCCCAACGCCCTGCCCAATCCCCGCGCATAAACGCGATGTGCGCGCAGAAACGCGAGCAGAGCGTGTTTCCGCGCGCGCAGAGCGTTTATGCGTGGCTCGAGAGGGGCGGATGCCGCGGTGCCCGGGTTCTGCCCAGGTCGGCGCGCTACCTTCGGGGCTGGACGCCCCCCGCGTCCCCGGACGAGGGATCAGTACCCGGACTGCGACAAGACTGGCCAAGGAGCACAGCCATGTCGTGGATCGTCCTCATCCTGTCCGGCGTCCTCGAGGCTGTCTGGGCCACCGCCCTCGGCCGTACCGAGGGCTTCACCAAGCTCTGGCCGAGCGTGATCTTCGGCGTCGCGCTCGTGGCATCCATGGGCGGCCTCGCCTTCGCGATGCGCGAGATCCCCACGGGCACCGCCTATGCGGTGTGGGTCGGGATCGGCGCGGCGCTGACGATCGTGGTCGCGATGGTCAGCGGGACCGAGACGGTCTCGGTGGTCAAGGTGCTGCTCGTGCTGGGGCTGGTGGGATGCGTGGTCGGTCTGAAGCTCGTGGGCGACAGCCACTGACCAGGTCATTTCCCGAAAGTCAACCGGATGGAACGCACGGTTTCATCCGGTACCATCCTCTCCAACTGCACTTGTCCGGGCCAGACACCGTCGTCACTCGCCCACATCTTCCCCCTGTGAAAGGTTCCGAGTGAGCGCACCGCCGAGCGAGCTTGTCTCCCCGACGCGTCCGTCGCGCGTCATCGCACGACCGAGTCGTCTCGACCGTCTGCGCGGTTCGCGCCTCGGTCGCTCCCTGCGCCAGTACGGTCACGACGTCCTCCGCAAGCCCGAGGGCATCGTCCCGATCGAGCGCGGCGCGTTCACCAAGGTCCTGAGCCTGTGGGCCATCGCCCGCGTGGTCAACTTCGCGATGCTGTGGGGCTTCTACTCGATCGCCAAGGCCGCGCGCTGGGGATTCGGTCCCGACAGCGAGCGACTCGGCACCTTCTTCGACTACCTCACGGGGTGGGATGCCGACCGCTACGGTCAGATCGCCGCCCAGGGTTATCCCATGTCGTTGCCGATGAACGTCTCGGGCGACATCCTGCCCAACAACTGGGCGTTCCTTCCGGTCTTCCCGACGATGGTCCGCGTGCTCTCGGGTGCCACGGGTCTCGGCTGGCAGCCCATCGCTGTTCTCCTGAGCCTGGGGGCGAGCCTCGGCGCCACCTGGCTGCTCTTCGTGCTGATGCGCACGGTCACCAAGCCGCAGCCCGCCTGGTGGGCCGTCGTCTTCTTCTCCTTCGCCCCGATGTCGTTCCTCTTCGTGATCGGCTACAGCGAGGGACTGTTCATGCTGCTGATGTTCGCGGGCATGCTGCTCGCGATCAAACGGCGCTACCTGTGGATCCTGCCGATCGGCCTCATCACGGCCTACACCCGTCCGGGCGTGCTGGCTCTGGGCCTGGCTCTCGGCATCGTGTTCCTCGTGCGTTTCTTCCGCCGCAAGGTCGATCCGTTCCCGATGCGGGAGTGGCTCTCGCTCATGGCATCCGGTCTCGTCATCGCCGCGGCGGGTCTGTCGTGGAACCACATCGCGCAGTACGTCACGGGCACGCACAATGCCTACATCCGCACCGAGCTCGGCTGGTGGCTGGACTACGTGGGCAACGATGAGTTCACACCGTTCACCCCCTGGTTCCGCCAGGCGGGTACGCACCTGGGCGTCGTCGGCATCGTCCTGGTCATCGCGCTGATCGTCGCTTTCGCAGCGCTGATGTGGTCGCGCCCCGTCCGCAAGCTCGGCCTCATGGTCGTCGCCTACGGCTTCAGCTACGGCGTGTACATCTTCGCGGTGTTCCTGCCGCAGCAGAGCACGTTCCGCCTGCTCATGCCGATGGCGCCCCTGCTCGGCGACGAGCGGTGGTCGTCGACCCCGCGTCGTCGCACGGCGATCCTGGTCGGATGCCTCGTGCTCCAGGCGGTCGCGATCCTGCTGCTGTGGACGCGCGGCAACCCGTGATCCGACACTGACCTGACAAGAGGGGCGGCGCCGATTTCGGCGCCGCCCCTCTTGTCATGTCCCGGGGTCAGTCGGGCTGTCCGCCGGGGTCGACGGCGTCGATGACGTCCTGTTCCGCGGCGTTGTCGGCATCCATCTCCGCCGACCCCGTCGCGTCTTCGTCCGTCCGTGCGAACGCTCCAGCGGAGGAGTCCGACGCGCCGGCGGGTGCGGGCTCCGTCTCGGGCGGGAGGGGGATGGTCGGCTCCGCGGGCGTCGGAACCGTCGGCTCGGAGGGGTTCGGGGCGGTGGGCTCCGAGGGGGTGGGCTGCGAGGGGTCGGACGGGGCCTGGGGGAAGGTCGGAGTACTCATTGCTCGACTCTCCGCGGTGCGGGAAGAGTTCGCGAGCCCCTTTCCCATCGGGCGGCCGCGGTGTATCCCGGTGCGGATAGGCTTTCGGGCGGGGCTTTCGGGCGGGGCTCTCAGGGACGAGGGGACCACATGTCCACGGCACATGACGTGACGAGGCGCGATGCCATCGCGCAGTACCGCTTGGTCGGCGAGCCCACCGAGCCCGACCTCCAGGGGCTCGTCGAGCTCGCCGCGACCGTGTGCAACGTGCCCACCGCGGTGATCAACATCATCGACGACCGCATGCAGCACCAGGTCGCGGCGGTCGGCATCCAGGTCGCGTCGTGCGCCCGTGAGGACTCGATGTGCGCCGCCGTCATCAGCACTCCCGGTCGCGTCGTCGTCCCCGACGCCCGTCTCGATCCGCGTTTCGCGCAGAACGCCTTCGTCACCGGCGAGATCGCCCACACGCGCTTCTACGCGTCGAGCCCCCTCATCACCCCGGCCGGTGTCGCCATCGGCACGCTCTGCGTCTTCGACACCCAGGTGGGAGAACTCTCGGATGCCAGCAGCCGCGCCCTCGATCTGCTCGCGCACCAGGTGATCGACGTTCTCGAACTGCGCCGGGTCCAGCGCGATCTGATCGAGTCCAACGCCCAACTCGAGAGCTTCGCCATGCAGGTCAGTCATGATCTGCGCAACCCCCTCACCGCGTTGACGGGCTTTCTCGAATTGGCGGCCGACAGCCCCGAGATGGTCGACGCCCCGCGCGCCGCTCAGTCGCTGGCCCGCGCGGAGGCCGCGGCCGGGCGCATGACGTCGATGGTCACCGATCTGCTCGACTTCGCTCGAATGGGCGGCGCCCGCCCGCACATGACCCAGGTCGATGTGTCCGACACAGTCGATGCCGTCCTCGAGGACCTCGACGGCGCACTCGCGAACACGGGTGCCGAGGTGATGGTCGAGAGCACGTCGTTCGTGCGCGCCGATGACACGCTGCTGCGGGTCCTTCTGCAGAACCTCATCGCCAACGCGGTGAAGTTCACGGTCGCGGCCGAGAGGGCACCGCGCATCGCGGTGAGCGTCGAGGTCCTCTCCGACGGGTGGCGCATCACCGTCGACGACAACGGCGATGCGCTCGACCCCGAGTTGCGCGAGCGCGTCTTCGAGCCGATGCAGCGCGGCCATGGTGCCGAGGTGCAGGGGATCGGCATCGGTCTTGCGACCTGCCGGCGCATCGTCGAGGCGCACCGCGGCACGATCGGTCTCGACGTTTCTCCCGCGGGCGGCACGCGCGCGTGGTTCGTGCTTCCGTCCGCCGCCTGAGCGCTATCGGGCGATGCGCCAGGGCGCAACCTCCGAGACGGTTGTCCGAGAGGGGCCGTAGCGTGGGCGGTGTCGGTAAGGCCATCGGGCCTTCGCCGTCGATCCGGATGCCGAGGAGGAACGCCCCATGGCACGAAACGTGCGTCTGATGCACTGCACGCCCGACGACGTTTTCCGGGTCCTCGCGAACGGATGGCTGTATCCCCTCTGGGTGGTGGGCACCTCGCGCATACGCGATGTCTCCGAGTCGTGGCCCGCCGAGGGTGCGACGCTGCACCACTCCTTCGGCTCGTGGCCGCTCGTGGTCAACGACAACACGGTCATGCGCGAGTGGGATCCGCCGCGTCGCGCGGTGCTCGAGCCCCATGGCGGACTCATCGGCGTCGCGCGCGTGGCGATCGATGTGAAGGCCCGCGGTGATCGCTGCGTCGTACGTATCCAAGAGGAACCCGTCACGGGCCCGACGACGCTTCTGCCCGACACGGTGTTCGATGCGATCACGCGCTACCGCAACGCCGAGACCCTGCACCGCCTGGCCTATCTGGCCGAGGGCGGCGCCCCCGGATCGACGGGCGGTGCGGCGGCGCTCGGCCACGAGTCCACCGCCGAGAAGGAGCCGATCGACCGATGAGCGAGAGCTACGACGCGATCATCGTCGGCTCCGGCCCGAACGGGCTCGCCGCCGCCGTCACGCTGGCTCGGTCGGGGCTTTCGGTCGCCGTGTACGAGAGGAACGACACCTTCGGCGGTGCCGCCTCGACCGCCGAGCTCACCCTCCCCGGTTTCCGGCACGATGTGGGCTCAGCCGTGCATCCACTGGCGCTGGAGTCGTGGTTCTTCCGCGAGTTCGGTCTCGACCGACGTGTTCCTCTCGTCGTCCCCGAGGTCTCGTACGCCCATCCGCTCGACGGCGGCCGCGCGGGGCTGGCGTACCGCGACCTGTCGCGAGCAGCCGAGGGACTCGGTGTCGACGGTCCGGCCTACGAGCGCCTCATGCGCCCCCTCGTCGATCACCTGCGCGGGGTCGCCGACTTCACCGGGAATGCCCTTCTCCGCGTCCCGGGTGATCCCCTCGCGGCATTCTTCTTCGGCATCCGGGCTCTCGAGCAGGGCGGGCCGTGGTGGAACGCGCGTTTCCGGGAAGAGGTGGTACCGAGCCTCATCACCGGCGTCTCGGCTCACACGATCCTGCACCAGCCGAGCCTCGCCGCCGGGGGAGCGGGCCTCGTGCTCGCCACCTACGGTCACGGCCGCGGGTGGCCGATTCCCGTCGGCGGCAGCCAGGCGATCGCCGACGCGATGATCGCCGACATCCGCGCTCACGGGGGAGTGCTGCGCGCCGGTGTCGAGGTGACCTCCCTCGACGAGCTGCCTCCGGCCCGCGCCGTGCTCCTGGACACGACCCCGCGCTCGCTGATCCGGCTCTGCGGGGACCGGATGCCGGCGGCCTACCGTCGTGTGCTCGAGAGGTTCCGCTACGGCGGCGGCGTCGCCAAGGTCGACTTCGCCCTGTCCGATCCCGTGCCGTGGGCCCACGCCGATGTCGCCCGCGCCGGCACGGTGCACATCGGCGGCACGCGCGCCGAGATCGCTGAGGCCGAGAACGCGGTGGCCCGGGGAGACCTCCCCGACGCCCCCTACGTCCTGGCCGCCCAACCGACGCTGTTCGACTCGACCCGCGCGCCCGAGGGCAAACACGTCCTGTGGGCGTACACCCACGTGCCGTCGGGGAGCCCCGCCGATCGTGAAGAGGCGGTCGTGCGTCAGATCGAGCGCTTCGCCCCGGGATTTCGCGATACCGTGCTGGCCTCGTCGTCTCGGACGGCCGTCGATATCGCGGCGTGGAACCCGAACTTCCCCGGCGGCGACATCTCGGCCGGCGCCCCCACGCTCACGCAGCTCCTGGGACGCCCGGTCTACAGCCCCGACCCCTGGCGCACACCGATGAAGGGCGTATACCTGTGCTCGTCGTCGACGAGCCCCGGCCCGGGCGTGCACGGACTGGCGGGATGGCAGGCCGCGCTCAGCGCGCTCCGGCACGAGTTCGGCACGCGCCTGCGCCCCGACCTCGCTCCCCGCGACAACCAGCTGCACGCAGCCGCACGGTAGCCGTGCCCGAGGGCGACAGCGTCTATCGGCTCCGGCAACGCCTCGAGGCCGCAACCCTCGGTGCGCGCGTGCACGACGGGGAGCTGCGGTCGGGCAACGCCGCCGGGCGCTCGCTCGGGGGTCTTCGCATCGAGGGATACGACACCTTCGGCAAGCACCTGCTCACTCGTTTCGACGACGGGTCCACCCTGCACACCCACCTGCGCATGCAGGGGAGCTGGACCATCACGCGGGCAGGGCGTTCCCTGCCGTCCGCGGTGCGCGAGACGGCGCGGGTGCGCCTGCGACTCGACGACGGGCGAGAGGTGTGGGGTCTCGATCTCCCCGTCGTGGAGCTCGTCCCCACCGCGAGCGAGAGCGATGCGATCGGATACCTCGGTCCCGACCCGCTACGCGACGACTGGGATGCCGCCGAGGCGGTGCGCCGACTCTCGTCACGCCCCGACCGGCCCTTCGTCGCGGCGCTTCTGGATCAGACCGCCGTCGCGGGTCTCGGCAACCTCTGGGTCAACGAGCTCGCCTTCCTCCGCGGCATCCATCCCTTCGCCCCCATCGGGATGACCGACCTCGACGCGCTCACGGCGCTCGCCGCACGGTGCCTGCGGATCTCGGCGACCGTGCCCGGCATGTATCAGGTCACGACCGGTGACCGCCGGAAGGGGGCGTCGCATTGGGTGGCGGGGCGCGCGGGGCGGCCCTGCCTGCGTTGCGGAACCCGCGTGCGGGTGCGCGACGAGGTGCAGAACGACCCCGAGCAGCGGCGGACCTGGTGGTGCCCGCGATGCCAGCCGATGCCCGGCGCCACCGATGTCGGAACCCCCGAGTAGAACAGGACCATGGCTGTCGAGCGCAAGGATCTGCTGCGCGTCACCCGCATCTACGCGGAGGACGCCGCTCTCGAGCTCGAGCGCGGCCGGGAGATCGTCGCGCGCTGGCCCGAGGCCGACATCGTGCCCATCGCCTCACACTGGCAGATCCCCGAGGTGCACGGCGATGAGACCAACGTCGCGCGCTGGGTGCGCATCAAGACCGAGGCGCTGGTGCTGGGTGTGAAGAAGAGCGTGACGACGCGGGTGAACGGGCGATCCGCCGACTTCATCGCCCCGTCGCTCTCGAACGGCTGCGCGATGGCGTGCAGTTACTGCTACGTGCCGAGGCGCAAGGGGTACAGCAACCCCATCACGGTCTTCGCGAACGTCGACCAGATCAGCCGGCATCTCGCGCGGCATGTGGCGGCGCGCGGGCCGAAGACCGAGCCGAATCAGTGCGATCCCGATTCCTGGGTCTACGACATCGGCGAGAACGGCGACTGCTCCGTCGACGCGATGATCAGCGACAACGTACGCGACGTCTGTGAGCTCTTCCGCATGACGCCCACCGCGAAGGCGTCTTTCGCGACGAAGTTCGTCAACCGCGACATGCTGGATTGGGACCCGGCGGGGCGGACGCGCATCCGCTTCTCGCTCATGCCCGCGGCCACCGCGAAGGTCACCGACCTGCGCACCTCGCCCATGGCCGCCCGGATCGCGGCCATCAACGATTTCGTCGACGCCGGGTACGAGGTGCACGTCAACTTCTCACCCGTCATCCTCACCCCGACGTGGCTGACCGACTGGGCGGAGCTGTTCGACCAGCTCGACGCCGCCCTCCATGCCCGGGCGAAGGCACAACTCGCATGCGAGGTGATCTTCCTCACTCACAACGAAGGGCTCCACGAGGTCAACCTCGGGTGGCATCCGAAGGGGGAAGAACTCCTGTGGACTCCCGCCGTCCAAGAAGAGAAGACGTCGCAGAACGGGGCGGTGAACGTGCGCTACCGCCATCCGCTCAAGGCGCAAGCGGTGGCCGCTCTGGGCGACCTCATCGCGCTCAAGCTCCCGTATTGCCGGGTGCGGTACGCGTTCTGACGATCAGTCGATGCGGCCGGTGGGCGACCCCTCGGTGGTGGCCGCCTCGTCGGCATCCTGCTGGGCTGCGGCGCCCTCTTCGGGAGACTCGCTTCCCGCCCCGGAG
Source organism: Microbacterium sp. SORGH_AS_0421 (assembly GCF_030818635.1). Classification (NCBI taxonomy): domain Bacteria; kingdom Bacillati; phylum Actinomycetota; class Actinomycetes; order Micrococcales; family Microbacteriaceae; genus Microbacterium; species Microbacterium sp. SORGH_AS_0421. The sequence goes on from NZ_JAUTAO010000001.1 coordinate 2,093,827, forward strand.
GAGTCGTGGTCGGGAGCGTCGTTCGCGCGTCCGTCGTGATGCGTCATGGTCATCCTCTTCGTCGTTGGTGTGGAGCGACGGTGTCACGGACCACCGTCCGTGTCCAGGGGGTGGACGCTCTCACAGGGGACGAACGCCGAAGCGCTCGGTAAAGTCCGCGCTCGCGGCATCCTCGAAATCGTCTGCTTCGTCGCGAAGCTCGATGTCGCCCACGACGATCACAGGTACGGCGCCAAGGCGCCGGCGGTCAACGCGAGGGCGAGGGTCGTACCGCCCACGCCGGTAGCGGTGAGCACGGTCGCACGCTCGAACCGGCGACGGCGCGAGACGTTCGCCGGGTGAGTGGTCGAACGCAGCGACGCCTTGGCCGTGTCGAGGGTGTCGTAACGGCCGACCGGTACGCCGTGCGCATCGCGGGAGACGAACCCACCGGCGACCTGGTCGACGCAGCCGAAATACTCGCCGCCGCGGTGAGCGACCCAGAAACCGGTGTCGACCTTCGCCCACAGGACGCGGGCCGCCGTCAGGGGAGCGGGGGACGTGGACGTCGGGGTCGTCATGTCAGGCCGCCGCGGAAAGGGTACGGCGGGCGGGGACGCTGGCGCGGACCGTCTGTGGACGCTGTGCACTGTCGCTCGCGGGAATCTCGACCTCGAGGTCGATGACGAGACCGGCCGAGGAGTTGGCCATGTCGGCCATGTTCTTCAGCGCGGTGGAATTGAGGGTCTCGGGCTCAGCGGAGTCGAAGACGAAGCGCAGGGGGATGGCGGGCTGCAGCCACAGGGTGGAGCGGCCGGGGGCGCCGTCTACGTGAGTCCAGCTGAGCGTGAAGCTTTCGCTGCGTCGAAGCTTGGTGGTCGTGACGACCTTGATGTGGGAGAGCAGGCGATCCGGGATCTGGATCGAGTCGGTCGAGGTGCCGTAGAACAGGTGGCCCATGGGGTACTCCCTTCGAAAGCGATTAACTGCACTTAGAACATACTCGGCTAGTAACTAGTTTGTCTAACTATTATTTCCGAGGTATAGTCGCGGGAAGAGCGGGGAGGAGTGTTTCATGACGGACATCGAAACCACGTCCCTTCGCCCCGCGCCCGCGGACGCAGCCGAAGAGGTCACGTACTGGTACGGCGACGAGCCGTCCGATCGGCGCCACCGCAGTAAGGCCGTTCTCGAAGCCCTTCGCATCTATCGCGCGGCCGAGGTCGCGATGCGCCGTCGTACGCGCGACTCGATGTCGATGGGCGAGAACGAACTCCTCGTCCTGCGATACCTGCTGCGCGACGCCAACCGTCAGGTGCGACCGGGGGAGCTCACCCGCTATCTCGGTCTTTCGACCGCCTCCACCACGGCGATCCTCGACCGGCTCGAACGCTCGGGGCACGTTACCCGGGCGGCGAATCCCGACGACCGGCGCAGCATCTTCATCCAGGCCACCCCCCGCGCGCACGCCGAGGTGCGGCAGACGCTCGGCAACATGCACGATCGCATGCTCGCGGCCGTCATCGACATGACGCCCGACGAGTCTGCCGCGGTGGTCGCGTTCCTCCGACGCATGAGTGACGCGGTGGACGGCGTCGCGGTAGAGCACCCGGCGTTCGATTCCCCGTGATCTACGTGCTCGTCGGCGGCCCGCGCGACGGACAGCACGTAGACGACCTGCCTCGCGGCTATCGCCTGTCCCTCAGCGATCCCCAACCCGAACCCTTCGGAGATTTCGACACCGTCCGCGCGGTGTGGTTCGAGTTGGACGAGACCATGTTCCGCTCGCCCCAGCGTCGCGGCTGAGGGTCTATCTCACGCTCGCTCGACGAGCAAGCCGCCCTGCGTCGGTCCTCACGACCCGCACAGTAGGCGTATGCGATGCGTGACCTATGCCGGCGAGACCGTGATCACCACTGACGACGTCGCCGCGTCGTTGATCGAGTTGACCGCGGCGGTGGCGAAGGAGGGGCAGTCCGAGGCCGTGAGCATCCCCATCGTCACAGAGGACAAGAAGGTCGCTCAGGCGGAGCTCGTGATCGGGGTCGGAAACGATGTGCTCTCCGCCCCGCTGGACTGGCACGAAGAAGAGCCGGACTTCTCGCACGCGGCCGCAGAGCTCGAGAAGCACCGGCTCTTCCCGCGTCCGCACCTTCGAGCTGTCGAGCCTGTTTCCGACGCCGACGACGAGCTTCTCGATTACGACTTCGATCGGCCGACCGAGGCTTGAGTCGACGGGGTGAGGTTCGCCCCTTCCGCCAACGACCGCCGGGAGCCTTGTCATCGGTTCCCGGCATCCGCTATGGTCTCAAGTCCGTGCCACTCGGCATGGTGAGCCGAGGAAAGACGAGACCATGACCGCGATGCGCGATCTGCGTCCGGAGCAGCAGGGCAATGACCTGCCGTTCCTGCTCTCGTCGTACCCTCCGGCGCCGGTCGTCTAGACATCTGTCTCGTTTCGCCCCGCCCCGTCAGGTCGGGGCGTTTCTCTTTCCACCGTGTGGGGGAGTGCCTCGTCCGCAGGCTCGACTCCCCGCGCTTCGGCGCACCACACGAAGGAAAGGATCCATGCACAAGCTCACCGAACGGCTGGTGTCGTGGGCGAGCCTCATCGATGACAAGACCATCGAGCAGGCCCGTACCTCGTCCCGGATGCCGTTCATCCACCCCCATCTGGCCCTCATGCCGGACGCCCACCTGGGTCTGGGCGCGACGGTCGGATCGGTCATCCCGACGCTCGGCGCCATCATGCCCGCGGCCGTCGGCGTCGACATCGGCTGCGGCATGATTGCCGTGAAGACGCAGTTCCACGCCTCCGCCTTCGACGGATTGGACCTCGCGGAGCTGCGGCAGCAGATCGAGCGTGCCATCCCGCTCTCGGCCGGTCGTGACAACCGCAAGATCGTCGCGACCGCCGAGCCGCGGGTGGCCGAGCTCGAGGAGCTCGCCGACGAGGCCGGGTTCGACCCCGCGTCGTACGCCGGCCACTGGCGGCACCAGCTCGGCTCGCTGGGCAGCGGCAACCACTTCATCGAGATCTCGCTGGACGAGAACGACGACGTGTGGATGTTCCTGCACTCCGGCTCGCGCGGCGTCGGCAACCGCATCGCGCAACACCACATCAAGGTGGCGCAGCGGCTCGCGAAGCAGTGGTGGATCGAGCTTCCGCATCCCGACCTGGCCTACCTCGTCGAGGGCACGCCGGAGTTCACCCGGTACATCAGTGAGCTCCGGTGGGCGCAGCATTTCGCCCTGCTCAACCGCGAAGAGATGATGGACCGCGTCGCGAACCAGCTCGGGCGATTCCTCGACGCCCCCGTCGAAGAGCGCGAGCGGATCAACTGCCATCACAACTTCACCGAGTCCGAAAGGCACTTCGGCAAGCAGGTGTGGGTGTCGCGCAAGGGCGCGATCATGGCCGACGCCGGTCGTCCGGGCCTCATCCCGGGGTCGATGGGCACGGCCTCGTACGTCGTCGAGGGTCGGGGCAACCCCGTCGCGCTCAACTCGTCGCCGCACGGCGCGGGTCGCGAATACTCGCGGTCGGCCGCCCGCAAGACCTTCACGCGCGAACAGCTGCGCGAAGCGATGGTGGGGATCGAGTACCGAGACGCCGACGCGTTCATCGATGAGATCCCGCAGGCCTACAAGCCGATCGACCGGGTCATGGCCGATGCCGCCGACCTCGTCACGGTGCGGCACACGCTGCGCCAGATCGTCAATGTGAAGGGCGACTGAGACGGATGCCATGGCTGCCACGCCGCAGCCATGGCATCCGCCGTTCGGCCGGGGCGGAATACATCGCTCGGGGGATGCGCGGACGGACATCGTTTCGCGACGATGGGGAGGAGCTCGCGAAGCCGCGCGGGCGGACACTTCCCCCGGAGTGAAGATTCATGAGCCCTGATCGTGCCCAGACCATCGACCATCATCCCGACCCCTCCGACCGGAGTGAACGCCAGAGCACGTGCATCCGCCTCGCTCAGGCCCGCCTGGCGGCTTTCGTGGAGAGCACGGCAGACGACGTCGACGAGACCTCGGACGCGGCCGTGACCGCGCTTCGCTCCGCGGTGTCGTCGGGTGCCGACCTCGACCGCATCTCCGCCGAGCTCGAGGTGAGCACCGGTGCGATTCAGGCGATCGTCGACGGCTCGGTGCCGCTGCGCAGTCTGCATCCCGACGACCGGCTCCGGCGGGACTGAGGCCGGGCTCCCGGGCCATGTCCCTGGGTTCGCTGCGCGGCGGACCCTGTTCGCGTCTGCGGGGTTACGCTCGGGGCAGGACGACGGCGGAGGCGGCGAGATGGGCGAGCGCAGGTTCGAATGGGGCGGTCTCAGCGCCGACCGCGGTGACTACGTGACCGCGGCCGAAGCACTGGCCATGCTCGAGGTGCTCGTCATCGCCCAGGCCGACCTCGACGTCACGACCGAGCTGCGTGACGGCGCCGCCTGGGCGCGGTTCTCGCGCGGAAAGCGCTGGGCCGTCGTGTCGACGCCCGGCTCGCGGTGGTTCTCGGTGGAGACCGACACGGGCCACCGCCTGCAGATCGTCGACGCCAACACCTCCAAAGACCAGAGCGCTCAGCTGCTCGCCGTCCACGTCGACGTCGCCGAGGCGTACGTCCGCGGCGAGGCCGAGCCGGTGCGAAGCGGAGGACTCGGCGGTTCGGTGATCGCGGTCGACGTGAACGGTCGACAGGTGCTGCTGACGCAGTCCGTCGGGCGTCGCGTGCGCGGTCTGTTCGGTCGCTAGGCCCGGCGGACGCTTCGGTCAAGCCGGTGTTCCCCGTCGGCGCTCTTGACAGGGTGGAAAGGTACGCGACGAAGGGAATCCCATGAGCGACCCGCAGAACTCCGCACCGGCCGACGATGCCGCCGACCTCGGCGACGACCCCACGGTCAAGCCGAGCCAGGAGAACGACGTCGACGAGGAAGCCAAGGCTCCCTCCAAGGACGACCCGAATGCCGACCACCAGGCGACGGGCATCGGAGTCATCGGCGACGAGTGATCCGGATGCCGCGGGGCGGGCGTCGCGACAAGCCGACGGCCGCTCCGCGGGTCAGGCTCGACCGCTCCACGGTGCTAATCTTGACCGGTCCGCCTCCGTAGCTCAGGGGATAGAGCGTTGGTTTCCGGTACCAAAGGTCGCTGGTTCGATTCCAGTCGGGGGCACCATACAAGAGAAGGGATCGCGGGTCGTCAAGACCCGTGGTCCCTTTCTGCCATGGCAACGAGGTGGCAACATTCGCTAAGCGGCGGGCCTGATCGAGTGCAGCCAGGATGCGGTGTGCCGGTTCCGGCGGAGCATCATGTCCAGCGGGGCCTTGCATCTCGCTGGCGGGGGAGCTGTCACCGTTGCTCCCAGCACGTGGGCGACGTCGGCCCCTATGCCCCATGAGTCGCGTATCGCCGCGCAGCCCGTCGCCGCGCCCAGTGTGCAGCCCGTTACCGTCTACGGGGCTCACATCACCGGGACGCTCACCATCGGTATGGACGGTCTCGCGTGGCGCATCATGCTCGCGAAGTACGAGTCGAGCGTCGCGCTTTCCGGCGGCGAGTCGTCACGATGATGTCGGCTGGGCGAGGATGATGCGCATGCCTGAGCCGTACGAGATCAGCTCCCTCGCCGACAGCGCCATCGGCGACCTGACACGCATTCTCAAGACGGGCACCACTGAGCAGGTCGTGGCGTGGGCTGAGAAGTACTCGTGGAACGACCGGCGCCGGGATACGGGCGTGCTCACCGCCCTCGCCCAGACGGCCGCGGATATGCCGGTCGTGACCTCGGTTCCGCAGGCTTCCGAGGAATGGACACTCTGCAGGCAGCTGATGGCGACCTACCGGAATGACGACCGGGCCACCTTTGAGGCGCTCGTGCGGTCGTGGGTGAAATGGCCGCCGACAGCGCGCACTGAGGTGCTCCTGCTCCTCATCAGATACATCGTCGAGAACCAACCGCCCAAGAGGTGATCCGTATAGCTAGATGCGATTACCGCGAGGGTCACTAGGCTCGCCCTTGGGCCAGTGGTCGCCGCAATTGAGGCAGCCGCGATCGCCCGTACGTGACCCGAGGTAGTACTCGTCGTCGACAAGGTTGTGTTCGCAGTAGGGCTCCCCTTTTGCGCGCCAGGTCTGCTCGATCTCGGTCAACTCGCTCATCTGGACCATGTGCCGATGTTCTCAGATCAGGCCACGTTCTCGACACCCGTCCACTCGTGAGAGGTACTCAGCGCGCCGCTGCCGCTGGTACGGGGTCTGCTGGTCTGGCTGGTCGGTGATGTCGACCCCGTCTCGGTGCGGGCGCTCCCACGGCGGGTTCGGCGCCGGCACGCAGGTACGTCAGCTCGCGATCGACGTCGACACGACACGACCGGGGGCGGCGTTCGCTCGGGGGTCCACCCCGTGACCGTATTCAGTACCTGCGACATTGATCAGTCACCGCGCGTCCGAAGGGTCACGACGCAGCGATGCAATGATGAGCCGGTGAGTCGATTCCATCCGTCGCTTTCCGACCAGCAGGCTTTCGCTCTGCTTTTCGAGTCCAATTCGACGCGCAATCTGCTGCGGAATACCGTCGACGCCATCCGGCGTCTTCGAGAGCCGTCCCTAGACGGTGACGCGATTTTCACGCTCGGTAGTATCGGCGTCGAGAAGGCGCTCAAGATCATGCTGGGCTGCGCTTTTCTGGAAGACCGTGGGACATGGCCCACCAAAAACGAACTGCGGGGATGGGGCCACAACATTGAGCGACTCCTGACGTTGCTGACAGAGCGCGTCAGGACGGGCCTCGCGGACACAACCGCTCGAGGCTACAGTCAGGGCTTGCACGATCGCATGCAGTCACCGGACATCCTGCCGGCTCTCATGGCTACCTTCTCGCGATACGGGAGAAGCGGGCGCTTTCACTACCTCGACGTCCTCGCAACCGATCTTCCGAGCGAATACGACGCACCCAACCACCTTTGGGACGACGTCGAACGGCAGACCGTCGATACACGGCCCCACTTGAGGAGGCTGCCCAAGGAATCCATGGAGGACTTTGGCAGCTACCTCAGCGCCGTGAGCTCGGCAATCGCGGATGAGCTAGAGGTTTGGTGGTTTTGCTTACACCGCCTTGGAGTCCAGGGCTGCTTCGGCGCCGCCGGCAAGAACATTGGATGGGACATCTGGCCCCCTGGACGGCCCAGCCCTCAGTTATGATCCAAGCGGTCGCCAACCCCCGCAAACATCCTCACCAACGAGACGACCCGCTGTCCCTCCCCTGACGCCCCGATGGCGACGTTGGGTGGCAACACCGTGGCAACAGAAGTCGTCAGCGAGCATCATTGTGCATCGTCGCCGTGACCGAAAAACCGCCTGTTCATCGTGCTTTCGAGGAACGCGACGCCCCCTAGTGGCTCGGACGGGGTTTCCGGTACCAAAGGTCGCTGGTTCGATTCCAGTCGGGGGCACATCGAGAAGGCCGCGATCGTCACGATCGCGGCCTTCGGTCTTGCCGGGGTCAGCCCTCGTCGGTGACGGACCCGGTGCGCTCGGCGTCTTCGACGATGTGCCGCGAACCGAGCTCGTCCGCGACGGTGCTTCCCTGGTCCACGGCTTCCTCGCGGCTGGAGAAGCTCGCCGAGAGCTCGGGCCGGCCCTCGACCGCGTTCTCCCACTGGCCTCGGTTCGATCGGGTGGTCACGTCGTTCTGGCTCATGGCATCCATGTCACACCCGGGTCGGGGGCACCGCCCCCGTCTTGACAGGCGTTGTCAAGACCGTCACGGGGTTCCGCAGGATGCTGCGATGCTGAGGAGACCTTCGAAAGGGGTCTGTCATGAGTGTTGGAGCTGGTATCGCGCTTTTCGTCGTCGGTGCCATCCTCGCCTTCGCGGTCAACCTCCCCAACGACTTCGTCGATCTCACCACGATCGGCTACATCATGATGGGCGCGGGCGTCATCGTCTTCCTCATCGGGGTCGTGATGCTGGTTCGTCGTCGCCAAACCGATACGGTCACCCGTACCGAAGGAGCGGGGGCAGCGCAGGTCACGCGCTCGAGCACGCGCTCCTCGAACGACGACCTCGTCTGAGCCCCGCGGGGTCGATCCCCGGAGAGCTGATATGACCGAACCCACCCCCACCGTCGCATACGACCCTGCCGTCGACGACCTGTTCGACGGGCGCTATCGCCTCGGGCGCGTCCTCGGCCAGGGCGGTTACGCGCGTGTCTACGAAGCCGTCGACACCGCTCTCGAACGCACCCTCGCCCTCAAGGTGATCGACGGCGACGGCGCCGACCCCTCCGACGTCGCCCGCGTGCGCTCCGAGATCCGGCTGCTCGCGTCCCTGTCGCACCCCTCCCTGGTCACGCTGTACGACGCCAAGCTCGACGCGAAGCCGGCCTACCTGGCCATGGAACTCATCGCCGGCCCGACCCTCACCGACCGCATAGCGCGCGGACCGCTTCCGGGGCCCGATGTCGCCCGCATCGGTCGCGAGATCGCCGAGGCGTTCGCCGTCATCCACGGTCGCGGCATCGTCCACCGCGACGTGAAGCCCTCGAACATCCTCATCCGACCCGCCGCCCACGCCGGCGAGAGCCCGCGCGCGACCCTCGCCGACTTCGGTATCGCCTCGCTCGTCGGGGCGACACGCGTCACCCGAGCCGACACGGTCATCGGCACCGCGGCGTACCTCAGCCCCGAGCAAGCGCGGGGGATGCCCGCCGGCCCCGCGAGCGACGTCTACGCGCTCGGACTCGTCCTGCTCGAGGCGCTGACCGGCTCCCGCCCCTTCGGGTCCCGCACCCCGCACGAGGCCCTCGCCGCCCGTCTCGTCGCGGCTCCCGAGATCCCCGCGCAGATCCCGCCTGCGTGGCGTGGAGTTCTCGAGCGGATGACCGCGATCGAGCCGAACGAGAGACCGGATGCCACGGGCCTCATCTCCGAGCTCGGCACCCTCCCTGGGGTGACGGTGCCCGTATCGGCACCGGCGAAGCCGGCTTTGCCTCCGTCGACGGCCGCCCTTGCCGGCAGCACCGGCCCCACGCGCGTCTTCGAGCCGTCCGCGAACCCGACTCGGCGCCGGGCCGACAGAAAGCCCTCGCCTCGCGCGCTCGTCATCGGCGCCGTCGTTGCGGTTCTCCTGGCCGTCGGAGGCGTCGGCATCGCCGCAGCTGTCGGTTCCGGGGGCGGGGCCGACGAGCCCGCTCTGCCGTCGCTTCCCCAGCCCCTCGACCAGCACATGGACGACCTCTGGAAGCAGGTGGGTCCGTGATCCGCCGCGCCGCCCCCGCCGCGGGCCTCCTCCTCGCCGCGGCCATCGTCCTCACGGCGTGCACCCCGCCGGCTGCGACCCCCACGGCCTGGCAGCGGAACGTGCAGACCGTGGCCGATCAGGCCTCCGGTGGCGACTACGCCTCGGCTCTCGCGAGCCTGGATGCTCTCGAGGCCGACGTGGTCGCCCGCCGTGACGCCGGCGAGATCTCCGCGGACGAAGCCGACGGCATCCTGAGCCGGATCGCCACCGTCCGAGCCGACCTGACCTCTCTCGTGCCGACGCCGACGCCGACGCCCACAACGGATCCCGCGCCCACACAGTCGTCGGACACGGTCGTCGACGACGGTGGTGATGAGCCCGCCCAGCCGGCTCCGGACGACCAGAGTCCCGGCGGAAAAGACGACAAGGGACCGGGCAACGGCAATGGCAATGGCAACGGCAAGGGCCCCGGCAAGAAAGACGGCTGAGCCGCTTCGCCCGGGTCGCGCCGAGGGGGTCGGAACGCGTGCGAGGATTGCCCGGTGCCGCGCCGCGTGACCGCAGAACTCGACCTCGATCTCGGGGCCTCCGTCGACCTCATCTTCCAGATCACCGCCGCGCAGGGAGCACCCCTGGCGAGCGAGAATCTGACATTCGCACAGGGAGACCGTCTCTACGCACCGACCGAGCTCGTCGAACCGTCCGGCAGTCGACTCCATCGGCTCACCGCCGACCAGGGGCCCCTCTCGGTGCGCTACGAAGCGCTCGTCTCGGGTGCGGCCCAGAGTCCCCGCACGAGCGATCTCGAGACCATCGGCTATCTGCGGCCAAGCCGCTACTGCCAGTCCGACGAGGTGTTCGCCCAGGCGCGGCGTCAGTTCCGCGGTCTGTCGGGGCGCGAGCTCCTGGCCGCGGTGTCGGACTTCGTGGCATCCACCGTCACGTACACGCCCGGGCTCAGCATGGGCACCGACAGTGCCGTGACGACCCTCTCGACCGGTCAGGGCGTGTGCCGCGATTACGCGCACGTCGTGATCGCCCTCCTGCGCGCGATGGACATGCCCGCCCGGTACGCGGCGTGCTTCGCCCCCGGGCTCGACCCGATGGACTTCCACGCCGTCGCCGAGGCGTACCTCGACGGGCACTGGTACGTCGTCGACGCCACGCGCCTCGCCGATCGTCGCTCGCTCGTGCGGATCGCCACGGGACGCGACGCGGCCGACTGCGCCTTCCTCAGCTTCCACGGCGGATACGTGGGGCTCGAGCGGATGCGCGTGGATGCCGTGCTCGAAGACGCCCCCGCCGCGGAGCCCGACGATCACGAGACCCTGGTGCGGATCGCCTGACGCGGCCTCCCAGGCGTCGCGCCCTAGACTTGACGGGTTATGGATCCCGCAGCCCTCTCCGCCGCCCTGCTCGCTGTCATCGCCCCGCTCGCCGAGGCGCGACGAGACGGTTCCTCGGCCGGGATCACGGCCGCCGACCTGCCGCTCGAGCGGCCCAAGAACCGCGATCACGGTGACTGGGCGTCCAACGCCGCGCTGAAGCTCTCGAAGGTCATCGGGGCCAACCCCCGTGAGTTCGCGGCAGAGATCGCCGCCGGCCTCGAATCCGTCGACGGCATCGCGAGCGTCGAGGTCGCCGGCCCAGGATTCATCAACATCCGGCTGGACGCCGCGGCCGCCGGTGCGCTGGCCCGCACGATCGTCGAGCAGGGCGCCGCGTTCGGCTCGAACGACAGCCAGAGCGGCAACACGATCAATCTCGAGTTCGTCAGCGCCAATCCGACCGGTCCCTTGCACATCGGCCACACCCGCTGGGCAGCCCTGGGCGACGCGATCGCCCGTGTGCTCCTCGCGAGCGGGGCAACCCTCGTGCGCGAGTTCTACATCAACGACGCCGGTGCCCAGATGGAGCGATTCGGCCGCTCGGTGGTCGCCGCCATCGCCGGCGAGCCGACACCCGAAGACGGCTACGGCGGCGCCTACATCGCCGCTCTCGCCGAGCGCGTGCAGGCCGCCCGCACCGACATCCTCGAGCTCGACCGCGCCGAGCAGGTCTCGGTCGCCACCGAGCTCGCCTACGGCTTTCAGCTCGGCGAGATCCAGGCCTCGCTCGCGCGCTTCAACGTGCACTTCGACGTCTGGTTCTCGGAGCGCGACCTGCACGCCCGCATCGAGGGCCAGCCGAGCCTCGTCGACGAGGCTGTCGACCGCCTGCGCGAGCAGGGCCACGTTTTCGACGAGGACGACGCCGTGTGGGTGCGCACGACCGACTTCGGCGACGACAAGAACCGCGTCATCCGTCGCTCGAACGGCGAGTACACCTACTTCGCCGCCGACGCCGCCTACTACCTCAACAAGGGCGACCGCGGGTTCGCTCACAAGATCTACCTGCTCGGCGCCGACCACCATGGCTACGTGCACCGCCTCAAGGCGCTCGCCGGAGCCGCGGGCGACAACCCCGAGAAGGACATCGAGGTGCTCATCGGGCAGCTCGTCTCGATCAACGGGGCACGCCTGTCCAAGCGGGCGGGCAACATCGTCGAGCTCGACGACCTGCAGGCGTGGCTCGGAACCGACGCCCTGCGCTACTCGCTCGCGCGTTACCCGGCCGACTCGCCGCTGACGCTCGACCCCGAGATCCTGCAGAAGCGCACGAACGACAACCCGGTCTTCTACGTGCAGTACGCCCACGCGCGCACGCACAATGTCGCGCGCAACGCCGCGGACTCCGGCGTCGACCGCTCAGAGTTCGCCCCCGAGCTGCTCGACCACGAGACCGAGTCGGCGCTCCTGGGCGCACTGCAGGAGTACCCGCGCATCGTCGCGTACGCCGCCGAGGTGCGCGAGCCGCACCGCGTCGCGCGCTACCTCGAGGAGCTCGCCGGGCTGTACCACCGCTGGTACGACAACTGCCGCGTCATCCCGCTCGGCGACGCCCCCGTCGAGTCCGTGCACCGCACGCGCCTGTGGCTGAACGACGCCACCGGCCAGGTGCTGCGAAACGGCCTCGACCTGCTCGGCGTCAGCGCTCCGGAGCGGATGTAGAGCATGACGGATGCCACGGCCCCCCGCCGCCGCACCGTTCGCTGGGTCGCCGTCCTCGTGGTTGTCGTCGTCCTGCTCGCCGGGGCGGTCGTGGCAGCGGAGTTCATCGCCCGCTCGGTCGTGACCAGCACCGTGCGCTCGCTCGTCGTGAAGAACGTCGGCCTGCCCGACGATCAGAATGTCGACGTGTCGGTGTCGGGTCTGGTCCTGCCGCAGCTGCTGGGCGGACGCCTCGACGAGGTCGCCGTGTCGTCGAACGACGTGACCCTCGGTCCCATCACCGGCGACGTCCGCGTCGACCTGCGCGGGGTCCCCGTCTCGGGCGATGCCGCGGCGGACGGCGGGGTGGCCTCGGTGCGACTCGACCAGGATCACCTCAAGACTCTGCTCGCCGAGGTTCCGGACCTCCCGGCGAGTACCGTCACCATGGCCGCCCCCGACGTGAATCTCGAGACCTCGCTCTCGCTCTTCGGCATCGCGATCCCGGTCGGCGTCGGGGTCACCCCCGGTGCCGCCGAAGGCGATCTGACGTTGACCCCGTCGTCGTTCCAGGTGGGCGGCAACGCGATCGATGCCGACACTCTCCGCGGCCAGTTCGGCGGCGTGGCCGATTCCTTGCTCAAGACGACGAGCCTCTGCATCGCCGACCGCCTCCCGCGGGGGCTCACCCTGACCTCGGCCACCGTCCAGGGGCAGGATCTCGTGGCGACGTTCGACGTGGCCGGCGGCATCCTGAACGATCCCGCCCTGCAGAGCGACGGCGCCTGCGGCTGACCGCCCGGCTCGACACGGAGCATCGCCCCGGACGTCCGCGCGTGCGTTCCTCCCGGTCGCGTGCCGCGACGCCCGCGCCCCCTCGGAACCGAGACAGCAGGGGCGGTCGTGGGAAAAGGGCGGCATACGTCGTGCCCTAGACTGCAAGGACTGCCCGCCGCGTGACTCTCCGCGCGGGTGGGAGCCGTGATCCGCGGCCGTCGCGTCGCCGCAAAACCCGATTGGTCCCCCTGTGTCCGCCTCGCTTTCCGCGCTCGTGCCCGCCTGGCTCACCGCCCCGGCCGAAGCGAACGAGCTCGTCTCCTCCGTCTGGCCCGCCTCGGCGCACCGCGTCGCCGACGGCTCCGTCGAGGTCGGCGGGGTCTCGGTCTTCGACCTCCGCGACCGCTTCGGAACGCCGCTCTACGTTCTCGACGAGCACGAGGTGCGTGCTCACGCTCGTCGTGCTCGCTCCGCCTTCGATTCCGCGGCCGCACGCCACGGCATCCGGGCTCGTGTCTACTACGCCGGCAAGGCCTTCCTCTCTGCCGAGGTCGTGCGCTGGGTCGTCGCCGAGGGTCTCTCGGTCGATGTCTGCACCCGCGGGGAGCTCGAGGTCGCCCTCGCCGGGGGCGCCGAGCCCGCGCGCCTGGGCTTTCACGGCAACAACAAGAGCGTGAGCGAGCTCGAGCGCGCCGTCGAGGTCGGCATCGGTTCGGTCGTGGTCGACAGCCCGATCGAGATCGAGCGTCTCGCCGCGATCGCCGCGCGGCGCGGCGCCGTGCAGTCGGTGCTCGTGCGCGTGCGCACGGGCGTGCACGCCGAGACCCACGCGTTCCTGGCCACGGCCCACGAAGACCAGAAGTTCGGCTTCTCGCTCGAGGGGGCGGCCGAGGCCGTCGCCCGCATCCGCGAGCTGTCGAGTCTGCGGTTCGTGGGGCTGCACGCGCACATCGGTTCGCAGATCTTCGACTCCTCCGGTTTCCGGGAGTCGGCCGCGCGTCTGGTCGACCTGCACGCCGATCTGCTGGCCGGGGGAGAGATCCCCCTTCTCAACGTCGGCGGCGGCTTCGGCATCTCCTACACCTCGGTCGACGACCCGAAGCCCATCGAAGAGATCGCCGACGGCATCGTCGACGCCATCGCCGACGAGTGCGCGGTGCGCGGCATCCCGATGCCCGATGTCGCCACCGAACCGGGTCGCGTCATCGTCGGTCAGGCCGGCATCACGCTCTACGAGGTGGGCACGGTCAAGACCGTGACCGCGGGGGAGGACCTCGACCGCACCTACGTCAGCGTCGACGGCGGTATGAGCGACAACGCCCGCCCCGCGCTGTACGGCGCCGATTTCTCGGCGCGCCTCGTCTCGCGCACGAGTTCCGCGACCCCGGCGCTCTCGCGCGTCGTCGGCCGCCACTGCGAGTCCGGGGACATCGTGGTGGATGCCGAGTACCTTCCGGCCGATGTGACCCCGGGCGATCTGCTCGCGGTGCCCGCCACCGGCGCCTACTGCTTCTCTCTCGCGAGCAATTACAACTACACGCCGCGCCCGCCGGTCGTCGCGGTCCGTGACGGTCAGGCTCGCGTGATCGTGCGCGGCGAGAGCATCGACGACCTGCTCTCGCGCGACGCCGCCATCCCGGCATCCGATTCATCCTTCTCACGCGGCACGACCGCATCACCCCACGGAGACACCGAATGACCGACTACCGCACGCTCCGCGTGGCGCTTCTCGGCGCCGGCGCCGTCGGCTCGCAGGTCGCCGACCTGCTGCTCAAGCACGGCGACGAGCTCGCCGATCGCGCGGGCGCCAAGCTCGAACTCGCCGGCATCGCCGTGCGCAACCTCGACGCGAAGCGCGACGTCGACCTCCCGCAGGAGCTCTACACCACCGACGCCGAGACCCTCATCGTGGGCTCCGACATCGTCATCGAGCTGATGGGCGGGATCGAGCCCGCCCGCACCCAGGTGCTGCACGCGATCGCCTCGGGCGCCGACGTCGTCACCGCGAACAAGGCGCTGCTGGCCACGCACGGCTCCGAGGTCTTCGAGGCCGCCGACCAGGTCGGCGCCGAGGTGTACTACGAGGCCGCCGCAGCCGGTGCCATCCCGATCATCCGGCCGCTGCGCGACTCGCTCGCCGGCGACCGCGTCGTGCGCATCATGGGCATCGTCAACGGCACGACGAACTACATCCTCGACCGCATGGACACCGAGGGCGCCGACTTCGCCGACGTCCTCGCCCAGGCACAGGCCCTCGGGTACGCCGAGGCCGACCCCACCGCCGACGTCGAGGGCTACGACGCCGCGCAGAAGGCGGCGATCCTCGCGAGCCTCGCGTTCCACACGACCGTGCCCCTCGACGCCGTCCACCGCGAGGGCATCACCTCGGTCGACGCCGCGATGATCGAGTCGGCGCGTCACGCCGGGTACGTCATCAAGCTTCTCGCGGTGTGCGAGCGCCTGGCCGCCGGTGTCGACGGCACCGAGTCGATCTCGGTGCGCGTGTACCCGGCCCTGGTCGAGCGCACTCATCCCCTCGCGAGCGTGCACGGTGCGAACAACGCCGTCTTCGTGCAGGCCGAGGCCGCGGGCGATCTCATGTTCTACGGTGCCGGCGCCGGTGGCGTGCAGACCGCTTCGGCCGTGCTCGGCGACGTCGTGTCGGCCGCCCGCCGTCATATCGCCGGCGGTGTGGGCGTGGGCGAGTCGACCCGCGCGAACCTCCCGGCCGTGCCGATCGGGCACGTCATCACGCGCTACCAGATCACGCTCGAGGTCGACGATCAGCCGGGCGTCCTCGCGACGGTCGCCGGGATCCTCAGCGAGGGGCGCGTGTCGATCGCAACCGTCGAGCAGACGGTCATCGACTCGTCTCCGGATGCCGCAGACTCGGGCGCTTCGACAGGCTCAGCGACCGGAGCGGGATCCGCCCGCCTGGTCATCGGAACACACAAGGCCCGCGAGCAGGATTTGAGCGAGACCGTCGAGCGTCTCGCCGCGAGCGGCGTCGTCGAGCGCGTGGTCTCCGTGCTGCGTGTGGAAGGGAACTGACATGGCACACCTCTGGGGCGGAGTCCTCCGCGAATACGCCGATCGTCTGGGTGTCACCGACGCCTCCACCGTCGTCACCCTCGGCGAGGGCGGTACGCCGCTGCTGCCGGCACCCGCGCTGTCACGTCGTACGGGCGCCGACGTCTGGGTCAAGTACGAGGGGATGAACCCCACCGGGTCGTTCAAAGACCGCGGCATGACGGTGGCGCTCTCGCGTGCGGTCGAGCACGGCGCCAAGGCCGTCATCTGCGCCTCGACCGGCAACACCTCGGCTTCGGCGGCGGCGTACGCCGCGCACGCCGGCATCACCGCCGCGGTGCTCGTGCCCGAGGGCAAGATCGCCATGGGCAAGCTCAGCCAGGCCGTCGCCCACAACGGCCGGCTCATCCAGATCCGGGGCAACTTCGACGACTGCCTCGAGATCGCGCGCGAGCTCGCCGACCACTACCCGGTGCACCTGGTCAACTCGGTCAACCCCGACCGCATCGAGGGGCAGAAGACGGCGGCCTACGAGGTCGTCGAGGTCCTCGGCGACGCTCCCGACTTCCACTTCATCCCGGTCGGCAACGCCGGCAACTACACCGCGTACTCGCGCGGCTATCGCGAAGAGGCCGCCCGCGGCGTCGCCACCCGCGTGCCGCGCATGTTCGGCTTCCAGGCCGCCGGCTCCGCACCTCTCGTGCGCGGCGAGGTCGTCAGGCAGCCCGAGACCATCGCCAGCGCGATTCGCATCGGAAACCCCGCGTCCTGGGAGCTTGCCCTCGAGGCACGCGACGCCACCGACGGCTACTTCGGCGCGATCGACGACGCCGGCATCCTCGAGGCGCAGAAGATCCTCGCCGGCGAGGTGGGCATCTTCGTCGAGCCGGCCTCCGCGATCAGCGTCGCGGGTCTGCTCGAACGTGCCGAGGCCGGGGTCATCCCGGCCGGCGCCAAGGTCGTCCTCACCGTCACCGGTCACGGCCTGAAGGACCCCCAGTGGGCCCTGCGCCGCGCCGACGGCACGGACGTCTCGCCCACGGTCGTTGACGCCGCCACCTCGGAGGTCGCCTCCGTGCTCGACCTGCAGCCGGTGACCGCGTGAGCCCAGGCCCCGGTCGTCGGGTCGCCGTTCGCGTTCCCGCCACCAGCGCGAACCTCGGGCCCGGCTTCGACACCCTCGGCCTCGCCCTGAGCGTGTACGACGAGCTCGTCGTCGAGCAGCTCGATGCGGACCGCCTCGAGATCGAGGTGGAGGGGGAGGGCGCGATTGACGTCCCCCGCGACGCCTCGCACCTCGTGGTGCGCGCGATGGCGCACACGTACGCCTCGGTCGGTCGTTCCCTTCCGGGACTGCGGCTGACGGCGCACAACGTCATTCCGCACGGGCGCGGCATGGGATCGTCCGGGGCCGCCGTGGTCGCGGGCATCCTGGCCGCGAAGGGTCTGCTCGAGGGAGAGGTCGCCTTCAGCGACGTCGACCTGCTGCGCCTCGCCACCGAGATGGAGGGGCACCCCGACAACGTGGCACCGGGTCTCTTCGGCGGACTCACGATCGCGTGGATGGATGCCGAGGGCCCCCAGCACAAGCAGCTCATCGTGCACCGTGGCGTGTCGCCGCTCGTCTTCGTGCCGAGCTTCACGATGTCGACCGCCGTGGCGCGGAGCCTGCAGCCGCTGCAGGTGCCGCGCGAGGACGCGGTGTTCAACGTCTCGCGCTCGGCCCTTCTGATCGCGGCGATGACGCAGAGCCCCGAACTGCTGATGGCAGCGACCGAAGACAAGCTGCACCAGAACTATCGCGCGCAGGCCATGCCCGAGACCGACCGTCTCGTGCGGGCGCTCCGCGCCGAGGGCTACGCCGCCGTCGTTTCGGGCGCCGGGCCCAGCGTGCTCGTGCTCGCCGACGGCCCGGGGCAGCGACTTGCAGCCGCAGATCTTATGGCATCCGTCGTCGACACCCCGTGGCAGGCCCTCATGCTCGCCGTCGACGTCAAGGGTGGTACAGTGAAAAACGCAGAGGGTTCCGCGTAACTTCGCGAATCTGAGCCTCTGCACCACCTGCGAAATCCGCAACACATCGCGAACCCGGTATCGGCTGCAGTCTCCCGAACCGCTGGTGTCCTTCGTCTGCGTTCTGCATGGCGAAGCGCGATCTGATCACGTTTCATTTTCTGAGGAGCACTCGTGGAGTCCATCTCCGAGACCCAGCCCGTCGACGCGCCCGAGGGCGTCGAGACCGACGAGCAGCCCACCGCTGCCGATCAGGGCACCGACACCGAACAGGCCACCGAGGCCGCTGCGGAGGGCGCTGGCGCCCCCGCTGTCGACGAGCCCGCCGAGGCGGACGCCGCCGCTGCCGACGCGCAGCCCGAGGCGCTGTTCACCGACGACGCGCTCGCCGAGGCGCCTGCCGCCGACGCCGCGCCCGCGGCCGAAGAGGCCCCCGTCGCGGAGGCCCCCGTCGAGGAGGCCGCCCCCGTCGAGAAGCCCGCTCGCGCTCCGCGGAAGCGCGCTCCGCGCCGTGCGAAGAGCGCCACCGCCGAGGAGACGGCCGCCGCTGAGGCCGCCGCCGCCGAAGAGAAGGCTGCCGCGGACGCCGCTGCGGCCGAAGCGCCGGCCGCGGACGAGTCCGCCGACGCCGCCACGCCCGTCACCACGGCGGCCGACGTCGCCGCTGACGCCGAGGCCGCCGCCGAGACCCCCGCCGTCGCCGAGACCCCCGCCGTCGCCGAGACGACCGCCGCCGACGAGGCGAGCGCCACCGAGACCGCGTCCGCTGAGACCGGTTCGACCGACGACGCCGCTGCTTCGGCGACCGACACGGTGTCGGCCGAGGGCGCATCGACCGACGCGTCGGCGCCCGAGAGCGCCGAGCAGGGCGACGAGACACCGGCCCGCGGCCGCGGCCGCAGCCGCTCGCGCAACCGCAACCGCAACAAGGCCGACGCCGACAAGGGCGAGACGCCGGCACAGCCCTCCGCCGACGAGGCCGAGGCGCCCGAGAAGACCCCGCGCGAGAACGCCCAGCGCGAGAACGCCCAGCGCGACAACGCTCAGCGTGAGAACGCTCAGCGTGACAGCGCGCAGAACGGCCAGCAGGCCCAGCAGCAGCAGGGCGGCTCGGCGAACAGCCGCAACCGTCAGCGCAACAAGCGCCGTGGCCAGAGCGTCGCGGGCGACGAGTTCGAGACCGAGATCGGTGAGGACGACGTCCTCGTCCCCATCGCCGGTGTCCTCGACGTGCTCGACAACTACGCCTTCGTCCGCACCACGGGGTACCTGCCCGGCCCGAGCGACGTCTACGTCTCGCTCGGCCAGGTGAAGAAGTACAACCTGCGCAAGGGCGACGCCGTCGTCGGTGCGATCAAGCAGCCCCGCGAGGGCGAGCAGCAGGGGCGCCAGAAGTACAACGCACTCGTGCAGGTCGACTCGATCAACGGTCTGTCGGTTGACGACGCCGCCGCTCGCGTCGAGTTCAACAACCTCACGCCGCTCTACCCCCAGGAGCGCCTGCGCCTGGAGACCGGCCCCGAGAAGCTCACGCAGCGCATCATCGACCTGGTCGCCCCGGTCGGCAAGGGCCAGCGCGGCCTGATCGTCGCCCCGCCCAAGGCCGGTAAGACCATCGTTCTGCAGCAGATCGCCAACGCGATCGCCACGAACAACCCCGAGGTCCACCTCATGGTCGTGCTCGTCGACGAGCGCCCCGAAGAGGTCACCGACATGCAGCGTACGGTGCGCGGCGAGGTCATCGCTTCGACGTTCGACCGCCCGGCCGAAGACCACACCACCGTCGCCGAGCTCGCCATCGAGCGCGCGAAGCGTCTCGTGGAACTCGGCCGCGACGTCGTCGTGCTGCTCGACTCGATCACCCGCCTCGGTCGCGCCTACAACCTCGCCGCTCCCACCTCGGGACGCGTCCTGAGCGGTGGCGTCGACGCCTCGGCGCTGTACCCGCCCAAGCGTTTCTTCGGCGCCGCGCGCAACATCGAGAACGGTGGATCGCTCACCATCCTCGCCACGGCCCTGGTGGAGACCGGCTCCAAGATGGACGACGTCATCTTCGAAGAGTTCAAGGGCACTGGCAACAGCGAGCTGCGCCTGAACCGCCAGCTCGCCGACAAGCGCATCTTCCCGGCCGTCGACGTCAACGCGTCGAGCACCCGCCGTGAAGAGATGCTGCTGTCGAACGACGAGGTCAAGATCACCTGGAAGCTCCGTCGCGCGCTGGCCGGCCTCGAGCCCCAGCAGGCCCTCGAGGTCGTGCTCGGAAAGCTCAAGGAGACCCAGTCGAACGTCGAGTTCCTCGTGCAGATGCAGAAGTCGATCCCGGCGCCCGCGCGCGGCGGTGACGACAACAGCATCCGCTGATCGGGGCGGGAGACGCGATGTCGGAGCCCGCGATGTTCGAGTCGGTCCGCGGACTGCTCGAGGAGCACAAGGCCGTCCAGGAAGAGCTCTCCGACCCGGCCGTGCACGCGGACGCCGCGCGCGCCAAGCGCGTCAACCGGCGTTATGCCGAGTTGTCGCGGATCGTGACGGCGCACGAGGCGTGGGTCTCGGCATCCGATGATCTCGAGGCCGCCCGCGAGCTCGCCCGCGAGGACGAGGCGTTCGCCGACGAGGTGCCGGGTCTCGAGGAGCGGGTCGCCGAGACGCAGGAGCGTCTGCGACGTCTGCTCATCCCGCGCGACCCCGACGACGCCCGCGACGTCATCATGGAGATCAAGGGCGGCGAGGGGGGAGCCGAGAGCGCCCTCTTCGCGGCCGACCTGCTGCGCATGTACCTGCAGTACGCGGCATCCATGGGCTGGAAGACCGAGCTCCTCGAGCGCACGGAGTCCGACCTCGGCGGCTACAAGGACGTGCAGGTCGCGATCAAGGGGTCCTCGAGCGACCCGGCCCAGGGAGTGTGGGCGCACCTGAAGTACGAGGGCGGCGTGCACCGCGTGCAGCGCGTGCCGGCCACCGAGTCGCAGGGGCGCATCCACACTTCCACCACGGGCGTGCTCGTCTTCCCCGAGGTCGACGAGCCCGAAGAGGTCGCGATCGACCCCAACGACCTGAAGATCGACGTCTTCCGCTCGTCGGGCCCCGGTGGTCAGTCCGTCAACACGACCGACTCCGCCGTGCGCATCACCCACGTTCCCACCGGGATCGTCGTGTCGATGCAGAACGAGAAGTCGCAGCTGCAGAACCGCGAGGCCGGCATGCGCGTGCTGCGCGCCCGCCTTCTCGCCAAGCAGCAGGAGGAGCGCGACGCCGTCGCCGCCGATGCGCGCAAGTCGCAGATCCGCGGCATGGATCGCTCCGAGCGCATCCGCACCTACAACTTCCCCGAGAACCGCATCGCCGATCACCGCACCGGGTACAAGGCGTACAACCTCGACCAGGTGATGGACGGCGCCCTCGGCCCGATCATCGAGTCGGCCATCACGGCCGACGAAGAAGCGCGGCTCGCGGCCCTCGCCGACTCCTAAGCTCGGGTGGTGCCCACCGCCGCTCAGATCGTGTCGTTCGACGACACCCCGCCCCCGCCCGGGCTCTCGCCGTGGGTCGGTCCCGCCGAGCAGGTCCGGCAGATCGAGATCGTGGATCCGGATGCCGCGTGGCCCGAGATCTTCGAGGTGCTCCGCTCCCGCATCGTCGGTGCGCTGGGTGACCGCGTCCTCGCGATCGAACACATCGGCTCGACGTCGGTGCCGGGGCTGGCAGCCAAGCCGATCATCGACATCGACCTGACGGTCGCCGATACCGACGACGAGGACGCCTTCGTCCCTGCCCTCGAGGCGCTCGGATTCGTGCTGCGCGTGCGCGAGCCGTGGTGGCTGGGGCACCGCTGCCTGGTCTCGGCGGAGCCGGCCGCCAACCTGCACGTGTGGCCGCCCGACAGTCCCGAGGCGGCGCGGCACCGCATCTTCCGCGACTGGTTGCGCGCAGACGAGGCCGGTCGACAGCGGTATGCCGCGGTCAAACGCGAGGTCGCGGCCGACGGCTTGATGAGTGAGTACAACGCCCGCAAAGAGGGCGTGATCCGCGAGATCTACGTCCGCGCCTTCGCGGCGGCGGGCCTGTTGCCCTGACGGGCGCCATTCCGGGACCGCGACACAGGATCCACGGCCGTGACCCGTCCGCAGAGCGCGGCGCGGGCGGATCTCCTGCGCTGTGCACTGATGGGGGTCAGTCGTCCCAGGCGGGCGGGTGGGGGAGAGGGCCACGGCGCCGCTCGAGCTGCGCGGCGAGCGACAGCAGCGTCGCCTCGCCGCCCGGACGCCCGACGAGCTGGATGGACACGGGGTGGCCGGTGGCGTCCCTGGTCAGCGGCACCGTCAGCGCGGGTAGCCCGGCGACGTTGACGAAGCTCGAATACGGCGCGTACTCCACCTGCATCGCGAACGTCCGCTCGGGGCCATGTCCGGCGTAAGCCCCCACGGGTTGCGGCCGCTGCGCCAGCGCGGGAGTGAGCACCGCGTCGAAAGCGGCGAAGTCGGCGATCGTGCGGCGTTCGAACGCGCGCGCCGAGGCCAGACCGCCGAGCAGGTCCAGCGCGGACAGTCGGCGTCCCTCGCGGACGAGCCACGCCGTCAACGGCTCGACGAGCATCATGTCGTCGTCGCTCAACGGGATCCGCGCTGCGCTCGCTCTCCACAGCACGTGGAACAGCGACGCGTAGCCGAAGGGATGCCAGTCGGCATCCGCCACGGCATGTCCGGCGTCGCTGAGCCAGGCGGCGGCGGTGTCGAAAGCGGTGCGGGCGTCGGCGTCGAGCACGATGTCCTCGTCGTCGTCCCACGGCGACACGGTCGTGATCCCCACGCGCAACGCTCCCGGTGGACGCCGGGCGGCCTCGACGAACGGCCCCGTGCCGGGCGCCGCCGTGGCGTACGTGAACGGCGCGAGGCCGACGAGCGCGTCGAGCAGCAGCCCGGCGTCCTCTGCCGAGCGGGCGATCGGTCCGGTCACCGACAGGCCGTCCGGGGAGTCGAAGCCGGATCCGATCGGTAGCCGCCCCCGCGACGGTTTGAGTCCGACGACACCCACGGTCGCCGAGGGGATGCGGATCGACCCACCGCCATCCGAGCCGACGGCCGCCGGCAAGAGCCCCGCCGCGACGGCGACGGCGGCCCCACCACTGGATCCGCCCGCCCCGGCCGTGAGGCGCCACGGATCCCGCGCCGGCGCGTGGATGAGCGGCTCGGTGAAGCCGGTGAGCCCGAACTCCGACGTGCTCGTCTTTCCCACGTTGACCGCCCCCGCGGCATCCAGTGCTTCGGCAAGGGGATCGGATGCCGTGGGCACGAGGTGCGCGCGGGCTCGTGAGCCGTAGCGGGTGGGGACACCGGCGCGGGCGACGAGGTCCTTGTCGGCGAGCGGCACGCCCCACAGGGGACCGGTCGCGGCCCGATCGAGGGTGGCGGCGCGGCGCAGCGCGGCATCGGGGGTCACCTCGGCGAATGCGCCCAGGTCGGACAACCGGGAGATGCGGTCGAGATAGTGGGCCGTGAGCTCGCGCGGGTCGAGCGTGCCGTCGGCGAGGCCTCCGACCTGCGCGACGAGCGACAGGTCGTGCAGGCGCGTCATGTCTCGAGCCTACGACGGCGTCGAGCAGCGCGTCTCTCACAAACGCCACGGACCGCCGCGACCCACGTCCACGCGCTGCGACGTGCCTCACGAGGCTGCGACAGCTACCCGGCGCGATCCGCCTCGCGAGGCTGCACGGACACCCCAGCGCAGGACGGCTACCCGGCGCGCTCCCACAGGGCGCTGTCGTCGTCGAGGTGCTCCAGGATCTCGCGGGGCGTCTGCCCGAGGTGGTGGCGGAAGGCCCGGTGCAGGTGCGACAGGTCGCTGAAGCCCCACTTGGCGGCGAGTTGCGTCATCGTCATCCGCCCGCGCTCCGCGCGCAGGTCGTCGGCGCACTCCCGCACCCGCACGCGCATGACGGTCTGGCCGAACGTGAGGGGAGCGTCCTCGTACAGCTGGTGGAGCTTTCGCACCGAGACGGCGAAGTGTCGAGCGATGGCTGTCGGCGACGTGTCCACGAACCGGATGTGGCGCTCGAGGTGGCGCTCGATGCTGCGACGCAGCGCCTCGTCGCCGCCCCGTTCGTCGCCGAGGGATTCGGTCGTCGCGGAATGCGTGAGGGCCCGGCTCAGAGACGCGACGGCGACCCCCACGGCATCCGCTTCGCTGTCGGTCATTCTCGACGCCTGCTCCCACGAGGAGCGCAGGGTGTCGGCGATGACTGCGCCGAGCCCGGTCGCGGCGGAGAACGTGCGTGCCGTGGCATCCGCTCGCAGGACGTCGGGGATGTCGTGAGCCGGCACGCGGAACGACACCGTCCGCCACGGGTCGAGGTAGTCCAGCGTGAACGAGCGGGTGGCATCCACGATCGAGAACGTCCCCGGACCCGACATGCTGCGTCGGCCGTCCTGCGAGACGACGCAGCGTCCGTCGAGCATGAGGTTGACGAAGACGACCTCGTCCTCGACGCGGCGCACCTCGTCGGGGCCGTGGTGGATGACCTGTGCGCACGTCGCGATCTCGGCACCGGTGGTGTGGCCGAACGGCCTGCTCTCGACCCGGCCCTCCAGACCCACGCGGGACCAGTCGTCGCGCGCGTCGCGCGCCGCGGGGCTGAGCGGTGTGAAGGCGGCGCACACGACTTCGCGCCAGTACGCGAACTGTTCTCGCGGCGGTCGCTCGCGAGTGTCCCATCGATTCATCGGTTCCTCCTCGGCGGCCCGCGCATGTCGACGAACTCAGCAGAGCAACGTGCTGTTACCCGGGACGCCGCGTCGCGTGTCATCCCGGTAACGAAGTGCTCACCGCTGCATCGCGTGCACTGTCGTCCTCGCCGTCGTGCACGCGCGTCCAATTCCCGCGGTCCGCGGCGCTGCGACGCTACCCACACCTCATCCGACGAGACAGGAGCTCATCCGTGGCCATCGACTTCACCCTCTCCGAAGAGCAGCTCGGTCTGCGCCTGCAAGCGCGGGAGTTCGCCGAGACCGTGCTCAGCCAGGTTCCCGACGTCATCGCGCCGATTCCCGACCCGCTCGACCGGTTCCGCGCCCTGAAGCCCTTCTACCAGCAGATGGTGGATGCCGGATTCGTCAAGGGACTCATCCCGGTCGAGAACGGCGGGCACCGCTTCAGCAACCTGCAGTTCGCCCTCGCGTGCGAGGAGCTCGCGCGCGTCGAGATCAACACCCCGACCATCGTCCTCGGTACCGGTCTCGGCACCTTCCCGATCATCACGGCGGGCACGCCCGAGCAGAAGGAACGCTTCCTCGCGCCCTTCGTCGACGGCAGCCCCGCTCTCGCGGCGATCGCGTTCACGGAGGCGGCGGGAGGCGCCAACTTCGATCACCCCGACCCGAAGTACGGCGTGCAGACCTTCGCCGTCCGCGACGGTGACGAGTGGGTCATCAACGGGCGGAAGGCGTACACGACCAACGCCTCGGGCTGGGACGACGAGGGCGCCGACATCATCAGCGTCGTCTGCCGCATCGACGAGACCAAGCCCCCGGCCGAGTCGCTCGCGATCATCGTCGTCGAGAAGGGCACGCCCGGTGTCACCTTCTCGGGCATCATCGACACGATGGGCCACCTCGCCACGAACTCGCCGTACGTGGACTTCGTCGACGTCCGCGTGCCCGTGGAGAACCTCATCGGTGCGCCCGGTGACGGGATGGCGCTGACGAAGGGATCGTTCTCGTGGACGTGCTCCAGCATCGCCGCGGCGGCGGTCGGCAAGATGCGCCGTGCCTTCGAGATCGCGTACGACTTCGTCTCGACCGAGAAGCGCTCGGGCAGTGTGCCGGTCATCGACCACCAGAACGCCGGATACATGCTCGCCGACATCAAGACGCGGATCGAGGTCGGCCGGTACTTCGCCTGGAAGGCCGCCGACCACTTCGACAAGACCGGGGGCCTCGACCGCGAGCTGTCGAACATGTCGAAGATCTACAACTCCGAGCTCGCCGTGCAGACGGTCTATGACGCGATGCGCCTCGTCGGGGTGGACTCCTACGGCGACCGCGTACCGCTCGGCGGCATCATGCAGGACGTGCTGTGCCTGCCGATCTACGACGGCGGCAACATGGGCGTGCGACGCCGCCACCTGCATGAGATGCTGCGCACCCCGGGCTACGACCACCTGGCCGCGGCGGAGAACCGCCTGTCGGTCTGACCGACCCACCCCCGTGCGGGAACGCGGCGATGGCGGACCCGCACGGGGGTGTTCAGATCCAGTACTCGGGCGTCGTCAGCACCGCGCGGGTGTCCTCGCCGGCACGGCGTTGACGCGCTTTGGCGGGGACGCCGACGAGCACGCTGTCGGCCGGGGCATCCGCGGTCACGACGGCGTTGGCGCCGACGGCGCTGCGGGCGCCGATCGTGATCGGCCCGAGGATCTTCGCCCCGGCGCCGACCGCGACCCCGTCGTGCAGGGTCGGGTGGCGTTTGCCGCCCTCGCGCTGACGACCGCCCAGGGTGACGCCGTGGTACAGCATCACGTCGTCGCCGACCTCGGCCGTCTCGCCGACCACGACACCCATGCCGTGATCGATGAAGAAGCGTCGACCGATCGCGGCGCCGGGGTGGATCTCGATCCCGGTGAGCCACCGGGTCACCTGCGACAGGGCCCGCGCCGGGAAGCGCAGACCCCGTCGCCAGAGCCGGTTCGCGATGCGGTACGCCCACACGGCGTGAAGCCCCGGGTACAGCAGCGCGATCTCGAGGCCGCCGCGCGCCGCGGGATCGCGGAGCTTGGCCGAGGAGATGTCTTCGCGGATGCGGGAGAGGACCCCCACGTCAGTCTTCGCGCAGGTGCTCGTAGAGCGCCGTCGAGAGGTACCGCTCGCCGTAGGAGGGGATGATGACGACGATGTTCTTGCCCGCCGCCTCGGGGCGCCGCGCGACCTCGAGGGCCGCCCAGATCGCCGCACCCGACGACATGCCGACCAGGATGCCGTCTTTCGCAGCCGTCTCACGGGCCAGGCGGATCGCGTCGTCGAACTCGACGTCGATCACCTCGTCGATGATGTCGCGGTCGAGGATCGCGGGCACGAAGTTGGGGCCGATGCCCTGGATCTTGTGGGGACCGGGGTGGCCCTTGGTGAGCACGGGGGAGTCGGCGGGGCTCGACGGCGACGACCTTGACCCCGGGCACGCGCTCCTTGAGCACCTGGCCGACGCCGGTGATGGTGCCGCCGGTGCCGATTCCGGCGACGAAGTAGTCGACCTTGCCCTCGGTGTCGCGCAGGATCTCTTCGGCCGTGGTCTTGCGGTGGATCGCGGGGTTCGCCTCGTTCTCGAACTGGCGGGCCCAGACGGCGCCCGGCGTCTCGGCGACGATGCGCTTGGCCTCGTCCACGGCGTGCGACATGCCCTTGGTGGGATCGGTGAGTACGAGCTCGGCGCCGAAGGCCTTGAGCAGGATGCGGCGTTCCTTCGACATCGAGGCCGGCATCGTGAGGATGACCTTGTACCCGCGTGCGGCGCCCACCATGGCGAGTGCGATGCCGGTATTGCCGCTCGTCGACTCGACGATCGTGCCGCCGGGCTTGAGCTCGCCCGAGGCTTCGGCCGCGTCGATGATGGCGATGCCGAGGCGGTCCTTGACGCTCGAGGCGGGGTTGTAGAACTCGAGCTTGGCGAGGATCTGGCCGCCCGCGCCTTCGGCGACGCGGTTCAGCCGCACGAGCGGCGTGTCGCCGAATGCAGAGGTGATGTCGGAGTGGATGCCGGGCATGGCTCGCCTTTCGCCGTCGGTCGGGACGCGATCATTTTAGGCGAGCCTTCCGACACCGCCGGCCCGTGTGACGCCGCGCGACTAGGCTGGGCTCCCGTCATGCCAGAGACCGTCCCGCTCCCCGTCCCCACGGCCCTTTCGGTCGCCGATGTCCTGCGCTCCGCCGCGCAGCGACTGCACGCGGCGGGAGTACCTGATCCGCAGGTCGACGCCGAACTCCTCGTCGCCCATGTGCTCGACTCCTCCCGCGGCGGGGTGCAGGCCGCCGCCATCCGCGGAGACCGGATGCCGGAGCCCGCCGCGCGCGCCCTCGCCCCTCTGCTCGACCGCCGTGCGGCCCGTGAGCCCCTGCAGCACCTCACCGGTCTCGCGCCGTTCCGTTCCCTGGAGCTGGCGGTGGGACCGGGCGTGTTCGTCCCGCGCCCCGAGACGGAGATGGTGGCCCAGCTCGCGATCGACGCGCTGCGCTCTGCGGCATCCGAGGCGCCGATCGCGGTCGATCTCGGAACCGGCAGCGGCGCGATCGCGCTCGCGATGGCCACCGAGGTGCCCCACGCCCGTGTCTTCGCCGCCGAGAACTCGGTTGATGCGTTCGTCTGGACGAAGCAGAACGTGGCCCGCGTCGGTGCCGACAACGTCACACTCGCCTTCGTCGACCTCGCCGACGCGTTCCGCGAGCTCGACGGAACCGTGTCGGTCGTGGCATCCAACCCTCCTTACGTTCCCGACGACGCGATCCCGCGTGATCCCGAGGTGCGTCTCTACGACCCGCCGGCGGCGCTGTACGGGGGACCGGACGGACTGGATGCCGTGCGCCATCTCAGCCGCGTCGGACTCCGGCTCGGTCACCCCGGGGCGATGATCGTCATCGAGCACGGCGAGTGGCAGGGCGAGGCCATCCGCGACATCCTCGTCGCCGACGGCTGGCGCTCGGCCGCGACCCACCGCGATCTGACGAGCAGGGATCGCGCCACCACCGCCACCCGTCCGTGACCACGCGGAGGGCGGCGCGCGACTAGACTGACGCGCGTTATGTCACCCGTCTACGACTGCCGTGACGAATCGCAGCTGCTGTCCGGAATGCGCCACGCGCGTCAAGCGATCGGCCGCGGCGAGCTCGTCGTGCTCCCCACCGACACCGTCTACGGAATCGCCGCGGACGCCTTCAACGCGCGTGCCGTCGCGGGCCTGCTCGAGGCGAAGGGCCGCGGACGCCAGCAGCCGCCGCCCGTCCTCGTTCCCGGAGTCGGGACGCTGCGGGCCCTCGTCGCCGAGATCCCTCCCGCCGTCGACGATCTCGTTCGCGAGTTCTGGCCGGGAGGGCTGACGATCGTGCTTCCCGCCCAGCCCTCGCTCTCGTGGGACCTCGGTGACACGCACGGCACGGTCGCGGTGCGCATGCCCGCGCAGAAGATGACGCTCGAACTGCTCGAAGAGACCGGACCGCTCGCGGTGTCGAGCGCGAACCTCACGGGTCGAGCAGCGGCGGTCGACATCGACTCCGCTCGTGACATGCTCGGCGACAGTGTGGCGGCCTACCTCGACGCCGGCGTCAGCGAGACGGGCGTCGCCTCGACGATCATCGATGCCACGACACTCGTCGGGGGAGCGGAACCGCAGATCCGCGTGCTGCGCGAGGGCGCGATCTCGCGCGACCGTCTGCGCGCGGTGGTGGGCGACCTCCTCGAGCCGGACCCCGTCGACGAGGTCGTGGACCCCCTCGCGACACCCTCCGCAACGACCCCGGATGCCGAGGCGCCGGGTCCGTGACCCAATACCTCCTCACCATCCTGTTCACGGCGGCGGTCACGCTCGCGCTGTCGTGGGTGGTGTGGAAGCTCGCTCTGCGGTTCAAGCTGTACCCCGGCATCCGCGACCGCGATGTGCACAAGACGCCCACCCCGCGCCTCGGTGGTGTCGCGATGTTCCTCGGCGTGGTCGCCGCCTTCGCGCTCTCGAGCAGGAACCCCTACTTCGCGATCTTCTGGATCGACCCCGTCCCGGTGCTCTCTCTGCTTGGGGCGGTGCTGCTCATCGTGCTCGTCGGCGTCGCAGACGACCTGTGGGATCTCGACTGGATGATCAAGCTCGGGGCGCAGTTCGTGGCGGCCGGCATCATCGCCTGGTTCGGTCAGCTGCAGATCCTGTCGTTGCCGATCGGCGCACTCACGGTGGGATCGAGCTGGGTGAGCTTCCTGCTGACCGTGTTCGCGATGGTCGTCGTCATGAACGCCGTGAACTTCATCGACGGGCTGAACGGTCTCGTGGCGGGCGTCTGCCTGATCGCCAACGGCGTCTTCTTCGCGTACTCGTACCTCCTCGTGCGCGATACCGGAGCGAGCACCTACTTCAACCTCGCGTCCTTCATCGCGGCGGTGCTCGTGGGGGCGTGCCTGGGCTTCCTCCCGATGAACTGGACCCCGGCGAAGCTCTTCATGGGCGACGCGGGCGCGCTCATGCTGGGGCTGCTCATGGCGAGCTCCGCCGTCGCGATCACCGGTCAGCTCGACCCCGCGGTGCTCGATCCCGAGAAGATCGGCCGTTCGCAGCTGCTCGGTGCCTTCATCCCGATCCTGTTGCCCGTGGTCATCGTGCTGCTGCCCCTGCTCGACTTCGGGCTCGCGGTCGCTCGGCGGCAGTGGGCGGGCAGATCGCCCTTCTCGCCGGACCGCAAGCACCTTCACCACCGCATGCTCGACATGGGGCACACCGACCGCGACGCGGTCCTCATCTTCTACAGCTGGACCGCCGTGGTGAGCCTCGCGTTCCTGCTGATGTACATCGGCACCCAGCAGGGCTGGCCCGGCGACTACGCGATCGGCATCGCCTTCGGCGTGACCGGTGTCGCCGCTTGCGCCGTCCTCACGCTCCTGCCCTCCCAGCACCGTCTGCGGTTGTCCCGCCGACCCCGACCCACCCGACCGGAGTCCCCCTCATGAGCAGTGTTTCGCCCGCCCCTCGTCGCCCTCTCTCCAGTACCCCGGTGCTGCGCACCGCCCTGGTATGGGGTGGCATCGTGACGGCGGTGCTGCTCGTGCTCGGGGCTGTCGTGGGCTTCCTCGTCGGGGGCGGGGGAGGCCTCGGCAGCGCCCTGTCGGGCGTCGCGGTCAGCGCGATCTTCCTCGCGGTGACGGCCATCAGCATCCTCGTGGCGAACCGCTGGTTCGGAGATGCCCTCTACGTGCCGATCTTCTTCGGAATCGTCCTGGGCGGGTGGCTGCTGAAGCTCATCCTGTTCATCGTGGCGATCGTGGTGCTGCGCGGACAGGGGTGGGTCGACCCGGTCGTGTTCTACGTGGCGCTCGTCGTCAGCGTCATCGCCTCGCTCGCCGTCGACGTGGTCGTGTTGCTGCGCATGCGTATCCCGAGCGTGAGCGACGTGACCCTGCCCACCGACCCCGACGCGGGTGATCGCCGATCCTGAGACCCCCGTATCTCATGAGGCGGCACGTCGAGGCCCATTAGTCCGTCGGCGAGACGATCACGGCACTCGGACTCATGGATCCGCCGGGAGTTTGATAGGGTTGCCGTAGTACCCACCCGCGATTGGAACTCTTCTCCAGGCTCGCACTTCGGGTAACAATCACCGACCATCGTCGCAACGGTTCACACCGATGCCCCGAAGCTGGAGCCAGCGCTGACTACTCAAGCTGCGACCCTGATCACGAACTTCGCGTCCGCGGGTGCCGAGTTCCACCCGCCGTCCATCTCGGAGTTCTTCCCGGATGCGGTGCTGTTCGAGGGCACGATCTTCGCGATCACGCGTATCAACCTCACGCAGATGCTGGCGACGCTGGCCCTCGTTCTCTTCCTCGTGCTCGGCACTCGCCGCATGAAGGTCGTCCCCGGCCGCTTCCAGAGCGTCGCCGAGATGGGCTTGGACTTCGTCCGCGTCAACATCGCCGAGGACATCCTCGGACGCAAGGACGGCAAGCGCTTCCTGCCGATCCTCACCACCATCTTCTTCATGGTGCTGTTCATGAACATCACGGGTGTCATCCCGTTCCTGAACATCGCCGGCACCAGCGTCATCGCCGTTCCGATGCTGCTCGCGATCGTGGCCTACGTCACCTTCATCTACGCAGGCATCAAGAAGAGCCCCGCCGGCTTCTTCAAGAACGCGCTGCTGCCCTCGGGCGTCCCGTGGCCGCTGTACATCGTCATCGTCCCGCTCGAGTTCCTCTCCACCTTCATCATCCGGCCCGTCACCCTGACGCTGCGTCTGCTGATGAACATGGTCGTCGGTCACCTCATGCTGGTCCTGTTCTTCTCGGCGACGCAGTTCTTCGTCGTGGGGCTCAGCGGATGGTGGACGGCTCTCGGCGCCGGTTCGCTGGCCTTCGGCTTCGCCTTCACCCTGTTCGAAATCTTCGTCGCCTTCCTCCAGGCGTACGTCTTCGCGATCCTCACCGCGGTCTACATCCAGCTCGCGGTCGCAGAAGAGCACTGAGCGGCCCGGCGCACGCCGAGCCACCCAACGAAAGGAAAAAACCCGTGGACGCAACTACGGTTCTCGCCCAGGTCACCGGTAACGTCGCCACGATCGGCTACGGTCTCGCCGCCATCGGCCCCGCCATCGGCGTGGGCATCGTCGTCGGCAAGACGATCGAGGGCGTCGCCCGTCAGCCCGAGCTCGCGGGCCGCCTGCAGGTCCTGATGTTCATCGGTATCGCCTTCACCGAGGCGCTCGCCTTCATCGGTATCGCGACCGGCTTCATCTTCACTTGATCCCGGCCGCTCTCGATTCACTGTAAGGAGACAGGATGCTGAACGCTCTTGTCACTCTCGCCGCGGAGCCCGCGGGGGAAGCGCACAACCCGCTGCTTCCTGCGGTCTACGACATCATCTGGTCGGCGGTGTGCTTCGTCGTCATCATCTTCGTGGTGTGGCGCGTCGCTCTGCCGCGCATGGCGAAGCTGCTCGACGAGCGCAGTGCTGCCATCGAGGGCAACATCGCGAAGGCCGACGAGGCCCAGCGTCAGGCCGAGGCCGCCCTCGAGCAGTACACGGCTCAGCTCGCCGAGGCGCGCCGCGAAGCCGGTGAGATCCGCGAGTCCGCCACCCAGGACGGTCGCAAGATCGTCGCCGAGGCGCGCGAGACCGCGGCAGCCGATGCCGCTCGCATCACCGCGTCCGCTCACGCGCAGATCGAGGCGGAGCGTCAGGCGACCCTCGTGCAGCTGCGCTCCGAGGTCGGTACCCTCGCGGTCGACCTGGCCGGCAACGTGATCGGTGAGACCCTGTCCGACGACGCGCGTGCGAACGCCGTGGTCGACCGCTTCCTCGCCGAGCTCGAGGCGTCCGAGAAGGCGGCCAAGTAATGGGCAGCGCGACCACTCAGGCGCGGACCGCGACGACGGAGGCCCTGGCCTCCACGTCGGGCGTCGATCTCGACGTCGCGCGCGAGCTGTTCGCGGCCGTCGGTGCCGTGAGCGGATCGTCGCAGTTGAGCGGCGCGCTGTCCGACTCGTCGGTGCCGGCCCCCGCTCGCGCGGGGCTGGTCTCGGCCGTCTTCGGCTCCACCTACCGTCCCGCCACGGTCGCCCTGCTCTCCAGCGCTGCCCAGCAGCGCTGGTCGAACGCCGGGCAGTTCGTCGAGGGTCTCGAAGAGCTGGCGATCCAGGCGACCTCGGTCGCCGAGTCGGCGGACATCGAGTCGGAGCTGTTCGCCTTCTCGCGCACCGTCGCGAGCAACGGCGAGCTCGAGCTCGCTCTCGGTGGGCGCCTCGGCGGGGCCTCGGCGAAGGGGTCGCTCGTCTCGACCCTTCTCGACGGCCGCGCGAGCACCGGCACCGCACTCATCGTGTCGTCGCTGGTGCAGCACGCCCGCGGCCGCCGCGTACGCGCCCTGCTTCGCCGGGCCGAGCGCATCGTCGCCGACCAGCGCGCGCGGATCGTCGCCACCGTGTACGCCGCAGCCCCCCTCAGCGCCGAACAGCAGACTCGTCTGCAGAACGCTCTCAGCGCACGTTACGGTTCAGCGGTCACGCTGAACACCGTGATCGACCCGACGGTGGTCGGCGGTCTGCGCGTGCAGGTCGCGGACGACGTCATCGACGCGAGCGTGTCCGCACGTCTCGCTGACCTCCGCCAGCGGATCGCAGGCTAAAGACTTTCCGCCCGAATGGGCGTGGATCTGGGGGCCGAGTGCCCCACGAACGAAGGAAGACAATGGCAGATCTCTCTATCAGCCCCGACGTCATTCGTGACGCGCTGAAGGACTTCGTCAACGCCTACGAGCCCACCGGCGCCGCGGCGACCGAGGTCGGCGCCGTCGTCGACGCGGCCGACGGCATCGCGCACGTCGAGGGCCTTCCGGGCGTCATGGCCAACGAGCTCATCCGCTTCGCGGACGGCACGCTGGGCCTCGCTCAGAACCTCGACGAGAACGAGATCGGTGTGGTCGTCCTCGGCGACTTCGCCGGCATCGAAGAAGGCCAGAGCGTCACTCGCACCGGTGAGGTCCTCTCGGTGGGTGTCGGTGACGGCTACCTGGGCCGCGTCGTCGACCCGCTCGGCAACCCGATCGACGGTCTCGGCGAGATCGCGACCGAGGGGCGTCGCGCGCTCGAGCTCCAGGCTCCCGGCGTCATGCAGCGCAAGAGCGTCCACGAGCCGCTGCAGACCGGCATCAAGGCGATCGACGCCATGATCCCCGTCGGTCGTGGCCAGCGTCAGCTCATCATCGGCGACCGCCAGACCGGTAAGACGGCGATCGCGATCGACACGATCATCAACCAGCGGGCCAACTGGGAGTCCGGCGACGTCAACAAGCAGGTGCGTTGCATCTACGTCGCGATCGGCCAGAAGGGCTCGACCATCGCTTCGGTGAAGGGCGCCCTCGAGGAGGCGGGCGCGATGGAGTACACCACCATCGTCGCCGCCCCGGCGTCCGACCCCGCCGGCTTCAAGTACCTCGCCCCCTACACCGGCTCGGCCATCGGCCAGCACTGGATGTACGGCGGCAAGCACGTGCTGATCATCTTCGATGACCTGTCGAAGCAGGCCGAGGCCTACCGTGCCGTTTCGCTGCTGCTCCGCCGCCCGCCGGGCCGCGAGGCTTACCCCGGCGACGTCTTCTACCTGCACTCGCGTCTGCTCGAGCGCTGCGCGAAGCTCTCCGACGAGCTCGGTGCCGGTTCGATGACGGGTCTGCCCATCATCGAGACGAAGGCGAACGACGTCTCGGCGTACATCCCGACCAACGTGATCTCCATCACCGACGGCCAGATCTTCCTGCAGTCCGACCTCTTCAACGCCAACCAGCGTCCCGCTGTCGACGTGGGTATCTCGGTCTCGCGAGTGGGCGGTGACGCTCAGGTCAAGTCGATCAAGAAGGTGTCGGGAACCCTGAAGCTCGAGCTCGCGCAGTACCGCTCGCTCGAGGCCTTCGCGATGTTCGCCAGCGACCTCGACGCGGCTTCACGTCGTCAGCTCGCCCGCGGTGCGCGTCTGACCGAGCTGCTCAAGCAGCCGCAGTACTCGCCGTACCCCGTCGAGGAGCAGGTCGTCTCGATCTGGGCCGGAACGAACGGCAAGCTCGACACCGTCGAGGTGTCCGACGTCCTGCGCTTCGAGCGCGAGCTGCTGGACTACCTCCGCCGCAACTCGACGGTGCTCGACACCCTGCGTGAGACCAACGTGCTCGGTGACGACACGCTCGCGGAGCTCGAGCAGAAGATCGACGCATTCGCGAAGGAATTCCAGCCCGGCAAGGACCAGGGCGTCGTCGGCGCCGAGAAGGTCGACGCTGCCGAGGCGGAAGACGTCAACCAGGAGCGGATCGTCAAGGGCCGTCGCTGATAGCGACGACACGAGAACGGAATCATGGGCGCACAACTGCGGGTCTACAAGCAGAAGATCTCTTCTGCTCAGACGACCAAGAAGATCACGAAGGCGATGGAGCTCATCGCGGCTTCGCGCATCCAGAAGGCGATGGCGCGTGTGCGCGCGGCATCGCCCTTCGCGCGGGCCGTCACGAGCGCCGTCTCCGCGGTGGCCACGCACTCCTCCGTCGACCACCCGCTGACGACCGAGCGCGAGAACATCCGCCGTTCGGCCCTGGTCGTGTTCACCTCCGACCGAGGCCTGGCGGGAGCGTTCAACTCGCAGATCCTTCGCGAGGCTCTCGAGCTGGCCGAGCTCCTGCGTTCGCAGGGCAAGGACGTGGTGTTCTACCTGGTGGGTCGCAAGGCCGTCGGCTACTTCCAGTTCCGCCGCATGGCGAGCGCCGCGCAGTGGGTCGGTGACACCGACACCCCGCAGTTCTCCACCGCGGAGGAAATCTCGGATGCCGTTCTCCAGGCGTATCGCGCTGGTGGCGACAACGAGGGTGTCGACGAGATCCACCTCGTGTACAACCGCTTCGTCAGCATGATGACGCAGTCGCCCGAGTCGGTGCGCCTGCTTCCGCTCGAGGTGCTAGAGGCCGACGAGGCCCCGGGTCAGGCCGAGATCTACCCGCTCTACGAGTTCGAGCCGGACGCCGAGACCGTGCTCGATGCGCTTCTGCCGGTCTACGTCCAGAGCCGAATCTTCAACGCCCTCCTCCAGTCGTCGGCCGCCAAGCACGCCGCGACGCAGAAGGCCATGAAGTCGGCCAGCGACAACGCCGACAAGCTCATCACCGACTACACCCGCCTGCGCAACAACGCGCGTCAGGCGGAGATCACGCAGCAGATCGCCGAGATCGTCGGCGGCGCCGATGCTCTGGCATCCGGCAAGTAAGTTCCCAAGGAGAGAAGAAGCCATGAGCCTCACCGCCGAGAAGACCGACGCGGCCGTCGTCGGACGCGTCGCGCGCGTCACCGGCCCGGTCGTCGACATCGAGTTCCCGCATGACGCGATCCCCGAGATCTACAACGCGCTGAAGACCACGATCACCATCGGTGACGAGTCGACCGAGATCACCCTCGAGGTCGCTCAGCACCTCGGTGACGACCTCGTGCGCGCCATCGCCCTCAAGCCCACCGACGGCATCGTCCGCGGTCAGGAAGTGCGTGACACCCGCGGCCCCATCTCGGTGCCCGTCGGAGACGTCACCAAGGGCAAGGTCTTCGATGTCACCGGTGAGGTGCTCAACGCCGCTCCCGGTGAGCAGGTCGAGATCACCGAGCGTTGGGGCATCCACCGCAAGGCGCCCAGCTTCGACCAGCTCGAGTCCAAGACCGAGATGTTCGAGACCGGCATCAAGTCGATCGACCTCCTCACCCCGTACGTGCAGGGTGGAAAGATCGGCCTCTTCGGTGGCGCCGGCGTCGGCAAGACCGTCCTGATCCAGGAGATGATCCAGCGCGTCGCGCAGGACCACGGTGGTGTCTCGGTGTTCGCCGGTGTCGGTGAGCGTACCCGTGAGGGCAACGACCTCATCGGCGAGATGGAAGAGGCCGGTGTCTTCGACAAGACCGCCCTCGTGTTCGGTCAGATGGACGAGCCGCCGGGAACGCGTCTGCGCGTCGCGCTGTCGGCCCTGACGATGGCTGAGTACTTCCGTGACGTCCAGAAGCAGGACGTGCTGCTGTTCATCGACAACATCTTCCGCTTCACGCAGGCCGGTTCCGAGGTCTCGACGCTGCTCGGCCGCATGCCCTCGGCCGTGGGTTACCAGCCGAACCTCGCCGACGAGATGGGCGTGCTCCAGGAGCGCATCACCTCCACGCGCGGCCACTCGATCACCTCGCTGCAGGCGATCTACGTCCCCGCCGACGACTACACCGACCCGGCTCCGGCGACCACCTTCGCTCACCTCGACGCGACCACCGAGCTGTCGCGTGAGATCGCGTCGAAGGGTCTCTACCCGGCCATCGACCCGCTCACCTCCACGAGCCGCATCCTCGACCCGCGCTACATCGGTGCCGACCACTACCGCGTGGCCACCTCGGTGAAGCAGATCCTCCAGAAGAACAAGGAACTGCAGGAGATCATCGCCATCCTCGGTGTCGACGAGCTCTCGGAAGAGGACAAGATCGTCGTGTCGCGTGCGCGTCGTATCCAGCAGTTCCTCTCGCAGAACACCTACATGGCCAAGAAATTCACCGGTGTCGAGGGCTCCACGGTCCCGATCAAGGAGACCATCGAGTCGTTCGACGCGATCGTCAAGGGTGAGTTCGACCACGTTGCCGAGCAGGCGTTCTTCAACGTCGGTGGCATCTCCGACGTCGAGGCCAAGTGGGCGCAGATCCAGAAGGAGAACGGCTGACATGTCGTTGCGCGTGAGCCTGGTGTCGGCCGACGCCGAGGTGTGGACGGGGGAGGCCTCGCTCGTCGTGGCCAAGACCGTCGAGGGTGAGATCGGTTTCATGCAGGGTCATGAGCCGGTTCTCGCGATCCTCGCCCAGGGCGAGGTGCGCATCACCCGTACCGACGGCTCGAAGATCCTCGCCAACGCCGAGGACGGCTTCCTGTCGATGGCGAACGACGAACTCACGATCGTCGCCGGAAACGCGGCACTCGTCTCCTGACACCGTCTCTTTCCCTCGACGCGCGTCGCCCGATTCCGGGCGGCGCGCGTCGTCTGTCTGCGGAGAACCCATGCTCGTCCTTCTTCCCCCGTCCGAGACCAAGCGACCGGGCGGCGACGGCCTCCCTCTCGATCTCGCGGGGCTGCCCCTGCCCTCGTTGAGCGGTGCGCGCAAGACCGTCGTCGATGCGCTGGTCGCTCTCTCCTCCGATGAGGAAGAAGCCGCGCGGGTACTCAAGATCAGCGCGAAGCGTCGGCACGAGATCGGCGACAACGCGGCCCTGCGTACCGCGCCGACCATGCCGGCGATCGATCGCTACACCGGGGTCCTCTTCGATGCCCTGGATGCCGCCGGCCTCGACGCCGCGGCGCGTGCCTGGCTCGGCGACCACGTGATGATCCAGTCCGCGCCGTTCGGACCGGTCGGAGCTCTCGATGGCATCCCGGCCTATCGTCTCGCGGCGGGCACATCGCTGCCGGGCACTCCGGCGCTGCGACGCATCTGGGCAGACGCCGTGAGCCAGGCGTGGGCAGAGCTTCGGCCGGACTTCGTCCTCGACCTGCGCTCGGAGGCGTACGCCGCGCTCGGTCCCCTTCCCGCCGGGGTGGCGGCGGTGTACGTCCGCGTGATGAGCGAGGACTCCGGCGGCGCGGCGCGCGCCCTCAACCACTTCAACAAACACGCGAAGGGGGAGCTGGTCCGGGCGCTGGCCGTGCAACGAGCGCGGATCGAGACCATCGACGACCTTCATGAATGGGCGGAGGGCGCGGGGTGGACGCTCCGCGCCGGCGCACCCGGCGAGGTGGCGCTGATTGTATAAGTCTCGCGCGCCCCTGTCAGGAAAGTCTCAGGATCGCTAGCATGTGAGACGCGGGGGGCGCATGGATGCTTCCCGCGCACTCGCTTGGAAAGGAACTCGCATGAGTGACTCCTACTACTACGACGACGGGAGCGGTGCCGCCGCTCTCGCAGCAGTCTTGCTCGTCCTGATCCCGATCCTCTTCATCCTCGCTGTCGCGGCATACGTGATCTCGTCGTTCCTCTACATGAAGATCTTCGAGAAGGCCGGTGTGCAGGGCAAGTGGCGCGCCTGGGTGCCCGTATACAACGGCCTCATCGCCGCCAAGCTCGGCGATGTCTCGCCGTGGGTGGTCCTGATCGTCGCGGTCGCCTCGAGCGTGCTCTCGAACATCCCGGTCATCGGCCCGATCTTCAGCCTCGCGATCCTTGCGGTCGCGGTCATGTACTCGTACCGCATCGGCCTCAAGCTCGGTAAGGACTGGCCGCTGCTCCTGCTGTGGTTGATCCCCGGTATCGGCGCGCTCATCTGGCTCGCGATCATCGCCTTCAGCAACAATCGATGGAACCCCGCGATCGCTCCCGCGCCGTGGGCCAACTCCTTCCTCGCCGACAAGACGGTGTGGAACGGCATCCCCGTTCAGCCGAGTCAGCCCGTCGCCGGCAACGGTGGCGGATACGCCGGCCCCGGCTACGGCGCGCCCCCGGCGCAGCAGCCGTACAACCCGCCGGCCACGGGTACGACCCCGCCGCCTCCGGCTCCGCCGGCAGGCCCCCAGGTCTGACGTCATCGAAGGGCTCCTCGTCACGACGGGGAGCCCTTCGTCGTACGCGGCGATAGCGTGGAGGGATGACGT
Source organism: Microbacterium sp. SORGH_AS_0421 (assembly GCF_030818635.1). Taxonomy (NCBI): domain Bacteria; kingdom Bacillati; phylum Actinomycetota; class Actinomycetes; order Micrococcales; family Microbacteriaceae; genus Microbacterium; species Microbacterium sp. SORGH_AS_0421. The sequence goes on from NZ_JAUTAO010000001.1 coordinate 2,133,759, forward strand.
CCCCCGTTCTTCCCCTCCGCGGCGTAGGCCGTTCCGGACTCCGCGTATCCGCGGTAGGCCTCGGCTGCAACAACTTCGGGCGCGCCGGCACGGCGACCGAGACGATCGAGGGCACGCGGGCGGTACTCGACGCCGCCATCGGGGCGGGGGTGACCTTCCTCGACACCGCCGACATGTACGGACGCGAGTTCGGTCTGTCCGAGAGCCTGCTGGGGGAGGCTCTCGAGGGACGACGCGACCAGGTCGTCCTCGCGACGAAGTTCGGGCACTCCGACTTCGCGCCGGCGATCTCGGGAGGGGCGAAGGGGTCCCGCACGCATGTGCGCCGCGCCGTCGAAGCCTCGCTGCGTCGCCTGCGGACGGACTGGATCGATCTCTACCAGCTGCACACGCCCGATCCGTCGACCCCGATCGATGAGACGCTCGACGCTCTGAGCGACTTGGTTCGCGAGGGCAAGGTCCGTTACGTCGGCCACTCGAACTTCGCGGGGTGGCAGATCGCCGAGGCCGACCACGCGGCGCGGGGGGTGCGTTTCGTCTCGACCCAGAATCAGTACAGCCTGCTCGCGCGCGCCGCAGAGCGTGAGGTCATTCCCGCGGCTGAGCGCTACGGCCTGGGGCTCCTGCCCTTCTTCCCCCTGCACAACGGACTGCTCACCGGCAAGTTCACGCGTGACGGCGGGCCGGAGGACAGTCGCATCATGCGCCAGAGGCGGCATCTGTGGAGTGAGGCGCCGTGGGACGCGCTCGAGCGCTACCAGGCGTTCTGCGACGCGCGCGGCATCAGCATGCTCGAGGCGACCTTCGCCTGGTTCCTGTCCAAGCCCGTCGTCTCGAGCGTGATCGCCGGAGCGACGAGTCCCGAGCAGGTCCGAGCGAACGCCGCCGCGGCTACCGCGTGGACGCCGAGCGGGGAGGACCTCGTCGAGCTCGACGGCATCCTGCCCCTCCCCGCGGATCCTGCCGCGGGGTGATCGACGCGGAGGTCAGGCGCACGTGCGGCGCGTCCGCGGATCGGGGGCGAGCGTCGACTAAGATGACAGGGCCGTGCGGTTTCGCCGGCGCAGTCGGCCAACCGGAGGATCGTTCGTGCCCGAGGTGACCACCCACACGCGCACCGTCTCGCTCGGCGAAACCGTCCTCGAGCTGTCGTGGGCAGCGAGCACCGAGGTCGGACGTCGCCGCGAGGTCAATCAAGATGCGGTCTTGGCCGACTACCCGCTGTTCGTGGTGGCCGACGGTATGGGCGGACACCTGGGCGGAGAGATCGCCAGCGCGAGCACCGTCGAACGTCTCCGCGCCGTCGTCGCGACCGGTCCCGTCTCGACCAAGAACATCGAGAAGGCCCTGTCCCGCGCGGTCAAGGACATCGTGGCCCACCCGGAGACGACCGACGAGGGCACCGGCACCACCCTCACGGGCGTATACCTCGAGACCCAGACGGACGAACCCCACTGGGTGACCCTGAACATCGGCGACTCGCGCGTGTATCTTCTGCGCGACGGCGAGATCGTCCAGGTGACGACCGATCACTCGGTGGTCCAAGAGCTCATCGCGGCGGGACGCCTCAGTCCCGAAGAGGCGGAGAATCACCCCTACGGCAACGTCATCACGCGGGCCGTCGGCCCGAGCGACAGCGTCAAGCCCGACTATCTTCGCCTCGACGTGCTCGACGGTGACCGCTTCGTCATCTGCTCCGACGGTTTGACCAAGGAGCTCACCGACTTCGGCATCCGTCATTTCCTCGAGGCGAACGCCGACCCGGCCGCGGCCGTCGACGCGATGATGGCGGCAGCGCTCGAGAACGGTGGGCGCGACAACATCTCGATCGTCGTGCTCGACGTCATCCGTCGCCCCGCATAAATTCATCTTGACCGCGGAGACCCGCGGATTCTACGTTCGGCGTATGACCTCCGCACCCGAACGGACGGCCGGCAAAGGCCTGGCCGCCGGCACCCTCGGCCTCTGGGGCTCGACCGTGATCGGTCTGGCATCCACCGCTCCGGTGTATTCCCTCGTCGCCACCCTCGGATTCGTCGTCCTCGCGGTGGGGGCTTCGGCGCCGATCGCTTTCGTCCTCGCGTTCATCCCGATGCTGTTCATCGCCTTCGCCTATCGCGAGCTCAACAACGAGGTGCCCGATTGCGGGACCACGTTCACCTGGAGCACGAAGGCCTTCGGTCCGTGGGCCGGGTGGATGGGCGGCTGGGGCGTCGCGGTCGCCGGGATCGTCGTGCTCGCCAATCTCTCGCAGATCGCGGGTGTCTACCTCTGGTCCCTCGTCGGTGACGGCTCTCTCGCCCAGAACGTGCCGCTCGTCACCGCCACCGGCGTCGCGTTCATCGCGGCGATGACCTTCATCAGCTACCGCGGTGTCGAGATCGGCGAGCGGATCCAGAACATCCTGCTCGCGGTGCAGTACGTCGTGCTCGCGCTGTTCGTGGTGCTGGCGCTGTGGAAGTTCTTCGACGGCACCGCGCCGAACCCCACGCCTTTCGACCTCGCATGGTTCAACCCGTTCGGTTTCACGGACTGGAGCGGGTTCACCGAGGCGGTTCTGCTCGCCCTCTTCATCTACTGGGGCTGGGACACCTGCCTGGCGCTCAACGAAGAGACCAAGGACCCCCAGCGCATCCCCGGGCGCGCGGCATTGCTCACGACCGTCATCCTGCTCGGCACGTACGTCACGGTCACCGTCGCGGCGATGATGTACGCCGGGGTCGGAGAAGACGGGGCGGGCCTGGCCAACCCCGCGAACGCCGACGACGTGTTCCTCGCCCTCAAGGACGATCTGTTCGGTCCGTTCGGATGGGTCCTCGTCGTCGCCGTGCTCATCTCGGCGGTGTCGTCCACGCAGACCACCATCCTCCCGACGGCGCGCGGAACGCTCGCCATGGCCGCCTACAAGGCGCTGCCGCATCGTTTCCAGACGGTGCACCCCCGGTACCGCACACCGTCGTTCTCGACCCTCGTGATGGGGATCGTCGCCAGCGTCTACTACGTGGGCATGACGCTCATCAGCGACAACATCCTGCAGGACTCGATCCTGTCGCTCGGCCTCGCCATCGCCTTCTACTACGCCATGACCGGCTACGCCTGCGTCTGGTACTACCGCCGCCAGCTGTTCTCCTCGGCGAAGAGCCTCGTCTATCGCGGCATCCTGCCCCTGCTCGGAGCCCTCATGCTGACCTACGCCTTCGTGCAGTCGGCGATCGACATGTACGACCCCGAGTACGGCAACACCGTGCTGCTGGGCATCGGGGGCACCTTCGTGGTCGGAATCGGTGCGCTCGCGCTCGGCGTCGTCCTGATGATGCTCTGGTTCGTGTTCCCGGCGGCCAAGCCGTTCTTCCGGGGCGAGAGCCTCAATCGCGAAACCGAGGTGCTCGTGCCGGACGAGCCGATCGCGCACCCGCGCTCGGTCGACGGAGGTATCTGACTCGAAGCGTCCCGCGTCGCGCAGGACGAGATCGGGTCAGACGGCGGAGCGGATGGAGCCGACCTCGTGGCCGCCGCCCAGCACCGACAGCGAAAGCTGCGCGACGGTGTCGGCGACCTCCTGCGAGGTGAGGGCACCGACGCGTTCGAGCAGCCGCAGGGCGACGACGTGTCCGGCGCGGTTGGAGCCGTCGAGCATCTTCAGAGCGACCGTGGTGCCGTCGGGTGCGGTCATGACCTGCACACCCTCGGCGCCCATCTTCGAGAACACGCCGAGTCGCTCGATGACCACCGTGTCGGGGCGACCGGGGCCGTCGATCGTCCACGGGTTCTCTTTCACCGCGCGCACGAGGGTGCCGGCGCTGCGGTGCAGCGCGAAGGGGGAGCGCTCCGACGACGTCGCGATGCGCTGGATGGCTCGAGCGAGCCCGACGAGGCTCATGGCGTAGACGGGAGCGCCGCAGCCGTCGATCGCGGTCGTCGTCATACGCTCACCCACGAGACGCTCGATGACCTCGCGGATGTGCGCCTGGAGCGGGTGCTGCGGGTCGAGGTAATCGCCCGTGCTCCAGCCGTTGGCCACGCACGTCACGAGCATCGCGGCGTGCTTGCCCGAGCAGTTCATGCGCAACGGCGAGGGGGAGGCGTGGTCGCGCACCATCTCGTCACGCGAAGCGGTGTCGGTGGGCCACGCGGCGGGGCAGCCCAGGTCGTCCTCGGTGAGGCCGGCGGCCTGCAGGATGCCGCGGGCCACCTCGGCGTGACGCTCGGTGCCCGCGTGGCTCGCCATCGAGATCGCGAGACGCTCGTCGGCCAGCTCGGCTCCGCCCGACAGACACGCCAGGGCCTGGAGCGGTTTCATGCTCGAGCGGGGGAGGAACAGGGCGCCCGCCTCGCCGAGGGAGAGCTTCTCGGTCCCGTCGGGCGCGAGGACCACGGCGACGCCGTAGTGACGGGATTCGACGAAGCCGTTGCGGTCCACGACGGCGAGTTCGACGGAGGCGGGAGGTGTTGCGGGCATCCCTCCATCGTATCCGGCCGGCCCCTCTTCCACGGGGGCGGCCAGATCGCGCGAGCGGCCGGGAATCGTCGCTCCCAGGGATCGCCGGACGACGTTCCCCGGCGTCTCCTGCCGCGCGGACGGGGCAGACTGGGGGCATGAACGGAGAGCATCACTACCGCCTGCGCTCGACCTGGACCGGCGATCTGGGAACGGGCACGAGCGGGTATCGCGACTATGAGCGTGCCGTGACCCTCGAGGTCGACGGCAAGCCCGCGATCGCGGCATCCGCCGACAAGCCCTTCCGGGGCGACCCGGCCAAGTGGAACCCCGAGGAGCTGCTCATCGCGGCGCTGAGCGAGTGCCATCTGCTGTCGTATCTGCACGCGTGCGTCACGACCGGTGTCGTCGTCACCGCCTACGAGGACGATGCTTCGGGGACGATGCAGGAGGACGGCAACAGCGGGGGAGCCTTCACCGAGGTCGTCCTTCGCCCCCGCGTGCGCGTCGCCGAGGAGTCGATGGTCGAGGCCGCGCTGGCCGCTCACCGGCAGGCGCGTGAGTGGTGCTTCATCGCCAACTCGGTGAACTTCCCCGTGCGACACGAGCCCGAGGTCACCGCGGGCTGAGCGCCGCGCGTCGCGGGAGGCGCGGCCCGGCGTCGTACAGTGAGCGCATGCAGCTCGAACCCGCCCTGCGCCGCCTCGACCGGATCGCCGGCGGGCGCCAGGCCGATCACCGCGTCTCCGTCTCCGCCGATCCGAAGGTGCACCGCGCCTTCCGGGCGATCACGTTGCTGCTGGTCGTGGGCTTCGTGCTGGGTGTCGCGACGGTCGCGGTCGCCTTCGTCATGACCCTGAACGGCGAAGACGTCGGTTTCGCGGTGTGGATGCGGTGCCTCGTGGTGCTCGCGATCACCACGACCCTGTTCTACTTCCTCTGGCGCGCCCGCGCCGGGTGGTACTGGGCGTTCCGCCGCCTGCAGCTGTTCAGCCGCATCTTCCCCATCGTCGCCCTCGTGCTGGCGGCAATCCCCGGTCTCTATCCCTTCTGGGTCGTGACCGAGCAGATCCTCTTCGCGATCCTGCTCATCGGCGTCTCGGACTACCTGCTCTCCGACGCCGTACGTGCGGCGTATCCCAAGCCGCAGCGTTGAGGGTCGCGGCATCCGGACGCCGCACACCCGGCGTCTCGAGAGGGTGACGCCCCCCATGCTCAGCGGCCTCGCCTCCGTGCGAAAGGGCACGCGAACGACGGAACCCCGCCGGCTCGAGGCCGACGGGGTTCCGTCGTGGGGGAGGGGCGGGATCAGCGCACGTCGTCGTCGATCCAGTCCATCGACTTGGTGACGGCCTTCTTCCACAGGCGCAGTTCGCGCTCGCGCTCGCCGTCGTCCATGTTCGGCTCCCAGCGCTTGTCTTCCTGCCAGTTGGCGCGCAGGTCGTCGAGGTTGTCCCAGAAGCCCACGGCGAGGCCCGCGGCGTAGGCGGCCCCGAGGGCGGTGGTCTCGGCGACGACCGGACGTACGACCGGCACGCCGAGGATGTCGGCCTGGAACTGCATCAGGGCGTCGTTGGCGGTCATGCCGCCGTCGACCTTGAGCTCGGCCAGGTCGACGCCGGAGTCGGCGTTGACCGCGTCGAGGACCTCGCGCGACTGGAAGGCGGTGGCCTCGAGGGCCGCGCGGGCGATGTGACCGCGGTTGACGTAGCGGGTCATACCCACGATCGCGCCGCGTGCGTCGGGACGCCAGTACGGTGCGAACAGGCCCGAGAACGCCGGCACGAAGTACACGCCGCCGTTGTCGTCGACGCTCTCGGCGAGCTTCTCGACCTCGGGGGCCGAGGAGATGATGCCGAGCTGGTCGCGCAGCCACTGGATGAGCGAGCCGGTCACGGCGATCGAGCCCTCGAGAGCGTAGCGCGCGGGCTGGTCGCCCAGCTTGTACCCGAGCGTCGTCAGCAGGCCGTTCTTGGAGTGGACGATCTCTTCGCCCGTCTGGAAGATGAGGAAGTTACCCGTTCCGTAGGTGTTCTTGCTCTCGCCCGGGTCGAAGGCCGCCTGGCCGAAGGTCGCCGCCTGCTGGTCGCCCAAGATGCCCGCGATCGGGGTTTCGCGCAGCAGCGACGAAGACTCGACGGTGCCGTAGACCTCGGAGGAGGAGCGGATCTCGGGGAGCATCGAGACGGGGACGCCGAAGTCCGCGAGGATGTCCTCGCGCCACGAGAGCGTCTCGAGGTCCATGAAGAGCGTGCGGCTGGCGTTGGTGACGTCGGTGGCGTGAACGCCGCCGTCGATACCGCCGGTGAGGTTCCACAGCACCCAGCTGTCGGTCGTGCCGAACAGCAGGTCGCCGGCTTCGGCCTTCTCACGCGCTCCGTCGACGTTCTCGAGGATCCACACGATCTTGGTCCCCGAGAAGTAGGTCGCCAGCGGCAGGCCCACGATGCTCTTGTAACGCTCGGGGTCGCCGTCCGCGAGGCGGTCGACGATCGACTGCGTGCGCGTGTCCTGCCAGACGATCGCGTTGTACACGGGCTTGCCCGTGTTCTTGTCCCACACGACCGCGGTCTCGCGCTGGTTGGTGATGCCGACGGCGGCGATGTCGTGGCGGGTGATGTCGGCGCGGCTGAGGGCCAGGCCGATCACCTCCTGGGTGTTGCGCCAGATCTCGGCGGGGTCATGCTCGACCCATCCCGCGCGCGGGAAGATCTGCTCGTGCTCCTTCTGTCCGACGGAGACGACGCTCCCGGACTTGTCGAAGATCATCGCGCGCGTCGAGGTCGTGCCCTGGTCGATGGCGAGGACGTAGTCGGCCATGGATGGACTCCTTTGTCAGTGTCTGTTACGGGTGAAGAGGATGAGATGAGGGGAGGGGCGTCGGGAGACGTTCCGCGAGGGTGACTACTTGCCGAGGCTCAGGAGCACCGGGGCCAGCAGACCCGCGAGCAGACCACCGACGAGGGGGCCGGCGACCGGAACCCACGCGTAGCCCCAGTCGCTCGAACCCTTGCCCTTGATGGGGAGGAGGGCGTGGGCGACGCGGGGGCCGAGGTCACGGGCCGGGTTGATCGCGTAACCGGTCGGGCCGCCGAGGGAGGCGCCGATACCGACGACGAGCAGGGCCACGGGGACGGCCGCGAGGCCGCCGATGCCGCCCGGGACGCCGATGTCGGCCACGCCGTAGTCGCCGAAGCCGAAGATCACGAACACCAGGACGAAGGTGGCGATGACCTCGGTGAGGAAGTTGAAGCCGTACGAGCGGATGGCGGGACCGGTCGAGAAGACGCCGAGCTTGGCGGCGGGGTCGGGCTCGTCGTCGAAGTGCTGCTTGTACGAGGCCCAGGCCAGGACGGCGCCGATGATGGCACCGACCATCTGCGCGGCGACGGCTACGAGGAACTGGACGAAGGAGATCTTGCCGGCGACCAGGAGGCCGATCGAGACGGCGGGGTTCAGCTGGGCGCCGGAGTATGCGGAGACGATGACACCGGCGAAGACCGCCAGGCCCCATCCCCAGTTGACCATCAGGGTGCCGCCGGCGTTGCCCTTGGTCTTGGCGAGGGCCACATTGGCGACCACGCCGCAGCCCAACAGGATGAGCATGGCGGTGCCTACGACCTCGGAGAGGAAGTACAGCCCCAGGTTCACTTCTTGCATGTCGTCATCGACCTTTCTTTCGTCACCCGGACACCTTCGGCTCGGGTGGTAGTGCGGCTCGGTGCTCCGAACCTACGGCTCACGTGCGGGCGTGCAACAGGTGGCACGCCCGCACGTTCTCTCAGATTCGGGCCACCCCGGCCTGTGCCAGGTCGACACGGTGGGCGGAGCGCAGAATCTCCGTCGTTCGAGCCACTTCTTCCTCGACACGGGTCGCGTCCCAACCGAGGGGCTCGGCGACCGCCTCGGCGACCTCCTGCAGCGTGCGCTCGCTCATGCCGCCGACGAAGGCCAGGTGCGTGCGGCGCAGCAGCACGTCGATCAGGTGCACGACCTGCTCGTTCTTCGCGATGAAGGCGAGCTCCTCGCGGTAGTACCCGGCAGCGTCGGGAACGGGCGTGGGCTCGGCGGGGAGGGCGGCCAGGACGGCGTCGGCACGGGTGCCGTAGCGCTCGAGCATGGCCTCGACGAGCGCGGCCGAGTGCGCATTCGTGCGTGCGGCGATCCAGCGACGACGCTGCTCGGGGGTGGTGGGGAAGCCCGCGCCGCCGCCGATCGGCAGGCCCTGGGTGCTGACGCGGTGCGGACGACGCAACTTCTGCAGCGTCTTCATGCTGAGGTGCTCGGCGAGAGCGCGGAAGGTGGTCCACTTTCCCCCGACCAGGCTCATGGCCGGAACGCCCGCGATCTCGTCCTCGACGATCCGGTAATCGCGCGAGACGAAGCCGGGAGCGGTGTCGTCGTGGCGGGGGAGCGGGCGGATGCCCGAGAACGTGTAGACGATCTGCGAACGGTCCACGCCGATGCTCGGGAACACGTGACCGATGAGGTCGAAGAAGTACTCGATCTCGTCGTCGGTGCACACGACGGGCTTCGCGGGGTCGGCGTCGATGTCGGTGGTGCCGACGAGAACGCGGTCCTTGAGGGGGTAGATCAGCACGATGCGGCCGTCGGAGTGCTCGAAGAAGATCTCACGGCCACCGGTTGCGGCGAGCAGCTCGGGGTTGTCGAGGACGATGTGCGAGCCCTTGGTCCCGCCCATGAACGTCGTGTCGAGACCCATGGCGGAGTTCGCGAGGTCGGTCCAGGGGCCGGCCGTGTTGAGGATCACCTTCGCCTTGACGCTGAATTCCTCGCCCGAGACCTCGTCGCGCACGCGGACCCCGTTCGCGTCCGCGCCCACGGCCGAAACGTAGTTGACGGCCTGAGTGCGGCCGGCGCCCGCCTCGATGCCGTCGCGCAGGACGTCGAGGGCGATGCGCTCGGGGTCGTGCATCGACGCGTCGAAGTACGTGGCCGTGTAGGCGAGGTCGGGGTTGAGCTTCGGCAGCTCCGTCAGCGACTTCTTCTTGCCGAGGAACTTGTGGCGCGGAACCGAGCCGCCGTCGCGCGAGAAGGTGTCGTACATGATCAGGCCGACCTTGATCAGCAGGGCGCCGCGCTCGTTGGGCTTGCCGCGACCGTGCGTCACGAGGAGACGGAAGGGCGCCGACAGGATGCCGGAGAACGTCTTGTAGATCGGGATCGTCGTCTCGAGCGGCTTGACGTAGTGGGGGGCCGTCTTGAGCAGGTCGTTGCGCTCGGTCACCGCTTCTTTCACGAGACGGAACTCGCCGTTCTCGAGGTAGCGGATGCCGCCGTGGACCATGTGGCTGGAGGCTGAGGAGGCGCCGGAGACGAAGTCGCCCCGCTCGACGAGCGCGACGCTGACGCCCTGGAGGGCGAGGTCGCGGAGAGTGGCGAGGCCGTTGATGCCCCCACCGATGATGAGGACGTCGAGGTCTTCGGCGTTGCGGAGCGCCTGGACGTCGGCGCGGAGCGGAGTTGCGGGGGACGACATGTCGACTGCGACCTTTCGTTGTTGGTACGACGATCACAATGCGCCTGTCTGCACGTTGTTGCAAGCCCCTTGAACAAACGTGCAGAATAGTGTTCATGAAGGTATTCCGACGGTGGTGACGCAAGCAGAGGAGCGCTCCCGCGACGCCCTGCGCGCGGCGCAGCTCTACTACATGCAGGACCTCACGATGGATGCCATCGCGCACGAGATGCGGGTCTCGCGTTCGTCCGTGTCGCGCCTGTTGCAGCATGCCCGCGACGTGGGTCTGGTCACCATCTCCATCAGCCCGCCCGACGACGCCCGGGGTCAGATGGCTCAGCGGATCGCGGACCGCTTCGGCATCACGGCGCACGTCGTGCCCACCCCCGCGCGCACCTCGGAGGCCGAGCGTCTCGAGCGCACGGCGCTGACCGCGGCGCGCATCCTCGCCGAGCGCGTCGAATCGTCGATGACGGTGGGCGTCGCCTGGGGTTCCACTCTTTCCGCCGTCGCGCGTCACGTCCCGCAGAAAGACGTGCACGATACCCACATCGTCCAGATGAATGGCGCGGCGAACGTCCGCACCTCCGGCATCCCCTACGCGGGGGAGATCCTGTCCAAGCTCGGCGCCGCGTGGTCGTCGTCGGTGCACCAATTCCCGGTGCCCGCGCTGTTCGACGACCCGCACACGAAGCAGGCGATGTGGCGGGAGCGGTCGGTGCGTTCCGTGCTGGAGATCCAGCAGCGCGTCGGGTTGTTCGTCTTCGGCCTCGGCTCGCCCCATGCCGACGTGCCCTCGCACGTGTACAGCGGCGACTACTTCGACGAGCGCGACCGCGCGGTCATCGAGCGCGAGGGCGTGGTCGGCGACTGCGCGACCGTTTTCTACCGCGCGGACGGCTCGAGTGACATCCCCGAGCTCAACGCCCGCTCCAGCGGCCCCGATCTCGACACGGTCCGGCGCATCCCCCGTCGTTTCTGCGTCGTGTCGAGCCTGTCCAAGCTCGACGGACTGCGTGGAGCGCTCGCTGCGGACCTCGTGACCGAACTGGTCGTCGAGGAGTCGCTCGCGCGGCGTCTGCTGAGCGTCACGCGCTGACGCAGGTCGCGCCGAGCGCTCACCGCTCGCCGAACCCGTCGTCGACGAGCGCCCGGAGTTCCGTCAGCGCCGCCTCGGCCTCGGGGCCCGACGCGCGCACCCGCACGCGTGATCCCTGACGGATCCCCAGCGCCATCAGCGCGAGCAGGCTCCGCCCCGATACTTCGTCGGCACCGGTCTCGAGGTCGGCGATGCGCACGTCGGCATCGTGCCGCGAAGCGGCCTTGACGAAGGCGGCGGCCGGTCGTGCGTGCAGCCCGGAGGGGTTGGTGACGACGGCTTCGAACGAGAGCGCCTCTCCGGGCGGGGCGACTCCCGTATCCCCGACACCGGATGCCGCCCCCTCGGCGTCGGCGCCCAGCTGCCGTGCCTTCGCGGCGGCGGCGGTGGCGCACTCGCGGGCCACGGTCTCGAGGTCGCCCCCACCCGCGGCGGTCACCACGGCGGCGACGAGTCCCTCCACGAAGGGGGCGGGACTCAAACGGACGCGCTCGGGTGCAGCGACGAACTCCAGAGCCGTCTCGGCGCTGAGGATCGCAGAGCCGAGGTCCATCAGCACGAGGACCCCGTCTCCGGAGTCGGCCTCGTCGATGGCCGCGGCGATGGCCACGGCATCCGTTCCGAGATCGTCGTCGGGACCGCCTGCGGCGACGCGAACCGTCGGCGGTGTCTCGCCTCCCATCTGCAGGGCGAGGTGCACGGCGGCCTCGGCGAGAGCGCGGGAGTGCGAGACGGCCACGAGACCGATCACTCGGCGGCCGCCAGGGTGTCGCTCAGCGCCTGCAGGAGCAGGGTCGCGGACGTCGCGCCGGGGTCGAGGTGCCCCGCGCTTCGTTCGCCGAGATAGCTCGCGCGACCCTTGCGGGCGACGAGCGGCTCAGTGGCGTCGCGCCCCCGGGCCGCGGCCTCGGCGGCGGCCCGGGCGGCCGTGGCGGGGCCCTCGTGGGCTGCGGTATCCCAGGCGTCGACGGCGGGCGAGAGGGCGTCAATCATGGTCTTGTCGCCGAGCTCGGCCTTCCCGCGGGCGACGACCCCGTCGACGCCGGCGCGCAGGGCGGCGCCCAGGGCATCGGCATCGATCTGTCCCCCTGCGGCGAGGGCGGGGCCCATGCGGAGGAAGAACGTGCCGTAGAGCGGGCCGCTGGCACCGCCGACCGTCGAGACGAGGGTCATGCCGACGGTCTTGAACAGATCGGCCGGATTCGCCGGGACGGGGTCGAGCTTGGCGACCACCGCGTCGAGACCTCGCGCCATGTTCGAGCCGTGATCGGCGTCGCCGATCTCGGAGTCGAGGCGGGTGAGTTCGTCTTTCTGCTGCTGCACGGCCTCGTGGAACGCGCGGATCCATGCCACCAGATCGTCGGTCGAGACGGAGCCGCTCATGCGCCCCACCGCAGACCGGGGGTCACGACGGGGGCGTCCCACAGGCGGAGCATCTCTTCGTCGGCCTTGACGACGGTCAACGACGCCCCGGCCATGTCGAGGCTCGTGATGTAGTCGCCGATCAGCACGCGCTGGATGTCGACGCCGGCCGCGGCGAGCAGCGGTGCGACCTCGCCGTAGAGCAGATACTGCTCGATCAGCGGGGTGCCGCCGAGGCCCGACAGCAGCACGATCGCCGGCCCGACGGGCTCGCCGAAGTCGTGGACGATCGGATCGACCATGAGCTTCGCGATCTCTCGAGCGGATGCCAGCTTCACGCGCGAACGGCCGGGTTCGCCGTGGATGCCGACGCCGACCTCCATCTCGTCGTCGGGGAGCTCGAAGGTGGGTCGGCCCGCCGCGGGGACGGTGCAGCTCGTCAGGGCAACGCCCATCGAGCGGCCGGCGGACGAGACGCGGCGGGCGAGATCGGCGACGGAGGCGAGGTCGGCTCCCTCCTCCGCGAGGGCGCCGACGACCTTCTCGAGGATCACGGTGGTGCCGGTGCCGCGGCGGCCCGCGGTCCAGGTGGAGTCGGTGACGGCGACGTCGTCGGCGACCACGACGGACTCGACCTGCACGCCCGAGGCCTCGGCGAGTTCCGCCGCCATCTCGAAGTTCAGCACGTCGCCGGTGTAGTTCTTCACGATGTGCAGCACGCCCGCACCCGAATCGACCGCCTGCGTCGCGGCGAGCACCTGGTCGGGGGTGGGGGAGGTGAACACCTCGCCGGCCGCCGCGGCGTCGAGCATGCCGAGACCGACGAAACCGCCGTGCAGGGGCTCGTGCCCGGATCCGCCGCCCGACACGAGCGCCACTTTGCCCGCGCGTGTCGGCTCCGCCCGCAGAATGACGCGATTCTCGGCATCCACTCGGACGTTCGGATGAGCTGCTCGGATGCCGCGGAGGGCCTCCGCCAACACGTCGGCGGGGTCGTTGACGAACTTCTTCACGGTGCCTCCTCGTTGTGGCGACGACGGTTCGGGCCGTCGGTTTCGACCCTGCTCGCGGGGGGCCGTCACGTCAAGGAGGAAAAGCCGGTGAGAGACCGCGTCTCAGAGGCGCTCGTGCGGCAGTACCTGCCTGATGCGCTCGATCGGGTTCTGCGCGGGTGCCTCGTTGTAGGCGTTCGCGAGCTCCTGCTCGCTCAGAGCGTGGATCGCGGCCATGATCTCGTCGGTGGCACCGCGACGCGCGCGGCCCGAGGAGGCGGCACCGTGCGGGGAGAGGTCGAGGGGCGTGCCGAAACGCACCGTGATGCGCTCCTTGGTCGTCGGGATCTTCGCACCGACGGGCATGACCTTGTCGGTGCCGATAAGACCGACCGGGACGACCGGGGCGCCGGTCTGCAGGGCGAGGAAGGCGACCCCGGTGCGGCCCTTGTAGAGGCGGCCGTCGAGGGAGCGCGTGCCCTCGGGGTAGAGAGCGACGGCCCGGCCGTCGTCGAGAAGCGCTCGCTGCTGGTCGAGGGCGTCGAGGGCCTTCTGGCCGGCGCCGCGCTCGACGGGTATCGCACCGATCGCGGTGAAGAACTGGCGCGACGCCCATTTCTCGAAGTACGCGGACTTCGCCATGAAGTGCACGGGGCGCGGAGCGGCGACCGGGATGGCGATCGAGTCGATGAACGACAGATGATTGCTCGCGAAGATCACGGGACCGGTCCGGGGGACGTTCTCTCGCCCCTCGATGCGCGGTCGATAGACGGCGCGCGCCAGGGGAGCGATCAGCAGGCGTCCGAGGCGGTAGGTCGCGCCCATCTGTTCCGGCACGGTCGCGGGGGTCTCGGCGGGCAGGTCGGAACTCACTCGACGAGGTTACTCGCCGCCGCATGCCCGGGCGTGCATGGTGCGCGCGCGTACGCGCGAACGCGCGCGCACCGGCCTCTCAGCCGCGGCAAAGCCGGATGCGCCAAGATGAGGGTTCTCTGTCTTTCCTCGAGAGGTCACCCGTGCGCTTCCGCCCGATCGCTTCCCTGTCCGTCGCTGCCGTCGCTGCCCTGTTGCTGGCCGGGTGCTCCGGTTCGCCCGACGAGACGTCGACGCCCGACGCGAGCGGGTCGGCGGACGCGGGGCAGTGCCAGAGCGCGCTCGCCGACGCGCCCGCTCCCGACGGTCTCGTCGTCTCGGGCGATTTCCAGAGCAAGGTCACCGTGACTCTGCCCGACGGGTACAACCCCACCGCCCTGCAGCGCACGACCCTCGTCGAGGGCACGGGCCAGCAGGTCAAGGCGGGCGATGTCCTCAAGGCCAACTTCACGCTGATCGACACCGCCTCGGGCGCCGTTCAGCTCCAGACCCTCGACACCGAGCCGAGCGGCATGGACACGCTCGTCTCTTCGCAGCAGATCTTCGGGGCCGCTCTCGAGTGCGCGCCGATCGGGTCGCGCACCGTCTCGTCGTTCCCCGCCGGCACGCTCGGTGAGGGCTCACCCGCCTTCGTCATGGTCGCCGACGCCATCTCGGAGCTGCCGACCCGCGCCGAGGGCACCGAGGTCGCCCCCGTCGACGGCATGCCGGCGGTGGCTTTCGACGACAACGGCGCCCCCACGACCACGACCGACGCCGACGGCAAGCAGATGCTGCCCAAGCCCACCGCTCCGGCTCCCACCGACGTGCGCATCGAGAACCTGCGCCAGGGAGCGGGCGAAACGGTCAACGCCGGTGACCAGGTCATCGTGCAGTACACCGGCGCCCTCTACGACAGCGGGCAGGTCTTCGACTCGAGCTGGCAGCGCGGCACTCCGGCGCAGTTCCAGACCGACCAGGTCGTCGACGGCTTCCGGCAGGCCCTCGAGGGGCAGACCGTCGGCTCGCAGGTCGTCGTCGTCATCCCGCCCGCCGCGGGCTACGGCGACAAGGCGCAGGGCGACATCCCGGCCAACTCGACCCTGTTCTTCGTCGTCGACATCCTGGGCGTGCAGCACGCCAACATGGCGGGCTAACTAGGCTGAGGGCATGCGCCGCGTCCTCATCCTCGGTTCCACCGGTTCGATCGGCACGCAGGCGCTCGACGTCATCGCCGACAACGCCGATCGCTTCGAGGTCGTCGGTCTCGCCGCCGGCACCGACCGTGCCGGCGTCGAGGCGCAGGCCCTGGCCTTCGGCGTCGAGCACACCGCCCTCGGTGCCGTCGAGGCCGAGCAGCTCGTGCGCGACGTCGAGGCCGACGTGGTGCTCAACGGCATCACCGGGTCGGTCGGACTCGGTCCCACCATCGCCGCCCTCGAGGCGGGGCGCACCCTCGCCCTCGCCAACAAAGAGTCGTTGATCGTCGGCGGCGAGCTCGTCACCGCGCTCGCCGCCGAGGGGCAGATCGTCCCGGTGGACTCCGAGCACTCCGCGATCGCCCAGGCGCTGCGCTCCGGTCACGACGGTGAAGTGCGCCGGCTCGTGCTCACGGCATCCGGAGGCCCCTTCCGCGGACGCTCGCGCGACGAGCTGCAGAACGTCACCCCCGCGGAAGCCCTCGCTCACCCCACGTGGGACATGGGCCGTGTGGTCACGACGAACTCCGCCACTCTCGTCAACAAGGGCCTCGAGGTGATCGAGGCGCACCTGCTCTTCGACGTGCCGTACGACCGGATCGCGGTGACCGTGCACCCGCAGTCGATCGTGCACTCGATGGTCGAGTTCGTCGACGGCTCGACCATCGCGCAGGCGTCGCCGCCCGACATGAGTCTGCCGATCTCGCTCGGCCTCGACTGGCCGCATCGCATCGCCGGCGTGGGCGTTCCGCTCGATTGGACGCGCGCCTCGCAGTGGACCTTCGAGCCGCTCGACGAGAAGGCGTTCGGATCGGTGGCCCTGGCCAAGAAGGTCGGACGCGCGGGCGCCACCTATCCCGCCGTGTTCAACGCGGCCAACGAGCAGGCCGTCGACGCGTTCCACGAGGGTCGGCTGAGCTTCCTCGAGATCGTCGAGCTGATCGAGCGCGTGGTGGACCGCCACGAGCCGCCGACGAAGCTCACGCGCGAGTCGCTCGCCGAAGCCGAGGCCTGGGCACGGCGCACCGCCGACGAGATCATCGCGGCGCGCTGAACCCGGCGCGCTGAACCCGGCGCGCTGAACCCGGAGCGGCGGCTGCTACCGGGGCGGGCGCTGCGCCGCGGTCGGCCTGAGGATCGCGCTGAGCGTCGAGGTCGCGGGGTCATGCGCCTCAGACGGCGGGCGCTGACCGCACGACTCCCGCACGACCTTGCCGCGCCTGCGGCTCACGGCTGCGCGAGACCGGATCGATGCAGCGCTGGAGCGCGATGACTCGCACGCGCTCGCCCGGGCGTCAGGCGGGGAAGTCGACCGGGCGCTCGGGGTCCGACGACGGAGTGCTGTCGGCCGGGTACGGCACGGGCCACTGCGGGTCGGGCACGGGCCAGCCGGCTGCGCGCAGCGCACGACGCGACAGCTCGCGCGCCGAGTACGGGGTGCGCACGCCGCGGATGTCCCGGTAGTCCTGGTGACCGGGACCGGCCCACAGGATCGCGTCGCCGTCGTCGACCAGCTTCACGGCCTCGAGGATCGCGCGCTCGGGCGGGGTGAATTCGAGGATCTCGGCGTCGGGCCGAGCGCGTCGCGCCCCCTCGACGAGCACCTCGCGGATGGTGTCCGGGTTCTCGTGACGGGGGTGGTGGTCGGTGACGACGAGGATGTCACTGCCTTCGACGGCCGTGCGGCCCATGTCGTGACGTTTGGTGGCGTCGCGGTCGCCGTCGGCGCCGAACACCATGACGACCTTGCCGGGGGTCACCCTCCGGACCGCGGCGAGGGTCTTCTCGAACGCGTCGGGGGAGTGGCCGAAGTCCACGTAGACCGCGGGACCCTCGGTGCCCGAGACGAGCTGGGTACGACCGGGCAGCGAAGCCTCGATGTGCGAGCCGTCGAGGGTGCTGTAGAGGTGCTCCCAGGTGTATCCGGTCTCGAGCAGCATGACGATGGCGAGGCCCGCGTTGGCGGCCATATGCCGACCGATGACGGGAACGACGGTGGTGAGGGAACGGCCCTTGCCGTCGCTGAGGGTGAACTCGGTGCCTTCCTGGCGCTCGTCGACGATCTCGACGGTCCAGTCGGCGGATGCCGCAGCGGCCGCGTTCTCGCTGATCGCCGGGGTGGCGATGGTGACGACGGGGATCTCGGCGCGCGCGGCGATCTCGGCGCCGGACGCCGAGTCGAGGCAGACGACGCCGCGACGCGCGCGGTCGGGGCGGAACAGGGGGAGCTTCGCCTCGAAGTACTCGCGCATGTCGGCGTAGTCGTCGAGGTGGTCGTGGGTGAGGTTCGTGAAGCCCGCGACATCGAAGACGAGACCGTCGACCCGGTGGCGGGTGAGAGCCTGCGCGCTCACCTCGACCGCGACCGCCTGCACGCCGCGCTCGCGCATGAGGGCGAGGAGGGCATGGAACTCGGAGGCTTCCGGAGTGGTCAGGCGCGAGACGATGACCTCGCCCGCGATGTGCCGCTCGGCGGTCGAGGACAAGCCGGTGACGACGCCGAGCTGACCGAGGATCCCCTCGAGCAGGTGCGAGACGCTCGTCTTTCCGTTGGTGCCCGTGGTCGCCAGCAACTGGGGGAGCGCGTCGTCGGGCCCGGTTCCGTAGACCCACGCCGACAGATCGCCGAGGAGCGCGCGGGGGTCGTCGACGACCACGATCGGAAGACCCGCCGGGCCGGCGATCTCCGCCCCCGCGTCGTCGGTGATGACCGCGACGGCGCCACGCTCGGCGGCGATGGGGGCGAACTCCGCCCCGTGCCGGTTCACCCCGCGGATGGCGACGAAAGCCTCGCCGGCGCGGAGATCGGCGGTGGCCAGCGTGATGCCGGTGAGGGTGGTGCCGTCGATGTCGCCCACGGTGCGGACGCCGTAGCGTCGGGCGAGTTCGGCGAGGTCGCGGCGCGGCGGGTTCTCCGGGCGGAGGACGGGCGGCAGGTTCGAGGGGGCGGCGGAGGACATCGGATCCATTGTCTCATCCGGCGTCGCACAGACACCGCATCGAGGCTGCACGGGCGGTTCAAAGGCGCGCGGCGGTATCGTCGGCGGGTGACTGCGATCGCGTTCCTCATCGGCGTCATCGTGCTCGTGCTCGGCCTGGCCGTCTCGATCGCGCTGCACGAGGTCGGGCATCTCCTGCCCGCCAAGCTCTTCGGCGTGCGCGTCGGCCAGTACATGATCGGTTTCGGACCGACCCTCTGGTCGAAGCGGATCGGCGAGACGGAGTACGGCCTGAAGGTGCTGCCGCTCGGCGGCTTCATCTCGATGGCCGGCATGTACCCGCCCGCACCCGAGGACGCCAAGCCCGGAACCAAGCGCTCGCGCTTCTTCGCGACGATGGTCCAGGACGCCCGCGACGCGAACGCCGAGACCCTGATCGCCGCCGACGATCGGGTCTTCTACAAACTGCCCGTCTACAAGCGCATCATCGTCATGCTCGGCGGCCCGATCATGAACCTCGTGCTCGCGGTGGTGCTCTTCACGATCGCGCTGAGCGGCATCGGCATCCAGCAGGGCACCACCACCGTCGCCTCGGTCTCGCAGTGCGTCATCCCCGCGAGCGAGGGGCGCACCGACTGCACCCCCAGCGATCCCGTCGCTCCGGCGGCCGCCGCCGGCATCCAACCCGGTGACGAGTTCGTCTCGATCGACGGCACCCCCGTCTCGACCTTCGCCGAGGCCGCCGCGATCATTCAGCGCTCACCCGGTAAGCAGCTCTCGGTCGTCATCGACCGCGACGGCACGCAGCGCACCGTGGAGTTCACGCCCGCGACGACCGACCGTGCGGTCACCGACGCGAACGGTCGTCCCGTGGTCGACGCCGCGGGCGCCACCGAGTATCAGACCGTCGGATTCGCGGGCATCAGCCCGCAGAGCGCCCTGGTTCGCCAACCGATCGGGACGAGCCTTGCGGCGACGGGGCAGTACATCGGCTCGGTCGCGCAGATCGTGTCGCAGTTCCCCGTGCGCATCTACGACGTGGCCGTCGACACCCTCAGCGGCCAGCCGCGCGACGCGAACAGCCCCATGAGCGTGGTCGGCGCCGGCCGTCTCGCCGGCGACATCGCCGCGGTCGACGCGCCGATCCTCGACCGCGTGCAGACGATGATCACGCTGCTGGGCGGCCTGAACATCGCCCTGTTCGTCTTCAACCTCATCCCGCTTCTCCCGCTCGACGGCGGTCACGTCGTCGTGGCACTGTGGGACGGCATCAAGCGACAGATCGCGCGTCTGCGCGGCAAGGTCGCTCGTCCCGTGGATGCCACGAAGCTCGTTCCGGTGACCTTCGTCGTCGTGATCCTGCTCGTGGCGACGGGCGGGGTGCTGTTCCTCGCCGACATCTTCAACCCGGTGCAGCTGCTCTAGCCGCGCCCGGGGGGCGACAGGCTCACACCCTCCCCGTGGGAAGGGCGTGAGCCCGCCGAGAGGCCGCGGGTCAGAGCGCGTGCGCGATCAGGCGTTCGAGGGTCCGCATGCCGTCGCGCGACAGGATCGACTCGAGGTGCCCCTGCACGCTCGCGAACGCGGGGCCGCGGAGGGCGTAGACGTCGCCGGTCTCGGGGTCGGCCGCGACCTCGGCCGGGATCTCGATGCGACCCTCCGGGACGGGGAGGGGAGCCCCCGTCGACTCCCCGCGCACGGTGATCGACTCGACAACGATCCCGCGCTCGGTCGTGCCCGGCGCCACGCGCGCCGTGAACGTGTTGTAGAACCCGATCGAGGCGTCCTCGCCGAAGACGTCGACGCTCTTCTGCAGGCCTTGGTGCGGCTGCGCGAGAGGGGCGAGATCGATGCCGAGCTGGTCGGCGAGGATCTGGTGGCTCAGGCAGACCGCGAGAAGCGGAGCGTGGCGGAAGAGGCGGCGGGAGACGACGTGGCGCATCGCGGACATGCGCGGGCTGTCGTCGCGCGGGTCACCGGGGCCGGGGCCCGAGATCACGAGGTCGGCGGCATCGACCTCGTCGTCCGACGCCTGCGACCAGTGCACGATGCGGGTGCCGAGTCCTAGGTGCCGCAGCTGGTGCGCGAGCATCGTCGTGAAGCGGTCCTCGGCATCCACCACGAGCGCCGTGCGGCCCGCGAAAGGGCCCGATCCGTCGGGGTCCTGCGGGTTCATCCAGAAGGGCGCCAGGCGATCGTTGCGCGATGCCAGCAGTTCGGCGATCGCGGGATCCTCGGCGAGCGGTCGTTGCGGGGCGGCGGGGGCATCGGCATCCGCCCCCTCGGGAGCGACGGGCACGCTTCGAGGGACCGCGCCGATCGCGCCGAGCACACCGGCGGCCTTGCCGTGGGTCTCGCCCACCTCGCCGTCGGGATCGGAGTGGCGCACGAGCGTGGCCCCGACCGGAACGCGCAGGCGCCCGTCGACCAGATAGGCCGTGCGGATGAGGATCGGCGCGTCGAGGTCGTGCGTGGGCCCCTCGGTCGAGCCGTTCGGGGTGAAGAGGGCCGCGACGCCGGAGTAATAGCCGCGCGGAACGGTCTCGTGCCGGGCGATCACGGTGCAGGCGTTCTGCATGGGGGAGCCGGTGACCGTGGGGGCGAACATCGTCTCGCGGAGGATGTCGCGCGGGTCGAGATCGCTCGAGCCGCGCAGCATGTACTCGGTGTGCGTGAGGCGCGACATCTCTTTGAGGTGCGGGCCGGTGATGCGGCCACCGTCGCTGCAGACGGCGCTCATCATCTTGAGCTCCTCGTCGACGACCATGAAGAGCTCCTCGGTCTCTTTGGTCGAGCGCAGGAACTCGGCGAGCGTCTCGGACGTCGCCCCGCCCGCCGGGTGGCGGAAGGTGCCCGAGATGGGGTTCATCGTGACGATGCCGTCCTTGGCGCTCACGTGCGCCTCGGGGCTCGCTCCCACCGCGATGTGATCGGCCGTGACGACGGCGAAGGTCCAGTACGCGCCCTTCTCGTGCTCGAGAAGAGCCCGGAACCACGTGAGCGCGGCGATGCGCGGGTCGACGTCGACGCCGGCGACGAAGTCGCGACGGATCACGAAGTTCGCACCCTCGCCGCGACCGATCTCGTCCGCGATGACGCGGCGCACGATGGCGGCGTAGTCCTCGTCGGTGATGTCGAAGCCGGCGTCGGCAAGGGGCACGGGCGAGGAGGGGAGGGATGCCAGGGCCTCCGCCCGCGGCACGGAGACACGGTCGTCGATCACCAGGCAGCGCAGCGGTGCCCCGTCGTCGTGGCAGACGAAGCCGCGCTCGCGCACCTGGCGGTAGGGAACGAGGGCGAGCACCTCGCGGGCGCGGCCCTCGGCATCCGTCAGGGGGATGTCGGCGAGGAGGTCCACGTCGACCACGTCTCCCGTGAGGACCTCGACGGTCGCCCCGTCACGGGCGATGAGGGCGAAAGGGGCGGAGCCTGCGGCGAGGTCCGTGAAAGGGGAGGAGGGGTCGAGCCCGGTCATCGAGAAGTCTTTCCGTCTGTGCTGAACGAGGTCCGATGCGGCCGCCGAAAACACGAAGACCGCCCGGATTCCCCAGGGGGAGGGCGGTCTGTTGCATGCGTGCGCACCGCCTAAACGGTGTGCCACCAGGATGTGTGAGCGCGCATGGCGCCGAACCTACCACAGCAGCCTTTCGGCGCCGGTTCAGGCACCGTGCGGTGCGGGCGGCGTAGGCTGATCGCGTGCCTGCTGTGAACCTCGGAATGCCCCGCGTGCCGGAGACCCTCGCGCCCCGTCGCAAGACCCGCCAGATCCGCGTGGGCAAGGTCCTCGTGGGCGGCGACGCCCCGGTGAGCGTCCAGTCGATGACCACGACGCCCACGACCAACATCAACGCCACCCTGCAGCAGATCGCCGAGCTGACGGCGTCCGGCTGCGAGATCGTGCGCGTGGCCGTGCCGTCGCAAGACGACGCCGACGTGCTCCACATCATCGCGAAGAAGAGCCAGATCCCGGTCATCGCCGACATCCACTTCCAGCCGAAGTACGTGTTCCAGGCGATCGACGCCGGCTGCGGCGCGGTGCGCGTGAACCCGGGCAACATCCGCAAGTTCGACGACCAGGTCGGCGCGATCGCCAAGGCCGCCAAGGATGCGGGCGTCTCGCTGCGCATCGGCGTCAACGCGGGTTCGCTCGACCGCCGCCTGCTCGAGAAGTACGGCAAGGCCACCCCCGAGGCGCTCGTCGAGAGCGCCGTGTGGGAAGCCTCGCTGTTCGAGGAGCACGACTTCCACGACTTCAAGATCTCGGTCAAGCACAATGACCCGATCGTCATGGTCAAGGCGTACCGCCTGCTTGCCGAACGGGGCGACTGGCCCCTGCACCTCGGCGTCACGGAGGCCGGCCCCGCGTTCCAGGGCACGATCAAGAGCGCCACGGCGTTCGGCATCCTGCTGTCGGAGGGCATCGGCGACACCATCCGCGTCTCGCTGTCGGCGCCCCCCGCCGAAGAGGTCAAGGTCGGCCATCAGATCCTGCAGTCGCTGAACCTGCGCGAGCGCAAGCTCGAGATCGTCTCGTGCCCCTCGTGCGGCCGTGCGCAGGTCGACGTCTACACCCTCGCCGACGACGTCACCGAGGGCCTCAAGGACATGACCGTGCCGCTGCGCGTCGCCGTCATGGGCTGCGTCGTCAACGGACCCGGCGAAGCGCGCGACGCCGACCTGGGTGTGGCATCCGGCAACGGCAAGGGCCAGATCTTCGTCAAGGGCGAGGTCGTCAAGACCGTTCCCGAGAGCGAGATCGTCGCGACGCTCATCGCCGAGGCCAACCGCCTCGCCGCCGAGATGGGCCCCGACGCCGCCACCGGCACCGCGCAGGTCATCACGGCCTGAGCCTCGCGCGTCGTCGCTGGCCCACCGGGCTCTCATCGCCTCCCCACAGCATTCGTTCACGTGGGTGACACCGGCCGTTCGACATCTCGGCGGCGGGCGAACCACCGATGCTCACGGAGCGGGCCTACCGTCTGATCCGGTCGCGGCGACGCGTCGCGGCCGATCCCATCGGACGGTCGGAGAGGAGACGCCGCGCACCCCGCGGCGCATCACGCATGGAATCACGCACCCACAGGCTCCGCACGGCGTGGCGCATCGCCATCGCCGGCGCGCTCGTCGTCGCCGGCACCGCGGCGCCGCTCTCGGCGAACGCGGCGAGCTACCCCAGCGACAGCGCCAAGCCCGATCTCGTCGCGCTGCTCAGCGGCTACCGCGACTTCTGGACGCCCAGCGGTCAGGGCGACTTCAGCGGCACGGTGGTGAACCCGACGGTGCTGGCCTACAACGACCGGCTGACGGTGTGGATCAACAACAATGCCACCGCCGCGCAGCAGTTCCGCGCTCTGCAGGACTCCGAGTACAACAACAACGCCAAGACCGCCTACGACCAGTCCTTCACCGTCTCGGGAGGTCTCGGCTCGTCGCTCGGCGCGATCTACGTCAACGGTCTCAACTCGGGCGCCCTGCCGCTGACGCAGGCCCTCATCCACAGCTCGAACGGATCGTCGGGCGCCTACGTGTCGACGAGCACGGCGAAGAACACGTTCAGCTACGCGCGCCCCTTCGTCATGACCGATCCGAACGCGACGGCCGTCTCGGGCGACAACGCCTCCTGCGCGCCCAGCGTGAACAACGCCTCGTCGCTGAAGGCCATGCGCCAGGGAACGGCATGGGCCGACGCGAACGGCAACCTGCTCATCAGCCGTGTCGCACCGGTCACCGACACCACGCACCAGTTCTCGCCCAACGATGTGCCCCTCGACGCCGCGTACGGTCGGCCGGGCATCTGCAAGGGTGGCTCGTTCCCGTCCGGTCACACGACCACCGCCTATCAGGCCGGTATCACCCTCGCGACCCTCGTGCCCGAACTGGGGCCCGAGGTGCTCGCGCGGGCGTCCGAGAACGGCAACAACCGCATCGTGCTCGGTGTGCATTACCCGCTCGACATCGTCGGCGGCCGCATCGACGGCGAGGCCGCTCTCGCCGCCCGCTGGTCGGACGACGCCTACCGCACCGGCGTGCTGCAGCCCGCCCGTCAAGAGCTGATGACGTACCTGCAGCAGCAGTGCGGAAGCACCCTCGCCGCGTGCATCGCCGCCGAGACGCCCTACCAGAACGACCCCTACGGCGGGAAGGCCATGCCCGGCGGAACGGCGCAGAAGGTCACCGACCGCGCCTCGGCCGTGTCGGTGTACACCGAACGCCTCACCTACGGCTTCGCTCGCACGGGCACCGCTGGTCAGCCGGCGGCCGTGCCGGCGGGCGCGTCGAACCTGCTGCTGACCGCGTTCCCGCAGCTGACCGACGCGCAGCGCACGTCGATCCTCGCGCAGACCCAGATCGACTCGGGCTACCCGCTCGATCAGACGTCCGGCGGCAACGGCTCGTGGCAGCGTCTCAACCTCGCCGCGGCGATGTCGGCCAAGGTGCAGGTCAACGCCGACGCCACCGTCACGGTGCTCGGCGTCGGCGGCGCGGCCCAGGTGCTCCCCGCCCCGAGCGGCTCGACGAGCACGACGCGCGCGCTGACCGCTCCGAACGGCACGACCGTCGCCGCCGGTGGCCAGCTGCAGATCGCGGGCTCGGGTTTCGCCGCCGGTCAGCCGCTCACGGTGCAGCTGCACAGCGACCCGGTGACGATCGCGACCATCGCCGCCGATGCGAACGGCGCCTTCGCCACGACCGTCACGATCCCCGCCTCGACCCCGGCCGGTGCGCACACGATCACGCTCCTGGATGCCACGGGCGCCGTCGTTGCGGGACCGCTCGCGGTCGCGGTCACCGGCGTGCGCCTGCCCCTGGTGAGCGGATGACGACGAGCCCCGCTCGTCGGCGCCTGGCGCTCGTCACGATCACCGCGACGGCGGCTGCGGCCGTCGTCGCGGTGATCGCCGCGTGGGCGCTGGCTCCCGCCGCCCCCTCGGCCCCGGCAGCCGATCCCACGCCCTCGTCCTCCCCGACGCCCGCGACCGCCGCGTCGCCTCGCCCGGTGCCCGCGGTCGACGCCGGCGCACTGTCGGCGTTGCCGGAGGCGCGCTACGACGCGGTGATCGGCGGGCTCCTCGTCGCCGACACGGCCGTGCCCGCGCACGCCGACGTGTACTCGACGGCATCCGACCTGCCCCTCTTCGGCGATGCCGACGGCACGGGACGCGCGGGCGGCAGCGGCGGTCCCATCGCGCGTCTGGCCGCGCGCGACTTCTTAGGAGAGGCCACTCCCGTGGTCGTGGTCCGCATCGAGGGGTCGTGGGCGCTCGTGCTGACGCCCGCCCGCCGCACGCTCCCGTCGGCTGCGCCGGCGGGTCAGCCCGCGGCGGCGCAGACCGCGGCCTGGGCCCCGCTGGCGTCGTTGGCGAAGACGACCGGCCCGACGTCTCGCGTCGAGGTGTCGGTGGCGCAGCGGTCCGTGTCGATCGTCGCCCTCGACGGCACCGTGCAGGCGACGTTCCCCGCCGCCGTCGGTGCCGACGGCACGCCCACGCCGACCGGCGTGGTCGGGTACCTCGAGGCGCGCTACGTCGACCCGTCGCAAGGGACCGGCGACCAGCCGATCCACCTGACCTCGCTGCACTCGGCCGCCGCCGACGAGCCCTTCGGCGGTCACGACGGGGGACTCATCGGCATCCACTACGCGGACGAGCGCGACGGGGCGATCTCGCACGGCTGCGTGCGGATCGGTGCCGACACGGTCGCGGCGCTCGCCGCACTTCCTCTCGGCACGCTCGTCGTGCTGCGCTGACGCCCACCGCGCCCGCGGGGTGACCGCCCCGGGAGCGCCGTAGGCCCCGGGGGCACCCGGTCGCGGCGGGCCTCTGCGCATCCGGTAGCCTCGGGGGCCTATGGTCGACACCTCGCCGCCCTCGCTCGCCCGACCGCTCGTCGCCGGGGTCGTCACCGCCCTCGTCGGATTCACCAGCACCTTCGCCGTCGTGCTCACGGGCCTGCGTGCCGTGGGGGCGACTCCCGCCCAGGCGGCCAGCGGCCTGCTCGCGATCACGCTCGTCATCGGCATCGGCTGCATCGTGCTCGCGGGGCGTTACCGCATACCGATCACCGTCGCCTGGTCGACCCCCGGCGCCGCCCTGTTGGCGTCCACCGGCGCCATCGACGGCGGGTGGCCGGCGGTGATCGGCGGCTTCCTCGTCTCCGCCGCGCTGATCCTCTGCACGGCGCTGTTCCCCCCGCTCGGCGCGCTCATCGCGCGGATCCCGGCCTCGATCGCGCAGGCGATGCTCGCCGGTGTCCTGCTGCCGCTGTGCGTGGCGCCGTTCGCCGGCCTCGTGAACGACCCGTGGGGTGTGGCTCCCGTGCTGTTGGTGTGGCTCGTGGCATCCCGATTCCTTCCCCGCTGGTCCGTACCGCTCGCCTTCGTCGCCGCGATCGCGGTGGTCGGGGTGGAGCTGGCCCGTACGGGAGTGGACGCGGATGCCGCGACCCTGCTGCCGCGCCTGGAGTTCACGGCCCCCTCTCTCACGGTCGGTGCGGTCGTGGGCATCGCGGTGCCGCTGTTCGTGGTGACGATGGCGTCGCAGAACGTGCCCGGGGTCGCCGTCATGCGCAGCCTCGGCTACACGATCCCGTGGCGCCCCGCGATGCTCGTCACCGGGCTCGGCTCGGCCGCCGCGGCCGGGTTCGGCGGGCACGCGATGAACCTCGGCGCGATCAGCGCGGCGATCGCCGCGGGACCCGATGCGCACCCCGACCCGAAGAAGCGGTGGGTCGCGGGGGTGTCGGCCGGGGGCACCTATCTCGTCCTCGGCGCCCTGTCCGCGGCGTTCGCCGCGATCGTGCTGCTGGCCCCGGCGGGCGTCATCCCGGCGGTCGCGGGCGTGGCGCTGTTCGGCGCCTTCGGGTCGGCGATCCAGCAGGCGATCGACGACCCCGGTGAGCGAGTGCCCGCGGTGGTCACGTTCCTCGTCGCGGCGTCCGGGATCGCGGTGTTCGGTGTGAGCGCCGCGTTCTGGGCCTTGGTCGCGGGTCTCGTCGTACGCGCGGTGCTGCACGTAGGGCGCCGGTCGATCTGACTCCCGGGCCCGGATCTGCGCGCCATCGGCTCGCTCGAGACGACGTGACCGAGGCGCAGCTGATCGATCCGAGGGTGGCCTCCGCCTCGCCGCGACCGCAATGGCGATGGCGAGGGCACCCCGGCATCCGCCCCTCCCACCACCGCGCCCTAGACTCGACTCTCGTGGTCACCCGTCTGTCGAACTATTTCCTCCGCACGCTTCGCGAAGATCCCTCGGATGCCGAGGTCACGAGCCACCGCCTGCTCGTGCGCGCCGGCTACATCCGTCGCAACGCCCCGGGCGTCTTCGCGTGGCTGCCGCTCGGCCTGAGGGTCAAGGCCAAGATCGAGGCGATCGTCCGCGAGGAGATGGCGAACGCGGGTGCCTTCGAGGTGCACTTCCCGGCGCTGCTGCCGCGTGAGCCCTACGAGGTCACCGGCCGCTGGGAGGAGTACGGCGACGCGCTGTTCCGCCTGCAGGACCGCAAGGGTGCCGATTATCTGCTCGCGCCGACGCACGAGGAGATGTTCACCCTGCTGGTGAAGGATCTGTACTCGTCGTACAAGGACCTGCCCCTGACGATCTACCAGATCCAGGACAAGTACCGCGACGAGGCTCGTCCCCGTGCCGGTCTCCTGCGCGGTCGCGAGTTCACGATGAAGGACGCGTACTCATTCGACGCGACGGATGCCGGGCTCGACGCCTCGTACCAGGCTCAGCGCGACGCGTACGAGCGCATCTTCACCCGCCTGGGGCTCGAGTACGTTATCGTGGCGGCCGATGCGGGGGCGATGGGCGGCTCGAAGTCGGAGGAGTTCCTCCACCCGACGCCGATCGGCGAGGACACCTTCGTGCGCTCGGCCGGCGGTTACGCGGCCAACGTCGAGGCGTTCACCACCGTCGTCCCCGATGCCCTCCCCATCGAGGGTCAGCCCGAGCCGGTCGTCTTCGACTCGCCGGACACCCCGACGATCGCGACCCTCGTCGACCACTCGAACGCGCACCTCGACGCCCCGGCTCCCGGGATCGCCGGTCCCGCCACGGCAGAGGCGAACCAGTGGACCGCGGCGCACACGCTGAAGAACGTCGTGCTCGCCCTCACGCACCTCGACGGCACGCGCGAGCTCGTCGTCGTCGGCCTCCCGGGGGACCGCGACGTCGACGACAAGCGCGTCGAGGTCGCCTTCGCTCCGGCCGAGGTCGAGGCGGCCACCGAGGCGGACTTCGCGAAGAACCCGCTGCTGGTGAAGGGCTACATCGGCCCCTGGTCGCCCACCGGCGCGGTGCTGGGTGAGGAGTCGGCGACGAAGATCCGCTACTACCTCGACCCCCGCGTCGTCGACGGCACGGCGTGGATCACCGGCGCCAACATCGACCAGAAGCACGTGCACTCGCTCGTCGCCGGCCGCGATTTCGTCGGCGACGGCTTCGTCGAGGTCTCGACCGTGCGAGAGGGCGACCCCGCCCCCGACGGCTCCGGCCCCGTGGAGCTCGCTCGCGGCATGGAGATCGGCCACGTCTTCCAGCTGGGTCGCAAGTATGCCGAGGCCCTGGGCCTGAAGGTGCTGGATGAGAACGGCAAGCTCGCCACCGTCACCATGGGCTCGTACGGCATCGGGGTGACCCGCATCCTCGCGATCATCGCCGAGCTCAACAACGACGCCAAGGGCCTCATCTGGCCGTCGTCGGTCGCCCCGTTCGACGTGCACGTGGTGGCCACCGGCCGCGACGCGGTGGCGTTCGAGCTCGCGGCATCCGTCTCCGACCAGCTCGAGGCCGCGGGCCTCGACGTGCTGTACGACGACCGCCCCAAGGTGTCGCCCGGCGTGAAGTTCGGCGACGCCGAGCTCGTCGGCATCCCGCGCATCCTCATCGTCGGTCGCGGCGCGGCCGAGGGCCAGGTCGAGCTCTGGGACCGCCGCACGGGCGAGCGTGAGACGGTGTCGGTCGACGACGCCGTGGCCGCGCTGACGCGCTGACCCCTCCTCCCCGGCGCCTCCCCGGTTTTCGGAGGGCACGCCGACCGTACGCGACGCCGGGATCGGTAGCGTGGATGCCATGATCTCGGCTCCCCGTCTGTCCCTGTCCGACGGTTCCACCATTCCCCAGCTGGGTGTCGGAACCTATAAGGTGCCCGCCGACGCGACCGCCGGTCTCGTCGAAGGCGCCCTCGCCATGGGCTACCGCCACATCGACACCGCGGCGCTCTACGGCAACGAGGCCGAGGTGGGCGAGGGACTGCGCGCCTCGGGCCTGAATCGCGACGACGTCTTCGTCACCACCAAGGTCTGGAACGACGACCAGGGTTTCGACGAGACGCTCCGCGCCTTCGACACCAGTGCGGCCAAGCTCGGCGTCGACCGTGTCGACCTGTACCTCATCCACTGGCCCATTCCCAGCGCCGATCGCTACGTCGACACGTGGCGGGCTCTGCAGCGCCTGCAGGAGGAGGGGCGCGCCACCTCGATCGGCGTCAGCAACTTCTCCGTGCCGCACCTCGAGCGTCTGCGCGAGGAGACGGGCGTCCTCCCCGCCGTGAACCAGGTCGAGCTGCACCCGCGCTTCCCGCAGGACGAGCTCGTCGACTGGCACGCCGCGCACGAGATCGTCACCGAATCGTGGGCACCGCTTGCACGCGGCGGCCTGCTCGACGAGCCCGAGCTCGCGCGCATCGCCGAGCGCTACGGCAAGACTCCGGCCCAGGTGGTCGTGCGCTGGCACCTCGATCGCGGCCTCGTCGTGTTCCCCAAGTCGGTGTCGCTCGACCGCATCCGCGAGAACGGCGACGTCTTCGACTTCGTGCTCGACGCCGACGACCACGAGGCCATCGCGACCCTCGACACGGGGGAGCGGACCGGTCGCAATCCCGATCTCGACTGAGTCGTCGGGTCAGGCGTCGAGGCGGGCGTACCGGGCACGGAACACCGTGAACGCTCCGTAGGCGAGGAACCCGAGGCCGACGAGCGACGCCAGAACGGGGCCGGCCGGAAGAGCGACGACGGCCGAGGTCGCCCCGTCCAGACCGCCCGCGGTGTCGGGCTCGACGGTGATGGCGGCGACGACCACGAGGACGCCCACGACGATGAGCGCCACGCCCTTTGCCGCGAAGCCGACGACTCCGAGCGCGCTGAGCGCGAAGCCGGCGGGGCCGTCGGGCGTGCGCACCTTCGAGTGGAACGACCGACGCAGTCCCATCCAGACGAACCCGATGCCGACACTGGCGACCGCGAGGCCCACGGCCCCGAGCACGAACCCGCCGACGGGCCACGTCAGCACGGCCTCGCTGAGACTCTCGGCCGCCTGTTCGGCGTGCGGACGGGCACCGAGGGCGACGGATGCCGACACCAGGCCGACGGCGACGAAGATCAGGCCCTGCGGCGCCTCGGTCGCGATCCGCCCGATGCGGCGCCACACCGTGAGGCGTCGAGGTGCGAAAGCCTGCAGGAGGTGCCATGCACCCAGGGTGACGAGGCCGATCGCGAGGGCCCACAGCGTGGCCGCACCCAGGGGTACGGCGGCGAGGGCGCGAAACGCGCCGGTCTGATCGCTGTCCTCTCGCGCTCCGAAACCGACCGCGATCACCAGCCCGCCGATCAGGAGATGCAGGATGCCGTTGGCCGCGTACCCGGCGCGGGCGATGACACGGAATGCCGGGTTGGCCTCGGCCTCGCGGGCGGCGCTGCGGGCGGAGGAGGGCACCACGGAACCGTATGCCGATTCCTGGGCGAGCGACAATCCGGGTGCGCGCCCGGGGTCCGGCATCCGTTCAACTCGTGCGGCTTCTCGGGTCGATAAGTGTGCGGCGAACGGGTGAAGATCGTGTGTCGGTGCCGTTGCCCCATTGGCGGGAGGGGGCGGTTCTGATTACGGTCGGAAGGTGCCCGAGAACACCCCAGAGCTGCGCCCCACCCACCCGCTCGCCATCGCGCCCGTCGTCGCCCCCGCGGCGTCCGTCGACGGCTTCGCGAAACAGTTCCTCCAGAACCTGAATTTCGACCAGGGCGTGACCCTGTCGACCTCCGACGTGAACGACCAGTACCTCGCCCTCGCCTACACGGTGCGCGACTACCTCATGGCGCGATGGTTCGACGATCGGGCACAGCAGAAGACGCAGCAGGCGAAGACCGTCTGCTACCTCTCGGCCGAGTACCTGCTGGGCCGGCAGCTCGACAACAACCTCCTCGCGGCGCGTCTGACCGACATCGCCACCGAGGCCCTCGCGCAGTGCGGCATCGACATCGACGACCTCCGCCAGGTCGAGATCGAACCAGGGCTCGGCAACGGCGGCCTCGGGCGCCTCGCCGCCTGCTTCATCGACTCGCTCGCCACCATGAGCGTGCCCACCATCGGCTACGGCATCCGCTACGAGTACGGCATCTTCCGTCAGACCTTCGCCGATGGTCAGCAGATCGAGCAGCCCGACGCCTGGCTGCGCATGGGGTCGCCCTGGGATTTCGCCCACCCCGAGGCCGCGCAGACCATCTCGTTCGCCGGCACCACCGAAACCTACGACGACGAGGGTGTCGAGCGCACCCGCTGGGTACCCGAGTGGAACGTCCTCGCGGTGCCGTACAACATGATGGTCCCGGGCTACCACAACGGTCGCGTGAACACCCTGCGCCTGTGGCGCGCGGTGGCGACGAACGCGTTCGACCTGCACACCTTCAACTCCGGCGACTACGTCGAGTCGGTGCGCGCGCAGACCTTCGCCGAGAACATCTCGAAGGTGCTCTACCCCGAGGACTCCACGCCCCAGGGCAAGGAACTCCGCCTGCAGCAGCAGTACTTCTTCGTCGCGGCATCCATCGCCGACTTCATCGAGAACGTCCTGCCCGAGGACTTCGACCTGGAGCGTCTGCCCGAGCGCGTGATCTTCCAGCTCAACGACACGCACCCGGTCATCGGGGTGCCCGAGCTGATGCGCGTCCTCGTCGACGAGAAGCATCTCGAGTGGGATGCCGCGTGGGCCATCACTCAGAAGTGCTTCGCGTACACGTGCCACACCCTGCTGCCCGAAGCACTCGAGGTCTGGTCGGTTGACCTGCTCGGTCGCCTGCTGCCCCGCCACCTCGAGATCATCTACCGCATCAACGACGAGTTCCTGCTCGAGGTGCGAGAGCGCTTCGGCGACGACGAGATGCTCATCCGCAGCATGTCGATCATCGGCGAGCACCCCTACCGCTCGGTGCGCATGGCCTACCTGGCCACGGTGGCCGGCTCGAAGGTCAACGGCGTCGCCGAACTGCACTCGCAGCTGCTGCGCGACAACGTGCTGAAAGACTTCGCCGCCATGTGGCCCGACAAGTTCACGAACGTCACCAACGGCGTCACGCCCCGTCGCTTCCTGCGCCTGGCGAACCCCGACCTCTCGGCGCTCATCACCGAGGCCCTCGGCGCTGGCTGGACGGTCGACCTCGAGCGACTCCGGGGACTCGAGGCCCTGGCCGACGACGCGGACTTCCGCGAGCGGTTCGCCGCGGTGAAGGCGTCGAACAAGCGTCGCCTCAGCCGCGTGCTCGAAGCCCGCGGGGAGGCCGCCCTCGACGACGGTCACATGCTCGACGTCATGATCAAGCGTCTGCACGAGTACAAGCGTCAGACGCTGAAGGTGCTGCACATCGTCAGCACCTACGAGGGCATCGTGTCGGGCCGCCTCGACGTCGCCGACGTACAGGCGCGGACGTTCCTGTTCGGAGCGAAGGCCGCCCCCGGCTACGGCATGGCCAAGCGCATCATCCACCTCATCAACGCCGTCGGTGAGGTCGTCAGCGCCGACGAGCGCGTGCAGGGCAAGCTCAAGGTGCTCTACCCGGCGAACTACAACGTCACCCTCGCCGAGAGCATCATCCCCGCCGCCGACCTGTCGGAGCAGATCTCTCTCGCCGGCAAGGAGGCCTCGGGAACGGGCAACATGAAGCTCGCCCTGAACGGTGCCCTCACCATCGGTACCGACGACGGAGCGAACGTCGAGATCCGGGGGCTCGTCGGCGACGACAACTTCTTCCTGTTCGGAATGAGCGAGCCCGAGGTCGAGGCCCTGTGGGCCGAGGGTTACCGCCCCGCCGACTTCTACCAGAAGGACGAGCGCCTGCGCAGCGCGATCGACCTGATCGCCTCGGGCGCGTTCTCGGGCGGCGACCGCACGGTCTTCGAACCGCTCGTGTCGAACCTGCTGTACGAAGACCGGTTCATGGCGCTCGCCGACTTCTCGGCGTACCTCGACGCCCAGGACCGCGTCGACGCCGCCTACGCAGACCAGGACGGCTGGGTGCGCTCGGCCATCCTCAACGTCGCGCGCAGCGGCTATTTCTCGTCCGACCGCGCGATGCGCGACTACCTCGATCGCATCTGGCACGCCACCCCGGTGCAGTGATCGCTTCCGGATGCCGCGACCTCGAGGCCGCGGCATCCGGAGCGCTCTGGCAGGAAGACGTCGGCGGGTGACCGTGGCGGCACTGCCGCGCGGAGCGGGATCTTGCGAGGGTGGAGGGATCCAAACCCCGGAGGCCCCGTGCAGCTCGCAGACTTCCCCGTGCCCGATGGCTTCGCCGCGCGCGGTGCCCTCGCCCTGGCGCGGGAGTACCAGTCACCGGCGATCACCGCGCACGCCCTGCGCTCGTGGCTGTGGGCAGAGGCTTTCGCGCTGGTCGACGGGGTCGCGGGCATCGACCACGAGCTGCTCTACGTCGCAGCCGTCCTGCACGACATCGGCACGGTGACCGAGTTCGACAACCACACCCTGTCGTACGAGCACGCGGGCGGCCACGTCGGCGTCGCTCTGACCGCCGGCGCGGGGTGGGACCGCGAACGACGCGAACGCGTCCTCGACGTCATCGTGCGCCACAACTGGCCGAGCGTCGACCCCGATCTGGATGCCGAGGGCTACCTGCTCGAGACGGCGACCGCGCTCGACATCTCCGGCGCTCGTCCCGACGCGCTGCCCGCAGAGTTCGTCCGTGAGGTGCTCGCGGTGTATCCCCGTAGCTCTCTCGCAGCGGAGTTCGGCGCGTGCGTCACCGACCAGGCCGCGCGCAAGCCCGACACCGCCGCCCGGCGGCTCGTCGACGGGGGAGTGGTGCGAAAGCTCGCGGCCAACCCGCTCGAGCGGTACTGACCCGTCACGATGCGGCCTTCGCCCGGGGTGGGCGGGGGAGGCCGACATGACCGCTCACGCGAGCCGAATAGGCTGGCGCTATGGATATCGAGCGCCACGCGCGTACCCTGTCCGATCCCGACGCCCCCCTCTTCCATCTGGCGTCCCCGTACGGGCGGATCAACGATCCGAACGGTCTCATCGTGGTCGACGGCGTGGCGCACGCGTTCTACCAGTGGGGTCCGGCCTTTCCGGAACGCGGCATCGGGTGGGGCCACGCGACCTCCCGCGATCTCCTTCGATGGACCCACCACGGCATGGCCTTCGAACCGGACGCCGCGTACGACCGCGACGGATGCTATTCGGGTTCCGCGGTTCCGGCGGGGGCCGGAGCGGACCTCCTGTACACGGGGAACGTGAAGAACCCGGACGGCACGCGTGAGGCTCACCAGGTGCGGGTCCACACCGACGACTTCGTCGCTTTCGAAAAGGACCCCGCCGGTCCTTTCCTCCCAGATGCGGACCGCCCGGCGGGCTACACGGCGCACTTCCGCGACCCGATGGTCTACGGCACCGAGGGGGGCCGTCTGCGGATGTGCCTCGGCGCGCAGCGCGACGATGAGAGCGGAGCGGTGTTGCTCTACTCTGCGCCGGATGCCGAAGGCCCGTGGCGCTTCGACGGCGAGCTGACGGTCGAGGGGCTGGATGCGGCATCCGCGGGGTACATGTGGGAGTGCCCGAACATCTTCCGTCTCACCGACCTCGAGACCGGCGTCGAGCACGACGTGCTCGTGCTGTGTCCGCAGGGGGCGACGGACGCGGACGTGAATCCGTTCGGTGTCGCCGACGTCTGCGGGTACGTGGTCGGTCACCTCGACGGTTCGCGTCTGCGCGACACGGGAGGGTTCCGTCTGCTCGACGCGGGGTTCGAGTTCTACGCCCCGCAGGTCTTCGCGGCCCGCGGCGATGCCGACGACGCACTCCTGCTGGCCTGGGCGGGCATGCCCGCCCAAGACGATCAGCCCTCGCGGGCGCACGGCTGGGTGCACACGCTCTCGGCACCCCGCAGCCTGACCCTGCGCGGCGGTGTGCTGCACCAGCGTCTCGCCCCGGCCCGCGCCGACTTCGGTGCGACGACCGCGGTGCCCGCGGCGACGCTGAGCGACGGCGAGAGCGTGGGTCTTCTCGCTCCGGGCGACGCATCCGCGAGCTGGACGAGCCTGCGTCTGCGCGTCGACACCGGTGCATCGGCGCGGATCCTCATCGGTCCCGAGGCATCCCCGGTGACCGTCGATCTGGATGCGACCTCGCTCACGGTCGATCGCTCGGCCACCCGTTACCGCGTCGGCGGTGCACGTCGTGAGGTCGCGCTGCCCGCACCCGGGGCCCACGAGCGAGTCATCGAGCTGCTCGTGGACCGCTCGATCGTCGAGATCATCGTCGACGGCACGACGGCCTTCACCGCCCGGACGTTCTTCGCCGAGGGACCCGTCTCGGTGTCGTTGAGCGCGCGCGGCGGTGAGGTGGCGGTTCTATCGGGAGAGTCGTCGCCCTACAGCCCCTGACCCCCGTCATCCGCCGACGTCTGCTCGGGTGGGAAAGCGGTTTTTGCTGTGGTGCATTCGCGCGGCATACTGTGTCAAACGTTTGACAGCATTGTCACTCGGCCTCTCACCCTGTCTCCGACTTCCAGGACTCCCGATGCAGCACGATGTTGTCGCCCGCTCCGTTCTCACCGCTCTCGGCGGGTCCGAGAACATCCAGGCAGCCGCGCACTGCGCGACGCGGTTGCGCATCGTCACCGTCGACAAGACGCGCATCGACCAGTCCGCGCTCGACGCCGACCCGAATGTGAAGGGGACGTTCGAGGCGGGAGGGCAGTTCCAGATCATCATCGGACCCGGTGACGTCGACAAGGTCTATGACGAACTGGTGGCGCTCTCGGGGGTGCGCGCCGCCACCAAAGACGAGGTCAAGCAGGTCGCCGGCCAGAGCGGCAACGTCGTGGTGCGCTTCATCAAGATGCTCTCCGACATCTTCGTGCCCGTGCTTCCCGCCTTGATCGCCGGCGGTCTGCTGATGGCGCTCAACAACGTGCTCACTGCGCCTGGCCTGTTCGGACCCGAGGCGGTCACGACGACCCTCCCGTGGCTGGCGGACCCCGCCGCCCTCATCAACCTGCTCGCCTCCGCGGCGTTCGCCTTCCTCCCGGTGCTCGTCGCCTTCTCGGCCGGTCAGCGTTTCGGGGCCAACCCCTTCCTGTCCGCGGCGCTCGGTGCCGCGATGGTCATGCCCTCGCTGGTCAACGGGTACGCCGTGTCGGAGGCCATGGCCGACGGCACGATGACCTACTGGAACATCCTCGGCATGGACGTCGCCCAGGCCGGCTACCAGGGCACCGTCATCCCGGTCCTCGCCGTGGTGTATCTGCTGTCGGTGTGCGAGAAGCTGCTCCGACGCGTGCTGAAGGGAACCTTCGACTTCCTCTTCACCCCCATGATCTCGCTCCTCGTGGTCGGGGTCGCGACCTTCGTCGCGGTCGGCCCGGCCATGCGGTGGGTGAGCGATGCCATCACGTTCGGGCTGTCGTGGGTGTACGAGAGCTTCGGCTTCCTCGGCGGTGCGCTCTTCGGCCTCGTCTACTCGCCCATCGTCGTCACGGGCCTTCACCAGAGCTTCCCCGCGGTCGAACTGAGCCTGATCGCCCAGGGCGGGTCGTTCATGTTCGCGATCGCGGCGATGGCGAACATCGCGCAGGGAGCGGCGTGCCTCGCGGTGTTCTTCCTGGTCCGGCGCGGGTCCAAGCTGCGCGCGATGGCGGGCGCGTCGAGCACCTCCGCCCTGCTCGGCATCACGGAGCCGGCGATCTTCGGCGTGAACCTGCGCCTGCAGTTCCCCTTCTTCATCGGAATGGGAGCCGCAGCCGTCGCCGGCGGTTTCATCAGCGCCCTCGGCGTGAAGGCCATCTCCCTCGGTGCGGCCGGCGTCATCGGATTCGTGTCCATCCAGCCGTCCTCGATCCCGCAGTTCGCGCTGTGCGCGCTCATCAGCTTCGTTCTGGCCTTCGTCGCCACCCTCGTCTACGGTCGCTGGCGCATCGCCCGCGGTAAGCCGCTGGACCCGACGGAGGGCGTCGCCCCGCTGGATGAGCCGACGGATGCCGACACCTCGACGTCCGACGTCGCGGAGGTCGCCACCGACACCGTGGCCGCCGCCGCGGCATCCGATGCCGACGCTGTCCGTCTGGACATCGTCTCGCCCGTCCGCGGCCGCCTGATCCCGCTCTCCGAGGTCCCCGACCCGATGTTCTCCGGCGGCGTGCTCGGCGGCGGCGCCGCGGTGCTGCCCAGCGACGGTGATGTCACCGCCCCGGTGGCCGGAGTGCTCACCGCGGTCTTCCCGACGGGTCACGCCTACGGCATCACGACCGACGACGGCGTCGAGGTCCTCGTCCACATCGGCATCGACACCGTCAACCTGAAGGGCGCCCACTTCACTGCCCTCGTCGCCGCAGGGGAGCGCGTCGAGGTCGGCACCCCGCTCGCCCGCGTCGATTGGTCCGCCGTCCGCGCGGCCGGGTACGACGTCACGACTCCGATCGTCGTCACCAACTCCGACGACTTCGAGGTCGACGCGGTCATCACCTCGGCCGACGTCGAGGCCGGCACCCCCGTGTTCCAGGTGCTCCGCGGCGCGGTGGAGGCCCCCACGGCCTGAGCCGAGAAGTGCGAGCCCGCGGGGACGGCGAACCCCCGCGGGCGCTCGCGGGATCGGACGGCGGGAGTCGCCGCCTCACCCGCGCGGCAGACTCACCGGGCCGGTCGGTCCGCAGGGGCGTCGTACCCGCGCACCGTCGATCCGCGGCGCAGCGACACAGGAAGCACCGTCTCCGCCGGGAGATCGGCCGCGGGCTCGTCGATGCGCCGAAGCAGGAGTCGCACGCACTCGGCTGCCAACTGCTCGATCGGCTGGAGCACGGTGGTCAAGGTCGGGGCGAGGTGTCGCACGGTCGCGGAGCCGTCGTACCCGATGACCCCGAATTCCGTCGGGACGGGGATTGCGCGGGATCGCGCCCATTCCACCGCCATCAGGGCACTGACGTCGTCGGTGCAGAACGCCGCGTCGTACTCGCCCCCGTCGAGGGTCTCCTCGATGAGGGCGCGCCGTTCGTCCAGGCTCGAGCTGAACCCGTAGGCCAGCACCGACTCGGGGAGTCCCCGTGCGGCCATGACCTCGCGATGGCCCGACCGTCGAGCGGAGCGGACGTCGTCACGCGGGCTCACGAAGAGGATGCGGCGGTAGCCGGCATCCACGAGCGTCTCCGTGGCCAGGGCGGCGCCGGCCACGTTGTCGCTGCGGACGTCGGGGATCCCCTGTCCGAGGCTCCGGTCCAGAGCCACGATCGGCAGCCCCGCCGTGCGATAGAGGTCCACGCCGTCGTTGTGGGTGGAGGTGATGACGCCGGCCACCTGGTGGGCGAGGAGTAATTCCAGCGACGCCGTCTCGCGCTCGACGCTACGCAGGCTGTCGCACAGCAGGGTGCGGTAGCCGCGATCGGCGAGCCCTGCCTCGACGGCGGCGGCGAACTCACCGAAGAACGGATCGGCCACCGTGGGCACGATCAGCCCGACGACGTGCGTGCCCCGGCCGAGCAGCGAGCGGGCGACTTCGTTGGGCCGGTAGCCGAGCTCCTCGATCGCGCGGCGCACATCGCCACGCACCCGGTCGCTGAGGTAGCCGCGATCGTTGAGGACCCGCGAGACGGTCGTCACCGAAACCCCGGCTCGAGCCGCGACATCGCTAAGAGTCGGTCGTGCCACATGCCCTCCTCGGCCCGGACCCGCCGCAGCGGTCGGGTCCCGTCGAGCCTACCCAGCAGCACGCTTCGCCCTGGTCGGTCGGCGTGCCGGCAGGCCGCGTCTTCGCGTGGTCCGGTCGCCGTGTTCCAGAGTTCTGCACGTGCTCGAACGTCCGCCCGGCCGGGAAACGGCTGTGCGACGACGGCCGTGATCCTGCGACGGTCGCAATGCTCGCGGCATCCCGGGTATCGTAGGGGGGTTGTCGGCGCCGGTCGCGTCGACGAGAGCTGAATAACGGAGGGCCCTTGTGGACATCGATCTCGCACTTCTGAAGACGATCGAACGCGAGAAGGAGATCCCCTTCGATGAACTCGCGCGCATCATCGAGCAGGCGATCCTGACCGCCTACGCCAAGCACATCTCGCCCAGCGGCGAGATCCCGACGGGCGCTCGTGCCTCCCTCGATCGCAAGACCGGTCACGTGGGCATCTTCACGCCCGTGACCGACGACGAGGGGGCCGTCATCGGCGAAGAGGAGCAGGCTCCCGACGACTTCGGTCGCATCGCGGCCTTCGCTGCCAAGCAGGTCATCAGCCAGCGTCTGCGCGACATCGCCGACGACGCCGTGCTGGGGGAGTTCAAGGGCAAAGAGGGCGACATCGTCGCCGGTGTCGTCCAGCAGGGTCCCAACCCGCGCATGGTGCACGTCGACCTCGGCACCGTCGAGGCCATCCTCCCGCCCGAAGAGCAGGTGCCCGGCGAGACCTACGCGCACGGCTCGCGACTGCGCGTCTACGTCACGAGCGTCTCCAAGGGCAACAAGGGTCCGCAGATCACCGTCTCGCGCACGCACCCGGGCCTGGTCCGAAAGCTCTTCGCCCTCGAGGTCCCCGAGATCGCCGCGGGCCTGGTCGAGATCGTCTCGCTCGCTCGCGAAGCCGGCCACCGTTCGAAGATCGCCGTGCAGGCGACCGACCCGACGGTCAACGCCAAGGGTGCCTGCATCGGCGAACTCGGCCGTCGCGTGCGCGCCGTGACCGAGGAGCTCTCGGGCGAGAAGATCGACATCATCGACTACGACGCCGAGCTTCCGCGCTTCGTCGCGAACGCGCTGTCGCCGGCCAAGGTCACCTCGTCCTTCGTCCTGGATGCCACGACCAAGGCCGTGCGCGCCCTCGTGCCGGACTACCAGCTGTCGCTGGCGATCGGCAAGGAGGGCCAGAACGCCCGCCTGGCCGCGAAGCTCACCGGCGCCAAGATCGACATCCAGCCCGACAGCATCCTCGAAGACAACTGAGGGTCCGATCGTCCCCACGATCACGAGGTGTAGAGTGGAACCCGTACGAACGTGCGTCGGATGCCGCGCACGCGCCCCCCGATCCTCGCTTCTGCGAGTG
Organism: Microbacterium sp. SORGH_AS_0421; assembly: GCF_030818635.1. Lineage (NCBI taxonomy): Bacteria > Bacillati > Actinomycetota > Actinomycetes > Micrococcales > Microbacteriaceae > Microbacterium > Microbacterium sp. SORGH_AS_0421. Next base: position 2,174,422 of record NZ_JAUTAO010000001.1, read on the forward strand.
GTCACCGACGGATCGGTCCTCGTCGCAGACGAACGAGCGGTCCTTCCGGGTCGGGGAGCGTGGGTGCACGAGACGGACGCATGCGTGAGAAAAGCTCTTACGCGTCGCGCCTTCGTACGAGCATTGCGTGTGTCAGGCCCGCTTGACACGCAGACCTTCGAATCACACCTCCAGCGAAAAGGCTGAACGGCTATGGACACGAAGTGAACGGCTCGAAATGAGACCCGTCCGCAACTAGCGGTCTGCCCTGTCCGGGGTAGGCCCTCAGACAGGAGAATTGTGGCAAAACCACGCGTGCACGAGATCGCTTCCGAGCTCGGCGTCGACAGCAAGGTCGCGCTTGCGAAGCTGAAGGAGCTCGGCGAATTCGTCAAGAGCCCCTCATCCACCATCGAGCCCCCGGTGGCCCGTAAGCTCCGCGCCGCCCTCGCGGCCGAGGGCTCTTCGGCGCCGGCCGCCGGTGGATCGCCCGCCGCGCCCGCGGCGCGCCCCGGCGCCCGTCCGGGCCCCGCGCGTCCTGCGGCGACCCCCGGTGCCCGTCCCTCGGGCCCGACCCCCGGCCCCGCCAAGCCCGCGGCCCCCGCCGCTCCCGCGGCGAGCCCGGTCCCCGAGACCGCTGCCCCCGAGAAGGCCGCTCCCGCAGCGGCCGAGGCCCCGGCAGCCAAGCCCGCCGCTTCGGCGTCGACGTCCGGTGCGCCGACCCCCGGTGCCGCCGCCCCCGGCGCCGGTGCCCCCAAGCCCGGCCCGAGCGCGCCCCCGCGTCCGGGTGGAGCGCGTCCGGGCAACAACCCCTTCGCCTCCTCGCAGGGCATGGGCCAGCGTCCCGCGGGCCCCCGTCCGGGTAACAACCCCTTCGCTTCGGCGCAGGGCATGGGCCAGCGCCCGACCCCCGGCAACATCCCGCGTCCCCAGGCTCCGCGTCCCGGCGCCCCGCGTCCCGGTGCCCCGCGCCCCGGCGGTGCCGGTCGTCCCGGTGGCGGCGGTCGTCCCGGCGCTCCGTTCCAGCAGCGTCCCGGCGGTCCCGGTCGTCCCGGCGGCGCCGGTGGCGGTTTCCAGCGCCCCGGTGGCGGCGCTCCGGCCGGTGGTTTCGCCGGTCGTCCCGGTGGTGGTGGCGGCCGTGGCCGTGGTCCCGGCGGTGGTACCGCGGGTGCCTTCGGTAAGGGTGGCGGCAAGTCCAAGCAGCGTAAGTCGCGTCGGGCGAAGCGGCAGGAATTCGAGATGCGGTCGGCGCCGGTCGTCGGCGGCGTCAACGTCTCGAAGGGCAACGGCGAGATCATCCGCCTGCGCCGCGGCGCATCCATCGCCGACTTCGCGGACAAGCTCGAGGCCCTGCGCGGCTACACCGTCCAGCCCGGCACGCTCGTGACCATCCTGTTCAACCTGGGCGAGATGGCCACCGCGACCGAGTCGCTCGACGAGGCCACCTTCGAGGTGCTCGGTGCCGAGCTCGGCTACAAGATCCAGATGGTCTCGCCCGAGGACGAAGACAAGGAGCTCCTCGAGGGCTTCGGTCTCGACCTCGATGCCGAGCTCGAGGCCGAGAGCGAGGACGATCTCGAGATCCGTCCTCCCGTGGTCACCGTCATGGGTCACGTCGACCACGGTAAGACGAGACTCCTCGACGCCATCCGCCAGACCAACGTGGTCGCGGGCGAGGCCGGCGGCATCACGCAGCACATCGGTGCGTACCAGATCTGGACCGAGCACGAGGGCATCGAGCGCGCGATCACCTTCATCGACACCCCGGGTCACGAGGCGTTTACCGCCATGCGTGCTCGAGGAGCGCAGGTGACCGACATCGCGATCCTCGTGGTCGCGGCCGACGACGGCATCATGCCCCAGACGGTCGAGGCGTTGAACCACGCCCAGGCGGCGAACGTGCCGATCGTGGTCGCGGTCAACAAGGTCGACAAGCCCGACGCCAACCCGGCCAAGGTCCGCCAGCAGCTCACCGAGTACGGCCTTGTCGCCGAGGAGTACGGCGGAGACGTCATGTTCGTCGACGTGTCGGCTCGACAGAACCTCAACATCCAGGCCCTCCTGGATGCGGTCCTGCTCACCGCCGACGCCGGTCTCGACCTGACGGCCAACCCGAACAAGGCGGCCCGCGGTGTCGCGATCGAAGCGAAGCTCGACAAGGGTCGCGGTTCGGTCGCCACGGTGCTCATCCAGTCCGGAACCCTCCGCGTCGGCGACGCGATCGTCGCGGGAACGGCTTACGGCCGTGTCCGCGCGATGATGGACGAGAACGGCGAAGCGGTCGAAGAGGCCTACCCGTCGCGTCCCGTCTCGGTGCAGGGTCTGAACTCCGTGCCCCGCGCCGGCGACGTGTTCATCGTCACCGAGGAAGACCGCACCGCGCGTCAGATCGCCGAGAAGCGTGAAGCCGCCGAGCGCAACGCCCAGCTGGCCAAGGCCCGCAAGCGCATCTCGCTCGAGGACTTCACCCGTGCTCTCGAAGAGGGCAAGGTCGAGTCGCTCAACCTCATCATCAAGGGTGACGTGTCGGGTGCCGTCGAGGCGCTCGAGGAATCGCTGCTCAAGATCGAGGTCGACGACAGCGTCCAGCTGCGCATCATCCACCGCGGTGTGGGTGCGATCACCGAGTCGGACATCAACCTGGCCACGATCGACAACGCGATCGTGATCGGCTTCAACGTCCGTCCCGACACGAAGGCCCGCGAGCGTGCCGCCCGCGAGGGTGTCGACGTGCGGTTCTACTCGGTCATCTACAACGCGATCGACGACGTCGAGCAGTCGCTCAAGGGCCTGCTCAAGCCGGAGTTCGAAGAGGTGCAGTCGGGTGTCGCCGAGATCCGCGAGGTGTTCCGCTCCTCGAAGTTCGGCAACATCGCCGGTGTCATCGTGCGATCGGGAACGATCACGCGCAACGCCAAGGCTCGCGTCATCCGCGATGGTGTCGTGCTGGCGGACGGCCTGGCGATCGAGTCGCTGCGTCGCTTCAAGGACGACGTCACCGAGGTGCGTACGGACTTCGAGGCCGGTATCGGTCTGGGCAAGTTCAACGACATCCAGATCGGTGACGAGATCGAGACCACCGAAATGGTCGAGAAGCCGCGAGGCTGATCACACACCGGAGGTCGTAGCTACCGGCTACGGCCTCCGGTTTCGTGGGTCTGCGGGGGCAGAGCGGGGCCCCTACCCCGATGCTCCCGCAGACCCACGAAACCTCCGTCCTTCGCCTATGCTTCGGCATCTGGCGTGTGACGTCTGGCTTAGTGAGAGATAGGAATTGACGTGGCAGGGGAACGACAGGCGCGAGTGGCGGACCGGATCCGCGTGGTGCTCGCCGAGCGTCTCGAGAAGGGGCTGCGCGACCCGCGGCTTGGGTTCGTCACCATCACCGACGTGCGGGTCACGGGTGATCTCCAGCACGCGTCGGTGTTCTACACCGTCATGGGCGACGAGGCGCATCGCGCCGACACCGCCGCCGCGCTGAAGTCGGCGACCGGCATGCTCCGCAGCGAGGTCGGCAAGAACCTCAACACGCGGCTCACCCCGTCACTGGAGTTCATCCTCGATGGAATCCCCGAGAACGCCGACCATATCTCGGCGCTGCTGCGCGAAGCGCGCGAGCGTGACGAGTCGGTCGCGGGTCTCGCCGCCTCGGCCGCCTACGCGGGAGACGCCGATCCGTACGTCAAGCCGCGCGAAGACGAAGAGGACGACGACGACAGCGAAGACGACGTCGACGTCGAAGACGCGCCTCGCGCCTGAGCTTCGAAGCACACGGCCGGACACCACCCCGAGGGGTCGTGTCCGGCCTTCGTCGTTCCGGGGAGGCTGTCTGTTGAGGACCGCACCGTCCGGCGGTGGCGAAGGGCTCGATCCGCGCCGCGACGACGGTGTCGCCGGAGCGTCGCGTCCGGCACGGAGTGCACCGGGGCGGAGTGCCCCGGGGCGGATTCAGGATGCCGAGTGACCGGGCAGACGCAGGACGTCGTCGACCGCTTCGGCGAGGCCGTCGGCGATGAGCGAGTCGATGGCACGGTCGCGCTGTGCGGTGTCGGGCCAGTCGGGGAGCACCGCGAACAGCGGCACCGAGGAGGGGGCCGCATCGCGCAGCACCTTCAGCACGGCTCCGCGCGCCTGGCGGTCGCTCCCCTCGTACTTCGCCTGCCGACGGCGGCGGTCTTCGGAGGCGGGGTAGCCTGCGGCCCGCCAGGCGCACTGCGCGGCGAGCGGGCAGAGGTCGCACTTCGGCGAGCGGGCCGTGCAGACGATCGCGCCGAGCTCCATGGCGGCGGCGTTCACGATCGCCGCATCGATCATGTCGTGGGGGAGCTCGGCATCCATCCGCTCGAGATCCCGGCGGTGCGGAGGACCGGGCTGCGCCACGCCCTCGACCGCGCGGGCGAGGACGCGCCTCGTGTTCGTGTCGACGACCGGGTGGCGGTCGCCGTAGGCGAAGACCGCTACCGCGCGGGCGGTGTAATCGCCGATCCCGGTGAGGGCGAGGAGCGCCTCGACATCGCGGGGGACGACCCCGTCGTGCCGGTCGCGGATCTCGACCGCCGCCCGATGCAGCCACAGCGCGCGCCGCGGGTAGCCGAGGTTGGCCCACTGCGTCACCGCCTCGGACGGGGGAGAGGCGGCCAGGTCCGCCGGGGTCGGCCAGCGCTCCAGCCACGCTTCGAGATGCGGGATGACTCGCGTGACCGGGGTCTGCTGCAGCATGAACTCGCTGACCAGCGTGCCCCACGCGCCGAACCCCGGGCGGCGCCAGGGGAGGTCGCGCGCCGCGTCGCGGTACCACGCGATGAGCGGGGTGGCGAGATCTGGCATCCCTCCAGCCTACGGTCGCAGAACCCGGTCCTTCGGCACGCATAAACGCCCTCCGCGCCCGTAAACGCGAGCAGAGCGTGTTTCTGTGCGCGCGTCGCGTTTCCGCGTGGTTCGGGGCGGCGCGGCGCAGCCGTTGCGGGGCGGAGAGCGCGGTCGAGTGTCGGTGGTCGACCGTAGGCTGGAGGCATGTCCAGCGAGAACCCCGTCGAGACCCTTCAGCGCAGCTTGCGCGACCTCATGCGGCAGAACAACCGCGCGGGCCGCGTCGTGGTGGCCATCGAGGGGCTGGATGCCGAGGCGGCGCGCGCTTTCGCGGAGGGCTTCGCGTCCGCGGTGGCCGAGGATGGCACGGCCGTGCACCGGGCGAGCGTCTCGGACGAGGCAGCCGACGTGCGCGACGGCGTCGTGGCGCCCTTCCGCGCGGGCGAGGGCGACGCAGTGCTCGTGGTCGACGGCGTGTTCCTCCAGACCCCGGCGCGGCGAGGACTGTGGAACTGGTCGGTGTGGCTCGAGTCCAACCCGCCCGTCGGACAGCCGCGCCCCGAGCTGCCCGACGCGCAGAAGCAGTACGTACACACCGCGCGGCCGCGCGTCGTCGCCTCGGTCATCGTCGAGAACTCCGACCCCTCGCACCCCGTCCAGGTGTTCGGAGACTTCTGCTGATGGTCCGCCCCGGCATCCTCCTGGTCGACAAACCCGGGGGCATCACCAGCCATGACGTGGTGTCGCGGGCCCGCCGGGCGCTCGGCACCCGCAAGATCGGCCATGCCGGCACGCTCGACCCGATGGCAACCGGACTTCTCGTCCTCGGCGTCGAGGGGGCGACACGGTTGCTCACGTACATCGTCGGCGCCGACAAGACGTACGAGGCGACGATCCTCCTGGGGGTCGAGACCGACAGCGACGACGCCGACGGGACCGAGACCGCCCGTGCGGACGCGTCCGCCGTGACCGAGGCGCAGATCCTCGAGGGTATCGCCGAGCTGACGGGCGAGATCGACCAGGTGCCGAGCACGGTGTCGGCCATCAAGGTCGACGGGCGCCGCGCCTACGACCTCGCCCGCGCGGGCGAAGAGGTCGAGCTGAAGGCTCGGCGCGTCACCGTCTCGCGCTTCCATGTGCGCGAGACCCGTCGGGGCGACACGACGATCGAACTCGACGTCGTCGTCGACTGCACGAGCGGTACGTACATCCGAGCCCTGGCCCGCGACCTGGGTCGCTCGCTGGGCGTGGGCGGGCATCTGACGGCCCTTCGGCGCACCCGCATCGGTGCCTTCGACGTCTCCGGCGCGGCATCCGTCGACGATATCGCCGAAGACGCCCTCGTCGAGCCGGCCACCGCGGCCGCCGTCGTCGTGGGCGCCCTCGCGGTGGGGGCGGACGAAGCGCGCGATCTGCGTCACGGCAAACGCATCGACGGGGGAGGACGCCTGACGGGCGCCCTCGCCGCCGCGATCGACCCCGACGGTCGCCTCGTCGGCATCGTCGAGAAGCGGGGGACGCAGCTCAAGAGCGCCATGAACATGCCCGAGGAGGCCGCCCGATGATCCTGTGGTTCACGCTCGTGCAGGTGGGGATCGCCGTCCTCGCGGGCTTCGTCGCGATCACGGCGGGGCTCGTCGGACGCCGCCCCGGAGACGTCACGGTCGGATCCCTCGCGCTCATCGAACTGCTGCTCATCGTGCAGATCGTGGTGGCGATCATCTCGCCGTTCGCCGGCAACCCCCCGTCGGGGAGCCTGCTCGAGTTCTGGACCTATCTCGTCTCGGCCGCCCTCGTGCCAGTCGCGGGAGCCGCGTGGGCGCTCATCGAACGCAGCCGCTGGAGCACCGTCATCATGGGCGTCGCGGCCCTCGCCGTGGCCGTCATGGTCTGGCGCATGCACATCATCTGGACCGTACAGCTGGCCTGACGCGGGCCGCACCGCTCGCCGCGGCCGCGGGCGAACTAGAATCGACAGGTCATGGCATCCACCACTCCCACCCGCTCCCGGGGGATGACCGGCATCGGCCGTGTCCTCGTCGTCGTCTACGGCATCATGGCGCTCGCCGCCACCGGCCGCTCCTTCGTGCAGATCGTTCGCGAGTTCGACGACGCCCCGCTCGCGTACTCGCTGTCGGCCCTCGCCGCGGTCGTGTACATCCTCGCCACCCTCGCGCTCGTCTTCTCGGCGCGACCGACCTGGTACCGCATCGCGTGGATCGCCATCGGTTTCGAGCTGGTGGGTGTCCTCGTCGTGGGAACCCTGAGTCTCGTGCTCCCCGAGCTGTTCCAGCACCCGACGGTGTGGTCGGTCTACGGATACGGATACCTGTTCATCCCCCTCGTGCTGCCCTTCCTCGGACTGTGGTGGCTCATGCGTCATCGTCGGGCGACCCGGTGATCGTGTTCCGCGAGCCCGCGGAGGTGCCGAAGAACTTCGGTCCCTCGGTGGTGGCGATCGGCAAGTTCGACGGCGTCCACGCCGGGCACCGCGCCGTGATCGACCGGGCGCGCATCGACGCGTCCGACGGAGCGCGCGTGGTCGCGGTGACCTTCGACCGCAACCCGTTGAGCGTGCTGCGCCCCGAGAAATGTCCGCCCGATGTGATCGGACCGCACCAGAAGCTCGAGCTGCTCGAGCGGGCCGGGGTGGATGCCACCCTGTTGCTGACCTTCGACGAGGAGCTGGCGGCCATCCCCGCCCACGACTTCGCGCTGCGGGTGCTCGTGGAGGCGCTGCAGGCGCGAACGGTGCTCGTGGGCCGTGACTTCCGGTTCGGCGCCGGGGGAGAGGGCGACCCCGACCTGCTGACGCGTATGGGCGCCGAGCACGGGTTCCGCGTCGACGTGGTGGAGGATGTGCGCGCGGTGCACGCCGATCGGCGGGTGTCGTCCACCTGGATACGCGAGGCGCTGTCGGTCGGCGACGTCGCCACGGCTGCGCGCCTGCTCGGTCGTGCGCCCTCGGTGTGGGGCGAAGTCGTGCACGGACTCAAGCGCGGCCGCGAGCTCGGCTACCCCACCGCGAACCTCTCGCCCGAACTCGAGGGCTTCGTCCCCGCTGACGGTGTCTACGCCGGCTGGCTCGTCGACGTCGACGGCGCGCGGCGCATCAGCTACCCGGCCGCGATCAGCGTCGGCACCAATCCCACGTTCGACGACGTGCACGCACGCCAGGTCGAGGCGTACGTGATCGATGAGACCGGCCTCGACCTGTACGGCCATCATGTCGAGGTGCGTTTCGTCGAGCGGGTGCGCGAGATGACGGCCTTCGACGGCATCGACGCCCTCCTGGTGCAGATGGCCGACGACGTGGAGCGGGCGCGGGCCATTCTGCGCTGAGCGCGGAGAGGGCGCGGTTTCGCGGCGTCGTCCGTGGCCTCGGGGCCGCTCGGGCACCGCTACACCGCTCCGGGTGCGCGTGACGCCCGGGTCCGTCGCTCAGTCCTGCCGGGGCAACCGATTCCGGATGCCGAGGAACGACGCCGCAGCCCCGAGCATCATCAGCGCCGCGGTGAAGACGGCAGCGCGGTGGAAGCCGTCGAGATCGAGCGAGCCGCCCACGACCGCCGACACCGCGGCGATCGCGAGGAGTCCCGCTACGCGCGAGACGGCGTTGTTGACGGCCGAGGCGATGCCCGATCGTTCGGTGTCGATCGCGCCGAGCACGGCCGCCGTGAGGGGGGACACCGTGGCGGTCAGGCCCAGGCCCCACACGATCACTCCGGGCAGCACCTGCGTGACGTAGGCGAAGTCGCCGCCGACGTTCAGCAGCAGGAGGGCGCCCACGGCCATCACGATCGGGCCGAGCGTCATGAACAGGCGCGGTCCGAAACGCCCCGCGAGCGCGCCCATCCGTGAGCTGAGCAGGATCATCAGCACCGTGCTCGGCAGCGATGCGAGTCCCGCGAGGGTGGCCGGCAGCCCCGCGCCCTGCTGCAGGTACACGCTCAGGACGAAGCCGTTGAGCGACAGGGCTGCGTAGACGAAGACGGTGGTGAGATTTCCCGCCCAGAAGTTGCGCGAGCGGAACAGGTCGAGCGGCATCATCGGGTCGCGCGCCGTGCGTTGGCGCACGAGAAAACCCGCGAACGACAGGATGCCGATGACCCCGGGCACCCAGATCACCGGCGAGGCCCACCCGAGGTTCGGCTGTTCGATGAGGGCGAAGACGATGCCGCCGAGTCCCAGGGCGCACAGCACGGCCCCGAGGATGTCGACGCGCGCGCCGGGACGACGGTGGTCGCGGTGCCCGAGGCGGGCGAGCAACCACAGGGTCACCGCGATGGGCAGGACGTTCACGAGGAACACCAGGCGCCACGAGAGCGTGTCGACGAAGATGCCGCCGATGAGAGGGCCGGCGAGCATGGCGACGGTGGTCGCGCCGGTCCAGATGCCGATCGCGCGGGCCTGCGCGGGTCCGCGGAACGTCGATGTGATCAGGGCCAGCGAGCTCGGGACCAGGAGCGCGCCGGCGATGCCCTGCAGCGCTCGGGCGACGATGAGGAACTCGGCCGTGGGGGCTGCGGCGATCGCGAGAGAGGTGATGCCGAAGCCGATGAGGCCGATCCGCAGCACGACGACGCGCCCCAGCACATCGCTCAGCGAACCCGCGACGAGAATGAATGCCCCGAGGGTCACGAGATAGGCGTCCACGACCCACTGCTGCGTCGACAGGCCGCCGCCGAGTTCGCCCGCGATCGCGGGGAGAGCGACGTTGACCACGGTCCCGTCGAGGAACGACACGAACGACGCCAGAACGGCAACCGCCAGGACGACCCGCTGCTCGCTTGTCATCGTGTCGGCCATGACTCCAGCGTAGGGTCGCGCGGGCCGGCGCGGGCGGGTGGGCGGCCCGGACGGGATCCGGCCCCGGGAATACCCCCAGGGGGTATCGTGTTGAGAACGGAGTGACCGGAGGAGGAGCCATGGCCGAGAGCACCGAAGCACCGACCGCGGAGGCCGTGCTCGATATCGAAGGCATGACCTGCGCGAGCTGCGTCGCCCGCGTCGAGAAGAAGCTCGGCCGCGTCGAGGGCGTCGAGGCCGCGGTGAACCTGGCGACCGAGACCGCGCGGGTGCGCTACCCCGCCGACCTCGACCCCGCTGCCCTCGTCGACGCCGTCCGCTCCGCCGGATACGACGCCACCGTCCGTCCGCGCCCCGCCTCTCGGCCGGCGGCGGGTGTGGCGGCATCCGCCCCTCTGCCGACCCCCACGGGCGAGCGAGCGGATGCCGGCACCTCGGCGCCCGATGCCGTCGCCGTTCCCGCGCCCGGCGGCGAGATCGATGCGGCGACCGGCCACGCGCTCGACGTGGCTGCGGACCACGCCGGCCACGTCCACGACACCGGCGACGCGCCCGGCTCCACCCCGTTGCGCGTCCGTCTGTGGGTCTCGCTCGCCCTCGCCGTGCCGGTGGTCGCCCTCGGGATGATCCCGGCGTGGCAGTTCCCGGGCTGGCAGTGGGTCTCGCTCGTTCTCACGACACCGATCGTGCTCTGGGGCGGCTGGCCCTTCCATCGTGCGACGCTGCGCAACGCGCGCCACGGCGCGGCGACCATGGACACCCTCATCACCCTGAGCACCTTCGCCGCCTACCTGTGGAGCGTGTGGGCGCTCGTCTTCGGAACGGCCGGGCGGATCGGCATCCGGCATGAGGTCATGCTCTTCGGCCCGGTGCACGACGCGACCTCCGTCGTCTACTTCGAGGTCGCGGCCGCGGTGACGGTGTTCCTCCTGCTCGGGCGCGTCATCGAGCAGCGATCCACCCGGCGGGCCGGCGCGGCGCTGCGCGCCCTGCTCGACCTCGGCGCTCGCGAGGCGGAACTCGCCGACGGACGACGCATCGACATCGACCGGCTCTCGGTGGGCGATGCCTTCGTCGTGCGGCCGGGCGCCACGGTCGCCACCGATGGGGAGGTGCTCGAAGGGCGTGCCTCGATCGACGAGAGCATGCTGACCGGAGAAGCGCTGCCCGTCGACGTCGGCCCCGGGGACACCGTCACCGGCGGCACGATCGCCTCGGGCGGGCGACTGGTCGTCCGCGCGACGGGAGTGGGGGAGCAGACCCGCCTGGCCCGTATCGCCCGCCTCGTCGAGGACGCCCAGCTCGGCAAGAGTCGCGTGCAGCGGCTCGCCGACCGAATCTCCGGCGTCTTCGTGCCCGTCGTCATCGCGCTCGCCGCCCTGACCCTCGTCGCGTGGCTCGTCGCCGGGCAGCCCGTGGCCGCCGGCTTCACCGCGGCCGTCGCGGTGCTCATCATCGCCTGCCCCTGCGCCCTGGGACTTGCGACCCCGATCGCGATCCTCGTCGGCACCGGTCGCGGAGCGCAGCTCGGCATCCTCGTGACCGGACCCGCGGCACTCGAGTCCGCGGAGCGCATCGACACGGTCGTGCTCGACAAGACGGGCACTCTCACCTCGGGCCGGATGAGCGTCGCGCGCGTCACAACCGCCGATGCTCAGGATGCCTCCGACGCCCTGCGGCGCGTCGCCGCCGTCGAACGCGGGGCGGAGCACCCCATCGCCCACGCGATCGTCGCCGCCGCGGGCGAGGGGCCGGTCGCCACCGACCTCGAGGCCCTGCCCGGCCGCGGGGTCACCGCGACCGTGGACGGCGTACGGGTGTTCGCCGGTCGTCCGGCGCTCGCCGCGGACCTCGGCGCGCAGCTGCCCGCGGCGCTCGCCGACGCCGTCGAGGCGGGGGAACGGCGCGGCACCGTCGTGGTGGCCGGGTGGGCCGGTCCCGACGGTGCCCCGCACGCCCGAGTCGTCATCGAGGTGGCCGACACGGTCCGCCCCGAGAGCGCCCGAGCGGTCGCGCAGTTGAAGGCCATGGGCCTGGAGCCCGTGCTCCTCACCGGCGACAACGAGCACGTGGCCCGTGCCGTCGCCGATGCACTGGGCATCGAACGCGTACGCGCGGGGGTCCTACCCGAAGGGAAGGTCGACGAGATCACGGCCCTACGCGCCCAGGGACGCACCGTCGCGATGGTCGGCGACGGAGTCAACGACGCCGCGGCCCTGGCATCCGCCGATCTGGGTATCGCGATGGGCGGAGGGACGGATGCCGCGCTGCACGCGAGCGACGTGGCTCTCATGCGCGACGACCCGCGGGGCATCGTCACCGCCCTCGCCCTCAGCCGGCGCACGATGCGGATCATCCGCGGCAACCTCTTCTGGGCGTTCGCGTACAACGTCGCCGCGCTGCCGCTCGCGGCGCTGGGCCTGTTGAACCCGATGCTGGCCGGGGCCGCGATGGCGTTCTCGAGCGTGTTCGTCGTGCTGAACAGCCTGAGGCTGCGCCGCGCGGCGTGAGACCCGGTGAGGTGCGGAGGATCCTCACTCAGCGTCCTGGGCGGCGACGAATTCCTCCGCCTCACGCGGAAAGCGGCTTCCGGCCGCTAGAATGATCTCGACCCCGATCTCCGCTGTCCTCGCGAGCCGTTTCGGCATAGACGCGTTGCGGGTCGCCGACACCGCTTCTTCGGCGGCGGTTCGAGCGACGAATCCCCGGGGTCACTGATCCACCGGCATTCGCCGGACGCTCCGGATTGTCATCCGGACGACACGCTCAGGAGGAGCATGCCGACTACGGCAACCGCGTCCCGAGGCTCGAGCCAACGACGCAGGAAGACCACGTCATCCCGACGCGACGACGAAGCACCCGTCATCCCGATCCTCGCCCGCAAGGTGCGCGAGATCGAGGCGAAGGCGCAGCGCGGAAAGCTCGGGCCCACCAACCGCGTCAAGTTCCAGGTGATCGCCTTCCTCGTCCGCGAGGAGCGCGCCCGGGTCAAGGCCGACACCGAGATCACCGACGCCGCACGCGCCGAGCTGCTCAAGCGCCTCGACGGGGTCGCGACGATCCTCGCGAAGACCGCCGCCCGCGACACCTCGCTGATCCAGCTGCTCGAGGTCGACCAGGCCACCTCGCCGGTCGCCCGTCGTATGCGCCGCGACTGGCTGCTCGAATCGGGTGCCGAGCTGCCGCCCGACGAGCTCATTATCACCGACAACACGCCGAAGGTCGCCCCGGTCGTTCCCGCGGCGCTCGCCGAGAAGCAGGTCATCCCCGCCTCGATCGAGGCGCGCCAGATGGCGAACCCCTTCCTCGCACCCGACCTCACTCCCCGCTCGACCGGGGACGCCCCCCGTCGTCGCCTCGACGGCTGGGAACTCATGGGACCGCTGTACAAGGCGTTCGAGACCGGCGCAGGCGGGTCGGCCGCGAGCATGGAGCTGCCGCCCGTCCCCGAGTTCGACCGTCTCTCGCCGCGCGGGCTCGAGGTCATGCCGCACCAGTCGCGGTTCCTCGAGGCCGTCCGCACCGGCCACCGCTCGTTCCTGCTGGCCGATGAGCCGGGCCTCGGCAAGACCGCGGAGTCGGTGCTCGCGGCATCCGTCGCTGACGCGTACCCGCTGCTGGTCGTCGTGCCCAACGTCGTGAAGATGAACTGGGCCCGCGAGGTGCAGCGATGGACGCCCCAGCGGCGCGCCACCGTCATCTCGGGCGGCGGCGCCGACATCGACGCCTTCGCCGACATCTTCATCGTCAACTACGAGATCCTCGACCGACACCTCTCATGGCTGTCGTCGATCGGGCTGAAGGGCATCGTCGTCGACGAGGCGCACTTCATCAAGAACCTCACGTCGCAGCGCTCGCAGAACGTGCTGGCCCTGGCATCCCGTGTCCGTCAGCAGACCCGCGACCCGCTCCTGCTGGCGCTGACCGGTACCCCGCTGATCAACGACGTCGAGGACTTCGACGCGATCTGGCGCTTCCTCGGCTGGACGAACGGCGAGAAGCCCGGTCCCGAGCTCATGGAGAAGCTGGATGCCACGGGTCTGACGCCCGCGGACAAGGCGTTCTACCCCGAGGCGCGCGAGGCCGTGATCTCGATGGGCATCGTGCGGCGCAAGAAGAAGGACGTCGCCGCCGACCTGCCCGACAAGCTCGTGGCCGACCTACCGGTCGAGCTCGACGACGAGTTCGGCCGCTCGATCCGCCAGGCCGAGCGCGAACTCGGCGCCCGTCTCGCGGCGAAGTACCGCCGCATCATCGAGGCGCGCGGCGACCGGGGCTCCGCCGCCGGCGAGATCGACGAGGACATCGTGCGTCTCGTCGCCCACGGCGAGCTCGAGGAATCCAAGGCCGCAGGCTCGGGGAGCGAGAACGTCTTCACGATGGTCCGCCGCATCGGTCAGGCCAAGGCGCACCTCGCCGCCGACTACGCCGTGCAACTGCAGCGCTCCGTCGGCAAGGTCGTCTTCTTCGCCAAGCACATCGACGTGATGGATGCCGCGGAGGCCCACTTCAAGGCCTCCGGCCTCAAGGCCGTCTCGGTGCGCGGGGAGCAGACCTCGACCGCGCGCCAGGCCGCGATCGACGCCTTCAACGGCGACCCCGACGTCGGCATCGCGGTGTGTTCGCTGACGGCCGCCGGTGTCGGCCTGAACATGCAGGCCGCGTCCAACGTCGTGCTCGCCGAGCTGTCGTGGACCGCCGCCGAGCAGACCCAGGCGATCGACCGCGTGCACCGTATCGGTCAGGAGGAGCCCGTGACCGCGTGGCGCATCATCGCCGCACACACGATCGACACCAAGATCGCCGAGCTCATCGACTCGAAGGAAGGCCTCGCGGCCCGCGCCCTCGACGGCCAGGCGATCGAGCCCGGCTCGAGCGATTCGGTTCAGCTGTCGGCGCTCATGCATCTGCTGCGTCAGGCGCTCGGCGCGGCCTGATCCGGTTCTCCCCTCGAACGCCCCGGTCGCTACGGCGTCGGGGCGTTCGTGCGTGGCCGGTGCGACGGCCGGCAACTAACGTCGGGGACATGACCCTGGACCCCTCCGCGCTGCTGGCCGGACCCCGAGGACGACGGCTGTGCCTCGAAGTGCTTCTCGCCCAGGGGGACGGTCCGGCGGTGCAGAGGGCCGCGTGGGCGGTGTCGTGGGCCGCGCGACCGTTCGACGAGCACCGAGGCACCGTCATCGCCTTCGCGGGCGATGCGACCTCCTTCGTCGAGCCCGAGGTGAGCCCTGCCGAGGCCGCCATCGCGCTCGGCGCGGTGCGACCGCACATCGACCCGGCCGTGCTCGATACCGCCTTGGCGGTGGCGGTCGACCTCGCCGCCTACTGGCAGCCGCCGTCGGGAGAGGACGTCCTGGTGACGACGGAGGAGGTCCTCGCCGCGCTCGAGCCCGTGGCCGAGTCGGTCAGCCGTGACCCGTCGATCAGCTGGTGGACGGAGCCGGTCGCGCGCGCTGCCCAGGCCTGTGTCTTCTGGGAATCGAAGAGGTCGTCCGAGGAGCCTCTGCGCGCCCGGCTCTCGCGGTGGCGCGCTTCGATGGAGGCCGAAGAGACGCAGTTCGCGACGGAGTACGCCGGACAGGACGTCTCCGGGGTGTGGTGGTCGACACCGCCGCAGGATCTTCCTCGCTCGACCCGTGCGCGCCGTGGGGGAGAGCCCCTCGGACTGACTCTCGTCGAGGACTCGTTCGGCTGGGAGACGGCCCGCGTCCAGCCCGTGCGGGTCCCCGAGGGGGAGGTCATCGAGATCGACGGCCCCGAGGCATGGGCGCGACTATGCCGTCGGCATCCGCTGGTCGTCACCGCCTCCCGCCGCTACGTCTGGGAGATGACCACGGGCCGTGTGGGCGACTGGGTTCAGCCGGACTGGGCGGCTGTCGCGGACGAAGCCGTCGGCGTCCACCTGACGGTCGCCGGATACCTGACCACCGCGGGACGCGTCGTCGACCTCGGAGACGGCGGCGCGAGTCTGCTCGCGGGGTGGGGCCCCGATGAGACGTTCTGGTTCGACACGGTCGTCCCCTCCCGCTCGGAGGAGACGTGGTCGGTCGATCGCGGCGCGAGTGATGGGCGATGGCGGCGGGCGTAGGAGCGGCCTGCGGGGTCGGCCGAGGGACCACCGCCCGTCCGTCACCGTGTGGCAGCAGTCCCGCCCGCGGCGATAGGGTCGAAGACGGCAACGGCGCCGACCCCTTCACCCGAACCACAGCACCAGAGGACTCTGCCCATGAAGATCGGCATCCTGACCAGCGGCGGCGACTGCCCCGGGCTGAACGCGGTCATCCGTGGCGTCGTGCTCAAGGGCACGACGAACTACGACATCGAGTTCGTCGGCATCCGCGACGGCTGGCGCGGCGTGGTCGACGGCGACTTCTTCCCGCTCACGCGTCATGAGGTGAAGGGCCTGTCCAAGGTCGGCGGCACCATCCTCGGCACGAGCCGCACCAACCCCTACGAGGGGGCACGCGGCGGCGCCGAGAACATCTCCAAGACCATGTACGGGCACCGGCTCGACGGCATCCTGGCCATCGGCGGCGAAGGCACGCTGGCCGCGGCCGACCGTCTGTCGAAGGACGGCATCAACGTGCTCGGCGTCCCCAAGACGATCGACAACGACCTCCGCGCCACCGACTACTCGTTCGGTTTCGACACGGCCGTCAACATCGCAACGGATGCCATGGACCGCCTCCGAACGACCGGTGACTCGCACCAGCGCTGCATGGTGGCCGAGGTCATGGGCCGTCACGTCGGCTGGATCGCCCTGCACGCGGGTATCGCCGCGGGTGCCCACGTGATCTGCATCCCCGAGGTGCCGATGTCGATCGACGAGATCGTCGAGCAGGTCACCCGCGCGCACGACCGCGGTCGCGCGCCCCTGGTCGTCGTGTCGGAGGGCTTCAAGCTCACGGGCATGGACGAGGCCTTCAGCGACAAGGGCCTCGATGCCTTCAACCGTCCCCGCCTGGGCGGCATCGGCGAGCTGCTCGCGCCCGAGATCGAGCGCCTCACCGGCATCGAGACCCGTTCCACCGTGCTCGGACACATCCAGCGCGGCGGTTCGCCCTCGGGCTTCGACCGCGTCCTCGCCACGCGCCTGGGTCTGCACGCCGCCGACGCTCTCCACGAAGGCGCGTGGGGCCAGATGGTGGCGATGCGCGGCACCGACATCGTGCGCGTCCCCTTCGCCGACGCCCTCGGCGAGCTCAACAGCGTGCCCCTGTACCGCTACGAAGAGGCCGCAGCCCTCTTCGGCTGAGCTTCGGTGCGTCGACGCCCCGTCCCGCCTCGTGCGGGGTGGGGCGTCGCGCTGTAGGGGGGTGTTGCGCTGTGGGGTCGGGCGGGCGGGGTGCCTCCTCCGGATTAACACGAGAACAGGGCGGTGCGCCCGGAACAGGGGAATCGGGGCGGTTTCCTCCTGTTCTCGTGGCATCCCCTGTTCTCGTGACGTGGAAGGGCCGCGGTATCGATTCGGTGGGCGGGTCGGCCTGACGCATGCGCTTCCTCCGGGCCGTTACGAGAACAGGGCGGTGCGCCCGGAACAGGGGAATCGGGGCGATTTACTCCTGTTCTCGTGGCGTGCCCTGTTCTGGTGACGCAGGGGGGGGCGGACCGGGCGGAACGACTCAGCGGGACGGGCAGAGGTGGCGTCCCTGCGCCATCGCGAGGCGCACGGTGTCGATCACATAGGCGGGCTCGAACAGGATCTGCACGTAGTCGAAGCGGAGGACCGTGTACCCGCGCAGCACCAGCCGGGCGTCCTGGCGGAGGTCGCGGCGCCGGTCCGTCGGTGAGCTGTGGAAAGCGAACCCATCTATCTGAATCGCCAGGCGCTCGCCGATCACGGCGTCGACCGGGTGCCCGTCGACCCATACCTGCTGCCGAAGGCGGACGCCGATCGCGAGCATCAGCTCGCGGAAGTGCGTCTCGAGGCCCGAGTCGGAGAGGAACGTGGCGACGTGCGCGAACCTCGAGGCGCGGGTCGAGCGCCAACCCACCGCCGCCAGGGTGTCGGCATCCACGTTCTTCGACCGAAGTGCGGATTCCCACACGGTGAGACCGTCGACGGGAGGAAGGCAGCGAGCGACGTGGAACAGCACGTTGACGATGGGCTCGAGGGGATCGGTGCGTATCAGGGGTATGGGTGCAGTGGCGCGATGCAGTCGCAGACGTGCGTCGTCGAGGCGCGAGGCCGTGGCGGGCACCCACACGTGCACGTCTTCGCTCTGCGGTGTCCACAGGCCCATGTCGTGAGCCGCGCTCACGCACGTCGACCGACCGCTGACGGATGCCGCTCTCTTCCGGCTCGAGGGACAGTCGGGCGTGACGATCCAGGAACGCCGGATGCGTTCCACCTCCGACGTCGCCACCGCCGCCGCGATCGCCCGTGGGCCGAAGCCGGCAGCCGCAGCCGAGGTCGTGTGCGCGACGCCGCCGCGTGCCGTCAACCATGCGACCAGGCTGGGTTCCATCGCACCAGACTCGCGGCCGGAAGACGCCAGTCGTCCCCTGCTTCTACGAAATGGGGATGGTTCGGAGGAGGAGCGGCCTGGGGACGAGTGTCGGAGCAGCGCGCTCGTCACGAGAACAGGAGATGCGACGAGAACAGGGCGAAACCGGCCGATTCGCCCTGTTCTCGTGACTTCCCCTGTTCTCATGACGCAACGCCGCGGAATCCAGACGCCGAACGCCCCGCCGCGCGAGGCGACGGGGCGTTCGAGACGCGGGTCGGGCTTACTCCGCCAGGCCCAGCACGTCGAGCAACCACGCGATCTCGAAGGCGCGCTCGCGCCAGGCGTTGTAGCGGCCGCTGACGCCGCCGTGACCGGCGACCATCTCGCACTTCAGCAGCGCGTCGGCACCGACTTCGCGCAGGCGCGCGACCCACTTCGCGGGCTCGACGTACATCACGCGGGTGTCGTTGAGCGAGGTGACCGCGAGGATGCGGGGGTACTCGACGCCCTCGCGCACGTTCTCGTACGGCGAGTACGACTTCATGTAGGCGTAGACGTCCGCATCGTGCAGCGGGTCGCCCCACTCGTCCCACTCGATGACGGTGAGGGGGAGCGAGGGGTCGAGGATCGTCGTCAGCGCATCGACGAAGGGCACGTCGGCCAGCACACCGGCGAACATCTCGGGCGCGAGGTTCGCCACGGCGCCCATGAGCAGGCCCCCGGCGCTTCCGCCTTCGGCGACGATCCGGTCGGGGGTGGTGTACCCGGCATCCACGAGGTGACGCGCCGCGGCGACGAAGTCGGTGAAGGTGTTGCGCTTGGCCCGCATCTTGCCGTCTTCGTACCACTGACGGCCCATCTCGCCGCCGCCGCGCACGTGGGCGACCGCGAAGACGACGCCTCGGTCGAGCAGCGACAGGCGCGGCACCGAGAAGCCGGGCTCGATCGAGTGTTCGTACGATCCGTAGCCGTATAGGTGCACCGGTCGGGGCGACGAACCGGGGTCGCCGAACGAGCGCTTCCACACGAGCGATACGGGCACCTGGGTGCCGTCCTCGGCGGGGGCCCAGACGCGCGCCTGCCCGTAGTCTGCGGGGTCGAACCCGCCCAGCACGGGCTGGCGCTTGCGCAGCAGCAGTTCGCCGGTCTCGACGACGTAGTCGTACACGGTGCCGGGGGTGACGAACGAGCCGTAGCCGAGGCGCAGCACCGGGGGTGCGTATTCGGGGTTGCCGCCGGTGCCGACACTGTACAGCGGCTCGTCGAACCCGATCTCGGTCACGGCGCCGTCGGCGTACGACAGCATGCCCAGGCGTGCGAGGCCGTCGCGCCGGTAGCCGACCACGCCCCAGTCGCGGAAGGTGTCGACGCCCAGCAGACGGTGGCCGGTGCGGTGCGCGATCACCGTCTCGCGCGGACCCTGAGGATCGGATGCCGAGACCCGCACGAGCTCGAAATCGAGAGCGCCGTCGTTGTGCAGGATGTACAGCACGTCCTCACCGTCGACCACGGCGTGCGAGGAGGAGTACTCGACGCCCTCGCGGCGCGGCCACACCACGCGGGGTTCGCCGCGGAGGTCATCGGCATCGAGGATCCACTCCTCGCTCGTGATCGACGAGCCCATCTCGATCACGAGGAAGCGGTCGCTGCGGGTGAAGTCGGCGCCGATCCAGTACCGATCGTCGGGCTCGTGGAAGAGCTTCGCGTCGTCGCCGACGGGCGTTCCGATCTCGTGCAGCCACACGGTGTCGGGCCGCCAGGCGTCGTCGACGGTGGTGTAGACGATGAAGCGCCCGTCGGGCGAGAACGTCGCACCCGAGAAGGTGCCGGGGATCTCGTCGGCGAGCGTCTCGCCGGTGGTGAGGTCGCGCACGCGAACGGTGTAGCGCTCGTCGCCCGCGACGTCGATGCCGTAGAGCATGCGCGTGCCGTCGTTCGAGACCTCGAAGCTGCCGAGCGAGAAGAACTCGGTGCCTTCGGCCTCGACGTTGCCGTCGAACAGCACCTGCTCGCCGGGGACGGGGGAGTCGGGCGAGAGGGTAGGCGGCGTCCAGTCGTCGGGGGAGTCGAGGGGGGCGCGGCATTGGATGCCGTACTGGGCCCCGGCGACCGTGCGACCGTAGTACCACCAATCGCCCCGGCGCGCGGGCACCGACAGGTCGGTCTCGAGCGTGCGGCCCTTGATCTCACCGAAGACCGTGTCGCGAAGGGGGGCGAGGTGCGCGGTGCGCTCACCCGTGTAGGCGTTCTCGGCTTCGAGGTGCGCGAGAACCTCGGCATCGTCCTTGGCGCGCAACCACTCGTAGGGATCGTCGAACGTGTCGCCGTGGTGGGTTCGCGCGACAGGGCGGCGGTCGGCGACGGGCGGGGTGAGCTTCGGGTCGAGATCGGTCACCGTCCCACGCTAGTGCGCCCGTGCGTGATCGGTCCGCGAGAATGCTCAGGATGCCGGCGCCTCGACGCTGCGCAAGTTTGACCGTCGCGGTCCTCGGTGAAAGGATGTCGAGGCGACCCCGGTGAACGGGTGTCGAACTCCAGGTGAACTCTTCGTTCGTCGCGCCGATCCCGTCGGCATCCCCTCTTCCTTCTCACGGAAAGCGAACGGTGGAGAGCGCAGCCCTCATCATCGTGCTGGTCATCGCGCTGGCACTGTTCTTCGATTTCACCAACGGATTCCACGACACCGCGAACGCGATGGCCACCCCCATCGCCACCGGTGCGCTGAAGCCGAAGGTCGCCGTCCTGCTGGCCGCCAGCCTCAACCTGGTGGGCGCGTTCCTGTCGACCGAGGTCGCCAAGACCATCTCGGGCGGGATGATCCGCGAGGACCAGCTGAGTCCCGACATCTTCCCGCCGATCATCTTCGCCGGCCTCATCGGCGCGATCACGTGGAACATGCTCACGTGGCTTCTGGGACTTCCCTCGAGCTCGTCGCACGCTCTGTTCGGCGGCCTGATCGGCGCGACGCTCGTGGGCGTGGGTGCCTCGGCGATCGACACCGGCGTGGTGTTGAGCAAGGTCATCCTGCCGGCGCTCATCGCGCCTCTCACGGCCGGGATCATCGCCTTCGCCGTGACCAAGATCGCGTACGGCATCACCCGCCGTTACGACATGAAGGCCGATGGTCGCGACGGCTTCCGCTGGGGCCAGATCTTCACCTCGTCGCTGGTCGCCCTGGCGCACGGCACGAACGACGCCCAGAAGACGATGGGTGTCATCACGCTCGCCCTCATCACGGTGGGCTGGCAGTCGACGTCGAACCCGGACCCGCAGCTCTGGGTCGTCTTCGCGTGCGCGCTGACGATCGCCCTCGGGACCTACATGGGCGGCTGGCGCATCATCCGCACGCTCGGCAAGGGCCTCACCGACGTGAAGCCCGCCCAGGGGTTCTCGGCCGAGACCTCCACGGCCGCCACGATCTTGGCATCCAGCGCCCTCGGCTTCGCCCTGTCGACGACGCAGGTTGCCTCGGGCTCGGTCATCGGCTCGGGCCTCGGACGCCGCGGCTCGACCGTGCGCTGGAACACCGTGGGCCGCATCATGATCGGCTGGGTCCTCACCCTGCCCGCCGCCGGTGCGGTGGGAGCTGCCGCGGCTTTGATCGTCGTGTGGCTGGGCGGCTGGGGGGTCGCCGTCGACGCCGTCATCGCCGTCGTCATCATCATGGGGCTGTTCCTTCGCTCGCGGCGCGACTCGGTCACCTCGGCCAACGCGATGAGCGAGGTCGCCGACTCGGGGGCCGCGGTCAACGTGCCCCGCAAGCCCGGACCCACGCGTCGTCAGCGCCGTCTCGAGCGCGACAAGGTCGGGAGAGACGCCTGATGCTGATCAACTGGGAAGCCTTCCTCCACGTCTTCGTCGCCGCGATCGTCGGCGCCTCGATCGTCGTGACGTTCTACTCGGTCGGCCTGCGCCTGCTCGTGCGCGGTGGCCGCCCGCCGCTGGTGTCCCCGGCGGAGTTCACGGATGCCATCACGGTGCTCACCGACAAGCAGAAGCGCCGCGCCGAGAAGGCGGTGGCCAAAGCGGCCAAGAAGAACCCGCTGAGCGACGCGCAGAAGCGCGTGTCGTTGATCGGCGCGTACCTCTGCTTCGCGGTGTGCGCGGCAGCCGTGCTCGGTGCTCTGCTGCTGATCCTCTTGCGTCACTGAGACCTCGGACGCGATGTCGGAGCCCCCTCGTAGGCTGAAGACATGGCATCCGTGCAGTTCGGTCAACACGCGCCCGCGGCGCGCGTGATCCTTCACCTCAGCGACACACACCTGCTGGGTGGCGATCGTCTGCTCGGCGACCGATACGACACCGCGCTGCACCTTCGCCGGACGCTCGAGGCCGCCGAGGCGACCGGGGTGCGGCCGGATGCGGTGGTGTTCACGGGCGACCTCACCGACCTCGGCGAGCCCGAGGCCTATCGTGCGCTGCGCGACGCGGTCGAGCCGTGGGCCTCGCGCCTGGGCGCACCGGTGGTGTGGGTCGCCGGGAACCACGACGAGCGCCCCGCCCTTCGTGAAGGGCTCCTCGACGCCGAGCCGACGCAGCAACCCGTGACGGGGGTCTGGGATCTCGACGGCCTGCGGCTCATCGCGCTCGACTCGAGCGTCCCCGGCTGGCACCACGGCGATCTCGACGCCGCGCAACTCGACTGGCTGCGCGCCGAACTCGCCGAGCCGGCTCCGCTGGGCACGATCCTGGCGCTCCACCACCCGCCGCTGCCCACGCACATCCCCTTCTTCGACATCCTCGAGCTGCGGGACCAGCCGGGCCTCGCCGCGGCCATCGCCGGGAGCGACGTGCGGGCGATCCTGGCGGGGCACCTGCACTACTCGACCTCGGGCACCTTCGCCGGCGTTCCCGTGAGCGTCGCATCGGCCTCCTGCTACACGATGGATCTCGCGCGCCCCGCGGACGCGGTCAACGGTATGGATGCCGGGCGATCGTTCCACCTCGTGCACGTCTGGGACGAAACGATCACCCACGCCGTCGTCCCCGTGGTCGACGTCGAGGCGTCGGGATTGTTCACCCCGGAGTGGACGGCGCGCATGGCGGCGCTCAGCCCCGACGAGCGTCTCGAGGCGTTCTCGCGAAAACGGTCCTGAGCGGCAGAGCCCGGCCCCGCGTCCGCCTGCCCGGTCTGAGGCCCGGCCGGGCGCGCGCGGCGGCAATAGACACTACGGAGCGCGCAGATCCGTCGACCGGCCGCCGTGTCCACTGGCCCGGGTAGCGGTGCTCGTTAGGCTCGTGGCATCCCCTCTTCACCATGACACCCACGAGGACTCCCACATGGCTTTGGACGCAATGACGCGCACCCGTACCGAGACCGACTCCCTCGGATCCCTCGAGATCCCCGCCGACGCGTATTGGGGGATCCACACGGCTCGAGCGCTCGAGAACTTCCCGATCGCCAAGCGTCCCATCTCGGTCTATCCCGACCTCGTGCGCGCCCTCGCGATGGTCAAACAGGCGTCGGCGCGCGCCAACCGCGAGATCGGCGTGCTCGATCACGACAAGGCCGACCTCATCGACCGTGCCGCTCAGCGCGTGATCGACGGTGAGTTCCACGACGAGTTCACCGTCGGCGTCATCCAGGGCGGGGCCGGCACCTCGACCAACATGAACGCCAACGAGGTGATCACCAACATCGCCCTGGAGCTTGCGGGACGTGAGAAGGGCGACTACGCCTTCCTCTCGCCGATCGACGACACGAACCGCAGTCAGTCGACCAATGACGTGTATCCGACGGCGATCAAGATCGGCCTCGCCCTCACGCTTCAGAGCCTGCTCGAGGAGCTCAAGCTCCTGCGGCAGTCGTTCCTGTCGAAGTCCGAGGAGTTCCATGACGTGCTGAAGGTGGGGCGTACGCAGCTGCAGGATGCCGTGCCGATGACGCTCGGACAGGAGTTCCACGGCTTCGCCACGACCCTCGGCGAGGACTACAGCCGCCTCACCGAGAACGCCTACCTGCTCTACGAGATCAACATGGGCGCGACCGCCATCGGCACCGGCATCACCGCCCACGCGGGGTACGGGGGAGCGGTGCTGCGGCACCTGCGCGAGATCACCGGCCTCGACCTCGAGACGGCGACCGACCTCGTCGAGTCCACGAGCGACACGGGCGCCTTCATGTCGTTCTCGTCGTCGCTCAAGCGCAACGCCGTGAAGCTATCGAAGATCTGCAACGATCTTCGCCTGCTCTCGAGCGGTCCCCAGGCGGGCCTGGGCGAGATCAACCTCCCCGCGCGCCAGGCGGGCTCGAGCATCATGCCCGGCAAGGTCAACCCGGTCATCCCCGAGGTCGTGAACCAGGTCGCCTTCTCGGTGGTCGGTGCCGACATGACGGTGACGATGGCCGTCGAAAGCGGTCAGCTGCAGCTCAACGCCTTCGAGCCGGTCATAGCCCACTCCATCTACCAGTCGATCACCTGGATGCGTCAGGCCATGTGGACCCTTCGCGTCAACTGCGTCGACGGCATCACGGCCAATCGCGAGCGGCTCGGCGCGATGGTCGGCTCCTCCGTCGGCGTCGTGACCGCCCTCACTCCGTTCATCGGCTACGCCGCCGCCGCGGCCCTGGCCAAGACGGCGCTGCTCACGCACCGCAACGTCGCCGACCTGGTCGTCGAGGCCGGGCTGATGACGCGCGATGAGGTGCTCAAGCAGATCTCGCCCGCGCGCCTCTCGGGCCTGCAGGCCGTCACGGCCGCGATTCCGATCGTGCGTGCGGCGGACAGCGTCGTCGAGGGCTGAGCCCCGCGAACAGCGAAGGGCCGGGACGCGTTCGTCCCGGCCCTTCTGTTCGTCCCGACGTCAGCCGAGGATGCGGCAGTGCGTGGTCAGCTCGCCGATGCCGTCGATGCCGACGGTCACGGTCGAACGGTCGCGCAGGAAGATCTGCGGGTCGCGAGAGTAGCCGGCGCCCCCGGGACTACCGGTGGAGATGAGGGTGCCGGGCAGGAGGGTCACCGACTCCGACAGCTTGTTGATGAGGGTCGCCACCGAGCGCACCATCTGGCCGGTGCTGGCATCCTGCACCGTGTGCCCGTCGACGACGGTCCAGATGTGGAGGTCCTGCGGATCGGGGATCTCGTCGGCGGTCACGACGAACGGGCCGGTCGGGGTGAACCCGTCGAACGACTTGCAGCGCGACCACTGCGCCTCGGAGAACTGGATGTTGCGCGCCGTCACGTCGTTGACGACCGTGTACCCCCAGACATGGTCGAGGGCGTCCTCCTCGGCGATGTCACGACCCGGACGGCCGATGATGACGCCGAGCTCCGCCTCGTAGTCGACGGCCTCGCTGAGCGAACGCGGCCACGAGGTGGTCTCGCCGTGGGCGGTGAGGGAGTTCGGCCAGAGGACGAAGACGGTGGGGCCGGCATCGGTCTTGAGTCCGAGCTCTCCCGAGTGGGCCGCGTAGTTGAGCCCGACCGCGAGGATCGAGGGCGGCGCGAGCACCGCGGAGGCGTATCGGATGCCGGAGAGCGGATGCCGCGAAGCGCCGGCCGCGGCATCGCGAACGCGCCCCAGCAGCTCGTCGCCGCCGGCGATCAGCTGCTCGAGGGTGCTCGGGGCACCGGCGAAGAACTCGTCCACGAACGAGAACTCCTCGCCCTGGACGCTGACGAGACGGGGGGCTTCCGCCCCCTCCTGTGCACGGACGTGGGCGAAACGCATGCCTCCACGCTACCGGCCCGGGCCCGGTGGGGGAGTCCGCAAGCCCCGGATGCCGTGTCCGAGGCCGCCTCTAGGCTGTGCGCATGACCTATCCCTCGCCGCTGTCGCAGCCCGGATCGGCCGATGCGCCCCGCATCTCGACGGCTCCGCAGGCGGCCGTCTCGGCAGCCCCGCCTCGCTCGCGCCGGGGTGGCGTGGCGCTGTGGATCGTGGCGGTGCTCCTGGTGCCGCTGCTCGCGCTGTTGGTCCGCTACTTCACCGGATTCCTCGGCACCGCCGCGTCGTTCATCGGCCTCGTGCTCGCCACGATCCCCTTCGTGATCGTGTGGTTCGCCGTGCGCTACATCGATCGGTGGGAGCCCGAGCCGCGTCGCCTGCTGGTCTTCGCCGTCGCCTGGGGCGCCATCGCCTCGGTCACGCTCGCGCTCGGCGTCGACCTCGTCGTCACGCTGGTCGTCGGTTCGCAGCCGCCGGCATTCAGCAGCGTCATCCAGGCGCCGATCGTCGAAGAGCTCGCGAAGGGCCTGGGCGTGCTCCTCGTCTTCTCTCTCGCTCGCCGCGCGTTCGACGGCCCGGTCGACGGCATCGTCTACGGTGCGCTCATCGGAGCCGGCTTCGCCCTCACCGAGAACGTGCAGTACTTCGCCATCAGCTACCTCGAGGGAGGCCCGGGGCAGGTCGCGAGCACGTTCTTCCTGCGCGCCGTGCTCTCGCCGTTCGCTCACGTGATGTTCACGAGCCTCACCGGGTTCGCCTTCGGGCTGGCCGCGCGCCGGGGGCTGCGCACCGGCGCGGCACTGCGTTACGCGGTCCCCGGAGTCATCGGTGCGATCGTGCTGCACGCCCTGTGGAACGGCTCCGCCACCTTCTTCGACTTCTTCGAGCTGTACGCCGCGCTGCAGGTGCCGCTGTTCGTGTTGTTCATCCTCGGCATCCTGGCCCTCCGCCGCGAGGAGTCGCGATTGACCCGTGCGCGGCTGGGCGAGTACGCCGCGGCGGGATGGTTCACCCCCCAAGAGGTCGACATGCTCGCCACCGCCCCGGGGCGGCGTTCGGCCCTGGCCTGGTCGCGCACGCTGCCCGGAGACCGCTCGGCGGTGATGAAGGGCTTCATCGCGGATGCCACGGCTCTCGCCGCCGCGCGGCAGCGCACCCTGTCGGGTCGCGACCCGCACGCCCCGGCCACCGAGCGGTATCTGCTCGAACGGACGACGGCCGCGCGGGCGACGCTCCTGGGCCCCTGACCCGGCACCGCGGCGGGGTCTTGACACCGTCGAGGGGCAGGGGCACCATCGATGTAGGCCAACTCAGCGCCCGGTAGACACGCAGGCATCGCCGCGGCACCGGGCGCTGAGTCTTTTCTCGGCTCCGTGTCCAGGGGCTTCGCGGGCGCGCTCGCCGTGCTTGGATGGAGACATGACTGATCGCACCAAGCCGGAGTTCGACGCTCCCAGCGGCCCCGCCCCCTCCGACCTCGTCATCCGCGACATCATCGTCGGCGACGGCGACGAGGCCAAGCCCGGCGACACGGTCACCGTGCACTACGCCGGTGTCGAGTACGAGTCGGGTGAAGAGTTCGACTCCTCCTGGGGTCGCGGCGAGAGCATCCAGTTCCCGCTCCGAGGCCTGATCCAGGGGTGGCAGGACGGTATCCCGGGCATGAAGGTCGGCGGACGCCGCGAGCTCGTGATCCCGCCGCACCTGGCCTACGGACCCGCCGGTGGGCACTTCCTGGGCGGCAAGACCCTCATCTTCATCATCGACCTGCTGAAGGTCGGTTGATCGGGCGTTCTTCACGGAACGTTCACGAACCCGAGGGGGCGTCGGCCTCCTCGGGTTCGTTATTTCGCTCGATCGTGGAATACATTCGTATGAATGGGAGTTGACCCCCGGCAGGACGCCGATGCGGCTCCCCAGACCTTTAGGAGTGACATGACTGACACCACCGCCCTCGACATCCCCGGCTACAAAGCGGGCACCTGGGTCCTCGACCCGTCGCACAGCGAGGTCACCTTCTCGGTGCGCCACATGATGATCTCGAAGGTCCGCGGCACCTTCGGCATGAAGAGCGCCACGATCGTCGCTCCCGAGAACCCCCTCGAGGCCACCGTCGAGGCCTCCGTCGACGTCACCTCGGTCGACACCAAGGACGAGGGCCGCGACCAGCACCTCCGCTCCGCCGAGTTCTTCGACGTCGAGACCTACCCGACGATGGACTTCCGCTCCACCGGCGTTCGCGTCGAGGACGGCGACTTCCTCGTCGACGGCAACCTGACCATCCGCGGCATCAGCAAGCCCGCCACCTTCGCGCTCGACTTCGGCGGCTTCGGCACCGACCCGTGGGGCAACTACAAGGCCGGCGCCACCGCGAAGACGGTCGTCAACCGCGAAGACTTCGGTCTCACCTGGAACGCCGCCCTCGAGACCGGCGGCGTGCTCGTCGGCAAGGACGTCACCATCGAGCTCGACCTGCAGCTCGCGCTCCAGGCGTGATCTCGCCGCAGCTCGCGCTGCGGACCTGAAACATCGCGAAGGCCCCGGGTGCTCGGCATCCGGGGCCATCGTCGTTCCCGCGGGGTAATTCTCGCGGAGCGTCAGGAGCGGGTTCGACCCGAGAGGCGGATCCGCTGCTGGACGAGGAGGATGCCCACGAACACGACCGCCGCGCCCACGGGCTCGTTCCACGAGATGCGCTCACCGAGCACCAGGATGCCGAGAGCCACCCCCACCACCGGCGTGATGTACGTCACGGTCGAGGCGCGGGTGGGCCCCCAGGCGCGGAGCGTGTTCTGGTTCCAGACGTAGGCGATGCCCGTGCCGAGGACCCCGAGGGCGACGATGCTCCCGACGACCGGCAGGGTCAGCTGCATCGGCTCGGCGAGGATGAACGGTGAGAGCAGCACCATGAACGCCGCCGCCGGGCCGATGTAGCCAAACGCGAACGCGATGCCCGAGAGGCCGGTGTCGCCGAGGAAGCGGCGCATGTACGCGAGGCTGAAGCCGTAGCAGGCCGTCGCGCCCAGGAGAGCGATCTGCGCGATCGTGCTGTCGCCCACATCGGCCGCGGCGCCCGGCGCGATGATCACCACCACGCCCGCGATACCCACGGCGATGCCGACCAGCTGGCCGACCTTGAGGCTCTCGACGCGGAACACCGCCCACGCCATGATCGCGGTCATGATCGGCGTCGTCGCGTTGAAGATGCTCGCCAGGCCGGACGACACGTGCTGCTCGGCCCACGCGAACAGCAGGAACGGAACGACGCAGAAGCTCAGCGACAGCACGCTCAGGTGCCCCCAGACGCGTCGACTGCGGGGAAGGCGCTCGCGGCGGATCGCCACGATCGCCGCGAGGGCGAGGGCGCCGAACAGCAGGCGCCCGCCGGCGACCTGCGCCGGGGTCATGCCGGTCAGGGCCACGGCGATGAAGAGGAAGCTCGACCCCCACACGACGCCGGTGAGCACGAACTGCACCGCGATCGAGACGGGCGAGGGAGCAGAAGTGGATGCCACGATCCCGACCCTAGGGCCGAGGTGCGACATCGAGTGGGCTCCGCCGATGCGACGTCCGTAATCCGCCGACGGTCGGCAGTCGCTGCGCCTCGCGCCCGGTCAGGGCTGGGGGTCGAGGGCGTCGTAGTGGCGGAAGCGCGGCGAGAGGCGCACCAGCGTTCCGACGAGGGCCAGGATCAGGATCCCGCCGAACAGGGGTGGAACCCACAGGGCGGCGAGGGTCGCCAGAGTGCCGGCGTACAGGGCGCCGACGCGGGGGCCACCGGCCACCACGACGATGAAGATGCCCTGCAGGCGACCGCGCATGGCATCCGGAACCGCCGCCTGCATCATGGTCGACCGGTAGATCGCGCTGACATTGTCGGCGGCTCCCGACACCGCCAGCACGACCGCGGCAAGGGCGGTGAGGGCGACCGCGGCGAGGGTCTCGTCGACGAGAGCGGGACGCAGCCACCCGAGGGTGGCGGCGAGCAGCACCAGCCCGAAGAGGCCGATGGACAGACCGTAGACCTGGATCGCACGCTCGATGCCGAGCCCCTGCCGGCGCACCCGGCCGACCGGGCCCGAGAACAGGCTCGAGAAGAAGGCGCCCGCGGCGACCGCCGCGGTGAGGATTCCGGTGGTGATCGCGCCACCACTGAGCAGCACCGCGCCGATCGCGGGGAACAGGGCGACCGGTTGGCCGAAGGTCATCGCGATGATGTCGAGGATGTACTGCAGGCGGATGTTGGGTGCGCGGCGCAGGAAACGCACGCCGTCGCGGAACGACTCCAGCCCCGGGCGCACGATCTCGCCCTCGGGGCGGAGCTTGGGCAGTGACCACAGGCCGAGGAACAAAGAGGTCATCAGCAGCACGTCGAGCGAATACGTCCAGGCGTAGCCCGCGACCGCCACGAGGACACCCGCCAGAGCCGGACCCGCCATGACCATGACTCCCACGGTGACGCCCTGCAGAGCCGCAGCGGCGGGCAGCAGATCGCGGGGGATGAGGCGCGGGGTGATCGCCGATTTGGTGGCCATGACGATCGAGTTCGCGGCGGAGTTGATCACGCTGAGGGCGAAGAGCCATGCCACGGTCTCGAGCCCCGTCCACGCGAGCACGGCGAGCAACGCCGTCGACGCGAACGTGACCACCGCGGCGAGCAGCGCGACGGTACGCCGGTCGAAGGCGTCGGCGAGCATGCCGCCGTAGAGCCCGGCCGCGATCATGGGGAGCAGCCCCGCGACCGCGATCATCGACACCGCGAGAGTGCTCTGGGTGAGTTCGAACACGTGGAGCATGACGGCGACGACCGTCAGCTGGCCGCCGAGTCCGGCGAGCGTCGACCCGACCCACAGCCGTGCGAATGCCGGAGAGGTCGTGAGGGGACGCAGATCGATGAACGCACCGAGCGCGCCTCGGCGCGGGGGAGCGGCGGGATCGGTCTGACTCACGGATCGAGGCTACGCCAGCCCTCCGACACCGGACGCCGCGGACCGGTGCGGTGTCGGCATCCCGATGCTGGTAGACTCATGCGGTTGCCGTTCGATCGGCCGCGGATAAAGAGAGCTCGCACATCGTGTGACGGGCGCCGCGCAATGAGAAGGAAGGGGATCCCATCTATGGCACTCGAAGCAGACGTCAAGAAGGCGATCATCGAAGAGTACGCGACGCACCCCGGTGACACCGGATCCCCCGAGGTGCAGGTCGCGATGATGACGCAGCGCATCAAGGACCTCACCGAGCACCTCAAGACCCACAAGCACGACCACCACTCGCGCCGTGGGCTCTTCCTGCTCGTCGGTCAGCGCCGCCGCCTGCTGGGTTACCTGCAGGACGTCGACATCAACCGTTACCGCTCGCTCATCGAGCGTCTCGGTCTGCGTCGCTAATCGCACCAGCGTTCTATCGCGCAAAACATTCTTGGAAGGCCGCCCCACGGTGTGGGGCGGCCTTCGTCATTCCCGGATGCCGTGCCCTCGCGGCGTGTGCTCGTCGTCGCGTCACGATGCGTCGGCGTCGTGCGGCCACGTGCACCGGGTCGCACGCATAAACGCGGTCGGCGCCCATAAACGCGATGTGCACGCGTTTATGGGCGCCGACGGTGTTTATGCGCGGAGCTGTGGCCCTGTGGCCCTGTGGCCCTGTGGCCCTGTGGCCCTGTGGCCCTGTGGCCCTGTGGCCCTGTGGCCCTGTGGCCCTGTGGCCCTGTGGCCCTGTGGCCCTGGGGTCCTGCGGCCCTGCGGCCGCGTGGCCCTGCGACCCGCGGCCACGCGAGCGGTAGCGACCCGCGGCCACGCGGTGGACGGGTCAGGATGCCGTGCGCGCGGCGAGCAGGTCGGAGTGCCAGCGCTCCGCCACATCGGGGTGGGCGCGCAGTCGTGACTTGAGGGCGTTCTCGCCGTAGGTGGCGTGGATGGGGTTCGTGGGGTCGTCCTCGACGCCGCGGGCCTCGGCGGCGAGCTCGGCCGGCAACTCGATGATCGGCAGACGCGCATCCAGGGCGGGGTTGAAGAAGAACGGCACCGAGATGCGCTCGTCGGGGAACCGCGGCGAGATCACGCGGTGGTTCGTCGCGCGCAGGTACCCCTGCGTGGCGTACTCGAGCAGCTCTCCGATGTTGACGACGAAAGCGCCCGAGACCGGGGGAGCATCGACCCACTCTCCCTCGCGCTCGACCTGCAGGCCGCCCTTGCCGGGCTCGACCCAGAGCAGGGTGAGGACGCCGGAGTCCTTGTGGGCACCGACACCCTGCTGGGGCGTCGGGTCGTCCTTGCCGGGGTAGCGGACGATCTTGATCAGGGTCTGCGGGTCGCCGAAGTGGCGGTCGAAGTACTGCTCCTCTGCGCCGAGGGCGAGCGCCCACGCGCGCAGCAGCTTGCGGGCGACGCCGGTGAGGTGGTCGTGCCACTCGGTGACGACGTCTTTCAGCTCGGGCTGCGCCGACGGCCACAGGTTCGGGCCGATGAGCCGGTTGTATCCCGGACCGTCGGGGTCATCGATCGCGTCGCGCTCGGGGCCGATGTCGATCTGTTCGCGCCAGTCAACGCGACCCTGGGTGCGCTCGCCGCCGACGCGGGTGTAGCCGCGGAAGTGCGGGCTCGTGACGTTCTCGATCGAGAGCTTCTCGGCCTCGGGAAGCGCGAAGAAGTCCGTGGCCGCCTGGAGCAGGCGCGCCTCCAGGTCGGGGCTCACGCCGGTGCCGGTGAGGTAGAAGAAGCCGACGTCGTGGGTCGCGGCGCGCAGCTCTTCGCGGAAGCGGGCGGCGGCATCCGGGCCCTGGTCGAGGAGCGACAGGTCGAGCACGGGGAGGTTCAGGTCGGACATGCGTCGAGGTTAGGTCGTCTCTGCGGTGCGCGCCGAAATGTTGCCGACGGTTACCGACGACATCGATGAGCCGGGTGAAATGGGCCGATCCCCGCCGACCGGCGGGGTGCGGAGGGGCAGGGGATTGCGTAATGTGTACTGGTCAGGTGAGGCTTCCCTTACCTACCCGCAGCGCCGCGGCTCCCACCCGAGAATCGAAAGTCGGAACACCCGCCCGTGCTCGCCACCTTCCTCATCGGCCTTCGCGAAGGCCTCGAAGCCGCTCTCGTCGTCGGCATCCTCGTCGCCTACCTCACGCGCCTCGACCGGCGCGACGCCCTGCCGCGCCTGTGGGCGGGTGTCGGTCTCGCCGTCGCCCTCGCCCTCGCCATCGGTGCGGTGTTCACTTTCGGTGCGTACATGCTCACGTTCGAGGCGCAGGAGCTGCTCGGCGGCGGCCTCTCGCTGCTGGCGGTGGCCATGGTGACGTGGATGATCTTCTGGATGCAGCGCGCCGGCCGCACGCTCAAGGCCGGCCTCGAGGGGGGTGTCGACAGGGCTCTGCGAGGCGGCGTCTGGGCGCTCGTCGCGATCGGGTTCGTCTCCGTTGCGCGCGAGGGCGTCGAGACGACGCTGTTGCTGTGGTCCATGGTCCAGTCGTTCGGCGACGCCCCGACGGCGCTCGTCGGGGCTCTCCTCGGTCTCGCCGCGGCCGTCGTGCTCGGCTGGCTCATCGCCCGCGGCATGCTGCGCCTCGACCTCTCGCGTTTCTTCACGTGGACCGGCGGATTCCTCGTCGTGGTGGCCGCGGGCGTGCTCGCCTACGCCTTCCACGACCTGCAGGAGGCCGGGGCGCTCCCCGGTCCCTTCGGCGCCGGCGCCCCGGTCGATGCAGCGACGGGTTCGGTCGCGACCGGCTGGGCGGGCTTCCCCTTCGGCTGGGCGTTCGACGTCTCCGGGGCGATCGCCCCCGGTGGTCCTCTGGCCGCGCTGCTGCAGGCCACGGTCGGCTTCATGCCGCAGATGACCTGGCTGCAGGTTCTCGCGTGGATCGCCTACGTAGCGGTCGTCGTGCCCCTCTTCGTGCGGGGCGTCCGCGCCAACCGCCGATCGCGTGGAGCCGCCAAGGCCGCGCCCGCCCCCGCCCCGACCCCCGACGCGGCGACCGCCGCCCCGTAGCCCCCGACGCCGCTCGCGTGCCCGACGCCGCGGCATCCACCCCTCCTTCCGAACGGAGCATCATGAACTCGACTCGCCTCCTCGCGGCCACGGCCGTGGCCGGCGCGGCCGCCCTCGTCCTTTCCGGCTGCGTCGCCAAGTCCGACGCCTCGGCCTCCGGAGCCCTCTCGGTCACCTCGACCGACGACGGGTGCGCGGTGTCGTCGGCCAGCGCGCCCAGCGGCACCGTCGCTTTCGACGTCAGCAACAAGAGCGATCAGGTCACGGAGTTCTACCTGTTGGCATCCGATGGTCTGCGTATCGTCGGCGAGGTCGAGAACATCGCCCCCGGCGCCTCGCGCAACCTCACGGTCGTCGCGCAGCCCGGTGACTACTTCACCCTCTGCAAGCCGGGGATGGTCGGCGACGGAGTGGGTCGGGCGAGCTTCTCCGTCACGGGCGACGCGGTGGCCGTCACCGGACCGGATGCCGAGCAGAAGCAGCAGGCCGTCGACCTCTACGCGGCGTTCGTGAAGGATCAGGTCGGCCAGCTGATCCCCGCGGTCAAGGCTTTCACGGCCGCGTACGAATCGGGCGACGACGCTTCCGCGCGCGAGCAGTTCCCGCGCGTGCGGGCGTTCTACGAGCGCATCGAGCCGATCGCCGAAGCGCTGGGCGACCTCGACCCGCGCATCGACTACCGCGAGGTCGACGCCGTGGCCGAGGGGCTCGAGTGGACCGGGTTCCACCGCATCGAGAAGGACCTGTGGGTGCCCGCGAAGGACGCGCTCAACGCGGATGGCGAGACCCCGGCGTGGAAGAACTGGGCTCCCTCGACCCCGGCCGAGCGGGCGACCCACGCAGACAAGCTCGTCGCCGACACGCAGGAGCTGTACGACTACGTCCACTCCGACGCGTTCACCCAGGCGCTGACCACGCAGGGGGTGGCGGGCATCTCGAACGGCGCGATCTCGCTGCTCGACGAGGTCGCCACCGGCAAGATCAGCGGCGAAGAGGACTGGTGGTCGGGTACCGATCTCAACGACTTCGCGGCGAACGTCGAGGGTTCGAAGATGGCGTTCTCGCTCGTGCGCGATTTCGCCGACTCGAAGGGCGACAAGGGCACCGCGCTGGTCTCGCGCATCGACGGCGGCTACGCCGACCTCGAGGCGGCGCTGGCCAAGTACGGCTCGCTCGACGCCGGCTTCGTCCCCTACAGCCAGATCACCGAGGCCGACAAGCGTCAGCTCACCGACCTCATCAACGCCCTCGCCGAGCCGCTGTCGCAGCTCACGGTGACGATCCTGGAGTGAGCGTGACCGAGGAAGAACAGCAGGCGCCGGATGCCACGGGCCTGTCGCGCCGCGGACTGATGGGCCTCGCCCTCGGTGCCGGCGCCACGGGGCTCGTGGTGGGCGCGGGCGCAGGACTCGTGGGTGGGGCGGCGTACGGCCGCGAGCAGCAGCGGGCGGTGATGGATGCCGCGGCGGCGCCGACCGGCATCCACCAGCCGGGGATCACCACGCCCGTGCAGGAGCACCTGCACTTCGCGGCGTACGACATGATGGCGCGCACGACCCGCGACGACCTCGCCGAGCTGCTGTCGGACTGGACCTACGCCGCCACTCGCATGATGCAGGGGCTCGAGGTCACCGCCACGGGAGCCGTCGGTGGATCTCCCGAGGCGCCGCCGGACGACACGGGGGAGGCTCTCGGGCTTCCCGCGAGCAACCTCACGATCACCTTCGGCTTCGGCCCCTCACTGTTCGATGCGCGCTTCGGCCTGGAAGGTCAGCGACCCGACGGGCTCGAGCGACTCCCGGCCTTCCTCGGCGACGACCTCGACCCGCTGCGATCCGACGGCGACCTCTGCATCCAGGCCTGCGCCGACGACCCCCAGGTGGCCGTCCACGCGATCCGCAATCTCAGCCGCATCGCCTTCGGGCGCGCCACGATCCGCTGGTCGCAGCTCGGATTCGGTCGCACGTCGAAGACCACGTCGGAGCAGTCGACTCCCCGAAACCTCTTCGGCTTCAAGGACGGAACGGCCAACATCCTCGCCGACGACGCGGCCGCCCTCGACGAGAATGTGTGGGTATCGGCATCCGAGGGCCCGGCGTGGCTCGCGGGCGGGTCGTACCTCGTCGCGCGTCGCATCTCGATGCTCATCGAGACGTGGGACCGCACGCGCCTGGCCGAGCAGGATCGCGTGATCGGGCGCGACAAGGCGAAGGGCGCGCCGCTGTCGGGCGGAGACGAGTTCACGGAGCCGGACTTCGCGGCGATGGGTTCGACGGGAACCCCGGCCATCGACCCTCGCAGTCACGTGCGGCTGGCGCACCCGGACATGAACGGCGGCATCCGCCTCCTGCGCCGCGGCTACAACTTCGTCGACGGCACGACCGACCTCGGGCGGCTGAATGCGGGGCTGTTCTTCCTGTCGTTCCAGAAGAGCCCGCAGCGCTACATCACCGTGCAGAAGGCTCTGTCGACGGATGCCATGAACGAGTACGTTCGCCACGTCGGTTCGGGGCTGTGGGCGGTGCCTCCCGCTCCGGCCGCGGGGGCGTCGGTGGGGGCGGGGCTGCTCGGCTCCTGACGCCGAGTGCTCCGCCGGGTTGCGAGGGTCCGCTCGACGTTTCCGCTCGCGGAATAAAGATCGGCGCGAGACGTTTCACCATGTATATTCAGATGCATACAAATAGGAGGCGCATCATGAGTGAGACGAGCAGCTGGCCCGGAATGCAGTTCGGTGTCATGACGGTGAGCGACATCACCCAGGACCCGACGACCGGCAAGACGCCGAGCGAAGCTCAGCGCATCAAGGACACCCTCACGATCGCCAAGCACACCGAAGAGGTCGGCCTCGACGTCTTCGCCCTCGGCGAGCACCACAATCCGCCGTTCTGGTCGTCGTCGCCCACGACGACGCTCGCCTACATCGCGGCTCAGACCGAGCGCCTCATCCTCACGACCTCGACGACGCTCATCACCACCAACGACCCGGTGAAGATCGCCGAAGACTTCGCGATGCTGCAGCACGTGTCGGGCGGTCGCGCCGACCTCATGCTCGGTCGCGGGAACACCGGCCCGGTCTACCCGTGGTTCGGCAAGGACATCCGTCAGGGGCTGCCCCTCACCATCGAGAACTACGACCTGCTGCACAAGCTGTGGCGTGAGGACGTTGTCGACTGGGAGGGCAAGTTCCGCACCCCGCTGCAGGGCTTCACCTCGACCCCGCGTCCGCTCGACGGCGTGCCCCCGTTCGTGTGGCACGGCTCGATCCGTACTCCCGAGATCGCCGAGCAGGCGGCGTACTACGGCAACGGCTTCTTCGCGAACAACATCTTCTGGCCCAAGGAGCACTACCAGCGCCTCATCACGCTCTACCGCGAACGCTTCGCCCACTACGGTCACGGCACACCCCAGCAGGCGATCGTCGGCCTCGGCGGCCAGGTGTTCATGCGCGCCAACTCGCAGGACGCGGTGCGCGAGTTCCGCCCCTACTTCGACAACGCGCCGGTCTACGGCCACGGCCCGAGCCTCGAGGACTTCAGCGAGATGACCCCGCTGACCGTCGGCTCGCCCCAGCAGATCATCGACCGCTACGCCGCGATGCGCGAGACGTTCGGCGACTACCAGCGTCAGCTCTTCCTGATCGACCACGCGGGTCTTCCCACCAAGACCGTGCTCGAGCAGCTCGACATCCTCGGTTCCGAGGTCGTGCCGGTGCTGCGCAAGGAACTGCAGGTGAACCGCCCGGCCGAGGTGCCCGACGCACCGACGCACGCCAACCAGGTCGAGAAGATCTACGCCGGTGCGGCCCCGCGCCAGGCCATTCCCGCCGCGAACCGCGGAGACAACCTGACCGCGGGCAGCCCATACCAGGATGCCGCCCGCGCGGGCAGCGCGTTCGGTGCCGCCGCGACGAAGGTCGGTGCCTGATATGGCCGCTCGCCGCATCGCGGTCATCACCGCGGGGCTCTCGACGCCCTCGTCGACGCGCATGCTCGGCGACCGTCTCTCTCACGCAGCCCTTGCCGAGCTCCGCGAGCGCGGTATCGACGCCACGAGCGACGTATTCGAGCTGCGCGACTACGCCCACGACCTGACCGACAACCTGCTCACCGGCTTCGCGCCACCGGCGCTCGAGCAGATGATCAACACGGTCGTTTCGGCCGACGGCATCATCGCCGTCACGCCGATCTTCTCGACGAGCTACTCGGGGCTGTTCAAGTCGTTCATCGACGTGCTCGACCCCCAGGCTCTCAGCGGAACGCCCGTGCTGATCGGCGCGAACGCCGGCACCGCCCGGCACTCCCTCGCGATCGACTACGCGATCCGCCCGTTGTTCACCTACCTGCACGCCAACCCCGTGCCGACCGGCGTGTTCGCCGCCTCGAGTGACTGGGGGGCGAACGCCGACGAGGTGGCCCCGCTCGGCTCCCGCGTCGACCGCGGTGCGCGGGAGTTCGCGGACGCCATCGCCGCCCGCGAGCCGGTACGCGACGCCGATCCGTTCGACCCCTCGTCGTATCTCGGCGAGGGCCGGTCGTTCGGCCACCTACTGGGTGGTCTGTCGGGGGAGTGATCCCGTGGCGAAGCCCCGTCGCTCCCGTGAGCGGCGGGGCTTCGTCGTGCGTGCGGCGTGCGAGGCGCTGTCTCGGTGATCTGCGTATCCTCCGTCGTGCGTGCGGCGTGGGCGCCGCGTCGGGGGCGCTGTCTCGGTGATCTGCGTATCCTCCGTCGTGCGTGCGGCGTGGGCGCCGCGTCGGGGGCACTGTCTCGGTGATCTGCGTATCCTCCGTCGTGCGTGCGGCGTGGGCGCCGCGTCGGGGGCGCTGTCTCGGTGATCTGCGTATCCTCCGTCGTGCGTGCGGCGTGGGCGCCGCGTCGGGGGCACTGTCTCGGTGATCTGCGTATCCTCCGTCGTGCGTGCGGCGTGGGCGCCGCGTCGGGGGCGCTGTCTCGGTGATCTGCGTATCCTCCGTCGTGCGTGCGGCGTGGGCGCCGCGTCGGGGGCACTGTCTCGGTGATCTGCGTATCCTCCGTCGTGCGTGCGGCGTGGGCGCCGCGTCGGGGGCACTGTCTCGGTGATCTGCGTATCCTCCGTCGTGCGTGCGGCGTGGGCGCCGCGTCGGGGGCACTGTCTCGGTGATCTGCGTATCCTCCGTCGTGCGTGCGGCGTGGGCGCCGCGTCGGGGGCACTGTCTCAGAGATCTGCGTATCCTCCGTCGTGCGTGCGGCTCGGGCGCCGCGTCGGAGGCACTGTCTCAGTGATCTGCGTATCCTCCGCCGCGATCGCGATGTCGGGGCTGAGGATGTGCGAATCGCTGAGGTTGTGCCGAGCGCTGGGCCGGCGCGGGTGGGCGACGCGCGCGGCCTAGGGTGGGTCGAGGAGAGGGAGCCCGAATGGATGCCACGCAGTGGGACGAGCGATACCGCGCTTCCGCCGGGGGTGTGTGGGCCGCAGAGCCTCCCGCCGTGGTGCGCGAGATCGTCTCCGCGCTTCGTCCCGGAACGGCCATCGACGTCGCGACGGGCGACGGACGTACCGCCGTCTGGCTCGCCGCACGCGGTTGGGGCTGCATCGGGATCGACTTCTCGGCGGCGGGGCTCGCGCTCGCCGCGGCGCGACCCGGCGGCGACGCTGTCACCTGGACCCATGCCGATGTGCACGAGTGGGAGCCGTCGACACCCGTCGACCTCGTCGTGTCGTGCTACCTGCACCTGCCCGACAGCGCGGCCGCGGTCGCGCGGATCGCGGAATGGGTCGCGCCCGGGGGAACGCTCGTCGTGATTGGCCACGACGTCGAGAACATCGCGGCGGGTGGTCACGGTCCGTCTGACCCCGCGATCCTGTACACCCCGGAGCTGCTGCGCGGTGCGCTCGACGACCGGTTCCGCATCGAGCGCTGCGAGCGGATCACCCGGACGACCGCGGATGCCGAGCTGCGTGGCGGACACGGCTCCGCCGCGATCGACACGTTGCTGCACGCGGAGCGGGTGGGCTGACGACCGCGGACCTCACAGCTCGATCTCCTGCACGCTCCGCAACTCCCGCGCCGCGACCGGCCGCAGCCCGCGCCGGACGAACGTGTCGGCCGCGGCCAGGGCGCCGACGTCGACGCCCGCCTCCGCCGCGATGTCGGCGATCGGCGCCTGGAACGTGCGGAACGCGCCGAGCGGCGGCACCGTCAGCCCCTGGCGTGTGTCGACGAGCGAGGTCTGATCGAGCACGAATCCGGCCGCGGCCAGCGTCTCGCCCTGCCGCCACGCCGCGATCTTCCAGAACCGCAGTGGCACCCGGATGCCGCGGTACGGTGGATCGTCGTCGTCGAGCACCGGTGCCGTGAACACCGCCAGCCGCTGATCGGTGGTCTCGGCGTAGGCCAGGACGTGGTCTTCGAGCCCGAGCCACAGTGCTTTCGACTGGTTGAACCCGGCCGCTTGCGGGGCGGCGTTCGTGTAGAAGAACGTGGCCTCGGTGGCATCCCGAGCTTCGGCCGCGGAGCCCCAGCCGGGGTCGCGGCGGCGCACCAGGTGACCGCGGTCGAGGTCGTTGCTGCTGTAGACCTCGGGCCCTGCCTGCGCGTCGTCGGGCACGCGCGGGTCGAGACGCCACTCGCCCGTCCGCGGTTGCTCGCGCAGGGTCGCGCCGTCGATCACGACGCCGGTGACCGCCGCGAATCGGCGCCGTTCGTCGAGCAGCACCGAGAATCTCGGATAGTCGAGCCGCGTGGTCGCCGCGGCGGGCGCGGGAAGCGGGAGGGGGATGCCGAGGAAGTCCGGGTCGTAGCCGTCGCTCATGCCTCCATCGTGCCGGTGACCTCCGACATCGCGACAGACTGGGGCGATGGAACAGCTCGTGAAGACCCGCGTCGACGCGCCCGCCGGATTTTTCGCCGCCGAAGCTGCGGGGCTGCGATGGCTCGCGGCGGCCGGGGGAGCGCGCCTCGCGCGGGTCGTCGCCGTCGGCGAGGACCGGATCGCTCTCGAGCGCATCGCGGAGGCCGCGCCGACTCGCGCGGCCGCGGCGGACTTCGGGGCGGCGCTTGCCGCGACCCATGCGGCCGGGGCCGATGCCTTCGGCTCACCGCCGCCCGGATGGGAGGGGGACATCTTCATCGGTCGGCGCTCGCAACCCGCGCGTCCCGAATCCGCGTGGGGCGCGTTCTACGCGGCTCAGCGCGTCGAGCCGTTCGTGCCCATCGCGGTCGCGGCGGGCAACCTGTCGGCATCCGGTGCCGAAATCGTCCGACGGGCGTGCGCCCTGATCGCCGACGGCGCCTTCGACGACGACGAGCCGCCTGCCCGTCTGCATGGCGACCTGTGGGCGGGCAACGTGCTCTGGGCTGCGGAGGGCGTGGTGCTCATCGACCCCGCGGCGCACGGCGGGCATCGCGAGACCGACCTCGCGATGCTGGAGCTGTTCGGGTGCCCGTTCCTCGACGACATCCTCGCCGCGTACGACAACGCACACCCCCTGCGGGAGGGATGGCGAGCCCGTGTGCCGCTC
This sequence comes from Microbacterium sp. SORGH_AS_0421, assembly GCF_030818635.1. NCBI lineage: Bacteria > Bacillati > Actinomycetota > Actinomycetes > Micrococcales > Microbacteriaceae > Microbacterium > Microbacterium sp. SORGH_AS_0421. The sequence continues at coordinate 2,215,618 of NZ_JAUTAO010000001.1, forward strand.
CATCAGCTGCATCCGCTCGCGGTGCACGCGGCGGGCCACGGCCCCTCGTACGGGCGGGCGCTCGTCAGCGCCGCGGAGCGCACGCTCGCATTGGTGTGAGGCGCGAGGTTCCACTTATTGAGAAACATTCTCAATATGATGGATGCCATGACCTCACCCGTCTTCCCTTTCACCGCCGTCGTCGGTCAGGACGATCTGCGACACGCTCTCACGCTGTGCGCCGTCGATCCGGCAGTGGGAGGCGTGCTGGCGCTGGGCGACCGCGGAACGGGGAAGTCGACGACCGTGCGCGGGCTCGCTCAGCTGCTCGCGCGTGAGGATCTCGACATGCCGGTCGTCGATCTGCCGCTCGGCGCGAGCGAAGACCGCGTGCTCGGATCGCTCGACATCGACCGGGCGCTCCGCGGTGAGGTCGCCTACGCACCGGGCCTGCTCGCGGCGGCGCACGGCGGCATCCTGTACATCGACGAGGTCAACCTGCTCGACGACTACCTCGTCGACCTGCTGCTCGACGTCGCCGCCTCGGGGGTGAACACCGTCGAGCGCGACGGTATGAGTCACACGCACCCCGCGCGGTTCGTGCTCGTGGGCAGCGGCAATCCCGAAGAGGGTGAGCTGCGCCCCCAGTTGGAGGACCGCTTCGGACTGTCGACGCCGGTCGCGACGATCCGCGACGTCGAGCAGAGGTGGGAGATCGTGCGCCGACGCTTGGCGTTCGAGCGCGATCCGCACGGGTTCCTCGCGGAGTGGGCCGAGCGGGAGGAACGCCTCGCCGCGCGGATCCGCCTCGCTCGTGACCGGTGCGCCGACGTCGACCTCGAAGACGACCTGCTCGAGGCCGCCGTCCGCCTCTGCGTCGACGCGGGAGCGGTGGGGCACCGCGCGGAGCTCGTCCTCGTGCGAGCCGCCCGGGCGGCCGCGGCGCTCGCGGGACGCCCCGCGGTCACCGTCCACGACCTCGCCGCCGTGGCGGTTCCCGCTCTGCAGCACCGCACGCCGCGCACCGCCCTCGAGCCGGTATCGGTCGCCGCCGCCCGCGTGCGGGTCGCCGCGACCGCGGTGCTGGGGCGGCGCGTTGCCTGAGACGCGCGTCGCACCACCCGATCGCCCCGTCGCCGCGACCGGCTCGCGTGCCGACGGTGGGGTGGCAGAGCTCCGAGCGGAGATCGCGGGAGACATCCCTCTCGCGCCCGCTGCTCACGCGGTGATCGAGGCGTGGCGCTCCGGTGCCCCGTTCGGTCTCGCGCTGACGGGTGACGCCCAGCGCGCCGAGCAGGTCTTCCGCTCTGTGCGTCCGCAGGCCTCCCGGGTCGTTCGGCGAGCGGATGCGGACGAGCCGCCCCCGAAGACCGCCCGGGTCCTCGCGCTGTGCCCCGAGGGGACGACGCTGCCCCGCACGGTGCGCCGCCTCTGCACCGTCGTCGTCGACGTGGGTGGACGGGTGGCGCCGGGGCGGAGGCCGGCGGGCGAGGATGAAGCGGGACTGTGGCGTCGTGTCGTCAGGGTGCTGGCGACGCACGGTGTGCACGACGGAGCGATCGACGTCGCGGCCTGCGTCCTGGCATCCACCCTCGTCTCGGAGGGATGGAAAGGCGACCCCGTCGCCCTCGTGCGCGCGATGATCGCCGTCCCCCACGGGCGGGCGGTGCGGGCGAGCGGCGACGGCGACGTCGAAGGGACGGACGGCGCGTCGGAGGTGCCGAACGGGACGGATGCCGCTGAGCCGCCCGGTGAGTGGGCGGTGGGCGCGGAGGGGGACGACAGCGCCGACGGCGAGGACGAGACGGCGGTGGAAGGGAGCGGGGGCGAGGAGCAGTCCGCGGATGGGGGTGAAGCCGCCGCGCCCGAGGCCGGCAGTGGGGGAGAGGACACGTCGGCGGACGCGGATCCGGCGACCGACGAGGCGGCGGAGCAGGTCTGCGCCGCGGAGCCCTCGGCCGATGACGGCGGGGAGAGCCCCCGCGAGGCGGGCGACCCGCGTGCCCCGACGTCCGCCGCCGCGCCGGCCACCGCATCGGCCGACGGGGCGCCCGAAGCCGGTGTGGCGACCCACGAGCCCGGCGAGAACCCCTCCGCCCGTGCCGTCGCGCTCGCCGACCCCACCCGGAGCGACACCGTCGTTCGAGCGACGGTGCGGGCGGGGCGGAGCGCCCGTCGCGGTGCGATGCGGGCAGGTAGCGGTCGGGGCCGGCCCGGTCGCATCGTCGCCCCGGAGAGGGCGGGCGGGCGCATCGCGATCCTCCCCACGCTGCAACGCGCTCTGCGCCGGCACGCGACGACCGGCGCGACGGGTGAGCTCGCCCTCGCTCGCGACGACCTGCGCGGGCGTCTGCGGAACGAGCCCACGGCATCGCACACGGTGATCGTGGTCGACGGCTCATCGTCGATGGGAACGGCCGGAGCCGCGCACGCGCGCCGCGTCGCGGACGCCGCCCTCGCGCACGTCTACCGGGACCGGGGCGATGTGAGCATCGTGCTCGCGGCCGGATCCTTCTCGCGTGTGGTGCAGCAGCGCACCGCCCGCACGTCCCGCGCTCGTGCGACCCTTCAGCGCGCGAGCGCCCAGGGCGGTGGCGGCACGCCCCTCGCGGATGCCGTCAGATGCGCTCTGGAGCAGTTCGGAGACGCGCCGCGCGAGCGCTGCCGCCTCGTGATCGTCAGCGATGGTCAAGCGACGGTCGACCTCGTCGGGCGCGCAGACCCGTCGACCGCGACGGCCGATCTTCGTGCCCAGCTCGATCGCGCGACGGCGCGCGCCGCGCGCACCGTGTTCGTGCCGCTCGATCCGCGGGGGTGGGCGCCGCTGGAACGCACGCTCGCCCCGTTCCGTGCCGCGGGCGTCACGGTCTCCTCGGACTGAACGCCGAGGGGTTCGGGGTGGGGCGTGCCTCCCTCGTCCCGGTCCGTCCGCCCGCCCGCCGAGCATCCGCGCCCACCGGCGCGGCCGTCACGCCTCCGCGCTCGACCGGCGACGCGCGCGCCGCGCCAGCACGAGATCGATGCCCACGCCGATCCCGACCGCCACGACGATCGACACGATGACCGCGACCACCGGTCCGCCCGGGACGACCGCGGCCACGACCGCGCCGACCACCGCCTGGTACGCCGCCCACGCCAGGGCCGCCAGCGCCGCGACGCCGAGGTAGCGCACCGGATTCACCCGCGCGGCGCCCGCAGCAAGGTTGACGGCGAGCCGGGCGAAGGGCACGAAGCGCGCCGTGAACAGCACCACGGCGGCGTTGCGCTCGAGGCGCGCTCGGGCCCACTCGAGCGCCGCGCGCACGCGGGGTCCGCGCATCCACGCCCAGCGTTCGACGCCGACGGTGCGTCCCACGAGGTAGCAACAGGCGTCTCCCGCGAAGGCGGCGAGCCCCGCGACGACGATGACCCCGGCCAACGGCGGCGTCCCGTGCGACACGGCCAGCGCCCCGAATGCCGTCACCGCAGCCTCTCCCGGCACGACGACCAGGAACGCGTCGGCGAACACGAGGGCAGCCATGCCGAGTAGAGCCCAGGGGCTCGCCGCGATCGCCTGCAGCCAGGCGTCGACTCCGTCCATTCCGTCACTCTCCGCCGCCGATCGAGACGCCCCGCCGACGCGGCGGTGACGCCGAGCGGAGCATCCGGTGAACATCGCGAACGTCGGCCCCTCCGCGCTCCCACGGGAGGCGGATGCGCTCCACCCTGGTCACGTGAGAGTCGCGCTGCTGGCCGAATCCTTCCTGCCGCACATGAACGGGGTCACCGGTTCCGTTCTCCACGTTCTGCGCCATCTCGCCGAGGCGGGGCACGAGACGCTGGTCATCGCCCCCAAGTCCGGCGACGTCACCGCCGACCTGCACGGAGCCCGCACCGAGCTGCTGCGCTCGGTGCCGCTACCCTCCTATCCCGAGGTGCGCGTGGTGTTCGCCCGTGCGGCGCGCCTGGGCGCGCTGCTGCGCGACTTCGATCCCGACGTCGTGCATCTGGCATCCCCTTTCGTGCTGGGCTGGCAGGGGCTCGCCGCGGCCGACGCGCTCAAGATCCCCTCGGTTGCCGTCTATCAGACCGACGTCGTCGCCTACTCCCAGAAGTACGGCCTCCCGCACGCCACGGCACTCGTCGCGGGCCACGTCTCGCGCCTGCACCGCCGCGCGACCCTGACGCTCGCCCCGTCGTCGGCCTCGACCCGCCAGCTCGAAGAGCTGGGCGTCGACCGCATCCGCCGGTGGGGCAGGGGAGTGGATGCCGTGCGCTTCGCCCCCGAGCACCGCGACGACGCGTGGCGAGCGCGGATCGCGCCGAACGGCGAGCGCATCATCGGCTATGTCGGGCGCCTCGCCCCCGAAAAGCAGGTCGACGACCTGCGCGCCCTTGCCGACCTGCCCGATACGCGCCTGGTGATCGTGGGGGACGGACCGTCGCGTCCGGCGCTGGAGAGGGCGATACCGGATGCCGTGTTCACGGGCCACCTGGATGGCACCGAGCTCGCATCGACCCTCGCGGGCTTCGACGTGTTCGTGCATCCAGGCGAGAGCGAGACGTTCGGCCAGACGATCCAGGAGGCGCTCTCGAGCGGTGTCCCGGTGGTCGCCACCGGCGTGGGCGGGCCGCTGGATCTCGTGCGCTCGAGCGTGGACGGGTGGTTGTACAAGCCCGGCGACCTCGACGATCTGCGCACCCGGGTCGCGGACCTCATCGGCGACGAGTCGAAGCGCCGCGCCTTCGCCCGTGCGGCGCGCGACTCGGTCGAGGGGCGGACATGGTCGGCCCTGACCGGGGCACTGATCGAGCACTACCGCGACGCCGTGGCTCTGCGCCGCGTCGACGACAGTCTGCTGCGGCGTACGAGCCCACGACCGGCGGGCACGACGGCATCCCGAACCCGAGGGCGGTGGACGCGCTTCGTGGCCCTGGGCGATTCGCTCACGGAGGGTCTGTGCGACGCGTCGCGCATGCCGTCGGGTCAGTTCCGCGGGTGGGCGGACCGCCTCGCCGAACTGCTCGCGGGCACCACGGATCAGGGGCCGTTCCGCTACGCGAACCTCGCCGTGCGCAGCCGGCGGGTGCGACACCTCATCGACGAGCAGATCCCGGCCGCGCTCGAGCTGAAACCCGATCTCGTGTCAATCCTCATCGGGGCGAACGACCTCGTCGGCCCCGCCCCGGTGCTGCCGGCCCTGGTGGCCGAGGTCGAGTCGGCGGTGCGGGCGGTCCGCCGCAGCGGTGCCGACGTTCTGCTGGTCACGACGTTCCTCCCGCGCCGGCCCGCGGCGCGCATCTTCGCCCGGCGTTTCGCCGCGTACAACGTGCACGTGCGCCGCATCGCCGCCGAGCAGGGCGCCATTCTGCTCGATCTCGAGGCGGTGGGCGAGATCGGTGAGGCGTCGATGTGGGCCGACGACCTCGTGCACCTCAGCTCGGCCGGGCACCGCCTCGTCGCCTACCGGGCGGCGGAGGCGCTGGGCGTGCCGGATGCGCGAGCGCTGCTCGGACTCGACGAGGCTCTGCACGCCGACGACGCCGAGCGGTCGCGAGGGACCTGGCTCACACGCGACGCGCTGCCGTGGGTGTGGCGGCGCCTGCGCGGGCGCACCGCGGGAGACGGGATCGTCGCCAAGCACACCGGCCTCGTCGAGCTGCCGACCCGCGGCGATCGCCAGCGCGCCGACGCGGTGTGAGCCCTCCGTTCGGGATCTCACGATTGGCTCGACGTCGCACGACGATGCGCGCTGAGCTGGTGTGCTCTCTCGCGTTTCGCGCGGGCTCGACCCGGATCGTCAGTACCAGCCGGTGCGCTGAGAGTGATCCCACGCCCCGCAGGGGGATCCGTATCGCGAGCTGATGTACGACAGGCCCCAGGAGATCTGGGTGTTCGCGTTCGTGCGCCAGTCCAGGCCGAAGGCGGCCATCTTGTCGCCGGGGAGCGCCTGGGGGATGCCGTAGGCGCCGCTGCCGCTGTTGTAGGCGTCGACCCGCCAGCTCGACTCGCGGTTCCACAGCGAGACGAGGCACGAGAACTGGTCGTCGCCCCAGCCGTAGCGACCGATCGCGCCGCGGGCCGCGGAGCGCGCTTCGCCGGGGCTCATGACCGGCCCCGCCGGGGCGGTCGACCCGCCGCCGGACCCGCCGCCCGGGCTCGAGCCGCCGGAGCCCGACCCGCCGCTCGACCCCGAACCGCCGGAGCTCGAACCGCCGGAGCCCGAGCCGCCGGACGAGCTCGACCCGCCGGACCCACCCGTCGACCCGCCGCCGGAGCCCGATCCGCCGCCGGTAGCCGCCACCGGTCCTCCCGCCGACCCGCCGGGCTGCTGCGCGTCGCGTTGCACCTTCTCCTGCTCGCGCGCCGCGCGTTCCTGCGCGGCGGTGGTCGCCCGCAACGCCGCGAGCTGGGCGTACAGATCATCGAGGCGTGCCTGCGCCGCCCGCACGGTCTCGGCCTCGGCCTCGGCGTCGCTCTGCGCGGTCGCGGCGGTGGTCCGCGCGTCGTCGGCCAGGCGCGCGGCTTCGTCGCGGGCCTGCTCGGCTTGCTCGCGCAGAGAGGTGGCGACGTCGGCCGCGCTGCGGGCCCGGCCCGCGGTGCGTGCCGTGACCTCGGACACACGATCCAGGATGCCGAGCCGCTCGAGCAGCGAATCGGGATCGGCGTCCGTCAGGAGCTGCGCCACGAGGGGGCCACCGCCCACGGTTCGGTACAACCGCGCGGCACTCGCTCCCGCGGCGGCGGCACTGGAGGTCTCCGCGGCATCGGCCGAGGCGCTCTGCGCGGTCAGCTCCGCCGCGCGCGCCGCGGTCCGTTCCGCCTGAAGGCGCGTCTGCTCGGCGACGGCCGACGCATCGACGGCACGGTGCGACGCGGCTGCGGCATCGGCCTCCGCGGCATCCAATTCCTGCTTCACCTGGGCCACGGCGCTGTCGTCGACGACGGCGAGGGCATGGCCGGTGCGGACGCCCGCCGAGGCGGGAGAGGGCACGAGGGCCGCGCCGACGACGACGCACGCGAGAAGCGTGTGACTCATGCGACGAATGAGGCCCATGAGGTCACGCTAGAGCACGATCCCGTGTGCTGCCCACCCCCGAACGGTGGTCGCTGATAGGGTGGGGCAGGATGCCGCCTTGGCATCGGCTCAACTACATATGAGCTCACGGAGCAGGCCGGCAGACGCTGGTCCCCTGTGGTGGACTCCCCGTCGGATCGCCGGGTGGTCGTCTACTGGTGGCCAGTCGCCGGGATTTCCGGGCCGATTCGTCGGCGCGCCCTTTCTGCCTGTTCCTGCTCCTTCGCATGTCAGCTCGTCGCCCACACGGGGCGGCGAGCCTAAACAAAGAAGGAGGGACCTCTTGGAAGGTCCAGAAATTACCGCCGCTGAAGCCGTTCTCGACAACGGCCGTTTCGGCACCCGTACCGTCCGGTTCGAGACCGGACGCCTCGCTCAGCAGGCTCAGGGCGCTGTCGCCGCCTACCTCGACGAAGAGACGATGCTCCTGTCGGCCACCAGCGCCGGCAAGCACCCGCGTGAAGGATTCGACTTCTTCCCGCTGACCGTCGACGTCGAAGAGCGCTCTTACGCCGCCGGCAAGATCCCCGGCTCGTTCTTCCGCCGCGAGGGTCGCCCCTCGACCGAGGCCATCCTCGTGTGCCGCCTCATCGACCGGCCGCTGCGCCCGTCGTTCGTCGACGGCCTCCGCAACGAGGTCCAGATCGTCGTCACCGTGCTCTCGATCGCTCCCGGGGAGTTCTACGACGCCCTCGCGATCAACGCCGCCTCGCTGTCGACCCAGATCTCGGGTCTGCCGTTCTCGGGTCCCATCGCCGGTGTGCGTCTCGCGCTCATCCCCGGCCAGGGCGAGAACGCCGACCAGTGGGTCGCTTTCCCGACCGTCACGCAGCTCGAAGACGCCGTCTTCGACCTCATCGTCGCCAGGCCGCGTGCTCGACGACGGCGACGTCGCCATCATGATGGTGGAGGCCGAAGCCACCGAGGGCAGCTGGAACATGATCAAGGGCGGCGCCACCAAGCCGAACGAGCAGGTCGTGGCCGAGGGCCTCGAGGCTGCCAAGCCCTTCCTGCGTCAGCTGGTCGACGCGCAGAACGAGGTCGCCCGTACCGCGGCCAAGGAGATCCAGTCGTTCCCCGTCTTCCCGGCATACAGCCAGGAGACCTACGACTTCGTCGCCGGCCGTGCCTACGACCGTCTGGTGCCCGTCTACCAGATCGCCGACAAGCAGGAGCGTCAGAACGCCGACGACGAGGTCAAGACCTCCGTCAAGGAGCAGCTCCTCGCCGCCGTCGAGTCGGGCGAGCTGCCCGCCGTCGCAACCCTGGAGTTCAACGCCGCGTACAAGTCGGTCACCAAGACCATCGTCCGCGGTCGCATCCTCGCCGAGGGCGTGCGCATGGACGGCCGTGGCCTCGCCGACATCCGCCCGCTCGACGCCGAGGTGCAGGTCATCCCGCGCGTGCACGGTTCGGCGATCTTCCAGCGCGGTGAGACCCAGATCCTGGGCGTCACCACGCTGAACATGCTCAAGATGGAGCAGCAGATCGACTCGCTCTCGCCCATCACGAGCAAGCGTTACCTGCACCACTACAACTTCCCGCCGTACTCGACCGGTGAGACCGGTCGCGTGGGCAGCCCGAAGCGTCGCGAGATCGGCCACGGCTTCCTGGCCGAGCGTGCTCTCGTTCCCGTGCTCCCCAGCCGCGAGGAGTTCCCCTACGCGATCCGTCAGGTGTCCGAGGCTCTCGGCTCCAACGGTTCGACGTCGATGGGCTCGGTGTGCGCCTCGACCCTGTCGCTGCTGAACGCGGGTGTGCCCCTTCGCGCCCCCGTCGCCGGTATCGCCATGGGCCTGGTCACCGACGAGGTCGACGGACAGACGCGCTACGCCGCCCTGACCGACATCCTCGGCGCAGAAGACGCTCTCGGCGACATGGACTTCAAGGTCGCCGGAACGAGCGAGTTCATCACCGCGATCCAGCTCGACACCAAGCTCGACGGCATCCCGTCGTCGGTGCTCGCGGCCGCGCTCACCCAGGCCAAGGAGGCTCGTCTGACGATCCTCAACGTCCTGAACTCGGCGATCGACGCCCCCGACGAGATGGCGCCCACCGCGCCCCGCGTCATCAGCGTCCAGATCCCGGTCGACAAGATCGGTGAGCTCATCGGGCCCAAGGGCAAGACGATCAACTCCATCCAGGACGAGACCGGCGCACAGATCTCGATCGAGGACGACGGCACCGTCTACATCGGCGCGACCGACGGCCCCTCGGCCGAGGCCGCCCGTGCCCAGGTGAACGCCATCGCCAACCCGACCAACCCCGAGGTGGGCGAGCAGTTCCTCGGAACCGTCGTCAAGATCGCGACCTTCGGCGCGTTCGTCTCGCTGCTTCCCGGCAAGGACGGCCTGCTGCACGTCAGCGAGGTCCGCAAGCTCGCCGGCGGCAAGCGCGTCGAGAACGTCGAAGACGTGCTCTCGGTCGGTCGCAAGATCCTCGTGCGCATCACGAAGATCGACGACCGCGGCAAGCTGTCGCTCGAGCCCGTGCTCGACGAGGAGGCCACCACGCCCGAGCCCGCCGACACGGAGAGCTCGGCCGCCGCGAGCCAGGGTCCCGAGGCTCCCGCCGAAGGCTGATCCTCTGATCACCGGATGCCCGTCCCGCTCTCGCGGGGCGGGCATCCGTCGTGTGGCCCGTGGGGCGGGTGTGACGATCGCCGCGTAAGCGTTACGCAATGTTTATCGCCACGGCGGGGCAATGGGCTGGCCGGTCTCGGGGAAGGCCTAGCCTCGTAGTACGTCGGGGGGCGTGGTGATACGGGTGGTTCCGTACCGTCATCCGGCATCGCGGGGAGAGGACCTCACCATGAGCGGCTCGGGCGTCGATGAGACGGCCTCGCCGCGCCTGCGTCGGGATCGTGCTGCGCACCCCTCGTCGCCGATCACCCTGCAGGGCCCCGGCCTCGGCTCTCACGTGCGCGTGCCTCTCGGCGAGACGGGGTTCGACGTCTTCCCCCTGTTCCTCGGCGGGGGAGAGTTCGGCTGGAACGTCGACGCCCGCTCGAGCCACGAGATCCTCGACGCGTACGCCGAGCTCGGCGGCAACGCGCTGCATACGGCCGACAGCTACGCCGCCGGTCGCAGCGAGTTCATCATCGGCGAGTGGCTCCGCACCCGCCGCATGCGCGACGACACGGTGCTGACGGTCCGCATCGGCGGCCACCCCGACAACCCGGGCTTGGACTCCGTCAATCTCGTCCGCGCCGTCGAGGCCTCGCTCACGCGCCTGGGCACCGACCGCATCGACGTGCTCTCGCTCGACGCCGCCCGCGGCGACCGAGCCCTGCTCGAGGACACCCTGGCCACCAGCGAGTGGCTCGTGGAGTCGGGCAAGGTCCGCGCGATCGGTGCGCACGGCTATACCGCCGCGCAGCTCGTCGAGGCCCGCATCCTGTCCTCCGCCGGGTACCCGCGCATCGCGGTACTCGACGTCCCCTACAACGTGCTGCGCCGGTCCGAGTTCGAGGGCGACGTGCGCCTCATCGCCTCGGCCCAGAACATGGCCGTGACCCCCTCGCACCCGCTCGCCCACGGCTTCCTCGCCGGCGAGACGCGCACCCGCGGCCAGTCCTCGCAGTCGGTGCGCGGCACGCAGGTGGCGGCGCACCTGAACCGTCGTGGCTCGCGCGTTCTGCGCGCCCTCGACGCGGTGGGCGAAGAGCTCGGACTCCCGGATGCCGCTGTCGCCGTCGCCTGGCTGCTCGCGCAGAAGATCGTGACGGCGCCGATCGTCAACGCTTTCGCCCCGCGCCACGTCGTGGAGTGCATGCGCGCCGTGGGCGTGCGCCTGAGCCGCGCGCACCTGTCGGATATCGCCCGAGCCGCGGAGTGACCGGCCCGGTGTCGGGGGTGTGACGTAGGCTTGTCGAGAGGGCCGGGGGACGGCAGATCGACGACGAAGTGAGCTGACGTGACGCACTACATCTACCTGGTGCGCCATGGCGAGCACCAGGATGCCGAACACGGTCTGACCGACGGCCCCCTGTCTCCGAGAGGGCAGCGGCAGGCCGCTCTGCTGGCCGACCGCCTCTCGGGCCTCCCTCTCGACGCTGTCTGGCACTCGCCTCTCGAGCGTGCGGCGCAGACCGCCCGCGCGGTCGCCGACCGCCTGCCCGCGGTCACGCCCGAGTCCTCGGCGCTGCTGTTCGACTGCATCCCCACCGGGATGACGCCCGAGACGCCCTCGGTGTTCGAGCCCTTCTTCGGTTCGGTGAGCGAGGCCGAGATCGACGCCGGTCGCGCCCAGATGGCCGACGCCACCGCCGAGTTCCTCGCCCGCAAGGCGGGCGAGGTGCACGAGCTCGTCATCACGCACAACTTCGTCATCTCGTGGTTCGTTCGCGAGGTTCTGCAGGCGCCCGACTGGCGCTGGATGACGATCAACCAGGCCTACTGCGGCCTGACGGTCATCGCGCAGAAGAAGGGGCGCCCCTGGACGCTGCTCTCCCACAACGACTTGGCGCACCTGCCGGTGGAGCTGCGCACCGGCCTGGTCGACCCGCTTCCCGTCTGAGTTCGTCCGCGGCGCGTCCGTGGATAACGCCGCGACGCCGGGTGCTCGCGCCTAGGCTGGACGCATGACGACGCGTGTGGCCATCGTGGGGGGAACCGGAAAGCTGGGCGGAGTGATCCGCGCGGTCGTCGACGCCGAGGACGGCTACGAGGTGACGGCGGTGCTCACCTCGGCCTCTCCGCTCAGCGAGATCGACGGCGCCGACCTCGTCATCGACGCCACCACGCCCGCGGTGTCGATCGACGTCGTCCGCGCGGCCGTCGAACGCGGCATCAATGTGCTGGTGGGCACCTCGGGCTGGTCGAACGAGCGCATCGCCTTGGTTCGTTCCCTCGTGGATGCCAGTGGCACGGGCGCCGTCTTCATCCCGAACTTCTCCCTCGGCTCGGTGATCGGCAGTGCCCTCGCCGCGGCCGCGGCGCCGTTCTTCCCCTCGATCGAGATCATCGAGGCGCACCACGAGACCAAGATCGACTCACCCAGCGGTACCGCCGTGCGCACGGCCGAGCTGATCGCAGCGGCGCGGGCCGATGTCGGACCCGTCGAATCGCCGCACGTCGATCAGCGAGCCCGTGGCCAGCGTGTCGCATCGGTCCCCATCCACTCGCTCCGCCGTCCGGGCGTCGTCGCTCGGCAGGAGACGATTCTCTCGGGTGCGGGGGAGTCGCTCACCATCGTCCACGACACGATCGAGCCGGCCAGGGCGTACGCTCCCGGCATCCGGATCGCCCTCGCCGCCGCCCGCGACGCGCGCGGGGTGCACGTGGGCCTCGACAGCTTCATCGACATCGGGGTACGCGTGCGACCCCTGCCGCCCGAGGCCCCCATCGCCGACGGCGACGTGTCGGGCCAGGTGGCGGGCGTCACCAGCGCATGAGAGTCCGCGTCGCGGTCGCCGTCATGACGGTGCTTCTGCTGATGTACGTCGTGCTGGCGGGGCAGCGGGCCATCGTGCTGCTCTCGAGCGGCGAGACCGTCGGCGTCGTGATGGGCGTGGCGCTGCTCGTCCTTCCGGCCCTGGCCATCTGGGCGATCGGTCGGGAGCTGTGGTTCGGCGTGCGTGCACAGCGATTGGGCGAGCGACTGGAGGCCGAGGGCGGGCTGCCCGACGAAGACCTTCCCGTACGTCCCAGCGGCCGCATCGAGCGCGAGGACGGCGACGCGCTGTTTCCGCGCTACCGCGCCGACGTCGAGGAGCACCCCGGCGATTGGCGCGCTCGCTACCGATTGGGGCTCGCGTACGACGCGGCGGGAGATCGTCGTCGCGCGCGAGACGCGATCCGCACGGCGATCCGCCTGGAGACGGCGGAGCGCCGGACGGCCTGAACACGAGCCAGCGCCGCGGGGGCGACCGGCGTGGCGTCGGTCGTCCCCGCGCGTTCAGGCCGCGTCGCGCGCGGGAACGGCCGAGGCGACGGCCTCTTCGACCGTGCGATGCGTGAACACGAATCCGCTGTCTTCGAGGACGGCGGGACGAACGTCGGCATCCGAGGTGAGCAGGGCCTGCGTCGCGTCGGACCCGAGGGCGAGCTTGACGCCCCAGATCGGCGCGCGTACGAGGTAGGGACGGTTCATGCGGCGAGCCAGAGCGAACCCGAGGTCGTTCGCCGTCGCGCGCACCGGCCCGGTGAGGTTGACCGGTCCCGACACGTCGGCGTCGATGACGTGGCGGATGGCCCGTACCTCGTCGTCGAGCGAGATCCAGGGCCAGACCTGGGTCCCGCGCCCGATGGGGCCCGAGATGCCGAGCTTGGTCAGAAGCAGCAGGGGCTTGAGCACGCCCTGCTCGTGCACGACGGGAGCGGTGCGCAGCATCGCCACGCGGGCCGAGTCGCCGGCGGCGCGGGCGGGCGTGCTCCCAGTCGACGCAGATGTCGGCCAGCAGACCGGAGCCGCGCTTCGAGGTCTCGGTCAGCACGGCTCCCGGCTGCGATCCGTAGAAGCCGGTGGCGCTGGCGTTCACGAGTGCGGGGGCGTCGGCACCGAGCGCGCGCACGGCCGCGGCCAGCGTACGGGTCGGCGTGATGCGCGACCACAGCAGGGTGCTCTTGTACGAGGCCGTCCAGGGGAAGTGCCCGATGGACGCCCCGTTCAGACACACCACCGCGTCGGCCCCGGCGAGCACGTCGGGGTCGAGGGGTGCGGCGTCCTGCAGCCACTGCACCTCGTGGGGCGCCGTCGGCTCGTGGCGCACGAGCGAGGTGACCTCGACGCCGTCGCCGCGCAGCGAGTCGAGCAGCGCCGAGCCGATGAGGCCCGACGCGCCGGCGAGGACGACGCGTCGGGCCGGAGTCTCAGGCAAGCGTCGCCTCGAGGGTGATGTCGATGCCGGTGAGCGCCTGCGACACGGGGCAGTTGGCCTTCGCGTCGGCGGCGATCTTCTGGAACGTCTCGTCGTCGAGTCCGGGGACGACGGCGTTGACGTTGAGGTGGCTGCCGGTGATGCCGGTGCCGGGCTTGAAGGTGATCGACGCCGTGGCGTCGACCGACTCGGGCGGGGTGCCGTTCTCGGCCAGTGCGTTCGACAGCGCCATGCTGAAGCACGACGAGTGCGCACCCGCGAGCAGCTCTTCGGGCGTGGTGACCGAGCCCGATCCTTCGCTGCGCGCCTTCCAGTTCACGTCGAACGTGCCGATTCCAGACGAGGTGAAGGTGACCTCACCCGATCCCTCGAACAGGCTGCCCTTCCAGGCGGTGGTGGCTTCGCTCGTGACGGCCATGGGGAACCTCCGTTGTCTCGGCGCGGTCAGGGGCGACCGCGACGCGGCCAGCCTAGTGAGAGCTTCGGCCCCCGGGCGGGTCTTGACAGGGCTCTGCTCGAAGACGCTCAGGCTGCGGCGGGACCGCGGCGACCGATGAGTCCCGCGCGCTGCAGTACGAGGTAGAGCTGGCATCCGAGGCACAGCCCGAAGACGGCGTTGAGGAACGCTGCAACGAACGCCATCGCCGCCGCGATCGGCAGCGCCCACGGCACTCCGACGAGGTGCAGGAGCAGACCCGCGGCGGTGACGAACAGCCCCACGCCCTGGGCGAAGCGGGGCGGACGGGGGTCTTCGAACTCGGTCGGCGGTGCGAGCCGTGGCTGCACCAGCCGGCGATACACGACGCCCCAGGGCGCCGTGCGGGGCCAGGCGACCCCCCACACGAACAGCAGCGCGATGACGAGCAGCAGAACGAAGCCGGGGTCGGCGACGCGGTCCTGGAACGAGACCTGTTGAACGGTCCAGGCGTCGGGGCGGAAGGTGGCATCGGCCGCGGGCTGGTAGGCCACCCACCCGAGACCCCCGCGCCGCGTCGAGATACCGACCAGGGCGAGTGCCGTCGCCTCCAGGAGCAGGGCGGCGGTGATGGATGCCGCGAAGCGCGGGCCGCGGGCGTCGATGCGCGAGGGGTCAGGCACGGGTGGGCTCCTTCTGCAGTCGGGTCAACTCGTTCTCGACCGCGGCGCGTTCGAGAGTCCCGCCGAAACGGGTGCGGATGGCTCCGCGTCGATCGAGCACGAGGGTGGTGGGGGTTTGCAGGACGTGGAACTGCTGAGCGAGATCGGGACGATGGGTCAGGTCGACGTCGATGTAGTGGACGCCCTCACGGGAGTCGGCGACCTGCGTGAGGATGCGGCGCACCCCGGGGCAGCGCGAGCAGATCTCGGTGCTGAACTGCACCAGGGTCGCCTCCGGGCCCAGGCGGTCCGCGCCGAGCAGGCCGGGATCGACCGCCTCGGCCGAGTCGACGGTCCGCGCGCGCCCCTGTCGTCGGCGGAACACGACACCGACGAGCGTCGTCAGCACGACCAGCGCGCCGACCGCGAGAAGAGCGAAGGTCACGTCCACGACGGTCAACGCTAATGCGCGTGTGCGCGACGAGGGCCGATGAGTCCTCCCGTGACGGAGCCTCCTCCCCAGCGGTGCGCTCCCCGCGGCCATGCACCGAGCCCCCTTCCCACGTTCTGGTGGGACCGCTTCGCGGGTATCGTGAGGGCCGTGACCGCCGACATCCCGACGCCCTACGAAGACCTGCTCCGCGACGTTCTCGAAACGGGCGTGCACAAGTCCGACCGCACCGGGACGGGCACCACGAGCGTGTTCGGGCGTCAGATCCGCTTCGACCTCGCCGAGGGCTTCCCGCTCATCACGACCAAGCGCGTGCACCTGAAGTCGATCGTGTACGAGCTGCTGTGGTTCCTGCGCGGCGAATCGAACGTGTCGTGGTTGAAAGACAACGGCGTCACCATCTGGGACGAGTGGGCCGATGACGATGGCGAGCTCGGGCCCGTCTACGGTGTCCAGTGGCGCTCGTGGCCCACGGCCGACGGCGGGACGATCGACCAGATCTCGCAGGTCGTGGAGCAGATCCGTCGCGACCCCGACTCGCGTCGGCTGATCGTGTCGGCCTGGAACCCCGCCGACATCCCGGACATGGCGCTCGCACCGTGTCACGCCCTGTTCCAGTTCTATGTCGCCGACGGCAAGCTGTCGTGCCAGCTCTACCAGCGCAGCGCCGACATGTTCCTCGGCGTGCCGTTCAACATCGCCTCGTACGCGCTCCTGACGCTCATGGTCGCGCAGCAGACGGGCCTCGAGCCCGGCGAGTTCGTCTGGACCGGTGGCGACTGCCACGTCTACGACAACCACCGAGAGCAGGTCCGCGAGCAACTCTCGCGCGAGCCCTACCCCTACCCGACGCTCCGCTTCGCCCGCCGGCCGGAGTCGATCTTCGACTACTCCTTCGACGACATCGTCGTCGAGGACTACCAGCACCACCCCGCGATCCGCGGAGCCGTCGCGGTATGACCGCGGTCGGGCTCGTGTGGGCGCAGGCGCACGGAGGCGTCATCGGCGCCGACGGAGGGAATGCCCTGGCACGTGCCCGAGGACCTCGCGCACTTCCGCGCGGTGACCGGGTCATCCGACGTCATCATGGGCCGGCGCACATGGGAGTCGCTCCCGCCGCGGTTCCGCCCCCTCCCCGGGCGCCGGAATCTCGTCGTGTCGGGCTCCGAGGGATGGACCGCCGAGGGCGCCGAGAGGGCATCCTCGCTCGATGACGCTCTCGCGCGGGCAGAGGGCGAGGACGTCTGGGTGATGGGGGGAGGCCGGCTCTACGCCGAGGCGATCCACCGCGCCGACGTCCTCGAAATAACACGCCTCGACGTCGAGGTGGACGGCGACACTTTCGCCCCCTCGATCGACGGCTGGACGCTCGAGGCCGCCGATCCCGTCGAGGGGTGGCACACCTCCGTAAGCGGCATCCGGTATCGCTTCGAGACCTATCGCCGAGGGACGCGCTGAGGTGGCCGTCGCCCTCATCACCGGCGCCAGCTCGGGCCTGGGCGCGGAGTTCGCCCGTCAGCTGGCCGCCCGCGGTGCCGATCTGGTCCTCGTCGCCCGCGACGGCGCGGCGCTGGATCGGGTCGCGGACGATGTGCGAGCGAGATGGGGCGTCGAAGTCGAGGTGCTCGGCGCCGACCTCCTCGACGGCGAAGCGCTCGCCGTGGTCGAGAGACGCCTGGCCGAGGGCGTCGATGTGCTCGTCAACAACGCCGGCTTCGGCCTCGATCTCGCCTTCGAAGAGAACTCCGTCGACCTCGAGGTGCGGCATCTCCGCCTGCACGTCGAAGCCGCGATGAGGCTGATGCACGTTTCCCTGCCCGCCATGCTCGAGCGGGGGAGCGGCCGCATCGTCAACGTCGCATCGGTGGCCGGGTTCGTCCCGCGCGGCACGTACGGTGCGGTGAAGGGCTGGCTCATCTCGTTCAGCCGCTGGGCGAACGTCGTCTACGCCCCGCGCGGTGTGAGCGTGACCGCGGTGTGCCCCGGGTTCGTGCACACCAACTTCCACGAGCGCCTCGGCCTGCCGCCCGGCCGAGAGGGCGTACCTGCGGGCATGTGGCTCGACGCCGAGCACGTGGTCCGCGAGGGCCTGCGCGACGCCGCTCGCGGTCGTTCGGTGTCGGTGCCGTCGTGGCGGTACAGGGTGCTCGTCGCCGCCTCGCGCCTGCTTCCCGACGCCATGGTCGTGCGCGCCGCCTCGCGCGGACGCTGAACCGCGCCCCCGCACGGGCTCAGCGGAAACGGCCCAGCCGGATTCCCGCCAGGGCGAGAGCGCCGATCGTCTCGCCGTCCGACACCTCCCCGCTCGCGATGAGATCGAGCGTCTCGGCGAAGGGGATCCACCGCACGGCGTCGATGCCCTCCTCGTGCTGCGAGGCCGTGGCATCCGTCGTCGTCAGCCCCCGCGCGAGGAACACGTACTCGGGAGCGTCTGCGATGCCGTTGAGCGCATTCATCCGGCCCAGCGAGCTCCACTCGGATGCCGTGACCCCGGTCTCCTCGAGCAGTTCGCGCTTGGCGGCCTCGAGGGGATCCTCCCCGTCGGAGCCGCCCGCGGGAACCTCGAGGGAGCGCCCGGTCGTGTAGCGCTCGAGCTCGACGAAGCACACGCGCTCCCGCTCGTCGAGGGCCACGACGAACACCGCGGGGTGCTGCATCCGCACGACGCCGTAGATCCCGTCGCCGTGGGGGCCGGTCACCTCGTCCTCACGCACGTGGATCCAGCGATTCTCGTAGACGGTGCGCGATGAGCGGGTGGTCCAGGCCATGACGCCCACCCTAGGACGCGGTCGCTGTCACGCATTGTTCACCCGAGCTGCGGGCGACGCCGAGGGTGGAACGCCGTGAACCGATAACCTGGACCCATGACGCACTCCGGCAATCCCTTCGGTCAGGTGCTCGTCGCGCTCATCACCCCGATGACCGCCGACGGCGAAGTCGATTGGCCCGCCGCCGAGAAGCACATCGACGACGTCATCACCGCCGGAGCCGACGGCATCGTCGTCACCGGCACCACGGGTGAGACCTCGACCCTCACGGACCCCGAGAAGCTGCGTCTCGTCGAGGTCGGAAAGAGCGTCTCGGCCGGTCGCGCCAAGATCATCACGGGCGGCGGGTCGAACGAGACCGCGCACGCGATCGAGCTCTACAAGGCGAGCGAGAAGGCCGGCGCCGACGGCATCATGATCGTCACGCCGTACTACAACAAGCCGACCCAGGCCGGCATCCTGACGCACTTCCGTCTCGTCGCGGACGCGACGGACCTGCCGGTGATCCTCTACGACATTCCCGGTCGAACCGGTGTGCCCATCAAGTACGAGACGATCCTGCGTCTCGCCAAGCACCCGAACATCCTCGCCATCAAGGACGCCAAGGGCGATTTCAGCGAGGTCAGCCGCGTGCTGAACCAGACCGACCTCATGTACTTCTCGGGAGACGACGCCAACGTGCTGCCGCACCTGTCGATCGGGGCTTCCGGCCTCATCGGTGTGACGGCGAACATCACCGCGACGCCCTACCGCACGATCGTGGACGCCGTGAACGCGGGCGATCTGGCCTCGGCCACGGCTGCGCACAAGAGTCTCGAGCCGTTGGTCCGCGCCGTCATGACGCACGTGCCCGGCACGGTCGCGGCGAAGTACATCCTCCACGGCCTCGGCCGCATCGGCAGCCCGCGCGTCCGCCTGCCCCTCGTCGGGCCGGAGGAGTGGGAAGCCGCCGTCATCGAAGACGAGCTGGCCCTCGTGAAGGACGTGGCCGGCGCCGACTTCTCCAACTTCCGCCCCGACCGCAACGCGGCCGCCGGCGGTGCCCTGCCGAAGGTGCACGGCACCACGAGATAAGCATCGGCGTCCGCCGAACCGCGGCCAGGGACGCCACACGAAGGGATGCCGCGAGGCGGTGTCCGAGGAGGCTCATATGCCCACTACCCCGTTCGACCCGCCCGCGCTCGCCGCGGGTACCCTCCGCGTCATCCCGCTCGGCGGTCTCGGCGAAGTCGGCCGCAACATGACTGTCTTCGAGTACGACGGCAAGCTGCTCGTCGTCGACTGCGGCGTGCTCTTCCCCGAGGAGCACCAGCCCGGCGTCGACCTGATCCTGCCCGACTTCGAGCCCATCAAGCACCGCCTCGACGACATCGTCGGTGTCGTTCTCACCCACGGTCACGAAGACCACATCGGCGCCGTTCCCTACCTCCTCAAGCTCAAGGGCGACATCCCCCTCATCGGCTCGGGCCTGACGCTCGCGCTCATCGAGGCGAAGCTCAAAGAGCACCGCATCCGCCCGTATACGCTGACGGTCACGGAGGGTCAGCACGAGAAGGTCGGCCCGTTCGATCTCGAGTTCATCGCCGTGAACCACTCCATCCCCGACGCGCTCGCCGTCGCGATCCGCACGCCCGCCGGCCTCGTGCTGGCCACCGGCGACTTCAAGATGGACCAGCTGCCGCTCGACGGCCGGATCACCGACCTGCGCGCCTTCGCCCGCCTGGGCGAGGAGGGCGTCGACCTCTTCCTCGTGGACTCCACCAACGCCGACGTCCCCGGGTTCACCCCCACGGAGCGGGGCATCGGCCCCGTGCTCGACCAGGTCATCGCCCGCGCGCCGCGTCGCGTCGTCGTGGCGAGCTTCTCCAGTCACGTGCACCGCGTGCAGCAGGTGCTGGATGCCGCCCACGCCAACGGTCGTCGGGTGGCGCTGCTCGGCCGCAGCATGGTGCGCAACATGGGCATCGCCGCCGATCTGGGCTACTTGAACGTCCCCGATGGCGTGCTGATCGACTACAAGAAGGCGCGCGACCTGCCCGACGACAAGATCGTCTACATGTCGACCGGTTCGCAGGGCGAGCCGATGGCCGTGCTCAGTCGCATGGCCAACCTCGACCACGCGATCGAGCCGGGCGAGGGCGACACGATCATCCTGGCATCCAGTCAGATCCCCGGGAACGAGAACGCGATCTACCGTGTGATCGACGGGCTGACCAAGCTCGGGGCGACCGTCGTGCACAAGGGCAACGCCAAGGTGCACGTCTCGGGCCACGCTGCCGCCGGCGAGCTGCTCTACTGCTACAACATCCTCAAGCCCAAGAACGTGCTTCCCGTGCACGGCGAGTACCGCCACCTCATGGCGAATGCGAAGCTCGCACGGGAGACCGGCATTCCCGAGAAGAACACGATCCTCGGTGAGAATGGCACGGTCGTCGACCTGCGCGCCGGCGTCGCCGAGGTCGTCGGTCAGGTCGACATCGGTTTCGTCTACGTCGACGGCTCGTCGGTGGGCGAGATCACGGATGCCGATCTGAAGGATCGTCGCATCCTGGGTGAGGAGGGCTTCATCTCGGTGATCGTCGTCGTCGATTCCGCGACCGGCAGCGTCATCTCCGGTCCGGAGATCCACGCGCGCGGCTTCGCCGAGGCCGACAAGGTGTTCGACAGCGTCAAGCCGAAGATTGCCGCGGCCCTCGCGGAGGCCGCGAAGTCGGGGGTGCGCGACAACCACGCTCTGTCGCAGGTCGTCCGTCGCACGATCGGTCGCTGGGTCAACCAGTCGCTGCGTCGGCGGCCCATGATCGTGCCGATGGTCATCGAGGCCTGATTCTCATCGAAGCGCCGCGGGTTCGCCCGCGGCGCTTCGTCGTTCCCGCTCCCCGCGCGCGCTCGCTATCATTCGGGCATGCCCGGTCTCCCGATCCGTGCCGCGCTCGCCTCCGACGGCGCCTTCCTCGCCGATATGACGGTCGAGGCCGCGACGTGGCGCGCGGGTGTCTCGCGGCCGCGTCACGAGATCGTCAGCAGCCCGGAGTACCGCCGCTACATCGCGGGGTGGATGCGCCCAGGCGACTCGGGGTTCGTCGCCGAGTCGCCGAGCGGCGAGCCCGTCGGGGCGGCGTGGTACCGCATGCTTCCCCGCGACGAACCCGGCTTCGGGTGGGTCGGCACGGGGGTGCCCGAGCTCATCATCGGCGTGCGCCCCGTCTGGCGCGCGCACGGCACCGGTCGTGCACTGCTGCAGCGCCTGGTCGATCACGCCCGCGTGCAAGGATTCGCGCGCATCAGCTTGAGCGTCGAGCGTGACAACTACGCGCTCTCCCTGTACCGGTCGGAGGGCTTCGCCGTCGTGCGGAAGGGCATGGGGCGCGACGTCATGGTCAAGCGCCTGGGCTGAAGTCCGCGTCGGTACGCCCGAATGTCGGAGGGTCGGCCTACCGTGGAGGAATGCCTCGTACCTCGTCACCGTCCGGCGGCCGCGCTCCCGCCAAGGGGTCGTCGCGCGCGAAGTCCACGCCGCCCGCGTCGAAGCGCGCAGCCCCGGCGCCCAAGCGCTACGTCGACGAGCCCGAAAAGCTTGCTGCGGCGGCCCGCGCGTGGATGGCGGTCGCGCACGGCGTGGGCGGCATGTTCCGCGCCTTCGGCCCCGAGAACCTCGAGCGCGATCAGCGACGCGACGGCTTCCCGTTCTTCCTCGTCGTGCTCGCGGCTCTCGGTGCGGTGGTCGAGTGGTTCTTCATCGGGACGGATGCCGCTGCGCTGATCAGCGCGTACAGCTTCGGCGGACTGGTGGGCCGGGTCGCCTTCGTTCTGCCGGTTCTGCTGATCCTCCTGGCGGGCTGGCTGTTCCGCCACCCGGCCTCGGTGCACGACAACGGCCGCGTGGGAATCGGTTTCGCCCTGTTCGTCGTGACGGTTGCGGGGTTCTGCCACGTCGCGGGGGGTCGCCCCGCACCGAACATCGGTGGTCTGCCGGCGCTGAGTCCTGCCGGCGGGCTCGCGGGCTGGATCGTCGGAGAGCCGCTCGCGCTCGTGCTTCAGAACGTCGGGGCGTACATCGCTCTTTCCGTGCTCGCGGTGTTGAGCATCCTCATCCTCACCAAGACCCCGCCGAATCGCATCGGACGCCGCCTGGGCGACCTGTACGCCTGGATGTTCGGGGCCGAGCGTGCCGAACGCGACGAGACTGCCGCGACCCAGGTGTTGCCCGCGGGTGACTCCGACGAGGAATCGGGCGAGAAGTCGCTGCCGTGGTGGCGGCGAAACAAGACGGGTCGTGAAGAAGAGACCGACGGCTCCCTCGGGTCGAACGACCTGACCGAGCTGCTGTCGCCCGGAACGACGCAGGGCGGCTTCGAATCCGCCGTGGTCGAGCCCGAGCCGACGACCCGTCCGACGCCGCCGCCCCTGCCCCCGACGCCCGACGCCTTGACCGAGGTGTTCGACGCCACGGCTCTGGCGGGTGCCGCGGCGGGTCGTGGTCTGCACGACGATTCGCCCCTCGAACACGCACCCGACGACGATCTCCCCGGGATCTCGGGTCTCGGCGGAGACCACGCCGGTGCGCCCCCCGCGGCGAAATACCGCCTTCCCGCGGTCACCGCCCTCGCCGCCGGGACGCCGCCGAAGGCGCGCTCGGCGGCGAACGACGCCGTGGTCGCGGCGATCGAGAGCGTCATGGAGCAGTTCAAGGTCGACGCGCGCGTGACCGGGTTCTCGCGCGGCCCGACAGTGACCCAATACGAGATCGAGGTCGGTCCGGGGGTCAAGGTCGAGCGCATCACCGCGTTGACCAACAACATCGCCTACGCCGTCGCCTCCAACGAGGTGCGCATTCTCGCGCCCATCCCGGGCAAGAGCGCGATCGGTGTCGAAATCCCCAACGCCGACCGTGAGATCGTGACCCTCGGCGACATCCTCCGCTCGGATGCCGCGACCTCGTCCACGCACCCGATGACCATCGGCGTAGGAAAGGACGTCGGCGGCGGGTTCGTCGTCGCCAATCTCGCGAAGATGCCTCACCTTCTGGTGGCCGGTTCCACCGGCTCGGGTAAGTCGAGCTTCGTGAACTCCATGATCACGAGCCTGCTGATGCGCGCCAAACCCTCCGACGTGCGCATGGTGCTGATCGACCCGAAGCGCGTCGAGCTGACGTCGTACGCCGGCGTGCCGCACCTCATCACCCCCATCATCACGAACCCCAAGAAAGCGGCCGAGGCGCTGCAGTGGGTCGTGAAAGAGATGGACATGCGGTACGACGACCTCGCGTCGTTCGGCTTCCGCCACATCGACGACTTCAACCGCGCCGTGGTCGCGGGAGAGATCACGCTGCCGGCCGGCAGCGAGCGGGTGCTGAAGCCGTATCCCTACTTGCTGGTCGTCGTCGACGAGCTCGCCGATCTCATGATGGTCGCCCCGCGTGACGTGGAAGACTCGATCGTGCGCATCACCCAGCTCGCCCGCGCGAGCGGAATCCACCTCGTCCTCGCCACCCAACGTCCATCGGTCGACGTCGTGACGGGGCTGATCAAGGCGAACGTCCCCTCACGCCTGGCATTCGCGGTGACCAGCGTCACCGACTCCCGCGTCATCCTCGACCAGCCCGGTGCCGACCGCCTCATCGGGCAGGGAGACGGTCTCTTCCTGCCGATGGGAGCCTCCAAGGCTCTTCGCGTGCAGGGCGCGTGGGTGAGCGAGCAGGAGATCGAGAAGGTCGTCGCGCACGTCACTCAGCAGGCGCGGCCCGAGTACCGCTCCGACGTGCAGGCCGCCGCCGAGAAGAAAGAGATCGACGCCGATATC
The DNA here is from genome assembly GCF_030818635.1 of Microbacterium sp. SORGH_AS_0421. Lineage (NCBI taxonomy): Bacteria > Bacillati > Actinomycetota > Actinomycetes > Micrococcales > Microbacteriaceae > Microbacterium > Microbacterium sp. SORGH_AS_0421. Next base: position 2,239,573 of record NZ_JAUTAO010000001.1, read on the forward strand.
GGCGACGATCTCGAGCTGCTGCTCGCCGCCGCCGAGCTCGTGGTGTCGACCCAGTTCGGCTCGACCTCGATGCTGCAGCGCAAGCTCCGCGTCGGTTTCGCGAAGGCGGGTCGTCTCATGGACCTCCTGGAATCCCGCGAGATCGTCGGACCGTCCGAGGGGTCGAAGGCGCGCGACGTGATGGTGACCAACGAACAACTCCCCGCGGTGCTCGCGCGTCTTCGAGGCGATGACGCTCCGGCAGCCCCCGCACCCGGCGCCGACGACCGGTACGGCTCCGATCCCATCGAGGCGCAGTTCGAGGGTCTGCCCGTGGTGAACGCCGACGACGACGAGGGCTCCGAGGACGCCTGGCAGCTGACGGGTCGCGACTGATGGCCGTGCACCCGCAGCTGCCCAACGCGATCACCATCGCGCGCATCGTCTGCGCGCCGGTCTTCCTCTGGCTCCTTCTCGTCGACGCGGGCGCCGACGGCGGCCTCCGCTGGGCAGCCGCCGTGCTGTTCATCGTGGCCATCGCCACCGACGGCATCGACGGTTACATCGCCCGCAGGTACGACATCGTCAGCGACCTCGGAAAGCTCCTGGACCCCATCGCCGACAAGGCCCTGACGGGACTCGCCTTCGTGGGACTGTCGATCCTGGGTGAGCTTCCCTGGTGGGTCACCATCGTGGTGCTCGTGCGCGAGATCGGCATCACCGTCTACCGCTTCCTCGTCGTGAGCGATCACGTGCTGGCGGCGGCATGGATGGGCAAACTCAAGACGGTCTTCCAAGCCATCGCTCTCTCGATCGCTCTGATCCCGTTCGCGTCGGTGTCGAGTGCGGGTGCGTGGCAGGCCACCGTCTGGTGGGCGGGCGTCATCACGATGACGATCGCGGTCGTCCTCACGATCGCTTCCGGACTCGACTACGTCGTGACCGAGGTACGGGCGGCGCGGAAGAAGCGAGCGGCACGGTGATCGACGGCGTTCCCGACGACCTCGACGAGACCCTCGTCCGGACACCTCGTGAAAGCGCTGCCGTCCTCTTGGAGCGCCTCGTCGAGCTGGGGTGGACGATCGGCGTGGCGGAGTCTTTGACCGGTGGACTCGTGGTGTCTTCGCTCGTCGACATCCCCGGCGCCTCGCGCACGGTGCGCGGGGGAGTGGTCGCGTACGCGACCGACCTGAAGCACGGTCTGCTCGGCGTTGACCAGACGCTGCTGGAGGCGCACGGGGCTGTGCACCCGCGCGTGGCGCGTCAGATGGCCCGCGGCGTGCGCGACGTCTTGGGTCGAGACGGCGTGCCCACCGACGTCGGGATCGCCACGACGGGCGTCGCGGGCCCCGAAGAGCAGGATGGGCAGCCGGTCGGCACGGTGCACATCGCCGTGTCGACGCCGTTGGGCACGCGGGTCGACTCCCTGGTCATCGCCGGCGACCGTGAGCGCATCCGCCGTGAGACGGCCCACCTGGCGATTCGGCGGGCGCTGGCGGCCTTGTGAAGACGTCGGCGTACCCGGTCGACGAAAACGGGAACAAATCATCGCATATCCCGGTTTCGTGTAGCGATTCCCATCCGGTGCACAGCGCACAGCATTAGGGTGACCACAGAAGGTGTTTCACAGCCGTCCACGGAGGGCGGCGACGGAATCAGCAGTGAGGAGGGCCCCAACATGATCCTGGTTCGTCAAGAGATCGGCGAAGTCCTGCGTGACCTCCGCCAGCAGAAGGGTCGTACCCTCCGCCAGGTCGCCAGCCGCGCGAGCGTCGCCCTCGGTTACCTCAGCGAGGTGGAGCGCGGTCAGAAGGAAGCGTCGAGCGAGATCCTCGCCTCGGTCGCGGAAGCCCTCGACGTTCCCATCTCGACCATCATGCGCGAAGTCGGCGACCGGCTCTCGGTGCTCGAGGGCTTGCAGACCTTCCCCGACGTGGTGCCCGACGAGCTCGTCGCCTCCGTCGAGCCCGAGCTCTCGCTCCGCTGAGCGACGCTCGTGCGTCGTAGCGCGTTCGATCGCGCCGTCCGTGACGAGTTCGGCGCGCGCGGGGGTTCGCTGTTGACCGATCTCGTGTTGTCGTCGGTGGGCGGGCGCACCAGCGTCGACGCTCTCGCGGCGGGCGTCGACCCGCGAGACGTCTGGCTTGCACTGTGCGAAGAGACGGACGTTCCCGCCACCCGTCGTTACGGAGTGGGTCGGTTGGAGCCGCGGCGCTCCTGAAGCGTCTTCGTGCGTCCGACGGCGTGCCGCCGAGGCTTTCGGCTGTCGACACCGTTCTTTCGGCGTGTCCTCGAATCTACGTTCGAAACCGGCGTAGGCTCCTTCACACCAGGGTTTGTTCCTCGTCTGTCCACGGCCGGGGGGTTCTCCGAAGCCAATGTCGGAGGCCCTCTCTAACGTGAGAGATGTCGAACGACACTCTGAACGCCTTGTCGGGTGAACCCACCGTCGGTGGGAGGCGCGACAGCCTATAGGCGACCGGAACGCGAGAAGAAAGAAGACGTCATGCCCTCACCTGCAGAGCGCGAAAAGGCCCTCGAGTCCGCGCTGGCTCAGATCGACCGTCAGTTCGGAAAGGGCTCGGTCATGCGACTGGGCAGCGACGATCGAGCGCCCATCGAGACCATCCCCACCGGCTCCGTCGCTCTCGACGTCGCTCTCGGTATCGGTGGGCTCCCTCGTGGCCGCATCATCGAGATCTACGGCCCGGAGTCCTCGGGAAAGACCACGCTGACGCTTCACGCGATCGCGAATGCGCAGCGTGCCGGCGGAATCGCCGCCTTCATCGATGCCGAGCATGCACTCGACCCCGAGTACGCGAAGAAGCTCGGTGTCGACATCGACGCCCTCCTCGTCTCCCAGCCCGATACGGGCGAGCAGGCGCTCGAGATCGCCGACATGCTGATCCGTTCCGGCGCGATCGACCTCGTCGTCATCGACTCGGTCGCCGCACTCGTTCCCGAGGCCGAGATCAAGGGTGAGATGGGTGACTCGCACGTCGGTCTCCAGGCCCGCCTCATGTCGCAGGCCCTCCGTAAGCTCACCGGTGGACTGAACACCACGAAGACCACCGCGATCTTCATCAATCAGCTGCGCGAGAAGATCGGTGTCTTCTTCGGTTCGCCGGAAACCACGGCCGGTGGAAAGGCGCTCAAGTTCTACGCGTCGGTGCGACTGGACATCCGTCGCATCGAGACGCTGAAGGACGGCACCGAGGCGGTGGGCAACCGTACGCGCGTCAAGGTCGTGAAGAACAAGATGGCCCCGCCTTTCAAGCAGGCGGAATTCGACATCCTGTACGGCGTCGGTATCTCGCGTGAGGGAAGCCTCATCGACTTCGGCGTCGAGCACGCCATCGTCAAGAAGTCGGGCGCTTGGTACACCTACGAGGGTGAGCAGCTCGGTCAGGGGAAAGAGAACGCGCGCAACTTCCTCATCAAGAACCCCGACATCGCGGAAGAGATCGAGACGAAGATCAAGACCAAGATGGGCATCGGAGGCGCTCCCGCCGTTGCTGCGCCGGCAGACGACGAGCTGGCCGCACGGCGCCCGGCCTGATGACCGACGACACGCGGGGCTCCGGTCGTCGCCCGTCCGAGGAAGTGGGCGACGACCGGAGTCTCGGTGACAGCCGTGAACGGGGAAGCAAGAAGGACTGGGGCGGACTCGACGAGTCTCCGACGCGCCGTGAGCTTCGAGCCGTGGACGATACCGATCTTGCTCCGGTCATCCCTCTCTTCGGGGCGGGTGTCCGGCCGGGCGGCGACCACCCCTCGCGCCGAGACGAGGCCATCGCGGACGACTCGACCGGAATGCCCGGTGTGAAAGGGGCGGTCGCCCCTATCGCGGGGCGTCCCCGACTCTCCGTCGTCGGTGACGACACCGGTGACGACGAGTCTCTCCCGGAGCGGGCAGAGGTCCGTGAGCGGGCGGAAGCGGTTCTCCTGCGCAAGCTTCGCTCGCGATCCTTGTCGCTGTCTGAGGCCCGGACCGTCGTGCGCGGCGTCGAGGGTGCCGATGACTCGACCGCGGACGAACTCGTCGACCACTTCGTCGACCTCGGGTACCTCGATGACGTCGCATTCGCGGAGCAACTGGCGATGTCGGCGGTCGAGCGCAAAGGCGAGGGGCGACGCGCCGTCGCCGAGACCCTACGCAAGCGCGGCATTCCCAGGGAGGTCGCCGAGGCCGTCCTCGCCGCCCTCCCCGACGACGACGCCGAACGCGCACTCGATTTCGCTCGGTCGAAGGTGCGAGGAGTCGAGGGCAAGGACTACGACGCGGCTCTCCGACGCCTCGCCGGTCAGCTGTCGCGACGCGGGTACCCGTCGTCGGTCGCTCTCACGGCCGCGCGATCAGCTCTCGATGAGGCGGGGATCGGGCGGACCCGGTCGTTCTCGCGTCCCGCTTCGGGTGTGAGGTTCACGCCCGATCGCTGACGCCGAGCCTTCCGTGGTCGACGCCGCCTCTCAGCTACCGGCGCCGGACGCCGCTGCCACGAAACGGCCGAGTTCCCGCCGCGAGGGTGCTCCCACCTTCATCCGCGCTTGGTAGACGTGCGACTCGACCGTCCGGATCGACAGGAACAGGCGCTGAGCGATCTCGCGATTGCTCAGACCCTCGTCGGCCAGGAGCGCGATCTCGCGCTCGCGCGCCGTGAGGTCGTCGATCGCCTCGGTCGGTGTGTCTCGCGAGGTGCTGCGCGCAGCGACGACGGCGGTGCGGGACGCGGGTGTGTCGGGGGCGGACCACAGGTCGTGGAGTCGGAGCTCGTCGACCGGAGATCGCGCTTCCACGCTGGTGCGCGCCGTCGCTCGGCGCACGGCCGCGGAGGCGAGGGGAAGGTCGGTGGTGGCGGCGAGCTGCACGAGCTCGTCGATCTCCCCCTCCTCGGCCTCTCCGAGGGTCACCAGCCGGAACAGGTCTCGAATGCGAAGCGCGGCGGTGGAGCGCCCGCACGAGAGGTCGGCCGCGGCCCGGGCGGTTCGCCGCGCTCCGTTGATCCGTCCCTCCGCCGTGAGAATGGTCGTCTCCACATACAGTCGGCTGCGCACCAACAGTGGCACGGGTTGCGTTCGCAGGCTGTTCAGGATCGCCCGAGCCTGCCTCGTGCGGCCCGCCATGGCGAGCTCGTCAGCCACGGCGAGCTCGATCATGGCCGCGTGCAAGGGAGGCACCATCGTCGACTCCCGCGAAAGCGCAGAGGCGAGTTCCCGTTGCGATGCCTCGGGACGGCCGACGCACGCGAATGCGATCGCGCAGGCGGCGCCGGCGACCGAGAGGTCCGCCGATTCCCCCTCTCGGACGGCGATGCTCGTCTCGTCCTCGAGTCGCTTGCGCATTGCCGTGCCGTCGGCGCCGGCGATCTGATGGCAGGCGAGCATGGTGAGCAGAGCCATCAGGCGGTCGCGCACCCCTATGCCCTCCGGGCATCGACGGGCGTCGAGGACACGCTCGATCGATCGGAAGTGCTTCTGGGCTTGACGCCAATCTCCCCGGAACGTCAGTGCGGATCCCGCGGCGACGAGGGCGCGTAGTCGAGCCGCCGGGGACGCGGAGGTCTCCGCGAGCGCGTTCTCGGTCTCGGTCACCGCCCGGGCCCAGTCCATGTCGGCGGCTGCATGAACGGCGTCTTGCAGCAGAACGTCGACGCGCTCATCGGCGAGCGTCGACGCCGCGACGCGGTGGCCGGTCGTGCCGCGGGGAGGTCGTGTCGCGCGGGACCGCGCGTCACGTCGCCGTGTGTCGGTACTCGTCATCTCGGCGGGCCCCGGCATCGGGTCCGGCCGATCGGCGGCGAGATGCGCCTCCCGTCGGAGTTCGGGATCCTCCATCGCCCGTAGGCCCCGAGCGGCGTACGCCGCCGCGCGTGCGGTGTCACCTCGGTCGTTGGCCTCTCGAGCAGCGTCGAGCGCGACACGGGCGCGCAGTGCGGGGGAGCAGTCTGCCTCGCCTGACGAGGAGCTCCCCTGCCGGTGCCAGCGCTCCGCGACCGAGATGGCGACAGCCGGACTCCACCACTCAGCCGATTCCCTCAGCATGCGATGTCCCGCCGACTCCACCACCTCGTCGACACGAGCCGCACCGAGCTGCCTCTGCGCCTGCTGGGCGATGAGATCGTTCGCAGTGAGGCGGCGATCGGCGGAAGCATCGGCGTGCAGGAGACCCCTCGCGACGAGAGCCTGAATCCTCTCGGCATCGAGCAGTCGCGCGGCGACCGCGAGCTCGAGGTGAGGCAGTCGCCGCACCGCGGCGAGGCACGCGAGATCCTCCGGTAAGAAGTCGGCGACGTGTTCGGACACGGCGATGGCGAGCCGACTGCGTGGATCCACTGTCTGCAGCTCTCTCAGCGGGTCACGTCCGGCTCGGGCGGCATCGATCGCCTCGACGATGAGGTGTCGAAGAAGGGTCCGGGACCGATCGGCCCGCCAGACGATCCCGGCACGGGTGGAGCTGTCGAGAACGTCGGCTCCCGGGAAGAGGTCGATCATGTCGAGGGCGTCGTCGTTGCCGAGGTCGGCGAGGTCGATCCGGTGCGCGAATCCATCGAGCCAGAGGTCGAGAACGGTTCGGCGGACGACGCCCACGTCGTCGGGGAGACCGGTCGATCCAGCACGCGCCGTCCGCAGCCCGATCACTGCGATCACGCGGTTGGCGGCGATGCCCCGAGCGAGAGCTCGCGCCGACGCCGCATCGAGCAAGTCGACGTCGTCGACGACCACCACTCCCTCGACGACAGTGGTGGCGCTGCGGTCCGCGAGGCTGCGGAGCCCAGCGTGTCCGGAAGCGTCGATCGCTCCGAAGTCGACGCGGGTGAGCGCAGGGGAGGTGCGCAGATCGACAGCCAGGGCGTCGTCCCGTTCCAGCTCAGCGGCGACGGCGCGCAGAAGGTAGCTGCGTCCGCTCCCACGCGGTCCCGCCAGGATCAGCGACGTTCCGCTCCGCGCTCGCTGCGCCAGCGCCGCGGCATCCCGGTCCGTTCCGACCAGCCCCCTCGACCACCTCGTCGAACGGTCTTCCCCCATGATTTCTCCCCCCGGAGACCGCCCGCAGACCTCGCGGACGTTGACGTGTCCCCAACGTACCGAGGAGGAGCGCGCGGCATCATTCCGATTGCGCATCCTTTGACCCGATAAGCGCCGATCGGTGCGTCCGCCGCGGGAGGACGAGTGCGGACGATCAGACGTCCGTCGCAGGGGCGGCGTTTAGACTTGCTCGCATCATGACCACCCCTGTCTCGACCCCGACGCTGATCGCGCCGTCCATCGCCGCTCACGGCGTCGACGGTCCGCGCACCTACGAAGTCCGTACGTTCGGCTGCCAGATGAACGTGCACGATTCGGAGCGGCTCTCGGGCTCGCTCGAGAGCGCCGGGTATGTCCGAGCGGATGCCGGCACGGAAGCCGACGTCGTGGTGATCAACACCTGCGCGGTGCGCGACAACGCCGCCGGCAAGCTCTACGGAACGCTGGGCCACCTCAAATCACGCAAGGACGCGCACGCCGGGATGCAGATCGCCGTCGGCGGCTGCCTCGCCCAGATGGACAAGGACGCGGTTCAGCAGAAGGCCCCCTGGGTCGACGTGGTGTTCGGTACGCACAACATGGGCTCGCTCCCCGGCATGCTCGAACGCGCCCGTCACAACGGCGAAGCCGAGCTCGAGATCCTGGAGTCGCTCGAGATCTTCCCGTCGACGCTGCCGACGAAGCGCGATTCCGTTCACAGCGGGTGGGTGTCGATCTCGGTGGGCTGCAACAACACCTGCACGTTCTGCATCGTGCCGAGCCTGCGCGGCAAAGAGAAGGACCGCCGCCCCGGCGACATCCTGAACGAGATCCGCCTGCTCGTGGACGATGGCGCCATCGAGGTCACCCTGCTGGGGCAGAACGTCAACTCCTACGGCGTGGAGTTCGGCGACCGTCTGGCGTTCGGCAAGCTCCTGCGGGCGGCGGGCGAGATCGAGGGCCTCGAGCGCATCCGCTTCACGAGTCCTCACCCGGCTGCCTTCACCGACGACGTGATCGCGGCGATGGCAGAGACCCCCGCGGTCATGCCGCAGCTGCACATGCCGTTGCAGTCGGGCTCGGACCGCATCCTCAAGGCGATGCGCCGGTCGTACCGCAGCGAGAAGTTCCTCGGCATTCTGGACCGTGTACGTGAGCGCATCCCGAACGCGGCCATCACGACCGACATCATCGTCGGCTTCCCCGGTGAGACCGAGGAGGACTTCCAAGAGACGCTTCGAGTCGTCGAGGCCGCGCGCTTCTCGAGCGCCTTCACGTTCCAGTACTCCATCCGCGAGGGCACTCCCGCGGCCACCATGGCCGATCAGGTGCCGAAGGCGGTCGTGCAGGAGCGTTATGAGCGTCTGCTCGCGCTGCAGGACCGCATCGCCGCCGAAGAGAACCAGAAGCAGCTCGGCCGCACGCTCGAGGTGCTCGTCTCTGCCGGCGAGGGCAAGAAGGACGCCTCGACCCACCGTCTCACCGGCCGAGCCGAAGACAACCGCCTGGTGCACTTCGAGCTGCCGGGGGGCTCGCCGCTCCCGCGCCCTGGCGACGTGGTGTCCGTCACGGTGACGCACGCGGCGCCCTTCCATCTGCTCGCCGATGCGCCCGACGGAGCACCGCTGCGCATTCGCCGGACGCGCGCGGGCGACGCGTGGGATCGGTCGCAGGCCGAGTCCTGCGGCATCCCGGCGCCGGCGGGCGAGAGCGGTACCCCGCGCGCGGTGTCGCTGGGCCTTCCCACCCTCCGCGTCGGCGTGTGACCGCGCCGGTCCTGTGGGCCGTCGTCGGTGCGACGGGCACGGGCAAGACCGGGCTCTCGCTCGATCTCGCCGAGGCTCTGGCAGCCGGCGGTCGGCCGGTCGAGATCGTCAACGCCGACGCGATGCAGCTGTATCGCGGCATGGACATCGGCACCGCCAAACTCCCCGAGTCCGAGCGTCGTGGCATCCCGCATCATCTTTTCGACGCCCTTGCGGTCACCGACGAGGCCGCGGTGGCTTGGTATCAGGATGCCGCGCGCACCGCGATCCGCGAGATCCACCGGCGGGGAGCTGACGTGATCCTCGTCGGCGGCTCGGGACTGTACGTCTCGAGCGTGCTGTGGGACTTCCGCTTCCCGCCGCGCGACGAGAAGCTGCGCGCTGAACTCGAGGACGAGCTCGAGCGACACGGTGCGGGTGTGCTGTTCGCTCGTCTCCGTGAGGCCGACCCCGCGGCCGCCGAGCGCATCGATCCGCGCAACGGCCGCCGGGTCGTCCGCGCCCTCGAGGTACTGGCGCAGGGTAGCGAGACGCACGGCGGTGCCCTTCCCGAGGCGCCGGAGTTCTGGCATCCGGACACCCGGATCGTGGCCACCGCCCTCGACCGCGAGGAGCTCGTTCCGCTGCTCGACGCGCGCGTCGAGCGCATGTGGGCGGACGGGCTCGTCGACGAGGTCGCGCAGCTGCGCGCGCAGGGCCTCGAGCGCGGCGCGACCGCGGGGCGGGCTATCGGCTACGCGCAGGCCCTCGGGCAGTTGCGGGGCGAGCTGACCCGCGACGAGGCCGTCGCCGAGACCCAGGCGCTCACGCGGCGTTACGCGCGTCGCCAGGTGTCGTGGTTCCGGCGGTACGACACGGCCCGGTGGGTGGATGCGCGGGCGGTGGATGCCGGCCACCTGGCATCCCGACCGGGGGAGGAACCGTGACGATCGACATCCGTGCGTTCGCGCCGACGGACGAGGACGTCGTCGTGGCGCTCTGGGAAGAGGCGGGTCTCACGCGGCCCTGGAACGATCCGCGCGCCGATATCCGCCGCAAGCTCGCTGTCCAGCCCGAGCTCTTCCTCGTGGCCGTCGACGACGGCCGGGTCGTCGGCAGTGTGATGGCCGGCTACGACGGCCACCGTGGCTGGCTGTACTACCTCGCGGCCGCGGCCTCACACCGCGGGCGCGGGATCGGCCGCATCCTCGTCGCCGAGGCGGAGCGGCTGCTCGAGTCGATGGGCTGCCCCAAGGTGCAGCTCATGGTGCGTCCTGACAACGCCGGCGCACGCGGCTTCTACGACGCGCTCGGCTACGAGCCTTTCGACACGTGGGCGACCGGCAAGCGGCTCGTCGTCGACGGGCCGGGCGGGCCGTCGCCCTCGGTCTGAGCGACGAACGGACGGCGCCCCCTCCCTAGACTGGGCGCATGGCGACTCTCGCGTTCACCAAGGGCCACGGCACCGGCAACGACTTCGTGGTGGTGGCCGACCCCGATGGCGAACTCGACCTCTCGGACGCGCAGATCGCCGTGCTCTGCGATCGTCACTTCGGTATCGGGGCCGACGGCCTGTTGCGCGTGGTGCGGTGCGCCGCGATCGACGAGGGGGCGGATGCCGCTGCCGCGGGTGTCGAGTGGTTCATGGACTACCGCAACGCCGACGGATCGAAGGCGGAGATGTGCGGCAACGGAACCCGCGTGTTCGCGCGCTACCTGAGCGACACCGGTCTCGCCTCGCTCGACGGGGGCCTGCGCATCGGCACACGCGCGGGAGTGAAGACCTTGACACGCAGCGACCGCGGCTACGAGGTCGACCTGGGCGTCTACGCGATCGAGGGCGATGAGACCCTCGTGCGCGCCAAGGGTCTGCCGGTCGCGCGACCGGGGGTGGGTATCGACGTGGGCAATCCGCACGTCGTGGTCGCCCTTTCGTCGGACGCCGAACTCGAGGGTCTCGATCTCGCCTACCAGCCGGTGCTTGACCCGGCGCCCTTTCACGGCGCGAACGTCGAGTTCGTCGTCCCCGCCGACCCGCTCGTGCGCGACGGGGTCGGGGCGATCCGCTTGCGCGTGTTCGAGCGCGGTGTGGGCGAGACGCTGAGCTGCGGTACGGGCGTGGCCGCGGCGGCTCTGGCCGTGCGCCACTGGGCCGGGGCGGCCGCACCCGACTCCTGGGTGGTCGATACCCCGGGCGGCACGCTGGGTGTGCGCGTGGCCGAGGGTCGCGTCTACCTGTCGGGTCCCGCGTCGCTGGTCTTCACGGGCGAGGTCGCGCTGGCCTGAGGCGCGCCGCCCTGTCCTGGGCAGGCGCGATGGGCACGAGGGGATACGACCGAGCCTCGTGCGGTCGGGTGGTCTCGCGTGAGAGGCGCGATCTTGGCATCCGGTCTCGGTGAGGCGGATCGCCGCGCCGTCAGGAGACGACGTCGATGAGCTCGCTCGGCGGCGAGCCGTGCTTGCGGACGCGCAGCACACGGAAGCCCCGGCCGGTGGCGGCGCGCTGCACGCCGTAGCCGTCGGGGAAGGTCGCGGCCAGCCAGCGCTGCAGCGAATCGGAGCCCAGGTTGCGCTGCACGACGAACCAGCCGTCGCTGCGCTCCGAGAGGCGCGGGATCCAGTGCCGCAGCATGCCGTGCAGCTCGGACTTGCCGACGCGGATCGGCGGGTTGGATCGGATGGTGCGGAACGAGACGTCGTCGGGAACATCCTCGGGCCGAACGGCGTTGAGGTTGTCGAGGCCGAGCGAATCGGCGTTGCGTCTCACGAGATCGAGAGCACGCTCGTTGACGTCGACCGCCCAGACGGTCGCGTGCGGTGAGGCGAGCGCCAGAGACAGCGAGATCGGACCCCACCCGCACCCCAGGTCGAGGAAGTGCCCGCCGGCGGGAGGGGGCGGGGTGTTCGCGAGCAGCACCGATGTGCCGGCATCCACATGGTCGGGACTGAAGACGCCGCCGGCCGTGACCACCTCGAGCTCTCGACCGGCCAGCGTCACGCGGAGGTGGCGGAGCTGCTCGGGACTCGACGGCGACGCGCTGAAGTAGTGCTCGCTCCCCATCACGCCAGGATATCCGACCGTCCGCCGCACCGCGGGGACGGATAAAGTGCCAGAACACGCGGGAACACCGCGAACGGAAGGAACCCATGACCGAACAGACCACACCCCCGAGCACCGACGCGTCTCCGGTGGATCCGGTGGACCGCGTGCTCTCGCGCGCCGAAGCGCACCGCGGGGTCCGGGTCTTCGGCGCCGCTCAAGCGCTCCAGGACGTCACCACGGCCTACGGCGGCGACTCCGACGGCGATCAGTGGGACCGCGAGGAACGTGCGGCGCTGCGCCGCGTCGCAGGTCTGTCCACAGAGCTCGAAGATGTCACCGAGGTCGAGTACCGGCAGCTGCGCCTCGAGAACGTCGTGCTCGTCGGCGTGCACCCTCAGGGCGAGCAGGCGGATGCCGAGAACTCCCTGCGCGAGCTGTCGGCTCTGGCAGAGACGGCCGGTGCCGTGGTGCTCGACGGTGTGCTGCAGCGCCGGCCGCATCCGGACCCGGCGACCTATGTCGGACGCGGCAAGGCGGCGGAGCTGCGCGACATCGTCGCCGCCGTCGGTGCCGACACCGTGATCGCCGACACGGAGCTCGCCCCGAGCCAGCGGCGCGCCCTCGAAGACGTCGTCAAGGTCAAAGTGATCGACCGCACGACGGTGATCCTCGACATCTTCAGTCAGCACGCCAAGAGCCGCGAGGGTAAGGCTCAGGTCGAGCTCGCGCAGCTCGAGTACCTGCTCCCGCGTCTGCGCGGGTGGGGTGACTCGATGTCGCGTCAGGCCGGTGGACAGGTCGGCGCCGGCGGTGCCGGTATGGGCTCACGCGGACCCGGTGAGACGAAGATCGAGCTCGACCGCCGCCGCATCCGCACGAAGATGGCGCTGCTGCGCAAGCAGCTGCGCGACTTCGCTCCCGCTCGCGAGGCCAAGCGCGCCGAGCGAAAGCGGCACACCATCCCGTCGGTGGCCATCGCCGGGTACACGAACGCCGGTAAGTCGAGCCTGCTGAACCGCCTCACGAGCGCCGGTGTCCTGGTCGAGAACGCCCTGTTCGCGACGCTGGATGCCACGGTCCGCCGCTCCGAGACGAGCGACGGCCGCGTGTACACGCTGACCGACACGGTCGGTTTCGTGCGGAACCTCCCGCACCAGCTCGTCGAGGCGTTCCGGTCCACGCTCGAGGAGGTCGGCGACGCCGACGTCATCTTGCACGTCGTCGATGCCTCGCACCCCGACCCGGCCGCACAGCTCATGACGGTGCGCGACGTGATGGGCGACGTCGATGCGAACTTCGGTCAGGAGATCGTCGTCTTCAACAAGGCCGACCTCGTCGGCGAAGACGACCGCCTCGTGCTGCGGGGGCTCGCGCCGAACGCGAAGTTCGTCTCCTCGCGGACGGGTGAGGGCATCGACGAGCTCCGCGCCGCGATCGAGGACGCCCTTCCGCTGCCGGCGGTCGAGGTGCAGGCGGTCGTTCCCTACGACCGTGGCGACCTCGTCTCAGCCGTCCACGAGAGCGGACTCATCGTGGCGCAGGAGCACCGCGAGAGCGGAACGTTCCTGCACGCGCACGTGGGCGCTCGTCTCGCGGCGGAGCTTGCGGCATTCGGAGCCTGACCCGAGGCGGCGTCACGGGCCCCTGCGCGTAGGCGCGGGGCCCGTCGCCTCTCCCGGGGGGAGCGGTGGGTCCTCTCGGACGCGGGGCCGCTCCGCGTGCAGCGTCGTCTGCGTCCGTTGCGTCCCGCGCGGACTCAGCCGAGCTCGAGCGCCGGAGTGCCCGGTGTCTCGAAGCCGAACACCGCGCCGAGGAAGCCGAGTTCGCGCTCGAGCGAGTCGATCACCGTCTCGGACCGTCGGAACCCGTGGCCCTCGCCCTCGTAGCGGACGTAGGCGTGCGGCACGCCGTGTGCGGTCAGAGCATCGCGGATGGCCTCGGCCTGCGACGGCGGGACCACCCGGTCTTCCGAGCCCTGCAGGATGAGCAGGGGTACACGGAAGAGCTCCGGGCGCCCCAGGGGCGAGCGCTCGAGGTACACCGCCTCGGCCTCGGGCAGGGGCCCGATGAGGCCATCGAGGTAGCGGGCCTCGAAGTCGTGCGTGTCCTCCGCCAGGGCCCGGGCGTCTCCGACGCCGTAGCGCGAGATGCCGGCCGAGAACACGTCGGTGCGGGTCACGGCAGCCAGCACCGTCCAGCCGCCCGCCGAGCCACCCGCGATGGCGAGACGATCAGGGTCGGCGAGCCCCGCCTCGGCGAGGGCGGATGCGGCGGCCGCCACGTCGTCGACGTCGACCACGCCCCACTGGCCCCTCAGCCGGTCTCGGTACGCGCGGCCGTACCCGGTCGAGCCGCCGTAGTTGACGTCGAGGACGCCGATACCGCGACTGGTGAAGAACGCCGTCTTCGCCGAGGGGGCGGGGCCCACGTGCGAGGTGGGTCCGCCGTGGACGAGGACGACGTAGGGCGGGCGCTCGCCCGCGGCCGGCGCGACGCCGGGGTTGGTGGGGGCGTAGGCGAAGGCGTGCACCGGGCCATGGGGTCCGTCGGTGGACAGGGCGCGGGCTGCCGGCATCCATTCGTCTCCCCACGAGCCGGAACCGCCGGTGACGAGTTCCACCGCGCCGGAGTCGAGGTCGACGAGCCAGAGCCCCGAGCGTCCGCGGGCATCGGACCCCGAGACGAGGACGCGCGAGCCTCGGACGTCGTCGATCGCGGCCCCCGCGACGACGGGCACGTCGATCGGGCGCACGCCGCTGGGGGCGATCTCGACGATCTCGTCTGCCCCGTTCGTGCGGACCGCGACGACGCGTCCGTCGGCGGCTGCGCCGAACCAGCGGGTGCCGAGCACCCACAGGCCTCCGCCGGTGTCGGCATCGGCCGGGGCGAGGGGCTGGGCGTCGCCATCGAGAGGACGGCGGAAGAGGTTCCAGCGACCCTCGGGGTCGTCGGCGTAGAGCAGCTCGTCGTCCGCGATCCAGACGGGCTGCAGCGGTGCGCGTCGTTCCCCGCCGGCCACGTCGAGGATGACCCCCGTTTCGAGGTCGGCGACACGGAGGGTCGTGGCGTCCCACGGCATGTCGGGGTGGTTCCACACGATCCAGGCCAGACGACGGCCGTCGGGGGAGAGGGCGGGCTGCGCGAGGAAGTCGCTGCCCTCGGCGAGCACCTCCGTCGCGCCGTCGAGCGGGATGCGCACGATCTCGCGGCGCGGCACGCGGGACGCACCGTGTGTCTCGCGGACGGCGAGGAGCACCCCGTGCTCCCAGCGGAGGCCGCCGTGGCGTACGGCGTCGTCGGCGGGAGTGAGGGGTCGCGCGGTCCCGCCCGGGCGAAGCGCCCACACGCGTTGGTCGGTCTTCTCGACGTAGTACAGCTCGCCATCGTCGGACGCGGTCCACGCGCCGCCGCCGTACTCGTGGACGGCGGAGCGGGCGTTGGCGGGTGCGGGGAGAACCGTCTCTACGGAGCGGTCGGCCCGGCGACGCTTCACCGCGACACGACCGGCTTCGTGGGGGAGGGACTCGCCCCACCAGATCTCGTCGCCCACGAGCCGAGCCCCGTCGACGCGCGGTGACGCCTGCGCGACGGACTCGGGCGTGATCGGGGAGGGCCAGGAACCGTAGGGGAGGGTGTCAGCCATGACCCCAGCCTAGGCAGGGCCTACGACATCCACCCGCGTGGAACGGAAGAGGCCGGATGCCACCTTTGGGTTCGCATCCGGCCTCGAGTCGTCGGGCTCAGACGGTACGCAGCACCGCGACGACACGACCGAGGACGACGGCCTCGTCGCCGAGGATCGGCTCGAACGCGCTGTTGCGGGGGAGCAGCCACGTGTGGCCGTCGCGCCGACGGAAGGTCTTGACCGTCGCCTCGCCGTCGAGCATGGCGGCGACGATCTCGCCGTTCTCGGCCGTGGCCTGCGACCGGATGACGACCCAGTCGCCGTCGCAGATGGCCGCGTCGATCATCGACTCGCCCGAGACCTTGAGCATGAACAGTTCCCCCTTGCCGACGAGCTGGCGCGGGAGGGGGAAGATCTCCTCGACCTGCTGGTCGGCCGTGATGGGCACGCCGGCTGCGATACGACCGACGAGGGGCACCAGGGCGGCGTCGCCGAGGGCGGGAGCGGCGTCGGCGGGGTTCTCCGCGGCGGCGCCGGGGAGGTCGATGAGCACCTCCATCGCGCGCGTCTTGCCGGGGTCGCGGCGAAGGTAGCCGCTGAGCTCCAGCTGGTTGAGCTGGTGGGTGACGCTTGAGAGCGACTTGAGCCCGACCGCGTCGCCGATCTCGCGCATGCTCGGCGGATACCCGTGCCGCGCGATGGATCGCTGGATCACTTCGAGGATCGCCAGCTGCTTGTCGCTGAGATTCTTGCGCCGCCGGGTCTGCGGCCGTTCGCGGCCGGCGGCGGTCGTCGCGTCGGTCATCTGTGCTCCCCTCGCGCCGCGCAAACCACGGCGGAAATTCGAATGTCGGAGGTTGGTGATGAGGTCTCCGTGTCGAAACCGTATCCGGTCGACGACCCGATTGACACGGAGGCCCACGCGTGTCGCGTTCGATTCGTCTGCGATACACGAGGTCTTGACACTCGAACAGGTTCGAATATAGATTCGGAATACAGATTCGCACCACCGCCCTCCCGGCCGAGGGTGGGGTGCGAATCTCTCCCCACCAAGGAGCACATCATGAGCAGCATCGCCCTCACCGCCCCGTCCACTCGCCTGCGCATCACCGCGCGTGGCCGTCGTGTCGTGGCGTTCCTCGTTTCCCTCCCGATCGTCGCCGTGCTCTCCGTGGCGATCGTCGGTGGCGGATCCGCCCTCGCCTCCGGCGACGCCGGCGCTCCCGCCGGTTCGTTCACCGAGATCACCGTCATGAGCGGCGAGACCCTGTGGTCGATCGCCGAAGACGTGGCCCCCTCCGCCGACCCGCGCGACGTGGTGGCAGAGATCACGCGCCTCAACGCTCTGCCCGGCGGCTCGGTGTCAGCGGGTCAGCGCATCGCGATCCCCGCCGAGTACGCCCCCGCGGCCTGAACGACGGGTCGCGGCTCGTGCGCCTCGACTCCGCTCGACGCCTACGATGGGTGAGGTGACCGTACGCCTCGACGACCTTCCTCTTCGCGACGATCTGCGGGGTATGACCCCGTACGGAGCCCCGCAGGCTGCACTGCCCGTGGCGCTCAACGTGAACGAGAACACGCATCCTGTTCCGTCCGAGGTGGCTGACGACATCCTGGACGCCGTCGCTCGGGCGCTTCGGGACGTCAACCGGTACCCCGACCGCGAGTTCACCGGACTGCGCGAGGCCTTTGCGGGATACCTCGGGCACGGCCTGAACCCCGAACAGATCTGGGCGGCCAACGGCTCGAACGAAGTGCTCCAGCACATCTTGCAGGCCTTCGGTGGCCCCGGCCGTACGGCGATGGGCTTCGCTCCCACCTATTCCATGTACCCGATCCTCACGCGCGCCACGGGTGCGCGCTGGGTCACCGGGGAACGGGAGCACGACTTCACCCTCTCGCCCGCGTCAGCTGCGGCGCAGGTGCGCGAGCAGCGGCCCGACGTCGTCTTCCTCTGTGCGCCGAACAACCCGACGGGAACGCCTCTGCGCCTCGACGTGGTGGAGGCGGTGTACGACGCCACCGACGGCATCGTGATCGTCGACGAGGCGTACGAAGAGTTCGCCCCGCGGGATGAGCCGTCGGCGGTTTCTCTGCTCCCCGACCGCCCGCGGCTGGTCGTCTCGCGCACTATGAGCAAGGCCTTCGCCTTCGCCGGCGCCCGGGTGGGCTACCTCGCGGCCGACCCCGCGCTGGTCGACGCTCTCCGCCTGGTCCGTCTTCCGTACCACCTGAGTGCTCTCACGCAGGCGGCGGCGACCGCGGCTCTCGGCCACGCCGAGACGATGCTGTCGATGGTCGACGACATCGTGGCGCAACGCGACCGCATCTCTGCGACGGTGTCGGCGCTGGGCTATACGGCCCACGAGTCGTGGACCAACTTCGTCCTGTTCGGCGGTGTCGACGACCCGGCAGCCACCTGGAAGGCGCTTTACGACCGGGGTGTCCTGATTCGAGACGTCGGCATCGCCCACCACCTCCGCGTGACCGCGGGAACGGCCGACGAGACCACCGCATTCCTCGACGCGCTCGCCTCGGTAGGATCGCGATCATGACCGGCCCCGCCTCGCCCCGTACCGCTTCGATCACCCGGGAGACGAGCGAGTCCCGCGTCGAGCTCGAGCTCGACCTCGACGGTCGAGGCGTCAGCGACATCTCGACGACCGTGCCGTTCTTCGACCACATGCTCACCGCGTTCGCGAAGCACTCCCTGACCGACCTGCGCGTCCGCTCCACGGGTGACACCCACATCGACGCCCACCACACGGTCGAAGACACCTCGATCGTGCTCGGACAGGCCATCCGTCAGGCGCTCGGCGACAAGTCCGGTATCGCGCGCTACGGCGACGCTCTCGTGCCGCTCGACGAGGCCCTCGCGCAGGCCGTGGTCGACATCAGCGGTCGTCCCTACCTCGTGCACACCGGCGAGCCCACGGGCTTCGAGCACCACCTCATCGGCGGTCACTTCACCGGGTCGCTCGTGCGTCACTCGTTCGAGGCGCTCTCCATCCACGCCGGACTGACCGTCCACGTCCGTGTTCTGGGTGGGCGCGACCCGCACCACATCGCCGAAGCCGAGTACAAGGCGCTCGCGCGTGCCTTCCGCCAGGCCAAGGCTCTCGACCCCCTCGTCGACGGCATCCCGAGCACCAAGGGCGCATTGTGACGCGGAGACCCGTCGTCGCCGTCTTCGATTACGGTTCGGGCAACGTCCACTCCGCGGTCAAGGCGCTCATCGAGGCGGGCGCCGACGCGCGGCTGACTTCCGACCGTTCTCTGCTGCTCGACGCCGACGGGCTGCTGGTCCCCGGCGTCGGCGCGTTCGGTGCGGTCATGGGCGCGTTGAACGACAGCCGGGGCGGCGAGATCATCGATCGTCGTCTGGCGGGCGGTCGCCCCGTCCTGGGTATCTGCGTGGGCATGCAGGTCATGTTCGCGCGCGGTATCGAGCGCGGCGCCGACACCCCCGGCCTGGGGGAGTGGCCCGGAACCGTCGCGGAGCTCGAGGCGCCGGTGCTCCCGCACATGGGCTGGAACACCGTGGCACCCGGTGACGGGTCACGCCTGTTCGACGGCCTCGAGAAGGAGCGGTTCTACTTCGTGCACTCGTACGCGGCGCAGGACTGGTCGCTCGAGGTCGCCCCGCCGTTCCCCCAACCCGTTCTGACCTGGTGCACGTACGGGGCGCCATTCCTGGCGGCCGTCGAGAACGGCCCCCTGTCGGCCACCCAGTTCCACCCGGAGAAGTCGGGCGAAGCCGGCATCCGTCTGCTCGCCAATTGGATCGACGGGCTGCGCACGACTACTGTGTGACCTCGTGCCCCGGCTCGGCGAGATGCGCCGAAGGGTGCGAGGAGCCATGAACGATTTCGCGTCCACGCCCGAACTTGTGCTGCTTCCCGCGGTCGACGTCGCCGACGGCAAGGCCGTCCGTCTGACCCAGGGTGAGGCCGGTACAGAGACCAGCTACGGCGACCCCGTCGATGCCGCCGCGGACTTCGCCCGGCAGGGCGCTCAGTGGATCCACCTCGTGGACCTCGACGCCGCCTTCGGTCGCGGCAGCAACGCCAGCGTCATGCGCAAAGTGATCAAGCAGGTCAAGGGCGTGCAGGTCGAGCTGTCCGGCGGCATCCGCGACGACCGTTCCCTCGAGGCGGCTCTCGAGAGCGGCGCGAGCCGTATCAACCTCGGCACCGCGGCCCTCGAGAACCCCGAGTGGGCCGCCGACGTCATCAACCGCTACGGCGAGGCGATCGCGGTCGGTCTCGACGTGCGGGGCACGACCCTCGCCGCGCGCGGCTGGACCCGCGACGGCGGCGACCTGTGGACGGTGCTCGAGCGCCTCGAAGACGCCGGTTGCAGCCGATACGTCGTCACCGACGTCACGAAGGACGGCACTCTCCGCGGCCCCAACATCGAGCTGCTGCGCGAGATGACGCAGCGCACCCCCAAGCCGATCGTCGCCTCGGGCGGCGTCTCGAGCCTTGACGACATCGCGGCCCTGCGCGAGCTCGTCCCGCTCGGTGTCGAGGGCGCGATCGTCGGCAAGGCGCTCTACGCGGGCCAGTTCACCCTGGCCGAGGCGCTGGATGTCGCCGGACACTGACGATCCGCACGGCCACGCCCGCGGCGCCCACGCGGATTCCGCAGGCGTCCCGTGGGAGGGCCGGAGCTTCTCGGCCAACCCCCACTCGGGGGACGACGGATCCGCCGATCCGGCGCTGCTGGCGGCTCTCCTGGCGTTCCGCGCGGGCGAGGGCGATGCCCGCTCCGTCGTCGACGCGTATCGCGACGCGCGCTTGCTCATTCCGTTGGTGGCGGAGAAGGGCGACCACGGCATCGGAGCGCACGGCCTCAATGTCGACAAGACCCAGGAACTGTCGATCGTGACGGTAGCCGCGCCCGACGGTCGCAAAGTGCTCCCGGTCTTCACCTCGGTGACGGCTCTGCAGACGTGGGATGCCACCGCACGGCCGGTGCCCGCCGACGGACGGCGCACGGCGCTGGCGGCGGCATCGGAGGACACCGAACTCATCGTCGTCGATCCCGCGTCAGAGACGGAGTTCGTCATCCGCCGTCCGGCCGTGTGGGCGATCGCTCAGGGCGAGCCCTGGGAGCCCGCGCACACCTCGCCCTCGATCTTCACCGGGCTTCACGAGAGCATCGCCGGAGAGCTGGCCGTCCTCGATCTCGCCGTCGAGTCGGGAGACCCGACCGGGCGTCTGCGCGGGCCTGAACTCGTCGTGCACCTGCAGCTCATGTCCGGCCTCGAGCAGGAGGAACTGGATGCCACGCTGGCGCGTCTGGCGCGACGCTGGTCGGCGGACGATCGGATCGCTGTCCTCGTCGACTCCCTGACGGTCAAGCTCCACCGCAGCACCGAGTCCTGACGGGGGCGTTCCGCTCGTCACCAGAACAGGACGGTGCGTCGAGAACAGGCCACCCCGGCGTCCGGACCCCTGTCCTCGTGACATCCCCTGTGCTCGTGACAGCAGCCGGGGCGTCGCCCGCTCCCATACCCCGCGGATGTCACGGAAGAGGTGGCCTGCGGCACAGGGCGCAGTGATGCCCCCTTCCCCGGGCAATCGGGGAAGGGGCCCCACTCTTGCCTTGGGAAGGGGGCATCACGAAGCCCGGTACCCCAGAACGACAGACTTACGTGACGGGCCCCGTCCACTTCTCGCCCGGGCCCTTGCCGATCGGGTCCTGGATCGTCGACGCCTCGCGGAAAGCCAACTGCAGCGACCGCAGGCCATCGCGCAGGGAGCGGGCGTGCATGTCGCTGATCTCGGGAGCTCCGGCGGTGATGAGGCCGGCGAGGGCGTTGATGAGCTTGCGGGCTTCGTCGAGGTCGAGCTGCTGGCCGGGGTCGTCGGCGAGTCCGGTCTTGACCGCGGCGGCGCTCATGAGGTGGACCGCGGCGGTGGTGATGACCTCGACGGCGGGGACATCGGCGATGTCACGCGTGGCGGAAGAGGCTGCACGCTCCTGCTCCTCCCAGCGGGCGAGGCGCTCGTCTTCGGCTCCGTGGCGGTGTGTGCCCTGGTCGTGGGCGGGCTGGTCGGAGGGGATCGTGTCCACGTGAATCTCTCTGCTAGACTATGGCGGGCTTCGGAGTGTTTCACTCCGTACGAAAGAGGATCACATCCCACCCGCGCTTGCCGCTCCAGGCTACCGGGTTCCCGCACTCCGCTCCGTTTCCCACGGGGTTGCCTGGGTGCAGAAGCCGGTGCCGAAAGCACCGTGCCGGGTGGCGTGTCTCTCCTCTTCGCCCGCGATTCCGATGGATCGCGGCGGCCACCACCCGTATGAAAGAGGAGTTCCGCATCAGCGATCCCCGCACCAACGAGCGCATCCGAGTCCCGGAGGTCCGTCTCGTCGGACCCAACGGCGAGCAGGTCGGCATCGTCCGAATCGAAGCTGCGCTGCGCCTGGCCCAGGAAGCGGACCTCGACTTGGTCGAGGTCGCGCCGAGCTCGAAGCCGCCCGTGGTCAAGATCATGGACTACGGCAAGTTCAAGTACGAGGCCGCTCAGAAGGCCAAAGAGACGCGTCGTAACCAGGCGAACACCGTCCTCAAAGAGGTCCGGTTCCGTCTGAAGATCGAGGCTCACGACTACATCACCAAGCTCAAGCGCGCCGAGGGCTTCCTCCAGGCGGGCGACAAGGTGAAGGCCATGATCTTGTTCCGTGGTCGCGAGCAGTCGCGTCCCGAGCAGGGTGTCCGTCTGCTCCGCAAGTTCGCCGAAGACGTCGCCGAGTTCGGCACGGTCGAGTCGAACCCCACGATCGACGGCCGCAACATGGTGATGGTGGTCGCCCCTCACAAGAACAAGTCCGAGGTCAAGACCGAGCAGAACGCGCAGCGCACGGCGAACCGTGAAGCCGCGCGTAGCGCCGCTCGAGGCGACTCGGCACCCACAGACGAAGCTGCTCCGGCGTCCGCCGAGTAAAGCTCCCCGACTCCCGCTCCGGCGGGAACCCCAACGAAGGAAGACAGATGCCGAAGCAGAAGACCCACTCGGGCGCCAAGAAGCGCTTCAAGCTCACCGGTAGCGGCAAGCTCATGAAGCAGCAGGCCGGCATGCGCCACAACCTCGAGGGCAAGGCCTCCAAGCGCACCCGTCGCCTCAACCAGGAGCAGGTCCTGGCCAAGGGTGACTCCAAGGTCGCCAAGAAGCTCCTCGGCCTCTGAGCGCCGACGCACGTTAGGAAGAATGAGAAATGGCTAGAGTCAAGCGGGCAGTAAACGCCCACAAGAAGCGTCGCGTCATCCTGGAGCGCGCGTCCGGTTACCGCGGTCAGCGTTCGCGCCTGTACCGCAAGGCCAAGGAGCAGGTCACCCACTCCCTGGTCTACGCGTACCGTGACCGTCGCAAGCGCAAGGGCGACTTCCGTCGTCTGTGGATCCAGCGCATCAACGCCGCTTCGCGCGCGAACGGCATGACGTACAACCGCTTCATCCAGGGCCTCGGCCTCGCGGGTGTGCAGGTCGACCGTCGCATGCTCGCCGAGCTCGCCGTGAACGAGCCCGCCGTGTTCGCGTCGCTCGTCGCGACCGCGAAGGCCGCGCTGCCGACCGACGTCAACGCTGCGAAGACCGCGTAAGACACGTCTTCTCGAAACGGGCGTCCTCTTCGGAGGGCGCCCGTTTCGTCGTTCCCGCGAGTCGTTCGCGCGGCGTGGGGAAAGCATTCCGTCTGCGCCATACACTGGGGTCGTGCTCGAGAACCCCCGTTCGCCCCGGGTGCGCGCCGTGGCGAAGCTCAGCAAGCGCGCTGCCCGCCAGGAGACAGGCCTGTTCCTGCTCGAAGGTCCGCAAGCCGCTCGCGAGGCGCTCGCCTGGGCGCCCGAGACCGTGCTCGAGGTGTACGCGACATCTGCCGCTCTCGACAAGCACACCGACGTGCGCGATGCCGCCGAGCAGGCGGGTGTCGACCTGCAGGTCACCACCGAAGCGGTTCTGGACGCCATGGCCGACACCGTCACGCCGCAGGGGATCGTCGCGGTGGCGAGGCAGGCGCCCACCGCGCTGAAGGACATCCTGGCGGGGGAGCCTCGCCTGGTCGCGATCTGCGAGGAAGTGCGTGATCCCGGCAATCTGGGCACGATCATCCGAGCCGCGGATGCCGCGGGAGCCGACGCCGTGATCCTGACCGGCCGGACCGTCGACCCTTACAACCCCAAGGTCGTACGCTCGACCACCGGCTCGCTCTTCCACCTGCCGATCGCGGTCGATCTCGAGCTGGCGGACGTCGTCGCCCGCGCTCACGAGGCGGGGTTGCGCATCGTCGCCGCCGATGTCGAGGGCACCGATTTCTTGGCATCCCGAGAGCTTCTGTCGGAGCCGACGGCCTGGCTGTTCGGTAATGAGGCCCGCGGTCTCGACGAGTCCGCCCTGGCTCAGGCGGACCTCGCTCTGCGCCTGCCGATCTACGGTCGCGCCGAGTCCCTCAACCTGGCCACCGCGGCGAGCGTCTGCCTCTACGAGACGGCTTTCGCGCAGCGAGCACGCTGACCCCTGCTGTTACAGAACGGTTAAGGCGTGCGCAGGAATGTGGTCGGGCGCCCAGCATCCTCATAGGGTGAGGACATGGCATCCGTTCCCCCGAAGACCGAGCCCTTGGTCGTCGTCTCCGACGTCCAGAAGCATTATGGGCAGTTCCAGGCTCTGAAAGACATCGACCTCACCGTCGACCGCGGCGAGGTCGTCGTCGTCATCGGCCCGTCGGGTTCCGGCAAGTCGACGCTGTGCCGCACCATCAACCGTCTCGAGACCATCACGAGCGGTTCGATCACGATCGACGGTAAGGAGCTTCCCAAAGAGGGGAAGGGCCTGGCCGAACTGCGTGCCGACGTCGGCATGGTGTTCCAGTCGTTCAACCTCTTCGCACACCTGACGATCCTCGAGAACGTCACGCTCGGGCCCATCAAGGTCCGCAAGATGAAGAAGGCGGATGCCGAGAAAGAGGCGCGTGCGCTTCTCGATCGCGTGGGCGTGGGCCACCAGGCCGACAAGCTCCCCGCCCAGCTCTCGGGTGGACAGCAGCAGCGTGTGGCGATGGCCCGTGCGCTGGCGATGAAGCCCAAGGTCATGCTCTTCGACGAGCCGACTTCGGCTCTCGACCCCGAGATGATCAACGAGGTGCTCGACGTCATGGTCGGCCTCGCCAAGGACGGCATGACGATGATCGTCGTCACCCACGAGATGGGCTTCGCGCGCAAGGCCGCGAACCGCGTGGTGTTCATGGCCGACGGGCAGATCGTCGAGCAGGCGACGCCCGAGCAGTTCTTCACCCGCCCCGAGTCCGACCGTGCCAAGGACTTCCTCTCGAAGCTCATCACGCACTGAGGCTTTCCCCTGACGGCGATGAACGAGGAGGTTCTTCCGCCGACCGCATACGCACCGTTCCCCCCGGTCGATCTCGCGCGCCGTCACTGACGACCCCTATCCGCACAGCACACGTAACCAAGGAGACATCACATGCGTAAAACTCGTTTTCTCGCCGGCGCGAGCATCGTCGCCGCCGGCCTGCTGGCCCTGACGGCCTGCAACAACGGCACCCCGGGCGCAGCACCCGGTTCCGACGGCGGCAGCGGCTCCGACGCCCCCGTCTACGGCGCGGTCGCCACCGACGTGAAGATCGACGGCAGCCCCACGTTCGAGAAGATCACCTCGGCCGGCAAGATCGTGGTCGGCGTGAAGGAAGACCAGCCCGGCCTCGGCTACCTCGACCCCGTGACGGGCGAGCGCAAGGGCTTCGACGTCGACGTCGCGCGCTGGATCGCCGCGTCCCTCGGGTACGACCCGGCCGACACCTCGAAGGTGGAGTACAAGGCCATCGCCTCGGCGAACCGCGAGCAGGCCATCATCAACGGCGACATCGACTACTACGTCGGGACCTACTCGATCACCGACAAGCGCAAGGACCAGATCTCCTTCGCCGGTCCCTACTTCCTGACCGGTCAGGGCCTGCTCGTGGCCGCCGACAACGACACCATCACGGGCAAGGACTCGCTCACGGCCGAGACCACCGTGTGCTCGGTGACCGGCTCGACGCCGATCCAGCGGATCCGCGAGCAGACGCCGGCCAAGGTCGTCGAGTTCGACACCTACTCGCAGTGCGTCGAGAAGCTGAAGAACGGCGAGGTCGACGCGGTGACCACCGACGAGGCCATCCTCCTCGGCTACGCCGCGCAGGACCCCGACAACCTCAAGATCGCGGGCGAGCCCTTCAGCGAGGAGCGCTACGGCGTCGGCATCGCCAAGGGCGACACCGCCTTCCAGGAGTTCGTGAACACCATGTTCACCGATGGCGGTTCCACCTGGGAGGCCATCTTCGAGAAGAACCTCGGCGCCTCGGGCGTCAAGGGCGAGCAGCCGGCGGTCGACCCCGTCAGCTGATCTCCCGGTGCGGGCGGCGCACACCGCGCCGTCCGCACCGCCCGACGAGGACGACGAGAGAGAAACGGACAGCGAACGGTGAACCAGATCTTCGACTACCCCGACCTGTGGGCGCAGGCGCTCTGGGGGACGGTCGTGCTCTTCTTGGGCGGCGGCCTGATCGCGCTCGTGCTCGGCTTCATCGTGGCCGCCATGCGCGTGTCGCCCGTGCCCATCGCGCGCGCGGTCGGCGCGGTCTACGTGAACTGGATCCGCAACACCCCGCTCACGCTGGTGCTGTTCTTCTTCGCGTTCTGCGTCCCGCTGCTGATCGACGTCCCGCGCGGCAGCTTCTTGACGCTGGCCGTGTGCGGCCTCGGCATCTACACCGCGACCTATGTGGCCGAGACCCTGCGCGCCGGCATCAACACCGTCCCCGTCGGCCAGGCGGAGGCGGCTCGCGCGCTCGGCCTCGGTTTCGGCCAGGTCATGACGCTCGTCGTGCTGCCCCAGGCGACCCGCTCGGTCATCCCGCCGATGATGAGCGTCTTCATCGCCCTGCTCAAGAACACCACCGTCGCCGCCGGATTCTCGGTGGTCAACCTCGGAAACATCCGAGCGACGATGAGTGAGAACGGCGAGAACCAGCTCGTCACCATCCTCCTCGTGATGGCGGTCTTCGTCATCCTCGTCCTGCTGCTCGCTGGGCTGCAGAACGCCGCCGAGAAGAAGTGGAAGGTCGCCCGATGAGTTCCTCCGTCCTCTATGACGTGCCGGGTCCCCGCGCGCAGCTGCGCAACCGCATCCTCGGCGTGATCACGCTCGTCTTCGTCGCCGCCGTCATCGGCTTCGTCGTGTGGCGCTTCATCGACACCGGCCAGTTCTCGGCGGCGAAGTGGAACGTCTTCAGCTACAGCGCGATCTGGGAGCGATTCGGTCAGGCGACGCTGGCGACTCTCGCGGCGTTCGCCGTCGCGGCCGTCGGCGCGCTCGTCCTCGGATTCATCCTCGCCATCGGCCGCATGTCCGACCACCGCTGGGTGCGCCTTCCGGTCGGGTGGGTCGTCGAACTGCTCCGCGCCGTCCCCGTCCTCGTCTTCATGCTGTTGCTGTACTACGGCCTGCCCGTCGTCGGTATCAAGATGTCGTCGTACTGGGCCGTCGTCATCGCGCTGATCCTCTACAACGGCTCGGTCCTGTCCGAGGTCATCCGCGCGGGCGTCGAGGCGCTGCCGCGCGGCCAGAGCGAGGCCGGGTACGCCGTGGGGCTGCGCAAGGCCGGCGTGATGCGCCTGATCCTGCTTCCGCAGGCGATCCGCGCCATGCTGCCCGTGATCATCGCCCAGCTCGTGGTGACGTTGAAGGACACCGCCCTCGGCTTCATCATCACCTACCCCGAACTCCTGTACTTCGCACGTCTGCTGGGATCGAATGGCGAGTACGGGTCGCCGCTGATTCCCGCCGCGATGGTCGCCAGCGTCATCTACGTCGCGATGTGCCTCGCCCTGTCGTACACCGCGCACCGCGTCGAGATCGGTCTGCGCCGGTCGCCGAAGGGCGGCAACGTCGCCCCCGCCGAGCCGGCGGGGCAGACCGGCACCGACACCGAGCTGATCGTCGCTCAGCGCGGTCTCGGGAAGCACGACCCGGGTTCTCCCGCCTGACGCTCTCGGCAGACACTCCGAGTGACGATGTGACCGACCGACGGGCGGGGCAGTGTCCCCGCCCGTCGGTAGACTCTCATCTCGTGTCCGACGCACCCGAGATCACCCCTGAGGCCGTCGCCTCCGCGGTCGATGACGCGCTTGCCGCCATCGCCGCAGCCGCGACCACGGCCGAGCTGAAGTCCGCCCGTTCCGCGCACACGGGGGAGCAGTCCTCTCTCGCGCAGCTGAACGCCCAGATGCGCAATGTCGCCCCCGAGCACAAGGCCGCCTTCGGCAAGCTCGTCGGGCAGGCGCGCGGTCAGGTGAACCAGGCGCTCGCCGCTCGAGAGAGCGAGCTGGCCGAAGCCGAGACCGCCGCCCAGCTCGAGGCCGAGCGCATCGACGTCACCGCCCTTCCGCAGCGCGCACGCGTCGGGGCCCGGCATCCGATCTCGCTCCTCCAGGAGCAGGTGTCGGACATCTTCGTCGGCATGGGATGGGAGATCGCCGAGGGCCCCGAGCTCGAGCACGAGTGGTTCAACTTCGATGCGCTGAACTTCGACGTCGACCACCCCGCGCGTCAGATGCAGGACACGTTCTTCGTCGACCCGGTCGCGCGCCACCTGGTGCTGCGCACCCACACCAGCCCCGTGCAGGTGCGGTCGATGCTCGAGCGCGACCTGCCGATCTACGTGCTGTGCCCGGGCCGGGTCTACCGCACCGACGAGTTCGATGCGACGCACCTGCCGGTGTTCACGCAGTTCGAGGGTCTTGTCATCGACAAGAACATCACGATGGCGCACCTCAAGGGCACGCTCGATCACGCTGCGCGCGTGCTGTTCGGGCCCGAGGCCAAGACGCGCTTCCGCGCGAACTTCTTCCCGTTCACCGAGCCGAGTGCCGAGCTCGATCTGTGGCACCCCACCTTCAAGGGCGGGGCGCGCTGGATCGAGTGGGGCGGGTGCGGGATGGTCAACCCCAACGTCCTTCGGGCCGCAGGCATCGACCCCGAGGAGTACTCGGGCTTCGCCTTCGGCATGGGCATCGAGCGCACGCTCATGTTCCGCAGCGACGTGCAAGACATGCGCGACATGGCCGAGGGCGATGTGCGCTTCAGCGAGCAGTTCGGAATGGTGGTCTGATGCGCGTCCCGCTCTCCTGGTTGCGCGAGTACGTCGACGTGCCCGCCGAGGCCACGCCCGACGACGTCCTCGCGGCTCTGGTGTCGGTCGGCTTCGAAGAAGAGGACGTGCACCGCTTCGAACTGTCCGGCCCGATCGTGGTCGGAGAGGTGAAGGAATTCACTCCCGAGCCGCAGTCCAACGGCAAGACCATCCGCTGGTGCCAGGTCGACGTCGGCGCCGAGCACGGGGGAGTGCGCGGCATCGTCTGCGGTGCGGGCAACTTCTTCGAGGGCGACAAGGTCGTGGTGACCCTGCCCGGCTCGGTTCTGCCCGGTCCCTTCCCGATCGCCGCCCGCAAGACCTACGGCCACGTGTCCGACGGCATGATCGCCTCGGCGAAAGAGCTGGGGCTCGGCAGCGAGCACGGCGGCATCCTGCGCCTGGTCGATCTCGGGATCGATGCGCCGGTCGGAACGGATGCCATCGCGCTCCTCGGTCTCGACGATCTCGCGGTCGAGATCAACGTCACCCCCGACCGCGGCTACGCCCTGTCGCTGCGCGGTGTCGCCCGCGAGTACTCGCACGCGACCGGGGCGGACTTCCGCGATCCGGGCCTCGGGCACGATGAGGCTGCAGCGCGCACGCCCTCCGGTTTCCCGGTCACGGTCGCCGATCAGGCACCCATTCGCGGACGCCACGGCGCGACCGAGTTCGTGGCGCGGATCGTGCGAGACGTCGACCCCTCGCGTCCGACGCCGCCGTGGATGATCACGCGCCTGTCGCTCGCCGGAATCCGCTCCCTCGGGGTGCTCATCGACATCACGAACTACGTCATGCTCGAGCTCGGCCAGCCGATCCACGGCTACGACCTCGACCGTCTGCGGGGCGGCATCACGGTGCGCCGCGCGGAGCAGGGCGAGAAGCTCGAGACCCTCGACGGCCAGGTTCGTTCGCTCCACGCCGAAGACCTGCTGATCACCGATGAGTCGGGGCCGATCGGTCTCGCCGGCGTCATGGGCGGCGGGCTCACCGAGATGAGCGACGCCACGCGCAACGTGCTCATCGAGGCCGCCACCTTCGACCAGGTATCGATCGCCCGCACCGCGCGTCGACACAAGCTGCCCTCCGAGGCCTCGCGCCGTTTCGAGCGCGGCGTCGACCCGCTCGTCCCGTACGTGGCGGCGGAGCGCGTCGCCACGCTGATGGTCGAGCTGGCCGGCGGCACGCTCGACACCGAGCTGGGCGCCTCGCTCGGTTCGACCTACCGTCGCGAGGCCATCACGCTTCCGTCGGGCTTCGTGCCCGGTCTGATCGGCGTCGAGTACACCGACGACGAGATCGTCTCGGCCCTGCGCCTCATCGGCTGCACGGTCGACGAGCGCGACGGCGGCTGGTCCGTGACCGCACCGTCCTGGCGTCACGACCTCGGCGACAAGTGGACGTTGGCCGAAGAGGTCGCGCGCATCGAGGGTTACGACCGCATCCCGTCCGTGCTCCCGACGCCCCCGTCGGGTCGCGGCCTCACCTCCGCTCAGCAGGGGCGCCGTCGCGTGGCGAACGCTCTGGCCTCGGCCGGCTTCGTCGAGACGCCGTCGTTCCCGTTCACCACCGAAGAGCAGAACGCCCTGCACGGCTCGCCGTCAGGCGACCGGCTGCCGAGCGTGAAGCTCGCGAACCCGCTCGACGGCCTGGCGCCGTTCCTGCGCCGCTCCCTCGTCCCGGCTCTGCTGCAGGTCGCGCACCGCAACGTCTCACGCGGCATCGTGGATCTCGCGCTGTTCGAGACCGGCACGGTGTTCCTGCCGAAGCCCGGCGTGCAGTACGGCACCCCGTCGGTGCCGCCGCTGGCCGTGCGACCGGACGCCGCGACGCTCACGGCCCTCGACGCATCGATTCCGCCGCAGCGTCGCCATATCGCCGTGCTGCTGACGGGACACACCGTGGCCAAGCAGCCCGGCCAGGCCGCGGTGGCAGCGGACCTCGCCGCCGCCGTCGACGCCGTGCGCGTACTCACCGCCGCCGCGGGTCTCGACATCGAGCTGGTGCAGGCGCAGCGTGCAGCCCTGCACCCGGGTCGCACGGCTCGCGTGCTCGCCGCGGGGACCGACATCGGCTACGTCGGCGAGCTGCTGCCCGCGGTCGCTGCCGCCGCCGACCTGCCCGGTCGCGTTCTCGTGGCCGAGCTCGAC
This sequence comes from Microbacterium sp. SORGH_AS_0421, assembly GCF_030818635.1. Classification (NCBI taxonomy): domain Bacteria; kingdom Bacillati; phylum Actinomycetota; class Actinomycetes; order Micrococcales; family Microbacteriaceae; genus Microbacterium; species Microbacterium sp. SORGH_AS_0421. Next base: position 2,270,313 of record NZ_JAUTAO010000001.1, read on the forward strand.
CTCGACGCGATGCTCGAGCTCGCTCACGCGCGCGTGGTCGCGGCATCCCTCTCGAGCTTCCCGGCCGCGACTCAGGACGTGTCGTTGACCATTTCGACCGACGTCGCCGCCGGCGCGGTGCGTGCCGCGCTTCTCGAGGGCGGGGCTCCGCTTCTCGAAGGCGCTCGGCTCGTCGACGACTACCGCGGCCCGGGTCTGGCCGAGGGAACGAAGAGCCTGACCTTCGCCCTGCGCTTCCGGGCCGAGGACCGCACGCTCACCGCAGCCGAGGCGACCGAGGCGAAGCTCGCCGGTGTCGCCGTGGCCGCCGAGCGTTTCGGCGCCGCGATTCGCGACTGAGCATTCCACGCGTTCTGGAGCGTCGCCGGCTCAGGCCGTGCGGCGCTTCGGCGTTCCCGCCGTCGGCGGATTCTCTCGTCGACGGCGTGGTGTGCGTCACACGCTCGGACGCGATCGCGCACGGTGGGCCTGCCCTCACCGCCGGTAAGGGGGGCTGCCGGAAGCGCCCGGCGATGAGGGCAGGTACTTCATCATACCGGTTGTTTGTCCCCCATTTGGGGGACAAAGGGGGGCGGGCATCTCAGTTCGTGCTCGCATCGATCGTCACCGGCCGGCGGGAGGCTCGATTTGCCCCCATCCCTGCGCTGCGGATACCCTCGCCACATGTCGTCGATCACCGTGCGCACCGAGGAGCTCTTCGTGAGCACCGGTGGCGAGCGTCGACGTCGGGTCGCGCGCCGATTCTCGGCGACCTCGTAACCCGCCTTCGGTCGGGCGTACGGGCGTCGCCGCCCCGGTTCACGCTGATTTCAGCACCAGCCCCGACTCGTAAGGTGGATACATGACCCTCTCGGTCGCCGTCTCCGGCGCTTCCGGCTATGCGGGCGGCGAGATCCTCCGCCTCCTGGCCTCTCATCCCGACGTCGAGATCCGCACCGTCACCGCGCACTCCAGCGCGGGGCAGCCCCTCGTCGCCCACCAGCCGCACCTGCGTTCCCTCGCGCACCTCGAGCTGAAACCGACGACTCCCGAGGTGCTCGCCGGGCACGACGTGGTGTTCCTCGCCCTGCCGCACGGGCAGTCCGCGCAGTACACCGACGCCCTGGCCGAGACCCCGCTCGTGATCGATGCGGGTGCCGACCACCGCCTCACCTCGGCGGAGGACTGGGCGGCGTTCTACGGCGGGGCTCACCCCGACCCGTGGGCCTACGGCGTCCCCGAACTGCCCGTCGCGGGGGGAAAGCAGCGCGAGAACCTCCGCGGGGCCGCGCGTATCGCCGCTCCCGGCTGCAACGCCTCCACCGTCGCTCTCTCCCTCGCTCCCGGTGTCGCCGCCGGAGTCATCGATCCTTTCGACATCGTGTCGGTGCTCGCCGTGGGTCCCAGTGGTGCCGGGAAGTCGGCCAAGACGAACCTCCTCGCGAGTGAGATCCTCGGCTCCGCCAACCCATATGCCGTTGGCGGTACGCACCGTCACATTCCCGAGATCCGCCAGGCGCTGGTGGCAGCCGGAGCGCCGAGCGACGGCGTACGGCTCTCTTTCACTCCCGTTCTGGTTCCGATGTCGCGCGGCATCCTCGCCACCTCGTCCGCTCCGATCCGGGAGGGAGTGACGGATGCCGAGATCCGCGGCGCCTGGGAGACGGCTTACGCAGGCGAGCCCTTCGTCGAGCTGCTTCCCCAGGGCGTCTTCCCGCGGACGGCCGACGTGCTCGGCGCCAACATCGCATCGATGGGAATCGCGATCGATCGCGCGGCGAACCGGGTGACGGTCGTCGCGGCGGTCGACAATCTCGTCAAGGGCACCGCCGGCGCTGCCATCCAGTCCATGAACCTGGCGCTGGGTCTCGCCGAGACCACCGCCCTTCCCCTGAACGGAGTCGCCCCGTGAGCGTGACCGCCCCCGCAGGATTCGAGGCCGCCGGTGTGGCGGTCGGCCTGAAATCGACCGGCGCGCGCGACGTCGCCCTCGTGGTCAACCGCGGCCCGCTCAAGGTGGGTGCCGCCGTCTTCACGTCGAACCGCGCCAAGGCCAACCCGATCCTCTGGTCGGAGCAGGTCGTCAAGGACGGCACGATCGAGGCGGTCGTCCTGAACTCCGGCGGTGCCAACTGTTTCACCGGTTCGTTCGGCTTCCAGACCACTCATCAAACCGCTGAGCGTGCCGCCGAGCTCCTCGGTGTCGGGGCGGGCGATGTGGTGGTGTGCTCCACCGGCCTCATCGGCACGGGGGACGAGGCGTTCCGGGCCAAGGTTCTGCGGGGCGTCGACGAGGGCGTGGCCGCTCTGTCCGCCGAGGGCGGAGAAGACGCGTCGCTGGCGATCATGACCACCGACTCCCGGCCCAAGCGCGCGGTCCACGCCGGTGAGGGATGGTCGATCGGCGGGATGGCGAAGGGTGCCGGCATGCTCGCCCCGGGCCTGGCGACCATGCTCGTCGTTCTCACGACCGACGCCGTGCTCGACGCCGCCGAGGCCGACGCGGCCCTTCGCTCTGCGACGCGGGTCAGCTTCGACCGCCTCGACTCCGACGGGTGCATGTCGACCAATGACCAGGTCACGCTCCTCGCCAGCGGAGCCAGTGGCATCCGCGTGGATGCCGATGAGTTCGCCGCCGCGCTCGCCGCGGTGTGCGACGATCTGGCCGCGCAACTGCAGGGCGATGCCGAGGGCTCCAGCCACGACATCACGATCGAGGTCGTGAACGCCGCGAGCGAGGACGATGCCGTCGAGGTCGGTCGCTCGGTCGCTCGGAACAATCTGTTCAAGGCGGCGATCTTCGGCAACGACCCCAACTGGGGCCGCGTGCTCGCCGCGATCGGCACGACCGACGCGGCCTTCGACCCGTACGACGTGGACGTATGGATGAACGGGGTGCGCGTGTGCACCGCCGGCGGCCCCGACCGCCCCCGCGAAGACGTCGACCTCACCCCGCGCGCCACCGACCTCGTCATCGACCTGCGCGTCGGCGTGGCGACGGCGACGATCCGCACCAACGACCTCACGCACGACTACGTCCACGAGAACAGCGCTTACTCCTCATGACCCACGTCGATCTCCAAGACACCGATCCCGCCCAGGCGAGCGAACGGGCGGTCACGCTCGTCGAGTCGCTGCCCTGGGTGCGCAAGTACCGCGACCAGGTGGTGGTGGTGAAGTACGGCGGGAACGCCATGGTCAGCGACGAGCTGCAGAACGCTTTCGCCGCCGACATCGCCTACCTCCGCTACGTCGGCGTCAAGCCCGTCGTCGTGCACGGCGGCGGCCCGCAGATCTCGTCGATGCTCGACCGCCTCGACATCCCGAGCGAGTTCCGCGGCGGTTACCGCGTGACCTCGACCGAGGCGATCAGCGTGGTCCGCATGGTGCTGACCGGGCAGATCAACCCGCAGCTGGTGGCGAAGGTCAACGCCCACGGCCCCCTGGCCACCGGCCTGAGCGGCGAAGATGCGGGACTCTTCGGCGGCCGCCGTCGCGGCGTCGTCGTCGACGGTGTCGAGCACGATCTCGGTCGTGTCGGCGATGTCGTCACGGTCGACCCGCAGCCGGTCCTCGACCACCTGGCCGCCGGCCGCGTGCCGATCGTGTCGAGCATCGCGCCCGACCTCGACAACCCCGGCACCTCGTTGAACGTGAATGCGGATGCCGCGGCAGCGGCGCTCGCGACGGCCCTCAACGCCAAGAAGCTCGTCGTGCTCACCGACGTCCCCGGGCTCTACGCCGATTGGCCGAACCGTGACTCGTTGGTGTCGCACCTAACCTCGACGGAGCTGCGCGCGATGCTCCCGAAGCTCGAGTCGGGGATGATCCCAAAGATGCAGGCGTGTCTCGACGCCGTCGACGGGGGAGTGCCCACCGCGGCCATCATCGACGGACGCGTGCCGCACTCGGTGCTCGTCGAATTGTTCACCAGCAAGGGAATCGGAACGGAGGTGGTCGCATGACCACCGCAACCTGGCAGGACGACGCCGGACGCGACCTGGTCCGCAGCTTCGGCGACCGCATGGCGCTGTTCGTGCGCGGAGAAGGCGCGTACGTCTGGGACAGCGAGGGCACCAAGTACCTCGACTTCCTCGCGGGCATCGCCGTGAACGCCCTGGGCCACGCGCACCCCGTGTTCGTGAAGGCGATCACCGATCAGGCGGCCACGCTCGCGCACGTGTCGAACTACTTCGCCACGCCCCCGCAGTTGGCGATGGCCGCGCGCCTGAAGCGTCTCGCGGGCACGGGCGAGTCGGGCCGTGTGTACTTTGGCAACTCGGGTGCCGAGGCCAACGAGGCCGCTCTCAAACTCGCGCGCCTGCACGGTCGCGGTACCGACCGCACCCGGATCCTGACCCTCAAGGGCGGCTTCCACGGCCGCACGATGGGTGCCCTCGCCCTCACCGGCAAGCCCGCGTTGCAGGCCGATTTCCTGCCGATGGTGCCGGGCGTCGAGCACATCGACGCCACCATCGACGCTCTCGAGACCGCGATGGACGAGCGCGTGGCGGCGCTGCTCGTCGAGCCCATCCAGGGCGAGGCCGGGGTCGTCGAGCTGCCCGAGGGCTACCTTCAGGCTGCGCGCGAGATCACCGCGCGCCACGGGGCCCTGCTGATCGTCGACGAGATCCAGACCGGTGCCGGTCGCACGGGCGCCTGGTTCGGCTTCCAGCACGCCGGGATCGTCCCCGACGCGATCACGGTCGCCAAGGGCATCGGCGGCGGCTTCCCGATCGGCGCGCTCATCACCTTCGGCGCGGCCAGCGACCTCTTCTTCCCCGGCACGCACGGCTCGACCTTCGGCGGCAACGCCCTGGGCACCGCGGTCGGCGGGGCCGTGCTCGAAGAGATCGAGTCGGCGGGACTGGTCGAGAACGCCGCCCGCCGCGAGATCCAGCTGCGCGAGGGGATCGCCGCCCTCGGCTCCCCGCTCGTCTCGGGCGTGCGCGGTCGCGGTCTGCTCCTCGGCATCGGGCTCAACAGCCCCGTCGCCAAGGCCGTGGTGGCCGCCGCCCAGCAGCACGGCCTGGTGGTCAACGCCGCGAACGACGACTCGATCCGCATCGCGCCGCCCCTGACGATCCAGGATGCCGAGGTCTCGGCGTTCCTCGACCTCTTCGGTGCCGCGCTGGCCACCGTCTCCGATGCCCTGATCCTCGAAGGAGCCCCCGCGTGACCCGCCACCTGCTGCGTGACGACGACCTGACCCCGGCCGAGCAGGCCGAGATCCTCGACCTCGCGATCGAGCTGAAGAAGGACCGCTGGGCGCAGAAGCCGCTCGAGGGTCCTCAGACCGTCGCCGTGATCTTCGACAAGTCGTCGACCCGCACGCGTGTGTCGTTCGCGGTCGGGATCGCCGACCTCGGCGGTTCCCCGCTGATCATCTCGACCGCGAACAGCCAGCTCGGCGGCAAGGAGACCCCCTCCGACACCGCGCGCGTGCTCGAGCGCCAGGTCGCCGCGATCGTGTGGCGCACCTACGCGCAGGCGGGTCTCGAAGAGATGGCGCGCGGGACGCGCGTTCCCGTGGTGAACGCGCTCAGCGACGACTTCCACCCGTGCCAGCTGCTGGCGGACCTGCTCACGATCCGCGAGCACAAGGGCGAGCTGAAGGGCCTGACCCTGTCGTTCTTCGGTGACGGTCAGAGCAACATGGCCCACTCGTACGTCCTCGCGGGAGTCACCGCCGGCATGCACGTGCGTGTCGCGGCCCCGGCCGACTACGCGCCGCGCGCCGACGTGATCGCCGACGCCGAGCGCATCGCCGCCGAGACCGGCGGGTCGATCACCCTGCTCGCCGACCCCGAGGCCGCGGCATCCGGAGCCGACGTCGTCGTCACGGACACGTGGGTCTCGATGGGCAAAGAGGAGGAGAAGATCGCACGCATCCGCGACCTGGGCGGCTTCAAGGTCACCGGCGAGCTCATGGCGCGCGCCGACGACGACGCGATCTTCATCCACTGCCTGCCCGCCGACCGCGGCTACGAGGTCGACGCCGAGGTCATCGACGGGCCGCAGAGCGTCGTCTGGGACGAGGCCGAGAACCGCCTGCACGCCCAGAAGGCGCTCCTGGTGTGGCTTCTGCGTCAGCAGTGACCTCTTCGCCGCTCGGCCGCGCCTGGTCCCGTTTCGACGGACCGGGCCGGCTGGTAGGCGTGGACCTCGCGCGCGGGCTGGCCGTCCTGGGCATGCTCGCCGCGCACCTGCTCGACACCGAGCGCACCCTCACACCGGATCCGAGCACGTGGGTCACCGTCGTGAACGGTCGTTCGTCGATCCTCTTCGCGGTGCTCGCGGGGGTCTCGATCGCCCTCGTCACCGGTGGACCGCGGCCGCTCGCCCCGCAGCGACGACCCCGCGCGGCCGCCCGGCTGGCGTTGCGCGGAGCCCTGCTCTGGGTGATCGGCCTGTCGTTGGTGATGACGGGAGTGCCCGTCTACGTCATCCTCCCGGCGTACGCGCTGCTGTTCGTGCTGGCGTTGCCGTTTCTGGGCATGCGTGCGCGGAATCTGTTCCTGACCGCCGGCGCGCTCGCGATCGTCATGCCGTGGATCCAGCCGTTCCTCGACGCAGCGCCGATCTGGGCGGGTCCGGCGGGAGCCGAGCTCGAGGCAGCCGTGGGGTGGGCGTACCCGTTCACCGTGTGGATCGCGTTCCTGCTGGCGGGCATGGGCGTGGGCCGACTCGACCTGCGCAACGTCACGGATCAGGCGCTGCTCGCCATGGCGGGCGCCTCGCTCGCGCTCGCCGGGTACGGTTTCGCGATCGCCACGGCCCCGGTGGCGGCGGGGGATCCGTATCTCGCGGCGGTGCTGACCGCCGAAGACCACTCTTCGGGACTGTGGGAGGTCATCGGTTCCGGCGGCTTCGCGCTGTTGACGATCGGGGCGTGCCTGCTGCTGTGCCGCACGCCGCTGCGCTGGGTCGCGGTGCCGCTGCGCGCCGTCGGGTCGATGCCGCTGACCGCATACGTGCTGCAACTCGTCGTCTGGGCCATCGTCGCCTCCGCCCTGCTGGGCGACACGTCCGACCTCGTCGGCATCCGCGAGGCGGGGCTGTTCGTCCCCCTGACGCTCGGGCTCATTGTGGGCTGCACGGCATGGGTGTTGACGATCGGCCGGGGTCCCCTCGAGATGTTCGTCGACGCCGTCGTGCGTCTAATCGTCGGACGGGATACCCGGCCGCCGGTCACACCTCACCGCTGACGCCGGGGGCCTGGCCTCGGGGGTGCGCGGCGCGGGGTGTGCGGAACTCCGGAGGAATGTGCGCCGGGGGCCGGTTTCTGGCGTGGTCGGTGCCGGCGGGCGCGATTTCTCCGGAGTGTGGCACGGGGAGCGTCACCGGTTCGGGCCGCGCGCCGACGGCGGCGTCGGTGGCCCTCGGTAGGCTGGACGCCATGAGCAGCGAGACCGGTCAATCGACGAACGAGGGCGCCCTGTGGGGAGCCCGTTTCTCGGGCGGACCGTCTCCCGAACTGGCGGCGCTGAGCCGCTCGACCCACTTCGACTGGGATCTCGCGCTCTACGACATCCAGGGTTCGCACGCCCACGCCGCCGCTCTCGAGGCGGCGGGGTATCTCACGGCCGGCGAGGCGCAGTCCATGCACGACGGCCTCGACGAGCTCGCGGCCCGCGTGCAGGACGGCTCCTTGCTCGCCGCACCCGGCGACGAAGACGTGCACGGGGCTCTCGAGCGCGTGCTCATCGAGACCGTGGGCCCGGCTCTCGGCGGCAAGCTCCGCGCGGGTCGCAGCCGAAACGACCAGATCGCCACTCTCGTGCGGCTGTACCTGATCGATCACTCGCGCACCATCACGCGTGAGCTCCTCCGCCTCATCGACGCCCTGGTCGCTCAGGCCGAGGCGCACGAGGGCGCGATCATGCCCGGTCGCACCCACCTGCAGCACGCGCAGCCCGTGCTCCTCGCCCACCACCTGCAGGCGTACGGCTGGGCTCTCGTCCGCGGCCTCGAGCGCCTGCGCGACTGGTCAGTGCGCGCCTCGGTCTCGCCGTATGGCGGCGGTGCGCTCGCCGGGGCGACCCTCGGCCTCGACCCCCAGCTGGTGGCCGACCGCCTCGGTCTCGCCCGTCCGGCCGAAAACTCCCTCGACGGCACCGCCTCGCGCGACGTGGTCGCCGAGTTCGCCTTCATCACCGCGATGATCGGCGTCGACCTCTCGCGCCTCGCCGAAGACGTGATCCTCTGGAACACCCGCGAGTTCGGCTTCGTCACCCTCGACGACTCCTACTCGACCGGCTCGAGCATCATGCCGCAGAAGAAGAACCCCGACATCGCCGAACTCGCGCGCGGCAAGGCCGGCCGCCTGATCGGCAACCTGTCGGGGCTGATGGCGACGCTCAAGGGCCTGCCGTTGGCGTACAACCGCGACCTGCAGGAAGACAAAGAGCCCGTCTTCGACTCGGTGCGCACCCTCGAGCTCGTTCTGCCCGCGTTCTCGGGCATGATCGCCACGCTCCGCTTCCACACCGATCGCATGGCCGAGCTCGCCCCGCAGGGCTTCTCGCTCGCGACCGACGTCGCCGAATGGCTGGTGCGTCAGGGGGTGGCCTTCCGCGACGCGCACGAGATCTCGGGGGCCCTGGTGCGGGCGTGTGAGGAGCGCGAGATCGGACTCGAAGACGCCGACGACGCTCTGCTCGCCTCGGTGTCGCCCCAGCTCACCCCGCGGGTGCGCGAGGTGCTGACGATCGAGGGGTCCGTGTCGAGCCGGACGGGCGTCGGCGGTACTGCTCCCGAGCGCGTGCGCGAACAGCGCGAAGAGCTGGTGGCCCGGGCGCAGGCGGCGTCTCGCTCGCTCATCGCCTGAGTATCAGCTATTCGCTTATCAAGACGAGATAATAAGCGTTAGACTTATCGCATGACCGTCGCTGTGATCGCCGACATCATCGCCTCCCGGCGACTCGACGATCGCGCCGGCGCGCAGCGGGCCATCGTCGAGTCGGTGCGCACGGTTCAGCATGATCTACCCGTCGCCGTGGCGCCCCTCGCGCCCGTCGTGGGCGACGAGCTGCAAGGCGAGTACGACGACCTCTCCGGTGCGCTCGCCTCGCTCCTGCTGCTGCGCCTGGCCCTGCCCGACGACGTCGACTGCCGTTTCGGTGTGGGCGTGGGGGAGGTGCGACCGATCGAGCTCGCCGACCGCACCGTCCCCGAGGGCCCGGCATGGTGGGCCGCTCGAGAGGCCATCGACCACATCGAACGGCTGCAGACCCGCGCCGCGCCGCTCGCGCGCACCTGGATCGTTCTCGCCGAGGGGCAGGATGCCAGCATGACCGAGACCATCGCGCTGGCCCGCGCCTACGCCCTGAGCCGCGACCAGCTCGTGTCGGCCATGAGCGAGCGATCGCGTCGGTTGACCTACGGACGCTGCGTCGGACGCTCTCAGCGCGAACTCGCCGACACCGAGGGCATCAGCCAGTCCGCGGTATCACAGGCGCTCTCCGCCGCCGGCTCCGCCGCTCTCGTCGAGGGCTTCGCGGCTCTCACCGCGCGGGTGCGCTCATGATCGCCGCCGGCCTCCTGCTGCTCGCGGTGGGCGCGGTCGACCTCATCCGTCAGATGATCCGCACGCGGCGCTGGCTCGCCTTCGCCGTGGCATCCCTCGCTCTCGTCGTCGTTTCGGCGGGACTGGATGCCGTGATCGCCGGGCTCCTCGCCGTCGCCGTTGCCGCTATCTGGACGTGGGTCGTGCCCGAAGACGGTCCCGCTCGAGCGGGGCTGTGGCCGGTCGCCCTGCTCGCGCTCGCCGCCGCGGCGTGCGTGGTCATCGCGCCGGGGCGCGAGCGGCCGGGCCTGCTCGGCGAGGCGTGGGCCGCCTATCGGCCGGGGGCGTCGGCGTCGATCGACGTCGCCGTCCTCGTCATCGGCTCGCTGGTGTTCCTGCTGGAGTCGGGCAACGCGGTGGTGCGCATCGCGTTGCGGTCCGAGATGGGCGGGCGCGCGGCCGATCCCGAGCGCGACGCGGTGCCGACCCTCAGAGGCGGTCGACTCATCGGGCCGCTCGAGCGCATCCTCGTGTTCGTGCTGACGCTGACCGGGGCGTACACGCTGCTCGCCGCGGTGCTCGCGGCGAAGGGAATCGTGCGATTCCCCGAGATCTCGCGCGACCGCGACGACGGAGACCGCGCCGAGTACTTCCTCATCGGCAGCCTCGTGAGCTGGGTCACCTCGCTCGCGGTCGCATTCCTCGTGTGGTGGGGCGTGCACGCGCACTGACGCGTCGCGCGAGGGACACCGACTGAGGTCGACACGGTCGATGGTCATCACCGGGGGAGACGGCTTCGAGGACGCTGCTTCTTTTCGCTGAGCCGCCCGCCGCCGGCCAGTCTCCGCGGCGACCCCGCTGAGCGCCCGGGCGATGGCATCCGGACTCGGACACCCCCGCTGATAGCCTAAACCGGTGTCTGCCTCCACCGATGCGGCGCCCGTGAGCGCCCTCGCCCCCGCCAACGACCCGACCTTCGACAACGTCTGGGACGAGCTGGTGTATCGCGGTCTGGTGCACGTCTCGACCGATGAGGGCGAGCTGCGCGAGCTCCTCGGTGGCGACCCCATCACGTTCTACTGCGGCTTCGACCCGACCGCCCCGAGCCTGCACCTGGGCAACCTCGTGCAGCTGCTCACCATGCGCCGGTTGCAGCTCGCCGGGCACCGCCCACTCGGGCTCGTCGGCGGGTCGACGGGCCTGATCGGCGATCCTCGCCCGACGGCCGAGCGCACCCTGAATACGCCCGAGACGGTGGCCGAGTGGGTCGGCAAACTCCGGGATCAGGTCGAGCGCTACCTCAGCTTCGAGGGCGAGAACGCCGCGCGCATCGTCAACAATCTCGACTGGACGGCGCCGCTCAGCGCCATCGACTTCCTCCGCGAGATCGGCAAGCACTTCCGCGTCGGCACGATGCTGAAGAAAGACGCGGTCAGCGCGCGCCTGAACTCCGAGGCCGGAATCAGCTACACCGAGTTCAGCTACCAGATCCTTCAGGGCATGGACTACCTCGAGCTGTTCCGCCAGTACGGCTGCATCCTGCAGACCGGCGGCAGCGACCAGTGGGGCAACCTCACCAGCGGCACCGATCTCGTTCGCCGCGTCGAAGGGGGCTCGGTTCACGCCATCGGCACGCCGCTGATCACCAACAGCGACGGCACGAAGTTCGGCAAGAGCGAGGGCAACGCCATCTGGCTCGATGCCGAGATGTGCAGTCCGTGGGTCATGTACCAGTTCTGGCTCAACACCGACGACCGCGACGTGATCGAGCGCCTCAGGGTGTTCACGTTCCTCACGCGCGCCGAGATCGAGGAGTACGAGACCCTCGTCGAGGCGGAGCCGTTCCGTCGTGCGGCGCAGAAGCGTCTCGCTCGTGAGGTGCTGACGACCGTGCACGGCGTCGAGGCGACCGAGGCCGTCATCGCCGCGACCGAGGCGCTGTTCGGGCAGGGCGATATGACCGTGCTCGACGCCGCCGTGCTGCGCAGTGCGCTCGAGGAACTGCCCCACGCGACCGTCGCCGCCGGATCCACCGTCGTCGAAGCGCTCACCGCCACGGGGCTGTGCGCGAGCCTCAGCGAAGCGCGACGAGCGATCTCGCAGGGCGGTGTCTCGCTCGACGGCGAGAAGGTCACGAGCGACGAGGCGGTCGTCGAGGGCACGCTCCCCGGCGGTGTCTCGGTGCTCCGCCGCGGCAAGAAGACGCTCGCGGGGCTGTTCCTGAGCTGACATGCCGTTCACACCGAGCCACGCCGTCGTCGCGCTGCCCTTCCTGCGCACGCGGCTGGTTCCGGCGGCGATCGCGATCGGGGCGATGACTCCGGACCTGCCGCTCTTCGTTCGCGGGATGTGGCCCGGCTACGGACTCACGCACGATTTCGCGTGGGTGCCGATCACCGTCGTGGTGGCGTTCGTGCTCCTGCTCGTGTGGCGGTGCGTGCTGCGACCGGCGAGCCGGGAGCTGCTGCCGCGCGCGGTCGCGGAGCGCCTGCCGGCGGAGTGGGATGCCGGTGCCCGCACGGCGCTGCGCGAGAGCGTGGGCGGGGGAGTCGTCGGCATCCTGTGGCTCGTCGTCTCGCTCGCGCTGGGCGTCGTCTCGCACATCGCGTGGGACCTGTTCACGCACGAAGGCCGGGTGGGGGAGCAACTGTTCCCGGCGCTCTCGGGGCAGTGGGGGATGTTCACGGGCGCGAAGTGGCTGCAGCATGCGTCGAGCGCGTTCGGCCTGCTCGTGCTCGCCATCTTCGCTCTCGTGTGGCTGTCGCGGCACGCGCCGCACCCGGTGCGGAGGGTGATCCCGGATGCCGCCCGCGCGGCGTGGTGGCTCTCGCTCCCGGTCGCGCTAGTCGGTGCCGCGCTCGTCGCGCTCGCGGTGCAGGGCGGGTTCGGCGCGGACTACACGCCCACGCACCTCATCTACGGCGTGCTGACGAAGGTCGCCGCGGCCTGGGCGGCGCTGACGCTCGCGCTGGCGGTGGTCGTGCAGGTGCGGCGCGCGCGGGCGGTCGACGCGAAGCGGGCTTCGGTGCACGGTCAGTGATTCGCGCAGAGTCAGCGGGATGCGGGCCTTTCGCGCGGAGGGTGTACGAATCACGGAGGTTGTGCGACGGGTTGCGGTCCTTCGACAGGTGCGGGGACCGCGGGCCGGGGCGGCGCGCACGAGGTCGGTGATTCGCGCAGAGTCAGCGGGACGTGGTCCTCTCGCGCTGAGGTCGTGCGAATCAATGAGGTTGTGCGGGGCGGAAGGATGCCGTGTGCCGAGGCAGCGACCACCCGCGGGTCACACGGGCTCGGCGGCGGGCGGCGGCTAGACTCGGGGACGTTATGACGAAGGCGGGAGACTCGGTGTCGGCGAGCACAAAGGGCCAGAAGACGGGCGCAGACGAGGTCATCCTCGGACCCACCGGTCGCCCCTACCAGGGGTTCCCCACCCCCAAGCCGCTCGACAGCCACGGCCCGGCCCGCATCATCGCCCTCTGCAACCAGAAGGGCGGCGTCGGCAAGACGACGACCACGATCAACCTGGCGGCCTCGCTCGCGGGATACGGCCGTCGTGTTCTCGCGATCGACTTCGACCCACAGGGCGCGCTGTCGGCGGGCCTGGGCATCCAGACGCACGATGTGCCGACCATCTACGACCTGCTGCTCGACACCAAGCGCGACCCCCGCGAGGTCATCGTCTCGACGCGCGTCGACGGTCTCGACATCCTCCCCGCGAACATCGACCTCTCGGCCGCCGAGGTGCACCTCGTCAACGAGGTCGCGCGCGAGACGATCCTCGCCCGGGTGCTGCGCAAGGTCGCGGCGGACTACGACGTCATCCTCATCGACTGCCAGCCCTCGCTCGGTCTGCTGACCGTCAACGCCCTGACCGCCGCGCACGGCGTGCTGATCCCGCTCGAGTGCGAGTTCTTCGCCCTCCGCGGTGTCGCCCTGCTCGTGGAGACCATCGACAAGGTGCGCGATCGCCTCAACCCGGCGATCGAGCTCGACGGCGTCCTCGCCACGATGTACGACCCCCGCACGCTCCACTCGCGCGAGGTGCTCGAGCGCGTGGTCGAGGCCTTCGGCGACGACGTGCTCGAGACGGTCATCGGTCGCACGGTGAAGTTCCCGGATGCCTCGGTCTCGGGCATGCCGATCACCGAGTTCGCTCCCGAGCACGCAGCCGCCCAGGCCTACCTGCGGTTGGCGCGGGAGCTGGTCGCCCGTGGCGCCGTCGCCTGACGACGCCCCCGCCGGCACCGGCCTCGCGGTGCCATCGGTCCTCGAGGCCGTCGACGGGTCTGGAACCCCCGACGCCCCCGGCTTCCGTGTCACCCTCCCCGTTTTCGACGGACCCTTCGACCTGCTGCTCACCCTCATCTCGCGCGCCGAGCTCGACATCACCGAGGTCGCACTGAGCCGCGTGACCGACGAGTTCATCGCGTACCTGCGCGAGATGGGCCCGGAGAGCGATCTCGACGAGGCCTCCGAGTTCCTCGTCGTCGCCGCGACCCTCCTCGACATGAAGATCGCCGGCCTCCTCCCGCAGGGGGAGCTGGTCGATGCCGAGTCGGTGGCGCTCCTCGAAGCTCGCGACCTGCTGTTCGCGCGCCTGCTGCAGTACCGCGCCTTCAAGGAGGTGTCGGCGTGGTTCGCCCGGTGCCTGCAGCGCGAGGACAAGCGGCACACGCGCAACGTGCGACTCGATGAGAAGTACCGCAGCGCGGTGCCCGAGCTGAAGTGGACCCTCAGCGCCGACGATTTCGCCGCGCTGGCCGTCGTCGCCTTCGCGCCCAAGCAGATCCCCACGGTGGGTCTCGACCACCTGCACGCGCCCCTCGTGAGCATCCGCGAGCAGGCCGCGATCGTGGTGACCCTGCTGCGATCGGCGGGAACACTGAACTTCCGCGACCTCGTCGCCGGCGTCACCGAGACCGGGGTCGTCGTCGCTCGGTTCCTGTCGATCCTCGAGCTGTACCGCCACGCGGCACTGTCGTTCGAGCAGCTCGAACCGCTGGGGGAGCTGACGCTCCGCTGGACCGCCGAGCGGTGGTCGGAAGAGAACCTCGCCGCCCTGGGAGCCGACTATGACCGATGACGCCACGTTCCCGTCGCCACAGCTCACCGACGCCGCTCCGGCCCCGCGCCCGAGCGATCCGGCATCCGTCGCCCGTCGCCTCGAGGCGATCCTGCTGGTCCTCGACGAGCCGCAGAGCCTCGTCAGCCTCGCCGCCGCCGTGGGTGCGCCCGTCCCGGCCGTCCGCCAGGCCGTCGAGGCGCTCGTCGCCGACTACGACGGCCAGACCGGGGGACCGGTCCGCGGCTTCGAGCTGCGCGAGGTCGGCGGCGGCTGGCGCCTCTACGTACGCGAAGAGTACGACGACGTCGTCGGCGAGTTCGTGAACACCCAGGCGCCCTCGCGCCTGTCTCAGGCGGCGCTCGAGACCCTGGCCGTCATCGCGTACAAGCAGCCCGTCACGCGCGGGCAGGTGGCATCCATCCGCGCGGTGAACGTGGACTCCGTGGTGCGCACGCTGCTGTCGCGCGGACTCATCACGGAGGTCTTCACCGACTCCGACACGGGCGCGATCCACTACGGAACGACCGACCAGTTGCTGGTCAACCTCGGCATCAACTCGCTCGACGAGCTGCCGCACATCTCGCCGTTGCTCGACGACGGCTCGGACGGATTCGACGGAGAGGTATTGAAATGAGCGACGATTCGACGGGAGCCGCGAGCGAGGACGGCATCCGCCTGCAGAAGGTGCTGGCGAACAGGGGAGTGGCCTCGCGCCGCGTCGCCGAGCAGATGATCGTCGAGGGACGCGTGCGAGTGAACGGCGTCGTCGTCACCGAGCTCGGCCGCCGCATCCACCCCGAGACCGACCTCGTCGACGTGGACGGTACGGCCATCCAGCTCGACGAGTCCAAGCGCTACGTCATCCTCAACAAGCCCACCGGCGTCGTCAGCTCTATGAGCGACGACCGCGGCCGCCCCGATCTGCGCCAGTACACGAAGGACTGGGAGGAGCGCCTCTACAACGTCGGACGACTGGATGCCGACACGAGCGGTCTTCTCGTCCTCACCAACGACGGCGACCTCGCGCACGTGCTCGCGCACCCCTCGTTCGGGGTGACCAAGGTGTACATCGCCAAGGTCGAGGGGCAGGTGCTGCCCCAGACGATCCAACGCCTCATCAAGGGCGTCGACCTCGAAGACGGGCGGATCGTCGCCGACAAGGCGCGCCTGCTCGACGCCTCCCGCGGCGAGAGCCTGGTCGAGCTGACCCTGCATTCGGGCAAGAACCGGATCGTCCGCCGCATGATGGCTGCGGTCGGTCACCCGGTCATCGAGTTGGTCCGGCGGCAGTTCGGACCGCTCCACCTGGGAACTCTCCCGGTGGGCAAGGCCCGCGAGTTGACTACAGTAGAACGCGGTGCCCTGCTCACGCTGTCCCGCCAGGACGACAGCGCTCCGGCCGATCCGGCGGAGTGAGCCTCTCGGGCGCTTCGCGGTGCCAGCGGCGCCGCCCAGGGCAGGAGACCCGATGAGCGAAGTCAACGGAACGTCCGCGCGCGCGGCCGGGTCTTTGGCGACCCGTACGAGCGGCACCGTCCGCATCGTCGGCTCGGGGCTGCTGGGAGCCAGCATCGGCCACGCGCTCACCGCCCGCGGTGTCGACGTCGTGCTCGTCGACGCGTCGCCGTCGCAGCTGCGGCTCGCCATCGACTACGGTGCCGGTCGGGCCGAACGACCCGACGACAGGCCCTCGCTGATCGTGGTGGCTGTTCCGCCCGATGTCACGGCCGACGTCGTGCAGCGCGAGCTCGAGACATTCCCGGATGCCGTGGTCACCGACGTCGCGAGCGTGAAGCTCGAGCCGCTGCGCACGCTGCGTGAACGTGGCGTCGACCTCACCCACTACATCGGCTCGCACCCCATGGCCGGTCGTGAGCGCGGCGGAGCCATCTCGGCCCGCGCCGACATCTTCGTGGGGCGCCCGTGGGTGGTCTGCCGCGACGGCGAGACCTCCGCGCACGATCTCTCCCTGGTCGAGGGCCTCGCTCTCGATCTCGGCGCGACCCTGATCGAGATGACGCCGGAGGAGCACGACGAGTCCGTCGCGCTCATGTCGCACGTTCCGCAGCTCGTGGCGAGCCTTCTCGCCGGGCGCTTCGTCGAGGCCCCCGACGGTTCGCTGCGTCTCGCGGGTCAGGGCGTGCGCGACACGACGCGCATCGCGGCCTCCGCTCCGGAACTGTGGGTGCAGATCCTCGGGGCGAACGCGGCGCCCGTCGTCGAGGTGCTCGATCAGCTCGCCGCCGACCTCACCGCTGTCGCCGGGGCCCTGCGCGATCCCGAGGTGCCCGGTGCACGTCGCGCGGTCGCCGACACCATTCGCCGCGGCAACGAGGGCGTGGAGCGCCTGCCGGGCAAGCACGGCCAGAATCGCCGTTTCGATACCTTCGTCGTCATGGTCGACGACACCTCCGGCCAGCTGGGGCGCCTGTTCGGCGAGCTCGGCGACCTCGACGTCAACGTCGAAGACCTACGCCTCGAGCACTCGCCCGGAGCCCCGTTCGGCCTGGCCGAGATCAGCGTCGTCCCCGACGCGGTCCGCCGCGCCGTCGACGGCCTCCAGCAGCGCGGTTGGCGGATTGCGAGCACCACCCATGACTGATTCCACCTCCGCGCTCTTCCGGCCCGGTCTCGCCGCGCCCGCCGAGGGTTCGGCATCCGCCCCCGCCGTCATCGCGATCGACGGCCCCGCCGGCAGCGGCAAGTCCAGCGTGTCCAAGGCCGCCGCCACCCGTCTCGAATACGGCTTCCTCGACACCGGTGCCGCCTACCGCGCCCTCGCCTGGCACGCCCTCGCGCACGAGGCCGACACCTCCGATGCGACGGCGGTGCTCGAGGTCTTCGGCGACTTCGACTACGCGATCTCGCTCGACCCGACCGATCGCTGGGTACGCGTCGGCGGCACCGACGTCACCGCCGCCATCCGCGAACCCCGCGTGACCGATGCCGTGAGCGGCGTGGCCCGCGTTCCCGCGGTGCGCCACGCGGTGAACGAGCTGTTCCGCCGGCTCGTGGCATCCGCTGCTCTTCCGGGCGTCGTGGTCGAAGGCCGCGACATCACCACGGTCGTGTTCCCCGACGCCCCCGTGCGCATCCTCCTCACCGCCGCTCCCGAGGTGCGCGCCGCGCGCCGCAGTGCGGAGCTGACGGATCAGGATGCCGCGAAGGTCGCCGCAGCCCTCCACCAGCGCGACGCCGCTGATTCCACGGTCGTCGACTTCCTCACCGCCGCCCCCGGCGTGCAGGTCGTCGATTCGACCCACCTTGATTTCGAACAGACCGTCGACGCCGTGCTGAGCGTCGTCGACTCCACGATGGGAGCCCGCGATGGGCGTTGAAGACGAGTACGAGGGCGGGCCCGACCAGCTCGCCGAGAAGATGGAGCAGCTCGACGAGGTGCTCGCCGAACAGCGGGCCGAAGCGTTGCGCGCGGGCCTCGAGGACTTCGACCTCGACGAGGAGGACGCGGCGCTGCTCGCCGGTCTCGCCTCGGGTGAGGGAGCGATCGAGTTCCTGCCGGCGCTGCCGGTGGTCGCGATCGTCGGTCGCCCGAACGTCGGCAAGTCGGCGCTGGTGAACCGCATCCTCGGTCGCCGCGAGGCCGTGGTGGAAGACACCCCCGGTGTCACCCGCGACCGCGTGACCTATAAGGCCGAGTGGCTCGACCGGCGCTTCTCGCTGGTCGACACCGGTGGCTGGGAGCCCGACGCGAAGGGCATCGACCGCTCGGTCGCCGCGCAAGCCGAGGTCGCGATCGACCTGGCCGACATCGTCCTCTTCGTGGTGGATGCCACGGTGGGTGCGACCTCGACCGACGAGCACGTCGTGAAGCTGCTGCGCAAGAGCGGCAAGCCGGTCTTCCTCATCGCCAACAAGGTCGATGACGCCCGCCACGAGCCCGAGGCCGCCGCGCTGTGGAACCTCGGACTCGGCGAGCCGCACCCCGTCTCGGCGATCCACGGCCGCGGTGTGGCCGACCTGCTCGACGAGATCATGAAGGTGCTGCCCGACGTGTCGGCGGTCGCCAAGTACGAGATCGGCGGACCCCGCCGCGTGGCGATCCTCGGCCGCCCGAACGTCGGCAAGTCGTCGCTGCTCAACAAGGCCGCCGGCGAAGAGCGCGTCGTCGTCAACGAGCTCGCCGGCACCACCCGCGACCCGGTCGACGAGGTCGTGGAGCTCGGTGGCAAGCTCTGGACGCTCGTCGACACCGCCGGCATCCGTCGCCGCGTGCACCTGTCGCAGGGCGCCGACTTCTACGCGTCGTTGCGCACCTCGACCGCCCTGGAGAAGTCCGAGGTCGCGGTCGTCGTGATCGACGTCTCGCAGCCGATCAGCGTGCAGGACCTCAACATCATCGACCTCGTGCTCGAGTCGGGTCGCGCGCTCGTGCTGGCGTTCAACAAGTGGGATCGCCTCAACGACGACGACATGGAGAACCAGGACCGTCGCCGCTACCTCGAGCGCGAGATCGAGCAGGACCTCGCGCACGTCGCGTGGGCCCCGCGCGTGAACATCTCGGCCCGCACCGGTCGTCACCTCGACAAGCTCGTGCCGGCCCTCGAACAGGCGCTCGAGTCGTGGGACACCCGCATTCCGACCGGGAAGTTCAACGCCTTCCTCTCGGAGCTCGTCGCCGAGCACCCGCACCCGCTGCGCGGTGGCAAGCAGCCGCGCATCCTGTTCGGCACGCAGGCGGCGACGCGTCCGCCGACATTCGTGCTGTTCACGACCGGATTCCTCGACCCGGGCTACCGCCGGTTCATCCAGCGGCGCCTGCGCGAGATCTACGGCTTCGAGGGCACGCCGATCGTGCTCAACATGCGTATTCGCGAGAAGCGCCAGCGCTGAGTCGCGCAGCGAGCGCCCCGATCCCCACGTGGGGGTCGGGGCGCTTTCGCGTGCTGGGGCGTGTGCCTCGCGCGCACGGCGGCGCGGCGGCGGCGTGCGTGCGAGGGGTCTGCGGGCCCGGATTTCGCGCGAGACTGCAACTCGCTGACGAGTCGGTTGCAGGCTGACGCGGGTGTGTCAGCGAGATGTCGTCTCGCGCGCGGTGGATGCCGCGAGGCACGGACGGGCACGAGCGCAAGCGGGGTCGGGCCGGATCGGGTGGTCGATACAGTGCTCTCGCGACGGCGACGCCGTGGCATCCGCCCTCTACTGACGCCGGGAGACCCCATGACCGCCGCCGTCCCGCCGCTCGACCAGCCGTATTACGGCGCGCCGCTGGGCGCTGCGGTCCGCCGCGTCTTCGCGAAGTACGCCACCTTCCGTGGGCGCGCGAGCCGCAGCGAGTACTGGTGGTGGGTGCTGACCGCCGCCGTCGTGGGCACGGTGCTGAATGCGCTGCCCACGCTGACCGATGGCATCCGCATCGAAGCCGATGGCTCGACGACCGTCACCGGACCGCTCGGGGTGATCCTCGGGGCGATCTGGCTCGTGTGGGCCCTCGCAACCATCGTCCCGACGTTCGCGGTGCTCGTGCGGCGCCTGCACGACACCGGTCGCAGCGGCTTCTGGATGTTCATCGGGGTGGTGCCGCTCATCGGCGTCCTGGTTCTCTTCGTCTTCACGCTCCAGGGGCCGCGGCCGGAGGGCGCGCGCTTCGACGCCTGAGACATCCGAGCGAGCGCCCCGGCCCGATGGGTCGGGCGCTCGTCGTTCCGGATGCCGTGGCCCCGTCGCTCCACTCGCGCGCGGGCCTCGGCGGTGGGGGATGACGGGCGCTGACCGACGTGTCAGCGGGATGCGGCGTCGGCGGGGGAGCCGGCATCCGGTGTTTCAGAGGGGCGCCGCGGGGCGGACGAGAGCCGTCTGGTCGGGCTCGGCGAAACCGAACTGACGGTAGAGGCCGTGCGCGTCGCTGGTGAAGAGCGTCCATCGGAAGTGGGGGCCGGGGCCCTCATCGATCATGAGCGAGACCAGGCCCTTGCCAAGGCCGTGGCCGCGGTGCCCGTCGAGGACGAACACGTCGGCCAGGTAGGCGAACCCGACGCCGTCGGAGATCGCCCGCGCGAAGCCGACCAGCTCGCCCGTGTCGCGGCGATAGGCGGCGACGACGCGCCACGCGCTGTCGAGCTGGGCCTCGACGTCGGTTCGGGTGCGCCAGCGCCCCCAGTACGCCTCGGTGCTCAGCCACTGCCAGACCGCGTCGCGGTCGACCCGTTCGGGGTTGTCGTCGAATTCATACTCCATCCGACGATTGTGGCAACTCCAGGCGAGTCGGACTTCCCCGCGGCCGAGGGGTGGCGGTCGTATCGCGCTTCTCGGCGCGGTATGTGCGTTGGCGCGGGTGATCTCATGGCGTCTCGTGACGCTCGGCGGGGACCGTCGGTCCTGTGTGTGCCAGGCTGGAGACGATGACGATCGAGCCCCCCGCCCCCGGCGAGCCGCGACGCCCGCACGGGCCTCGCGACCCGGGCGATGCCTGGGTCGTCGCGCCCACGGGCGAGAAGTACTGGGGTCGTTTCGGCGCCGCGGGGCTGCTCGCCCTCGACCCCGAGCGCGGAGTGCTGCTGCAGCATCGCGTCTCGTGGAGCCACTTCGGCAACACGTGGGCCCTGCCGGGTGGCGCGCGGCACGAGGGCGAATCCGCTCGAGACGGCGCCCTGCGCGAATCGGGCGAAGAGGCGGGAGTGCCGGCGGATGCCGTGAGTGCGCGCTTCGAGAGCGTTCTCGACCTCGGCATCTGGTCGTATTCGACTCTCGTCGCCGATGTGACGACCCCGTTCGAGCCCGTGATCAGCGATCCCGAGAGCGTCGCCCTGAAGTGGGTCGCCGTCGACGACGTCGATTCCCTGCCGCTGCACCCCGGCTTCGCCGCCTCGTGGCCGGCCCTGCGCCAAGCGCTCACCGCGCGGCCGGCGATCGTCGTCGACGTGGCCAACGTCATGGGTTCGGTTCCCGACGGGTGGTGGAAGGATCGCGCCGGTGCCGCGACCCGTTTGGTTACGAAGCTCTCGCGGCTGGCGGAGCGGGGAGTGGATGCCGAGGCGCTCGGGCTGTCCGCGACGCGCTGGTTCCCGGTGGTCACGGCGGTGCTGGAGGGCCAGGCGCGGTCTGCCGAGCCGGTGGCACCCCCGGTCGAGGTGCGGCACGCGCCGGGCGAGGGCGACGACGAGATCGTCGCGGTCGTGCGCGAGGTCGCGGGGGCGTGCCGCCCGGTGGTCGTCGTGACGAGCGACCGCGAGCTGTCGGCGCGCGTCGAGGAGCTCGGGGCGAGCGTGCGCGGTGCGCGCTGGTTGTTGGATCAGCTGGACTGACGGCTGCGGGGCGTCACCGCCCCGACGTCGTGCGTGCGGCGAGGGGTCAGCGGTGTCGCTCGGTCGGCGGTGTCGCTCGGTCGGCGGTGTCGCTCGGTCAGCGATTCGCGCAAGGTCAGTTGGCGGGGCCGGGGGTCGGCTGAGGTTGTGTGGATTGCGGAGGTTGTGCGAGCGTGCGGGGCGGCGCCTGTCCAGGGTCTGAGATTCGCACCAGGTCAGTTGGCGGGGCCGGGGGTCGGCTGAGGTTGTGTGGATTGCCGAGGTTGTGCGGGGCGGCGGGTGCGCGAGGTTTGAGATTCGCGCAATGTCAGTTGGCGGGGGTGCTGCTTGGCTGAGGTTCTGCGGATTGCCGAGGATGTGCGGGGCGTGCTGAGGCGGCGCGTGCACAAGGTTTGAGATTCGCGCACGATCAGGTGCGGGGGTCGCTGCTTGGCTGGGGTTGTGCGGGTTACCGAGGTTGTGACGCGCCGGTCAGTCGGGGTCGCGGCCGCGGAGTTTCTCGGTGTCGCGCCGGTCGCGCTAAATCTGAAATTCGCGCAATGTCAGTTGGCGGGGGCGCGGTTCGGCTGGGGTGTGGGGGTTGTGCCGGGATGTGCGGGGCGGCGGGTGCACGAGGTTTGAGATGCGCGCGAGGTCAGCCGGCGGGGCCGGGGGTCGGCTGAGGTTGTGCGAATTGTGGAGGTTGCGCGGGGCGGGGCGTGCTCAGGGGCTGAGATTCGCACAAGGTCAGTTGGCGGGGCCGGGGGTCGGCTGAGGTTCTGCGGATTGCCGAGGCTGTGACGCGCGGTCAGTTGGGATCGCGGCCGCGGAGCTTCTCGATGTCGCGGCGGTCGCGCTTGGTGGGGCGACCGGCGCCGCGATCGCGCACCGGAACGAACGGCATGCTCTCTTTCGAGGGCGGCGGGGGAGTGCGGTCGTCCACCGACTCCGCGACGAGGGCCGCGCCGACACGCTTCGCGATCGTCTTCTTCACGACGAGGATCCGGTCGAAACCCTGGATCCGCACCCGCAGCTCATCGCCCGGGCGCACGGGCTGCGCCGCCTTGGCGCGTTCGCCGTTGACCCGAACGTGTCCCGCGCGGCACGCGGTGGTCGCCGCAGACCGGGTCTTGTAGACGCGCACCGCCCAGAGCCACGCGTCGACTCGCGCGGTGGTCGTGGCATCCGTCATGTCAGGTCTTTCGTCGGCGAACCTCCATCGTAGGACGGGCTCTCACTCGCGCAGGCTCAGCGAGACGAGGGCGCGATCGGGCTTGGGGCGATCGACGATGTCGAAGCCCGCCTTCTCGAACATCGACACGGTGCCGCGATACAGCTGGTTGGCGGAGCGCCTCGTGACGGTGGTGTCGAGGGGATACGCCTCGATGACGCGGGCGTCGGCCTCGCGGGCGGTGGAGACCGCGGCATCCAGGAGCCTCTTCATCAGGCCTTGACCGCGGTGGGTCGTGCGAACGACGAAGCACGAGATCGACCAGACGTCGTCGGCGTCGAGGGGCTCGTGCGTCGCGGTCGTGACGTCGCGTGTGCGCAGGAGGCGCGCCTGGTCGATGCGGGGACCGACGCGTACCCAGCCCGCGGGCTCACCGTCGACGTAGGCGATGAGTCCGGGAGCACGATCGCCGTGCATCTCGGCGTGAAATCGCGAGGTGAGGTCGTCGCGCGAAGTCTTCTGGAACTCGGCGTTCGTGAGCAGCCACCATTGGCACTGGCAGCCGGGACCGTCTCCGCTGTCGAGCGCCGTCTCGGCGTCGTCGAAGCGGTCGCCGGTGGCGGGGAGGATCTCGATCGTCATGCCCGAGACCGTAGCGAGGGGTTCCGACATCGACAAGGGAGTGCGCACACGCCCGGGGTGGCCGTTGGTTCGCGGGGGAGTCGGCGAGGGGCTAATATAGGGGAGTTGCCCGCTCGCGGGTAACGGGATGTGGCGCAGCTTGGTAGCGCACTTGACTGGGGGTCAAGGGGTCGCAGGTTCAAATCCTGTCATCCCGACAGTGAGAGCCCGGTGAGAATTTTCTCACCGGGCTCTTTGTGATAAAGCTGCACACAGCCGCAGTCGCTGCGCTTCAGAGAGTGTGCCGCCTTCTGCTCCGCCGCTACGCTCGTGTCATACGCTGGGCATGTGATCAAGACCGGCTTGCGGGCCCCGGCCGCGCAGATCTGCAACGACGATCGGTTCGGAGCTTTTAGGTGACGCTCGCAGACGTAAGCTTCGACGATTACTCGAGGTTGCTCGAAAAGGGTGACGCGATGCCGCACGCGCTGGCTAACGCTGTCGGTGAAGACGCAAGCCCTTACGACGTACTGCGACACCTCGTTCCTCGCGACGAGAGGCGCAGACGTGGAACCTTCTTCACCAGTTCGGATGTGGCCGCAAGGCTATGGGAGCAGGCAATCCCGAAGCTGGCGGCAGGGGCCATAGTCGTTGACCCCGCTTGCGGAGGCGGTGATCTTCTTTTGCCCGCGTTCGACTCGGTTCTCGCGAACGACACAGCTCAGGTCACGT
The DNA here is from genome assembly GCF_030818635.1 of Microbacterium sp. SORGH_AS_0421. NCBI lineage: Bacteria > Bacillati > Actinomycetota > Actinomycetes > Micrococcales > Microbacteriaceae > Microbacterium > Microbacterium sp. SORGH_AS_0421. The sequence continues at coordinate 2,294,630 of NZ_JAUTAO010000001.1, forward strand.
TCCGCGCATGCGATGTCGACGCTAGCTTCAGCCGGGTTGCGGCTGCGAGACTACGGCAGCGGGATCCCAAACGGTCTGTGTGGGTCGAGAGCGAAGCCGTTGACTTCTTAGAAGACTCATCCTCGGTAGCCGACGCCACTCATGTGGTTCTCAACCCGCCCTTCGTGTCGACAGAGGTGCCTGTCGCGTGGGCCTCTGGAAACGTGAATGCGGCTGCTGTGTTCGTGGCGCGAGCCGTCGAGTCGATGCGCCCCGGGTCACGGCTGCTTGCCGTCTTGCCGGACGTTCTCCGGTCCGGAACCCGATACTCAGCCTGGCGAGATTACATAGCGAGTCTGTCAGCAGGCGTTCGAGTTCGTATCGGCGAGATTTTCGACGACCAGACCGATGTGCATGTATTCCTTCTCGATCTTGAAGTGGGAAGCAATTGCGCCGAGGTGGAGTGGATACCTCCCTCTTCTGGAGCCACGTTGGGTGACTTCGCCAATATTCGTGTCGGGCCTGTCGTTCCGCACCGCGATCCGGCGGATGGTCCCCTGCTGCCTTTCGTAACCGCACGCTCACTGTCTTCCGGTGAGTCGATGGAGCGTCGATACTCGGGTCGGCGCGAGCAAGGTCCTTTCGTCCTAGTGAACCGCACCTCCCGACCTGGGGAAGTCCCTCGAGTTCGAGCACGACCCTGGCGAAGGACGGGCGCGGTCGCAATTGAAAACCACTTGCTAATCGTCGAGCCGCGCGAAGGTGTAACGTGCGACGAATTGATCGCGGTACTAACGAGTAAGAAAACAACAGAATTTCTTGAAGCTCGAATACGGTGTCGTCACCTGACAGTAGGCGCCTTGAAGGAGATTCCGTGGCAGGAGTAGATGGCAAAATTGATAGCCGGCTCAGATTCGCGCCTAGCATCCTGCGACGCCTCGGCGAGGAGCTAAACCCAAACATCGACCAGGGCCTACTTGAGCTCGTTAAAAATGCGTACGATGCAGACGCGACGGAATGTCACGTATGGCTCGACGGCAAGGACCGGCCCGGTACCGTTGTGATTGAGGACAATGGCGACGGAATGTCGGCGGAGGATATTAAATCCGGTTGGCTTGTTCTCGGGGAGTCCCGCAAAGTCACCAGTCGAAGGACTGCTCGACTGGACCGCGTTCCGGCGGGGAACAAAGGACTGGGGCGGCTCGCCGCTTTGAGACTCGGACATAAAGCACGGTTAATTTCTAGCCCAGGTGACGGCAGTACCTATGAGGTTACCCTCGACTGGGACACATTCGATCGAGCCAAAACCGTAGATGAAGTCAACGTGGAGATCAGTTCCTCAGCTGCGGCGAAGGACGCGAAAACCGGAACACGAATCGAGCTATCTCGGCTTCGCGACGGTATCGGTCGAATCGCTGCGAGGAATCTGGCCCGCGCCTTAGTGCTCCTTGCGGACCCGTTCGGCGATCAACCAGACGGATTCTCTCCAGTGCTGCACTCGTCGGAATTTGCGGATCTTGCCGCGCAGGTAAACAACCGATACTTTGACCAGGCGGAATATCACCTACGTGCCGTATTGCGCAGCGGCAGGGCGTCTGTAGAGGTATCGGACTGGCAAAATCGAGTTCTCTGGCGCTCCGACGATGAGGCAATCGCGCAAAAGGGGTCGCAAACCTACTCGGCGCCGGACGCGACCCTGGATTTCTGGGTTTTCATCCTCAACCAGGGTACGTTTACCGGCCGAAATGTTCAATTGTCGGCGGTGAAAGATTGGTTGACAAACTTCGGCGGTGTTCACGTGTATGTGAACGGTTTGCGGGTTGCACCCTACGGAAATCCGGGAAACGACTGGCTCGATGTCAACTTGCGTCGCGCGCAAAGCCCAGAAAATCGTCCCAGCACTAACACATCCATCGGACGGCTGTTGGTTGAGGACCTGGATGGAAACCTGATTCAGAAGACCGACCGATCTGGTTTCATTGAGTCTGACGTCTTCGCAGAGCTAACACGTTTCTCGCATGACTCTCTCGAGTGGATGGCGCGGCGGCGTCAACAGGTTGCAGAGGCGCGAAGGCAACGTGAGCGAGAGTCGGCAAAACATGAGGCCAGTTCCGAAAGTCGTGCACTACAAGAGAAGATCGCTAGCGTCCCTGATGGGCAGGCCAAGCGCGAGCTCACGACGGCGTTCGAGAAGTACGACAAGGCGAGAGATCGCGAAACGGAAACCCTCCGTCGAGAGTTGCAACTGTATAGGACGCTCAGTACCGCTGGGATCACCGCAGCGACTTTCGCACATGAGTCTAACGGTAATCCCCTAAAGATAATAAGCATCGTCACCAACACTATTAAGAAAAAGCTTGCGAAAGACTCCCCGGAATCTTACAAGTCCGTTTACGAAAAGCAGCTAGGGCGAATTTCTGACTCGGTAAGTTCATTAAACGTGCTCTCGGCTGCAACGTTGGACCTCGTTAGTGAAGAAAAAAGGCGCGTCGGCAAAGTTTCTATTCATCGGGTTGTTCGCAACGTGGTCGAAATATATGATCCCTTCCTCCAGGGCAGGAAAGTTAGCCTCGAACTGAACCTGCCTGGGGGCCTTGACCCGTATCTTCGCGGTTCGGAAGCTGCCGTGGAATCGATCATCACAAACCTAATGAATAATAGCGTCTCTGCGTTCGAGCGCAGTGAGACCCGTGACAGGAAAATTTCGATCGTCAGTCGCGTACTCGATGATGTGTGCGAGCTTGAAGTGTCTGACAACGGTCCGGGAATCGAAGGCATTTCGTTGCGTGACATCTGGTTGCCCGGTCAGACTCAGCGTCAGGGTGGAACGGGCCTGGGGCTCACGATCGTTCGCGACACACTTGCAGATTTGGGGGGTTCGGCTGAAGCTATCGCGCACGGACCTCTTGGCGGTGCATCATTCAAGGTTCGGTTCAACATCTTGGGGGTAGATCATGTCTCAGCTTGAAAGAATAGATCGGATTCTCGTTGTAGACGACAACGCTGGTGTGCGGGAGACGTTGACCTTTCCCATCGAGGCCGCTGAACGAGAGCCCGTTATTCGCGATACTGCACTAGGCAATATTGATGAATTCCTGGTGCAGCCGCGCGTGGCTGATGCGGCGGTTAGTGACTATCACCTTAGTCCCGGAAATTACGCGAATTTTGACGGCGCGACTCTTGTGTCCCGTTGGTACAAGGCCAAATTTCCCGCTATACTTTGTACCCAGTTCGACAAGGCGAATGTAGCCAAATTTCGCGTGTTGCGTCGCTGGATTCCGGTAGTGATGCGTCCCGATGATTTGGATCAGGACTCCTTGATGGAGGGCCTTGAGCTGGTTCAGCGGGAATTCAACGATGAATTTACGCCAATGCGTCGGCCCTGGCGCGCGCTGGTTCATTTTGTTGAGTTTGCGGAAGAGGATAACGTTGCAAATGCTCGGGTACCGGGGTGGAGTGAAGAGATTGTTGCCTTGCGAGCGAGTGATATACCTCCACCAGTGCGACAGCGAATCGCGGAGGCATCCAAGCGGGGCGATGAATTTCAATGTTACGCTACGGCCAATCTGGGTGCGGAAGACAACAACGATTTGTACCTGACTGGATGGGAAACTTCCTGAGTGCCTCGGGTGAATGTTCTAGAAGACGGCCCCGTCGTTGATATCGTCGACGTCGGCCATGGGAGCTGCGTAGCAATACGGTGCGGTTCCACGGTAACGCTGATCGATGCCGGTCCGGGCGGTGCGGTGCTTGAGTACTTGCGTCGCGAGCAAATAACTCAAATTTCAAATGTGATCATTTCGCATGCTGATGCGGATCATATTGGCGGCCTTTCGGCGATTTTGGCTCAAAAAGATCTTTCTGTGGGGCGCATCATCTGGAATGGTGATTCGGCGAAACAATCCCAGTTGTGGAAGAATTTGATATACCAATTAGCCGACTTGCAGGACGCCGGCCGAACTGTCGCCTACGAAAACGCGTACGACGGTTTAGTTGTCGACTTGGATCCACAGGCGGGCGTCGCGGTGCACGTCTTCGCTCCAGGTCTTGTGCTTAGGCAACTCGGAGCTGGAAGTTCTACCAGGGATGGTCGTGCGATTAGCAGCAATTCTGTCAGTGTCGTCGTGCAACTGGTGGTTGAGGATGAATCGGTCCTTCTGGTGATGGGCGATCTTGACCATCTTGGGTTTGAGCTTCTCGTGGGGTCAAAATACGGCGACCGTCTGCAGTCACGGCATCTTGTGTTGCCGCACCACGGTGGTCTAATGGGTTCGCGATCTGAGACAGCCGCGGCAGTTTCGCAGCTGGTGGCCCGGGTGAACCCGGAAGTCGTGTTTGTGTCGAATGGGCGCCGCAAGTTCAATAATCCGCGACGTGAGGTCGTAGATGCGATTCGAAGTACGAATGCTGCCGTGGCTGTCAGCTGCACTCAACTTGCCGAGTCTTGCGCCAAAAATCCCGTAGAGCGAGTTGAGCGAGCTACACCATATTCGGCGGGATGGTTGAGGGGGGCCTCCTGTCAGGGCAGCGCACGACTAACGTTGGGGAACGGAATTGGCGCGCCACTAAACCGGAGGCAGCACCTCAATTTTCTCGCTCAGAGCGTTCCGGGCGCTATTTGTGGGCAGGGTGCGAAAGCGAAACTGAGCGTCCTGGTTTAGCGATTTTTACCGGTCGGCCGTTGTCTACGAGGTCTCTCGTACGCAGCTTCACAGGTTTTGCAGGTCGAAACCAGAGTGGGCGGGCGGTCGTCGTCCCGACTCGGTAATCCCGACTTCTCCGCGCTGATTTCAGTCGAAAACTGCGAGCAGACAGTGATGCTCCGTTGTTCCTGATCAACGGGATCGATCAGGCCGAGGCAGCAGGACAACCTTCTGGGTCACGATGCCCGAGGAGCGTGCGGCCGTTCGAGAGCGCTTCGGCACTCCCGCGGCGGCCATCCGCGCATCACGACAGCCGTGCGATGAAGGGCAGGCCGTCGTCGCGGCCGACCTCATCCTCAGCACCGCAATCCTCGCCGAGGTCGCCGTCGACCTTCTCAACGACGATGGCGCCGGGCGCTCGCGTCACGAGGCGAAGGAGGCCCTGTGGCAGCGGAATCACGCGCTGCTGGGGCGACGTTTCTGGCTGGCCGGCCCTCGGATTGAAGCGCGAGCCGGCGGGGCAGAGTGAAGGCATGCTTACTGCCGCCGAACATGAGGAACTGACGCTGCTGCGAGCGCGTGCCTACGGCCGGAGTTCGGGCGCGCAGCGGTCGTTTACCGACGAGCACGTCGAGCGGCTGCATGAGCTCGAATCTCGCGCGGACGGCGGACCGCGCGCATGCGCCGGCGGAACGTGAGCACGATCCCGATCCCGCCGAAGGGCCAACCAGTGCGGCGACCGGGCGCGGTCCGAGCAGACGATGCGTGGCAATCGTCACCGCCGCTGCACTTGATCTGGGCCTGCTGGCAGGGATCGTCATCGGGATACTCTCCCCGCGCTGCGCACCGCCGGGGACATCGCAGAGCTGCGATACGCCAACTCGGACGAAGGCACCTTTCCCATTCCCGAGGCCATAGGGTCGCTGGATGCCGACACTGTTCGCTATGTCGCGTTCCTGGACGACAGCGTGATCTACATCGGTCGCCAGCCCGATCAACCCGACGAAGCGTGCCTGGCCGTCGTGCAGACGAACACCGGCGGCAATGAGACGACGGTTCAATGCGAGGCCGCCGATGTCACGGTCCAGGCGAGCGAAGACACGTGGGCAGTCATTGGGCAGCCCGACTCGGCCAAGATGAACAACATCGTTCTCACCCAAGTCGACGCCCGTCAGCTCTCGCCGAGCGTGACTGCATACGTCCCGCGTGACTGACCGTCACCACCCCGGGATACGACCCCACGCGGACCCAGCCTGGCAATCGCCTGGGCAACGCCATCGCCATCGACCCGGAACATGCGGAATTCCGGGGATCACGGCGTCGCCGTATACGCCTGCGCGCATACGCCCCCCGTAGCGTGGCCAACAAGTCGTCGGCATCTGCCCCCGGCTTCGAGACTTCGGTCACCCCCACCGAGGAGCACGCATTGGCTGCACCCGTCATCGAGTCCCGGATGGGACCGATCCGTCAGACCTACAAGGGAACGACGGAGTTCCCGCCCATGGCCAAGGCCTACACGGAGTTGTCGCAGGTCGTCCGAGAGACGGGCCTGCTCGTTCGCGCCCGCCGGTTCTACGCCCTGGTCGGCACCGTCCTCGCCCTCGGGTTCGGCGGGGCGATTACCGGCTTCGTCCTGCTCGGCGACAGCTGGTTCCAGTTGCTGATCGCCGCGGCCCTCGGCATCCTGTTCACCCAGGTGGCGTTCCTCGCCCACGAGGCCGCGCACAAGCAGATCTTCTCCTCGGGTAAAGCCAACGACCGCCTCGCGCTGTGGCTCGCGGCCGGTGTCGTCGGCATGAGCCTGTCCTGGTGGACCTCGAAGCACACCCGCCACCACGCCAACCCCAACCGCGTGGGCAAAGACCCCGACATCGAGATCGACACGATCTCGTTCATCGAGGTCGACGCCGCCAAGGCGCGCGGCCTGCAGCGCTGGATCACCCAGCGCCAGGGGTGGGCGTTCTTCCCCCTGCTCACGCTCGAGGGCGCCAACCTCCACTTCATCGGTCTGCGCCACCTGCTCTCGAAGGAGCCGGTCAAGGGTCGCTGGACGGAGCTCGGCCTCATCGCCCTGCGCTTCGCGGTCTTCGTGGCTCCGGTGTTCGTCTTCCTGCCGCTCGGCATGGCCTTCGCCTTCGTCGGCGTGCAGCTCGCCGTGTTCGGTCTGTACATGGGTGCCTCGTTCGCGCCGAACCACAAGGGCATGGCCGTCATCGCTCCCGATGCGAAGCTCGACTTCTTCAGCAAGCAGGTGCGTACCTCGCGCAACATCACCGGCGGGTGGTGGGCCACGTGGCTCATGGGCGGTCTGAACTACCAGATCGAGCACCACCTGTTCCCGAACATGCCGCGCCCGCACCTCAGCAAGGCCCGTGCGATCGTCAAGGAGCACAGCCAGACGCTCAACGTCCCCTACGTCGAGACCACCTTGTTCGAGTCGTACGGCATCGTCATCCGTTACCTGAACCAGGTGGGGCTCGCCGCTCGCGACCCGTTCGAGTGCCCCATGACTTCGGCGGCCGCGCGGGCCTGACGCCCGCACGACCATCCATCCCAGAGGGCCCCGCATCGCGCGGGGCCCTCTGTCGTGGTTTCGGTGACAAATGTCACCGCGAGTGGTGACCGACGGCTCTCCCGCCCACGGGGGTCCGCTGGTCGACTGGAGGAACCTCGACCCGAAGGATCCCCGTGAAGAAATCCACCCGCCTCGCCCTCCTGTTCCCACCCGTCGTGATCGTCGGCGTCCTCGCGGCGACGCTGGCCACCACGGCCGCCGTCAACGCCGTGGCCACCCGCGCCGAGGCCGCGGAGATCACCCCGTACGGCCAGCGGGTTCCCGTGGGGGGTCGTTCGATGAACGTCGTCGTGAGCGGTGACCACGCGGAGACCATCGTGCTGCTGCCGGGCCTGGGCACCGCGGCACCCGGCCTCGACTTCGCCCCGCTCATCGACCAGCTCGACGACACGTACCGCGTCGTCGCCGTCGAGCCGTTCGGAACCGGGCTGAGCGATCAGACCGACGTACCGCGCACGGCCGCGAACATCACGAGCGAGGTGCACACGGCGCTGGAGTACCTCGGCGTCGACCGCTACGCGCTCATGGGGCACTCGATCTCGGGCATCTACGCGCTGACCTACGTCGAGGCGTATCGCGATGAGGTGACGGCGTTCGTCGGCATCGACAGCAGCGTGCCGGACCAACCCGGCGGTGACGAACCGATCGCGACCGACTCCCTCGCCCTCTTGAACACTCTCGGCCTCACCCGCGCCCTTCGAGCGCTCGCCCCCGACCCGTACGAGGGACTGCCCTACGGCGCGAACGAGAGGGAGCAGATGCGTCTGCTCACGAACGCGAACTCCGCGGCGCCGACCGTGCTCGACGAGATGGCCCACGCATCGACGAACGTCTCCGACGCGAGCGGTCGACGCTTCCCCGCCGACCTCCCGGTGCTGCTGTTCGTGCGCGAGGCCGACGATGACGTCGAGGGATGGGTCGACCTTCACCGCGCCCAGGCGGCATCCGTCGACCGGGGCGAGATGGTGCCGATGGCGGGCGAGCACTACCTGCACCACACGCTCTCGCGCGAGATCGCCGAGGGTACGCGCCGCTTCGTCGGCGGCTGAGGCTCAGGGCACGAGAACGATCTTTCCCGTTCCCGTCCCCGTCCCCGCCTGCCCGAACGCGTGCGCTGCCGCGGCGTCGGACAGGGGGAACGTCTTCGCGACGACCACACGCACCTGGCCGCTCGCCGCGAGCTCGGCGAGGCGTTCCCGGAACGAGAGTCGGTAGGCGGTGCCGGCATCCTGACCCGGTCCATAGCCGAGGAGCTTGATGCCGGTGCCGTGGCGTCGGTCCGAGCCCGTGATCGAGGCGATGCGGGCGGGATCCGCGACGAGCGCGAGCGAGACGTCGAGCGCTTCGTCGGTGCCGACGGTGTCGATCGCGGCGTCGATTCCGTCCGGCGCGACGCCGCGCACTCGATCGGCGAGTCCCGCACCGTACTCGACGGGGATCGCGCCGAGTTCGCGCAGCAGCTCGTGATGACGGGCTGAGGCGGTGGCGATCACCCGCGCGCCGAGCTGCCTCGCGAGTTGCACGGCCATGAGTCCGACTCCGCCCGCGCCGCCGTGGACGAGCACGGTCTCTCGTGCGACGAGCCCGGTCGCCGCGAGGGTGTGGGCGGCGGTGAGGCCCGCGAGCATGAGCGACCCGGCCTCCGCCCAGCCCAGCGCGGCGGGTTTGGGAATGAGGGATGCCACGGGTGCGACGACGTGATCCGCATACGCCGCGTGCGCGGGATAGACGATGACATCGTCGCCCACCGCGGTGCCCTCGACGCTCGAGCCGACCGCGATGACCGTTCCCGCGGCATCCATGCCGAGCGCCGGAAGCGTCTCGGTCAGTCCGGCCTCCTCTTTCTCGTCGTCGTCCACGTCGTGGAAGGCTCCGCTGTAGAGCTTCCAGTCGAGCGGGTTCACACCGGCAGCGCGCACGCGCACGACGACCTCGTCGGGGCCGGGCTCGGGGGTGTCGATCTCGACCACCTCGAGGACCTCGGGACCGCCGAAGGCGCGGGGGCGGATGACTCTGGACATGGGGACCTCCGGGATCAGGGGGCGGCTCGATCTCGCGCCCGATCCATCGTCGCCCGGGGAATTGGGTTTCAGAAAGCGCAACATATGCAAACCGTCATTGCGTCAGACACAATGATGAAGGTGGCGATCGAACAGATGGACCTCAATCTCCTGCGCGCACTCGACGCGCTCCCTGCAGACGGGCAGCGTGTCGCTGGCCGCGGAGCGTCTGCATCTCTCCGTGCCCGCGACCAGCCGGGCGCTGGGGCGTCTGCGTCAGACGATGAACGACCCGCTGCTCGTGCGCGCGGGCCGCGGCATGGTTCCCACCCCGTTCGCGCTGCGGACGGCGCCGCGCGTACGGTCTCTCCTCGAGGAGATCGAACGCCTCCGGCGTCCCGCCGCCGACGACCCGTCCGCGTGGCACCGAACGTTCTCGATCCGCATCAACGACGCCCTGTCGCCCGTGCTCGCGCCGCGGCTCACGCGTCTGGTCGCCACCCGTGCCCCGCACGTCCAGCTGCGGTTCATGGCGCAGCAGTCCAAGACGGTCGAACTCCTACGCGATGGCACCCTCGATCTCGACGTGGGCGTCGTCGATCCCGGTCCGCCCGACGTGCGAGCATCCGTCCTCTTCGCCGACACCTTCGTCGCCGTGGTCTCGGCGGCATCGAGAATCGGACGGATGCCGCGGCTCGATCTCGACGAGCTGTGCGCGGTGCCGCACGTCTCGGCATCGCGCCGCGGACTCGACCGCGGTCCGCTCGATGAGGCCCTGGAAGCGCGGGGGCGGAGCCGGCGCGTCGTCGCTGTGGTCCCGACCTACGCGGTCGGTGCGCTGATGGCGCTCGAGGACGACGTGCTGTGCCTCATCCCCTCGGTGCTCGCCCGGCACCTGACCGAGCGCGGGGTGCCCTTGCGCGTGCACGAGGTTCCCGTCGACCTGCCGAAGGCCACCGTGCAGCAACGGTGGCACGAGCGGGTCGAAGCCGATCCGGCATCGCTCTGGCTGCGCGCGATGACGCAGGAGGCGGTCGGTGAACTCCGGCTCACAGACGCCCCGCCAACGCCCTCCCCACCGTCCGCCCGGTGAACAGGCACCCGCCGAGGAAGGTCCCCTCGAGTGCGTTGTACCCGTGGGCGCCGCCGCCGCCGAAGCCCGCGGCCTCGCCGGCCGCGTAGAGCCCGGGGATCGGCATCCCGGATCCGTTCAGGGCGCGGCCGTCGAGGTCGGTCTGGATGCCGCCGAGTGTCTTGCGCGTGACGATCCAGAGCCGCACGGCGATGAGCGGGCCGTGGCGGGGGTCGAGGATCGCGTGGGCGGGGACCGTGCGGAACAGGCGGTCGCCGCGGAAGCGTCGGCTGTTCTGGATGCCAATGGTCTGAGCGTCTTTCGAGTACGGGTTCACGACCTCGCGGTCACGCGCCTCGAGCTGCCGGCGGATCGAGTCCTCGTCGAGGAGATCGTCTCCGGTGAGGGCGTTCATGCCGCGCACGAGCTCCGCCAGGGTGTCGGCGACGACGAAGTCGGCTCCCTCCCGCTTGAAGTCCTCGACCGGGCCGGGAGCGGCACGCCCGAGCCGCGTGCGCAGCAGCAGAGCCAGGTCGCGGTTGGTGATGTCGGGGTTCTGCTCTGACCCCGACAGCGCGAACTCCTTCTTGATGATCGTCTGATCGAGCACGAACCACGAGTAGTCGTAGTCGACGAGGTCGGGCGTCGAGCGCAGGATCTTCAGCGTGCCGAGGGTGTCGTACCCGGGCAGCCCCGGGAGGGGCAACCGGCGACCGCGCGCGTCGAGCCACATCGAGGAGGGACCGGGCAGGATCCGGATGCCGTGACCCGGCCACACGGGGTTCCAGTTCTGCAGCCCCTCGGTGTAGTGCCACATGCGATCGCGGTTCACCAGGCGTACGCCCTGGTCGGCGGCGATGTCGAGCATGCGTCCGTCGACGTGCGCGGGGACGCCGGTGACCATCGTGCGCGGGGGAGTGCCGAGGCGAGCGGGCCACCAGTGGCGCACCCGCTCGTGGTCGCCGCCGATACCGCCCGAGGCGATGACGACGGCCTGCGCCGAGAGCTCGAACTCGCCGACCACCTCATGTGACGACGACACCCCGCGCGGGGAATCGTCGGGGGTGAGGATCGCGCCGCGCACGCCCGTCACGGCGCCGTCGGTGAAGACCAGTTCGTCGACCCGGTGGCGGAACCGCAGGTCGACGGCATCCGCCTTTCTCGCTTTTTCGGCGAAGGGTTCCGAGATCCCGGTGCCCGTTCCCCACGGCACGTGGAAGCGGGGAACGGAGTTGCCGTGGCCCCCGGCGCTGAGCGACCCGCGTTCCGCCCAGCCGACGACGGGGGTGAACCTCACGCCCTGCTGTTGCAGCCACGCGCGCTTCTCGCTGGCGGCGAACTCGACGTACGCCCGCCCCCACTTCTGCGCCCATTCGTCCTCGGGGTGCGCGCCGTCCAGGCGGTCCCAGCCGGCGGAGCCCTGCCAGTCCTGCCAGGCGAGCTCGAACGAGTCCTTGACCCCGAGACGGCGTTGCATGGGGGAGTCGACGAGGAAGATCCCGCCGAACGACCAGAACGCCTGCCCGCCCAGGTTGGCGGCGTTCTCCTGCTCGACGATGATCACGCGCTTTCCCGCACCTACGAGCTCATTGCTGGCGACGAGGCCCGCGAGCCCTGCTCCGATGATGATGACGTCGGCGTCCATGTTCTCCCTCGGCGTCGAGTGGCGGGACCCACGCTACGCCGGTCGACGCGTCGAGGGCCGGTGCGGGGAGTCCCCGCGCACCGGCCCTCGTCTCACTCGTATCGCAGCGACTCGACCGGGTCGGCGCGCGCGGCACGCGCCGCCGGCAATGTTCCGGCGAGGAAAGCGATCCCCATCACCGCCAGCGTCGTCACGACGATCGACACCGGATCGAAGGCGATGAGCTGCAGGCCGGGTAGGTCGCTGAACAGGCTCGTCGCGAGTTGGGCGCTGACCGCCGTCCCCACCCCGATCGCCACGACCGCGCCGAGCGCACTGCCCAGCAGACCGATGAAGATCGCCTCGAGGCTGAAGAGCGTGAACACGCGTCCGCTCCCCATGCCCATCGCCTTCATCAGGCCGATCTCGCGCGTGCGTTCCTGCACCGACATGAGCAGGGTGTTGACGATGCCGAAGCTCGCGGCCAGCAGCGCGATGATCGCGAAGGCGTTCAGGACCAGCACGATCCCGTTGATCACCGCTTCGAAGGTGCCCAGCTGATCGGCGACCGTCGTGCCGGTGTAGCCGGCGTCGGTGAGCGCGGCCTTCACGTCGGTCACGTTCGCGCCCGCTGCCATCGTCGCGCTTGCCGAGGCGTACCGGTCGAGCTGGTCGGCGGGGACGCCGGTGTTCTGCGCGGCCGACAGTGCATTCTCGAGCGCGGCGTTCGTCCTCAGCGTCGTGGTGCTGCCGAAGGCCTCCTCGGTCACCCCGGTCACCGTCGCCTCGACCGTGTGTTGCGTGCGCACCGGATCGGTGACCGCGATGGTCACGGTGGCACCCACGGCCGCTTCGGCGTCGGCGAAGCCCATCGGCGCCACCAGGGCGTCGGGGAGGGCGACCTCCAACGTCTCGGAACCGTCGTCGGGCGCTGCCCCCGCTCCCAGCTGCGGCGTCTGTCCCGCCACGAGGCTCCCGGCCCGTGCGACGTACGGATCCCCGCCCGCCGCCTGAACGTAGTCGATCGTCACAGATCTCACCGGCTCCACGTGAGAGATGCCCGGGAGCGCCCCGATCGCCGCGACGTCGTCGTCGGTGAGCGCCGTGACCTCGGTCGAGGTACCCGGAGGGCCCGCCTGACGCCCCGACGAGATGGCATCCGGATCGTATTTCTGAGGACCCGTGGATGCCGCGGCGTCGGTGCTCGTTTTCGTCACGGTCAGCGCGTCCGAGGCGCCCATCGCGCTCACGGTGCTGTCGATGAAAGCGTTGATGCCGGTTCCGAGCCCGTTGGTGATGGTGAGGGTGAAGGCGCCGACGAAGATCGCCAGCACCGTCAGGATCGTGCGGGTCTTCGAGCGGGAGGTGTTGGCGACGGCGGTGCCGACGAGGTCGAGGATTTTCATGCCGCGCTCCGCTCTTCGGCGACGATCAGGCCGTCGCGGATCTGCACGCGGCGGTCGCACCGCGCCGCCAGGTCTTCGTCGTGCGTCACGACGATCAGGGTGATGCCGTGCTCGCGATTGAGGCGGAAGAGGATGTCCTCCACGACCGCTCCGGTCGCCGAGTCGAGGTTGCCGGTGGGCTCGTCGGCGAAGATCACCTGCGGGTCGTTCACGAGCGCCCGCGCGATCACCGCGCGCTGCTTCTGTCCGCCCGACAGAGCGGTGGCCTTGTTGCGGGCCTTGTCGCCCATGTCGAGCTCGGCCAGGGCGGCCAGCCCTCGACGCTTGCGCTCGGCGCGTCCCACCCCGGCGATCTTCAGCGGCAGCACGACGTTGTCGAACACCGACGCGGTCGGCGTCAGGAAGAACTGCTGGAACACGAAACCGAAGGTCTTGTTGCGCGTGCGGTTCAGCCGGCGTCCGCGCAGGGTCGTGGCATCCACTCCGTCGAGGCGTACGGTGCCGCGCGTAGGTGCGTCCATCAGCGCCAAGAGGTGCATGAGCGTGGACTTGCCCGAGCCGCTCTTGCCGAGGATGGCGATGCTCTCGCCGCGATGGATGTCGAGGGTCACCCCGCGCAGCGCGTCGAAGCGGGCGGAACCTCGGCCGTACGACTTGTGCAGATCGGTGACCGAGAGGAGTGGGGGAGCAGGATCGGATGCCATGACCTCACCCTCGCGCTCGGACCCCGGATGCCGCGTCCCGCCGCCGGGGAGGACGCCTCCCCCCCCACGGGGGTATTCGGCAATGACCCGCCGGGGCGATCGCCGGGAGGGGAGGGAGGGGACAGACTGGTCGGGTGAGCGCCCCCGGATCCACGATGCCCGCGCGTCGCGCGATGCGGGCGGCGCGTCCGTGGCTCGTCGACCTCGGCTTCGCCTTCCTCATCGTCGGGCCCGCGTTCGCGCCCATCCCCGTCGCCGAGATGCGTCCGGCGAACACCCTCGCCCTCGTCCTGGTGCTGCTTCCGGCCGCGGTGCTGCCGCTGCGGCGCGTGCGTCCTCGGGTCGCGCTCGCCGCGTGCGCGGCGCTGTACCTGGGGGCGTTGAGCCTGGGAACCCTCTCGCCCGGTGCGACCCTCGCGCTGATCGTCTCGATGTACGCCGTCGCCCAGCGCACGACCCGGCGGGTGTCGGTCCCGGCCGGTCTCGTGGCCGTGGTGGTCGTGGCGGGGGTGAGCATCGCCATCACGCTCGTCACCGGCATAGACACGCGTTTTCTTCAGGTGGCCCTCGCCCTCGCCCTCGCGGGGGCGGTCGGCGACGCATCCCGATCGCGACGCGCGTACGTCGAAGCGGTGGAGGAGCGGGCACGACGGGCCGAAGAGACCCGTGAGGCCGAGGCCCGTCGGCGCGTCACCGAGGAGCGCCTGCGCATCGCTCGCGACCTGCACGACGCGGTCGCGCACCGCATCTCGGTGATCAGCCTCAACGCCGGCGTCGCGTCGTCGTCGCTTGAGACGCGCCCCGAGAAGGCACGTGAGGCGCTCGCCACCATCCGCACCACCTCGCGCGACGTGCTCGGCGAGATCGGCGGGATGCTCAGCGTGCTCCGCACCCCCGACGAGGCCGTGGCCCTCGAGCAGCCCGGGCTCGCACGCGTTCCCGAGGTGGTCGAGTCGGTGCGCGTGGCGGGGTGGGACGTCGTGGTGCGCGACGAGATCGGAACGGATGCCGAGGCCCCCGGCATCCCGATCGGGATCGGCATCGTGGCCTATCGCGTCGTGCAGGAGGGCCTCACGAACGCGATGAAGCACGGCAGCACGCGCCGCGCGCACGTCCTGATGCGCCGCGACGGGGACGTTCTCGAAGTCGTCGTCACGAACCCCCTGGATCGCATGCCCGACTCCGAGGACGCACCGCCGACATCGGGGTTCGGTCTCCTCGGCCTGCGCGAGCGCGTCGACGCCGTGCGCGGCGAGCTCGACGCCGGCCTCGCCCCCGGCGGCTACCGGCTGGCCGCGCGTCTTCCCCTCCCCGCCGCCGCTCGATCGGAGACCGCCCCGTGACCACCGTCATCGTCGTCGACGATCAGTCGCTCATCCGCTCCGCCGTTCGCGATCTGCTCGACGCAGCCGACGGGATCACGGTCGTGGGCGAGGCCGCCGACGGCGAGACTGCTGTCGCGCTCGCCCGGCACCTCCGACCCGATGTGGTCGTGTGCGACATCCGGATGCCGCGGATGGACGGCATCGACGCCACCGCGGTGATCTGCGCCGACCCGGCCCTCACCGACACCCGGGTGCTCATCCTGACCACCTTCGAGGAGGACGAGTACGTCGTTTCGGCTCTGCGGGCCGGGGCGAGCGGGTTCATCGGCAAGGGCGCCGAGCCCGACGACATCGTGCGGGCGGTGCGAGCGGTGCACGAGGGGGGAGCCCTGCTCTCTCCGACGGCCACGCGCGCGATGATCGAGACCTGGGTGCGCGCGGCTCCCGCGCCGGTGGGTGCGCCCCCGTCGCTCGAGGCATTGACCGATCGCGAGCGCGAGGTCTTGCTGCTCATCGCGCGCGGGCACTCGAACGACGAGATCGCCGCCCAGCTGTTCATCTCTCCGCACACGGCGAAGTCGCACGTGAAGAACACGATGCTCAAGCTCCGGGCCCACGATCGCGCGCAACTGGTGATCGCGGCATACGAGAGCGGGCTGCTCCGTCCCGGTCGCGGATGATTCTCGCTCCTATGATCGTGTGGTGGTGATCACGGCGAAACAGATCGGTGAACTTCGCCAGCGGTGGAAACGGGAGAGCTACCGGATCGATCGACGACGAGCGGGGGTCGCGGTGCGGTGTTCCGTGGGTGCGCGATTCACGGGACAGCAATGGCGGCAAGCGACATTCATCGACTGCCGGTTCCGGCACACGGTCGTCACGCAGTCCGATTTCGGTGCGGCGACGTTCTCCGAGTGTCGATTCGAGGGGGGTTCTTGGGACCCGGACTCCATCTCTCGAGCGAGATTCGACGGGGAGCAGCCGCGCGTCCGCAGCGAGGCGCACTGACCCGGAGGCCCGTGCGCGGATCATGCGCGCACTCACTCGCCGGGGCCGGGTGATCTTCGCGTCGAGGTTCGGGATGCAGGCCCCGGCGGTCGGCCGCCTCCGTCCGCTCGCTGCCGGTTCTCAGCGCGGGACGACGGGCGCTTCCGCTCGCCGCGGTGGGTAGTCGCGAAGCGAGATCTCGCGGCTGTCGAACATGCCTCGACGCGCGCGGACCATGGTCACGCCGGAGCGGCGCAGATTCTCGGCGAGTTCTGCCGTCAAGGGCGCGTGATGCGCTTTCTGCCATCCGCCCGCCAGCGTGTAGGTGTGGGTCACCGTGCGGGGTCGAGTCATGGATGCCTCCTGAGGGAACCGTAGCGCCCGTGAATCGCACTCATCCCAAATGTCTTGCACCCGTCATCTGCCGGTTTTCCGGCGTAACCCGGTCGGTCACGATCGGAGCCGAAGCGCCCCCCGACAATGTCGCTATGACCACCGCGCGCATCGTGATCCTGTTCGCCCTGGCCGCGGTCGACGACGTCGGTTACCTGGAGCGGCACATCCAATCTCTAGAGGGATGAGTAGTTAGCTAGGCGAAATATTGGTCGCTTGTCAAGCGCCCTCCGTGGCGACGGCCTCTCGCGGACACTTGATCCATGAAGAACGAGAACACGCCTCACGAGGGCCTTGCCGACGACTTCGCCGATCTCGACACCTCGCGCCCCTTCGGGTCGTACCTGTCGGTGATCAACGGCGGTAACTAGTCGTCCGGAATCTCCGAGCGAGGTTCCTACGAGAGGGCCGGATGCCGTGGGCGTCCGGCCCTTCGTCGTTCGCTCACTCGTGGAACGTCGCCCCCTTGACCACCCGGTCGACGACGTTGCGCGGACCGCGCACGGCGATGCCGACCAGATCGAGATCGGATGCCGGAACGGCGGCGACCGCGGCGCGGTTGGCGACGTCGTGCGACGTCCCGAAGAGCTCGCGGGTGTAGATCGCCAGGGCGACGTCGTCGCGTGCGGCGGCCTTGGCCCGTGCTCGGGAAAGGGCGTCGCCATCGGCCGTGAGCACGATGACCGGCTGACGGAGCATCGGCAGGTAGGTCGTGCCGTCGGCGTCGCGGTAGGGCTCCCCGACGAGGTCGTCGGCGCTGGTGGCGATGCCCGACATCAGGAAGGCCGTCACGTTGAGTTCCTGCCAGGCCGCGAGGCCGGTTGTGAGCACCACGACCACCTTCGAGTCGAAGCGGGGTGGGTCGGTCAGATCAGTCATGGATCCAGCTTCTGCCCGCGGTGTCGGGGGCGTCTTGTACGTTTCTTGCATGGTCGATCGCGTGCGGGCTTGGCACCCGGAGGTGCCGTTCCTGCGCGAGACGTACCACGCCGATCTCGACCACGCCTACCCCGTGCACACGCACGACGACTGGGCGGTCATGCTGGTCGACCGCGGGGCCGTGTCGTACGGTCTCGACGGCGCGGCGCATCAGGCGGTGCCCGCAGCGGTCACGCTCCTGCCGCCGGGCATCCCGCACGACGGGCGTTCGGCGCGCGCGGGTGAGGGGTACCGCAAGCGCGTGCTGTACCTCTCGGGCGACTGGTTGTCGGAGGCGACGGCGGCTCGCATCGCGCGACGGCCGACCCTCGCCCGCGACTCGGCGGTGGCCGCAGCGCAGAGAATCCACGCGGCACTCCGGCATCCCGGAGACGAACTCGCCGCCGAGCAATGGCTGATCGCCGTACGCGAGGCCGTGCTGTCGCACGCGGGGTCTGAGACGGCGGTGTTCGCCGACGTCCCGTTGGCGAGGCGCTTGCGCTCGTTCCTCGACGACCGGTGGGGGGAGTCGTTCACCCTCGCCGACGCCGCCCGTGAACTGCACGCCCACCCCAGCCACCTGGTGCGCGTGTTCTCGCAGACCTACGGCATCGCCCCGCACCGTTACCTCGTGACGCGTCGGATCGACGCCGCGCGACGCATGCTCGTCGACGGTGGCCGGCCCGCCGAGGTCGCCGCCCGCACGGGCTTTCACGATCAGGCCCACCTCACGCGTCACTTCCGCCGGGTGTTGGGCGTCACTCCGGCGGTCTTCGCCGGCTCCGGACGAGGGATGCCATGACCCGGCGCACCATCGAGATCGACGGTGCGGCGGTCCACGGCATCCCGTCTTTGTACATCGAACTGAACCGCGTGTTCATGCCCGACGAGGACTGGACGCTGGGGGAGAGCCTAGATGCCCTCGACGACCTGCTGTACGGCGGGTTCGGGGTGCTCGACGGGGCCGAGCCGGTGCGGGTGGTGTGGAAACGCTCGGACGTCGCTCGAAAAGCGTTGGGGGTGGAGGCCACGCGCGAGTATTACCGCGCGAAGCTCGCTCGGCCGGAGGTGTATTCCGTGGCGACCGCCCAACGCGCCCTCGATGCGCTCGAGGCGGGCGCGGGCGAGACGTACTTCGAGCTGGTGGTGCGGGTGTTCCGGGATCACGGGAACATCGAGCTCGTGCTCGATTGAGTCGGCGCGCGGGGTCGCGAGGGCGAGGCTCACCGCGCTGTGCGGGTGAGGACGGATCGAATCAGACGCTCCGCGGCCGCGGGGTAGAGAGGAACGGCATCCGTCGCCGCATCGATCGGTCGCCAGGCCACCGGCACCACGGAACCGTCGGACTCGGTGAGGCTGCCGCCGTCCTCTCCGGGCGTGGGGTCGAGTCCGCCGGAGTAGAGCGCGATGATCTCATGACCCCTCTCGCCGTCGTAGCGGAAGAAGTTCTCGACCGTGTCGCGGTAGGTCAGGTCGGTGATGCGCGCGCCGAGCTCTTCCCTCACCTCGCGAATGATCGCCTCGCGATGCGTTTCGCCGAATTCGACGCTGCCGCCGATCAGACGATGGAAGCCTCGCGGGTTTTCGAGGGTCGGGGCGTGGGCGCTCACGAGATGGGCGGGGATGCTCGGGTGGGGGATGACGAGCATGGCTTTCACACGGATGAATGACGTGTCGTGAGGCATGTCGTCCCCCTTTCGCTCGCGCCAGCTGACGAGATCTTCTTCATGACCTCAGCCAGCGAAAGGGATCGGACCGGCGAGCTGTGTGGTGAGGGCGATGTGCTCGAAGATCCGGGCGCGGGTGACAGACTGAGCGCTTTCCACGCCGCCTGCGGGTAAGGGGAGCTCGTACGCGTAGATGTCGTCGAAGTCTGCGCGCGCCGTCAGCGGGCCGTATGTGGACGCCGCTTCGTCGTAAGGAGCGGAGTCGTAGATCTCCTGACGCCAGTCGGCACTGGTGATCTTGAGTCCGAGGTGGCGGATACTCGAGCTCATCCCCGAAATGCGGGCACGCCGAAATTGCAGTATTCGGTAGTTTCCCGCCTCAGCCACCACGATATCCCCGAGACCGGTTGCGAACAGCGGAACCATATTGGGTCGCGGCAGATACTCGCCGATCATCTCTTTGTAGACCTCGGGGTCGATGATCTTCAAGAATCCATTCGCCGCTATTCCGAGTCCGTGGAGTTGCCACATCTCCAAAACCGCTTCCTCGAGGGCCCCCGAATACTTCTGGATCGTAGCTGCCGGGACCGGGGCGACGGGCACGAAATCTTCAAATGGTCGGAATGTCATGACTGCCCAATCGCGCGGCCGTTGAGTGTACTTTCGTCAGATGCTGGGGCCATAACAGTGCCCGATGAGCGGGCTTATCCAACAAACGGGATCATCCCGGCGAGCTGCGTCGTGAGTGCGATGTCCTCGAAAATGCGGGAACGCCTCAAGTGCTCGACCCCCTCGACTCCTCCCGCGGGTAGGGGCAGTCTGTAGGCGTAGATGTCATCAAACTCTGCGGGCGAGTTCAAGGCACCGTACTTCTCAGCTGCCTCGGCATACGGGGTGTAGGCCATGAATCTGTTGAGCCAGCTCTCCTGGGCCGCGAACAGTCCGATCATATCCAGGCTCGATCCCACACCACCGGTCGCGCGGGCATACCGGAACTGCAACACACGGTACGAGCCGTCGAAGAAGACGACCACGTCGCCCAGTGCTGTCGCGAGGACAGGAATCATGTCGGGGCGGGGAAGGAATTCTTGGATCATGGAGGAGTAGTAACCCGGGTCGACAACCCGCAGGAAGCCGTTGGCTGCGAGCCCGAATCCCTGCTTTTCCCATAGCTCGACGAGAGCGGGCTCCACAACGTCTTGGTACCGGAGAATCACCTCTGACGAAGCAGGAGCGACGGGGACGAAGTCGCGGAACAACTCGACTGACACCTCAGGACGCTCCGGCTGTCAGCCGAGGTCGGACGCAGATACTTCGCGTC
This sequence comes from Microbacterium sp. SORGH_AS_0421, assembly GCF_030818635.1. NCBI lineage: Bacteria > Bacillati > Actinomycetota > Actinomycetes > Micrococcales > Microbacteriaceae > Microbacterium > Microbacterium sp. SORGH_AS_0421. The sequence goes on from NZ_JAUTAO010000001.1 coordinate 2,315,244, forward strand.
CCGTTTCGTTGTCGAAGAACCGGATCCTGCCCTGGTCGCGGATGATTGCCAAGTCCGTGCCCACCGGCAGGTTGAGAAGGGGGATCACGGCCGGCTCGATGGCCGCGACTCTGTTGAACGACGCCACCTCGAGGTTCGAAGGATCATCCAAATACGACTCGTCGTCGATCTCCGAGAAGAAGCGCCACCCGTTGTCGGACGGGTTTGAAGGAGCCTCGCGTACGGCCCACTTGAGGAGCGCGCTGCCGTCGAGGACCCGCCGGGACGCTATCGACGCTCCCGACTCGCGGATGAATTCAGGAACGCTCATTGACATACTTCTCCATTCGTGCGACAACGGCGCCGCGGAAAGGGAGTTTCTTAGCAAATGTGATGGGTGAGACTCCATGATCCGAAACCGTTGTGAAGTCGGCATGCGGCTGTTCAAACCAGAGGTCGTAAATCGGTTTCAGATCATCGTCGCTGTATTTCATGTTGAGAACTTCTAAAAACGGCAACCGCCCGTTGTCGTCACGAGCGTTCACGTCCGCGCCGGCGTCGATAAGACGCCGCGCGAGGTGCGCATCCTCGGTCACGTCGTGCGAAACCTGACCGAAGAGGACATGGAGGGCCGTCGCCCCTCCATTGCCGGAGGTGTTGACGGGGGCGCCGTGATCCAGGAGGAAGTTACTCACAGTGTATCGACTGGGCAGGTCTTTATTCTGCAGGGACATAAGCAAGAGACCGCGTCCTTTCGCGTCGACCGCCTGGGCATCGCCAGGTGTGAACTTCGCGAAAAAATCGTCCACTGATTTCAAATGGGCAGTAAGAAATATATCCATTACTCGAACTTGTGACCTCTGTTATTCGCCGGCAATTCTGGTCGATAATTCTCGGGCGTATTGTACCAATCCCGGAATTCGGCGGGAGTCATCTTGCCCTCGACATACTCCACCCACATGTCATGGTACTTCTCCTGGGGGATGTGACCCATGTCCCACACGCCCTTTCGTGGTTGCCCCGGAGTCCAATCGATGCGTGCACCCGTGTTCGGGTCGTAGACGTGCCCGTCAAAGGACTTCGCGCGTTCCCATACCTCTTCCACCACACCCTTCCGGAAGGACGGGCGCGATCCCGGCTTCAGATAAGGGCGAGTGTCGGCAACCCTCTCAATGACGTGCTCGACTGTCGAGGAGCCTTTGCCGCCCCCGGCCCACTTCGTCAGGAACTGCAACGACTTGCCCGCCATGCCGCTCAGCTCGTCGACGAGCCCGCGGAGCTTCGTGAAGGCGTTCACGACGGTGGTGATGGTCTTGCTGATGCGCGGGACGAGTGCGGAGACCCGCGAGCCGACCTGCGCCGCGATCACGGGCGTCGCGAGACCGACTGTCGCGACGGCGGTGATGGCGGCGGAGATCGCCATGCCGACGATCTGACTGATGGCGTCTCGGACGAGATCATGGGTCATCTGCACGAGCGACGACGCCATCGACAAGCCCGTCGAGATCGCCCCCGCCCATTGGCCCGAGGTCGTGAGGTGCTGCGACAGCCCCTGCACGTGCGCCGTGTACGCGGTGATGGTCTCACCCGATAGCCCGTCGAGGTCAGCGAGCCGGTTCTGCGCGGTGACGCCGAGCTCGCTCATCCGGGCGCCCACGTTGCTCCAGGTCGCGGCGAATGCCTGGACTTCGGCCGCGTTCCCCGTGAGATCGTTCAGCCATCCCTTGAGCGGCTCGATGTGGTCGAGCAGCCACCCCAGGCCGTTAGCGATCAGCGTGCCGATGGGGTCCATCACGGCGGCGACGGTGTTCATCGCGGCCGAGAATCCCGCGATCCCTCCCTCGACCCAGTTGCCGCTCTGGATGGCATCGGCCAGAGCCTGCCCATCGGTGACGAGGAAGGCGCCCGAGAACGCGGATGTCGTATCCACGGGAGCCGCCACGAGCGAGTTGCTCATCCAAGGCCTCCCTCGAGGTGCTTCGTCACCTGAATGACGGTCTCTTCGAACGTGTCGAAGTCGGTGACGACTGCGCGTAACTCCTGCCCCGTGCGTTCGAGTACGCCCTCCGCGCCGTTGATGTGCTGAGAGACCGCCCCCGACACCATTCCGACAGGGGGAACGATCCAGGCGCAGAGAACGCCGAACGCCCCTCCGCCGAGGTTGACGCTCTGAATCGCCGATGCGGCCTCGGCAGCATCCGAGGCCAGCTGCTGCACGCGCGAGGCGTGCTGCAGCAGAATGTCCGCATCCATCCGGATCTGCTGGCTCATCGCAGCCCTCCTCGGCGCGTCACTCCGTCGTCTTCCTGGTCGGGAATGAGCTCCGCGGCCACGACGCCGACGATGGGGTCGGATTCGCCCATGATCTCGGTGGTCACCTCTAGGGTGCGAACGCGGGCGTTCTTCGTCGCCTTCGCGATCAGCTCCATCACCTCGGCGCTGACGCGTCGGCCCCCGCGGTCCAGCGCCGCGTCCGCGATCTCGAGGTCGCGCACGACCCCCGCCGCGTCCACCTCGACTGAGATGTCCCGGGTGCGTGCCACGGCCTTCGCTCGCACATCGGCGATCGCGGCCTGCAGCGCGGGCAGCTTCTCGCCGCGTTCCTGCGCTCGACGCGTATCTTCTTCGATCCGCGCGAGCGTCTCTTCCGGTGATCCGTACACGCTGCGCCCCCACCCCGGCCACTCGCGGCAGACGTTCCTCCACAACGCGCGGCAATCGTCACTTATCCACAGACGAGGGTAGGTCGGAACGCCGTCGAACAGGATGAGAATCGTCTCATCCGCGTGCGAGCGCCTGGCTCAGACGACGGCCTGCAGGGCACCCGCGCGCGCGGCGACGTCGACTGGCCGTGGGACCTGGTGGGCGAGGTCACCGTCGCCGGGCCGCCCGCGACGCTGTCGCTCACGATGGTCGACGGGTACGTGCCGGTCACGTGTTCGATGCGCTACCTCGGCGCCGATCCCCATCAGGTAGCGGCGATCGTCCGTTTCTTCCGCGACCATCCCGAAGAGCGCGGTGTGCTCGAGACTGGGGGAGAGGCGGCGCTCAACCGCGCAGCAGACGTGCTCCGTCCCGTCGGGGGCTGATGACGACGCGGGACATCCCGCCGATCCCCCTACTCGCTCGCCTTCTCGAGCCCCCGCGTGCGGATCTCTTCGAGGTCGAGGCCCGCGAGGATCTTCCGCGCGACGAGGTCGTCGATGGTGCCCTCGCGGCGCAGTCGCAGCAGCACCTCGCGCTTGCGGTCCAGCACCGCCAGCCGCAGTCGCTGCGCCTCCTTGTGGCGAAGCAGGGGGAGAGCGCTGGGTGACGTCGATGTCGTCGCTCACGGCGATCATCTGCAGGGGGCCGGTGAAGGCCGCTGCCTCCTCGGGGCTGTCCGCCGTGCTGTCGGCGCCCGCGCGGCGACGCTCGGCTTCGGGACCATCCGGCGGTACTGGCCCCGTCGATGACGGGTCATCGCCGAGCGACGCGTCGAGCTCGGCGAGGTCGCGTTCTTCGATCGCGCGTTGCCGCGCGATCGCGCGGGCGTTCGCCAGCTCGAGACGCTCGTAGCCTTCGCGTCGCGCACGGTCGCGCACGCGATCGCTGATGCCGTGCTCGGTCGCCAGGTCGTCGAGGGCCGCGAGGGCGGCACCCGAGATCGCGCGCTCGGCGAGCTCGTACTCCTCGATCGCGGCGTCGTCGTTCGGAAGCTTCGCCCACCGGATCACGGCGGGCAGCAGGGGACCCTGGACGAGCAGGGTGAGCACGATCACGCCCGCCGTGACGAACACGATGGCGTCGCGACCGGCCACGGGTGCGCCCTCGGCCGTGGTAACCGGCACCGACAGGGCGATCGCGAGCGATACGGCGCCGCGGAATCCCGCCACCGTACTCACCACGCGAGATCGATGCCTCAGCGACCGCGATGACCCGGCGGCGGGTCGCGAGAACGGCGAGAAGAGCCATTGGAACAGGTACCGCACGACGAAGAGAGCGACCCACGCCGCAACGGTGACCAGGAGCAGCAGACCGATCTCCGACCCCGAGATCTCGTGCAGCACGAGTTGCACCTCGAGCCCGATCAGCACGAAGAGCGCACCGTTGAGCAGGTAGACGCCGAAGGGCCACGTGGCATCCGCCGCTCGTCGCGACATCGCGGTGGTGATGCGCGGCGACACCCACGCCATGATGAGGCCGGCGAACACCACGGCGAGCACCCCCGAGGCCTCGACGAGTTCGGCGATGAGGAACGACACGAACGGGACGAGCACCATCGTGAGGTTGATCGTGAGCGTCGACTGCATGCGGCGCAGGGCGAAGAAGGCGGCGGCCGCCACCGCGACACCGGCCGCCGCGCCACCGAGGTACGACAGCAGCACCATGCCGGTGATCTGCAGCGGCGTGATCTGGTCACCGAGCAGCAGGGCGACGGCGATCGCGTAGAGAACGAGCGCGGTGCCGTCGTTGGTGAGGCTCTCGGCCTTGAGCTTCATGAAGGTCTTGGCGGGCAATAGTCGTCCGAGCGCTGCGACGGCCGTCGCGTCGGGCGGAGCGACTGCGGCACCGAGCACGAGGGCTGCTTCCCACGGCACCCCCATCCAGGTCGCGACCCCGGCGACGGCGAAAGCGGATGCCACGACGAGAAGCGTGCTCATGGGGATGATGTAGCGCAGCGACCGGCGCACCGACCTCAGAGAGGTCGTCCACGCCTCGCGGAACAGCATGACGGGCAGGAAGAGCAGCAGCACGGTCTCGGGCGGGAGCTCGATCTGACGGAGCTCCGGGATGAAGCCCAGGGCGAGGCCGATGACGAGCAGCACGAGCGGTGTGGCCACGCGCAGTCGCGGTGCAAGGACCGTGCCCACGAGCATCGCGAGGCCCAGCAGAACCGTGATCTCGAGTCCCTGCATGCCTGCCGCCCTTCGTCGTGCCCCTGGACACAGCGTAGAGAGCGTGCGGAGAATTCCCGAGCGGCGTCAGCCGCGGGGTGGGAGGGCCGACATCCCCGTGCGCGCGTCGTCTTCAGTCGCGATCTCGATATCCCTCCCACGCGTCGGCGAGTCGCCGCAGTCCCTCATCGAGCAGGGGCGAGGTGATCGGCACACGAATCCGATCGTCGGTGTCGATGTCGGACGAGAACGCGGCCGACCCGGCGACCGAGACGCCGAAAGCCGCAGCGTGCCGCGCGAACGCCGCGGCCGAGCCCACCGGCATCCGGGCCCAGATGCAGAGGCCACCGCGCGGGGGTCGCCACTCCCAGTCGGGCAGGTGCGACGTCAGGAGGGCACCGGCGCGCAGGGCGGCCTCGCGGTGCGTCACGACGGCATCCCGTCGCAGTGCGGGCGCCTCGGCGAGCAGATCGAGCGCGAGCAGTTGGGCGGGCACGCTCGTCGACAGATCCGTCGTCTGGCGGAGGCCCCGTAAGCGCCTCACGAGTACTGGATCGGCGCGCACCCACCCCACCCGCAGACCCTCCCAGGCCCACTTCGACAGCGACTCGACGGCGATGATCGGCGCGTCCGGCCGCAGGGCCGCGAGCGAGGGGGGAGTGACGCCGTCGAAGGACAGGTGCGCGAGCACGCGATCCTCCACCACGGTGATGCCGTGCTCGGCCGCGAGATCGGCGATCCGCTGTCGGACGAGCGGGTGGGTCTGGATGCCGGTCGGATTGTGATTGTGCGGGTTCAAGGCGATGAGCACGGGGCGGCGCACGACGATGGCTGCCTCGAGCTCTGCGACGTCGATCCCGTCGGCGGTCAGGCGGATGCCGTGCACCAGGCCGCCGCGGCGGCGCACCGCGTCCGTGAGTCCGGGCCAGCTGACGTTCTCGGTGAGCACGGTGTCGCCGGGGGAGACGAGCTCTTCCACGAGGAGGCTGAGCGCCTGCTGGCCGCCGTGCGTGACGAGGATCTGTGCGGGCGTGGTGGGCGTTCCGTCGTTGGTCACGGTCTGGGCGATCAGTTCGCGCAGGGCGGGCAGGCCCGCGGGGTCGGCCTCGGCGGTGGTGGCGTCGAGCACCGGTCGGTGACGGTGCACGATCTCGACGGCGCGCGGCGCGATTGCCGGTACCGCGCGCAGCAGATCGATGTTCGACGACAGCGATGCGTAGAGGGCCTCGCCGCGCCCGGCCCGTGAGCGCGCGGCGGTGGGCGCCGCCCCCGCGATCCGCGTCCCGCTGCCTTGCCGGCGGTCCAGGATGCCGTCCTCGTACAACCGCGCGTACGCGCTGACGACCGTGCCGCGCGAGACGGCGACGGTCGCGGCGAGGGCGCGTTCCGAGGGGAGGCGGTCTCCACCGCGCAGTTCTCCCTCACGGACGAGGCGGGCGATGCCGTCGGCGAGACTGGCGGACAGGGTCGTGTCGGTCGTCGCCCAGCGTCCGAGCCGCGCGGCGAGGGCTTCGGCCGAGACGACAGCCGTCCGGTGGTCCACCAGGGCGGAAGTGGCTCTGTCGACGAGGGTCATAGCCCCCGATTCTGGACCAATGACCCATCGTGAATCAGCCGAATCGTTCGTTCTCAGTCCACTAGCCCTCGATTGGACCATTGGCGAGCTGCTCGCGTGGATCGGCGCCGAGGACGCGCGCTGTCACGAGGAGGGGCTGGCGGAGCTTCTGGATGCCGTGCTCTCGGCGCTGGGTGCCGGGTCGCCGCGCGCGGCCGGATCGCCGTCCAGCACGGTCTCACTCGTGCGGGAGGTCGCGGTGCGGGTGTCGGAGGAGCCCGCAGTGGGACGACGACGACTGGCCGAGCTAACCGTCGCCGCCGTCCACCGTCGCGGCGATCGCGAGAGCAGTGCCCCGCTCGCCGTCGCGTCCGTCGCGACGATCGTGGCGGCGGCCCAGCCCCTGATGGCGAGGGCCGTGCCGGCGATACCCGCTCCCGCGGCGCCGGCTGCGTAATACAGCGTGAGGGGACGGCGACGCGGCGGCGAGTGCGAGGCATCCTGACAGGGCGGCGCGCACCGAAGGGAAGCGAGCGCGCGGTCGGTGGGCGATGGTGTCGCGGCGCCTCGCCCTTGACCGGCTGGACGCGGACACGGGGTCCTACTAGTCTCGTCGGACGAACTCGACGTGGGGGGCGAGGATGTCACTGGGCGGAAGTCTGAAAGACACGATGCGCAAAGAGATCCTCGTTCCGCCGGCCCTGTACCTTCCCCTCGTGGATGATCCCGACGGTCAGGGCCAGCTCGCGGTCGTCCAGAAGCTCGCCGATGGTCGGCGTGGACTGCTCGCCTACACCGCACTCGACAGGCTTGCCGACGCATGTGGTCATGAACAGCCCTGGATGCTGTTGATGACGTCGCAGCTCGATCGGATCCGGCAGGTCCAGCCCTTCGATGTCGTCGCCTTCGACATCGATGTGCCACCACATTCTCGTCGGGGAGGGCGGCTCGGATGAGTGACCCCATCTATGTCGACCGAGAGAACATGACGCGCCGGATGGGTCTCGTCGTCGACGAGGTGGATCGTGTCGATGATGCGTTGGCTTCCCTTCCCGGGGCCGCGGACGGCGGGGCCGCCTCCGCGCTCATCGGCTTCATCGCTGTCGCCGCCGCGGAAGCGGCGAACGAGTACGCCGGCGCGGTGCGCCTCGTGGGTGCCGTGACCGACAGCGTCCTCGACGACGTACGAGCGACCGAAGAGCAGATCCAGAGCGAGATCTCGCAACTCGAGGAGGGGCTCCAAGACTGATGCCGATCGATGCGAGAATTCCCGGCGACCCGGCGAGTGTGCGCGCGACTGCCGACTGGCTCGATCGCGTCAAGGAGGCGTACACGGGTGCCGACCTCGAACTCACCTCCCTCTGGAGCGACTCGAACTCCTACTGGACGGGCGAAGCGGGTCATGCGTGGAGGTCCGCGGTCGGCGACATCCGCAGTCGCGCGGACGAGGTGCGGGGTTATCTCGGGGATGCGGTAGAGGTTTTCCGCGCGTACGCCGCGCGATTGGAGCGAGCCCAGGATGATGTGGCGACGCTGCGCTCTCAAGCGGACTCCGTGGGGCTCGAGGTCATCGGTACCAACGTTCTCCCTCCGACGACCTCGCTCTCCTACTGCCCCGGTCCCGGTGCGCCCTCCGCCGATCTCGAGGCATATGACAAATACATCTCGCTGGTTGCGAGCTACAACGACCTCGGTACTCAGATCGGCACGATGATCGGAGAACTGGACGAGTGGGTCGCTGAGCACATGGCTCCTCTTGTCGCCCGGGTGGACACACTTCAGAAGCTCGCGGGCACGGTTTCCGCCCTTGCCGCAAAGGGGAACGAGTCGCTCGCGACGTCGGTGCTCGACGGATACGAGAGTTTTTACGATCAGACCCTGAGCACCTGGCGTAAGGATCACGACGCTCTGCAGTCGGCGGCCGAGACGTTCCGCGATCAGCTGCGCTCCGGTAACCCTGCTCTCCGTGCGGCGGCTGAGGCAGCGGATCCGCACGGGATGCGCGCAGGGATAGAAGAGCTGGCAGAGCAGATAGGTCGAGTTTCGCGGGTGACGCGTGTTCTCCCCGTCGCGGGTGACGTCATCGACGTCGTCTCCCTCGCCGCGGACGTCGCCGACGGTGGGTCCCTCAGCTCGGGCGTCGCAGAGATCGCCGGGGGCGTGGCCGGAGGCGCTGGAGGCGCTGCGGTCGGCGGTGCCGCGGCGGCTGCGTTGGGCAGCAACCCGGTCGGCTGGGTCATCGGCGGCACCGTGCTCGGTGGTCTGGCCGTCGGTGCCGGGGCCAGGTGGCTCTGGGAGGCCGCCGTCCCCCTCGAGTCGCGCGAGAGCATCGACGACTTCTTCACCGGTAGCCCGCCGCGGCTGGAGGGGTACGTGCCCCCGTCTCCCCGGTCACGGCCATACGTAGGAGCGAACTGACAGTGGCCATCAATACGTCGTCGCCGAGACTCCCGTCCACCGAGCCCCGCGTCCCCGTGTTCCCGAATGGTCGACGCCCGTCGTGGCTCGTCGTCGTCATCGCCCTGTTCGCCGTCCTCCCCGTTCTGATGGTCGCCGCCGACGACCGACTCGGGCTCCGCCTCGTCATGGGCGCTCTCACCGTGACCATCCTCGGGGCCGCGATATGTCTGAACGTGCTCTTCGGAACGATTCAGGAACGTCTGCTGCGCGTGGACGCCTCAGCATCCGGGATCTGGTTCCGTCCGGCTCCGGCGGCGACCGCGGTGCCCTTCGTGCTGGGAGCGCTGCTCCTTCTTCCCGCGATCGCCCAGATCGTGGTGGATGCCGGGAACCTGGCCACCATGCCGTCGTTCCTCCTGACTCGCGCGCCCTATGCCCTGGGCCTCTTCGGCGTCGGCGTAATCGTCGTGAGTGCTCTGCGTCTGCGCGAGCCCGCCGGTCTGCGTCTGGCGCAGGAAGGTCTCACAGGCATCCGGGGCCGCGGTCGAGTGAACTGGTCGTGGGATGAGCTCGCCGAGGTCGGGGTCGGTTCGGGGCCGGTCGCCAAGCTTCACCTCATCGCGACGGGCGCGGGCCCGCGCGTGGAGGCACCGATGCTCGCGCTCGGCTCAGACCCCAATCAGGTCGCCACTGTGGTCCGGTACTTCCGCGACGACCCTGCGGCTCGTTCGCAGTTGAGCGAGAAGGGTCCCATGATCCTTCGCCGAGTGGACGACTCTCTTCGCGCTCTCGAGCGCTGACCGACGGCGCGCAGGAATCCCGCGATGCCGCGAGTGCGGACCTCGCAAGCCCCCGCACCGCCACCAGCGCGAGGCGCGGCGCTCACTGCGCCGGCAGCCCCACCTTCGCCTTCGCCCACGAGCGCCCGCGCGTGTCCTTGAGGATGTCGTACTCGACGTCGACGTGCGGTTCGATCGCGCTGTACTTGTCGTTCGGCGCCCCGATGACGAGCTGGAAGCCGAGGCCGCGCCACGCGCCGATCGCGCGCTTGGTGAAGTGGGCGTCGGCCTTGATGAGCGCCTCGTCGAGGAACACCGGGGCATACCGCGGCCGTTCGGCACCGGCATCCCCGAGCTGATACCGCAGAGCGGCGCCGACGATGAAGGCGATGAGCTCCTGCGACTCGCCTCCCGACTTCTCGCCGATGTGGTCGTAGAGGGCGACGTGCTCGCCGGTGTCGGCGCGGAAGCGCTCGGCGCTGACCCGCACGTGGTTACGCACGTCGACGAGGTCGGCGAAGTCGGGTGCGGTCGGCCGGATGCGGCCGATGAGCCGCGCCATCCGCCCGTACACGGCTTCGCGCTCCTCATCGGATGAGGCGGCGTCGATCGCGGCCCGCACGTCGCGGAGCTCCCGGCGGAAGCGCTTGCGCACCTCGGACTGGCTCTCGCGCGGCACGATCTGCAGCCGGTGCTCGTCGTCGTAGAACGGCAGATCCTGCATGATGTCGTTGATCGGCGCGATGCGTTCGCGGATCTCGCGCAGGGCCCGGGTGAGAGCGGAGTCGAGGCTGGTGAGGTCGTTGCCCGACAGGCGTAGCAGCGAGTCGCGCCACTCCGCTTCGAGCTCGTGCAGGCCGCTGGCCTCGAGGTCGGCGAGGATCCGCTCGAAGTCGCCGAGCGAGTCGTCGGGGTCGGCGAGCAGGTTGGGGCTCGGCCACCGGTCGGTGAACGCGGTCATCGTGCGGCGGAGGCTCTCGCGTTGGTCGCTCCACGTCTCTTGCGCGCTCCGCTGTTCCTCGAGCAGGCGCTTCGACGCGGACTCGAGGGCCGCGTCGAAGCGCGCGAGCCGCTGCGACGGCGAGAGGTCGTCGCCGGAGGGCGCCACGAACAGCCCGTCGAGGTAGGCGACCTCATCGGGGGTGAGCGTCATCTCGAGGTCTTCGGCCCGTTCGAGCAGGATCTGCGCGGCATCCACGTCGTCGGTGATCTCGGCCCAGCGCGCGGCCAGCGCCTGCTGCTCGGTCTTGGCTCCGCCGATCTCCTCGCGAAGGCGCGCCACGCGGGCCTTCGCGCCCGAGATCTGCTCCTGCAGCTCGGCGATGCGGGGGTTGCCCGCGGTGATGTCGACCACGGTCTCGTTCCAGCGGTCGAGTTCGCGTTGAACGGATGCCACGTCCACCTGGTCCCACGACAGATCGGCGATCTTCTCGAGGGCACCGCGCCGGGCGTCGAAGGCGTCGAGGGCGGCGGCGGCCTCATCGACCGCGGTCTTGGCGGTGGCGAGGTCGCGGCGCACGGTGACGATCTGCTCGCCGAGCTCGGTGAGGCGCACGCGCGACGAGAACCCCAGGATGCTCTGACGCGCCGACCCGCCGTGAGCGCCGCGTGCGCCCTGGCTCGTCTGTCCCGAGATGGTCAGGGCCATGCGGTGCTGCGACAGCTCCGATACGGAATCGACGCACACGAAGGCGAACTGCTGCTCGAGCCGGTCCTGCAGCCACCCGGTGAAGGGGGAGCGGCGGAACTCGAGGCGCCCGGGAAGGGTCGCGGGGTCGAGCCCGCCGCGCTCGGGCAGGTCGGTGGGAACGCCCTCGAAGCGCAGCCGCTCGCCGAGGCGCACGCCGTCGATCGCGGAGCGGAAGGATGCCAGGTGCGCGGCGTCGACGAGCAGCGTCGTCGCGAATCCGCCCAGGGCGAGGGTGAACGCCCCGCGCCACGGCTCGAACTCGGTGCGCACGTCGACGAGCTCGGCGACGAAGGGCAGCTCGGCGGCGGTGAGTCCCGCGGCCTCCGCGAGAGCTTCGCGGGCTTCGTGCAGACGCTGTGGGATGTTGTCGTCGCGGGTCTGCGTGCGCCGGTGCTCGGTCTCGAGGGCGGCGAGCTGCTGGCGCAGATCGGTGTGCCGGCTGCTGGCGGCGACGAACGCGTCGCGCACCGCGCTCTTGGCATCCGCGTCGGCGAGGGTTCGACGCGCCTCGGCGACGAGGGCGGCGAACTGCTTCTCGGTGGCGACCTCGACCGACAGCACCGACAGCGCCGCCTCGAACCGCTCGCGGTCGCGCTGCATGCCGGCGAGGCGCCTCTCGAGGTTCCGGAGCTCGCGTTGGGCGGCGTCGAGCCGGTCGCCGCCGGCTGCGCGCAGCACGTCGCCGAGTCCCTCGCGCTCGGCCTCCGCCGCATCGGCGAGGGACTGGCGTTCGCGTACGAGCGCGTCGGTGGCGTGGGTGCGCTCGCGCAGCTCGGCCTCGACCGCTTCGAGCAGATCGACCCGGCGCTGGGCGCGCCAGAGCGAGGCGCGCGAGTCGGGGTCGCCCAGACGGCCGAGCGCGTCGATCAGGCGCAAGCGCTCGGCGGCGTCGTCGATGCGCGTCTTCATCCCGCGGATGGGCTGCAGCGCACGCACCTGCTGGCGGGCTTCGAGCATGCGCGTACGCGTCGACTCGAGCCCGTCGAAGTGCGTGACGACGGCGTCGGCGACGACGAGCGTCTCGGGCTCCTCGAGCACCATGCGCTTGTACAGGTCGTCGACGGTGGTGATCTGCTGCCCGGCCTGGATGCGCGCGAGAAGGCTCATGGCTTTCGTTCCCGCGCCCGCCGCCCCGATGCCGAGCACCGCGTGCAGCCGCGCCGAGAACTCGCGGTCGGTCGCGAGGGTGTCGAGGCCCGTGGCCCGTACCGCGGAGTCGGAGAGGTGGCTCTGCGCCGCCCGCTCGAGCTGGCGCAGGTCGAACGCGCCGTGCACGGTTGCGCGCACCTTGACGGCGTCGTCGAGCGTGCGCGCTGCCGCCGGGATGTACCAGGCGCGCACCGCGGTGAACCGGGCGCCGTCGTGATCGGCCCACGTCATGGCGATCGCGGTCCACGTGTCGACGCCGTCGCCGCGCAGCACCCGCACCTTGGTGCCCTCGTCGGTGCGCGACTCGTCGAGCTTGCCGCGGCCGTACGAGAGGATGTTGCGTTGCTCCTGCCCGCGCGGGCGCCCCACGACCGCGCCGTTCGACGCGCCGTTGAAGGGGGTGGTGTGCGGCATCATGAGCGCCACGTAGGCGTCCATGAGCGTCGACTTGCCCGAGCCCGACCCGCCGCACAGCAGCGTCGCGGTCGGCGCGAAGCGCACACGGTGCGTGCCGTCGTACCCGCCCCAGTTGATGAGCTGGAGGTCTTCGGCGACCCACTGCTGCCCACGCGATGCCGCGGGGATCAGCCCGAACAGCGTCTCGAGCATCGTCATGCGCTCTCCTCCTCGAATTCGCCGGACGCCACGACCTCGGTGTCGGCATCCGCCTCGTCGAGGATCGCCGCCGGGGTGCCGGCATCCGGGATCTGCTCTTCCAGCCAGCGCTGGAGCTCGCGGAGGACCTCGGCGCTGAGCACGATCTCGATGAGCGGGCCGATGCGGTAGCGCCCCTCGGACTCCTCCTCGATGATGCCCTCCCGATCGAGACGGGCGATGGCGGTGCGGACGGCCCGCTGCTGGCTCGCGCGCGTGCCGTCCGTTTCGCTGAAGTAGGTGAGCACGGTCTGCTCGACCTCTTCGACGTCGACGCGGGCCGAGGCGGTGCCGGCGGTCGTCTCGCGCTGGAACACGGTCCGCAGATAGACGAGCACGAGCGTCTCGGCGCGAGAGTACGCCTCGTCCTTGAGCAGGATCGGCACGTCGACGTCGTCGCTGCGCACCTGTTCCTTGTAGGCGACCCCGCGCGCGTGGTCGACGACGAGCCGCACGAACAGATCGTTCAGGCGGGACTCGATCATCTGCTGGTGCTCGAGCAGCAGCTTCCACTCGGCGGGGGAGTTCTCGGCGACGAGGAAGCGCCGCTGCAGGATGCGCACCAGCACGCGCCGCACGTCGGCGTCCAGGATGCCGCGGTCCCCGGCGAACAGCGCGTCGGGATCGTTCTCCATCGCGACGGGCGAGATGAACGCGGGGGTGTCCGTGTCGGGGGCGGACGGGGCGATGTCAGTCATCGGCATCCGTTTCTGTCGTGCGGGAGGCGGTGACCGCCCCGAAGGCGAAGCGACGGGTCGTGCCGTCGGGGCGGACGGCCTCGACGATCGAGACGTCGTCGGTCTCGATCAGGCCGCCGCGGTGGACGATCTCGAGCAGGCCCACGAGGTCGACCGGACGCCGGGTGTCGGCCCCGGCCGCGGCGAACGCGGTCGCGAGGTCGAAGCCCTCGCCGAGGGCGGCGACGTAGGCCTCGAGCTCGGGGTAGTGCGGCCCGCCCCACGCGCGCGTGTCAGCGTCGACGAACTCGACGTCCTCGTCTCCGGATGCCAGGGGCTCCGGCGCCCCGGGAGGACGCACGTCGCTGAGAGACCGGCGCAGATGCCCGATGTCGGCGAGGGGGAGAGTCCGCACGGGCTCGACGCGGCCGGGGGACCGGGTCTGGCTCCAGCGGTGCAGGCCCGCCATGACCGCGCGCAGCAGATCGTCGACCTGGCGGTCGCGGATGGGGTCGTGGGTGCGCACCTGCGCGGTGATGACGTGCGAGGCCCGCCGCTGGGCGGTGAGCACCTCCTGTACGCCGGCCTCGACGCGGCGCGCGATCGCGTCGAGCTCGCCGCGCTGCTCGGGCGTCATGAGACGCGAGAAGGGCTGGGCGAGCACCGCGTGCAGCTGGTCGGTGAGGTCGTCGATGTTCTCGGGGTCGCCGATCAGACGCAGCGCGCCCTGGAATGCGCGGCCCTCGGGGGTGGCCTGCATCACCTGGCGCCCACGCTCGAGGTATTCGCGCAGCACCTCGCCGGTGGGGCGCACGTCGCGACGCAGCTCGGCGACCACGTCGCGCTGCATCGCGGCGATCGACTCGGCCACGCGCGAGAAGTCGGCGGGGAGTTCTCGCGCGAGGTGGATGACGTTCTCGGCCTCTTCGAGCAGATGATCGTCGTCGAGAGGTTCGACGATCCCCTCGTCGAGGGCGGCGATCTCGGCGTCCAGGGCCGCTCTCTCTTCGAGCAGCGCCTCGCGGCGACGGGCGGGGTCGCTCTCGGCGTCGCGCGCGAGCCGGTCGACGGCATCGAGCAGGGTCCGCACGCGAGAGCGCGAGACGCGCGCGCGCCCGCCGCCGGCGCGACCGGCGATCTCGAGGGCGCCGACCGCGTGCGCCGAGAGCCGGTACACCTCGACGTCGTCTTCGATCTGCAGACCGAGCCACCCCACGCGCACCCACCCGCGGCAGATCTCTCGAGCGGAACCCGCGGGGATCCGCCGGTCGTCGTCGGTGTCGATGCCCGCGGCCCGCAGCTCCTCGATCGCCTCGGCGACCTCGACGTGGGCGTCGGCGACCGCGACGGCGGGGCGGTCGGGGGTGAAGACGATCGACAGCACCGCGACGACGAACGGCGCGAAGCGTCCGTGCAGCAGGTCGAGGGTCGGGTTCTTGAACGCCGTCACCGAGCGCAGGTACGCGGCTTCGGTTCGGGTGCTGCTCACTGGCTGAAGTCTACCGGCGGCGCAGTGAGCGCCACGGCGCGACCTGTCGGGGCGAGACCGCGCCGTTCGTCCGCCTGTTCCGGCGGCGTGCACGCGAGGCGGCCCGGCCGCAGCCGTTCACCCATCCGTGCATTGATAGAGAGTGGCTCCGGTGACCTTGTTGATCTCGCCGCCCTCCTTCGACTGGCTGAAGTCCCATTCCTTCACCTCGTGGCAGCCGGGGCCGGTCGCCACGCGTCTCACCGGGTCGCCCTCGGGAGCACCGGATGCCACGACGAACACCCGCGCGTGACCCGTCTGGACCATCTGCTCGAGGTCGTCCGTCGTGAACACGGGTACGTGTCCGCTGTAGCCCCCGTCGGTCAAGACGCTCGCCCCGGTGGCGTCGATCACCTGCGACGACAGGGCCCACGAGTCGGTCACGAAGAGCGGGGTGCCGTTCTCGCCGCCCCCGTGTTGCCGGGCAGCCTCGGCGATCTGCGCGACCGCGGGGCTCATCTGCGGGGTTCCGCCCCAGATCGAAGGGGACGAGACCGTGAACGTCTCGTCGGGGTGGCCACCCCGCGCGGTGACGCCGACGTAGGCGTCGCCTCCGCTGCCGTCTCGCGCGTCGTCGA
Source organism: Microbacterium sp. SORGH_AS_0421 (assembly GCF_030818635.1). Lineage (NCBI taxonomy): Bacteria > Bacillati > Actinomycetota > Actinomycetes > Micrococcales > Microbacteriaceae > Microbacterium > Microbacterium sp. SORGH_AS_0421. The sequence continues at coordinate 2,331,110 of NZ_JAUTAO010000001.1, forward strand.
GCACTTGGAGGCTGGTCGCCACGGGCAGGCAGATCAGGGCGACGGCCAGAGCGGCCGGGGCGGCACGGCCGAGACGGGGGAGCGAACCGGGTGATGCCAGGGCGGCGGTCACGCCCACCGCGAGCCCGAGCGCACCGATCGCGATCGCGGGGACCAGCAGCACCGCGGGCAGACGCGACTGGCCGATGAGCGCGACCCACCAGGCGGCCTGCACCACGACGACGGCCGGCAGCGCGAGCCGCCACCGTCTGAGGGGCGCACGAAGCAGCCGTACCCCCTCGACCCAGGCGACGGCGACGAGCAGAACCATCGGGACGCCGAGGGCAGCGACGTACGCCGTGTGCGGCACGTGGGTGAAGGAGAGGACGGCCGCGGCAGTCGCGAACCACACCGCGGCGACGACGACGAGCGGCAGACGGGCCGTGCTCAGCGGCGTGCGTGGGCGGCCGCGTCGGGGCAGATACCGCCAGAGGCCCAGGGCGATACCGGCGAGCGCCGCCGGGTACAGCCAGCCGATCTGGCTCACGAGCGGCAGCTCCAGCAGTTTTGTGAGGGTGGGGGAGCCTCCCGAGCCGGAGGGGGCGGGCGTCGTGAGCGCATGGCCGAGGGCGGCGAGGGTCGCGCCGAGCCCGCCCGTGGAGCTCGAGGCGCCCACCGAGCCCGGGACCGCTCCGGGCACGAAGCGGTCGAGGCCGTTGTATCCGAAGACCATCGCGAAGACGTCGTTCGTCGTCGACCCGTCGATATAGGGGCGCGCGTCGGCGGGAACGATGGCGACGACGGTGATCCAGGCGACGGATGCCGCGAGCGCGGCGCCCGTGACGGCTCCGGCGCGAACGAGACCACGGCGCCATCCCGGGGTCGCGATCAGGGTGCCCGCCACGAGGGCGGGAAGGACGAACCACGCGGCCATCATCTTCGCCTGGAAGCCCACGCCGATGAACACCGCGCACAGTACCAGGGGCCACCATCTCGCGGTGAGCACCGCGCGCTGCCACCACACCAGGGCGACGGCGAGGGCCATCGTGAGCAGCCCGTCTTCCATCGGGTGGGCGAACATCGACACGAAGATCGGGGTCGAGGCCGCCGCGGCGGCGGCGAGCAGCCCGGCGCCGCGTCCTCCCCAGCGGAGGGCCAGCACCGCGCACGCGACGACGGTGACGACACCCTCGATCACCTGGGGGAGGGCGATGGCCGAGATCGACATCCCGAAGAGACGGATGCTGAGCGCCTGGGGCACGGCGAAGCCGCTGAGCTTGTCGAGGGTGACCGTGGCATCCGGATCGAAGGCCCCGAAGAAGAGCGCGTGCCACGACTGCGACATCGATCGGGCCGATGCCTCGTAGAAGGAGAAGTCACCGCCGCGCGAGAGGTTCCAGCAGGTCAGCACGACGAAACCCGCGACGATCAGCGTCAGCGCGATCCGTGCCCACCGGGGTTCGCGCCACCAGCGCGCGAGAGGGACGGGAGAGGTCACGACGCACAGATTCCCTCGGTGAGAACGGGAGCGGGTATCAATCGGCTATGCCGCCGCTGTGGGTGACACGACCGGCGAGAACCGCGCGTGCGATCGTCCTGGGGCACGCACCGAGGACCGCCTTCCGAGACGACCGCGGCGGGCGGCGTCGCCGCGCCGAAAAGATCGCCGAATCCGCTCCGCCGCAGCGCTCGCGCCCCCTACGATGATCGCGGAGGTGCCGATGTCCGTTTGGCGCAAGAACCGCTCGTTCACGCGTCGTGCGCTGCGGCGCGCTGCGGCTATCGTCGCGGGCGCAATCCTCGTCGCCGCGGGGGCGATCGCCTCTCCCGCGTCTGCCACGACGACTCTTCCGGGCTGGCTCTCGACGAGGGGGGCGACGATCGTGACGGCATCCGGTGCACCGTTCACCATCAAGGCGGCCGCGTGGTTCGGCATGGAGACCTCGAACTGCGCCCCGCACGGGCTGTGGTCGATTCCCCTCGACGACGGCCTCGCCGCAATCGCGGGGATGGGGTTCAACGCCATCCGCCTCCCCTTCTCGAACGAGTGCCTCGCCGCCAAGACGTCGAACTCGATCAATGCGAACGCCAACCCGGGACTGGTCTCGCTCACCCCCCTGCAGCTCATGGACACCGTGATCGCGCGGGCCAAGGCGCACGGTCTCTCGGTGATCCTCGATCGGCACCGTCCTGATTCCGCGGCCCAGAGCGAGCTCTGGTACACCGCGCAGTACAGCGAACAGCGGTGGATCGACGACTGGAAGATGCTTGCCGCTCGCTACAAGAACGAGTCCGCCGTCATCGGCGTCGATCTGCACAACGAACCTCACGGGTCGGCCTGCTGGAACTGCGGCGACCCCGCGCGCGACTGGCGCGCGGCGGCCACCCGCGCCGGCAATGCGGTGCTGGCGGTGAACCCGAACCTGCTGATCATCGTCGAGGGCGTCGAACGCCAGAACGACGGATCGAGCACGTGGTGGGGCGGCGGCCTGAAAGACGCGGGCGCCGCACCGGTCGCTCTCGAGGTGAAGAACCGCGTGGTCTACTCGCCGCACGACTACCCGGCGAGCGTCTACGCGCAGCCCTGGTTCTCGGCATCCGGTTATCCCGCCAATCTCGAAGCGGTGTGGGATGCCAACTGGGGTTACCTCGTGCGGGGGAACATCGCTCCCGTGCTGCTCGGAGAGTTCGGCACGAAGCTCGAGACGGCGAGCGACCGTGCCTGGCTCGACACGCTCGTGGGATACCTCGCGAAGACGAAGATCAGCTACGCGTACTGGTCGTTCAACCCGAACAGCGGCGACACCGGTGGGCTCGTCGCCGACGACTGGCGCACGCCGCAGAAGGCCAAACTCGCCGCTCTCGCGCCGATCCTGACACCGGTGGCCTCGCCGGCGCCGCAGCCGAACCCCGCGCCGACGGCCACGCCGAAGCCGACGGCGTCTCCCAAACCGGCGGCTCCCAGCCCGTCGCCCACCGCGTCGCCCACCCCTGCACCCACGCCGAAGCCGGGTGCGAGCGCGGCGGCCGGCATCACCGCTACCTGGGTTCCGCAGAGCACCTGGGGCGAGGGATACGTCGCCGAGCTCACGGTGACCGCCACCGGGCCGGTGAAGAAGTGGTCCGTATCCTTCGACGCCCCCGGCACCACCGCTGTGTCGAACGCGTGGGGCATGAGCTGCTCCGTGGCCGCGGGCCGTGTCACGTGCACCGGAAGCGCCTGGGCGGCTGCGCTCGCTCCCGGTCAGAGCGTGCGGGTGGGCCTGCAGGCGGCGGCCACGCGGGCACCGTCCGCTCCGAAGCTCATCGTCACGGCATCCTGAGGTCCTCCTGCGAGGGGACGACCTCGCATCCATCGCTGGCGCATAGGGTACCCAGGGCTGCGATGGGGGAAGCGCTGCCTACGATGCGCCGGTGGCCGCTGCATCTCCTCCCGTTCCCACCCCGACGCTTCCGCTGACGTCGGGTCTGCGTCGACCTCGACGCTGGACCGTCGGCCTCGCCGCCGTCGGACTCGTCGCGCTCGCCCTCACGGGGTGGCAGGTGTGGGCGGGGGCTCCGAGCGAGTACTACGCCTCGATCGCCCTGTCGATGAGCCGGTCCTGGTCGAACTTCTTCTTCGGCGCCGTCGACCCCGCCGGCACCGTGACGCTCGACAAGATCCCCGGGTCGTTCTGGATTCCCGCCCTGTTCGTGCGCGCCTTCGGGTACTCGGCGTGGGCGGTGATCCTGCCGAACGCGTTCGCGGCGGTCGCCGCGGCACTCGTCGCCGCCTTCGCCGCACGACGCGTGGCGGGGGAGCGCGCCGGGCTGATCGCCGGCGCGGTGGTGGCCGTGACGCCCATCCTGGTCGCGGTCGCGCGCTCGAACCAGCCCGAGACGTTCTTCGTGCTCGGTCTGTCGCTGACGGCCTGGGCGGCGGTGCGCGCCGTTCAGGCGCGCAGTCTCGGGTGGCTCATTGCCGCGGGCGCCCTGATCGGCCTGTCGTTCCAGTTCTACGAGCTCGAGGCCTGGGCGGTCTGGCCGGCACTGGCCGCCGCGTACCTGTGTACCCGGCAGTCGTGGTCTCGACGCATCGGTCACCTCGCGCTCGCGGGTGCGGTGAGCCTCGCGGCCTCGCTGTGGTGGGTCGCGATCGTGTCGCTCATCCCCGCGGGAAGCCGGCCCTATATCGGCAGCACACTCACGAACAACCCGTGGGAGATGGTGTTCGGCTACAACGGCCTGGGCCGGTTCTCGGCGACCGCCGACAGCGGTGCGTACGAGTCGTTCACCCCTCCGTTCTCGGGTGAGCCCGGGGTGCTGCGCCTGTTCAACGCCCAGCTCGCGGGGCAGGTGGCGTGGCTCGTTCCGGCCGCCGTCGTCGCTCTCGTCGTCCTGCGGGTGCTGCGCTTCTCGCGACCGCTCACGGTGCTGCTGACCGTGTGGCTCGCCACCTTCGCCGCGATGTTCTCCGCCGTCGCGGGAATGCACCAGTTCTACACGGCATCGCTCGCGATACCCCTCGCCCTCGCCATCGGTACCGCGCTCGCCGTGGCTCATCGCGCGGGCAGGGTGTGGCCGCAGATCGCGATCGTCGCCTCCGCGGGGGCGACGGCTCTCGGCATCGGCATCTCGACCGGCGGATACAGCGTGCCCGTCTCGATCGCTCAGGCCATCGCCGCCGTGATTGCAATCGTGCTGCTGTCGACACGCCACCGTGGGCGTCCGGTCACCACCGTCGCGCTGATGATCGGGCTGCTGCTGACCCCGGCCGTCTGGTCGGCGGTCACCGTCGCCCACCCCAACTCGATCAATCCCGTCGCGGGAGGGGTATCGGAGACCTCGGGTTTCGGTGGCCGGGGCTTCGGCGGCGGAGATTTCGCCGGCGGAATGCCGACCGGCGGACGCGGCAGCCAGGGACTCGGCGCCGCACACGGGGGAGGAGGAACGCCGGGGCAGGGGTTCGGGCAGGGATCCGGCCCTGCGACGGCGCCCGGCGGCTCGGCCTCGGGGCACGCGCGCGGGGGAGCGGGCGGAGCACCGACCGGCGGCGCAGGCTTCGGCGCCGGTGGCGGCGAGAACAGCGACGCTCTCGTCTCGTGGCTGCAGGCCCGCGGCACGGGATCCACGTATCTGGCCGCGACCTTCGGGGCGCAGTCGGCGGCGCAGTTGATCATCGCCTCGGACGGCGGCTCGTTCCTGCCGATCGGCGGCTTCAACGGCACCGACGATGTGCCGACCCTGCAGGCCTTCACCGCCATGGTCGACTCGGGCCAGGTGCGATACGTCGTCGGCGGCGACCAGCGCGGCGGGGGCACGTCGATGGCCGCCGCGGCCACGACCACCGCGTCGTCGCAGATCCGCACCTGGGTGACGCAGCACTGCGCGGCCGACAGTTCGGCCCCCTCTACGGTCTACGACTGCGGTTGAGACGGCGCTTTTCCCGGTTGAGTGTGTCCACGACACGCCGGGTCCCGGGACGCCCGTGCGGCGTGTTTTGGACACTCGACGGAGGGCACTCGCCGCCCATGCATCTCGCGCACGTTCAGCCCGGGTACGTCGAGTGTCCAAAACATCCGGACGAATTCGAGATCTCTCCGGGTTTTCTGGACACTCAACGAGCGGGAGCGGGAGCGGGAGCGGGAGCGGGAACGGGAGCGGGAGCGGGAGCGGGAGCGGGAGCGGGAGCGGGAGCGGCACACCCCGCGGGAGAACGCGGGATGCCGTCGGGGCGGCGCCGCGGCAACTCTGCGCACCGCGGCTCGCGGCTCAGCGCCCCAGGAACTCCATGCCCGCTTCGCGGAACGCCCGAGCGCCGGGAGCATTCACGTGGTGACGGCCCGGGATGTCGGCGAACTCACCCTGGGGGAGGAGCCCCGCCAGGTGCTTCGACTGGTCGTGGATGGGGTCTTCCGTTCCCGTGGCGATGAGCACGGGCTGCTGCGGGGGCGACGAGGGGTCGGGATCGGTCTCGCCCAGGCGCATCCCCTCTGCAATCGCGACGAGCGCACGCAGGTCGTTGCCCGGCACGCGTTCGGCGAGCGAGACGTAACGCTGGGTCGTGGCATCCTGAACGGGTTCACCGTGGTCGAGGAACGCCCGAGCCTGGTCGACCTGCAGCCGCGCGAGAGGACGACCGTCCGGGATGCCGCCCAGAACCGCGCGCTCCACGTGTTCGGGGGCGTCGACGGCGAGCTGCCAGCCGACCCGCCCGCCGAGGGAGTAGCCGAGGTAGCGCACCTGATCGAGGAGGTACGTGTCGAGCACGGCGACGAGGTCGCTGACGAGCGTGGGCATGGTGTACGACGCGGCGTCGTGCGGTTTCTCGCTGGCGCCGTGACCGCGCTGATCCACCGCGATCACGCGGTAACCGGCGCGGAGCAGGTCGCGCACCCACCCGGTGTTGACCCAGTTGTCGCGGGTGCTCGAACCGAAGCCGTGGACGCACAGGACGGGATCTGCCTCGACGTCGCCCCACGAGTAGGTCGCGAGGCGCACGTTGTCGCCGACGATGACGAACTGCGCGGGAGGGACCTCGGTCAGGGCGGGAACGGCATCCATTCCTCCGATCCTGGCAGAGCGCGCCGGCCCGCACCGCGTAGTGGTCATAGTGGTCTCATGGGGTATACGCGCGCCGAACTCGAGTCCTATCGGGATGCCACGAGGCCCGACCTCGTCGAGCCGGGCGTGCGATTGCTGTTCGTCGGCATCAACCCGGGCCTCTGGACCGCGGCGACCGGGACCCCGTTCGCACGCCCGGGCAACCGCTTCTGGCCGGCGCTGGTGAGGGCGGGGATCCTTCCGCGTCTGCCCGCCTACTCCGAGCCGCTCGGCGACGAGGACCGCCGCATGATCTTCGACGCGGGAGTCGGCGTGTCGAACCTCGTCGCGCGAGCGACCGCGCGGGCCGATGAGCTGTCACGGGAGGAACTCCGGGCGGGTGCGGCGTCGCTCGTCGAGCGGGTCGCCGGGTGGCAGCCTCAGGCCGTCGCGGTCGTCGGGCTCACCGCCTACCGCCAGGGCTTCCAGCGGCCCCGCGCGGCCGCGGGGCGACAGGAGGAGTCGATCGCGGACGTCCCGACCTGGGTGCTGCCCAACCCCAGCGGGCTGAACGCCCACGACACCGTCGACTCACTCGCTCGCGCGTACGCCGACCCGGCGCGGGCCGCGGGGGTCATCCGCTGACGCGCGTCTCACGCCGCGGCGGAAGGTGTCACGATGGCAGGATGCCGCCCACTCGACGCCGCACGACCGCACTGCTCGCACTGGCCGCGGTCGTCGCCGCCGGGCTCGTCGTCCACCTCGTGCTGCCCTCGAACACCGCGACCGATATCGCCGGCGACGCGCTCTACACGGTCGCGGTCTACGCCGCGCTCGTGATGGTGCTCCCGCGCCTGCGCCCGTTCGTCGTCGGCCTGATCGCCGGGGGATGGAGCGTGGCCGTGGAACTCTTCCAGGCCACGGGAATCCCCGTCGACCTCGCGGAACGGTTCCGTCCCATCGCGCTCGTGCTCGGCACCGGGTTCGACGCACGCGACATCGTCGTCTACGTGTGCGCGGCGATCGTCGCCGTCGGCGCGGATGTCGCCGTCGGACGCTCGCCGAGGCGCGAACCGCGACGATGAGCGTCGACGTTCCTCCCCAGGGGATGACGCGGCCCGCCGTCAGCCGCTCACCGGTATCGTGACCACCTCGCACGACGGAGGGGAGCGGCGATGAGAGTGCGGTTCGAGGGCGACGTCTTCCGGTGGGAGGCGCGCAGCGACAGCGACTGGTACTTCGTCGCGCTGCCGCCCGAGCTCAGCGCCGAGATCCGCGAGACGCAGACGTATCGGCGCGGTTTCGGCGGGGTGCGGGTCGACGCCACGATCGGCGCCACGACCTTCCGTACCTCGATCTTCCCGCAGGCCGGGGGCGTCTACGTCCTGCCCCTCAAGCGCGCGGTGCGCGACGCCGAAGCCATCGACCCCGGGTCGGTCGTGCGCGTCGACCTCTTCGTGATCGACGCCTGAGCCGTGCCGATGCTGATCGCACTGGCCGCCGGAGTGTTCGCCGTGGCGAGCATCGCGCTCGCCGTGGTCGACGTCCGCACCCACCGGCTGCCCGATGCGGTTGTGCTTCCGGCGCTGCTCGTGGTCGCGGCGCTGCTGACGGCCGAAGCCCTGCGCACCGGTGAACCGGGGCGCGCGCTCGGCGTCGTCGGGGGTTCGGCGGCGGCGTTCGTCGTCGCTCTCGCGCTGCACCTGTCGCGTCCCGGTGCGTTCGGCGGAGGAGACGTCAAGCTCGCCGCCTTCGTCGGGGCGCCGCTGGGATGGTACGGGCCCGAGGCCGTGGCATCCGGCCTGCTCTTCGCTGTTGTTCTCGGCGGCGTCGCCGCCACCGGTGTTCTGCTCGCGGGTGGACGGCGCACGCAGCTCGCGTACGGCCCCTGGCTCCTCTCGGGCGCGTGGCTGCGTCTGGTGGGCGGGCCGGGAGAGGGGATGCCGTCGGGCTGACCTGTCGCTGCGCACCTCCGCGGTCAAGCCCGTGGGGCACGCCCCGCCGCGTCGATACCCTGAGCGCATGGCTGACCTCATCCGTCGTGTCACGGCGTGGGCGCTGCGGCTCCGTCTCGTGCGCGCGTTCCTCGTCTATTCGGGGGCGCGCGGCCCCATGCTCGCCGACAGCGTGACCTATCGCACCCTGTTCAGCCTGTTCGCTGCGGTGCTCATCGGGTTCTCGTTCGCGGCGATCTGGCTCTCCGGCAACCCGGAGGGTCTTCAAGCTCTCGAACGTTCGGTGAATAGCGTCGTTCCAGGCCTCGTCGGGCAAGACGGACTGCTACAGGTCAGCGATATCAAAGCCCCGCCGGAGTTCACGGTCGCGGGAGTCATCGGCACCATCGGTCTGCTCGGCGCAGCGATCGGCGCCATCGGCTCGCTGCGCTCGGCCCTTCGACAGATCGCCGGCGTCGCCACCGACGACACGCTCCCCATCCTCGTCATCGTGCGCAACCTCGCCGTCGCGATCGGCATCGGCGTCGCTCTCGTCGGCGCGGCCGTCGTGACCTTCCTCGCCACCGCCGGGCTGACGTTCGTGCGGGAGCTGCTGGGCATCTCCGCCGACTCCTGGATCTCCGCGGTGTTGACCTGGCTGGTCTCGACGCTCGTCGTCCTGCTGCTCGACACGGCCGCCGTGGCCGTGGCCTTCGCCGCCCTCTCGGGCGTGAAGACGCGCCGACCCACGCTCCTACGGGGTGCCCTTCTCGGCGGTGTGGGACTCGTCGTCCTGCAGCAGTTGTCGGGGTTGTTCGTCGGCGGAGCGGGCAACAACCCGCTGCTCGCGACGTTCGCCTCGCTCATCGCTCTGCTGCTGTGGCTGAACCTCTCCAGCCAGGTCATCCTCATCGCGGGCGCGTACATCACCGTCGCCACCGAAGAGGACCACGACCGCGTCCGCGCGAAGTACGGCGCGTCGACCATGATCCAGTTCCGCGTCCGCCGAGCCGAGAAGGCGGTGCGGGCTGCGACCGGTGAGCTCGACGCCGCCCGCGCCGCAGAGACGAAGGAGCGCGAGAACCTCGCGAAGAACGACCCTGCGGCGGCCGCTCGCGAGGATCGCGCCGAGGCTCGCGCGGGGTCCCCCGATGAGTGAGTCCGCGAGCGGGCTGCTGGCCTCGGGGGAACGCGTCGCCGCGTACAGCGCCGACGCCGTCCGTGCCGCCGAGAAGCCTCTGCTGGCGGAGGGGCGGCCGCTCATGCGCTGGGCCGCCGCGGCCCTGGCCGACATCGTCGCGCAGCAGCTCGTCGCGCGCCCCGGAAGAGTTCTCGTCCTCGTGGGCGCGGGCGACAACGGGGGAGACGCCCTGTACGCCGCGGCCGAGCTCGGCGCCGTCGCCGAGCGCGTCGACCTGGTGCTCGTGCGCGATCGCGTGCACCGGGCGGCGCTCGATGCCGCGGTCGCCGCGGGAGCGCGCGTGCGGTCGGCGTCGGAGGTCCGCGGTGAGCTGGCCGAGTACGCGCTCGTGCTCGACGGCATCCTCGGCATCGGTCGTCTGGCGGACCGGCGCCTGCGCGGGGGAGCGCGCGCTCTCGTCGAAGGCGTCCGCGGCCTTCGGGAGCAACCGTTCGTCGTCGCGGTCGACCTCCCCAGCGGCCTCGATCCCGATGACGGGACGGCGGATGCCGCCGTGCTCGCCGCCGACGTCACGGTCACCTTCGGGGCCCTCAAGGCGGGCCTGGTCCGTGGACGGGGTCCGGAGCTGTCCGGACTCGTGCACCTGGTCGACCTGGGGCTCGAACCCTATCTCCGGCTCGCGCATCCCGCGGTGACCGCTCCCGTCCAGGTCGTGCGGGTGACTCCCCGCGACCGCTCCTGACGAGAGGGGTTCAGCGGGCGTAGCGCTCGACGAAGGTCCGCAGCATGAGTGAGGGAGCCGTCACGGGCGCGCGGCGGACGGCGGCGAGGGTCAGGTCGAGTTCGTCCGCCGCGAAGTAGCCGTACGAGGCGTAGGCGTGGATGCGCGTGACGATGCCGTCGAGGTCGAGCTCGGGGTGGAACTGCGTCGCGTACACGTTCTGCTTCACACGGAACATCTGCACGGGGCACGTCGGTGACGACGCGAGAAGGGTCGCCGATGGCGGGAGCGCGCTGATGGCCTCTTTGTGCCCGACGAACGCGGGGAAGGTCGCGGGCAGTCCCTTTGCGAGAGGATCGTCGCGTCCCTCGGGGGTGAGGGAGATGTCGACGACGCTGATGGGCTCCGCGAACGTCCCGTCGATGGGTGCCCCCAGGTGCGTCCCTAGGGTGCCGACCCCGTAGCAGGCGCCGAGGAAGGGGACGTCCCGGGTGACGACCTCGTCCACCAGGGCGGCCATCTCGGCCTCGACGCGCCGTTGGACGGCGGATTTGCGCTCGGGCGGGTCGGACGCGTTGAAAGGACTGCCGCCGACGAGGATCCCCGACACCGGCGTCGAGGTCGAAGGCGGGCATCGAGTCCCGCTCGAGCCGCACACGCAGCAGCCGCTCGGGAGGCAGCCGCGTGAATCGCAGGAACAGCGCGTACTCCTCGTCGGCCGGGCGGTCTTCGGCGCGCGTGGCGAGCAGCACGAAGGGGCGGTCGCCGGGGAGGTCGGTCGAGGTCACTCCAGCGATTGTAGGTGAGCGCTGTCAAGGCACCGGGCGGTGTCGGTGCCGCGGTCTACGCTGGCGTCATGGCTATTGCACGACTGACCGGAGGCCCGCTCGACGGGCAGGTGCTCCCGCTCGAGAACGAGTCCGACGACACGCTGATCATGCCCTACAGCGAGGGCCAGCTCGTCTACCGCCGCGATGGCGGCCTGGCGAACCAGGGCGAGTCCGACGGGCCGACCGAGGCCGTCTTCGTCTTCTCGGAGGAGACCGAGGACATCAACCCCGACGCCGACGGCCGCGACGATTGAGCGCAGCCCCGAGCGGGTCGTCGAACGTCGAGATCGAGTCGAAGTACGACGTCGACGATGAGACGCCTCTTCCCGACTGGGCGGCCCTCCCGGGCGTGACACGGGTCGGAGAACCCGAGCCGCGTGACCTGGACGCACGCTACCTCGATACGGCCGACGCCGACCTCGCTCGCGCGGGGATCGCTGTCCGCCGCCGCACCGGAGGGCCCGACGAGGGCTGGCACATCAAGGGTCCCCTCGAGGGTGCTGGTCGCACCGAGAGGCAGTGGCCGCTCGAGGGGGACATCGACCCCGACGCCGACCCGGTGGTGCCCGAAGCGATTCAGGATGCCGTCGCCTCGGTCGCCGCGCCTCCGTTCACCCCCCTCGCGCGGGTGCGCAACCATCGCACCGCCTACTCCTTGCTCGACGCGGTCGGGAACGAGGTCGCCGAATTCGTCGACGACCGTGTCCACGCCCGCGACGAGCGCCGCGGCGTAGAGTCCGTCTGGCGCGAGTGGGAGGTCGAACTCGGTCCTGCCGCGCCGACCGACGACGACGCGCGTGCGGCGTTCTTCGCCGCGGTCGACGCGGCGGTGTTCGCTGCGGGGGGCCGCCACGCGGCATCCGGGTCCAAGCTCGCTCGCGCTCTCGGGCACTGACCTCTCCGCCCGCGCTCTCGGGCACCGACCTCTCCGCTCGCGCTCTCGGGCACTGACCTCTCCGCCCGCGCGAAGAGATACGGCACTCCGCCGACGACACGGTCGCCACGTGCGACCGACCGTCGGCGGAGTGCCGTTTCGCGTTCGCGCCGAGGTCGCCCGCGGGGACGACGAAGGCCCGCCCGGGCGAACCGGGCGGGCCTTCGTGCGTCACACGATCAGAGGTTGATCATGTGTCCCGTCAGACCGTGGAAGGCCTCCTGCAGACCCTCCGACAGCGTCGGGTGGGTGTGCACGTTGCGGGCCGCCTCGAGGGCGGTGAGGTCCCACTTCTGGGCGAGGGTCAACTCGGGCAGCAGCTCCGACACGTCGGGGCCGATGAGGTGACCGCCGATGAGCTCGAGCGTCTCGGCGTCGGCGACGAGCTTGACGAAGCCGACGGGCTCGCCCAGGCCGTTGGCCTTGCCGTTGGCCGAGAAGGGGAACTTCGCGACCTTGATGTCGTGACCGGCGTCGCGGGCCTGCTGCTCGGTGAGGCCGAACGAGGCGACCTGCGGGTTGCAGAAGGTGGCGCGCGGCATGTTGCGGTAGTCGCCGAGGGTCTGGGTCTCGGCACCGGCGATGGTCTCGGCGGCCACGACGCCCTGCGCCTCGGCCACGTGGGCCAGCTGCAGCTTGGCGGTGACGTCGCCGATCGAGTAGATGTGCGGCACGTTGGTGCGCATGTGGTCGTCGATGTCGATCGCACCGCGCTCGGTAAGCTTCACGCCGGTGTTCTCGAGACCGAAGCCGTCGACCTTGGGGGCGAAGCCGATCGACATCAGCACGCGGTCGGCGTCGATCGACCCGGTCGAGCCGTCCTTCGCGGTGTAGGCGACGGTGACCTTGTCTCCGTGGTCGGTGACGGAGTCGACCTTCGTGGAGGTGAGGATGTCGACGCCGTAGCCCTTGTACTGCTTCTGGATCTCTTTCGAGACCTCGGCGTCTTCGTTGGGCAGCGCACGGTCGAGGAACTCGATGATCGTGACCTTCACGCCGTAGTTCGTCATGACGTAGGCGAACTCCATGCCGATGGCCCCGGCGCCGACGATGACGATGGACTCGGGGAGCTCGCGGGTCAGGATCTGCTCCTCGTACGTCACGACGTTCTCGGAGAGGCTGACGCCGGGGAGCAGGCGCACGGTGGAGCCGGTGGCGATGATGACGTTGTCGAAGGTGACCTGCTCCTTCGACCCGTCGGTCAGCGTCACGTCGAGGGTGTGGTCGTCGGCGAAGAAGCCGCGGCCTTCGTACTCGGTGACCTTGTTCTTCTTCATCAGGTAGTGGATGCCCTTGACGTGGCCCGCGGCCACCGACCGCGAGCGGTCGAACGCCTTGCCGAAGTCGAAGGTGACGTCCCCTGAGATGCCGAACAGGTCGGCCTTCGCGTGGAAGGTGTGCGCGAGGTCGGCGTTGCGAAGCAGCGCCTTGGAGGGGATGCAGCCCACGTTGAGGCACACACCGCCCCAGTACTTCTCTTCGACGATCGCGACCGACAGTCCGAGCTGTGCGCCGCGGACGGCGGCGACGTACCCGCCGGGACCCGCACCAAGAATGACCAGATCGTAATGAGGCATGGTTCCAGCCTATCGCCCGGTGGTGTCGCCGCCGGCGGTCTTGCGGCCCGCGCGCGAGGCGAGGACGTAGACGAGGACGCCCGCCACGATCACGAGCAGGATCGCGAGCAGGATCCAGGGCAGGGGCGAGGCGCCGGAGCTGTCCTCGGCGGGCAGCGGAGTGGCCTCCGACGTCGCCGAGGGTGCGGCGCTCTCGGTCGCCGCGGGGCTCGCCGACGCGGTGGGGGTCGCGGTCGCGGTGGGGGTGGGAGCGGCCGAGGGGACCGCGAAGGCGAAGTCGCCGTCGATGGGGTGCCCGTCGCTCGAGACGACCCGCCACTTCACGGTGACGGTCCCGGATGCCGGCCCCGCCAGGGCCTGCGTCACCTCGGTTCCCGAGACGGTCGGGGCGCCGTTGGCGAGGGAGGCTCCGGCGGAGTCGGTGACCTCGATCACGGTCGCTCCCGCGTCGGTGAGGATGTCGGCGCTGTACGACAGGGTGATCTGGGAGGGGAGCGACTCCAGCGTCGCGCCGGCCGCGGGGTCGGTAGAGACGAGTTCGTCGTGGGCCGCGGCCGGCAGTGCCGGCACGAGAAGTGCGGCGGCGGCCAGCAGGCCTGCGGCGAGGACAGCGGGAACAGTGCGGCGGCGAGGCGTCTCGGAGGAAGTCATTCTCCGACCCTAACCAGGGTGAAAGCGGCCGGACGGGGGGCATGCGCAGGGTCTCGGCGTCCTGCGTAGCGGTCCGGGGTGAAGACGGCGCGCCGACAGCGGGTGATGCGGACTCGACAGGGGTAGGTCCGGGTCGATAGGTTCGAGTGTCTCGTCGGCCGCCTCCGCATCCCCCAAACCGCGGTGTCCCGGTTTCGGCGAATACAGACACATCACGCCTCACCATGACCTGCTCGAAGTCGGTCGACCCCGCCGTTGGCGACCGATCGGTTATGGTGAATATGAAGGAGAAGCCGTGGACGAGACCAGCCGATTCGAGCGAGACGAGATCCGGCGCGCGGCCGACGCCGCAGCAGCCGGCGCGTCGCACGACACGACCCAGACCCACGACGCCGACCTGTCGTTCGTGCCCTTCGGTGCCGATCTCACCGAGGCCGAGCTCGAGGCGATCGAGGCCCTCCCCTCGGGGGCGGCCCTGCTCATCGTGCGCTCCGGTCCGACCACCGGCGCCCGATACCTGCTCGACACCGACGTGACCACCGTCGGCCGTCACCCCGAGGCCGACCTCTTCTTCGACGACGTGACCGTGTCACGCCGTCACGCCGAGATCCTGCGTTCCGGCAGTTCGTTCGAGATCGTCGACCAGCGTTCGCTGAACGGCAGCTACGTCAACGGCGAGCGGGTCGATCGCTCGGCTCTCGTCAACGGCGCCGAGGTGCGCATCGGCAAGTTCCGCTTGAACTTCTTCGGCTCGCCGGTCGACCTGCCCGCGGCAGAGCGCTGATGGCGGCAGCCCCCTCCCGTAGTCGACAGACGGCTGCGGGGCTGCTCAGCATCGGCCAGGTGCTCGCGCGTCTGACCCCCGACTTCCCCGCGCTCACCTCGAGCAAGCTCCGCTTTCTCGAGGTGCAGGGCATCGTGTCGCCGACCCGCACCGAGTCGGGGTACCGCAAGTTCTCGCCCGCCGACCTCGAGCGCCTGCGCCTCGCGCTCACTCTGCAGCGCGATCACTACCTTCCGCTCGTGGTCATCCGCGATTACCTCGCCGACCTCGACGCGGGCCGCAACCCGGCGCCGCCCACATCGATCCCGTCGATGACGAGCGCTCCGCGCCGCTATCGTCGCGAAGAACTCCTGTCCGCCGCAGGCGCGCGTCCCCAGCTGCTGAACGACGCGGTCAGCACGGGGGTGATCGCCGGTGCCGACACGTATTCCGAGCAGGCCGTCACTCTGCTGCGGGCTCTCGTCGCGCTCGATCGCCACGGCATCGAGCCGCGTCACATCCGCTCGCTCCGCCAGAGCGCCGAGCGCGAGGTCTCACTGGTGGAGTCCGCGTTGTCGGCTCTGCTGCGTCGTCCCGACGCGCCTTCTCGGGCTCGTGCGAGTGAGCTCGCACCCGAGCTCGCGGCCCGTCTCGACGAGGTGCGCACGATGTTCGTGCGAGACGCTCTCGAGCGAATCCTGTCCTGATCGCGACACGCCGCAGCCCTCGGAGCGGATGTCATTGCCGGGGGACCTCCGCTCATCTAGCGTGGAGGAAACGAACCGATGAGGAGGACGCGAGCATGAACGCTGGCGACGCACTCGGTGAACCTCGGTTCGCCGCTGATCTCCTCTTCACCGACGGTCTGCCCGAGATGGACGACGACACCGGTTACCGCGGAGCCGTCGCGGCACGCGCCGCCGGCATCACCTACCGCCAGCTCGACTACTGGGCTCGGACCGAGCTCGTCGTTCCGACGGTTCGCGGAGCGAGCGGCTCGGGATCGCAGCGCCTATACGGTTTCCGCGACATCCTCGTCCTCAAGCTCGTGAAGCGCCTTCTCGACACGGGCATCTCGCTGCAGCAGATCCGCACGGCGGTCGACCAGCTCCGCGCCGCGGGCATCCGCGACCTCGCCGGCACCACGCTCATGAGCGACGGAGCATCGGTGTATCTCTGCACCTCGAACGACGAGGTCATCGACCTGGTCAGCCGCGGACAGGGCGTTTTCGGCATCGCCGTGGGCAAGGTCCTCCGCGAGGTCGAGTCGACGTTGGTCGATTTCGAAAAGGCGACCCCCGAGGCCGTCGACGAACTCGCCGCGCGCCGCGCCGCCCGCACCGCGTAGACACGCCCGTTTCTCGTCGGATGCCACGGCATCCGGCAATGCGTCGTGCTCCGACTCCTCTCGGCCGACGACCAGTAGGGGAGCGGCGGGTGCGTCGACAGCGCCGATGCCGGCACGGATCTCGGCCCCTCGATGTGCTCAGGGGTCTCGCGGAGCGCCGTAATGACGGACGCCGCCCGACTGCGAGGCAGCGGGGCGGCGTCGGACAGGACTGCGGTCAGGCCTGGGGTGCCTCGTTCTCGACGGGGATACGGCCGGTGCGCACGATCCGGTCGAGCAACGCGTCGAAGTCGGCAGCGAGCTCCTGAGCGGAGTCGCCGGGCCACACGTGCAGCGGCTTGGCCGCGCCCTGCGCCTGCTGGAGCGAGGTGCGCTCGGGCAGCTGCGGGTTGAGGACCAGGGGGCCGAACATGTCGCGGAGTTCCTTGATGCGGAACTGGTGCTCGATCGACTGCGGGCGGACGCGGTTGACCACGACGCCGAGCGGCTGCAGGCGCGGCGAGAGTCCACGGCGGATCTCCTCGATCGCGCGCAGGGCACGGTCGGCTGCGGCGACGGAGAACAGGCCCGGCTCGGTGACCACGACGACGCGGTCGCTCGCGGCCCACGCGGTGCGCGTGAGGGCGTTCAGCGACGGCGCGCAGTCGATCAGCACCAGGTCGTAGTCGGCCTCGATGGTCGCCAGAGCCTCTTCGAGCTTCCAGACGTCGCGGACACTGGGATGCGGACCGTCGAAGTTGATGGCCGAGGGGCTGCCGATGAGCACGTCGATCGTGCCCGGATGAACCTTCGCCCACCCGCTGGAGGTGATCGCCTGTCGGACGACCTTCTCTTTGGGGTTGGCCAGGACATCGGCGATGTTGAGCCGACCGGCGACTTGGATGTCCATCCCGGTCGACACGTCGGACTGAGGGTCGAGGTCGACGACGAGAGTGCGAACGCCACGTGCGAAGGCTGCGGAAGCCAGCCCGAGTGTCACGGTCGTCTTGCCGACCCCGCCTTTGAGAGAGCTGACGGAGAGTACGTGCACGAGAGTCCACGTTACCGTCCCCTAGGCTGTGAGCACATTCAGCTCCGCCAGCTTGACGTGAGGTGCGCATGTTCTCGAAGATCCTGGTCGCCAATCGCGGGGAGATCGCGATCCGCGCCTTCCGCGCGGCATACGAGGTCGGCGCCCGCACCGTCGCGGTCTATCCGTACGAAGATCGTGCCTCGCTCCACCGCCTGAAGGCCGACGAGGCCTACCAGATCGGTGAGCGCGGCCACCCGGTCCGCGCCTACCTCGACGTCGACGAGATCATCCGCGTCGCCCGCGAATGCGGGGCGGATGCCATCTACCCGGGCTACGGCTTCCTGTCCGAGAACCCGGAGCTCGCCGAGAAGGCGGCCGCTCACGGCATCACCTTCATCGGTCCTCCCGCCGAAGTGCTCGCGATGGCCGGCAACAAGGTCACGGCGAAGGAGCACGCGATCTCGGCGGGCGTTCCGGTGCTGCGCTCCACCCCGGCGTCGGACGACATCGACGAACTGCTCGCTCAGGCCGACGACATCGGGTTCCCCGTGTTCGCGAAGGCCGTCGCCGGCGGGGGCGGGCGCGGCATGCGCCGCGTGGAATCGAAGGGCGAGCTCGCCCCGGCCCTGGCCGAGGCCATGCGCGAGGCGCAGAGCGCTTTCGGCGACCCGCGCATGTTCCTCGAGCAGGCTGTCCAGCGTCCGCGTCACGTCGAGGTGCAGATCCTCGCGGATGCCGCGGGAGAGACCGTGCACCTGTTCGAGCGCGACTGCTCGGTGCAGCGGCGCCACCAGAAGGTCATCGAGATCGCGCCCGCGCCGAACCTCGACCCGTCGGTCCGCGACGACCTGCATCGCTACGCCGTCGCGTTCGCGCGCTCGATCGGCTATCAGAACGCGGGAACGGTGGAGTTCCTGCTGGAGACCGCGGGCCCGCGCACCGGCGAGGTCGTCTTCATCGAGATGAACCCGCGCATCCAGGTCGAGCACACGGTCACCGAAGAAGTGACCGACGTCGACCTCGTGCAGTCGCAGATGCGCATCGCTGCCGGAGCCACCCTCTCCGACCTGCATCTCCAGCAAGAGGACATCCGCCTGCGCGGCGCGGCGTTGCAGTGCCGCATCACCACCGAGGACCCCACCCAGGGATTCCGCCCCGACACCGGGAAGATCACGACCTACCGGTCGCCCGGTGGGGCCGGCATCCGTCTCGACGGAGGCACGACAGCGGCCGGTTCGCAGGTGAGCCCGCACTTCGACTCGATGCTGTCGAAGCTCACGTGTCGCGGCCGCGACTTCGAGGCCGCCGTGTCGCGCGCCCGTCGGGCCCTCGCCGAGTTCCGCATCCGAGGTGTCTCCACGAACATCCCGTTCCTGCAGGCCGTGCTCGACGACCCCGCCTTCGTCGCGGGCGACCTGAGCACCTCGTTCATCGACGAACGCCCCGAGCTGTTGAAGGGCCGCGAGTCGAAGGACCGCGGAACGAAGATCCTCTCGTGGCTGGTCGACACCACCGTCAACCGCCCCAACGGTGAGAACCCGCTCTCGATCGATCCGGGCGCGAAGCTTCCCACGCTCGATCTGGCCGCCTCGGCGCCCGGCGGCTCGCGCCAGCGTCTGCGGGAGCTCGGACCCGCCGGCTTCGCGAAGGCGCTGCGCGAGCAGACCGCTCTCGCGGTCACCGAGACGACGTTCCGCGACGCGCACCAGTCGCTGCTCGCCACGCGCGTGCGTACCCGTGACCTCGCGCGTGTCGCCCCCTACGTCGCACGCCTGACGCCCGGACTCCTCTCCGTCGAAGCCTGGGGCGGGGCGACCTACGACGTCGCCCTTCGCTTCCTCGGCGAAGACCCGTGGGAGCGCCTCGACGCTCTCCGCGAGGCCCTGCCGAATGTCGCCATCCAGATGCTCCTGCGCGGCCGCAACACCGTCGGCTACACCCCGTACCCCACGGAGGTCACCGATGCGTTCGTGGCCGAGGCCGCGGCATCCGGGGTCGACATCTTCCGCATCTTCGATGCGCTCAACGACGTGTCTCAGATGCGCCCGGCGATCGACGCGGTTCTGCGCACTGGCACCGCCGTCGCCGAGGTGGCCGTCTGCTACACCGGCGACCTTCTTGATCCCGCCGAGGACCTCTACACGCTGGACTACTATCTCCGTCTGGCCGAGCAGATCGTCGATGCGGGCGCGCACGTGCTCGCGATCAAGGACATGGCGGGGCTGCTCCGCCCCACGGCCGCGGCCAAGCTCGTCTCGGCTCTGCGCGAGAGGTTCGACCTGCCGGTCCACGTGCACACCCACGACACCGCGGGCGGACAGCTCGCGACCCTGTTGGCCGCGTCGGCTGCGGGAGCGGATGCCGTGGACGCGGCGTCGGCACCCATGGCGGGAACCACCAGCCAGCCGTCCCTGTCGGCCTTGGTCGCGGCCCTCGCGCACACCGATCGCGACACCGGTCTCGACCTCGCGGCCGTGAGCGACCTCGAACCGTACTGGGAGGCGGTGCGTCACCTGTACCGTCCGTTCGAATCGGGACTGGCCGGTCCTACCGGACGCGTGTACCGGCACGAGATCCCGGGCGGGCAGCTGTCGAACCTGCGCCAGCAGGCGATCGCGCTCGGGCTCGCCGACGACTTCGAGCTCATCGAGGACATGTACGCCGCGGCGAACCGCATCCTCGGCCGCGTGCCGAAGGTCACACCCTCTTCGAAGGTCGTGGGCGACCTCGCCCTGCACCTCGCCGCCGTCAGGGCCGACCCCGACGATTTCGAGCAGCACCCCGAGAAGTACGACGTGCCCGACTCGGTCGTCTCGTTCATGGCGGGCGAGCTCGGCGACCTGCCGGGCGGATGGCCCGAGCCCTTCCGTTCGAAGGTTCTCGCCGGGCGGGATGCCAAGACCGGCACGACGCCGCTCACCGACGACGACCAGGCCGCCCTGGCGGGGGAGTCCTCCGAGAGACGCGCGCGTCTGAACCGGCTGCTCTTCCCCGGCCCGACACGCACCTTCGAGCAGACCCGCGAGACGTACGGCGATCTCAGCGTGCTCGATACGGCCGATTATCTCTACGGTCTTCAGTCCGGCGGAGAGCACACCGTCGAGATCGAACGGGGTGTGCAGTTGTTCGTGGGGCTCGAGGCCGTCGGCGAGGCCGACGACAAGGGCATGCGCACGGTGATGACGACGTTGAACGGCCAGCTGCGCCCGGTCTTCGTGCGCGATCGTTCGATCGACGTCGAAGCCCGCCAGGCCGAGAAGGCCGACACCTCGAAACCCGGGCAGATGGCAGCGCCGTTCTCGGGCGTCGTGACGATGAAGGTGACGGCGGGGGACCGCGTCTCGGCCGGTCAGGCCGTGGCCTCGATCGAGGCGATGAAGATGGAAGCGGCCATCACCGCGACCGTCGACGGCGTGGTCGAACGTGTCGCCATCGGTACCACACAACAGGTGGAAGCAGGAGATCTTTTGCTGGTAATCCGCCAAGCGCAGTAACCTAGAAGGGGGCGCTTTCGCGCCCTCTTCCCGTTTGGAGACTGCAGTGACCCCCGACCGCACCGACGCGAACCCCGACGAGAACGCCGAGCACGGCGTGCTCGAGGAGAGCGGGAATCTCGACACGGCCAGCATCACGATCCTCGGCGGGCACATCGCTCAGGTCAATGTCGACCTGCCCGTGGCCAGCGACGACGACGACCTCGATGACGATGTGATCGAAGACGAGATCCCCCTCGACGAGGCCGATCTCGCCGCCCTCGACGCCCCGCGCGTTCCCTCCGCCGTACCCGCCGGCATCGACGACCACGCCGAGATCGTGCACGACCCGCACGTCGAGCAGCTCCCGACCGGCGACATCATCCTCGAGCCGCATGACACGGACGCAACGACGGAGCCGCTCTCCGACGACGACGTGCACGATGCGGAGATCGTCGACGAGTCGCCCCGCGACGCCTCGGAGCACGAGATGCCGGATGCCGAGCCCCCGGCCGTCGCGGAAAGAGTCGGTGACGAGACCGCAGCGGATGCCGCGGCGGAGCCGTCCGCGCAATCGCGCGAGATCGACGAAGACCAGGACCGCTCGGGCGAGACCTTCTCGTCGGAAGAGGCCGAGGAGCTTGCCTCCGGCGACGAGCCCGTGGGCGTCGACGAGGACGATGACGTCGACGCCCCGACCGCCGCTGACGCCCTCCCGGGTGAGGACCTGCTCTCGCCAATCGACCAGGCGCAAGACGACCTGGCCGGGGCAGCCGCGTCCGACCCGCGGGCCGAAGACCTTGCCGATGCCGAGATCGTCGATGCCCTCGTGACCGAAGCCGATGCCGCCGAGACGGGGGGAGCCCTGGATGCGGCGTCCCGGGGTGGGGAAGACCTCGAGCCGGACCACGCACCGGCCGATGAACGCGAGCCCGAGACGCACGTCGAGTCCGACGTGTCGGCGGACACCTCGGAGCCGCTCACGCACGCGCCGTGGGTCCCCGCGGCCGTCGGCGAGCCTGAGCACGGCGACACCGAGGAGATTGACTCGGAAGAAGCGAGGCCGCACGACGCGGTGCCCGCACCCGCGGAGCCGGAAGAGGTCGCTGTCGAGGAGACCGAGCTCGCCGCGACCGTACCCTTCGACGACGACGACGACGCAGACGACGCCGACGACGCAGACGACGCAGAGGTCGAGGAGACCGAGACCGTGGCAGATACACCCGAGCCCACCCGACAGTCCGTCGACGCGCCCCTCCCGCCGGTCACCGCCGAGTCGCAGCCCGCACCGCCGGCTACCGCCGAGGTCGAGATCGAAGCCGACTCTGCCGGGGCGGAGCCTCAGACAGTCGTCGCCCCCGCAGCGGCGCCGACCACGCGCGCAGAGCGCGCCGCGACGGGCGTCATCGGAACGATTCCGCTCACGCGCCGCAGCGCCCACCAGGCCGATGATGCCGCCCGTGCCGCCGACGAGGCCGCCCGCGTCGATCGCGCCCGCGCGCTGGAGCGCGTGCGCACGCCCGCTCCGGAGGTCACACTGACCTCGAAGCGCATCGGTCAGATCGACGACGCGCGCGAAAGCTCCGACCTGCTCACCGCCGACCGTCTGCTCGATCCGCGTCAGATCGCGCGTCCCGAGCCCGAGGGCCTCTGGCAGCAGCTGGTGTACTCGGTCTCGCGTCACCGCATCAACCTCGGCGACGGTCGTCGCGCCCGTCAGCGCAAGGATCTCGACCGCCGGATCGCTACGCCTCTCGCGGGCGGCGCGCGGTTCGTGCCGGTGCTCTCGCGCAAGGGCGGTGTGGGCAAGACCACCGTCACCTCGCTCCTGGGCATGGCCCTCGCCGACGCGCGCGACGACCGCATCATCGCGGTCGACGCCAATCCCGATCGCGGGACGCTCGCAGACCGCGTCGGCCGTCCGAACGGACGCACGGTCCGCGACCTCGTCCGTTCGCACGACGAGATGGTCGGCTACAACGACGTCTCGTCGATCGTCGCTCGCGACGCCACGCGCCTCGACGTGCTGGCATCCGATTCCGATCCGCGGGTGTCCGAGGCCTTCAGCGACGACGACTACCGCCAGGTCGCCGACGTCGCCGCGCACTACTACTCGATCGTCCTCACCGACACGGGCACGGGGATCGTGCATTCGGTCATGGGCGCGACACTCGAACTGGCCGACACCCTGGTCATCGTGGCGGGCCTGTCGGTCGACGAGGCGCGCCTCGCGTCCGAGACGCTCACGTGGCTCGAGACCAACGGCTACGCGGCGCGCGTCCGCGATGCGGTCGTCGTGCTGAACAACTCCCGCCCCGGCACGCCGCTGGTGCGCGAGAGCGAGCTCGAGGCGCACTTCCGCTCGCGTGTGCGCACCGTGATCCGCATGCCCTACGACGCACGTATCGCCGCGGGCAGCGCCATCACCTTCCGCGACCTGCAGCCCTCGACCCGACAGGCCGCGCGCGAGCTCGCCGCCGCCGTCGTCGAGGGCCTGCGTGCCCCGGCGGTCGCGGCATGAGCGTCCGCCCGATCCGCCTGTTCGGCGACCCCGTCCTGCGCGCGCCCAGTGCGCCCATCGAGCAGATCGACGACGGCATCCGTGCCCTCGTCCAAGACCTGATCGACACGGTCGAGCTGCCCGGGCGCGCGGGGGTCGCGGCGCCGCAGATCGGCGTGGGTCTGCGCGCTTTCAGCTACAACATCGATGGCGACATCGGCTACGTGCTCAACCCCGTGCTCGTCGAGACGCGCGGAGAGCCGGAGCCGGTGGGGGAGGGGTGCCTCTCGGTGCCGGGTCTCTGGCACGATGCGCTGCGTTATCCGTGGGCCAAGGTCGTCGGAATGGACCTCGACGGCAACGAGGTCGTGCTCGAGGGCGAGGGGCTGCTCGCCCAGGCCCTGCAGCACGAGACCGATCACCTCGACGGCATGCTGTACCTCTCGCGCCTGTCCGCCGAGACGCGTCGCGAGGCGATGCGCCAGGTGCGCGAGAGCGACTGGTTCTGATTCGGAGCCGGGTCACGCGCTTCCCCCGGGATTCGCGCAACCTCCGTCGTTCTCGGCCATGTCGAGCCGTAGTCGTGCGGATCGCCGAGGTTGTGCGAGTCGCTGAGGTGCGGCTGGCGTCGGCGTATCCTCGGCGATTTGCGCAACTTCCGTGGGTTTCCGGTGCGGCGGGCTGAGGTTGTGCGGGTCGCTGAGGTTGTGCGGGTCGCCGAGGTGTGGCCGGCGTCGGCGTATCCTCGGCGATTTGCGTGACTTCCGTGGGTTTCCGGGGCGCCGGGCTGAGGTTGTGCGGATCGCTAAGGTTGTGCGGGGCGCCGAGGTGCGGCTGGCGTCGGCGTATCCTCGGCGATTTGCGTAACCTCCGTGGGTTTCCGGCGCGCTGGGCTGAGGTTGTGCGGGTCGCTGAGGTTGTGCGGGTCGCCGAGGTGTAGCCGGCGTCGGCGTACGTTCGGCGATTTGCGTAACCTCCGTGGGTTTCCTGTGTGCCGGGCTGAGGTTGTGCGGATCGCTGAGGTTGTGCGGGTCGCCGAGGTGTGGCCGGCGTCGGCGTACTCTCCGCGATTTGCGCAACCTCCGTGGGTTTCCGGGGCGCCGGGCTGAGGTTGTGCGGGTCGCTGACGTCGTGAGACGGGATACGCGACGGCCCGGCCCCTCGGGGGGACCGGGCCGTCGTCGTCGCGCGTCTCAGGGGAGCGACACGTTGGTCGTGTTCACCGGCACGGCGTAGATGTCCTCGATGGCGTCGGCGAAGTCGGCGACGATGACGTTGCGCTTGATGCTCATCTTCGGCGTCAGGTGCCCGCTGGCCTCGGTCCACTCGGTGGGCAGGATCGTGAACTTGCGGATCGACTCCGCGCGCGAGACCCGCGTGTTGGCGCGGTCGATCGCGCCCTGCACCTCGGCGCGCACCTTGTCGTTCTCGGCCGCCTCGGCGAGCGGCATGTCGGCGGGCAGGCCGTTATTGGCCAGCCAGGTCGGGAGCATCTCGGTGTCGAGCGTGACCAGGGCCGCGATGAACGGTTTGTGGTCGCCCACGACCACGACCTGACCGACGATCGGGTTCGCACGGATCGGGTCCTCGAGAGCGGCGGGAGCGACGTTCTTGCCGCCCGCGGTGACGATGATCTCTTTCTTGCGGCCCGTGATGGCGAGGAATCCGTCGCTGTCGAAGGCGCCGATGTCGCCGGTCTTGAACCATTCGCCGTCGAAGGCGTCGGCCGTCGCCTCGGGGTTCTGCCAGTACTCGCGGAACACGTTGATACCGCGCACCTGGATCTCGCCGTCATCGGCGAGACGGATGCCGACACCCGGCAGAACGGGACCGACGGTGCCGATCTTCGACTTCGTGGCGAGGTTCACCGTGGCCGGGGCGGTGGTCTCGGTGAGGCCGTAGCCCTCGAGGATCACGACGCCGAGGCTGCGGAAGAAGTGACCCAGGCGGGGGCCGAGAGGGGCCGATCCCGACACCGCATAGACGATGTTGCCACCCATGGCATCCCGCAGCTTGGAGTAGACCAGCTTGTCGAAGAGCGCGAACTTGATCTTGAGCAGCAGGGGAATCGACTTTCCGTCCTGCAGGCGCTGGGAGTGCTCGATCGCGGCGTCGGCGGCGGCGCGGAAGATCCTGCCCTTGCCGCCGGCCTCGGCCTTCTGCTCGGCGGAGTTGTAGACCTTCTCGAACACGCGGGGGACCGCGAGGAGGAAGGTGGGGCGGAAGCTGCCGAGCGCCGGGAGGAGCTGTTTCGTATCGGGCTGATGTCCTGTCTTCACGCCCGCGTGCACGTTGAGCAGCGAGATGAAACGCGCGAACACGTGCGCCGTCGTGATGAACAGCAGGGTCGAAGCGCCAGGGGTCTCGACGACCTCGTGCAGCGACTTGGCGGAGTTGCGCGCCAGCTCGACGAAGTTGCTGTGGACGAGCACGCAGCCCTTCGGACGGCCGGTGGAGCCCGAGGTGTAGATGAGGGTGGCGACGTCGGAGGCCTTCGCCAGGTGGCGGCGGCGCTCGATCTCTTCGTCGGTGATGTGCGTGCCGCCCGAGACGAGCGCGTCGAGGGCTCCCGAGTGCATCGCCCAGACCTCGCGGACGAGGGGGAGGTCGCTGCGGACCTCGTCGAGACGTTCGGCGTGTTCCGTGGACTCCAGGACCACGGCGATCGCACCGGAATCCGACAGGATCCACGAGATCTGCGACGGCGAGCTGGTCTCGTAGACCGGGACCATGATGGCGCCGGCGTAGAACAGCGCGAAGTCGATCAGGGTCCAGTCGTAGGTGGTGCGGGCGATGAACCCCACCTTCTCGCCGGGCTGGATGCCGGCGGCGACGAAGCCTTTCGCGAGGGCGATGACCTGCCGTTCGAACTCGACGGCGGTGACGTCTCGCCATCCGTCTCGGTCGGGCACCGCGAACAGCGGCCGGTCGGGGGTGGCGCGGACGCGGTCGGCGAGCAGGTCGGACGCGTTGGCGTCGGGGTCTGCGGGGATGAGGGCGGGTTGATCGAACTGGATCACGGCAACTCCTTTGGCACCGGAAGAACGTCGAGCTGTGGGACGAGTCTATCCGCATCGACGTGCTCGCCCCGGGGAGTGCACGGCATCATCGTCGGTTGCACCGGGTGGCTAGACTGCTCCGGGCCGAGCCGCACGGTGGGCCCGGAAGGGAGCGCGGTGCGCAACGTCGGCATCGACATCGGAGGAACGAAGATCGCGGGGGGCGTCGTCGACGACGACGGCACCATCGTCGAGAAGCTTCGTGTCGACACTCCCATCGACCCCGCGGCCCTCGTGGACGCCGTGGTCGACATGGCCGATCATCTGCGCCGCGCCCACGAGATCCACGCGATCGGCGTGGCCGCCGCCGGCTTCATCAGCCGCGACCGCAGCACCGTCATCTACGCGCCGAACATCGACTGGCGTGACGAGCCCCTCCGCGCGCGTCTCGAGCAGCGTCTCGACGCCCCCGTCACGATCGAGAACGACGCGAACGCCGCGGGCTGGGGCGAGTACCGCTTCGGTGGCGGGGCGGGGCGTGCGCGACATGGTCATGCTCACGATGGGCACCGGCGTCGGCGGTGCCGTCGTCACCGACGGGGAGCTCTTCCGCGGTGGGCACGGCATCGGCGCCGAACTCGGCCACATGCGCTTCGTGCGCGGCGGTCACCCCTGCGGGTGCGGGCAGAACGGATGCCTCGAGCAGTACGCCTCGGGACGCGCACTGCAGCGCGAGGCCAACGCCATCGCCGACGAGGGCGGCATCGGCGCGGCTCTCGCCGCCGTGCGCGAGGAGCGGGGCGCGATCCCCGGCCCCGCCGTCTCGCGCCTGGTCCTCGCCGGCGATCCGGGGGCGATCGAGGCCCTCCGCCGTGTCGCCACGGCCCTGGGCGAGGCGTGCGGCGGCTTCCAGGCGGTGCTCGACCCCGAGGTCTTCGTGATCGGCGGGGGAGTGGCCCAGCTCGGCGCCGACCTGCTCGAGCCCGTGAAGCTCGCGTACGAGACCTCGCTCCCGGGGTACGGTGAACGTCCGGTCGCCGAGTTCGCGATCGCACGTCTGGGCAACGACGCCGGTCTCATCGGGGTCGCGGACCTCGCCGGGAAGGAGCGCTGACGATGTTCTACTGGCTCATGAAGTACGTGGTAATCGGGCCGGTGATCAAGGCCGTGTTCCGCCCGTGGATGGTGGGCCGGCGCAACATCCCCGCCGACGGCGCGGCGATCCTGGCCAGCAACCACCTGTCGTTCTCCGACTCGATCTTCCTGCCGCTCATGATCGACCGCCGGATGGCGTTCCTCGCCAAGAGCGACTACTTCACGGGCAAGGGTCTCAAGGGCTGGGCCACTCGCATGTTCTTCACCGCGACGGGCCAGCTGCCCATCGACCGGTCGGGCGGCAAGGCCTCCGAGGCCTCTCTCAACACGGGCCTGGGGGTGCTGGGGCGTGGCGAGCTGCTCGGCATCTACCCCGAGGGAACGCGCAGCCCGGATGGCACGTTGTACCGCGGGCGCACGGGCATCGCACGGATGGCTCTCGAGGCGCGCGTCCCGGTCGTGCCGGTGGTCATGGTCGACACCGGCGCCGTCATGCCGATCGGTCAGCGCCTGCCCCGCGTGGGGCGTGTCGGCATCGTGATCGGCGAGCCCCTCGACTTCTCGCGCTTCGAGGGGATGGAGGGCGACCGCTACGTGTTGCGTTCCGTCACCGACGAGATCATGGTGGCGCTCCAGCGTCTCGGCGAGCAGCGGTACGAAGACGTCTACGCCTCGACCGTGAAGGACCGTCTCGCCACGTCACGGGCGGCGAAGGCGCCGGTCTCCCGCCACTAGACTTCAGGGGTGAATCAGCAGCTCCACGACCTCGACCACTGGCGAACCCTGCCCATCAAGCAGCAGCCGCAGTGGTATGACGAGGCCGCTGTGGCCGCGGCATCCGCAGAACTCTCGACCCTCCCGCCCCTGGTCTTCGCCGGTGAGGTCGACAACCTGCGCGAGCGCCTCGCTCGTGCCGCCGCCGGCCAGGCCTTCCTCCTGCAGGGCGGTGACTGCGCCGAGACCTTCGCCGGTGCCACCGCCGAGCAGATCCGCAACCGCATCAAGACGGTGCTCCAGATGGCCGTCGTCCTGACCTATGGCGCCTCTATGCCCGTGGTCAAGATGGGCCGCATGGCGGGTCAGTTCGCCAAGCCGCGCTCGAGCGATGTCGAGACGCGTGGTGACGTGACGCTGCCGGCCTACCGCGGCGACATCGTGAACGGTTACGACTTCACCGAGGAGTCGCGCAAGGCCGACCCCGCGCGTCTGCTCAAGGGCTACCACACGGCCGTGTCGACCCTGAACCTCATCCGCGCCTTCACGCAGGGCGGCTTCGCCGACCTCCGTGAGGTGCACAGCTGGAACAAGGGTTTCGCGAGCACCCCGGCCAATCAGGCCTACGAGAGCATGGCGACCGAGATCGACCGGGCCATCAAGTTCATGGAGGCCGCCGGGGCGGACTTCGACGAGCTCACCCGTGTCGAGTTCTACACCGGCCACGAGGGCCTGCTCATGGACTACGAGCGCCCCATGACGCGCATCGACTCGCGCACGGGCCAGCCGTACAACACCTCGTCGCATTTCCAGTGGATCGGCGAGCGCACCCGCGAGCTCGACGGCGCTCACGTCGACTACTTCTCGAAGATCCGCAACCCCATCGGTGTCAAGCTCGGCCCCACCACGACGACCGACACCGCGCTGGCGCTGATCGACAAGCTCGACCCCGAGCGCGAGCCGGGTCGCTTGACCTTCATCACCCGCATGGGGTCGGGCAAGATCCGCGACGCCCTGCCGCCGTTGCTCGAGGCCGTCCGCGACTCGGGCGCCACCCCGCTCTGGGTCACCGACCCGATGCACGGCAATGGCATCACCACCCCCACCGGCTACAAGACGCGCCGGTTCGACGACGTCGTGGACGAGGTGCGCGGCTTCTTCGAGGCGCACCGCTCGGTGGGCACGCACCCCGGCGGCATCCACGTCGAGCTCACCGGCGACGATGTCACCGAGTGCCTGGGCGGCTCGGAGCAGATCGACGAGGCGACTCTCGCTACGCGTTACGAGAGCCTGTGCGACCCGCGTCTGAACCACCGCCAGAGCCTCGAGCTGGCCTTCCTCGTGGCCGAGGAGCTCGAGAAGCGCTGACTCTCTCGTGAATCAGACGACGCCCCCGGCCTTCAGGTCGGGGGCGTCGTCGTTCGTGAGGTCGCGGTCAGGACGCGAAGGTGATCGCAGCGAGCGGCTCGACGATCTCTTCGGCGGCGATGCCTACAACGTCGGCGTCAGCGTGATCGTCGATCCCTGCGGAGCGGTCGTCCCGGCCTTGGGGTTCGTGGCGCGAACCTTGTAGATGTCCCAGTACTTGAAGCCGAGGGGCAGGGTGCCGTCGTCGATACCCGCGTTGACCTGGAATCCGAGCGCTTCGAGGGTCTTCACGGCATCCCGGATCGACATCCCCACCACGTTGCCGGGGATCTCGACGGGCTTCGGCCCGATCGACACGCGCAGGGGAACCGTGTCACCGGGGCGCCAGTTGCCGCCGCCGTCGCGCTGGCCCATGGAGATGACGTTGCCGGATGCCACGGAGTTGCTGTACTCCTCGGTCACCGAGGACTTCAGCCCGACGCCGTCGAGGGCGCGCTGGGCTTGCGAGCGCGAGTCTCCGGTGACGTCGGGGATCGGGCCGAGAGAGACGACGAGCGAGGCCGCGTCACCCTCGTAGACGGTGCAGCCCTGCGTGCAGTCGATCGCGTCGCCGCCCGAGCGGGGGATGACCGAGGCGCCCAGGACCGTTCCGTCGGCGGGGTCGGCGAACTGGCGCTCGGGGTCGCCCGCGACGCCGACGAAGGCCTGCTCGAGGATTGCGCGCACCTCGTCCGCGCTCTTGCCGGCGAGGGCCGGGATCTGGTGGGTCGCCGGTCCGATCGAGACGAAGACGGTGACGACGGTCTCTTTGTCGAGCCGTTCGCCGGGGGCGGGGTCGGACCCCACCGTCGTGCCGGAGGGGATCTCTCGATCCGTGACCTCTTGCGCCTGCGCCTGCAGCTGCTGCTGCGTCAACAGGGCTTGGGCGTCGGCGAAGCTCCGCCCCGAGACGTCGGGGACGGCGACGAGCGAGCCCGGCCCCGATCCGAAGTACCAGCCGGTGAATCCGGCGCCGCCGGCCAGCAGCAGCACGAGCACGAGGAGCCAGGCCCCGCGCGCCGTGCGTCGACGCGTGCGGGTGCGCAGGCGCGCGGCGTTGTCGGGTTCATCGATGGTGGCGGAGGGGAGGGATGCCGTCTGGGGAAGGACCTTGGTCAGCTCGCGGGACTCCGCTGCGGAGGCCGGGCCCGTCGTGCCCACCGACACGGCGCGAGCGACCTGGGGGGCGAGGCCGAGCTCTTTCTCGATCGCACGCAGCCGCTCGAGCATCGCACCGGCGTCGAGGGGGCGATCGCCCGGCTCGCGCTCGGTCGACCACAGCACGAGCTCGTCGAGTTGCTCCGGAACGCCGGGATTCTTGGCGCTGGGGCGCGGGACGGAGTCGGTGGCGTGCTGATAGGCGATCTGCATCGGCTGCTCGCCCTTGTAGGGCTGCTCGCCGACGAGCATCTCGTAGAGCATGATTCCGAGCGAGTAGATGTCGCTGCGGGCGTCCGCGGTGCCGCGGGTGACGAGTTCGGGCGCCAGGTACGCGATCGTGCCCATGAGCTGGGCGCCGCTCGCGGTGTTCGCGGTCGTCGCGCGCGCCAGACC
This sequence comes from Microbacterium sp. SORGH_AS_0421, assembly GCF_030818635.1. Classification (NCBI taxonomy): domain Bacteria; kingdom Bacillati; phylum Actinomycetota; class Actinomycetes; order Micrococcales; family Microbacteriaceae; genus Microbacterium; species Microbacterium sp. SORGH_AS_0421. The sequence continues at coordinate 2,362,264 of NZ_JAUTAO010000001.1, forward strand.
GAAGTCGCCGATCTTGATGCGGCCGTCCTCGGCGAGCAGTACGTTCTCGGGCTTGACGTCGCGGTGGACGATCCCGGCCCGGTGCGCTGCCGCGAGCCCCGACAGGATGGCATCCATGATCGTGAGGGTCTGATCGATCGTGAGGCGCCGATGCTCGCGCAGCAGCTCGCGCAGGGTGATGCCCGGGAGGTATTCCATCACCAGGTAGGCCATCTCGCCGTCCTGGCCCTGGTCGAACACGTTCACGACGTGCGGGTCGCTCAGGCGGGCGGCCGAGCGGGCCTCCTGGATGAAGCGGCTCTGGAACACGGTGTCGTCGCTGAGGTGGCCGTGCATGACCTTCAGCGCGACGCGGCGCTCGAGGCGCAGGTCGGTCGCCACGTACACGGTCGCCATCCCGCCGCGCGCGATACGCGCGCGGACCCGGTATCGGCCGTCGACGAGACGGCCGATCAGCGGGTCTGCCTGCTGACTCGTGCTCACAGGTCGAGTCTACGGAGCGCCCCCTGTGAGGCCGGGGAGCGGCTCACCCTCACCTCGGACGAGAAGATCAGCCGAGAACGGAGAGCCACGTGGTGGCGGGTTGCTCCCACTGGGCGTACCGGTCCGGGTAGGCCGAGATCTGCACGGCCTGAGCGGCGTCGGCGTACGACAGCTGGTCCCACCCGGGGATGTCGAGCAGGCCGCGGGTCGCGGAGCCGTTGGGGTCGGCCGCTCCGCCGTAGAACACGCGGGTGGACCGCTCTCGGTCGAGGATCTGATCCGGGGTGCCCCAGCCGGTGCTGGGGCGCTGCTGGAACAGGCCGAGCGAGTCGCGGTCGCCCCAATCGAGGTTGCGCAGCCACGACTCCTGCATCGCGGTGCCCAGGGCGATGAGTATTCCGCGATCCGAGACGCCGAGTTCTCGCCCGATGCGGATGATCAGGCGTGCGTTCTCGGACTGCTCGGCATCCAGTCCGGGGGCGGTGGCGGGGGCCACGGCCGCGGGTGCGGGTGCGGGTGCGGGGGATCCCGACGGGATCTGCAACACGTCGCCCGGGTAGATGATCGAGGCGCGCGTGAGGGCGTTCGCGCTGAGCACGGCGTCGAGCGAGACGCCGTTGGCGCGGGCGATGGCCGAGACGGTGTCGCCCGGGCGGACCTCGTGCGACCGGGGTGCGGCTTCGGGAGCGGCGGGAGCCGGGGGAGCGGGCGTCGCCGCGGGGGTGAGTGCGAGAACCTGGCCGGGTCGGATGAGGCTGTCGGGTGTCAGGCCGTTGGCCGCCAGGACCGCCGCGGTGTCGAGACCATGAGCCCGAGCGATGCCCCACACCGTGTCGCCTGACTTGACGGTGTAGGTGGTGGGGGCGGTGACGGCCGCGAGTGCCGGCACCCCGATACCGCGGGGGGCGGGCGGCAGGACCGTGAGGGCAGGCTCGGGGGGCGCGGCGTGAGCGGCGTGCTCGGCGGCGAGGGTCAGGGCGATCGAGCCGGCCACAGCGGCCGGCCAGATGGCGACCGCGCGGCGTCGCGAGGGCAGGGGGGACAGCGTGAGTCGTCGCATGGTGGGGGGATTCCGTTCGTTCGACTGCCCGACACGCTGGCATGCCTCGGGGCTGATGTCAACGAAAGTGACGGTTGTGACGCATGTGACTCGTGTGCAGATGGACCGCGGGGCAGTCCGGGGCGGCGGAAATGAGAGGATGGGCGAGTGAGTGAGACTTCCCGTTACGAGACCGCGTGGCTGACCATTCCCGACCTGGTCGAGATGCTCGACGAGTCGCTCGGCCGCGTCCGCCGCCTGTTCGACGAGCATTACCTCGTCGGCTCGCGCCGCGAAGGCGTGTTCAAGGTGCCGGCGGTCTTCATCGTGGACGGGCGCCCGCTGGCGTCGCTGCGCGGCACGATCATCGTTCTGCACGATGCCGGGTTCGACGCCGACGAGACCATCGATTGGCTCCTGACTCCGGAAGAGAGCATCGGCATGGCACCCATCGAGGCTCTGCTCGCCGGGCGCAAGAGCGAGGTCCGCCGAGTCGCCGCGACCCTCGCCTGAGACGTTCCGGCCTCAGGCCGTTCGTTCGGTGGCGGCACGCGCGAGAGCGCGGAGGTCCTCGAGTGCGGCCGTGTCGACCTCGGCGTCGGCGAGAGCGAGATCGGCTCGCCGCGAGTAGTCGGCGATCAGGTCCTCCGTGCGTTCGAGCGCTCTCGTGTCGAGGATCGTCTGCTGCAGCGCCGCGATCTGCGCCCCATCCAGGGCGGGGTCGCCCAGGAGGGCGTCGAAGCCCTCGCGTCGCTGAGGTGACAGACTCTCACGGGCGTAGGCGACCAGCACCGTGCGCTTTCCCTCGCGCAGGTCGTCACCGACCGGCTTTCCGGTGACCGCGCTGTCGCCGAAGACCCCCAGCACGTCGTCGCGCAGCTGGAACGCCATGCCGACGTCGTGACCGAAGCGCCCGAGGGCGTCGAGCTGCGCCTCGTCGGCGCCGGCGAGAGCCGCGCCGATCTGGAGGGGCTGCTGGATGCTGTAGCGCGCCGACTTGTACGAGGCGATGCGCAGCGCCCGCTCCGCATGGGCATCGTCGGGGTAGACGGTGTAGGCGGACTCCTCGGCGACGTCGAGGAACTGGCCGATCGTCACGTCGCGGCGCATCCGCGCGTAGGCGCGACGGGTCGGGGCGGCATGGCGGTGGCCCTTCAGGCCCTCCTCGAGCAGATCGTCGCTCCACGCGACCAGCAGGTCGCCGAGGAGAATCGCTCCGGATCGACCGAACGCGTCGGAGTCGCCGGCCCAGTCGGCATCCTGATGCGCTTTCTGCAACGCGCGGTGGGCCGCGGGCTGACCGCGACGCGTGTCGCTGTTGTCGACGAGGTCGTCGTGGACGAGGGCGGCGGCGTGGAAGATCTCGAGGGAGGTGGCCACGGCCAGCGCGGACTCGTCGAATGAGGAGGAGGGCGGGTCTTCGAGCGTGCGAACCGAACTCCACCCGGCGAGGCAGAAGCGGGCCCGCAGACGCTTTCCTCCCTGGAGGGCGGAAGCCCCCGATCGGGTGAACGCCTCCGCCTCCGGGCCCAGTGCAGAGGCGTACGATAGCTGTTCGGAGAGGAACTTGTCGAGTCGCTGGGAAACAGCTTCGATCGGTTCCGGGGAGGTCGCCACGGGCCTAGCCTAGTGATCCACGCCGCGCGTAGAATCGTCCACAACGAACAACAAAGGGGGATGCATGCCACTGTCAGAGCAGGAGCAGCGTCTACTGGACGAGATGGAGCGCCATCTCATGAGCAACGACACCGATGTGGTGTCTGCCCCCAGTCGTGCCCTCAGCTACCGCAACATCGTCCTCGGTTCCATCCTCGTGCTGGCCGGTCTCGGCGCTCTCGTCGCGGGCGTGTCGATCGGGTTCAACACCGGTTTCGTCGGCATCGCCGTGGGCGTCGTCGGATTCCTCCTCATGGTCGGCGGGGTCGTCTTCGCCGTCACCCCGACGCGCGGCGCCGCTCAGGCAGCACCCGCCGCGAAGCCCCGACCGGCTCGCGCCTCCGGTTCGTCGTTCATGGATCGAATGAACGAACGCTGGGACCGCCGCCACGACGGACCCTAAGCCCGACACCCACTTCTTCAGCACCGGCTCTTCGGAGCCGGTGCTTTTTCGTGCGCCCGGGGGTCCTGTCCGCGACGGAATGGCGCCGTGGAGGGGGAGAGGGGCGAGATAAGGCCTCGAATCGCTCCCTTTTCCTCCACTCGAGCTGTCTTCGGGGGTGATTCTCGCGGTTCGGCGGCGGAAACACGCGGAGTCCGGCGCGATCCGTCGGGGCGGTCGATCACAGTACACGGCTGTGCTTCCGCGCAGAAGCCCCGGAATTTGATAGCAAAGTGGAGGGCGGTGGAGTAAAGTGGGGGAAACTTCGCAGGCCGGACGAAGGGGGTGGACGCCCGAATGCTGCTCGGAACGCACACACCCAAGCTCGACGACAAGGGTCGGGTCATCCTGCCGGCGAAGTTCCGTGACGATCTCGGCGCCGGAGTGGTGATCACGCGCGGGCAGGACCGCTGCCTCTACGTGTTCAGCACCGAGGAGTTCGAGCGCGTGCACGAGCGGATCCGCGAGGCCCCGCTCAGCAACAAGCAGGCCCGCGACTTCCTGCGCATGTTCCTCTCGGGGGCCAGCGCCGAGAAGCCCGACAGTCAGAACCGCATCACCGTCCCGCCCGCCTTGCGTACCTACGCGGGGCTCGGTCGCGAACTCGTCGTCACCGGCGTCGGAGCACACGCCGAGATCTGGGACGCCGAGGCGTGGAACTCCTACGCGGAGAGCAACGAAGAAACGTACGCCGAGATGGAACAGGAGGTGATCCCGGGACTCTTCTGACCCTTCGGCTGTGATGCCCAGCCGCTCGCCCTGACGCACTTCCCCGGCGCCAGGTCGACGCGGATGGGGATCAGAGTCCGAAGGTTCCGCCCGACACATCATGGACATCCGCGACATCCACACCCCCGTCCTGCTCGAGCGCTGCGCCGAGCTGCTGGGCCCTGCGCTCCACAAGCCCGGCTCGGTGTTCGTCGACGGAACGCTCGGTATGGGCGGCCACTCCGAGGCGTTCCTCGAACGCTTCTCCGAGACCCGTCTCATCGGCCTCGACCGCGACACCGACGCCCTTCGCATCGCGGGGGAGCGTCTCGCGCGTTTCGGCGACCGCGTGACCCTGGTGCACACCGTCTACGACGGGATCGCCGAGGCCGTGGCCTCTGCCGGTGTCGCCCAGGTCGACGGCATCCTGTTCGACCTCGGTGTGTCGTCGCTCCAGCTCGACGTCGCCGACCGCGGCTTCGCCTACGCCCAGGACGCGCCGCTCGACATGCGCATGGACCAGACCACCGGCGTGACGGCCGCGGAGGTGCTGGCGACCTACGGCGAGGGTGATCTGCGCCGCATCTTCGAGCGCTACGGCGAAGAGAAGCTCGCCGGTCGCTACGCCCGCGCGATCATCGCCGCCCGCGCCGAGGCGCCGCTCGAGCGCTCCGGCCAGGTGGTCGATGTCCTGCAGGCGGCCACTCCCGCTGCGGTGCTGCGCGAGCGTCACCCGGCCAAACGCGTCTTCCAGGCCCTGCGCATCGAGGTCAACGCCGAACTGTCGGTGCTCGAGCGAACGATCCCGGCCGCGCTGAGCGTGCTCGGTGTCGGCGGGCGCATCGTCGTGCTGTCGTATCAGTCGCTCGAGGACCGGTTGGTCAAGCGCGTCTTCGCCGACGCGTCGACGTCCACGGCTCCGCGCGGACTGCCCGTGGAGCTGCCCGAGCACGCGCCGAAGTTCCGGCTCCTCGTTCGCGGCGCGGAGCTGGCGGGCGACGAAGAGCGCGCGGTCAATCCCCGCGCCACCCCCGTGCGTCTGCGCGCGGCCGAGAGAATCCAGGAGGACGCATGAGTGCACCCCAGGCCATCGATGCGGCCTTCCTGCCCGACTTTCCGACGCCCGTTCGCGAGCGCCGGCTCACCGTCGTGCCCGCGACCGCGCGTCGTCGGGCCCCGCGGCGCCTGTTCGGCGTCATCGCCGTGCTCGGCGCGCTGGCGATCGTGCTGGTACAGATGGGGCTCGGCATCCTGACGACCCAGAGCTCCTTCGAGATCTCGTCGCTCACCCAGCAGCAGCGCGATCTGACCTACCAGAAGCAGATCCTCTCCGACGAGAGCGCGGGACTCAGCTCGCCGCAGTACCTCGCGGCCAACGCCGCAGCGCTCGGCATGGTCATCGACGAGTCGCCGACGTACCTGCGCCTCAGCGACGGTGCCGTGATCGGCTCCGACAAGCCCGCCGACACCGCCTCCTCGGTGGACGCCAAGGGCCGCGGCTCGGTCGGCAACGCCCTGATCTCGGGTGTCCCGCTCGTGACCGACCCGGCGGCATCCACGACCGAGAACGGCACGGCCACTCCCGCGCCCGCGGCACCCGGATCGCCCGCGCCGACCGAGGCCGCCGCCCCGAGCGCCCAATCCGCGACACCCCCGCCGATCAGCGACGGTCTGCCGACTCCCGCGACACGATGAGAGCCATGACGACGACAACCTCCCGTTCCCCGCGGCGTCGCACCGTCGTCGCCCTCGCGGTCGTCCTGATCGTGATCATCGCCTTCGTCGTCCGCCTGGTCGACATCCAGGTCGTCAACGCCCGAGACCACGTGGACGACTCGCTCTCGATGGGTCTGCAGAACTCCCGCATCGAGTACGCCTCGCGCGGATCGATCGTCGACGACAACGGGGTGCCCCTGGCCACCAGCGTGAATCGCTACGACGTGCAGATCGACCCGATGCTCGCCGCGAAGGGCGTGACCACGCGCGACGACGACGGCAACGAGACCACGACGGCCTGGCCCGACCTGGCGGCCCAGATCGCCGGTGTCACCGGCCAGGACGCCGCCGACGTGCAGAAGATCGTCCAGGATGCCGTGGCCGACAACCCCGAGTCGCGTTACGCGATGATCGCGAAGAACGTCTCGACCGAGCAGTACCGAGCCCTCGTGGCCCTGGGGCTGCCGTTCCTCAGCTTCCCGCCGCAGGCCGGTCGTATGTATCCCGACGGGGCGGTGGCGGGGAACCTGCTGGGCTTCGTCGGCAGCGACGGTCAGGCCCTCGCCGGCCTCGAGGCGGCCGACAACGATTGCCTCGCCTCGACCAACGGCAAGGTCGTCTTCCAGCAGAGCCGCGACGGCGTGGTGCTCCCGGGCACCGAGGTCGTCACTCAGCCCGCCGTCGACGGCGGCACCCTCAAGCTCACGATCGACCGCGACCTGCAGTGGTACCTGCAACAGCTCATCGCCGAGCAGGTGCAGAACACCGGGTCGTTGCGCGGCACCATCACCGTGGTCGAGGCCAAGACGGGCAAGATCCGGGCCCTCGCCGAGTACCCGACGGTCGACCCCAACGACCCCACCGCCACGGCCCCCGAGGACCGCGGCAGCCGTGCGTTCTCGAGCCCGTTCGAGCCCGGCTCGACGTTCAAGGCCCTCACGACGGCGATCGGCCTGGACAGCGGCTCGTACACGCCGCAGACGACGGTCACGGCCTCGGGGCGCGAGGTGCTGGACGGCGACGCGCGCGTCTCCGACGCGTTCTCGCACGGCCCGAACGTCTACACCCCCACCGGCGTCCTCATCGACTCCTCGAACGTGGGTATCTCCAAGTTCGCCGAGATGATCCCCGCGCAGACGCGCTTCGACTACCTGCAGAAGTTCGGCATGGGAACGACGAGCGCGATCGACTTCCCGGGTGAGTCGGGCGGCATCCTGCACCCCGTCCAGGACTGGGACAAGCAGACCTTCTTCAACACGGCTTTCGGTCAGGGCCTGTCGGTCACCGTGCCCCAGCTCGTGGGCGCGTACCAGACCATCGCCAACGGCGGCGTGAAGAAGCCGCTGTCGATCGTCGAGGGCTGCACCGCGGCCGACGGCACCGTCACCGACGTCCCCTCGACCGAGGGCACCCAGGTCATCTCGACCGACACGGCGAAGGAGGTCTCGCTGATGCTCGAGAACGTCGCCACGCAGGGCGAGCTCGCCTCCAAGATCGCCATTCCCGGCTACCGCATCGCGATCAAGACCGGTACGGGTGAGAAAGTCGACGAGAACACGGGTGCCTACAAGCCCGACGCGTACTTCACCACGATGATCGGTTTCGCCCCCGCCGACGACCCCCAGTACGTCGTCGCGGTCAACCTGGACGAGCCGCGGACGGTAAAATCGTCGGCGGCCACCGCCCCCGCGTTCCAGAAGGCCCTCACCCAGGTTCTCAAGTCCTACCGGGTGATCCCGTCCGGAACCACGACCCCCGAACTGCCCAAGTTCGGCTGAGAAAGGGCCCACGTCGGTCTCGTCTCGGTAACGAATGCGACCGGAAAGGGCGTCCCACAGCAATGATCTCCCTCAGCCTCTCCCACCTCGCCGACGTGCTCGGCGGGCGCCTCGTCGTCCGCGGCGACGACACTGCCGACACCCTCGTCTCGGGGCTCGTCGACACCGACTCGCGCCTGATCGAGTTCGGCGGCATCTTCGTCGCCAAGCCCGGTGAGACCACCGACGGCCACCTCTTCGTCGGCACGGCCGTCGAGCGGGGCGCGGCCCTCGCGATCGTCGAACGCGAGCTCGACGACGCGGTGAGCCAGGTCGTCGTCCCGGATGCCGTGGCCGCCCTCGGCGACCTGGCTCGGGACGTGGTGGCTCGAGTCCGCGAGACGGGCGCGCTCAAGATCGTCGGCATCACGGGGTCGAATGGCAAGACGACCACGAAGAACCTCCTCGCGCGCATCCTCGAGGACGAGGGAGAGACGGTGTCACCGCGCGCCTCGTTCAACAACGAGGTCGGCGCCCCGCTGACGATGCTGCGCGTCACCGAGAACACGCGCTACCTCGTGAGCGAGTTCGGAGCCAGCGCCCCGGGCGCCATCGCGCACCTCGCGGGTCTGGTCACCCCCGACATCGGAGTCGTGCTGATGGTCGGCATGGCGCACGCCGGCGGGTTCGGCGGCATCGAGTCGACGTTTCATGCCAAGAGCGAGTTGGTGAAGGCCACCCGCGAAGGCGGCCTCGCCGTCCTCAATGCCGACGATCCGCGTGTGGCCGCGATGGAGCCGATCGCGCGCGAGCGCGGGCAGGACGTGCGGTGGTTCGGTCGGGGCGAGCGGGCCGAGGTGCGCGCCGTCGACGTGGAGGTCTCGGCATCCGGGACCCGCGCCGATCTGGTGATCGACGGAGAACCCTTCACCCTCACCCTGCGCGTGCTCGGTGAGCACCACGTCATGAACGCTCTCGCGGCCCTCGCCGCCGCCACCGCGCTCGGCGTGCCCGCAGCCCACGCGATCGCCCGTCTCGAGACCGTCGAGATCGCCGAGCGCTGGCGGATGCAGCCGCTGGGTTCCGATCGCGTGCGCATCATCAACGACGCGTACAACGCCAGCCCCGACTCCATGGCCGCCGCCCTTCGCACCCTCGCCCAGATCACCGGTCCCGAGGAGCGAACGGTCGCCGTCCTGGGCGCGATGAGCGAGCTGGGCGAGTACGCCGACGAGGAGCACGACCGCGTGGGACTGCTGGCCGTGCGCCTGCGCATCCAGCGCATCGTCGTGATCGGACCCGAGGCGCGCCGCATGTACCTCGAGGCCATCGCCCAGGGCTCCTGGGACGGCGAGGCCGTCTTCTTCGCCGACGCCGATGCGGCCTACGACTACCTCTCGACCGAACTGCGCGACGGTGATCGCGTGCTGGTGAAGTCGTCGAACTCGGCGGGGCTCCGGCACCTCGGCGACCGTCTGGGAGACTTGTTCGCGTGAGATCACTTCTGACGTCGGCTGCGATCTCGCTCGCCTTCACCCTCTTTCTCACCCCGGTCTTCCTCCGGTGGTTCCGCAAGTGGGGCTGGGGCCAGGTCATCCGCACCCCCGAGAACGTGCACAACCCCTCGCACGGGGCCAAGCGCGGCACTCCCACCATGGGTGGCACGATCTTCATCCTCGGAACGATGGTCGGGTACTTCATCGGTTCGTACGCCGGTAACAACCCGCCCACGGTCTCGGGCCTGCTCGTGCTGTGGCTCATGCTCGGCTTCGGTGTGGTCGGTTTCATCGACGACTACATGAAGATCCGCCAGCAGCGCAGCCTCGGACTCTCCGGCTGGCGCAAGATCGCCGGTCAGGTGATCGTGGTCGTGCCCTTCGCGATCGTGGCGTTGAACTTCCCGAACACGGTCGGACAGACCGCCGCCTCGGGCTACGTCTCCGTGTTCCGCGACATCCAGCTGCTGTCGTTCTTCGCGCTCGGGCCGATCCTCGGATGGCTGCTCTACCTCGCGTGGATCTCGCTCATCGGAACCGCGACCTCCAACTCGGTCAACGTCGCCGACGGTCTCGACGGCCTCGCCGCGGGCTCGGGCATCTTCGTGGTCGGCGCGTACAGCCTCATGGCCTTCTGGCAGAACAAGCAGGTCTGCGCCGACGTGCTCGACCCCACCGTGCAGGCCGGGTGTTACGCCGTACGCGACCCCTTCGACCTCGCCATCGTCGGTGCCTCGTTCGTGGGAGCCCTCGTCGGCTTCCTCTGGTGGAACGCCCCCAAGGCGAAGGTCTTCATGGGCGACTGCGGCTCGATGGCGATCGGCGGCGTGATCGCCGCCCTGGCGATCTTCACCCGCACCGAGCTCCTGCTCATCCTCATCGCGGGCGTCTACGTGATCGCGTCGGGCTCGGTCATCCTGCAGCGGGCCTACTTCAAGGTCACCCGGGGCAAGCGCCTCTTCCTCATGAGCCCGCTGCACCACCACCTCGAGATGCGCGGGTGGCCCGAGGTCACCATCGTCGTGCGCATGTGGATCATCGCCGGGCTCCTGGCCGTCTCGGGCATCGGATTCTTCTACGTCGAATGGCTGTCACGCGTATGACCGACCTCTCCACCCTCACCAGCTGGCACGCCGACTGGAAGGGGCTGCGCGTCGTCGTCCTCGGTCTCTCGGTGACCGGTTTCTCCGTCGCCGACACCCTCGCCGAGCTCGGCGCCGAGGTGCTCGTGGTGACCGAGCGGGCGGATGCCGAGTACTCCCGCCTCCTCCCGGTGCTGGGCGTGAATCTGCACGAGGGCCCGCTCGAGACCGTGCCCGCCGAGATGGCCGACTTCGCACCCGAGGTGGTCGTGGCATCCCCGGGCTTCCCCCCGCACCACCCGGTGATCGCGTGGACGCGGGAGCGGGGCATCGCGCTGTGGGGCGACGTCGAACTCGCGTGGCGCGTGCGCGACAAGGTCGTGCGGGCCGACGGGCGCCCCGCCGACTGGGTGCTGATCACCGGCACGAACGGCAAGACCACCACGACGCGCCTCACCGCCGAGATGCTCATGACCGCGGGCCAGCGGGCGGTTCCGGTGGGCAACATCGGAACCCCCGTGCTCGACGCGGTGCGCGACCCGAGCGGCTTCGACGTCTTCGTCGTCGAGCTCTCGAGCCACCAGCTCTGGTACCTGAACCTGCAGACCGGCTCCGACGCGCTGTCGCCGCACTCCTCGGTGTGCCTCAACCTCGCGGACGACCACCTCGAGTGGCACGGCGGTGCTGACGCGTACCGGTCGGCGAAAGCCGGCGTCTACGCTCGTACGCGGGTGGCCTGCGTCTACAACAAGGCGGACGTCGCCACCCGCGAGATGGTCGAGGATGCCGAGGTGATCGAGGGCGCTCGTGCCATCGGCTTCGACCTCGGTGTCCCCGGCCCCAGCGACCTGGGCGTGGTCGACGGCATCCTGGTCGATCGGGCGTTCCTCGAGGAACGTGCCACCTCCGCTCTCGAACTCACGACGGTGGCCGACCTCGCCGAGCGGGGGCTCGCGGCCCCCCACATGGTCGCCAACATCCTCGCCGCCTCGGCGCTCGCGCGCTCCCTCGGCGCGAGCCCCGCGCACATCCACGACACGCTCGAGCGCTTCCGCCTCGACCCGCACCGCATCCAGGTCGTCGGAGTCCACCGGGGGGTGACCTGGGTCGACGATTCCAAGGCGACGAACCCCCACGCGGCGGCCTCGTCGCTCGCGGCCTATCCCGGCGCCGTCTGGGTGGTCGGGGGACTGCTCAAGGGTGTCGACCTCAGCGACCTCGTCCGTGCTCGTGGCGCGTCGGTGCGAGCGGTCGTCGTGATCGGCACCGAGCGCGACGAGATCGTGACGGCGTTCGAGCGACACGCCCCGACGGTGCCGCTGTTCGAGGTCGACCACGCCGAGACTGAAGACGTCATGGCCCGGGTCGTCGAACTGGCGGCGGGTGTGGCCCGGGATGGAGACACCGTTCTCCTGGCTCCCGCGGCGGCATCCTTCGATCAGTTCGCGTCCTACTCCGACCGCGGCGACCGTTTCGCCGAAGCGGTGCAGGTGTGGATCGCGGGCCACGACGGAGATTCTCGACCGCACGACTGAGGGGACTCGCGTGACCACGACGGCACCTCCTCCGCGGCGCACACCCGACGAACCCGAACGCACCGGGCTCGCCGCCCGTGTCTCCCTGGGCCGGGCGTTCCGGCCCGTGCCGAGCGAGTTCCTGCTCATCACCTCCGCCGCGCTCCTGCTGACCGGTTTCGGTCTCGTGATGGTGCTGTCGGCGACCTCCGCTCTCGACGGCGCGCAGAACCCCTTCGAGCACGTGATCAAGCAGGGCGTCTTCGCCGTCATCGGCGTCCCGCTGATGTTCGTCCTCAGCCGAGCGCCCCTGCGATTCTGGAAGCGCATGGCGTGGCCCGCGCTGATCCTCGCGACCCTGTTTCCAGCTGCTCGTGTTCACCCCCCTGGGTATCTCGGCGAACGGTAACCGCAACTGGATCAATCTCGCGGGCATCCAGGCTCAGCCGGCGGAGTTCCTCAAGCTGGCTCTCGCGCTGTGGCTCGGTTACGTCCTGTACCGCAAGCAGACGCTGCTGGGGGACTGGCGGCACGTGTTCATCCCGATCGTTCCGGTCTTCGCTCTCGTCGTGGCCACCGTCATGGGCGGCAAGGACCTGGGGACGACGATGATCCTCGTGCTCGTCCTGCTGGGGGCTCTGTTCTTCTCGGGCGTGAAGCTGCGCATCTTCGTGCTGCCGGCCCTCGCGGCCGTCGGTGCCATCGCCCTGTTCGCCATCACGAGCGCCGACCGCATGCGCCGCATCATGAGCTTCCTCGATCAGGACTGCATCGCCAACTACCTCGGCGACTGCTATCAGCCGCTGCACGGGATCTGGGGTCTCGCCGCCGGCGGGATCTTCGGTGTCGGCCTCGGCAACTCCGCCGAGAAGTACGACTGGCTTCCGGCCGCGGCGAACGACTACATCTTCGCGATCGTGGGCGAGGAACTCGGACTCATCGGCTGCGTCGTGGTCCTCCTCCTCTTCGGCCTCTTCGCCGTCGGCGCTTTCCACATCATCCGCCGCACCGACGACCCCTTCGTGCGCATCGTCGCGGGCGGCATCACGATCTGGATCGTCGGCCAGGCCATGATCAACGTCGCGGTGGTGCTGCGCGTGTTCCCCGTGCTGGGTGTGCCGCTGCCGTTCATGTCCCAGGGGGGGACATCGCTGCTGTCGGTGCTGATCGGGTGCGGCGTCTTGCTGTCCTGCGCACGGACCCTGCCGGATCGCCGCGCGGTGAGCGAGGCGCCCCCGCGCACGGCGCGCCGGGCCGCGGCATCCGCCCGCCGTCCGCGCGGCTGAGCGCGCGCTCGCCTCTCGGCCGCGCTCGACGTGGTTAGGGTCGAACAGTGACGACTTACCTCCTCGCCGGCGGCGGCACCGCCGGACACGTGAACCCCCTGCTCGCGGTCGCCGACGGCCTTCGTGCGCGCGACGGCGCCGCCGATGTCCTCGTCCTCGGTACGCGCGAGGGCCTCGAGTCCCGTCTGGTCCCGCTGCGCGGCTACGAGTTGCTCACCGTCGCCAAGGTCCCCTTCCCGCGCCGACCGAACGGGGCAGCCGCGGCGTTCCCCGTGCGGTTCCTGCGCGCGGTCGCCCACGTTCGCCGCCTCATCCGCTCGCGCGGAGTGGACGTCGTCATCGGGTTCGGCGGGTACGCCGCTGCGCCTGCCTACGTGGCGGCTCGGCGCGAACGCGTGCCGTTCGTTGTGCACGAGGCCAACGCCCGGCCCGGCCTGGCCAACGTGCTGGGCGCCCGTGGCGCGGCGGGCGTCGGGGTGGCCTTCGAGGGCACGCCGCTACGCGGAGCGCGCGAGGTCGGGATGCCGTTGCGCCGAGAGATCGTCGAGCTCGACGCCCCATCACGCCGTGCCGAGGCGGCTGCGCATTTCGGACTCGACGCCGCGCGCCCCACGCTCCTGGTCTTCGGCGGGTCGCTCGGCGCCCTGCGCCTGAACACCGCATTCGGCGGAGCGTGGCGCGACGTCCTCGACGCGGGCTGGCAGCTGCTGCACGTCACGGGGCAGAACTCCGATCTGCCCGACCCGGGCGTTGCCGGCTACGCCGTCGTCCGCTACGTCGACCGCATGGATCTCGCCTTCGCCCTCGCCGATCTCGTCGTCTCCCGTTCTGGCGCCGCGACTGTCAGCGAGATCAATGCCCTCGGCATCCCGGCGGTGTACGTGCCCTACGCGGTCGGCAACGGCGAGCAGAGCCTCAACGCCGGAGCCTCCGTCCGCGCGGGCGCCGCACTGCTCATCCCCGACGCCGACTTCTCGCCCGAGCGCGTGCGCGCCGACATCGTGCCGCTGCTGCGCGACGAGGATCGCCGCGCCGCGATGCGCGACGCCGCCGCGCGCACCGGCATCCGCACGGGAAACCGAGAACGTCATCGCCCTCATCGATGAGGCGCTCGGCGGCTGACCCCTCCGCCCCGCCGCCGGCGTCACTCTCCGCCGGTGTCGTTGCGCGGAGTTCGTCGGCGACATGCCGGTTCGGGGTGTGTGCGGTCGGTGTGTCGTCCGAGAACTCCGCCTGACGGCCCGCCGCGGGCATCCGGCCCGCCCGGGTCTGTCCGACGGTCCGCCGCCGACGTCCGGCCTCGACCGCCCCGCCTCCCCAGCGCGCCGAGACCTTCGCTCAGGATCGGCGACGTAAACTCGCAAGCGCCATGATCAGACCCGACCTGAGCCTCCCCATCCCCGAGACGATCTCCTCCGCCCACTTCATCGGAGTGGGCGGTTCGGGCATGTCGGGACTCGCGCGCATGTTCCTCGACCGCGGGATCCGGGTCTCCGGCTCCGACCGCTCCGACAGTGCCGCTCTGCGGGATCTCGCCGCACGCGGTGCGGTCGTCCACGTCGGTCACGACGCCGCGCACCTGGGGGACGCCGACACGGTCGTGCACACCGGAGCGATCTGGCCCGAGAACCCCGAGTTCGTCACGGCCAAGGAACGCGGGCTGCACGTCATCCACCGCTCCCAGGCATTGCACTGGCTCATCGGCGGGCGCCGCCTGGTCTCGGTGGCCGGTGCTCACGGCAAGACCACCTCGACGGGCATGATCGTCACGGCCCTGCGCGCGCTCGACGTCGACCCCACGTTCGTCAACGGCGGCGTGATCGCCGACCTCGGAGCCTCGAGCGGCACGGGGAGCGACGACCTCGTCGTCATCGAGGCCGACGAGTCCGACGGCACCTTCGAGCTGTACGACACCTCCGTCGCCCTCATCACCAACGTCGACCCCGACCACCTCGACCATTACGGCTCGCGCGACGCCTTCGACGCGGCCTTCGCCCGGTTCGCGGATGCCGCGCGTGAGGCCGTGGTGATCTCGTCCGACGACGCCGGCGCTCGGTCGGTGCGCGAGCGCATCACGCACGCGAACGTCGTGACCTTCGGCGAGGATGCGGCGGCAGACGTGCGTCTCAGCGGCATCCGGACCGACGGTCCCGTCGCTTTCACGCTCACCGCCGACGGCGAGAGCGTCGAGGTGCGCTTGCGTGTCCCCGGGGCCCACAACGCCGTCAACGCCGCCGGTGCGGTCGCCGTGCTCCGCGTGCTCGGCCACTCTCTCGTCGAGGCCGCGCGCGCCGTCGAGGGTTTCGGCGGCACGGTCCGCCGTTTCGAGCTGCACGGCGTGCAGCAGGGTGTCAGCGTCTACGACGACTACGCGCATCATCCCACCGAGGTCGCCGCCGCGCTCTCGGCCGCGCGCACGGTCGTCGGCGAGGGACGCATCATCGCGATCCAGCAGCCGCACACCTACTCGCGCACGCAAGAGATGTACCGCGAATTCGCCGAGGTGCTCGAGACCCACGCCGACCACACGGTCATGCTCGACGTCTACGGCGCGCGCGAAGACCCGGTGCCCGGCGTGACCGGCGAACTCGTCAGCGGCGCCTTCGCCGATCCGACCCACGTGCACTACGTGCCCGACTGGCAGGCGGCGGCCGACTACACGGCCGGGATCGCCCGCCCCGGCGACTACGTCATCACCCTGGGCTGCGGCAACGTGTACCAGATCATCCCGCAGGTGCTCGAGGCGCTGTCCCGCACCGAGGCCGCGGCGGTCTGAGCGTGAAGCGGCCCTCGCCCCTGCCGTCGACGCCGGAGTCCGCGCGCCGCTCCACGCCTCACCGCTCCGCGGCGACGCGGCGTCCGGCCTCGGTCGACGACACCACGGCCCTCACGCCTCTGGATCGGTCGCGCGATGCCGGCTCGGGTGCGGGGGAGTCGGATGCCCAGGGAGCGGGTCTGCGCGACGTGTGGCGCGCCTCCCGGGCCCGGCGCCGGGCGCTCTCGGCCGAGGTGCGGCGGTTCACCGTGCGCCAGCGGCGTCGGAGGCGCGTGTGGATCGGGGTGATCTCGGCGTTCCTCGTCATGGCGCTCGGCACGGCGGGTGTGGCGTACAGCCCTCTGTTCGCGGTCGAGAAGGTCGACGTGGTCGGAACCTCGCAGCTCGACCCGGCAGCCGTCTCCGCCGCCCTGGGCAATCAGCTGGGTGTTCCCCTGGCGATGGTCGACGACAGCGCCGTCAAGGCGGCCCTGGTGCGCTTCCCCCTCGTGGAGTCGTACACGCTCGAGGCGCGTCCGCCGCACGATCTCGTCGTGCGCATCGTGGAGCGCACCCCGATCGGCGCGATGCAGTCCGCGGCGGGTTTCACGGTGGTGGATGCCGCCGGCGTCGCGCTATCGACCACCCCCGACGCGCCCGCCGGTCAGCCCGTGCTCGACATCACCGGTGGCACCGCCTCGGCCGCCTTCCGGGCCGCGGGACGCGTGGTGCGCTCCCTTCCGGATGCCGTGCGGTCGCAGGTCACCGCGGTGTCGGCCTCGACGCCCGACGACGTGACGCTGACGCTCGGGGCGTCGGGGTCGAAGGTCGTGTGGGGCAGCGCCGACCGCTCCGCCGAGAAGGCCGTCGTCCTCGACCGTCTCATGCAGAAGAGCCCTCCGGATCGGGCGAAGGAATACGACGTGACCTCGCCCGAGGCGGGCGTCGTCCGCTGATCTTCGAGGCGATAATCCGACACGCCGCGTGTCGGGCGGGCGGGGTCTCATCCGCCGCCTACGTTCGAGCTAAGGAATTGCATACCGGGCAATTCTTTAACCCTCAACATGAGGTTTAAAGTTTCGGGTTCGGGGACAAACGGAGGCCGGCATGAGCCACAACCAGAACTACCTCGCCGTGATCAAGGTCGTCGGTGTGGGCGGGGGCGGCGTCAACGCCGTCAACCGCATGATCGAGCTCGGCCTTCGTGGCGTGGAGTTCATCGCGATCAACACCGACGCCCAGGCGCTGCTGATGAGCGACGCCGACGTCAAGCTCGACGTCGGTCGTGAGCTGACGCGCGGCCTCGGTGCCGGCGCCGACCCCGAGGTTGGGCGACGCGCCGCCGAGGACCACGCCGAGGAGATCGAAGAGGCGCTGCGCGGCGCCGACATGGTGTTCGTCACCGCGGGCGAGGGCGGCGGCACGGGCACCGGTGGTGCTCCCGTGGTCGCGAAGATCGCGAAGTCGATCGGCGCACTGACCATCGGTGTCGTGACCAAGCCCTTCTCGTTCGAAGGCCGCCGTCGTCAGAGCCAGGCCGAGGGCGGTGTGCAGCGCCTGAAAGAAGAGGTCGACACCCTCATCGTCGTCCCCAACGATCGCCTGCTCGAGATCAGCGACCGCGGCATCTCGATGATCGAGGCGTTCGCGACCGCCGACCAGGTGCTGCTCGCCGGTGTGCAGGGCATCACCGACCTGATCACGACCCCGGGTCTCATCAACCTCGACTTCGCCGACGTGAAGTCGGTCATGCAGGGAGCCGGCTCCGCCCTCATGGGCATCGGCTCCTCCCGCGGCGCCGACCGCGCCATCAAGGCCGCGGAGCTCGCCGTCGAATCGCCCCTGCTCGAGGCCTCGATCGAGGGCGCTCACGGTGTGCTGCTGTCGATCCAGGGTGGTTCGAACCTCGGCATCTTCGAGATCAACGACGCCGCCCAGCTGGTGAAAGAGGCCGCGCACCCCGAGGCCAACATCATCTTCGGAACCGTCATCGACGACACGCTCGGCGACGAGGTGCGCGTCACCGTCATCGCTGCCGGCTTCGACGGCGGCGAGCCGTCGCTGCGCATCGACGCGGTCGGCGCCCAGCGTCCCGTCTCGGCGCCCGTCGTGCCCGTCATCCCGGCCGACGACGTCGCTCGCGACCTCGACGCGGCCGAAGAGCAGAAGGCCGCGACGGAGCGCGCTCCCGAGCGTCGCCCTGAGCCTGCGCCGGTGACCGCCCGCGTGCCCGAGACCTCGTACGACGGCGGCTACGCCGACGACGACCTCGACGTGCCCGACTTCCTGAAGTAAGAGCGAACGGTACGACGAGCGGGTCCGGTCTCCACCGGGCCCGCTCTCGTCGTCGAAGGAGCAGCATGGACACCGCCCTGGCCGACCGCCTCGCCGACGTCGACGCGCGCATCCGCGACGCCGCGCGTAGCGCGAACCGCGACCCCGGTGAGATCACCCGCATCGTCGTCACGAAGTTCCACCCGGCATCCCTCGTCGCCGATCTGCACGCCCTCGGCGTCCGGCACGTGGGCGAGAACCGCCAGCAGGAGCTCACCGCCAAGCGGGCCGAGCTCGAGGAGGTCCCCGACCTCGTCTGGCACTTCATCGGTCAGGCGCAGACGAACAAGGCCCGCGCGGTGCGGGCGGGGGCGGATGCCGTGCACTCGGTCGACCGATCGCGGATCGCCGACGCGCTGCACGCCGCCGGTGTCGACGGTGATCTGCTCGACGTGCTCGTGCAAGTGAACCTCACCGACGACCCGGGGCGTGGGGGAGTCGCACCCGAGGCCGTCGAAGAGCTGGCCGCCCACGTCGCGGGCCTGTCGACGCTGCGCCTCCGGGGGGTGATGGCGGTCGCTCCTCTCGACGAAGAACCCGCCCGCGCCTTCGAGCGACTGCACCGCTGCGCCGACGCGGTGCGCTCGGTCGTCGCCGACGCGCGGTGGATCTCGGCCGGGATGACCGGAGATTTCCCCGAAGCGATCGCAATGGGCGCGACACACCTGCGGATCGGCTCCGCAATCACGGGCCCGAGGCCCCCGCGCGACTAGCCTCGGACCAGACGAGCGAACGGAGGATGCGATGTCGAACCCCCTCAAGAAGACGATGGTGTACCTGGGCCTCGCCGACGAGGAAGAGACCTACGAGGAGACCGCGCCGCAGCCCATCGCGCGCAAGCAGCCCACCGCTGCCGCTCCCCTCGAGAAGTCCGCGCCGGTGACCCCCCTGCACCGTCCCGCCGTGGTGCGCCAGCCCGCGGCCGGACCCGTGAGCGAGATCCTCACGGTGCACCCCAAGCAGTACCGCGATGCGCAGACGATCGCCGAGAACTTCCGCGAGGGAATCCCGGTCATCATCAACCTGTCGCAGATGAGCGACGCCGACGCGCGCCGCCTGATCGACTTCGCGAGCGGTCTCTCGCTCGGGCTGTACGGTCGCATCGAGCGGGTCACGAGCAAGGTCTTCCTGCTCTCGCCCGAGAACATCGCCGTGTCCGGCGATGGTGCGATCGCGCAGGCCGACCCTGAAGCTGCGCCCTTCGCGTCCCAGTAACAGTGGCCGTTCTGAGCCTCGTCGGCTCCATTCTCAGCGCGATCCTGTTCATCTTCATCGTGCTCCTGCTCGCGCGCCTCGTGCTCGAGTACATCCCGATGTTCAACCGTGAATGGCGTCCACGCGGCGTCACGCTGGTGTTGGCAGAGATCGTTTACACCGTGACGGACCCGCCCATCAAGCTGATCCGTCGCTTTATCCCACCCCTGCGCATCGGGGGGATCGCGATCGATTTCGGTTTCGCGATCGTGATGTTCGTCTGCTTCATGCTTCTGAGTGTGACGCGGTCCCTCGCGGCCGTGTGACTCTTCGCCGCCGCTTCTTCACCGGTGATCTTCGACACCGGTGGAGGGCGGCGGCTATGCTGTTCCGAAGCGGTACGCCCCGGTGCGACACCCCCACAGTTCCGACATCAGAGCTCTCGAAAGAGGAAACACCATGGCACTGACCCCCGATGACGTCGTCACCAAGCAGTTCCAGCACGTCCGCTTCAAGGAGGGCTTCGACCCCGATGAGGTCGACGACTTCCTCGACGAGATCGTCGTCGAGTGGCGCAAGACGATCGCCGAGAACGAAGAGCTGAAGACCAAGCTCGCGGCGTACGAGTCCGGCGAGGCCACCCCGGCCGCCGCCGAGGCCCCCAAGGTCGAAGAGCCGGTCGTCGCCGAGACGCCCGCTCCGGCCCCCGTCGCCTCCGCGCCGTCGAACGACGTCGAGCCCGCCGCCCAGAGCGCCGGCATCATCGAGCTGGCG
Organism: Microbacterium sp. SORGH_AS_0421; assembly: GCF_030818635.1. Taxonomy (NCBI): domain Bacteria; kingdom Bacillati; phylum Actinomycetota; class Actinomycetes; order Micrococcales; family Microbacteriaceae; genus Microbacterium; species Microbacterium sp. SORGH_AS_0421. The sequence continues at coordinate 2,382,500 of NZ_JAUTAO010000001.1, forward strand.
CAGCGCCTGCACGACGAGCACGTCGCGGAGGGCAAGGCCCAGCGCGACCAGCTCATCGGTGAGGCGCAGGCTCAGGCGGCATCCATCGTCGCCGAGGCCGAGCAGAAGGGCCGCGAAGAGCGCGCCCGTCTCGAGAAGGAGCGCACCACGCTCGAGGGTCGCATCACCGAGCTGCGCAACTTCGAGCGCGACTACCGCTCGCAGCTGCGCTCGTACATCGAGGGTCAGCTCCGTGACCTCGACACCACCGCGACGTCCTCGGGCTCGACGCCGGTGTCGGCGATCGGTCTGTAGGCCGACTCTTTGCGCAGTCGACCTCCTTTGCGTACGGCGGCGGCCGGCATCACCATCGCGATTCTCGCGGTGCTGGTGCTGGCCGCCGACCAGTTTGCGAAGAACGCCGCGATCGCCAGCCTCCCCTCGGAGCGCGTGGTCCCGATCATCGGTGACTTCCTGCAGTTCTATCTCGTCCGTAACCCCGGTGCGGCGTTCTCGCTCGGCGAAAGCGTCACATGGATCTTCACGATCGCTCTGGCGGTGGTCGCGTGCGTGATCGTCTATCTGGGCGTTCGTCGTGTCCGTTCCCGTCTCTGGGCCATCGTGCTGGGACTGCTTCTGGGCGGTGTGCTCGGTAACCTCACCGACCGCTTGGTGCGAGAGCCCGGGTTCCCCGTGGGTCACGTCGTCGACTTCATCTCGACGCCCTGGATGATGCCCGCGATCTACAACGTCGCCGACATGTTCATCGTCACCATGATGATCTCGGTGGCCGTCCTCGTGCTCTTCGGCCTCAAGCTCGACGGGACCCGCGAGACCAAGGCCTCGAGCACGGCGGCGGATGCCGCCGAGGGCGACGTCGAAGCCCCCGCCGATCCGGGCGCTCGCTGACATGGAGTCGCGGAGCCTGCCCGTCCCCGACGGGCTCGACGGGACGCGCATCGACCAGGGCCTGGCGAAGATGCTCGGCTTCTCGCGCACGTTCGCGGCCGAGGTGGCCGACGCCGGTGGCGTGAGCATCGACGGCCGGGTGGCCGGCCGTTCCGACCGCCTGCGCGCCGGCACCTGGCTGAGCGTCGAGTGGGAGCCCAGGCGAGAGCCCGAGATCGTGCCGGTCGAGGTCCCCGACCTCGGCATCGTGCATGACGACGACGACATCGTCGTGGTCGACAAGCCCGCCGGTGTCGCAGCCCACCCCTCCGTGGGGTGGGACGGACCAACCGTGCTCGGCGCCCTCGCCGCGGCGGGCTTCCGCATCGCCACGAGCGGACCGGCCGAGCGGCGCGGTGTCGTACACCGCCTCGACGCCGGAACGAGCGGACTCATGGTGGTCGCCAAGACCGAGCGTGCCTACACGCTGCTCAAGAGCGCTTTCAAGGAGCGCGAGGTCGACAAGATCTACCACGCGGTCGTGCAGGGCCACCCCGACCCGCTCTCCGGCACCATCGACGCGCCGATCGGCCGGCATCCGAATCATTCGTGGAAGTTCGCCGTGACGCCGGACGGCAAAGACTCCGTGACGCACTACGAGACGATCGAGGCGTTCCCGCGCGCTTCCCTCCTCGAGATCCATCTCGAGACCGGACGCACGCACCAGATCCGCGTCCACATGGCGGCCCACCGCCACCCTTGCGCCGGCGACCCCCTGTACGGCGCCGACCCCACGCTGTCGGCCCGCCTCGGTCTTACACGCCAGTGGCTGCACGCGCATCGACTTGCCTTCACGCACCCCGGCTCGGGGGAGCGGGTGGAGTTCGAGTCCCCGTACCCCGCGGATCTCGCGCACGCCCTCGAGCTGCTCGGCGACGGGGCCTGACCGACGATCGGCACGCTCCCTGGGCGCAGACGGACGGACCGGATGCCGGGACCCCGGCGACGCGCCCGGGGGAGCGCGTCGAACTGAGCGCCGGCTGCGAACTTCCGTGATCGATGTCGGGGGCCGAACGTAGACTCGACCCGTGGCAGCAGACTCCTTCGTTCACCTTCACGTGCACAGCGAGTATTCGATGCTCGACGGTGCGGCCCGCATCGGCCCGATGGTCCAAGAGGCCGTCAAACAGGGCATGCCGGCCATCGCCGTCACCGACCACGGGAACACCTTCGCGGCCTTCGAGTTCTACAAGACCGCGAAAGACGCGGGCATCAAGCCGATCATCGGCATCGAGGCCTACGTCACCCCCGGCACTCACCGTTCCGACAAGACGCGCGTGCGCTGGGGCACGCCCGAACAGCAGAGCGACGACGTCTCGGGTTCGGGTGCCTACACGCACATGACACTGCTGTCGGAGACGACGCAGGGCATGCACAACCTCTTCCGGCTGTCGTCCAAGGCGAGCATGGAGGGCTACTACTTCAAGCCCCGCATGGACCGAGAGCTGCTGCAGACCTACAGCAAGGGCCTCATCGCCACCACCGGCTGCCCGTCCGGCGAGGTGCAGACGCGCCTGCGCCTCGGTCAGTACGAAGCCGCCCGGGCCGCGGCCGCCGAGTTCCAGGACATCTTCGGCAAAGAGAACTACTTCGCCGAGATCATGGACCACGGCCTCTCGATCGAGCGCCGCGTCATGGGCGACCTGCTGAAGCTGTCGAAAGATCTCGGCATCCCGCTCCTGGGAACCAACGACCTGCACTACACGCACCAGCACGACGCGACGAGCCACGCCGCGCTGCTCTGCGTGCAGTCGGGCTCGACGCTCGATGATCCGAAGCGCTTCAAGTTCGACGGTGACGGCTACTACGTCAAGTCGCCCGCCGAGATGCGTCAGGTGTTCCGCGATCACCCCGAGGCGTGCGACAACACGCTGCTCATCGCCGAGCGCTGCGACGTCGAGTTCGACACCTCGGCCAACTACATGCCGCGCTTCCCCGTGCCCGACGGCGAGACCGAGGGCAGCTGGATGATCAAAGAGGTCGAGAACGGGCTGCACGACCGATACCCCGGCGGCATCCCGGATGCCGTGCGCAAGCAGGCCGAGTACGAGACCGACGTCATCCTCCAGATGGGGTTCCCCGGATACTTCCTCGTCGTCGCCGACTTCATCAACTGGGCGAAGGACCACGGGATCCGCGTCGGTCCCGGCCGTGGTTCCGGTGCCGGCTCGATGGTCGCGTACGCGATGAAGATCACCGACCTCGATCCGCTGCAGCACGGCCTCATCTTCGAGCGCTTCCTCAACCCCGACCGCGTCTCGATGCCCGACTTCGACGTCGACTTCGACGACCGTCGCCGCGGCGAGGTCATCCAGTACGTCACCGAGAAGTACGGCGACGAGCGCGTCGCCCAGATCGTGACCTACGGCACGATCAAGGCCAAGCAGGCGCTGAAGGACGCCGGTCGCGTGCTCGGATTCCCCTTCAGCATGGGAGACCGCCTCACCAAGGCCATGCCCCCGGCCGTGATGGGCAAGGACATGCCGCTCGACGGCATGTTCAACCCCGAGCATCCCCGGTACAAAGAGGCGAGCGAGTTCCGCACCCTCATCGAGACCGATGCCGAGGCCAAGACGGTCTTCGACACCGCTCTGGGGCTCGAGAACCTGAAGCGCCAGTGGGGCGTGCACGCGGCCGGTGTCATCATGTCGAGCGAGCCGCTGATCGACATCATCCCGATCATGCGCCGCGAGCAGGACGGCCAGATCGTCACGCAGTTCGACTACCCGGCGTGCGAGTCGCTCGGCCTGATCAAGATGGACTTCCTGGGGCTTCGAAACCTCACGATCATCAACGACGCCCTCGACAACATCGAAGCCAACCGCGGTCACCCCCTCGTGCTCGAGGACCTCGAGCTCGACGACCCCGCCTCGTACGAGCTCCTCGCCCGCGGGGACACGCTCGGTGTGTTCCAGCTCGATGGCGGGCCGATGCGTTCGCTTCTGCGTCTCATGCGCCCCGACAACTTCGAGGACATCTCGGCGGTGCTCGCGCTGTACCGCCCGGGCCCCATGGGCGTGAACTCGCACATCAACTACGCGCTGCGCAAGAACAAGCAGCAAGAGATCGAGCCCATCCACCCCGAGCTCGAAGAACCGCTGGCGGACATCCTCGACACCACGTACGGCCTGATCGTCTACCAGGAGCAGGTGATGGCCGTCGCCCAGCGTGTCGCCGGCTACACCCTCGGCCAGGCCGACCTGCTGCGTCGCGCGATGGGCAAGAAGAAGAAGAGCGAGCTCGACAAGCAGAAAGAGACGTTCTTCGGCGGCATGACCGAGCGCGGTTTCGGCGAGGTCGCGCAGCAGACGCTGTGGAAGGTGCTCGAGTCGTTCGCGGACTACGCCTTCAACAAGGCGCACACCGCCGCCTACGGTCTCGTGTCGTACTGGACCGCCTACCTCAAGGCGCACTACCCCGCCGAGTACATGGCCGCTCTGCTCACGAGCGTCGGGGACTCGAAGGACAAGATGGCGGTCTACCTCAACGAGTGCCGTCGCATGGGGATCAAGGTGCTGCCGCCCGACGTCAACGAGTCGATCCGCTTCTTCGCGGCCGTCGGCGAGGACATCCGCTTCGGCCTCGGAGCTGTCCGCAACGTCGGAACGAACGTCGTCGACGGGATCGTCTCGGCCAGACAAGATGCCAAGTACACGTCGTTCCACGACTTCCTGTCGAAGGTCCCGTTGCACGTGGCGAACAAGCGCACGGTGGAATCGCTCATCAAGGCCGGCGCCTTCGACTCGCTAGGGTCGACCCGCCGCGCCCTCGTCGAGATCCACGAGGACGCGTGCGAGGGGGCCGTGCTCGACAAGCGTCGCGAGGCGAACGGCGAGGTGGGTTTCGACTTCGACTCTCTGTGGGACGAACCGCAGCAGGTCGAGAAGGTCCCCGAGCGTCCCGAGTGGACCAAGAAGGACAAACTCGCCTTCGAGCGCGAGATGCTCGGGCTCTACGTGTCCGACCACCCGTTGGCCGGTCTCGAGGTGCCCCTCGCCAAGCACGCCTCGACGTCGATCCACGATCTCCTCGCCTCCGAGGACGTCCAGGACGGCGATCAGGTCACCGTGGCGGGCCTGCTGACGAGTGTCCAGCACCGCGTCGCGAAGCAGAGCGGCAACCCTTACGGCATGGTCACCGTCGAGGACTTCAACGGCGAGGTGACCGTGATGTTCATGGGCAAGACCTACGCGGAGTTCGCGCCGATCCTGCAGGGAGACTCCATCCTCGTGGTGCGTGGTCGGGTCTCGCGCCGCGACGACGGGCTGAACCTGCACGCGCAGAGCGCCTTCGCTCCCGACCTCGAGGGTCTCGACGATGCGGGCGGGCTCACCCTCGTCGTTCCGGAGCAGCGCGCGAACGAGGCTCTCGTCGGCGAGCTCGCGCAGATGCTGCGCCGGCATTCCGGTTCGACCGAGGTCGTCCTCAAGCTGCACAAAGGCGGCACCGCCAAAGTGTTCGAGGTGCCGATGCCCGTCCGCGTGACCGCCGACCTGTTCGGCGAGCTTAAGGGCCTCCTCGGCCCGAACTGCCTCGGCTGATCGACGCACCTCCGTAAAGAGTTGCAACCCCAGCGGATGCTGGGGACCCCCTGGTTAGGATGACCGGGCGCTTGCCGCCCTCCGAAAGGACCACCGTGACCGATCCGACCCCCCACGACGGCTTCACGCCCACCGACCCCGACGCACTCGACCCATCCCGCACCGAGGATCGCGCGCCCTACCAGCCGACCGGCGCACGTCGACGGGGCTCCGATGGCGACGTCGCAGATCTGACCGACACGGGAGGCCACGACACCGGCGCTCTCGACGCCGGATCCCGCGGCGGGTCCGTACCCGCCGCGGCGCACGCGAACGCCCGCACCGGCACTCACTCGCAGGTCGACGGAGGTGCCGACCGCCCCAACTACGGCGTCGGTCCGTTCTCCGTTCGCGAGGTCGCGCTCCTCGGCATCTGGGTCGTGGCGTTCTTCGTCTCGTTCTTCCGCACCAACATCCTCGAATCGGGCTCCGGGGTCCTCGTCGGTGGTGCCAACGTCTGGCTCTCGGGTCTGTGGTGGATCCCGTCCATCGCCCTTCCCACCGTCGCGGTCGGCCTCATCGTGCTCCGGCGCCTGTCGCCCCAGGGCATCCGGCGCGTCGGCTCGCTCGGCATCGACCAGTTCGCCTCCGTCGCCTTCACCGTCTCGGCCCTGGTGTGGATCGCGTGGGTGTGGGACACGGTCGCGGTCTTCGGTTCGAATGAAGTCTGGACGCGCTCCTGGGTGATCTGGGTCGAGGCCGTCCTCCTGCTGGCGGGCGTCGTCCTCACCGTGTTCGCGCCGCTGATCCCGCCCTTCTCGGCCGATTTCCGTGGTCGAGAAGAGATCCCGGCTCACCGCAACGCGCGTCCGATCCGTCCGGTCGTGGCGCGCCCGCGTAACCCGCGTACCCCGAAAGCGGCGGAGCAGACGGCGACCCCCGTGCCGGCCGCCGACTCGGGCGCCGAGGCCGGGGCGGACGTCTCCGTCCCGGGCAGCTACACCGGCTCGACCGATCTCTCGCACGACCCGGCACCGGCGACCAGCGTGTTCCCCGCCCATGCCGATGCCAACGACACCGATGTGTTCGCTCCGCTGCGGGCCGATGACGACGATCGCGCGAACGACCGCGAGGATCACTCGCGCTGGGAGGCCCCCTCGGGCGACGAGCCCACCTCCCAGCAGCGCACCGCTCACGAAGACCACCCGCACGCGCAGGCGTTCTGGGCGCTTGCTCCCGAGCAGCGCGAGATCGTAGACGACTACGGCACACCGATCTTCCACATCGGTCCCACGGCGTGGGCGCTCGTGATCGAGGACCGCGGCGAGACCTTCGTCGTCCGCCACGACGACGGCCGCATCGGCTACCTGCACGACGTCTCCGGCGTCACACGCGGCTGAACAGAGCCTGCGAGCCGCCCGCCCCGCGCGAGGCGGCTCGCAGGCGCCGGTAGCCTGGAACACATGCTTCGCACGATCGATCTCCGCGGCCGCGTGCTCTCGCCGGCCGAGCTTCTCGCCGTCGTCCCGCGAGCCGACGCCGCCCGCGACGAGGCCCTCGCCACCGCCGCCCGGCTGGTCGACGACGTCGCCCGGCGCGGCGAAGAAGCTCTTCGCGAGCAGGCCGCGCGTTTCGACCGGGTGAGCGATCACGCCCTGCGCGTGCCAGCCGACCACCTCGACGAAGCCCTGCGCGATCTGGATCCCGGCATCCGTGCCGCTCTCGACGAGGCCATCGCGCGCGTGCGCACCGCGTCCGCGGCCCAGGTGCCTGCCCCCGTCGTCACCGAGCTCGGCGAGGGTGCACGCGTGACCCAGCGGTGGCAGCCGGTGCGCCGCGTGGGTCTGTACGTCCCGGGTGGCAAGGCCGTCTATCCTTCGAGCGTCGTGATGAACGTCGTTCCCGCACAGGTGGCGGGAGTGCGCGAGGTGGCCCTTGCCTCTCCGCCGCAGGCCGCGTTCGGCGGACGCGTGCACCCGGTCATCCTCGCCGCCGCCAAGCTTCTAGGCGTCACCGAGGTCTACGCCATGGGCGGCGCGGGAGCGATCGGCGCCTTCGCCCACGGCGTCGGCGAGATCGGGCTCGACCCGGTCGATGTGGTGACCGGCCCCGGCAACAACTTCGTGGCGTCCGCCAAGCGCGCCGTCGCGGGTCGGGTCGGAACGGACTCCGAGGCCGGAGCGACCGAGATCCTCGTGGTCGCCGACGACAGCGCCGTCCCCTCCCTCGTCGCCGCCGACCTGGTCAGCCAGGCCGAGCACGACGAGCAGGCCTCCGCCGTGCTGGTCACCGCCTCCGCCGACCTGGCCGAGGCCGTGCTCGCGGCTCTGCCTGGCCGCGTCGCCGCCACCCGCCACAGCGAGCGCGTCACCGCGGCCTTCCACGGCCCGCAGTCGGCCGTCGTGCTGGTCGACGACCTCGCCCAGGCCACCGCGTTCAGCAATGCCTACGCGCCCGAGCATCTCGAGCTGCACCTCTCCGACCCGCGGCCCGAGGACTTCGTCAACGCGGGTGCCGTGTTCGTCGGCCCCTACACCCCGGTCAGCCTCGGCGACTATCTCGCGGGCAGTAACCACGTGCTGCCCACCGGGGGACAGGCACGCTACGGCGCCGGTCTGTCGGCGGCGACGTTCCTACGGCCTCAGCAGGTCGTCGAGTACGACCGCGACGCCCTCGCGCGGGTGCGCGATGCCATCGTGACCCTCGCCGACGCCGAGGCGCTGCCCGCGCACGGCGAGGCCGTGACCGCGCGCTTCGACGCGTAGTCTGGCGGCGTCATGCACTGCCCCTTCTGCCGGAACCCGGACTCTCGCGTCATCGACTCGCGCACGAGCGACGATGGCCTCAGCATCCGTCGACGTCGCCAGTGTCCCAAGTGCGGCGGGCGTTTCTCGACGGTGGAAACCGCCAGCCTCAACGTCATCAAGCGCTCCGGTGTCGTGGAGCCCTTCAGCCGGGAGAAGGTCATGTCGGGCGTCCGCAAGGCGTGCCAGGGGCGGCCGGTGACCGATGCCGACCTGGCGGTGCTCGCTCAGCAGGTCGAAGAGAACATCCGTCAGACCGGGTCGTCGCAGATCGAGGCGAACGAGATCGGTCTGTCGATCCTCGGTCCGCTGCGCGAGCTCGACGAGGTCGCTTACTTGCGCTTCGCGAGCGTCTATCAGGCGTTCGACTCGCTCGACGACTTCGACGTCGCGATCGCTCAGCTGCGGGCCGACCACGCCGAGCGCTCGACGGCACGGATCGGCGAGGACGACCCGGTCCAGTAACCTGGCGGGGATGTATCCCCTTCTCTTCCGTACGGTCCTCACCCGCCTCGACCCCGAGGTCGCTCACCATCTCGGCGCGGTCGTGATCCGTGCTGCGGGGGTGCGGCAGGTGGCATCCCTCGTCCGTCGCTTCACCGCGCCCGTGCCCGCGCAGAAGGTCGAGGCGCTCGGCCTCGTGTTCGACTCGCCTTTCGGCGTCGCCGCGGGCTTCGACAAGAACGTCACGATGGTCAGTGGCCTCGGAGCCCTCGGGTTCGGACACGTCGAGGTGGGGACCATCACCGCGCTCCCGCAGCCGGGCAACCCGAAACCCCGTCTGTTCCGCCTGGTCGCCGACCGCGCGGTCATCAACCGCATGGGGTTCAACAACGACGGTGCGGCCGCGGCCGCGGCGAAACTGCGCCGCGTGCGTCGTTCGCGTCGGCGCCCGATCATCGGCGTCAACATCGGCAAGAGCCGCGTGGTCGCCGTCGAGGACGCCACGACCGACTACGTCCGCAGCGCGCGACTGCTCGCCCCTCTCGCCGACTACCTCGTCGTCAACGTCTCCTCTCCCAACACTCCCGGTCTGCGGGGTCTGCAGGCCGTCGAGACGCTGCGTCCGCTCCTGACCGAGGTGCGGGATGCCGCGGGCGATACGCCCCTGCTCGTGAAGATCGCCCCGGATCTCGACGACGCGGAGGTGCAGGACATCGCGCGCCTCGCCGTCGATTCGGGGCTCGCCGGCATCATCGCCACGAACACGACGATCGCGCGAACCGGTCTGAGCACGGATGCCGCGAGGGTGGAGGCGATGGGCGCCGGTGGGCTGTCGGGCGCGCCGTTGAAGAAGCGTGCCGTCGACGTGCTCCGGCTCGTCCGCGAGGTCGTCCCGGCGGAGTTCGTCGTGATCTCGGCCGGGGGAGTGGAGACCGCTGCCGACGTGCGCGAGCGCCTCGACGCCGGTGCGACCCTCGTGCAGGGGTACACCGGATTCCTCTATCGCGGCCCGCTGTGGGCCCGCCAGATCAACCGCGGTCTCGCCCGCACCCGCTGACCCGCGCACGCGTCTCCCACTCTCGCGCCCCGTCGCTGACCCCGCCCGCAGGCGCCGGCACGCGTGTCGAGTGTCCAGAACACGCCGTGCCCAGACGTTCTCGAGCGGCGTGTCTTGGACACTCAACGCCGAAACGGGGTGATGGGCCCGCAACGCAGAAACGGCGCGCCCGAAGGCGCGCCGTTTCGTGGAAACCGGGGTCAGACGGGGTACTGACCGCGCTTGACCTGCGCCTTGGGGAGGCGCATGAAGCGCATCTGGACGGTGCGCATAGCGGCGTACCAGCCGAGGCCCTTCTCGAGCCGGCTCTCGCCGAACTTCTCCTTGGCGGCCTTCTTGATGCGGATCGACGTGATGATCATGTCGCCGACGACGAAGAGGATGAAGATCCACAGCGCCACGAACGACCAGTACTGGAAGAACGAGACGGGGATCAGGGTCGCCACGATCACGAGGATCATGAAGGGCATGACGCCCTCACCGAGGTGCCACCCGGCGTCGACGAAATCGCGGGCGAAGCGACGCTGCGGACCGCGGTCGCGCACGGGGAGGTATTTCTCCTCACCGGCGGCCATTCCGATGCGCGCCTTCTCGCGCTGAGCGGCGAGCTCGGCGCGGGCGCGGGCCTTGGCCTCTTTGGTGTCGGGCACGAGCGGACGCTTGCGGGCGGCCTCCTGCTCGGCGCGCGACGGCGTCGCGCGGCCCTTGCCCGAACCGAGCTCCGTCGGCTCGACGGGAGTGTCGTTGGGGGCGGGTGCGGGGGACTTGGCCACGGGAAACCTCGGTGCTTCGCTGATCGGGAGATTTAAGATTACCCGCATGACCCTCGACCTGTCCCGGCAGGACGCTGTGCAAAAAGCAGCGGACGCCGGCATCCCCTCCGCCCTCGCCGATCTCGGCTCCCTCGTACGCATCCCCTCGATCGCATGGCCGGCCTTCGACCAGTCAGCGCTCGTGAAGAGCGCAGACGCCGTGGCCGCCCTCCTCGAGGGCACCGGCGTCTTCGATTCCGTCGAGGTGAAGCGCGCCGCGATCCCCGGAACCGAGGAGTTCGGTCAGCCCGCCGTTCTCGCCACGCGCGCGGCCCGAAACGGTCGCCCCACGGTGCTGCTCTACGCCCACCACGACGTGCAGCCCCCCGGAGACGAGGCGCTCTGGGATTCGCCGCCGTTCGAGCCCACCGTCCGCGACGGGCGACTCTACGGTCGCGGCGCTGCCGACGACAAGGCCGGCGTCATGGCCCACGTCGGCGCCATCCGGGCCGTCTCCGAGGTTCTCGGCGACGACCTCGACCTCGGCATCGCCGTCTTCATCGAGGGCGAGGAGGAGTACGGCTCGCGCTCCTTCGGGCAGTTCCTCGCCGACAACGCCGAGGTCCTCCGCTCCGACGTGATCGTCGTCGCCGACTCCGGCAACTGGGACGAGCGCACCCCCGGTCTGACCGTCTCCCTGCGCGGCAACGCCCGCTTCACCCTGACCGTGCGCACTCTCGAACACGCGTCGCACTCCGGGATGATGGGCGGGGCGGTTCCGGATGCCATGCTCGCCGCGGTCAAGCTGCTCGCGACCCTGTGGGACGACGACGGCGCCGTCGCGGTCGACGGCCTCGCCGTGCGCGACGCCGAGACGCCCGCCTACGACGAGTCCGCGCTCCGCGCCGAATCCGGCCTGCTCGAAGGGGTGAGCCCGATCGGACGCGATTCGATCCTCAGTCGCATCTGGAACAAGCCGTCGATCACGATCACCGGTTGGGATGCCACCCCGGTCGAGGCGGCATCCAACACCCTCTCTCCGCAGACGAGTGTGGTCATCAGCGCGCGCGTGGCCCCCGGGCAGGACGCCCGAGAGGCCTTCGCCGCGGTCGAGGCGCATCTGCGCGCCCACGCCCCGTTCGGAGCGCAGTTGGAATTCAGCGACGTCGACTGCGGTGACTCGTTCCTCGTCGACACGAGCGGGTGGGCCGTGGAAGAGGCGCGGGCGTCGTTCGCCGACGGATACGGGGTCGACTCCGTCGACGTCGGCATCGGCGGGTCGATCCCGTTCATCTCCGACCTCGTCCGCGAGTTCCCGGAGGCGCAGATCCTCGTGACGGGCGTGGAAGATCCCCACGCCCGGGCGCACAGTCCGAACGAGTCGCTGCACCTCGAGACCTTCCGCAACGCGTTGGTCTCCGAGGCGCTGTTGCTCGCGCGTCTAAACGCGCGCTCGCACTGATCGAGGCCGCGCGGGCGGGACGGGCGTAGACTCGTCCCGTCCCCGCGACCGAACAACCGAAGGGCATCGCCATGACCGACACCACACTGTCGTCCTCCGCCGACACCCGCGAGCACGGCGTCGGCCTGACCGCGGCCGCTTCCGACAAGGTGAAGAGCCTGCTCTCGCAGGAGGGCCGCGACGACCTGCGTCTGCGCGTCGCCGTCCAGCCCGGCGGCTGCTCCGGCCTCATATACCAGCTGTATTTCGACGAGCGTTACCTCGACGGAGACAAGGTCGTCGACTTCGACGGCGTCGAGGTCATCGTCGACGACATGAGCGTTCCGTACCTCGACGGCGCCAACATCGACTTCAAGGACACGATCTCGGAGCAGGGCTTCACGATCGACAACCCCAACGCGCAGGGTTCCTGCGCCTGTGGAGACAGTTTCCACTGACCCCGACGCCGGTCTCCGGCGCTGAATCGAGAGCCCCCGGAATCCCGGATCACACCGCGGAAACCGGGGGTTCTCGATGTCTCGGCACTGGACGAATGGCCTGAGAACGGTGAGAGGTTGCTCTAGACTGTCAGAGCAACATCCACGACCCGGAAAGGTGCATTGTGCCCTCCAAACGTCGCCTTCGCTGGGCAGCGCTTCCCCTCGGAATCGCATCCGTCGCGGCCCTCTCCGGCTGCACCACCACCCAGCTCCACGGCTTCTTGCCTGGCTTCGTCGATGACGGCCCGGCCGCCACGAACCACACCGACATGGTCGCAGGGCTCTGGGTCAACTCGTGGATCGTCCTCCTCGCCGTGGGTGTGATCACCTGGGGCCTCATGCTGTGGTCGGTCATCGCGTACCGCCGTCGCAAGGGTCAGTCCGGTCTGCCGGTGCAGCTGCGCTACAACATGCCGGTCGAGATCTTCTACACGGTCGTGCCGCTCATTCTGGTGGTGGGCTTCTTCGCCTTCACGGCGCGCGACCAGAACACGCTCGAGACGCAGTACGAGAACCCTGACGTCTCGATCACCGCCTATGGCAAGCAGTGGGCGTGGGACTTCCAGTACAACGGCACGAAGGAAGACAACTCCGACGCCGTGTACTCCATGGGCGTCCAGGCCAAGGCCACGTCCGACGGGTACGACCTCCAGGACGTCCCGACGCTGTACCTGCCGGTGAACAAGACCGTGAAGATCGACCTCCGCTCGCGCGACGTCATCCACTCGTTCTGGATCATCGACTTCCTCTACAAGAAAGACATGTACATCGGTCGCGACAACGAGTGGTCGTTCACGCCCACCCGTGAAGGCACGTACGAGGGCAAGTGCGCGGAGCTCTGCGGCGAGTACCACTCCGCCATGCTCTTCAACGTCAAGGTCGTCAGCGAAGACGAGTACAACACCTACCTCGACTCGCTGCGCCGTGCCGGCGACGTGGGCGACATCAGCGACCTGTCGCGTCTGCAGAACCTGACGACGGCCGGTACCGAAGGGAACGAGTGATCATGGCCACGACGCTTCCGCTCCAGGGGACGGGCCCCTCGCGGCCGACGACTCTCCCGCCGCGTCAAGCCGCACTGCTCAGCACCACGCGTGTCGAGCAGAAGGGCAACCTGGTCGTCAAGTGGATCACCTCCACCGACCACAAGACCATCGGGTACATGTACCTGATCGCCTCCGTCATGTTCTTCATGCTCGGTGGTGTCATGGCGCTGATCATCCGCGCCGAGCTGTTCGAGCCGGGCATGCAGATCATCCCGACCAAAGAGCAGTACAACCAGCTCTTCACCATGCACGGCACGATCATGCTGCTCATGTTCGCGACGCCGTTGTTCGCGGGCTTCGCGAACGCGCTGCTGCCGTTGCAGATCGGCGCCCCCGACGTGGCGTTCCCCCGTCTGAACGCGTTCGCGTTCTGGCTGTTCCTGTTCGGGTCGACCATCGCCGTCTCCGGCTTCCTCACCCCGCAGGGCGCGGCCGGCTTCGGCTGGTTCGCCTACCAGCCACTCGCCAACGCCAGCTTCTCGCCGGGCGTCGGCGGCAACCTCTGGATGCTCGGTCTCGGCATCAGCGGTTTCGGCACGATCCTCGGTGCGGTCAACTTCATCACCACCGTGCTCACGATGCGTGCCCCCGGTATGACGATGTGGCGCATGCCGATCTTCTCGTGGAACACGCTGATCACCAGCATCCTGATCCTGCTTGCGTTCCCCGTGCTGGCCGCGGCCATCTTCGCCGCCGCCGCCGACCGCGTGCTCGGCGCCCACATCTACAGCCCCGAGAACGGCGGAGTGCTCCTCTGGCAGCACCTCTTCTGGTTCTTCGGACACCCCGAGGTGTACATCATCGCGCTGCCGTTCTTCGGCATCGTTTCCGAGATCTTCCCGGTCTTCAGCCGCAAGCCGATCTTCGGGTACAAGACCCTCGTGTACGCGACCATCGCGATCGCGGCCCTGTCGGTCGCGGTGTGGGCGCACCACATGTACGTCACCGGCGGTGTGCTGCTGCCGTTCTTCGCCCTCATGACGATGCTGATCGCGGTCCCGACCGGCGTGAAGATCTTCAACTGGATCGGAACGCTCTGGCGCGGCTCGGTCACCTTCGAGACGCCCATGGTCTTCGCCCTCGGCTTCCTCGTGTCGTTCGTCTTCGGTGGTCTGACCGGCGTCATCCTCGCGTCGCCCCCGCTCGACTTCCACCTGTCCGACTCGTACTTCGTGGTGGCTCACTTCCACTACGTCGTGTTCGGCACCGTGGTGTTCGCGATGTTCGCCGGGTTCTACTTCTGGTGGCCGAAGTGGACGGGCAAGATGCTCAACGAGCGTCTGGGCATGGTTCACTTCTGGATGCTGTTCATCGGCTTCCACATGACCTTCCTCATCCAGCACTGGCTGGGTGTCGACGGCATGGTCCGTCGCTACGCCGACTACGCGGCCGCTGATGGATGGACGTGGGAGAACCAGCTCTCGACCGTCGGGTCGATGATCCTCGGCGCGTCGATGATCCCGTTCCTCCTGAACGTCTGGATCACCGCCCGCAAGGCGCCGCGCGTGACGGTCGACGACCCGTGGGGCTACGGTGCCTCGCTCGAGTGGGCCACCTCGTGCCCCCCGCCGCGTCACAACTTCACCTCGATCCCGCGTATCCGCAGTGAGCGTCCCGCCTTCGATCTGAACCACCCCGAGGCCGGCATCCCGGTCGGCGTGGGCCCCGCGAAGGACGCGCCCGAGGCGCCCGTGGTCGACTCTGCGGCTGGAGAGGTCAAGTAAGAATGCGTACCAACGTTGGACTCTGGTGGCTCCTGGCCGTCTTCGGCTTCCTGATCGCCGCCGTCTACACCGTCTGGAGTCTTCTCCAGCACGGTGGAGTCGAGTGGGTGGGCAGCGTCGCGCTCGTCTTCCTCGGACTGATGTCGTCGATGATCGCTTTCTACATCTCGCGCGTCATGAAGGCGCAGCGCGGTGATCTTCCCGAGGACACCCTCACTGCGGACATCGACGACGGTGACCCCGAGATGGGCGAGTTCAGCCCGTGGTCGTGGTGGCCCATCGTTCTCGCTGCCTCCGCGGCGATCGCGGTGATCGGTCTTGCCGTCGGAAGCTGGCTCGTCCCCGTCGGATTCGCGATCTTCGTCATCGCCATCGTCGGCTGGGTGTACGAGTACTACCGCGGGTACTTCGCGCGCTGATCCCGTGCCCATTCGGCTGAATGCGGCCGCCGTCTCCGACGCCGGCTCCCACCGTCCCACCAACCAGGACGCCGCTTTTGCGGCGTCCTGGGGTGCGGCGGTGGCAGATGGCGTCGGAGGAGGGCCTTCTGGAGACCTCGCGTCTGCTGCGCTCCTTCATCGCCTCGTCGCCACGCGCGGCGGCGGGATGGATGCGGACGGCTTGCTCGTGCGCATCCGCGAAGCGAACTGGGACATCCGCGCCCACGTCGAGCGTGACCCTGCGCTGCAGGGCATGGCGACGACGTTCACGGGTATCTTCCTCAGTGTGAGCGGCGAGCTGCTGCTCGCGCACACCGGTGACTCGCGGGCGTACCTGCTCCGCGACGGCGAGTTCACGCGCGAGACGCGTGATGATTCGTATGTTCAGGCGCTCGTCGACCACGGGATCATCCCTCCCGAGGCCGCACAGGCACACCCGCGGCGCAACATCATCACCGCTTCGCTCGGGGGCGCAGAGGGAGACGTCGTCTCCGTCGCCGAGCGTCCGCCGGTGACCGGCGACCGCTGGGTGCTCTGCAGCGACGGCCTGACCGACTACGTCCCCGAGGCGGATGTCGCCCGCCTCGTCGGCGAGGTGCCGGACCCACGATCTGCCGCCGCCGCAGCTGTGGCGCTCGCGCTCGAGGCCGGCACGCGCGATAACGTGACCGTCGTCGTCTGCGATGTCGTCGACGACGATCAGACGGTGGGCGGCGACCCGGTGTTCTGCGGTTCTGCGGCGCGTTGGTTCGCCGAGGACGTCGAAACAGCCTGACGCGTCCGGCAACGAAGAGTCCGGTCAGGCTCGGTCTCGTCGATCGGCGTTCATCGCGATGCCCGGGCGAACGCGTCCATCGCTTCTTGAGAGAGTTCCGCGCTCCGCGGTCCACCGTGGCCGTCCTCTTCGACGATCTCTAGGCGGGATCCTGGCCAGGCGCGGTGCAGTCTCCACGCCGTCAATGCCGGCCCGCTGATGTCTCGCCGTCCGTGGACGAGGACCCCGGGGATGCCGGCGAGCTGTTCCGCACGGGCGAGGATGGCCGCGTCACCGGTGAGGAAGCAGTCGCGCGCCCAGTAGTGCGAGACCAGGGTGGCGAAGTTTCGTCTGTGCCGCTCGTCGTCGTGCAGCGGACCCGGGGTGGAGAGCGGGCCCAGGGACATGTGGGTGGCCTCCCACTCGTCCCACTGGTCGGCGGCCACTTGGCGCATATGGGGATCGCCCTGGGTCAAGAGCCGTGCGTAGCCCTCGATCGTGCGCTCATCCGCGCGCAGGAGCGAACGGAGGCGCTCATACGCCTCGGGGAACACCGGAGCGATGCCGTCGGTGATCCAATCGATCTCCCATCGCCCTCCGGTCGTGACGGCGAAGTTGACGATCTCCGTGACGCGATCGGGATGCTCGAGGGCGTACGCGAGCGCCAGGGTGGATCCCCACGACACTCCGTGCAAGAGCCAGCGGTCGATGCCGAGATGCACCCGCACCGCCTCGATATCGGCGAGGAGGTCGTCCATGGTCTGATGCTGCAGGCTGGAGAGGTCGTCCATCGCCCAGGGCTCGCTCCGCCCGCAACCGCGCTGATCGATCCCGACGATCAGATGAAGGGCGGGGTCGAACCGGCGTCGGTACCCGCCCTTGCCGAGATTCCCGCCGGGTCCGCCATGCAGATAGAGCGCTGGTCGCCCTCGCGGATTACCGGAGGTCTCCCAATACAGCCGGGCGCCGTCCGGCCTTTCCACGAACCCGGAGTCGAACGGTTCCAGAGGGGGATGCTGCATCCCGGCAGCCTAACGGCATCCTGTGTCGTGTTCGAGGTCAGGAGCGGACGACCATGACCGTCGGGTCGAAGACCCGCTCGCAGGGACCCCGGTCGTTCTCGAAGGGCTGACCCTCACGTACCCAGTACTCGTAGCCGCCGATCATCTCGCGGACCTCGTAGCCGAGGCGGGCGAAGGCGAGGGCGCCCTTCTGCCCGGCGTTGCAGCCGGGGCTCCAGCAGTACACCACGACGGGGGTATCGAGCGCGATCTCGAGAGGTGCGCGATCGTCGATGTCTCGATACGGCATGTGAACGGCGCCCGTGATGCGTCCCTGCGCCCAGGCCTCGTCGCCGCGCACGTCGACGAGCACAAAGCGGTCGCCGTTCTTCTGGGCCGCGTACACGTCGCTGGGGTCGGTCTCGAAGGCGAGGCGGCGCGAGAAGTAATCCTGAGCGTCGGTCATGTCTCCCACGTTAGGGGAGCGCGTCACGCCGGGGGAGGAGCACGGATGCCATTCCGCGGTGCCTGCCTGCCAGACCCTCTCGGCGTCGATGGAGGTGTGGCTCGGGCTACGTGTCTCTCGCGGACGTGAGGCACGGCGGGGAGAACGCAAGAACCCCGGTGCCGAAGCACCGGGGTTCTTGGGGGAGGCGATCACTCGCTCTTGTCGCCCTCCGGGCGGTTGCGCTCTTCGAGACCCTTGGGAGCCGGGATCTCGACCTCGGTACGCTCACCCACCGCGTTACGGGGGCGACCATCCTCGTCGGCACGAGCGTTGGCGCCAGCGATCTCGTCGGCCTCTTCGTGATCGATGTGGTCGAGTTCGTGGTGCTGGTGAGCCACCGCGGCGTCGAGCTCGGCCTGCGTGAGGGGAGCGAGACGATCCTCGAAGAACCAGCGCGACACGGAACCGCGGACGTTCTCGTACCAGGGGATCTCACCCTTGGCGTTGGGACGCACGACCAGCGGCTCGTAGGTCTCGTTGTCGATCAGCTTCCAGCGCTCGTACTCGTCGACGGGCTGGTGGACCTCGATGTACTCGCCACCGGGGAGACGGACGATGCGACCGGACTCATAGCCGTGCAGCGCGATCTCGCGGTCCTTCTTCTGCAGCGCGATGCAGACGCGCTTCGCGATGAAGTAGGCGAGGATCGGACCCAGGATCAGCAGGGCCTGCAGGACGTGGATGACACCTTCCATCGTGAGGTGGAAGTGCGTGGCGATGATGTCGGACGACGCAGCCGCCCACATCACGGCGTAGAACGTCACGCCGGCGGCGCCGATCGCGGTGCGCGTCGCGGCGTTGCGCGGACGCTGGGCGATGTGGTGCTCGCGCTTGTCTCCGGTCACCCAGGCCTCGATGAAGGGGTACACGAGAACCAGGACGATGAACAGCCCCAGCACGCCGACGGGGATGATGATGTTCCACGAGAAGGTGTGGTCCCAGAGCACGAACTCGAGGTGCGGCGGGATCAGACGGAGCATGCCGTCGGCGAAGCCGATGTACCAGTCGGGCTGCGTTCCCGCGGAGACCGGGGAGGGGTCGTACGGACCGTAGTTCCAGATGGGGTTGATGGTCACGAGAGCAGCGATCAGCACGATCACACCGAACGTGATGAAGAAGAAGCCACCCATCTTGGAGGCGTAGACCGGGAGCATCGGGTAGCCCACGACGTTGCTGTTCGTGCGGGCGGGGCCGGCGAACTGGGTGTGCTTGTTGATGATCATCAGCATGAGGTGCACCGCGAGGAGCGCCACGAGGATCGCCGGCAGCAGCAGGATGTGCAGCGTGTAGAGGCGTCCGACGATCGCGGTACCGGGGAACTCGCCACCGAAGAGCAGGAACGACGTCCACGTGCCGATGATCGGCAGACCCTTGATCATGCCGTCGATGATGCGCAGGCCGTTGCCGGAGAGCAGATCGTCAGGGAGCGAGTATCCGGTGAAGCCCTCGGCCATCGCGAGGATGAACAGGATGAAGCCGACGACCCAGTTGAGCTCGCGGGGCTTGCGGAACGCGCCCGTGAAGAACACGCGGAGCATGTGCACGCCGATACCGGCGACGAACACGAGCGCCGCCCAGTGGTGGATCTGGCGAACGAGCAGGCCGCCGCGCAGATCGAACGAGATGTGCAGAGCCGACTCCATGGCGGCGGACATCGCGATACCGCGCATGGGCTCGTACGCACCGTTGTAGTGCGTCTCGACCATCGAAGCCTGGAAGAAGAACGTCAGGAAGGTGCCGGAGAGCAGCACGACGACGAAGCTCCACAGAGCGATCTCGCCGAGCATGAACGACCAGTGGTCGGGGAAGACCTTGCGGCCGAGCTCCTTGACGATGCCCGACATACTCGTGCGCTCGTCCATGTAGTTCGCGACCGAGCCGACGAAGCGGCCGCCGAGCGGCTTGCCGTCGCGCCCGCTCGTCGCGGGGGGACCCGCGTGCACCGCGGGTTCGGTGGTGACGTTCTCGGTGGGATGGGTACCGATGCTCATGAGCGCTCCCAGAAGCTGGGGCCGACGGGCTCGTGGAAGTCACTCTGCGCGACGAGGTAACCCTCGGCATCGACGGTGATGGGGAGCTGCGGCAGGGGACGGGCGGCCGGGGCCGAAGATGACGGCCGCACCGTTGGCGACGTCGAACTGCGACTGGTGGCAGGGGCACAGGAGGTGGTGGGTCTGCTGCTCGTAGAGCGCGACGGGGCAACCGACGTGGGTGCAGACCTTCGAGTACGCGATGATGCCGTCGTACGACCAGTCCAGGTTGTTGGTCTCGGGGTTGAGCTGCTCAGGCTGCATGCGCATGAGCAGAACGATCGCCTTGGCCTTCTCTTCGAGGTAGCCCTCGTCGTGGCCCAGGCCCGCGAGTTCCTCGGGGATCACGTGGAAGGCGGACCCCAAGGTCACGTCCGCCGCGCGGATCGGACGACCCGAGGGGTCGTGCGTCAGGCGCATGCCCTCTTTCCACATGGTGTGGCTGAGGAGCTTCACCGGGTCCTGGTCCTGCGGCGCCAAGCCTCGGAACAGCGTGATACCCGGGATGACCGAGGCAGCCAGGGCGGCGAACATCGAGTTGCGAATGATCTCACGACGTCCGAACCCCGAGTCCTTGTCGGCCTCGGCGAAGACATTGATCGCACCCTCGCGGACCTCGTCACGGCCACGGGTGGCGTGACGGTCCTCGATGTACTCCTTGTCGGACATGACCGACTTGCCCCAGTGAATGGTGCCGATGCCGATCGCCAGCAGCGCGAAGGCGATGCCGAGTCCGATGAAGAGGTTGTTGTACCGGATGTCGATCAGCGCGCCCGACTCGATCGGGAAGATCATGTAGGCGATGCTCGCCCAGATGCTCGCCGCGACCGAGAAGTAGAACAGGGTGTAGACCGTGCGAACCGCACGCTTCATCGCCTGCGGGTCCTGGTCGGTCATGCGCTGACGGTGGCCGGGAAGGCCGGGGTTCTGTACGGCGTCGGGAACCGCGACGGCGAGCCCCGAGGTGGGCTTCCAGGAAGCCCTCTCGTGCTCGAGTGCGTCGTCCTCGTGTGCCATGGTGCTCCTCGTGCGTTTACGTAATGTCGAAGACGACGGTCAGTTGGACTTCGCCGTGATCCACACGGTCAGGGCGATGAGCGCCCCGATACCGAAGATCCAGATGAACAGACCCTCCGAGACCGGGCCGAGCGAACCGAGGGCGTAGCCACCGGGCGAGTCGCTCTTCTGCAGGTACATCAGGTAGGAGATGACGTCGCGCTTGTCTTCGGGGGTGAGGTTCAGGTCGTTGAACACCGGCATGTTCTGCGGGCCGGTGACCATGGCCGCGTAGATGTTGACCGGGGTGGTGGTGTGCAGGTCGGGGGCGTACTTGCCCTCGGTGAGCGCGCCACCGGCGCCGGCCACGTTGTGACACATGGCGCAGTTGATGCGGAAGAGCTCTGCGCCGTGCGACAGGTCGCCCTGACCGTCGACCAGGTCTTCGGTGGGGTAGCTCGGGCCGGGGGCCGATGACTGGACGTACGCGGCGATCGCGTTGACCTGCTCCTCGGTGAACTGCACGGGCTTGACCGGAGCCTGCGGACCCTGGGCCTGCAACGGCATACGACCGGTCGACACCTGGAAGTGCACCGAGAGCTCGCCGACGCCGAAGAGCGACGGGCCCTGCTGGCTGCCCTGCAGGTCGAGACCATGGCACGTGGCGCAGTTGGCCTGGAAGAGCTTCTGCCCTTCTTCGACCGCCGACGCCGAGTTCGCCTCGCTCGTGGGGGTGCTGGAGGTGGCGGCCATCGCGGCCGATGCGCCGGCGTAGACGCCTCCGGTCAGGAGGAGTCCGATGCCGATGAGCGCGGCGGCGGCCAGGGGGCTACGACGCCCGGACGCCCGACGAGTCTTCTTCTCGCGTGCCATGTGGAGTACTGCTCTCTTACTTGAGGAAGTAGATGACGAAGAACAGGGCGATCCAGACGACGTCGACGAAGTGCCAGTAGTACGACACGACGATCGAGGTGGTCATCTCTTTCCGACCGAAGTTCTTCACGGCGTACGCACGGCCGATCACGAGCAGGAAGGCGATGAGGCCACCCGTCACGTGCAGGGCGTGGAAGCCGGTGGTGATGTAGAAGGCCGAGGCGTAGGGGTTGGCGCTGATGGGCATGCCTTCGGCTACCAGGGTCGCGTACTCCCACACCTGACCCGACACGAAGACCGCGCCGAGGATGAAGGTGAGGTAGAACCACTCCACCATTCCCCACTTCAGGAAGCCGGTGGCCTTGCCGGTGCGGTACGGCTGGTACCGCTCCGCGGCGAAGACGCCCATCTGGCAGGTGACCGAAGACAGCACGAGGATGATCGTGTTGACGGTCGCGAAGGGAACGTTCAGCAGCTGCGTCTCTTCGGCCCACAGAGAGGCCGACGTGCTGCGGAGGGTGAAGTAGATCGCGAACAGGCCGGCGAAGAACATGACCTCGCTGCCCAGCCACACGATGGTGCCCACGGCGACCGGGTCGGGCCGCTTCACGGCACGCACAGCCTGGGAATACGTCGCTGAGGTCGTCACCGTTCCATTATGCGCGATCCGAGAGCCCGATATTCCCATCCCTACCCTGCGATATTCCATCGTCGAGACTTAGGGAAGCCTCAGAATCTCCAAGTAATCCCCGGTACGGAGGCTGTTTCGTCGGCGGGTGCGGAGCGCTGTCGCGCGACACGCGTGTGGAAGGATCATGGCATGGCGGAACGTTTCACCTGGCCCGATCTCCTCTCGTCGTTGCTGGCCGGCGACGACCTCAGCGTGTCGGAGTCCACCTGGGCCATGCGCAAGGTCATGGCGGGGGAGGCGACGCCCTCTCAACTCGGCGGGTTCCTCATGGCGCTGCGGGCCAAGGGCGAGACGGTCGAGGAGATCGTCGGCTTCCGCGACGCGATCCTCGAAGCCGCGGTGCCCCTCCCGGTCCGCGCCGATGTCCTCGACATCGTCGGCACGGGCGGCGACCGCTACGGCACCGTGAACATCTCGACCATGGCGGCTGTCGTGGCCGCGGCATCCGGAGTCCCCGTCGTCAAGCACGGCAACCGTGCCGCGAGCTCGGCCTCGGGGTCTTCGGACGTGTTGTCGTCTCTGGGGATCGGGTTGACGTTGTCGCCCGAGAAGGTCGCCGAGATCCTGGACCGCACGGGCATCACCTTCGCCTTCGCCTCGGCCTTCCACCCGGGCTTCCGCCACGCAGCGGCCACCCGGTCGGAGCTCGGCGTGCCGACGGTGTTCAACTTCCTCGGCCCGCTCTGCAACCCCGCGCGCGCCGAGGCCAATGCGGTGGGCGTCGCGCACCTCGACCGCGTGCCGCTCATCACGGGCGTCTTCCGCACGCGCGGAGCGACCGCCCTGGTGTTCCGTGGCGACGACGGTCTCGACGAGCTGACCACCACCGGGCACAGCCGGGTGTGGGAGATCAGCCGCGGTGACGTCCACGAGCACGACCTGGATCCGCGCGATCTCGGCATCCCGCTCGCCGACATGGACGACCTGCTGGGCGGGTCTCCCGACCACAACGCCGCCGTGGTGCGGCGCGTGCTCGGCGGCGACCAGGGTGCCGTGCGCGACATCGTGCTGCTGAACGCCGCGGCGGGTCTGGTGTCGTTCCGACTGTTCCAGGATGCCGCGCAGGTGCAGCGTCCGATCCTGGAGCGACTGGCCGAGGCCATGGCCGATGCCGCGGCCGCGATCGACGACGGCCGCGCCTCCGCGAAGCTCGACGACTGGGTCGAGGCGTCGAGAACGCTGGCGGAGTAGCCGTGGACCCGCTCGACGCGCTCACGGAGATCGCGTACCTGCTCGAGCGGGAGCGATCCTCGCGGTACAAGTCGAAGGCCTTCCGCACGGCGGCTGCCGCGATCGCGGGCTTGAGCGACGTGCAACTGCGCGATCCTGCGTTGCGTCGTCGTGCGGGCATCGGCGAGTCCACCTTCTCGGTCAT
Organism: Microbacterium sp. SORGH_AS_0421; assembly: GCF_030818635.1. Classification (NCBI taxonomy): domain Bacteria; kingdom Bacillati; phylum Actinomycetota; class Actinomycetes; order Micrococcales; family Microbacteriaceae; genus Microbacterium; species Microbacterium sp. SORGH_AS_0421. The sequence continues at coordinate 2,406,383 of NZ_JAUTAO010000001.1, forward strand.
CCAGCAGGCGCTCGCGGGCCAGGTGCCCGAGCGCCTGGCGAAGCTGCGCGCCGAATCGGCGCCGGTGGGAGGCTCCGAGCTGCGGGCGCAGCTGAGAGGCGACCTGCACAGCCACAGCGAGTGGTCCGACGGACTGACGCCGATCGAGGCCATGGTCGACGCGGCGCGCGGACTCGGTCACGAGTACCTCGCCCTCACCGATCACTCTCCGCGACTCACCGTCGCGAACGGACTCTCGCCCGAGCGGCTCCGCGCGCAGATGGACATCGTCCGTGGTCATCGGGGCGACGGGTTCACGCTCCTCAGCGGTATCGAGGTCGACATCCTCGACGACGGAGCCCTCGACCAGGAGGACGAGCTGCTGCGCGCGCTCGATGTGGTGGTGGCATCCGTTCATTCGAAACTGCGCATGGAGCGCGGGCCGATGACGAAACGGCTCGTCGCGGCGGCGAGCGACCCGCGGGTCGACGTGCTCGGGCATGTGACCGGCCGGCTCGTGGAGGGAGCGCGGGGGACGCGACCTCGATCGGAGTTCGACGCGCGCGAGGTCTTCGCAGCGGCGGCGGCCTCGGGTGTGGCGGTGGAGATCAATTCGCGACCCGAGCGACAGGATCCTCCGGACGACCTGCTGGCTCTGGCGATCGAGGCGGGATGCCTCTTCGCGATCGATTCGGACGCGCACGCTCCCGGTCAGCTGTCGCTGCTGGACTTCGGTGCCGCGCGCGCCGAGGCTCTGCAGGTGCCCGTCGACCGGATCGTCACGACCTGGCCGCTCGAGCGCTTGCGCGCCTGGCTCGAGCGCGGTCGCTGAGCCCGCTCAGGCGGGGAGGGCGGCGAGCGCCCTCGTCATCGACGATCCGAGGTTCCAGCGCTCGGCGAGTTCTTCGGCGGCGGACCGGTCCACGGGGCCGAGGCGGTCGTCGAAGGGCTCGAGGTCGAGCTCGCGCGCGACGCGCACCACGGTCGGGGCGACCTCGAGGTAGTCCGCGGCGGCGGCGATCTTCGCGCGCTGGGCGGGTGTTCCCGCGGTGCCCTCGAGGACCCCCGCGCGGATGCCGTCGAGGTCGCCGCACGCGGCGAGCAGCGCCGCCGCGGACTTCTCGCCGATGCCCGAAACGCCGGGCAGCCCGTCGGAGGGGTCGCCGCGCAGCACCGCGAAGTCGGCGTACTGCTTGGCGTGGACGCCGTACTTGGCGAAGACGGCCGCGTCGTCGACGAGTTCGAGATTGCTCATCCCTCGAGCGGTGTAGACGATCCGGATGCCGCGATCGTCGTCGACCAGTTGGAAGAGGTCGCGGTCGCCGGTGACGACGTCGACCGGGACGTCGGCGCGCGTGGCGAGGACCCCGATGACGTCGTCGGCCTCGTGCTCGGCCGCCCCCACCACCGGGATGCCGAGCACGGCCAATGCCTCGCGGATGAGGGGGATCTGCGCCTCGAGGGGGTCGGGCACCTCCTCGACGTCGGGTCCGGCCGGAACGGCTTCGACCACGCGGTGGGCCTTGTAGCTCGGCAGGAGGTCGACGCGCCACGCGGGGCGCCAGTCGTCGTCCCAGCAGGCGACGAGCCGCGAGGGCTCGTACGTCGTGACCAGCTTCGCGATCATGTCGAGCAGGCCCCGCACGGCGTTCACCGACGAGCCGTCGGCCGCCTTGACCTTGTCGGGTACCCCGTAGAACGCGCGGAAATAGAGCGAGGCGGTGTCGAGGAGCATGAGGCGATCGGTCACGCCCTCGATCCTGGCACGCGGGGTGGCCCGCTGACCTAGAGTGGCCGGATGTCCTTCGGCTCCGCCTCGTATCGTCCGGCACCGGATGCCGCGTGCCCGTGCGGTCGCGCTCCGTTCGGCGAGTGCTGCGGACCGATCCTGGACGGCGCGGTCGCCCCGAGCGCGGAACGGTTGATGCGTTCGCGCTACACCGCGTTCGCGGTCGGCGACGCGGGGCATCTGGCCAGGTCATGGCATCCGCGCACCCGCCCCGACGACATCGTCGTCGACGACGGCACGGAGTGGATAGCGCTCGTGATCGAGGATGCCTCCGAGGACGGCGATGCCGCGACCGTGACCTTCCGCGCCGCCTGGCGGCATGGCCGTGAGCGTGGCGAGTTGCGCGAACGCAGCCGGTTCGCGCGGCGCGGCGGGCGCTGGGTCTACGTGGACGGCGACGTCGACTGACACGGAGCCGCTCGCGGGGGTCGTCAAGCCCGCGGGGCATGTCGGGGGTGGTGCGTAGGGTCGGTCCAGGATCCTCGGCGAAAGGACACGGATGATCCCCGACGAACACCGCGACCTCCTCGAGAACCCGAACTACGGCAGCCTCGGTACCGTTCGCCCCGACGGCACGGTGCAGGTCAATCCGATGTGGTTCGAGTTCGACGGGGAGCACCTGCTCTTCACCCACACCTCGACGCGGCAGAAGTTCCGCAACCTGCAGCGCAACCCCTCGATGAGCCTGATGGTGTTCGATCCCGAACGCCCGTATCGCTATGTCGAGGTGCGCGGGCGTCTGATCGCGGCCGAGCCCGACCCGACAGGGGCGTTCTACGTGCGCCTCGGGCAGCGCTACGGCAACGCCGAGCAGGCGGCTCCGCCGGACAGCGCGGATCGAGTGATCCTGAAGATGTCGATCGACAAAGTAGGAGGACAGTGACATGGAACGCATCGTGATCGTGGGAGGGCACGGCAAGGTGGCCCTCCATCTGGCTCGGCTGCTCGCCGACCGTGGAGACGAGGCGACGTCGGTCATCCGCGCGGCGGAGCAGTCGTCCGACATCGAAAGCGCGGGCGCCACGCCGCTCGTGCTTGATGTCGAGAAGGCCGATGTGGGCGAGATGGTCGAGGCCTTCTCGGGAGCGGATGCCGTGGTCTGGTCGGCGGGAGCGGGCGGCGGCAGCGCCGAGCGCACGTACGCGGTCGACCGCGATGCCGCGCAACGAGCGATCGACGCGGCTGCCAAGGCCGGCGTTCGACGTTTCGTCATGGTCTCGTGGATCGGCTCGACGCCCGACCACGGCATCGACCCCGACGACGCGTTCTTCGCTTACGCGGACGCGAAGCTCGCGGCCGACGACCACCTGCGCGCCAGCGATCTGGACTGGACGATCCTCGGCCCCGGGACGCTCACCACGGACGAGCCCACGGGTCGCATCACCACGGCGCCGCAGGGCAAGGCCGAGGTGTCGCGAGCCGACGTCGCGGCCGTCGCGGCGGCCGTACTCCTCCAGCCCGCCACGGTGGGGCGCTTCATCCGCTTCGGCGCCGGGCAGACCCCGATCGCCGAGGCCATCGTGGCCGATGCCGGTCGCACGAACGGAGAACAGGCATGAACGCTCTGAGCGAGAAGGCCGAGGCCTTCGCGAAGCTGCACACGGCGCCCGAGATCCTGCGGGTCGTGAACATCTGGGACGTCGTCTCGGCCCGTGCGGTCGCCGCCCTGCCCGAGACCAAGGCCCTGGCCACGGCCGGACACTCGATCGCCGCCACCTTCGGTTACGAGGACGGCGAGAACATCCCGCTCGAGGTCATGCTCGACATGGTGGGACGCATCGTCGCGGCGGTGGATGTGCCGGTGACCGCCGACCTCGACGCCGGCTTCGGCAACCCCGGCGAGACGACGCGCCGCGCGATCGGCGTCGGTATCGTCGGCGCCAACGTCGAGGACCGGGTCAAGCCGTTCGACGAGGCGGTGGCAGCGGTCGAGGCCGTCATCGCGGCGGGGGAGGCCGAGGGCGTGCCCTTCGTGCTCAACGCGCGCACCGACGTGTTCGTCAAGGGCGGCGATCGCCCGCTCGACGAGAAGATCGCGGATGCCGTGAAGCGCGGACGCGCCTTCCTCGATGCCGGAGCGACCTCGGTGTTCGTCCCCGGTCTTCTGGACGCGGAGACGACCCGTCGGCTGGTCGAGGGTCTGGGAGAGCAGCGTCTGAGCGTCATCGGCTTCCCCGGGGCGCTCTCGGCCGGCGAGTACGAGAAGCTCGGTGTCGCCCGGATCTCGTACGGTCCGCTCACTCAGCGTGTCGCGCTGACCTCGCTGCAGGATCTCGCGATCGATCTCTACGGCGACGGGGTCATCCCCTCGTCGGTGCGCGAACTCAACTGACGAGAGCCGGGACGCCGCTCCTCGGCGCGGCGTCCCGGCCGGCTCCTGGTCGGGACGCCGGCGCTGACGCGATGCGGTGCCCCGGCATTGCCCGCCCGCGGTGGCGGGCGGCGGTGCGTTTCAGTCCGCGTCGCTCGGGCCCTCGTCGTCGACGACGATCACGCCGTCGGGGACGGGGTCGCCGAGCAGCGGCTCGGCCGCGAGCGTGAGGTCGATCGTCGCGCGCAGCAACCCGCCGAGGGTCGCCGACCGCAGCAGCTCCATCTGGTCGAGCTCGCCGAGCGGGGCGATCGCTGCAACCTGCCAGGCGCGGGGGAGCGGTTCCTCGGCCAACTCCACCTCGGGATCCCACCGCGTGCCGCCGAACATCTGGGCGCGGCCCAGGACACGACGGACGATCCTCTCGGCCTCTTCGAGCAGGGGGAGCAGGGCGTCGTTCCACTCGAGATCGGGGAGCGCGCGCACGTCTGCCCGCGGGTAGGGGTCGTCGTCGAGCCACTCGACGATCTCGAAGCGTTCGGTTCCGAGAGCGACGATCTGCATCTGTCCGGCCTGCGGCACGACCTGGCTCAGCTGTGCCATCGTCCCGAGAGGGAAGCGCTGGTCGCCTCCGCCGGTCTCGCTGCCGCGCTCGATGAGGACGACGCCGAAGGCGGGATCCGTCTCGTCGAGCAGGCGCCCGAGCATGACCAGATAGCGCTCCTCGAAGATCCGCAGCGCGAGGGGCGTGTGCGGGAAGAGGACGGCCCCGAGGGGGAACATCGCGGTACCCATGCGCTCAGTCAATCAGGGGCGGGCGGACGCGGGGCCGGGGGAGCGCGATCAGCGAGCGAGTTCCCAGCTCGGCCGTGCGCTCTCAGTCCTGGTCGTCGCGCAGCGTCTCGTGGATGCGGTGCAGGTCCATGAGCAGAGAGCCCACGAGCACCCAGTGCGCGGTCGACGGCGTGCGGATCTGCAGGGGGCGGGTGAGGGCCGGCTCTTCCTCGACGACGCGCTCGGGACCCGCGTCGAGGGCGAACGCCAGCCGTACGTCGTGTGCGGCCCGGTGCAGCTGCTCGGCGATCGCACGGACGGCCGGTTCGTCGACGATCGTCGGCTCGTAGCCGTCGTAGACGGCGCGCGTCATGCCGATCGTCTGCGTGACGACGGGGCTGAAGCGCTCGACGAGCGCATCCATCTCCGCGAGGGCGGTGCGGTGCCGACCGCTCCGGGGGTTCAGCGCCAGCGAGTCGGCACCGTCGCGGATCGCGTCGGCCGCGGCATCCCGAACCGGACGCAGGAGGCGCGCTTCGAGCAGGAGCCCCTCGGCAGAGGCCGACGTCTGCGGCGTCTCGAGGGCGTCTGCGAGACGCTCCAGTGCCGCCGCGAGCTCGCGACCGAGGATGTCGACCTTCGTGCGCGCGGTGGGGACGAGGACGGGGGGAACGAGCACGGCGTTGACGACGATGCCGATGGCCGCGCCGATCAGCGTCTCGAGGACGCGGTCGAGGGCGTAGTTCGGGGTCGCCGTGCCGAGGGCGAGCACCAGCAGGGCGCTGATCGCGATCTGGTTCGTCGCTCCGGCGGAGATGCGCGCCGCCCATGCGACCAGCAGGGCCACTCCCGCCGAGAGCAACGCGACCCACGGGTGCGAGCCGAACACGAGGCCGAGCAGGGCCGCGATGAGCACGCCGACGATCACCCCGACGCTGCGCTCGACCGCCCTCGTGAAGGACTGGTTGATGCTCGGCTGGACCACCAGCAGTGCGGCGATGGCGGCGAAGATCGGGGGCGGGCCCTGGACGAGCCAGCCGGCCAGCAGCCATGCGGCCACGATCGCGATGGCCGACTTGGCGACCTGCAGCAGCGGCACGCGCCGCGGGGCGCGGAAGGTGAGGCTGTCGCGCATGGCGCGGGCGGAGGGGACGCGCACCCTCACTCCCGTCGTCCGACGATGTCGGTCGCGTTCTCGGCGACCCATCCCATGAGGGGAATGACGTGCGTCATGAGGCCGCGCCCGCGGTCGGTGAGGCCGTACTCGACGCGGGGCGGAACCTCGGGATAGGCCGTGCGGAGGACGAGGCCGTCGGCCTCCAGCGTCTTCAGCGTGCTCGCGAGCATCTTCTCGCTGATGCCCTCGATGTTGCGCCGGAGGGCTCCCCAGCGCTGCGTGCCGTCCGTGAGGGCGAGCAGCACCAGGACCCCCCATTTGCCCATGACGTGATCGAGGACCGTGCGTGTGGGGCACCCGTCGGCGAAAAGTCCGGGGTGTTCGGCGCGCATCGACGCGAGACTGACGCTCATGTAAGTACCTAACCAGAAAGTGGGTACCGGCATTCCGGAATGTGACGAGCCACGGGGCGTTGAGCCCGACGAACCCACCGAAAGGATTCCATCATGACCCTCCTCGTCACCGCCGCCTCCGGCCACCTCGGGCGCCTCGTCGTCGACGCTCTGCTCGAGCGCGGCATCGCGGCCTCCGACATCGTCGCCGGTGTGCGCACCCCCGCCAAGGTCGACGACCTCGCCGCCCGCGGCATCGCCGTCGCCGAGCTCGATTACGCGCGCCCCGAGACGATCGCCCCCGCCCTCGAGGGCGTGACCCGCGTTCTGCTCATCTCCGGCACCGACGCCGATCGCGTCGCGGGCCACCGCAACGTCATCGACGCCGTCCGCGCCGCCGGTGTCGAGCGCCTCGTCTACACCAGCGCCCCCCGCGTCGACGAGATTGACTACGCCCTCGGGGCCGATCACAAGGCAACCGAGCAGGCGATCGCCGCGGCGGGCGTCAGCGCCACCATCCTCCGCCACAACTGGTACACGGAGAACTACCTCGACGCGGTCTCCCGCGCGGCGGACACCGGCGAGATCGTCGCTGCAACGGGTGACGCGCGCGTCGCCAGCGCGAGTCGTCGCGACTACGCCGAGGCGGCGGCCATCGCCCTCACCACCGACGACCTCGCCGACCGCACGATCGAGGTCGGCGGCGACGTCGCGTGGACCTACGACGAACTCGCCGCAGCCGCGACGGAGGTGCTCGGCCGTCCGGTGAGCTACACGCGCGTCTCGGTCGAGCAGCTGACGGAGGGTCTGAAAGCGGCGGGACTGGATGCCGGCACGGCGGCGTTCGTGGCGGGGATCGACGACGCGATCGCTCGCGGCGCACTGGAGAAGACCGACGGTTCGCTCTCGCGCATCATCGGGCGTCCCACCACGCCGCTGATCGATGGCCTGCGCGAGGGTCTCGCCGCTCGCTGAGCGTCGGGCACCGCGGCAGCTGGCCCGGGGTCCGACGCGCCTCACGACGGGCGTGCCGGGCCCGGGGCCGCGAGGGCGGTGATCCGGCGCTGGCGCATCGCGAGGAACAGGGGGAAGGTGAACGCGAAAGCGGTCACCCCCGAGAGCACCACGTAGAGCCAGGTGAAGCGCATGCCGAGTCGTCGCCCCTCGACGATGATGAATATGCTCCCCGCGACCGCCACGACCAGCAGATCGACAGTGATCGACGAGACCGCCGGCCCGCTCGAGACGAGGTCGCCGATGAAGTCGCGCATCTGCACGATCGCGAAGGCGTTGAAGGTCCAGGTGCCCGCGAGGCCGGCCAGGGCCAGCACGAGGAAGGCCACGGCGGTGGGGGTCCAGTGTCGTCGGAGTGCGGTCATAGACAGATCTTTCCGCAGCCTCGGTGTCGGTGGTGAGGGCTAGCGTCGAAGCATGGATGCCAGGACCGCGACGCGCATGCTCGACGAACGCGAGCGCGAGGTGGAGCACCGTCTGTCGCGCTTGCTCGACGACGAGGCGAGCCTGCGTCACGATCGCGCCGACGCGACCGCCGACGACGAGCACGATCCCGAGGGCTCGACGTTGTCGGGGGAGTGGGCCCAGGTCGATGCCTTGCGGCGGGGCGCCGAAGCGGAGCACGGCGAGATCGCCGCGGCGCGCCAGCGGGTGGCTTCCGGCACCTTCGGCGTGTGCGAGAACTGCGGGCGGCCGATCGCCGACGCTCGTCTCGAGGTGCTGCCCTTCGCGCGGCGCTGCATCTCGTGCGCGTCCTGATCCGCGGCGGCGGCGGTCGACGTGTCAGGTGAGGCGCGGCGCCTAGGCTCGAAGCATGGAACCCGTCCTCATCGCGCTGCTGTTCGCCAACGCCGTCTTCAACGTCGTCGTCTGGCCGCGTTTCTTCGTGCGCGTGGCGAAAGACCCTCGCGCCAAGAACGCCGCGGGCAAGGCCACGCCGTTCCTCATCGTGCACGCGGTGCTGATCGGGCTCGCCCTCGTGCTGGCTGCGGCCTCGGTCATCGCCGCGGTCGCCGCCCTCGTCGGCTGATCTCGCGCACCCAGGTGCCCGGGAGGTGCCCGCGGTAGCATGGGAACGCGGGATCCCCCCGCCGCACTCTGTGCAACTACCTACCGGTCCGGCAAGGCGGCACGTTCCATCGCCCCCTCCCTGGAGACCCGCGTCATGACAGCGCCCGCCGTCGACCATCGGCCCCTCGTCCATCACACCGGCTTCTGGTACTTCCCGATCGCTTTCGTGGCTCGGCTGCCGTTCGCGATGATGACCGTCGGCGTCCTCGCCCTCGTCGTCGCGTCGCGCGGGTCCGTGGCCCTCGGCGGGTTGACGTCCGCGGCGGTGGGTCTCGGCGTCGTGGTCGCCGGTCCCGTGCTCGGCGATCTCGCCGACCGCTACGGGCAGCGGCGGGTGCTCGTGCCGGTGGGCCTGGCCAACGGCATCCTGCTGGCGATCTTCCCCCTCGTGGTGGAGTACGCGACGTCGGACGCCCTGCTGCTGGGAGCAGCCGCGGTGATCGGCATGACCGGCCCGCAGACCGCGGCCATGTCGCGCAGCCGTGTGATGGCGCTGATCGGTCTGCGGGTGCACCCCGAGCGGCGGGACCGCACGTTCTCCCGGGCCATGGCCTACGAGTCGGCGGCCGATGAGACGGCGTTCGTCATCGGTCCCTTCGTGGTCGGTGTGCTGGCGGCCTTGGTCGCTGCCTGGGCTCCCATCGTCGGGGCCTCGATCCTCAGCTTCGTCTTCGTGACCGCCTTCGCCCTCCACCCCACCGGCCGCGCCGTGCCCGAACGCTCGGAGCGCACCGCGATGGCGCCGCTGCGCGAGGTGCTGCATCCGCGCATGCTCGTGCTCGTGGCCGCCGTGTTCGGCGTCGGGCTGTTCTTCGGCTCGACCCTCACCTCGCTGACGGCGTTCATGGAGGCACAGGGGGCGCCCGAGGCGGGCGCGCTGCTGTACGGGGTGATGGGTGTGGGGTCGGCGGTACTGGCGCTCGCCGTCGCCCTCGTGCCCGAGCGTTTCCCGCTGCGCTGGCGCCTCGTGCTGTTCGCCAGTGTGCTGACCGCGTCCGCCGGGGCCTATACGGTCGGTGGATCCGTGACGACCGTCACCCTGGTGCTGTGCCTCATGGGCATCGGCGTCGGCCCGGCGCTCGTCACGCTCTTCAGCCTTGCCGGACACCGCGCACCGCGCGGCCGCACGGCCTCGACGATGACCATCCTCGCCTCGGCCCTGACCCTCGCGCAGGCGCTGTCGTCAGCCGTGACCGGGGCGGTGGCCGAGAACGTCTCCGTCTCCACCGCGATGCTCCTGCCCGCGGGGGCGGCCCTTCTCGTGCTCGCCATGGCGGCGGTGAACGCCTCGGCCGCACCGAGGTGGGACCGGGCGTTCGCCGCGGCGGGACTCAACGCGGCAGCGGGTAGCGCCGCCGCAGCAGCAGGCGCTGGACCAACGTCCACGCGGTCGTGACGGTGAGATAGAGCCCCGCCGCGAGGGGGGCGAACAGCGCGACCACGGCCGTCGTGAACGGCAGGACGCCGAGCATCCCCGTCGTCCACGCGGGCGCCGACGGATCGACCGAGGGTCGCAGGAGTCGACGTGTGAGTTCGGCCACCCCGGCGATCACGGCGACGAGCACCCCGAAGACGGCGAGGGTGCCGGCATCCGTCGTCCCCGCCGACAGGGCTCCGACGAGGCTCCGGCCGAGCGGAACGCCGAAGACGTCGTGCTCGAGCAGCGTGTTGACGTGTCCGCCGACCTGCGGGTGCAGGAACACCGCGTAGAGCAGTCCGACGACGGGTGCCTGGGCCAGCACGGGAAGGCAGCCCGCGAAGGGGGAGGCGCCTTCGTCGCGGTACAGCTGCATCGTCTCGCGCTGGAGACGCTCGGGATCCTTACGCCACCGCTCCTGCAGCACACGAAGTCGCGGGGCGAGGCGTGCACGCGTCTGCTCGGCGCGCGCCTGCGACACTCCCACGGGGATCAACAGGACCCTCACGGCGAGCGTCACGACGACGACGGCGAGGGCGGCGGAGAGACCGCCGGAAAGGGGGTCGAAGAACGACGTGAGGGCGAGGAGGGCGCGAGTAGTCAGGTCGAGCAGCAGTGCGAGGGGCGGAAAGGCGAAGAGGTCCACGGGGCATCCCATCAGAGCGAGCGATCACGGACTGATCGGTCGCCCAGCGCGCGGAGACCACGCGAGCGACCGGCGTCGCGGCCTCGCTGCGGACCGTCGTCAGGCGATGGGGCAGCTGGCTACGCGACGCGGGCCGCGAACCCCGGAGCTCGGGGCCGAGGATGACCCGCGGCGTCGGGATCGCTCTGGGCGAGGGATGCCGAGGGGTCGATCGGACGCGCGGACGGAGGCGGCGTGGCGGCGACGAGGGCCGGAGCGACGACGAGCACGACGACCGCGGTCAGCACGACGGCCGCGGCGAGGGCCACCGCCAGCAGGGGTGCGCCGCCGCCGGGGGTCAGCGCCAGCTCGGCGGTGGCCAGGAGCAGGTTGAGGGCGGCGATCAGCGATGCGATCACGTGCTCACCCCCTGTGGTTGAACATCCACGGTAGCAGCGCGCGTGTCGCTACGCTGTCGCCATGACCACCCTCGTCCTCACCGTCGTCGGCGACGATCGCGCGGGCCTCGTGTCCGCGGTCGCCGACATCGTCGACGCCCACGGCGGCAACTGGGAGAACAGCGAGCTCGCCGAACTCGCCGGCGCGTTCGCCGGGATCATCGAGGTCTCGGTGGCCTCCGACCGCGCCGATGCCGTGCGCGCCGCGCTCGAAGGTCTCGCGGGCACGCTCACCGTGACCGTCCACGCGGGAGCGGGGTCGGCCGAGACCACGGGCCGCACGGTCACCTTCGACGTCGTCGGCAACGACCGCCCCGGCATCGTGCGCGAGCTGTCGGCCGCGCTCGGCGCCCACGGGGCGAGTATCGAGCGCATGTCGACGCAGACCACGGATGCCGCGATGGCGGGCGGACGCCTGTTCGAGGCCTCCATCACTGCGACGGTGGCGGCCGACGTCGCCGTCGACGACCTCGTCGCACAGCTCGAGCGTCTCGCGACCGAGATCCAGGTCGACGTGACCCTCGCGGACTGACCGGCCGGCTCACGACCCGCCGTCACCGGCAGCGGGGCGCCGGTCGTCCACCGCTCTCGCTCCGGGGACGACCCGGACCCGGCCTCACGCCCGTCGCGACCGCGATGCGAGGCGGGCGATCCCGCGCCACCCCAGCAACATGACGGCGAGGGTGATCGTGGCGACGACGACGAACGCCACCGCGACCCCTTGACCGCTGAGCGCGCGAAGCACCATGCCCAGCGCGACGGTGATCGCCCACACGGGCAGTCCCGTCTTCGCGATGGCGGCGGGTCGACGCCAGGCGCGCGTCACGAGCCAGCCGACCAGCAACGCCACCACGAACGGCCAGGCGGTGGTGGCGAGTCCCGAACCGGCGGGGCCCAGCACGTCGCCGTCGTGGGTCGCCCGCCCGATCGCGGCGAAGACGACGACGAGGACGAGGTCGATGACGAGGGCGAGCACGGGGAAACGGCGCGAAGAGGACACGTTCCCATTGTCCCGCCGCACCGCGGGCGTATCGTCCGCGTATCCCGGGGCCGAGACATCGGGGCAACACCTCGCAGGCTGGGATGGGATCTCCCGATCCTGGAGGTCCGCGTGTCCGATCGTCCCGTCTTCACTCCCGCTCGCGTGCTGTCGGCGGGGGCCGTGCTCGCGGCGGTGGGGGTGCTCACCCTCGCGCCCCGCGCGATCGCGTGGCCGGCCCGCACCGTCGTCCTCGACGCCCTCGATCACCTTCCGTCGTCGTGGCGCGCGCTGATGTTCGGCGCGGGCGCCGACGTCGCCCTCAACATCGCGTTCTTCGTCCCCCTCGGGGCGGCGCTCGCGCTGCTTCTGCCGTTGCGGTGGTCGCCGGCATCCGTTCTGCTGTGCGCTCTCGTCTCGCTCGCGGTCGAGACGCTGCAGGCGGGGATCCCCGGTCGGGTTCCGGATGCCGAGGATGTCCTGTCGAACACGATCGGCGCCGCGATCGGGACGGTCCTCGTCGTCGCGATGAGGGCTGCCGCCCGGGGCGGGCACGCGGCTCGACGCTGAGCTCGTCGTCAGCGGGGCAGCCGGAGGCGGGCGTGGAGACCGCCGCCGTCGCGGGGCCACAGCTCGAGCCGGCCACGGTGCGCGCGAGCGATCGAGGCGACGATCGCGAGTCCGAGGCCCGTGCCGTCGGCGCGCCCGCGCGTACGGCCGACCGCGCGCACGAAAGGTTCGGGGAGCGTGGCGACGAGCTCGTGCGAGAGCATGTCGCCGCTGTTGACGACGTCGACGACCACCTCGTCGACCTCGCCGCTCACCGCGACGCGCACCCAGCCGCCCGCCACGTTGTGCACGAGCGCGTTGCGGACCAGGTTCGTCACGGCCTGGTGCACGAGCGTCTCGTCGATCCGCGCCACCCCGCCCGAGGCGCCGAGTATCGCCAGGTCGAGACCCCGGTCGTCGCCCCCGGCCTCCGCCACCACGGTCGCGACGAGATCGTCGACTCCCGTCGGTTCGAGCGAGAGCGCGTCCTCGCGTGTCGACCGGGCCAAGGCGAGCATCGCCTCGATCAGACGGATCGCGCGCTCGTTCGTGAGCTCGAGGCGGTGGAGCAGCTGGTCCACGTCTACGCCGGCGGGATTGACCCGGGCCACTTCGAGCAGCGTTCGCATCGTGGCGTGCGGTGTTCGAAGCTCGTGAGAGGCATTCGCGGCGAAGCGCCTCTGCTCGTCCAGGGTCTCTTCGACCCGCGCGAGCATCGCGTCGAAGGTGTCGGCGAGGTCCGTCAGCTCGTCACGACGCCCCGGCAACTCGACGCGGTGCGCGAGGTCGCCGTCCCGCGCCGCGCGGGCGGCATCCGCGATCCGGTGCAGCGGACGCAGCATGATCCCCGACACGATCCAGCCGCCGGCGAGGCCGAGGACCGCCAGCGCGAGCACGGCGTACCACGCGTAGCGGACGAAGACCTCGGTGAGGTCGCCGCGACCCGGCGTAAACAGACCGCTCTGGGAGTACAGGTTACCCTCGGGAAGGAAGCGCAGCACGAGGAACCCCACCACGAAGACAGCGATCCCCACGATCACGACGAAGCCCGCGTAGCTCAGGGTGAGCTTGAGTCGTATCGAGAGCCCGGGGGCACGCTCACGCATCGACCGGACCCATGCGGTAGCCGACGCCCGCGACCGTCTGGATGAGCCACGGCTCGCCCAGGCGTTTGCGCAGCGTCGAGATCGTGATGCGCACGGCATTGGTGAACGGATCCGCGTTCTCGTCCCATGCGCGCTCGAGCAGGTCCTCGGCGCTGACCACGCCGCCGCCGGCGCCCATGAGGACCTGGAGCACCGCGAACTGCTTGCGGGTCAGCGAGACGTAGCGCCCGTCGCGATAGACCTCGCGGCGGAAGGGGTCGAGGCGGATGCCGTGCTGCTCGAGCACCGGCGGGAGCGAGGCCGCGGGACGACGGGCGAGGGCGTGCAGGCGCATCACCAGCTCGCGCAGAACGAACGGTTTCGTCAGGTAGTCGTCGGCACCGCTCTCGAAGCCGCTGGCCTTGTCGTCGAGCCGGTCTGCGGCCGTGAGCATGAGCACGCGCGGAGCGGCGGGCTGCGCGCTCAGGTAGCGCGCGATCTCGTCGCCGTTCGGACCGGGGATGTCGCGATCGAGCACCACCACGTCGTAGGCGGTGTAGCCGAGGACCTCGAGGGCCGCGTCGCCGTCGCCGGCGATGTCGGCCGCGATCGCCTCGAGGCGGAGGCCGTCGCGGATGGCCTCGGCGAGGAAGGGTTCGTCCTCGACGATCAGCACGCGCATCCCGTCATCGTAGGTGCGGGGGCGTATCGCCGACGTATGCGCGAGCCGGAGCCCGGAGCGGGAGTCGTTCCCGCCCCCCGAGAACCTCGGCCTCGATAGCGTGGGGGCATGGCGACCCGACTGCTCCTCGTGGCCGATACGCACGTTCCCCGAAGGGCGCGCGTGCTTCCCGCGGCGGTGCGCGAAGCGGCATCCGGCGTCGATCTCATCGTGCACGCGGGTGACTGGGTGAGCGCAAGCGTGCTCGACGAACTCGAGACGCTCGGCCCCGTGCTGGGGGTGTGGGGCAACAACGACGGCGACGACCTGCGTTCGCGGCTGCCCGAGATCGCGCGCGCCGAGATCGACGGGGTGCGGGTCGCCGTCGTGCACGAGACCGGGGCGTCGCTCGGGCGCGAGAAGCGGATGGATGCCGCATTCCCCGACGCCGACCTGCTCGTGTTCGGGCACAGCCACATCCCGTGGGATACCGTCACCCCGAACGGCCTTCGCCTTCTCAACCCGGGCTCGCCCACCGACCGCCGCCGTCAGCCCGCGTGCACCCTCATGACCGCGACCCTCTCTGCCGGCGAGATCCGCGACGTGGTGCTGCACGAGGTCTCACGCGACTGAGCTATCGACTCTGGCGTATCGCCGTCGTATGGTCCCCGCCATACGGCCCGGCAACGCGGGCCCGGCTCGAATGGGGGCATGGCATCTTCGGCATCCCGCACTCGATCCCCCTCTCGCGGCCGTATCGCATTCGTCGCGGTCGCGGTCGGTCTCGCCGTCGTCCTCACCGCGGTCGCGGCAGTGCTCGCGATGACCACGGCGTCGTCGTTGTCGGTGGGGCTGAGCGCGCACGCGCCGTTCTCGCCGACCGAGGCCGAGGGGATGATCCCCGCCGAGGCGCCGCTGACGGTCTACGACGATCAGCACCCCGCGATGACCGGGCTCGATGGTGAGCTGCGCGATGCTCTGCGCGCGGCCCAGCGGGCCGCTGAGGTCGACGGGATCGTCTTCGACGTCACCAGCGGGTGGCGCAGCGCCGACTACCAGCGGTGGCTGCTGGGGGATGCGATCCGCACCTACGGCTCCGAAGCGATCGCGCGACAGTACGTCGCCTCGCCCGAGGGGTCGAGCCACGTCACCGGTCACGCCGTCGACATCGGCTCGCTCGACGCGCAGCTGTGGATCATCGATCACGGACGCGAGTGGGGTCTGTGCCAGACCTACGCCAACGAGCGGTGGCACTTCGAGAGGGCGACAGACGCCGGAGGAGAATGCCCCGCGCCGATGGCGGACGCGCGCGGGTGAACGACGACGGCGCCGCCCCGGAGGGGACGGCGCCGTCATCGGGATGCCTACTCGACGTTGAGCTGACGCGTCGGAGAGGTCAGCGGGCAGTCGAAGGGGTCGCGGGCGGCGAGGCCGACCCGGTTGAGGTACGCGATGACGATGCCGTACGACTGCAACAGCGTGGTCTCGACGTAGGGCACGTTCAGGGTGGCGCAGTGTTCGCGCACGATGACACGGGCCTTGCTGAGGTGCGTTCGCGGCATGTTCGGGAACAGGTGGTGCTCGATCTGGTAGTTCAGACCACCCATGAGCCACGTGGCCCACCAGCCGCCGGAGATGTTGCGCGAGGTGCGCACCTGCTTGCTGAAGAAGTCGAGCTTCGCGCCGGGCGCGATGATCGGCATGCCCTTGTGGTTGGGGGCGAAGGACGCTCCCATGTAGATGCCGAACACCGCGACCGAGACGCCGAAGAACGCGAAGGCGAGACCGACCGGCAAGAAGATGAAGATCGGCGCGACGAAGAGCGCGTGCCGCAGCGTCAGCAGGGCGATCTCGACCCAGCGCCCCTTGACCTCGCCGCGCGAGAAAAGGTGTCGGAAGGCCAGGACGTACAGGTTGATGCCTTCGAAAGCCAGCAGCGGGAAGAACAGGTAGCCCTGACGCCGGGTGATCCAGCGCTGGATGCCGCGGGCCTTGGCGGCGTCGACGTCGAGGAAAGAGATCGTGTCGATCTCAATGTCGGGGTCTTTGTCCACCCGGTTCGGGTTGGCGTGGTGTCGTGTGTGCTTCGATGCCCACCACGAACGGCTCATGCCCACGATGCCGTTGCCGATGAGCAGGCCCAGGCGGTCGTTGGCTGGGCCCGAGGCGAAGATCTGACGGTGTGCGGCCTCGTGGGCGAGGAATGCGACCTGGGTGAACAGGATGCCGAGGACCGCTGCGACGATCAGCTGGAACCAGCTGTCGCCGAGGAGGATGAAGCCGGTCACGCACCCGGCGAAGCCGAGCACGATGGCGCCGGCGACGACGGAGTAGAACACCGGCGTGCGAACGAGCAGTCCGCTCTCACGGACGACCTGAGACAGCTCTGTGTAGGCCTTGGTGATCGGGGGGAATTCGGTGGTACCGGAGTAGGTCTGACGAACGGGGCCGAGACGGGACTCGACGACGGTGGAGGCTATGTTCTGCTCCTCGGATCGGGAAGGACCGGGGTGGACGGCGGAGCGGCTACTCCGCGCTGAGGCCCACACTACGGCTGGCCGTATGGGCGACTCGGAATACGTCGCGATGCTCAGCGGGCTCTCGGGAAACCGAAACCCAGCGAGCGAAAACGTGCCGGAAACCGACGAAAGCCGGGTCGTCGCGATGGCGACGAACCCGGCTCTCGAGGTAAGCGGAGCTTAGAGGGGGCGGATGTTCGCCGCCTGCATGCCCTTGGGGCCCTGCTCAGCGTCGAATTCGACCTTCTGTGCTTCCGTGAGCTCCTTGAAGCCGTTGCCCTGGATCGCGCTGAAGTGCGCGAACAGGTCGGCGGAGCCGTCGTCGGGAGCAATGAAGCCGTAGCCCTTTTCGGAGTTGAACCATTTCACGGTGCCAGTGGCCATCGTGTTCTTCCTTTATTCATGTTGGGCCGCAATGCGGCCGTGGGCGCCGCTCCGACGAGTGCGGAGCGGACGGGGACGCCGCGTCACCGTGGTGGTGGCGCGTACGCGGTGCCCGTCGACGGCGGCCTGAGCCGCGTCGACGGACGTGTGGACACCGAGATTTTCGCCGAGGGGGCCCTGGGCTTCGAAGCCCGAGGTTCCCGCGCCGACGAAACCGGCGTAGTCGGATCCGACCGTCGCGACGTACACGTCGAGATCGGCCTGGCGCCACGATAGCGGCGAGGGGTGAAGCAGAGACACAAGAACTTTCCGCGAGTGCGAGGCGAGGACCGAAGCCGTCGAGCGAGGCACGCGATGGTGAGAGGGGGGATTGCTGTCGGAAACGGCTCGGCGCCGTGCGCCCGGCATCTCAGCGATGAGGCGGGCGTCGATGAAGCAAGTCCCAGAACGAATACTGACGAGGCTAGCACGGATGTCCCCTCTGTGCCGGGGAGATTTCGCGACCCCTGTCTGAAGGGTGCACTGGGGTCATGGCATCCGCGGACGAAACCACCGACGACGAGCGTTGGCTCGTGATCGACGGCAGACGATGGCGACGGACCGATCCGCGGCTCCCCGAGGACCTGGCCGTGCGTCTGCGCTCGCATCTCGGGCGGGCGCGATCCGCGGTGCGCACGGCGAAGGGGACCGGCGATGACGACGCCGTCGCCGCCGCGCGCGAGCGCGTGGGAATCGCCAAACGCGGCCTGGGGGAGCGGGGACCGCGCTGGTGGGACGACGAGGTCGACGCGCGTGTGCGCCGCGCCCGCGACGCGCTGGAAGCTCTCGATGCGCTGGCGGCCACCGACAGAGCAGACGGTGCGGCCGACGTCAACGCATAGCGCGGCGTCATCTCGCGCGATTCGCTGAAGGATCGAACCGAAGGAGTCTCATGTCCACCACCGCGTCCGAGCTCGAAACGCTCAACGAACTGCTGAAGAAGTTCCGCTTCGCCATGGTCACCACCCGCGCCGAGGACGGTGCTCTGCACGCGCACCCGCTGACGGTGCAGGAGCGCGAGTCCGATGGCGACCTCTGGTTCATCGTCGGCACGCACGCCTCGGCCGTCCAGCACGTGCGCCGCGAACCGAAGGTGGGTCTGTCGTTCAGCACCGACGGAACCTGGCTGTCGCTGGCGGGCGAGGCCGAGGTGATCGACGACCTCGCCAAGCTCAAGGAGCTGTGGTCGACGAGCGTCGAGGCATGGTTCCCCGACGGCCCCGAGTCGCCGGGGGTGACGCTGCTGAAGGTGTCCGCGCTGACCGGCGAGTACTGGGGTAGCGCGGGGGGACGTCTCGCGACGGCGATCGCCCTGGTCACCTCGAAGGTGACGGGCCAGCGCCCGAAGGGCGGCGAGAACGAGAAGTTCGACCTCACCGACTGAGGACCCATCGAGGAGCCCCGCGCCGGACAGGTGCGGGGCTCCTCGTGCGTCAGCCGCCCGAGGGATTGTCGACCGGGGCGTCGCCGTCGTCGGTCGTGTCGGGGATCGAGGGGGCGTCGGCCGTCTCGAGCTCGTCGGGGTCGTCGGCGGTGTCGTTCGTGCGCTCCGGTGCGGTGTCCATGTCGCTAGCGGACCACGTCCGGGCCCGCCGCCGCGCGGGCCTTGCGCAAACCGGGTCGGCGTGCGAGCGCAAGCCCCCGGATGCCGCGGGTGCGCTTTGCGACGATGACGGCATGTCACGACCCGAGGTGCGCTCCAAGCCCTGCGCCTACTGCGGACGCCCGTTCACCGATCGCAAACGGTGGCGCGGCCGTGACCAGTGGGACCAGGTGCTGTACTGCTCGCGCGGCTGCCGGGCGAACGCCGCGAAGCAGAGGCGGCGCGCGTGAAGGCCGCGCTGATCCTCGCGACGCAGCAGTTCGCCGAGCACCCGGCGTACGACGACGACGAGGTGCAGGAGTTCTTCTTCATCGAGTCGGCACCGCGTTTCGCGAAGCTTCCGTATCACCGTCACAAGATCGTGCTGCTGATCTCGGCGATGCGTCACACGGCTGCCCGACTCGAGGCCGAGGGACGTATCGTTCGGCGGATCACCCTCGACGACGACCTCACCTTCAAGGCCGGTCTCGAGCGCCTGCTGCAGAAGCACCGGGTCACCGAGCTGACCTGGATGAGCGACCCGAACCGCCCGGTGGACGCTCGCATCGCCCGCATCTGCGCGGATCACGACGTCGACACCGACGTCCTCTCGGACGCCCTGTTCCTCACCCCCGAAGACGACGTCGACCGGTGGTTCGCCGAGCACCCGACGCCGCTCATGGAGGACTTCTACCACTGGCAGCGTCGGCGTACCGGCATTCTGATGGACGGGGGCAAGCCCGCCGGTCGCCGGTGGAACTTCGACGCCGACAACCGCAAAGCGCTGCCGAAGAAGGGCGTGAAGATCCCGCCCCTGCCGCAGCTCGACCACGACGACATCACACGAGCGGTCATCGCCGAGGTCGACGAACTGTTCCCCGACCACCCGGGGAAGGCGGAGGAGTTCTGGCTGCCGGTCACCCCCGAGGACTCCCGCGACTGGCTCGATGTCTTCGTCGCCGAGCGCCTCCACGACTTCGGTCGGTACGAAGACGCGATGAAGGCCGACGAGCCCTTCCTCTTCCACGCGATCATCTCGCCGATGCTGAACATCGGTCTGCTCACCGTAGAAGAAGTGGTCGCCGCCGCCACACGGACCGATGCCCCCCTGGCATCCGTCGAGGGCTTTCTCCGTCAGGTGATCGGGTGGCGCGAGTACATGCGCGGCATGTACCGAGCCCACCCGAAGCTCGAGCACGTCAACGCGCTGCACCTCGAGAAGCGCATCGAGAAGTACTGGTACACGGCAGAACGGATGCCGCGGGACCTGCCGATCCCCGTGCGCACGGTGCTCGAACGGGTGCACCGCTGGGGCTACGCGCACCACATCGAGCGGCTCATGGTGCTGGGCAACTGGTTGCTGCTGCAGGGGTACGCGCCGCGGCAGGTGAACGCGTGGTTCCTCGCTCTGTTCGTCGACGCCTACGACTGGGTGATGGTCCCCAACGTGATGGGGATGAGCCAGTTCGCCGACGGCGGGTTCGTCGCGACGAAGCCGTACGTCTCGGGCGGGGCCTACCTGCAGAAGATGGGCTCGTGGTGGCCGTCGGCTCAGGACGCCAAGGACTCGGTCTTCACGGACGCCTACTGGGAGTTCCTGGAGCGGCACGAGGACGTGCTGGCCGGCAACCACAGGCTCGGGCTGGCCCTGGCGCAGATGCGCAAGCGGCGGGACGCCCGCGAGGCGGACGGCGGCGGGCCGAACTCCTGAGATACCGGTGGTGGGCCAGGTCTGCGACCGCTGTATCGCGGCGCAGACGCGTGGATTCAGGAGTTCGGCACGCGACGCGCTCGCTCAGCTCTTCAGCTTGTTCAGTGCCGAACCCTTGTGCGCGGCCTTCGAGCCGGACTTCTCCGATTCCACGATGTAGGCCGGTTCGTCGTCGGATGCCGTGAACTTCTGGCCGTCGTGCTGGAAGTCCTTCGTCTTCTTCTCCACGACCTTGCCCTGGGTCTTCCCCTGCGGGGTGTCCCAGCTGACGCGGTCGCCCTTCGACAGATCCTTCGACATGTGCTCGTTCCTCTCGTTCGGTCCCGCCATGCTGTCGAGGCGGGACACTGCTCAGCGGGGGATTGACAGCCTCAGGAGCCCTACGTGGTCGAGACCCATTGCGCAATGCCTCCGCGATGTCGGAGGCCCCGCCTACCGTGGAGGTGGGCCTTTCGTCTTCGGCCCACGACGTGAGGAGAGCCATGACCGAGCCGACCACCGCCAACAACGGAGCCCCCGTCGCCAGCGACGAGCACTCCCAGAGCGTCGGAGCCGACGGCTCGATCGCTCTCACCGACCACTATCTGATCGAGAAGCTGGCGCAGTTCAACCGCGAGCGCGTTCCCGAGCGTGTCGTACATGCCAAGGGCGGTGGGGCGTTCGGCACGTTCCGCACGACCGGTGACGTGTCGGCCTTCACGCGCGCGGCGCTGTTCCAGCCGGGCGTCGAGACAGAGATGCTCGCGCGTTTCTCGTCGGTCGCCGGCGAGCAGGGCAGCCCCGACACCTGGCGCGACCCGCGGGGGTTCTCGCTGAAGTTCTACACGACCGAGGGCAACTACGACCTCGTCGGCAACAACACCCCGGTCTTCTTCGTGAAGGACGGCATCAAGTTCCCCGACTTCATCCGCTCGCAGAAGCGTCTGCCCGGCAGCCACCTGCGCGACAACACCATGCAGTGGGACTTCTGGACGCTCTCTCCCGAGAGCGCGCACCAGGTCACCTGGCTGATGGGCGACCGCGGGATCCCGGCATCCTGGCGCCACATGAACGGCTACGGGTCGCACACGTACCAGTGGATCAATGCCGAGGGCGAGCGGTTCTGGGTGAAGTACCACTTCCACACCGACCTCGGCCACAAGACGCTCACGCAGGACGAAGCCGATCAGATCGCGGGGCAGGACGCCGACTTCCACATCCGCGATCTCTACGCCGCGATCGAGCGGAACGAGTTCCCCACGTGGACGCTCAAGGTGCAGATCATGCCGTACGAGGATGCGAAGACCTACCGCTTCAACCCCTTCGATCTGACCAAGGTGTGGCCGCACAGCGACTACCCCGAGATCGAGGTCGGCACGATGGAGCTGAACCGCAATCCGGGCAACTACTTCGCCGAGATCGAGCAGGCGGCCTTCGAGCCGTCGAACTTCGTACCCGGCATCGACGGCAGCCCCGACAAGATGCTGCAGGCGCGCATCTTCAGCTACGCCGATGCGCACCGCTATCGCGTGGGCACGAACTACCAGCAGCTGCCGGTGAACCGGCCGCACACCGAGGTGCACTCGTACTCGAAGGAAGGCGCCATGCGCTACGAGTACAACCCGCCCGAGGTGCCCGTCTACGCCCCCAACTCGGTCGGCGGCCCTGCGGCCGACCCGCGCCGCGCGGGCGACGGCGGCTGGCAGAGCGACGGCGAGCTCGTGCGCTCGGCGGCGACCCTCCACCCCGAGGATGACGACTGGGGTCAGGCGGGAACGCTCGTGCGCGAGGTCATGTCGGCCGAGGAGCGCGACCGCCTGGTCGAGACGATCACCGGGCACGTCGGCGGTGTGACCCGCGCCGAGGTGCGCGATCGCGCCGTGCAGTACTGGAAGAACGTCGATGCCGAGCTCGGCGCCCGCGTCGAGGCCGGACTCCCGCCACTCGAGGGATCGACCGCTCCGGGCGAGCAGCTCAGCGAGCCCAACCCCGACGGCGACCTCGTCGGACGGGACGTTGCGGGTCGCATCTGAGCGTCGACAGACCGGACCGGCGGCCTCCTTCGGGGGGCCGCCGGTCTTCTCGTCCGGCGCGGGGGCCGGCTCCGACGCGGCGATATCGTGCCGAAGCCGCCTCTCACCGGCGGTACGTCGCTCACACGCCTCGGTCGTCCTCGTGACGCCGTCTCGCGTCGGAGTGCGTCCTCACAGCGCGGCGCGATCCGCTCGGGTCAGCGGCAGCCGCGATGCCAAGACGCCGGCGATCAGCGCGCCCGCGCCGCCGGCCATCATGTCGCCGATGGTGTCGTCGTAGGTGACGAAGATCGCGTCGGTGATGAAGCGGTAGCCGAACCACTCGACCATCTCCCAGACGGCGCTGAGCGCGAGGCCCGCGATCGTCGCGACGACGATCGGCGTGCGGCGGCGGCCGGTCGACCCGATCACGCCCGCGTCGTCGAGGAGCACGAGAGCGATCGCGGCGAGAACCCCGGTGCACACCACGTGCACCACCAGGTCCCAACCCGTCCAGGTGCGGTACAGATCGATGACGTTGCTGCCCGCGGCCACGAACACCGTGACGCACGCGATGAGGTCGAGCCCTGACCGCAGACCGATCATCCGCGAGAGCATGACGGCGGGCAACGACATGGACAGCACGGCGAAGTCCGTGAACGGCAGGGTGAACGACGACGCGAGGACGACGACGATCGCCAGGGCCCGCACGGCGTCGGACAGCCAGTCGGTGAGGCTTCGCGGCGGACGCTTCAGGTTCGCGTACATCGCCGGGATCACGGCGTCCCCGGGGGATGGATGCGCACCACGGCCTGCACCGGAAGGTGGTCGCTCGGCCACTGCGTGCCCGTCGGGCGCGGGTCGATGCCCACCGCCCTCACTCCCACGTCGGGGGTCGCCAGCAGGGCGTCGATGCGTCGTGCGCCGATCCTGGGCGCCGCGTAGTTGTTGAAGGTGCCCCACTCCGCGGTGCGGCGGGCGGGGGCGTACGACCACGTGTCGACGAGCAGGCCGTCGGCGAACATGTCCGCGAGCTCGCTCGAGCGCACGTGCGCGTTCACGTCGGCCGTGAACAGCAACGGGTGCTTGCGTCGGGCGACGAGCTCGTGCAGCCAGGTCGCCGATCGGCGCCGGGCCCGGCGCGAGAACGCGTCGAAGTGCGTGTTGACGAAGGTGAACCGGGAGCCGGTGGCGCGGTCGCGCAGCTGCGCGATGACCGCGATGCGCGGGATCGTGTTCCCCCACCCGGTCGAGGCGGGCACCTCGGGCGTATCGGACAGGGCGACCTGCTGCCAATCCTCGACCTCGATGCGCTCGCGGTCGTAGAACAGCGGGGTGCCCTCGCCGTCGCGGCGCGGCCCCCGCCCGAGGCCGATCCGTCCGTAGTCCGAGCCGAGCGCGCCCTGCACCCACCGCGCCTGATCGGGCATAGCTTCCTGCGTGCCCAGCAGGTGCGGCTTGTTGGCGCTCAAGAAGGTGCGCAGGCGTTCTTTGCGCATCGGCCACCGGTCGGCGGGCGGCCACGTGATCCGGTCGAAGCGGCGGCGGATGTTGAAGCTCATCACATGCAGCTCGGGCGGCTCGACGTTCGGGAACAGGATGCCGGTCACGAGCGCCCCCGCATGCCCAGACGCATCCACCGGGCCGGGGGGATGTCGGCGGGCCAGTGCGCGAACACCGTGCCCGCGCCGCGGCGGAAGCATCGCGCGAAGCGGCGGGGTTCGACCGTGCGCGACGAGACCCGCATGTGCGCGCCCGACACCCGCGCGATCCGGTGCCGCCGGCCGAGGTGATAGGCGAGGTCGAGATCGTCGTGCAGCTCGGGGTCGAGGTGCACCTCGCCGCGCACGTCCTCCCACGCGCGACGGCGGAACGCCATGTTCGATCCCCACAGCGGCGTGTGACCCAGGGCCGGGGTGGCGAAGGTGGCGTAGGTGCCGAGGAAGAGCCGCGCCATCGCCACTCGTCCTCGCGCGGGACCGTCGTGGAACACGGCGCCGCCGGTCACGGCATCCACTGTCGTGTCCCTCAGCGCCTCGACCATGCTCTCCACCCACGTCGGGGTGGGGATGCTGTCGGCATCCAGGCGCAGGATGAGCTCGCCCCGCGCCGCGTCGTAGCCCGCCGCGGCCGCGGCGGGGATCCCGCGCTCGCCGCAGAACACCACCCGCGCGCCCGCGGTTCGGGCGATGTCGGCGCTGTCGTCGGTCGAGGCGTTGTCGACGACGACGACCTCGTCCGGCGCGAGCGTCTGCGCGGCGAGGGCGCGCAGGCAGCGCCACAGGTGGGCGCCGTCGTCGCGGCACGGAATGACGACGGAGACGGTGACGGCCGACGCAACGGGGCCTTGAGGCACGCTTCCTCCCGGGGACGAGTGCTTCCACGCTAGGCGATGCGCGATCGGAGCCTCCCGGCTTGACGACCGCGCCGTCGGCCGACAGCGCGCACCTTTCGTATCGTGGATGCCATGGCATCCGTCCTCAACGTCTCGGCGTATCTGTTCACGCGCATCGATCATCCGGCGTCCCTGCGCACGGTCCTTCGCGAGCGCGCGAGCGAGGCGGGGCTGCGCGGAACGATCCTGCTGGCGGAGGAGGGCATCAATATGTTCCTCGCGGGCGATGGCGACGCGGTGCGCGGGTTCCTCGACGAGGTGCGCTGCGACGAGCGGTTCGCGGCCCTGAGAGCCAAAGAGAGCTGGTCGGACGAGGTGCCCTTCGGCAAGCTCCTCGTGAAGGTCAAGCGCGAGATCATCCGCATGGACCGGCCGGAGGTCCGCCCGCAGGACGGAAGGGCTCCCGTCGTCACCCCCGCCACCCTGCGCCGCTGGCTCGACCGGGGCGCCGACGACGAGGGTCGCGAGGTCGTGCTCGTCGACACGCGCAACGCGTTCGAGGTCGACTACGGCACGTTCGCCGGTGCGAAGGACTGGCGCATCGACCGCTTCACCCAGTTCCCGGATGCCGCGGACTCGCACCGCGACGAGCTCGAGGGCAAGACCGTGGTGAGCTTCTGCACCGGCGGGATCCGCTGCGAGAAGGCCGCGCTGCATCTGCGTGCCGAGGGGCTCGAGGCCTACCAGCTCGAGGGCGGGATCCTCGGGTGGTTCGAGGCCCAGGGCGCGGCGCACTGGAACGGCGACTGCTTCGTCTTCGATGAGCGCGAGGCCCTCGACCCCGCTCTCTCCGCCCGGGTCGGAGCCTGACGTGCTCTGGGACCAGCACGCCTGCGTCGAGCTCGTCGAGTCCGCCGACCTCGGCGACCTGCGGCGCTACCGCGGGGCCGGGGGAGGCTACGTCTCGATCAACGTCGGCTACGCCCCGCACACGCCCGAGCTCACGGCATCCCTCCTTCGCTCCTTCCGCGCGCAGGTGGACGCGATCGACGGGTTGGAGCTGGCCGCCACCGTGGCCGACATCGACCGGGTCTCGGCCCGGGGCGACACAGCCGTGGCCTTCGACCTCGAAGACAGCGGCCCCCTCGGGGGCGACCTGGATGCCGTGGCCACCCTCGTCGCCCGGGGAGTGCGCACCCTCGGCCCGACCTACAACCATGCCAATCGCGCCGGCGGCGGGTGCCTCGACGCGGTCGACGACGGACTCACCGCGTGGGGCCGCGATCTCGTCGCCGAGATGAACAGGCGCGGCATGGTTCCCGACGGCTCGCACGTCGGCGCCCGCACGACCTTCGACATGTGCGCCGCGTCGACCCGCCCGGTCGTGTTCAGCCACTCGAACATGCGCGCCGTGTGGGAGCACCCCCGCAACATCACCGACGACCAGGCGCGCGCGGCGGCAGCCACCGGGGGAGTGGTGGGCATCACCGGCGTGGGCATCTTCTTGGGGCCGAACACCCCGACCCTCGAGGCGATGATCCGCCACCTCGAGTACGCGGTCGAGCTCGTCGGTATCGAGCACGTGGGCGTCAGCACCGACTTCTCGTTCGACTGGGAGACCTTCCGCGACGAGGTGGTCCGCATGCCCGAGCTCTACGATGCGAGCTACACCCGGTGGGGGCCGATGGAGTGGATGCCGCCCGAGACCTTCGTGCTCCTCGGCTCGGCGCTCGCCGCGCGAGGATGGAAAGACACCGACGTCGCCGCCGTGCTCGGCGGGAACTTCCGCCGCGTCGCGGCCGAGAGCTGGGAGCCCCTGACATGACCCACCTGAAAGACGGCGCCGTGCTGCGCCCCGCTCGTGCGGGAGACGAAGAGGGAATCCTCGCGTGCATCCAGGCTCTCGCCGACTACGAACGCGAACCGGATGCCGTCGACAACACCGCCGAGATGATCGCCGACACGCTGTTCGGCGATGACGCCCGCGCATTCGCCTTCGTCGTCGAGAGGGAGGGGGAGATCCGGGCCATCGCGATCTGGTTCCTCACCTACTCGACGTGGACCGGTCGCCACGGCATCTGGCTCGAGGACCTGTACGTCCACGAGCCGTACCGGTCGAACGGCTACGGCGTCGCCCTCTTGGCCGCGCTCGCCGCGGAGTGCCTCGAGAAGGGCTACTCGCGTCTGGAATGGACCGTGCTCGACTGGAACGAGCCCGCGATCGGCTTCTACCGCGCGCTCGGCGCCGAGGCGATGGACGAGTGGACGACCCGCCGGGTGACCGGCGACGCGCTGGCGGCGTTGGCGGCGCGGGGGTAGCTCGGGTTCTGCGCCCGTGCATTCCCGGGTCGCGGCGCGGACCGAGCAGCGCGCGGTGCGCGGGCGGCGGGGCACCGAAAGCATCTCGCTGACAAACCCGCGTCAGGTTGCAGCGGAGCTGTCAGCGAGATGCCGTCTCGCGATGGAGGTGGCGCGCGACGTCTCGCGCATCGCGCCGGGTGGCCGCGCGAATTCACCGCGCGAGGTCTCGCAGCACCGCCTCGGCGGCGCGCTGCCCCGACACCAGAGCGCCCTGGATCGAAGCGGTGTCGCGGTGGTCGCCGGCGAGGTATCGGCCATCGTCGAGCCGCACGCGGCGGCGCAGGTGCAGCGGCGGGTCCTGCACGGGGAGCGCGTGGGTGATGTCGTCGCGGCGCAGCAGGCGCCACGGCCGGGCGTCGGCCTCCCACACCTCGCCGAGCTGACGCCGCACGTCGTTCTCGGTGGCGGCCGACGGCATCACGCACGTGGCCTGGATGAGGTGCTGTCCGCGCGGGGCGTACGTGGGGGCGGTGTTGGTCATGACCGCGGTGTTGACGATCGGCCCGCGGCGACGGCCGTCCACGCGTAGCGCGGCATCGTCCGAGGGGGCCTCGTCGGCGGCGAACCACCACGTCTGCAGGCCCCGCGTGCGGGGGTGCGGGGCATCGAGGGCGTGATCCAGGCCGCTCGCGACCACGACGCTGCGGGCGGTCACGGCATCCCGGCCCTCCACCCCGAGGTGCCAGCCGCGCGTGCGCCGCCGGGTCGACACGACGCGGTGCGAGAGGCGGATGCCGACACCCGCACGCCGCGCGGTGTCGGCGAGCTGCGCGGGAAGGGCGCCGATCCCCGCGGCGGGAACGCCGGGATGCCCGAGCGCGAAGCTGCGGATGAGCAGGCGTACGAAGGCGTCGGAGGTCTCCTGCCGGTCGTCGGCGATCACCCCGGCGAGAAAGGGCTCGAGCACCGCCTCGCGAAGGGGCCCGCGAAGCCCGGCCCGGTCCCAGCCCTCGTCGAGCGAGAAGTCGCGGCCCCTCTTCGCGGCGCGCGCCAACAGCAGGGTGGGGCCGACCCATCGTGCGAGCGCGGCGACATCGGCGGGGTGGACGAGCCCGCTCGCGAGAGTCGTCGGGAGAGATGACGGATGCCGCAGCGGATGGGCCAACCGCGCGACCCGGTCGTCGAGCCGCACGCCGACGGCGACCGGAAAGCGTCGGAGCGCGAGGGCGTCGATGTCGACCCAGCGCCGAACGGCCGGGTACGCCGGGTTCAGCACGTGGAAGCCGAGGTCGAGGCGGAACCCGTCGACGATGTCGGTGCGCTCGCGCCCGCCGACCGCGTCGTTCGCCTCGAGGACCACGACGTCGAGCCCGGCCTCGGCCAGGCGGGTCGCGGCGCGGAGTCCCGCAAGCCCTGCTCCCACCACGACGACGTCGTACTCGCTCATGCCGCGAGCCTAAGCAGGCGAAGGCGAGAGGAAGCGGGGGTTGCGGGCGTCAGCGACGGGGCGCGATGGCCGCGGCGACGCTGTCGAGAGCGCCCGGCACGAGCGAGAAGTACGCCCAGGTGCCGCGCTTCTCGCGGGTCAGGATGCCGGCATCCACCAGCACCTTCGTGTGGTGCGAGACCGTGGGCTGCGAGAGGCCGAGGGGTTCCTGCAGGTCGCACGCGCACGTGGCGCCGGCGTCTTGCGCGGCGATGATCGACACGATCCGCAGCCGCGCCGGATCGGCGAGCGCCTTGAGCGTCTTCGCCAGCGTCTCCGCTTCGGCCGGCGCCATCGCCGCGTCGCTCGACGAGACGCAGCAGCCGGCGTCGAGCAGGGGCAGGGCGATGGGGGAGGTCATTGCATCTATCATCGCCCTCACATCGATGAACGTCAATATTGACGAACGTCGATGTGTTGGGTCATGCTGTTCCCGTTCGACCCGACCCGAAGGAAGCGCCATGTCCGACACCGCCACGATCCTCTTCGTCTGCGTGCACAACGCCGGCCGCTCGCAGATGGCCGCCGGCTACGCCCGCACCCTGGGCGGCGACCGCGTACGCGTGCTCTCGGGTGGCAGCGCTCCCGGCGACGCTCTCAACCCGATGGCGGTGGCCGCGATGGCCGAAGAGGGGATCGACATCAGCTCCGAGGTGCCGCAGCTGCTGCTCACCGACGACGTGCGTGCCTCCGACGCCGTCATCACGATGGGCTGCGGAGACGCGTGCCCGATCTTTCCCGGCAAGCGCTACGAGGACTGGGAGCTGACCGACCCGGCCGGCAAGGGTCTCGACGAGGTACGCCCCATCCGCGACGACATCAAGGCGCGGGTGACCACGCTGCTGCGCGAGCTTGGGGTCGACGCATGAGCCTGACCCTCACGGTCCCGCCGCGGCTCGAGGCCGATCGCCGCGCGGGTCTGCCCGTCGCGATCATCGGCGCCGGCCCCGTCGGCCTGGCTGCCGCCGCGCACCTCATCGAACGCGGGCTGCCGGTCGTGGTCTTCGAAGCGGGCGACACCGCCGGCGCGGCCGTTCGCGCGTGGGGGCACACCCGTCTCTTCTCGCCATGGCGCTACGTCGTCGACGCCGCCGCGCGTCGCCTGCTCGAGGCCGAGGGGTGGACCGCCCCGGATGCCGAGGGACTCCCCACCGGAGACGAGCTGGTCGACGGCTACCTCGAACCCCTCGCGCGCACCGCCGCCCTGGCATCCGTCATCCGGTACGGCACGCGCGTCGAGGCCGTGGCCCGCCAGGGCATGGACCGCACGCGGTCGGTGGGTCGGGCGGCCACTCCTTTCGTGCTGCGACTGCGCACGGCCGAGCAGACGACGGATGCCACAGCTCGCGCCGTCATCGACACCTCGGGCACCACGAGCTCGCCGCGGTCGCTGCTGTCGTCGGGTCTCGCGCACGACGACCTCGGTGATCGCGTGACGACGGCGCTCCCCGATGTGCGCGGACGCGACCGCGACCGCTTCGCCGGTCGGCGCGTGCTCGTCGTCGGTGCGGGGCACTCGGCGGCGAACACCCTCATCGCCCTCGCCGCTCTCGCCGAGGAGGATCCGGCCGACGCGTGTGTCGTGGGCGGTGCGCAACGACGGCACCGCACGCCTGGCCGCCGACGCCGCCGACGACCTCGCCGCGCGCGGACGCCTCGGCACGGCGGTCCACGACCTGGTGGCCGATGGCCGTGTCGAGCAGATCGCCTCGTTCGAGATCGACGACGTGCGGCTGTGCGACGACGGCGTGCGCGTCAGCGGCCGCCGCGCGGGTGAGGCGTTCGCCCTCGAGGTCGACGTGATCGTCAACGCCACGGGATTCCGTCCCGACCTGACGATGCTGCGCGAGATCCGCGTGGGGCTCGACGAGATCGTCGAGGCACCGCGGGCGCTCGCCCCGCTGATCGACCCGAACCTGCACTCGTGCGGCTCCGTGCCGCCGCACGGGGTCGCCGAACTGACGCACCCCGAGCCCGACTTCTTCCTCGCGGGCATGAAGTCGTACGGGCGGGCGCCCACCTTCCTGCTGCTCACCGGATACGAGCAGGTGCGCTCGATCGCGGCGGAACTCGCCGGCGACCGGGTGGCGGCACGGCAGGTCGATCTCGTGCTGCCCGAGACGGGCGTGTGCACGACCGACGCGGGGTCCTGCTGCGTGTGAGCGCGTCGCTGCGCCCGCTCGCCGCGGACGATTGGCCGGAGGTCCACCGCATCTACGCGGAGGGCATCGCGACCGGCCACGCGACGTTCGAGACGGCGCCCCCGGCGACGTGGGGCGAGTTCGACGAGGGCAAGCTGGTCGCGCATCGCCTCGTCGCGGTCGTCGACGACCGGGTCGTCGGGTGGGCGGCCGTGTCCGCCGTGTCGGCACGCCCCGTCTACCGCGGGGTCGTGGAGCACTCGGTCTACGTCGAGGCCGACGCCCGCGGTCGGGGGATCGGTCACCTGCTGCTCGAGGCTCTCATCGCCTCGACGGAGGCCGCCGGTGTCTGGACGATCCAGTCGTCGATCTTCGCCGACAATCACGCCTCGCTCGCCCTGCACGCGCGCCACGGTTTCCGCACCGTCGGGGTTCGCGAGCGCATCGGCCGCGACGCTGCCGGCATGTGGCGCGACACCGTGCTGATCGAGAGACGCAGCCGAGCATTCACGTGACACGACAGAGGGCCCGGATGCCATGGCATCCGGGCCCTCGCTCGTCGCTTACGCGGAGGCTTGCTCGCGCTTGGGCAGCACCCAACCGGGACGTACGAAGTGGCACGTGTACCCGTTCGGGATGCGGATCAGGTAGTCCTGGTGCTCGGGCTCGGCCTCCCAGAAGGGCGCCTCGGGCTCGATCGTGGTGACGGCCTTGGCGGGCCAGATGCCCGACGCGTCGACGTCGGCGATCGTGTCGCGCGCGACCTTCTCCTGCTCGGGCGAGAGCGGGAAGATCGCCGAGCGGTAGCTCGTGCCGACGTCGTTGCCCTGACGGTTCAGGGTCGACGGATCGTGGATCTGGAAGAAGAACGCCAGGATGTCGCGGTACGACGTCTGCGTCGGGTCGAACACGATCTCGACGGCCTCGGCGTGACCGGGGTGGTTGCGGTAGGTCGCGTGGTCGTTCTGACCTCCGGTGTAGCCGACGCGCGTGTCGAGCACACCGGGCTGGCGACGGATGAGGTCCTCGACCCCCCAGAAGCAGCCGCCCGCGAGGACGGCGGTCTCGGTGCCGGGACGACGGGTGATCTCGCCGGTGTCGGAAGGTCCGCTGGTCATGATGATGCTCCTTTTGCGGTTGCGGAAGGGGAAGAGATTCATGAGGCCCGGCTCTCGCGGAACAGGGGAAGGTACGCGCCGTAGCCCTGCGCCTCGAGCTCGCTGACGGGCACGAAGCGCATCGCCGCCGAGTTCATGCAGTATCTCAGTCCACCGGCGTCGCGGGGGCCGTCGTCGAACAGGTGCCCGAGGTGGCTGTCGGCGCCGGCGGAGCGCACCTCGGTACGGGTCATCCAGAGCGATCGGTCGGTCTTGTTCACGACGGCGGCGTCGTCGATGGGCTTGGTGAAGCTCGGCCAGCCCGAGCCGCTTTCGAACTTGTCGGTCGAGGAGAACAGCGGCTGTCCCGATACGACATCGACGTAGATGCCGTCCTCGTGGTTGTCCCAGTACTCGTTGCGGAACGGCGGTTCGGTCGCGTCGTCCTGCGTGACGGCGAACTGGCGGTCGGTGAGGCGGCTGAGCGCCTCCGACGTCTTCCGGTACTCCGTGCTCACGGTGCGTATCCCTTCGTCATGACGCCCTGTGTCGAGCGTCATGGGTAAGAACGCGAGGCCCGCCGATTTTGGTCCCGCGGGGCTGGGAGCGGGCTGTGAGTTCTCATCGACGCCGGATGCCGAGGGCAAGCCCCGCGGTTCTCATCGGTGCCCGCATTAACGTGGCGCCATCGACCAGGAGGTACGCATGACCCGCACGATCGTCATCACCGGAGCCAGCGACGGCATCGGCGCCGCGTCCGCGAAACAGCTCGCCCAGCTCGGCGAAGAGGTGGTCGTGGTGGGGCGCAACCCCGAGAAGACCGCGCGAGTGGCTCGGACGCTCGGGGTGGAGTCGTTCGTCGCGGACTTCAGCGAGCTGTCTCAGGTGCGCGAGCTCGCGGCATCCCTCCTCGAGCGCTATCCGCGCATCGACGTCCTCGCGAACAACGCCGGCGGGGTGTTCGGGCAGCGCACGCTCACCAAAGACGGGTACGAGATGACCTTCCAGGTGAACCACCTCGCGCCGTTCCTGCTCACGAATCTTCTGCGCGAGCGGCTCGTGGAGTCGCGGGCGTCGGTGATCCAGACCTCGAGCGCCGCGGCGAAGCTGTTCCCGCGGTTCGACGTCGACGACCTGCAGGGCGAGCACCGGTACTCCTCGACCGCGGCCTACGGCAACGCGAAGCTCGCGAACGTACTGTTCACGAAGGAGCTGAACCGTCGCTTCGGCGATGCGGGGCTGTCGGCGGTGGCCTTTCATCCGGGCGTCATCGCCTCGAACTTCGGCTCCACCAGCGATGGGCCGTGGAAGTTCCTCTACGGCGGTCCGCTCGCCCAACGTCTGATGACCTCGACGTCGGTCGGCGGTGCGCGTCTGACGTGGCTCGCCCTCGGTAAGCCCGGCGTGGACTGGGCACCCGGCGGCTTCTACTCCAACAACAAACAGGCGAAGACCAGCCGCTTGGCGGACGACCCCGTTCTCGCTCGGCAGCTGTGGGAGCGCAGCGAGGTGCTGGTGGGTCTCGACGGCTGATCCCCGCGATCACCCGCCCGCATTGTCGTCCCGCGGGAGACGTGACGCATGATGGGGCAGTGAATCGTACCGATCGCCTCTACGGCCTCGTGGAGGAGCTTCGGGCCGTCTCGCCGCGGCCGCGAAGCGCTCGCCGTCTCGCGGAGAGGTTCGAGGTATCGGTTCGGACCATCGAAAGAGACCTCGCAGCGCTGCAGCAGTCGGGGCTGCCCATCTGGGCGGAGCCGGGCCGCACCGGCGGGTACGTGATCGACGCGTCGGCGACGCTGGGACCGGCGGGGTTCACCCTCGACGAGGCCCTCTCGGTGCTGATCGGGCTCGGCACCCTTCGCCACAGTCCGTTCCGGCATTCCGCCCGGACGGCGATGCGCAAGCTGCTGGCGGTCATGCCCGAAGAAGATGCGACGCGTGCCAGCGCGCTCGCTTCGCGCGTGCATCTGCTCGAGAGTGAGGATGACGCTGTCGTACCGTCCGAGTTCGCCGCGGCCCTGCGCGCGGACCGTGTCGTTCGCCTTCGATACCAGGACGCCAGCGGCGCAGAATCCACCCGAGACGTCGAACCGTTGGGATCGATCGGCAAAGACGGGCAGTGGTACCTCATCGCGTGGTGCCGCCTGCGCGACGGGGTACGGGCGTTTCGAGGAGACCGGATGCTGTCGATCGAGGTGACGCGAGAGCGACCCCCGCAACGAGCCCTGCGTGCCGCGGACCTCGCGATCACCTACGGGCGCTTGCGGTCGGTGGTCGAGGGCTGAAACTCGTCGGAGGATTTCGCGAAACACCGACAGGACGGTGTCGCGAGGCTCCGCGAGGCTGGTGCTCTCATCTCGTCGACCCCATCGAAGGAACGCCATGCCGTTTGCCTCCATCCGTATCGTCACCGACGACCTCGACGCTCTCGTCGCCTTCTACGAGCGGGTCACCGGCCGGTCGGCCGAACGCCCCGCCCCCGTCTTCGCGCAGTTCCGCGGCTCCGGCGTGAACCTCGCGATCGCGAGCAGCGCCACCGTCGCGATGCTCGGCGGTGCTGTGGTCCCCGCGACGAATCGATCCGTGCTCATCGAGTTCGAAGTCGCCGACGTCGACGCCGAGTTCGCGAGACTGCGACGGACCGGTGACGATGTCGTTCTCGAACCGACCACGATGCCGTGGGGCAACCGGTCCGCACTCGTCCGCGACCCCGACGGCAACGTCGTGAACCTCTTCAGTACGCCCACGGCAAGCTAGCCGCGAGTCGGCCCCGCCTACCGCACGCCCGCCCGCGGCGGCGAGACGTTCCAACCGAAGCGCTCGAGAGCGTCGTGCAGACGCCGGGCCTGCGCCCACGCGATCTGCCCCGAGACGTCGGAGTAGATGTCGATGGCGAACGGCGGGGGATCCGCGAACTTCGGGATCTCCACTTCGGCCCACGCGTGCGGGGCGAGCCAGACGCGGGGGCGGGCGGTGCCCGCATCTTCGACCCCGCCGTCGGCGGCGAAGGCGATTGCGTCGAGCGCGTCGATCTTGGTGATCGGCATGTTCACGACGAGGGTCACCGCGTGCAGCACTCCGGTCATCGCGCACCTCCCTTCCTCATCCTCACACGCGCGTGTCCGATGAGGGGCGGGTCTTTCCGACGGGGGATGCCATGTCACAGGCGGCGCACAGGATCGGTGAGGGCGGGGGCAGGCCGCGTTCGCCATCCTCGGGGGAACGCCCGCCTCGACCTTGGAGAACCGACCATGAGCCGCATCCCCGACACCCAGATGACCCCGGAAGGTCCCGCCTACGAGGGCCGCTTGCTCGACCGCGCCGACGAGCCGGTCGTCGACCAGGGTGCGCCCTTCGACATCCGCACGCTTGTATCCCGCCGTCGTCTCCTGGGACTGTTCGCCGTTGGAGCGGGAACGGCGACCCTCGCGGCGTGCGCGCCCACCGGCACCGCGGCCACCGCGAGCCCCAGCGCGACCGCCCTGAGCGCGCCGTCCCCGAGCACCTCGACGACCGCACCGGCTGTCGCGCTGCCCGCGGGGGAGATCCCGCAAGAGACGGCGGGCCCCTACCCGGGTGACGGCTCGAACGGCGCCGACATCCTCGAAAGGTCAGGGGTCGTGCGCAGCGACCTGCGCTCGAGCCTGGACGGCGGGGCGACCGCGGCGGGCGTGCCCATGACGCTCGACCTCACCATCCTCGACAAGGCGAACGGCGACGTCCCCCTCGCCGGGGCCGCGGTGTACGTCTGGCACTGCGACGCCGAGGGAAGATACTCCATGTACTCGTCCGGCATCCAGAACGAGACCTACCTGCGGGGGGTTCAGGTCGTCGGCGCCGACGGCGTCGTCTCCTTCACCTCGATCTTCCCCGCCTGTTGCGACGGGCGTTGGCCCCACATCCACTTCGAGGTGTATCCGAACGCGGATGCCATCACCGACGCCGCCAACGCCATCGCGACGTCGCAGGTGGCCCTGCCCGCCGCGACCTGCGACGTCGTCTACGCCGACGCGGCCTACACCTCCTCGGCATCCAACCTCTCCCGCGTCTCCCTCGAGAGCGACAACGTCTTCGGCGACGACGGGGGAGTGCTCGAACTCGCCACGACGACCGGAGACAACGCCACGGGGTGGACGGTCGCCCTCACGGTTCGCGTCGACACCACGACGACGGCGGCCGCGGGGGCGATGCCCGGCGGCCGCTGACCCTGACGCGGCTGGCGCGTGAAAGTCGTGGTTGCCTCGGCGCCTCCGATCTGGTCTGCTGAGCATCAGCATGGCGAAGACGCCGCGCTCCTGTTCTGGGGGGAACACCACGATGACCGTTGCGAACGATCGAATCTCTGCGCGCCTGCGCGCCCACCGACCCCGGCACGTCGCCCTGGGGGTGACGGCGGTCGTCGTGACCGTGCTGCTCGCGGCGGGATGCTCTTCTTCCGTCTCATCCGCCGAGCCGGCGGCCACCGGCGACGCGCGACGCCTCGTGGCGTCGTCGCCCACCGAGACGCCGTCGCCGACACCCGTCGTCGCGGTGTCGGAGCAGACCGTCACGTCCGCCCTGCCCTTCGAACGGACGACGGTGGACGACGGTTCCCTGCCGTCGGGAGAGTCACGCGTGTCGACGGCGGGCGTCGATGGCGAGAAGGTCTCGGTGTACCGCGTGACGACGATCGACGGGGTCGAGTCCGAGCGCGTTCTGCTCAGCGAATCCGTCGGTCGCGCGCCGGTCGCGGAGGTCACATCGCGAGGAACGTACGTCGCACCCCCTCCGCCCGCGCCGGTCGAAGCGGCATCCGGCGGCGAGGGCTGTGACCCCAACTACGCCGACGCGTGCGTGCCCATCGATTCCGACGTCGACTGCGCGGGTGGGAAGGGCAACGGCCCGTCCTACTTCGACGGCGTCGCCCGGGTCATCGGTGCCGACGTCTACAAGCTCGATGGCGACGGTGACGGCTTCGCCTGCAACGGGTCGCGCTAAGAACCCGCTGAGCAGAGGCCGCGGCTAGCCTCGATCCATGCCGTCTCCCCGCGCCCAACTCGGAGACCTCCTCGCCCGGGGGCTCGGCGACGTCTCGCCGGCCCTGCGGGCGGTCCCGGTCGAGGGTGAGGCCCGCGCCGCGGCGGTGCTCATCCTGTTCGGGGTCCTCGACGGCATCCCGAGCTCTCGCGAGGCGGTGAACGTGCCCAGCGATCTCGACGTCCTCCTGTTGGCGCGGGCGAGCACCCTGCGCGCCCACCCCGGTCAGGTCGCCTTTCCCGGTGGTCGGGTGGATCCCGGAGATCGGGATGCCGTGGCAGCGGCGCTCCGTGAAGCCCGCGAGGAGACCGGGCTCGATCCGCACGGCGTCGAGGTGCTGGGGACGCTCGATCCGGTGCCGCTGGCGTTCTCTCGGCACGAGGTGACCCCGGTCATCGGCTGGTGGGTCCGACCGACGCCGGTCCGCGCCGTCGACGAAGCGGAGTCCGCCGCGGTCTTCCGAGCCCCCGTGGCCGACCTGCTCGACCCCGCGCGTCGTGGGGTGACCGTCGTCCGGCGTGACGGACGGGAGTGGCGCGGGCCCGCCTTCTCACTGCAGACGGCCCGCGGCCTGCAGACGGTCTGGGGGTTTACGGCGATGCTGCTCGACGGCCTCTTCGATCTCCTCGAGTGGACGGAGCCGTGGGATCGCTCGAGAGTGATCGCGCTGCCCGAGGCGATCGCCGGCGGCGGAGGACGTTCCTCGGGCGTGCGTCGCCCGTAGCCCTTCCGGTGTACTTCGTCATCCGCGGCGTGGCGAAGGACGCGGGTCGCTAGCGTGGAACCCGTGACTGCGCCTATCGACCCCACCACCACCTCCGCCTGGTCCCGCCTCAGCGCCCTGCGCGAGGGCTTCACCCCCGATCTGCGCGGCTGGTTCGCCTCCGACGCCGACCGCACTCGCGACCTCACCCGCACGGTCGGCGATCTCCACGTCGACCTGTCGAAGAACCTCGTCACCCCGGAGATCCTCGACGCCCTCGTCGCGCTCGCCGACGAGACCGGTGTGCGCGGGCGTTTCGCCGACATGCTCCGCGGCGCGCATCTCAACACCAGCGAGGACCGCGCCGTGCTGCACACCGCTCTGCGTCGTCCCGCCGGCGCCGAGCCCGCCCTCGTGGTCGACGGCCAGCAGATCGACCACGACGTGCACGAGGTCCTCGACCGCCTGAGTTCTTTCGCCGACCGCGTGCGCTCGGGCGAATGGCGCGGGGTCACCGGTAAGAAGGTGACGACCGTGGTCAACATCGGCATCGGTGGCAGCGACCTCGGACCGGTCATGGTCTACGAGGCTCTCCTTCCCTACGCCGACGCCGGTATCCACGCGCGGTTCGTGTCGAACATCGACCCCACCGACATCGCGCA
This sequence comes from Microbacterium sp. SORGH_AS_0421, assembly GCF_030818635.1. NCBI lineage: Bacteria > Bacillati > Actinomycetota > Actinomycetes > Micrococcales > Microbacteriaceae > Microbacterium > Microbacterium sp. SORGH_AS_0421. The sequence continues at coordinate 2,444,574 of NZ_JAUTAO010000001.1, forward strand.
GAAGACCGCAGACCTCGACCCCGAGACGACACTCTTCGTCGTCGCGTCGAAGACGTTCACCACCCTCGAGACCCTCACCAACGCCCGCCTCGCGCGCGACTGGCTCTGGGCACAGCTCGCCGAGAAGGGCGCGATCGACGATTCCGATGCCGCGCGCACCGACGCCGTGGCCCACCATTTCGTCGCGGTCTCCACCGCCCTCGACAAGGTGTCGGCGTTCGGCATCGACACCGCCAACGCCTTCGGGTTCTGGGACTGGGTGGGGGGACGCTACTCCGTGGATTCCGCGATCGGGCTGTCGCTCGCGGTCGCCCTCGGTCCCGACGTCTTCCGCGAGTTGCTCGCCGGTTTCCACACGGTCGACGAGCACGTGGCATCCACCCCGATCGAGCAGAACGTGCCCGTCCTCATGGGACTCCTGAACGTCTGGTACACGAACTTCCTGGGCGCGCAGTCGCATGCGGTGCTGCCCTACGCGCAGCAGCTGCACCGCTTCGCGGCGTACCTGCAGCAGCTCACGATGGAGTCCAACGGCAAGTCCGTCCGGTGGGATGGCACGCCCGTCACCACGGACACCGGCGAGGTGTTCTGGGGCGAGCCCGGCACGAACGGCCAGCACGCCTTCTACCAGCTCATCCACCAGGGAACGCGGCTCATCCCCGCGGATTTCATCGCCTTCGTGAACCCGGCCTACCCCCGTGCCGATGACGGTCGCGACGTGCACGGTCTCTTCCTGGCGAACTTCCTCGCGCAGACGAAGGCGCTGGCGTTCGGCAAGACCGCCGAAGAGGTGGAGGCAGAGGGAACCAAGGGAGCACTCGTCGCAGCGCGCACGTTCCCGGGCAACCGCCCGACGACCTCGATCTTCGCTCCTTCCCTCACCCCCTCCGTGCTCGGACAACTGATCGCGCTCTACGAGCACATCACCTTCACGCAGGGCACGATCTTGGGGCATCAACTCCTTCGACCAATGGGGTGTCGAACTCGGCAAGCAGCTCGCCCTCCAGATCGCCCCCGCGATCGAGGGCGACGACGAGGCCCTGGCCGCGCAGGACTCCTCGACCCGAGCGCTCCTCGACTACTACCGGGCCCACCGCGGCTAGTCCGCAAAACGCTCTGCGTGGGCGAGAGCCTTCGCAAAGAGGCCGATTCGGCGAGAAGTTTTCCTCGTCGGGTCGGCCTCTCGTCGACCCGGGCGCGACGCTCCGTCGATGTTGTGGCGTCGTAGCGCGCGTGTTTTCCTCGAATCACCTGGTGAGAGGCGCAATTCTGCTGCTTTCCGACTCGCGCGGATGTCGCGTGGAATCGCGGTCGAAGGCGACGTGTCCCACCGCGGCCCGGCCCCTACGCTCCCACCGGTCTTCCAGGTAACGAAAAGATAACGTCCAGAACCAGCACCCACACTCGGGGCCCGTGCCGACCCGACGGCGCGACAGCGTGCTCGATCCCGACGAGCGCGCCCTCGACGAAAGATCTCCCTTGCTGCGTTCCGATATAAAGCTCACCCACGTCAACCGCGCCCGGCGCACCCTCGTCACGGCGGCGACCTGTGCCGGTCTCGCCTTCGGCATGGTCGCCACGACCGGTCTCGCGATGGCCGCGCCCCTGTCGCTCCCCGACGCGTCGGCGTCCTCGTTCTCCGCTCCCAGCACGTCGGTGCCCGTCTCGACGGCGCCCACCCTGGACGCCGTCAGCACCGGGGCGAGCGCCGCCCTCGACGGAGCGCAGACGGCGCTCTCGAGCGCGAGCACCGTGCAGTCCGATGTCGCCGCGACCGGTCTCCCGCTCTCGATCGGCGACGCGTCCATCGACACGAGCGCGCTGCAGGATGCCGTGGACCGCCTCAACTCGCGAGATCTGCTCCCCGTGCTGCTCGTGCCCGCCCTGAGCGAGAACGCCCAGGCCGAGACGGAGCGCGTCAACGCTCGCGTGGCGGAGGTCAGTGGGAGCCTCGATCAGGCCAAGGCCGACAAGGCCGCCGCCGACGCCGCCGCCGAGGCTCAGCGCGAGGCCGAGGCCGCCGCTGCCGCAGAAGCTCAGCGTCAGGCCGACGCCGCGGCCGCGCTGGCACGCGTCAACACCACCGAGGGCGCGAAGGCGTACGCGGCCCAGCTCGCCTCCGAGAAGTACGGGTGGGGGAGCGATCAGTTCTCCTGCCTGTCGTCGCTGTGGACCAAGGAGTCCGGCTGGAACTACCAGGCCTACAACAACGACGGCGGTGCCACGGGCATCCCGCAGGCGCTCCCCGGCAGCAAGATGGCGACGTTCGGCGCCGACTGGAAGACCAACGCCGCCACCCAGATCGCCTGGGGTCTCGATTACATCTCCCGCGGTTACGGTGCCCCGTGCAGCGCCTGGGGTCACTCGCAGGCGATGAACTGGTACTGAGAATCCCCTCGAAGACGACCCTTGATCGCGCTCAGCGATATATCGTTATGTATCGCTGGCCCAGATCGGGTCCGCGCGAAGGAGGTCGTCATGAGTGGTTCATTCCTGGGAGACGCGTTCGGCGGACGCGGTGGCAACAACACCCCCGGCTGGCCGATGTCCAACATCCTCGAGGGTCTCGAGCAGTTGCGCACGCAGTTCGAGCAGAAGACCGGTTCCACGCCCCGCATGAACAAGGGCGACGTGCGCTCTGCGGTTCTGTCGTTGCTGCTCGAGCAGCCCATGCACGGGTACCAGATCATCCGCGAGATCGAGGATCGCAGCGGTGGGTCCTGGAAGCCGAGCCCGGGCTCGGTCTACCCCACGCTGCAGTTGCTGACCGACGAGGGTCTCGTGGAGGCCGAGGAATCAAGCGGCCGCAAGACCTATTCGCTCACCGCCGAAGGCCGTGCCGCCGCCGGCGACGAGACCACCGAGCGCACCGCCCCGTGGGAGTCGGCCGGTTCGCGTGACGGCGGGCGCATGACGGCGCTCCCCAAGGCGGGCGTCGAGCTGGCCCAGGCCGCGGCCCAGGTCGCACGCACGGGCGACAAAGAGCAGGTGGCGCAAGCCGTCGAGATCCTCGACGAGGCCCGCCGTAAGCTCTACTCCATCCTCGCCCAGGGTTGAGGTCACGCCCGCTCGACGGGGGCTCCACGCCCGTCGGCATCCAGGAGAACCGATGACCGACGACGCCCTCATGAAAGCCCGCTACCGGCGGATCACCCGTTTCGCGGCGCGCTATCTGGTGCAGGCATGGTGGTTCGAGCTCTTTCTGCCGCGGTTCGGTCTCGGGTGGATCTCCGCCCGGGGCCGCACCCGGCGGCTCGAACGCATCGCTCAGCGCTTCCACGTGCTGGCGGTCGACCTGGGCGGTCTGATGATCAAGGTCGGCCAGTTCATGTCGTCGCGCCTCGACGTCCTGCCGCCCTCCATCACGAAGCAGCTGGAGGGCCTTCAAGACGAAGTGCCCGCGGTCCCGTTCGCGCAGATGCGCGCCCGCGCAGAACAAGAACTCGGCATGCCTTTGGAGCGCGCCTTCGCGAGCGTCGACGAACGGCCTCTCGCCGCAGCGTCGCTGGGTCAGGCGCACCGCGCCGTGCTGACGGAGGATCTCGCCGCAGAGACCGGCCTGAGCGCCGTGGTCCTGAAGATCCAGCGCCCCGGCATCGACCGCATCGTCGATGTCGACCTGCGCGCCCTGCGCAAGGTCGGCGTGTGGCTCAGCAAGGTCGCCCTGGTGCGCGACCGTGTCGACATGCCCTCGCTCGTCGAGGAGTTCGCCGTCACGAGCCTCGAAGAGATCGACTACCTCCACGAGGCCGCGAACTCCGAGCGCTTCGCCGCCGACTTCGGGGGAGAGGGCGGTGTCGCTGTCCCCGAGGTCGTGTGGGAGCGCACGACCCGCCGCGTCCTGACCCTGCAGGACGTCACGGCGATCAAGATCAACGACGTCGATGCACTGCGCGCCGCGGGCATCGATCCGGCCGAGGTGGCCGCACGTTTCGCGCAGGTCATGTTCGACCAGCTCTTCGACGACGGCTTCTTCCACGCCGACCCGCATCCCGGCAACGTCTTCGTCACCCCCCTTGCCGGGACGACGGATGCCGGCACCCCGGCTTGGCGGTTCACTTTCATCGACTTCGGCATGATGGGAGAAGTCCCGCCGAGCCTGCGCCGTGGGCTCCGCCGAGTGCTCATCGCGGCCGCCTCCCGTGACGGCAAGGGCCTGGTCGACGGCATCCGCGATGTGGGCGTCCTGCTGCCCTCGGCCGACACGATCCAACTCGAGCGGGCGATGACGCAGCTCTTCTCACGCTTCGGTGGCATGGGCTTCGCCGAACTGCAAGAGGTCGATCCGCGCGAGTTCCGCTCTTTCGCAATCGAGTTCGGCGACGTCGTGCGGTCGCTGCCGTTCCAGTTGCCCGAGAACTTCTTGCTGATCGTGCGCGCGATGTCGCTCACGAGCGGCATGTGCAGCGCCCTCGATCCGGCCTTCAACATCTGGGATGCCGTCGAGCCCTACGCCCAGCGCCTCATCCGCGAAGAGAGCGGCAACACCGCGCAGGCGTTCGTCCGCGAGGTCGGAGCGGTCGCTGCGGTGACCGCGCGCCTCCCGCGTCGCGCCGATAACCTCATCTCGCGGTTCGAAGACGGATCGGTCTCGGTGCAGACTCCGCGCATCGAACGGCGCATGCGCGATCTCGAGCGCATGGTGCGCCGGGTGGTGTCGTCGGTGCTGTTCACGGGCCTGCTCATCGGCGGCGTGCTGCTGCAGTCCGAGCAGGCGGTGCTGGGGACGATCCTCATGGTCGTGTCGATCGCGCCGCTCTCGCACGCCCTGCTGGCCGGGTGGGTCGCTCGACGCAACGGCGCCTGACGGGGTCGGAGCCGCGTGGGACGGCGAAGGATGTCGACCGGCTCAGCGCCCGTCGAACATGCCCAGAAGCGTGACGACGCCGAAGAACACCGGGATGCCGGAGACCGCCGTTCCGACCATGAACGACGAGACCACCCGCACGTTCGCCCACCACCCGTGGCGGGGTGATCGGCAGCCCCCGCCGCACGTCGTCGTCGGCGGCGTCGAGCCACCGAAGGTCCACGGGTCGTCCTCTCCGACGGGTGTCGGTCCGCCCGCCCGCCGGGGGCCCCTCCCTAGACTGGCGCGGTGTCGACCGATTCACGCCGTCCCCTGTCGGCGTGGCGATTCGACGGAACGCTCCGGGCCTATCAGCGCGCCGCGCTCGACCGAGTCGACGTCGACGCGGGGAAGCCGCTGCACCTCGTCGCTCCGCCGGGTGCCGGGAAGACTCTGCTCGGGCTCCTCCTCGCCGCACGCCGGGGGCGCCGCACCGTGGTCTTCGCACCCACGACGGCCATCCGGGCGCAGTGGGTGGGCGCTGCCCGCGTGCTGGCGAACGATGACGCCGCCGTGTCGGACGACCCCGACCGCCCCGCCGACCTCACCGCCCTGACGTACCAGGCGATCAGCGTGGTCGACTCCAGCGAACCCTTCGCGGCCCTGGCGCACGCCCGCTGGGTCGACGAGCTGATCGCCGACGATCGCACTCCCGACCAGGCCGAGGAATGGCTCGAGGCGCTCAGCCAGAGCAATGCCGCGGCGTACGGCCGTGGCATCCGCTCTCGTTCCCGCGCTCTTCGGCGCACTCTGGCGAGACAGGATGCCGCCGCGCTCACGGCCGCTCTGCACCCGCGATCGCGCGAGCTGTTGGAGCGCCTGGTCGAGGCGGGGGTCGAGACCATCGTCCTCGACGAGTGCCACCACCTCCTCGATCACTGGGCGCTGGTGGTCGCGGCGCTCGTCGCGCGGTCGCGCGCGGTGGGTCGGGAGCCGCTCGTGATCGGGCTCACGGCCACACTTCCTTCGCCCGAGGATGCGAACGAATACGAGAACTACGTCTCGTTGCTGGGCGAGGTCGATCTCGAGGTTCCCGTGCCGGCCGTCGTGCGCGAGGGCGATCTCGCGCCGTACCGCGACCTCGTCCACGTGGTCGAACCGACGGGTGAGGAGAGGGCGTTCCTCTCCGCCCACGCCGAAGCTCTCGCCGAGGCGCTGCGGACGACCTTCGCGGTGGGCGCCGGGAGAGATTTCCTCCGCGCGGTGCTCCAGCCGCCGGCCCCTTCCGCCCCCGCGGATCCCCTCGAACCGCCCGTCGAGGGAGTCTCGGCCCCGGCCCCGGCCCCGGTCGATCCCGCGGGGAGGAGCGCGGTCGACGGTGCGGAGATCGAGCCCCCGCCGCCCGCCGTCGAGTCGTCCGACCCCGATGCCGCGGTCGATGCCGCTCTCTCGGCGGCCTTCGCCGTCGACTTCGCCGGTGCCGAGGCCGCCGCGGCGATGTTCTCCGTCGTCGCGCCCGACGACCCGCTCGCCGCTCGTCTTCCCGCCGTGGCGCGACGTGCGCCCACGACCGAGGAGACGCTGCGCCTGCTGGGTCGATATGCCCTGGACCGGGTGCTCCCCGACCCCGCGCGCGCCGACGATTGGCGCCGGCTGCGCCGCCTGCTCGCCGATTTCGGCTTCGCCCTGACCGACCGCGGGGTGCGGCGCACCCGCGACCCGATCGACACGGTCCTCGCGTCCTCCCTCTCGAAGGACAGGGGAGCGTGCGACATCCTCGCCCGCGAGCGCACCGAGCTCGGCGACCGCCTCCGCGCCCTCGTCGTGACCGACTACGTCACCCACGGCAACGTCCACGGGGGGCTGCTGGGCTCGGCCGGCGCCGTCCGCACGTTCTCGATCGTGGCGACGGATGCCGTTACCTCGGCGCTGCGCGCGATCCTCGTCACGTCCTCGACGGTGCGCGTCGCCGTCCGTCACGCGGACACGCTGCTTCCGGCGCTCACGCGCGAGCTCGGCGTCCCGGTGACGGGGGAGCCCTGCCCCGACGATGTGGCCGTCCTCGAGGTGCGGGGGACCACGGGGTCGGGTGTGGTCGGCGCCGTCTCCCGGCTGCTCGCCGACGGCTCGCTCGAGGTGGTCGTGGGCACGCGCGGTCTGTTCGGCGAGGGCTGGGACTGCCCGGCGGTGAACACCCTGGTCGACCTCACGGCGGTGGCGACGGCGTCAGCGACGCAGCAGTTGCGGGGCCGTACGCTGCGACGCGATCCGAGCTGGCCCGAGAAGGTCGCCCACAACTGGACGGTCTCGGCGCTTCTGCCGCCCGACTCGCCCCTCGACGCGCAACCGGATGCCGCCCGCCTCCGTCGCAAGCACGCCGGCCTGTGGGGACTCGACGCCGACCACCCCGACCGCATCGTCCGCGGGCTGCCGGCGGCGCTGGGGCACGAACGTCGTCGTGCGCTCGACGAGGTGCTCGAGAAGGCCCCCGGTGCGTCGCTGGAGCGTGTCGACGCCCTGACCTCGGTTCCGCCGCGGAACGAGACGCGATCCGCCTGGCGCATCGGCTCCCCGTACGACGATCGCGAGGAGCTCTCCGCGGTGGTCGAGCGCCCGGCCCGCACGCCGGTCTTCTCGACGTCGGTGACGGCCGAGCGTGCCCTCGGCGGATGGCTCGGAGTATCGGCGGGAGCGCCGGCGGCGCTGATCGCGCTGTCGTTCTTCCTACCCCCGGTCGCGGGAGTCGCGGTGGGGGGAGCCAGCGCCCTGACCGGGGCCGTCGTGGCCGTGCCCCTGTTCTCCGCGTGGCGTCGGACGCGTCGGCAGGCTCGGGACGCCGCGGCGACGCTGCGCAACATGGCGCATGTGGTGTGGACGGCGTTGTCCGAGAGCGGGCGCGTCCGGTCTCCGCTCGCCGTTGCGATGTGGGAGGGAGAGCGGAGGGATGCCGACGCCACCCGCGCGGAGATCAGGATGGCGCATGCGAGCCTCGCCGATCAGAGGACGTTCGCGATCGCACTGGAGGAGCTGTGCGGTCCGATCCGGGCGCCGCGCTTCGTGCTGGAGGTCGATCGCGGCGGAGGGCCGTGGTGGGTGCGCGGCGTCCTCGAGCGCGCGGGACGCTCCCGGTCCCGGCAGTTCGTCGCCGTGCCTTTCGAGATCGGTCGTCGTCGGGCGGACGCTCTCCGCTTTCACGGCGCGTGGCAGGTGCACGTGGGACCGGCCGTCCTGCACGAGCTCAACGGTCCCGAGAACCTCTCGCTGCTCGCAGAAGCGCGCCGCACCGGAGGGTTCTCCGGAGCGGCGCGCTCGATGATGCGGTGGAGCTGAGGGCTCAGTACCAGCCGGTCGACTGCGAGTGGCCCCACGCGCCGCACGGCGTGCCGTAGCGGCCCGAGATGTACCCGAGGCCCCACGACACCTGGGTGGCGGCGTTGGTCTGCCAGTCGGCACCGGCGGACGACATCTTGCTGCCGGGGAGAGCCTGCGGGATGCCATAGGCGCCGCTACCGGAGTTGTAGGCCTTGTAGTTCCAGCCCGACTCCTTGTTCCACAGCGACACGAGGCACGACATCTGGTCGTCGCCCCAGCCGCGGCTGGCGAGCATGTCGCGAGCAGCGGCCTGAGCACCCGCGACGCTGTTGTCGCCCGATCCGCCGCCTGTGGGAATGGGGGCCGACGATCCGCCGCCTCCACCGCTGTTGGAGCCCGACGACGACTCCGCCTTCTCCGCGGCCGCCTTGTCTGCGGCGGCCTTCGCGGCAGCAGCGGCCTCGGCCTCCTGTCGTGCCTTCTCGGCGGCCTCTTCTTCGGCCTTCTTGGCGACGGCGGCGTCGAGGCCGCCGCGCAGCTCCGCCACGCGCTGGTCGACCGAGGCGGAGGCCGCGGTGACGTCGTGTGCGAGGGCGGGAAGGAAGGTCTCGGGAAGCGCGGACGCCGCCTCCAGGCGATCCGTCGCGTGCTGCAGAGCGGTGGTGTCGACCGTGGCCGGCTGGCCGATGTCGAGACCGGATGCCGCGATGTCCTTCTGCACGGCGGCGGCAGCCTGGATCGAGGTCGAGGCCGCGGTTTCGGCGGTCTTCGCCTGGGTCTTCTCGGGGCCGGGACTGGCGGCGAGGACCGTGGGAGTGATCGAGGAGGCGAGAGAGAACGTCGCCGTGGACAGGTCTGCGGGGGAAGCCGTGGCAGCCGGCGCGGTGCCGGTGAGAGCCGCAGCCGCGACGACGCCGAGCACGAGCGTGCCCACCGTCGTCACGGGGCGACGACGAGTGCGGCGGGCGGCGAGGCGGCGGTCACGACGATTGGTGGGGGGCGTCGAGTCAGAGCGCATAAAACCGGTTTCACGTGAGGGAGGACGGTGCGGGTGTCACCGTCCGACCCGCGTTCAGCGGGCACAAGACGGGGAGCCTGGCACGTGTTTCTGGATGCCACCTGGGCGGACCGCCTCAAACCGGCCAGACAAAAGCGCCGATCCGAGGCGAATCGCTCGCCCGAAGCTCCCGGTGCCTCAGGCTCCGTCCGTCACCGTCGCCAGGGTCGGGTGTCCCCGTACGACGTGCCCGACGGCGGGTGCGCGGAGCCCGCGACCACGCGCCAGGCCCGGTGCGTTAGACTGGGGTGTCACATCTGGGTTCGTCTGTCTGGCGGGCCCGTGGCATCGCACAAACAATCCGCTTCGCTTCGACTCGTGGTTGGAGTTCGCCCTCGGGCGGCCCCAGCCCGACGGCCCCCGGTCTTCGGACCGACGGGTACAGGAGTCGGAGCCCGACACCACACCCAACTAGGACAACCCACTACATGACTACCGCAACGACCGCCCCGGCTATCAAGCAGGTCGCGATCAACGACATCGGCTCGGCCGAAGACTTCCTGGCCGCGGTCGAGAAGACGCTCAAGTTCTTCAACGACGGCGACCTCATCGAAGGCACCGTGGTGAAGATCGACCGCGACGAGGTCCTCCTCGACGTCGGTTACAAGACCGAGGGCGTCATCCCCTCCCGCGAGCTCTCGATCAAGCACGACGTCGACCCCAACGAGGTCGTCAACGTCGGCGATCACGTCGAGGCCCTCGTTCTCCAGAAGGAGGACAAGGAAGGCCGCCTCATCCTGTCCAAGAAGCGCGCGCAGTACGAGCGTGCGTGGGGCGACGTCGAGAAGATCAAGGAGAACGACGGTGTTGTCACCGGTTCGGTGATCGAGGTCGTCAAGGGTGGCCTCATCGTCGACATCGGCCTCCGTGGCTTCCTCCCGGCCTCGCTCATCGAGCTGCGCCGCGTCCGCGACCTCACGCCGTACCTCGGCCAGGAGATCGAGGCCAAGATCCTCGAGCTCGACAAGAACCGCAACAACGTAGTGCTTTCGCGCCGCGCCCTGCTCGAGCAGACGCAGTCCGAGTCGCGCACCACGTTCCTCAACAACCTCCACAAGGGCCAGGTCCGCAAGGGCACGGTCTCGTCGATCGTCAACTTCGGTGCGTTCGTCGACCTGGGTGGCGTCGACGGTCTCGTCCACGTCTCCGAGCTCTCCTGGAAGCACATCGAGCACGCCTCCGAGGTCGTCGAGGTGGGCCAGGAGGTCACCGTCGAGATCCTCGAGGTCGACCTCGACCGCGAGCGCGTGTCGCTCTCGCTCAAGGCGACGCAGGAAGACCCGTGGCAGGTGTTCGCCCGTACCCACGCGATCGGCCAGATCGCTCCGGGCAAGGTCACCAAGCTCGTTCCGTTCGGTGCGTTCGTTCGCGTGGCCGACGGCATCGAGGGCCTCGTGCACATCTCCGAGCTGTCGGGTAAGCACGTCGAGCTCGCCGAGCAGGTCGTGTCGGTCGGCGAAGAGGTCTTCGTCAAGATCATCGACATCGATCTCGAGCGTCGCCGCATCTCGCTGTCGCTGAAGCAGGCCAACGAGTCGGTCGACCCCAACGGCACCGAGTTCGACCCGGCGCTGTACGGCATGGCCACCGAGTACGACGAGCGTGGCGAGTACAAGTACCCCGAGGGCTTCGACCCCGAGTCGGGTGCGTGGCTCGAGGGCTTCGACACTCAGCGCGAAGCATGGGAGCAGGAGTACGCCGCTGCCCAGGGTCGCTGGGAGGCTCACAAGGCTGCCGTCGCCAAGGCCCTCGAGGCCGAGGCAGCCAACCCGACGGACACCGGTTCGTTCGGTGGATCCTTCTCGTCCGAGTCGCCCGCCCAGGGCACCCTCGCCGACGACGAGTCGCTGGCTGCGCTTCGCGAGAAGCTCTCCGGTCGCTGATCCGTCCCGCACTGAAGGCCGGTACCTCCTCGGAGGTGCCGGCCTTCGGTCGTTTCCGGGCGCAAGCCCTGGTGAACGAGCGGGGGATCAGGGCAGGATAAAGACATGGCTTCTCGACTTCCGCTCCTGATCACCCTCGCCGGCGTGGCCGTGCTCTTCCTGTCGATCGCGTTCGTCTTCGCTCTGGTCATCGGCGCGATGTTCTTCGGCGGGATCGAGTTCACCGGGGGACACGCGGATGCCATGACCTCGTCGTCGACATGGACGCTCGTCGCCTGACCGTCATACCGTTCCCGCGGTTCGGCCCGGACGACCTGGAAGGTCGCGCCGGGCCGTCGACGTTTCCGCAGGATTCTGCGCCTGCGGTCCGGCGACACGCCCGAGATGTGCCCGGATTCGACGGGTCGGTCGTTCCCGCGTAACTTATTACCTGTTCGCCCCACAGGGGAGAGCGGAGAGGCCGGAAGGCCCCGCTTCGTCTCAAGTGGCGGACTGTCCAGAACCTCATCGTTTCGGTGTAGGGTTTTGGTTTTGGTCTTCGACCGGGTTTCACGACGTTGATCTTTCATAGGTCCCACGGTGAGTACCTTAAGGTTTGAATGATCGAATAGGTAGTGAATTGCCTCACGGGCAGGTCGAGAGACTGTTTCTGTGGGTGCGTCCGTTCCTTGAGAACTCAACAGCGTGCACTTGTCAAATGCCAATTTATTCCTCGTCGGTCTGACTTTTGTTGGATTGCGAGAAATTCCTTTGGATCAAAGACCAGCCCTTCCGGGGGTTGGCATATGAATTCGTCAGTTTTGATGTTTTCTCTTTGGTCAGTTTCAAACTCGCTATGACTGTCGTTTTCCCGGTGGTTGTATGCATTTCTTTTTTACGGAGAGTTTGATCCTGGCTCAGGATGAACGCTGGCGGCGTGCTTAACACATGCAAGTCGAACGGTGAAGCCAAGCTTGCTTGGTGGATCAGTGGCGAACGGGTGAGTAACACGTGAGCAACCTGCCCTGGACTCTGGGATAAGCGCTGGAAACGGCGTCTAATACTGGATATGAGACGTGATCGCATGGTCGTGTTTGGAAAGATTTTTCGGTCTGGGATGGGCTCGCGGCCTATCAGCTTGTTGGTGAGGTAATGGCTCACCAAGGCGTCGACGGGTAGCCGGCCTGAGAGGGTGACCGGCCACACTGGGACTGAGACACGGCCCAGACTCCTACGGGAGGCAGCAGTGGGGAATATTGCACAATGGGCGGAAGCCTGATGCAGCAACGCCGCGTGAGGGATGACGGCCTTCGGGTTGTAAACCTCTTTTAGCAGGGAAGAAGCGTAAGTGACGGTACCTGCAGAAAAAGCGCCGGCTAACTACGTGCCAGCAGCCGCGGTAATACGTAGGGCGCAAGCGTTATCCGGAATTATTGGGCGTAAAGAGCTCGTAGGCGGTTTGTCGCGTCTGCTGTGAAATCCCGAGGCTCAACCTCGGGCCTGCAGTGGGTACGGGCAGACTAGAGTGCGGTAGGGGAGATTGGAATTCCTGGTGTAGCGGTGGAATGCGCAGATATCAGGAGGAACACCGATGGCGAAGGCAGATCTCTGGGCCGTAACTGACGCTGAGGAGCGAAAGGGTGGGGAGCAAACAGGCTTAGATACCCTGGTAGTCCACCCCGTAAACGTTGGGAACTAGTTGTGGGGACCATTCCACGGTTTCCGTGACGCAGCTAACGCATTAAGTTCCCCGCCTGGGGAGTACGGCCGCAAGGCTAAAACTCAAAGGAATTGACGGGGACCCGCACAAGCGGCGGAGCATGCGGATTAATTCGATGCAACGCGAAGAACCTTACCAAGGCTTGACATATACGAGAACGGGCCAGAAATGGTCAACTCTTTGGACACTCGTAAACAGGTGGTGCATGGTTGTCGTCAGCTCGTGTCGTGAGATGTTGGGTTAAGTCCCGCAACGAGCGCAACCCTCGTTCTATGTTGCCAGCACGTAATGGTGGGAACTCATGGGATACTGCCGGGGTCAACTCGGAGGAAGGTGGGGATGACGTCAAATCATCATGCCCCTTATGTCTTGGGCTTCACGCATGCTACAATGGCCGGTACAAAGGGCTGCAATACCGTGAGGTGGAGCGAATCCCAAAAAGCCGGTCCCAGTTCGGATTGAGGTCTGCAACTCGACCTCATGAAGTCGGAGTCGCTAGTAATCGCAGATCAGCAACGCTGCGGTGAATACGTTCCCGGGTCTTGTACACACCGCCCGTCAAGTCATGAAAGTCGGTAACACCTGAAGCCGGTGGCCTAACCCTTGTGGAGGGAGCCGTCGAAGGTGGGATCGGTAATTAGGACTAAGTCGTAACAAGGTAGCCGTACCGGAAGGTGCGGCTGGATCACCTCCTTTCTAAGGAGCATCTGGCACTCGGGTTTCGGTTCGAGTGTCCAGGCGCCAGTTCAGCACCGAATGTGTGTTGCTGGTAGCTCATGGGTGGAACATTTGATGGGGTGCTCATGCCGATGGTTCGGGTCTAGTACGCAGCTTGCTGTGGGAACGGTTCGGGTTGGAGGGGTGGGTACATGCACGCTGTTGGGTCCTGAGGGGCCGGGCGCTGGTTGCGCTAGTCGGAAGGCTGGTGTGGTTGGTGGCTGTTCCTCGTGGGCCTTCCCTGCTGTCACGGTTGTGGCGTGTGGGGTGGGTACCGCCCGTACTTTGAGAACTACACAGTGGACGCGAGCATCTTCGACATGACTTTTTGGTTGTGTCGTGAAGATGATCTTAAAGATCATTAGTCAATTTTTTGACGATTCAACTCATGTGATTTCAAGTCTTTAAGAGCAAACGGTGGATGCCTTGGCATCTGGAGCCGAAGAAGGACGTAGCAATCTGCGATAAGCCTCGGGGAACTGATAAGCGAGTTTTGATCCGAGGATGTCCGAATGGGGAAACCCCGCCAGGGCGCGTGCGTACCTGGTGACTCCCGCCTGAATATATAGGGCGGGTAGAGGGAACGTGGGGAAGTGAAACATCTCAGTACCCACAGGAAGAGAAAGCAAAAGCGATTCCGTAAGTAGTGGCGAGCGAAACCGGAAGAGGCTAAACCTAGCGTGTGTGATAGCCGGCAGGCGTTGCATGTTGGGGGTTGCGGGACTTTTCTGATTGTTCTGCCGAATGATCGACGTGACAAGAGGGTATAGACGAACGGTTTTGAATGGCCGGTCATAGAGGGTGCGAACCCCGTAGTCGAAATACCTGTTCTTGGCGTGAGAAGTATCCCAAGTAGCACGGGGCCCGAGAAATCCCGTGTGAATCTGTCAGGACCACCTGATAAGCCTAAATACTCCCAGATGACCGATAGCGGACAAGTACCGTGAGGGAAAGGTGAAAAGTACCCCGGGAGGGGAGTGAAATAGTACCTGAAACCGTTTGCTTACAAACCGTTGGAGCCTCCTTAGTAGGGGTGACAGCGTGCCTTTTGAAGAATGAGCCTGCGAGTTAGCGATACGTGGCGAGGTTAACCCGAGTGGGGTAGCCGTAGCGAAAGCGAGTCTGAATAGGGCGATTCAGTCGCGTGTCCTAGACCCGAAGCGAAGTGATCTATCCATGGCCAGGTTGAAGCGACGGTAAGACGTCGTGGAGGACCGAACCCACTTAGGTTGAAAACTGAGGGGATGAGCTGTGGATAGGGGTGAAAGGCCAATCAAACTTCGTGATAGCTGGTTCTCTCCGAAATGCATTTAGGTGCAGCGTTGCGTGTTTCTTGCCGGAGGTAGAGCTACTGGATGGCCGATGGGCCCTACAAGGTTACTGACGTCAGCCAAACTCCGAATGCCGGTAAGTGAGAGCGCAGCAGTGAGACTGTGGGGGATAAGCTTCATAGTCGAGAGGGAAACAACCCAGACCACCAACTAAGGTCCCTAAGCGCGTGCTAAGTGGGAAAGGATGTGGAGTTGCTTTGACAACCAGGAGGTTGGCTTAGAAGCAGCCACCCTTGAAAGAGTGCGTAATAGCTCACTGGTCAAGTGATTCCGCGCCGACAATGTAACGGGGCTCAAGCACGCCACCGAAGTTGTGGCATTGACATTTTTGGTAGGCCTTCGTGGTCCAGCCGTGTTGATGGGTAGGAGAGCGTCGTGTGGCGAGTGAAGCGGCGGGGTGACCCAGCCGTGGACGCTACACGAGTGAGAATGCAGGCATGAGTAGCGAAAGACGTGTGAGAAACACGTCCTCCGAAAGACCAAGGGTTCCAGGGTCAAGCTAATCTTCCCTGGGTAAGTCGGGACCTAAGGCGAGGCCGACAGGCGTAGTCGATGGACAACGGGTTGATATTCCCGTACCGGCGAAGAACCGCCCCAGTCAATCCAGTGGTGCTAAGAGTCCTAGCTCACGCTTTAGCGGATCCCTTCGGGGTGAGGCGGGTGTGTGTGAACGCTCGACCCCATGCTGGTGCGGCTAGCGTATTAACAGGTGTGACGCAGGAAGGTAGCCCAAGCCAGGCGATGGTAGTCCTGGTGCAAGTGCGTAGGCCGACTCTTAGGCAAATCCGGGAGTCATGAGGCTGAGACACGATGCGGATAAAAAGTGGGTGATCCTATGCTGCCAAGAAAAGCATCGACGCGAGGTTCTAGCCGCCCGTACCCCAAACCGACTCAGGTGGTCAGGTAGAGAATACCAAGGAGATCGAGAGAATCGTGGTTAAGGAACTCGGCAAAATGCCCCCGTAACTTCGGGAGAAGGGGGGCCATCCACTTATTAGGACTTGCTCCGAAAGGGTGTGGTGGCCGCAGAGACTAGTGGGTAGCGACTGTTTACTAAAAACACAGGTCCGTGCCAAGTCGCAAGACGATGTATACGGACTGACGCCTGCCCGGTGCTGGAAGGTTAAGAGGACCGGTTAGCCGTAAGGCGAAGCTGAGAATTTAAGCCCCAGTAAACGGCGGTGGTAACTATAACCATCCTAAGGTAGCGAAATTCCTTGTCGGGTAAGTTCCGACCTGCACGAATGGCGTAACGACTTCCCAACTGTCTCAACCGCGAACTCGGCGAAATTGCATTACGAGTAAAGATGCTCGTTACGCGCAGCAGGACGGAAAGACCCCGTGACCTTTACTACAGCTTGGTATTGGTGTTCGGTGTGGCTTGTGTAGGATAGGTGGGAGACGGTGAAGCATTCACGCCAGTGAGTGTGGAGTCATTGTTGAAATACCACTCTGGTCACTCTGGATATCTAACTTAGGACCGTGATCCGGTTCAGGGACAGTGCCTGGTTGGTAGTTTAACTGGGGCGGTTGCCTCCCAAAATGTAACGGAGGCGCCCAAAGGTTCCCTCAACCTGGTTGGCAATCAGGTGGCGAGTGTAAGTGCACAAGGGAGCTTGACTGTGAGACTGACAGGTCGAGCAGGGACGAAAGTCGGGACTAGTGATCCGGCAGTGGCTTGTGGAAGCGCTGTCGCTCAACGGATAAAAGGTACCTCGGGGATAACAGGCTGATCTTGCCCAAGAGTCCATATCGACGGCATGGTTTGGCACCTCGATGTCGGCTCGTCGCATCCTGGGGCTGGAGTAGGTCCCAAGGGTTGGGCTGTTCGCCCATTAAAGCGGTACGCGAGCTGGGTTTAGAACGTCGTGAGACAGTTCGGTCCCTATCCGCTGCGCGCGTAGGAAGTTTGAGAGGATCTGACCCTAGTACGAGAGGACCGGGTTGGACGAACCTCTGGTGTGTCAGTTGTTCCGCCAGGAGCACCGCTGATTAGCTACGTTCGGGATGGATAACCGCTGAAAGCATCTAAGCGGGAAGCCGGCCTCAAGATGAGACTTCCATACCTTTATGGTGAGAGGCTCCCAGCCAGACTACTGGGTTGATAGGCCGGATGTGGAAGCGTAGTAATACGTGAAGCTGACCGGTACTAATAAGCCGATGACTTGATAACACACCTGTTTTTGGTGCTTGCGTCCACTGAGTGGTTCTCGATGTACGGTCGGGAACTCAACAATGATCATGTCGTTGTTGGTTTGTGAAACATCAATAGTGTTTCGGCGGCCATAGCGAGAGGGAAACGCCCGGTTACATTCCGAACCCGGAAGCTAAGCCTCTCAGCGCCGATGGTACTGCAGGGGGGACCCTGTGGGAGAGTAGGACACCGCCGGACTTCTTTTCAGTCGAAATGGCCACCCAACGTTGGGTGGCCATTTCGCATTTACGGGCACTTTCGGGTGCGGTACCGCGTCGGCGCGTTCTTCCGTAGGGAAGCACCCACCGACGCATCACCACACCCACCGCGGGATCGATAGGGTCGATGACGTGAGCGGCTTTTCGGGACACCTGCCCGGGAGCCGCGAGTACCGGCGTCTCCTGATCGGTCTCTTCTTCGGCGGTGTCGCCACGTTCGCGCAGCTCTACGCAACGCAGGCCGTGCTTCCCGCGATCGCCGTCGATGTGGCATCGGGGCCGGCGGGCGCCGCCTCGACCGTGTCGGCTTCCACTCTCGGGTTGGCTGCGGCGGTCATCCCGTGGTCGCTGGTGGCCGACCGGATCGGTCGGGTTCCGGCGATGGCGATCGGTGTCATCGCCGCCACGCTGCTCGGCGCCGTCACACCGTTCGCTCACGATCTCAGCTTGCTGCTGGCGCTGCGGCTGCTGGAAGGCGTGGCACTCGGTGCGGTGCCCGCTGTCGCTCTGGCATATCTGAGCGAAGAGGTCTCGCCGCGTTTCGTGGCGGCTGCCGCCGGTTCCTACATCGCCGGCACCACCGTGGGAGGCCTGTCGGGCCGCGTCGCTTCGGGCTTCGTCGCCGAGTTCGCCGGGTGGCGGTGGGGGGTGGCATCCGTGGTGTTCCTCTGCGCGGTGGCCGCGGCCGTGTTCCTGGCGTTGGTGCCCCCGGCGCGGGGTTTCGTGCCCGGGCGCGC
This sequence comes from Microbacterium sp. SORGH_AS_0421, assembly GCF_030818635.1. Classification (NCBI taxonomy): domain Bacteria; kingdom Bacillati; phylum Actinomycetota; class Actinomycetes; order Micrococcales; family Microbacteriaceae; genus Microbacterium; species Microbacterium sp. SORGH_AS_0421. The sequence goes on from NZ_JAUTAO010000001.1 coordinate 2,462,508, forward strand.
GCGAACCGTGAGGGGTCCCACGGTGCGGCGCCGCCTCGCGCTCAACCTGCGCTCACCCGTGCAGCTGGCGCTGTACGCCCAGGCGTTCTTGTTGATGGGCGCTTTCGTCGCGGTCTACAACTACCTGGGATTTCACCTCGCCGAGCCGCCTTTCTCTCTGGCGCCGGCCGTGGTGACCCTGTTGTTCCTCGCGTACCTGGCAGGCACGGTGTCGTCTCCTCGTGCAGGGGCCCTCGCCGTGCGGTATGGGCGTCTGCCGGTGCTTCTGGGGAGCATCGGGGTGATGGCGGTCGGCGTCGTCGCGATGTCTATCCCGTCGGTCGTAGCCGTGATCGCGGGGCTTCTCGCGTTCACCGCGGGCTTCTTCGCGGCGCACGCGGTGGCGTCGGGATGGACGCCGGTGGCGGCAGATCCGCAAGCGCGCGCCCAAGCGTCCTCGCTGTACTACCTGGGCTACTACGGTGGCTCGAGCCTGTTCGGATGGCTGCTCGGGCTGGTGTTCGCGTCGGCGGGGGTGGGTGGTTTTCTCATCACTGGTGCTCGGGATGTGCGTCCTCGCGTTCGGGGTCGCCATGTTGGCTCTGCGCTCGGCTCCTGCTCGCCCTCGATGAGACCTGTCGGCGTATCCATCGATGTTCGGCGGGTCGAGGTCAATGGCCCGGGACGATGTCGGCGGGAGAGACTAGCGTCGTAGATGACGTGAGGGAGGTCGGAGTGGAAGACGCCGATGAGCGCGCTGCGATGGATGACGAGATGGTCGACGCGGGTCAGGGCGAGGGAAGTCCGGGCGACGCGGAAGACGCGATCGAGAACTCGACGGAGATCAGCTACGACGAGCAGCGCTATCCGGCGCGACCGCGTCGACTCCGCCCGCGTGATCAGTTCCGCGGCGGGACGCTACGCCGTTTCCTGACCGATCCTCGCAATGCGAACGGCGGTAACCCGTCATACGTCGAGTGGCTCGTGCGTCAGTCGATGCTGAAAGACGCCGACGTCCTGAGCCGGCAACTCTCTGGCCAGCCGTCCATGTGGCGGAACCCCTATGCGCGCCCTGACGCCCGTCGCGCGATCGAATCCACCGACGTCTGGTTCACGGCCTATCCGATCTCGCTGATCACACGGCCGGGGGAGTCATTCCTGGAGGCACTCGGAGACGAGGCACTGTGGGAGGCCTTCGAGTGGGTGGGGATCAACGGCATCCACACCGGGCCCGTGAAGCGCGCCGGCGGCATCACGGGATGGCAGGAGACCCCGAGCGTCGACGGTCACTTCGACCGGATCAGCACGCAGATCGACCCCGAGTTCGGCGACGAGAACGCCTTCCGTCGCGTCGCGGATGTCGCGGAGTCCCACGGCGGCAGCGTGATCGACGACATCGTCCCCGGTCACACCGGCAAGGGGGCGGACTTCCGCCTCGCCGAGATGGCCTACAAGGACTATCCCGGGATCTACCACATGGTCGAGATCCCGCGCGAGGATTGGGATCTCCTGCCCGAGGTACCCGCGGGTCGCGACTCCGTGAACCTCGACGCCGACACCGAACGAGAGCTGAGCGCACGCGGCTACATCATCGGTGAGCTGCAGCGCGTCATCTTCTACACCCCCGGCGTCAAGGAGACGAACTGGAGCACCACGGCACCGGTCGTCGGTACCGATGGTCTCGAACGGCGCTGGGTGTACCTGCACTACTTCAAAGAGGGGCAGCCGTCCATCAACTGGCTGGACCCGACGTTCGCGGGGATGCGGCTCGTGATCGGAGACGCGCTGCACTCGCTCGGCGACCTCGGCACGAGCGCGCTTCGCCTCGATGCCAACGGTTTCCTCGGGGTCGAGAAGAGCGCGGAGGGTCTGCCGGCGTGGTCGGAGGGCCATCCGCTCTCCCATGCGGCGAACCACATCATCGCCGGTATGGTGCGCAAGGTGGGCGGTTTCACCTTCCAGGAGCTGAACCTGACGATGGAGGACATCCGCGACACCAGTGCGGTCGGCGCCGACCTGTCGTACGACTTCGTGACGCGGCCCGGCTATCACCACGCTCTCGCCACGGCGAACACCGAGTTCCTGCGTCTTGCGCTGACCACGGCCCTCGAGACCGGCGTCGAGCCCGTGCAGCTCGTGCACGGCATGCAGAATCACGACGAGTTGACCTACGAGCTCGTGCACTGGGCGACGACGCACCGCGACACCGTCTACCCCTTCCGCCACGAGGAGCACACCGGCGGCGAGATCGCCGAGATGGTGCGCGCCGAGCTGACCGAGAAGCTCACGGTCGAGGCCGACTACAATCTCGTCTTCACGCAGAACGGGATCGCGTGCACCTCGGCTTCCCTCATCGCCGCCACGCAGGGAAAGGCGACCCTCGACGACATCTCCGACGAGGACATCCCGGCGATCCGCGACGCGCACCTGCTGCTGGCGAAGTACAACTCGTGGCAGCCGGGCGTCTTCGCGTTGTCCGGGTGGGATCTCACCGGTTCGCTCACGCTTCCCGCCGACGATGTGCGGCACCTCATCTCGACGGGCGACACCCGCTGGATCGAGCGCGGAGCGCACGACCTGCTCGATGTGGCGCCCGAGGCGTCGTCGTCGATGTCGGGCGTGCCGCGCGCGCGTTCGCTGTACGGCTCGCTCGGACGGCAGCAGGAGGACCCAGAGTCCTTCCTGTCAGGGCTGAAGGAGATCCTGCGGATCCGCGGCGACCACGGCATCGCCATCGCCTCGCAGGTCGACATCCCACAGGTCGGTCACCCGAGCATGCTCGTGATGGTTCACCGTCTCGACGGGGGCGATCGGCGAGACCAGGCGGCCCCGCTGCAGATCACGGTGCTGAACTTCTCGGGCGAGACGATCGAGGGCACCGTACGCTCCGAGTGGCTCGTTCCCCAGAGCACGGCGATCGACGCGGCGACGGGTGAAGCCGTCGGCCGCGTGGACGAGCTGCAGAGCTTCTCGCTCGAGCTCGGTCCCTACGCCGGTCTGTTCCTCGTGCTGGAGCCTCCGGTCATCGAGGACTGAAGCGATGTCGGGGGTCGGGCATAGCGTGAGGGCATGTCCACCCCCGACTGCCTCGTGCCGGAGTGTCGCGAGCCGTCCGAGCCTCTTGCGCCGGTGAGCCTGTGCGCGTGGCACCTGGCCGTCAGCGCAGACTGGGCGACTTCGACCGAGGGGGTGACCGATGTTCTGCCGTCGCCCTGTCGGCTCTGCGGGTCGCGCCTGGGCGTGCGATGGCCGAGCGGATGGCTGTGCGCGGTGTGCGAGTGGCGGCATGGGGAAGCCGTCGACGACGAACTCCCACCCCCACGAGTGGACGTGGTCTACTACCTGAGGTTCGAGGACCGCATCAAGATCGGCACCACCGCGAGCCCCCGTCAACGGCTCTCGGCGATCTGGCACGACGAGCTTCTCGCTTTCGAGCCGGGGGACCGTTCGCTGGAGCGCCGCCGCCATGCCCTCTTCGCCGAGGAGCGCTTCGGCAGGACCGAGTGGTTCCGCCGGAGCCCGGCACTCGATGCGCACGTGACCGGGCTGGCCGCGGGCGTCGACGACCCGTGGGCCCTCTACGCCCGCTGGACAAGCGCGGCGATCGCACGGAGCGGATGAGGGGTCCCGGGGGTTCGGACTCTCTCGATGGTGCCGTCTCGGCTGCCGCTCCGGACAGCTCACCGGAACGCCGTGCATGCAGCGCGCAAGACCCAGGAGCTTCTGAGCGCCGGGCCGTAGGGTTCGGGGACACGACTCGAGAGGCGACACCATGGGACTGTTCGACCGACTGTTCGGCTCTGGCGACGAAACGTCGCGGCGCACCCCCGAGGTTCCGGCGCCGCACGTTCCGGTGAGCGGATCCCGCGAGGCGGGCGGCCGGTACGCACCTCCGCCGGCGCAGGCTGCGGCGCCGGGGCCCGCGGCATCCGGATCCGAAGACGACCGTCAGACCATCGAGCGCTACCGGTACCTCTTGCGCACGGCTCCGCCCGAGACCGTCGAGCAGGTGCACGCCGAGGCTTTCGGCCGCTTGACCCAGGGGCAGCGTCAGCAGGTTCTCGCCGAATTGTCGTCGGGGCTGGCTCCCGCGGAGCGTCCCGCGAGTGACGACCCCGCCACCCTGGCCCGTGCGGCCACGCGCGCCGAATACTCGCAGCCCGGCTTCATGGAGCGCACTTTCGGGGGACGGGGGTTCTCGAACGGCCCGGGATTCGGCTCCATGCTCGGGGCGTCGATGCTCGGAACCATCGGCGGATACGTCGTCGGCTCGGCTCTCGTCGGGGCGATGTTCGATCCGGGGTACGACGCGGGCTACGCCGACGGTGCGGCGGCGGATGCGCAGCCCGACCCCGCGATGTCCGATCCCGGAGGCGCCGACCCGGGGGCGATGGACGCCGGCGGAGGCGATCTCGGTGGGGATTTCGGGGGCGATTTCGGCTTCTGACCCCGTGGGTCGGGGCGTAAACACTCGCTGAACGGCGTGCCGCGGTGCTCTGACGGTGCCCGACGTGAGCGAAACGCTATCGTCGAGGCCATGGCGCCCCCGACCTCGAGCGAGCGCTACGGTCTGCGCCGCAGCATCATGGCGAGTCAGACGTTGCTCGCTGCGGCGACCCTCCTGGGTGTGGTCGTGTCGATCGCGGTCGGGCAGGTCGTCCACGCGTCGCTGTTCTTCGCGGGCACCGCCCTCGTCTTCGCGGGGGCGATCGCGGCCGTCCTGGTTCCGTGGCAGGGGATGCCGAGGTGGGTGGTCGGGCTGCTCCCCATCGTCGACGTCGTGGCGATCGCTGCGATGCGCGAGAGCGCTCCGATGTCGGGTCTCGGCCTGCTGTGGACCTTCCCCGCGATCTGGATCGGGACGGTGTTCGGCCTTCGCGGGATCATCGCCGTCTCGCTGACGGTTTCGGTCGTCATGGTCCATCAGCTCGTGACGGATGACCTGCAGCGGTTCTCGTCGTCGACGTTGGTCCTGCCGTTCACGGTCACGGCGCTCGCATCGATGGCCGCTCTCACCGCGCGCCGCGGTCGCGCTCAACGCGTCCTGCTCGAGAAGCAATCGGCTGAGCTGCGTCGCGCTCTCGATCGCGCCCGGCGCCAGGAAGACCTGGTGACTGAAGTCCTGGATGCCGTCGACTTCGGCGTGACGCGCATCACTCCCTCGGGGGAGTTCTCGGTCACCAACACCGCCCACGGGCTCCTGCTGAACAGCACCGACGCCTTCGGACGCGAGATCGCCGTGTTCGCCGCCGACGGCTCCACGGCGATCGCCCCCGATGCCGCGCCGCTGGCCCGCGCGCGATCGGGCGAGGCCTTCGAGGCGGAGGTGGTCTGGTACGGCTCACCCGGTGAGGACCGCCGTGCCCTCAGCGTCACCTCGCGACGTCTGCCCGAGAGCGATAGCGGGGAGGTCGGTGGGGTGGTGGTGTCTCGGGACGTCACCGTGGAGGAGCAGGCGCGCCGCGCGCGCGAGGACCTCGTGGCGAGTGTCTCGCACGAGTTGCGCACGCCGCTGACCTCGATCATCGGTTACCTCGAGCTCGCTCTCGACGACGAGACCCTCGACCTCGGCACGCGTGACCGATTGGAGGTCGCCGAGCGCAACGCCTCGCGGTTGCTCGAGCTCGTCGCAGACATCCTCGCGGTGTCGTCCACCTCACGCGAGGGCTTCGGCGTCGAACTCGACCTCCGCCCCACCGACGTCTCCGCCATCGTCCGCTCGGCGATCGAGTCGATCGCTCCGCGGGCGCATGACCAAGGCATCCGGATCGAGACGGGCACGCTCCCGCCCGCGCAGGCTCTGGTGGACGGACGTCGCGTTCGCCAGGTCATCGACAATCTGATGTCGAATGCCGTCAAGTACAACCCGCGCGGGGGTTCGGTCCTCGTGTCGGTCGACGACGATCCGCACTCGGTGACGGTGACGATCTCCGACGACGGGCCGGGGATCAGCGCGAGCGAGCAGGGGCGCTTGTTCGAGCGCTTCTTCCGGGGCGATGCCGTACGCAAATCCTCGACCCACGGCAGCGGCCTGGGGCTGGCCATCAGCCGTGACCTCGTCCGCGCCCACGGGGGCGAGATCACCGTGAATACGGCGGCGGGTGAAGGTGCGACCTTCATCGTCCGGCTACCCCGCCAACCGAGGGAGACCCCGTGAACTTCGACGTCCTCACCCTGCAGGCGGCGGCGACGCTGGTCATTGTCGCCTCGACGGTGATGTACCTGCTCGACACGCTCATGCTCAAGGACGGGCTGCCCGGGCGTCTGTGGGCGAGCGCCTACCTGTCCGGCACGTTCTCGGCGACGTGCTACCTGGCGTGGCTGCTCCTGCCCGACGTGTACTTCGCGGTCGCGGTGGGCAACGGCGCGTTCGTCGCGGCGACGGGTTTCATCTGGCTGGGCTGCGTCGCCTTCAACGGGCGACCTGTGCGCCGCCCGGCGCTCTTTCTCAGCGCGACGGTGATCGTCGTGGTCGTCTCGGCTCTCGTCGCGGGTCCCGAAGGCGGCTCGTGGGCGGGGGCAGTGCCCTTCTTTTTGGGCAATGCCGTGTTCGCGGCCACCGGAGCGATCGAGACGCGACGCGCGGCCATCGGCCGGCGATGGAGTTCCTCGGGCCTGACCGCGGTGCTCGCGATCGAAACGGTGTGGTTCCTCGCGCGTGTCGTGGTGTTCCTGTGGCTCGGACCCGACAGTGATCTGTTCCGCAACGTCTTCGATACGCGCGTCTCGGCGTTCCTCACGATCTCGCTTCTGATCGCGGCGGTCGTGGTGACCTCGGTGCTCCGGGCGAATGAGTCGGCCCTTCGCGGAACGGCGGAGACACGACGACTCGCGGTCGATACCAACGGCGTGCTGTTTCGCGAATCCTTCGAGGCCACTCTCGCCATCGTCTGCACTCGCGCACAGGCCGCCGGCGAGGGGGTGTGCGTGATCGGCATCCGCATCGACGATCTCAAGCGCGTCGCGGTGGCCTTCGGCCCCGACGACGCCGAACGCCTGGCTCTCGAGGTGCGCGCCGCAGTGCGGCGGCATGCGCCGACGATGGCGTTGGTGGGGGAGACGGATGCCGCCGGCCTCGCGGTCGCGTTCACGACGACGCCGACGACAGATGTCCGTCGCGCCGCTCGCGTCTTGCACGAACGGGTTGTCGCGGATCTCGCGCGACTGGGCGCAGCCGTCGTACCGGTGGTAGGCGTCGGAGTGGCATTGGCCGCAGATCACGGCTACCGTGCGCAAGCGCTCACGAGCCGCGCCGACGAGGCCGCCGCCCGTGCCGCGGCGACGGGGGAGCAGGCGTTCGGTCTCGCGTGAGAGCGGGACTCAGCCCCGTGCCGACTGGGCGAGCTCGGCAACTCGCTGACGGAGTTCGCGGGGACGGAACGGCTTGGTGAGGTAATCGTCGGCACCGGCCTCGCGCCCCGCCCGCTGTTCGTCCTCGTCCGCTCTCGCGCTCACCATGAGGATGCGGGTGTCGCTGAAGGTACGGATGCGGCGAGCGGTCTCGAAGCCGTCTATGCCCGGCATGCTCACGTCGAGCGTCGTCACGATCGGGTCGTGTCGGCGGACGAGTTCGATACCGTCGAGGCCCGTGGCTGCCGCGTGGACGACGTATCCGGCGCTCTCGAGCACCGCCGTCACGAGGAGGCGGATGTCGAGGTCGTCCTCTATCACCACCGTGGTGTGCAATGCGGTCATGGCGGAGCTTTCGTCGGGCCGATTCGGGCGAGCGGCCTGGGGGGATTTTAGACGACGGGGCGGCGGCACGCCTCCCCGGTGGAAGGACGTGCGGATGTGGCATCCTCGTCGAGTGCCTCTTCTCGCGTTGACGGGCGGGATCGCCTCCGGCAAGTCCACCATCGCCGCCCTTCTCGCCGACCGTGGAGCCGTCGTCGTCGACGCGGACGCCATCGTGCGGGAAGTGCAGGCTCCCGGATCCGCCGTGCTCGAGGAGATCGCGGGGGAGTTCGGTGCGGGGGTGCTGCGCCCGGACGGCTCTCTCGATCGGCCCGCGCTCGGGTCTCTCGTGTTCGGGCACCCCGATCGGCTCGCGCGTTTGAACGCTCTGGTGCACCCGGCGGTGCGGATCGAGTCGGAGCGCCGGTTCGCCGAAGCCCGCGCCGCCGACCCGGCCGCGGTGATCGTGTACGACGTGCCGCTGCTCGCCGAGGCCCGCGGCGCCGACTCCTGGGACCTCGTCGTGGTGGCGCACTGCCCCGCGGAGCTTCGCGTGCGACGTCTCGTCGAGAGCCGCGGCCTCACCGACGCCGAGGCGCGTGCCCGCATCGGCTCGCAGGCGAGCGAGGAGGATCGGCTCGCGCTGGCCGACGTCGTCATCGACACGTCGATGGACCTGGATGCCACCCGTCGGCAGGTCGACGAGCTCTGGGAACGCTGGAACCGAGGGGCCTGACCGGCGCACAGAGGTCGAGCGCTCGCGCACGGCGAACGCAACCCGCCCCCGATGTCGGAGGCCCCGCCTACGCTGGAAGCATGCAGGCCACGCGCTCCGTCCGCCCCTTCGAGGTCATCAGCGAGTACACCCCCTCCGGTGATCAGCCACAGGCGATCGCCGAGCTCGCGGGGCGCATCAACGCGGGTGAGACCGACGTCGTGCTGCTGGGTGCGACCGGTACCGGAAAATCGGCGACGACAGCTTGGCTCGTCGAACAGGTGCAGCGGCCGACGCTGGTGCTGGCGCACAACAAGACGCTCGCGGCGCAACTGGCGAACGAGTTCCGCGAACTCATGCCGAACAATGCCGTCGAGTACTTCGTCTCGTACTACGACTACTACCAGCCCGAGGCGTACGTCCCGCAGACGGACACCTTCATCGAGAAGGACAGCTCGATCAACGCGGAGGTCGAGCGCCTGCGCCACTCGACGACGAACTCGTTGCTCTCGCGCCGAGATGTCGTGGTGGTCTCGACGGTCTCGTGCATCTACGGCCTCGGTGCGCCCGAGGAGTACCTGCGCGCCATGGTCGCCCTGCAGGTGGGTGAGCGCTACGACCGTGACGCCCTCATCCGCAAGTTCATCTCGATGCAGTACAACCGCAACGACGTCGATTTCTCGCGCGGCAACTTCCGCGTGCGCGGTGACACGATCGAGATCATCCCGGTGTACGAGGAGTACGCGATCCGCATCGAGATGTTCGGCGACGAGATCGAGGCGTTGTACCTCCTGCACCCGCTGACCGGGGACGTGATCGAGAAGATGGACTCCGTGCCGATCTTCCCCGCGTCGCACTACGTCGCGGGAACCGAGACGGTGCAACGCGCGATCGGCACGATCGAGCATGAACTGGAGGAGCGCCTCAAAGAGTTCGAGTCCCAGGGCAAGCTCCTCGAGGCGCAGCGTCTGAGGATGCGCACGACCTTCGACCTCGAGATGCTCCAGCAGCTCGGTTTCTGCTCGGGTATCGAGAACTACTCGCGTCACATGGACGGTCGCATGCCGGGGGATCCGCCGCACACGCTCCTCGACTTCTTCCCCGATGATTTCCTGCTCGTCATCGACGAGTCGCACGTGACCGTGCCGCAGATCGGCGCGATGTACGAGGGCGACGCATCCCGTAAGCGCACCCTGGTGGAGCATGGATTCCGCCTGCCGAGCGCGATGGACAACCGCCCGCTCCGCTGGGACGAGTTCAAGGAGCGCGTCGGTCAGACGGTGTACCTGTCGGCGACGCCCGGCCGCTACGAGATGGGCATCGCCGACGGGGTGGTGGAGCAGATCATCCGCCCGACCGGTCTCGTCGATCCCGAGATCATCGTGAAGCCCTCGAAGGGGCAGATCGACGACTTGCTCGAAGAGATCCGTCTGCGTGTGGAGCGCGATGAGCGCGTACTGGTGACGACGCTCACGAAGAAGATGGCCGAGGAGCTCACCGACTTCCTCGGAGAGCACGGGGTGCGCGTGCGCTACCTGCACTCCGACGTCGATACGCTTCGCCGCGTCGAGCTGTTGACCGAGTTGCGCGCCGGTGTCTACGACGTCCTCGTGGGTATCAATCTCCTTCGCGAGGGTCTCGACCTTCCCGAGGTGTCGCTGGTAGCGATCCTCGACGCCGACAAAGAGGGCTTCCTCCGCAGCGGCACGTCGCTCATCCAGACGATCGGTCGCGCGGCCCGAAACGTCTCGGGTCAGGTGCACATGTACGCCGACAAGATGACCGACTCGATGAGCAAGGCGATCGAAGAGACCGAGCGCCGTCGCGAGAAGCAGATCGCCTACAACACCGAGCACGGGATCGACCCGCAGCCGCTGCGCAAGAAGATCGCCGACATCACCGAGGTGCTCAACCGAGAGGCGTCCGACACCAAGAACCTGCTGTCGCGCAACGACAAGTCCGGGAAGGGGAAATCGCCGACCCCGTCCCTACGGCGCACCGGCATCGCGGCGGAGGGCGCGGATCAGCTCGAGTCCACGATCGCGGATCTCACCCAGCAGATGCTCGCGGCCGCAGCCGAGCTGAAATTCGAGCTCGCCGGACGCCTACGTGACGAGGTTCAGGACATGAAGAAAGAGCTGCGCGCCATGGAGCGCGCCGGTCACGCCTGAGCCCGCAGGTTCTGACACGCGGAACTCGTCGTGCGCCGGCGCGTCACGCTCGTCACTCTGGGCGTCGGAGGCGTCGGCGACACCGGGCGCGCGATCGCCCTCCGTGCGCGCTCGGATGGAATGCTCATGCGGCTTCGATCGCCGGGGAGGTGGCGTCCTTCGTCGCCGGCGTAATGGTGGGCGCGCCGTCCGTGCGTCACGGGCAGTGCAGCAACGGCTTCGGCCCCGAGCGGTCGACGGAATGCTCCGTCATCGCGTGCCCGCACAGCGGACAGGGGCGTCCCGTCCGGACGGGCTCCGGAGTGGTCTCGTAGGGGCCGACGGACGCGGGACCGGCGACGCGGATGAGACGCGTGTTGAGGTACTGGTACCAACCGCCGGCCTCGCGGACACGCTCGCGCAGGGGCGGTCGGTCGGCATCCTTTTGTGTCATGATCATTAGTGTACTAACTAATTGGGAGGAGGGCGCGTGGACGACCCGCTCAAGCTTGAGAACCAGGTCTGTTTTGCCCTGGTCACGGCGGCCCGCAACGTCGTGTCGATCTACCGACCCGTGCTGGAGCCGCTCGGTCTGACGCACCCGCAGTACCTGGTGATGCTGGCGCTGTGGGATCAGGCGCCTCGCTCGCTCGGCGCCCTGGCCGCGGAACTCGCGATGGAGCCTGCCACCCTGTCGCCGCTGGTCAAGCGCCTCGAGGCGCAGGGGAGGGTCGCTCGCGCGCGCCGCAGCGACGACGAGCGCGTGCTCGACATCGACCTCACCGACGAAGGTCGAGCGCTGCGGGCTGCAGCCCTCGAGGTGCCGGGCAAGATCATGGCGCGGGTCGGCGTCGACGCGGACGCTCTCGCAGCGCTTCGCGACGGGCTCGCTCCTTTCGCCGGGCCGTCGAAGGGCTGAGCCGCACGGCGGGCCTGCGGCGCGACGCGTGCCGCACTCTCGCACATCCGTGCGCCCGGGGCGAACCCGGGGCCGATGTCGGAGGTCCGACCTAGACTTAACAGGTGCCCATCGTTCCTGTCGCCTCTCCCTCGCCGTCCGCGAATTCCGGTACCAGTGGAAAGCTGAGTGTCCGGGGCGCACGCGTCCACAACCTGAAGAACGTCGACCTCGACATCCCGCGTGATTCCCTCGTCGTCTTCACCGGTCTGTCGGGCTCGGGAAAGTCGAGTCTCGCCTTCGACACCATCTTCGCGGAGGGCCAGCGCCGCTATGTCGAGTCGCTCAGCGCGTACGCGCGACAGTTCCTCGGGCAGGTCGACCGTCCCGACGTCGACTTCATCGAGGGGCTGAGTCCCGCGGTCTCCATCGACCAGAAGTCGACCAACCGCAACCCCCGCTCGACGGTCGGCACGATCACCGAGATCCACGACTACATGCGTCTGCTCTGGGCGCGCGTCGGCGTGCCCCACTGCCCCGACTGCGGAGCGCGCATCCAGCGGCAGACGGTCCAGCAGATTGCCGACCAGCTTATGGAGCTCCCCGAGCGCACGCGCTACCAGATCGTCGCCCCCGTGGTCACTCAGAAGAAGGGGGAGTTCGTCGACCTCTTCAAGGAGCTCAGCGCGAAGGGCTACGCCCGTGCGGTGGTCGATGGCGAGCTCGTGCAGCTGGCCGAGCCCCCGACGCTGAAGAAGAGCTACAAGCACGATATCGCGGTCGTCGTCGACCGACTCGTGGCATCCGGAGACAACCTCAGCCGCGTGACCGACTCCGTCGAGACGGCGATGGGGCTCGCCGGCGGCATCATGCAGGTCAATTACGTCGACGAGGAGGGCGACGACGCCTGGCAGTCGTTTTCGGAGAAGCTGGCGTGCCCCAACGGGCACCCGCTGCAGCTCACCGAGATCGAACCGCGCACGTTCTCGTTCAACGCGCCCTTCGGTGCGTGCCCCGTCTGCTCCGGCCTCGGAACGCGCATGTCGGTCGACGTCGACCTCATGCTGGGCGACGAGGAGCTCTCCATCCGCGACGGCGCGATCCTGCCGTGGACGACCCAGGGCAAGGGACTCTTCCAGTACTACGAGCGGCTTCTCGAGGGGCTCGCGCGCGATCTGGAGTTCTCGCTCGACACGCCGTGGAAGGACCTCTCGCACGACGTGCAGCAGGCGGTGCTCCGCGGTGAGAACTACAAGGTCACGGTCAAGTGGAAGAACCGCTACGGCCGCGAGATGCGGTACTCGTCGGGCTTCGAGGGCGTCGTGCCCTACATCGAGCGTCAGTACCTGCAGGCCGAGTCCGACACCCAGCGCCAGCGCTGGTCGGAGTACCTCCGCGAGGTGCCTTGCGCGGTGTGCGACGGCGATCGGCTCAAGCCCGAGGTTCTCGCGGTGCTCGTCGACGGCACCTCGATCGCGGCGGCCTCGCGCATGAGCCTTGCCGATGCGCGGGAGTTCTTCTCGCAGCTGACGCTGACCGACCGCGAGGCCACGATCGCCGCGGCGGTGTTGCGTGAGATCCGCGCGCGACTCGACTTCCTGCTGCAGGTGGGCCTGAACTATCTGAGCCTCGGCCGCGCGGCCGGCACGCTCTCGGGCGGAGAAGCGCAGCGCATTCGCCTCGCCACACAGATCGGGTCGGGGCTGACCGGCGTGCTCTACGTGCTCGATGAGCCCTCGATCGGTCTGCATCAGCGCGACAACCGCCGCCTCATCCAGACGCTCGAGACTCTGCGCGACCTCGGCAACACGCTCATCGTGGTCGAGCACGACGAAGAGACCATCCACGCGGCCGACTGGGTCGTCGACATCGGGCCCCGCGCCGGCGTCGACGGCGGCAATGTCGTGCACTCCGGTCCGCTCTCCGGCCTGCTGACCGACGAGAACTCCCTGACGGGTGCCTACCTCTCCGGCCGCCGATCGATCGAGGCGCCGAAGAAGCGCCGCAAGATCGACAAGAAGCGTCAGGTCACGGTGGTCGGCGCGCGCGAGAACAACCTGCAGAACGTCACGGCCGACTTCCCCCTGGGGGTGCTGACGGCGGTGACCGGCGTGAGCGGTTCGGGCAAGTCGACGCTGGTGAACGGCATCCTGTACGAAGTCCTCGCCTCGAAGCTGAACGGTGCGCGTCGCGTTCCGGGCAAGCACACGCGCGTGACCGGTCTCGACAACCTCGACAAGGTCGTGCACGTCGATCAGGCGCCGATCGGGCGCACCCCGCGCTCGAACCCGGCGACCTACACCGGGGTCTTCGACCGCATCCGCAGCCTGTTCGCCGAGACGCCCGAGGCGAAGGTGCGCGGCTACCAGGCCGGGCGCTTCAGCTTCAACGTCAAGGGCGGGCGCTGCGAGGCGTGTTCGGGCGACGGCACGCTCAAGATCGAGATGAACTTCCTCCCCGACGTCTACGTCGACTGCGAGGTATGCCACGGCAAGCGGTACAACCGCGACACCCTCTCGGTGCACTACAAGGGGAAGAACATCGCCGAGGTGCTCGAGATGCCGATCTCGGAGGCCGCGGAGTTCTTCGAGCCCATTCAGGCGATCCACCGATACCTCAAGACCCTCGTCGACGTCGGTCTCGGGTACGTACGCCTGGGTCAGTCGGCGACGACGCTGTCGGGGGGCGAGGCGCAGCGCGTCAAGCTCGCTACCGAGCTGCAGCGCCGCAGCAACGGCCGTTCGATCTATGTTCTCGACGAGCCCACCACGGGTCTGCACTTCGAGGATGTCTCGCTGCTGCTCAAGGTGCTGAACGGTCTCGTCGACAAGGGCAACACCGTCATCGTGATCGAGCACAACCTCGACGTCATCAAGAGCTCCGACTGGGTCATCGACCTCGGGCCCGAAGGTGGCGCCGGCGGCGGCACGATCGTGGCCACCGGAACGCCCGAGCAGGTCGCGAAGGTCGAGGGCAGCCACACCGGCTCTTTCCTGGCGGAGCTTCTCGAGACCGGCCGGACCGGCGCGCAGCGCAACATCGCTACGGTCGAGAGCGGCGACGCCGAGCGAGAGCTCGTGAGCGCGGCGGGCTGAGCGTGGCACCACGAGAACGGGTATCGCACCTCTCGTATCGTCCCAAAGCCGGCGAGATCCCCACGAACCCGGGGGTCTACCGGTTCCGGGATGCCGAGGGGCGCGTGCTGTACGTCGGCAAAGCCAAGAACCTCCGCGCCCGCCTGTCGAACTATTTCGCTCCGCTGCATTCCCTGCACGAGCGCACGCGGCGCATGGTGACGACGGCGGCGAGCGTCGAATGGACGGTCGTTCCGAGCGACATCGACTCCCTGCAGTTGGAGTTCATGTGGATCAAGGAGTTCGATCCGCCCTTCAACGTCCGCTACCGCGACGACAAGTCGTATCCGTACATGGCGATCACCCTCGCCGATGAGGCCCCGCGCGTCATCGTCACGCGCAACCCCAAGATCCGAGGGGCCAAATACTTCGGGCCGTACCCGAAGGTGTGGGCGGTGCACGACACGATCGACCTGATGATCAAGGTCTTCCCGATCCGCACGTGCAGCGATTCCTCATACAAGAAGGCGATGGCATCCGGTCGGCCCTGCTTCCCCGGCCAGATCGGCCGGTGCGGCGGGCCGTGCTCGATGAAGGTGACGATCGAGGAGCACCGTGCCGTCGTGAACGATTTCATCGCCTTCATGTCCGGCGGTGACCAGCGGTTCACGCGCGAGCTCACCGCCCGCATGAAAGAGGCGTCCGCCGCGATGGATTACGAGTCGGCGGCCCACTACCGAGACCGCCTGCAGGCCATCGACGCGGTGCTCGGCAAGAGCGCGTTGGTGCTCGCTTCGGACACGGATGCCGATCTCTTCGGAATCGCGGAGGACGAACTCGCCGCCACCGTCCAGCACTTCGTCGTCCGGGGTGGGCGTGTGCGCGGCGTGCGGGCGACGACCATCGAGAAAGAGATCGACATCTCCGGCGCCGACCTCGTCGATCAGGTGCTCCAGCGCACCTACGGCGATGCCGACGCGAGCGACATCCCGCGGCAGGTGCTCGTCCCCGAGCTTCCCGACGACGCCGAACAGCTCGAGGATTGGCTGCGCGAACGCCGCGGCCGCCCGGTGACCCTGCAGGTCGCCCAGCGCGGCCGGAAGGCCGACCTGCTGAAGACCGCGACGCTCAACGCGCAGCAGGCGCTGATGCTTCACAAGACCCGCCGCACCAGCGACTACGTCGCGCGGTCGCAGGCCCTCACTGACCTTCAAGAGGCGCTCGGAATGACCGAGGCGCCGCTCCGCATCGAGTGCTTCGACATCTCGCACCTCTCGGGCACCAACGTCGTGGCATCCATGGTGGTCTTCGAAGACGGTCTTCCTCGCAAGGACCAGTACCGTTCCTTCGGGGTCGCCGAGACGACGGACGACACCGACTCGATGTACCAGGTGCTCAGCCGGCGCCTCGCGTACCTCGACCGCCCCGACGAGATCGAACCCGAAACGATCGACGGCGCGATCGTGGCCGCCCCTGACTCCGAAGAGGCCACGGCCGACGGCGAGGTCGTGACCGCGCGAAAGCGTCCGCGTTTCGCCTACCGGCCCCAGCTGCTCGTGGTCGACGGCGGTCAGCCGCAGGTCGCCGCCGCAGCGCGTGCCCTCGCCGATGCGGGGCACGAGGAGATCGCGTTGTGCGGCATCGCCAAGCGTCTGGAGGAGGTCTGGCTGCCGGGGGAGGAGTACCCGGTCATCCTGCCTCGCACCTCGGAGGCGTTGTACCTGCTGCAGCGCCTGCGCGACGAGGCCCACCGGTTCGCGATCGTGCATCAGCGCAAGCGCCGGAAACGAGACATCACGAGCGTGCTCGCGGAGGTGCCGGGTCTCGGCGACACCCGCATCAAGGCGCTTCTGCGGCACTTCGGTTCGGTCTCGGCGCTCAAGAACGCCACCGCGGAGGAGATCACGGCGCTGCCGGGCATCGGCCCGACCCTGGCCGCGGCCATCCACGCGCATCTTGCTGGGTAGGCTGGGACCACACGACGGGAGGCGATCGCCCATGGAACCGGCACGCAACGACGAGCCAGGAGAGGTGCTGATCGTCACCGGCATGTCGGGTGCCGGGCGATCCACGGTCGCCAACGCCCTCGAAGACCTCGACTGGTACGTGGTCGACAACCTCCCGCCGCGCATGCTGCGCCCCTTGCTCGAGCTCACCGAGCTCGCCGGCGGAGCCGTTCCGCGGGTGGCAGTGGTGGTGGATGTGCGCGGCCGGTCGCTCTTCGGCGACCTGCCCGAGGCGATGCGGACCCTGCAGGCGAACCGTCAGGTGCGGGTGGTGTTCCTGGATGCCAGTGACGCGGCGCTCGTGAGGCGGTTCGAAGCCGTGCGCCGACCGCACCCTCTGCAGCATGACGGCACGATCCTCGATGGGATCCATCGCGAGCGCGAGCGACTGGCCCCCGTGCGCGAGGCGGCCGACGTCGTGATCGACACCTCGGCGTTGAACGTGCACCAACTGTCCCTGCGGACGGTGTCGCTCTTCGGCGACGAGGGAGCAGCGCGGCACACCGTCACGCTCATGAGCTTCGGCTTCAAGTACGGTCTGCCGCCCGACGTCGATCTCGTGGCCGACATGCGGTTCCTACCGAATCCGTTCTGGAACGACGACCTGAGAGCCCTCACCGGCGAAGACCCCCGCGTGCGGGAATACGTGCTGGCTCAAGAGGGCGCATCGGAGTTCCTCGACGCCTACGCGGCGGCGCTGCGCCCCGTGATGGAGGGGTATCAGCGCGAGAACAAGCGGCATTCCGTCGTGGCGGTGGGCTGCACGGGCGGTAAACACCGTTCGGTGGTGATGGCCCGTGAGTTGGCTGCACGTCTGTCCGATGTGCCCGGGGTGGCCGTCCGCGTGGCTCACCGCGACCTCGGTCGCGAGTAGGCTGTACCGTCGTCCCCGCCGCCCCACCCGAGGAGAACCGTGCCGCTGACCGCCGACGTGAAGGCCGAACTCATCACCGTTCGCGACCCGCGCCCGACCGCGCGCGTCGCCGAGCTCACGGCCCTCCTGCGCTTCTCCGGTGGCTTGCACTCCATCGCCAACCGCGTCGCGGTGGAGGCCGAGCTCGACTCCGACATCCTCGCGCGTCGCGTGGCCCGCGACCTCATGGAGCTCTACGGCGTGCGCCCCGAGCTGCACCACGTGCAGGGCTCGGGAGGACGCGCGGGCGGCCTCTACGCCGTGCGTGTGATCGAGGCCGGTGAGACCCTGGCCCGTCAGACCGGTCTCCTCGACCAGCGTCGTCGCCCGGTGCGCGGGCTGCCGAACAAGCTCACCACCGGCTCGCGACCCGATCTCAGCGCCATCTGGCGCGGGGCCTTCCTCGCGGCGGGTTCCCTCAGCGACCCGGGCCGATCAGCGGCCCTCGAGATCTCGTGCCCCTCGTCCGAGGCGGCCATGGCCCTCGTGGGCGCGGGCCACCGCATCGGCATCCCCGCCAAGGCCCGCGAGGTTCGAGGTGTCCCGCGCGTCGTCGTGCGCGACGGCGAAGCGATCCGCGGAGCCCTCTACGAGATGGGCGCTCGTCGCACCGCAGGGGAGTGGGATCAGATGCGTCAGCGCCGCGAGGTGCGCGCGGGCGTCAACCGCCTCGTGAACTTCGACGACGCCAATCTCCGCCGCTCGGCGCAGGCTGCCGTCGCCGCGTGCGCCCGTGTGGAGCGCGCGCTCGAGATCCTCGGCGACGAGGTGCCGGCGCACCTGCAGCAGGCGGGTGAGCTGCGTCTCGCCCACCGGGACGCGAGCCTCGACGAGCTCGGCCACCACGCCGATCCGCCCCTCACCAAGGACGCCGTCGCCGGCCGCATCCGCCGCCTTCTCGCGATGGCTGACAAGAAGGCCGAGGTCGAAGGCATTCCCGGCACCGAAGCCGCTGTGCCGGTCGGCGCCGAGGGCTGAGCCCGCAGAGCGCTGCCGCAGGGGACCGGTTCCTTCGCAGCGGCCGCGATGCGCGGGTCGCCGGCATCCCGAACAGCGTCGTACGACGCGCCCGGGCGCCTATCTTCCGTCATTCGGGGAAGCAACCCCGGTGCGCCGTGGTTACCCCTCAGTAGGATGAAATCGTCACCCTCGCTGCTCGGTTCCTCGGCACGTCGTTTCGGCGCAGAGGTCTCGGCGGCGCCCGATTCGGAAGTTGAGATCATGGCGAAGTACACGCTGCCCGAACTGCCCTACGACTACTCGGCGCTGGAGCCGCACATCAGTGCGACCATCATGGAGCTGCACCACAGCAAGCACCACCAGACCTACGTCAACGGCGCCAACACCACTCTCGACCTCCTCGCCGAAGCGCGCGAGAAGGGCGATTTCGCCAACATCAACCGCCTGCAGAAGGACCTCGCCTTCAACCTCGGCGGTCACACGAACCACTCGATCTTCTGGACCAACCTCTCGCCCAACGGGGGCGACAAGCCCACCGGCGACCTCGAGTCCGCGATCGACGACCAGTTCGGTTCGTTCGACGCGTTCCGCGCGCAGTTCACCGCTGCGGCCCTCGGTGTGCAGGGCTCGGGCTGGGCGGGTCTGTTCTGGGACTCCATCGGTGAGAACCTCGTCATCCAGCAGTTCTTCGACCAGCAGGGCCAGATCGTGGCGGGGACCGTTCCGATCCTCCTGCTCGACGTCTGGGAGCACGCCTACTACCTCGACTACAAGAACGTCCGCGCGGACTACGTGAAGGCCTTCTGGAACATCGCCAACTGGGACGACGCTCAGAATCGCTTCGCGGCCGCCCGGGAGAAGACCTCGGGTCTGCTGGTACTGTCGTAAACGGTGCGGCGTCCCGGTGGGACACCCCACCGGGACGCCGTTGTCCGCCAGCGAACATCGCAATCACGCGCTTCTCGCGCACAACTGATTCAGGAGATATTCCGTGACCGTCAAGATCGGAATCAACGGCTTCGGCCGTATCGGACGCAACTACCTCCGCGCGGCTCTCGCGCAGGGTGCCGACCTCGAAATCGTGGCGGTGAACGACCTCACCGACAACAAGTCGCTGGCGCACCTCCTCAAGTACGACTCCGTCGGCGGCGTGCTGACCGAGGACGTCTCGTACACCGCTGACTCCATCACCGTCGGCGACAAGACCATCAAGGTCTTCGAAGAGCGCGACCCGGCCAACCTGCCCTGGGGCGAGCTCGGCGTCGACATCGTCATCGAGTCCACCGGCCGCTTCACCAAGGCGGAGGACGCCAAGAAGCACATCACCGGTGGTGCCAAGAAGGTCCTCATCTCGGCTCCCGCCACGGGCGACGACGCCACGATCGTCATGGGCGTGAACGAAGAGACCTACAACCCCGAGACCGACGTCATCATCTCGAACGCCTCGTGCACGACGAACTGCCTGGCACCCCTCGCCCAGGTCTTCAACGAGGCCTTCGGCATCGAGCGCGGTTTCATGATGACCGCTCACGCCTACACGGCCGACCAGAACCTGCAGGACGGCCCGCACAGCGACCTTCGTCGTGCACGCGGCGCGGCCATCAACATCGTCCCCGCCTCGACCGGTGCCGCCAAGGCCATCGGCCTGGTCCTGCCCGAGCTGAACGGCAAGCTCAGCGGCTCGTCGTACCGCGTTCCGGTTCCCACCGGTTCGATCGTCGACCTCACGATCGTCACGCCCACCGAGGGTCTGACGGTCGACCAGGTCAACGAGGTCTACAAGAAGGCTGCTGCCGAGGGTCGCCTGAACGGCATCCTCCAGTACACCGAAGACCCGATCGTCTCGAGCGACATCCAGGGCAACCCGCACTCCTCGATCTTCGACGCGGAGCTGACCAACGTCAGCGGCAACCTCGTCAAGGTCTCGTCGTGGTACGACAACGAGTGGGGCTACTCCAACCGTCTCGTCGACCTGACCGAGTACGTCGCCGAGCGCCTGTAACCCTTCATGGCTCTGCGCACCCTCGATTCGCTGGGGTCGCTGGCCGGCACGCGCGTCATCGTCCGTTGTGATCTCAACGTTCCTCTCAAGGACGGGATCATCACGGACGATGGCCGCGTGCGCGCGTCGCTGCCGACCCTCAACGCACTGATCAACGCCGGCGCGCGTGTGGTCGTGTGCTCGCACCTCGGCCGCCCCGACGGGGCACCCGATCCGAAGTTCTCTCTCGAGCCCGTCGCGCAGCGTCTGTCCGAGCTGCTCGGTCAGCCGGTCGCGTTCGCGCGCGACACGGTGGGGGAATCCGCTCAGGATGCCGTCTCCTCGCTGGAGAACGGCGAGGTCGCCGTCATCGAGAACCTCCGCTTCAACCCCGGCGAGACCTCCAAGGACGAGGCCGAGCGCCAGGCCTTCGCGCGGGAGCTCGCCCGTCTCGGCGACGCTCTCGTGTCGGACGGTTTCGGTGTCGTGCATCGCAAGCAGGCGAGCGTCTACGACCTCGCCCAGCTGGTGCCCTCCGCCGCGGGCCTTCTGATCCAGAAAGAGCTCGAGGTCCTCGACCGTCTCACCGAGAACCCGGAGCGTCCCTACACGGTCGTGCTCGGCGGCTCGAAGGTCAGCGACAAGCTCGGCGTGATCGAGCACCTGCTCCCTCGCGTGGACAAGCTCCTCGTCGGCGGCGGCATGATGTTCACTTTCCTCGTCGCCGAGGGCCACAAGGTCGGCTCGAGCCTGCTCGAGAAGGACCAGATCGACACCGTCAAGGGCTACCTCGCCACGGCGAAGGAGCGCGGCGTCGAGATCGTGCTCCCCGTCGACGCGGTCGTCGCCGCGTCCTTCTCGGCGGATGCCGAACACGTGGTCGCCGACGCCGACTCCCTCGAGAACACCGCTTTCGGTGCCTCGGGGCTCGGTCTCGACATCGGACCCCGCACGGCGGAGATCTTCGCCGACGCCATCCGCGGCTCGCGCACCGTCTTCTGGAACGGCCCGATGGGCGTGTTCGAGATGAAGGCGTTCGAAGCCGGAACGAAGACCGTCGCCCAGGCGCTCACCGAGGTCGACGGCCTCAGCGTCGTCGGCGGCGGCGACTCCGCCGCGGCCGTGCGTCAGCTCGGTTTCACGGACGACGCCTTCGGCCACATCTCCACCGGTGGCGGCGCGAGCCTGGAATTCCTCGAAGGCAAGAAGCTCCCCGGACTGGAGGTCCTCGGATGGCAGTGACCAGAACCCCTCTCATCGCCGGCAACTGGAAGATGAACCTCGACCACCTGCAGGCGGTCGCGTTCGTCCAGAAGCTGCATTGGACGCTGAAGGAGGCCAAGCACGAGACAGGAAGCGTCGAGGTCGCGGTCTTCCCGCCGTTCACCGACCTGCGCACCGTGCAGACGTTGCTCGACGCCGACAAGATCGACTTCGCCCTCGGCGGTCAGGACCTGTCCGCGCACGACTCCGGTGCGTACACGGGCGAGATCTCGGGCCAGTTCCTGGCCAAGCTCGACGCGAAGTACGTGATCATCGGGCACTCCGAGCGTCGCCAGTTCCACAACGAGACCGACGAGGTCGTCGCAGCGAAGACCCAGGCGGCCCTCCGCCACGGCCTCGCTCCGGTGATCTGCGTCGGTGAGACCTCGGAGGACCTCGAGAAGTTCGGCGCGAGCGCCGTTCCCGTCGGTCAGCTCGAGGTCGCCCTCGAAGGTGTCGCGGCGGATGCCGACATCGTCGTGGCGTACGAGCCGGTGTGGGCCATCGGCTCCGGTCAGGCGGCGACGCCCGACCAGGCCCAGGAGGTCTGCGCCAAGCTCCGCGCGGTCGTGGCCGACAAGCTCGGCGCCGATGCGGCCGCTCGCACCCGTGTGCTGTACGGCGGCTCGGTGAAGTCCGGCAACATCGCCGGCTTCATGCGCGAGCCCGACGTGGACGGCGCCCTGGTGGGCGGTGCGAGCCTCGTCGTCGATGAGTTCGCCGCCATCGTCCGGTTCCAGAAGCACGTCGGCGTCTGACGCTGACCGGATGCCCGCGGCGTTACGCCGCGGGCATCCGTGCGTCTGGGACGCGTCCCCGTATACTTGACGCTTGTGCGGTCGAACCGATCGCTACGAAAGGCTTTCGACTGTGCAGATTCTCGAGTTCGTCCTGCAGGTGCTCCTGGGTATCACCAGCCTCCTGTTGACCCTGCTCATCCTTCTCCACAAGGGTCGCGGCGGCGGTCTGTCCGACATGTTCGGCGGCGGGATGAGTTCCGCCCTCGGTTCGTCGGGCCTGGCCGAGCGCAACCTCAACCGTTTCACGATCGTGCTCGCGCTGGTGTGGTTCGTCACCATCGTCGGTCTCGGTCTGCTGACCAAGTTCGCGGAGATCTGATCATGGCCACTGGAGGCAATGCCATCCGCGGCTCGCGTGTCGGCGCGGGCCCCATGGGCGAACAGGATCACGGCTTCCACGCCGACCGCGTCGCCGTGTCGTATTGGGATGCGCTCGGCAACGAGACGGTGCGCTACTTCGCCGCGGGTATTCCCGACGACGAGATCCCCGAGACCATCGACTCCCCGCACTCCGGTCTTCCTGCCGGTCGCGACAAGGCCAACCCGCCGGCCCTGGCCAAGGCAGAGCCCTACAAGACGCACCTCGCGTACGTGAAGGAGCGCCGCAGCGACGAAGAAGCCGCCTCGCTGCTCGACGACGCGCTGCAGCAGCTGCGCGAGCGTCGCGGACAGTAAGTCCCCGAGCGCGCACGACACGAGGGCCGGATGCCATGGCATCCGGCCCTTCTGCATGTGCGCGGTCCGCTCAGCGGACGGGGGAGTCCGTCACGATCGTCGTCCAGGGGCCGGAGGGGACGTTCTCCTCGTCGACGAAGGACCAGTCGACGCGGTCGTCTTGGCCGTTCAGGTCGCTGAAGCCCAGGCAGCCGTTGAGAGCCGGGGATACGTCGAGCCCGGCGCCGTTGTAGCGCGCGTTGGCGGGGCGCTGGTCGTCGGAGCCGAAGACGTACGCGGCGTCGTGGTACTCGCCGGGGCCGGCGTCTTCGATCTGGCCGTAGCAGATGCGTCCGTCTTTGCGGAGGACGACCCAGCGGTTCTTCATGAGGCTCGCGGAGCGCTCGTCGACGACGGCCGCGTAGGCGGGCTCGCTCGCCCAGGGGATGACCTCTCCCCGCGTGGCGAAGGCCGTGTCGTCATTGACGTCGTCGAAGGGAAGATCGAGGTAGAACGGGTTCTCGCGGGGTGTCATCGCGGTGGGGAAGTAGCCCGATCCGGGGGTGCGGGGCTCGGTCCGGCAGTCGTCGCCGACGACGATCCCGTCGCAGCCGCCGTACGAGCCCAGCCAGTCGGAGTCGTAGGTCGAGATGCGCTGAGTGCCGTCGGAGGTGTTCGGATCGAACACCTCGCCGACCCAGAACGTGGTGGCGACGACGTCGGTGTGCCACGCATACCCCGTGTCGGGTCGAGGAGCCGCGTGCGGGGCGCACGCCGACAGGCCGACGGCGGCAACCACCACGAGGGTGATCGCCGCCGTCGGCCGCAACGCTCGCGTCACTCGCTGATGTCGCTTTCGGTGGGGTGGACCTTCTCCACCGGTCCCTGAGGGGGTGTCGCGGTCATCGGGGCGAACGAGGGAGCGGTCACGGTGGCGGGAGCCAGGGGCGGGGCACCGGCGCTGTCGTAGAGCTGCAGGTCGTCGGCTCG
The DNA here is from genome assembly GCF_030818635.1 of Microbacterium sp. SORGH_AS_0421. Lineage (NCBI taxonomy): Bacteria > Bacillati > Actinomycetota > Actinomycetes > Micrococcales > Microbacteriaceae > Microbacterium > Microbacterium sp. SORGH_AS_0421. Next base: position 2,486,565 of record NZ_JAUTAO010000001.1, read on the forward strand.
GAGGGTGCCGTTGCCGAAGATCGTCAGCGCGAAGCTGATGCCGCTGTACCCTGCCGGGATGGCCGCGGTCGTCCAATCGGCCTGCGTCCAGTCCGACGCCGAGCCGAACCAGGGGCTGGAGGTCCAGTACGACCACGAGCCGCTCGTGGAACGGAGATAGACGGCGAACTGCGTCACTCCGCTCGACTGATACCACTCGCGAAGCGTGTACGACGTGCCGGGCGTCACGGTGGGGGAGCACTGCCCGAGGTCGAACTGCGGCAGCAACTTGGCGTCTCCGTCGACGTAGTTCGACATCGCGATAGCGCTCGAGATGTTGCCCGTATGGGCGGGAGACCCCGTGCTGAAGGCGGGTGAGTTGTCGCCGTATCCGCCCCTCATCCAGCAGTCGGGGGCACCGGTCTCCATGCTCGGGTTGACGATGCCGTTGGCGGACCCTGTCACCGCGGGCACCGAGGGGCCGTCGACCACCGGCTTGGTGGCGCCGCCGATGACCTCGCCGACGGTCTTGACCACCGTGCCGGCCGACTGGCGGGTCTTCAGCCACGCGGTGAACTGTCCGAAGAGCGACGTGGTCACCGCGAGGTCGCTGCAGGCGTCGTCGCAGATGTCGTGGAAGGTGTACGGCACCCAACCACCGCCGTTCTTCTCGGCGTTGGTGACCCCGGCCTTGAGATCGTCGAGCGTCCAGGTGGCGTCGACTTGATCGAGGGCTTTCAGTGCGTACTTGTCGGCGGGTCGGGTGGACTCCGCGTAGGCGCATTCGGGGCACCCGAAGCGGCTGCGGATGTCGCCGAGAAGTCGTGCGCTGTTGTATCCGCAGTTGGCCACCGCCTTCTCGACCGCGGCGTCAGCGGATGCGAACGGGTACGCGAAGCTGCGGACCGCGAACCCCCACGACGTGAGGTTCTTGCGGTCGGTGCAGATCTGCCGGGTGGCCTCGTCGATGCTCACCTGCGCGAGGTCGGGGTGGTTGACGGTGTGGCCGCCGAGCTCATGGCCCGCGTTCTTCAGGTTCGTCAGATCGGTTCGGGTCATGTGCCCCGCGGCGCCGATGAAGCCGGAGTTGACGTAGAACGTCCCCTTCATGCCGTTGGCCTGCAGGGAGGGGAGAGCATTGAGCTGGTCGGAGTTGGCGTCGTCGAAAGTGAGGCTGACGATCGTGCGGGTCGCGGCCTGCGCCGGCGCCGATGCCGGGGGCGAGGTGGCGATGAGCCCGCCCGTTCCCACGGCGACGGCGGCGAGCACCGCCAGGGCCCGAATCCGTCGCCGCCCGGGGGCGGCGTGTCGTTGGATCATGGGGGAGTCCTTTCGGGTGAGAGGGGTCGTCCGTCGACGGACCGGGGCGTCGTCGGACGTGAGTTCGTCGGGGGCGCGATCGGTCATGAGACCGTCACTGACTTGGCGAGATTGCGAGGCTTGTCGACGTCGCGACGCAGCCGCAGCGCGAGTTCTCGCGCGAACATCTGCAGGGGTACCACCGTTTCGAGCGGCCCCCACGAGGGACCGGTCCGCGGCAGGTGCATGGGCAGACCGCCGACGTTCAGCACCCTCTCACCGACGCGCAGCACACGCCCCCCGCGGGCGAGGATCTCGGCGATGTCGACATCGAGTCGAGGATCGCCGTTGTCGACGACGAACACGGGGGTGCCGGTGTCCACCAGGGCGAGCGGGCCGTGCTTGAGCTCTCCCGCCGGTTGGTGCTCGGCCCAGCGATACGACAGCTCCTTGAGCTTGAGGGCGCCCTCGGCCGCGTAGACGAGGCCGGAGCCCCTCCCCAGGAAGAGGAAGCCGGGCGCGTCGACGAACTCGCCGGCCATCTTCGCGGCCGGCTCCCGCCAGGTGTCCAGCGCCGCCGAGAGCGCGTCGGGGGTCGCGGCCATCGCCCGCAGGTCGCTCTCGAGCGCGATCGCGTCGGTTCGCGACGACACGGAGAGCCCCGATAGGGCGAGGCACGCCCCCGTGAGCACCTGCGCGACGAAGGTCTTCGTCGCCGCGACGCCGATCTCGGGGCCGGCGAGGCAGTCCAGCGTCGCGTCGGCGCGTCGCGCGAGCGTCGAGGAGGGGTTGTTCGTCAGTGCCAGCACCGTGGCGGCACCCTCGGGCAGCCCGTCGAGGGCCCTCAACACGTCGGCCGTCTCCCCGGACTGGCTGAGCGCGATCACGAGGGTCCGCGGCTCCCAGACCTCGTGCGCCGCCTCGCTCGCGACGAGGGTCCGGGTGGGAAGACCGCCCAGACGCGAGAAGACCTGCGCGACGGCCCGCCCCGCGTGCAGCGAGGTCCCGCAACCGAGGACGGTGACGCGGTCGATCTCGTCGAGCGGGGCCAGGCCCATCCCGCGCCAGAGCAACCCGTCGGCGATACCCGGGGTGAGCACCTCCAGCACCCGGCGAGCTACAGCGGGCTGCTCGTCTATCTCGTTGCCCATGTGGTCGCGGTGGCGCCCCTTGCTGGCGAGATAGGCCGTCTGGGGCACCGGCCACAGCCCCCGCGGACGGCAGCTGCCGCCGGAACGGTGCCAGCGCATCCCCTCGGCATCGACCTCGACGACGTCGTCGTCCTCCAGCACGCGGAACGCCTCCACCACGGGTGTGATCGCGCCGACGTCGCTCGCGAAGTACACCCCCTCCTCACCCTCGGCGAAGATGAGGGGAGAGCCGTGCGCGGTGCCCGCGAGGGCTCCCGTGCGCGCGTCGAGGGCGACGACAGCCCAGGACCCCTCGAGGTGCCGGGCCGCGTCGGCGAGGGCGTCACCGAGACCGACCCCCGGGCGCAGGGCCTGCTCGACGAGGTGCACGATCACCTCGGTGTCCACGTCGGTGGCGAAGCGGTGTCCGCCGGCGACGAGATGCGCGCGCAGCAGATCGGCGTTGTCGATGATCCCGTTGTGCACCACGAAGAGCCGGCCGCTGCAGTCCTCGATCGGATGGGCATTGCGTCGGCTCACCTCGCCGTGCGTGGCCCAGCGCGTGTGGCCGATCGCCGCGGTCGTGGCATCCGTCCCCGACTCATCCGAATGCACCGCGTCGGTCAGGGAGGCCACGCCGTCGAGCGTGCGCACGTGCAGCGTCGTGCCATCGAGGTGCCGGGCGGCGATGCCCGCGGAATCGTAGCCCCGATACTCCAGGCGTTCGAGGGCGCTTCGCGCGCACGATGCGGCTGAGGATGGTCCGCGGTAGGCGGTGATCCCGCACATCAGAGAACCCCCCGAAAGGAGCCGGCACCGGCCAACGGCATGGCATCCGAACCGAGTCGTTCGCGCGAGAGCAGATCGGCGGCGACGCGCATGATGGTCGAGGTCAGCGAGGTCTGCGGCTCGTAGCCCACGAGGTCGTGCGCTTTGGCGTTGTCGGGCACCCGGCGGCGCATGTCCTCGAACCCCGGCGCATACGCCTGCTCGTAGGGAACCAGCTGGATCGTGCTGCGACTGTCCAGGGTGCGGATGATCTCCTCCGCCAGCGCCGAGATCGAGATCTCGCGGGCGCCGCCGAGGTTGTAGGCCTGGCCGCGGGCGCGCGGATCTCTCTCGATGGCGACCATTGCGGGAACCACGTCTTCGACCGCCGAGAAGCAGCGCGTCTGCTGCCCGTCGCCGAAGACGGTGAGCGGCTGGCCGCGCAGGGCTTGGCCCACGAGATTCGGCAGCACCATGCCGTAGCGTCCGGTCTGGCGGGGGCCGACGGTATTGAACAGGCGCACGATCGAGACGTCCAGGCCCTCCTGGTCGCAGTACGCTTTCGCGAACGCCTCGTCGATCCCCTTCGCCCCGGCGTACGTCCAGCGTGAGAGCAGCGGGTCGCCGAGCACGCGATCGGAGTCCTCGCGTAGGCGGTCGGCGGTGTTCTTGCCGTACACCTCGCTCGTCGACACCATCAGCACCGAGGCCTGCTGCTCGATGGCGGCGGTCAGCACGTTCTCGGTGCCGTGGATGTTGATGCGCAGTCCCCGCAGCGGCTGCTCGACGATGAGCTTGACCCCCACCGCCGCGGCCAGGTGGAACACGCGGTCGCAGCCCCGCATCGCCGAGCCCACCGTCTTGGTGTTGAGGATCGAGCCGTGGATCATCTCGAGGCGCGGGTTGTCGGCGACGCCCGCGAGATTGCGGGCTGAGCCGGTGGAGAGATCGTCGAGGACGACGACCTCGTCGCCGAGAGCGAGCAGATGCTCGACGAGGTGGCTCCCGATGAAGCCGGCGCCGCCGGTGACCAGCGTGCGCGTGTGCGAGTGCGCGGAGCCCGGATAGACCGGCACGCCGCTCACAGGAGCACCCGCCCCGCGATGTCGGCGCTGCGGTAGGTGCCGTCGACGACCACGGCTTCGCCGTCGAGCCAGCCGAGGTCGCTGTCATGGTGGCGCGTGTGCACGAGCACGACGTCGGGATGGAAGTCCGCGGGGTCGGCGAGCGAGTCGCGTTCCCGCCCCGAGGCGAGGTGGATGTGCGGTGCGTGCGTGTCGACGTACTGCACTTCTGCGCCGGCGTCGATGAGGTGGTCGATGATCTCCAGGGCGGGAGACTCGCGGAGATCGGCGACGTCGGGCTTGTAGGTGACGCCGACGATGAGGATGCGGGCGCCGAGGGTTCCCTTGCCCGCGCGACCCAGGACGTCGCGGATGCGGTCGACGACCCGGAGGGGGCGGGCGGCGATGCGGGTCATCGCCTCGGTGATCACGCCGGCGTCGACGTGGAGGGCCTTGAGCTGCCACAGCAGGTAGTGCGGGTCGCACGGGATGCAGTGGCCCCCGACCCCCGGGCCCGGGTAGAACGCCATGAATCCGTAGGGCTTGGTGCTCGCGGCCTCGATGACCTCGGTGATACGGACGTCGAGAGCACCGCAGATGTCGGCGAATTCGTTGGCTAGGGCGATGTTGACGGCGCGAAAGGTGTTCTCGAGCAGCTTCGTCATCTCGGCGGTGGCCAGGCTCGACACCCGGTGCACCCGCGCGGCGTAACGGGCGAGGAGCCGAGCGCCCTCCTCTTCGCATTGCGGGGTGGCTCCACCGACGACGCGGGGGACGATCTCTTGGGCGAACCCGATGTTGCCGGGGTCGATGCGCTCGGCGCTAAAGGTCACGAACACGTCGCGGCCGACCTGCATCCCACGCTCCCGAAGCGGCATCTCGACCAGATCGTGTGTGCACCCGACGTAGGTGGTCGAGGTGAGCATGACGAGCTGCCCGGGCCGGACGGCGGCGACGACGGTGGCGCACGCCGCCCGGAGCGCGGTGAGATCCGGTACCTGCTGATGATCCACGGGCGTCGGCACGCACACGACGATCGCGGCGGCGCGACTGAGCTCCGAGGGGTCGCTGGTGAGCCGGAATCCGGCGGGTGCGCGCAGGGCCGTCTCGAGACGTTCCCGATCGGATCCGATCAGGTCGGCGCCTCGAGCGGCGATGGTGCGCAGGCGCCGGGTGGAGACATCGAGGGCGATCACTCGGGAGCCGCTGGCGTGGTAGGCGAGCGCCGTCGGGAGCCCCACGTATCCCAGCCCCACGATGGCGACGTCGAAGTCGAACGTCCGCGTCGGGGCGGGAGCAGAGGGCGGCGGCGTGGTGACCACGTCGGCCCGGATGTCGAGAGTGGACATGTTCATCCTCCAAGGCAGGGTCCGAGGGGACGGCTCGGGGGAGATGAGGCGCCCCCTCGGAGGAATTCGGGTGATGGGACGGCGTCCGTCGGGTATCGACGCTGCTCCGGGAATCACACTGGGGCGCGGCTCCGGCGACGGTCAAGATCGCCGGCCGCATCATGCGGGTTGCCGCCGACCGCACCGCGGAGTGCGGGAAACCGCATGTCGCTGTGCGGGCGGTTGCGGTCGTCTTCGGCCTCGGCACGGCGTACCGTCGGCACGAACGCCTCACCCGAAGAGGAGTGCCATGACCCCCGCCGCCGTCGTCATCGTCGCCGTGTGCACGATCGGCGTGTCGACCCTGGTGTGGGGGCTCGCCGCGATCTGCCGCCTGCTGGCCGAGGGTCGGCAGCAGCACGCCCTGCTCTCGCCGTCGATGTACTACCGCCGAGACGAGGTGGCCGTGTTGATCGCGGCGCACAACGAGGAGCTCGTCATCGCCGACGCCGTCGCGGCCGCGTGCCGCCTGGTGCCCGCGCGCAACGTGTTCGTGGTGTCCGACGGTTCGAGCGATGCGACGGTGGAGCGCGCGCGTACCGAGGGGGCGACCGCGTGGGACCTCACGCCCAACCGTGGGAAGGCCGGTGCCATCCGCGCGGGGCTCGAGCGATTCGGCATCCCGTCGCGCTTCCCCCTCCTTCTGCTGCTCGACGCCGACTCCCGGCCCCGGCCGGACTACCTTCAGACGGCTCTGCCCCTGTTCACCGATGACGGTGTGGTCGCCGTGGCCGGGTGCGCCACGACCGCAGCCGACGCACCGACCACCCGCATGGGACGCTTCCTCACGGCCTATCGTGAGCGCACCTACGTCTGCACGCAGTACCTGCACAAGTTCGGTCAAGCCGCCCGCGCCGCGGACGTCGTGGCGATCGTGCCGGGGTTTGCGAGTCTGTACCGCACCGACGTGCTCGACCGTATCGACATCGATGCTCCGGGCCTGTCGATCGAGGACTTCAACATGACGTTCGAGGTGCACGCGAAGCGGCTCGGACGCATCGCCTTCCATCCCGAGTGCGCGATCGCCGAGACGCAGGATCCGGCCGTCTTCCGCGACTACACAGCGCAGGTGCGGCGGTGGAGCCTGGGGTTCTGGCAGACGGTACGTCGCCACGGTGTGCGGCCGGGGCTCTTCTCGGCGACGGTGGGCGTCTTCGCGCTCGAGACCGTGGTGTCCAGCGTCGTGCTGACAGCCATCCTGCCCGTCCTGCTCGTGACAACGGCGGCGCTGGTGACGGCCCCCCTGCTCTCCGGCGAGGCGGGGCAGGTGTCGGCATGGGTATCGGCCGCGTTCCCGGTGGGGCCCATCGCGCTGGGATTCTTCGTCGTGGATGCCGTGATGACGGCGTTCGCGTGCGCGATCTCGCGCGTGCGTCCCCGTGCGTGGATGCTGCTGTTCCCCCTCATGCGCGTCTGGGACGCGGTGCAGTGCCTGCGCGCACTCGGGGCCGCCCTGGGGCGTCCCTCGGACGGCCGGTGGCGCAGCCCCGATCGGCGCGCGATACGGCCCGCCCGGGAATCTGTGGCGTGAGCGGCGCGGGGTTCCCCCTCGTCTTCGGCGGTCGTCGAAGGGGCCGCGTACCCCGTCGGGCGAGCCGCGTTTCCTCGCCTCGCGCGGGGCCGTGAGTGTTCGGCTGCCCTCTCGTCAGCTCGCGGCGTTGTGCAGCGTGGCGATGAGATGGGCGCGCGAACTGACCCCGAGCTTGCGGTAGATCCCGGTGAGCCGCAGCTCGACGGTGCGGAGGGAGAGGAAGAGGGATGCCGCGATCTCGCGGTTGCGCAGGCCCTTCTCGACCAGAGCGACGACATCGCGCTCTTGGGCGGTGAGGGACCGATTGCGCGTCTCGGCGCGGGGCACGGGGCGCAGGAGGACGCGTTCGTGGACGGTGACGCAGCGCTCGCGAGCGCGCGCGAGACGGCGGCGCTCGAGCGGCGCATCGTCGGTGCGGTAGATCGCCTCGGCCTCGCGGAACGCACCGACGGCGTCGCGATCCGAGGCGCAGATCGCTCGCGACCGCGCGAGGGCCAGCGTCGTCCAGCGGCGCGGGGAACGTTGGGCCGCGCGTTCGAGCCCGTGCAGCTCCTGCTGGGCCTGCGCCGGCCGTCCGCTGAGCCAGAGCGCCTCGATCAGGTCGGCGTCGGCGCGCAGCAGAGCCGGGTCGTCGGCTTCGACCGCGTCCCGCCCGGCTTGCAGCGATACGACGGCGTCGTCATAGCGGCCCTCTGCCAGGGCCGTCTGCCCCTCGATCACGGCGAACCACGGAAGAAGAGTCGGGGTCCCTGCTCTCCGGCACAGTTCGCGTCCCTGCCGCACCAGAGCGCCGGCCTGCGGGTCGAGCGGGTCGAGAGCCGCGGCCGAGGCCAGCACGAGAATCGTCGCGACGTCGACGGTGCGACCGTCGACCCATTCCCGCCGCCACGCGGCGACGGCCTCGTGTGCTCCGAGGGGGTCGCCTCCGCGAACCTCGTTCGTGACGAGCAGGCACAAGAGGTGGTCGCGCCAGATCGGCGCCAAGCGGGGGGTACGCTCAAGCAGCCCTCGGATCCGGCGGCGCACCGCGGCGTACTCCTCGCGCATGACTCCGGCTCTCAACTGAAGCAACTCCAGCTCGATCGGCAGCTCGGCGTCCGCCGACGCCGTGGCGACGCCGGTGTCGATCGTCAGGTCCGAGAGGGTGTCGGTCCCCAGCTCTTCCAGCAATCTCGCCACCAGAGCGGTCTCGGTCGTGGCGACACCGCGCTCGATCGCCGTGGCGATCAGCTCCCGGGCTCGCTCGAGTTCGCCGTGCCAGAGATGCAGGAGGGCGCTTTCGCACAGGACGTGCTCGGCGGTGCGGCCGTCGTCGGCATCGACCGCGACGGCGATGGCGGCCTCGTCGATCATGTGCTCGATCGCCGCCGTGGCGCGAAGCCGAGCGAGAGCCGCCCGAGCGCGAAGATCCGGCTGGGCCGCGTGCCCGGCTCGGTTCAGGTAGTGCCGCCCCTGCACGTCTTGACCGTGCAGCACCAAGGCCTCGCCGAGGTCGATGAGGTGGCGGCAGCGCACCTCGGGAGAGATCGCGCCGGCCAGCGCTCTCTCCGCGAACTCGATCGCCTCGGGGTGATCGCCGCCGCGGGCGAGCTCGACGGCCGCGACGAGCAGTCCCTCGCGGTCCGCCTCGGGCTGGATGAAGCTGGTGTGCCACAGGTAGGTGGCCGGGTGTGCGCTCTCGTGCTCCTGCGCCGCTCGGACATGGAGTCGACGACGTTCTTCCGTCGACAGCGCCGCGTGGTGGCTCAGCCGGCGGGCAGGGTCGGCGATGCGGGCCAGCTCGTCGTGCACCGAGACGAGACCGTCGTCGATGAGCGCCTCGAGGTCGACGCCGCGCTCCTCGGCGACGAGTTCCAACCTGTCATAGCTGAAGACGGGGCCGACCGCCAGCAGATCGAGCAGCGAGGTCACTCGCGGGTCATCGGCGGTACGCCCTTCCCTGCAACGACGTGCGCGGTCGTCTGCCAGGCGCAGGGGGAGGGGAAGGGGCTGGTCGCCGGCGGCCTCTCGAGGCGTCAGCCGCACACGGACGATCGTGCCCGGGTGGCCCGCCGTGAACTCCGCGATCGTGTAGAGGACGGCCGCGGCGGTGCTCGATCCGAGGACCGACCGGGCGAGGTCGACGGACTCGTCGAACGACAGCCGCCGGATCCGCGTATGCGCCATACCCGTGAAGTCGTGGCGGCCGCCGGACTCGCGGGCGGTGGCGAGGACGGTGAGTCCCGTCCCGTGCAGGCGGGCGAACACGAAGGACAGCACGACGATGCTCGCATTGTCCATCTCATCGAGGTCGTCGATGACGAGGACGGCGGGTTCGTCGTGGACCAGATGCAGAGTCCGGTTCAGCTCCTCGGCGAACAGGTGCTCCGGCCAGTCGCGACCTCGAGCCAGCAGACCGTCGATGGCGGCTCCCCGTGCGCCGCCGAGAGCCGCGGCAGCGGCCGACAGCCCCGAGTACGGCCACATGCGCTCACTCGGGCTCGCCGACACGACGACCGTCTCGTGCCGCTCGGCGATAGCCCACGCGAGGCGCGTCTTGCCGATTCCGGGCTCTCCGAACAACAATCTCGCCGAGCCGTTGTGCGCCGCGACGTCTTTGTCTGTGACCTGCTTTTCTCGGTCTCGACCGAAAAATGGCATCCGAACGCTCCCTGCTGCGTCGGCCGCTCGTCGCTGATCGACCCTTGCGGATCGAGCCCCGTCGAGTGGTCAAGGATGCCCCCCACGAGAAGAGTAAGACCGCGATGGGTCGAAGACAATGGGCGGGGACCCCGGCAGGCTTACGAGTGCGTAACGACCGAGACCGGATGCCGTGTGGCATCCGGTCTCGACAGGCGCGACGCAGGCGGCAGCGCTCGTTCTCGCGAGTCTCAGTACTCGCGGTCGATGAGCTGCGGCGGAACCTGGTCGGCCGCGACCTCGTCGACGAAGAACGCCGTGCGGCGGCGTCCCTTGGCTCCGGCCGCCGGCACGCTCTGATAGCTGGCGCCGGCGAGGGCGAGGCCCAGAGCAGCGGCCTTGTCGGCACCCGCCACGACCATCCACACGCGCTTGGACGAATTGATCACCGGTCGCGTCAGCGACACACGCTCGCTCGGCGGCTTGGGGGAGTTGCGCACCGGCACGGTGGCTCGATCGACCACCGAGATCTCGGGGCGATCCGGAAACAGCGAGGCGATGTGCGCGTCGGGACCGACACCGAGGAAGCAGATGTCGAACGCGGGCCACGGACCGGTTTCGCTGCGATCGGACGGCGCGAATTGCGCCAGCTCGTCGGCGTAGGCGATGGCCGCCGCATCGAGGTCGAGTCCGTCTTCGCTCGAGGCCACGGTGTGGATGTTCTCGGCCGGGATGTCGAGGTGGTCCAGGAACGCCTCGCGCGCCTGCTTCTCGTTGCGATCGTCGGAGTCGCGCGGAACGAACCGCTCGTCGCCGAACCAGAAGTGCACCAGCGACCAGTCGATCTGCCCGATGCGCTCGTCGCGCGCGGCCGTGCGCAGCACCGCTCCGCCCATCGTCCCGCCGGTCAGGCACACGTGCATGCGCTTGCCCTCGGCGACGCGCTTGACGATGCGGTTCACGAAACGGGTGGCGACGTAGGATGCCAGGGTCTCGGCATCCGGCTTGATGATGACCTGTTTGGCCGAGCCGTTGTCGGTCATGACGCGTTCCGCTCGCTCGCTGCGAGCAGAAGGTCGTGCCCCTCGGTGATGACGCGACCGTAGAGCAGGTCGGGGTCGAGGCGGCGGAGCTCCTCGGCGAGGCACTCGCGGAGCGTGCGCCGGGGGAATGCCAGGTCGTGCGTGGGCTGACCCGGCTGGGTCAGCACCGCGACACCGGACTCCGGGCGCTCGAGAAGGGTGTCGCCGCTTGCCCGCGTCAGACGGACCGACTTGATGCCGCTCGACCACTCGTCCGCGGGCAGGTACGCGTAGTCGACGGGGGCTTCGAGCTTCATTCCCAGCCACGCCGCCAGCAGGGCGGTGGAGGGGGAGTCGGCGGCGCCGCGGACCTCGATCGCGGTGACCGGCTCGTAGGGCGGCTGGTCGAGGACCGCGGCCAACTGCTCGCGCCAGCGCGTCACGCGGGTCCATGCGAAGTCGGTGTCGCCGGGGGCGTAGTGCTCGCCGAGGTGCGCGACCCACGCGGCGGGATCCGCCTGAGAGGACGCGTCGGTGATGCGACGCTGGGCGATCCGACCGATCGCGGAATGCGATGGATCGTCGGGAGCGTCGGCTGGCCACCACGCGACGACCGGCGCGTCGGGGAGCAGCAGACCGGTCACGAGACTCTCGGCGTTGGAGCCCGCGGCGCCGTGGGCACGGAGCACCACGACCTCGCTCGCCCCGGCGTCGCCGCCCACGCGGATCTGCGCGTCGAGACGCGGCTCGACATCGCCGTCGCCGAACAGGACGGCGATGACGCGCATCGGGTGCTCGCGCGACGCGTCGTTCGCGGCCTCGATGACCTCTTCTTCGGCACCGTGGTGCGTGACGATGATGAGCGTCAGCACGCGGCCGAGGGCCACGGCGCCGCCCTCTTCGCGCACGCTCACGAGCTTCTTCGAGATGGCGCTGACAGTGGTGTCGGGAAGATCGATGATCACGGGCGTCTCCAGGTGCGGCCGTCGCGGGCGAGGAGTTCGTCGGCGGAAGCCGGACCCCACGAACCGGGCGAATACTGTTCGAGCGGACCGCCCTGGGCGGCCCAGAACTCCTCGATCGGGTCGAGGATCTTCCAGCTGAGCTCCACCTCTTCGTGACGGGGGAACAGCGGCGGGTCTCCGAGCAGCACGTCGAGGATGAGGCGCTCGTAGGCCTCGGGGCTCGCCTCGGTGAAAGCGTGCCCGTAGCCGAAGTCCATCGTGACGTCGCGCACCTGGGTGCCGTCGCCGGGGACCTTCGAGCCGAAACGGATCGTCACACCCTCGTCGGGCTGAACACGGATGACGAGGGCGTTCTGCCCCAGCTCCTGCGTCTGGCTCTGCGAGAACAGCTGCTGCGGCGCGCGCTTGAACACGACGGCAACCTCGGTCACGCGGCGGCCCAGGCGTTTGCCGCTGCGGACGTAGAAGGGCACGCCCGACCAGCGGCGCGTGTTGATCTCGAGCTTGATCGCCGCGTACGTCTCGGTGACCGACTCGGGATTCATGCCGTCTTCCTCGAGGAAGCCGAGCACCTGCTCCCCGCCCTGCCACCCGCCGGCGTACTGACCGCGAGCGGTGGCCTCGGCGAGGTTCTCGGGCACGCGGACCGCGGCGAGCACCTTCTCCTTCTCGGCACGCAGATCCGCGGCGTTGAAGCTGATGGGCTCTTCCATCGCGGTGAGGGCCAGGAGCTGGAGCAGGTGGTTTTGGATGACGTCACGGGCTGCACCGATGCCGTCGTAGTAGCCGGCTCGGCCGCCGACACCGATGTCCTCCGCCATGGTGATCTGCACGTGATCGACGTAGTTGCGATTCCAGATCGGCTCGTACAGCTCGTTGGCGAAACGCAGCGCGAGGATGTTCTGCACCGTCTCTTTGCCGAGGTAGTGGTCGATGCGGAAGATCGAGTCGGCGGGGAAGGCGCTCTCGACGACCTCGTTCAGCTCGCGAGCGGAAGCGAGATCGTGGCCGAACGGCTTCTCGATGACCACGCGACGCCACCCGTTGACGCCGTCGGACTCGTCTCCGACGAGCCCCGATGCCTTGAGCTGGGTGGTCACCAGCGGGAAGGCCTTCGGCGGGATCGAGAGGTAGTAGGCGTGGTTGCCCATCGTGCCGCGCTCGGTGTCGAGCTTGTCGACCGTCGCACGCAGGCGCTGGAAGGCTTCGGGGTCGTCGAACTCGCCCTGGACGAAGCGGATGCCCTCGAGGAGTTCTTTCCACGTCTCCTCGCGGAACTCCGTGCGGGCGTACTTCTTGACCGACTCGTAGACGACCTTCGCGAAGTCCTGGTCCTCCCAGTCGCGGCGTGCGAACCCCACGAGCGCGAAGCCCGGGGGCAACAGCCCGCGGTTGGCGAGGTCGTAGACCGCCGGCATGAGTTTCTTGCGCGAGAGGTCGCCGGTGACGCCGAAGATCACGAGGGCGCTGGGCCCCGCAATTCGGCTCAAGCGACGATCCTCGGGATCGCGCAACGGATTGTGACCCGGAGTGATCTCTACGACCATGCTTACTGTGCCGCCTCGAAGAGTGAGAGGACCTCGACCTGCGGGTCGGTCAGCGTCAGCGTGACGACGGGACGGCCGTGGCCCTCCGCCAACACACTCGCGTCTCCCGCGGCCTGTGCCTGGATGAGTTGTCCGAACGTGAACGGTCGACCGGGGATTTCGAGGTCGACATCGGTGCGTTCGAGGATCTGCAGGAAGACGCCGGTCGCGGGTCCTCCCTTGTGGTACTGCCCGGTGGAGTGCAGGAACCGCGGTCCCCACCCGAACGTCGTGGGGCGACCGGAATCGGCGGCCACGAGTTCGCGCAGTCCCGCAAGCTGGGCGAGGTCGAGTCGGTTCACGTACGCCTGAACGCTCACGTAGCCGTCCGCGGGTACCGTCTGCCACAGCGCCGCGAGCACACCGGCGACCGTTCCGCTGGCCGCCAGGGCCGGGTCGGAGACGCGCACCTCTACTCCGCCATCGACGAAGGCCGGGGCGGTGGGGGCGGGTTGCGCGTCGAGCAGACCGCGCGTCGCGGTCTTGGCCGACTCGACGTCGGGCTGATCGAAGGGGTCGATCCCGAGCAGCCGACCGGCGATCGCGGTGGCGTACTCCCACACGACGAACTGCGCGCCGAGCGAACCGCTCATGAGCACTTCGCCGGTGTGCCGCTCGAACAGGTGGAACGCCTCGGCGTCGTCGACGAATCGCACGACCTGGAGGTCGTCGGGTTTCGTCTCGAGCTCGGGCGACACGGGGAGCAGGACGACGGGCAGGATGCCGGTGCCGTTCTTACCCGTCGACTCGGCCACCAGCTGCTCGATCCAATCGGGGAGGCCGATGATGTGGCTGCCGTCGGTGACCAGTCCGAGCTTGTCGCGGCGCAGGTCGCCGCCTCCGGCGATGGCTGCCGCCAGCACGAGTGCCGGGTTCTCGGGCGAGTCGATCGCGACCTCGAGCAACGTGGCATCCGCCTCGTCGAGGAGATCCTCGATGTCGACGCCCGCGAGGCCCGTGGGGACGAGTCCAAACGCCGTCAGTGCCGAGTAGCGCCCACCCACGGTGGGGTCGGCGGTGAAGACGCGGTAGCCGTCGGCGCGAGCCGACTGCTCGAGCGGGGAGCCGGGGTCGGTGACCACCACGATGCGACCGGTGGGGTCGATGCCGAGATCGCGGAAGGCGGCCTCGAAGGCGCGCTTGGCGGAATCGGTCTCGATCGTGGAGCCCGACTTGCTCGAGACCACCAGCACGGTCTTCTCGAGGCCACCGGACTCGGCATCGCCGTCGATCGCAGCCAGCACCTGGCCCGGAGCGGTCGAGTCGAGGATGACGAGAGGTACGCCCGCTGACTGCGCGATGACCTCGGGGGCGAGCGAGGATCCGCCCATCCCCGCCAGGACGACACGGGTCACGCCCTGCGCGACGAGCTCGTCGCGCAGGGCCGTGATCTCGGGCACGAGCGGGCGCGAGACGGAGACCGCCCGCACCCACCCGAGCCGACGCGAGGCCTCGTCCTCCGCGGCGGCGCCCCACAGGGAGGCGTCGCCCGCGGTGATGCCCGACGCGATGAGCGAGCCCGTCAGGCCCGGCAACTCCGCGTCGACGACCGACTTGACGTGGCCGGTGACCTTGACGGCGAGAGTCACTGCGCGGCCTGGGCGCTTCCGGCCTGCAGTGCGGTCTTCACGGTGTCCTGCAGCTCGTGCCAGGAGGCGATGAACTTCTCGACGCCCTCGTCCTCGAGCACCTGGGTGGCGTCGGTGACGTCGACGCCTGCCGCGGCGAGGCGGTCGAAGACCTCGTGCGCGTCGGAGTACGCGCCGGTGACGGTGTCGCCGGTGATGACGCCGTGGTCGAACGTGGCCTCGAGCGTCTTCTCGGGCATCGTGTTCACGGTGCCGGGGGCGACGAGCTCGGTCACGTAGAGCGTGTCGGGCAGAGCCGGGTCCTTGACCCCGGTCGAGGCCCACAGCGGACGCTGCACCGTGGCACCGGCATCCAGGAGCTCCTTGGCGCGGGGCTCGGCGAACTTCTTCTCGAAGAGCTCGTAGGCCAGGCGCGCGTTGGCGATGCCGGCCTTGCCCTTGAGGTCGGCGGCCTCGTCGGTGCCGATCGCGGCGAGACGCTTGTCGATCTCGGTGTCGACCCGCGAGACGAAGAACGACGCGACGGACTGCAGGTTCGCGATGTCGTGACCGGCGTCGCGCGCCTTCTCGACGCCCGCGAGGTACGCGTCGATGACCTCTTCGTAGCGCTCGAGGCTGAAGATGAGCGTGACGTTGACCGAGATGCCGGCGCCGATGACCTCGGTGATGGCGGGCAGGCCGGCCTTGGTCGCGGGGATCTTGATGAGGACGTTCTTGCGGTCGACGCGGGCCGAGAGGTCCTTCGCCTGAGCGACGGTGCCCTCGGTGTCGTGCGCGAGGTCGGGGGAGACCTCGATCGAGACGCGACCGTCGACGCCGTTGGTGGCCTCGAAGACCGGGAGGAAGATGTCGCACGCGTCGCGCACGTCGTCGGTGGTGATCGAGAAGATCGCCTCGTCGACGCTGGCGCCCTGGGCGGCGAGCTCTTTGACCTGGCCCTCGTACGCCTCGCCCTTCGACAGCGCGCCGGCGAAGATCGTCGGGTTGGTGGTGACGCCCGAGACGTCGCGCTTCTCGATGAGCTCGGCGAGGTTGCCGGACTGGATGCGCTGACGCGACAGGTCGTCGAGCCAGAGGCTGACGCCTGCGGCGGAGAGATCTGCGGTGGGAGTGCTCATTGTTCTGGTTCTCCTCTGATTACTTCTGCGTTGCGGACGTCTGTCCGGCTGCCGCTCCCGCGGCAGCAAGCGACTCGCGGGCGGCCTCGACGACGTGCTCCGTCGTGATGCCGAACTTCTGGAAAAGGGTCTTGTAGTCGGCCGACGCACCGAAGTGGTCGATCGCGACCGAGCGACCGGCATCGCCGACGATGCCCGCCCAGCTAAGGGCGGAGCCTGCCTCGACCGACACGCGTGCCTTGACCGACGAGGGCAGCACCGACTCGCGGTACGCCTCGTCCTGCTCGGCGAACCACTCGAGCGAGGGGGCCGACACGACGCGGGCGTGCACGCCCTCGGCCGCGAGCGTCTCTCGCGCCTCGACGGCCAGCTGCACCTCGGAGCCGGTCGCGATGAGGATCACGTCGGGCTCGCCGTTCTTGGCCTCGGCCAGGACGTACGCACCCTTGACCGCGCCTTCGGCGGAGGCGAACTCGTCACCGGATGCCGCGCCCTCGCCGCGGGCGAAGACGGGGATGTTCTGGCGGGTCAGGGCGATACCGGCGGGGCCGGCGGTGCGGCGCAGCATCTCGAGCCAGACCACGCTCGTCTCGTTGGCATCCGCCGGACGCACGAGGGCGAAGTTCGGGATGGCACGGAGCGTGGCGATCTGCTCGATCGGCTGGTGGGTGGGGCCGTCCTCGCCGAGGGCGACGGAGTCGTGCGTCCAGACGAAGATCGTCGGGATGTTCATCAGGGCGGCCAGACGCACCGGCGGGCGCATGTAGTCGCTGAAGATGAGGAACGTGCCGCCGAAGGGACGCGTGGGGCCGTGGAGCACGATGCCGTTGAGGATTGCGCCCATCGCGTGCTCGCGGATGCCGAAGTGCAGCACGCGGCCGTAGGGGTCGCCCGACCACTCGTGCGTCGACCACGACGAGGGGATGAAGGACTTGGCATCCTTGATCGTCGTCAGGTTGGACTCGGCGAGATCGGCCGAACCGCCCCAGAGCTCGGGGAGCTCGGCGGCCAGGGCGTTGATGACCGTGCCGCTGGCGGCGCGGGTCGAGACGTCCTTGCCCGCTTCGAAGGCGGGGAGCGCGTCGGCGATGCCCTCGGGGAGCTCGCGCGCCTGCAGGCGGTCCCACAGCTGCTTGCGCTCGGGGTGGGCCTCGGCCCAGGCGTCGAACTTCTGCTGCCAGGCGGCCTTCTCGGCCTCGCCCCGCTCGACCAGCTTGCGCGTGTGGGCGATGACGTCGTCGTCGACGGCGAAGTGCTGCTCGGGATCGAAACCGAGCACCTCCTTCGTCGCCTTGAGCTCATCGGCGCCGAGGGCGGAGCCGTGGATCTTGCCGGAGTTCTGCTTGCCGGGCGAGGGCCAACCGATGATCGTCTTGAGGATGATGAGCGAGGGCTTGCTCGTCTCGCCCTGGGCGCGCTCGATCGCCGCGTGGAGTTCGGCGACGTCCTCGACGTACTCGCCGGTCTTCTTCCAGTCGACCGTCTGCACGTGCCAGCCGTACGCCTCGTAGCGCTTCTGGACGTCCTCGGTGAAGGCGACGTTGGTGTCGTCCTCGATCGAGATCTGGTTCGAGTCGTAGATGGCGATGAGGTTGCCGAGCTCCTGATGGCCGGCGAGCGAGGAGGCCTCGCTGGTCACGCCCTCCTGGAGGTCGCCATCACCGGCGATGACGTAGACGTAGTGGTCGAAGGGGCTCTCGCCGGCGGGGGACTCGGGGTCGAACAGACCGCGCTCGTAGCGCGCCGCGTAGGCGAAGCCGACCGAGGACGCGAGTCCCTGGCCGAGGGGACCCGTGGTGATCTCGACGCCGTCGGTGTGACCGTACTCGGGGTGGCCGGGGGTCAGCGAGCCCCAGGTGCGCAGCGCCTCGAGGTCCTTCTTCTCGAGACCGAAGCCGCCGAGGTACAGCTGCACGTACTGCGTCAGCGAGGAGTGTCCGACCGACAGGATGAAGCGATCGCGACCCGGCCAGTGGGTGTCGGCGGGATCGTGGCGCATGACGCGCTGGTAGAGCAGGTAGGCCGCGGGAGCGAGCGACATCGCGGTTCCGGGGTGGCCGTTGCCCACCTTCTCCACGGCATCCGCCGCGAGAACGCGAGCGGTGTCCACCGCGCGCCGATCGATGTCATCCCATTCGAAGTCCGACAACTGGGTCGCCTTTCTCGATACTGAGCGCCCGGGTTCACTTCCGACGCCGCACTCACCACCGTAGGAGTGGGAGAGGGGTGGGGTGTCGGCGCGGGGCGCGCGTTCTCCGTCAGCATAGCGAGAACGCCGGTGCAGGTCGCGGTGCGTGACGGGGGTCGACAGGCGGCCGGTCGTGTGGTGGGGATGGCATAGAATCGTGAGGGTTCTATTCGCGCTACCCCGGGGGACGATGGACATCTCGACGACGTCGCACGTCATTGCGACGACCGATCGCCGCTCCGTCGGACGCACCCTCCGGGCCTACGTCGCTCTGACCAAGCCCCGCGTCCTCGAGCTTCTGTTGGTGACCACCGTGCCGGTGATGATCCTGGCGCAGGGTGGCCTTCCCAACCTGTGGCTGATCCTCGCCACCGTCATCGGCGGTTCGCTCAGCGCGGGGTCGGCGGCGGCGTTCAACATGTACCTCGATCGCGACATCGACGCCCACATGCAGCGCACGGTCAACCGCCCGCTCGTGACGGGAGAGGTCTCGCCGCGCGGTGCGCTGGTCTTCGCGTGGACGCTCGCGGCGGTCTCGACGATCTGGCTGTGGGCCTTCACCAACGTCCTCGCGGCGGGTCTGTCGGCCGCAGCGATCTTCTTCTACGTCGTGATCTACACGATGATCCTCAAGCGCCGCACCGAGCAGAACATCGTGTGGGGCGGCATTGCGGGGTGCTTCCCGGTGCTCATCGGCTGGTCGGCGGTGACGGGCTCGCTCTCGTGGACGCCCTTCATCCTCTTCGCCCTGGTGTTCCTGTGGACGCCCCCGCACTACTGGCCGCTGTCGATGAAGTACGCCGCCCAGTACGACGAGGTCGACGTACCCATGCTCGGCGCGACGCGCAGTGGTTCGCAGGTCGGCCTGCAGGTCATCCTCTACGCGTGGGCCACCGTCGCGTGCTCGCTGCTGCTCATCCCCGTCGCGCCGATGGGCCTGGTCTACACGGTCTCGGCGCTCGTGTTCGGCGGGTGGTTCATCTACGAGTCCCACCGGCTGTACTCCCGTGCCGTGCGCGGCGGAGAGCCCCGGCCGATGCGCGTGTTCCACGCCTCCATCACCTACCTCACCCTGTTGTTCGTCGCGATCGCGGTCGACCCGCTGCTTCCGTTCTGACCGATTCCAGAAAGCGCCCGTCCCGTTCTCGGGGCGGGCGCTTTCTCGTTCCGGATGCCGGTTCCCGGCGTGTCCGAGCGAGCCGGCGCGGTGGCGATCAGCGGTCGGCGTCCGCGCGGGGTGCGTCGGCGATGAGGGAGCGGCTCATCTCCACGAGGCCGCCGTCCTCGGGGAGCGAACGGCGGCCGAGGACCCGGAGCTCCTGGGTGCGCCCGGTCGTGACGAACCCGTTTCGGGTGTAGTACTTCCGGGCCGGGGCGGCGCGCTCGGCCACCCAGAGCCGGAGGGTCGTTCCGCGTGTGGCGGCCCAGCCCAGGACCGCGGCGAGCAGGGCGTCGGTGACGCCGTTCTCACGCCCGCGCGCGTCCGGGGTCACATACACGCCCGTGAGGACGGGTTCCGGACCGTGCGCATCGCCGAGCTGCGCGCACATCATCCCGAGCCACCGACCCGTCTCGTCGGCTATGGCGGCCAGGCTCGTCGTGTTTGGTTGTTCGCCTCGGCGTGCGCGCATCTTCCAACCGTCGTCGGGGATGAGCAGCGTCTCTTCGACGGTCGCGGTCCACGACACGGGGTTGTCCGTGGCGTTCTCGATGCGGAACGACCGCACCTCTGGCCAGTCGACCTCCCGGGTCGTGCGCAGTGTGAACATCCCTCCACGGTACGCATTCGACCCGTCCTCCGGAGACGCGAAAAGCGCCCGCCCCCATCGGGAGCGGGCGCTTCGAGGCGCGGGATCAGCGACGCGTGGCGTCGTCTCCGGCGTCGAGCCGGGGCTCGTCGTGGCGAGCAGCAGCTGCGGCCTGCGGGGGAGCGGTCGCGGTCGACGGCGTCTCGACGTCGGCATCCTCCACCGCGAGGGGCGTGGCGGTCGTGGCGGGCGCGAACGGGGAGACGGGAGCGGAGTCCTCGGCGACGGTCTCGTCGTCGCTGCTCCAGTCGATGGTCTCGATAGCGACGTCGGGACGGTGGGTGAGCGCGGTGGCGGCGGCGAGGGCGAGGACCGCGACGATGCCGATCGCACCCGCGCCGAGGACGGCGGCGCCGACGACGACCCACGACTGGCCGACGTAGACCTGCACGACGGTGGCGTTCGGATCGTTGAGCACCTGCTCCATCGCGTCGATCCCGTTCAGGACGATCGCGAGTCCGCCGGCGATGGCGGCCAGGGATGCGACGACGAGCACCCAGAACGGGATGCTGGTCACCAGGCGGGGACGGGTCTTCATGGGGAGTACTCCTTGTCGTTCCGACAGGGGGGTGTCGGGCGGCGGGTCCCGAAGCGGGGGACGACGGGACGGTGGACACGAAAGTGCCATGTTCGACCATGACCCATGCGCCGGTGTGCTGTGTAGGGGTCGCCGATGAAACGCCTATGAGCGTATAAGGGGGTCCGACCCGCGCCCTGAGGTCATGCGGAGGTGGACATCGCGGCGCCGAGCGGATGCCGGCCGGCGGCGAAGCGGACCGTCGGCGGGAGCGCGTCTCGGCGCGGACCCCGGCCCCGCGTCAGCCGCGGGCGGCTGCCGTCTCGCGTACGGCATCCTGGCGGCCCGCGGTCGCGGGCTGCTTCAGGCGCAGCACTACGACGGTCATGGTGGCGGCGGTCAGGGCCGCGAGCACCATATGGGTACCGACCGCGAACTCGGGCAGACCGTTGCGTGCCTGGTAGAGACCGACGGCGATCTGAACGAGTTCGACGGCGAGCAGGGCGATCGCCCAGCGGCGCACCGGCAGGCGCAGACGCCACGCCGCGACGACCACGACGAGCGTCAGCGCGAACAGCGCGTACCCGGGCCACGAGTGCACGTGCTCGAGCACCTCGGCGTCGAATCCGTTGCGCCCGGCGGAGGCGTCACCCGAGTGGGGGCCCGCGCCGGTGGTGAGCACGCCGAAGACGATCGTGAGCGCGAGGACGCCCGTCGTCGCGTGGACCAGGCCGGCGAACCAGCGGGGGGCCGCGAGCAGGCGAGGGCCGGCGGGCTGGTTCATCCGCACGAGGAAGGCGGCGCACACCGCCACCAGGGACACCGAGGCGACGTAGTGGAAGCCGACGATGAAGGGGTTGAGGCCGGTGAGCACCGTGATGCCGCCGACGACGGCCTGGGCAACGATCCCCACGAGCACGACGAGCGCGAGCACGAACAGCACGCGGCGCTCGTGCCGCATGCGCCAGACGAGCACCACCACGGCGATGGCGAGGATTCCGACCAGCCCGGTCAGCGTCCGGTTGCCGAACTCGATGACACCGTGGATGCCCATCTCCTGCGTGTTCACGAGCGAGTCGGGCGTGCACTTGGGCCAGGTCGGGCAGCCGAGGCCCGAGCCGGTGAGGCGCACGGCGCCCCCGGTGCCGATGATGAGCACCTCGGCGACGAACGACAACCAGGCGAAAACGC
The DNA here is from genome assembly GCF_030818635.1 of Microbacterium sp. SORGH_AS_0421. Classification (NCBI taxonomy): domain Bacteria; kingdom Bacillati; phylum Actinomycetota; class Actinomycetes; order Micrococcales; family Microbacteriaceae; genus Microbacterium; species Microbacterium sp. SORGH_AS_0421. The sequence continues at coordinate 2,508,327 of NZ_JAUTAO010000001.1, forward strand.
GCACGCGACGGTCGACGTCGGTGGGGAGCCATCCGATCAGGCGGCGCAGAGCGCCGGAGTCGCGGGTGGAGGCGGTGGGGGACGAGGCGGAGGGCATGCGTACGGCTTCCTGGCGTCGAAGTGCTCCTGGCCGTCGGGAGAGTGGGCCTGCCATGCCGAGAGCGGGTGTTGCCTGTAGAATCAAAGGGTCCGGGTGCAGCGCTCACGCGTTCCGCACCCACGACAGTCTAGGCGCGCAGCCAGCGCCTTCGAGCGGGCCCACCAGCGACCTTCCTGAGACTTCGACCGGAGTCCGGAATGCCGGGGCGGATGACACCGTTGTGGCCCGAGAAGGAGAGTGATCACCATGTCCGATGTACTCATCGACCGACCCGAGCTCGAAAGCCTGGGGCAATACGAGTTCGGCTGGCACGACACCGATGCCGCCGGCGCGATCGCGCAGCGCGGGATCAACGAGGACGTGGTGCGCGGGATCTCCGCCCTCAAGTCCGAGCCCGAGTGGATGCTGAAGACGCGCCTGAAGGGCTACCAGCTCTTCGGCCGCAAGCCCATGCCCACCTGGGGTGCAGACCTGTCGGAGATCGACTTCGACAACATCAAGTACTTCGTGCGCTCGACCGAGAAGCAGGCGCAGACCTGGGAAGACCTTCCGGAAGAGATCCGCAACACCTACGAGAAGCTCGGTATCCCCGAGGCCGAGCGTCAGCGCCTCGTCGCCGGCGTCGCCGCGCAGTACGAGTCCGAGGTGGTCTACCACCAGATCCGCGAGGACCTCGAGCAGCAGGGTGTCATCTTCATGGACACCGACACCGCTCTGCGCGAGCACCCCGAATTCTTCGAGGAGTATTTCGGCACCGTCATCCCGGCCGGAGACAACAAGTTCGCCGCTCTGAACACGGCGGTCTGGTCGGGCGGCTCCTTCGTCTACGTCCCCAAGGGCGTGCACGTCGAGATCCCCCTTCAGGCGTACTTCCGCATCAACACCGAGAACATGGGTCAGTTCGAGCGGACGCTGATCATCGCCGACGAGGACAGCTACGTCCACTACATCGAGGGCTGCACCGCTCCCATCTACAAGAGCGACTCGCTGCACTCCGCCGTGGTCGAGATCATCGTGAAGAAGAACGCCCGCGTTCGCTACACGACGATCCAGAACTGGTCGAACAACGTCTACAACCTCGTCACCAAGCGCGCCATCGCGCACGAGGGCGCGACCATGGAGTGGGTCGACGGCAACATCGGCTCCAAGGTCACGATGAAGTACCCCTCCATCTACCTCATGGGTGAGCACGCCAAGGGCGAGACCCTCTCGGTCGCCTTCGCCGGTCCCGGTCAGCACCAGGACGCCGGCGCGAAGATGATCCACATGGCGCCCTACACGCAGTCGTCGATCGTCTCGAAGTCGATCGCCCGCGGTGGCGGTCGGGCGGGCTACCGCGGTGAGGTCCGAGTGGATGCCAATGCGCACCACTCCGCGAACACGGTGCGTTGCGACGCCCTGCTGGTCGACACGATCTCGCGCAGCGACACCTACCCCGCGATCGACATCCGCGTCGACGACGTGCAGCTCGGCCACGAGGCCACGGTCTCCAAGGTCAGCGAAGAGCAGCTGTTCTACCTGCAGTCGCGCGGTATGCCCGAAGACGAGGCTATGGCCATGATCGTGCGCGGCTTCATCGAGCCGATCGCTCGCGAGCTGCCGATGGAATACGCGCTCGAGCTCAACAAGCTCATCGAGATGGGCATGGAAGGATCCGTAGGCTAAATGACGACTGCGACTCAGACCCCCGCAGCCGCCGCGGAGGGGCATATCGACCCCGCCGCACTCGTGGCATCCGTCGTTCCGGTGCAGACGCGCTCCGAGCGACCGACCTCGTTCGATCCGGCTGACTTCGGCGTGCCCACAGGCCGCGAGGTCAACTGGAAGCTGACGCCCATCGCCCGGCTCGCGCCGCTCTTCGTCGACGAGGCGGGCCCCTCGGGCGTCGTCTCGGTCGAGGTGAGCGCCCCCGCCGCCGTCGAGCAGCTGCGGCTGGCCGCCGGTGAGGCTCCGCGCGGCGAGCACTTCCGTCCGGAAGACCTCACCGCCGCCCTCGCCTGGCAGCACGAGGCCGAGGCGCCGCTGCTGCGTATCCCCGCGAACGTCGAGCTCGACGAGCCCGTCGTCGTCCGCCTGACCGGCACGGGCGGCCTCGCGCACGCCCACGTCGTGATCGAGGCGCAGCCGAACTCGCGCGGCACCGTGGTGCTGCGTCACGAGGGCACCGCGAACCACGCGCAGAACGTCGAGATCATCGTGCGCGACGGCGCCGATCTCACCGTCGTCTCGGTACAGCGCTGGAACGACGACGCCGTGCACGCGGCATCCCACCAGGCTCGTGTCGACCGCGACGCCAAGCTCACGCACGTCGTGGTGAGCTTCGGCGGCGGCGTCGTGCGCGTGAACCCCTCGGTGGAGCTGTCGGGACCCGGCGCCGAGGGACGCCTGTACGGCCTGTCGTTCGCCGACGCCGGTCAGCACCTCGAGTCGCAGGTCTACCTGCATCACAAGGGACCGCACACGGTCGGCGACGTGCTGTACAAGGGCGCCCTGCAGGGCGAGAGCGCGCGCAGCGTGTGGATCGGCGATGTCCTCATCGGACCGGATGCCACGGGCACCGACTCCTACGAGGCCAACCGCAACCTCGTTCTCACCGACGGTGCTCGCGCCGACTCGATCCCGAACCTTGAGATCGAGACGGGCGACATCCAGGGTGCCGGCCACGCCAGCGCCACGGGGCGTTTCGACGACGAGCAGCTGTTCTACCTGCAGGCGCGCGGCATCGCAGAAGACGAGGCTCGCCGCCTCGTCGTGCTCGGCTTCCTCAGCGAGATCGTGCAGCGCATCGGCATCCCCGAGCTCGAGATCGAGCTCATCGAGGCCATCGAGCACGAGCTGGCCGCGGGAGCCCCGGCGTGAGCGCCTCCCGCGCGTGCGCCCTCAGCGACCTCACGCAAGACGAGGCGCACCGCGTCGAGATCGACGGTGTCGCGATCGCCGTCGTCCTCGACGGCAACGGCGATGTCCACGCGATCGGCGACGTGTGCACGCACGGCGACATCTCGCTCTCCGACGGCTTCGTCGAGGGAGAGACCCTGGAGTGCTGGGCCCACGGCTCGGCGTTCTCGCTGAAGACCGGTCGCCCGCTGAACCTCCCGGCCTACGAGCCGGTTCCCGTGTACGAGGTCGTGATCGACGGAGACGACGTGCTCATCGATCCGTCCGTCACCAAGGCGACGGCCTGAGCCGCGCCCACGACCCCCAGAATTTACGAGTAAGGAACACCATGTCTGTCCTCGAGATCCGCGACCTCCACGTGACGGTCGAGACGGAGAACGGTACGACCCCGATCCTCAACGGCGTGACGCTGACCATGCGCACCGGTGAGACCCACGCGATCATGGGCCCCAACGGCTCGGGCAAGTCGACCCTGGCGTACACGATCGCCGGTCACCCCAAGTACACCGTCACGAGCGGCTCCATCACGCTCGACGGCGAGGACGTCCTCGAGATGAGCGTCGACGAGCGCGCTCGCGCGGGTCTCTTCCTGGCGATGCAGTACCCGGTCGAGATCCCCGGCGTCACCGTCACGAACTTCCTGCGCACCGCCAAGACGGCCATCGACGGCGAGGCCCCGGCGATCCGCTCGTGGACCAAGGACGTCAAGGGCGCCATGGAGAACCTCCGCATGGACCCGAAGTTTGCCTCCCGCAATGTGAACGAGGGCTTCTCGGGCGGCGAGAAGAAGCGCCACGAGATCCTCCAGCTCGAGCTTCTCAAGCCGAAGATCGCCGTGCTCGACGAGACCGACTCGGGTCTCGACGTCGACGCGCTGAAGATCGTGTCCGAGGGTGTGAACCGCGCGAAGGAGCAGACCGATCTCGGTGTGCTGCTCATCACCCACTACACGCGAATCCTGCGCTACATCCGCCCCGACTTCGTGCACGTGGTCGTCAAGGGCCGCATCGTCGAAGAGGGCGGGCCCGAGCTCGCCGACCGACTCGAAGAAGAGGGTTACGACCGCTTCCTCGAGGCCGGTACGCCGATCGACGCGTAGGATCGTTGCATGACCGCAACCCTCGCTCCCGAGAAGTACGACGAGGTCACCGAGGCTCTCAAAGACGTCATGGACCCCGAACTGGGGATCAACGTCGTCGACCTCGGCCTCATCTACGATCTCGCGTGGGATGACGAGAACGACGCGCTCGTCATCCACATGACCCTCACCTCGGCCGGCTGCCCGCTGACCGACGTGCTCGAAGAGCAGACGGCCCAGGCCCTCGACAACGTCGTGGAACGCTTCCGCATCAACTGGGTGTGGATGCCGCCGTGGGGCCCCGAACGGATCACCGACGACGGCCGCGACATGATGCGCGCCCTCGGTTTCGCGATCTGAGACCCTCTCATGGACGCCCATCCCTCCGGGGGTGGGCGTTCGTGGTTCCTTGCGCGCCGTGTGTCCTCCTCTGACGCGCCGGATGCTCGGCATCCGGGGCTCTCGTTAGGCTTTTCGCATGAGCGTTCTCCCGTTGCAGGCCCTGCCGCTCGAACTTCTGCGCCAGCGCAGCAGCACGAAATGGCGTTCCTACGACGATGACGTGATCCCGATGTTCGTGGCCGAGACCGATTTTCCGCTCGCGCCGGCCATCACGAACGCTCTGCACCGGGCCGTCGAGATCGGTGACACGGGGTACACCCCGCCGCGACCGGGCATCGATCTCGACTTCGCCGACTTCGCCGAGCGGCAGTGGGGGTGGCGGCCGGATGCGGCGCGCATCCGCTGGACGGGCGACGTGATGATGGGCGTCGTCGAGGTGCTGCGCGCGGTGACCTCGCCCGGCGACCGGGTGGTCGTGACGCCGCCGGTGTATCCGCCGTTCTACGACACCGTCGAGGAGGCGGGGGCCGTGGTCGAGCGCGTCCCGCTGGTGGACGACGGCGAACGGTGGAGTCTGGATCTCGATGGCATCGAGCGGGCGCTGGCCGGGGGCGCGCGTGCCGTGCTGCTGTGCAACCCGCACAACCCGACCGGAACCGTGCACTCACGTGAGTCGCTCGCGGCCCTCGCGCGTCTGGCCCGGCGTTACGGCGCCAGCGTGGTCAGCGACGAGATCCACGCGCCGCTCACTCACGCCCCGGCGGTGTTCACCCCCTTCCTGGATGCCGGCGACGATGCCGCCGCGGTCGGCTACACCGTGACGAGCGCGAGCAAGACGTACAACCTCGCCGGCCTCAAGTGCGCGGTCATCGTGACGGGGGCGGAGGACACCGCCGCCGTCGTCCGCGGGCTCCCGTGGGAGGTGGAGTGGCGAGCGGGGCTGTTCGGCGTCATCGCGAATCGTGCGGCGTTCTCCGTCGACAGCGACGAGTGGCTCGCGTCGCTGCTCGTGGCCCTGGATTCCAATCGCCGGCTGCTCGCCGACCTGCTCGCCGAGCATCTGCCGCTCGCGCGCTATCGCGTTCCCGAGGCGGGGTTCCTCGCGTGGGTCGACGTCTCGGCGTACGGCTGGGGCGACAACCCCGCTCCGTTCATCCGTCGCGAGGCCCAGGTGGCCCTGCATCACGGGCCGCTCTTCGGTGTCGAGGGCGTGGGGCACGTGCGCATCAACGTCGGCTGCGCGCCCGAGGTGCTGCGCGAGGCGATAGAGCGCATCGGGGGACTCGTCGATCGCGGGTAGCCCGGCGGGGTACCTCGTCGTCGAGGCAGCGGCGTGGCATTCGAGACAAGGTAAGGGTATCCTTATCTCGTGATCACTGCCACGCGTCCCGCCTACCGCCCGTACGTCGCCGTGGTGAAGGAAGCGCGGCGACTCTCGCCGCACTTCGTGCGCGTGACGTTCACATCGCCCGACTTCGACGTCTTCGGCACCGACCGTCGCGACCAGCGCGTCAAGCTGGTCCTGCCCGGTCGGGACGGCACCGTCTGCGACATCGGACAGGAGGACCCGGACGCCATCGCCAACGGCGAGTGGTACATCCGCTGGCGCGACCTTCCCGACGAGCAGCGGATGCCGTTCCGTACCTACACCGTGCGCCGGATCGACCCCGAGGCGCGCGAGCTCGACATCGACTTCGTCGTGCACCACGACGCCGGCCCCGCGGGTTCGTGGGCCGAGGCCGCGACCGTCGGCGACCAGCTCGTGGTCGTCGGGCCCGACGCGCGCAGCCCCGAGTCGGCGCAGGGGATCGACTTCCATCCCGGTACGGCTCGTCGCATCGTGCTGGCCGGCGACGAGACCGCCGCTCCGGCGATCTGCGCTGTGCTCGAGGGTCTCGAGCCGGGTCTCGAGGTCGACGCGTTCATCGAGGTGCCCGATGTCGACGACGCCCTTCCGGTGCGAAGCGGCGATGCGCGCGTCACCTGGCTTCCGCGTGGCGAACGGCCCCACGGCGAGGCGTTGATCGAGGCCGTGGAGGCCTGGACCGCGGCATCCGGTGACGTTCTGGCGCGGGCGGCCGCGCCCCGCCCGCAGGTGCTCGAAGACATCGACCTCGACGTCGAGCTGCTGTGGGACAGTCCGGCCGACGCCGAGGGGGAGTTCTACGCCTGGATCGCGGGCGAATCGTCGACGGTCAAGCTGCTGCGCCGCATGCTCGTCTCCGGCTGCGGCGTCGACCGCGGGCGTGTGGCGTTCATGGGGTACTGGCGCGCGGGTCAGGTCGAGCGCACGGCGTAAGCGGCAGGTTCCACGCCCCACGAGACAAGCCCCGGCCGAGGCCGGGGCTTGTCTCGCTCTCGGAGCGTCAGGCCGTCTGCGCCTGCTCCGGCTCGGCCACCGTGTGGTGCCGACCGATCGGGATGACCATGGGCCGCCCGGTCAGCGGGTCGGGTACGACGCGGCTGTCGAGGCCGAAGACGCGGCGCACGGTCTCTTCGGTGAGGACCTCGGCGGGGTCTCCGGCGGCGATGACCTCGCCCTGCGCCATGGCCACGAGGTGGTCGGCGTAACGGGCGGCGAGGTTGAGGTCGTGGAGCACCATGGCCACCGTGGTTCCGCGGTCGCGATTGAGGTCGGCGAGCAGGTCGAGGACGTCGATCTGGTGGCTGATGTCGAGGAACGTCGTCGGCTCGTCGAGGAGCAGGACGTCGGTCTCCTGAGCGAGGGCCATCGCGATCCACACGCGCTGGCGCTGGCCGCCGCTGAGTTCGTCGACGGGGCGGTCGGCGAGGTGCGCGACGTCGGTGGCGTCGAGGGCGCGTGCCACCGCGGCGTCGTCGGCGCTCGTCCAGCGCGACAGCGCGCCCTGGTGGGGGTGGCGGCCGCGGCTGACGAGGTCGGACACGGCGATGCCGTCGGGGGCGATCGGCGACTGGGGGAGGAGCCCCAGCACTCGCGCGACCTGCTTGGTGGGCTGGCGGTGGATGGACTTGCCGTCGAGCAGCACCTGCCCCGCGGAGGGCGCGAGCAGGCGCGCCATGGCCTTGAGCAGCGTCGACTTGCCGCACGCGTTCGCGCCGACGATGGTCGTGACCTTGCCCGGCGGGATCTCCAGGTCGAGAGAGTGGACGATGGTCCGGTCTCCGTAGCCGAGGGTGACGCCCTCGGCTACCAGGGAGCGCTCGACGGTCATAGCGTGGTTCCTCCGGTTCGGCTGCTGCGAACGAGCAGGTAGATGAGATACGGCGCGCCCAGCACGCCGGTGATGACGCCCACGGGCAGACGCGTTCCGAACGCGTACTGGGCGCAGAAATCGGCCACGAGCACCAGCAGGGCGCCGAGGAGACCGGCGGGGAGCACGGGAGAGCCGACGGGGCCGAGCAGGCGTACGGCGATGGGGCCCGCCAAGAAGGACACGAAGGCGATGGGACCGGCCGCGGCGGTGCCGAAGGCCAGCAGGCCCACGGCCGCCACGATGAGCAGCAGGCGCGTGCGCTCGACGGGGAGCCCGACGGCGGCGGCGGTGTCGTCGCCCATCCGCAGGATCTCGAGGCGGCCGGACAGGGCGAGCAGGATCGGTCCGAGGATGACGACGGCTCCGGCGACCGGGAGGGCGCGGTCCCACGTGGCGTCGTTGAGGTTTCCGGTGATCCAGCGCATCGCGGCGGGAAGGTCCCACTCGGCGGCGCGAGAGATCACGTAGGACACGACCGCCTGGCACATCGCGGCGACGCCGATGCCGATGAGGATCAGCCGCGCACCGGACCCGCCCTTGCGGTAGGCGAGGAGGTAGATCGACAGGGCGACGGCGAGGGCCGCGGCCATCGCGACGACCGAGACGGCGGTCTCGCCCCACCCCAGCACGACGATTCCGAAGACAGCCGCGGCGCTCGCACCGGTGTTGATGCCGATCACGTCGGGGCTGGCGAGGGCGTTACGCAGCATCGACTGGAAGACGACACCGCCCATGCCGAAGCAGAGTCCCGTGAGAAGGCCGGTCAGCGCGCGGGGAAGGCGCAGTTCGCCGACCGTGAACGAGGCGCCGGCCACCCGTTGTCCGCTCAGCACGCCCCATACCTCGGCGGGGGTGTAGAAGGTCTGGCCGATCATGAGCGACAGGGCGAAGGCGACGACGACCGCGATCGCGAGGACGACCGTGACGAGCGTCCAGCGGTGACGGCGACGGCGGCGGCCGGCGACGACGGATGCCAGGGCATCGGGCACGACGCTCGCGGTGGCCACCCGTGGGGAGGTGTGCGTGCTCACAGGGCCCTCATCTTCTGGCGACGAACGAGGGCGATGAAGAAGGGGGCGCCGATCAGCGCGGTCACGATGCCGACCTCGATCTCTTCGGGGCGGGCGATGACGCGACCCACGATGTCGGACACGGTGAGCAGGATGCCCCCGCCTGCGGCCGAGACGGGGAGAAGCCAGCGGTGGTCGACCCCCACGAGCAGGCGGCAGATGTGCGGGACGACGAGACCGACGAAGCCGATCGGACCGGCCACGGCCGTCGCGGCGCCGCACAGGATGACCGCCCCTGCCGAGGCGACGAGGCGCGCCGTACGGACGCGAGCGCCGAGACCCGCGGCGAGCTCGTCGCCGAGAGCGAGGGTGTTCAGGGCCGACGCGCTCGCGAGGCAGACGAGGAGGCCCACCAGAAGGAAGGGCAGTACCTGCAGGATCGTGTCGGGGGTGGCGCCTCCCACGCCGCCGATCTGCCAGAAGCGGAAGACGTTCATGACGTTGATGCGGGGGAGCAGAATAGCGCTGATCAGCGAGCTGAACGCGACGGCGGTGACGGCTCCGGCGAGAGCCAGGCGCAGGGGCGTGGGTCCGCCTCGACCGAGCGACCCGATCGCGTAGACGAAGACGGCGGCCGCGGCCGCGCCGATCATGCCGGTCCAGATGTAGCCGGATGCCGAGCTGAGGCCGAAGAACGCGATGCCCGAGACGATCGCGAGCGACGCACCGCCGTTGATCCCGAGGATCTGCGGGTCGGCGAGAGGGTTGCGCGTGGCGCCCTGGAGTACGGCCCCGGCCACGGCGAGGGCGGCACCGACGAGCATGGCGAGGATGGTGCGCGGGACGCGCTTGCCGACCGCGGCGGCCGACGCGGTGTCGGTCGAGCCGGTGAGGCCGGCCCAGATGTCGGCGGGTGCGACGTCACGGGCTCCGAACGTCACGGAGAGCACGGCGACGACGGCCAGGGCCGCGGCGAACAGGACGACCCAGAGCACGCGTCGCCGCCCCCGTCGACGCGGATCTGCGTCGACGGGGGCGGTCGATGCCGGGGCGAGACGAGTCATCGCGCCGGTGCGGGGGAGAACGCGATCACTTGCCGGCCTTGTCGGCCGCCGCGCCCACGAGGCCGATGAAGTCGTCGCCGTACGAGGTGCCGATCGACAGCGGGCTGGGGTTGCCCGCCGCGGCGATCGAGGTGTTGTCGGTGAGCAGCGCGACGGCACCGCTCTTGATGGCGGGGATGCGCGACCACAGCGGGTCGGCCTGCAACTGGGTCAGGAGCGCCGGGGTTCCGTAACCGACGATGACGTCGACGTCGGCGAAGGACTCGATGTTCTCGGTGCTCTGCGTGAACCAGAACGTCTCGCTGTCCTTGCTCGCGGTCTCGACGGCCGACGAGGGGGTCATACCGAGCTCGGAGAGGTACAGCGCGCGGGGGTCCTTGAGCGAGTAGAAGCCGACGGTGCTCAGGTCGGTCGGGTCGAGCGAGGTGAACAGCGTCTTCTTGCCGGCGAGGGCGGGGTACTTCGCCGACTCGTCGGTCACGTGCTTCTCGAGGTCGCCGATCAGCTGCTCCGCCTGCTCTTCGCGGCCGAGGGCTTTGGCATCCGCCAGCGTCATCTGCTGCCAGGAGGTGCCCCACGCGATCTCGGGGAACGCCACGACGGGGGCGATCTTGCTCAGCGTGTCGTACTGCTCCTGCGTCATGCCGGAGTAGGCGCCGAGGATCACGTCGGGCTTGGCGTCGGCGATCGCCTCGTAGTCGAAACCGTCGGTCTCATCCATGAGCGTGGGTGTCTGCGCGCCGAGCTCGTCGAGCTTGTCCTTGACCCAAGGCAGCAGGCCGTCGCCGTCTTCGTCGCCCCAGGTGACCTTGGGCATGGCGACCGGGACGACGCCGAGGGCGAGCGCCGCCTCCTGGTTGCCCCAGCTGACGGTGACGACGCGCTGCGGCTCCGCCTCGATCGTGGTCTCGCCGAAGGCGTGGTCGATTGTGACGGGGAAGGAACCCGATGCCGACGTCGACGAACCTTCCTGGCCACCCGGCGCGGCTGAGGTACCGGCGCAGCCGGTGAGGACGAGGGCGGTACCGACGGCGAGGGCCGCCAGAGCGCGGAATCGGGACACGAAGAGCCTCCTGCGTATTAAGTAAGGATAGGCTTAGGTTAGTTCAGGGATCGGGTGAGAACGCAAACTCAGAGGGTGATGGACCGGGGGATTCGTCTCGGTATCGAGGTAACCTCGACCGCCGTTCCGACGTGTCCGCTGCGCCACGTCGGTAACCCGTCCACGACGAGATAGCGGGCTGTCGGCGGGCATGCAGGGGTGCGTCTTATACTGGGTGGCTGGCCATGTCGGCCACTCCCCATCCCCGAAGAACGGACGTTCGCTGTGCTCGCCGTGCACGACCTCGAGATCCGCGTGGGTGCCCGCGTGCTCATGTCCGACGTGGCGTTCCGCGTCTCCGACGGCGACAAGATCGGCCTCGTCGGGCGTAATGGCGCCGGCAAGACGACGCTGACCAAGGTGCTCGCCGGAGACCTGCTGCCCGCCAACGGCGGCGTGGACCGCTCGGGTGAACTCGGTTACCTGCCGCAGGACCCGCGCTCGGGCGACCCCGAGATGCTGGCGCGCACCCGCATCCTCGACGCCCGCGGCCTGGGCTCGCTCGCCCTCGGCATGCACGAGGCGTCGATGGCCATGGGTGACGACGACCCCGCCGTCGCCGCGAAGGCCATGAAGAAGTACGCGAACTTCACCGAGCGCTTCGAGGCGGCCGGCGGATACGCGGCCGAGGCCGAGGCGGCATCCATCGCCCACAACCTCTCGCTTCCCGACCGCATCCTCGATCAACCGCTGAAGACCCTCTCGGGTGGTCAGCGTCGCCGTATCGAGCTCGCGCGCATCCTCTTCTCCGACGCGCAGACGATGATCCTCGACGAGCCGACCAACCACCTCGACGCCGACAGCGTCGTGTGGCTGCGCGAATTCCTCAAGGGCTACAAGGGCGGGCTCATCGTGATCTCGCACGACGTCGAGCTCGTCGGCGAGACCGTCAACCGCGTCTTCTACCTGGATGCCAATCGCCAGGTCATCGACGTCTACAACATGAACTGGAAGAACTACCTGCGCCAGCGGGTGGCCGACGAGGAGCGTCGCAAGAAGGAGCGCGTCAACGTCGAGAAGAAGGCCACGGCGCTGCAGCTGCAGGCCGCACGCTTCGGCGCCAAGGCCTCGAAGGCCGCAGCCGCGCACCAGATGGTCGCGCGCGCCGAGAAGATGCTCTCGGGCCTCGACGAGGTGCGTGCCGAAGAGCGTGTCGCGAAGCTGCGGTTCCCCAAGCCCGCGCCCTGCGGCAAGACGCCGCTCATGGCTTCCGGTCTGTCGAAGTCATACGGGTCGCTCGAGATCTTCACCGATGTCGACCTCGCCATCGACCGCGGTTCGCGCGTGGTCATCCTCGGGTTGAACGGTGCGGGAAAGACCACGCTGCTGCGTATTCTCGCCGGAGTCGACCAGCCCGACACCGGTCAGCTCGAGCCCGGGCACGGCCTGAAGATCGGCTACTACGCCCAGGAGCACGAGAATCTCGACGTGAACCGCTCGGTGCTCGAAAACATGATGTCGTCGGCCCCGCACATCACCGCGACCGAGGCCCGCAAGGTGCTGGGATCGTTCCTTTTCGTCGGCGACGACGTGTTGAAGCCCGCCGGGGTCCTCTCGGGTGGCGAGAAGACGCGCCTGTCGCTCGCCACGCTCGTCGTCTCGTCGGCCAACATGCTGTTGCTCGACGAGCCCACGAACAACCTCGACCCCGCCTCGCGCGAGGAGATCCTCGGCGCGCTGTCGCACTACGAGGGCGCCGTCGTGCTCGTCTCGCACGACGAGGGCGCCGTCGAGGCGCTGAACCCCGAGCGCGTGCTGATCCTGCCCGACGGTGTCGAGGACATCTGGGGTCGCGACTACGCGGATCTGATCACACTGGCGTAGCGGGTCGCGAAGGGCCGTGGTGCGTGGCACCATCGCCGAGTGACCCGTCAAGAGATTCCTGAAGATGTCAGGGCGATCGTCTTCGATGTCGGCGAGACGCTGGTGGACGAAACGCGTCTGTGGGGTGCCTGGAAATCCGTCCGTCCCGCGCTCAGCGGGCGTCGAGCAGGGCGTCCTCATCGTCGGCGTCGCGGTCCTTCGGACGTTTGCGCGAGCGGTGCAGGGCGACCGGGTCGACGCGACGGCGCTCACCGGAGGGCTTCTCGGGCGAGGGGAGGGGTTCGATCAGCGCGTCCTCGTCGTCCTCGTCTTCGTCCTCTTCGCGGCGGAGCTTGCGCTCGTTGATGATCACGTAGGTGATGAAACCGAAGCCCATCACGGCGAAGAGGATCCACTGCACCGCGTACGAGAGGTACGGTCCGGGGTCGTTGCTCGGTGGATCGACCGGGGCGGGGGCGGTCGCGGGAGCGGGGGATTCCGACATGAGCAGGCCGTACGCGCCCTGCTCGATGGGGCCGGCCTGCTCCTCCACGAGTCCGAGATTAATGGTGGGTACCTGACCCGCCTCGGCGGTGCGACCCGAGGTCGGGGCGGCCTCTTCGGGGCGCAGACGGACCTCGACGGTCACGTCGCCGGAGGGCGGCGCGGGGATGTCGTCGGGTTCCGACTGCTGGTTGCCCGGGGGGAGCCAACCGCGGTCCACGAGGAACGTGCGGCCGTCGTCGAGTCGGAACGGCACGAGCTGTTCGAAGGCCGCCGAGCCCCCGTGCGCGCGGTTGCGGACCAGCAGCTGCTCGTCGGCGACGTACTGCCCCTGCATGCGCACGGGACGCCACTCGTCTCCCGGTTTCATCTCGGCGCCGGGGGCGAGCAACTCCGCGAGGGGGACCGGGGTCGCGTCGTAGTTGTCGGCGACGAGCTGCAGTTGCTCGCTGCGCTCGGCGTTGCGCGAGAACTGCCAGTTCGAGAGGAACCCGCAGGCGATCGCGAAGAGGATCGCGATACCGACGTAGATCGCCCAGCGCCCGGCCGCGGGCATCTCACGCGCGCTCATCGCGGGCACCTCTCGATGCGCACGTTCATCTCGACCGAACAGACCACGCCTTCCAGGGTACGTCCGACGGCAGGGCGTTCACGCGCGATCGCTCGAGAGGGCGGCGACCTCGACGGGGAAGTCGCGGGCGCTGAGGAACTCGCGCAGATAGGCGACGTGCTCGTCGCAGGCGACCCAGGTCTTGCGGCGGTCGGCCGCGTGGATGCGCGGGTTGCGCCAGTGGATCGCCCAGACGGCGGCTTCTCGGCATCCGGCCCGCGAGCATTCGGCGGGCTCGTCGCTCACGAGCGGTCGTCGCGCGGAGGGTCGAGGCGCGGGGTCTCGGCGATACGGATGACCAGCGGGCCCTCGGCAGCGGCTGCGGGAGCGGGGACGGCCGAGGGAGCTTCGATGGCGCGCTCCGGGTTGATCGCCTCGGTGGAGCCTTGGTCGGCGCCGACGTTGGCGACGATGACGGCGAGATAGGGCAGGAAGATCGCTCCGGCCGCGAACACGAAGGTGTACCAGCCGTAGGGAGTGATGACGGCCATCGCGATGAAGCACGCGATGCGGATCCCCATCATCACCATGTACTTGGTGAAACGGGAATCGGCGTCCTCCCTCGGTGCCTTGGGGAGCGACGTCGCGGACTGAGCGGTGTGCGATGTCTTCACAGTGGTATCAGGGTACGCCCGTGGGGATGACACGGGGTGCGCTCTCGGGCCGACTCTTCGACATCGTGACAAGCCGCCGGGCGCCTGAGCGCCCGGCGGCTTGATCGCGACCGTCAGGCGCCGTAGCGCGAGCCGCTGGAACCGGCGCTGCCGGCGATGAGGATCGAGATCCCGATGATGAAGAGGATGACGAACAGGAGCGTCACGTAGCCGATGATGACACCCGCAAGCGCCATTCCGCGGCCGCGCTCGCCCCGCTCCTTGATCTGCTTGAGCGAGATGTGCCCCATGATGACACCGGCGATCGATCCCACCACCGGGAGGATGAGCACGAAGCCGACGAGGGATGCCACCAGCGACACGATCGCCAGGACGTTGGTGCGCGCGGGGGCGGCGTAGCCGCCGCCGTAGCCGTACGCCGCGTTCGGGGCGCCGTACGCGGGCTGTCCGTAGGTCGAGGTCGTGGGCTGCCCGTACGCCGGTGCGCCGTAGGCGGGCGCGCCGTAGGCTGCACCGGCCTCGGGCGCGGGTGCGCCGTAGGCGGGGGCCTCGGGCGCGGGTGTGTGGGATGCCGGGGCTTCCGGCGTCGGGGTTCCGTAGGGCGTAGCGGTGTCCGCCGGAGCGCCGGAAGGTGCCGCGGACGCCGACGTCCCCGCTGCCTCGTACGGGGGAGCCGGGGGCGTGTCGCTCTGCGGAGCGTACGGCGACGACGGCTGGTCGCCGCCGTTCGCGTTGTCGGACCCGATGTGCTCGGGATGCTGCGGGTCGGTGGTGCGGTCGTCGCTCACGGGAGCCCCTTTCGTCGCGCGTTCCTCCAGCGTTCCAGCGGCGCAGACCCCGTGTCAAACCTCGGCGGGCGAGGCGGGGGAGTCGCCTCGGTAGGCTAGGGCGGTTCCGTCACCGCAAGCGCAGGAGTCTCACCATGTCCCAGGACCGCGTCGTCGTCGTCACCGGAGGAAACCGGGGCATCGGTCGAGCCATCGCCGAGCGTTTCGTCGCCGAGGGATGGAAGGTCGCCGTGACCGCCCGCTCCGGTGAGGGCCCCGAGGGAACCCTGACCGTGCGCGCCGACGTGACCGACGCCGCCGCCGTGGACGCCGCCTTAACCCAGGTGGAAGCCGAGCTCGGCCCGATCGCAGTGGTCGTAGCGAACGCCGGTGTGACGAAGGACACCCTGTTGCTCCGCATGAGCGAGGACGACTTCGACAGCGTCGTCAACACCAACCTCGGTGGCGCCTTCCGCGTGGTCAAGCGCGCTTCCAAGGGCATGCTCAAGGCGCGCTGGGGTCGTGTCATCCTCATCTCGAGCGTCGTCGGTCTGTACGGTTCGGCCGGTCAGATCAACTACGCCGCCTCCAAGAGCGCGCTCGTCGGCTTCGCCCGCTCGCTCACGCGGGAACTCGGCGGTCGCGGGATCACGGCGAACGTCGTGGCACCGGGCTTCATCGAGACCGACATGACGGCCGAGCTTCCCGCCGACACCCAGTCCGAGTACAAGAAGAACATCCCCGCCGGACGTTTCGCCTCTCCCGACGAGGTCGCCGGAGTCGTCACGTGGCTCGCCGGTGACGACGCCGCGTACATCTCGGGTGCCGTGATTCCGGTCGACGGCGGCCTCGGCATGGGGCACTGACGCCGGGAGTCCGGCTCACCCCAGAACCCGAAGGCCCGGCGCGACACCATCGCCCTATCGATCGGGCCCGGTTTCTCACCGCACCGCGGCGACCAGCTTCTCGGCGAACCGCTGGGGCTGCGAGAACTGCGGCCAGTGGCCGGAGCCGAGCCGCACGACCTCGAGACTGTCGAGGCGGTCGACCTCTTCGGCGTACGCACCCCACTCGGCGAGCACCCGCGGGAGGGCTTCTGCATCGAGCTGCCCCGACAGGATCGTCACGGGCACGGTGAATCGCCGCTCGTCGCTCAGGGTGATCCGCGAGCTCGGAACGCGGCCGGGCACATCGACGACCTGCTGCGCGGTGCGCTCTCGCGTCTGTGGGTCGAGGTCGGCGACGTCGTCTTCGTCGAAGAAGTCCCACCCGGGGAAGTGCACGACACCGTCCCCGATGGGAATTCGGAGATCATCGCGCCCGGATGCGGCACGATCGTGTCGACGAGGATGACGCGCGCGACCTGGTCCGGCCGGCGGTCGGCCGCACCCCAGACGACGTTGCCGCCACCGGAGTGCCCGACGAGGATCACCCGGCCACCGATGCGGTCGATCTCTGCGACGACCGCATCGACCCAGTCGTCGACGACCAGATCGCCCACGGCTGGTCCAGGCAGAGTCAACGGATGCGGACGATGGTCGGCCGCCTCGAGGGCGGGGGTGATGTCGTCCCACGACGACGCGTCGAGCCAGAGACCGGGAACCAAGATGACGTCCATGCGGCGAGGGTAGAACGGGCCTCCGACATCGGGAAGGGGACCGTCGCGTCGGCTCGGTGGGGCGGCAGGCCGCCGCCGGGGGGAGAGTCCGAGGCGGTCGTCAGCCCGGGGCGCCCCGTCAGCGGGGGAGGAGGGCGACGACCTGCGCGAGGTCGACGGGGCCGACCACGAGATCCGCGCGCTCGCGCACGGCGGGCTTGGCGTTGAACGCGAGACCGAGTCCCGCGGTCGCCATCATCTCGAGGTCGTTCGCGCCATCTCCGATCGCGAAGGTGAGGGGGAGGGGAACACCGAGCTCGGCGGCCCAGCGACGGAGCGTGTCGGCCTTGGCCGTGGCATCCACGATGTCTCCGTCGACCTCTCCCGTGAGAGCTCCGTCGACGGCCACGAGCCGGTTCGCGCGCCAGAGGTCGACGCCCAGGCCGGGAGCCACGGTGTCGAGAACCTCGTGGAACCCGCCCGACACGACGCCGACGACCCCGCCGCGCTCGTGCACGGCGGCGATCAGCTCGCGCACGCCCGGGGTGGGGTCGATGCGCGCGATCGCCCGCTCGAACGCCTCGGTGGGTACGCCCGCCAGTGCGTGCACCCGCGAGCGCAGGCTCGTGGCGAAGTCGACCTCGCCGCGCATCGCGGCTTCGGTGGCGGCGGCCACCTCGGCACCCCGGCCGGCCTCGTCGGCGAGGAGCTCGATGACCTCGTTGCGGATCAGCGTGGAATCGGCATCGAGGACGACGAGGAAACGGGCGGTCGCAGGCACGCGCTCCACGCTAGCGGTTCGAGGAACGCGCTTCCGTCCATGCCCGACTGTTCCGCTTGCTGTGCTGCGGTGCCGGGCCGGCAACCCAGCTACAGGTCACAGGGACGCCATGCGGTCGAGCATCTCCCGACCCGCGGGCCACCCGCCGAGACCACTGGCGGAGTTCAGGTGTCCGAGTGCGCCGGCCACCTCCAGATCACTGCCCCAGCTCCCTGCGAGCTCCTGGGCCACCTTCAGATCGCAATACGGGTCGTTCGTGCTGACCACGACCACACTCGGGCAGGGCAGCGGACGTGCGGCAACACTCAGGAAGGTCGGGGCGGCGTCGGCGGGGAACGCCTCACCCGTCGGGTCCGGCGGTGCGACGAGGAGCGCTCCTCGGGCATGCCCGTGGCTCGCCTGCTGCAACCACTCCGATGCCGCCCAGCATCCGAGACTGTGCGCGATCAGCACGACATCCCCATCGCGCGACTGCACGACCTCGACCGCTCGCGCGATCGCCCCGACCCAGTCCTGGAGGTCCGGCTGAGACCACGACCCTGGCTCGATACGGACGGCGGTTTCGCTGCCCCACTGCTGCTCCCACAGAGTCTGCCAATGCGAATCGTCCGACCCGCCGATTCCCGGGACGATCACGTATCCCACCACGTTCCACCTCTGCTTCTCTCGCTCGTGGGAGCCTGAGACGAGGCTCCGCGATCGAGCATGATGGGATCATCGCGAACGCGCACGCTCAGCAAGCGATCCCTAAGGAGGGGGAGCGAAAGACGATGGAACCATTGGACCGAGTCGACCGCCGGATCCTCGAGCTGCTCCAGCACGACGGACGGCTCACCGGTGCGGAGGTCGGCCGCCGGGTCGGCTTGTCGCAACCCGCTGCCAGCGCGCGCATCTCACGCCTCGAGAAAGCAGGGGTCATCTCCGGCTACCGCGCTATCGTTCACGCGAGCACGGTGGGTCTGAACATCCGGGCCGTCGTCCGCTTGCGCACGACGCACGCGCAGCTCGGCCCCGCCCTGCAGCTCGCTTCGGAGACGAACGAGATCGCGTCGACGCTCCGCGTGACCGGAGAGGACTGCCTCATCTTCGACGTCCATTGCGCCGACGCGGCTCGACTGGAGAGGATCGTCGACTCCCTGGCGCGCTACGGCCCGGTCACCACCGCGCTCGTCTTGCGCGAGTACCCTTCCAAGCCCCTCATGCCGGCGGACGTCGACAACTCGATGGCCACCAGCTCGACGCGGCCGTGACAGTCGCGGGGTCGTCGCGCGGTGTCCGCCGAGGCTGTTCCGGCGTCCCCCGCTTTTCCCGGGCAGATGCCGCCGCACGCCTCCCGCGGCGTCACGCGGGGTCATCGTGCGACGCCCCCGCGTAGGCTCGTCCGGTACCCCCCCGCTTCCTCCGAAGGGACCTCCCCATGGCCGACGTCGAAAGCTTCACCCTGGATCACACCGCCGTGCTGGCGCCGTACGTGCGCCTCATCGGTACCGAGTCGGGTCCGCGCGGCGATGTCATCTCGAACTTCGACCTGCGTCTCGTGCAGCCGAACGAGCAGGAGATCCCCACCGCCGGGCTCCACACCATCGAGCACCTTCTCGCCAGCCTCGTGCGCGATCGCATCGACGGTCTGATCGACATCTCGCCGTTCGGCTGCCGCACCGGCTTCCACGTGATCATGTGGGGCGAGCCCGAGGTCGCGGCCCTCGTCGACGCGATCTCCGACTCGCTGCGCGCGATCGCCGAGGACGTGGAGTGGGACGACGTCCCCGGCACCGACGCTTTCAGCTGCGGCAATTACCGCGACCACAGCCTGCACACGGCGAAGGAGTGGTCGAAAGCCGTTCTCGCCAAGGGCATCTCGCGCGACGCGTTCGAGCGCGTGGGGGTCTGAGAGAGGGCCTCTCCGCGCGAGCGCGTCTCACCCGGCCCGCGTCGCAGGCGCCCATCCCGTGCGACGGCCTCGGGCGCGATGGTGAGAAGATCGCTCTCCCGACGAGAGAGGGGCGGTGACCAGCTCGGTCACCGCCCCTCTTCTGCACCCGGAGCCGTGCGGCATCCGGAGCCGTCTCGATCGCTAGGCGTGGACGTGCACGTCCTTGCCGACGACGGTGATGCCCGTCTCGGTCACGGTGAATCCGCGGGCGAGGTCGCGCTCGCGGTCGACGCCGATGGTCGCGCCGGGCTCGAGGACGACGTTCTTGTCGAGGATCGCACGGTGGATCCGCGCGCCCGCGCCGACCTGCACGCTGTCGAAGAGCACCGAATCGGTGATCGTCGAGCCGCCCCCGGCGAGGGCCCACGGGCCGACGACGCTGCGCTCGAGGTGCGTGCCCGAGAGCACGGAACCGAGAGACACGATCGAGTCGATCGCGTTGCCGATGCGTCCGACGGAGTCGCGCACGAACTTCGCCGGCGGGGCGTTGAAGGTCTGCGAGTAGATCGGCCAGTCGTTGTTGTAGAGGTTGAACACGGGCAGGGTCGAGATCAGGTCCATGTGCGCGTCGTAGAACGACTCGATCGTGCCGACGTCACGCCAGTACGACTGATCGCGCGGGGTGGAGCCGGGCACGTCGTTGCGGTTGAAGTCGTAGACGGCGGCCTCACCGCGATTGACGAAGTAGGGCACGATATCGCCGCCCATGTCGTGCGCCGAGGTCGGCAGCTCCCCGTCGTGGGCGACGGCTTCGACCAGGGCGTCGGTGTCGAAGATGTAGTTGCCCATCGAGGCGAGCACCTCGTGGGGGGCATCGGCCAGTCCCTCGGGGTTCTGCGGCTTCTCGAGGAAGGCGCGGATCTTCGTCGGGTCGGTGGGGTCGGTGTCGATCACGCCGAACTGGTTCGCGAGCGAGATCGGTTGACGGATGCCGGCGACCGTCGCCCGCGCGTCGGAGGCGATGTGGGCGTCGAGCATCTGCTTGAAGTCCATGCGGTACACGTGGTCGGCGCCGATGACGACGACGATGTCGGGCTTCTCGTCGCGGATCAGGTTCATCGACTGCAGGATCGCGTCGGCTGAGCCCGAGAACCATCGCTTACCGAGTCGCTGCTGGGCCGGGACAGAGGCGACGTACGCGCCGAGCATCGGCGACATGCGCCACGTCTGCGAGATGTGGCGGTCGAGGCTGTGCGACTTGTACTGCGTCAGCACGACGAGCTGACGCAGTCCCGAATTGATCAGGTTCGATATCGCGAAGTCGATCAGGCGGTACTGGCCGCCGAAGGGGACGGCGGGTTTGGCGCGGTCCGCCGTCAGGGGCATGAGTCGCTTTCCCTCGCCGCCGGCGAGGATGATTCCGAAGACCTTCGGCGCTGCAGGCATGGCACCACCCTAGGGCTCAGGGAAGCGAGCGGGAACACGTTCACGGCGCGTCTCTGCCTGTACTACGGTTCGTCTCATGCGCGTCGACATCGTGACCAAGGAGTACCCGCCGGAGATCTACGGCGGAGCCGGGGTCCACGCCACCGAACTCGTGAAGGCGCTGCGCGCCGAGGGCACCGAGGTGCAGGTGCGCGCGTTCGGCGCGTCGCGCGAGGAGGCGGACACGACCTCGTACGGCGTGCCCGCCGAGCTGGCGTCGGCTAACGGGGCCATCCAGACGCTCGGCACCGATCTGGCGATCGTGTCCGACATCGCGGGCGCCGACGTCGTGCACTCCCACACCTGGTACGCGAACTTCGCGGGTCACCTGGCGTCGCTTCTCCACGGCATCCCGCATGTCGTCACCGCTCACAGCCTCGAACCGCTCCGCCCGTGGAAGGCCGAACAACTCGGTGGCGGCTACGCGGTGTCGAGCTACATCGAGAAGACCGCGTACGAGGGCGCTGCGGCGGTCGTCGCGGTCAGCTCGGGCATGCGCGACGACATTTTGCGCAGCTACCCCTCGCTCGACCCCGACAAGGTGCGGGTCATCTACAACGGCATCGACACCGAGTCATGGCATCCGGTGTCGGACGACGACTTCCTGCGGTCGCAGGGAATCGACCCCGCACGTCCGTCGGTCGTGTTCGTCGGTCGCATCACCCGTCAGAAGGGCCTGCCGTATCTGCTGCGTGCGGCGGAGCAGCTTCCGCCCGAGGTGCAGGTGATCCTGTGCGCGGGAGCTCCCGACACCCCGCAGATCATGGCCGAGGTCCAGGAGCTCGTGCGGGGACTGCAGGCCACCCGCGACGGGGTCGTCTGGATCGAGCGACTGCTGCCGCGCCACGAGCTGTGCGCCATTCTCACGGCCGCGACCACGTTCGTGTGCCCCTCGGTGTACGAGCCCCTGGGCATCGTGAACCTCGAGGCCATGGCGTGCGGTGCCGCGGTGGTGGGAACGGCGACGGGCGGTATTCCGGAGGTCGTCGTGGACGGCGTGACCGGCCGCCTCGTGCCGATCGACCAGGTGCAGGACGGCACGGGAACGCCCGTGGATCCCGAGCGTTTCGTCGACGACCTCGCCCGTGTGCTGACGGAGGTGTCGATGGATGCCGAGAAGGCCCGGGCCTACGGACGCGCCGGACGCCAGCGCGCGGTCGATGACTTCAGCTGGGCGGCGATCGCGGAGACCACTGCGGCGCTGTACGCGGAGGTTGCGGGAAAGTAACTCGCGGTGCTCGTCGGGGGCGCGGTGGCGTTGTGCGCGGCGGTTGCGGGGAGGGAGTTCCGGGCGGTCGTCTAGGCGCGGTGGTGCTGTGCGCGGCGGTTGCGGGGAGGGAGCTCGCGGTGGTCGTCGGGGGCGTGGTGGTGCTGTGCGCCCGGGTCCTGCGCTGGCCGTGGCCCGCTGTCCACAGGGGCCGCGTGGCATCCGATTCTCTCCGGCTCGGACAGTAGGCTGGAGGCATGCCCCAGGTTCTCGAGTTCTCCGACGTCGTCGTCCGCCGGAACGCGCGGGACATCGTGTCCCACCTCGACTGGACGGTGTCGGATGACCAGCGCTGGGTCGTCCTCGGCCCGAACGGTGCGGGGAAGACGACGGTCCTCCAGCTCGCCGACACGCTGCTGCACCCCACGTCGGGTTCGGTGACGATCCTCGGCGAGCGTCTGGGGCGCACCGACGTGTTCGAGCTCCGCCCGCGCATCGGGTTCGCGTCGTCGGCGATGGCGCGTCGCGTGCCGCCGGAAGAGACGGTGCTCGACGTCGTGCTCACGGCGGCCTTCTCAGTCGTCGGTCGCTGGCGCGAGGACTACGACGACATCGACGAGCGTCGCGCACTGCGCGTGCTGGCCGAGTGGAAACTCGACCACCTCGCCGACCGCACCTTCGGCACCCTGAGCGACGGCGAGCAGAAGCGCGTGCAGATCGCCCGCGCGGTCATGACCGACCCCGAGCTGTTGCTGCTCGACGAGCCGACGGCCAGCCTCGACCTCGGAGCGCGCGAAGAACTGCTGGCTCTGCTGTCCGGTTACGCACAGGCTCCCACCACGCCCGCGATGGTCATGGTGACGCACCACGTCGAGGAGATCCCCGTCGGGTTCACGCACGTTCTTCTTCTGCGTGACGGTGAGGTCGTGGCATCCGGGCCCCTCGACGAGGCGCTGACGGCCGAGAACCTCTCCAAGACGTTCGGGCTCGACATCACGCTCACGCACGAAGCCGGGCGCTGGGCGGCTCGCGCCTCCTGATCCGATCGGCGCTCGAATCACGGGGCCGCGGCCCGGAGCTGGGCCTGGTAGACTCTTCCGTTGGTGCCATCGGCGCCGCAGACTTTGACGTCCTGGCAGAATCCAGGACACCACTTCTCAAAGGACCTCCCATGAAGACTGACATCCACCCCACGTACAAGGCCGTCGTGTTCCGCGACCTCGGTTCGGGCGACACGTTCCTCACCCGTTCGACCGTGTCCAGCGACAAGACGATCGAGCTCGACGGCGTGGAGTACCCCGTCATCGACGTGGAGATCTCGTCGGCTTCGCACCCGTTCTACACGGGCAAGCAGCGCATCATGGACTCGGCCGGTCGCGTCGAGAAGTTCAACCAGCGCTTCAAGAACTTCGGCGGTCGTTGATCCGCAGCGGTTCTCGCAGCGAAAGCCCCTCGTCCTTCGGGATGGGGGGCTTTCGCGTTACACGGGGAGCGCGTTGAAGCACGTTCGTTTTCCTGCGCGTGAGCGGATTGTTCTGCGGTATTCGCCTGACGCGGACGGGCGCTGCAACCGCCGCCGAGCTGTGGACCCTGAGAAACCCGGTGAACTTCGTGGGGCGGCGATGACCTCTGAGTCGCGTACCGCTGCGGGGTGGTGAGAGGGCTCGGCGGAATGTCTTCGGTTGTGCGGTGCTGTCGGCTCGTGGCGCGGGGTCGCCGTGCGGGTTGAGGGACGGGCGGGTGGTGGCGGACGTTCGCCGGGCTGGTTCGGGCCGGTGTTGCGGGAGCGGCTCGTGGCGTGGGTTCGCCGCGCGGGTTGAGGGACGGGCGGGACGGCCGGGTGGTGGGGGAGGTTCGCCGGACTGGTTCGGGCCGGCGTTGCGCGTGCCTCGTGGCGCGGGGTCGCCGCGCGGGTAGAGGGTCTGGCGGGACGGCCGGGTGGTGGGGGGAGATTCGCTCAGCCGTTTCAGGCCGGTGCTGCGCGACCGGCTTGTGACCGGAGTTCGCCGGATCGCTCGAAGGCGCCCAGGTCGTCTCGGCGGTCCGCCCACATGCGCTGGTCGCGACGGACGTCTTCCACGACAGCGGGGTCGATGTCGGCGATGGCCAGCCCTTCGCGTTCGCCGACGGCCGCGATGCGGCGTCCCAGCGGGTCGAAGATGGCCGAGCCGCCGATGAAGTCGCTCGGAACGCCGACGAGACCGCTGTAGACGACGTAGATGCCGTTGTCGAGCGCACGTGCGGCCAGGTGAAGATCGCGGCGGCGGCCACCGCCCGGAAAATATGCGCCGCTGTTGAGATAGACGGTGGCGCCGGCAGCCGCAGCCGCGGCGGCATGCTCGGGAAAGTTCGCGTCATAACAGACCGATAAGGCGAACTCGACGTCGCGGATTCGGAACGAGTATCCACGCGCGCCGGAGGTGAAGAAGGCGCGCTCGGGCGAGTGGAGGTGTTGCTTGGAGTACGCGGGGTAGGGCGGTTGGCCGGGGGTGAACAGGAGGTCGGTCAGCGTTCGTCGATCGCCCGCCTGGAGCGCGGTATTCACTACGGCGGCGACGCCCGTCTCGTCGACAGCCTCCTGCAGCGGGGCGAGCCACGCGCGGTCCGCGATGCTCGGCAGCGCACCGGCGAAAACGGTCTCGTCGTAGCCGGTGAGGAACGCCTCGGGAAAGAGGACGACGTCTGCTCCGGCCGCGTCGCTTTCGATGACGAACCGCGCGGCGCGCGCGACGTTGACCTCGACGGCGGCGGGGACGGCCTCGGCCTGGACGGTGGCAATGCGGGCGGTCACGAGAGCAGTTTGACAGGTCAGGGGCGCGTCGTTGCGGTCGGCGGTGGCGGGGCGGGCAGGGCGCGGAAGTGGATCGGTGTTGGTGTCGGGTCTGGGATCGGGGCAGCGGTAGCGCGGTGCGGTCAAGGGGGAGGCCCAGGGCTGGGTCGGGGCCTCGAGCAGGGGCAGGCGACGGCGGCGGGTGCGCGGCGCGGTGCGGAAGTGTGCAGGGGTTGGGGGCGGATTCGAGATCGGGCAGCGGCCCGGCGGTGAGCCCGGGTTGGGGTCGGGGCCGGACTCGGAATCGGGGCAGCGGCGCGGGCGCAGCGAGACCCGGGGTCGAGTCGGAGCCTGGACCAGTGCAGGCGATGCCAGCAGGTGCGCGGCGCGGCCCAAAGATCGGGCGGGGTCGGGGTCCGGGCCGGGTTTGCGGGAGCGGCCGCGCGGTGCGGGCGCAGGAAGGGCAGGATCGGGGTTCAGTCAGGGGGAAGCGGTGCGGGAGGAGAGGGCCACGGGAGGGCCGGGTCCAAGGCAACGCGACTGCCGGTGTGGAACAGCGCGTGCGTCGGTGCAGGGCGAACCGAGCTCGCGGTCCGGTCTCATCGCGGCGGTCTCGCCACGTCGTTCCTAGAACGGCGGTGGATCTGTCCCGTATCTCCCACCGAGGGGAGAGGTCCAGGCGCTGTCGCCGCCGGCCCCGTGGTCGATATCCCAGCGGCTCTCGTGGCGCAGGCGATGGTGATGGCGGCATTTGGGGTCGAGGTTGTCATCATCGGTGGTTCCGCCGTCGGCCCACGCGGTGCGGTGATCGATGTCGCACTCGCGTGCAGCGCGACCGCACCCGGGGAAGACGCAGGTGGGCGAGGTGACACCGAGCCACCGGCGGAGGGCGACGGGAATCCGGTACGTCTTGCGGTCGAGTATGAGCGGGGCGCCGGTCACCGGATGGGTGAGGAGTCGGATCCATGAGGTCGCGGTGCTGGCCAAGCGCCGCGCCGTGTCGAGATCGATCGGCCCGTACCCCTCGAGCGTTGCGGGCTCGCTGCTGTGACCCAGGAGGGTGAGCGCGGGGATCGTGACGACGACGGTCGCTGAAGGCGCGGCTCGGAAGGTGCGCGGGGCGGTAGGTGAATCATGGGGTGCGTCGGGTGAGGGTGCGGGTGCGGGTCGCGGGGCTCCGGTTTCGTGAGCGCTGGATGATCCGCGGGGCTCGGCGTGCCGTATGTCGGGTGGGTAGGGCGCGCGTAGCGCTTCGCCCGGTGAATGAGGCCTCGGGCCTGCACCATCGACCGCTTGAGGGGAGGGGCCGACGGTGCCGTCAGCCGGGGTCGGGTCCATCGATGCGGGCACCGGGTCGTCCGTCATCGTCACCAGGTCCGCGAGGGCGTCTGCTCGCAGTTGCGCGAGTGTGCGCTCTTCGTCGGGCGCAGCGCGCAGGTGCCGAGCTGCCTGGTCGAGGCGCGACATCACGGCGCGAGCGCGGTCAGCGGGGAGAAGCGCGTGCAGCGAAGCATGCCGTCGAGCTCGGCTCTCATCCACACGCCGCGCTCCTCTGCAGCCCGACGGTGACGGGTCTCGATGGACTCGGCGTGGACGCGCTCGCGAATGGCGCGGGCCGCCACGGCGAACTTCGCCGGGGGCAGGGCCAGCGCCTGCGCGCACGCTTCGTCGTCGAAGCGCCGAAAGGCGTCGGCGTCGCCGGCGGGGAGGGTCGAAGCCATCCGGGCCGCGTCGACGGCGTGCTTCTCGGAAAAGCGCCCCTCACCGAAGGCGGTCCACAGCATTGGGCAACCGACGGCCAGCGTCCGCGCGTGAGCGGCCCTCGTCCGGACCGTCTGTTCGGACAGATGCAGGCGCACCGCGATCTCGGCGACAGCGGCGCGTTCCGCGAGGTCGACGCGGTCGCGCCGCACGGCGCCGGGCGTGCGGCCTCGGGAATCACTCCAGGCGCGATCCACCGTGGGGTCGGGTCCGACCCACGGTGTGGGGTCGAAGGCGGCATCGTCGAGGATCGCCAGGATCAGACGGTACTCGTCGGCGGTCGCACGCTGCCGATCCCTGACGACGCACTCGAGGTGCCCCAATCGCGCGTCGATGTCGGAGACCCCTGCGGCTTCGCTGCCGGACGGGTCGATGACGTCGTCCCACTCCCACTCCCAGGTCGCGGCACCGTCGGGGGCATGAAGAGTGTGCGGCACCCGCAGCGGCGCGCTGCGGGCGAGAGAGGGAGACACAGGGTTCGCCGACGGGGCCTCGTCGCCCGTCGACCATTGAACATCGCCGCTCTCGCGAAAAGCAGCCCATGCGGCTTCGAGCTCGAGCTCGTCGTCGCTGGGCCAGGGCGCGCCGTCGCACTCTCGGAACACCGGCGTCGGCCGGTCTTCGGAGCGTGCGATGCGGGTCATGGGAGAACGGTATCGCCGACCTCCGACATTGGGTCGGGGTCGCATTCACTTGGTGAATCCGAGTCTCAAGGGCGACCTCGCACGCGAGTCCGGTGAAGGCCGGCGAGTGCAGGGGTAGAGCAGGGGTGGTCGCGGAACTCCCTCAACGCTGCTCCTCAGTGGCCGCGCTCGTGACCTCTTCGCCTAGGAGAGGGGGAGGAGCAGGCCTGGACCGGGCGTCGGGCCTTGCTCCTGACCGGGGCGGCACCTGGGGTCAGGTTGGTGTCGAGGCGGTGGGGGCGGTGTTGGGGCCGGGAATGGGGTGAGAGCAGGTTCGGATCGTGGGGGCGGTGTTGTGCACCGGGACGGGGGTGAGAGCAGGCTCGGATCGGGGCGTCGGGTCTTGCTCCTGACCGGGGTGGGACCTGGGTTCAGGCTCGTGTCGTGGTGTGGGGGGCGGTGTCGTGCACCGGGACGGGGGCGAGAGCAGGTCCGGGTCGCGGTGTCGGGGTCGGGTGGGTGGTGTTTCGACCGGGGCGGGATCGGAGGTCGGGTGTGTGTCGTGGTGGCCGGTGGTGGGGGCGGAGCTTCGACCGGTGAGGAAACGGGGTTCGGGTTTCGGTCGTGTGGTCCGCTCGCGCGAGTCGTGTTTCGCGCCGGAATCGGAGAGGGGTTCGGGCTCGGATCGTCGCGCCGGCTCGTATGAGTGTGCTTTTCGACCAAGCGAAGAGGTCGGCTCAGGTGCAGCTCGATGGTGTCGGGCTCGTGCGGATGGGGTGTTCAGCGGGTAGGGCGATCAGGTCGCACACTCGATCGCCGTGCCGGGAAGGCGCCCGGGCGCCCGGTGAGATTCGATGCTGTCGGATGCCGGGAGCCCGAGACCGGTCGTCCGGGCGTCAGCGGATCGGCCAAGCCCCGTCGATCGCGGGAGCGGTGGCATCCAGCCGGCCGATCTTCACGAAGTACTCCGTGAGGCTCTCGGCTTGCGCGCGGGCCCAGGCGATCTGGCGGGTATGGAGCTCGTCGAGGGTCGAGGGGAGCCACGGCCCGAACTTCTCGGCGAGCGCCAGGGCGAGTCGCCCCGCAGCGACCGCGTCGGCGCAGGCCTCGTGGGCGGATTCGAGCGGCACACGGTAGTGCTCGGCGACGACCGAGAGCGTGCGCTTGCCGCGGCGGTACCGGTCGAAGGTCTTGTCGACCACGAGGGGGTCGATGACGGGGGAGGGGGCGGCGATCGGGGTCACGCCATGACGCACGGCTTCGTTCTTCAGCATCGAGAAGTCGAAGGGCGCGTTGTAGGCGACGACCGGGATGCCGGCGGCGAACAGCGACCCGAGAGCCTCGACGACCTCGGCCACCACGCGCGGCGCCGGAGCACCGTCGGCGCGGGCGCGATCGGTGGAGATGCCGTGGATGGCCGCGGCTCCCGCCGGGATCTCGACGCCGGGGTCGGCGAGCCAGTCGCGCGCGTCGACGACGTTGCCTTCGGCGTCGAGTACACCCACGTGCGCGGTGACGATGCGATCGTTCTCGACATCGATCCCCGTGGTCTCCAGGTCGAACACGCCGACGAGGCGCGCCCACTCGGGCGTCTGGAAGAGGGGGAGCGGCTCGGCCTGCCACGTGGTCATGCGCTCACGGTAGAGGGGAGCTCCGACATCACCGTCGAGGCGCGCAGAGCGGGGTGGATGACGAAGAGCGCTCGATCAGAGTCGTGTATCCCCCCTCGTAGACTCGACGCATGCCGAACCCCTACGCCGAACGCCTCGCCCAGATCCCCGTCGCGCGGCGCGAGGCGCGGGTTCTCGGGGGGACCACGGCGTACTGGGTGTACGGCGACGACGACGCCGGAACGACGATCGTGGCGGTGCACGGCTTCCGCGGTGAGCACCACGGGCTCGATCCGGTCGTGGCGCATCTTCCCGGCATCCGGGTCATCTCTCCCGATCTTCCCGGGTTCGGCGAGACCGCGCCGTTCGTCGGTCGCCCCCACGATCTCGACACCTACGCAGCGTGGCTGCGGGCGTTCGTCGAGCAGGTCGCTCCGGATGCCGTCGTGCTCGGCCACTCGTTCGGCTCGATCGTGGCGTCCGCGGCGGTGGCGGGCGGGTTGTCGACGCCGAAGCTCATTCTCGTGAACCCCATCGGGGCCCCAGCCCTCGAGGGGCCGCGAGGCATTCTGACTCGTCTCGCCGTGTTCTACTACCTGGCCGGGGCGAGGCTTCCGCGCGTGCTCGGCGACGCGCTGCTGCGCAACGGCCTCATCGTGCGCGTGATGAGCAACGCCATGGCCAAGACGCGCGACCCCGACCTGCGCCGTTTCGTGCACGAGCAGCACGACGAGTACTTCTCGCGCTTCGCCGACCGCGACGTGCTGCACGAGGCCTTCGTGACGAGCGTCTCGCACGACGTGCGCGAGTTCGCCCCGCGCATCGCGCAGCCGACGCTTCTCATCGCGGCCGAGAAGGACGACATCACTCCGATCGAGGCCGAGCGTCACCTGGCGACGTTGTTCCCCGATGCGCGGCTCGTGGAGATCCCCGAGGTCGGGCACCTGATCCACTACGAGACGCCGGAGGCGGCGGCATCCGCGATCCGGGAGTTCGTGGAGTAGTCGCGCGGAGCGCTCGGCCCCGGAATCGGGCCGAGTGCGAGACCGCGTCCGGTCAGGAGGGCGCGTGCGCCTTGCGCTTGCGATAGGCGTTGACGTTCATACGGTTGCCGCAGTTGCCCGCGTCGCAGTACCGCTTCGATCCGTTCTTGGAGAAGTCGACGTACACGCCGTTGCAGTCGTCGGCGTCGCACACGCGCACGCGGTCGTACTCGTCGGCGCGGATGACGTCGACGAAGGCGAGCGCCGTCTCGACGAGGATGCGCGTGGCCAGCGGATCCGCCGGGTCGCTCGCGTGGATGTGCCAGTCGAGGCCGTCGTGACGCACGAGCTGGGGGAGCGCCCGCCCGTCGGCGAGCATCGCGTTGACGAGGGGGGCTGCCGCGTCGCGATCCGCGCTCCACAGCTCCAGGATGCGGGGCCGGATGCCGCGGACGTCGGCGAGCTCGCGGGCGTCGCGCGTGCGCGAGCCGGTGTAGCCGTGGCGGCCGGTGAAGGCCTCGAGGTCGGAGGCGTCGACGAGGGTGTCGACGCCGCTGACCTCCGTGTGGGGCAGGGTGTTGACGAGCTCGACGGCGGCGCGCAGCACGAGTTCGGTGTCACGGATGAAGACCACGTTGACTCCTGACAGGTAGAGGCCGTACTGTCACGAGTGTAAACCCCCTTCACTCGTGACAGCAGGCCCGCATGACCACGTCCTCCGTGACCCTCCCGCGTCCCACCCACCGCGGCTCCACCGCCGTCACCGGCCTCGCGATCGCCGTGGCCTCGGCCTTGGCGTTCTCCTCCAGCGGGCCGTTCGTCAAACCCCTGCTCGACGGCGGCTGGTCGCTGGGAGCGGTGCTCCTGGTGCGCATGGGGCTCGCGGCGCTGCTGCTCTCGCCCGCGCTCGTGCGCGCGGTGCGCCGGCAGCCCGGGTTCCTGCGCCGGCACGGGCTGCTGATCGTGTCGTTCGGTCTGACCGCCGTCGCCGGATGCCAGCTGTTCTACTTCGCCGCGATGCAGCGGATGCCGGTGGCCGTCGCCCTGCTCATCCAGTACATCGCGCCGGTGCTCATCGTCATCGCCGTGTGGGTGCGCACCCGCCGCTCGCCGTCGAGGGCCGTGCTGATCGGGTCCGTCGTGGCGATGGCCGGTCTCGTGCTCGTCGTCGACATCAGCGGTGCACGGTTCGACCTGCTCGGCACGCTCTTCGCGCTGTGCGCCGCGGTGTGCGCGGCGGCGTACTTCGTCATCGCCGGGCGCGCGGGCGACGACCTCCCGCCCCTGGCTCTCGCCGCCGGCGGCCTGCTCACCGGGGCACTGCTCATGGGGGTGCTGGTGCTCACCGGAGTGCTGCCCTTCGCGGCACCCTCGATCACCGTGTCTCTCGCGGGGCTCGAGCTTCCCGGCATCCTGCCCCTGCTGTGGGTGGGCGGTGTCGCGACCACCGTCGGTTACGCGCTCGGGGTCATCGCGGTGCCGCTCATCGGCGCGCGGCTGGCCTCTTTCGTGGGGCTCAGCGAGGTGCTGTTCGCGCTGGGGTTCGCGTGGCTGCTGCTCGGTGAGACACCGGCGCCGGTCCAGTTCGCGGGCGGAGCGCTGATCCTCGTGGGCGTGGTTCTCGTGCGGATGGATGCCGGGAGCCCGACCGAGCAGAAGACCGAGACGGCGAGCATCCCGGTGATCCCGGCGCCGTAGACGGAGGGTTTCGGCGCCGTGAGATCGGCGACCCCCGGCGCCGACGCTAGATCTCGTCGCGCGCCAGCTGCATCAACGGGCCCACGCGGTAGCCGATGACCTCGCCCATGACGAGAGACGTCTCGGTGCGCTCGACGCCCTCGATCGCGAGGATGCGGGCGTCGGTGTCGAACAGGTGCTGGGTGTCGCGGCACGCGACCCGCACGAGCAGATCGACCTGCCCGCTCAGCCCGTGCGCCTGCAGGACCTCGGGAACCTTGGCGAGCTCGGCGCGGATCACCGGCAGCTCGGCCTGACGGACGGTCACCTGCAGGAACGCCTCGATCGGGAAGCCGAGGGCTCCCGCCGACAGCGTGCGTTCGTACGACAGGAAGACACCCCCGCGTTCCAGGCGGCTCATGCGCGCCTGGACGGTGTTGCGGGAGAGCCCGAGTTTCTCGGCGAGGGCGACGACGGTGGCGCGCGGATCGGCGGACAGGGCGCGGAGGAGGTCGAGGTCGACCGCGTCGAGCTTGCTCATGGTGCGAAACATTAGCAGCGCGAAGGTCGTTCGCGGTGGGCACGATGCTCAATGTGACGGCGAGGTCTTGAGCGGGGTGCGTTCCGCGCGTACGGTCGGCCTCGTCGGCGGTGCTGCCGGCATCCATACGCCCCCGCTCTCACGAGGAGCCCGGGCAGCACGGAGGGATGACGATGACGTACACCCAGACGCGAGGCTCTTCTGCGGGAAGCGCCGACGATCACGACGCCCCCGAGGACGTGCTCCGCCTTCTCGAGCCCGACGGCTCCCGGATCGCCGACGACACCCTCGACCCCTGGGTCGCCGACCTCTCGCCGCACGAGCTGCGCGCCCTGCACCGCGACATGGTCCTCACCCGCAGACTGGATGCCGAGGGCGTCGCCCTGCAGCGTCAGGGCCAGCTGGCGCTGTGGGCACCGTGCCGCGGACAGGAGGCCACCCAGGTGGGCACGGCCCACGCCCTCGCCCCCGGCGACTTCGTCTTCCCCAGCTATCGCGAGCACGGCGTGCTGCTCGGGCGTGGCGCCAAGCCCGCCGACTACGTGCTCGCGTGGCGCGGCGAGGAGCACTCGGCCTACGACCACACGTCGATCAACGCCGCTCCTCCCCAGATCATCATCGGCGCGCAGTCGCTGCACGCCACCGGCTGGGCGATGGGCGCTCAGCGCGACGGCTCCTCCGACGTCGCGGTCGCGTACTACGGCGATGGGGCGACCAGCCAGGGCGACGTCAACGAAGCGATGGTCTTCGCCTCGTCGTTCCGCGCCCCCGTCGTCTTCGTCTGCTCGAACAATCAGTGGGCGATCAGCGAACCCGTCACCGTCCAGGCGAAGTACCCCATCGCGGGTCGGGCGCCGGGGTTCGGCATCCCGAGCCTCCGGATCGACGGCAACGACGCCCTCGCCTGCGTGGCCGCGATGCGGTGGGCCCTCGATCGCGCTCGACGCGGTGAGGGTCCCTCGTTCATCGAGGCCGTGACCTACCGCATGGGACCGCACACCACCAGCGACGACCCCACCCGCTACCGCGATGCCGCCGAGGTCGAGGAGTGGGCGCAGCGCGACCCCATCGCGCGGCTCGAGGCGTACCTGCGCGCCGAGGGGATGCTGGACGATTCCGGCATGGCCGAGGTCGCCCGTGCCGCCGACGCGCTCGCCGCCGAGGTGCGCGCGGCGTGCATCGGGGCGACGACGCGCGCACCCGAGACGATGTTCGACCACGTGTATGCGGAACCCCACGCCGGGCTCGCGCGGCAGAGGGCGGAGTACGTCGAGTACATGGCCGGCTTCGAAGGGGAGGGTTCGCGATGACGATGTCCACCACGACCGGTACGGCGACAGGAAGCACGGAGGCGTCGCGATGACTTCCCTCACCCTCGGTTCCGCCATCAACGCGGGCCTGTCCCGCGCTCTGGACGGCGATGAGAAAGTCCTGCTCATGGGCGAGGACATCGGCAAGCTCGGCGGCGTCTTCCGCGTGACCGACGGCCTGCAGCAGCGTTTCGGCGCGCACCGCGTGGTCGACACCCCGCTCGCCGAAGCCGGGATCGTCGGAACCGCGGTCGGCCTCGCCCTGCGCGGCTACCGCCCCGTCGTCGAGATCCAGTTCGACGGCTTCGTCTACCCGGCGTTCGATCAGATCGTCTGCCAGGTCGCCAAGCTCCACTACCGCAGCAACGGCCGGATCCGGATGCCGCTGGTGATCCGCATCCCGTGGGCCGGGGGAGTGGGAGCCGCCGAGCATCACTCCGAGTCGCCCGAGGCGTACTTCGTGCATACCGCCGGGCTGCGCGTGGTCGCGGCGTCGAACCCGCAGGACGCGTACGTCATGCTGCGGCAGGCGATCGCCTCCGACGACCCGGTCATCTTCTTCGAGCCCAAGCGTCTGTACCACTCCAAGGGCGAGGTCGATCTGGATGTCGACCTCGCCGACGCTCCGCCGATGCACCTCGCCCGCGTCGCCCGCGAGGGCACCGACGCGACGATCGTCACCTACGGCGCCCAGGTGCGCACGGCTCTCGACGCCGCGCTCGCCGCGGAGGACGAGGGGATCTCGCTCGAGGTCATCGACCTGCGCTCGCTCTCGCCGATCGACATGAACACGGTCGCGGCATCCGTCCGCAAAACCGGTCGGGTCGTGGTCACCCATGAGGCGGCCCGCGAGGCGGGGGTGGGGGCCGAGCTCGTCGCGAGCATCACCGAGCAGTGCTTCCACTACCTCGAGGCGCCGCCGCAGCGTGTGACCGGGCACGACATCCCGTATCCGCCCTCGAAGCTCGAGAAGCACCACGTGCCGGATCTGGATCGGATCCTGCACGCGGTGGACCGGGTGCGGGAGCGCGGGGCGCACGGGAGCGCCGTCGAGACGAGCGGAGGGGGAGTTCGATGATCGCGGAGTTCCGCCTCCCCGATCTCGGCGAGGGTCTTCCCGAAGCCGAGATCGTGCAGTGGCACGTGTCGGAGGGCGACACCGTCGCCCTCAACCAGACCATCGCCGAGGTCGAGACGGCCAAGGCCATCGTCGAGATCCCCTCGCCCTACGCGGGCACCGTGCAGGGTCTGCACGCCGCGGCCGGAGACACGGTCGAGGTCGGCTCGCCCCTCGTGTCGTTCGCCGTCGAGGGGGCGGATGCCGGCACCTCGGCGCCCGCGGGGCAGGCGGTCGAGGGGCAGGCGGTCGCGGGGCAGGCGGTCGCGGGCCAGGCTGTCGCGGGGCAGATGCCCGCGGGGCAGGCCGTCGCGGGACAGGTGCCTGCGGGGCAGGCTACCGCGGGGCAGGGTGTCGCGGCACGGACCGAGGGTCAGACGACGGGTTCGTCGCGGTCCGCGGGTGGATCGGCCGACCGTCCTGCGGAGTCGGGCGGCGACACGCCGCTATCGGACCCTGCCGAACGGCGTGTCGCCGCCGACATCCGCACGGCGGCCCCGGGTGCGGGAGAGGGAGAACGGGCGACGCCCAACCTCGTCGGTTACGGCGCCGCGCCGAGCTCGGGCACCCGCCCGCGCCGCCGCGCGCGCGGGGCCGGAACCGTCACGCTCGACACCGACCACGCCGTACGCGAGGCGGCCCCGCACGACATCGTGCGGACGGGTCCGATCGACCTCCCGGTCGAGCGTCCGCGGTCCACGCCTCCGGTGCGCAAGTTCGCGAAGGATCACGGGGTCGACCTGGTGCTCGTCGCGGCTGCGCATCCGGGCGAGATGGTCACACGAGCGCACGTCGAGGAGTACCTCGCCCGTGCCGCGGTGTCGCCGCCGGATGCCGCGGTGCCTCACGCGAGCGTTCCCCCCTTGCCGGGAGACCGGGTCACACGCACGCCGATCCGCGGGGTGCGCAAGCACACGGCGGCGGCGATGGTGCAGAGCGCGTTCACCGCCCCGCACGCGACGACCTTCCTCACGCTGGATGCGACCGCGACGACCGAGCTGCTGGCATCCCTCAGAACCGACCGTGCTCTGGACGGGCACAGAATCGGGCTGCTCGCGATCGTGGCGAAGGCGGTGTGCCTCGCCCTCGGGCGGACTCCCGCACTGAATGCGAAGTGGGACGGGGCGGCCGGAGAGATCGTCGAGCACCACTACGTGAACCTGGGGATCGCCGCCGCGACCGACCGGGGACTGGTGGTTCCGGTGATCGCCGACGCGGACCGTCTCGACCTCGTCGACCTGGCCGACACGATCGCCGAACTCGCCGCCACCGCCCGCGCCGGGCGCACCGCCCCCGCCGCGATGACCGGCGGAACCTTCTCGATCACCAACGTGGGTGTGTTCGGAGTGGATGCCGGAACCCCGATCCTCAACCCGGGCGAGGCCGGAATCCTCGCCGTCGGCGCCCTGCGGCGCACC
Source organism: Microbacterium sp. SORGH_AS_0421 (assembly GCF_030818635.1). NCBI lineage: Bacteria > Bacillati > Actinomycetota > Actinomycetes > Micrococcales > Microbacteriaceae > Microbacterium > Microbacterium sp. SORGH_AS_0421. The sequence goes on from NZ_JAUTAO010000001.1 coordinate 2,544,208, forward strand.
CCCTGGGAGCACCACGGCGAGATCGCGCTGCGCGATGTGCTCACGCTCAGCCTCTCGTTCGACCACCGGCTGGTCGACGGGGCCGAGGCCGCGCGCTTCCTCACCGACGTCGCCGGAGTGCTTCGCGAGCCTGGGCGGGCGATGCTGCTGCGCTGAGCCGGTGGCGCGGGCCCCGGTTCGTGCCCGCGGGCAGCGGGAGCCGGGGTGACGCCTGGCTGAGTGTTCAGGGCATGCCGCGAGCTCCGCCCGGTGCGCGGCGTTTCGTGAACACTCGCCCGGGGGTGCGGGTGCGTGTTCCTGTTGAGTGTCCAGAACACCCGGGCGCCGTGCCGGGGGCGTCCGGGTGTTGTGGACGCTCGAGCCCGGTCGGCGAGGTGAGACGCCCCGGGCGGGGCAGGCGCATCGAGTGTCCAGGGCATGCCGTAAGCCCCGCCTGGCGCGCGGCGTTTCGTGGACACTCGCCCGGGGGTGTCGGCGTGCGTTTCCGTTGAGTGTCCAGAACACGCGGCTGCGATGTCGGGGGCGTCCGGGTTTCTCGGACACTCGCCCGCGGGTGTGGGTGCGTGTTCCCGTTGAGTGTCCAAAACACCCGGGCGCGATGTCGGGGGCGTCCGGGTTTCTTGGACACTCACGGCGGTGAAGGGGCGGGCGGATGCCGCCGCTCACGCCGTCAGCGCCGCCAGAGCCATGCGGGTCAGGGTGGGGCGGACGCGTGACGCGGGCACGCCCCGCACGCTGTGCGGCGTGGAGTTGATCAAGCCGAAGCACGCGAGGGCGCGCACGCGGCGCTCGGCCGGGGACTCGGCATCCGGATTTCGCGCGGCGAGAGCAGCCGTCCAGACGGCGACGTACGCGTTCTGTAAGTCGCGGACGGCGCGACGGTCGTCGGGGGAAAGGCGGTCGAGGTCGCGATCCTGCACGCGGATCACGTCGGCCTCGGCGAGCGCGAACGTGACGTGGAAGTCGACCAGGGCTTCGAGGACGCCGCCCGGGCCGTCCGTCGTGCGGGGGGCGGCCCCGTGACCGGGGTTCTCGAACGCCGGGGCGGGTGTGTCGGGGCTGCGTCGCGCGAGACGGTCGTCGGGTGTCTGGGGATCGTGTCCGACCGCACGTCCGCCCCGCAGCAACCGCTCGCTGACGTCGACCAGGATCGCGCCGAGCAGCGCCTGCTTGCTGGAGACGTGCCGGTACACGGCGGGGCCGCTCACCCCCGCCGCTTCGCCGATGTCGCCGAGGGTGACGCCGTCGAAGCCGCGTTCGGCGAAGAGGCGGGCCGCGGCGGCGAGCAGGGCCGCGCGGCGGTCGGCCTTGGCGCGGTCGCGCGCCGTGCCCGCGGGGGCGGGGGGAGTCGCCGCGTCGGCTCGTGGCGTACCTGCGATCGCCGGGGGACCCTCGTTCGCTCTTGTCATCGGCATCCGCTCGGGTTAGCCTGGCATTTCAGTTAGCCAACATTAACTGAAACCCCACCCCGCGGGAACGACCCCGACGGGAACGACGGTGCCGTCGACGATGCGGCACCGAGACGGAGCCGCCATGAGCACAGCACCGGTCATCGACACCGCCGCACCCGCGCCGACCCAACGCGGCCTCGTCGAAGAGCTCCGCGCGATCCTGGCCCGCGCAGCCCGCGGCGGCTCGGACACCGCGCGCGAACGGCACACGGGCCGCGGCAAACTCCTCGCGCGCGAGCGCATCGACCGGCTCCTCGACGAGGGCAGCCCCTTTCTCGAGGTCGCCCCGCTCGCGGCCCACGGCCTCTACGACGGCGAGGCGCCCGGAGCCGGCGTTGTCGCGGGGATCGGGCTCGTGCACGGGCGCCACGTCATGGTGCTCGCGAACGACGCGACCGTGAAAGGCGGAGCCTACTTCCCGCTCACGGTGAAGAAGCACCTGCGCGCGCAGGACATCGCCCGCGAGAACCGCCTGCCCTGCGTCTACCTCGTCGACTCGGGCGGGGCCTTCCTGCCGATGCAGGACGAGGTGTTCCCCGACCGCGATCACTTCGGCCGCATCTTCCGCAATCAGGCGCAGCTGTCGGCCCTCGGCATCCCGCAGATCGCCGCCGTCATGGGCTCGTGCACCGCGGGCGGCGCCTACGTCCCCGCGATGAGCGACGAGAGCGTCATCGTGCGCGGCCAGGGCACGGTGTTCCTGGGCGGACCGCCCCTGGTCAAGGCCGCGATCGGTGAAGACGTCACCGCCGAACAGCTCGGCGGCGGTGATCTGCACGCCCGCCGCTCGGGGGTGGTCGACCACCTCGCCGACGACGACGAGCACGCGCTCGAGATCGTGCGGGACATCGTCGCCACTCTGCCGCCGACGGCCGCCCCGGTATGGGACGTGGTCGAACAAGCGCCCCCGGCACGCGCCCCCGAAGAGCTCTACGACATCGTCCCCGCCGACGTCTCGCAGCCCGTCGACATGCGCGCGATCATCGACACCCTCGTCGACGCCGATTCCCTGCACGAGTTCAAGGCGCTCTATGGCGAGAGCGTCATCACGACCTTCGCTCGCCTGCACGGACACCCCGTCGCCGTCATCGCCAACGACGGCGTGCTCTTCAGCGAGTCCGCCCTCAAGGCCGCGCACTTCATCGAGCTCGCCGATCAGCGCGGCATCCCCCTGCTCTTCCTCCAGAACATCACCGGGTTCATGGTGGGGCGCGATGCCGAGGCCGGCGGGATCGCGAAAGACGGCGCCAAGATGGTCACCGCCGTCGCCTCCACCCGCGTCCCCAAGCTCACGGTGCTCGTGGGCGGCTCGTACGGCGCCGGCAACTACGCGATGTGCGGGCGCGCGTACGACCCGAGATTCCTCTGGACCTGGCCGTCGAGCCGCATCTCGGTCATGGGCGGGGCGCAGGCGGCCTCCGTCCTCTCGACCGTCACGCGCGAGCAGCGCGCCGCGCGCGGTCAGGAGTGGACGGATGCCGACGACCAGGCGTTCCAGCAGCCCATCCGCGAACGCTACGAAGAGCAGGGCAGCCCCTACTACGCCACCGCCCGGCTCTGGGACGACGGCGTGATCGACCCCGCCGACACCCGCACGATGCTCGGGCTCGCCCTCGATGTCGTCAGCCGGGTGCCGCTGGCAGACCGAGGCTTCGGGCTCTTCCGGATGTGAGCGAGATGACCGAGATCTCCAGCCCGCCGGCGTCGGTCGTGACGTCGACCCCGCGCTCCGGTGCCGACGCGCCCCGGATGTTCGCGTCCGTTCTCGTCGCCAACCGCGGCGAGATCGCGCGCCGGGTGTTCCGGACGCTGCGGCGTCTCGGCATCCGCTCGGTCGCGGTCTTCACCGATGCGGATGCCGACGCCCCCCACGCCCGTGAGGCCGACCGCGCCGTGCGCGTGCCGTCGTATCTCGACGTCGACGCGGTGGTGGCCGCCGCGGTGGCCTCGGGCGCGGAGGCCGTGCACCCGGGCTACGGCTTTCTCAGCGAGAACGCCGGTTTCGCGCGCGCGTGCGCCGCGGCCGGGATCGTGTTCGTCGGCCCGGGAGTCGAGGCGCTCGAGGTGATGGGCGACAAAATCCGCGCGAAGGAGCACGTCGCGGCGCACGACGTGCCGACCGTGCCGGGCTTCTCCGCAAAAGGGCTGAGCGACGACGAGATCGCCGCCGAGGCCGACCGGGTCGGATACCCGCTGCTCGTGAAGCCCTCCGCCGGCGGGGGCGGCAAGGGCATGACGATCGCGACGGGCCCCGCCGACCTCGCCGACGCCCTCGCGACCGCCCGCCGGGTCGCCGCCGCGGCCTTCGGCGACGACACCCTGCTGCTCGAGCGCCTGCTCGAGCGCCCCCGCCACATCGAGGTGCAGGTGCTCGCCGACGCGCACGGCACCACCCTCTCGCTCGGCGAGCGCGAGTGCACCCTGCAGCGGCGGCACCAGAAGGTGATCGAGGAGGCGCCGTCGCCCGTGGTCGACCCCGTGACACGCGCGCGTCTGGGGGAGGCGGCCGTCGCCGCGGCGCGGAGCGTCGGCTACCTCGGCGCCGGCACCGTCGAATTCCTGGTCGCGGGCGACCGACTCGACGAGCCGTTCTTCATCGAGATGAACACGCGCCTGCAGGTCGAGCACCCCGTGACCGAGATGGTCACCGGCATCGACATCGTCGAGCAGCAACTGCGGGTCGCGGCGGGCTTCGCGCTGGATCTGCCCGAGATCCGCCTCGAGGGACACGCGATCGAGGCGCGCGTGTACGCCGAGACGCCCTCGCGCGGCTACCTGCCCGCGACCGGGACCGTGAGTCTGTGGCATCCGGGATCCGCTCGCGTCGACAGCGCCGTCGAGACGGGAAGCATCGTCAGCTCGCTGTACGACCCGATGATCGCCAAGGTCATCGCGCACGGCCCCGATCGCGAGAGCGCGATCGCCCGCCTCGACGCGGCGCTGGCCGAGACGGTCGTGCTCGGCGTCGACACGAACATCGCCGACCTGCGGGCGCTGTTGGCCGACGCCGCCGTGCGCGCGGGGGATCTCGACACCGGGCTGCTGGACCGGCGGGGGACCCCCGCGGCCCCGGAACCGTCGCCGACCGCGTTGGCCGCGGTGGCCGAGCGGGCGAGGGCGGATGCCGAGACCCCGGGCGACGGCTCGGTGTGGCATCGCGTCGGAGCCTGGCGTGCCGGGGGAGCGACGCCCGTTCGGACGCTGGCGCTCGAGGACGACGGCGGCCGTGTGCACCTGGTCAGCCCGGCCGAGGTCGATGCCCGTGTGACGGGCGGTCCGGTCGAGTACTGGGTGCACGCCGACGGCGTCGCGCACCGCCTGCGTCTCGTCTCGCGCCGGGCCGCCGCCGTGCGTCGCCGAACCGCCGCGGGCCGCGGCCCCGGGGTCGTGGCGCCCGACCTCGTCGCCCCCCTTCCGGGCACCGTGGTCGCGGTGCACGTCGCCGACGCCGACGCCGTCGAGGCCGGTGCCCGGCTCGTCACGATCGAGGCCATGAAGATGGAGCACACGGTCACCGCACCACACGCCGGCATCGTGCGGCTGCGCACGGCGACGGGCGCGCAGGTCGCCCGCGACGCGGTCGTCGCGACGGTGACCCCCGCGGTCTCCGAGCCCGACGGTCACGCCGGAGCCTCGGCATCCGCCGGCGTCGCGCGCAGGACTTCAGCGATTCGCGCAACCTCCGTCGTGGGGGCGGCGGGTGGGGCTGAGGATGTGCGGATCGCGGAGGATGTGCGCGCCGACGTGGTGCCCCCGGATGTCCCCGGGCCCCGCGATCACGCTGGCGTCGCCGAGGACATGCGCGCCGACGTGGTGCGCCCGGGTGTCCCCGACCCTCACGACCGCGCCGGCGTCGCGAGCAGAACCTCAGTGATTCGCGCAACCTCCGTTGCGGGGGCGGCGGGTGGGGCTGAGGATGTGCGGATCGCTGAGGATGTGCGCGCCGACGTGGTGCGCCCGGGTGTCCCCGACCCCCAGGATCGCGCCGGCGTCGCGAGCAGGACTTCAGTGATTCGCGCAACCTCCGTCGTGGGCGCGGCGGGTGGGGCTGAGGATGTGCGAATCGCGGAGGATGTGCGCGCCGACGTGGTGCGCCCGGGCGTCCCCGGGCCCCGCGATCACGCCGGCAGCCCGGCATCCGCCGGCAGCCCGGCATCCGCCCCCGTCCCGGCATCCGCCCCCGTCCCGGCATCCGCCCCGATCCCGGCATCCGCCACCATCCCTTCCCACAAGGAGACCTTCCCGTGAGCATCGACAGCCAGCAGGCTTTCACCGACGACGAGCGCGAACTGAGCGCGATGGTGCGCGAGTTCGCCGACGAGGTCATCGCGCCGCGCTCGTACGAAGCCGACCGTGCGCACGAGCTGCCCCTCGACCTGGTCGAGCAGATGGGCGAGCTCGGGCTGTTCGGGCTGCCCTTCCCCGAGGAGGTCGGCGGACAGGGCGGCGACTACGCGAGCCTCTGCGTCGCGATCGAGGGTATCGCGCGCGTCGATCAGTCGATGGCGATCACCCTCGAGGCGGGCGTGGGGCTGGGCGCCATGCCCATCTACCGCTACGGCACCGAGGATCAGAAGGCCCGGTACCTGCCCGACCTCGTCGCGGGTCGTGCCCTCGCCGGATTCGGACTCACCGAGGCCGAGGCGGGCAGCGACGCCGGGGCCACCCGCACCACCGCGACGCTCGAGGGCGGCGAGTGGGTGATCGACGGGTCGAAGCAGTTCATCACCAACTCCGGCACCGACATCACCCGGTTCGTCACCGTCACCGCCGTCACCGGCCGCACGGGCGAGCGCTCCGAGATCTCGACGATCATCGTGCCCAACGGCACGCCCGGCTTCACCGTCGGCCCCGCGTACGACAAGGTCGGCTGGAACGCCTCCGACACCCACCCGCTGACCTTCGACGGCGTGCGCGTGCCCGAGGCCAACCTGCTCGGCGAGCGCGGGCACGGGTTCAAGAACTTCCTGCGCACGCTCGACGAAGGCCGCGTCGCGATCGCGGCGCTCGCCACGGGGGCCGCGGAGGGGTGCCTCGAGGCCGCCGTCGACTACGCCCGCAGCCGCACCGTCTTCGGCGAGCGGCTGTCGACGCGCCAGAGCATGCAGTTCCTGCTCGCGCGCATGCACGCCCGCGTCCACACCGCGCGCCTGGCGTGGGTGCACGCCGCGCGGCTGTGCGACGCCGGCAAGCCCTTCACGGTCGATGCAGCCGTGGCGAAGATGACCGCGAGCGACGCCGCGATGGCGAACGCGCGGGATGCGACACAGGTGTTCGGCGGCAACGGATTCATCAACGAGTACCCCGTGGCGCGGCACTACCGCGACTCGAAGATCCTCGAGATCGGAGAGGGCACCACCGAGGTGCAGCTCATGGTGATCTCGCGCGCGCTGGGGCTCGCGGGTACCGTTGCCGCATGATCGAGCAGCGCGGCCTGTATTTGGAGGAGTTCATCGTCGGCGAGAGGTACGCGCACCGCCCCGGGCGCACCGTGACGGATGCCGACAACGTCCTGTTCACGACCCTGACGATGAACGCGCAGGCGCTGCATCTCGATTCCGCCTATGCGGCGACCCAGCCTTTCGGTCGTCCCCTGGTCAACTCGATGTGGACGCTGTCGACCCTCGTCGGCCTCTCCGTCGCGCAGCTGACGCAGGGCACGCTCGTGGCGCAGCTGGGGCTGACCGACGTGAGCTTTCCCGCGCCGCTGTTCGTCGGCGACACCCTGGCCGCCGAGACCGAGATCGTGTCGGTGCGGCCCTCCGCCTCCCGCCAGGGGCAGGGCGTGGTCGTCATGGCGCACACCGGGCGCTCGCAGAACGACGAGGTCGTGGCCACCGCCACCCGCACGGTGCTGGTCTGGGCGAGCGAGGGGCGGGCATGAGCGGGATTCACTCCGACGCCCGCGCAGCAGCACGCGCGTTCGTCCTCGGACCCGCGTTGTTGTTCGTTCCGGCCGATCGCCCCGAACGGCTGCCGAAGGCCCTCGAGCGGGCGGATGCCGCGATCCTCGACCTCGAGGATGCCGTGTCCGCAGAGGCGAAGGCATCGGCGCGCGAGGCGATGATCGCCGCCGATCCCGACCCCGAGCGCGTGATCGTGCGGGTGAACGCACCGGAGACACCGGACTTCGCGCTCGACCTCGAGGCGCTGGCGCTCACGCGCGTGCGGCGCGTGATGGTCGCGAAGGCCGAGACGCCGGCATCCCTCGATCCCACGGGCGGGTTCGAGGTGATCGCTCTGTGCGAGACCGCGCGAGGGATCGTCAACGCCGAGCAGCTCGCGGCGCTCCCACAGGTCGTGGCGCTGATGTGGGGTGCGGAAGACCTCGTCGCCAGCCTCGGCGGTACCTCGAGCCGTCGTGACGACGGGGGCTACCGCGACGTCGCACGCGTCGCGCGGGCGCGCGTGCTGCTGGCCGCGGGGGCGTTCGACAAGCGGGCCATCGACGCCGTGCACGTCGACATCGCCGACCTGGAGGGGCTCACCGAGGAGGCTCAGGATGCCGCTGCCTCCGGGTTCGCCGCCACGGCGTGCATCCACCCGGGGCAGGTCGCGACGATCCGCGAGGCATACGCCCCGAGCGCCGATCTCATCTCGTGGGCGCGGGGCGTCCTCGACGCGGCACAGGGGGAGCGGGGCGTGTTCCGTTACGAGGGACGCATGATCGACGAGCCGATCCTGCGGCACGCGCGGTCGGTGGTGGCGCGCGCGGGGGAGTGAGGAGATCCCTCAGGTTCTCACGTGACGCCGGGTCTGTGCGGAGACGGGGATCTCAGCTCGCGACGCCGGCGTACGCCAGCATCTCCCAGCGGTCGCCTTCGAGGCGGAACGTCGTCGCCGAGCAGTTCGGCAGGCGCTCGCCCTCGCGGGGAAACTCCCCGTCGGTGGCGAACATGATGACCTCGCGGATGAGTGCGCCGTGGGCGACGGCGATCACGTCGACGCCCGCGGGAGCGGATGCCACGGCCTCGGCGATCGCGGCGAGGGCGCGCTCGCGCACCACCGGCCAGGTCTCGGCGCCGGGGACGTCGGCCGCGTGCCACGGGCCGTAGGTCCGGTAGAAGGTCGGGGCGTCCATCCCCTCGGCGTCGCCGTACGAGCGCTCCTGCAATCCGGGCAAACGGCGCGACACGGTGGTGCCCAGGGCCGCGGCGATGATGTCGGCGGTCTCGGCAGCACGACCCAGGTCGCTCGACACGACGATGACGTCGCGCCCCGCGTACTCGGCGGCGAGCGTGTCGGCGATGCCCCGCGCCTGCAGACGACCGGTGTCGTTCAGGGGGATGTCGGTCGAGCCCTGGATCCGCCCCTCGTAGTTCCACGCGGTCTCGCCATGTCGCACCAGAGTCAGGATGGTCACCGTTCGAGCCTAACCCGGGGGTGGGGTGCGCATCCCGCCGCCTGTACCCCGCCGCCCGCTCCCTCGCACCGCGTGCGGAGGCTCCGGGCGCCCGAGCGCTCCGTCGGACGGCGGAACCGTCCAGACTCGTGGGGCCCCCGGCGCGGTCGGGGCGCGCGCCGGGGGCCGGTCCGGGGGCGGGGGTTACCGAACGACCGCGGCGGTATCGAGCGCGTCGACCACGACGCGGGTGAAGCCTCGCGGATCGGCGAGATGCGCGAAGTGGTCGGCGCCCTGGATGTCGGTGATGCCCGCGCCGGGGATGATGTTCGCCAGATCGTGAGCGGACTGATACAGAAATGACGTGGTCGCCGTGCCCGCGATGAGGTGGGTGGGGTCGTCGATCTCCGCGTAGGGCGCGAGGTCGCTGCCGAGGGCGTCGATCTCGGCGAGCTCGCGCACCCACGTGGGGGTCAGGGGCACGCTGGCGCCCCACAGCGGTGTCTCGCGGATGAACGGGATCGCCTCGGCGGGCACGCGCACGAAGTTCACCAGCGCGTACTCGAGGGCGGCGTCGAGGTCACCGGCATCCACGAGTTCTCGGTATCCGGCGAGGCGGTCGCCCGCGACGGGCCCCTGCACGGCGAGCGGAGGCTCGTAGGCGAGGAGGGTGCCGCCGCCGAGGCCGTGCTCGCGCGCGTAGGCGAGGGTGGCGAGGGCGCCGAACGAGTGACCCAGGAGGTGGGCTCCGTGGCCGGCGACCTCCCTCATCGCGGCGATGTCGGCGACCTCGTGGGCGAGGGAATAGTCGTCGGCATCCCCGGTGCCGCCGCGGCCGCGTCGGTCGTACACGTAGAGCGTGACGTGCTCGGCGAGCGCTTCGCTGACGGGGATCCACTGCTCCTTCGTCGCGATGCTCCCGTGCGTCACGACGAGCGCGGGTCCCCGGCCACGTCGGAAGTACGAGATGGGAGTGCCATCGGACGAAGTGGTCGAGTGGTGCTCGAGTTCGGACATGCTCTGCCTCCTTGCAGATCGGCGTCGATGCTCTCACCGGGACCGTGGCACCGTGCCGCGGCATCCCGTGGCGACATGGTGTAACAAATTCGCGTCTTGCGCAAGGGAAATGTCTCGCCTCGTCGAAACGTGTGACAAAAGTGCGTTGCGCAACGAAGCAAAGTAATGCAACCTGGAACCACGCCGACGTCGAGGAGGACCGATGAGCGAGACCATCACCCCGGTCGAGAACGCGATGCAGCCCGAGGACACCCCCGAACTGCGCGCTCTGTACCGAGGATTCGACGAGCAGCACCTCATTCCCCTGTGGACGCAGCTCGACGACCTCATGCCGCAGACCCCGCAGCCCAAGGCCCTGCCGTGGGTCTGGCGGTGGAGCGCCCTGCAGCCCCTGGCCGAGCGCGCCGGCGACCTCGTGCCCGTCGGGCGCGGCGGAGAGCGCCGTGCGATCGGTCTGGCCAACCCCGGAATGGGCGGACGCGCCTACATCTCGCCGACGCTGTGGGCGGCGATCCAGCAACTCGGCCCCCGCGAAACGGCGCCCGAGCACCGGCATTCGCAGAACGCCTTCCGCTTCGTGACCTCCGGCGAGGGCGTCTGGACCGTCGTCAACGGCGATCCGGTGCGGATGAGCCGCGGCGACTTCCTGCTCACCCCGGGCTGGCATTTCCACGGGCACCACAACGAGACCGACGAGTCGATGACGTGGATCGACGGCCTCGACATCCCCTTCGCCTACCAGATGGACTCGGGGTTCTTCGAGTTCGGTTCCGAGCGGGTCACCGACGAGGCGACCCCCAACTACTCCCGCTCGGAACGCCTGTGGGCGCATCCGGGCCTCTTGCCGCTGGCCGGCCTGCGTCGCACCGTATCGAGCCCGATCGGCGCCTACCGCTGGGAGCACACCGACGCCGCCCTGACCGACCAGCTGCTGCTCGAGAGCGAGGGGATGCCGGCCACCGTCGGTCCCGGTCACGCCGCCGTGCGCTTCGCGAACCCCACCACCGGGGGAGACGTCATGCCCACCATCCGCGCGCAGTTTCACCGCCTGCGCGAGGGGGCCTCGACGCCGGTGCGACAGGAGGTCGGCTCAAACGTCTACCAGGTGTTCGACGGCGCCGGCCGGGTCCTGCTCGGCGACACCGAGCACACCGTCGAGCACGGCGACATCTTCGTCGTGCCCAGCTGGTGCCGCTTCCGCGTGCAGGCCGAAACGCGCCTGGACCTGTTCCATTTCAGCGACACCCCGATCTTCGAGGGGCTGGGGCTGTACCGCGAGTTCGAAGAGGAGACCGACCGATGACCCCCCGCAGAAATCCCTCCGATTCACACCGGGCGAACGGCCCGCGACGAGGGGAGGCTTCGATGACGCTCCGCACAACTCTCCCGGCCCTCGGTGTGATCGCTCCGTATGCCGGAGTCGTCGAGGGGAACCGCCCATGAAGCTCTGCACCATCCTGTGGAACGGTGACACCGCCGCCGCCCGTGTCGAGGGCGATCGCGCTGTCGTGCTGGAGGGGTTCGCCGACGTCGGAGCCGTGCTGCGCGCCGGGACTCCTTCGGCGGTGGCGTCGCTGGAGGGGGCGGTGATCGCGCTGGATGCCGTGCGCTATGCGCCCGTGATCGTGGCACCGAGCAAGATCGTGTGCGTCGGCCTGAACTACCGCGCCCACATCCTGGAGATGAAGCGCGAGCTGCCCGAGTATCCGGTGCTGTTCGCGAAGTTCGCCGACACCCTCGCCGCGGCCGGTGAAGAGATCGCCTTGCCGCCGGAGAGCCCCGAGGTCGACTGGGAGGGCGAGCTCGCGGTCGTCATCGGCGCCACCGTGCGCCGTGCGTCGGACGAGGAGGCCGAAGACGCGATCGCCGGCTACACCATCGCGAACGACGTCTCGATGCGCGATTGGCAATTCCGCACCCGCGAGTGGCTGCAGGGCAAGACCTGGGAGCGCTCGACGCCGCTCGGGCCGGTGCTCGCCACCCCCGAGGAGATCCCCTCCGACGCCCGGATGACCACGACCGTCGACGGCGTGCAGAAGCAGGTCGGCGACATCCACGACCTCGTCCACGGCCCCGTCGACCTCGTGCGCTACGTCTCGACCATCACGACCCTGCGCCCCGGTGACGTCATCCTCACCGGAACCCCCGGCGGCGTCGGGCACGCCCGCGAACCCCGCGAGTATCTGGCATCCGGAAGCGTGGTCGAGGTCACGATCGACGGGATCGGGACGTTGACCAACCGATTCGTCCCGGAAGAGCCGTGAGCGGCGCCCCGCTGAGCCCCGAGCAGCTCGCCCTGCGCGAGCGCCAGGGGGCGGGCGCGCGCTACGACGCCGACGCCGCCCCGCACGCGCACCTCGATCTCGCGCGCCGGGGCACCGCGTACTTCGCCCGGCGGCTCATGCAGCTCGACGACGCCGACCTCGACGCGCCGAGCCTGCTGCCCGGATGGACGCGTCGTCACCTCGTGGCGCATGTCGGCTACAACGCCCGCGCCGTCGCCCGACTCGTCGAATGGGCGCGGACGGGCGTGGAGAACCGCATGTACGCCTCCGACACGCAGCGGTGGGACGAGATCGTGCTCGGCGCGACCCTGCCGACCCGGGCGCTGCGCCACCTCGTCGACCACGCCGCCGTGCACCTCGACGTCGAGTGGCGTGATCTCACCGATGCGCAGTGGGATGCCGAGGTCGTCACCGCGCAGGGACGCACGGTGCCCGCGCGCGAGACGGCGTGGATGCGGGCCAAGGAAGTGTGGGTGCACGCGGTCGACCTCGACAACGGCGGCTCGTTCCTCGACTTCCCGCCCGAGATGGTCGACGGGATCGTCGCCGACGTCCTGCGTGTCTGGACGCGCCGCAGCGAGCCCGGCGCGGTGGTGCTGCGGGCCACCGACCGAGACGCCGCACCGGGGGAGTACGGCGAGGGCGGCCCCGTGGTCGAGGGCGCCGCGGCCGACCTCGCGCGCTGGCTCGCCGGCCGCGGTGCGCGGCGGCTGCGGGTCGTGGGCGGTGGGGAGCTGCCGGCGATCGCACGCTGGTTCTGAGGGCGCTCCGTCGCGACCGCGCGCGGAGGTGCTCCGCGTCGGGCGACGCGACTGGCATGCGGATGTCACCCGAGCGGAACTGCGGGACGGCACGCGCGGGGCCCACGCCGAACCATGCGCCCGGGCGTCGCCCGTGACGCACTCGATGACGAAGCTGCCGCCGTCGGCCTCGGGTATCCCCGGATCGTGCGGACCTTCGTGTTCTCGAGATCGCCGTTCTCGATCTCGGACACCTCAGGTCGTCCGACGCCGATGCGCTCCGCTCCCAAACCTGGGTGAGTCGACGTCTCGCACGGCCCCCGTGCAGACCCCATGGGGTCTCACGCGTGGAGTAATTCACCCGCCCGGAACCGGCGGCAGCTCGACCACCTCGCCGAGCGGGGTGTAGCGCGGGCCGGCGAGACGGCCGATCGGCCGCAGCAGTTCGGTGTCGATGCTGGCCGCACCGGTGGAGCCGAGCCGCACGACGTCGTCGCGGATCGACCAGGCGACCACCGTACCGACGACGAACTCGCCGCCCGTCGGGCTGAACGCGGTCGTGGAGTGGTATCGGCACTCCATGCGCACGGGGGCGTCGGCCAGGCCCGGGATGCCGATGACGCGCGACTCCGCGAGTGCGAGACCCAGGCGGTCGGCCTCGCCGACCTCCGGCGGCATCCATTCCGAACTCGCGTGCAGCGCTTCGAGCATCGCCTCGTCGGCGATGTTCACCACGAACTCGCCCTGCTCCTCGATGTTGCGCACGGTGTCTTTGCGGCCGTTCGGGCGCTTGTTGACGGTGAAGCCCAGCATCGCGGGATGCTGGCTCACCCAGGTGAACGAACTGAACGGGGCGAGGTTCACGGGCTCCCGCCCGCTCGTCACCCACGCGATCGGGCGGGGCACGACCGATCCGACGAGCAGACGGTACGTGTCGGCGGGGGAGAGCCCCGCGGCGTCGATGAACATCGAACGCTCCTTCCGGTTCAGGATGCGGTGAGCTCGGCGGACCGCTCGGCGACGAGACGTTCGCGCAGGGCCTTCTTGTCGATCTTGCCGACCTTCGTCAACGGCAGCTCGGTCACCGTCACGAGGTGGTCGGGGCGTTTGAACGCCGCGACGCCACAGGCATCGAAGTGCGCTCTCACCGCGCCGAGATCGAGGTCGTGTCCGTCGGACAGCACGGCGAACAGGCACACCGTCTCACCCAGGGTGTCGTGCGGCATGGCCACCGCCGCGGCGAGGCGCACCCCCGCCAGGGCGTAGGCGAGATTCTCGACCTCTTCGGCCGAGATGTTCTCGCCGCCGCGGTTGATCATGTCTTTACTGCGTCCCTCGACGACGAGGTTCCCGTCCGGACGCCGGCGCACGATGTCGCCGGTGATGTAGAAGCCGTCGGGGGTGAAGGAGCGCGCGTTCGTCTCCGGAGCGTCGTAGTACCCGCGCGGCGTGTAGGGGCCTCGGGTGAGCAGCACGCCGGGTGCGCCCGGGGCGACGTCGAGCCCGCTCGTCTCGTCGACCACGCGGAGCTCGTCGAGGGGCGACACGGGACGCCCCTGCGTACCGACGACGACCTCGACCGGATCGTCGAGCCGCGTGACGTTGATGAGCCCCTCGGCCATGCCGAACACCTGCTGCAGCGTGCCCGGCAGCCCCTTCACGACGCGCTCGGCCAGTTCGTCGGCGAGGCGCGCTCCGCCCACCTGCAGCACGCGGAGGCTCCCGAGCGCGTCGAACCCCACGGCGCCGGCGTGATCGAGCCACGAGGCGACCACCGCGGGCACCGCGGCGGTGTGGGTGACCCCGTGCCGCTCGATGGCCGCGAACGCGCGCTCGGGCCGCGGAGAAACCAACGGCACGACAGCGCCGCCGGCGAGCAGGGTGCCCAGGATGCCGGGGCACGCGAGCGGGAAGTTGTGTCCCATGGGCAGCGTCGCGAGGTATACCGTGTCGCGATCGACCGCCGAGGGCGGCGAGGTCAGGACGATGTTGCAGAGGTAGTCGTCGTGCGTGCGGGCGATGAGCTTGGGAAGGCCCGTCGTGCCGCCCGAGAGCAGGAACACGGCGACGTCGGCGGCATCCGGCCTCGGAAGCGCCCGACCGCGGATCGAGTCGTCGGACGGTGCGCACAGGGCCCTGAGGCTGACGGCGTCGGGAGCGTCGTCATCGTCGCTCAGCACGATCAGGTGCCGCACGGTCGGGCTCGACGCCCGTAGAGCGCGGGCGAGCGCCAGGTGATCGAAGTCGCGCAGGGCGTCGGGAGTGACGAGCGCGACGGCCTCGGATGCCGAGACCAGGTGCCGCAACTCGTGCTCGCGGTGGGCGGGCAGCGCCATGACCGGCACGATCCCGGCCCGCAGGCACGCGACCGTCAGAACGACGAACGTCCAGTGGTTCGGCAGCTGCACGACGACGCGATCGTCGGGGGCGAGGCCCAGCTCGATCAGGCGCGCCGCGCACGCCTCGACCCTGTCGTGCAGCTCGGTGTAGGTCAGGGAGACCTCGTCGTCGACGAGAGCGACGCGGTCGGCGTGCACGTGCGCGGCTTCGGCGAACGCGTCACCGAGCGTGCGGCCCTGCCACAGCCCCTCGGCGCGGTACCGCGCGGCGATGTCGGCGGGCCAGGGCGTCGTCCCCTCGCGCGTCTTCATCGCAGCACCGCATCCGCGCGGCCCGAGAGCACAAGGGTCATGGCGCGATCCTCGTCGCATTCGGGCTCGTCGATGATCGCCGCCACGCCGTGTCGCAGGCGGGCGGCCTCGGCGGTGAGCTGGCGATCGAGCGCGCTGCCGCCCGTGACGAGCACCGCCGACGCGTCGGCGTGACCGGCGAGGGCCTCGCGCACGGCGTCGTCGGGACGGATCCCGTCGCCCGCAGCGACCGTGACGACCGGGGGCAGCTGGTCGCGGTCGAGCACACGTCTGTCGAGGAGCCCCGTCACCGCCGACTCGAGGGGCGGGGCGCCGTGCCTGTTCTGCCACTGTCGCAGGGCACGGTCCACGGCATCCGGGTCGCGGCGCGCGATCTTGGCCGCGGGAAGGGCGCGCGAGAAGAAGTGGAAACCGAACTGCCAGGGCTCGAACGCGTGGAAGTACGTCCCGAAGTTCTCCCACCAGGACAGGCTCGGCCGCGCCGCGCCCTGAATGCGGGCGACCTGCGGCTGTCGCACGCCCTCGTACGCGAGGAACGCGGCCTCGACGTCGTCGGGGTGCGCCGCGAGAGCGTCGGCGAGGGCGATGGCGTCTTCGAGCGACATCTTCGTGCCGCTGCCCACCGAGAAGTGCGCGGTGTGCACGGCGTCACCGAGCAGCGCGACGTTGCCGCGGTGCCAGCTGCGCGCGCGGATGGTGCGGAAGTTGCCCCACCGGGAGTTGTTGCCGATCAGGCGCGCGCCGCCGATGAGGGGGGCGAAGATCTGCTCGAGCCGGTGCTGGCTGTGCTCGTCGCTCGGGCCCGGGGGAGTGGTGGGGGCGAAGGCGTCGAGACCGGCGGCGCGCCAGGTGTCTTCGTCGGTCTCGACGATGAAGGTCGACAGGCCGCCGCCGATCGGATAGGCGTGCGCCGCGAAGACGCCGGCGACGTCGTCGGGAAGACCCTCGGCGTGGGTGTGCAGGAACGTGAGGCCCTCGAAGGGGGCGTCGGTGGCGAACCAGATGAACTTCGCCGCGGCCGTCTCGTACGTCACCCCCAGGGTGTCGTCGCCGATCGCGGCGCGCGTCTGCGAGTTCGCTCCGTCGACGGCCACGATCACGTCGTAGTCGCCGAGTTCGTCGATGCATCGCGGGGCGGAGAAGTGCAGATGCGCCCCGGCGGCGACGGCCCGCTGCTGGAGGGCGGCGAGCAGATCCTTGCGCAGCACGGCGCCCATGCCGTTGCCGGCGAAGGTCATGGTCTCGCCCTTCGCGGTGACGCGGATGGCGTCCCACCGCACCCCCGACGCGTCGAGGGTCTCGCGCAGCGCCGAGTCGGCGGCATCCACCCCGCTCTGCGTCGCGTTCGAGAAGACGACGCCGAAGCCGAAGGCCTCGTCGGCGCGATTGCGCTCGAACAGGTCGACGTGAGCCCCGGGGATGTTCCGCGCGGCCAGGGCGGCGAAGAGCAGCCCGCCCGGGCCGCCTCCGATGATTGCGATACGCATGTCAGCCTCCTCGCTGAGAATGTCGAACCGTCACGACGCAACGAGTATGCAACATAAACGCGTTCTGCGCCATAGCTTCGTTACATGATGGTCGGGTAACGTTCTCGCATGCGCCCCCGCTCTCTCGTCTTCACGCTCTTCGGGGACTACTTCCGCTACTGCGGCGACGGGGAGGCTCCGCTGCGCGGACTCAGCGACGTGCTCCAGCTCTTCGAGGTCGAACCGGCCACCACCCGCGTGGTGATGTCGCGCCTGCGGGCCGAGGGATGGTTCGAGACCCGCCGTGACGGTCGTTTGACCACCTACGTGCTCTCGCCCAAGGCCTGGCAGCTGCTCGACGAGGGACGCGAACGCATCTTCCGTCACGTGTCGGGCGAGTGGGGCGGCCAGTGGACGCTCATCGCGACGCGCGCGGGCGACCGCTCGGCCCGCGACGAGGTGCGCAAACAGCTCACCTGGCTGGGCTTCGGGCAGCTGCAGCCCGCGATCTGGGTCGCACCCGGCGACCGCATGGCCGCAGCGCGCGACCTGATGGAGACCAACGGCGTGAGCTCCGACGTGTTCCTCAGCCGCAGCGGCGACCTCGACCACGACCGATCGATCGCCGCGCGCGGGTGGGACCTCGACGCGCTCGACGCGCTGTACGGCACGTTCGTGGCGCGGCACGACAGCCCGGCCGACGGCGGGACCGACGACGATGCCCTGGTGGCCCGCGTGCGCCTCACCGACGACTACCGCCGCTTCCCCTTCACCGATCCCGACTTGCCGGCCGACCTGCTGCCCGCGGGGTGGAACGCCCCCCGCGCCCACGAGGTCTTCGTGCGACGCCACGACGAGCTGCGCCCCGGGGCGACCTCCGCGATCGAGCGTCTCACCGGCATGACCGTGCGCGGGGCGCACCGGGCGTTCCTCGACGGCGGAGTGGTGGGCTTCACGCGGGAGCGGTGACGGCGGTGGGCGCGGCACCGGATGGCGCGGGCCGCCCCTCCCCGCGGGCGCATGCGGCCGCGGAGTCGTCGCGCGATCACAGCGTCGCCGTTCGCCTGGCAGTTCGCCGCGCGAGAGGAGCCGGGTCTCAGAGCAGGGCCGGCAGTCGGTCGGCGAGAGCGCGCAGCACGTGCGTCGTGCCGCCGTCGATCTTGACCGCCGCGCGCTGGTCGGCGCGGGTCTCGCCGCGGTTGACGATGACCACCGGGAGGCGCCTGCGCCGCGCCCGCTCGACCAGTCGGATGCCGGAGTTGACCACGAGCGACGAACCGGCGATGACCAGAGCCTCGCTCGCGTGGACGAGCTGCTCGGCCTCGCGGAACTTCTCGACCGGGATGTATTCGCCGAAGAACACGACGTCGGGCTTGAGCGTGCCCTCGCACACCGAGCACACCGGGACGACGAACCCGTCGGCCGAAGCCGGGGTCACGTCGCCGTCGGGGCCGAGCTCGACGTTCTCGGGCAGCGTGATCCAGGGGTTGTCGGCTTCGACGCGCTCGGCCAGATCGCGGCGGTCGAACACCTGCCCGCACTGGAGGCAGCCGACCCGGCGCATCGTGCCGTGCAGCTCGACCACCCGGCCGCTGCCCGCGCGCACGTGCAGACCGTCGACGTTCTGGGTGACGACGCCGTTGGCGACTCCCGCGGACTCGAGATCGGCGAGGGCGCGATGGCCGTCGTTCGGCTGCGCGGCCGCGAACACCTTCCAGCCCAGGTGGCTGCCCACCCAGTAGCGGCGACGGGCGTCGGCGCTCGAGAGGAACTGCTGCGCCGTCATGGGCGTGCGCGTGGGTGCACCCTTGCCCCGGTAGTCGGGGATCCCCGAGTCGGTCGACACGCCCGCGCCCGTCAACACGGCGATCTTGCGGCCCGCGAGCACGTCGACGGCGCGATCGATGGATGCCGAGAACTCGGTCTCCTCCGTCGTGTCGGTCATGCACACCTCCGTGTCGTCGAGTCTACGGCGGGGCACCGCGTCCGGTCCGCGCGTACCGGACGCGGTGCAGCGGGCACACCCCCGGTGGCCGCGGGCCTGTGGCGTCGATACTGGAGGGATGAGCGCTCTCCCCCCACCCGCCATGCTCGAGATCACCTGCCTCCGCCGTGTGCGGCCCTGGGGTGGCGATCCCGTCGACATCGCGATGGCCGACGGGGTCATCACCGCGATCACCCCCGCCGGGACCGCCCCGATCGGGGTGCGCGAGTTCGATGGACGGGGTCTGCTGGCGCTGCCGGGCCTCGTGAACGCCCACGCCCACCTCGACAAGTCGTGGTGGGGACTGCCCTGGCAGTCCTACGGCGGTGAGGGGAGCACCGAGGGGCGCATCCGGCACGAACGCGCCGAGCGCGATCGCCTCGGCATCCCCTCTCTCGAGCGCTCCGCGTACGTGCTGCGCGAGCTCGTCCGCCACGGCACCACCGCGATCCGCACCCACGTCGACGTCGACGCCGAGCTCGGCCTGCGCGGCATCGACGCGGTCGACGAAGCCGCCGCCGCCTATCAGGGGGCGCTCGACGTGCGCATCGTCGCCTTCCCGCAGGACGGAATCCTCCGTCGCCCCGGTGTCCTCGACCTTCTGCGCGAGGCAGCGACCCGCCCGAGCGTCGAGTGGATCGGCGGGCTGGACCCCGCCACCATCGACCGCGACCCGGTGGGGCAGATCGACGCGATCGCCGAGCTCGCCGCCGACACGGGCGCGGGAATCGACATCCACCTGCACGACCCCGCCGAGCTCGGCGCGTTCCAGATCGAGCTGCTCGTGGACCGCGCCGCGCGTCTCGGGCTCGCGGGCCGCGTGAACGTCGCCCACGGCTTCGCCGTCGCGCAGCTCGACCCGGCGCGTCGCCGCGACCTGCTCGCGGCCATGGCCGAGGTCGGGGTCACGATGACCACGGTCGCCCCGCTCCGCGTGCCGCAGCTGCCCCTCGCCGAGCTCGACGCGGCCGGCGTGCGCTTCGCGTTCGGCACGGACGGCATCCGGGATCTGTGGAGCCCCTACGGCACCGGTGACACCCTGGGCATCGCGTGGCAGTACGCCCGCGCGGCGGGCCTCGCGCGCGATGAGGACCTGCTGCGCGTGATGCGGCTGGCGACCAGCGCGGGCGCCTGGGCCGTGGGGCGCGAGGTGCACGACCTCGTCGAGGGCGCGCGCGCCGACATCGTGCTCGTCGAGGCCGAGAACCCGCTCGACGCTCTGGTGCGCGTGCCCGAGCGGATGCTCGTCGTCGCGGGCGGGAGTGTGCTGCACGTCGCGTGAGGCGCGCGCGGTAGCGTCCATCCCGCGTCGAGGCCTGCTCGCCGGTCGGGTTTCCACGACACGCCGCCACGGCCCGCGGGGTCGCGGTGTGTCGTGGACACTCGGCGGGGGCGGGCGCGGCCGGAGTGCGGCTCGGCTGGCACGATGGGACGATGCCCGTCATCCCTCTCGACTCCGCCGACGACCCGCGCCTCGCCGACTACCGCGACCTCACCGATGTGTCGCTGCGCCGGGTGACCGAGCCCGCGGGCGGGCTCTACATCGCCGAGTCCTCGAAGGTGCTCGACCGCGCCCTCCGCGCGGGGCACCGTCCGCGCTCCGTGCTCGTGCAGGACAAGTTCCTCGCCGACGCCCTCGCCCTCGTCGGAGAGGATGCCGAGATCTACGTCGTCTCGTCCGAGACGGCGGAGCGGATCACGGGGTACACGGTGCACCGGGGGCTCTTGGCGTCCATGCATCGTCCGGCGCTGGCATCCGTCGAAGAGGTCGTGAGAGACGCGCGGCTCGTCGTCGTGCTCGAGGACATCGTCGACCATACGAATATCGGGGCGGCTTTCCGTTCGGCGGCGGCACTCGGTGCGGATGCCGTGCTCGTCACGCCCCGCTGCGCCGACCCCCTGTACCGCCGGAGTGTGCGCGTGAGCATGGGGACGGTGTTCCAGGTGCCGTGGACGCGACTGCCCGAATGGTCGGAGGCCGCCCCCCTGCTGCGCGATGCGGGGCTGCATCTCGCGGCCCTCGCGCTGTCGGACGACGCGGTCACCCTCGACGACTTCTCGGCGGCGGGGCACGAGCGCGTCGCCCTGCTGATGGGGGCCGAGGGCGACGGGCTTTCACGCCGCGCGCTGGACGCGGCCGACACCGTGGTGACGATCCCGATGGCCGGGGGAGTGGACTCTCTCAACGTCGCCGCGGCGAGCGCGGTGGCCCTGTGGGAGCTGGGGCGCGGGCGGCGCTGAACGAGACGCGGCGGCCGACTCCGCGGGCCGCCGTCTCCGCGGGAGGTCGGTCAACCACGGCGTGACCGCCCGACGAAACGCCGCGGGCTGCGCCCGTCCACGGGTCGTGGCCTCGGTCGTCGAGCAGCTCCGGCCGTGCGCCGAGAGCGTCGGTGCACGCGCGCACGCACAGGGCGGCGTCTCGACCCGTCGTCCCGCCAGTCACCGCCGCCGCACACCGACGAGCAGCGTCAGCAGGTACGCGCCGCCGAGCGAGAGGGTGACCAGACCCACGGGAGCAGCGATACCCGCGAGACCCAGCACGAGCGCGACGAGCTGCGCGGAGGCGAGGAGGAACGCTCCGGCGCCGATCGCCGGGATGAGCCCCGTGCCGGGAGCGAGGCGCCGGGCGACGTGGGGAGCCGCGAGTGCGACGAACGCGAGCGGACCGGTGTCGGCGGTCACGACCGCGGTCAAGACGACGGCGAGAGCGATCAGCGTCAGACGCAAACGCACGACCGCGACGCCGTGAGCGGTGGCGACGTCGTCGCCGAGATCGAGGCTGCGCAGCGACCGGGTGGTGAGCAGCGCGGCGGCGCCGACGAGCACGAGGATCACCATGCTCGGCCCGAGGCTCTGCCACGACACCCGGTCGAGCGAGCCTGCGCCCCAGAGACCGACCGACATCGCGTCGCCCACGTCGGCGCGGGTAAGGAGGTAGGCGTTGACGGACCCGAGCGCCGCGGCCACCGCGATGCCGACGACGATGAGGCGGAACGTCGACAGCCCGCCCCGATACGCGAGCACCGTCACGAGCGCGGCCGTGAGCAGACCGCCGAGGGACGCCGCGGCGGCTACCGACCAGAAGCCCTTGGCGCCGAGCAGGATCATCGCGATCGCCACGCCCGTGAAGGCGCCCACGTCGATGCCGACGAGGTCGGGGGAGCCGAGGGGGTTGCGGGTGAGGCGCTGGACGATCGCGCCCGCGAGTCCCAGGGCGGCGCCGAACACGACCGCGGCGATCGCCGTCGGCAGACGCCACTCGACGAGCACGAGTCGCTCGAAGTCGCTGCCGGTGCCCAGGACCACGGCGAGGAGGCGGTCGGGAGCGATGGGGTACTTCCCGAGCGTCAGGGACAGGACCGCGAGCACGACGGCGGCGAGGAACAGCGCGGTCGTGACCACCACGACACGGCGCCGTGCGCCGCGGGGCCGGATGGCGGGATGCCGTGCGGCGGGGGCGGCGGTCGGCTCGCCCTCGCGTGAGGACGGCGGGGGAGCGAGCGTCACAGTCCGCTCACCTCCCGACGGCGGAGCGTCATGATGGGGGGCGTCGCGGCGACCGCGTTCACAGTCCGCTCACCTCCCGGCGGGGGAGCGTCATGATGGGGGGCGGCGTGGCGATCGCGTTCACAGTCCGCTCACCTCCCGGCGGCGGACCATCGCGATGAGCACCGGCGCCCCGACGACCGCGACGACCACGCCCACGGGGATCTCCCCGGGTGCGGCGACGAGACGTCCGATGACGTCGGCGACGAGCACGAGCGCGGGTCCGGCCAGCAGCGATGTCGCCAGGATCCACCGCTGGTCGGGGCCGACGATCAAGCGCATCGCGTGCGGCACCATGAGGCCCAGGAAGACGATCCCGCCTGTCAGAGCCGTCGCCCCACCGGCGGTCAGGGCGATCGCGACGACGCCGGCGCCGCGGACCCACGCCGCGCGGGTGCCGAGCGAGGTGGCGAGTTCGTCGCCGAGGGCGAGAGCGTTGAGCCCCGGGGCGCACGCGAACGCCAGCACCACCCCGGCCGCGATGACGAGGCCCATGACCTGCGCCTGGTCGTAGCCCGTCGCCACGATCGAGCCGAGCGCCCAGTTGCGCACGGCGGTGAAGGCCGAGGTGTCGCGTAGGGCGATGCCCGTCGACAGGCCGCCGAGGATCGCCGCGATCGCGACCCCGGCCAGCAGCATGCGCGCCGAACCGCCCGGGCGGCCGGTGCGCCCGATCGCCAGGACGACGGCCGTGGTGACCAGTGCTCCCGCGAAGGCCACGCCCGCCACGGCGGAGGGCGAGGCGACGCCCCACGCCGCGGCGGCGACCGTGACGGCGAAACCGGCGCCGGCGCTCACCCCGACGATCCCGGGCTCGGCGAGCGGGTTGCGAGAGACGGCCTGGATGAGGGCTCCCGCGACGGCGAAACCAGCCCCGGCGAGGATTCCGACCGCGGTGCGCGGCGCACGGAGTCCCCACACCACGGCGGATTGGTCGGAGGTGCTCGGCGAGAAGACGGCGTCCATCAGGGACGTGAAGGAGATCTCCCGCCCCCCCAGAGCCAGGCTCAGTGCCACGGCGACGAGCAGCATCGCGCCGAGCAGCGGGATCGCCGCCCGGCGTCGGCGCTGCAGGCGCGGCATCCCGACGTCCCGTCGTTCGGGCACGCGGAAGAGCGTCATGTCGCGGGGTCCTCTCGACCGGGGCATGCTTGACAAAGTTTGGTTAGCCTAACTTTACTTACTCGGGCGCTGGCTCGCATCGACGAGCCGCCCCGGCCCCCGATCGGAGGGCCGTCCCCCCAGCTGCACCGACCGCAGCCGACCCGAGACGAGAGGGTGCCCATGGCTCTTCCCCGCATCCGGCCCTACACCGCGCCGACCGAGATCCCCGCGTCGACGCTGGACTGGCGCATCGATCCGGAGCGCAGCGTGCTGCTCGTGCACGACATGCAGGAGCACTTCGCCGGCGCGTTCGTGCGCGGCGCCGAGCCCTTCGCCCCCGCGGTCGCGGCGATCCAGAGCCTGCGCGAGGTCGCCGACGCCGCGGGCGTTCCCGTCGTCTATACGGCCCAGCCCGGCGGGCAGTCACCGATCGAACGCGGGCTGCAGCTCGACCTCTGGGGCGCCGGCGTGCCGAGCGGCGACGGCGAGCGCATCGTCGCCGAACTCGAACCGCGCGCGCACGACCACCGCCTCACCAAGTGGCGGTACGACGCGTTCGTCCGCTCGGGCCTCGAAGACCTGCTCGCCGACCTCGGCCGCGACCAGATCATCATCACCGGCGTGTACGCGCACATCGGGTGCCTCATGACCGCGGCGAGCGCGTTCATGGGCGACCGGCAGGCGTTCCTCGTCGCCGACGCCGTCGCCGACTTCTCGCGGGACGACCACGAGATGGCGCTGTCGTACGTCGCCCGCCGCTGCGGCGTCGTCACCACCGCCGACCAGGCGTCGCGGGCGCTCGCCGGCGCCGTGGCGGCGGTTCCCCGATGACCGCGCGCTACGACGCCGTCGGCATCGGCTTCGGTCCCTCCAACCTCGCCCTCGCCATCGCGCTCGAGGAACGCGGCGACACCGGCCGGATGCGGTTCTTCGAGCGCCAGGAGTGCTTCGGATGGCACCGCGACATGCTGCTGCCCGGCGCGACGCTGCAGGTCAACCACCTCAAAGACCTCGTGACCCTCCGCGACCCGCGGAGCTCCTTCAGCTTCGTCAACTACCTGCACGAGCAGGGGCGCCTGATCGACTACATCAACCTGAAGACGTCGTTCCCCACCCGCCTCGAATTCCACGACTACCTGCAATGGGCCGCCGCGCGCCTCGCCCCCGTATGCGACTACGGCACCGAGGTGATCGAGGTGCGCCCCGTGGGCGAAGGCGACCGGGTCGACCTCCTCGCCGTCGACATCGTGCGCGACGGCGTCCGCGAGAGCGTCGAGGCCGACAGCGTGGTCGTCGGAGCGGGCCTGCGCCCGCGCCTGCCCCGCGGCGTCGAGCCCTCTCCGCGCGTCTGGCACTCCGACGCGTTCCTGTCCGCGCTCGCCGCGCTCCCGGCATCCGCCCATCGTCGGTTCGCGGTCGTGGGAGCCGGCCAGAGCGCGGCCGAGATCGTCGAGTATCTGCACGCCGGGTATCCGGATGCCGCGGTGCACGCGATCTTCGGGCGCTTCGGGTTCGCGCCCGCCGACGACAGCCCCTACGCCAACCGCATCTTCGACCCGGCGACGATCGATGAGTTCCACGGCGCCCCCGCCGACATCCGCGAGCGACTGCTGCGCGTGCACGCCAACACGAACTACTCCGTCGTCGATCTCGACCTCATCGAGGAGCTGTACCGCCGGGAGTACTCCGAGCTGGTGCAGGGCAGTCGGCGGCTGCACATCGAGAACGTCAGCTGCGTCGAACGCGTCGTCGACGGCCCCGACGGGGTCGCCCTGACCATCCGCGACGAGTCGCGCGGCACGACCCGCGAGATCGAGGTCGACGCCGTCGTGTTCGCCACCGGCTACGAGCCCGTCTCGGTCGACGACCTTCTGCCAGCGCTCGCCTCGCGATTCGCGCGCGACGAGCAGGGCCGGGTGATCGTCGAACGCGACTATCGCCTGCGCACCGACGACGCGTTCGCGCCCGCCGTGTATCTGCAGGGCGGCACCGAGCACTCGCACGGTCTCACGTCGTCGCTGCTGTCGGCGGTCGCGGTGCGCGCCGGCGAGATCGCGGACTCGCTCGACGCACGACGCGCGGCGACCCTCGGTCACCGGGATGCGCTCGCCGACGCCCTCGTCGGAAACGGCGTCTCATGAGCGCGGTCGTCGTCACGGGAGCGGCGGGCGGCATCGGTCGCGCGGTCGTCGCCGATCTGGCTGCCCGGGGTCTCTCGGTCGCGGCGATCGATCGCGCACGGCCCGAGATCGTCGAAGGCGTGATCCCGCTGGTCGCCGACGTCACCGACGAGGCCGCCCTGGGGGAGGCCGTCGCCGAGGCCCGCGACCGGCTCGGTCCGCTCGTGGGAGCCGTGAGCGTGGCGGGCGTGTTCCACGTGGCATCCGCGCTGGAGACCTCGATCGACGACCTGCTCGATCTCGTCCGCGTCAACGCCGGGGGCGTGCTCGCCCTCGCGCGCGCGGCGATGCCGCACCTGGTCGAGGCGGGCGGTGGATCGTTCGTCGCCGTCACCTCCAACGCCGCGGCGATCCCGCGCGCGGGCATGGCCGCCTACGGTGCCTCGAAGGCAGCCGCGAACGCCCTCGTGCGCACCCTCGGACTCGAGGCGTCGGCTCTCGGCATCCGGTGCAACATCGTCGCTCCCGGATCCACCGACACCGCGATGCAGCGCGACTTCCACGCGATCACCGGCGCCGGTCGCGACAGTGTGGTGGCCGGGAGACGCCGAGGCGTTCCGGCTCGGCATCCCGCTGGGGCGGATCGCCGACCCGGTGGACATCGCCCGGGTGGTCGGATTCCTGGTGTCGGACGACGCCCGGCACGTGACGATGCAGACGCTCACGGTCGACGGGGGAGCGGGGCTCGGAGCATGAGCGCCCTCGCCCCCCTCCCCGGTGGCGCCTCGGCGATCTACCGCGGCAGCAAGCGGACGGTCGTCGCCTTCGGGCGTCGGCGAGCGGATGCCACGGGCCCGGTGCTGCAGCGCATCGCGGCCGCTCACGACGACGGGGTGCCCCTCGTGCTGGGTTCGCTCGGCTTCGACCCCTCACGCGACGCGCACCTCATCGTTCCGGCACGCGTCGCGACGACCGACACGCTGCGCGAGGGTGTGCAGGCGCGCACCGCCGTGGCCGCCACCGCGCCGCGCGACGTCGGTCTGCGCTTCGTGCCCGAGCCGGAGGCGCACGTCTTCGGCGCGCTCGTCGACGAGGCGCTCGACGCCCTGCGCGCAGGGCGGCTCGAAAAGGTCGTGCTCGCGCGCACCCTCGTCGCCGATCTTCCGCCCGACGTGCCGCGCGCCGCTCTCGTACAGGCGCTGTTCGACGCGAACCCGACCGCGTTCGGCTTCGCCTTCGACCTCGGTACCACCGCCGAGCCGTGCGTATTCTTCGGCGCGAGCCCCGAACTGTTGATCCGCCGGGTGGGAACGGCGGTGCGCAGCGTCCCGCTCGCGGGCTCCCTGCCGCGCAGCGCCGATCCCGAGGTCGATCGGGCGCGGGCCGCGGCTCTGGCCACCTCGACGAAAGACCTCGGCGAGCACCGCTTCGTCGTCGACGCGATCGCGGCCGCCCTCGGCCCGTTCTGCCGCAGCCTACGCGTGCCCGATCGCCCCGACGTCGTCGCGACGCCGACGATGTGGCACCTCGGGACGACGATCGAGGGTGTGCTCGACGACCCGACGGTCACCTCCGCCGAGCTGGCTCTCGCCCTTCATCCTACCCCGGCCGTCGGCGGGGTGCCCACGGCGGACGCGGTCGCGGCGATCGAGGCGCTCGAGCCGGTCCCGCGCGGACCGTTCGCGGGGCCCGTCGGCTGGACCGACGCCGCGGGCGACGGGGAGTGGGCCCTCGGCATCCGCAGCGCCGAGATCGCCGGACGCACGATCCGGCTCTTCGCGGGCGCGGGGATCGTGGCCGACTCCGAGCCCGAGCGCGAGATCGAGGAGACGGGCGCGAAGTTCCGCACCCTTCTGCGCGCGCTCGGGGCCGCGGAGCCGGTGGCTCAGATGTCGGTGTCTGCGGTGCGGGGGGCTTCGGCGCCCGCATCTTCGGAGCCGGGGGCTCGGACACCGGTGTCTCAGATGTCGATGTCGAAGTCGTCGGCGCCGTCGGTCGAGCCGGTCGCCTTCAGGAGCGCGGCGAAGTGATCGAGGCGCTTGGCGTCGATGACGCTGTTGCTCACGCCCTGCTTCCAGTAGCTGAAGACGCGCAGGTCGGCCTTGTCCATGCCGGCGGCGAGGCACCGCGCGCGCAGCGCCCGCATGGCGTCGCGTTCCCCGGCGGCCCACAGCACGGCGCCGACCGGGGCCTCGACGGCGTCGACATCGGCGATGCGCTCGACCGACACGTCGGGCGCGGGCGGCAGCTGCGCCAGCACCACGTCGTCTCGGCTCGTCGTGCGGACGCGTCCGCGGCTGCCCGCGGGCCACGCCGCGAGGATCGAGGCTACGGCCGCAAGCGCGGAGTCGTCGGCGACGAGCTCGATCGGGCGCCCGTCGTGGGCGGGCAGCAGGTGCGTGCGCGGACCGATCACGCGCACGCTGTCACCGGGGCGGATGCCGGCGAGCCACGCCGTCATCGGGGTGCGGTGACCGTGCCGCACGACGTCGACCTCGATCGTGCGCGGCGCCTCGAAGCGGCGGACGGTGTACACGCGCGACACGAGCGCGGTGTCGTCGTCGAGCGCGGGGACCTCGATGCGGATCGCCGTGTTCGGCTTCGCCCACTCCGCCGCGTCGGGCGTGCCGCCCAGATCGATCGTCACGCGCGTGACGATCGGCGAGATCTCCGCGGCATCCCGCACGAGAGAGATCTCGTCCGCGAGCCCGTGCGCATGGGCCGGGTGGGCGATCACGTCGCGCTGGTTCTCGGTCAGGCGCAGGCTGCGGCTCATGGGGATCCTCTCGGTGGGCGGCCGGTTTCCTCGACGCCACGAGAAGCGGGCGTCACAGATGGTTAGGTTAGGCTAACCTATGTCGGGGCGTGCTCGCCGACCTGCGGCATCCCGCCCCCTCCACAGCTCACCACCCGTAAGGAGTTCCATGTCTCTCGCCCGCTTCCTCCGTCCGGCCCGAGCGGCCGCCGCGGCCGCCGCTCTCGCGGTCAGCGTTGCGCTGCTGTCGGGCTGCGCCACGGGCACGCCCGATGCCGGCAGCACGCCCGCAGCCACCTCGGGCGGGTTCCCCGTCACGGTCGACCACGCCTACGGCGAAGCGACCATCCCCGCGGCCCCGGAGCGCGTGGTGACCCTCGGCTGGATGGAGGCCGACATCGTCACGGCGCTGGGCGTCGAGCCCGTCGCGACCTCCGCGTTCCCGTTCGACAAATCCGGCATCGCTCCGTGGCTCGCCCCGAAGCTCACCACGACCCCCGCGCTCATCCAGACCGCCGCCGCCGGGGCCGACCGCGCGCCCCTCGACCTCGAGGCCATCGCGGCGCTGCACCCCGACCTGATCGTCGCGACCTCGTACGTCGACCTCGAAGCCAACTACGCCGGCCTCTCGGCCATCGCTCCGGTCGTGGGCCCGAGCGCGAAGAACATCCACCACCTCGACTGGAAGGTCGAGGCGCCGCTCATCGCCGAGGCGCTCGGCAAGACCGATGCCGTGCAGCCGCTCATCGACGCCGACACGGCCACGTTCGCCGAGGCGGGGGAGAGCCACCCCGAGCTGAAGGGGCTCACCTACACGCTCTCGCTCGCCACGCCCAACGCCCTCAAGGTCGTCAACGACGCCGAAGACGGCAGCGTCCGCGCCTTCGACGCCCTGGGCATGACGTTCAGCCCGACCGCGGCCGCCCTTCCCGCGCTCGATGACGGCTCGGGAGCCGCGGGCCTGTCGTTCGAGACCGTCGACAAGGCAGATGCCGACCGCATGTACGTCGCCTTCCTCAGCCCCGACGTCAAGACCGCGTGGCAGAGCAGCGCCGTCTTCCCGACGCTCACGGCCGTCAAGGACGGTCACCTCGTCGACCTGTCGATGGTGCAGATCGCGGCGCTGCGCAACCCGTCGCCGCTGAACGCCTCGTACGCGCTCAGCGCGATCACGGGCTCCTGACGCACCGGTCGTGGCGGGCCCCGCGCCCGCCACGACCCTTCCCTCCTCGCTTTCCACACAAAGGTTCCCCCCCCGATGCCGAATCCCTTCGACGACCCCGACGCCCGTTTCCACGTGCTGGTCAACGACGAGGGCCAGCACTCGCTCTGGCCGGTGGGACCCGCCCCTGCCAGCCGGGTGGACCCCCGTGACCGAGCCGCTGCCGCGCCCCGACGCGCTGCGCGTCGTCGACGACGCCTGGACCGACCTGCGCCCGGCGTCGCTGCGCGTGGAGCACGCCCTGCGCGCTGTGCGCCCGTACCCCGACGACGTCGCCGTCGCGTATCGCGCACGCGGGTACTGGATCGGTCAGACCTTCACCGGGCTGCTCGAGCAGACCGTCGCGCGCCACGGCGCGCGCCCCGCGGTGATCGACGGCGATCGCGTGCTCGACTACCGCGGACTCGACCGCGCCGCACGGGCCCTCGCCGAGCGGCTCGCTGCCGACGGCATCCGCCCGGGGGATCGGATCGTGCTCTTCCTGCCGAACGTCGCCGAGCACCCCGTCGCGGTGTTCGCGCTCGCCCTCGTCGGGGCGCTGCCCGTCTTCGCGCTCCCCGCCCACCGCGAGCACGAGCTCGCCGACGTCGCGACCCGCTCGGCCGCGCGCGCGATCCTCACCCTCGGTCGTCCCGCCGACGCCGACTACGCCGACATCGCCCGACGCGGCGCTCCCGCGGGCGTGCGCGTGCTGCTCGTGGCATCCGCTGATCTCGACGCCCCCGCGCCCGCCGAGCGCCGCGAGAGCCCGTCGCGACCGGATGCCATCGCCTTCCTGCAGCTGTCGGGTGGGACCACGGGCGGGCCGAAGCTCATCCCACGCACGCACGACGACTACCTCTACTCCGTACGCGAGAGCGCCGTGATCTGCGGACTCGACGAGAACAGCGTGATGCTCGTCGCCCTACCCGCGTCCCACAACTTCACGATGAGCTCACCCGGCATCCTGGGCGCGATCGCCGTCGGCGCATCGGTGGTCATGTGTCCCGCGCCGAGCCCCGACATCGCCTTCCCCCTCATCGAGCGGCATGGCGTGACCACCGTCGCGCTCGTGCCGCCGCTGCTGATCGCCTGGCTCGATGCCGCGCACGGCGAGCGACTGCGGTCGCTGCGCACGATCCAGGTGGGCGGGGCGAAGCTCAGCGAGGCCGTCGCCCGGCGGGTTCGACCCGAGCTGGGGTGCACGCTGCAGCAGGTGTTCGGCATGGCCGAGGGTCTCGTCAACTACACGCGCCTCGACGACGACGAGGAGACGATCGTCACCACCCAGGGGCGACCGATCTCGGCCGACGACGAGGTACGCGTCGTCGACGATCACGATCAGCCGGTGCCGACGGGAACACCGGGGCATCTGCTGACGCGCGGGCCGTACACGATCCGCGCGTACCTCGCCGACGAAGCGGTCAACCGCGCCTCTTTCACGGCCGACGGCTTCTACCGCACGGGCGATCTCGTCTCGGTCGACGAGCGGGGGTACGTCCGCGTCGTGGGGCGCGCGAAGGACCAGATCAACCGCGGCGGCGAGAAGGTCGCGCCCGAAGAGCTGGAGAACCTCCTGCTCGGCCACCCCGTCGTGCACGACGTGTCGGTCGTGGGCGTGCCCGACGACACCCTCGGCGAGCGCATCGCCGCCTATGTCATCCCGCGTCGCGACCTCGACCGCGCCCCGCGGGCGATCGAGCTGCGCCGGTTCCTCGCGGATCGGGGCGTGGCGCGTTTCAAGCTGCCCGACACGATCGAGTTCGTCGCGGCGTTTCCGACCACGGGCGTGGGCAAGGTGAGCAAGGTGCGCCAGCGTACGCCCGAGAGGGCCGCACGGTGACCCGCACGATCGACCTCGGCGCGATCGCGCGAGTGAGCGGTTCAGCCGACGCCGCGTGGCGGCTCGTGTGCCTGCCGCACGCGGGCGGATCGGCCGGTGCCTACGCGCGCCTCGGCGCCGGTCTCGCCGACCCGCCGCACATCGTCGCCCTGCAGTACCCCGGCCACGAGACCCGCATCGCCGAGGAGCCGCTCACCTCGTACCCGGAGTTCGTCGCGGCGTTCGCGGGCGTGCTCGGACAGCTGACGTCCGACGGCATCCCCACGGTGCTGCTCGGGCACAGCTTCGGCGCGTCGCTCGCGGCGGCGCTGTCGGCCCTGATCCCGGTCGATCTCCTCGTGCTGTCGGGTCGCCCCGCACCGGGACGACGACGCGGCGGACGCCTCCCCGCCGACGACGACCGCGAGGCGTGGCGCGCGTGGCTGCGTCGTCTGGGCGGCACCCCCGAGGTGCTGCTCGGCGACGAGCCGTTCCTGACGCTCGCGATCCGGGCCCTTCGCGGTGACCTCACCGCCGCGGCCGAGTTCGACCGCCCGGGCGCAGCCGCCGACGCCGAGCGCGGTCCGTTGCGCGCCGGGGGACTGCTCACCGTCGCCGGGCGGGACGACCCCGTCGCCGGTCCCGTCGCGGTCCGCGGGTGGATGCCGTTACTGCAGGCCGGCGCGATCGATCACGGAACGCTCGTGCTGGAGGGAAGACACTTCGCCCTCCTCGACCACCCCGAGCTGCTGCTGTCGCGCATCCGCACGGCGGTGGGCGCGTGATCGTCGCCGCCCGCGTGCTCGCACCGGGGCACCCGTGGCTGAGCGACCGCGAGCGCGAGCGTCTGAGGGCGATGCGCCCGGCTCGCGCGGCCGAGTTCACCACCGGCCGCGTGCTCGCGCGGGCGCTCGTCGCCGCGGCCACCGGCAGGGGCCCCGCCGACGTGACGATCGACGTACGCCCGCCGGGTGACCCGCGCGCCGGCATGCCGTCGACTCCGGATGCCGCCGGGGGGATCTCGATCGCCCACTCCGGCGGCGTGGTGCTCGTGGCGTACCGACCCGAGGGCGACGTGGGCGTGGACGTCGAGGCGGGGATCGGTGCGGCGAACGACGCCGTCGCCGACTACCTCCCCGTCCGCGAACGTCCGCGGAGCGGCTGGGACGCGGCGACGCTCGCGCGGGCGTGGGTGCGCCGCGAAGCGGTCGTGAAGTGCCTCGGCACCGGCCTCGTCGCCGAGCCCGAGGCCCTCACCCTCGCCCCCGCCGACGCGGCGCCGGCCGTCGTGACGTGTGCTCTCGACCCCGCGGCTCGGCTGGAGCTCGTCGACCTCGATGTCGGGGGACTGCCGGGCGCCCTCGCCGTGCGCGACGAAGCCCCGCGCGGCGCCCGGGCGGTGCGCGCCCACACCGGGCGCCACGCGGCGGTCCCCGCGGGCGTCGGCATGCTCCCGTTCTTTTCCGAGGCCGTCGACGCCGGTGACCTCGTTCCCGGCGCCGAGGGCATCGGCATCCGTCTTGCCCCTTTCGCGGGCGCCCCCGCGAACGTCGGCGCCGAGGGCGTCGGCATCCGTCTTTCCGTTCCCGTTGGAGTCTGAGGAGAACCGTGTTCGACCGCACCCGCATCACCGCCGAGATCGCCGCCCAGGTGGGCATCGCCGCGCACGAGATCGAGCCCGACGACGACCTGCTCATGCACGGACTGCACTCGCTCGCCATCATCCGCCTCGTCGAGCGATGGCGGGCCGAAGGCGCCGAGGTGGGCTTCGGCGCGCTGGCCGCCACCCCGACCGTCGCCGCGTGGGAGCGCCTTCTCGCCGGGGCCGGCGCACCCGTCTCGCGCGAGGTGGCACGCGCCGCCGTGCACGACGACCCCCGCTTCGCGCTCGCGCCCATGCAGCACGCCTACTGGAGCGGCCGGCAGACGCAGCATCGGCTGGGCGGGGTCGCCGCGCACCTCTACGTCGAATTCGACGGCCACGGCATCGACCCCGGCCGTCTCTCGCGCGCGGTGACGGCGCTCGTCACACGCCACCCGATGCTGCGCGCGGCCTTCACCGACGACGCGATGCAGTGGATCGTTCCCGCGGGAGCGGTGTCGTCGACGGTGCGGGTCGACGACCTGCGTGACCTCGACGACGCCGGGGTCGCTCGCGAGCTGGAGCGTCTGCGCGACGAACGATCGCACCAGATGCTCGACGTGGTCGACGGCCAGGTCGTCCAGGTGGCCCTGACCCTCTTGCCCGCCGGGCGCACGCGGCTGCACGTCGACGTCGACATGCTCGCCGCCGACGCGCAGAGCTACCGTCGCATCCTCGAAGACCTCGCTCGCGCCTACGACGACGATGCCGTGCTCGGCGTTCCCGCCCACCCCGGCTACCGCGAATACCTCGCCGTCGAGGGCGACCCCGCGGCCCGCGAGCGCGACCGGGCCTGGTGGGCCGAGCGGGTGCCGACGTTCCCCGGTGCCCCGGCGCTCCCGGCGCGGGCGGAGGGCGACCGGCCCGACCCGCACGCGAGCGTCCGCCTCGCCGAGACCTTCGACCACGACCGAGCCGACGCCCTCGCCGCGCGCGCCCGGAGCCTCGGGGTGACGCCGTCGGTCGTGCTCGCCACCGCCTTCGCCGAGGTCGTGGCGCGCTGGTCGACCCAGCAGCGGTTCCTCCTGAACGTGCCGCTCTTCACGCGCGCGCCCGTCGTGCCCGACGTCGATGACCTCGTCGGCGACTTCACCAACTCGGTGCTCCTGGCCGTCGACCACACCGCTCCGGAGTCGTTCGCCGAGCGCGCCCGGCGGCTGCAGAGCCAGTTGCACGCGGCCGTCGACCACGCCGCGTACGGCGGGCTCGATGTGCTGCGCGACCTCGGCCGTGCAGCCGGCGAACCCGTGCTCGCCCCGATCG
This sequence comes from Microbacterium sp. SORGH_AS_0421, assembly GCF_030818635.1. Lineage (NCBI taxonomy): Bacteria > Bacillati > Actinomycetota > Actinomycetes > Micrococcales > Microbacteriaceae > Microbacterium > Microbacterium sp. SORGH_AS_0421. The sequence continues at coordinate 2,578,600 of NZ_JAUTAO010000001.1, forward strand.
TGTTCACCTCGGGCCTCAACCTCGGCCGGCTGTTCTCGGAGCGGGTGCTCGGCGTGTTCGGCACGCCGTCGTGGATCATCTCGCAGGGACCGCAGGTCGAGCTCGACGCGCAGGTGGTGGACGTCGCCGAGGGGATGCTCGTCAACTGGGACGTGCGCCGCGACGCCTTCCCGCCCGGAGTGATCGCCGACATGTTCCGCGCGTTCATCGACCTCGTCGACGCCGTGATCGACCACGGCGACGGCGCCGTTCCCCTCCCGGCGGGGCAGCTCGAGCGGCGCACCGCGCACGACGTGCCCGCACCCGCCGCCCGCACCCTGCACGACGCGTTCTTCACCCGCGCCCGCTCGCACCCCGACGGCATCGTCGTCCGCTCCGCGCGCGGCACCCTCACCGCCGGCGAGCTCGCGGAGAAGGCCCTCACCCTCGCGGCGCGTCTCGCCGCGATCGGCGTCCGCGCGGGCGACACGGTCGCGGTGCGCCTGCCCAAGGGCGTCGACCAGGCGATCGCGGTGCTCGGCGTGCTCGCGGCGGGGGCGGCCTACGTGCCGATCAACGTCGACGATCCCGCCGCCCGCCGCGACCGCATCCTCGCGCGCTCCGGCGCCCAGGCGCTCGTGGGCGCGGCCGAGGGCGTCGACGTGCCGGTGCTCGCGGTTGCGGGGGATTCCGTCCCCCTCGCCGCCCCCGTGCCGGTCGAGCCGTCGGCGATCGCCTACGTCCTGTTCACCTCGGGGTCGACGGGCGAGCCGAAGGGCGTCGAGGTGCCGCACTCCGCGGCGGCGGCGACGATCGACGCGATCGCCGCGCACTTCGGCCTCACCGGAGACGAGCGCACGATCGCGCTGTCGTCGCTGCAGTTCGACCTGTCGGTGTACGACCTGTTCGCCCCGCTCGCCCTCGACGGCTCGGTGGTCATGCCCGAGGCCTCCGACACGGGCGACGCTTTCGCGTGGGCCGAGCTCATCGAGCGGCACGGTGTCACGGTGGTCAACGCGGCGCCCGCCCTGCTGCGGATGCTGCTGGATGCGGCATCCGACGATCAGCTCGCGAGCGTTCGCACCGTGATCACCGGGGGCGACTGGGTACCCGGCTCGACAGCCGCGGCCTTCGCTGCGCGCGTGCCCGGCGTGCGCTTCGCCGGACTCGGCGGCACGACCGAGACGGCGATCCACTCGACCGTTCACGAACCGGATGCCGACCACCCCGAGGCCGTCGTCCCGTACGGCGTTCCGATGGCGGGCGTCCGCTGCCGCGTCGTCAACGAGCGCGGCGAGGACTGCCCCGAACACGTCGTCGGCGAGCTGTGGATCGGGGGAGCGGGCGTGGCGCGCGGCTACCGCCGCGACCCCGAGCGCACCAGCGACCGCTTCGTCCTGCACGAGGGGGTGCGGTGGTATCGCACCGGCGATCTGGCGAGCTACCGCCCCGACGGGGTGATCGAGTTCCACGGGCGCCGCGACCACCAGATCCAGCTGCGCGGATACCGTATCGAGCTGGGCGAGATCGAGCGCGCTCTCGACGGCGTGCCCGGCGTCGATCGCGCGATCGCGTCGCTGCTGCCCGTGCGGTCGGGAGTGCTCGCGGTCACCGTGGCGCGCCGAGCCGGCGCGGTCGTCGACGAGCGGGGCATCCGCGCCGCTTTCGCGGAACGCCTGCCGGCGTACATGCTGCCCGAGGTCATCGTGCTCGTGGACCGCCTGCCGCTGACCGTCAACGGCAAGATCGACCGCGCCGCTCTGGCCGAGGGGGCCGCGCGCGCGGCGATGCCCACGGCGGCCGCGTCCGACGAGACGCCGCTCGAGCGCGCCGTGGCCCTGGTCATGGCCGAGGTGGTCGGAACGGCCGATCTGAGCGCCGACGACGACTTCTTCCGCATCGGCGGCGACTCGGTGCGCGCCGTCGCGTGCGTCGCAGCCCTGCGCGACGAGCTGCGGGTGAGCGACCTCACGGTCGCCGAGCTGTTCGAGGCGCGCACGCCTCGCCGGCTCGCCGCCGTGCTCGCCGATCGCGGCGGCGACGACGTGCACGTCGTCGCCGAACTGCTCGTCGAGCTCGTGACGGAGGGCGCCGATGTCTGAGCACGGAAACTCCGCACCCCTCACCCCGCTGCAGCGGGCGTACCTCGCCGCGCGCGACGGCGCGGCTCCCCTCGGGGCGACCGGGATGCTCGACGTGCGCGTCTGGGAGAGCGACGTCGATGCCGATCGGCTACGCGAGGTCGTGGCATCCCTGGTCGCCCGTCACGAGGCGCTGCGACTGCGGATCGACGCGGCGGCGGGAACGCAGAGCGTCGCGCCCGAGGCGGACGTGCTGCGGGTGGTCGACCTGCACGGACGCGGCGACGACGCCTTCGTCGATCTGCTGGCGGAGCTGCGGACCGCACCTCGGCCCCTCGACGCGCTGGTCGAGGTCGTGCACGTGCGCCGCGACGACCGCGACGCGGTGGTGCTGTGCTCCGACGCGCTCGCCCTCGACGGGCAGGGCCTCGCACGCGTCATCTCCGAGGCTCGGCGTCTGCTGGCCGACCCGACGCTCTCCCTGCCGCCCGCACCGACGGGGCTGCTCGACGCTCTGCGCGCGTTCCCTGCGGGCGCCGACGCCGACCGGGCGCAGCGCGCGGCCGACGACCTGCCCGCGGCTCCCCGTCTGCCCTGGCGCGCGGCCCTCGACGGCCTGGGACCGATCCGCACCGAGCGGACCTCTCGGGTCGTCGACGCGGCGATCTGGCGGCGAGCGGTGCTCGCAGGCGGAGCGGCGGGCCTGTCGGCGCACTCCGTCGCCGCGGGTGCGATCGGCGACGAGCTCGCCGCGCGATCCGGTGGCCCGGTGCGGCTGTCGGTGCCGACCGCGGGGGGCGGCGAAGATGCGCCGGTGGGGCCGTTCGCCGGCTTCGTCGTCGTGGGCGCCGGAGCCGATCCGGCCGACGCCGTCAGCAGCGCCCGGGTGCTGCAGGCCGAGCTGTTCGCTCGCCTCGACGGACCCGACGGCCCCGCGGTCGCCACCGCTCTGGCCCGACGCGACCGCACGGCGGTCGCCTGCCCGGTCGTCGTCACCAACGGCCTCGCCTGGCCCGCTACCCCCGCCCCGGTCGCCTCATGGACGGCGACGCCCCAGGTCGTGCTCGACATCCGACTCGGTGAGAGCGACGGTGCCCTCGTGCTCACCGCCGACGTCGCCGTCGACGCCCTCGCGCTCGAGACGGCGGGCGAGATCCTGGATGCCGTGTCCCGGCGCCTCGACGCAGTGGGTCGTCCGCGGCCCGCCGTGCGCGCGTCGTCGCTCTTGAGCGGCGCGAAGCGCGCCCGCATGGACGCCCTGCTGAAAGCGCGGGGGATCGCCACCGCTGCCGCTCCGGCATCGGTCGACGAAGTGGTCGCCTCGCCCTCGGAGGAGCGTATGTGGCTCCTGCACGAACTCGACCCGTACGCGGCGACGGGCGCCGTCGCCCTCGCCGTGCGGTTCGACGGCGACGTCGACGCCGATCGGCTCGCCACGGCGCTGCGCCGCACGATCGAGGACTTCCCGGCACTGCGCACCGTCTGGGATGCCGTGGAGGGCGGCGTACGCCCGCGGGAGCTGTCCGCCGACGCGGTCCACGTCGAGCGGATCGCGCTCGCCCCCGACGAGGTGCGCGCGTACGTCGTGGGCCGCGCGCGCGTGGCCTTCGACCTCGCCACCGAGGCTCCGCTGCGTGTCTCGCTCATCGACACCGGCTCCGGGGACACCCGCGGTCGGGGCACTGCTGCGGGCGCCACCGGAGGAGGAACCTCCGGGGAGGCCCACACCGGCGTGGACGACGCCCGTCGACCCGGACTCGTGCTCGGGATCGTGGGGCACCACATCGCCCTCGACGATGCCTCCTGGCATCCGTTCTTCGCCCGGCTGAGCGCTCATTACGACGGCGACGCCCCCGCCATCGATCGGGGCGCCTACCGGCGCTTCGCCGCCGAGAAGGTGCGCTGGCTGCGGGGGACGGGCAGTGCACCCGTGCTCGAGCGGTGGCGTGCGGTGCTCGACGGCGCGGTGCCGCTGACGCTCCCCGCGGCCTGGCGTCGCTCTATGGCGGAGCCGACACCGGTCGGGGCCGAGGCGCACGGCATCCGGCGCCTGCGCGCCGAGCTGCCGCGGCTCGCCGAGGCGGGCGCCCGCACCGGAGCCGGTGGACTGCACACGCTCGCGGTGGCCGCGGCGGCGGTGCTGACGGCGGCCACGGGGCGCACCGATGGCGTCATCGACCTGCCCGTCCTCGACGTCGAGGGCATGGGAGCGCACGCCGTGGGCGCGCGAGGCAATCTCGTGCCGCTGCGGCTCGGGGTGCGCGGCGACGACACGGTGGCGTCGTTGACCGCCCGCACCGTCGAGGCGGTGCGCACGGCGACGGCCGGGGGCGTCGTTCCCATCGAGCTGATCCGCCGCACGCAGCCCGCGCTGCGCGAGCGCGCCGGGTTCTTGCTCGTCGGCGTCGGCGACGTGCTCGGCTCCGCCCGCATCGGCGGCGCCGCGGCCCGCGAGATCGAGCTGCCGCCGCTGGCGACCGAGCCGGGGATCACCATCGCCCTCCGCGAAGGTACGACGCCCGCGGTGGAGGTGACGTGGTCGTCCGACGTCTCCGAGACGGCGGCGCGCACGGTGCTCGACGCGCTGTGCACGGCCGTCGAGGCCCTCGCGACCGCGGAGGGGGACGAGCCCGCCGGGCGTCTGCTGCGCGACGTCCTGCTGCTGCGACCGGCATCTGTCGCGACGGGGGTCGTCGACGCCTCGGCCCCGGTACGCACCGCGACGGTGTCTGCAGACGCCGAGCTCAGCGAGCGGGCGGATGCCGTGCTCGAGGCGTTCCGCGGTGCCCTGGAAGCTTTCGACCTGGGTCCCGACGACGACTTCTTCGACGCCGGCGGACACTCCTTGCTGGCCACCCGCGTCATCGCCACCCTTCGCGCGCGCGGTATCGACGGCCTGCGCATCGGCGACTTCTTCGCCCACCCCACCGCGCGGGCGCTCGGTGCGGTGGCGGGTGAGCCCGTGACGGCGAGATCGGGGGCCGCCCGCGCCGACGCTCCCGCCCCCCCCGGTACGCCGCGTTCCGCCGAAACGGAGGAGTCCGGTGCGGCCACGCGCGCCGACGCGGTTGCGCTGCTCCCGCAGCAGCGCGGCATCTGGTTCCTCGACCGCTTCGACGACGGCGGTCTCGGCTACGCCATCCCGTACGTGCTGCGCTTCACCAGTGCTCCCGATCCCGCCGCGCTCCGGGCAGCCGTCCGCGACGTGCTCGTGCGCCACGAGGGGCTGCGCGTCCTGGTGGATGTCGTCGACGGCACCCCCCGGCAGCGCGTGGTGCCGACGCACCGGCTCGACGACCTCGCCTGGTGGTCGACGGATGCCGAGGACCTCCGTCGCGGCTTCGACCTCGACCGTGAGATCGGGGTGCGCGCGGTGCACACTGACGACGGTCGGTCGCTGGGTCTGCTGCTGCACCATCTCGTCGCCGACGAGTGGTCCACCGGCATCCTGTTGCGCGATCTCGCCACCGCCTACGACGCGCGCGCCGCCGGGCGCGCGCCGGCATGGTCGACCCCCGCGCCCTCGCCGCTCGACCTGGTCACGGAACGCGCCGACACAGACGCGTCCCTGGCGTTCTGGCGCGCGCGGCTCGCCGACGCGCCCGCGGGGCTGCCCCTCGCCGCCGATCGCGCGCCCGATCCCCTCGCCCCGGCCGACGGCGGGTGGCACGCGTTCACGATCGCCGCCGGAGCCGCCGCGGGCTTGCGCGGCGTCGCCCGGCGCACCCGCTCGAGCCTGTTCGTGGTGCTCGAGGCCGCGGTCGTCGCCACGATCGCCCGCCTCGGCGAGAGCGACGACGTCCTCGTCGCCGTTCCCGTGGCGGGCCGCGACGAGCGCACGTCCGAAATGGTGGGCATGCTCGCCAACACGGTCGTGCTGCGGCATCGGGTTTCGGCCGACACGTCGCTCGACGCTCTCGTGGTCTCGGCGCGCGAGACCCTCGTCGACGCGCTCGAGCACGAGACGGTGCCGTTCGAGAACGTCGTGCTCGCGGTCGGTCCCGACCGCTCGACCGGCCTGAGCCCCCTCGCCACGACGATGGTGCAGCTGCACAGCGGGGGAGAGCTGCGCGGCACGCTCCCGCACCCGGGCGGCGAGATCGCCTACGAGATCGCCGAGCCCGAGCGCACGCACGCGAAGTTCGAGTTGTCGTTCGAGTTCATCGACGACGCCGAGGGCTTGCGCGGCGGAATCGCGTTCCGCACCGCGCTGTTCGACTCGCGCACGGTCGCCCGTCTCGCCGAACGGCTGCTGGCCGTCATCGGCGCGCTGGCCGACTCCGACGAAACCGCGACCCTCGCCGACCTCCCGATCCCGCGCGGCGAGGCGCGGCCGACCGAGTCGAGTGCTCCGGATGCCGAACCCGTCCGCGGTTCCGGGGCGGGGGCTGCGGCGGGTTCCGTTCCCGCCGCCGCGGGCGCGGGAACCGATCCCGACATCGACACCCTGAACGCGGTCCTCGCGTGCGCGGCCGAGGCGCTCGGCATCCCCGATCCCTCGCCCGAGGCGTCGTTCTTCGCCCTCGGCGGCGACAGCATCTCATCGATCGCGTTCGTCGCGCGCCTCCGGGAGCGCGGTCTCGCCGCCGCCCCGCGCCAGGTGTTCGCGCACCCGGTGCTCGTCGAGCTCGCGCGTGCGCTCCGGCCCGCCGAGACCGCCGCGACCGCGACCGAGAGCACCCCGCTGTCGGCCTCCGGGCTCAGCCCCGAACTCCTCGCCGCTCTGGTGGGGGACCCCCGATGATCGCGGGCGTCGTGACCCCGCGTGCCCCGCGTCCCGCCTCGACAGGAGATTGCCGATGATCGCCGACGTCCTTCAGGCCACCCCGCTGCAGCGCGGGCTGCTGGCCCTGGCCGCCGAGACCGACGACGCGTACGTCATCCAGGTGCGTCTCGAACTCGACGGGCGAGTGGATGCCGCTCGCTTGCGCTCCGCCGTCGACACGGTCGCTGCGCGTCACCCGGTCGTGCTCGGGCGCTTCGTCGACGAGGGACTGCCGCACCCGGTCCACGTCATTCCCGCGCGGGGGACGATCCCCGTCGAAGAACGCTCCGGCGACGGCGTGACGATCGCCGACGAGGAACGCGGGCGCGGGTTCGACGTGCGCACCGGTCCGCTGCTGCGCGTGACCCTCGTCCATGCCGACGCGGGCGACGAGGTCGTGCTCACCGGGCACCACATCGCACTCGACGGGTGGTCGTTCGGCATCGTGATCGACGAGATCCAGCGTGCCTACGCAGACGCCGCGCTCCCCGCGGTGCGCCCCTTCCGCGATCAGGTGCTCCACCTGCAGCAGAAAGACATGACCGCAGCGCTCGACCACTGGCGCGCGCGTCTCGGCGCCGGCTTCGTCCCGTTGCAGCTGGCCGACCGTGCGACCGAGCCCGGCGACGGCCGCTTCGGCGCCGCCACGATCGAGCGGCGGGGGTGGTCGGCATCCGACACCGATCGCCTCCTGTCGTTCGCCCGCAGCCACGACGTGACCCTGAACACGCTCGCCCAGCTCGCCACCGCCGTGATGCTGTCGCGCCTGACCGACCGCGACGACGTCGTCTTCGGCACCACCGTGTCGGGCCGCGACCCCGAGCTCGTCGGCAGCGAGAGCATGGTGGGGCTGTTCATCACGACCGTGCCGGTGCGTATCGGCCTCGACGACGCTCCCGTGGCCGCCGTGCTCGAGCGGCTGCAGCACGACTTCGCCCTCGACGTCGCACACGCCCACCCCGGGCTGCGCGCGATCGCCCGCACCGCCGGCGCCGGGTCGCTCTTCGACACCCTGCTCGTCTTCCAGAACGCGCCCGTCTCGCGTCACGACGGCACCGGTTTCGCTCCGGATGCCGCTGTCCGCCACGCCGAAGCGCACAGCCTCACGCACTACCCGCTCGTCGTCGCCCCCGCGGTGATCGAGGGTCGGTTCGTCGTCGATGTCGAGGTGCGCGCCGAGCAACTCGTCGGGCACTCCGCGTCGGGGCTCGCCGATCTGTGGCAGGCCGCGCTGGACGAGATCATCGCCCGACCCGCCGCGCCGGTCGACGGCATCCGGGCCGAACGGGACGTGGACCGCGCGGCGTGGGCGCGGCTGGCCGGCGACGCGCGTGGAGTCGAGCGCGACAGCGATCTCACCGCGGGGATGGATGCCGCCGCCTCTCGCCGCGACCCGAGCGCGGCGGACGACCGGGGCGCCCCGCTCGAAGACCGCCGCACCGTTCCCGACCTGTTCGCCGAGGCCGTGGCCTCCGGCCCCGACGCCATCGCCCTCGCCGACGGCACCCGCGCCTGGACCTACCGCGAGCTCGACGATCGCGCGGCCCGCCTCGCCGCCGGACTCGCCGCCGCGGGGATCGGCGGGGGAGACGTGGTCGGCATCGCCCTGCCGCGCTCGATCGAGGTGGTCGAGGCGCTGTTCGGCATCGCCCGGGCCGGTGCGTGCGCGGTGTACCTCGACCCGACGCTACCCGCCGGTCGCCTCGACGCGATCCGCCGCCTGTCCGGCCCTCGAGCGGTGATCGGCGTCTCGCCGTGGCACGACGTGCCGAAGGTCGAGCCCGCGGACGCCGCCCCGCCCGTCGTCGACGTGCACCCCGACGACGCGCTGTACATGATCTTCACCTCCGGGTCGACGGGGGAGCCCAAGGGCGTCGTCGCCACGCACCGCGGCATCGTGGCCCTCCACGCCGACCACGCCGAGCGTGCGTACTCCGGCGCCGCACCGGGGTCGCTCACCGTCGGGCACGCGTGGTCGTTCGGGTTCGACGCGTCGTGGCAGCCATTGCTGGCCCTGTTCTCGGGACACCGGGTGGAGCTGCTCGACGCCGACACGATGCGCGATCCGGTCAGCCTCGAGGCCGAGATCCTGGGCCGCGGCATCACGATGATCGAGCTGTCGCCCACGCTTTTCGGGTGCCTGCCGGCCGACAGCCCGGTGCACGAGCGCTTGCGCGTGCTGGGACTCGGGGGAGAGGCGGTCGGTGTCGAGGCGTGGCGCACGCTGGGGGATTCGCCGGTGCGCGCGATGAACTTCTACGGACCCACCGAGACGACCGTCGACGCCGTGTCGGCGGTGATGAGCGAGACCGACGAGGTCGTGCTGGGTCGACCGGTCGCCGGGATGCGCGCGTACGTCCTCGACCGGCGGCTGCGGCCCACACCCGTGGGAGCCGTCGGCGAGCTCTACCTCGCCGGCCCGCAGCTCGCGCGCGGGTACGCGGCGCGCGCAGCCCTCACCGCCGAGCGGTTCGTCGCCGACCCCTTCCGGCACGGCGGACGCATGTACCGCACCGCCGACCTGGTCCGCGTGCGACCCGACGGACGACTCGCGTACCTCGGCCGCTCCGACGACCAGGTCAAGATCCGCGGTCACCGCATCGAACTCGGCGAGGTCGCGACGGCAGTGCGCAGCCTCGGCGGGGTGCGCGAGGCCGCGGTGCTCCCGCGGCCCCGCGGGCGCGGGACCGTGCTGCGGGCCTTCCTCGTCACCGACGAGCCGGGTCCCTTCCCCCGATTCATGGATGCCGCCTCCTTCCGCACGCAGCTCGCCGCGGTGCTGCCGGGGTACATGGTCCCCGCCGACGCGGTACTGGTCGAGGCGCTGCCGCTGACGCCGAACGGCAAGCTCGACGCGCGCGCGCTGCAGGCGCTGGAGCCCGCCGTCGTCGTCTCTGCGGGGGGCGTTCTCGCTGAGACCACCTCTGCGCGCGCCGATCTCGCGGAGGTGGCTCTCGCGGAGGCCGTTCTCGCTGAGGCCGCCGAGGCCGTGCTCGGTCACCCGGTCGACCGCGACGACGACCTCCTCGACGCCGGAATGGACAGCATCGACCTCGTCTCGTTCACCCACGCCCTCGCCGCGCGCGGGGTCTCCGTGACGATCGCCGACGTGCTGAGTCACCGCACGCTCGCAGAGCTCGCGGGGGCGGTGGAGGGCGCCCCGGCGTTCGCGTGAGCGGGCGGCGGGGGTGGGTCGCGGGGCGGCTCATACGCGTGCGCGGACTCCGGGGACGAGGGCCTCGACCGACACGGCGGTCAGACCCGCGTCTCGCCCGAGGCCGTGGCATCCCGCCCCGGCGCCAGCGTGATGACGGGCAGCGGCTCGGGACGCTTGGCCTGGATGTGGTCGCCCGACGACTGATGCCGCAGACGCCGCAGCACCCACGGCACGAGGTACGACCGCGCCCACACGAGGTCTTTCTCGCGCGCGGCACGCCACGTGGTGGCGTTCAGGGCCTCGGGCTGCATCGGCTGCAGGTCGTTGGGCACGTTCAACGCCCGCAGCACCATGCGCGCCACCTCGTGGTGGCCGAGAGCGTTGTAGTGAAGCCGGTCGTCGTCGAAGAAGCGCATGTCCTGCACCTCTTTCAGTCCCCACTGGTCGGCGACGACGCAGTCGTGGGCGTCGGCGATCGCGCGGATGTTCTCGTTGTAGATCGCGACCTTGCCGCGAATGCCGCGGAACACGGGCGTGAACTCGGTATCGATGCCGGTGAACACGACGACGGTGGCGTTGTCGCGACGCAGGCGGATGACGGCATCTTCGAACTGCTGGGCCACGGCATCCGGATCGGTCCCGGGACGGATGACGTCGTTGCCGCCCGCCGAGAACGTGATGAGGTCGGGCTTGAGCGCGAGCGCGGGCTCGATCTGGTCGGCCACGATCTGCCCGATGAGCTTGCCGCGCACGGCGAGGTTGGCGTAGGCGAAGTCGTCGACCGCCGAGGCGAGGACCTCGGCGACGCGGTCGGCCCACCCCCGATGGCCGCCGTCGGGCAGCGGGTCGCCGATGCCTTCGGTGAACGAATCGCCCAGGGCGACGTACCGGCGCCAGGGGTGCGGACCGGGGTTGTCGGGCGAGGGCGAGGTGCGGGGCGAGTGCGGATCGAGTGTCATCGAAACCTCCGACCCCCAGGCTAACCCCGGCCTCCGACATCGCTCCAGGCTCCGGTGCGGCCTGCCCCGCCACTCGTCGAGACGCCCCGATGGCAGACACGCCCGACGTGCCGTGTCCTCGACGCATAAACGCGATGTCCGCGCGAAAACGCGCGGAGAGAGCGTTTCTGCGTGCGGAGAGCGTTTATCGACGGTGAGACGGCGGAACGACTCACCGGCCGCCGCCACGACCGATCCGCTTCGCCTATCGTGGATGTTCGCGCACACACGGGACGGAGGTTCGATGCTGGAAGAAGAAGCCCGCACCCCGAACCTCCCGCACACCCCCGCAGACCCGGATGCCGTGCCCTCGACGCGCATCGCCAGCCCCGGCCCCGTGGCGTCCCCGGGTCCGATCGCGAGTCCGGGTCCCGCGGCGTCTCAGGGTCCGATCGCGAGTCCTGGGCGCGTGGCGTCCCCGGGTCCCATCGCGAGTCCGGGCCCCGCGGCCAGTCCCCGCCCGGTCGCCAGCCCCAGCCCCGCGGCCGTCAGCTCCGCCGCGCCCGCCTCCGCGGACGCCCCCGCCGCCCCCACCCACGCCACCGCGCCCGTCGCCGACCACCCCCTCCCCGGCGAGGCGCCGTTGCCTCTCGACGCCGCGACGGCCGACGGCGTCGAACCCCACTTCGGCTCGTTCGCCGCCGAGCACCTGTCGCCCTCGTTCCCGCAGCGCGCCCCCTGGGGAACGGCGCAGCGCCTGCGCGCCTGGCAGGCCGAGGCGCTCGACCTCTACTTCGGCCTCGACGGACCCGACGGCGAGGGCAAGGGCCCGCGCGATTTCCTCGCCGCGGCCACCCCCGGCGCCGGTAAGACGACCTTCGCCCTGCGCCTCGCCTCCGAGCTCATGCGTCGCCGCGTCGTCGACCGCATCGTCGTCGTGGCCCCCACCGAGCACCTCAAGACCCAGTGGGCCGAGGCGGCCGCGCGTGTCGGCATCCGTCTCGATCCGTTCTTCTCGAACCGTCACGCCACGCCCTCGCGGCAGTATCACGGCGTCGCGGTCACCTACGCCCAGGTCGCGGTGAAGGCCGAGGTGCATCAGCGTCTGACGATGGATGCCAGAACCCTCGTCATCCTCGACGAGGTGCATCACGGTGGAGATGCGCTGAGCTGGGGCGACGCCCTGCGCGAGGCCTACAACCGCGCGACTCGCCGACTGCTGCTGTCGGGAACGCCGTTCCGCAGCGACACCGCGCCCATTCCGTTCGTGGAGTACCACCCGAACGCGAAGGGCATCCGCCTCTCACGCACCGACTACGCCTACGGGTACCGGCGCGCTCTCGAGGACGGCGTCGTGCGGCCCGTCTTCTTCCTCGTCTACGCGGGGCAGATGCGTTGGCGCACGAAGGCCGGCGAAGAGATGGAGGCCCAGCTCGGGCAGGACAACACCAAGGACATCACCTCGCAGGCCTGGCGCACCGCGCTCGATCCGAACGGCGATTGGATCCCCGCGGTCCTCCGATCCGCGGATCGGCGCCTCACCGAGGTGCGCGAGACGGTCCCGGATGCCGGGGGCCTGGTCATCGCGACCGACCAGACCGCCGCACGCGCCTACGCCGCCATCCTCGAAGACATCAGCGGCGAGAAGGTCACCATTGTCCTCTCGGACGAAGCCGAGGCCTCGGGGCGGATCGAGACGTTCTCGAAGGGCACGAGCCGCTGGATGGTCGCCGTCCGCATGGTGTCCGAGGGGGTCGACGTCCCGCGCCTCGCCGTCGGCGTGTACGCCACCAGCGCTTCGACTCCGCTGTTCTTCGCGCAGGCCATCGGGCGTTTCGTCCGTGCGCGCCGTCGCGGTGAGACCGCGAGCGTGTTCCTTCCCAACGTCCCGCAGCTGCTCGCTCTCGCCGGCGAGATGGAGGCGCAGCGCGAGCACGCCCTCGATCGCGACAGCGACGCGGAAGACCAGTGGAACGCCGAAGAAGACATGATGGATGCCGCCGAGCGCGAGGACAAAGCCTCCGACGCGCTCGAGCAGGAATTCGAGTACCAGGCGCTCGGATCCCTCGCGCACTTCGATCGCGTGATGTTCGACGGGCAGGAGTTCGGTCAGCTCGCGGTTCCCGGAACCATCGAGGAGGAGGAGTTCCTCGGCATCCCGGGTCTTCTCGAACCCGAACAGGTGCACGAGGTGCTCATGTCGCGCGCCACGCGGCAGTCACGCCACCGCTCCACCCGCGAGGCGACCGAGAAGGAGAGCGGTGTCGAGCCGCCCTCGGTCGACGACGGCGGGCTCCCGGCGCCCCTCCACCGCACCCTCAAAGAGCAGCGCCAGCTGCTCAACACGATGGTCGGTCTCTACGCCCGCCAGAGCGGCGAGCCGCACGGCCTGGTGCACGCCGAGCTCCGCCGCATCTGCGGGGGCCCCGCGGTCTCGCACGCGACGGTCGCGCAGCTGCAGGCGCGCATCGATCTTCTGCGCAAGCGCGTGCACTCCTGACCCGGGCGCGTTCTCCGTCGCGAGAGGGCATCTCGCCGACGCGCCGGCGACGAGCTGCAACCGACGAGTCAGCGAGGCGTGGTTTCGAGGCCACCGCGGTCCCGACGCCCCCGCCCGAGCGGTGCGCCTGGCCACCGCCTCCGTCGCCCGGCCGCGCCATCGCGACCCCGCTTTTCGCGACCCCGAAATGCTGGCACCGAGCACTCGGCATCCGCGTCTTTCCGGGCTTCGGGGGGCCGAAATGCTGTCAGTGTGGGCCGACGCGCCCGAGGGCGTGAATCGCCCTCACTACGGTGGGGGACGACCCGAAGGAGCACCCGTGACGACCCCCGCCACACCCACCGCCCGCGATCGCCGCCGCTGGGCGTGTTATCTCGTCGACGAACGCGCCGAGGCGCGCGTGTACCGCGAGCTCGCCTCGCGCCGCACCGGAGAGGAACGCGACATCCTGCTCGCCCTCGCCGAGGCCGAGGGCCGCCACGAGCAGCACTGGGTCGATCTCCTCGGCGAAGCGCCCAAGCGCCTGCCCGCACCGGGCATCGGCACCCGCCTCTTGACGTGGATGGCCCGCCGCTTCGGCTCGATCTTCGTCCTCGCCCTCGCCCAGAACGCCGAGGCCCGCTCGCCCTACGCCGACGAGCCCTACGCGACCCCCGCGATGGCCGCCGACGAACGCGTGCACCACGAAGTCGTCCGCGGTCTGGCCGCCCGCGGGCGCCGACGCCTCTCGGGGACCTTCCGCGCCGCCGTCTTCGGCGCGAACGACGGCCTCGTGTCGAACCTCGCCCTGGTGATGGGCGTCGGGGCGACCGGGGTGGCCCCCAGCTTCGTGCTCTTCAGCGGCATCGCGGGCCTGCTCGCCGGCGCCCTGTCGATGGGCGCGGGGGAGTTCGTCTCGGTGCGGTCGCAGCGCGAGCTTCTCAAAGCCACCGAGGAGAGTGACTTCGCCGACTCCGCTCTTCCCCATCTCGACCTGGATGCCAACGAGCTCGCGCTCGTCTACCGCACGCGCGGAATGGACCCCGACGCCGCTCTCGACAAGGCCCGCGAGGTCGTCACCGCCGCGCAGGCCGGGAGCGCACCCGCCGCAGCCGCCCCGGGCGAGTCGTCGCACGAGGTCGTCGGAAGCGCCTGGGGAGCGGCCCTTTCGAGCTTCCTGTTCTTCGCCTCGGGCGCGATCATCCCGGTGCTGCCGTGGATCTTCGGCATGGCCGGCTTCCCGGCCGTGGCACTCGCCCTGGGCCTCGTCGGAATCGCGCTGATCGGCACCGGCGCCATGGTCGGTCTGCTCTCGGGCGCCTCGCCGATCAAGCGCGGACTCCGCCAGCTCGCGATCGGTTTCGGCGCGGCCGCTGTCACCTACGTGCTGGGTCTGCTGTTCGGCGTGTCGGCGGGCTGACGCGGCGAGAGGCGCTGCCCTCGGGCAGCGCCGGTGGGGGCCCGGCCGGGCCGGTCGTCGTTCGCGATCAGCCCCGGCTCGCCGCCGTCACCCGCGCGGCCTCGCGCGCTGCGCCGAGGTTCTTGCGGCCCGCCCGCGAGCCGGCGAGCTTGGCGGCGATGTGCTCGCGCACCGTCACCGGCTCGTACAGCGCCGGGGCCTCGGCCGAGACGAAGTGGGGCAGCGGGGCGATCACGGCATCCGCGTTGCCGTCGTGAAAGAACGCCGCCGAGCGTCGACGTTCGATCGTGCCGTCGATGACCGGCGGCTTCACCCGATGCAGGGTCGACATCCACCGGTCGTTCGTCAGGCGGGCCGCGACATCACCCAGGTTGACGAGCAGGGCGCCCCGGGCCGGCGAGACGTCGTTCCACGAGCCGTCCTGGCCGAGAACCTGGAGTCCCGCGACCTGGTCCGCCCAGAGCACGGTGACGAGACCGAAGTCGGTGTGCTCACCCATGCCGGTCAACTCCGCTCCGAGCTCGATCGAGCCCGGCGGGAGGGCGTAGTTGTTCATGCGCAGCACGTCGATGGAGTGATCGGTGACGTCGTCGAAGAAGTCGTCGGGCACCCGAAGTGCCGCCGCGAAGATCCGCGTCAGAGTCTGTGCGACACGCCGCGCCTCTCCGTAGTAATCGCGGACGGCCGGCTCGAAGACGCGCGTCTCGGCGGGCCAGGTGTTCTCCGCGTAGTCCTCCGCGGTCGCCGTGCTGCCCGAGTACTCGGCGGCCGAGGTCCCCACGTTGAACGCCTCGAAGAAGTCGTTCATCCGCGTCACCGGATCGACGCCGAGGCTGTAGCTCAGGGACTCGCTCTTGGGCGGGCTGTACCCGCGATTCTCGGCCGCGGGCCGCACGTAGGCCTTCTTGGCCTCCAACGGCAGGGCGAAGAATTCGTCGAGACCCTCCGTGAGCTCCGAGATCACGGCATCCGGGATGCCATGACCCACCACCTGCATGAAGCCCACGGTGCGACACGCGTGGTCGACCGCGGCGACCACCGCGGCTCGAGCATCGGGGGAGCCGGGGCCCACCCAGGCGGAGATGTCGATCATCGGCACAGAGAACGCGGGCATGACCCGACGCTAGGCGGCCGATGTCACGCGGGTTTTTCCGCACCGTCACGCACGGCGCGACGGTGCGGAAACACCCGGCGGCACGGGGGCGTCGTCGACGATCCCGACGCCGGGTCACGGCATCCGGAATGCATGCCGCCGACGCCGGCGCCCGCGTGCCGTCGCCCGGGACCCCGCGTACAGCAGCGCCCCGATCGCCGTGGCGAAGAAACCGATTGGGAGGTCGGTCGTCACGGCCAGCGCGATCGACGCCCACACCGTGCCGAGCGTGAGGGCGACCGAGAGGGCTATCCCGCGGCCGGGCGTCCGCGCGAGCACCTGCGCCGCGGCCGGGGGGCCGATGAGCAGAGCGAACATCAGCAAGGCGCCCACCATCGGCACGCTCACCGTCGTCGCCGCGGCGATCACGAGAGCGAAGACCAGGTTTACTCCCGTGACGGGTATTCCGCGTGCGGCGGCGAGGGACGGCGAGACGGATGCCAACAGCAGCGGCCGCGCGATGAGCGCGACGAGGGCGAGACAGCCGACCGCGAGCAGGCCCATCGTGGTCAGCTGATCGGGGGACACCCCGAGGATCTGGCCGAACAACAGGGTGAACACCTGCGCCGAGTACTCGCGGGAGCGGCTGAGAAACAGGGCGCCGAGGGCGAGCATCGTCACGAGGGTGAGGGCCGTGACGACGTCGTGCCGTGCGCGGCGGCCGAGGATCACGATCCCCACGGCCCCGCCCGCGGCGAAGACGCCGAGGCCGAGCAGCGGATTGACTCCGATGAGGACGGCCCCCGCGGCGCCGGCGAACGCGCCATGCGGCACCGCGTGTGCGAAGAAGGCGTTGCCGCGCAGCACGACGAAGAAGCCGACGACCCCGGCGACCACCGCCACGATCGTCCCTCCCGCCCAGGCGGTCATGAGGTACGGCGCGAACATCACGCCGCCGCCGTCCGACGCACGGGCGGGCGCAGGGCCCGGACGGAACGCGCCCCGACATAGGTGAGGAACACCGCGGCGACGATCGTGAAGCTGACGGGCCAGCTGCTGCCCCCGAACCAGTCGAAGCTCGCAAACGCCACCAGGCACCCGAGCCACACCTCGACCACCGCGATGACCGCGGCGAGCAACGCCGCCGTGCCGAGACGCCGCGTGAACAGCAGCGCGGTCGCGGCGGGTCCGATCAACAGCGCGGTCGAGAGGATCGCCCCGATCGACAGGGACGACAACTGCACGGCCAGGGCGAGGGCGACGAGGAAGAGCGTGCTCGCCGTTCGCGAGGGGACTCCGCGCGCGGTGGCCAGATCGTGGTCGAGGGTCTCGAGGGTCACCCACCGCCAGATCGCGGCGACGATGGCGAGAGCGAGGCCGCCCAGGGCGACGATGACGGGCACCAGGCGCGTGTCGATCGAGAACAGCGAGCCGAAGAGGACCGAGATCGCGGCGTTGCTCGACCCGCCGATGAGGGTGTCGAGGGTGAGGAACAGAGCGGTCAGCCCCGTACCCGCCCCGAAGACGACGCCGGTGGCCACATCGCGCCCTTCCAGCCGCCGGGTGCCGATCGCCTCCATCGCGACGGCCGAGATCACCCCGGCCACGACGAACCCCCACAGCTGACTCACGCCGAGAAGGAATGCCCCCGACCCTCCGACCGCCCCCAGATCGGCGAGCGCATGACCGGCGAAGGATTGACCGCGCGTGATCGCGAACATCCCGACGACGCTCGACACCACCGCGACGAGGGTTCCGACCACGAGGGCCGTCTGCACCGTAGAGCTCGCGAAGAACGCCGAGAGCATCGCGCTCACGAGGGGGTCCCGCCGTCGTCGGCGACGACGAAGGTGCGCCCCGCCGTCTCGATCACCCGCATCGGGGCGCGGTACAACGCGCTCAGCACGTCGTCGCGCACGACCTCGGCAGGAGTCCCCACCGCCGCCCGCCCGCCCGCGAGGTAGGCGACGCGGTCGAGCACAGGGAGCAGCAGGGTCAGGTCGTGCGCCGTGACGACGATCGACACATTCGAGTGCCGTCGCAGGTCGTCCAGGAGGGCGACCACGTCTCGCGCGCTGACCGGGTCAAGGCTCGCGAGCGGCTCGTCCAGAAGGAGCAGGGCCGGCCGGCTCACGATCGCGTGCGCGAGGAGGACCCTCTGCTGCTGTCCGCCCGAGAGCTCGCCCACCCGAGCGTCGGCGAGACCCGATGCGCCCACCTGCGCCAGAGCGTCCTCGACCGCACCGCGCAGGCGACGGCGACCCAGAGGGATGCCGAGCCGCGCCCCGTCGAGACCCAGCATCACGACATCGCGAGCGCGCAGGGGCGCCTGCGGGTCGAGAGCGATCTTCTGCGGGACGTACCCGACCCCCGCGCGTCGAGTCGGACGCTGGATCTGTCCCTCCTGGGGCCGCAGGATGCCGAGCAGCACGCGCAGCAGCGTGGTCTTGCCCGCACCGTTCGCTCCGATGAGACCGACGATCGCTCCCGCCGGCACGTCGAGGTCGACGTCGTCGAGCACCGCCGTGCCCGCGAAGCGCACCGAGATCCCGCGCGCCCGAAGGACGACGTCGGGATCCCGGAGCGGAGGCGCCTCGCTCACAGGTGCTCGGTGGAGGTGCCCTGGGTGACGGCCGTCTCGAGCGCCTTCACCTCGGCCAGCATCCAGTCCTGGTAGTGGTAGTTCGCCGGCATCGTCTCGTACACGCCCACGACCGGGATGCCGTTGTCCTTGGCGAGCTGGAGGTATTTGTCGGTCGTGTCGTCGGTGACCTGCTGGTTGTAGAGGAACACCTTCACCTGCTTGCCGGTGAACAGGGCGTCCTGCGTCGCGGTGTCCTGCGCCGACGGGTCCGTGTCGTTCATGATCGCGGCCTGCAGGTTCCAGGGCGTCTTGACGTCGGCATCCGCGGCCTCGAGCATGTAATCCGCGACGGGCTCGGTCACCGCGACGGGCGTCCGGGGGTGGTTCCGGGCGAAGCTCGAGAGCGCGTCGGTCCAGTCCGGACAGCGAGGCGATGAAGGTGGCGAGGTTCGCGTGGAATGCGTCGGCGCTCGCCGGATCGAGCTCGCTGAGCTTGTCGGCCACGGCGGTGGCGACCGCGGGCATCGTCTTCGGGTCGTACCAGAGGTGCGGATTGTCGGTGCTGTCGGGCAGGCCGAGCACGTCCTGCGCCACGATCACCGAGCGGCTGCTGTCGGGGGAGGCCTTCTCGAGATCGGACATGAAATCGTCGTATCCGAGGCCGTTCTGCACGATGAGCTGCGCCCCGGCGATCTCCTTCGCCACGCTCGCGCTCGCCTCGAACGTGTGCGGATCGGTGTTGGGGTCGCTGAGGATCGCCGACACATCGACCCGGTCACCCCCGATCTGCTGCACGACGTCGGCGTACTCGTTCTCGGCGGCGACCACGGCGACCTTCGGGCCGGAGTCGGCCGTGGCGTCGGGAGTCGGCGCCGACGCGCCGGTGGCGCACCCGGCGAGAACGAGTGTCAGCAGAGAGACGGAAGCGGCGGCGGTGACGACGGTGCGCGTGGTTTTCATGGAGGTCGGGTCCCTTCGGCGATCGGTTCCAGGGAATGAGAACCGTTATCACGAGGCACCGTAGGGAGGGAGGCTATGCCGTGAAAAGGCGACGGCTATTGGTTCGCTGTATGGATCGCGCGCGAGCTCCGAGGCGCGCGCCCAGGGCACTCGGGAACCGGGATGCCGGAAAACCACGAAGGCCCCGGACGAATCCGGGGCCTTCTGTGTTGTGCGCGAGGGGGGACTTGAACCCCCACGCCCGTTAAAGGGCACTAGCACCTCAAGCTAGCGCGTCTACCTATTCCGCCACCCGCGCATCTGGGTGATTTGCTGCTTTCGCAACGAAGAACGACATTACCATGCTCCCGACGCCGCCTCGAATCGATGCCGCCCCCCGGGCGCGTCTCACGGCGACGCGGGGGCGGGGGAGCATGCTCGCCCCCGGTACCGTAGTGCGCATGCCCGAGCTCGAAACCGACGTCCCCGAGGTCGCCCGCGTCGCGCGCGACCTGATCCGGTTCGATACCTCGAACTACGGCGGAGGCCGTGCCGAGGGCGAGCGCGAAGCGGCCGAGTACGTCGGCGCATACCTCGAGGCCCTCGGCCTCCCGGTCGAGTACTACGAGCCCATCGCGCGTCGCACGAACGTCTGCGCCCGCATTCCCGGACGCAACCCCCACAAGCCCGCCCTGATCCTGCACGGCCACCTCGACGTGGTGCCGGCGGTCGCAGCCGACTGGAGCGTCGACCCCTTCGCGGGCGAGATCCGCGACGGCGTGCTCTGGGGGCGCGGTGCCGTCGACATGAAGGACATGGATGCCATGATCCTCACCGCCGTCGCCGACGTGCTGCGCGCGGGGGAGCAGCCCGAACGCGACATCATCGTGACCTTCTTCGCCGACGAGGAGAACGGCGGCGTCGAGGGCTCGGCACTCGTGGTGAAGAACCGTCCCGAGTGGTTCGCCGGCGCGACCGAGGCCATCAGCGAGGTGGGCGGATACTCGATCGCGGTGGGCGACCGCCGCGCGTACCTGCTCCAGGTCGGCGAGAAGGCCCTCGTCTGGATCAAGCTCGTCGCGCGCGGTCGCGCGGGCCACGGCAGCGGCCTGCACCCCGACAACGCCGTGACGAGGCTCGCCGAGGCCGTCGCGGCCCTCGGCCGCACCGAGTGGCCGATCCGCCTCACCGACACCACCAGGCAGTTGCTCGAGGGCCTGGCCGAGATCACCGGCGACGACGCGGGCGACCCCGACGCTCTCGCCCTGCGCACCGGCGCGGCATCCAGCTTCATCCGTTCCACCCTGCGCACGACGACGAATCCGACCGGCCTCACCGCCGGCTACAAGCACAACGTCATCCCCGACCGTGCCGAAGCGCTCATCGACGTGCGCGTGCTCCCCGGTACCGAAGACGCGGCTCTCGCCGACATCCGCCGGATCGTCGGACCCGACGTCGAGATCGAGATCGTCCACCAGGACATCGGCCTCGAGGTGCCCTTCTCGGGGGACATCGTCGACGCGATGATCGCACAGCTCGGTCGGCACGATCCCGGCGTGCCGGTCGTGCCGTATCTCATGGGCGGCGGCACCGACAACAAGGCCCTCGCCGGCCTCGGCATCGCCGGTTACGGATTCGCACCGCTGCGCCTTCCCGCCAATCTCGACTTCACCGGGATGTTCCACGGGGTCGACGAGCGCGTCCCCGTCGACGCGCTCCAGTTCGGTCAGCGAGTCCTCGCCGACCTCATCCGCACGTACTGAAGGACCGCATGCATATCTTCGAGGTCATCGTCCTCGGGCTCGTCCAGGGCCTCACCGAGTTCCTCCCCATCTCCTCGAGTGCCCACCTGCGCATCGTGGGGGAGTTCCTCCCGTCGAAGACCGACCCCGGCGCGACGTTCACCGCCATCACCCAGATCGGCACCGAGCTCGCGGTGCTCATCTACTTCCGCAAGAAGATCGTCCGGGTCATCTCTCGATGGTTCGGCTCGCTCACCGGCAAGGTGCCCCGCACCGACCCCGACGCCCGCATGGGCTGGTTGGTCATCATCGGCACGCTGCCGATCGCGCTG
The DNA here is from genome assembly GCF_030818635.1 of Microbacterium sp. SORGH_AS_0421. Taxonomy (NCBI): domain Bacteria; kingdom Bacillati; phylum Actinomycetota; class Actinomycetes; order Micrococcales; family Microbacteriaceae; genus Microbacterium; species Microbacterium sp. SORGH_AS_0421. Next base: position 2,600,109 of record NZ_JAUTAO010000001.1, read on the forward strand.
CTCGGCGTGCTGTTGCAGAGTCTCATCCGCGACAACTTCCGGAGCCTGTGGATCACCGCGGTGGTGCTCATCGTCTTCGGCATCCTGCTCGGTCTCGCCGACCACTACGGAAAGCGTCGTCGCGAGCTCGACGACCTGACCTACCCGCACGGTATCGCGTTCGGTGTCGCGCAGGCCCTCGCTCTCGTCCCCGGCGTCTCTCGCTCGGGGGCGACCACGACCCTCGGCCGCGCCCTCGGCTACAAGCGCACCGCCGCCGCGGAGTACTCGTTCCTCCTCGCGGTGCCGGCGGTCTTCGCCAGCGGGTTCTTCGAGTTGTACAAGAGCTTCGACGAGGGCACCGGCCCGTACACCCTGGGTGAGACCGCGCTGGCGACCGTCATCGCGTTCGTCGTCGGCTACCTCGTGATCGCCTTCCTCATGCAGTACCTCAAGCGCGGCAGCTTCCTGCCGTTCGTGATCTATCGCGTCGCTCTCGGCGTGCTGATCATGGTGCTGCTGACGCTCGGTGTGCTGCCGGCGTACTCCGCCATCACCGGCTGAGTCCCGGATGCCGCGAAGGCGCCGTCCCGCTCGGGGGCGGCGCCTTCGTCATGTCGGATGAGGGCGAGAGTGCGTCGCGCGATCGGCGACCGACTCGTGCTCAGCGGCGGGGCGGGTCGTCGCGGCCGGGCTTGGTGGGGCCTTCGCCGCCGCGGCGCAGGTAGCGCTCGAACTCCTGGGCGATGGCGTCTCCGGACGCCTCGGGGGAGTCCCACGTGTCACGCGTCTGCTCGAGCTGGCGGATGTACTCGCTCATCTCCTCGTCGTCGGCCGCAGCCGCATCGATCGACGCCTCCCACAGGCGCGACTCGTTTTCGAGGTCTCCCCGCGGAACGGCGATGCCCGTGATCGACTCGAGCTTCTCGAGCAGGGCCAGGGTGGCCTTGGGCGAGGGCGTGTGCCCGGCGACGTAGTGCGGCACGCTCGCCCACAGGCTCGCGGTCGGGATGCCCACGGTCTCCGAGACGTGACCGATGGCGCTCAGGATGCCGACCGGCCCCTCGTACAGGCTCCGCTCGAGCGACAGGCACTGGCGCACGGCCTCGTTGTCGCTGCCGGCGAACACCGAGATGGGGCGCGTGTGGGGTACATCGGACATCATCGAGCCGAGCGCGACGAAGCCCGAGACGTCCTCGCGCAGGGCGACGTCGATGAACTCGGCGGCGAACGCCTGCCAGGCGCGGGCGGGCTCGACGCCCACGAGGAGCCAGATCTCGGCGTCGTCGGAGCGTTCGACGGGACGCAGCAGCGTGGCCTCGGGCCAGCTCAGGGTGCGACGCCCCTCGGCGTCCAATCCGACCTGCGGGCGCGTGTACTGGTAGTCGAAGTACAGTTCGGGGTCGACCGTGTGGACGACCTCGTACTCGACGTCGGCTCGCAGCATCGCCGCTGCCGCCGACGCGGCTTCTCCGGCATCGTTCCACCCGTCGAACGCGGCGACGATGATCCGGCGACCCAGTGCGTCCACGCAACCTCCTCTGCCCCGTCGGGGCTGGCTTCCAGGATAGGCGCACCCGCACGGACCGAGCCGGTCCCGCCCACGCCGGGCCCAGCGGGCCGGACGGGCGGGAGTCGCGCTCTCAATAGGATGGAACGATGACTTCCCCCGCTCCCGCCGCCGTCCTCTGGGACATGGACGGCACGCTCGTCGACACCGAGCCGTACTGGATGGCCGCGGAGACCCCGCTCGTGGAGCGGTTCGGTGGCACGTGGTCGCACGAGCAGGCTCTCGGCATGGTCGGTCTCGCTCTCGAGGACTCCGCGCGGTTGCTCCAGAACGCGGGCGTGCCGTGGGGTGTCGACGAGATCATCTCGTACCTCACCGACGAGGTGCAGCGACAGCTCGCCGTGACCGGCGTGCCGTTCCGCCCGGGCGCTCGCGAGCTGCTCGCCGACCTGCGTTCCGAGGGCGTCAAGACGGCGCTGGTGACGATGTCGATGCGTCGCATGGCGCTGTCGGTGGTCGACCTCATCGACTTCCCGGCATTCGACCTCGTGGTGGCCGGCGACGACGTCGAGCGTCCCAAGCCCTACCCCGACCCCTATCTCCAGGCCGCCGCGGCCCTCGGCGTCCACATCGGTGACACCGTCGCGATCGAGGACTCCCCGAACGGACTGCGCTCCGCGATCGCCAGCGGAGCCGTCGCCCTCGGCGTGCCGCTGATGGTGCCGCTCGAGGGGGTCGGCGCCCACGCGCTGTGGCCGAGCCTCGAGGGGCGCACGACCTCCCACCTGCGGGCGCTCCACGCCGCACACACCCCGACCCACGCCGAAGAGACACGAGCCACCCGATGAGCGAGACCCCCCACCTGAGCGGCCCCTTCCGGGTCGGCGACCGGGTGCAGCTGACCGGCCCCAAGGGGCGGATGCACACGATCACCCTGCGCGAGGCAGGCGAGCTGCACACCCACAACGGCGTGCTCAAGCACGAGCTCCTCGTCGGCCAGCCCGACGGCAGCGTGGTGACCAACAGCTCCGGCCACGAGTACCTGGCCGTCCGCCCCCTGCTGCGCGACTTCGTCATGTCCATGCCGCGCGGCGCCGCGATCGTCTACCCGAAGGACGCCGCGCAGATCCTCGCGCAGGCCGACATCTTCCCCGGCGCCACCGTCGTCGAAGCCGGCGTCGGGTCGGGTGCGTTGTCGCTGTGGCTGCTGCGCGCGATCGGCCCGGCGGGTCGGCTGCTCTCGTTCGAGCGCCGTGAGGAGTTCGCCGAGGTCGCCCGCGCCAACGTCGAGACGTTCCACGGCGAGCTGCCCGCGACCTGGGAGGTCGTCGTCGGCGATCTGGTCGAGAGCCTTCCGGATGCCGTGGCCCCCGCCTCCGTCGACCGCATCGTGCTCGACATGCTCGCGCCGTGGGAGTGCATCGACGCCGCGGCCGACGCCCTGACCCCGGGCGGTGTCGTGCTCTGCTACATCGCCACCGCCACCCAGCTCAGCCGCGTGGCCGAGTACATCCGCGCGACCGGGCTGTTCACCGAGCCGGATGCCAGCGAGACCATGGTCCGCGGGTGGCACGTCGAGGGCCTCGCGGTCCGCCCCGACCACCGTATGGTGGCGCACACGGGCTTCCTCATCACCGCGCGCCGCCTGGCGCCCGGCGCGATTCCTCCCGAGGTCAAGCGCCGAGCGTCGAAGTCGAGCTACGGCGACGAAGACGTGGAGCTGTGGACCCCCGGGGCCGTGGGGGATCGTCAGATCACCGACAAGAATCTCCGCAAGCGTGTGCGCGAGGCGCAGAAGTCCGCCGAGGGGGTCCGGCAGTCCGTCGCGGGCGCCTCGTCGGAGGAGCCCGGCTCGACCGCCTAAACTGTTCCGGTGCGTAGACTCCCCGCTCTCGTGGCCGTGACCGCCCTGGCCGGATTCGGCCTCGTCGGATGCTCGGCATCCGCCTCTTCGTCGTGCCCGACGCCCACCGACAGTGCGATCGCCTCGGTGGTCGAGGCCAGCGGCGACTTCGGCACCGCGCCCACCGTGTCGGTGCGCTCGCCCTTCATCCCCGAGACCGCCGGTACGCAGACGCTCATCCAGGGCGACGGGCAGCGCATCACGAGCGACGACCAGCTCTCGCTCGTCGACGTGACGGTGTTCGACGCCGCCACCGGCTCGCAGCTGGTCGCGACGACCTACGCCGCCGACGTGAAGTCGGCGACGCCCCTGCCGCGCCTGACGCAGGCGATCCCCGCGATCGCGCCGTTGCTGCACTGCGTGGCCGAGGGGTCGCGCGTCGCCGTGGCCATCCCCGGCTCCGAGCTGGGTACCCAGGGTGCTCAGGCTCTCGGCGTCAACGAGGGCGACGGCGCGGTCTTCGTCTTCGATGTGCGCAAGGTCTTCCTCCCCGCGGCCGACGGCGCCGACCAGTACAACGCCGACTCGGGCATGCCCTCGGTCGTGCGGGCTCCCGACGGCACTCCCGGTGTGGTCATGCCCGCCGGTGACGCGCCCACGCAGGTGCGTTCGCAGACCATCAAGAAGGGCGACGGCGACGTGCTGGCCGCCGACTCGTCGGTCGTCATCCACGTCCAGGGCGTCGCGTGGGGCGCGACCACCACCTTCGCCTCGACGTGGAAGAACGGCGCGCCCGGGCAGGCGACCGTGTCGCAGTTGCCGCCGGCCCTCGCCTCGGCACTTGAGGGACAGACCGTCGGTTCGCAGGTGCTCGTCGTCGTCCCGGCCGATCAGACCGCGCAGGATCAGCAGATCCTCAAGGCTCCCGCCAATGCGGCTCTCGTCTACGTCATCGACGTACTCGGGACCGTCAGCTGATCGGCATCCGCTGACCCGGGGTTCTCTCGGGCGGTCGCGGAACGCACTGTTCTGCACCCGCTCCGCGCTCGACGCCTAGGATGGGCGGGTGCCCGCCACCGTGTCCCGCAGCGCTCCCGAGGAACGTCTGGTGAACCTCGTCGTCGCCCTCATGGCGACCGAGCAGGGGCTGACGAAGGACACCATCTTGTCGTCAGTGGCCGGCTACCGCGAACAGCTCGAAGCGGGCGCGTCGAAAGACGCACTCGAGAAAATGTTCGAGCGCGACAAAGAGAGCCTGCGCGGCCTCGGCGTGCCGATCGAGACGATCGGCAATCGCGCGGACCCCGACGACCTTCGCGAAGCGCGCTACCGCGTGCCGACCGCCGAGTACGCGCTTCCCGAGGACATCACGTTCAGCCCCGCCGAGGTCGCATTGCTGAACATCGCGGGGGGCGTCTGGGGGAGCGAGTCGCTGTCCGCCGACGCGCGCAGCGGACTGCGCAAGATCCGGGCCCTCGGCATCCCCGTCGACGAGCCGATCATCGGCTATGCCCCGCGCATCCGCGTGCGCGACGCCTCGTTCGCCGCCCTCCAGCGGGCGATCGAGCAATGCCGTGTCGTGACCTTCGCCTACCTTCGACCCGGAGAAGCACGGCCGCGAGAGCGACGCGTGCAGCCCCTCGCGCTCGTCGAGTACGAGGCACGGTGGCATGTCTACGGCTACGACCTCAACGTCGACGCGGATCGCACCTTCCTTCTCTCGCGGATCGTCGGCGAGGTGGCGGCCACGCGCAAGAGCTTCCCCGCCGAACAGCGCGAGGGCGCGGGGGAGCGCGCGCTCGACGGCCTGCGCGCCGTCGCCGCCCGTCAACGCGCTCTGCTGGAAGTGCACCCCGGCACCGAGGCGGCGCTGCGGCTCGACCGCCGCGCCCAAGCGGCGCCCCAGGGCATCTACGTCCCGTACGTGGACCTGCACGTCTTCGCCGACGAGCTCGCCTCGTACGGCCCCGAGGTGCGCGTCGTCGAGCCCGCGGACCTGCGCTCCGAGGTCATCCGCCGGCTCGAGGCGACGCTCGCTCTCCACGGGGGTGCCGCGTGAGCACCGACCGTCCCGTCGCCGCTCTCGACCGCGCCGCGCTCCTGCTGCAGCTCGTCCCCTACCTCCTGGGCAAGGGCGAGGTCTCGGTCGCCGAGGCCGCGGCGGAGTTCGAGGTCGCCCCCGACCAGATGCGCGCGATGGTCGAGCGTCTGACCGTGATCGGTCTGCCCGGCGAGCGGGGGTACTGGCAGCTTCCCCACGACCTGTTCGACATCGACTGGGATCTGCTGGATCGCGACGATGTGATCGCCATCACGAACACCGTGGGTCTGGAGCGATCTCCGCGCCTGACCGCACGTGAGGCGGCGGCGCTGCTGGCAGGCCTTCAGCTGGCGCGGAGTCTGCCGGGCTTCGGGGATAGCGAGCTCGTCACCGAGCTCCTGTCGAAGCTCGCGCGGGGCGCCGCGACCGCTCCGGCCGCCGTCATCGTCGCCCCGGGTCCCGTCGACGGCGTGCGCGACGTGGTCGACGAGGCCCTGCGCTCGCGCGTCGCCGTGACCTTCACCTATCACGCCCCCGGTGCCGACCCCATCACCCGAACGGTCGACCCGATCAAGGTGCACATCGCGAACGGGCAGTGGTACCTGCAGGGCTGGGATCACCTGCGACAGGCCGTACGCACCTTCCATCTCGACCGCGTCAGCGACGCGTGCGTCACCGACATCGCGGCCGTGCACGGCGCCGACCCGGTGCCCGAGCTCTTCGCACCCACCGATGACGAGGTCGTCGCACGCTTCCGCTTCCCCCGAGCGGTGGCGCCCCTGTTGTCCGACTACCTCGAGCGCGCCGAGATCGAGGGAGCAGACGATGCTCTGGCCGTCGCCTCCCTCCGGCTGGCGGATGAGCAGAGCCTCAAGCGGCTCGCGGCGCGTCGTGGGGGAGAGGTCGAGTTGCTGGAGCCCGCGGGGGCGCGGCGCGCGGCCGCTGCCTGGGCGGCTGCCGGACTCGCGCAGTACACGCCCGAATCCTGACCGATTCCGCCGGGTTCCCGCGCGGCGGAGCACGCTCCCAGCGCCCGGGTTAGACTGAAGCACCGCCCGAACGAGACGAGGAGTCCCCATGTTCCAGGGTTTGACCGGATGGCACCTGTTGATCGTTCTCGCTGTCATCCTTCTTCTGTTCGGTGCCGCCAAGCTCCCCGCTCTCGCGAAGAGCATGGGTCAGTCGGCACGAGTGTTCAAGAGTGAGATGAAGGAGATGAAGCGCGACGACGAGGTCGCTGCCGCATCCGAAGCCCCGCGCGCCACCGACGTCGGCACTACGCCGACCGTCGCTCCCGAGCCGCGCAGGTCGACCGACCCCACCGTCTAACCCGTGGCGACGGCAGGACCGCCGCGGATCGACGTGCCCGAAGGGCCGCGGCGCGACAAGCGCATGTCGATCGGGGCGCACCTGGTCGAGCTGCGCAAGCGTCTGATGATCGCGGCGCTCGCGCTCGTTGTCGGCATGGTGGTGGCCTTCATCATCACCGATCCGATCATCCACCTCATCACCGAGCCGATCCGCGTGATCGCCGAGCGCCGCGGTGACGACTTCTCGGCGCTGAACTTCACCTCGGTGACCTCGGCTTTCGATCTGCGCATGCGCATCGCCTTCTCGATCGGCATCTTCCTGTCGGCGCCGGTGTGGCTGTGGCAGATCTGGGCGTTCATCATGCCCGGGCTCACGCGCAAAGAGATCCGGTACACGGTCGGGTTCGTGGCATCCGCCGTGCCGCTCTTCTTCGTCGGCTGCTGGGTCGGCCTGCTGATCGTCCCGCACGTGATCGAGCTGATGTGGGGCTTCACCCCCGAGGGCGGCGTCAACTTCTACAACGCCACCGATTACTACGATTTCGTCTTCAAGCTGATGATCGTGGTGGGCGTCGCGTTCGTGCTGCCGGTGTTCCTGGTCGCCCTGAATGTCGCGGGCATCATGAGCGGCAAGGCGATCCTCAAGGGGTGGCGCGTGGCGATCCTCATCGCGACCCTGTTCTCGGCTCTCGCGACCCCCGCGGCCGACATCATCAGCATGCTGATGCTGGCCGGCATCCTGACCTTGCTGTTCTTCGCGGCGGCCGGGGTGTCGATGCTGTTCGACCGGCGTAAGGCCCGCCGACTCGCGGCGTCCGAGATGCCGTCGGGGCCCATCGCGTGAGCTCGCCCAGTCCGGCCGAGCGATTCGCTCGAGCCGCCGCCCGTTCCACGCACCCGCACACGGCGGACTTCGCCGAGATGCAGCGTTTCGAGCTCGACGACTTCCAGATCGCCGGATGCCATGCCCTCGAGGACGGCCGCAGCGTCCTGGTGGCCGCCCCCACGGGTGCAGGAAAGACGATCGTCGGAGAGTTCGCGATCCATCTCGCCATGCTCGAGCCCGGTGACAAGGCGTTCTACACGACCCCGATCAAGGCGCTGTCGAACCAGAAGTTCCACGAGCTGCAAGAGGTCTACGGCGACGACGAGGTCGGCCTGCTCACGGGCGACACGAACATCAACGCCTCGGCGCGCATCGTCGTGATGACGACCGAGGTGCTGCGCAACATGCTCTACGCCGACTCGCCGGCCCTCCGCGGCCTGCGCTTCGTCGTGATGGACGAGGTGCACTACCTCGCCGACCGCTTCCGCGGGGCGGTGTGGGAAGAGGTCATCATCCACCTCCCTCCGTCGGTCAAGCTCGTGTCGCTGTCGGCGACGGTGTCGAATGCCGAGGAGTTCGGCGACTGGCTCGACACCGTGCGCGGCGACACCGAGGTGATCGTGTCCGAGACCCGGCCGGTGCCCCTGGAACAGCATGTCCTGGTCCGGGGCGATCTGCTGCCCCTGTTCGACGATCGTGCGGGGGTCGCCACGGCGCAGGTGAACCAGGAGCTGTTGCGCATCCGCGGCGGAAACGCCGGCGGGTACGAGAACAACCGTCGCGCGCAGGAGTACCGCTCCCAGCGGCATGCGGGCGGCCCGCGGCACGCTCACCAGCGTCGCGGCGGACACAAGCCGCTGCGCGCGCAGCAGGGGCCGCGCATCGAGCGCATCGACCGCCCCGAGGTCGTCGAGTTGCTGCAGCGAAACCACCTGCTCCCGGCGATCTTCTTCATCTTCAGCCGCGCCGGGTGCGATGCCGCCGTGCAGCAGTTGCGCCGAGCGAACGTGCGCCTGACCTCGGCCGAGGAGCGCGTCGAGATCCGCCAGATCGTCGACGAACTGACTTTCACCCTCAAAGACGAAGACCTCGCCGTGCTGCACTTCTGGGAGTGGCGCGACAATCTCGAGCGGGGTATGGCTTCGCATCACGCGGGGTTGCTCCCGGCGTTCAAAGAGGTCGTCGAAGAACTGTTCCGCCGCAAGCTCGTCAAGGTGGTCTTCGCAACCGAGACCCTCGCCCTGGGCATCAACATGCCCGCGCGCACGGTCGTGCTCGAGAAGCTCGAGAAATTCAACGGTGAGGCGCGCGTCGCCATCACCTCGGGCGAGTACACCCAGTTGACCGGTCGCGCCGGTCGTCGCGGGATCGACGTCGAGGGTCACGCTGTCGTGCAGTTCACCGAGGGACTCGATCCGCAATCGGTCGCCGCCCTCGCCTCGCGGCGCACGTATCCGCTCAACTCGAGTTTCCGGCCCACGTACAACATGGCCGTCAATCTCATCGATCAGTTCGGCCGCGCCCGCGCCCGCGAGATCCTCGAGTCGTCGTTCGCGCAGTTCCAGGCCGATCGCTCGGTCGTCGGCCTCGCCCGTCAGGTGAAAGAGGCCGAGGAGTCGCTCGACGGCTACGAGAAGGCCATGACGTGCGATCGCGGCGACTTCCGCGAGTACTCCACGATCCGCCGCGAGCTCAGCGACCTCGAGAAGATCAACAGACGCGATGCCACGGCGCCCCGCCGTCTGCGCGACGAGCGACAGCAGCAGATCCAGTCGCTGCGCAAGCGGATGCAGCGGCATCCCTGCAATTCGTGCCCCGATCGCGAGTCGCACGCGCGCTGGGCGGAGCGGTACTGGAAGCTCAAGCGCACCACCGACAAGACCCGCCATCAGATCGACCAGCGCACGGGCACCGTCGCGCGCGTCTTCGACCGCGTGGTCGAGGTGCTCGCGACCCTCGAGTACGTGGCGATCGAGGAAGACGGCGCAACCGTGCTCACACCGGCCGGCCGCACGATGCGGCGCATCTACGGCGAGCGGGACCTGCTGGTGGCCGAATCGCTGCGGCAGGGCCTGTGGCAGGGACTCGACGCCCCCTCTCTGGCAGCGCTCGCGTGCTGCCTGGTCTACGAACCGCGTCGAGACGAGGCGGGCCCGGGTGAGCGGGGGCTGCCGCGGGGTGCCTTCCGCGAGGCTATGGACACCACGCAGACCCTGTGGCAGCAACTCGACGACCTCGAGCGCGACCACCGTCTGCCCGGCTCCGAGCCGCCCGCTTCCGGGCTTGCCCCTGCCATGCACGCGTGGGCGAAAGGTCTGCCCCTCGATAGCGTGCTGACGCTCGCGGACATGGCCGCGGGCGATTTCGTCCGCTGGGCGAAGCAGACCATCGACCTGCTCGACCAGATCTCGCTCGTCGCCGAGCCCAAGCTCGCCAAGACCGCTCGCACCGCGCTCGATTCCGTTCGCCGCGGCATCGTGGCCTACACCTCGGCATGAGCCGTTCGTCCGTGGCCGTCGATGCAGCGCCGGCCGCAGCCCCCGCGCCACCGCTACGCCTCGCGTTCGCCGCGCCCCTCGCCGTGGTGGCGGGGCTGCTGCTGGTCACCGCCTTTCCCGCCCTCGCCTGGTGGCCGATGGCGTTCCCCGCCGTCGCGCTCGCGCTCGTCACCCTCATCGGTCGCCGGTTCTGGTCGGCCGTTCTGATCGGATTCCTCTTCGGGGTGGCGTTCTTCTCGGTGAACCTGCTCTTCACCGCCCGCTACCTCGGGCCCATCCCGTGGGCGGCCCTGTTCGTCCTCGAGGCGTTGCTGACGGCCGTTCTGGCGGCACCGATCGCGCTGGCGTATCGCTGGCTGCCCCGTGTCGCACCGGGGCGTGTGGGACGGCTCCTGCTGCTTCCGGCGCTGGTGGCCGCCCTCTGGACCCTGCGCGAACAGATCGTGGGTTCGTGGCCTTACGGCGGCTTCCCCTGGGGGCGGATCGGCGTCTCGCAGGTCAACAGCCCCTTCGCCGAGGTCGCGTCGTGGGTGGGCATGTCGGGGTTGTCGTTCCTGGTCGTGCTGTTCTGCGCGATGGCGATCGAGTTCGTGCGCGGCGGGCGCGTGCGCCGCGTCGCCGGCGCCCTCCCCGCGGCGCTGGTGCTGGTGGTGCTGTTGGCCCTCCCGGCATTCCCCACCACCGACGCGGGCTCGATCCGCGTCGGTGCAGTGCAGGGCAACGGTCCGGCGGGGTACTTCGACCAGCGCTCGCGCAACGCCGTGCTGAACGCGCAACTCGCGGCATCCGCTCCGCTGTTCGGACAGAAGATGGACGTGCTGCTGTGGCCCGAGGGCGGTGTCGACTCCGACCCCACCTCGAACCCGGCGACGGCGGCGACGCTCGCGGAGCTCTCGCGGCGCATGGATGCGCCCCTGCTGGTCTCGGCGGTCACCGAGCGCGGCTCGGAGCTGTTCAACTCCTCATTGCTGTGGACGGCTTCCGGGCAGGAGGGGTCGACCTATGACAAGCGGCATCCCGTGCCGTTCGGGGAGTACGTTCCCGATCGCGCGTTCTGGGAACCCTTCGCCCCCGATCTGATCGGGCTCATCGGCCGTGAGTACACTCCCGGAACGGCCCCGCCGCTGATCGATCTCGACGGGGTCGGTGTCGGGCTCGCGATCTGCTTCGACGTCATCTACGACGACGTCGTCTGGGACGGCGCGAACGAGGGCGCCGAGGTCTACATGTTCCAGACGAACAACGCCGATTTCCGCGGCACCGACGAGAACCTCCAACAGCTGGCCTTCGCGCAGATGCGCGCGATCGAGACCGGCCGCGCGGTGGTGAACCTGTCGACGGTGGGCACCAGCCAGGTCATCGCGCCCGACGGCTCGACGCTCGACTCCCTGCCGCCGGACACCGCGGGACACATGCTCACCGACGTGCCGCTTCGCACCGGACTGACCCCGGCCGTCGTGATCGGGCCGGCCGTGAAGATCGTTCTCGGGTGGGGGAGCCTCGCGGGGCTGATCGCCGCCGGGCTCGTCCTGGCCATCCGCTCGCGGGCTACGAAGAAGACGCCGACCCCCGAAGGGGCCGGCGTCTGAATCGGCGGGTCAGCGTCAGGCGCTGAGCTTCTCGTTCCCGGCGCCGCGACGAGCGCGGACGAAAGCGAGGCGCTCTTCGAGGAGCTCCTCGAGCTCGGGGATCGTGCGACGCTCCAGGAGCATGTCCCAGTGCGTGCGGGCGGCCTTGTCGGCGCTGTGGTCGACGGTTGCCGTGCCCTCGCCGATGCGCAGGAGAGCCTCGGCACCGCAGGTGCGGCACTCCCAGGCGTCGGGCACTTCGGCGTCAGCCGCGAAGGTCAGGACGGTGTCGCGTCCGCAGGTGCTGCAGGAGTAGGTGTGTTGTGCACGGTCGTGGAACACGACGCCGTCTTCGCTCTGGAGGCTTTGGGCGCCGAGTCGGATGCCGCGGAGACTGCGGTCTGCCATTTTGTGGTCCTCTCGTCGGTCCCCATGTATAACGTTCGCACCTGTGCGCTTTATTCGAACTGTGCGCGTCCTGACGAGTTTCACAGTGGATGCTCAGACAGGCGTCGTTCCCCATTCGTTCACCACCGCGAGGGCGGCGTTCGCGCGGTCGGTCACGAGGCCGTCGACGCCGAGGTCGAGCAGACGCGACATGTCGATCTCGTCGTTGACGGTCCACACGTGCACCTCGACACCGGCCGCGTGCGCGTCGCGGATCAGGCCGGGCGAGACGACGCGGATGGGCCCCTGCCGTTCGGGGATCTGCAGGGCGTCGACGCTCTCGAGCAGGGCGCGGACGCGTCGCGTCTGACGGAGGGCGCGCGCGGCGAGGAGCCGAGCGATCGTGCCGGACCCGGGGGAGGTGGCCGGGCGCATCGCAGCTCCCGCCTCGTGCGCGGCGGCGAGCGCGTCGAGGCGTCGCTCATCGGAGAAGCTGGTGACCAGCACGCGCTCGACGTGAGGGGCGACGAGCCGACCGACCTCTCGGGCTGCGGCCGCGGCCTTCACATCGAGATTGAAACGCACCTCGGGGAACGCCTCGAGGGCCTGAGCGAGGGTGACGAGACCTCCCCGCTCGGCCATCAGCTCCTCGATCTCGCGTAGGCGCACATCGGCGATCGCCCGCGGATCGCCGGCAACTCGCTTCAGGTCGTCGTCGTGGAACAGCACGACCTCGCCGTCGGCGGTGAGGTGGCAGTCCGACTCGACGTACTCGGCCCCGGCCGCGTGCGCCTCCGCCACCGCGGCGAAGGAGTTCTCGACCACGCCCTGGGCGGCGGCATCCGGTGTCACCAGACCGCGATGGGCGAGCACGCGCGGCGAGGAGCGAGAGAGGTAGGGATGCCGTGTCATCGGGGTGCGGGACCGCTCGATCCGGGCGTGAGGGTGGGGGAGTCCTCGCCCGCGCTCTTCGGGGCGAATGCTCCGGAGATCCCTTTCAGCGCCTCGGTGAACTCGCTCGGGATGATCCACAGCTTGCTGGAAGCGCTGTCGCTGATCTTCGGGAGCATCTGCAGGTACTGGTAGGCGAGGAGCTTGTCGTCGGGCCGGCCCTCGTGGATGGCCGCGAAGACGGACTGGATCGCCTGGGCCTCACCCTGGGCGCGCAGGACCGCGGCCTGCTGGTCGCCCTCGGCCTCGAGGATCGAGGCCTGGCGACGCCCCTCGGCTTCGAGGATCTGGGACTGCTTCGACCCCTCGGCCGTGAGGATCGCGGCGCGGCGGTCGCGTTCGGCCCTCATCTGCTTCTCCATCGAGTCCTGGATCGAGAGGGGAGGATCGATCGCTTTCAGCTCGACGCGACCCACCCGGATGCCCCACTTGCCGGTGGCCTCGTCGAGGACCACACGGAGCTGCCCGTTGATGTTGTCACGGCTGGTCAGGGCCTGCTCGAGGTTGAGTCCGCCCACGACGTTGCGCAGTGTCGTGGTGGTGAGCTGCTCGACGGCGCCGAGATAGTTGGCGATCTCATAGGTCGCTGCCCGCGCATCGGTGACCTGGAAGTACACGACGGTGTCGATCGAGACCACGAGGTTGTCCTCGGTGATGACCGGCTGCGGCGGGAACGACACGACCTGCTCGCGCATGTCGATGAGCGGTCGCACGCGGTCGACCAGGGGCACGACGAGGTTGAGACCGGGCAACAGGGTCTTGTGGTACCGGCCGAGCCTCTCGACCACCCCTGCGCGCGCCTGCGGGATGATGCGGATCGCGCGGAACAGTACGACGACGACGAAGATGGTCACCACCGCCGCGACGACCCAACCGATTATCAGGGGAACTAGCTCGTTCATGACGTCGCCTCCTGGCTGCGCGCGCGGACGACGGCGGTGGCGCCGTCGATGCGGACGACCTCGATGCGCGTGGCGGGGTCGATCCGTGTGTCGGTGTCGGCGCGTGCGGTCCACACGTCGCCGTTGGAGAGCTTGACCTGCCCCGGAACCGACGCGGACATCCGCGAGAGGACGAGTCCCTCGAGTCCCAGCAACGCCTCGACATTCGACGGTCGGGGATCGGAGCCGCGGTGCAGCCGTTGCACCAATGGCGGGCGTACGAACAGCAGCAGCGCCACGGAAGCCACGGCGGCCGCGATGATCTGCAGCCAGAGCGGTGCACCCCACAGATCGGAGACGAGCCCCACGAGGCTTCCCGCCGACACCATGAGGAACGTGAGTTCGCCCGTGAGCATCTCGCACACGAGCAAGACGAGGATGAGCAGGATCCAACCGATCCAGGCCCAGGTCTCGAGGGTGGAGAGAACGTCCATTTCGTGCCTCCTCGCCTGAACGTAGCACCGGCTGCCGACACCCGGGCCGGTTCTCGACGTCCCCACAGGAGTCGACGCCGCCGGGGCACGGCATCCCGGTCGATAGGCTGGTGGCTGATCCCGAATCGTCAGGAGAACTCCCGTGTCCCAGACCCTCCCGTCCGGCTCGCTGAGCGGCAAGACCGCCCTCGTCACCGGCTCGTCGCGCGGCATCGGCGCCGACACCGTCCGCTATTTCGCCGAGGCCGGCGCGAATGTCGTCATCAACTTCCGCAACAAGGCGCCCCGCGCCGAGAAGCTCGCCACGCAGCTGCGCGAGCTCGGCATCGAGGCTCTCGTCGTCGGAGCGGATCTGACCGATCCCGAGTCGGTCACGGCGATGTTCGACGAGGTCGAGCGCACCTTCGGCGGTCTCGACATCCTGGTTCTCAACGCCTCAGGCGGCATGGAGTCGGGTATGGCCGAGGACTACGCTCTGCTGCTCAACCGTGACGCCCAGGTCAACGTGCTCGAGACGGCCCTGCCCCTACTGAAGGACGACGCCCGCGTGGTCTTCGTCACCAGCCACCAGGCTCACTTCATCCGCACCACCCCGACCATGCCCGAGTACGAGCCGGTCGCCCTGTCCAAGCGCGCCGGCGAAGACGCCCTGCGCGAGAAGATCCCCGCCCTGCAGGAGCGCGGCATCGGCTTCACGGTCGTCTCGGGCGACATGATCGAGGGCACCATCACGGCGACCCTGCTCGAGCGCGCCAACCCCGGCGCGATCTCTGCCCGCCGCGAGGACGCGGGCAAGCTGTACAACGTCTCGGAGTTCGCCGCCGAGGTCGCCCGCGCAGCCGTCGACCCGGTTCCCGCCGACAACACCCGACTCGTCGGAGACACGGGTTCGTTCGGAGGCGAGTGACCGTGCGGCCGACCGACATCCAGACGCTGATCGGGGTCGGTCGGCCCGCGATCGCCGCCACGGGTGCGTTCGCGGTCTTCGCGACTTCGCGCCCCGACCTCGACGCCGATCGGGCCGTCGGCCAGCTGTGGCGGGTCGACCTGCCGGCCGGCTCCTCGCGGCGCATCACACGCGGGGTGGCGGACCGCGCGCCCCGCCTCTCGCCCGACGACAGCACCGTCGCGTTCCTCCGCTCCGACGCGAAGGGCCGAGCCCAGGTGTTCGTCGTCGCCGCGCACGGCGGCGAGCCCGTGCAGGTCACCGACCAGCCCGGGGGAGTGACCGACCTGGCGTGGTCGCCCGACGGCGCGCGTCTCGGCTTCACCGCGCGCGTTCTCGAACCCGGGCGGTACGGCACCGTCGAGGGTCGGGATGCCGCAGCCGAACCGCCCCGCCGGATCACCGGCATCCGCTGGCACGCGAACGGTCTCGGCTACCTCGATCGGCCCGCCCAGGTGTTCGTCGTGGACGCACCCGCCACCGATGCGGAGCCGTTCTATGAGCCGGCCCCCGGTCTGGAGGCCTCCCAGAAGCGTGTCGTGCCCGAGCCCGCCGTGCAGCTCACCCACGGTGAGACGAGTTGGAGCGGCGTGGTCTGGACCATCGACGGCGCCGAACTGCTGAGCGTGCCCGACGTGATCGAGACCGCTCGCCGCGACCTGCGCGACCGGATCGTGGCGATCTCCGCCGACAGCGGCGAGCAGCGCGAGGTGCTGGGGTCGACCGAGAACCTCTCCGTGGCGACGGTCGACGTCGCACCCGACGGCGCCGTCTTCGCGCTCGCGAACGACGTGGGCGACGAGGGCACCGACTTCGTCGCGCCCGGTGTCGCGCTCTTCGTGCTCGACGTCGACGGCCCCCGCCTGCTCACCGACCCCGAGACGATCGACCTCGGTGAGGTCGGCAGTCACCTCTCCTTCGACGGCCACGACGTCCTCGTGCAGGACCGCACGCGCGGCCGGTTGCGTCTGTTGCGCGTATCGCGCGAGGGGCGGGTCGAGCAGGTGCTCGGCGGTGACCTCGAGGTGTCGGGGCACGCGGTGGCGCGGGGCCGGGTCGTGGCATCCGTCGCCTCTCCCGAATCCTTCGGCGAGCTCGTCGTCATCGACGGGCCCGAGGTGCGAGCCCTCACGACGTTCGGCGCCGCCGCGCGGGCGGCGGGCATCGTCGTTCCGGTCGAGCACGAGGTCGCCGGCCGAGACGGGTACCCCGTGCACGGCTGGGTCGCGGTGCCCGAAGGCGAGGGACCGTTCCCCGTCATCCTGCAGATCCACGGCGGCCCGTACGCCTCCTACGGCGTGCACCTGTTCGACGAGACGCAGGTGCTCGTCGACGCCGGCTACGCCGTGGTGTACAGCAACCCGCGGGGGAGTGCCGGGTACGGCCGCGCGCACGGCCGGTCGATCCGCCGCCGCATGGGCACGCTCGACTACTTCGACGTCATGGACTTCTTCGACGGCATCGTCACGGCAGACCCGCGGCTCGACGCGCAACGGGTCGGCGTGATGGGCGGGTCGTATGGCGGGTACATGACCGCCTGGATCATCGCTCACGATCATCGCTTCACGGGTGCGATCGTGGAGCGCGGTTTTCTCGACCCCACGGCTTTCCCCGGGTCGAGCGATATCGGCTCGTTCTTCGGCGACGAGTACGTCGGCACCGATCCGCTTCTGGTCGCCGCGCAGAGCCCCATGGCCGTGGTCGACCAGGTCGAGACACCCACGCTCGTGCTGCACTCCGAGCTCGACTACCGCTGCCCGCTCGAGCAGGCCACGCGCTACTACGCGGCCCTCAAGCGCAACGGCGTCGAGGCCGAGATGCTGGTCTTCCCCGGCGAAGACCACGAGCTCACCCGCGCCGGTCGCCCGCAGCACCGCGTGCAGCGCTTCGAAGCGGTTCTCGACTGGTGGAGCCGCTACCTGCCGGTGCGGTGATGGAGAAGGGCCCGAATGCCACGGCATCCGGGCCCCTCGTCGATGAAGGTCAGACGGCCTTGCCGAACTGGATCGCGCGAACGATCTGGAAGCCACCGAGGATCACCAGCGAGATGCCGATCAGCAGGAACAGCGTCACCGCGCCCAGCAGGGGCGAGAACAGCAGCACGATCCCGGCGACGATGCTGACGATCGCGAAGAAGATCGTCCAGGCTCGCGCCTTCGAGGCGTGACCGGCGGTCGTGAGCGAGACGACACCCTCGATGATCCACAGGATGCCGACCAGGGTGCCGATGAACACCCCGAACCACGCGGTCGTGGCAGACAGGTTCGCGAACGAGAAGATGCCCGCGACGATGAAGAGCACGCCGAGCACGAGATAGCCGACACGCGCCCAACCGGAGCGCCAGAACAGTCCGATGCCGATGTTCACCAGGCCAGCGATGATCACGTAGACCGAGATGATGCCGACGGCGACCTCGGCGGTGCGGCCGGGCCAGATGAGGATGAGCAGACCGATGACGAGCGAGAGGACTCCGCTGACGCCGAGCGCAGTGCGGACGGCGCCGACGGCGGGACTGGTCGTGGAGGGCGACATGACGAGCCTTTCTGAGTGAAAGCTGAGAACAGGTCTCACCCTAGACCCGAGGGTTGACGAGCGCGACCGGGGCTACGCGGGGGAGTGCTCGAGCAGGAGCGCCACGGTGAACAGCACCGGCAGGCAGCCGAGGGTGGAGATGAAGACGACGTCCCGCGACAGGATCTCGCCGACTCCGTAGCGCTGCGCGAAGTTGAAGACGTTCTGCGCCGTCGGGAGAGCCGCGAGCACGACGACGATGAACACCTGGTCGGCGGGCAGGGCGAACAGCGTCGCGACGAGCCACGCCAACGCCGGCATCGCGAGGAGTTTGAGCGCCGAGGCGATCACGACGTCGACACGCCTCCCCGGCTCGGTCAGCACGCGCTGGCCGTACAGCGACATGCCGTACGACATCAGCAGCACCGGCACGCAGGCACCCGCGATGAGGTGCAGGGGGTCGAAGACGATGGGCGGCAGATCGATGTCGAGCAGGGCCACCAGCACACCGAGAGCCGAGCCGATGAGCATGGGGTTCTTCGCCGTCTGCAGCAGAAGGCGCCCGAGATTTCGCGAGCCCGAGGTCGCGGCATCCAGGATGGAGAGGGCGATCGGCATGAGGATCAGCAACTGGAACAGGATCACCGGGG
Organism: Microbacterium sp. SORGH_AS_0421; assembly: GCF_030818635.1. Lineage (NCBI taxonomy): Bacteria > Bacillati > Actinomycetota > Actinomycetes > Micrococcales > Microbacteriaceae > Microbacterium > Microbacterium sp. SORGH_AS_0421. The sequence goes on from NZ_JAUTAO010000001.1 coordinate 2,618,504, forward strand.
CCGAGTAGGCCGCGTTCCCGAGCATGTAGAGCGAGATCGGGATGCCGATGTTGTTGCTGTTGACCTGGCCCGCCGACAGCGCGCCGATCACCGTCTCGCCGACACGGCGCCGCAGGATCAGGGCCGAGACGAGGGCGTAGATGCCGATGATGACGGCGGCGGTGATCATCGACACCGGAAGCAGCGCCGAGAACAACGTCGCGACGTCGGCTTTCGCGAGCACCGTGAACAGCAGGAACGGCGAGAGGACGAAGAACGTCAGGCGGCTGAGCACGTGTCGCGCGTGCGGGCCCAGCAGGTCGATGCGGGCGATGACGTAGCCGACGACGACAGCGAGTCCGACGACGGCGAATCCGGTGAAGACGCCGCTCATGCGCCGGGGGCTGGCACGGGGGCGGCTGGGGGAGTCATCGCTTCGAGCGTAGCGGGGGTCTTGGTCCCGTCCGTGACGTCGTGGTGGGATGAGGCCCATGTATTCCGAGTTCGCACCCTTCTACGACACCGTCCAGAGGCGGGGCGGCCGAGGCCTTCGCGGGATGGATCGAACGGCGTGTGGGGGAATCGGGGGTCGTGCCGGGTTCGCTGCTCGAGCTCGGATGCGGCACCGGCGCCGTCCTCGAGCTGCTGCCCGCGGAGTGGACGAAGGCGGGCGTCGACATCTCTCCCGAGATGCTCGAGATCGCCCGCGAGAAGGGCGTGGATGCCGAGCTGATCGCCGCGGACATCCGGGCCTTGGCGCTGGGGCGCACGTTCGACGTGGTCGCGTGTGTGTACGACACGATTAATCACCTGCCCGGCAGCGATTGGCCCTCGGTCTTCGCCACGGCCGCGGCGCACCTGGCGGACGACGGGGTGTTCCTGTTCGACATGAACACCCTCGGTCGTTTGAGGATGGATGCCGGCGAGGAGCACACTACCGAGGCCGACGGGACGACGGTGTCGATGCGCATTCACGCCGTCGGTGACGACCGCTTCGACTGGCACGTGCGGATCGAGCGCGAGGGCACGGTCGTCGAAGACAGGATCGCCGAGTACGCCGTGGCTCTGTCCGAGGTGCGGGCGATGCTGGCAGACGCCGGCTTTGCACGGGTCGAGGCGAGCGGTGGGCGAGATCAGCCGATTTCAGACGACGCGCGGCGGCTGTTCTTCGTCTGTCGGCGCTGAGGGGCAAGACCCGGCTGTCTCCGGCGTCGGGGGTTTAGTCTCCGAACGACACGATTCCTCACCCCCTGGAGAACCGCATGACCATGTACTCCGCCGCCCTCTCCGGCATCCTCGATCGCGAACCCGTCCCGGCATCCGGCATCGAATCGTTCGATGTCGATTACCGCGTCGACGGGGTCGACTACCGCGGATACCTCGCTCGACCGGCAGGGGAGGAGCGGCACCCGGGAGTCCTCGTCGTCCACGACTGGCTCGGAGTGACCGACTACGTGCGCATGCGCTGCGACATGCTCGCTCGCCTCGGCTACACGGGCTTCGCGGCGGATGTGTACGGCGCGGACGTGCGCCCGTCGGCGGAAGAGGCCGCGGCTGTCGCCGGAGGGTTCTATCAAGACCGGCCGCTGTGGCGTAAGCGGATGACCGAGGCGTTCGACCAGATGATCTCGCAACCCTCGGTCGACTCGCAGCGCACCGCGGCGATCGGCTACTGCTTCGGTGGTTCGTCCGTGCTCGAGCTCGCCCGCACGGGCGCCGCCGTCGATGCGGTGGTGAGTTTCCACGGCGGATTGCTGACCGGACCGGCGGGCGAGGCGGAACGAATCACCGCGAAGCTGCTCGTCCTCCACGGGGCCGCCGACCCCGTCGCCCCCGACGAAGCCCTGCTGGCATTCGAGAATGACCTGCGCACCGCGCCGTCAGTGGACTGGCAGGTGGTCACATACGCCAATGCCATGCACGCGTTCACGCTTCCGGATGCCAACGCGCCTGAGCACGGCGCGCAGTTCCAGGCGGTCGCGGAGCGGCGGAGTTGGGATGCGATGAAGGCGTTCCTGGCGGAAGTTCTCGGCTGAGGGCTGGCCGGCTCAGGCATAAACGCGATCTGCGCCCAGAAACGCGCTGTGCTCGTGTTCATGCGCGTCGGAAGCGTTTATGGACGCCGTCTCCGCGCCGTCGGCTGGACGCGGCGTCGTGGTCGATTTCGGGTCCCCGCTGCGGTTCGGCCGCGTCGCCGGGCGTGATCCACAGGCATAAACGCGATTCGCGACGAGAAACGGTCTGTGCTCGCGTTTCTGAGCGCTGAGAGCGTTTATGCGTCCGTGCGGGACGGCCGGTGGCGCGATGCGCTAACGCCGATAATTCACATTATGTCAGTTAACGCACACGCTCACCGTAGGTCACTAGATGAGAGCGCCCCCGCGCCCGCCGTCCACTTGGAGCGCGAGATACAGCGCGTAACGCATCGACCGCGTGATCAGCCCAACGGTCCAGTAAGTCCAACACTTGACAAGTCAACGGCACTAGCGTGGACTCGCCGCTGACGAACGGGAGGTACATGCACCTTCCCCTGCGCCTCACCCAAGGAAAGACAACCAACGACGGAATCGGTCACCGTTCCCGTCGCTACTCACAGCGGAACCACTGCCTCGCGAGAGATTCTCACACTGATCGGCAGCGAGCCCGCCGCTCACCATGGACGGGCTAGGATACACATTCATCTCAACTCAATTTTAGAAGCCCAATTCTCTCTAGATTTTTCACCAGATTTGCCACCGCAGTTTGCGGCATGCGTGAGCCTTCCGCGATTTCCGTCACCGTCGCCGATTCGTTCCGCCATATGAATTCAACGGCAGGAGTATACGCTAGAGGCAGGGTAACCTTCTCGCCCGCGAACGTGAAAAAGACGGAGCTTTCGTTCCGCGACAACACCGGCTTGAAAACGGCGAGCAGACGAACTGAAACAGACCCGGCCAGACCGTCCTCTGTCACACTCCATGGGAAGCTACTGGCTTGCCACCCGTCCACGGCCGCACGCTCCTCCTCGAAGAAGTCATCGACGCTGAACTTTGATGCAATCTCGCTGAAAGCACGCAACACGTCGAGTGTTTGCGACTGTCGACTCGATTCTGATCCCCAACGGTCGAGACTCTGGCGCACCCTCGGATCCGCGATGCTTTTCCATGCCAACCAACGGATATAATCCAGCCCAGTCTTGCGCGTAAAAGCGAAGGTGAGGTGGATGCTCTTATCCCCGGCGCCTCGAACCGTGTGCCACCAGCCTCGCGGAACGTGGAGTACGTCCCCGGGCTTGAGCACAGTGTCAAGCAGAGCCCCCTCGGGGCAATTTCGCGGGTCGCTATCGCCATGCTCAGGCAAGGGATCGGGTTCGCCAGGGCCGTGTACCTGCCAGTGTTTGGAACCCTCGAGCTGCACAATGATCGTGTCAACCTCGTCGAAATGGCTGTGGAATGCCTGCGAGCTGTGGAACGTGACGAACATATTGCAAGACGCAGTTTCACCTGTCATCTGCATGATCGCGGTGGTCACCTCGCGAACTCGATCACTCACGCGGTCGAGACCATCCAGAATGATGCTCGCGCCGCCACGCACTTCCTGCTTAAGGCGAAACAGATCAAGCGAGCCCGCTGCATCAGCATACAATTCTCTACTCAAAACTTCACCGTTCTGAGAGAGCTGCAACTCAGCCGGCATAACAGATCTACGGTCCAACAGACTATTTAAGTCCGACCAGCCGAATAGATCATTTACAAAATCTTCTGAGGCACGGTTGAGAATTATCTCTCGACTCATGTTCGCCCGAAAGTCAGGGCCTAAAGACTCCAGAATACGATTACCCGTATGCGAAAACGGGCGCCCCCACATCTGGGGACGCCCGTCAACACCTGCGTCAAGCATGCCAGGGAGCCTCGCTTTACTTCGAGGACTCCGAGAACAGCTTTGTAAACTCGACAATGGCCGGACGGTTGTGCGTCTTCGCGAAAGTGGCGCGCGAGCGCTCCACAATCGGCGAGACTTCAACAGTCAGCTCCGGAAAGTCGTTCAGGTCAGTGGGCATCGTGCTCATGGACATAGCGAAGCTCCGTCTCAATAATCCGTATGGTGCAGGGGGTTCCCCTGAGGGCTACTCTAGGGAGACAACGACCATACGGCAACCGTACGGAGAGAACTGGTGGGACGAATTCAGCATGTCAGCGCGGATGCTCAGGCCAGCTACGGCACAGACGGCTACATCGCCCTGCAACTGTTCGATGAGCGAGAAGTTGATCGTCTGCGCGAGATGGTACATCGCGTGGTCATCGCCGTAGACCCGCCGATTCATCCCCGCATGGTGATCCAGCGAGCGCTCCAGCAGCCGGATTGGGAACGTTTCCCCTCCAACCCCTTCGCCGTGCACCATGTCGTGAACTGTGTCCTCGCGGGCGATGAGTGGATCTCGCTCGCAGCAGACCACAAGCTAGTAGAGGTGATGAGCCGACTGCTAGGACCAGCGTTGGACCTCGACATGAGCTTTCTGCGGATGAGACCTCCCGGACTGAAAATGGCCCCCCCTTGGCACATCGATGCGGTCGGGGACTACTTCGATACCACCGAGGCCATAACCGCCTTGGTTTACTTGACCGACATGGATGAGGAGTCCGGAGCCACTTGGGTGGTTCCAAGACACGTACCGTTGAGCATGGACGATTACCTAGCCGGAACTCTCAACGACGCCGACTTCGAGGCCGCAGGCCACCCAATCGTGGCCCCGGCCGGTACCGTCGTGTTCCTCTCTCCCACCGTGATTCACCGAGGAGGGTGGAATCAGGGAAGCGCGGAATCCGGGGTTCTCGCTTTCGAGTACCGCTCCGCCGGCAACCGGCGGGTTCCCGAGTCAAACCTTGATCTCGCACTAAGCGATATGCCCGTCGCTCGGCCCGGGTGGTCACTCACTGGTCTCGCAGACTGGCGTGCCTGATCGAAGCCTGACGAGTCAACAGCAGGTTCTGATGGATGTGACCCGGGTCTGAACTTCCGATCAGAAATGATGTTTGCGACGAAACGAAAGCACCTACCACTCTTTCCATACGTCCTCGATCATCGCCCAGGACGGCCAGGTTCGGCCGCTTGAGAACACTATGCGCTATGGGTTGAATTGATCTGCTTCGGTGCCACCTCGCGAAGGCGCTAATCCGAACATCAACGGGGAATGCCGTTTGATGAAAAGCCGGGTAGCCGCCAAAAATTTGCCGCATCCATTCTAATCGCTCAAGCGACAAGTTGCAGACGCCAATCTCTCTGACGAGACCTCGCTCTTTTGCCTTGATCATGAGAGGCCACGAATGAGCGAACTGAGCGTCCGGTAGGTCACCATGGAGCAACCATAGATCGAGATACTCGATATTTAGGCTGCGCAGGCTAAACGCCAGAACGTCGTTCTCCCGGCCGCAGAACTCTACTGGAAACTTCGAACAAACGGTTATGTCGGATCGGTCGATTGAGCTTTGTTTGATTCCGACTCCAACGTCGCGCTCATTTACGTAGGCGGACGCCGTGTCGATGAATCTATATCCGAGATCGACTGCACTACACACTAGATCCACCGCGTTCGAGCGCAGTCCCCACGTCCCGAACCCAATAGGAGGGACGATCACCTCGAACTTTCCCCGCCGCGCCGCAAGCTCAATTCTGTATCTTCAGGCGAATTTTGCCAGAAGTGTCGATTGAGGAGCCAGAACCCGGATGCGTAGATTCCAACACTTGACACAAGGACAACTGGCCATATTTCGACAGAAGTGAGTGTGGCAGCTGTCACGATAGCGGCTCCGGCGATAGCCAGAGAATTTATCCAGCGACTCGCCGCACCCACGCGTCCGAGCATGTTCAGCGGAACAACGCGCTGGCGGTAGGTAATCACCGCCGATGCGTAAATAACCGAGCTGAATGAATAAAAGAACCACCCGGCCAAGTAGTACACGACACCGATACCCGGGAAGGCAAGCGGCAACAGAAGGATGGGGACGTTTAGGACCAGCTGCGTCACCAGCATGACTCTGACCGAACCGAACAGTCGAACAAAAAATGAGTTGCATAGACCGCCAAGGATCCCGCCCACAGCTGTGACGCCAACCGCAACTCCGACCCCCCAGGCGGGGACCTCGAGCACACGGATGAGATATAGGAACTCCACCGTACCTGCCACGGTCGAGAAGACATTGGACGTAACGCTGGACGCCAAGATGAGACGCAGACGTGGTTTTTGCAGATAGAAAGTAAACCCGGCTCCTACGTCGGCTGCAATCTGTTTTGCCCGAGACTTGATATCCTTTGTCGGCTTGACAGCAGTTTCATTCTCGGCCTGAACCCCCTCGAACTTTTCGGGCGGTAGCCGAAACGCGAGTAGAGCCGAGAACAGAAACGTTGCCGCGTTGATCAGTAGGCCAGCAAAAAGACCAAATGCACTTATGAGGGCTCCGCCCAGGCCAGCCCCTCCCACCTCAGCAACGGATCTGGAAGATGCATAGATGCCATTGACCTTGTCCATCTGTCCATTTGGCACCAACGATGGCACCACTGTATCGGTCACGAGGTCGCTCAGCACACCGAGAACCTGTAACGCAACTGCCGCTACCAGGAGCCAAACTACTGTCAGAGCACCGAAAAACCACAGGACGGGGATTAAGGCGATTAGGAACGCGCCGAGAAGATACGAACTGATCAGCAGGCGGCGCCGGTTTTGACGATCGACAATTAAGCCGATTGGCAGAGCAATCACCAGCATCACAATTGCGGCCACAGCTTCAATGGTCGCCACCCACGCATTACTGGCTTCGAGCACAGTGATGGCTACGAGCGGTATTATGATCCCGCTAATCTCGGTTCCAGTATTCGCAGTGAAGGAACTGACAAGGAAAGGTCGGACCCCACGCAGTCGAAGCGTATTCTGGGCGGTGCCGCTCAATATTCCGTCACTCCAAATCCACGCGCCACATCTCGACACAACGCCGCATTCGCGTTCTCATTCGTGGCGTCGAAGTACCGCGCGGCGAACATAATATTAGATTCACCCAGGTAGTTTCCGGTGACGGCGATGGTGGCAGTCTCGTTATGAACCGCGTGCACCCAGGCGCTGGGGGTGAAAAGTAAATCCCCGGGCTGCTGCGTGTATTCGAATTCATAATCTTTCGAATCATCCGATGGGGCAGGCATGATAGGAATTCGGCCTTCTCGCAGCGCATGCAGAGGGGGCGCAAATTTCCAGACTTTCGTTCCCTCGACCAAGTAGTTCCAAGCTGCGCTCGCCATAGTGTCAACATGCCGCGGGGTACTGCTGCCTTCCTGACCAATCATGAGCCAATACCAGTTTGGGCGCATATCCGCTGGCAGCGCGGCCATCCAATTGAGGCGTCTCAGGACTCCCGGGACTTCTGAAACCAAATCCGGTGAAATGTCGGCGAGAGTGACGTGCTTCATGTACAGGGGATGTGCGGATCTCAGGTGCATCACGTCCAACAGCGTTCCAAGGGTTCCGGACCAATCTCCCTGGAGCCGAGACGGATCGCCCTTCTCGGCGACGACACCGACGTTTGCAAACTTCTCGAGAGCGTGTCGTCCGAAGGCATCTCGGAGCGGATCGTTGCGACCGAGTTTCACGACGTACGGCGAAGTGCTACGCGCAGCCGTGGTCACCGCGGCTTCGAGGCCAGCCGAGTCAACGGTAATCTCATTCATTGAAACCTTCAATCGACGGACCGAGCTCCTTCTGCTGAACCCAGTCTTCGCGGTGCTCGTCAAGACGGTCTGCCCCAAATCGCATCTCGATCTCCTGAACCGCCTCAAGAGCCTTTCGGAGATTAGTCCGCTCGCTACGGCAACGAGCGACTTTCGCGGCCGCCTTTTGCTCAGTCTTAGTAGAAGAATCCGTTCGAGCGAAAGGCGCCTCGGGGAAGTTAACAGTACACATACGCACGGCCCAGCAGCTGCTGCATGATGACGTTTGCGCCCCATCAGCAAAGCTCGACAACTGTTCCATTCCGATGGAGTAGTCGACACCCGTTGCGACCGTACCTGTGGCAAATTCGGCAGCCTGATACTCGTACGAAGTGTAGTAGGTCCCGTCCGCTCCGAGCACGAGATACTCGGATCCCGGTACAAGCTGCACTCCCAACAGGTTGTCAACGCGCGCCGGATCCTCAATTTTTTGTTTCTGGTTTAGGGCCCGATGGAACGAACGATGCAAAAATCCGTGGCTGAATGCATAGTGGAAGCGAAACGACCGCTCCCGATCAGTCCGCTCATTGATATGCGCGGAGACAAACAAATCCCAGATTTTGTCCTGCTCATCGAACAGCTGTTGGAACTCGTCATACGACCCGGACCCACCTGGAAGTACAAGATCAAAATCCCACGCTAGCGCCCTCTGCGCCACATCCCACTCCGCAAAGTATTGATACATCTTGCGCGTGTCCAGTGGCTGAGAGAGGACGCATATGATGGCTACTCTGCGGGCAAAATAATCCGGCCACCTGTCGGCGACCCATTCGATCTTCGCACGGACGCGGTCATGCGTACCCTTGCCGCGCCTATCTATCCGATACAAATCATGGTTCGGTCCATCGATAGATACATTCATGTAGATGTCGTTGTCCACAAGGAATTGCATGATCTTGTCATTCAGCAACATGCCATTGGTGTTGACCTGGAGGATCAACTTTGGAAATTCTGTCCCAACCTCGCGTCGGCGTTCATTAATGACCGCCATGGCCTGTTCCATTTTTTTGAAACCAAGGAGGGGCTCGCCGCCGAAGAAGTAGATCGCCTGCTGGCTATCTATCACGCGCTTCTCGTCCACGAGAAATTCTCGTATTGCCGTTTCGAGGTCATCGGCTGAGGGCTCGAGCGTCTGATGGTTGCGCGTTCCCTCATAAGCGCCGCCGTAATAGCAGTAAGTGCAGCGGATGTTACATTGTTCGGTGGGGTTGAGGACAAGAGTGCGGGAGCGGAGGTTTTCTGTTGGCGAATCCACGGGAACATTCGGCAACACCCATCCAGAAGCCGGTATCGTCTCGATCTTCAACCCAGGAAAGAGGCCGTCGAGTTGATCGTCGGAGATCGGTTCATCGACTTGAAGAGCCGTCACTTGCCGTCGAGTCAGCTCGATTGTTTTCCCAGACGCCGGGAAGTAAACGAAGACGCCGCCCCCCGGGGCATCTACGTCAAGCGCTCTAAAGACTAGGAGACGGTCCCCGACTTTACGAATAGAAACGGAATCCTCTCCAGGATTCTTTGCCACATATCCGCCCCAATTCGGACGATCAACACGTTCAATGATCTCCTTTTGCGCTTCCGTCAGCATTGGGCCTTCTCCGTCTTTACATCTGCGGTCAGTGCGGCGTCGAGTAGGGTGAGAATTATTGCGTTTACATTACGGGCGGAATTTTCATTCCAAATGTCGCTATACGTAGTTTCCACGATGTCTGCGCCGACCACGTTGAATTTGGCACATACGGCGCGAAGGTCCGTCAGAAAGGCCTCAAGCGAGGGCCCCCCGGCTTCGGGATGGCCCGTCGCCGGAAACGTTTCAGGAGAAAGGATGTCCACATCGATAGATAAATAGACAGGTTCAGATGGGTCGCGATCCAGCAATTGAGAAGTAGACGGGAAGCAATTCACGATCTCGGGCAAAGGGAAGAACTTATCCTGTAACGGAGCTCGAACTCCAACAATGTCCGCGTTCGAACAGCACCCCGCTTGATCCAAGTATGAAAGAAAATTGGCGTGAGTCAGATCGGCAAAGTTCGTTATACGATCTTGCGCGGGAGCCGTGTCGCAGTGTGCGTCGAAGCATATTAATCGCACCTTGTTCTGCAGGTTTTCAGCCAGTCCGTGGACGATGGGCGCGGTGATGCTGTGATCACCCCCGATGAATACTGGCATCCCTGATACTTCAGACGCGCGTGTGGCCGTGTCACGGATGGCGTCGAAATACACCTGACGCGGTAGCCGCGGATCGAGTGGAACCCCGCCTAGATCGCCGATGTCGAAGACGCGCTTTCCGCCAATCAATAGGCGCCCCGTGTCGGGAACCCGCAGCCCGGTTAATCGGCCATCCGCGGTAACTTCGAAGCCGGGCTTCGGTCCAAATTTGCGGATTAGTTCTGGTCCATGTCGCTGCCCCGGGAGACCGGTGGTCCCGCCATCCCAGGGAATGCCGACAATGACGGCGTCAGCCCACCCATAAGCATCTCTTACGGTATTAGCGTCTAACGCGGGTAGTCCCATCACGCCGTCCAGGATAGGATCTTGTGATTGCATCGCTTGGTTGTCCATGTGTATTCAAACACCCCATTGCACGGGCGTCACCTTGCCTGATTTCCAATCGCTCCGAATAATAGCGTACGCTACTGAATCCTTCGGATCTTCGCCTTCCACCGACCATCCTTGTCGATAGTGCGCCTCCTTCACGTAACCGCATCGGAGAAAAACCTTCTGCATGGCAATATTGTCTGAGCGCGTATTGCCCTCGATGCGATTTATCAGAGGGTAGTCGGAAAAGACGATTGTTGTCCCCCGCCCGCAACGCTTCTTCGCCGTAACCGTTACCACGCGTGCGTTCAGCGAGCCGCAGGTCGAACATAGGAGCGTTGTCGGTCATGTCGTGGAAATTTATGTATCCGACTTTTTCGTTCGCGTAGACGATCCAGTAAGCTAGATTGTCTGGCGAAGCGAATGTCCCGCTTTCAATCCTAGCCTTAGCCTGCGTTCTGGTAGGTTTTTCTACTACGTGAAACGGGAATACCTCGGTCGAGAGAAAATCGATGAGGTCGTCCGAATCGTGGTCCAAGTCTATTCTCGCGAGGCGGAGGGGCATGTCGAAAGCTTAGTCGAGAGCGCTGAGATGCGATAGGAAAGAGCTGCCGACCATCCAGACTGGAGGGCCTGGGTGAGGACGTAGAGTGCCCGGTCGGCGTAGAAGGTAAAGCTGTGTCCGAGTTCGTCGGTGACAGTGATGTCGACGGTCACGGTGAGTGTGATTGTGGCCATGACGCGCACCGGGGACTAGCAGCTCGATAGCTTTCCTGCTGCGCTTGAGGGCAAGCGGAAGACATCGCGGATGCATCCGCGCCGGCTGTCGGTCATATGTCGCCCCGCCGGCGCCCCCATCGCTGTAGAGCGGCGCTTCCCCATCAGCGAGATCTGCCGGCCCGGGCAAGGGCGTGCTCTGCAAGCAACCGGGCCACCTGCTTGGACGACGCCCCCTCGGCCTTCATCAGCCGTGCGGTTGCGCGCATCTGGGCGTGAGGAACGGATCGGTGACAATTGATCGTTAGTGCCGGGAGGCGCTGGCGGGGAGGATGTCATCATGCCCGGTCCTTATCCCAGAGAGTTCCGCGAGGACGTTGTCGCGGTCGCTCGTAGCCGCGAGAGCGGCGTCACTATCAAGCAGGTTGCGACGGACTTCGGGATCAGCGAAGCAACGCTGCAGAACTGGCTCCGCCAGGCCGATGTCGAAGAGGGCAACCGGCCCGGACAAACCGCCGCCGATGCCGCTGAGGCGCGGGAGCTGAAGAAGCGGATCCGGCTCCTCGAGCAGGAGAACGAGGTCCTCCGCCGTGCGGCGGCGTATCTGTCGCAGGCGAACCTGCGCCTCGGTGGCTCCCCAAAATGACGTACCCGCTCGTTGCTGAGCTCGCCGATGCGGGGATCCCCGTGACGGTGTCGTGCCGGGTTCTCAAGCTCGCCCGCCAGCCCTACTACCGGTGGAAAGGCGACCCGATCCGTGACGCCGACATCGTCCGCGCGTATCGGATCAACGCGCTGCACAACGCTCACCACGACGACCCGACCTTCGGCTACCGGTACCTGGCCAACGAGGCCCGCAGAGCGGGTTGGCGGATGAGCCGGCGGACGGCGTGGAAGCTGTGTTCGCAGGCCGGGATCCTCTCCTCCGCGCAACGCCGCCGACGCGGGAAGGGCAAGAAGGCCGGTCCGCCTGTGTTCGACGATCACGTGCAGCGCGTGTTCCGCGCCGACGCACCGAACCGGGTCTGGCTGACCGACATCACCGAGCACCGCACCACCACCGAGGGCAAGCTGTACTGCTGCGCGATCAAGGACGTGTTCTCCAACCGGATCGTCGGGTACTCGATCTCGGATCGGATGACCGCGAAGCTCGCCGTCGACGCGCTCCGTAACGCCGGCGCCCGCCGCGGTGAGGTCGCCGGGTGCATCCTGCACGCCGACAGGGGTAGCCAATTTCGCAGCCGAGCCATGGCCCGCGAGCTGCGCCGTCACGACATGGTCGGATCCATGGGCCGATTCGGCGCGGCCGGGGACAACGCGGCCATGGAGTCGTTCTGGTCGCTCCTACAGACCAACGTGCTCAACCAGCAGCGGTGGACGACCAGGCAGGAACTACGGCTGGCCATCGTGGTCTGGATCGAGCGGAAGTACCACCGCCAGCGAGCCCAGGACACCCTCGGCGGGTTGACCCCGATCGAGTTCGAAGCGAAGCTGGCCGAGCCGCTCACACTCGCGGCCTAAACCGAACCTGTCACCAGTTCGTTCCCTCACGCCCGTGATACTGCGAGATTCTCGCCGTTGATCGAGGTTCCGCTCGTATAGGACGATGACAGCGCCTACAGCAAGTCCGGTCATGACCGCCCCGATGGTGTCGGGAACAAAGGTCGACCAAGCCGGGGGTAAGAGGCTCGTCGACGTCGGCGCCGATGTCACACCACAGGTGTCAACAAGACCAGCCATCATTCACGCTCCCCCTGCTCGAATGCTGCCCACGCCACATCCTGCCAGCGTCGACGGCGAATGAGCCGCAGCGGCGCCGGCCGCGCTGTCGTCGACGACCTCCACGAGGTGAGATTTCGCCGCCTGAAACTAGCCCGTGCGACAGCGCAAATCCGGTCAGAACAGTGGAGGACGTCAGGCAGGGTGACGTGGGTATTGGGTGTGCGAGGGTGCCGGTGGCGCCCAACACCCCGGGGCGATGTCGGAACCCCTCCCTAGACTGGGAGCAAGCCAATGGCCCCCACATCTTTTGCTGGGACGGGGGGCCACTGGTGGAGGCGACCTCTGTCGCAGTGCGCGCACTGCTCAGGGCCACGGGAACCGCTCTCGGCTCATGCCGGGGGCGGTTTCTGTTTCTACGGTACCCGGGGAACCGCTAAGCAGCACGGTACTCGGGGGGTACGACATTGGCGAACAGCGCTACTCGAGCGACGTTGTTCTCATGTCGACAACGCCTGCGCGAACGCCGAGTACTACGCCCCGGGGTACCCGTCGCACCGTCGTCGACTACTCGCCTTCGTGGTTGTCGACTCGGCTATCGTCAGCGTCCGTGGACGTCGGGATGGACGAGTGGCGTTTGCGGTGGCGCTCGGCTGCGCGGTAAACGCTCGCCCGTGAGATCCGAAAGGTACTCGCGATATCAGCGGGCGACTGCTCCCCCTCGTCGAGCATCCGTGAGATGGCCGCGTCGGCCTTCGCTGAGATGGACGGCTGCCGGCCTTTGAGCTTGGCCCGCACCGCCGGCCGCGCCATGGCCTCCTGCGTGCGGAGGCTGATCCACCCGCCCTCGGCCTCCGCGATCGCGGCGAGGAAGGCGAGGAACAGCTTCGACCACGGGTCGCGCGGGTCGTAGACCGTGTGCCCCATCTGGAAGATGACGCCGCGGTCGGTGAGGTCGCGCACCAGGCGCAACGTCTCTTCGAGGTTGCGGGCGAACCGATCCATCTTCGGCACCACGAGGGTGTCACCCTCGCGAACCGCGGCGAGGGCCTGGTGCAGCCCCACGCGTGAGATGTTCTTGCCGGTGAAACCGACGTCGGTGTAGATCCGCCCCGGGGCGACGCCGGCACTGATCAGAAACGCGTGCTGAGCGCCGACGTCCTGCCCGGTGGTCGACACCCGCGAGTACCCGATCTTCATTCCTCGGACCACCGACACCGGGTCACTCCCCGCTTGCGATCATCAACCATGTCACCCCTTGTTTCACATAGGACGCCGTCAGTGAGACTAACTACGGTCACCCTATATGAGACACCGGAACGGCGGGAAGGTGCGGAGCGCAGCCGTGGGCGGGGAGTCTCACCAGCCGATCCGTAAACGGACACATCGGGATTAAAGGTTCGGGCCAGCTCGCGACTCCCACGCGTCCGCCGAAGCTCGTTGATGAGCTGACAGAACACATTCAACTGGGCAAATAGGGTGGGGTCAGCTGAAGGAGGAATGGCACGATCGAGTCGTTTGGCCTCGCGGCCTTACTCGGGCTGGTCCTGGTGATGCTGTACTTCCCCGGCCGCGTCGCTTACGAGCTGACAGGCAACTGGCTTCGCACATTGCGTGAGTATCGTCGGTTGTCGACCCCCCGCAAGCAGTCACTTGACCCATAGCGAGGCAGGTGGCGAGCGCGGTCGTTGCCCGGCTGGCCGCGCGCCGGCGGGTGAAGATCTGGTTGCGGGTCATCGCGATCCTCGCTTTCGAGAATGTTGTTATCGCCCGATAACTCTATGGCAGGCACGCGTGTGCTCGCGAGGTGTCTTGATTAAAGTCTGATGAGTTGATGCCGCTCCGCGGACCTCCCCTAGGCCGCTCGGGCTGGCGTCGAACGCGACGAAGGGTGGAAACCGGAATGAGCAGCACCATGACGATCGCGCTCGCGTCGGCATCGACCTCGGCGATCGCCGGCGGCGCCCCGCGCGTCGACGGGGCGTACGTCGACGGCATCCGGCCTTGACGCGATCCGCGAACATGGGCCTTTCCCGAGTGCACATCCTCGGTGCGAGCGGCAGCGGAACGACCACGCTGGGTCACGCGCTGGCCGCGCGGTGGGCGGTTCCGCACGCCGATGCGGACGACTACTTCTGGATGCCGACCACTCCCCCGTTCCTCCGGAAGAGGGACGAGATGCAAAGGGTCGCGCTGATGCGCGAGATCTTCGTGTCGCGCCCCGCCTGGGTGCTTTCCGGGTCGATGCTCGGGTGGGGCGAGTCGGTCGTCGCCGAGTGCGACGCGATCGTCTTCCTCACCCTGGACCCCACGGAACGCCTGCGTCGGCTCGAAGAGCGCGAGGTCATCCGCCGCAGAGGTCAGCCGCACGACGACGAGGCCTGGCGCGTCTTCAGAACGTGGGCGGAGGGATACGACGACCCCACCTTCGACGGCCGTAACCGTGTCGAGCACGACACATGGCTCGCGGCGATCGGCAAGCCGGTGCTCCATCTCGACAGCCGCTGCACGGTGGCGGAGTTGACGGATGCCGTGTGCGGGTGGGAACCCGCTGGCGCGACGTCTTAGCGTTTCGCCTTGTCGACGTCGACGAGCCACCCTCTGCGCACGCATACCCGCTGTTCACCGGGCTCGGGCCCGTCGGGGTCGTCAACGGAGACTGAACCTTACGACTCGTGCCGCTCACCCGGAACCGCATCGGTGGGAATCAGCTCGACCGCGTGCGGCACGGGCTTGGACACACTCATCCATCGTGATGGGCGCAACCCGAGGAAGACCGCGCTTCCGCGGTCGCCGCGTGAGAACGGCGGGAGGCCCACGTCCACGGGATTCACGTCATCCCGCGGGGCACCGTACCCGGGACGACGGGGACTCGAACGCGTCACGGTGTCTTGCAGGACGATCTGGATGCCCGTGACGCGGCCCTGGACGCGATCGTTCGTGGTGGCCTGGCGACGCCGCGCCTCCAAGGCACCGACCGTCATGGCAAGCTCGGCGCCTAGGTCTCGGACGAACTCGTCGGAAGGTGTCTGTCTATGAACGACGAAGTCCACTTCGTCACTCAGGGTAAACGGGTCACCGCAACAGTCCCACTCCGTCGAATCCAGCCAGACGCGCGTCATACTGCCCACGCTCAGGGCAGGGGTGTCGCTCAGTCACTCCGCACCCACCCTGCCGTCACGCCCAGCACGCGCGAACCGTCGAGGTCGCCCAGCGACAGGCCGGCGAACTGGGTCGCGGCATCCGAGGTCTGCCAGCGGAACCGCGGGGCCGAGGTGGTGGCGGCCTCGACGACGGTCTTCGCGGCGTCCTCCGCCGACTGCGCCGATGCGAACGAGGTCGCCGCGCGGTCGAGGTACGCCTGCTGCAGTTCCGCGTACGGGCCGGGGGCGGCGCGATGCACCGAGGCGACGAAGGACGAGGCGACGGCGGCCGGTTCGACGATCGACACATCGACTCCGAAGGGGGCGACCACCGGGGCGAGCGACTGCATGAGACCCTCGACGGCGAACTTCGCGCCGCAGTACGCGTCGGAGAACGGTTGCCCCACCGCTCCCCCGACGCTCGTCACGGTCACGATGCGCCCGCTCCCGCGTTCACGCATTCCGGGGAGGACGAGACGAGTCAGACGCGCGACCGACAGGTAGTTCGTCTCGAGCTGCTCCTGCAGCTCGTCGTCGCTCACCTGCTCGAGCGTGCCCACGGCGCCGCGCCCGGCGTTGTTCACGAGGATATCTACGGGACCCGTGGCCTCGATCAGGGCGCGGGCGGCCTCGGCATCCGTCACATCCAGGGCCCGGATGTCGAGCTCGACACCCGCCTCGGATGCCGCGGAGCGCAGGGCGTCGGCGCGCGCGGTGTCGCGGACCGTGGCGATGACCGTCACCCCCCGCTGGGCGAGCTGGATCGCGGTGTGCAGGCCGATGCCGCTGGTGGTTCCGGTGACGAGTGCGAGAGTCATGGTCTCATCATGCGCCTCGGATCCCATGGGTTCGGTGTGCGGGGGTTGTCCAGGGACCGCTGCCAGGGTGGGTCGGGTGACCGACGTCCTCGCCTCACCGGTTCGACAGCAATCCGCCCGCCCGTGGCGAGGGCTCGTCATCCTCGTCGCTGCCACGCTGCTGGCGTTAGCCATCGCGATCATCACCGGCGTGGGGGCTCTCTCCCGGCAGGGCGACGGCAAGACCGAGTTGCTCGTGGGGTCATGGGATGCGGGCAAGATCGTCGTCGCAGCGTGGATGGCGTCCGTCGTCGCCTTCTTCGCGCTTGTCTGCGCGATACCGGCACCGCGGTGGTGGTTGGTGCTCTTCCTCCCGCTACGCTTCCTCGCCTTCTGCGCGATCATCCCCGCGGCGATTCTGGTGGCCCTGTTCTCGGAGAGCTCGGTGGTGCCGCTCAACGCGAACGGGTGTGCGACGGGATACGTCGTCCGCGAGAGCACGCCGTGGCGACACACGACGGTGGATGTCCTCCGGACGGACGGTCTGCTGGCTACCAAGGTGGACAGCGGCTCTCGGCGCGGCGGCGAGAACCCCTTCGCCGCCGGGGACTATCGGGTTGATGTGGACGGCGATACATACCGTGTCGAAGCGGTCCCCGACGGTAACCCGTCTTTCGATCTCCCCGTGATCGTCGAGTTGACGCACGAGTCCTGCGGACTCGCTGACCGCGGAGTGCCGCGGTCGCTGAGGGGCTGACGCCGCCACGGTCTCCCGCTCACTGCGCAGGTAGGCACCCACCGTCGAGGATGTAGCCGCCGATCTCGACCGAGACGGAGGTGCCGGACACCTCTCCGAAAAGGCAGCCGCCCTGCGGCCCGGTCGCCGCGAAAAGCACGCTGTTCGCCTCGGCGCGCACCTGCGGCGACAGCGCTCCCCCCTCGTCGAGCAGCGTGGCGACCTCCTCGGCCGACAGCTCCTTCTCTTTGGCTGCCGTCCGCAGCACAGCGACGATATCGGCCGAGACATCCTCGGCGGCCGCGCGCGCGTCGTCGTCGATGCTCATCCGGTCGCGATACCGCTCGTTCGCCGCCATCGCCGCATCCGGATCGTAGGGAGCGCACTCCGGCGGCAGCTGTACCCCCTCCATCGTGGGGCATGCGTACGACGCAGTGATGCTCTCGGTCGGTGTCGGCCCCGATGCGCCTGCGGCATGCGCCGCGCAGCTCGTGGCGGTGGCGACGGTCGCGACAGCGACGATGAGCGCAAAAACGGTTCTCTTCATATGTTCCCCCCGCGCAAGTCTCGCAGGGGGCACATCTCGACGAGGGCATGTGCGCAGAGATCAGCGGATGCCGAGACCCGGCGATCCGAGGACGACGTCGCTCAATCCCCCGGCGTCAGCTCCACCCACCCGCCGCCGAACTTCGCCTGACGGTTGTCGCCCGACGAGGTGCCCGTAAGACGCCGGCGGACCCAGGGGCCGACGTGCTCGCGGTAATAGGCGGTGCCCTTCAGACGCTGGGCCTCGGGGATCTCGCGCAGGTTCCACCACTCCGTGGGCGGGGTGAGGCCGACCGACTCGATCACGCGCGCGGCGACCCGGTGATGACCGCGCGCGTTCATGTGCAGCCGGTCGACCGACCAG
Organism: Microbacterium sp. SORGH_AS_0421; assembly: GCF_030818635.1. NCBI lineage: Bacteria > Bacillati > Actinomycetota > Actinomycetes > Micrococcales > Microbacteriaceae > Microbacterium > Microbacterium sp. SORGH_AS_0421. Next base: position 2,636,771 of record NZ_JAUTAO010000001.1, read on the forward strand.
AACTCCCCGCCCGCGAGCTCGCGGTCGAACCAGTTGTACGCCGTGATCACGTCGGGTCGGGCTTCGAGGCGCTTCTCGACGGCGCGCGAGAGGCGGTCGCCGCGGGCTTCGATGAGCGCACCCAGCGGAAGCCCGGCCGTGGGGTTCGCGCTCGACAGCACGATGAGCTTCACGCCCTCTTCATCGCAGCGGCGCACGACGTGGTCGAAGAGGTCGACGATGCGGTCGATGCCCGTCCGCGGACGCAGCATGTCGTTGCCGCCGCCGTTGAACGACAGGTGCGTCGGCTTCAGCGCCAGCGCGGGCTCGAGCTGTTGAGCGACGATCGGCTCGATGAGCCTGCCGCGGATCGCGAGGTTCGCGTATTCGATCGGCTCCCCCGCGGCATCCGCCCATCCCTGCGCCGCCAGATCGGCCCAGCCCCGGACGGTGCCGTCGGGCAGTTCGTCGCCGACGCCTTCGGTGAACGAGTCGCCGATCGCGACGTAGCGGACGGATGCCATGGCTCGAGCCTACGCGGGCGCGATGCGGTCGCAGGCAGCGGGGTGCCCTCCGGGACGCGTCCCGTCGTGCGGCCGGAGGCCCGAGCGGCGAACACCTCCGCGACGCCTCGGGGTGATCTAGGCGAGAGCCCGCCCGCGCTGCTCGCGCAGGAACAGTGCCGCCACCACGGCCACCGCGAAGAACGCCGCGAACACGATGAACAGTAGCGGGGCGCCCCCGAGTCCGAGCAACGGCGGCACGGCGAGCGGCGCGAGAATCGACGCGATTCGCCCGACGCCCGCGGCCCAGCCGGAGCCGGTGGCGCGCAGCGGCGTGGGGTACGTCTCGGGGGTCGCGGCATAGAGTGCGCCCCAGGCGCCGAGGTTGAAGAACGACAGCGCCATGCCCGCGGCGATCACCGCGACCTCACCGGTCGCGGTGCCGAAGAGCACCGCGGCCACGGCGGAACCGGCGAGGAAAGCCGCGAGTGTCGCGCGCCGCCCCCAGACCTCGATGAGCCAGGCGGCGACCGCGTAACCGGGCAGCTGCGCGAGCGTGATGACGAGGGTGAATCCGAACGAACGCACGAGGTCGTACCCCTGGGCGACCAGGATGGTCGGAATCCAGATGAACGCCCCGTAGTACGAGAAGTTCACGCAGAACCACAGCACCCATAGGGCCGCCGTTCGGGCGCGAAGGGCCGGCGCCCAGAGCGCGCTCACGCGCGGGCGCGGGGCTGGAGCGGAGGGCGCGACCCCCTCGGTCGAGGCCTCGAGGGCGATGCGACCGGCCGCGGCCTCCAGATCGCGCACGATGACGATCGCCTCGGCGTTGCGTCCGCGCGAAGCCAGCCAGCGCGGCGACTCGGGCAGACCCCACCGCACGATCAGGGCGTACACCGCGGGGATCGCACCGAGCGCGAAGGCCCAGCGCCAGCCGTCGGCGGACGACGGGACGACGAGGTAGCCGATCAGGGCGGCTGCGGTCCACCCGACGGCCCAGAACGCCTCCAGGAAGACGATGAGCCGGCCCCGCATACGCGCGGGCGCGAACTCGCTGACGTACGTCGAGGCCACCGGCAGCTCGGCCCCGAGCCCGAGACCGACGACGAAGCGGAGCACGAGGAGCGCTGCCAGGCCGCCCACCAGCGCACTCGCACCGGTCGCCACACCGTAGACCAGCAGGGTCAGCGCGAAGACGTACCGGCGCCCGAACCGGTCGGCCAGCAACCCGCCGACGCTCGCCCCGATCGCCATACCGGCGAAGCCCGCCGACGCGATCCACGACGCCTGCGTCGGCGCCAGCTGCCACTGCACGCTGAGAGCCGCGATGACGAACGAGATGAGGCCCACGTCCATGGCATCCAGGGCCCACCCCAGACCCGACCCGCCCAGGATCCGCCCGTGACGACGGGTGAACGGCAGTGCGTCGAGACGTTCGGACACCCGAATGGTGTCGGTGGTCGTGGTCACCGGATGCCGGGGGCGTCGGCCGACGCGGGGGTGTCGGCGAGCATCTCTTCGACGAGAGGACGCACCTTGGTGCCGTACAACTCGATGCTCGACAGGAGCCGGTCGTGCGAGATGGACCCGCTCGCGATCTTCATCTGGAAGCGTGAGTTGCCCAGTGCCCGCACGGTCGCGGCGATCTTGCGGGCGACGGTCTCGGGCGAACCGACGTACAGCGACCCCTCGGGGCCCACGTCGTGCTGGAAGCGCATGCGGTTGTACTCGGGCCAGCCGCGTTCGCGGCCGATGGTGTTGTTGAGCTCCGCGACGCCCTCGAAAGCCTCGTCCCACGCCTGCTCGTCGGTCTCGGCGACGTGGCCGGGCGAGTGCACCGAGATCGGCATCTGGGGTTTGCCGAGCTCTGCCAGCGAACGGCGATACAGATCGGCGTAGGGGCGGAAGCGGGCAGCCGAGCCGCCGATGATGGCGAGCACGAGACCGTAGCCGTAGCGGGCCGTGCGCACGACCGACTCCGGTGAGCCGCCGACGCCGACCCACGCGGTCAGACCCGTCTCGGTCTTGGGGTACACATCGGCATCCTGGAGCGCGGCGCGCGTGCGACCCGACCAGGTGACGGGCTTCTCGGTCAGCAGGTGCGAGAACAGCTCCAGCTTCTCTTCGAACAGCTGCTCGTAATCGGCGAGGTCGTAGCCGAAGAGGGGGAACGACTCGATGAACGATCCCCGCCCGAGGATGACCTCGGCGCGTCCGTTCGAGATCGCATCCAGGGTGGCGAAGCGCTCGTACACGCGCACGGGGTCGTCGCTCGAGAGAACGGTCACCGCGGTGCCGAGGTGGATGTTCTTCGTCCGCGCGGCGGCCGCGGCCAGGACGATCTCGGGGCTGGTGACCGCGAAGTCCTTGCGGTGGTGCTCGCCCACTCCGAAGAACGACAGACCGACCTCGTCGGCCAGAACGGCCTGGTCCACGACGTTTCGGATGGTCTGTGCATCGGACAGCAGCGACCCGTCGGGGGCGCGCGAGATGTCTCCGAAGGTGTCGAGGCCGAGCTCGAGGGAACGGGCGTCCATGGGGTCTCCTTGCATTCGGATGAATGAACTTTACGCGACGACGGGGTATTCCCCCGCATCGCCGAGGGGCGCCGACTCGGCGACGCCCCTCGGGGAGATCAGGCGGATGCCAGCGCTGCGCGCAGCGTGTCGAGACCGACCCCGCCGATGTCCAGCGCGCGCGTGTGGAACTGCTTCATCGAGAAGTCGGAACCGCGGCGTTGCTCCTCTTCGTCGCGCACCTGCTCCCAGATGCGCTGACCGACCTTGTACGACGGCGCCTGTCCGGGCCAGCCGAGGTAGCGGTTCACCTCGAAGCGCACGAACTCCTCGCTCATGTTCACGTTCTTCATCATGAACGCCAGAGCGTAGTCGTGGTCCCACACGCCGGTGCCGTCCAGGCGCGGCTTCTGCAGGTGCACGCCGATGTCGAGCACCACGCGGGCGGCGCGCATGCGCTGCCCGTCGAGCATGCCGAGGCGATCGGCGGGATCGTCGAGGTAGCCCAGCTGCTCCATGAGGCGCTCGGCATAGAGCGCCCAGCCCTCGGCGTGGCCGCTCGTGCCCGCGAGAAGGCGCCGCCACGAGTTGAGCTGGGCGCGGTTGTACACGGCCTGCGCGATCTGGAGGTGGTGCCCGGGAACGCCCTCGTGGTAGACCGTGGTCAGCTCGCGCCAGGTGTCGAACGTGTCGACGCCCTCGGGAACCGACCACCACATGCGTCCCGGTCGCGAGAAGTCGTCGGTCGGGCCGGTGTAGTAGATCCCGCCCTCATTCGTGGGCGCGATCATGCACTCGAGGTTGCGGATGGGTTCGGCGATGTCGAAGTGCGTGCGACCGAGTTCCTCGACGGCCTTGTCGCTCGTTCGCTGCATCCATTCCTGCAGGGCCTTCGTGCCGCGGAGCTTGCGCGACTCGTCCTTCTCGAGGAAGGCCACCGCCTCTTCGACGCTGGCGCCGGGCAGGATCTCGTTCGCGATGGCCTCCTGCTCGGCGACCATGCGCGCGAGTTCCTCGACGCCCCACTCGTAGGTCTCGTCGAGGTCGATCTCGGCGCCCAGGAAGTGCCGGGAGTGCAGCGCGTACATCTCGCGCCCGACCGCGTCGGTCTCGCCCGCCACGGGAGCGAGCTCCGACGACAGGAACGACGCCAGCGAGTCGTACGCGACGCGTGCGGCGTTGGCGTGGGTCGAGAGGTCTCGAGCGAGGGATGCCGGCAGCTGGCCCTCGTCGGGAGCAGCCTCGCCCACGAACTCGGCGAAGAACCCCGTGTCGGAGGTGTAGCGGGCGATCTGCGTGACCACCTCGGTCACCTGGCGGCGAGCGGGAACGATGCCCTCGCTGATGCCCTGACGAAGGGTCGAGATGTAGCCGTCGATCGCGCCCGGCAGGGCCTTGAGTCGCGCCGAGATGGTCGACCAATCGTCGACGGTCGCCGTCGGCATGAGGTCGAAGGTCGAGCGGATGTCCTGCGCGGGAGACTCGATGACGTTCAGGTCGCGCAGGTGCGTCTTCGCCTCGTGCTGCTCGATCATCAGCGCGAGCTCGCGGCCCAGGTCCATCTTGGTGACGGTGTCGATCGCATCGACTGCGTCGGCGCCGTCGAGGGCCGCTTTGCTCGCGCGGGCGTCGGCGATGAGGGCCTCGGCACCCTGGGGGCTGTAGTCGCCGAAGCGTCCGTTGTGCTCGAAACGCCCGATGTAGGTCGCGCGAGTCGGTTTACGCTCGGCCAGGGTGTCGACCCACGCGTCGGCGATCGTGTCGATCGGCGTGGGGGTGCGTTGTGCGTCAGTCATCCTCCGAGCCTAGGGAAGCTGGGACCGGTCCGCACGTCCCCCCGTGCGCAGCGGTGCGGAGTGAGCTGACGGGCGGAGATCCGGGAACGGAGGAGCCTGTGGCCACCGTGGGTGCTCCCGGTCTCGGGATCTCCTCCGGTCAGCCGGTTCGACGGGCCACAGGTTCGCGGGTGGCCGGAGCCGCTAGTGCCCCGCTTCGTCCCAGTCGCCGCCGCGGCCGATCTGCACGTCGAGCGGCACGGAGAGGTCGGCCGCGTCGGCCATGCGTGCGCGGACGATCTGCTCGACGGCATCCCACTCCCCCGCCGCCACCTCGACGACGAGCTCGTCATGGATCTGCAGCAGCACGCGCGAACGCAGGCCCGCGGCCGCGAGCTCGTCGCGGATGCGGAACAGGGCGACCTTCATGATGTCGGCGGCACTGCCCTGGATGGGGGCGTTGAGAGCCGCGCGCTCGGCGTTCTCGCGAAGGACGCGGTTCATGCTCGTGAGGTCGGGGAACGGGCGGCGCCGACCGAAGATGGTCTCGGTGTAGCCGTCCTGCCGCGCCTGCTCGACCGAGCCCCGCAGGTAATCGCGCACCGCGCCGAAGCGGGCGAAGTACTCGAGCATGAGCTTCTTGGCTTCGGACTGCTCGATGCGCAGCTGCTTCGACAGCCCGAACGCCGAGAGCCCGTAGACGAGGCCGTACGACATCGCCTTGACCTTGGTGCGCATCGCCGGGGTGACGTCTTCGGGTTCGACGCCGAAGACGCGCGCGCCGACGAAGCGGTGGAGGTCCTCACCGGAGTTGAACGCCTCGATGAGCCCCGGGTCGCCGGAGAGGTGCGCCATGATGCGCATCTCGATCTGCGAGTAGTCGGCCGTGAGCAGCGTCTCGTAGCCCTCGCCGACTTCGAACGCGGCGCGGATGCGCCGGCTCTCTTCGGTGCGGATCGGGATGTTCTGCAGGTTCGGGTCGGTGCTCGACAGACGCCCGGTCTGGCTGCCGGTCTGCACGTAGGTGGTGTGAATGCGGCCGTCCGCACCGGTCGCGGCGTCGAGGGCGTCGATGATCTGCTTCAGCTTGGTCGCCTCACGGTGGCGCAGCAGCAGGTCGAGGAAGGGGTGGTCGGCGCTCTCTTGCAGGTCGGCGAGGGCCGCGGCATCCGTCGTGTACCCGCTCTTCGTCTTGCGGGTCTTCGGCAGCTGCAGCTCGTCGAACAGCACCTCTTGCAGCTGCTTCGGCGAGCCGAGGTTGACCTCATGACCGATCGCTGCGTAGGCGTCGCGCGCCAGGGCGTCGGCGCGGGCGGCCAGCTCGCTCGAGAAGCTCGACAGCTTCTCGTGCGAGACGGCGACGCCGGCGAGCTCCATGTCGGCCAGGGCCGTGAGCGTGGGCAGCTCGATGTCGTCCAGCACCTCGGCGACGCGGCCGGGGAGCTCGGCCCGCTGGGCCTCGGCCACCCGGCGGGCGAACCACGACAGCTGCCCGGGGGTCGCCCCCTCGGTCTCGGGGACGAGCTGGGTGGGATCCGCCACGGGGAGCTTCTCGTCGAGCACGCGCTCCACGAGGTCGCCGAGGGTCTTGTCGGGGAAGCTCGGCCGCACGAGCCACCCCGCGAGCACGACGTCGAACGCGAGAGCGCCGACGGTCAGGCCACGGCGGGCCAGCGCCTTGATCTGCGGCTTCGCATCGGCGAACACCTTGGGGGCATCGGATGCCAGCCACGACGCGAGCGCGTCGCCCACGGCATCCGTCCACTCGGTCTCGACCGCGGCGTCGGCCGAGGCGAGACCGATCGCGGTGGGCTGCGAGCCCTCGAGCGTGACAGTGACGCCGACCGGGCCCTCGGCCGCGGCGGCCCAGGCTGCCAGGGCCTCGGCGTCGAGACGCGCGGGGGCCGGAGCGGTCGCGGTGGGGCGCTGTTCCTCTCCCTCGCCGGCGTCGACGCCGAGCGCGTCGAACACGCGCGGCAGCAGGGTGCGGAACTCGAGGCGCGCGAAGATGTCGCGCACCGCCTGGGCGTCGAGCGGGTGCATCTTGAGGTCTCGCGGGCCGACGGGCAGCTCGACGTCGCGCAGCAGACGGTTGAGGGTGCGGTTGCGGCGCACGCCGTCGATGTGCTCTCGCAGATTACCGCCCACCACACCGGTGATCTTGTCGGCGTTGTCGAGAAGCGCGTCGAGCGAGCCCCACTGCGTCAGCCACTTGACCGCGGTCTTCTCGCCGACCTTGGGCACACCCGGCAGGTTGTCGCTGGTCTCGCCGACCAGCGCCGCGATCTCGGGGTACTGCGCGGGCGGCAGGCCGTACTTCTCGATCACGGCGGCGGTGTCGTACCGCTTGAGCTGCGAGACGCCCTGCACGTTCGGGTAGAGCAGCGTCACGTCGTCGGTGACCAGCTGGATCGTGTCGCGGTCGCCCGAGCACACGAGCACCTCGAAGCCCTGTTCCTCACCCTGTGTGGCGAGGGTCGCGAGGATGTCGTCGGCCTCGAAGTCTTCTTTCGCGAGCACCGGCACGCCCATCGCACGCAGGCAGTCCTGCAGGAGAGGGATCTGGCCCTTGAACTCGGCGGGCGACTCGCTGCGATTCGCCTTGTACTCGGCGTACTCGCGGGTGCGGAACGACTGGCGCGAGGTGTCGAACGCCACGGCGAGGTGCGTGGGTTTCTCGGCCTTGACGAGGTTGACGAACATCGACAGGAAGCCGTAGATGCCGTTGGTGTGCTGGCCGTCCTTCGTCGAGAAGTTGTCGACCGGCAGGGCGTAGAACGCCCGATACGCCAGCGAATGGCCGTCGACGACGAGGAGAGTAGGCTTTTCGGCATCCGTCACCCCTCCAGCGTAACGAGAACCACGGACACTCCCCCGGCCCCGGCCCGATCGAAGGCGATGATGACCTCCACGACCCCCGACACGACTTCCGGCCTCGACTGGGCGAAGGAGCGCGGAATGGGCGCCCTGGCCGAGAAGATGGGCATCGAGTGGGTCGAGTTCTCGGTCGAGCGAAGCGTCGCCACCATGCCGGTCGAGGGCAACACGCAGCCGGTCGGCCTGCTGCACGGCGGCGCCTACGTGGTGCTGGGCGAGTCGCTCGGCTCCATGGCCGCGAATCTGTACGCCGGGGCGGGCAAACTCGCCGTCGGCATCGACATCAATGCCACGCACACCCGTTCGGCGACATCGGGGATCGTGACGGGCGTGTGCACGCCGGTCCACCTCGGCCGCTCGCTCACCGTGCACGAGATCGCCGTCTCCGACGAGCAGGGCCGCCGCTGCTCGACGATCCGCATCACCAACATGATCAAGGACGCCCCGCGTCCCTGACGCCGCGAAGCCCTCGAGCTCGTCGAAGGGTTCGCATCGAACGCGATGTCACGGTGGACCCGACAATCCCGGCCCCACCCGGTACACGTCGAAACGAAAAATGGATGCCACCGAAGCGGCATCCATTTGACGGAGGATTCTGACTAGGCCTTCTTGGGGGCCAGCTGCTCGATGATCGCCTTGGCGACGTCCTGCATGGTGAGGCGGCGGTCCATCGACGCCTTCTGGATCCAGCGGAAAGCCTCGGGCTCGCTCAGCCCCATCTTCTCGTTGAGCAGGCCCTTCGCGCGGTCCACGAGCTTACGGGTCTCGAAGCGCTCGACCATATCGGCGACCTCGGCCTCGAGCGTGATGATCTGCTCGTAGCGAGCGAGGGCGATCTCGATCGCGGGGAGCAGGTCGTTCGGCGTGAACGGCTTCACGACGTACGCCAGGGCGCCGGCCTCGCTGGCGCGCTCGACGAGCTCCTTCTGGCTGAAAGCGGTGAGGAGCACGACGGGGGCGATGTGGTTCTTGCTGAGCTTCTCGGCGGCGCTGATCCCGTCGAGCTGCGGCATCTTGACGTCCATGATCACGAGATCGGGACGAAGCTCGGTGGCGAGCTGGACGGCGGTCTCGCCGTCGCCGGCCTCGCCCACGACGTCGAAGCCGTTGTCGCGAAGGATCTCGACGATGTCGAGGCGGATGAGCGACTCGTCTTCCGCGACCACGACGCGTCGGGGGGCGGCCGGAGCGTTGGCCGGAACGGCTTCTTGATCAGTCACGGAACCATCCTAAGTCTGGTGGGGCGTGAAGCCCCGGATCACAGCCCGATCGCTCGGGTGCTGTCTCGGGTACCGGTGGTGGGACTCGAACCCACACGTCTTTCGACAGAGCATTTTGAGTGCCCCGCGTCTGCCATTCCGCCACACCGGCAGGTGTTGCGTACCCAACTTACCGGCGTGGACGCCGGGGTGGGAACGCGAAGGCGCGCGCCGGGCGGACCCGGCGCGCGCCTTCGAGGGTCAAACCTCTTTGTAGACCGGGGCCGCGCCGTGGACGGCGTCGCCGACGCGGTGCACGCGCAGGTCGTTCGTCGAGCCAGCGATTCCGGGAGGGGAACCCGAGATCACGACGACCTTGTCTCCCACCTCGGCCAGCTTGTGGCTCAGGAGATAGTCGTCGACCTGCAGGAACATCTTGTCGGTGTGCGACACGTGCTCGACCAGGGTCGAACGCACACCCCACGTCAGCGCGAGACGACGGCGGATGCCGGGCTCGGGCGTGAACGCGATCATCGGGATGGTCGAGCGCAGGCGCGACATGCGACGCGCCGAGTCTCCCGACTCGGTGAAGACGCAGAGGAACTTCGCCTCGACGAAGTCGGCGACCTCGACGGCGGCGAGGGTGATGGCGCCACCCTGCGTGCGGGGCTTGTTGGTCAGGGGTGCGATGCGCTCCAGGCCGTGCTCCTCGGTCGAGGCGACGATGCGGGCCATGGTCTCGACGACCACGACCGGGTAGTCGCCCACGCTGGTCTCACCCGAGAGCATGACCGCGTCCGCGCCGTCGAGGACGGCGTTGGCGACGTCGCTGGTCTCGGCGCGCGTGGGAACCGGGCTGGTGATCATCGACTCGAGCATCTGCGTCGCGACGATGACGGGCTTCGCCATGCGGCGGGCCAGCTCGACCGCGCGCTTCTGCACGATCGGCACGGCCTCGAGCGGCAGCTCGACGCCGAGGTCGCCGCGGGCGACCATGATGCCGTCGAACGCGTCGATGATCTCTTCGAGGTTGTCGACCGCCTGCGGCTTCTCGATCTTGGCGATGACGGGCACGTAGCGTCCCTCTTCGGCCATGATCTCGTGCACGCGCTCGATGTCTTTCGCATCGCGGACGAACGAGAGGGCGATGAGGTCGGCGCCGGCGTTCAGGCCCCAGCGGAGGTCCGCCTCGTCCTTCTCGCTCAGGGCGGGGACGTTCACGGCCACGCCGGGCAGGTTGATGCCCTTGTTGTTGGACACGGGGCCGCCGACGATGACCTTGGTGGTGACGACGGTGCCGTCGGTCTCGACGACCTCGACGCGGACCTTGCCGTCGTCGATGAGCAGGAAGTCGCCGGGGCGGACGTCCTGGGGCAGGCCCTTGAACGTGGTGCCGACGATCTCCTTGGTGCCGAGGATGTCCTCGATGGTGATCTTGAAGATGTCGCCGGGAAGCAGGTCGTGAGGGCCGTTCTCGAACTTGCCGAGACGGATCTTCGGGCCCTGCAGGTCGACCAGGGCGGCGACCGGGCGTCCGGCGTCTTCCGCCGCCTTGCGCACATTGGCGAAGTTGGCGTCGTGCACGGAGTAGTCTCCGTGGCTCAGGTTCAGGCGGGCGACATCGACGCCGGCGTCGATGATGGCGCGAACCATCTCATACGACGACGTGGCGGGCCCGAGTGTTGCGACGATCTTGGCGCGTCTCATCCGGTTTCAAGCTCCGTGAAATTTTCGGGAAGTGGCCGATCGGCCCTTGCCAGCTTAGGCGGGCAGGAGGCCGATGGCGACATCGGTCGGGCGCACCGGTGCGGGTAGCACCGTCTCGCCCATGAGGAACGTGTCGACCTCGGCGGCGGCCGCGCGGCCTTCGGCGATGGCCCACACGATCAGGGACTGTCCGCGACCGGCGTCGCCGGCGACGAACACTCCCGGGGTGGTGGTGGCGTAGGTCGCGTCGCGTTCCACGTTGCCGCGGTTCGTGAACTGCGTGCCGAGCTGGCTCTCGAGGTGCTCGCGCTCCGGGCCGGTGAAGCCCATCGCGATGAGCACCAGGTCGGCCGGGATCTCGCGTTCGGTGCCGCTCTTGGGCACGCGTCGTCCGTCGACGTACTCGGTCTCGGCCACGCGCAGGGCGCGCACCTCTCCCGCGGCGTTGCCGAGGAACTCCACGGTCGAGGCGAGGAAGGAACGCTCTCCGCCCTCTTCGTGAGCGGATGCCATCTCGAAGAGGTTCGGCATCATCGGCCAGGGCTGCTCGGCCGGGCGCTCGGACGGGGGCTGCTTGCCGATCGCGAGGTTGGTCACGCTCAACGCGCCCTGACGGTGCGCCGTGCCGATGCAGTCGGCTCCGGTGTCGCCGCCGCCGATGACGACGACGTGCTTGCCCTCCGCCGTGATCTGGTGCGGCACCTGATCGCCCGCGACGGCCTTGTTGCCCTCGACGAGGTATTCCATGGCGTAGTGCACCCCGTCGAGGTCGCGGCCCGGGATCGCCAGGTCGCGCGGCACGGTGGAGCCGGTCGCCACCACGACGGCGTCGTAGCGGGCCCGCAGGTCGCTCCACGACACGTCCTTGCCGATCTCGACGCCGGCGCGGAAGCGCGTGCCCTCGGCCTGCATCTGGCGAAGGCGCAGCTCGAGGTGGCGCTTCTCCATCTTGAAGTCGGGGATCCCGTAGCGCAGCAGACCGCCGATGCGGTCGTCGCGCTCGAACACCGCAACGGTGTGACCGGCGCGCGTGAGCTGCTGGGCGGCGGCGAGGCCGGCGGGGCCGGAGCCCACGACGGCGACCGTCTTGCCGGTCAGGCGCTCGGGCGGCTCGGGCTCGACCCAGCCGTTGCCGAACGCCTCGTCGATGATCGAGACCTCGACCTGCTTGATCGTCACGGCCGGCTGATTGATGCCGAGCACGCACGAGCTCTCGCACGGCGCGGGGCACAGGCGACCGGTGAACTCCGGGAAGTTGTTCGTCGCGTGCAGGCGCTCGATCGCCGCGCGGCCCTCGCCGCGCCACGTGAGGTCGTTCCACTCGGGGATCAGGTTCCCGAGCGGACAGCCCTTGTGACAGAACGGGATGCCGCAGTCCATGCACCGACCGGCCTGGCGCTTGATGACGGCCGAATCACCCGGCTCGTACACCTCTTTCCAGTCCATGATGCGCACCGGCACCGGCCGGCGCTGAGGGAGCTCGCGCTCCGTGACCTTGAGAAAGCCCTTCGGGTCAGCCACCCGTCACCTCCAGAATGCGCTTCCAGACGACGTCGCCGTCGGGGTCGAGCCCCTCGGTGACCGCCTCCTGGCGGGTCTGCAGCACAGCGGCGTAATCGCGCGGCAGCACCCGGACGAAGTTGTCCACCTCGGCCTCGAAGTCGTCGAGCAGACGACGGGCCAGCGTGGAATCGGTCTCTGCGACGTGCTTCTCGAGCAGGTCGCGGAGGATCTCGGCATCCCCCGATCCGAGGGAACCGAGCTCGAGCTCACCGGATGCCATGGCCTCGCGGTTCACCAGATCACGGTCGAGCTTGTAGACGTAGGCCTGGCCGCCCGACATTCCGGCGCCGAGGTTACGACCCGTGGCGCCGAGGATCACGGCGAGGCCGCCGGTCATGTACTCGAGCGCGTGGTCGCCCACGCCCTCGACGACCGCGGTGGCACCCGAGTTGCGGACGAGGAACCGCTCGCCGACGACGCCGTTCAGGAACATCTGCCCCTGCGTGGCGCCGTAGCCGATGACGTTTCCGGCGATGACGTTCTCGGAGGCCGCGAACGTCGAGCCACGGGGCGGGCGGACGACGATCGTTCCTCCCGACAGGCCCTTGCCGACGTAGTCGTTCGAGTCGCCCTCCAGGCGCAGCGTGATGCCGGCGGGCATGAACGCGCCGAACGACTGCCCGGCCGAGCCCGTCAGACGCACGTCGATCGAGTTCTCCGGCAGACCGTGCTCGCCCCGCGCCTTGGTGACGTGGTGGCCGAGCATGGTCCCCACCGCGCGAGCGGTGTTGCGGATCGGCAGGTCGATCGTGAGCTGACCGCCGTTGGCGATCACGTCCTGCGCGCGCTCGATGAGCTGTACGTCGAAGTGGTCCTCGAGCTCGTGGTCCTGGTTGCGGGCGTGGCGGCGCGGCTCGTCCTCGGCGAAGCGGGGTCCTTCGAGGATCGGCGACAGGTTGAGGCCCCGAGCCTTCCAATGCTGGATCGCCTCATTGGCATCCAGCAGCTCCGAACGTCCCACGATCTCGTCGATCGAGCGGAAGCCCATCGCGGCGAGGTACTCGCGTACCTCCTGGGCGATGAACTCCATGAAGTTGATGACGTACTCGGCCTTGCCGGTGAAGCGTTCGCGCAGCACCGGGTTCTGCGTCGCGACGCCCACGGGGCAGGTGTCGAGGTGGCACACGCGCATCATGATGCAGCCCGAGACGACGAGCGGGGCGGTGGCGAAGCCGAACTCCTCGGCGCCGAGCAGCGCGCCGATGATGACGTCTCGCCCGGTCTTCATCTGCCCGTCGACCTGCACGACCACGCGGTCGCGCATGCCGTTGAGCATGAGCGTCTGCTGCGTCTCGGCCAGGCCCAGTTCCCACGGGGTGCCCGCGTGCTTGAGCGAGTTCATCGGGCTCGCGCCCGTGCCGCCGTCCTGGCCCGAGACCAGGATGACGTCGCTCAGCGCCTTGGCGACACCCGCCGCGACCGCACCGATGCCCGACTGGCTGACGAGCTTCGTGTGGATGCGAGCCGAGGGGTTGGCGCGCTTGAGGTCGAAGATGAGCTGCTTGAGGTCTTCGATCGAGTAGATGTCGTGGTGCGGCGGCGGCGAGATGAGCCCGACGCCGGCGGTCGCGTGACGCGTGCGCGCCACCCACGGGTACACCTTGGTCGGCGGCAGCTGACCTCCCTCGCCGGGCTTGGCGCCCTGCGCGAGCTTGATCTGGATGTCGTCGGCCTTGGTGAGGTACAGGCTCGTCACTCCGAAGCGACCGGATGCCACCTGCTTGATGGCGCTGCGGCGCTCGGGGTCGAGCAGACGGTCGACGTCTTCTCCGCCCTCGCCGGTGTTCGACTTGCCGCCGATGCGGTTCATCGCGACGGCGAGCACCTCGTGCGCCTCTTTCGAGATCGAGCCGTAGCTCATGGCACCGGTCGAGAAGCGCTTGACGATGGCCGAGACCGGCTCGACCTCGTCGATGGGCACCGCGGGGCGGGTGCCGGTGCGCAGCCCGAAGAGACCGCGGAGGGTCTTGAGCTCGTGCGCCTGGTCGTCGATCAGCTGCGTGTACTCGCGGAAGATGTCGTACCGGCGCTCGCGCGTGGCGTGCTGCAGACGGAACACCGTGTCGGGGTTGAACAGGTGCGGGGCCCCGTCGCGGCGCCACTGGTACTCGCCACCGGTCCACAGCCGCTCGTGCGCCCGCGCCGCCGCGTCCTGCGGGTAGGCGTACTCGTGGCGTGCGGCGTTCTCGGCCGCGATGACGTCGAGGCCCACACCGCCGAGCTTGGTCTCGGTGCCGGTGAAGTAGGCGTCGATGAAGTCGCGCGACAGGCCCACGGCCTCGAACACCTGGGCTCCCGCGTACGACGACACCGTCGAGATGCCCATCTTCGACATGATCTTCAGCACGCCCTTGCCGAGCGCGTAGATCAGGTTCTTGACGGCCTTCTCGGGGGTGACGTTCGTGATGAATCCGGCACGCACGAGGTACTCGACGGTCTCCATCGCCAGGTACGGGTTGACCGCCGACGCGCCGTAGCCGATGAGGGTCGCCACGTGGTGCACCTCGCGCACGTCGCCGGCCTCGACCACGAGACCCACCTTCATGCGCGTCTCTTTGCGGATGAGGTGGTGGTGGACGGCCGCGAGCATGAGCAGCGACGGGATCGGCGCCAGATCCTTGTTCGAGTCGCGATCGCTGAGCACGATGAACTCGGCGCCGTCCTCGATGGCCTGGTCGACCTCGGTGCACATCTGCGTGAGGCGCTTCTGCAGCCCCTTGTGCCCGGCCTCGACGCGGTACAGGCCGCGGATCGTCACCGACGACCGCCCCGGCAGGGCCGTGTCGATGTGCTGGATCTTGGCCAGCTCGTCGTTGTCGATCACGGGGAAGTCGAGCGTCACCGTGCGGGTGTGCTCGGGACCCCAGTCGAGGAGGTTGCGCTCGGGGCCGAGACCCAACGACAGCGAGGTCACGACCTCTTCTCGGATCGAGTCCAGCGGCGGGTTGGTGACCTGCGCGAACTGCTGCGAGAAGTAGTCGAACAGCAGGCGCGGGCGGTCGCTGAGCACCGCGACGGGGGCGTCGCTGCCCATCGCGCCGAGAGGTTCGGCACCCCCCTGGCCCATCGGCGTCAGCAGGATGCGCACTTCTTCTTCGGTGTAGCCGAAGGTGCGCTGTCGACGCGTGATCGAGGCGATGGGGTGCACGATGTGCTCGCGCTCGGGCAGCTCGCTGAGCTTCACCCGACCCTTGTCGACCCACTCGCCCCACGGGTGGAGGGCGGCGAGGTCGGACTTGATCTCCTCGTCGTCGACGATGCGGCGCTGGGCGGTGTCCACGAGGAACATGCGACCGGGCTGGAGGCGTCCGCGGCGCTTGATGCGCTCCGGCGCGAAGTCGAGCACGCCGGTCTCCGAGCCGATGACGACAAGGCCGTCGGTGGTCTCGGTCCAGCGCCCCGGACGCAGGCCGTTGCGGTCGAGGGTCGCACCGACGAGGGTGCCGTCGGTGAAGATGAGGGCGGCGGGTCCGTCCCAGGGCTCCATCTGCATGGAGTGGAAGTCGTAGAAGGCGCGCAGGGCGGGGTCGATCGTCGCCTGCTTCTCGTACGCCTCGGGGACCATCATCATGATCGCGTGGGGCAGGCTGCGGCCGGTGAGGGTCAGCAGCTCGAGGACCTCGTCGAAGGATGCCGAGTCGCTGGCGCCCTCGGTGCAGATGGGCAGCAGCGGGCGCACGTCGCCGATCAACTCGGACTCGAGCTGCGACTGGCGAGCCCGCATCCAGTTGCGGTTGCCCTTGACGGTGTTGATCTCGCCGTTGTGCGCGAGCATGCGCAGCGGCTGCGCGAGCGGCCACGACGGGAAGGTGTTGGTCGAGTACCGCGAGTGCACGACCGCGAGCTCGGATGCGAAGCGCTCGTCCTGCAGGTCGGGGTAGAACGGCTCGAGCTGGAGCGTGGTGACCATGCCCTTGTAGCCGAGCGTCCGACTCGACAGCGAGACGAAGTACGCCTCGAGCTCGTGCCGCGCGCGCTTGCGCAGGCGGTACACCCGACGGTCGAGCGCGATGCCCGAGAGCGCCGGCTGGTCGCCCGTGGCGGGGCGTGAGACGAAGAGCTGCTCGAATGCCGGGCGGGCCTCGTAGGCGAGCTTGCCGAGGTTCTCGTGCTCGACCGGCACCTCGCGCCAGCCCAGCACCTCGAGGTTCTCGTGGCGCGCGATCTCTTCGATCCCCGCCTTCATCGCGGCGCGCTCGTCGTGGCCGAGCGGCAGGAACACCATTCCGGCGGCGTACTCCCCCACCGGCGGCAGGTCGAAGCCGACGACCGCGCGCAGGAACGCGTCGGGCATCTGGGTCAGGATGCCGGCACCGTCACCGGTGCCCGCGTCGGAACCGATGGCACCGCGGTGCTCGAGGTTGCGCAGCGCCGTCAGCGCCAGATCGATGATGTCGTGTCCGGCTTCGCCGCGGAGAGTGGCGACCATGGCGAGGCCACAGGCGTCTTTCTCGAACGACGGGTCGTACATTCCCTGGCGGGCGGGGAATGCGCCTCCGACGGTGTCGGAACGCAGGCTGGAAGCCATATCAACCGTCCTCACGTTGATGCTTCGAATGGGACGACGTCGGCCCAGGAAATTAGTTCGTGGCGGGGCTGCTTGTGGCGCTGGTGCCGACGGTGTCGCTCGTCGCGGGCGGCTCGCTCACGTCGACGAAGTCAGAGGGGTCGCCTGAGTCTACAGCCCCCGAAGCCTTCGATTCGCGCCCGGGCACGTACGGCGACGGCTCGTAGCCGTGGTGACGACGCGACTGCACGGCGAAGATGACGATGCCGAGGATGACGCCGAAGATGGCCGCCCACACGTTGGTACGCAGGCCCAGGATGATGTCGCTCGGGTCGACGCGGATGGATTCCCAGACGATACGGCCCGCGGAGTACCAGACGAGGTAGATCGCGAACTGCTTTCCCCACTGCAGGGTGAAGCGCTTCCCGACGTACAGGATCACCGCGGCGCCGAGCAGGTTCCAGATGACCTCGTACGCGAAAGTCGGCTGGAAAAGCGTGCCCGATGGCAGTCCGACGGGGATGGCCGGGTTGCCCGCGGCGATCTCGAGGCCCCACGGGAGGTCGGTGGGCTGGCCGAAGAGCTCCTGGTTGAACCAGTTGCCGAAGCGGCCCATGGCCTGGGCGATGATCAGGCCGGGAGCCAGCGCGTCGGCGAAGGTCCAAAAGCGGATGCCGGTCCATCGGCATCCGATGATGGCGCCGATCGCACCGCCGATGAGGGCGCCGTAGATGGCGATGCCGCCCTCCCAGATGGCCCAGACGGAGCCCGGCTGCGTGATGTTCCACGGGTTGGAGCCGGGGCCGAAGTAGAAACCGGCGTGCGTGGCCACGTGGTAGATGCGTGCGACGACGATCGCGAGCGGAACCGCCAGCAGGCAGATGTCGATGACGACCCACTTCTCGGCACCCCGACGCGTCAGGCGCGCGTTGGTCAGGAAGACCGCGACGATGATGCCCGCGACGATGCACAGGGCATAGAAGTGGATGCGGAGCGGACCGAGGTCGACGTACGAGATGGTCGGGCTCGGGATGCTGGCGAGCACGCCGGAGGCGGCGCTCGAGAGGGCGAACGTCATGGGTTCGAGTCTAGGCGCGCCGCGCGGTGCCCGCAGACAGCTCGCGCGCGAGGGTCGACAGACCCTCGACGCCGCCGTCGCGGAGCGCCTTGACCAGCGCGGTGCCCACGATCGCTCCGTCGGCGTACTCGACGACACCGGCGACCTGCTCGGCGTTCGAGATGCCGATGCCCACGCACGCGTGCTTCGCGCCGAAGGATCGCAGGCGCTCCACGAGCCCGCGGGCCGCGGCATCGAGCTGCGCCCGCTCCCCCGTGATGCCCATGGTGGACACCGTGTACACGAAGCCCGTCGATGCCTCCACGATCATCTTCAGACGCTCGTCCGACGAGGTGGGGGCGGCGAGGAAGATCCGGTCGAGGCCCGAGCGCTCGCTCGCGGCGATCCAGACAGCTGCGGCGTCGGGGGTGATGTCGGGCGTGATGAGCCCCGCCCCGCCGGCCGCGACGAGTTCGTCGGCGTAGCGGTCGACGCCATACTGCTCGACGAGGTTCCAGTAGGTCATGACGAGGATCGGCACGTCGGTGCGCGCGGTGACCTCCCGGATGATCGTGAAGAGATCGCGCATGCGGAACCCGTTGGCGAGCGCCGTCTGCGTGGCCTCCTGGATCACCAGACCGTCCATCACCGGATCGCTGTAGGGAGGTCCGAGCTCGATGACGTCGGCACCTGCTTGCGCGAGGGCGACGATCGCTTCGACGCTCGAGGCGACGTCGGGGTACCCAGCGGGGAGGTACCCGACGAAAGCGCCGCGCCCTTCGGCGTGGGCGGCCTCGATCGCCGCGGAGACGCGCGAGGTCACAGCTCGACCCCGGCACCGCTCGCGGCATCGGGTGCGGTGGTGACGCCGACGGGAGAGCCGGGAGCGGATGCCACGGCCTCTGCCGCGCGCGTCTGCGGGGCGCCCTCGGGCGACGGCGGAGCGTGCTCGGCGTCGTACAGGTCGAAGTAGCGGGCGGCGGTGTCCATGTCCTTGTCGCCGCGCCCCGAGAGGTTGATGGCGATCACGGCATCCGGGCCCAGCTCGCGACCGACGCGGAGAGCGCCGGCCAGGGCGTGGGCCGACTCGATCGCCGGGATGATGCCCTCGGTGCGAGAGAGCAGGCGCAGGGCCTGCATGGCCTCGTCGTCTGTGGCGGGGATGTACTGCGCGCGGCCGATGTCGGCGAGCCACGCGTGCTCGGGACCCACGCCCGGGTAGTCGAGTCCGGCCGAGATCGAGTGGGACTCGATGGTCTGGCCGTCTTCGTCCTGCAGCACATAGGTGCGCGCGCCGTGCAGCACGCCGGGACGACCGCGCTCGATGGAGGCGGCGTGCTGGGGGGTGTCGACGCCGTCGCCGGCGGCCTCCACTCCGTAGAGGGCGACGCCCTCGTCGTCGAGGAACGCATCGAACATGCCGATCGCGTTCGAGCCGCCGCCGACGCACGCGAAGACGGCGTCGGGGAGACGGCCGAGGCGCTCGAGGAACTCGGCGCGGGTCTCTTCGCCGATGATCTTCTGGAAGTCACGGACCATCGCCGGGAAGGGGTGGGGGCCGGCGGCCGTGCCGAAGATGTAGTTGGTCGTCTCGACCGAGGCGACCCAGTCGCGGTACGCCTCGTTGATCGCGTCCTTGAGGGTGCGCGACCCGGTCGTGACGGGGATGACCTCGGCGCCGAGAAGACGCATGCGCGCGACGTTGAGAGCCTGGCGCTCGGTGTCGACCTCGCCCATGTAGACGACGCACTCGAGGCCGAACAGGGCGGCGGCCGTCGCGGTGGCGACACCGTGCTGGCCGGCGCCGGTCTCGGCGATCACACGGGTCTTGCCGAGACGTTTGGTGAGCAGCGCCTGCCCCAGCACGTTGTTGATCTTGTGCGAGCCGGTGTGATTGAGGTCTTCGCGCTTGAGGAAGACGCGTGCGCCGCCGGCGTGCTCGGCGAAACGCGGTACCTCGGTGAGCACCGACGGACGGCCCGCATAGTCGTGCAGCAGAGCGCGCAACTCGGCGTGGAACTCGGGATCGGCCATGGCCGACTCGTAGACCGCGGTCAGCTCGTCGATCGCCGCGATCAGCGACTCGGGCATGTACCGGCCGCCGAAGTCGCCGAAGAACGGCCCCTTCTGACCGCGAAGATTCTGGGTGGGAGCGGTGGTCATGTCGTCTCCTGGAGGAACGCACGGAGCGTGGCGACCGGGTCGCCGGTCACGAGAGCCTCGCCCACGAGCACGACATCGGCACCCGCAGCACGGTAGTGCGCGACGTCGGCGGGAGCGAGGACCGCGGACTCGGCGATCTTGATCGCATCGGCCGGGAAACGATCGGCGAGAGAGCCGAACAGATCGCGGTCGAGCTCGAAAGTGGAGAGGTTGCGGGCGTTGACGCCGATGAGCTTGGCGCCCAGCTCGGACGCACGCTGGAGTTCGTCGGCGGAGTGCGTCTCGACCAGCGCGGTCATGCCCAGGTCGGTGACCAGGCCGTAGAGCTCGGCGAGCGTCTTCTGCTCGAGGGCCGCCACGATCAACAGCACGAGGTCGGCGCCGGACGCGCGCGCCTCGAGCACCTGGTAGGGCGTCGCGATGAAGTCCTTGCGCAGCACGGGGACGCTCACGGCCGATCGCACGGCCTCGAGGTCGGCGAGACTGCCCTTGAACTTGCGACGCTCGGTGAGAACCGATATCGCGGACGCCCCGCCCTCTTCGTACAGGCGGGCCTGGCGAGCGGGGTCGGGAATCGCCGCGAGATCGCCGCGGGACGGGCTCGCGCGCTTGACCTCGGCGATGATCTTCACGCGGTCGGCGGGGGCGAGCATCGCCAGCGCATCGCGCGCAGGCGTCTGTGCGAGAGCATCGCGCTCGACCTCGGCGAGGGGGCGCGACTGGGCGCGTTCCTCGGCGTCTTCTACCGCCCCGGCCGTGAGATCGGCCAGTGCCATCAGTGAGCCTTCGGGTTGGACTTCGCGCCGTTCGCGCCGTAGCCGGCCTTGGTCATGGCCCAGCCGACGATCGCGCCGACCAGGAGCAGACCCACCGAGGCCCATACCAGGACGGGCATGTCGAGCCAGAAGAACAGCGTGCCGAGCGTGAAAGCGACGAGCATGATGATCACGGCCGTCCAGGCGGCGGGCGAGTGTCCGTGGCCGGGGTCGCCGATGGGGTTGCTCATGGGGCTCCTTACAGTCGCGCGCGAGCGCGGGGGAAAGCGTCCGATCAGTCTACCGAAACGCGGGTGCGGTCCCCGCGCCGACGTCTCGATGTCGCGACGTCTCGTGGTTCTGCCGGGCAGACGCCTGCGCGAGCGGAACGGCGCCGTCAGGCAGGTGTTCGTCGTGAGGGGTCCCGGGACCGAGGGACACGGGACGCCCGGGTGTCGGCGACCCCGGCGGGAGCCGGGAGCGTGCGGAACCTCAGGCGGTCGGGTCGTCGCCGCGCGAGAGGTCGTCCCACGAGTCGATCGCGTCGTGCGGGCGGCCGGTCTCGGCCCCCGCCTCGGTCGCGGTGCGGTACTTGCGGCTCGCCCCCGACGCCCAGCGGCGCGCGGTGACGAGGGTGAACAGGGATGCCGCGAGCAGAACGATCTGCGCGAGCAGCGTCACCGTCGGCCACGGTGTCAGCGCCAAGCTCGAGACGAGGGAGGCCACGGCGTCCGTTCCCGAGATACCCGTCGCATCGGTGACGGTCGCCGCTGTCGCCGAGACCGGGGTCGCGAAGAGGATCTGCGCGGTGCCGACGCCGAGGAAGACCGCGATCAGCACGCCGAGTGCGCCGAAGACGTAGCGCAGCACGGGCCCGACGATCGAGAGGGCGGCGCCCAGGGCGAGAGCGGCGAGGCTCAGCGGCGTGAGGACCGGCAGCGCTTCGGCCCCCGGGACGGCCAGGGTCTGCTGGGCGCCGTCGTCGAGGGTGACGTCGATCCAGGTCTGCGTCGAGGCGATCACGCAGATGGCTCCGGCCAGGAGCATCGCCAGCACCGCCGAGGAACGGGCGCGACGCATCAGCGCTCCCCCGCGACCGGGTGCAGGTCGTCGGCGTCGAAGCAGGTGTGATCGCCCGTGTGGCACGCGGCGCCGATCTGGTCGACCTCGATGAGCAGGGTGTCGCCGTCGCAGTCGAGGCGCGCGCCCTTGACCAGCTGGATGTGGCCCGAGGTGTCGCCCTTGCGCCAGTACTCCTGGCGCGAGCGCGACCAGAACGTCACGCGGCCGGTGGTGAGCGTGCGGTTCAGGGCTTCGGCATCCATCCACCCGACCATCAGCACCTCGCGGGAGTCGAACTGCTGGATCACCGCGGCGACCAGGCCGTCGGCGTCGTACTTCACGCGGTCGACGCTCATCGGCGCACCTCGATCCCTTCGGCCGCCATGGCGTCCTTGACCTGTCCGACGCTCAACTGACCGGAGTGGAAGACGGATGCCGCGAGCACGGCGTCGGCGCCGGCCTGCACCGCCGGGGCGAAGTGCTCCAGGGCCCCGGCGCCGCCCGAGGCGATGACCGGCACCGCCGCGACCTGGCGCATGAGGCGGACGAGTTCGAGGTCGAAGCCCTGCTTGGTGCCGTCTGCGTCGATCGAGTTGACGAGCAGCTCGCCGGCACCGCGCTCGACGGCCTCGCGCGCCCATTCGAGGGCGTCGAGGGTCGTCTCGGTGCGGCCGCCGTGGGTGGTCACCACGAAACCCGAGGGGGTGGATGCCGAGCGCTTCACATCGAGCGAGAGCACGATCACCTGCGCGCCGAAGCGGTCGGCGATCTCGCCGACCAGGTCGGGGCGCGCGATCGCGGCGGAGTTCAGGCCGATCTTGTCGGCGCCGACCGCCAAGAGCCGCGCGACGTCATCGGCAGAGCGCACTCCCCCGCCGACCGTCAACGGGATGAAGACCTGTTCGGCGGTGCGGCGGACGACATCGTACGTCGTCGATCGCTCGTCGACCGTGGCGGTGACGTCGAGGAAGGTGACCTCGTCGGCACCCTGGTCGAAGTAGAGCTTCGCGAGCTCGACCGGGTCGCCCATGTCGCGCAGGTCGAGGAAGTTCACGCCCTTCACGACGCGGCCGCCCGCGACGTCGAGGCACGGGATGACGCGACGCGCGAGGGTCATCAGAGCCTCGCGGCGAGGATCTCGGTGACGAGGATCGCGCGTGCGCCGATCGCATAGAGCTCGTCCATGACGCGGTTCACGTCGCGGCGCGGGCTCATCACGCGCACGGCGACCCACTCGGGGTCGCGCAGCGGCGAGATCGTCGGGGACTCGAGGCCGGGAGCGACGGCGATGGCCTGGTCGACGAGGTTCGCGGGAAGGTCGTAGTCGACGAGGACGTACTTGCGCGCGGCCAACACGCCGCGCAGGCGACGCAGCAGCGTCTCGGTGCCCTCGACCTCGTTCGGACCCGAGATGAGGACGGCGTCGCTCTCGAGGAGCACCGGCCCGAAGATCTCGAGCCCCGCCTGACGCAGCGTCGTTCCGGTCGAGACGACGTCGGCCACGGCATCCGCGACACCGAGCTGGACGGCCGACTCGACGGCTCCATCGAGCGGGACGATGTCGACGGCGATGCCGCGCTCATCGAGGAACGCATCGACCAGCCCGGGGTAGGCCGTGGCGACGCGGAGACCCTCGAGGTCCTGGACGTCGGTGAAGCGACCGGGACGACCGGCGAAGCGGAAGGTGGAGCCGGCGAAGCCGAGCGACTCGACCTCGCGCGCGCCGGGCATGCGGGCGTCGAGCAGCAGGTCGCGGCCCGTGATGCCGACGTCGAGCGCTCCGGAGCCGACGTAGGTGGCGATGTCACGCGGGCGGAGGTAGAAGAACTCGACCTCGTTGGCGGGGTCGACGGTGTACAGGTCTTTCGAGTCGCGTCGTCCGGTGTATCCGGCCTCCGAGAGCATCTCGGCGGCGGTCTCGGCGAGCGACCCCTTGTTCGGCACGGCGATTCGCAGCATGACGGGGGCTTTCGTGTGGGGTGAGCTGTGGGAGGCGGGGCGTGGCTCAGAGATGTCGGTAGACGTCCTCGAGCGACAGGCCCTTCGCGAGCATGAGCGTCTGCAGGTGGTAGAGCAGCTGCGAGATCTCCTCGGCCGCGGCCTCGTCGGACTCGTACTCGGCGGCCATCCACACCTCGGCGGCCTCTTCGACGATCTTCTTGCCGATCGCGTGCACGCCGGCGTCGAGTTGCGCGACGGTGCCCGACCCCTCGGGTCGCTCGACGGCCTTGGCGCTGAGTTCCGCGAACAGGTCGTCGAAGGTCTTCACCTGTCCAGGGTATCGGGTCGGCGGGGGTGGGGCTGTCCGCTGGGGCGTCGGGGTCCCGGCATCCCGGTGCTCGCACGCATAAACGCTCTGCGCGCGCATAAACGCGGGGAGCGCGTGTTTGTGCGCGTGGATCGTGTTTCTGCGTGCGTGAAGCGGGCGGCGGGTCGCCGCGCGGCGCGGCGTGCGGGGCGCGTGCGGTGGGTCGGCGTGGGGCGTGGGCGCTGGGCGCGGGCCGGTGCCGGATGCGGCCGGAGCGGGCTCCTGGGCGCGCATAAACGCTCTGCGCGCGCATAAACGCGGGGAGAACGCGTTTTCACGCGCGCAGAGCGTTTATGCGTGAGATGCGGCCTGGCCCGGAGCCGGCGGACCGAGCGGGCGCGACCGTCAGTGGCGGTGGCGGGCGGCAGTGGCGCGGAGGGACTGGATCGCGCGGTCGGGGTCATCGGCGCCGAAGACAGCGGAACCGGCGACGAAGGTGTCGGCCCCCGCCTCGGCCGCCTGCGCGATGGTCGACTCGCCGATGCCACCGTCGACCTGCAGCCACACGCTCGAGCCGCGGCGCTTCGCTTCATCGGCGAGGGCGCGGAGCTTGGGCATGGTCTCGGGCATGAACGACTGGCCGCCGAAGCCGGGCTCGACGGTCATGACGAGGATCTGGTCGAACTCGTTCAGCGACTCGAAGAGGTTCTCGACGGGCGTGCCGGGTTTGACCGCCACACCGGCGCGAGCACCGATCGAACGCAGCCGGCGGGCGAGGGCGATCGGGGATGCCGCGGCCTCGAGGTGGAAGGTCACGGAAGCGGCCCCGAGCTCGGCGTAGTCCGGTGCCCAACGGTCGGGGTCGTCGATCATGAGATGAACGTCGAGTGGGACGGGGCTGGTCTCCTGGATGCGGCCGACCATCTGGGGACCGAAGGTGAGGTTCGGCACGAAGTGGTTGTCCATCACGTCGACGTGCACGAAATCGGCACCCGCGATGCGCGCGAGCTCGGCCTCCATGTTCACGAAGTCGGCGGCGAGGATGCTCGGGTTGATGCGCGGGGCGTCGGTAGGCACCCGACCATTATGGGTGCGCGGCTGTCGCTCCCGGCGGGCGCGCGGCAGCGGGTCCCGGCGACGCACGCGCGGGAAGTCGGAGTCAGCGCTTTCGGAGCAGGGCGATCGACATCGCGTCGGTGCCGTGGCGGTGGGGCCACAGCTGCGCGCGGAGCGACCCGTCGGCCTGCTCGGGCAGATCGATCTCGTCCTGCGCGATCGAACGCACCACGGCGCGGGCATCGAGCTCTTCGGCGGCCTCGCCGAGCGCGCGCTTGACCTCGGCGAGCACCCCCGAGGTCTCGGCGAGGTGCGGCGAGCACGTGACGTACGCCACCACCCCGCCGGGCTTGAGTGCCTCGAACGCCGCGAGCACGAGCTCCTGCTGCAGGGCGGTGAGATCCGGCACGTCGGCGGGGGTCTTGCGCCACCGGGCCTCGGGACGACGACGCAGCGCGCCGATCCCCGTGCACGGGGCGTCGACGAGGATGCGGTCGTACTCCCCCGGCATCCGGGCCGCGCGAACGCGCCCGTCCTCTTCGCTCACCTCGACCTCGAGGGGGACGGATGCCACGGCCTGGCGCACCAGTCCCGCTCGGGCCGGCGCGATCTCGTTGGCGTCGAGGTGCGCGCCGTGCGCCAGCGCCTCGGCCGCGAGCAGCGCCGTCTTGCCGCCGGGGCCCGCGCACAGGTCGAGCCACCGCTCCCCCTCCCGAACCGGCAGCGCTCGGCTGAGGGCCAGCGCTGCGAGCTGCGAGCCTTCGTCCTGCACGCGGATACGGCCGTGCGAGGAACGGATGAGGCCTTCGGGGTCTCCCCCGCGCGTGGTGAAGGCGGTCGGAGCGAATCTCGTGGCGGTCGCGTCTTCGGGTACCTCGGCGAGGCCCGGCAGGGCGATCATCGCGACGCGCGGGGCGACGTTGTCGGCTTCGAGCAGTCCCTCGAGCTCGTCGGCGCGGCCCTCGGCGGTCAACGCGCGGCGCAGCGCCCGCACGATCCATACGGGATGCGAGGTGGTCAGGCCGATGCGTTCGTCGTCGCTGCGGGCGCCGGCGGCGATGCGCTGCATCCACTCTCCGGGGTTGTCGCGCGAGACGCGGCGCAGGACCGCATTCGCGAAGCCCGCAGCCCCCTTGCCGCCGCCGTGACGGCGGGCGAGCTCGACCGATTCGTTCACCGCGGCGTGGGAGGCCACGCGGGTCGAGAGCAGCTGGTGCACACCGAGGCGCAGGGCGTCGAGGACCGCGGGGTCGATGCGGTCGACCGTGCGGTCGGCGGCCACCGCGATGATCGCGTCGTACGTTCCGCGTCGACGGAGGGTTCCGTAGGTCAGCTCGGTCGCGAGTCCGGCGTCCTTGGCATCCAGCCGCTGTCGAGCGATCGCGTGCGGCAGCAGGAGGTTGGCGTAGGCCTCGTCCCCCGACACTGCCCGCAGCACCTCGAAGGCGACGGCGCGTGCTCCCTGCACGCTCATGCGCCCAGCACCGGTTCGCTCGAACGCAGGCCCCGGAACCAGTCACCGGCGGGCATCGCGCCCTTGCCGGACGGCTGGACCGTCTCGAGGCGGAGAGGAGTGGTCCCGGTGCCGACCAGAACGTCTTTTCCGGATGCCACGACCCGGCCGGGCGGCAGCGGCGGGGCCTCGGCGGGAGTCGCGCGCAGCACCTTGAAGCGCGCCCCCTCGAGCGTGGTGTGCGCGCCGGGCTCGGGGGTGACTCCGGCGATCTGGTGCAGGAGGCTCTCGGCATCCCGCGTCAGGTCGAGGGCGCCGTCTTCGAGCGTGAGCTTGGGGGCCAGGGTGGGGTCGCCCTGCTGTGGAACGGCGACCGCGGAGCCGTCGGCGATACCGTCGACGACACGCGCGAGCAGGGGGGCGCCGATCTCGGCGAGGGAGTCGAGCAGGTCGGCCGAAGTGGCCCCGGCAGGGATGTCGTAGCGCTCTTCGGCGAACACGTCTCCGGCGTCGAGCGCGGCCACCAGCTGGAAGACGCTCGCTCCCGTCGCCGTGTCACCGGCCATGAGGGCGCGCTGCACGGGGGCCGCGCCGCGCCAGCGAGGCAGCAGGGAGAAGTGCAGGTTGATCCACCCGTGCGCGGGGGTCGACAGCAGCGGTTCGCGAACGAGACCGCCATAGGCCACGATCACACCCAGCTGGGCGTCGAGGGCGGTGATGCGTTCGGTGACGTCGGCGTCGAGCCGGTCGGCCTTGATGATCGGGATGCCGAGCTCGGCGGCCGCCTGCGCGACCGGTGACGGCGTGAGGACGCGCTTGCGCCCGAGCGGGGCGTCGCTGCGGGTGACGACAGCCGCGATCTCGTGCGGGCCGGATGCCAGGGCTCGCAGCGACGGGACGGCGACGGCGGGTGTGCCGGCGAAGACGAGGCGCATGGGTCTCCTCAGACTCTCGGGAACGGACGGACGGGGTGGGGTGCCGCCGCTCAGAGGTCGGGCTCGGGGATGTCGAGGCGGACTCTGAGCGTACTGCGCGGCTTGGGGCCGCGATCCTTGCGCGACTTGCGCGCCCGGAGGGCATCGGCGATGACCCCCGCGCGCAGCGCATCGGCCACGGCGCGACCGTGGGCGTAGTCGAAGCGCACGAGGGCGCGCGAGGTCGAGGTGTCGGGGTCGGCGGAGGTGTCGACCGGGCCCAGGATCGCGAGAGCGTCGAGGTCGGGCACGCTCTCACGCAGCGACTCGAGCAGCACGTCGACGCTCCGGGCATGTCCGTCGACGCTGGCCACGCGCACGGCCGGGGGCATGCGCAGGGGAAGCCGCTCGAGCAGTTCGGCGCGGGCGTAGGCGGGCTGGGTCCAGGTGGCGAGGGCCCGGGCGACGGGGCCGGCGACTCCCACGAGGTGCACCGGAGCGCCGGGGGCGGCGAGGGCCGCGGCATTCGACCACCAGCGCAGACAGTGCTCGGCGATGCGCAGGGCCTCGTTCTGCAGCATCCGGTCGCCGTCGAGCAGGATGACGGCGCGATAGCCTCCGCGAGCGAGGGGCTCCGCGCCGCGCGTGGCGATCACCAGAGCGGGGGCGGCGTCGACCTCGGCCACCGGGTGGGCGCCGTCGGCGACGATCACGCGCGTGTTCGGGAAAGCGCGGCCGAGCTCGTCGGCGGTGCGCTCGCTGCCCGAGGAGGCCATGCGCAGCTTGGTCGAGCCGCAGTGTCCGCACGCCCAGGCGTGGGCGCTGCGGCCGCACCAGGCGCACACGGGAGTCGCGCCGGGCCGGGCCGCGCGCAGGGGGCCCGCGCAGTGCTGACAGCGCGCGGGGCGCCGGCAATCGGCGCACACGAGAGAGGGCGCGTACCCGGGACGAGCGACCTGCACGAGCACCGGACCGTGCTGCAGAGCCTCGCGGGCGGCGGCGAACGCCGACGACGGAACGCGCGACTGCCGCTGTTCTCCCTCTCGCGTCGCGCTGAGCACCACGCGCGGGCTCGGCCTGCGCGTCTGCGGGATGTCGCGGACGTATCCGACGTCGACCAGCCGCTGGACGTCGGTGGTGCGGGTGTGCCCGGCGAACAGCAGGGCCGAGCCCTCGATCTCCTGGCGCACGAGGGCCGCATCGCGCGCGTGGACACCGGGGGCGAGGGGCTCGGCGAGAAGCGTGTCGCCGTCGTCCCAGATCGCCACGAGAGCGGTGTCGTGCGCGGGGGCGTAGACGCCCGAACGGCGGCCGACGACGATGCACGGCACCGGAGCGAGGGTGCGGAGGTACTGCGCATAGCGAGCCGGGCCGGACTGGTCGGAGTCGTCGCGGACGATGGCATCCGGGCTCACGAGTTCGCCCAGCGCCGCCATCAGCTGCGCCTGGTCGCGGTAGTCGGGGACCACGAGCACGGCGCTGCGCCCGCGGGCGAGGGTGTGCACCGCGGCGGACGCGAGGAGGTCGGCCCAGGCTCCGCGCGGCAGTTCGGCGTGCGGATGGGGAGGCGCGTCGAGGGCGATCCGCTCCCCCGCGTCGAGGGCTGCGGCCAGGCCCGCGTACGGAGCGAGGGTCGCCGTGGCGCGCTCGAGGGCGGCGGGAACGACCTCGGGCGGGGTGGGTGCGGGGGCGGCAGCCCACGCCTTCTCGGCGCGGACCATGCGTTTGGGCACCGCGAGGCGCAGCACGTCGCTCACCGACCCCGCCGCACGATCGGCCACCCGCCTTGCCAGCGTGTAGAGCCGCTCGGGCAGCACCGGCATGGGCGAGACGACCGCCTCGACCGCTGACAGCGGTCTTTCCGAGCCGTCGTCGGCCACCACCTCGATGACGAAGGCGTCCATCATCCGCCCCGCCGAGCGCAACGGCACCTTGACCCGGACGCCCGGGGCGATGTCGGCGACCAGCGGATGAGGGACGGCGTAGTCGAACAGCCGGTCGAGCTGCGGCACGGGCGACTCCAGCTGCACGCGCGCCACGCGACGCTCGCTCACGAGGAGACTCCCCCGCCGTGAACGCCGTCGCGCGGGAAGACCTGTGGGCGGGCGGAGCGCACTCCCCCGGTCACCGTCAGAGTCCGGCGGCGGTACGCAGCTCGTCGACGCGGTCGGTGCGTTCCCACGTGAAGTCGGGCAGTTCTCGGCCGAAGTGACCGTACGTCGCGGTTCGCGCGTAGATCGGCCGCAGCAGGTCGAGCTGGTCGACGATCGCGGCCGGACGCAGATCGAACACCTCGCGGATCGCGCGCACGATGGCCTCGTCGGCGACGTGCGCGGTGCCGAACGACTCCACGTACAGGCCCACGGGGTTGGCCTTGCCGATCGCGTAGGCGACCTGCACCTCGAGCCGGTCGGCGAGACCCGCGGCGACCGCGTTCTTCGCGACCCATCGCATGGCGTACGCCGCCGAGCGGTCGACCTTCGACGGGTCCTTGCCGCTGAAGGCGCCTCCGCCGTGGCGCGACGCGCCGCCGTAGGTGTCGATGATGATCTTGCGGCCCGTGAGGCCTGCATCGCCCTTCGGGCCGCCGATGACGAACGGACCGGCGGGGTTGATGTAGTACTTCACGTCGGGCAGTTCGAGGCCGGTCTCGGCGAGCACGGGGTCGATGACCGCGGCCTGCACCTCGGCGCGCAGGTCTTCTTGCGAGATGTCGGGGTGGTGCTGGGTCGACAGCACGACGGAGTCGACCGTGCGGGGCACGAGGCCGTCGTAGCCGAGGGTGACCTGCGTCTTGCCGTCGGGGCGCAGGAACGGCAGCGATCCGTCCTTGCGGACGGATGCCAGACGTTCGGCGATGCGGTGGGCGGTCCAGGCGGCCATCGGCATGAGCTGGGGGGTTTCGTTGGTGGCGAAGCCGAACATGATGCCCTGATCGCCGGCACCCTGGAGGTCACGCGGGTCGACGGAGCCGCGCTCGCGCTGCTCGAACGCCTTGTTGACGCCCGCGGCGATGTCGGACGACTGCGCCCCGATCGAGACGGAGACGCCGCACGACTCACCGTCGAAGCCGGTGTCGCTCGAGGTGTACCCGATGCGGTTGACCACGTCGCGAACGATCGCCGGGATTTCGACGTAGGCGCTCGTGGACACCTCGCCGGCCACGTGCACGAGGCCGGTCGTCACGAGCGTCTCGACGGCCACGCGACCGGTGGGGTCCTCGGTGAGGATGGCATCGAGGATGCTGTCGGAGATCTGATCGCAGATCTTGTCGGGGTGACCCTCGGTGACGGACTCGGACGTGAAAAGGCGCAGGTCGGTCAAGGCGACTCCGGAGAAGTGTGGGGCGGGGATGGGCACAAGTATGCCCCGGGCGGCGATCGGCCGCCCGGGGCATCGTCACATCTGTGAACAGATCACGAGAGTGCGCAGGCTGGGGATCACTCCGCAGCGCGCAGGCGCAGCTTGTCTTCGTGGATCTCGTGCAGAGCGATCGTCAGGGGCTTGTCCTCGACGGTGGAGTCCACGAGCGGGCCCACGTTGTCGAAGAGGTTTCCCTCGTGCAGGTCGGAGTAGTAGTCGTTGATCTGACGCGCGCGCTTGGACGCGTAGATGACGAGCTGGTACTTCGAGTCGACCTTGTCGAGCAGAGCGTCGATGGGCGGGTCGATAATGCCCTTGTCACGTCCGGCCATGGGAACCTCCTGGTACGGCGGATGAGGTGGATGCGGCGCCGGGAGCGCCGAAGCATTCGATCAGTCTACCGCGCCGGGCTGCAATATCGCGTCGGGACCGCCGTCACGTCCAGCGGCGCAGCAGACGCTTCTCGATCACGCTGAGGATGGCGTTGGACAGCGCCCCCAGAACCGCCAGCAGCGCGATGGTCAGCAGGATGCGGTCGACGCGGCCGTTCTGCTGCGACAGCGTCAGGAGGAATCCGAGGCCCATCGACGCGGCGATGAGCTCGGAAGCGACCAGGAAGAGCCAGGACTGCGCCATCGCCAGCCGCAGTCCCGAGACGAGGGAGGGCACGACGGCCGGCAGCTGCACCGCGCGGAACAACTCCCAGCCGCGCAGGCTGAAGGAGCGCCCCATCTCGACGAGCTGCGCGTCGACGTGACGCAGGGTGCCGGCCACGGTCGTGAAGATCGGGAAGAAGGCGCCGACGGCGATGAGGGTGACCTTCGAATCCTCGCCGATCCCCATCCACAGCAGCAGGAGCGGAACGAGAGCGAGTGAGGGGATCGCACGGATGGCGGCGAGAGTGGGGCTCAACAGCACGTCCCCCGCACGGGTGAGGCCCACCAGGGCCGCGACCGCCAGCCCGACGAGCGAACCCACGGTGAAGCCGACCAGCACCCGCTGCACCGAGATGGTGATATGACGCCACAACTCCCCGGACTCCGCCAGACCGACGGCGGCGGTGACGACGGACGCTGGCGGGGGCAGCCGGTACACCGGCACGAGCCCGACCGAGGTGGTGATCTGCCAGACCGCGAGAAGCAGGACGGGGATGACGAGTCCCCCGACCACGTGCACAGCCGGTCGCGACCAGAACGAGCGCGTCGCCGCCACGGTGACTCCCCCCTGGTCTGCGACCCCGGTGCGCCCCGTCCGCGCCTCGACCGCGAAGCGGCTGGCGCCGGCGGTCATCGATCGCCCGTCGCGGAGCGGGCGAAGTCGTCGTGCACGATCGACTCGAGGGCCCTCTGTACGGCCTGGTCACCACCCTGCACGGCATCGGACTGGACGAGCACGGGGGCGATCACACGCAGCACCGCGAGCTGATCGTCGCCGGGGATACCGCTCACATCGAGGTTCGAGCGTTCGCCGATGACGGTGGTGGCCACCGCCGGATCGATGCCGGCGGCCTCCGCCAGCAGCGCTGCGGTCTCGTCGGGGTTCTCGAGTGCCCACGTGCGGGCCTGCTCGTATGCGTCGACGACCACCTGTGCGACGTCGGGATGGTTGTCGATGAAGTCCTCGGTCGCGTTGAGGAAACCATAGGAGTTGAAATCGACGTTGCGATACAGCAGCTTCGCGCCCGACTCAGCCTCCGCGGCGGCCATGATCGGGTCCAATCCCGCCCAGGCGTCGACCGAACCGGCGGCCAGGGCCGCGCGACCGTCGGCATGCTGCAGGTTCTGCAGCTGCACGTCGTCGAGCCCGAGTCCGGCGGTCTCGAGCGCCTGCAGGAGGAAGAAGTACGGATCCGTACCCGGCGTCGCAGCTATCGACGTGCCGGCGAGGTCGGCGACCGAGGTGATGTCGCTGTCGGCGGAGACGACCAGGGCCGACCATTCGGGCTGGGAGTAGATGTCGATGACCTTGATGGGCGATCCGTTGGCTCGGGCCAGCAGGGCAGCCGACCCCGCGGTGGAGCCGACGTCGATGGATCCCGCTCGCAGGAACTCGTTGGCCTTGTTCGAGCCGGCCGACTGCACCCATTCGACCGTCACCGCGTCGCCGAGGGCCTTCTCGACGAGTCCCTGGTCGCGCACGATCAGGCTGAGCGGGTTGTAGGTGGCGAAGTCCAAGGTCACGGTGTCGGTCGACCACTCCCCCGCCGCGGAGGCACCGCCTGCTCCGGCCGAGGAGGGAGCGTTCTCGCCGGCGAGGCATCCGGTGAGCACGAGGACGAGCGCCCCCGCGATCGCGGTGGCGGGGACGAGGCGGCGGGACAGGGGGCTCATGGGGTCTCCTGGCGAGAGTGATGGACAGTGTGCACGCCGAGCCCGTTCAGGAGTTCGACGCGCAGGGCGGTCAGGGTGTGGTCGGCGCGATCGCGAGGACGGGCGCCCGGTACCTCGATCACGCGCGAGACGGACGACGCGGCATCGTCGTCGCCGAGCGCACGCAGGAGCACGACCCGGTCGGCGAGGTACAGCGCCTCTTCCACGTCGTGCGTGACGAGCACGATGGTGGTGGGGCGGGATGCGTGGATCTCGAGCAGCAGGTCCTGCATACGCAGCCGGGTGAGGGCGTCGAGGGCGCCGAACGGCTCGTCGAGCAGCAGGACCTCGGGGTCGCGGGCGAGCGCTCGCGCGAGCGAGGCACGCTGCGCCATTCCTCCGGAGACCTCGCGCGGACGGTGCGCCGCAGCGGCCTCGAGCCCGACGAGGTCGAGCAGCTCGGCCACGCGGGCCGTTCCGGAGCGCCGGTCGGTGCTGCGCGGGAGCCCGAGCGCGACGTTCTGGGCGAGGGTGCGCCAGGGCAGCAGGCGCGGCTCCTGGAACGCCATCGCTGTGCGGGCATCGGTGGCGCGCACGGCCGTGCCGTCCACGGTGATGCGGCCGGCGGTGGGGCTGTCCAACCCGCCGAGGAGGCGCAGGAGCGTCGACTTGCCGCAACCCGATGGACCGATGACGGTGACGATCTCGGCGGGCGCCAGATCGAGCTGGATGCCGCGCAGCACGGTGCGCGTCGCGCCGAAGGTGCGCTCGACGCCTCGGAGCGAGACGGTTCCGCGGGGCGCGGCGCTACGACCGACAGCGGGAGGACGAACGGCAAGGGGCATGCCCCCACCCTGGCGGCATCGCCGTCGTCCGCCGAGTCAGGTGTAACGTGGCGCAACCTCGCGGGGACCGGCAGCGAGGTCGCGGGAGTCCATCCCGCCGTCGACCGACGGTGCGCGCCGGTGACCGCTCAGCGCTGTGCCGCCGCCAGGGCGACGACCTCCGCAGCGGCCGAGTCGACGTTCTCGTTCACGACGCGGTAGTCGAACTCGTTCTGGGCCGCGAGTTCGACACGCGCCGTGCGCAATCGTCGGGCACGCTCCTCGGCATCCTCGGTCCCGCGCCCGACCAGACGCTGGACGAGCTCGTCCCAGCTCGGCGGCAGCAGGAAGACCAGGGTCGCCGAAGGATCGGCGGCGCGCACCTGACGGGCACCCTGCAGATCGATCTCGAGCAGGGCGGTGCCGCCGTCGGCGAGCACCCGCTCGATGGGTGCGCGCGGAGTGCCATAGCGGTTCTTGTTGTGCACGACGGCCCACTCCAGCAACTCGCCCGAGGCGACCAGACGGTCGAACTCGGCGTCGTCGACGAAGTAATAGTGCTCGCCCTCGACCTCGCCCGGGCGCGGCGCACGGGTGGTGGCCGAGACCGAGAGGTGGATCTCGGGGTAGTTCTGCTTGATGTGGGCGGCGACCGTGCCCTTGCCGACCGCGGTGGGTCCGGCGAGCACGATGAGACGACTGCGGCCCTCACGCGGCCCGGGCTCGGGCCAGCGCGTGTCGAGGTACTGCCGCAGGGCGTCGCGCTGGCGCGTGCCGAGGCCGCCGAGGCGTTTCACCGGCGAGATCGAGAGCGAGGCGAGGATGCGGTCGCGCTTGCTCTCGCCGATCGCGGGGATCGCCGTGAGGAACTCCGTCACGCGCATCGCACCGGCCGCGGAGAGCGGGTCGGCGAGTCCCCGGCGCAGCAGCTCCTGCGGCGAGATGACGCGCGTCGACACGTCGCGCTTGAGCGCGGCGCGCTCGCGACGGGCCTCGACGGCGCGGCGCGAGGCGGCGGCGCGGTCTACCTCGGGTGGGCGACGGGTTTCAGCCATGCAGGGACTCCCGGTAGAGCGCGGCGCGCTCATCGATGCGGGTGGCGAGACGGTCGGGTCCGACCGCGAGGATGCTTCGGCTCTCGTTGGCCACGACGGCCTTCGCGACGTAACCGAAGAGGCGGCGCAGATCGGCAGGGGCTGCCCCCTGCGCGCCGAAACCCGGGGCGAGGATCGGCATGCCCGCCAGAGCCACGTCTCCGAGGCCGAAAGCGGTGCGGTCCACCGTGGCTCCGACGACGACTCCCACGGGACCCAGGGCCCCGGGTGCGCCGATGTTGGCCTGGTTGACGTCGTGCGCCACGCGCGCGGCGACATGCTCGTGATCGCCCACGGCTTGCGCGTCGTCGACGATCGCGCTCTGCAGCGCACGCGCCTCGGGGTTGCTCGTCGCGGTCAGCACGAACGCGCCCTTTCCGTGGTGCACCGCGAGCGATAGCGTGTCGCGCAACGAGTCGGCACCCATGTACGGCGACAGGGTCACGGCATCCGCCGCGAGGGGCGAGCCGGGTTCGAGCCACGCGTGGGCGTAGCCCTCCATGGTCGTACCGATGTCACCGCGCTTGGCGTCGGCGATCACCAGGAGCCCGGCGTCGCGGGCGCCCGCCATTACGTCCTCCAGTGCGGCGAAACCGCGGGAGCCGTAGCGCTCGAAGAACGCCACCTGCGGCTTGACCACGCCGACCCGCCCGCGCGCGGCCTCGACCACTCGCAGGCCGAACTCGCGCGCGCCCTCGGCCGTGGCATCCAGCCCCCACGCCGACAGCAGCGCGGCGTGGGGGTCGATGCCGACGCACAGGGAGCCGTGCAGGTCGAGGGCGGCGCTGAGCCGCTGTCCGAAGGTGTCGCTCACAGACGCCCCGCGCGATCCACGGCGTACTCCTGAAGGCTGCGCACTCCGAAGCCGTCCTTCATCGCGCCCAGGGCGCTCACCGCGGCGCCGAGCACGGCCATCGTGGTGAACAGGGCCTTGTCGGCGGCCACCGCGGCTGCGCGGATCTCGTACCCGTCGGCACGGGCCGTGCCGCCCGAGGGCGTGTTGACGATCATGTCGATCTCGCCGGCGTTGATCAGGTCGACCACGTTCTGCTGGTCGGACCCCTGCGTCTCGGAGTACTTCTCGACGACCTTGACCCGGATGCCGTTGCGGGCCAGGATCTCGGCGGTGCCCTCGGTCGCCATGAGCTCGAAGCCGAGCTCCTGCAGGCGGTGGGCGGGCAGGATGACGGCGCGCTTGTCGGCGTCGGCGACCGAGATGAAGACGGTACCGGAGGTCGGCATACCGCCGTACGCGGCTTCCTGCGACTTCGCGAACGCCGTCGGGAAGTCGCGGTCGATGCCCATGACCTCACCGGTGGAGCGCATCTCGGGTCCGAGGACCGAGTCGACGGTGTGACCGTCGGCGGTGCGGAACCGCTTGAACGGCAGCACGGCCTCCTTGACGGCGACGGGGGCGTCGAGCGGCACGCGCGAGCCGTCCTGCTCGGGGAGCAGCCCCTCGGCGACGAGCTCGGCGATGGTGTTGCCGACCATGATCCGGCTGGCGGCCTTCGCGAGCGGGATGCCCAGGGCCTTCGACACGAAGGGCACGGTGCGGCTGGCGCGGGGGTTCGCTTCGATGACGTAGAGGACTCCCGCCGAGATCGCGAACTGCACGTTCAGCAGACCGCGGACGCCGACGCCCTTCGCGATCGCGAGGGTCGCCTCGCGGACGCGGTCGACCTCTGTGCGACCGAGCGAGACCGGCGGAAGCGTGCACGAGGAGTCACCGGAGTGGATGCCGGCCTCTTCGAGGTGCTCCATGACGCCGCCGATGTACAGGTCGGTGCCGTCGTACAACGCGTCGACGTCGAGCTCGATCGCGTCGTCGAGGAAACGGTCCACGAGCAGCGGGAGCCCGGGGCCGATGATCGCCTGGTCGGCGACGCGCACGAAGTAGTCGCGCAGCGCCTCGGTGGAGTACACGATCTCCATGCCGCGACCGCCGAGCACGAAGCTCGGGCGAACCAGCACGGGGTAGCCGATCTCCTCGGCCACGGTGACCGCGCCCTCGACATCGATCGCCGTTCCGTTGCGCGGGGCGACGAGACCGGCCTCGTCGAGCAGGCGCGAGAACAGCTCGCGCTCCTCGGCGAGGTCGATCGCCTCGGGGCTGGTGCCGAGGATCGTGTAGCCGGCGGCCTCGATCCCCTTGGCCAGGCCCAGCGGCGTCTGACCGCCGAGCTGACACACGACGCCGAGGATCCGACCCGACTGGGACTCGGCATGCAGCACCTCGAGCACGTCCTCGAGCGTCAACGGCTCGAAGTACAGGCGGTCGGAGGTGTCGTAGTCGGTCGAGACCGTCTCGGGGTTGCAGTTGACCATGACGGTCTCGTACCCGGCAGCCGACAGAGCGAACGACGCGTGCACGCAGGAGTAGTCGAACTCGACGCCCTGACCGATGCGGTTGGGGCCCGAGCCGATGATGACGACCTTGGTGCGGTCGGAGGGGGTGACCTCAGTCTCGGCGTCGTACGAGGAGTAGTGGTACGGCGTGAGCGCCGGGAACTCCCCCGCGCACGTGTCGACGGTCTTGTAGACCGGGCGCACGTCGAGCGTGTAACGGCTCTCGCGCACCGCGGCCTCGTCGATCCCGCGGATCTCGGCGATCTGGGCGTCGCTGAAACCGTGCTCTTTCGCCGTGCGGAGAGTCTCGGCATCCAGCTCCGATGCCTCGCCGATGAAGTCCGCGACCTCGTTGATGAGGACCATCTGATCGATGAACCACGGATCGATCTTGGTCGCCTCGAAGGCCTGCTCCGCCGTCGCGCCCTTGCGCAGCGCCTGCTGCAGGACGACGATGCGGCCGTCGGTCGGCGTCTTCGAGACCTCGAGCAGCTCGTCGACCGAGCGCGACTCCTCGCCCCAGTGGAAGCTCGACCCGCGCTTCTCGAGAGAGCGCAGGGCCTTCTGCAGCGCCGTGGTGTAGTTGCGGCCGATCGCCATGGCCTCGCCCACCGACTTCATGGTGGTGGTGAGGGTGGTGTCGGCGGCCGGGAACTTCTCGAAGTTGAAGCGCGGCACCTTCACCACGACGTAGTCGAGCGTGGGCTCGAAGCTCGCCGGCGTGACCTTGGTGATGTCGTTGGGGATCTCGTCGAGACGGTAGCCGATCGCGAGCTTGGCGGCGATCTTCGCGATCGGGAAGCCCGTCGCCTTCGACGCGAGCGCCGAGGAGCGCGAGACGCGCGGGTTCATCTCGATCACGATGATGCGGCCGGTCGCGGGGTCGACGGCGAACTGGATGTTGCAGCCGCCGGTGTCGACGCCCACGGCGCGGATGATGTCGATGCCGATGTCGCGCAGGCGCTGGAACTCGCGGTCGGTCAGCGTGAGGGCGGGCGCCACGGTGATCGAGTCGCCGGTGTGGACGCCGACCGGATCGACGTTCTCGATCGAGCAGACGACCACCGTGTTGTCGGCGGTGTCGCGCATGAGCTCGAGCTCGTACTCTTTCCACCCGAGGATCGACTCTTCGAGGAGCACCTCGTTGGTGGGCGAGTCGTGCAGGCCCGCGCCGCCGATGCGGCGGAGGTCGGCCTCGTCGTAGGCGAAGCCCGAGCCCAGGCCGCCCATCGTGAAGGAGGGGCGGACGACCAGCGGGTAGCCCAGCTTCTCGGCACCGGCGAGGAGTTCGTCCATGGAGTGGCAGATGACGGATGCCGCCACGTCGGCGCCCGCCTCGATGACGAGCTCCTTGAAGATCTGGCGGTCCTCACCGCGGTTGATCGCGTCGAAGTCGGCGCCGATGAGCTCGACGTCGTACTTCTCGAGGATGCCGCGCTTGTGGAGCTGGATCGCCGCGTTCAGCGCCGTCTGGCCGCCGAGCGTGGGGAGAACGGCATCCGGCTTCTCTTTGGCGATGATCGACTCGATGACCTCGGGGGTGATCGGCTCGATGTAGGTCGCGTCGGCGAAGTCGGGGTCAGTCATGATCGTCGCGGGGTTGGAGTTGACGAGGATGACGCGCACCCCCTCTTCGCGGAGCACGCGGCACGCCTGGGTGCCCGAGTAGTCGAACTCGCAGGCCTGACCGATGACGATCGGGCCGGAGCCGATGACGAGGACGGAGTTGATGTCGTCGCGCTTAGGCATTCTTCTTGGTCTCCATCGTCGCGAGAACCATCTCGCGGAAGCGGTCGAACAGGTAGTTGGCGTCGTGCGGGCCCGAGGCCGCCTCGGGGTGGTACTGGACGCTGAACGCGGGGATGTCGAGGGCGCGTAGCCCCTCGACGACGTTGTCGTTGAGGCCGATGTGGCTCACCTCGACGCGGCCGAAGCCGTTCGGGCTGTCGACGACCTGGTCGAGCGGGGCGTCGACGGCGAAGCCGTGGTTCTGCGAGGTGATCTCGACGCGACCGGTGGTCTTGTCGAGAACGGGCTGGTTGATGCCGCGGTGCCCGAAGGGCAGCTTGTAGGTGCCGAAGCCGAGGGCGCGGCCCAGCAGCTGGTTGCCGAAGCAGATCCCGAAGAAGGGCAGGCCGTCGCCGAGGACGGCGCGGAGCAGCTCGACGTGCTGATCGGATGCCGCGGGGTCGCCGGGGCCGTTCGAGTAGAACGCCGCGACGGGCTCGATCGCGCGGATGTCGTCGATCGTGGCGGACTGCGGGAAGACGTGCACGTCGAAGCCGCGGGCGGCGAGGTTCACGATCGTGGACTGCTTGACGCCCAGGTCGAGCACCGCGAGGTTGCCGATGCGCTCGGCCGTGGCTGGGGTGACCTCGACCTCGCTGACCGAGACCTCGGCCGAGAGGTTGCGGCCCGCCATGCCCGGGGCCTCGAGCACGCGGCGCAGCTGCTCGTCGGGCGCGAGGTTCGCCGCCTCGCCCGAGAAGACGCCGCCGCGCATGCTGCCCGAGGAACGGATGCGACGGGTGACGGCGCGGGTGTCGATGCCCGCGATGCCGACGATCCCGTCCTCGACGAGGGCGTCGTCGAGCGAACGGTCGGCGCGCCAGTTCGACACCATGCGCGAGGGGTCGCGCACGACGTAGCCGGCGACCCAGATGCGACGCGACTCGGGGTCTTCCTCGTTCACGCCGGTGTTGCCGATGTGGGGCGCGGTCTGCAGGACGATCTGACCCGCGTACGAGGGGTCGGTGATGGTCTCTTGATAGCCGGTCATGCCGGTGGCGAAGACGACCTCGCCGAGGGTCTCGCCGCGTGCGCCGTAGGCACGGCCGGTGTAGCGGGTGCCGTCTTCGAGCACGAGGACGGCGGGGTCTCGCGTGAGGCGCGAGGAACTGATCAGGGCGGTCATGCGTCGCTTCCTGTCGTGGTGATGAGGGGACGGATGGCGTCGGCGAGGGCTTTCGCCGAGGCATCCTGGGGTCGGAGGTAGGTGTCGACGACGGTCTCGTCGTCGATGCGCCAGCTGACGCGCGTCAGGCCGTCGCGCTCGACCACGCGGTCGATGGCGACGGTGGCTTGAGCGGCATCCACCAGGCGGTCGCGGTCGAGCACGATGCGCGGCTGGCCTCGGAGGTCGAGCGCGACGCCGGCCGTGGTGACGGTGACGTCGAGGCGGGAGCGGAAGCCGAGACCCTTGATGGCGAGCCGCTCGAGCGGCTCGTCGTGCCGGGTCGTGGCGACGTAGAGCCCCGAGAACACCGCCGTCTCGACGGAGCCTTCGGGCAGCTCCCCCACCGGGGCGGAGTAGCGCGCATCGCGCCGCGTTCGTCGTACCCAGGCCCACGCGAGCAGGGCGAGCAGGACGACGGCCACGCCGACCATGACGAGCAGGGCGCCCTCGCGGCTCACGAGAGCGCTCCGGGGGCGTCGAGCACGGCACCGTCGGCGACGGTCGGGATGCCGGCACGCACGGTCCAGCGCACCTCTCCGGGTAGCTCCCGGCCGAGGTAGGGCGAATTCGTGCTGCGTCCCGCGAGATCGTCGAGTCCGAACGCACGCGAGGGGCGCGGGTCGTAGAGCGTGAAGGTGGCGGGCTGTCCCTCGGCCACGGGCGTGCCGTGGCCGTCGAGGCGACCGATGCGCGCCGGGGTCGCCGACATCACCCGGGCGACGTCGGCCCAGGTCATCAGGCCCGTCTCGACCATCGCCTGATGGACGACCCGCAGGGCGCTCTCGAGCCCGACCATGCCGTTGGCCGCCGCCGCCCACTCGCAGGCCTTCGCCTCGGTGGGGTGCGGAGCGTGGTCGGTGGCCACGATGTCGATCGTGCCGTCGGCCAGGCCCTCGCGCACCGCGAGGACGTCCTCTTCGCGGCGCAGCGGCGGGTTGACCTTGAAGCGGGCGTCGTAGTCGCGCACGAGCTCGTCGGTCAGCAGCAGGTGATGCGGGGTGACCTCGGCGGTGACGTTGACGCCCCGCTTCTTGGCCCAGCGAATGATGTCGACCGAACCCGCGGTGCTGAGGTGGCACACGTGCAGGCGCGAGCCCACGTGCTCGGCCAGCAGGACGTCGCGGGCGATGATCGATTCCTCGGCGACCGCGGGCCAGCCGGCGAGACCGAGCTCGGCCGAGACGGCGCCCTCGTTCATCTGGGCGCCCTCGGTCAGGCGGGGGTCCTGGGCGTGCTGGGCGATGACGCCGTCGAACGCCTTCACGTACTCCAGCGCGCGACGCATGATGAGCGGGTCGAAGACGCAGAACCCGTCGTCGCTGAAGACGCGGACGCGAGCGCGCGAATCGGCCATCGCGCCGAGCTCGGCGAGACGTTCGCCCTTCTGTCCCACGGTCACGGCGCCGATCGGCTGCACGTGCACATAGCCGGCGGCCTCGCCGAGGGCGAGCTCCTGCTCGACCACGCCCGCGGTGTCGGCCACGGGCGAGGTGTTGGGCATGGCGAAGACGGTGGTGAAGCCACCGGCGGCGGCCGCCCGGGAGCCGGTCAGGATCGTCTCGGACGCCTCGTACCCCGGTTCGCGAAGGTGCACGTGCAGATCGACCAGACCGGGCAGGGCGATGAGCCCGTCGGCGTCGACGACCGTGGCGCCCGCGTGCGACAGACCGGAACCGGTCTCGGCGACGACCCCGTCGCGCACGAGGAGATCGGTGGCATCGTGGCCCTCGATGCGCGCGCCGCGCACCAGAAGCGTCTGGGGGGTGGCGTGGCTCATCGGAGGTCCTCTTTCTCGGTGTGGGGCCGTTCGCCCGCCAGAAGCAGGTAGAGAACGGCCATCCGCACGGAGACACCGTTCGTGACCTGCTCGAGCACCGTCGAACGAGGCGAATCGGCGGCTTCGGCGGAGATCTCCAGACCCCGGTTCATCGGACCGGGGTGCAGGACAATGCTACCGTCCGGCAGAGCCTGCAAACGCCGCGCGTCGAGACCGTACCGGCGGGAATACTCCCGTTCAGTCGGGAAATACGCGGCACTCATTCTCTCGAGCTGGATGCGGAGCATCATGAGGGCGTCCGGAGCCGCCGCGATCGCATGATCGAGGTCGTAGTCGATCTCCACGGGCCACCCGCTGACGTCCTGCGGCACGAGCGTGGGCGGGGCGACAAGGGTGACCTGGGCGCCCAGGGTGTGCAGCAGCCAGACGTTCGAGCGCGCGACGCGCGAGTGCAGCACGTCGCCGACGATCGTCACCCGGATGCCGCTGAGGTCGCGGCCGCGGCTGTCGTCGCCGAACAGGCGCTTGCGGATCGTGAACGCGTCCAGCAGGGCCTGGGTCGGGTGCTCGTGCGTGCCGTCGCCGGCGTTCACCACGCCCGCGCTGATCCAGCCGGAGGTCGCGAGGGTCCGAGGAGCGCCGGAGGCTCCGTGGCGGATGACCACGGCATCCGCCCCCATCGCCTGAAGGGTCTGCGCGGTGTCCTGGAGCGACTCGCCCTTGCTGACGCTCGAGCCCTTCGCCGAGAAGTTGATGACGTCGGCGGAGAGGCGCTTGGCGGCGGCCTCGAACGAGATGCGCGTGCGCGTGGAGTCCTCGAAGAAGAGGTTGACGACGGTCTTTCCGCGCAGGGTCGGAAGCTTCTTGACCTCGCGACGCTGGGTGTCGGCCATGTCTTCGGCGACGTCGAGGATCTGCAGGGCGTCATCGCGCCCGAGGCGCTGCGTGTCGAGGAGGTGCCTCATGATTCGATCGTCACCTCCTCGACGCCGTCGATCTCGGCGAGGCGCACGTTCACGCGCTCGTCACGGGCGCTGGGGAGGTTCTTGCCCACGAAGTCGGGGCGGATCGGCAGTTCGCGGTGACCGCGGTCGATCAGCGTCGCAAGGCGCACGGCGGCGGGGCGGCCGATGTCCTGCAGAGCGTCGAGGGCGGCACGGATGCTGCGGCCCGAGAACAGCACGTCGTCGATCAGCACGACCGTCTTGCCGTCGATGCCCCCGGCGGGGATCTCGGTCTTCCGCGGGGACCGCGTGGGATTGCGGTGCAGATCGTCGCGGTACATCGTCACGTCGAGGGAGCCGACCGCGACGGGAGCACCGCCGAACTCGCTGACGAGAGGGCCGATCCGATTCGCGAGCGTGACGCCGCGGGTCGGAATGCCGAGGAGGACGAGTCCCTCCGGTCCTTTGTTGGACTCCAGGATCTCGTGCGATATGCGCGTCAAAGCGCGGGCGATATCGGCATCGTGCATGACGGTGCGCGTATTCATCCGCCGCTCCCTTCTCCGCCTCACGGGACGGGGTTAAAGGTTGCTGTGGTTCTCGGCCAGTCTAGCGGGTGGGCTGGCCGGATGCCGCGGAGAGAAGCTGTGCGGCGGGGGTCCGTATCAGCGGGGTAGCTCGGCGACCCCGTCGCCGTCGGCCGCACCCGCGCATCCGGCGAGAAGCGTGCCATGTCATTCGGCTGGCGCCCCCTTCGCAGGACGAGTCAGTCGAGGGTCGCGGTCTCGTCCTCGTCGGCGACGATCTCGGCTTTGAAGCCGGCGGAGTTCTCCATCCATCCGGCGTAGTGGGCCGGACCGCCGGCGAACGGATAGCGCTCTTGGTAGAGGGGCCGCCAACCGTGATCCGAGCAGGACGCCATGATCTCGTCGACGCGCGCTCGAGAACCCCCGCGGAATGCCAGGTGGTTCACACCCGGGGCGCGACGGTCGTGATCGGGACGGGACAGATTGGGCGACGTGGTGAGGGTGAGGTAGGACTCCCCCGCGGCCCACGACTCCCCCTCGGTCCACTCGGCGCTGCGCTTGAATCCGAGCTGGTCGAGCAACCACCCCCAGTCCGCGCGCGCCACGACCGGGTCGGCGACCCAGACCTCGACGTGATGGAACCCCGGCACGGGTCAGCCAGCGGCGACTTCGGCGGCAGCCCGCTCGGCCTCGGCGCGCTCGCCGCTGGGCGTGGAGCGGATCGGGTGACCCGTCGTGGTCAAGCAGCGACCGCTGGCCAGGTCCCACTTCCAGTCGTGCAGCGAGCACGTCAGCACGCCGTTCTCGATCTTGCCGGTCTTGGTGAGGTCCGCGCGCAGGTGCGGACAGCGGCGCTGAACGGTCCACCCGTCGATCTCGGCATCCTCGGTCTGATCCGACTGCTCGGCGTACCAGTTCTCGACGTACTCGATGCGGTCGCGCGACAGGCACTTGAGGAACGTCGTGAGGAACTCGTTGAACTTGCCCGAACGACCCACCTCGAACTGCATCGACAGGAAGATCGAGTTCGACCAGTCGATCTCGTGATCCCGGATGTTCGTCGACACGAGGTCGGCGGGGATCGTGTACCAGTAGATGCACTCTTCACCCGCGTACTCCCGGACCTTCGCCTTGGGGAAGTCCACGACCATGTCGAGCTCGCCGATGCGGAAGCGCACCATGCCACCGACACCGTTGCGGATCGTGCGGGCACGACGCAGCAGCGGCTCCCACCACTCCTTGATCGCGGCGAGCATCTCCGCCGGGGGGATGACCTCCGCGCGAGTGGCCTCCTCGGCCCGCACCTCTGCCTGACGGCTGTCGCGCTGCTCGGCCAGGTAGTTCCACTTGTCA
Source organism: Microbacterium sp. SORGH_AS_0421 (assembly GCF_030818635.1). Lineage (NCBI taxonomy): Bacteria > Bacillati > Actinomycetota > Actinomycetes > Micrococcales > Microbacteriaceae > Microbacterium > Microbacterium sp. SORGH_AS_0421. The sequence goes on from NZ_JAUTAO010000001.1 coordinate 2,681,604, forward strand.
CCGAAGACACGCTCGATCTCGGCATCCGTGTACAGCGTCTGGGTGACGGTGACGTCCGACCCCTGCACCTCGACCTCGGTCCCCGGGAGGAACAGGTAGCCCTTCTGGTCGGGGCGCTGCTCCTTCATGTGCGCGAGGAACTCCCGCTGGTCGGTGAAGATCGAGTCGTTCTCGAGGCCCGTGCCGTTGTAGCGGAACAGCTCCTCGCGCAGGAACATCGGCGGACCGGCCATCGGGAACACATGCTCGGCGTCCACCTTGTCGATGTAGTACATCGCGCGCTTGTTCTGCGCGTCGCGCTTGAGCTGCGCGAAGTTCTGCTTCGCGTCCTGGGGCAGGTCGTAGACCATGGGCCACCAGATCGCGCCGGAGACCTGCGTGAAGTACGCGTCGGGCTTGCCGAAGTCGAACAGCTTGTCGAGGTCGAGCGGGTGCGAGTCGTTCTGGTTGAGGATCGACGCGGTGCCGTCGTCGAGCGACAGCGACGAGTCGCCGATCGGACCGTCGGAGGGGGCGCGCAGCGGCGTCACCATGAGCTTCAGGTCACCGAACTGCAGGGGCACGCCGGCCTCGGTGCGGATGAGGTTCGTGTAGCCGAGCGCGACGAGATCCTGCTCGAGGTCGTCGGTCGGGTACTCGGGCAGGAGCACCTTGATGTCCTTCGACACGTAGCGTTCCAGCATCGCCGGATCGAAGTGATCGCGGTGGCGGTGAGAGATGTACAGGAAGTCCGCCTTGCCGAAACGCTCCCAGTCGAGGGCGCGGTTGTCGGGGAAGGGGAACCACGAGCCGAAGAAGCTCGGGCCGATGACGGGGTCGCAGATGATGCTGCCGCCGCGCGTCTCGATGAACATTCCCGCGTGGCCGAGGCCGGTGATCTTCATGCCGCTCCTGTGTCGTTGGCGAACCAGAAGAGTCTACGCGGGGGCGGCTGAACGGGTTCGGGGAGAGCGGGCGGGTCGGCGAAGTCCCGCCTCGGCGCTCACGGCCCCAGCAGCCCCCGGATGTCGTCGGCGTCCAACGACGCCGCGAACGCATCGTCGTCGTCGATCACCGCGTCGAACAGCGCAGCCTTGCGCTGCTGCAGGGCCCGCACCTTCTCTTCCACCGTGCCCGCGGCGATCAGCCGGTAGACGAACACGCTCTTCGTCTGCCCGATGCGGTGCGCGCGGTCGATGGCCTGCGACTCCGCGGCGGGGTTCCACCACGGGTCGAGAACGAACACGTACTCGGCCTCGGTGAGGGTCAGACCGAACCCACCCGCTTTGAGACTGATGAGGAACACCGGGGTGTCTCCCCCGCGGAACCCGTCGATCACGTCCCCGCGCCGGGTGGTGGAGCCGTCGAGGTGCGCGTACGACAGACCCGCGGCATCCAATCTCTCGGCGGCGAGGTCGAGGAACGACGTGAACTGACTGAACACCAGGGCACGGTGCCCCTCGGCGGCGACCTCGACGAGTCGCTCGAGCAGGACGTCGAGCTTCGCCGACCCGAGGTGCGCGTCGCGCTCGTCGACCAGCCCCGGGGCCAGCGCGAGCATGCGCAGGAGCGTGAGCGAACGGAACACGATGAAACGCTGCCGATCGAGATCGTCGAGAAGACCCAGCACCTTCTGCCGCTCGCGCTGCAGGACCCGGTCGTAGAGCTCCTGATGGGCGGGGCCGAGGGGGACGGCGATCTCCTGCTCCTGCTTGGGAGGCAGATCGGATGCCACGACATCCTTCGTGCGGCGCAGCAGGAACGGCCGCACCCGCCGACGCAGGCGTTCGAGCGTGTTCTCGCGGTTCACGCTCGCCGCCGCGGCCGAGATCGCGGTCGGGGCGTCCGTGGGGAGCTGTTCGATCGCCCGCGTGTAGTCGTCGCGGAACTGACGGATCGAGGGGAACAGTCCCGGAGCGGTGAGAGCCAGCAGGGCCCAGAGGTCGTCGAGACCGTTCTCGATCGGTGTGCCCGTTGCGGCGAACACCGCGTCGGTGGTGAGGGAGGCGATCGCCCGATGGATCCGCGTCGCGGGGTTCTTCACGAACTGGGCCTCGTCGAGCACGACGCCCGCCCAGTGCGGCACGCCGAACTCTTCGGCATCCGTCCGCACGACCCCGTAGGGGGCGACCACGATGTCGACTCCCGCGGCGATCTCGGAGATCGTCTGCGCGCGACGCACCGAGGTGGCTTCGACGACGGCGACCCGCAGGTCGGGAGCGAAACGTGCCGCTTCGTCGCGCCAAGTGGGCAGCACCGACGTGGGGGCGACCACGAGCCAGGGACGGTGCTCGCCGAGGGCGCGCGTGTGCGCCACCAGGGCGAGCAGCTGCAGCGTCTTACCGAGACCCATGTCATCGGCCAGGATGCCGCCCAGCCGGTGCGCGTGCAGCAGAGCGAGCCACGACAGCCCCTCGCGCTGGTACGGCCGTAGCTCGGCACGGAACCCGATCGGCGTCGGCACCACCGGTACCTCGGTGATGTCGCGCAGAGCCCGCGCCAGCGCACGCCATTCGACGGCGGCCTCGGACTGATCGGCGAGGTCCTCGAACTCCGCCCAGAGTGCGAGATGGGTCCGAGGCAGACGCGGGCCGGTCTCCCACTCGTCGAGAGACGCAGCCTCTTCCAGCAGCTCCCGCAGACGCTGCAGCGCAGGGTGCGCGAGAGAGAACCAGGCGCCGTCCGAGAGCTTGATGCGCGTCCGCCCCCGCGACAGGGCCGAGAACAGCATCCCGAACGGGATCGTGCGTCCCTCGATGGTCACGACGATCCCCAGGTCGAACCAATCGCGGTCGAGGGACTCCACCGCGGTGATGCGCAGCGACGGGTCTCCCCGCAGCTCGCGGAACGCCGGGGCGGTGCCGGTCGTGCGCACCCGCACCTCGTCGAGCACATCGACGGCGGGCAGCACGCGCGTCGCGAAGACGGCGGCATCGGCATCGCGCAGGATCGCGCTCGCCGCGATCGGCAGGTCGGTTGCCGCCGCCCACGCCGTTTCGAACCGCTCACCGATCTGTGCCTCGGCGCGTACCTCGCGTTCGCCGTCGTCTGCGTCTGAGCCGTAGGCGACACGGAGACCGCCGGGATACGCCCAGGTGAGCCGGTAGGTCACGACATCGTCCTCGTAGCCGACCGCCACCTCGAGGGTCGGGCGTGCCGGCGGAGGGGCCGGAACCCCCGCCCCCACCGACAGGGGCGCGCGCCGAGCGAGTCGGGGATAGACCTCCGCCACGAACTCGGCGGCCTCGGACGGCGGCACATCGACCGGCGGCGCCCCGAGCAGCGACGGCAGCGGTGCGGGCAGATCGACGGCGGCCAGCACGATCGGCACCGGGTCGACGTCGATCGCATAGGCGAACAGCCCCGAGTCACCGATGGCGCGGGCGTGCGCGGCATCCGTCGACCGCCCGTCGAGCTCGAGGGCCGCCGACACGCGCAGTGCTCCCTGACCCACCGCGTCGAGGGCCACACGGGCTGTCGCTTCACGGGCGAGTCGCACACGCTGCTGCGCGTGCATCGGAACGAGAGGGATGCCGAGCCCCTCCGCCGCCGCGAGGTGCGGCCACAGCAGCGGCGAGTCGATGGCGTCGAGCGCCACGGTGTCTCCCGACGGGGCGAAGGGACCCGCCGTGCGCAGGGCCTGCGCCAGGGCGTGGAGCTCGGCGAACCACCTCACGTGTGCGGGGTCGAACCGGCCGGAGGACCGCCGGACGGCATCCCACGTGGCATCCGCGCGGATCCACGCGTCTCGTGACCCACGCACGAGGGGGCGGGCGACCAGCTGCAGGTCGTCCTGCCGTTTCGCCAGCGATCGCGGCGTGACGGGCACCACCGCTCGCGCCTCCCAGCGCGACGGGTCGTAGGCCTCACGCTGGCGCAGCTCGACCCCGAGGGCGAGCGGCTCGAACGCGGTCCGCGCGCCCTCGGGGACAAGCTCGCGCCACGAGGTCACGGCACGATCCTTCCGCGGACCTCCGACATCGCGGCCGGAACGTCGCCCCCGGCGACCTCTCCCCACGCATAAACGCGATCCGCGCGCAAAAACGCGGTGTCCTCGCGTTTATGCGCGCGCAGAGCGTTTATGCGTGGGGTGGGGGCCGCGGCAGGCGAAACGGTGCCGCCCCGCGAGTCGAAACGACGCGACGCGGCCGCCGACGGGAGGTCGGGGCCGCGTCGGAACACGTCGGAAGGGGTCAGGACGATCGCGCGATCCGCGCCAGAACGCCGTGCACGAACGAGCCGGAGTCGTCGGTCGAGAACTCCTTGGCGAGCTCGACGGCCTCGTCGATCGCGACGGCCGTGGGCACCTCGTCGTTGTAGAGGATCTCCCACGCGCCCATGCGCAGCAGCGCACGGTCGACGGCGGGCATGCGCTGCAGCGACCAATCCTTCGAGAAGGTGGTGATCTGCTCGTCGATCGCGTCGCGGTTGTCGATCACGCCGTCCACGATGTCGCGGGCATAGAGCCACGAAGACTCGCGAGCGGGTTCGTTTGCCGCGCGCTTGGCCTCGGTGGCCAGCATGATCGACAGCTCCTCGCCGCGCACGTCGGCCTGGAAGAGGATGTCGAGGGCGCGCTTGCGCGCCTTGGTACGGGCGCTCAACGTCAGCTGATGCGGCCGAGGTACTCGCCGGTGCGAGTGTCGACCTTGATCTTGGTGCCGGTCTCGAGGAACAGGGGAACCTGCATCTCGTAGCCGGTCTCGACGGTGGCGGGCTTGGTGCCGGCCGACGAGCGGTCGCCCTGCAGGCCGGGCTCGGTGTACGTGACCTCGAGGATGACGGACGGCGGCATCTCGACGTACAGGGGGTTGCCGTTGTTGAGCGCGATCTGGACCTGCTGGTTCTCGAGCAGGAAGTTGGCGGCGTCGCCGACCGTGGCGGCACCGACCGTGATCTGGTCGTAGTCGGCGACGTCCATGAAGACGAAGCCGTCGCCGTCGTTGTAGAGGTACGTGAAGTCGCGGCGGTCGACGTTCTCGGTCTCGATCTTGGCGCCGGCGTTGAAGGTCTTGTCGACGACCTTGCCGCTCATGACGTTCTTCAGCTTCGTGCGGACGAACGCGCCGCCCTTTCCGGGCTTGACGTGCTGGAACTCCACGACGCTCCAGAGCTGACCGTCGATGTTCAGGACGACGCCGTTCTTGATGTCTGCAGTGGATGCCATGAGTGCCGATATTCCGTTTCGTGAGTCGAAGTGGGCGAGAGCCCGACGTCAGAGTCTACGCGATCCCCGCCGTCAGCCGTCGGCCCGCCCCGAGAGGACCTCGACCAGGAGGTCGACGGCGCGGGCGTAGCCGGGCACTCCTTCGCCGATGACGTGCACCACGGCGACGTCTTCGATGTAGGAGAAGTGGCGGAAGCTCTCGCGCTCCCTGATGTTCGAGATGTGCACCTCGGCGACGGGAAGGGCGACGGATGCCAGCGCATCCCGCAGCGCGACCGAGGTGTGCGTCAGCCCTCCGGCGTTGATCACGATCCCGGCGCAGTCCAGACGCGCGGCGTGGATCGCATCGATCAGCACCCCCTCGTGATTGCTCTGGACGGCGCGGACCTCCAGTCCGTGCTCGTCGGCGGCCTCCATCGTCACGCGCTCCACGTCGGCGAGGGTCTCGCGGCCGTAGATCTCGGGTTGGCGCGTCCCGAGCAGATTGAGGTTCGGGCCGTTGACGAGCAGGAGACGGCGGGGGGTGGTCATGCCTCGCACGCTATCAGCGCCGCCCCTGGGCGCTGAGCCGCACGGGGGCCGTGCCCGCGCCGTAGCCCGTGTACCCGTCGACGCGCTCGACGAACTCGAGGAAGACCTCCCCGATCGTGCGCGTGTAGAAGTGCAGGTACTCCCCCGCGTGGTCGCGGTCGTAGCCCAGATGCAGCTCGCGCAGCTCATCGACAGCGGCATCCGTCATCTCGAAACGCGCCGCGAGGTCGTCGTAGTAGTTGCGCGGCATCGCCAGCGGGACGAAGCCCCGTTCACGGGCGGACCGGGCGAGGGCCCGTACGTCGCTGCACGCGAACGCGACGTGCTGGGGCAGGGCGGCGCCGGCACGCTCGCCGGCCAGGATCGGAGGGGCGACGTTGAGGGGAAGTCGCACCCCACCGCCGGGGGCGCCGAGCACGCGGCTGGCGACCAGGCCCTGGGGTCCCGGCACCTCGGTGCTGCTGTCGACGCGCAGGGCGAAGCCGGCGGTGTAGAACAGCGTCGCTTCCTCGATGGCCTGCCAGGGCTGCGACAGGCTCACATGGTCGACGCCCACCACGGCACTGGCACGCTCGGGCTCGCCGTGCTCGAACTCGGCGACCCAGGCGGGCTCGCCCTCGTCGGCGGCCTGAGCCCAGTAGACCTCGGTGCCGTCCGGGGCGACGGCGCCGTCGAGGCGTTCTTCGCTCGCGTAGGTGCGGCGGTAGGCGCGCGGCACGTGCAGCTCGTCCATGCGCAGGTCCACCGCCTCGGCGTCGTCGACCTCGAGGCCCACCGCGGCCAGCCGTGGCTCCCAGCCGCGCGCGTGCTGCTCGTTGAGCACGAGGCGGGCGTTGCCGGCGGTCCACAGCGTCACCGGCTTCGTACGGTGGCGTCCACGCGAGGTGAACCCGAGCTGACCGAGAAGCTCCTCGACGGCCGAGGTGTCCTCCGCCTTGATCTCGACGAAGTCGACTCCCGAGGGAGCCGCGGAGTCGGGGAGCATCGACAGGTCGTCGCGGTCCATGGCATCCGGGAGCACCCTCGACACGGCGTCTTCGAGCCAGCGCAGCGAACGGCGCGCGTGGCGGGCCGTGCGGCGCGCGTCGGTCTGACGGAAGGTGTCGTTGAACACCTCTAGCGACCACGGACCGGTGTATCCGGCCGTGACGATGCGCGCGGTGAAATCGACCAGGTCGAAGTCGCCCTCGCCCGGGAACAGGCGGTGGTGCCGACTCCACGAGAGCACGTCCATGCTCAGCCGCGGGGCATCGGCGAGCTGGACGAAGAAGATCTTCTCGGGCGGGATGTCGGCGATGGCCGCGGGATCGTGCCCGCGCGAGAGGATGTGGAACGAGTCCAGGCAGACCCCCACGGCGGGGTGGTCGGCAAGCTCGACGATGCGCCACGCGCGGCGGTAGTCGTCGACGAAGCGCCCCCACGCGAGAGCCTCGAAGGCGATCCGGATGCCGTAGCCCCGGGCGAGATCGCCGAGTCGCCGCAACTGCGCGGCCGAGACGGCGTCGTCGTCGATCGTCGCGGTCGCGACGTTGCTGCAGCACAGCACGAGGTCGATTCCGAGGCGGTTCATGAGGCGGAACTTCGCCTCCGCCCGGCGGAGGACCGCGGCGAAGGCCGGCTCATCGACTCCCTCGACGTCGCGCATCGGCTGGTACAGGTCGAGAGCGAGGCCCAACCTGCCGGCGAGGGCGGCGATCTCTTCGGGGCTCTCCGGGGCGGCGAGCAGGTCGGGCTCGAAGATCTCGACGCCGTCGAAGCCGGCATCGGCGCACGCGTGGAGCTTGTCGGCCAGGGTGCCGCTGATGCAGACGGTCGCCATCGAGGTCCTCATGGCGGCCGAATGTACCAGTTAGTACAAACGGGGTCCACTCCCCCGTCCACTAGGTTGGGGCCATGGCCGAGGCACGTCGAGACGCCGAGCGCACCCGCTCCGAGCTGCTGGCCGTGGCGACCGAGGTGTTCGCCGAAGACGGTTACTCGGGTGCTCGCGTCGATGAGATCGCGGCCCGCACGCGCACCACCAAGCGCATGATCTATTACTACTTCGGCAGCAAGGACGGCCTGTATCGAGCCGTTCTCGAAGAGGCGTACCGCGGCATCCGCGAGGCCGAGCGCGCGATCGACGTCGACCACGCCGACCCGGTGGATGCCATTCGCGCCCTCGCCGAACTCACCTACGACCACCACGTCGGCCACGACGCCTTCATCCGTCTCGTCGCTATCGAGAACATCCACCGCGGGGCCTTCATCCGCCAGATCGAGGGCCTGCGGACCCTGTCGCAGCCCGCGAAGGGGCTGCTCGACGAGATCCTCGAGCGCGGTCGCGCGGCGGGGATCTTCCGCGCCGACGTCGACGCGATCGACGTGCACCTCGTAATTAGCTCGTACTGCGTGTTCCAGGTCGCGAACCAGTACACCTTCGGGCACCTCTTCGATGTCGACCTCGCCTCCCCCGACCGACGGACGCACCTGCGCGCGGTCATCGGCGACGTCGTGGTCGGGTGGCTGACGGCGTCCTCGCGCTGAGGTGGTCGGGGTCTTTCGCCCCGGGCGCCGACGGCGGCGAGCAGCTGCGGCATCGGGAATCGATCGTTGACACCGATTGCGAGGCATGGTTTCCTCTGAACGTACCGGTTAGTACATAACCGCGTCGCGGACACGAAGGAGTACCGTGAACGACGCTCACCCGTATCTCGTCGGCCTCATCGGCACGGGGGTCCTGCCCTCGCTGACGCCGCCGATGCACATGGCCGAGGCTCGCGCTCTCGGGCTCACCTACGTGTACCGCCCTCTCGACCTCACCGCCCTCGGGATCGACCCCGACCGCATCGGCGACGTGCTCGCCTGGGCCGAGCGCCTCGGGTACGACGCCGTCAACGTCACGCACCCCTGCAAGCAGAGCGTGCTCGCCCATCTCGACCGCGTCGATCCGGTCGCCGCCGCTCTCGGCGCCGTCAACACGGTGCTGTTCACACCCGCCGGCCGAGTGGGCTACAACACCGATACGACGGGCTTCGCCGCGGCGTTCGGTGACGGACTCCCCGATGCCGGCACCCGGCACGTCGTCCAGCTCGGCGCCGGAGGGGCCGGCTCGGCGGTCGCCGACGCCCTGTTACGTCTCGGAACCGCGCGTCTGAGCATCGTCGACCTCGACCCCGCTCGCGCGACGGCTCTCGCGGACGACCTGGGCCGGCGTCATCCTCTCGCCGTCGTCGAGACGGCCTCTGTCGCCGATCTTCCCGCGGTGCTCGCCGACGCCGACGGGCTCGTGCACTGCACGCCGGTCGGCATGGCCGAGCACCCCGGCCTTCCGCTCGATGCCGGGCTGCTGCGCCCTGAGCTGTGGGTCGCCGACATCGTGTACCGTCCGCTCGACACCGAGCTGCTCGTCGCCGCACGCGAGCGCGGATGCCGCACCCTCAGCGGCGGACGCATGGCGGTCCACCAGGCCGTCGACGCATTCGCCCTCATCACCGGGACGCGACCCGATCCCGACCGCATGAGCGCCCACTTCCTCGACCTCGTGGCCGCCGACACCCCTGTCGACCCGGCCCTCGCCCGCTAAAGGAGCATTCGTCCATGACCACCACCGCAACGACGCGGAAGACTCCCGTGAGGGCGGCCACCGCCAGCTTCATGGGGAGCGCCGTGGAGTACTACGACTTCTTCCTGTTCGGTTCCGCCGCCGCCCTCATCTTCCCCACGGTGTTCTTCCCCTCGGGCGATCAGGCCGCACTCGTGATGTCGTTCGCGACTTTCGGTTTCGCGTACATCGCCCGGCCCTTCGGCGCCGTCATCCTCGGCCACTTCGGGGATCGCATCGGACGCCAGAAGGTGCTGATGTTCACCTTGCTGCTCATGGGGCTGTCGACCTTCGTCATCGGCTGCCTCCCCGGCTTCGCGCAGATCGGCTGGTTCGCCCCGGTGCTGCTGGTGCTCTGCCGTCTCGCCCAAGGGCTCTCGGCCGCCGGCGAGCAGGCGGGAGCGTCGTCTCTCACCCTCGAGCACGCCCCGGATTCGCGTCGCTCGTTCTTCACCTCGTGGACGCTGACCGGCACCCAGGGCGGACAGATCCTCGCCGCGTTGATCTTCATCCCGGTGGTCGCTCTGCCCGATGACATCAAGTTCTCGTGGGGCTGGCGCGTGCCGTTCTGGCTGAGCGCCGTCGTCGTGGTCGTGGCGTTCTTCATCCGACGGAGCCTGCACGAGACGCCCGAGTTCGAGCAGGCCAAGGCCGACGGCCAGATCGCCCGCATGCCGCTGGTGCCGCTGCTGAAGAACCACTGGCGCGACGTGCTCCGGGTGATCTGCTGCGCGTTCATCGCCGCGGTCTCGACCGTGTTCGGCACCCTCGCGATCGCCTACGGCAAGGAAGAGGGCCTCGACGCGAGCGTCACCCTGTGGCTCGTCGTCGTGGCCAACGTCGTCGCGCTGTTCACGCAGCCGCTGTTCGGCACGCTCGCCGACCGCATCGGACGCAAGCCCGTCTTCATCTACGGCGCGCTGTCGTCGGCGGCGTTCATGCCGTTCTACATGCTGTCGATGGGCGCCGGGAACAACCTCGTCACCTTCGGTCTGGCGATCCTCACGTTCTCGTGCGGATACGCGGCGGCCAACGCCGTGTGGCCCTCGTTCTACGGCGAGATGTTCAGCGTCCGCGTCCGCTTCTCGGGCATGGCGATCGGCACCCAGCTCGGCTTCCTCATGGCCGGTTTCGCCCCGAGCATCGTCGCCGCCCTCGGCGGCGGATCGGCCGGCGGCTGGGTCGTCATCAGCGTCTTCACCGCCGTCATCGCCGTGATCGCCTCGGTGAGCGCCCTCACCGCCCGCGAGACGAAGGACGTCCCGACCGATCAGCTCGGCCTCGCCGCTGAGCGCCGCGCCCCCGCGACGGTCTGATCGGCTCGCGAAAGCCCCGTCCTCTCCGGAAGGCGGGGCTTTCGCGCGCACGGGTGATCTCGAAAGACCGCGCTCGACGTCGGGTTCGCGAGGGAATCAGGACCGGATGCCACCGCCTCGGCACTCGCGCGCCTCATCGATCCGGAGACTCGCAACGGGTTCGAAAAAGCGGGCGGGGTGTTCCGATTTCGGCGCGGGAATCCGACCTGCGTGCGGACGTCCGCGCAGCGGCGTGCGCGTCAGAGCGTGCGCAGCGACCGGCTCATCGCGAGTTCGGCGCCGATCGGCCCCGTGAACGTCTCGCCGGTCGGCTCGAATCCCGTGCGCCGGTACACGGCCTGAGCGCGGGCATTGTCGACGTGCACGTCGAGTGACAGCGTCTCGAAGCCCTGTTCGGCGCTCCAGCGCGCGGCGGCGTCGAGAAGAGCGTCGATCGCTCCGCTCCCCCGCGCCTCGGGGGCGACGTACACGCCGACGATGTCGGCGCGCCCCGTGCTCAGCCGCCGCGCCGTGTGGTCGACATCGCCCGCACGGCGCACCAGCACGGTCACCGATCCGACCCACGCGTCGCCGTCTTCGGCCACGAACATCGCCGCGGCCTGCCCCGCGGCACCGCTCGCCGCGCGTTTGTCCCAGAAGGCCGAGTCGCGCTCGAGCTCCTCCTCGCGGGTGGTCAGGAAGGCGATGGATGCCACCGGGTCGCCGACCGCGCGCAGTCGGAGCTCGCGCACGCGGGCACCCTCATCCGCGCGCACGCGGCGCACGGCGATGCTCACGCACCGACCTCCTGGTACGCCGCGAAGAGCAGCGATTCGTCGGGCGCCTGCAGCACGGTGGGACGCGCGAGGTCGTCGAGCACGATGAAGCGCAACATGCTGCCCCGACTCTTCTTATCGCGCTGCATGGTCGCCTTCAGGGTCTGGAACGCCCCCGCTCGATACGTCGTCGGAAGCCCGAGAGACTCCAGCACCGTGCGGTGGCGCTGAGCCACGTCATCCGAGAGGCGCCCCGCGAGCCGCGACAGCTCGGCGGCGAACACCATGCCGACCGAGATCGCCGCGCCGTGACGCCAGCGGTACCGCTCGGCGTGCTCGATCGCGTGTCCCAGCGTGTGCCCGTAGTTGAGCACCTCGCGCAGTCCGGCCTCTCGCAGGTCCTCGCCGACCACGCGCGCCTTCATGTCGATCGCGAGCTCGACGCAGCGACGGAAGCCGTCTCCGCGGGGGTTCACGATCCCCTCCGGGTCGGCCTCGATGAGATCGAGGATCTCCGGATGCCAGATGAAGCCCGCCTTGACCACCTCGGCGAATCCGGCGGTCGCTTCGTTCTTCGAGAGCGTGTCGAGCAGGTCGAGGTCGCACACCACGGCGACCGGCGGCCAGAATGCCCCGACGAGGTTCTTGCCCTCGGCGGTGTTGATGCCGGTCTTGCCGCCCACGGCGGCATCGACCATCCCCAGCACCGTCGTGGGCACCTGCACGAGAGCGACGCCGCGCAGCCAGGTCGCGGCGACGAAACCGGCGAGGTCGGTCACCGCGCCGCCGCCGAACCCTACGACGACGTCGGTGCGGGTGAAGTCGGCCTGCCCCATGACCTGCCAGCAGAACGCCGCAACCTCGACGCGCTTTCCGGCCTCGGCATCCGGGATCTCGGCGAGCAGCACCTGACGATCGCCCACGAGCTGGGCGCGAAGCTCTTCGGCCTGCTTCGCGAGCGTCGGCGGGTGGACCACCAGCACCTTCTGAGCCCCCGCGGGCAGTGCCTCGCCGAGCGAGGCGAGAAGGCCCCGTCCGATCGTGATGTCGTAGCCGGGCTCGCCGGCGACGCTGATGGTGGTGGTGTCGGTCATACCGTCTCTCCGGCCGGCACACGGCGTGCCCAGGCCACGATGTCGTCGACGACCCGTGCGAGCGGGCCGGACGAGGTGTCGAAAGCGATGTCGGCGGTCTGCTCGTACACGGGCCGCCGTTCTTCGAAGATGCGCTGCCAGCGAGCGACGGGGTCTTCTCCGCCGAGCAACGGCCGTTCGTCGCCGTGGATCCGGGATGCCACGACGTGCGGCGCCACGGTCAGCAGCACGACACGGTGATCGCGCAGGCGCGCGCGCGTCAGCGGGTCGAGGACCGCTCCCCCGCCGAGCGCGACCACTCCGCCGCGGGCCAGGGCCTCGACGACCGCCTCGCGCTCGAGGGCGCGGAAGTACGGCTCGCCGTGGGCGACGAACAGCGCCGGGATCGGGCCGTGGTCGCGGACGACGAGCTTGTCGGTGTCGGTGAAGGGCGTGCCCAGCGCTCGCGCCACGCGGCGCCCGACGCTGGTCTTCCCCGCGCCCATCGGACCGATGAGCACGACGGCCGAAACCGCGGTCGGCTGCTCAGGCGAGGTCATGCGCGAGCAGCGCCGCGTCGGACGCGTCGGTCGTGCGCAGCGTCTCGGGGAGGTTCGCGAGGTACGTCTCGACGTTGCGGCGGGTCTCGATGATGTTGTCGCCGCCGAACTTCTCGAGCACCGCGTCGGCGAGGGTGATCGCGACCATGGCTTCGGCCACGACACCGGCCGCCGGAACCGCGCAGACGTCGGAGCGCTGGTGGTGGGCGGCGGCGGTGTCGCCGGTGGCCACATCGACCGTGCGGAGGGCCTTGGGGATCGTCGCGATCGGCTTCATCCCGGCACGCACGCGCAGCACGGTGCCCGTGGACATGCCGCCCTCGGTGCCGCCCGCGCGGTCGGACGACCGCGTGATCCCGTCGCCCGTGGCGAACAGCTCATCGTGTGCCTGCGATCCACGGCGGGTGGTGGTGAGGAAGCCGTCGCCGACTTCCACCCCCTTGATCGCCTGGATGCTCATCAGCGCCTGAGCGAGCTTGGCATCCAGTCGACGATCCCACTGCACGTGGGAGCCGAGCCCCGGCGGAAGGCCGTAGGCGAGCACCTCGACGACACCGCCGAGGGTATCGCCGGTCTTCTTGGCGTCGTCGACCTCGGCGACCATGGCCGCGCTCGTCTCGGCGTGGAAGCAGCGCAGCGGATCGGCGTCGAGGCGGTCGACGTCGTCGGGCGTGGGGAACTCCGCGTCGTCGGGGACGCGCACGGGGCCGATCGAGAGGGTGTGGCTGACCAGTCGGATGCCGAGCTCGTTGAGGAACGAGCGGGCGACGGCACCCAGGGCGACGCGCGCGGCCGTCTCGCGGGCCGAGGCGCGCTCGAGGATGGGCCGGGCTTCGTCGAAGCCGTACTTCTGCATGCCGACGAGGTCGGCGTGGCCGGGACGGGGGCGCGTGAGAGCGGCGCCGCGGCCGCGCGAGCGGTCGGACAGCTCGACGGGCTCGGGGCTCATCACCTCGGTCCACTTCGGCCACTCGGTGTTGCCGATGCGCAGGGCGATGGGGCTTCCGATCGTGAAGCCGTGCACGATGCCGGTGGACAGCGACAGCTCGTCCTCTTCGAACTTCATGCGCGAACCGCGACCGTATCCCAGGCGACGGCGCGCCAGTTCTGCGCGGATCTGCGCCGAAGAGATGGGGACGCCGGCCGGCATCCCTTCCATGAGGGCGATCAGCTCGGGGCCGTGGGACTCGCCGGCGGTGAGAACGCGAAGCATGGTCCTAGTCTCCCACGAGCGCGGTGCGCATTGCGGCCAGCACCTCGGTCTCGCGTTCGAGGGCGATCTCGGGGTCTCCCTCGACGAAGACGCGCACCTGCAGCAGAGCCTGGTGCAGCAGCATCGCGAGACCGTCGTGCGCCTCGCCGCCCGCGCGTGCCCACGCCTGAGCGAGCGGGGTCGGCCAGCCGCCGTAGACGACGTCGACGAGCGGACCGGAGACGGATGCCAGATCGTCGGCGACGCCGCCGAGATCGGTGCCCCCGGGCAGAGCCGCGATGGTGGCGTCCGCCGGCGACAGCTCGGGGTCGTCGAGGGCGACGACGCGAACGACGACCCCCAGGGGGTCGGCGAGGGCGCCGAGGGGGGCGGCCGCCTCGGGCCGCCGCGCGCGGACCTCGATGAGACCGGCTCCTGCACGGGCGGCGGCGACCACCGCGGAGGTCGCTGTGGCTCCGGCGCCGAGCACGCGGATCGCCCCGGGCTCACGCACGCCGATCTCGTCGAGGGCACGGGCCAGGCCGCCCACGTCGGTGTTGAAACCGCGGGGGCCGCCCTCGGCCAGCAGGAAGGTGTTGACGGCGCCGGTCAGCCGCGCGTCGTCGTCGAGCGAGACGGCGGCGCGAGCGGCCGCGTGCTTGAGCGGCATGGTGAGCGAGAGGCCGCGCCAGGCGGCATCCAGTTCTTCCACCGCGGCGGCGAAGTTCGCCTCGTCCACCCGTCGGCGCCCGTAGTCCCAGTCGAGGCCGAGCGTGCCGTACGCCGCCGCGTGCAGCCGGGGCGACCGCGAATGCGCGATCGGGTCGCCCCAGACGGCCAGACGGCGGCGAGGTCCGGTTAGCATCCGCCGTTCGGGTTCTCGCGGCACCACTGCTGGAACTGCGCGACCGCCTTCTCTTGGTCGGCGTAGGTGGTCGAGAACACCGTCTCCCCCGTCGACAGGTTCACCGTCGTGAAGTAGTACCAGGGGCCGTCGACGGGGTGCATCGCGGCGTCGATCGCGAGGTCTCCGGCGTTGGCGATCGGCCCGACGGGGAGCCCGGGATACTTGTAGGTGTTGTAGGGATTGTCGCTGTTGAGGGCGTTCGCGCTCGACGACGAGGCTCCGGCGTCGAGCTCGTTTGCGCCGTACTGCGCCGTGGAGTCCATCTGCAGCAGACCGTGCGTCTCGGTGTTGTCGGGTTGCAGACGGTTCTCGATCACGCGTGAGACCTTGTAGAAGTCCTCGCTGCTGCGGGCTTCGCGTTCGATGATCGAGGCGATGGTGAGGATGCGCTCTCGATCGTTCGGCGCCACGCCGGCCTTGTCGAGCGACTCGATCGTGCGCTTGACCATTCGATCGATGACCTGTGGGGCGGTGACTCCGTCGTCGAAATCGTAGGTCGCGGGGAAGATCCAGCCCTCGAGGGTCGAGGCGGAGACCCCATAGGTCGAGGGGGTCGCGACCGCGGCATCGAGATCGGCGCGCGCGATGCCGGCCTGCTCCGAGATGATGTCCAGCGACTGCGTCAGGGTGAGCCCCTCGCGCAGCTGCACCGAGTTGTCGAGACGGTTGGCCGGGTCGCGGAGCGCGGCGATCACCGCCTCCGAGGTCATCTGCTGCTGCAGCTTGTAGACGCCGGGCTGGAACGTGAACCCCACCGCGTTGTCGACCATGTACTTGTAGAGCGAGTTGGTCGCCTTCGTCACGCCCGCCTCGAAGAGCTTCGGCGAAACGGACTGGCCCGTGTCACCCGACACGATCGTGACGCGTGCTTCGCCGGTCGCCTGTCCGGCTTCGTACTCGAGCGGCTCGCCGTTGCCGAGGAACGCCTGGATACGTTCGCCGTAGGTGTTCCACAGCGCGAAGCCACCGCCGGCGACACCGCCGACGAGGATCAACACGATGGCGAGGGCGATCCAGCGACCCCCACCACGTCGCCGCTTTGGAGGCTTCTGCGGTGCCCAGCCGATCTGCTGCGTGGTGGTCTCACCGGTGAAGAGGTCTTCGAGAGATCCGGATGCCGTGCTGCGAGGCGTGGCGGAGGCTGCGGCCGTCGTTCCTGCGCCGGCTCCGACGAGGGCGGGTTCGCGGTCGCGCGACGGCTCGTTGCGGCGAGACTCGGATCCGGAACGGGGAGCGTCCGCGCGGCGGGCGGCGGCCTGCCAGGCGGCGGACTGGGTGTCACGGGCGGGCTGCGCGGCGCCGGAGGGCGGGGAGGGAGTGCTCTGCGCGGAGGTTGTGCGAGGTGCCTGATCTCGCACAGCGCGTGCGGCACGGTCTGAGACCGCCGATTCCGGCGCCGTCGCGGAGGCCGCGGCGGGAGCACCGCTGCGGCGCGGCCCCGGCGCCGCCTCGTCGCGGCCGCCAGCGGAAGCGGCGGCTCGCGGGGTCTGCGGCGAAGGGGAATCGGTGCGTCGCGCGGGCGCAGACTCCCTCCCTGCCGCCTGCTCGGCTGCGGAACGAGGCGCGGGCGTCGAGCCGGGGCGCGAAGCACCCGACGGCTCGGCGGGGAAGGCTGTCGGATGTTCGGCGGGAGCGGCCGGCTCCAGCGGCGGCTGCGCGTCCGCGACTCGCGGTGTGGCCGTGGCTTCGGCCCCGCGATCGGCGGGTGCGGTGGACGCGCCTTCGGCCGCCTGCTCCGCGGACATGGTCGGCGTGGCCTCGGTCGCCGCGCGTCGGGCCTCGCGGGCGGCCCGGCGCGACGGCGGAGCGGCATCCTCGCCGCCGGGGAGGCGAGAGGAGCGCGTACCGGTGCGCGGGTCGGGCAGACGTCCGTAAAGATCCGCGAACGGATCGTTTTCGGGGTGCTGGTTCTCGGGCATGTCAGGCGGGCTCCTGTCCCGGTGTTACGGCGGGTCCGGCCGGCTCGCCGGACT
The DNA here is from genome assembly GCF_030818635.1 of Microbacterium sp. SORGH_AS_0421. Classification (NCBI taxonomy): domain Bacteria; kingdom Bacillati; phylum Actinomycetota; class Actinomycetes; order Micrococcales; family Microbacteriaceae; genus Microbacterium; species Microbacterium sp. SORGH_AS_0421. The sequence continues at coordinate 2,698,640 of NZ_JAUTAO010000001.1, forward strand.
GTCGCTCCACATCGATCGCCTGCTGCAGAAGCACCACGGCGGCGACTTGGTCCACAATGCTACGAGAATCCCGCTGAGAACGCCCTGCTTCGCGCAGAACACTGTGCGCCGAGACGGTGCTCAGGCGTTCATCGACCAGGCGGACGGGCATCGGCAGAGCCGCGGCGAGCGCCGCGGCGAAGGCACGGGCGTCGGTCGTCGACGGCGTGTCTTCACCGCGCAGGTTCAGCGGCAGCCCCACCAGGATCTCGAATGCCTCGTACTCGGCCGCCAGAGCCGCGATGCGGCGAATCGGCTCGCCCTTTCGAGGCACCGTCTCGACGGGAACGGCGAGCACCCCGTCCGGGTCTGACCGCGCCACGCCGACGCGCGCGCGCCCGACGTCGATCCCGAATCGGATGCCGCGACGAAACGACGTCACGCGATCGTCGTCCTCACGTCCGAGACGATTCCCTCGAGCGCCTGCGGCAGGGCCGCGGCATCCGTTCCGCCGCCCTGGGCGACGTCGGGACGACCTCCGCCACCGCCGCCGAGCACACCGGCCGCCGCCTTGGCGAGGGCGCCCGCGGCGAGCCCCCGTTCGCGCGCGGAGTCGTTGGTGACGACGACCACCGTGGCGCGGCCGCCGGTAGTGCTCGCGAGAGCGACGACCGCGGGGGCGCTGCCCAGGCGGTCGCGCACCTGCAGCGCGAGCGAGCGCACGTCGTCTGCCGAGGCGCCCTCCCCCAGGCTCTGTGCGACCACCCGCACGGTGCCGACGGCGACGGCCGACTCCACCAGCTGGGGCAGGCGACCGGTGAGGGCCTGCGCCTCGAACGCCGCGATCTTCTTCTCGGCGGCCTTGAGGCTCGCGGCCAACTCGGCGATGCGGGTGGGCAGCTGCTCGCGCGGCGTCTTCAGGCTTGAGCTGAGCTGAGAGACGATCGCGCGCTCGGCGGCGAGGTCGCGGAAGGCGTCGAGGCCCACGAGGGCTTCCACGCGGCGGTTCGACGCGCCGACCGACTGCTCGCCCACGAGGTTGACCAGGCCGATCTCGGCGCTACGAGACACGTGCGTTCCACCGCACAGCTCACGCGACCATGGGCCGCCGATGTCGACCATGCGCACGGTGTCGCCGTACTTCTCGCCGAACAGCGCCATGGCGCCCGCGGCTTTCGCCTCGTCGAGCGACATCACGCGCGTGGTGACCTCGAGGTTGTCGCGCACCGCGTTGTTGGCGATGTCCTCGATCTCGGTGCGGGTCTCGGGCGACAGCGCGGAGCCCCAGCTGAAGTCGAAGCGCATGTAACCCGCGCGATTGAGCGAACCGGTCTGCGTCGCCGTCTTGCCGAGGGTGTCGCGGATCGCCGCGTGCACCAGGTGAGTCGCGGTGTGCGCCTGCTGGGCGGCGTGGCGGTTGAGCGCGTCGACGACGGTCGTGGCGGGGGCGCCGACCGAGACCTCACCGGTCGTCACCTCGACGGTGTGGCTGACGAGACCCGGAACGGGACGCTGCACGTCGAGCACCTCGAGCTCGTAGCCGGGACCGACGATGACGCCCTTGTCGGCGACCTGGCCACCCGACTCGGCGTACAGGGCGGTCTCGGCGAGGATCACCTCGGCGATCTGGCCCTCGGCCGCACGGTCGGTTCCGACCCCCTGGATCAGGATGCCGAGAACCCGCGATTCCGTCTGCATCTCGGTGTAGCCGGTGAAGACGGTCTCGCCGTGGGCGCGGAACTCGCGGTAGGCGCTCTGGTCGGCGATCGTGCCCTTGCGGGCGCGTGCGTCGGCCTTGGCGCGCGTGCGCTGCTCGAGCATGAGCTGGTCGAAGGCGCCGCGGTCGACGGACAGCCCGGCCTCTTCGGCGATCTCGAGCGTGAGGTCGATCGGGAAGCCGTAGGTGTCGTGCAGCAGGAACGCCTCGGAACCCGACAGCGTGGTGCCGCCGCCGTTCTTGGCCTCGACGACCGACTGGTCGAGGATCGCGGATCCGGCCGCGAGCGTGCGGAGGAACGTCTGCTCCTCGGCGATCGCGTACGCCGAGAGGCGCGCGTAATCGGCCTCGACCTCGGGGTAGGACTCTTTCATCGCGTCGCGTGAGGCGGCGAACAGCTCGGGGAACGTGGGGCCGTCGACGCCGAGGAGGCGCATCGAGCGGATCGCGCGACGCATGATGCGGCGCAGGATGTAGCCGCGGCCCTCGTTCGAGGGGGTGACGCCGTCGGCGAGCAGCATGAGGGATGAGCGCACGTGGTCGGCGACGATGCGCAGGCGCACGTCGTCGTCGTGCGACTCCTGGCCGTACGACTTGCCCGCGAGCTTGGCGGCCAGGTCCAGCACGGGGCGCACCTGGTCGGTCTCGTACATGTTGTCGACGCCCTGCTTGATGAACGCGATGCGCTCCAGGCCCATGCCGGTGTCGATGTTCTTCGCGGGCAGCTCCCCGACGATGTCGAAGTCGTACTTCGAGCGCACGTTGGTGATCTCGTACTGCATGAACACGAGGTTCCAGATCTCGACGTAGCGGTCGTCGTCGGTGGCGGGGCCTCCGTCGATGCCGTACTCGGGACCGCGGTCGAAGAAGATCTCCGAGCAGGGACCGGCGGGGCCGGGCAGACCGGTCGACCAGTAGTTCGTGTCCTTGCCCAGGCGCTGGATGCGCTCGTCGGGCAGAGAGCTGAGCTCGAGCCAGAGGTCGCGGGCTTCGTCGTCCTCCTCGTAGACCGTGACCCAGAGGTCCTTCGGATCGAACGCGAGGCCGCCCTCCGACTCGGGGGCCGTCAGCAGCTCCCAGGCGAAGCGGATCGCGTCTTCCTTGAAGTAGTCGCCGAACGACCAGTTGCCGAGCATCTGGAAGAAGGTGCCGTGACGCGGGGTCTTGCCGACTTCTTCGATGTCGTTGGTGCGAATGCACTTCTGTACGTCGGCAGCGCGCGGATAGGGCGGCGGAACGACCCCGCTCAGATACGGGATGAAGGGCACCATGCCCGCCACGGTGAACAGCAGGGCCGGGTCGTCGGTGACGAGCGAGGCCGAGGGGACGATCGTGTGGTTCTTCTTCTCGAAGAAGTCGAGGAAGCGCTGGGCGATCTCGGCGGTTTTCATGGCGGGTCTTTCCGTACGCATGCGGATCCGCCCCACGGGTGGGGGCGGGAGGCCGGAGGGGGTCAGTCGGAGGGGGAAACGGCCTTCTCGGCGGCGCGGGCGGCGTCGTCGACGGCGTCGGCGGGCTTCTCGACCGCCGAGGACGCGACGCTCTTCGCGTCGTCGATGATCTCGGAGAGGCGGGTCTCCTGCGCGTGGTAGGCGTCGCTCATACGGTCGGTGAACTCGCCGATGCGGGAGTCGAGCTGCGCGAGCACCTCCTGCCCGCGGGGGTCCTTGTTGACGAGGTGGGCGGCGACGAAACCGCCGACGATGCCCAACGCGAACCAGACGAGGCTTCTCACGATCACCACTTCTTCCTCGATACGACGCCGCGGTCGCGGCATTCCCCCATCGTAGGCGAGGGCCCCCGCGGAGCGCGCGTCCGCCGGTCGGATGCCGCGGACTCGGTCGCCGAGGTCGCGACCGGCTCGTGCGGCGGCGCGAGGCTCGAACACGCGCACGCCCCTCGGCGAGTCCCGCCGCGACGCGGGCAGTCTCAGGCCGCTCCCCGGAGATCGGGTCGGAATCGGCGATGGGGCGCGCGCAAGCGCGATCCGAGAACCAGAAAGGGCGCCGGGAGAACCCGGCGCCCTTCTGTGCTCGCTGAGGTCAGCGGGCGGCGTAGTACTCGACGACGAGCTGCACGTCACACGTGACGGGCACCTCGGCGCGCTTGGGGCGACGAACGAGCTTCGCCTGCAGCGTCGAGAGGTCGACCTCGAGGTAGCCCGGGACGGGGGGCAGCACTTCGGCGTGCCCACCGGCGGCGGCGACCTGGAAGGGCTCGAGACCCTCGCTCTTGGTCTTGACGTGGATCAGCTGACCCGGCTTCACGCGGAACGACGGGCGGTCCACGAGCTGGCCGTCGACCATGATGTGGCGGTGCACGACGAGCTGGCGAGCCTGCGCGGTGGTGCGGGCGAAGCCCGAGCGCACGACGAGGGCGTCCAGACGCATCTCGAGCAGCTCGACCAGGTTCTCACCGGTCAGGCCGTCGGTGCGGCGGGCCTCGTTGAACGCGATGCGCAGCTGCTTCTCGCGGATGCCGTACTGCTCGCGCAGACGCTGCTTCTCGCGGAGACGGACGGCGTAGTCGCTGTCGGCCTTGCGCTTGGTGCGACCGTGCTCGCCGGGAGCGTAGGGACGCTTCTCGAGGTAGCGGGCGGCCTTGGGGGTGAGTGCGACGCCGAGGGCGCGCGACAGACGCACCTTGCGGCGGTCCTGAGACTTCGTGGTCACGAAGTTCTCCTTCCGATGACGTGGCCGCGCCTTTCACGGCTCACGGGCGTATCGCCCCCTTCCGCCCGCTCCGAAGCGCACGCCGGGGCGCACCGGAAGGTGATCACAGGAAGGAGGGGATGCCCGAAAACCCTGTTTCGAGCCGGTTCATGCTATCAGAGCCACCCGCGCGTGCCCTCTGCACGCTCACTTCCCGTCGAGGATGCGTCGGATCTTCTCCAGGCGCGCGGAGACGTCGCGCTCGGTGCCGTGATTCGTGGGCTCGTAGTAGCGCTTGCCCCGGAGTTCGTCGGGCAGGTACTGCTGCGCCACGATGCCGATCTCGCTGTCGTGCGCGTACTTGTACCCCTTGCCGTGTCCCAGGCGCTTGGCGCCCGGGTAGTGCGCGTCGCGGAGGTGCATCGGCACGCGTCCGAAACCACCGGCGCGTACGTCGGCGATCGCGGCATTGATGGCGTTGTAGGCGGCGTTCGACTTGGCGGTCGTCGCGAGGTACACCGTCGCTTCGGCGAGGGGGATGCGGCCCTCGGGCATGCCGATGAAGGCGACGGCGTCCGCCGCCGCGACGGCGATCTGCAGCGCCTGCGGATCGGCCATGCCGATGTCTTCCGCGGCGGAGATCACCAGGCGCCGCGCGATGAAACGGGGATCCTCCCCCGCCTCGATCATCCGCGCGAGGTAGTGGATCGCGGCATCCGGATCCGAACCTCGCACCGACTTGATGAAGGCGCTGATCACGTCGTAGTGCTCGTCGCCCTGGCGGTCGTAACGCAGCAGAGCGCGGTCCACGGCCTGGGCGATGTGGTCGGCGGTGATCACGGGGAGCTCTCCCCCGTCGTCGACGAACGGTCCCGGATCCTGCTCGTCGTCTTCGTCGTCTTCGTCTTCATCGTCGTCTCCGCCGGGTGCCGGCGCGGGGGCGACGCCGTCGTCGCCCGCGACCGAGGCCGCGGCTTCGAGGGCGGTGAGAGCGCGACGGGCGTCTCCGGATGCCAGGCGCACCAGGGCGGCGCGAGCGTCGTCCTCGAGCACGACGCGGCCGGCCAGACCGCGCGGGTCGGTCACGGCTCGGTCCACGAGGGCGCCCAGGTCGTCGTCGCCGAGGGGACGGAGGGTGAGCAGGAGAGAACGCGACAGCAACGGCGAGATGACCGAGAACGAGGGGTTCTCGGTGGTCGCGGCGATGAGCACGACCCACCCGTTCTCGACCCCCGGCAGCAGGGCGTCCTGCTGGGCCTTCGTGAAGCGGTGGATCTCGTCGAGGAAGAGGATCGTCGACTGCCCGTAGAGGTCGCGCTGCGTGAGCGCTTCTTGCATGACCTCGCGCACGTCTTTCACACCCGCCGTGATCGCTGAGAGCTCGACGAAGCGGCGCCCCGACGACCGCGCGATCGCCTGGGCGAGCGTGGTCTTGCCCGTTCCGGGCGGGCCCCACAGGATCACCGAGGCGGCGGTGACGGATGCCGAGGAGTCGGTCGTCGCGAGCGTGACCAGCGGGGACCCGGGTCGCAACAGATGCCCCTGGCCGGCGACCTCGTCGAGGCTCACGGGGCGCATGCGCACCGCGAGCGGTGTCTGGCCCTGGAAGAGCGCGGAAGATGGGGTCACCACTCCAGGCTAACCGCGGCCTCCGACACCGTGTCCGCGAGCGGCGAACCCGGTCGCCGGACGGCTCTTTGTAGGATCGACGTGCCCGGACGGGCGGAGGAGGTCGATGTGGCGGCGCGCGGAAAAGACCGGCAGGCGCGAGAGCAGCGCGAGCGTGCTCGCGCGTATCAGGCGCGGCTCGAGCTCCACGAGCGTCAGGGGCGACGCCGCACACGCGACAATCTCATCGGTCTCGTGGTCGGGCTCGTCCTGATCGCCGGCGCGGTCGGCGCACAGACCGTCTACTTCGTCGCGGGTCCGGGCGCACCGGACCCGGCACCCTCGTCGACCGATACCCCCGCGACACCCGCCCCGACGGAGGTCCCCGCTCCCGTGCCGTCGGAGTCGACCACTCCTTGACCTCTCGCGCCGTGCGGTGGGAACCGCCGCGCGGTGATCGGCAGGGCTCGATCCTGTAACCCCGGGGTCGCGCGTACTAGGCTCGGAGGGTCCTTCTCCCCCAGGCGGTTCTGCCGCGATGAGGTGCTACCCGTGACTTCCGTCCCCACTCCCGAGACCTCCGACCCGCGCGACGACGAGAACGCCGTCGAGGTCGATCCCACCGCCACGACCTCGGTCGAGGCGGAGGCCGATGCATCTTCGGCCCCGAGCGCCTCCTCCGACGAGGCCGCCGCGCCCGTCGAGGAGCATGAAGCTCCCGCGGGTGAGGTGCCGATCGCAGAACAGTCGTCGGATGCCGCTGAGCCGGCGTCCACCGCCGATGCTCCCTCCGGCGATGACGCGATCGACGACGGTGCGACCGCCGAGGTCGAGGCCTCCTCCGACGCGGCTGAGGCGCCCAGCACCCCGTCCGCGCCCGCGCAGCCCGCCGCTCCGCGGCCCGGCGCGCGCATCCCCGGACCGCCCCCGGGAAAGACCGCGTCCACTTCGACCGCGCAGCCGTGGGGTCGCGTCGACGAAGAGGGCACCGTCTCGGTCCGCGAGGGTGAGGACTGGCGCGTCGTGGGGCAGTACCCCGATGGCACGCCCGCCGAAGCTCTCGCTTACTACCAGCGCAAATTCTCGGATCTCGCAGGCGAGGTCACCCTGCTCGAGACGCGTCATCGTCGCGGTGGGGCGTCGGCATCCGACCTCCGTTCGACGGCGAAGACCCTTCGCGGCAAGCTCGACGGTGCGGCCGCGGTGGGCGATCTCGCGGCCCTGATCGCTCGCGTGGATGCCCTCACCTCTGAGCTCGCCGAGGCGAGCGAGACCGAGGCCGTCGCCGCCAAGCAGGCCACTGAAGAGGCTGTGCGCGAGCGGACCGCGATCGTCGAAGAGGCCGAGGCCCTCGCCGCCCGTGACCCGCAGACGGTGCAGTGGAAGCAGATGACCGCCGAGATGACGGCTCTGTTCGACCGGTGGCAGGCTCACCAGCAGAACGGCCCCCGTCTGTCGAAGTCGACCGCTCAGCAGCTCTGGCGCCGGTTCCGCGACGCCCGCGCCACGGTCGACCGTCACCGCCGCGAGTTCTTCTCTTCGCTCGACGAGGTCCACAAGTCGGCCCGCGAGGCGAAGACGCGTCTCGTCGAGCGCGCCGAGGCCCTCGCGCCGCGTGGCGAGGACGGCATCGGGGCATACCGCGACCTGCTCGACGCGTGGAAGGCCTCGGGCCGCGCCGGCCGCAAGGTCGACGACGCGCTCTGGGCTCGTTTCAAGGCTGCGGGAGATGCCCTCTACGGAGCGCGCATCGAGCGTGAGTCCGCCGACGCCGAGGCCTCGAAGGAGAAGATCGAGCAGAAGCGTGCCCTGCTCGAGAAGGCCGCACCCATCGTCGACGAGAAGAACCTCGCGACCGCCCGCCAGAAGCTCACCGCCATCCAGCGCGAGTGGGACGAGATCGGCCGGATCTTCCCCCGCGACAAGGAGCGTGTCCTCGACGACGAGCTCCGCAAGATCGAGCAGAGTGTGCGCACCCGCGAGGACGCCGACTGGAAGCGGAACGACCCCGAGCAGAAGGCGCGTGCCAACGACATGACGCGCCAGCTGACCGACGCGATCGACAAGCTCGAGGCCGAACTCGCCGAGGCCGAGTCGCGCGGCGACAAGCGCGCCGCGGCTCAGGCATCGGAGGCTCTCGAAGCGCGCCGTACCTGGCTCCGCGCCCTCGGCGGCTGATCGGTTCTCCACAGGTCGACGGTTCCGACCGTCACGGGCGACACCGCCCCGTCACACTGACGGGATGGTGTCGCCCTTTCTGTTCTTCCCCGGGGAGCGTCTCGCGTTGAGCGAACTGAGCGCTGCGTGTCTCGACGGGCTGCTGGTGCCCCTCGGCGAGGGGTTCATGCCCGCCGACGCGGTCGAGACGGCGTGGATGCGCGCCCGTAGCCTGCTGCCCCTTCTCGGGGAGCGATGGGCGGGAGTGCGCCTGACCGCCGCGTGGGTGCACGGAGGGATTCCGACCGAGCCGACGCGACATCACCTTCAGCGGGTCGTGACGAGGCGGACACGGGCCCATGACGGGACCCGTGCGGTGTATCACGACGTGCGCCTGCCACCGGCAGATACGACGTCGCTCGCCGGCGTACACCTCAGCACACCGGGACGCACGCTGGCCGACCTCGCCCGCTCCGACGACGAGCATCAGCGCGCTGCGGCGGTCGCGTGGGCGGCGTCCGATCCGCGAGCGAGAAGCGATGCGCGAGCGTGGCTCGATCGGCATCCGACCTTCCCCTACGGACGGAGAGGGATCGCGCTGCTCGCGACCGCGGACTCGGAACGCTGATGCGGCGGCTAGGAGGAGGTCACGCGGTAGACGTCGTAAACGGCGTCGATGCGTCGTACGGCGTTGAGCACGCGGTCGAGGTGCACGGTGTCACCCATCTCGAACACGAACTTGCTGAGCGCCAGACGGTCGTTCGTGGTCGACACGGTGGCCGACAGGATGTTGACGTGATGCTCGCTCAGCACACGGGTCACATCGCTCAGGAGCCCCGAGCGGTCGAGGGCCTCGACCTGGATCTGTACGAGGAAGACGCTCTTCGTGGTGGGTGCCCACTCCACGTCGATCAGTCGGTCGGGCTCTTCCTTCAGCGCCTTGACGTTGGTGCAGTCGCCGCGGTGAACCGAGACGCCGCTCCCCCGCGTGACGAAACCGACGATCTCGTCTCCCGGCACCGGCGTACAGCACTTGGCGAGCTTGACGAGGATGTCGGGGGCACCGCGCACGAGCACGCCCGAATCGCCACCGCGCGGGGCACGGCTGCGACCGACGGGGATGTCGATGGGCCCGGTGTTGGTCTCTTCGACGTTGACGAGCGCCGTGACCTTCTCGATCACGGACTGCGTCGAGACGTGGCCCTCGCCGACGGCGGCGTACAGGGCGGAGACGTCTTCGTAGTGGAAGAGGCGAGCGACCTCGGTGAACGAGTCCTGGTTCATCAGCCGCTGCAGTGGCAGGTTCTGCCGGCGCATGGCACGGGCGATGGAGTCCTTGCCCTGTTCGATGGCTTCTTCGCGACGTTCCTTGGTGAACCACCCGCGGATCTTGTTGCGCGCGCGGGTGCTCTTGACGAAGCCGAGCCAGTCCTGGCTTGGACCCGCGTCGGGGTTCTTGGAGGTGAAGACCTCGACGACGTCACCGCTCTGCAGCGTCGATTCGAGCGGCACCAGGCGTCCGTTGACCTTGGCCCCCATGGTGCGGTGGCCGATCTCGGTGTGCACGGCGTAGGCGAAGTCGACCGGGGTCGCGCCGGTCGGCAGGCCGACCACACGGCCCTTCGGCGTGAAGACGTAGACCTCTTTCGCGCCGATTTCGAAGCGCAGCGAGTCGAGGAACTCCCCCGGGTCGGCGGTCTCGGCCTGCCAGTCCGAGATGTGCGCGATCCAGGCCATGTCGGCGTCGACGGCCTTGGCGTCGGCTTTGCCGCCCGCCATCCGCTCCTTGTACTTCCAGTGCGCGGCGACACCGAATTCCGCCTGCTGGTGCATCTCGTGCGTGCGGATCTGGATCTCGACCGTGCGTCCGCCCGGGCCGATCACCGTGGTGTGCAGCGACTGGTACAGGTTGAATTTCGGCGTGGCGATGTAGTCCTTGAATCGCCCGGGCAGGGGCGTCCACCGCGCGTGGATGGCGCCGAGCACCGCGTAGCAGTCGCGGACGGTGCCGACGAGGATGCGAATACCGATGAGGTCGTAGATGTCGTCGAACTCGCGACCTCGAACGACCATCTTCTGGTACACGGAGTAGAGCTGCTTCGGGCGTCCCATCACGCGGCCGCGGACGCGCAGTTCGCGCAGATCGGCGTCGACGGCGTCGATGACGTTCTGGACGTACTGCTCGCGCTGCGGCGTACGCTGCTTGACCAGGCTGTCGATCTCGGCGTAGAGCTTGGGATGCATCACCGCGAAAGAGAGGTCTTCGAGCTCGCTCTTGATCGCCTGGATACCGAGGCGGTGCGCGAGGGGCGCGTAGATCTCGAGAGTCTCGGTGGCCTTCTTCGCGGCCTTGTGCGGGGGCACGAAGCCCCAGGTCCGGGCGTTGTGCAGGCGATCGGCGAGCTTGATGAGCAGGACGCGGATGTCTTTCGACATCGCCACGATCATCTTCCGCACGGTCTCTGCCTGCGCGCTGTCGCCGTACTTGACCTTGTCGAGCTTGGTCACGCCGTCGACGAGCATCGCGACCTCGTCGCCGAAGTCGGCGGCGAGCTCGTCGAGGGGGTATCCCGTGTCTTCGACGGTGTCGTGCAGCAGAGCGGCGGCGATGGCCTTCGGTCCCAAGCCGAGTTCGGCGAGGATCTGCGCGACGGCGAGCGGGTGCGTGATGTACGGCTCGCCACTCTGGCGCTTCTGCCCGTCGTGCGCCTTGTCGGCGACGGCATAGGCCCGCTCGATGATCGCGAGGTCACCCTTGGGGGTGGTGCGTACGCACCGTGCGCAACAGCTTGTCGACGTCGTCGCGGCGAGCGGCGCGCGAGAAGATGCGCGGGACCAGACGCCGGAGCGAAGACGGCGGCGGCGCGGAGGAAGTGGTCTCAGCCATGTGCCACCCCTTCCTTACGGCCAGTCGATCAAGTCTATGCCTCGAGACAGGAGTCCAAGGCGGGGTCCGCGGGTGAGACCCCGGGGGCGGGGCCCCGGCCTCAGGCCGGGACACCCGCCTTCTCGCGAGCCGCCACGACACGTGCGTCGCGCTGAGCGATCGGCTTCTCCTTCTCGCGCAGCAGGGCGTACATCGGGACGGCGACGAAGAGCGTCGAATACGCGGCGACGATCGTGCCGACGAAGATCGACAGCGAGATGTCGCTGAGTGTGCGCGCGCCGAGCGGCACACCGATGAAGAGGATCGCGCCGACGGGCAGGATCGCGACCACCGTGGTGTTGATCGATCGGATCAGCGTCTGGTTGGCGGCGAGGTTGACCGACTCCGCGAACGTGCGACCGGAGATCTCGCCGTCGTCCCTGGTGTTCTCTCTCACCTTGTCGAAGACGACGGTGGTGTCGTAGAGGGCGTAGGAGAGGATGGTCAAGAAGCCGATGACGGCGGCCGGCGAGATCTCGAAGCCGAAGACGGCGTAGACACCGATCGTGATGACGAGCACGTCGACGAGACCGATGATCGCGGCGACCGACATCTTCCACGTGCGGAAGTAGAGCGCCAGGATCAGGAAGGTCAGCGCGAGGAAGATCGACAGACCCCAGAGCGACTGTCGGGTGACGTCGTTGCCCCAGGTGGGTCCGATGAACGAGTTCGTGATCTCCGAGGCGGGAACGTCGTATGCCGTCGCGAGGGCGGCCGAGACCGCCTGCGTCTGGTCGTTGTCCAGCTGGTCGGTCTGCACGCGCACGGACTGATCGCTGATCGTGGTGACGCGCGTCGCGGCATCCGGGACGACCGAGGTCACGGCCTGCGTGGCCAGGGCCTGGTCGAACGTCGACGGGTTGGACACCGTGAACTGCGAGCCGCCGGTGAACTCGATCGAGAACTGCACGGGGCGGAACAGCGGAACGAGGGCCGCGCCGATCACGAGGACCGCGGCGATGATGAACCACAGGCGACGACGCTGCACGAAGGGGAAGGACGTCTTCCCCGAGTAGAGGTCGTTACCGAGCTGCGACATGGAGCGCATCAGTCGTCTCCCTCCTTCGTGGAGCGGCTATCACCGCGGCTGGCGGCCGCCAGTTCGGCCTGCTTGCGTTCGGCGATCGTCTGCCGACGCTGCGCCTCGCCGCGGGACTTCTTCACCCGACCGGCGTCGACCACGGGAGCCCGGAACTGCGCGCGACCGCGGTACACGGCGCCGAGGGCGTTGGGGTCCATCCCCGAGAGGGGATGGCCCGAGCCGAAGAACCGGGTGCGAGCGAGCAACTGCATCACGGGGTGCGTGAACAGGATGAAGATCAAGATGTCGATCGCGGTCGTGAGGCCGAGCGTGAACGCGAAGCCCTTCACCGTGGCATCCGCGAGGATGTACAGCACGACGGCCGCGAGGATGTTGATCGACTTCGAGATGTAGATCGTGCGCTTGGCGCGCGACCAGCCGTCTTCGACGGCAGCGGTGATCGACTTGCCGTCGCGCAATTCGTCTCTGATTCTCTCGAAGTAGACGATGAACGAGTCGGCGGTGAAGCCGATCGTCACGATCAGACCGGCGACACCCGCGAGCGAGAGGCGGAAGCCCGCTCGCCACGCCAGGACGCACAGCGCGAGATACGTCAGCACCGCCATCACGCCGAGCGAGGCGATGATGACCGTGCCGAGCGCGCGGTAGACGATGAGCGAGTAGATCGCGACGAGACCGAGTCCGATCAGACCGGCGATGAAACCGACCTGCAACTGCTGCGAACCGAGCGTCGCCGACACGGTGTCGGAGCTGACCACCTGGAAGCTCAGCGGCAGGGCGCCGTACTTCAGCTGGTCGGCGAGGGCCTTCGACGACTCCTGCGTGAACGAGCCGGTGATGCTGGGGCGACCGTCGACGATGATGCCGTTCATGGACGGTGCCGACAGCACGGAGCCGTCGAGCACGAACGCGAACTGGTTCAGCGGCGGCTGGGCTCCGTAGAGGCGCTGGCTGATCTCGGCGAACTTCTGCGTGCCCTGGTCGTTGAAGACGAGGTTGACGGCCCACTGGCCGGTGTTCTGCTCCTGGCCGTTGGTGGCGTTGGAGATGTCGGTGCCGTCGAGCTCGACGGGGCCGAGGATGTACTTCTGCCCGTCGTTCGTGCCGCACGTGATCATCGGCTGATCGGCCGGAGCCTGGGCGGGATTGCTCGGCGGGTTCGCGCAGTCGTACGCGAGGAACTGCGCCTGCAGAGCCGGGGTGATGTAGGCCGGGTCGCTCGCATTGGTCGGCGAGGCGGTCGGCGTCGACGGCAGGCTCGGGTCGGGCGTCGGGTACGGCGTGGAGACACCGTCCTGACCCACGAACGAGGTCGCCGGCGAGCCGCTGAACAGCACCGGACGCAACTGCAGCTGGGCCGAGCTCTGGATGCGCTGGCGCGTGGCCTCATCGGCCTGGCCGGGGATCTGCACGACGATGTTGCGGCCACCCTCGGTGGCCACGTCGGCTTCACCCACGCCCGAGGCGTCGACGCGTTGGCGGATGATCGTGACGGCCTGAGCCAGCTGTTCGCTGTCGGGCGCGGCGCCGTCGGTGGTCTGGGCTTGCAGGATGATCTGCGTGCCGCCCTGGAGGTCGAGCGCGAGCTCGGGGGTCCAGGAACTGGCGTTGAAGACGTACACGCCCAGCGCGTTGATGCCGAAGAGCACGCCGGTGATGGCGAGCAATCCGGTCAAAACGCGCCAGGCGTGACGGACAGGAGTCGAGGGCGCCACGGAGTCGGCTTTCTGTGCGGCGGTGAACGAAACGGCGGGAGGGGCGATCAGACCGCGGGGCGGTCCTTGTCATCGCGCTCTGCGTCGGCGGCGTGCTGGCGGGCGGCGCGCTGGTCCTCGCTGATCGAGGTGATGTCGCCATCGGCGACACCGGCGACGTACTCGGCCTCGGTCTCTTCGGCTTCGATGTACTCGTCCTCGGTCACCGCGCCCGCGGCGGGGTCGACGATGCGCAGGATCGCCTGGCTGTGCACCTTGATGACAACGCCGGGGGCGATCTCGACGTGCGCGGGCTTGTCGAGGTCTTCGGCGTCGTACTCGACGATGGTGCCGTAGAGGCCGCCCTGCAGCAGGACCTCGGCGCCGGGGACCGTCTCGCGAGCCTTCTGCTCGAGCTCGGCCTTCTGCTTCTTCATGCGCCGGCGGGAGCTCAGGAACATGAAGACGAGCAGCCCGGCGAACAGGATGAGCAGGAGGAAACTGGAGTCCATGGAGGCGGTGCACCTTTCAGATCAGGCGCGCCGTGCGGCACTGCCTAGCGTGGGTCGGGGAATCCCCCGCCGAGTATAGGTCATGACCCCCGGCTGAACCGGAGCATGCCGTCGGGATGGGGTGCTCCGAGGTGGTCGTACGCCTCGGGAGTCGCCACGCGGCCGCGCGGGGTCCGACCCATGAATCCGATGCGCACGAGGTACGGCTCGACGACCGACTCGATGGTCTCCGGCTCTTCTCCCACGGCCACGGCCAGGGTGCTGAGCCCCACCGGTCCCCCGCGGAATCGGCGCACGAGGGCGTCGAGGACGGCCCGGTCGAGACGGTCGAGCCCGATGGCATCCACGTCGTAGAGATCGAGGGCTGCGCCCACCGTGCGCACGTCGGCGTGACCCTCGTCGGTACCGGTCGACGGGCCGTTCACGACCAGGTAATCCCGGACGCGCCGGAGCAGGCGATTGGCGATACGGGGAGTTCCTCGCGACCGGCGCGCGATCTCGGAACGCGCGGTGCCCGGCAGGCCGACATCGAGCATGGATGCCGAGCGCGAGACGACCCGCTCCAGCTCTTCCGGCTCGTAGTACTCGAGGTGAGCGGTGAACCCGAAGCGGTCGCGCAGCGGGTTCGGCAGCAGGCCCGCGCGTGTCGTGGCGCCCACGAGGGTGAAGGGAGCGAGGTCGAGGGGGATGCTGGTCGCGCCCGCTCCCTTTCCGACCATGATGTCGATGCGGAAGTCCTCCATCGCGAGATAGAGCATCTCTTCCGCCGAGCGCGCCATGCGGTGGATCTCGTCGATGAAGAGCACCTCCCCCGGCGTGAGCGACGACAGCAGGGCGGCGAGGTCGCCCGCGTGCTGGATCGCGGGGCCGCTCGACAGGCGCAGCGGCCGACCGCTCTCGTGGGCCACGATCATCGCGAGGGTGGTCTTACCGAGCCCCGGAGGACCCGAGAGCAGGATGTGATCGGGAGAGCGCTGCTGGATCCGGGCGGCGTCGAGCAGCAGCTGCAACTGGCCGCGCACCTTCTGCTGACCGACGAACTCGGCGAGCGAGGTGGGGCGCAGGGCGCCTTCGATGGCGAGTTCGACCTCGTCGTCGGGCGTTCCGGCGTCGCGGACGTCAGCCACTCACGCTCTCCTTCCGGGCGGGACCCAGCAGTGCGAGAGTGAGACGGAGGAGCGACTGGACTGAGGCGCGGTCGGCCTCGGAGGCGGATTCGGCGACGGATGCCACGGCCTCGGCCGCGGTTCGTTCCGTCCAGCCCAGGCCCACGAGCGCCTGCGTGACCTGCGCGGGCACCTGGCCGTGCGGCGAGGCGGCGGCGGGAGCCGCGGACGGCGCGAC
Source organism: Microbacterium sp. SORGH_AS_0421 (assembly GCF_030818635.1). Lineage (NCBI taxonomy): Bacteria > Bacillati > Actinomycetota > Actinomycetes > Micrococcales > Microbacteriaceae > Microbacterium > Microbacterium sp. SORGH_AS_0421. Next base: position 2,714,270 of record NZ_JAUTAO010000001.1, read on the forward strand.
CTGCAGCTTGCCGGCCAGCTGCACGACGATGAGCTTCGCGGTCTTGGGGCCGATGCCCGAGACGCGGCGGAATGGTGCGTCGTCGTCGTCGGCAACGGCCTGGGCGATCTGCGGCACGGTGAGCGACGACAGCACGCCGAGGGCGGACTTCGGGCCGACGCCGGTGACGCTGATCAGTTGCGTGAAGACGGTGAGTTCTTCACGGGCTTCGAACCCGTAGAGCGACAGCGCGTCCTCGCGCACGATGAGGTTGGTGTGCAGGTGGACGTCGTCGCCGACGTGCACCGTGCGTGCCAGCTGGGCGGTCACCGCGACGGAGAAGCCGACACCTCCCACCACGATGACCAGCGAGTCGTCGGCGACGTGAGCCGCCGTACCGTGCAGCGAGGAGATCATCGGACCAGCTTACGCGCCCGTTCGTACATGTGTTCGAGCGACACGCGTCGGCGGGGTGCGCTTCTTCTCGGCATCCCGCCACGCTTTCTGCGCGGGTGTCAGAGTGTCGTCGCCCGACGCTCCGGCGGCTCCCCCGCGCCAGGCGTGGCACAGGGCGATGGCCAGGGCATCGGCGGCATCCGCGGGCTGCGGAAGGGAGTCGAGACGCAGCACCCGCGCCACCATCGTCTGCACCTGCAGCTTGTCGGCGGAGCCGTAGCCGGTGATCGCGGCCTTGACCTCGCTGGGCGTGTGGGTCGCGGCGGCGAGCCCGTGTTCGGCGGCGAGCAGCAACGCGATGCCGCTGGCTTGGGCGGTGCCCATCACCGAGTGCAGGTTGTTCTGTGCGAAGACGCGCTCGACGGCGACGACGTGCGGCTGGTGTCGGACGAGCACCTCGCGGATGCCGGCGGCGATCGCCGCGAGGCGCTTCTCGATCGGATCCGTCGGTGCGGACCGCGCGACGCCCACGTGCACGAGGGAGGCCGTGCGGTTCGGCGAGACGTCGACGACGCCGAGGCCGCAGCGGGTCAGTCCGGGGTCGATGCCGAGGACGCGGAGGGAACGAGACACGGCCCCCACGCTAAGCGCCGGGGGCCGTGCCGAGGAGAGGGCGCGCCCTTACTCGTCGTTCTCGAGCTCGGCCTGGACCTCGGCCGTCATGTCGAAGTTGGTGTAGACGTTCTGCACGTCGTCGCTGTCTTCCAGAGCGTCGATGAGGCGGAACACCTTGCGGGCGGTGTCGGCGTCGACCTCGACCTTGAGGGAGGGGACGAACTCGACGTCGGCGGAGTCGTACTCGATGCCGGCATCCTGCAGAGCACTGCGCACCGACACGAGGTCGGAGGCCTCGGTGATGACGCCGAAGCCCTCGCCGTGCGGCTCGACCTCTTCGGCTCCGGCCTCGAGGACCGCGAGCATGACGTCGTCTTCGGTGGTGCCCTCGGAGGGGACCACGATGACGCCCTTGCGGCTGAAGTTGTAGGCGACGCTGCCCGGGTCGGCGAGGGTGCCGCCGTTACGGCTGAGGGCTGTGCGCACCTCGGCTGCGGCGCGGTTCTTGTTGTCGGTCAGACACTCGATGAGGAAGGCCACCCCGTTGGGTCCGTAGCCCTCGTACATGATCGAGGTGTACTCGACGGCTTCGCCGCCGATACCGGCACCGCGCTTGATCGCGCGGTCGATGTTGTCTTTGGGGACCGAGGTCTTCTTGGCCTTGAGCACGGCGTCGAAGAGGGTGGGGTTGCCCTGGAGGTCGGCTCCACCGAGCTTCGCGGCGACCTCGATGTTCTTGATGAGCTTGGCCCACGACTTGGCGCGGCGGGAGTCGATGACCGCCTTCTTGTGCTTGGTCGTGGCCCATTTGGAGTGTCCGGACATGGCTTCCAGTCTAGAGCGCGGGCGCGCGCGTGCTGTATCGGGTGGACACGTGGTCCAGGAATCGGCGGTGGAAGCGCGTCTCCCCCGTCGATTCGGGGTGGAACGCGGTGCCCAGCAGTGCGCCCTGTTCGATCGCCACGACACGTCCATCGGGAAGGGATGCCAGGGGCTCGGCATCCGGTCCCCACTCGACGACCGCGGGCGCACGGATGAAGACGGCGTGCACCGGCGGATCACCCAGGACGGGGACATCGAGGTCCGTCTCGAACGAGGCGGTCTGGCTGCCGAAGACGTTGCGGGCGACGCGCGCGTCGATTCCGCCGAAGGTCCGCTGGCCGGTGATGGCGCCGTCGATGCGGTCGGCGAGCAGGATGAGTCCCGCGCACGTGCCGTACATCGGCATCCCGGCCGCGATCGCCTCGCGGATGGGGTCGAAGAGGCCGAAGGCGCGCGCGAGCTTATCGATGACGCTCGACTCGCCGCCGGGAAGGACGAGGCCTTCCACGGCGGCGAGCTCCTCGGGCCGGCGCACGGGGCGTGCGTCGGCGCCGAGGGCGGTCAGGACCGCGAGATGCTCTCGCACGTCTCCCTGGAGTGCGAGAACGCCGACGCGGGGTTTACCAGCCACGCTCGGCGAGGCGGTGCGGGGCGGGGAGGTCGGCGACGTTGATGCCGACCATCGCCTCACCGAGTCCGCGCGAGGCCTCGGCCACGATCTTGGGGTCGTCGTGGAAGGTCGTGGCCTTCACGATGGCCGCCGCGCGCTGGGCGGGGTTGCCCGACTTGAAGATGCCCGAGCCCACGAAGACGCCGTCGGCGCCGAGCTGCATCATCATCGCAGCGTCCGCGGGAGTGGCCACGCCCCCGGCCGTGAACAGCACGACGGGCAGCTCGCCGGTCTCGGCGATCTCGGCCACCAGGTCGTAGGGTGCCTGCAGCTCCTTGGCGGCGACGTACAGCTCGTCCTTGGTCTTGGCGCGCAGGGCGTTGATCTCGCCGCGGATGGTGCGGATGTGCTTGGTGGCCTCGGACACGTCGCCGGTGCCGGCCTCGCCCTTCGAGCGGATCATCGCCGCGCCCTCGGTGATGCGGCGCAGCGCCTCGCCCAGGTTGGTCGCCCCGCACACGAACGGCACGGTGAAGTCGTACTTGTCGATGTGGTTGACGTAGTCGGCGGGCGAGAGCACCTCGGATTCGTCGATGTAGTCGACGCCGAGCTCCTGAAGGATTTGCGCCTCGACGAAGTGGCCGATGCGGGCCTTGGCCATGACCGGGATCGACACCGAAGCGATGATGTCGTCGATCAGGTCGGGGTCGCTCATGCGCGCCACGCCGCCCTGGGCGCGGATGTCGGCGGGCACACGCTCGAGCGCCATGACGGCTACGGCGCCGGCGTCCTCGGCGATGCGCGCCTGGTCAGCGGTGACGACGTCCATGATGACGCCGCCCTTGAGCATCTCGGCGAGTCCGCGCTTGACGCGGGAGGTTCCGGTGTCGGTCATGTCCACTCCGTTCGGCGCCCGGGGGCGCGAGATGCGCGCTTCGGGGCGCGTCTAATTGGCTTAGGCCAAACCGTAGCATGGCGCAGGACATAGGCTGGTCTCGACTCAGGGGGGCTATGACCATCGACATGACCGGCCGATCGGCATCCGGCATCGCCGCCGACCTGCGCGAGCGGATCGAGCGGGGCGAGCTCTCACCGGGGACGCTCCTCCCATCGGTGCGGGCCGTCGCCGCCGACCTCGGCGTGAACCGGAACACGGTCGTCGCGGCCTACCGCCAGCTTGCGCAGGCGGGGCTCGTCGAGGCGCGAGGCCGCGGCGGCACGCGTGTCGCCGACCGTACCGCCGTCGCTCAGGAGGGCTACACGCCCGATACCGTCCTGCGCGACGTGGGTACCGGTAACCCCGACCCCGCGCTCATTCCCGACCCCACCGCGGCCCTGGCGCGCTCGACGCGCCCGGTGCTCTACGGGGAGCCGGTCATCGACCCGGGCTTGGAGGCCTGGGCCCGCGGCTGGATGGCCGACCAGCTGCCCCATGACGATCTGCTGATCACCGTCACCAGCGGCGCGAGCGACGCGATCGAGCGCCTCCTCGCGCAGGCCCTGCAGCGTGACGACGCCGTGGCGCTGGAGGACCCGTGCTTCTTGTCTGCGCTGCACACGGTCCGCACCGGCGGGTATCGCGCGGTGCCGGTGGCGGTGGATGCCGAGGGCATGACCGTAGAGGGACTGCGCGCAGCCCTGGAGGCCGGCGTTCGCGCCGTGATCTGTACGCCCCGTGCGCACAACCCCACGGGGGCGAGCCTGAGCGCCGAGCGCGCCGCGGCCCTCCGGGAGGTGCTCGCGGAGCACCCCTACGTGCTGGTGATCGAGGACGACCACTTCTCGCTCTTGTCGCGTGCTCCCCTGCACTCGGTCATCGGTCCCTCGCAACGCCGGTGGGCGCGCATCCGGTCGATGTCGAAGTTCCTCGGGCCCGACACGTGCCTCGCGGTCACGGCATCCGATCCCGACACGGCCGATGGTCTCGCCGTCCGTCTCACACCGGGCACGACGTGGGTGAGCCACATCCTGCAGCGCATGACCCTCGCCCTCGTCACCGACGATTCCGTTCGAGCCGACATCGAGGCGGCCGCCGAGCATTACGCCGCGCGCAACGCCGCGTTCGCGGCAGCCCTCACCGAACGGGGACTGCCGGTGGCTCCGGGCGACGGCCTCAACCTCTGGGTGCCGCTGCCGGTTCCGGCCGCGTCCGTCCGCGAGGAGCTCATGCACCGCGGCTGGCTGGTACGCGAGGGGGATCCGTTCTTCCTCTCCCCCGACCACGCCGGCGCCTTCTTGCGCCTGACGGTGCACGACCTCGACGAGGCCTCGGCCGCCGCCCTCGCCGACGACCTCGCCGTCGCCGCGGGCGCACTCCGTCCAGGCGTCCGAGGTGGGAGGATCGAGGCATGAAGGTTCTCTCGATCCAGTCGGCCGTCGCGTTCGGGCACGTCGGCAATTCCGCCGCCGTCTTCCCCCTCCAGCGCATCGGCGTCGAGGTTCTGCCCGTCTACACGGTCAACTTCTCCAATCACACCGGCTACGGCGCCTGGCGCGGACCCCTCATCTCTCCCGCCGACGTCGCCGACGTGCTCACCGGTATCGAGGAGCGCGGCGTTTTCCCCGAGATCGACGTGGTCCTCTCGGGTTACCAGGGCGGCGAGGGCATCGCCGACGTCATCATCGACGTCGTCGAGCGGGTCAAGAGGGCGAATCCGGATGCCGTCTACGCCTGCGACCCCGTCATGGGCAACGCCAAGTCGGGCTGCTTCGTGGCGCCCGCGATTCCCGAGCTGTTGCGAGAGCGTGTCGTGCCGGTGGCCGACATCCTGACGCCGAACCAGTTCGAACTCGGATTCCTCACCGGCACCGAGCCCGACGGCATCGACTCGACCCTCGCCTCGGCCGACCTCGTGCGCGAGCGGGGTCCGCGGACGATCCTCGTCACGAGCGTGGAACGCCCCGACCGAGAGGCCGACACCATCGAGATGATGGTCGTCGACGACGCCGGCGCGTGGATCGTGCAGACGCCTCTCATCCCCATGAAGGCCAACGGCTCCGGAGATGTGACGGCGGCGCTCTTCACCGCCCACTACCGCCGCAGCGGCGACGCGGCCGACGCCCTGGCGCGCACGGCGTCGAGTGTCTTCGATCTGCTCTCGAACACCTTCGAATCCGGATCGCGCGAACTGCGACTCATCGAGTCGCAGGAGGCCTACGCGAACCCCCGTCTGCAGTTCGCCGTCCGCCAGGTGCGCTGACGCGGCTCAGCCGCCGTACACCTCTCGATACGCGGCGACCCAAGCGTCGCCGTCGGCGGGGCACATGAAGGTCGCGCCGAAGACCATGACGCTCGCGATGGGCTTCTCGGCCTGTGTGCGCGCGCGGCGCCCTGGAGGTCGCTCGGGATGAGTTGGGCGAACAGCGGGGAGGTCGCGACGTGTGTGTTCATGGTCGAGGCATCGACCTGATGGCGATTGAGGATCGCCGTCTCGCACGCGTCTCCGGCGAGGGCCAGTGCCAGGCTCTCGTCGGCCGACGTCCAGGCCGAACCCTGCTGCTCGACGTATGCCCGCTGCTCGGCGATGAATTCTTTCTGGGCGGGCGTGACCGCGACCAGCGGTGAACCGTCCATCGGAAGCTGCTGCTCGCGGAAGTACTCCTCCCGCTCCGCGAAGACGTCGGACACGTCGTCGGGATCGGCGGTGGTCGACTCCTCGGGCACCGGACTCTGCGCGCCGTCGGGAGCGGAGGTCGGCCGCCCCGCGGCGCCGTCGGGCCCGAGCGGGCTCGGCAGCGGGATGCAGGCTGTCGTCCCGAGGAGGACGGCGGCGAGCGTGAGGGAAAGAACCAGAGGGCGAGTCCGAGAGCTCATGCCGTGACGCTATCGGGAACGCTCTCGTCGCGGACGGGGGTTGTGCATAACCCCGGTTTGCTCGATACGTGGTCGCTCGAGGTTCTGGGAGCGCTCTCGTCCGACGCGTTACGCATGACGTCCAAAGACGCCTTGACAGAGGCCGGTTCGCGACGAGAAGATCGCACCCAAGCGGGTATGTGAGCGTTAACACTGGAGTCGACGCCCCGCGAGAACGCGTCTCCGCAGATCCCGTCAGGGGTCGCGGTCTGCCGGGCAACCCCCTCCCCGACGACGCGCTGTCGTGCGCTTCCGGCCGGCACTCCCCGCCTGCGGCGCGCGGCGTTCCCCCGCCCCACCCGGGCTCGCCTCGTGGCGGTCCGGCACAACGAAAGGTACTCACATGTCTCGGACGACGACGTCCCGAGCAAGAGGTCGAGGATGGAGCCTGGGCAGCGCGCTCTTGACATCCCTTGCCCTCTGTCTCGCCGTGTTCGGCTCAGCCTCCCCCGCCTCGGCCGCACCGACCGCGCCGGTCGGCACGGGCACGAACCAAGAGATTCGCAATCAGCAGAACACCCTGTGCATGGACGACTACGCCTTCGATACTCAGCCGGGTGCCGAGGTGCGCCAGTGGACCTGCCTCGAGGGCCAGAATCAGCTCTGGGCGATCACCGATCTCGGAAACGGCTACGCCGAGATCAAGAACAGGTTCAGCAACCTCTGCCTCGACAACTACAACTTCGCCACCACGAGCGGATCGGAGGTGCGTCAGTGGTCGTGCTGGGGCGGCGACGTGCAGCAGTGGCAGCTGACCGACGTCGGAGGCGGCTGGACCGAGATCCGCAACAAGTACAACAACCTCTGCCTGCAGAGTGTCGCGTCCCCTGCCGACGGGGGGCTGCTGTCGCAGGTCACCTGCGACGGCACCGGCGTCCAGCGCTGGCGCCTTACGGACCCGAACGTGTCGAAGATGACCTACACCCTCTACGAGTCGTCGAGCCCGTCGGCCGATGAGCTCGATGCCTACGCCCGCATCAGGGACGCGATGGACCGTGCGCTTGCCCGGTACAACAAGTTCAACAACACCTGGCGGCACCTGAATGTCTCCTACGCACCCGGCGTCCCCACGGCCGAGGCCAGCATCAACGGTGACATCCGCTTCGGAAGCAATCGTTCCTACATGGTCGAGGGGACGGCGCTACACGAGATCTCGCACACCGTCGGGGTAGGCACAGCCGGCCACTTTCAGGCCAAATGCGACGCGCAGGATTGGCCCTCCGCCCTACCCCTGCTGAAGTCGTGGGATGGTCCGGACGCGCGGATCAACTGCGGCGGCAGCCACATGTGGCCGTACGGGCTGAACTACTCGGACGAGTTCAGTGAGACCGCGTTCGACCGCAACGTGCGGCTCATCCAGGCGATGCACCATGACGGTCTGTAACGCCTGAAACGACGGTGCCGGTTCGCGAAGACGATCCGCGGACCGGCACCGCCGTGTTCACTCTCCCCAGGCGTCGGAGACCGTGCGGCGCACGTCGCCGAGCAGCTGGGGCAGCGCCTTCGTCTTCGCGATGATCGGGAAGAAGTTCGCGTCCGACGCCCAGCGGGGAACGATGTGCTGGTGCAGGTGCCCGTCGACGCCGGCTCCCGCGATCGCGCCCTGGTTCATCCCCAGGTTGAAGCCGTCGCAGTTCGACACCGCCCGGAGCACCCGCATGCCGCGCTGCGTGAGCGCGCCGATCTCGGCGACCTCTTCGTCGGTGGCCTGGTCGTACGTCGCGATGTGGCGGTACGGGCACACCAGCAGGTGGCCCGAGTTGTACGGGAACAGGTTCAGCAGCACGTAAGCGGTCCTCCCGCGCGCGACGATCAGACCGTCCTCGTCGGACTTGTCGGGGGCGGCGCAGAACGGGCAGTTCTGCTCCATAGGCTCCCGGCCCGCCGAGATGTACGCCATGCGGTGCGGAGTCCACAGGCGCTGGAACTCGTCGGGCACGCCCGTGAGCGTCATGGCGTCGACGGGTTCGGCGCCGGTCGTGACCGATCCGGACCCGTCGCTGGCGGGTGTCGGGCCGGCTACCGGCGACGAGTCCGCCGCGACGGCATCCGGATCGGTGGTCACGCGAGATCCTCGGCGGTGTTGACGAGTGTCCGGGCCGAGATCGCCCCGGTGATGCGCGCGACAGCCTCGTCGACGGGGATGCCGTTGAGCTGGGTGCCGTCGCGGAAGCGGAACGAGACCGTGCCGCCCGCGCGGTCCTGCTCCCCCGCGATCAGCATGAGCGGCACCTTCTGCGTGGTGTGCGTGCGGATCTTCTTCTGCATGCGGTCGTCGCTGTGATCGGCCTCGGCGCGTACGCCTCGGGTCTTGAGGTCGGCCACGATGCCCTGGAGGTAGTCGCCGTACTCGGCGGCCACGGGAACGGCCACGACCTGCACGGGCGCGAGCCACACCGGGAAGGCTCCGGCGTAGTGCTCGAGCAGGATGGCGAAGAAGCGCTCCACCGAGCCGAACAGGGCACGGTGGATCATGACGGGGCGGTGCTTCTCGCCGTCGGGGCCGGTGTACTCGAGCTCGAAGCGCTCGGGCTGGTTGAAGTCGAGCTGGATGGTCGACATCTGCCAGGTGCGTCCGATCGCGTCGCGCGCCTGCACCGAGATCTTGGGACCGTAGAAGGCCGCCCCGCCCGGGTCGGGCACGAGCTCGAGGCCGGAGGCCTCGGCGACCTCGCGAAGGGTCTCGGTCGCCTCGGTCCAGAGCGCGTCGTCGCCGATGAACTTCGGGTTGCCGTCTTCCTTGGTCGACAGCTCGAGGTAGAAGTCGTTGAGACCGTAGTCGCGCAGGGTCTGCAGCACGAAGTCGAGGCTGTGGGTCAGCTCGCCCTTGACCTGTTCGGCCGTGACGTAGATGTGCGTGTCGTCCTGAGTCATGCCGCGCACGCGCGTGAGACCCGAGAGGGTTCCGCTCTTCTCGTAGCGGTAGACGGACCCGAATTCGCTCAGGCGCAGAGGCAGCTCGCGGTAGCTGCGTCCGCGCGAACGGAAGACCAGGTTGTGGAACGGGCAGTTCATGGGCTTCAGGTAGTACTCCTGGCCCTCGCGCGACACGTGCCCGTCGGCATCCACGACCTCGTCGAGAACCATCGGGGGGTACATGCCGTCGGCGTACCACTGCAGGTGACCGCTCGTCATGAACAGGTCGCCCTTGGTGATGTGCGGGGTGTTGACGACCTCGTAGCCGCTGGCGAGCAGGCGCTCGCGCATGTAGCGCTCGATCTCGTAGCGGATGATGCCGCCCTTGGGGTGAAACACCGCCAAGCCCGGACCGATCTCGTCGGGGAACGAGAAGAGGTCGAGCTCTTTGCCGAGCTTGCGGTGGTCGCGCTTCGCGGCCTCTTCGAGACGGTGCTGGTAGGCGCGCAGTTCGTCCTTGGTGGGCCACGCGGTGCCGTAGATGCGCTGCAGTTGCGGGTTCTTCTCGCTGCCGCGCCAGTAGGCACCGGCGATGCGCGTGAGGTCCCAACCGTTTCCGATGAGGCGGGTGCCCGGAACGTGGGGGCCGCGGCAGAGGTCTTTCCAGGCGGTCTCGCCGTCTCGGGTGACGTTGTCGTAGATCGTCAGCTCGCCGGCGCCGACCTCGACGGACGCGCCCTCGGCCGCCTCGGCAGAGCCGCCCTTGAGCCCGATCAGCTCGAGCTTGAACGGTTCGTCGGACAACTCCGCCCGGGCCTCGTCGTCGCTGACGACACGGCGCACGAACCGCTGGTTCTCGCGGACGATGCGCTCCATCTCCTTCTTGATGACCTTGAGGTCCTCGGGAGTGAAGGGCTCGTCGACCTGGAAGTCGTAGTAGAAGCCGTCGGTGACGGGAGGGCCGATGCCGAGGTTCGCCTGGGGCTTGACACGCTGCACGGCCTGAGCGAGCACGTGCGCGGTCGAGTGGCGCAGGATCGACAGGCCGTCGGCGCTGTCGACCGTGACCGGCTCCACCCGGTCATCGGCCGTCACGGTCGTGGCCAGGTCTTTCAACTCCCCGTTGACGCGCAGAGCGACGACCGAACGGTCGGGGAAGAGGGCGAAGCCATCGGCGGGGAAATCAGTCACAGAACATCTCCTGAAGGGGTCGTTTCCAGGCTACCGGGCGGGCGTGGTCTCGACCGCACGCGACGTGCCTCATAGTGGAGCGGTGACTTTGGCCATCATCGGCGGCGTGCTCTGGGTGCTCGGGCTCATCGCGCTGCTCACCGGCGTCTTCCCCGCCGACGCCGCCCTCGCCGTCGCCGACCGCGTCTGGCCCATCCTGCTTTTCGTCGTCGCCGTGACGATCGTCGCCGAACTGGCCTCGAAGGCGGGGTTGTTCGACGTCGTGGCCGCGCGCTTGGCGAGGATCGCTCGCGGGCGCACCGCCTTGCTGTGGGTGCTGGTCGTGGCCCTCGCCACGGTGGCGACGGCGTTCCTGTCGCTGGACACGACCGCGGTGCTGCTCACTCCCGTGGTCGTCGCCATGGCCGTGGCGCGGCGACTGGATCCGCTTCCCTTCGCCTTCGTCACCGTCGTGCTCGCCAACACCGCCTCGCTGGTGCTGCCGGTGTCGAACCTCACCAACCTGCTGGCATCCGAGGCGCTCGGCGGCGGTCACGACCCCGTCGCGTTCCTCGCGCTGCTGGGTCCCTCGGCGCTCATCGCCATCGCCGTGTCGGTCATCGTGCTGACGCTCGTGTTCCTGCGCCGACTGCCGAAGACATACCCGGATGCCGCCTCCCCCGAGGTCTCGGATCGCCTCCTGCTACGCGTCTCGGCGGTGGTGACCGTCGCTCTGCTTCCCCTGCTGGTCATCGGACTCGAACCCTGGATGCCGGCCACGGGAGCGGCCCTCGTCCTGATCGCCGCGTTCGCCTGGCGCGCGCCGCGAGCCCTCGGCATCCGTCTGGTGCCCTGGTCTCTGCTGGTGTTCGCCGGCGGGCTGTTCCTGGCCGTGGGGGCGCTCGAGGCCCTCGGGATCGGGCGGGTCACCGCGGTGCTGGCCGGCTCGGGCGACGACCTCGTGTCGCTCTGGCAGGTGGCGGGTGTCGGCGCCCTCGCGGCGAACGGCATCAACAACCTGCCCGCCTACCTGGCCCTCGAGTCGGTGGCGGGCTCTCCCGCGCGACTGGCTGCGCTGCTGATCGGTGTGAACGCCGGTCCGATCGTCACGCCTTGGGCGTCGTTGGCGACCCTGCTGTGGCACGACCGTCTCGTCGCGGCGGGCGTCGAGGTGCGGTGGAGCCGATTCGTCCTGCTCGGCGCGGTGATCGCGCCGCTGATCCTGTTGCTGGGCGTCCTGCCGCTCGTGTGGTGAGCGGTCAATCCTCGTAGGTACGCGACCACGCCTTGCCGGGCTCGATGAACCAGACCGCCAGTCCCTCGCGCAGACCGTAGTCCTCGCCCGTGTAGAGCCGTGCGATGCGATCGACGTACGGCAGGGCGGCGTCGCCGTCGATCCGTTCCACGGCCACGCCACGCACGAACGCCATCGAGTAGCTGTTGTCGGATGCCGTGACCGAGATGGCCACGCGAGGGTCGCGCTGCAGGTTGCGGTCCTTGAGGGTGTCGACCTCGGTGAACAGCATGAGCCGTTCGCCATCCACCCCGACCCAAAGCGGGATCGAGTGGGGCGATCCGTCGCGCATGAGTGTCGCCAGGTGCGCCACGGCATCGGTCTCGAAGTACGGCTTGGTGGTGGCCCAATTGCTCATACCGGAGGTAACCGCCGAGGGCTCGGCATCCATTCCCCGCTCAGCCGCGGATGGAGTGGGGGGCTTGGTCGTTCGGAACTTCGCTGAACACCATCTCTTCGCGCCGCACGCTCTCGCGGGGAACGAACTCGTCGGGCTCGGTCACGACATAGAGCCCTCGACCCGAGTTGGCGTTGTAGGTCAGCGCGTGCAGCCAGGCCGTGCTGAGCTGCGGCGTGCGGCTGCCGTGGAACTTGAACACCAGCGACACGTGCGGGTGGATGTAGACCGTGGTGCGTCCGCCGCCGGTGCTGATGTCGTCTTTCCACGTGAAGGGGAAGCTCTCGCCTCGCCGGACCTTGGCCATGATGACCGCCTGCAGGTGGGCCAGCAGCCGGTCTTCGAAATCGACCTTGATGTTGCTGTCGTAGATGAATTTGCCCATTTTCCACTCCCGTCGCCGCCGCCCACGGCCCTGCGCCTCTCGGCGAGAAGGGGAACGCGGGATCCGGGGGCCGGCAACCGCTCTCTGTGTGAACGGTCTCTCGAAACCCTCTCTCGCGCAAACCCCTTGCGGTGGACTGCGCGTTCGGGATAGCGCAGCGGATGCCGCCGATCAGGCGTCGCGCGAGATGCGGATGATGACGCGGTCACCGGGCTTTCGCTGGATCCGCCTGGCGAAGGCCTCGAAGCCGAGGATGGCGCGGTACTGCAACCCGTATTTGCCGTTGAGCGCGGCATTCGCGCGGGCGTCGTCGGTGGCGGGTCCGGCGATGCGCCCCGCGGCCTCGACGCGGATGGCGTCTGGTTCGACCTTCCCCATGCGGCTGCAGGGCTGCAGCGTGATGCGGGAGTCGTTGCGCAGACGTTTGACCTTGCCCGTCGAACGCTCGCTCGTGACGACCAGCTCGTCCCCGTCGCGCGCGATCCACACGGGAACGGTCACGAGGGCGCCGTTGCGGCGGTAGGTACCGAGAGAGACGAACGGCGTGGCGGCGAGCTCGCGCCACTGGGCATCGGGGACGGTCATGGTGTCACCGTAGTGCGCGGCGCTCTCCGCCGGGGTGGGTTGCGCCGACGGCCCGCCTCGATCCCCGTACAGATCGAGAACCTCGGGGACGGATGCCATCTCTCCCGTCCGTCCGTGTGCGAAGCTGCCCCACAGCGCGCGAACGCTCTTCCCGACGGCGGCGAGTTCATCGGGCCTTGCTCCCGCGTACGGGGGGAGATGCGCACCGGTCGACTCCGTGCCGAAGACGAAGGGCACCTCGATCGCGTGGGACGCGCGGTAGACGTCATTCGCCCGCCACCGGAAGACGTAACGAAGCGCCGTCCCGCCCGCACGGCGATAGTCACGGGCGAGCCGACGAGCGGGGTGGCCGTAGACGATGGCGTTCATGGCCGTGTCGAGCGCGATCGAGGCGAGCGCGTAGAGCGGCGGGAGGGATCGAAGGCCGTCGAGAACCGAGATCCCCGGCAGGAAGAGCCGCGTCTCTTCGGCCGTCACGCCGATGAGCAGAGGGATGCCGGGGGCGCGCTCGAGCCACCTCTCGCGGATCTGTTTCTCGGGAGGGAGCGGGGTGAATCCCGGCTGAGGCGCGAACGGCATGAGAGAGAAACGCCCGAAGCCGCGCGAGACCCGCAGGGCGGCCGCCTGAATGCGTGCCAGCTCCCCCACCGGCGTGATGGGTGTGAGTTCGGCGGATGCGGCACTCATCGCCGCCGCGAGCTTGACGCGTGCGCCCATGGTTCCCATCGGGGCGCTCTGAACGATCGCTCGAGCGAACAGCCCGCGGGCCCGATCGATCGCCATGAGGTGCAGGACCGCGTCGCCGCCGGCGGACTGTCCGAAGGCCGTCACGCGCGCGGGGTCTCCCCCGAAGCCCGCGATGTTGCGCTGCACCCATTCGAGGGCCGCCAGCTGGTCGAGCAGACCGAGGTTCGCCGGCCGTCCCGCGCCGTCGCCGAGATAACCCAGAACGCCGAGGCGGTAGGTGACCGTCACGACGATGACCCGTTGTTCGTGCGCGAGGACGGCGGGGTCGTACACCGGAAGGTCACCCGCCCCACTCGTGTACCCGCCACCGTGGATCCACACCATCACCGGAAGAGGTGCGTCGTCGGTGCCCCGATCGGCGGGCACGGTGATGGAGAGGTGCTGGCAGTCCTCACGGATCGGCAGCCCCCCTGTCTGGTCACCGAGAGCATCGATCAGCGGGGTGGGCGCCTGGGGTGAGGCGGGAGACGGGGCGATCGCGTCGAACACGTCATGTGCGGGGCGGTCCTCGAGCGGTTCCGGGGGATCGAAGCGGTTCGCGCGCGCATAGGGGATGCCGCTGGCGCGCAGAACCGCGCCCTCACGGCGTCCGCGAATCGGACCCGACGGGGTCGAGAAGAGGGGGGCTTCATTGTTCACGGTGGTCTCGCTTCCTGTTCCGCGAGGCGGTTCGGGCGTCGGCGGCGGGGCCGCGGGGTGCCAGGTCACGATACTGAGCCTCGACGATGCGCCCGCGGTGCGCGCGACGTTCTCGGCGCAAAGCGAGCGCAAGATCAGCGCAAGGACACCACAAGACTCGACCCAACGTGTCCCCCAAATGGTGGACACGACGTAGTCTCGTGTTGTTCCCGCCGCCAGGCACTCCGCAGCCCCCCTTACTGGCGGCGGGAACGACCACTCGGTCCGATGGCTCTCCGCCTGACCGGCTCGGTAGAGCTCCCCTCGGCGCAGCTCCCGAACTCGAGGTGCGGGTTACCGACTCGTGCATGAGTGCGCCGTTGCGCGACAGTCGTGCGAACGTCGTCGGCCAGAGCGTCGCGATAATCCTGCACGGTACGTCGCAATCACGTCGTCGGCCCGGTCTTGTGCCGCACCCGGAAACGACGAAACCCCCGGCGAACCGGGGGCTTCTCAGGTGGTGCGCGATACTGGGATCGAACCAGTGACCTCTTCCGTGTCAGGGAAGCGCGCTACCGCTGCGCCAATCGCGCCTATACAGGCTGTTCTATTGTGAGGCGAGGTGGCGACGGGATTCGAACCCGTGTAAACGGCTTTGCAGGCCGGTGCCTAGCCGCTCGGCCACGCCACCGTGATGTGGTTCGACCCACGTGTCGTGATGCTCCATCGGTTTCCCAGACGGAGATCCCTCCACTCGAGCGGATGACGAGACTCGAACTCGCGACCCCAACCTTGGCAAGGTTGTGCGCTACCAACTGCGCTACATCCGCATTTCGTTCCCGGGGCTTGCCCCGAGCACTCGTAAGACATTACCCGATCTCAGCGCGGGTGCAAAACGAGGCGCCCCCCGCGCGTGTCTCCCGGCACTGGTTCGAAGCACCTCTCGGCATCCGGTACGATCGATGAGTCCCGTTCGGGATGAGGGCGATTGGCGCAGTTGGTAGCGCGCTTCCTTCACACGGAAGAGGTCGTCGGTTCGAGTCCGGCATCGCCCACAGTCAGACCCCCGGTTCTCCCGGGGGTCTTCTGTTTTCGCGGGCGGTGCGGCGCTGAGCATCTGGTCGGTTGTCCCGGTCGTGTGCCGCGAGCCGATCCGAGACCACCTCGATGTGTTCGCGCGATCAGTAGGCCGCACTCATGGCCGCGCCCCGGCGCCCGACCATCGTGAGGTCGAGCGCCGGGGCGTCGTCGTGGGGCGCGTCAGTCGTCTTCGATGACCACGCGCAGATCCCGGCGCCGTTGGCCGAGCTTCTGCCGGCTCCCTGCTCCTGCGCCGTGCGAGGTGCCCGCTCCCGTGAGCGGAGGGCGGAGGCCTCCGGGTCCCGTTCCCTGAGCCGACGTCATCGACGTCGCGGCCATGGCCGCTCCCCCGGCGGTACCCCCGATGAGGAGTCCGCTGCCGCTGCCGGGGACGCCGGTCATCGCCCTGGCATCCACCGTCGACATGCCGCCGAGAGAGCCACCGCCGCCGGCCCCGCCGAGGGAAGCGTGTCCCACGACCGAGCCGTCGGGCGTGGGCGCGCCGGAGAGCGGTTGCGCGCCGCTCAGGTGGAAGTCCCCCGAGGCGTGCGCGCCCGAGACCGTGAACGGGCGGTAGACGACGCCGTTCGCGCGTTCGTTACGAACCGTCAGGTCGTGGGCGGCGCTGTTGCCGTAGCGCGTGGCGTCGGACGCATCCACGACGCTTCCCGCATCGATCCGGATCGACTGTGCGCCCGTCTGCAGAGCGGCCGCGGTGGTGGTCGAGGTGCGGTCGAAGACGCCCCGCAGCTGCTGAACCAGACCCGTGAGGGCCTTCACCGAGCCGAGAACGGCGCGCAAGGGACGAACCACCTTGTTGACCATCTCGTTGACCTTCATGACCACGCGCGCGATGGCGTACCCCATGCCGAGGCCGAACGAGGCGGCGACCACGGCCATCGCCTCGATCGCCGTCGCGACGACCTTCGAGATCGCCGACTTGACCACCCCCTGCATCTTCGTCACGAGCGTGGAGGCCGAGGTCAGGCCGCTGGCGGCGGCCTCGGCCCACTCCCCCGAAGCGCCGAGGTGCGCAGCCGCATCGGTGGCGAAGCGCACGTAGGCGGTGATGCTGCCCCCGGTCATGCCGTCGAGATCGCTCAGGCGACGGGTGAGGTCGGCACCGGCCTGCCGCATCGACGACCCGGCGGAAACCCACTGCGATGCGACGGAGGCGACGTTCGACGCGCTTCCCGCAAGCTGGTCGAGCCAGGTGCTCAGCGGCTTGAGGTGCTCCATGACCCACCCGAGGCCACAGGCGGTGAGCGTGCCGATCGGGTCGGTGAGAGCCGCGGCCGCGTCGCCGAGGGTGTCAAGGAAGGCCATGCCGCCATCGAGCCAATTGCCGCTCTTGACGGCCTCGGAGAGAGCGCGGCCCGATTCGATGACGCGGCTGCCGGAGAAAGTGGTGCCGGGCGCGACGACGGTGCTCATCAGGCACCCATCGCAGACTCGAGCGAGCGGATGGTCGCGATGGTGTCGCTCTCGAATTGCTCCCACTGGTCGGCGGTCTGGCGGAGCTCGCCGGCGGTGCGCACCAGAAGCGACTGGTCTTCGCCGAGGAGTCCGGTCGCGGCCGCCGACAGGGCGAGTCCCGGGGGGACGAGGAAGGCGCACAGCAGACCGAACGCCTCGGGGAGGAGATTGCCGCCGCGGAGGACGGAGAGAGCCGACCCTACGTCGCCCACGAGGGAGTCGACGAAAGCGGCGTGCTGTCGGAGTCGATCGAAGTCGACGGCGATGTCATCGGCCATGAAGAGTCCTCTCGGGTGAGGCGGATTCGGCGTCGCGCAGCTGCGCGACGATGGGGTCGTCGGCGCCCAGCAGGTCGGCGACTGCGCGCAGGGTGCTCTCTCGCGCATCGGCCTCGGCCTGGCGGATGGTCGACAGGATCTCCGTCGAGAGACGCTGGGCTCCGCGCGCCAGAGCCGCTTCGCTCAGTCGAAGGTCGACGACGCGGCCCGCGGAGTCCACCTGCGCGACGATGTCCCTGCCGCGCGAGCGGCCCGTACCGCGAACACCGTCGACCGCGGCCTCGAAGGCCGGCATCTGTGCGGCTCGCAGCTCGGCACGACGAACATCGGCTTCCACCTGCGCGAACGACTCTTCGGGATCCAACGGCACGGCAGAAATTTATCGACAGCGCGCGCGAGAACGAATGCTCATCCGTCGAAAACCCCGTCAGATGAGAGGAATCTCACCTGGGTCTCACGAAGCGTTCCTCGGCGGGTGAAGCGATCAGGCGAAGGATGCGCGTCAGGAGCGTGCCCACCCGTAGCGCGCCGCGAGAGCGTCGGCGACGGCATCGAAGCGCTTGCGGTCGAGTGCGGCGGCCTCGCGCCGCATACCCGCGTCGTGCACCAGATACACCTGCTCGACGTCGATCCACGAGGGGCGTCGCTGGGGATCCCACTCCCCCGTGCCGAGGGACAGGTACTGCCGGTCACCGTCGTGCGGCTTGCTGGTCAACCTCACCGCGTAGGAGCGGGTAGCATCCGCTCGCCCGAGGACGAGGACGGGGCGATCCTTGCCCCGCCCGTCGCGCTCCTCGTACGGCACCCACGTCCAGACGATCTCTCCGCCGTCGGGGGCGTTGTCGCGCTTCGGCGCGTACGAGAGGGTCAAGCGCCTCGGGGGATCGATCTCGACCGTCTCCGTGCCACGAGGGGCGCTCTGACGCGGTGTGGGCTGCGCCGGGGTGGATCGACGCGTGGGCGGCGCGGAACGGAACATCCCGAGAAAGGCCGACAGCAGACGAGACGTGGTTCCCATACCCACACCCTAGGCACGACGAACGGGGCGCCACCGACGAATCGGCGACGCCCCGTTCGGGGTGAGGCGGGTGTCAGCCGCGGACGTCGGAGAGCACGTAGCCCTCTTCGCCGTGCACGACGGTGTCGATACCGGCGATCTCGTCCTCGTTCTTCACGCGGAAGCCGATCGTCTTCTCGATCGCGAAGCCGATGATGAAGGCCAGCACGAAGGAGTAGACCAGGACCGCGAGGGCGGCGATCGCCTGGACGATGAGCTGGTTGAACGAGCCGCTGTAGATGAGGCCGCTCGTGTTGGCGAAGATACCGAGGTAGAGCGTACCGAGCAGACCACCCACGAGGTGGATGCCGACGACGTCGAGCGAGTCGTCGAAGCCGAGCTTGAACTTGAGCTCGATGGCGAGGGCGCAGACCGCACCGGCGAGCAGGCCCAGCACGATGGCCCAGATCGGCGTGAGAGCCGCGCAGGCCGGGGTGATCGCGACGAGACCGGCGACGGCACCGGAGGCGGCGCCGACCGACGTGGGCTTGCCGTCCTTGATCTTCTCGACGATCAGCCATGCGAGCAGGGCTGCGGCGGGAGCGGCGATCGTGTTGACGAAGGCCAGGGCGGCGGTGTTGTCGGCCGCGAGCTCGGAGCCGGCGTTGAAGCCGAACCAGCCGAACCACAGCAGACCCGCGCCGAGGAGGACGAACGGCGGGTTGTGCGGGACGTGGGCGCCCTTCTGGAAGCCGACGCGCTTGCCGAGGACGAGGGCGAGCGCGAGGGCCGCGGCACCGGCGTTGATGTGCACGGCGGTACCACCGGCGAAGTCGATCGCGCCGACGCCGAAGACGTCCTGCAGACCGTGCGTGATCCAGCCGCCGTAACTGAAGGAGCCGTCCTCGGCGAGGCCGAAGTTGAAGACCCAGCTCGCGACGGGGAAGTAGACGACCGTGGCCCAGATGCCGGCGAAGATCATCCACGCGCCGAACTTGGCGCGGTCGGCGATCGCGCCCGAGACGAGGGCGACGGTGATGATGGCGAAGGTGGCCTGGAAGGCGACGAAGGCGAGTGGCGGGTACGCGGCGCCCTCGGGGGTGGTGAGAACGTTCGCGAGGCCGAAGTCAGCGCCGTCGATGTGCCACGGGGCGTTGGTGACCCCGGCGTCGGTCGCGGGGAACGCGATCGCGTAGCCGTAGAGCACCCACAGCACGCCCATGAGGCCCATCGCGCCGAAGCTCATCATCATCATGCTGATGACGCTCTTGGCCTTGACGAGACCGCCGTAGAAGAATGCGAGTCCTGGCGTCATGAGCAGCACGAGGGCGGCTGCTATCAGGATGAATGCGGTGTTGCCTTGATCCATCTCGGAGGGAACCTCTCTGCAGGGACGCAGGTAAAGCGTCGGGTCCCCTCAGTGTCCACAGCCCCGGTTCCGTCGCCGTTCGCCCCGTGTTTCGGGGGTGTTACAGCCGGGCCGCTCCGGTAAACATCGCGTTTCCTGCGCCCGCGAACCGGCGATGAACTCGCCTCAGGAGTGCGTGAGCGCGACGAGGCGCGAGACCGCGCGCAGGTACTTCTTGCGGTACCCGCCGCCCAGCATCTCCTCGCTGAACACCGTGTTCAACGGCACGCCGGTGGCCCGGATCGGAATCTGCGCGTCGTAGGCGCGATCGACGAAAGCGACCAGGCGCAGCGCCGCCGACTGGTCGTGCAGCACCTGCACGTCGCGCAGGCCGATCACGTCGACCCCGTCGATCAGCCGGATGAAGCGTGAGGGGTGAACCCGAGCGAGGTGGTCGACGAGGTCCAGGAATGCGTCGTCGGCGACCACCGAGCCGGAGGCTGCGGCATCCATCGCCTCTCGATAACCCTCGTCGGTCAGGACCTTGGCTTCTCCGTCGATCGCGCGCTGACGGAAGTCCGTGCCGTCGATGCGGATCGTGCGGAAGCTGTCGGCCATCGACTGGATCTCGCGGAGGAAGTCCTGGGCCGCGAAGCGCCCCTCGCCCAGGGCATTGGGCGGGGTGTTCGAGGTGGCGGCGAGCCGGGTTCCGGATGCCACGAGCTCACCGAGCAGGCGCGTCATGACCATCGTGTCGCCCGGGTCGTCGAGTTCGAACTCGTCGATGCAGAGAAGATCTGAGCCGCGGAAGAGCTCGACGGCCTTGGCATAGCCCAGTACGCCGACCAGCGCGGTGTACTCGATGAAGGAGCCGAAGTACTTCCGGCGAGCGGGCATCGCGTGATAGATCGCGGCCAAGAGGTGGGTCTTTCCGACACCGAAGCCGCCGTCGAGGTACACACCGGGCTTGACGGGGGCGACCTTCTCGGCGCGACGGAAGAAGCCGCCCTTCTTCGCGGGGGCGGCCTGCTTTCCGGAAAACTCCTGCAGCAGCACCTTGGCCTCCTGCTGCGAGGGGTAGGCGTCGTCGGCGCGGTACGACTCGAAGGTCGCGGCGTCGAACTGCGGCGGCGGCACGAGGGCGTTGACCATGTCGGCGCCCGATACCGCGGGCTCGCGCTCGGTCAGGTGGATGAGGCCGGTCGTGGCGGGAGTGGAGGTCATGGCCGTCCTGTGTCCAAGTCTTACGGGGAGGGTGCGTGCCCCATGCCGCGGATCTAGGGTCGATGGTGCGGTGTCCACCCTATGCCGCACCGTCCATCGCCTTGACCGAGGAGTACCCGTGACCGTCGAGTTCGACACCACCTCCCCCAAGTTCGCCGACTACGCCGAGCCCGGACGACTCGTCACGGCTGAGTGGCTGGAAGAGCGCCTCGGTCAGCCGGGCCTCGTGGTCGTCGAGTCCGACGAAGACGTGCTGCTGTACGAGACGGGTCACATCCCCGGCTCGGTGAAGGTCGACTGGCACACCGAACTGAACGACCCGGTCGTGCGCGACTACGTCGACGGTGCGGGCTTCGCCGAGCTTCTGAGCGCCAAGGGCATCTCGCGCGACGACACGGTCGTCATCTACGGCGACAAGAACAACTGGTGGGCCGCGTACGCGCTGTGGGTGTTCTCGCTGTTCGGCCACGAAGACGTGCGTCTGCTCGACGGCGGCCGCGACAAGTGGATCGCCGAGGGACGCCCGATCACCACCGACAAGACGGTCGTCGAGCGCACCGACTACCCCGTCGTCGAGCGCGACGACTCCGCGCTTCGCGCCTACAAGGACGACGTGCTCGCCCACCTCGGCAATCCGCTCATCGACGTGCGCTCCCCCGAGGAGTACTCCGGCGAGCGCACCACCGCGCCTGCCTACCCCGAAGAGGGTGCGCTCCGCGCCGGCCACATCCCGAGCGCCCAGAGCGTGCCGTGGGGCAACGCCGTCGCCGAGGACGGCGGTTTCAAGTCGCGCGAGGAGCTCGACGCCATCTACCGCGACGGTGCGGGGCTCGCCGATGGCGACAAGATCGTGGCCTACTGCCGCATCGGTGAGCGCTCGAGCCACACGTGGTTCGTGCTGAAGCACCTGCTCGGCTTCGACGACGTCCGCAACTACGACGGGTCGTGGACGGAGTGGGGCAGCGCGGTGCGCGTGCCGATCGTCTCGGGGTCGGAGCCCGGCGAGGTGCCCTCGCGCTGACCCCGCTCGACGCGGGCGTGGGAGGATGACGGTGATGTCCGACAACAATCTCCCCGCCCGCTTCGCCGAGATCCGCGACGAGTTCCTCGAGCTCGACGAGCCCGACCGCTTGCAGCTGCTGCTGGAGTTCTCGCAGGAGCTGCCCGAGGTTCCCGAGGAGCTGGCCGATCACCCCGAGCTGCGCGAGCGCGTGGTGGAGTGCCAGTCCCCCGTGTTCATCATCGTCACGGTCGACGGCGACGACCGCGTCGCGATGCACGCCACCGCTCCGGCCGAGGCGCCGACCACGCGCGGCTTCGCGAGCATCCTCGCGCAGGGGCTGACCGGTCTCAGCGCCGAGGAGGCCCTCGCCGTGCCCGACGACTTCCCACAGAGCATCGGTCTCACGCGCGCCGTCAGTCCGCTCCGCATCGCCGGCATGACGGGCATGCTCATGCGCGCCAAGCGTCAGGTGCGCGCGAAGCGCGACGCCTGAGCCGCACGCGTCGCCGGGGGCCGGCATCCGGAATCACTCCCGAGAGAGGCCCTGCCCGCGTACCCAGTCCTGGATCGCGGTGGTCCACCGCGTCTCGTCGTAGTTCCACAGCTTCGTGTGCCGGGCGACCGTGAAGGTCTCCATCGTGACGAGGTCGGGACGCGCCTTCGCGAGAGCGTGCGAGGCGTCGGCGGGGACGAAGCCGTCGTCGTCGCTGTGGAGAATGAGCACGGGATGCCGGAGCTCGACCGCCCTCGACACCACGTCGAGGCGATCGAGAGGGATGGGTTCGCCGCTGCGCAGCGCGGTCGCTCCCCAGGTGGAGACGAGTACGCGTTCGGCCATCGCGATGACGGGCGTGGGCAGGTGCATCGCGCGACCCTGGAAGTCGAGAACCGTGCGCCAGTCCACCACGGGCGACTCGAGGACGAGACCGGCGATGACGTCGGCGTGGGGCGATTCGAGGGCGGCCTGGAGCGACAACGCTCCCCCCATCGACCACCCCATCAACAGCACGCGGCGCGCCCCCCGACGGCGGGCGTAGCCGATCGCGGCGTCGACGTCGCGCCATTCGGTCGCGCCCAGGGCGTACGTGCCCGAGGGGCTGCGAGGGGCATCTCCGTCGTTGCGGTACGACACCACGAGGCTCGAGATGCCGAGCGTGTGGAAGACCGGGACGGCGCGGAGGGCCTCGGACCGCGTCGTTCCGCGCCCGTGCACCTGAACGACCCAGACGTCGGAGTCGCCCTCGGCGGGGAACTCCCAGGCGGGGCACGAGCCGACCCCGGCGTCGACCTCGAGCGCCTGGAACGGGAGCATGAGGTCTTCGGGCTTGTCGAAGTACCACCCGCTGAAGGCCGCCTCCGAGGCGAGATCGCCGTCGGCGGGGACATGCGTGAGGAGTTTGCGGGTGACGGTGGTCTCGTCTTCTCCGACGATCGAGCCGAGTCGCAGATAGTCCACCGAGCCGACGGTGAAAAGACCGTATCGGCCGGGCAGCGTCGTGTCGGGCGTGCGCTCGAGGGTGATCGTCTGCGACGCGGCGTCGAGACGCACGATACGCGTGTCGGGGCGTCGCCCGGCGGGGCGGACGACCGTGCGCGCCATGCGGAGCGAGACCGCCCCCAGCGTCGTCGCGGAGGCGGCGAGGGCGATGCCGAGGGCCGCGAGGGTGGCGCGCACACCGGTGGTCGAGCGCTGCGATGCGCGGGAACCCGCGGCGCGCCTGGGAGCGTTCATCGAGGCCTCACTCTAGTCTGTGGCCGTGAGTGACCAGCGCCCGGCGGAGGCCGACAGCCCCTTCGCGCGAGCCGTCGAAGAGGTGCGCGACACGACTTTCCGCGACGATCTGGTCGTCCGGCAGATTCCGTCGCCCTCCGGCTTGGCCCCCTTCTCTCTCGCTCTGGCGGGAGATGTGCGGCCCGAAGAGCACGCCACCGACTCGCCCTTCGGGACCGGGCGGTTCATCCTGCTGCACGACCCCGAGGAGCCCGAGCCGTGGGGCGGTGCCTGGCGCATCGTCTGTTTCGCGCAGGCGCCTCTCGAGCCTGAGATCGGCGTGGACCCCCTGCTGGCCGAGGTCGCCTGGTCGTGGCTCATCGATGCGCTCGACTCGCGCGGTGCCGATCGCCACTCGGAATCGGGCACCGCCACCAAGACCCTCTCGACCGGCTTCGGGGCCCTGGCCTCGCAGGGCGAGGGGTCGCAGATCGAACTTCGCGCGTCGTGGTCGCCGCGCGGTCCCTTCCGCCCGCACCTCGAGGCGTGGGCGGAGCTCGTGTGCATGCTCGCAGGCCTCCCCCCGGGGTCGGAGGGCGTCGCTGTTCTCGGAGCCCGGAGGCCCACGCGTGGTTGAGTACATCGTCATCGAGGATGCCGCGGGCTTCCTCGCCGCCTGCGAGACCCTGAACGCGGGGAGCGGCCCCGTCGCGGTCGACGTCGAGCGTGCCTCCGGCTTCCGCTACTCGCAGCGCGCTTACCTCATCCAGGTCTTCCGCCGCGAGGCCGGGGTGTTCCTCTTCGACCCCTCGACGATCGAGGACTTCTCGCCCCTTCAAGACGCCATCGGCGACGTCGAATGGGTGTTCCACGCCGCGAGCCAGGACCTGCCGTCGCTGCGTGAACGAGGGCTCGAGCCCCCGCGTATCTTCGACACCGAGCTGGGCTCGCGCCTGCTCGGGCACGAGCGCGTCGGTCTCGGGGCGGTCGTCGAGCAGACGTTGGGCATCACGCTGGCCAAGGCCCACTCCGCCGCCGACTGGTCGACGCGCCCCCTGCCGGCATCCTGGCTCGAATACGCGGCCCTCGATGTCGAGCACCTGATCGACGTGCGCGACGTGCTCGACGCCGAGCTGACCGAGCAGGACAAGACCGAGATCGCACGCCAGGAGTTCCAGGCCGTTCTCGATCGTGAGCCGAAGCCCCCGCGCGACGACCCGTGGCGGCGGTTGAGCGGGCTGCACAGCGTGCGCGGTCGCCGCTCGCTGGCCGTCGCCCGGTCGCTCTGGCAGGCGCGCGAGGACTACGCCCGCGAGCAAGACATCGCGCCCGGCCGACTCGTACCCGATCGCGCCCTCGTCGCGGCCGTGCTTGCCGACCCGGCGAGCAAGCAGGCGCTCGCGGGCGTGAAAGAGTTCAACGGTCGCGCCAGCCGTACCCAGCTGGACCGCTGGTGGAACGCTATCGTCGCCGGTCGCGAATCGACGGATCTGCCCGCCGATCGCGTGCCCAGCGACACCCTCCCCCCGCCGCGCGCGTGGGCGGACCGCAACCCCGAGGCCGACCGCCGATTGAAGAAGGCCCGCCCGGCTGTCGAGGCACGGGCGGAAGAGCTGCGGATGCCGACCGAGAATCTGCTCACACCCGAGACCCTGCGCCGTCTGGCCTGGGCGCCGCCGGCCGAGCTCACCGCCGATTCTGTCGGGGCAGCCCTCGCGGAGCTCGGCGCACGCCCCTGGCAGATTGACCAGACCTCACAGGTGATCGCCGATAGCTTTGTAGCTTCCCTCAACACCGACGACGACGGTTCCGCCACCGATTCGTAGGTTCGGACAACCGATTCCGCGCAGCAATCTCGCCTTCCTAGGCTGGGGTCATCCCAAACTTTGGAGGCAGAGTGGCCGAGATGACGGACGTCTTCTTCGTCGATGGAATGCGTACCCCCTTCGGGCGCGCCGGCGAAAAGGGCATGTACTGGAACACCCGCGCCGACGACCTCGTGGTCAAGGCGATCATCGGGTTGATGGAGCGCAACGCAGACGTGCCGAAGGACCGGATCGACGACGTTGCCATTGCGGCGACGTCGCAGACCGGTGATCAGGGACTGACCCTGGGGCGGACTGCGGCGATCCTGGCCGGGCTGCCCATGACCGTGCCCGGTCTGGCGGTCGAGCGCATGTGCGCCGGCGCCATGACGAGCGTCACCACCATGGGCGCGTCGATCGGCGTGGGCATGTACGACCTCGCCCTCGCCGGCGGCGTCGAGCACATGGGTCGACACCCCATCGGCGGCAACGTCGATCCCAACCCCCGCTTCGTCGCGGAGAAGCTCGTCGACCCGGGTGCGCTCAACATGGGCGTGACGGCGGAACGCATCCACGACCGGTTCCCGCACCTCACGAAAGAACGTGCCGACCGCTTCGGCGTCGCGAGCCAGCACAAGGTGCAGGCCGCCTACGACGCCGGCAAGATCCAGCCCGACCTCGTATCGGTCGCGGTCAAGGACGCCGACGGTGCGTGGGGCCTGGCGACGGAGGACGAGGGCCGTCGGCCCGAGACCACGCTCGAGGGCCTCGCGACGCTGAAGACGCCGTTCCGTCCGCACGGTCGCGTCACCGCCGGCACCTCGTCGCCCCTCACCGACGGTGCGACGATCAGCCTGCTGGCCGGAAGCGACGCCGTGAAGGAGTTCGGTCTCGCGCCGAAGATGCGCATGGTGTCGTTCGCCTTCGCGGGGGTCGAGCCCGAGATCATGGGCATCGGACCGATTCCCTCGACCGAGAAGGCTCTGAAGAAAGCCGGACTCACGATCGACGACATCGGTCTGTTCGAGCTCAACGAGGCCTTCGCCATCCAGGTGATCTCGTTGCTCGATCACTTCGGCATCGCCGATGACGACCCCCGGGTGAACCCGTGGGGCGGTGCGATCGCCCTGGGCCACCCGCTCGCGGCATCCGGAGTCCGTCTCATGATCCAGCTGGCCGCGCAGTTCGCCGAGCGTCCCGACGTCCGTTACGGCCTCACCGCCATGTGCGTGGGCCTGGGCCAGGGCGGCTCGGTCATCTGGGAGAACCCGTTCTTCGACGGAAAGAAGAAGCGCAAGTGACCGACTACACCGCGATCGACTTCACGCCTCTGGACGCCTTGACCGGCGATGAGGTGGTCACCCACTCCCCCGTCCGCGACGTGCGACTGCCCTCGGGCAACGTGCTGGCTCTGATCACGCTCGACAACGGTCGCGATCACACGCGGCCGAACACGCTGGGGCCGGGGACGCTCGCCGAACTCGGGCGCACGCTCCAGACGCTCCAGGAGCGTGCCGCTGCGGGCGAGATCCACGCCGTCGCGATCACCGGCAAGCAGTACATCCTCGCCGCCGGCGCCGACCTGTCCGACGTCGCCAGGCTGCCCTCGAAGGACGTCGCCCGTCTCATCGCGCAGCGCGGCCACCAGGTCATCGGCTCACTGTCCGAGCTGGGCGTGCCCTCGTTCGCCTTCGTGAACGGTCTCGCCCTTGGCGGCGGTCTCGAGATCGCGTTGAACTCGACGTATCGCACGGTCGACGCCTCAGCCGCAGCCGTCGCGTTGCCGGAGGTGTTCCTCGGCCTCATCCCCGGCTGGGGCGGTGCCTACCTGCTGCCGAACCTGATCGGCATCGAGAACGCGCTCGAGGTCGTCGTCTCGAACCCGCTCAAGCAGAACCGCATGCTCAAGCCGCAGCAGGCATTCGACCTCGGGATCATGGACGCCATCTTCCCCGCCGCCTCCTACCTCGAGGATTCGCTCCGCTGGGCGGATGGCGTGCTGACCGGTCGGGTCCGCGTCGAGCGGAAGAACGAGCCGGGCAAGCTCGAGCGCCTCACGAAGTGGCCCATCGCCATCAAGATGGCCCGCGGCATGCTCGAGTCGAAGATCGGTACCGTCCCCCGCTCCCCCTATGTCGCGCTCGACCTGCTCGACAAGGCCAAGAGCGGCACGAAGGCCGAGGGCTTCGCCCGCGAAGACGACGCACTGACCGACCTCATCACGGGCGATCAGTTCGCGGCATCCATGTACGCCTTCGACCTGGTGCAGAAGCGCGCGAAGCGTCCGGTCGGAGCCCCCGACAAGGCGTTGGCGAAGAAGGTCATGAAGGTCGGCGTCATCGGCGCGGGGCTCATGGCCTCGCAGTTCGCGCTGCTGTTCGTGCGCAGGCTGCGCGTGCCCGTGATCATCACCGACCTGGACCAGGGCCGTGTCGACAAGGGCGTGGCATCCATCCACGACGAGATCGGCAAGCTCGAGGCCAAGGGGCGTCTGGACGGCGACACGGCCAACCAGCTGCGCGCGCTCGTGCACGGCACGACCGACCGCTCGGAGTTCGCGGACTGCGACTTCGTCATCGAGGCCGTGTTCGAAGAGGTCGGCGTCAAGCAGGACGTCTTCTCGGCGATCGAGAAGATCGTGTCAGAAGACGCCATTCTGGCGACCAACACCTCGTCGCTGTCGGTCGCCGAGATCGGTTCGGTGCTGCAGCACCCCGAGCGGCTCGTCGGCTTCCACTTCTTCAACCCCGTCGCGGTGATGCCGCTCATCGAGGTCGTGAAGACGGATGCCACCAGCGACGCCGCCCTCTCGACGGCGTTCGTCGTGGCGAAGGGCCTTGGCAAGAACGCAGTGCTCACCGCCGACGCCCCCGGCTTCGTCGTGAACCGTCTGCTGGCGAAGGTCATGGGCGAAGCGGCGAGGGCGGTGTACGAGGGAACGCCCATCGCCGTCGTGGAGAAGGCTTTCGCGCCTCTCGGTCTGCCGATGGGGCCGTTCCAACTCATCGACCTCGTCGGGTGGAAAGTCGCCGCGCACGTGCAGGACACGATGGCGCACGCCTTCCCCGACCGGTTCTTCTCGTCCGAGAACTTCCACGAGCTCGCCGCGCTCCCCGAGGTCGTCGAGAAAGACAAGGGCGGTCGGGTGACCGGCTGGACCAAGGCCGCGCAGAAGGTGCTCGTCACCGGGAAGGCGCCGGTCGCGCCCGAGACGATCCTCGCCCGCGTGCAGGACGGCCTCGCTCAGGAGATCGGGATCATGCTCGACGAGGGTGTGGTCCCCGAGGTGCAGGACATCGACCTGTGCCTGATCCTCGGCGCCGGTTGGCCGTTCATCGATGGCGGTGCCTCGCCCTACCTCGACCGCGAGGGGGCGTCGGAGCGTGCCTTCGGCGACACGTTCCATCACCCGCCGATTCGGGGCATCGGAGCCTGAGCCCGGGACACGACAGCGGCGCCGTCCCTTCGGGGGCGGCGCCGCCGTCGTTCGTGTTCTCGTGACGCAGGGTGGGGCGCGTCACGAGAACAGGCTGTGCGACGAGAACAGGCCGAATCGGGCGGTTCCGTCCTGTTCTCGATGCACTCTCCTGTTCTGGCGACCGTCGGACGGACGCCGGAGATGCAAGACCGGGCCGGGATAACGGCATCCCGGCCCGGTCCCGATGGTGCTATCGCCTCAGGGGCGCGAGTTCTCCCATGCCTCGATCGTGGGGATCGAGCCGGTCGGCGTCTGCCGTGCCATGGGGATCCGTGTGCCGAGCACCTGGGCCACGACATCGTGGGCGATCTTGGCGGCGGTGAGGCCGGCATCCTCGAGGATCTGCTCGCGCGTGGCGTGATCGATGAACTCGTCGGGGATCCCGAGCTCGTCGACGGCCGTGTCGACCCCGGCTTCGCGCAGCACCTGGCGCACGCGCGTGCCGACGCCGCCGACGCGGATGCCGTCTTCGATCGTGATCACCAGGCGGTGCGCGCGGGCGAGCTCGATGACGGAGGGCTGCACGGGGATCGCCCAGCGCGGGTCGATCACCGTCGCCCCGATTCCCTGCGCCTTGAGGCGCTCCGCGACCTCGAGGGCGAGGTGCACCATCGGACCGATGCCGACGAGCAGCACGTCTTCGCTCGTGCCGCGGCTCAGGACGTCGACGCCGTCGTGCAGGCGTTCGATGGCCTCGACGTCGTCGTCGACCTTGCCCTTGGGGTAGCGCACGACCGTGGGGGCATCCTCGATCGCCGTGGCCTCGCGGAACTCCTCGCGAAGCCGCGCGGCATCGCGAGGAGCCGCGATCCGGATGCCGGGAACGAGCTGCAGCATCGCGAGATCCCAGATGCCGTGATGGCTCGGGCCGTCGGGACCGGTGACCCCGGCGCGGTCGAGCACGAAGGTGACGCCGGCCTTGTGCAGGGCGACGTCCATCATGACCTGGTCGAACGCGCGATTCATGAACGTCGCGTAGATCGCGACGACCGGGTGCAGACCGCCGAAGGCGAGACCGGCGGCGGATGCCACGGCGTGCTGCTCCGCGATGCCCACGTCGTACACCCGCTCGGGGAAGCGCTCGGCGAACTTCTGCAGCCCGGTCGGGCGCAGCATCGCGGCGGTCATGGCGATGACGTCGTCGCGCTCAGCTCCGACCTTCACCAGTTCTTCGGCGAACACGTCGGTCCACTGGAGACCGCCGGCCGCGCCGAGAGCCTCACCGGTGAGGGGGTCGATCTTGCCGACGGCGTGGAACTGGTCGGCCTCGTCGCTCATCGCCGGCGCGTAGCCGCTGCCCTTGTCGGTGATGGCGTGGACGATGACGGGCGCACCGTACGACTTGGCGAGCTCGAGCGTCTCGATGAGCGACTCGAAGTCGTGTCCGTCGATGGGGCCGAGGTATTTGATGTCGAGGTTGCTGTACAGCGCCTCGTTGTTGGTGAAACGCGACAGGAAGCCGTGGGTGCCGCCGCGCACGCCGCGATAGACGGCGCGGGCAGCCGGGCCGAGGCGCCGGAAGAGCGTGTCGGACCCGCGGTGCAGCGTGCGGTAGGCGTCGTTCGTGCGCACACGGTTGAGGTAGCGCGCCATGCCGCCGATGGTCGGCGCGTAGGACCGACCGTTGTCGTTCACGACGATGACGAGGTTGCGCTCGTTGTCGTCGCTGATGTTGTTCAGTGCTTCCCAGGTCATTCCGCCCGTGAGTGCGCCGTCGCCGACGACGGCGACGACGTGGCGGTCGCGGCGACCGGTGCGACTGAAGGCACGCGAGACGCCGTCCGCCCAGCTGAGGGAGCTCGAGGCGTGCGACGACTCGACGACATCGTGAGCGCTCTCGGAGCGCTGCGGGTAGCCCGCGAGGCCGCCGCGCGAACGCAGGGCCGTGAAGTCCTGACGCCCGGTGAGCATCTTGTGCACGTAGGACTGGTGCCCGGTGTCGAAGATGATCGGGTCGGACGGCGAGTCGAAGACCTTGTGCAGAGCGATCGTCAGTTCGACGACGCCGAGGTTGGGTCCGAGGTGTCCGCCCGTGCGGGAGACGTTCTCGATGAGGAAGGAGCGGACTTCTGCGGCCAGCTGCCGTAGCTGGTCGGGGGTCAGCCCGTCGAGGTCACGGGGACCGTGAATGCCGGGTAGGAGAGCCATAAGACTCCTCTCGTGCGATGCGCGCGGGGTCCGCGCGTACGGGTCGATTCTAGTCTCCGAGGGGTGAACGGGCCCGGCAACGGCTTGCGCGGATCGCGTCCACGTGGTCTCTGCGGAAAGCGAAGTGCCCCGAAAGCGCGAGGCTTCCGGGGCACTTCGCCTGCGGGTCAGACCAGCGAACGCAGCACGTACTGCAGGATTCCGCCGTTGCGGTAGTAGTCGGCCTCACCGGGGGTGTCGATGCGGACCACGGCGTCGAACGTCACGGTCTGCTTGCCCTCGGGCGAGAACTCGCTCGGCTCGGCGGTGACCTTGACCGTCTTCGGCGTCACACCCTCGTTGAGCTGCTCGAGGCCCTCGATCGAGACGATCTCGGTGCCGTCGAGGCCCAGCGACTTCCAGCTCTCGCCGGCCGGGAACTGCAGCGGAACGACGCCCATGCCGATGAGGTTCGAGCGGTGGATGCGCTCGAAGCTCTCGGTGATGACGGCCTTGACGCCCAGCAGGTTCGTGCCCTTGGCCGCCCAGTCACGCGAAGAGCCGGAGCCGTACTCCTTGCCGCCGAAGATCACCAGCGGGGTGCCCTGCTGCTGGTAGTTCTGGCTCGCGTCGAAGATGTAAGACTTCGGGCCGCCCTCCTGGGTGAAGTCGCGGGTGTAACCACCCTCGACCACGGTGCCGTCGTTGACGGCCGCGGTGAGCTCGTTCTTCAGGCGGATGTTGGCGAAGGTACCGCGGATCATGACTTCGTGGTTGCCACGGCGCGAGCCGTACGAGTTGAAGTCCTTCTGCGCGACGCCGTGCTCCATGAGGTACTGCGCAGCGGGGGTGCCCGCCTTGATGTTTCCGGCCGGGCTGATGTGGTCGGTGGTGACCGAGTCGCCGAGCGTCGCCATCACGCGCGCACCGGTGATGTCGCGCACGGCATCCGGCTGCATGGTCATGCCGTCGAAGTAGGGGGCCTTGCGCACGTAGGTCGAGTCGGCATCCCACTCGAAGACCGGGCCGGTCGGGGTGGGCAGGTTCTTCCAACGCTCGTCGCCCTCGAACACGGTGGCGTACTGCTGGATGAACTGCTCGCGCGAGATCGATGCGTCGATGATCGTCTGCACCTGGTCGGGGGCGGGCCAGATGTCCTTGAGGAAGACGTCTTCGCCGTTCTGGTCCTTGCCGAGGGCGTCGGTCTCGAAGTCGAAGTTCATCGAGCCGGCGAGGGCGTAGGCGACCACCAGCGGCGGCGAGGCCAGGTAGTTCATCTTCACATCGGGGCTGATGCGACCCTCGAAGTTGCGGTTGCCCGAGAGGACGGCCGTGACGGCGAGGTCGTTCTCGTTGATGGCCTCGGAGACCTCTTCGATGAGCGGACCCGAGTTGCCGATGCAGATCGTGCAGCCGTACCCGACGGTGTAGAAGTCGAGGCCCTCGAGTGCCTTGTCGAGACCGGACTTCTCGTAGTAGTCGGTGACGACCTTCGAGCCCGGGCCGAGCGTGGTCTTGACCCAGGGCTTGCGCTTGAGGCCCTTGTCAACGGCGTTCTTGGCGAGGAGGCCGGCCGCGATCATGACCGAGGGGTTCGAGGTGTTCGTGCACGAGGTGATGGCTGCCAGAGTGACCGCGCCATTGTCGAGCAGGTACGACTGGCCCTCCGGCGTGGTGACGCGCACCGGGTTGGAGGCGTTCGCGGGGTGACCCGACGAGACGAGCACCTCGGTCTCGGTGACGTGCTCGTGCTCTTGGCCGGGGACCGAACCGGGGTCCGAGGCCGGGAACGTGCCGTCGACCTCGAGGTCGACGACGGAGTCCGAGGTCGCGCCGCCGGCGTAGTTGAGGATGTCCTTCTCGAACTGCGACTTCGCCTCGGAGAGGGAGGATGCGGTCCTGCGGGCGCTTGGGGCCGGCGATCGAGGGGACGACCGTCGACAGGTCGAGCTCCATGTACTCGCTGAAGGCCAGCTCGCGGTCGGCGTCGTGCCAGAGCTTCTGCTCTTTGGCGTACGCCTCGACCAGGGCGACGGTCTGCTCGTCGCGACCGGTCAGACGCAGGTACTCGAGCGTGACGTCGTCGATGGGGAACATCGCGGCGGTGGAGCCGAACTCGGGGCTCATGTTTCCGATGGTGGCGCGGTTGGCGAGCGGAACCGAGGCCACACCCTCGCCGTAGAACTCCACGAACTTTCCGACGACGCCGTGCTTGCGCAGCATGTCGGTGATGGTGAGCACGACGTCGGTCGCGGTCACGCCCGCGGGGATCTCACCGCTGAGCTTGAAGCCGACGACGCGCGGGATGAGCATCGACACGGGCTGGCCGAGCATGGCCGCCTCGGCTTCGATGCCGCCGACGCCCCAACCGAGAACGCCCAGGCCGTTGACCATGGTGGTGTGCGAGTCGGTGCCGACACAGGTGTCGGGGTACGCGCGCAGCACGCCATCGACGGAGCGGTCGTAGATGACCTTGGCGAGGTGCTCGATGTTGACCTGGTGCACGATGCCGGTTCCCGGGGGGACGACCTTGAAGTCGTCGAAGGCCGACTGGCCCCAGCGAAGGAACTGGTACCGCTCGCCGTTGCGCTCGTACTCGATCTCGACGTTGCGCTCGAGGGCGTTCTCGCTACCGAACAGGTCGGCGATGACCGAGTGGTCGATGACCATCTCGGCGGGCGAGAGCGGGTTGATCTTGTTCGGGTCGCCGCCGAGAGCGGTGACGGCCTCGCGCATGGTGGCGAGGTCGACGATGCAGGGCACACCGGTGAAGTCCTGCATGACCACGCGCGCCGGGGTGAACTGGATCTCGGTGTCGGGCTCGGCCGTGGGGTCCCACGAGCCGAGCGCCTCGATCTGCTCCTTGGTGACGTTGGCGCCGTCCTCGGTACGCAGAAGGTTCTCGAGCAGCACCTTGAGGCTGAACGGGAGCTTCTCGTGACCGGCGACCGTGTCGATGCGGAAGATCTCGTAGTCGGTGCTGCCGACCGTCAGGGTGCTCTTGGCACCGAAGCTGTCAACCGTGGACACGATCGTCTCCTTCGTCGGCGAATGCGCAGGCGTCGGCCCGCATTTCTCCATCTTCCCCGCGGGGAGAGGTCGATTCCAGGAAGGTCGACCTAACCGCTCGAGGCAGCGGATTTATCTTGATGTCAAGATAATATCAGGACTCTCGACGAGGGTGGAGGGCGCGGACGACGAGCCACGTCACCGCCAGCATCGGCGCGAACAACGGTAGGCCCATGACGATCTTGAGCGTCCCTAGCGCCGTCACGTCTCCCGCGAAGTACAGCGGCAGCTGCACCGCGAGACGCGCGGCGAACAGGGCCGCCCACGCGATCGAGAGCCACGTGTAGGCGCGGCGCTTACGGCGATCGGCGCGCCAGCGGGTGCCCTCGCCGAGCAGGTAGCCCGCCACCAGGCCGATCAGCGGCCAGCCGATCAGCGCCGACACCAGGAACGCCGTCCCGTATGCGCCGTTGGTGAAGAACCCCGGCACGAAGTTGTCTTGACCGCGCCCGGTCACCAGCGACAGCACGGCTGCTCCCGCCGTCGCGAGCAGCCCGCCGATCGCAGCGCTCGGCGGTGACTTGGCGATGAGTCTCGCGAGCGTGAAGGCGACGGCCAGCCCGACTGAGACGCCCAGGCTCAACCACAGGTTTCCCTGGCGCGTCTCGGGGTCGATCGTGATCGTGAACAGCACGACGAACGCGAGCGAGGGCAGGACGGATTCCAGGATGCCGCGCACCCCGCCCATCGCCGACCATACGGCGGCGCCGGTCGAGCTGTGCTTGGCCGGGTCGAGGCCTGCGCGACGCGCGGCGTTACCGAGAGCCGCGCTCACGCTTTCCGCCGCGGAGGGCGGGTCGAGGGGGACGCGGTCGTCTTCTCGCGCCGGGCGGGTGGAATCGTCGCTCATGCCGTTCCGGGGCTCGACGGCATCCGGAGCGGGATGAGATCGCGCGGCGGCATCGGCGAGGATCCGCGGACCACGACGATCGAACGGAAGAGGTCTTCGACAGCGGCGGCCGCCTCGACGTCACTGGTGGCCGCTCCCCCGACGACGCCGCGCAGGAACCAGCGGGGTCCGTCGACGCCCACGAACCGGGCGAGACGCTTGCTCGCGCCGTCCGCCGCGGCGACGGGGACCTCTGCGAGGAGCTCCGGACCGAGGGGGCCCTCGCGCTCTTCGACGCGGCCGCCCTGCTGCTTGACCTGCTGGCGGATCTGGTCGCGCGTCTCTTCCCACAGGCCGCTCGAGCGCGGAGCGGCGAACGGCTGCACCTGCAGGGTCGAGTCGGCGTAGTCGAGGCCGACGGCCACGATGCGTTTGGTCTGCTCCTCGACCTCGAGGCGGAGGTTCAGGCCCTCGCGCGGCAGGATCTTGATCCCGCCCAGGTCGATGTAGGGGCGCACGGGGTTGGCCTCGGCCTCGTCGAACGGGCCCGCGCTCTCGCGGTCGACCGGGGCGCTCTTGGTCGCCGGCACCGCCTCGGCGCCGGACTGATCGTCCTCGGTGGTCTCGGGCGTGGTCTGCGACTCGTCGTCGGTCATCGGGTGCTCCCTTGCAGAGTCTGGTATCCGCTCGATCCGAAGCCGCCTTGACCGCGCACGCTGTCGGGCAGGTCGTCGACGGGGACGAAGCGCACGGTCGGGACGGGCATCACGATGAGCTGGGCGATGCGGTCTCCGACCGCGATGTCATAGGCCTCGTCGAGGTCGGTGTTCAAAAGGGCGACCTTGATCTCGCCGCGGTAACCGGCGTCGATCGTCCCCGGCGCGTTCACGATCGTGATGCCGTGCTTGGCGGCCAGGCCGCTGCGCGGCACGACGAACGCGGCATACCCCTCGGGAAGCGCGATGCGCACCCCCGTCGAGACGAGGGCGCGGCGCCCGGGTTCCAGTCGAACCGCCTCGGCGGCGGTCAGGTCGGCTCCGGCGTCGCCGGGGTGGGCGAAGACCGGAGGCTCGGATGCGACAATGAGGACGTCCACCGTTTCGGTCACCCCACGAGGGTAATGCAGAAGAGGGGGTGCGGCATCCGCACCGCAGCCGAGTATCGAGAGCGTCTCAGCCCGTCGCTGTGGGCGCTGGTCGCCGCAGCCGTGTGCGGTCCGATGGCGGCGGTCGTCTTCTCGCCGCTCGACACGACCCTGGCTCTGTTCATCGGGCTCGTGGTGTCGGTGGGGATCGTGTCGGGTCTGCTGGCGATCGCCCCCGTGATCGAGATCCGTGACGGTGAACTGCGCGCGGGACGCGCGCACATCCCGGTCGACCTCCTGGGTGCGCCCGTCGGCGTCGTCGCCGAAGAGGCTCGTACCGCCCGTGGGAGTGGTCTCGACCACCGGGCCTGGCACGTGATCCGCGGCGGTATCGACGGCATCGTCACGGTTCCCGTGACCGATCCCGACGACCCGACCCCGTCGTGGGTGGTGTCCACCCGCACGCCGGATCGCCTGGTCGCGGCGATCCAGCGTGCTCAGGTCAGGCTGCGCACTCCAGGCAGATGAAGCCGGGGCCGCTCTCTTCGGCGATCTGGGAACGGTGCTTCACGAGGAAGCAGTTCATGCAGGTGAACTCGTCTTCCTGAGCGGGAAGCACGACGACATCGAGCTCGATGTCGGAGAGGTCGGCGCCGGGCAGTTCGAAGCCCGAGGGGTTATCGGCATCCTCGTTGTCGATCGACCCCGACGCCTTGTCGGGCACGCGCTCTTTGAGGGCCTCGATCGACTCGCTGTCGTCCTCGGTCTTGCGCGGTGCGTCGTAATCGGTTGCCATGCGTGCAGGTCTCTACTTCCGGATTTCGTGGTGCTATGCCCCATCGGGTGCCCGATCGGGCGGCCATAGTTTGCATGACCCGTCCTCGATAAGCAAATGCTCCGAGAGGGGCGAGCGTGTCAGGCCTGACGGGAAACTCGCGGCGCGCCCGCGATATTCCCGGTTGCGGGCGGCACGCGTGACAGCATGAACGCTGACCGCAGATCGGAGGGGTGTTTCGTATGGAACAGCTCAAAGTCATCGGAACCGAAGATGACGTCCTCGTCGTGGCGACGCAGGCGGGCGAGCGCTTCGCCCTCGCGCTCGATGAGGTGCTGCGCGCTGAAGCGCGCCGTGCGCGTCGGGACCGTGAGGACGACGACCGTGCCCCGCGCCCGAGCCCCCGAGAAATTCAGGCGCACATTCGCGCCGGCATGTCGGCTCGTGAGGTGGCGACGCTTCTGAACGCCCGCGTCGAAGACGTGGAACGCTTCGAGGGTCCCGTCCTCGCCGAGCGCGAGCACGTCGTGGCTCAAGCCCTCGCCGTGCCGGTGCTGCTGGGCGGCACGCTCGAGCACGACTCCCCCATCACCTTCGGGGCGGCCGTGCGTGCCAAGCTCGCCGAGGCCGGTGCGTCAGCGGAGCGTTGGACGAGCTGGAAAGAGAGCTCGGGCTGGTCCGTCAAGCTGGAGTTCACCGCCAACGGCATCGACCACGACGCGCGCTGGAGCTTCGACCCGCGTCGCAGCGTCCTCTCGCCGCAGAACTCGGACGCCATCCAGTTGTCGCGCCAGGGTTCGCTTCCCGAGGGACTGATCCCCCGCCTTCGCGCCCTCGACAACGTCTCGAAGGACGACTCCCGCTTCGACAGCGGAGCCTTCGGGCCTCGGCGCATCGACATCGACGACGAGCCGGGTGTGGAGGCCACCGGTCCCGTCGCCACCGCCGTTCAGGCTGCCGCCATCAAGCGTGCACCCGATGCGCCCGTCACCTCGGCCGAGACCGCCGACCTGCTCGAGGCGCTCCGTCGCCGTCGGGGTCAGCGCGAGCCGCTGCCCGGTGCCTCCGAGGTCGCCGAGCCGGAGCCGCGTCCCTCGAGCCCGCCGGTCGCCCTGTTCGACGCCGTCGAGCCGGGCTACGTCGACGAGAGCCAAGAGACGCCGAGTGAACCCGAGCGTCCCCAGGCCGACAACGGTCGCCGCGCGAAGGGGCGCCCGTCGATGCCGTCGTGGGACGAGATCGTCTTCGGCGCTCGCTCCGACGAGAGCTGACGAGGGATCGACTTTCTCGGCCGGTTCGTCGGTCAGCCGACCCGTGTCCGCCCGAGACGGATGCGGCCCCCCGGCCATCCTGCTGTGCTCAGGCGAACGCGCCCAGACGGAGGAGCGGCACCGTGCGCTCTTCGTCGGTGAGCGAGCCGTGCTGGCCCACCATGCGCTGCGGGCGCTTGTCGGGCTCGCGGTCGTCGTAGTACGCGAAACGTCCGCGCGCGGCGACGAGCACGTCCCCGATGCGCGGGTGGACCTCGGCGTCGACGTCGCCGAAGAGGCCGGCCGCGATGGCCTCGTCGCGCGTGAGCACCCAGGCCCGTGCCGCCTCGGTCTCCCGCCACAGCGCGGCCACGGCATCCGCTCGCCCCGCGTGGGTGTACAGGTGGAGCATTCGGGGCTCGCCGCCGATGAGAGCGACGCCCTCGAGCAACGGGTCCCCCTCTCGGAGCAGGACGTGCTTGTGGGCGGGGACGTCGACCATGCCGTGATCGGCCGTGACGACGACGCCCGTGCGCGGGTCGATGGACTCGGCGAGGCGGCGGGCCGCGGCATCCACCCGCTCGAGGGCGTCGGTCCATCGGTCGGACTCCCACCCGTCCCGGTGACCCGCGGTATCGAGCTCGGGGGCGTACAGGTAGGTCAGAGATCCCGGATGCCGTGCGGCCAGATCGGCCGCCAGACGTACGCGCTCGTCGATGTCGTCGGACGAGGCGAACTCCGCCCCGCGCAGCGTCGCCTCGGTGAAGCCCGTGCCGGTATAGCTCGGTCGTGAGACGACGAAGCTGCGGAGCCCGGCGTCGGCGCGCAGGGCGAAAAGCGGAGTGCGTCTCTGCCAGGTGAGCGGGTCGAGGCTGTCGGTCTCCCACCCGTGCAGCTGATTGGCCGCGATGTCGGTGCCGGGAATGCGGGTGCGGTAGCCCACGATGCCGTGGCTGCCGGGCTCCGCGCCGGTCAGCAGGCTCGTGAGCGCCGCGGCCGTGGTCGAGGGGAACACCGTGCGTGCGACGTCCTTGCGACCGCCCACCGAGCCCAGGAACCGCGCGTGGCCGCGCCGGGCCGCCAGGTTGTGTGCGCCGAGCCCGTCCACGAGCATCACGATGGCGCTGCGGGCGGGAGCGAACCACTCCGACTCGCCCCTCAGGGCGTCGATCGACTGGGGCACCACACCGGTGAGGCTCCGAGAGCGCGGCGGGTCCGCCGGTAGGCTGAGTGACATCGGGCCCAGTCTTCCACAGGAGTCCCGATCCCCGTCGAGACGCGACGCCCGCCCGACCCGAGGCCGTACCTATGCCCGATTCCCGTTCCTCCTCTCCCTCGAACTCGTCCGTCGTCGAGCGCATCGAAGACGTCGATGTCTCGACCGAGATGCAGGGGTCGTTCCTCGAGTACGCCTACTCGGTCATCTACTCGCGCGCCCTGCCCGATGCGCGCGACGGACTCAAGCCGGTGCAGCGCCGCATCCTCTACCAGATGGCGGAGATGGGCCTTCGGCCTGACCGCGGCCACGTCAAGAGTGCGCGTGTCGTGGGCGAGGTCATGGGAAAGCTGCACCCCCACGGCGACGCGCCGATCTACGACGCTCTCGTCCGGCTGGCGCAGTACTTCTCGTTGCGGGTTCCCCTCGTCGACGGCCACGGCAACTTCGGCTCGCTCGACGACGGGCCCGCCGCCCCGCGTTACACCGAGGCGCGCTTGGCGGCAGCGGCGCTGGCGCTGACCGAGAACCTCGACGAGGACGTCGTCGACTTCATCCCCAACTACGACGGACAGTTCCAGCAGCCCGAGGTTCTTCCGGCGGCGTTCCCGAACCTCCTCGTGAACGGGGCGACGGGCATCGCGGTCGGCATGGCCACGAACATGGCGCCGCACAACCTCATCGAGGTCGTCGCCGCAGCCATCCACCTGCTGCAGCACCCCGAGGCCACGGTCGAAGAGCTCATGGAGTTCGTCCCCGGCCCCGACCTGCCCTCGGGCGGAATCATCGTCGGCCTCGACGGCATCAAAGATGCCTACACGAACGGCCGCGGAACGTTCCGCACGCGCGCGAAGGCGTCGATCGAGTCGCTCGGTCCGCGTCGCACCGGCATCGTGATCACGGAGCTCCCGTATCTCGTCGGCCCCGAGCGCGTGATCGAGAAGATCAAAGACGCCGTGCAGGCGAAGAAGCTCACGGGCATCGCCGACGTCACTGACCTCACCGACCGCAACAACGGTCTGCGCCTCGTCATCGGGATCAAGACCGGATTCGACCCGAAAGCCGTTCTCGAGCAGTTGTACCGGCTGACCCCGCTCGAGGACTCGTTCGGCATCAACAACGTCGCGCTCGTCGACGGGCAGCCGCAGACACTCGGTCTGCGCGAGATGCTGCGCGTCTACATCGGTCATCGCATTCGTGTCGTCACGCGACGCAGCGAGTACCGATTGGCCCGCAAACGGGAGCGTCTGCACCTCGTCGAGGGTCTGCTCATCGCGATCCTCGACATCGACGAGGTCATCCAGGTCATCCGCTCCTCCGACGACGGCGAGCAGGCGCGCACCAAGCTGCAGGAGGTGTTCGACCTCTCGCACCCGCAGGCCGAGTACATCCTCGAACTGCGCCTGCGCCGGCTGACGAAGTTCTCGCGCATCGAGCTCGAGGCCGAGCGCGATCAGTTGAACGCCGAGATCGCCCAGCTCGTCGAACTGCTCGGGAGCGAGACGCTGCTGCGCCAGCAGGTGGCCAGAGAACTCGATGCCGCGGCCGAGGCGCACGGCACCCCGCGGCGCACCATGCTGCTCAACGGCGGGCCCGTGCAGCCCCGTTCGGCGAAGGCCGCCGCCGCCGCGGACCTGCAGATCGCGGACGCACCGTGCCGTGTGTATCTCTCGGCCACCGGCCGCATGGTCCGCGCCGAGCTCGTGGCCGACGCCCCCGCCGGCGGCGTGGTCCCGCCCGCGCGGCGGTCCAAGCACGACGCGATCCGCTCCTCGGTCGACACCACCACCCGTGGTGACATCGCGGCGGTCACCTCGGCCGGGCGCCTCGTGCGCTTCTCCCCCGTCGACCTTCCCTCGGTGCCGGCCAACTCGGTGCAGGTCGCCGCCGGAACCAAGGTGGAGCAGTATCTGGCGCTGGCGAAGGGCGAGAAGGTCGTCGCCCTCGTTCCGCTGGTCGACTCCCCCACGATCGCCCTGGGCACCGAGCAGGGGGTGGTCAAGCGCGTCGCCGCGACCGAGCTGGGCTCGAAGGACGAGATCGAGATCATCTCGCTCCGCGACGGCGACCGCGTCGTCGGCGCCGCCCCCGCGGGCGACAACGCCGAGCTCGTCTTCGTCGCGAGCGACGCGCAGCTGCTGCGTTTCGAGGCCTCGTCGGTGCGACCGCAGGGACGGTCCGCGGGAGGTATGGCCGGCATCCGTCTCTCCGACGGCGCCCGCGTGATCTCGTTCGCCGTGGTGGGCGCCTCCGCCTTCGATGCCGTCGTGGTCACCGTCGCCGGCTCGTCTGCCGCGCTCCTGGGCACCGACGCGGGCAGCGCGAAGGTGTCGGCGTTCACCGAGTTCCCCGCGAAGGGCCGCGCCACCGGTGGCGTGCGTGCGCAGCGTCTGCTCCGCGGCGAGGACGCCCTCGTGCTCGCCTGGGTCGGCTCCGATCCGCGCGCCGTCGGCACCGATGGTTCGGTGCGGGCCCTGCCCGAGTCCGGCGCGAAGCGCGACGCCTCGGGCCAGCCGCTCGAAGCCGTCATCGGCGCGATCGGGACCGTCGTCCGCTGAGCCCGGCTGCTCCCCCGTCGGCTCGCCTTGTGTGCCGTCGTGCGGAGTTGATCGGTGGCTCGCCGGGGCAGGGGTGGCTGGGGAGGCGTGTCGGGGTGAGAGTCCGCCCGACGGTACCTTTCGGGCCTGCGGTGGGAGTGCCCTCTCTGGGTGTGGCGATGTGCCGTCGTGCGGAGTTCGTCGGTGGCGCGCGCGGGCAGGGGCGGCGTGTCGAGCCCCGAGTCCGCCCGACGGTCCGGAACAGAGGCGCACCCGAGCGGGGCG
Source organism: Microbacterium sp. SORGH_AS_0421 (assembly GCF_030818635.1). Classification (NCBI taxonomy): domain Bacteria; kingdom Bacillati; phylum Actinomycetota; class Actinomycetes; order Micrococcales; family Microbacteriaceae; genus Microbacterium; species Microbacterium sp. SORGH_AS_0421. The sequence continues at coordinate 2,756,169 of NZ_JAUTAO010000001.1, forward strand.
CCGACGAAAAGGGCGTCAGACGTCGATGCGCTCGCGCGCGAGACGGTCGCTCGAGTCGATGATGAACTCGCGGCGCGGGGCGACGTCGCTGCCCATGAGCAGATCGAAGACGGATGCCGCGGCCTCCATGTCCTGCACGCGAACGCGGCGCAGCATGCGGCCGCCGCGATCCATGGTCGTTGTCGCGAGTTGATCGGCATCCATCTCGCCGAGGCCCTTGTACCGCTGCACCGGCTCTTGCCAACGCTTGTTGCCGCGCTTGAGCTTGGTGAGCAGGGTGTGGAGCTCCTGCTCGCTGTAGGTGTAGATCGTCTCGTTGGGCTTGGTGCCCGGGTTCATGACGATCACGCGGTGCAGCGGTGGTACGGCGGCGAAGACCCGGCCCTCCTCGACGAGCGGGCGCATGTACCGGAAGAACAACGTCAGCAGCAGTGTTCGGATGTGCGCGCCGTCCACGTCGGCGTCGCTCATCAGGATGATCTTGCCGTAGCGGGCCGCGTCGAGATCGAACGATCGACCCGAGCCCGCGCCGATCACCTGGATGATCGAGGCGCACTCGGCGTTCGACAGCATGTCGCTGATCGAGGCCTTCTGCGTGTTGAGGATCTTGCCGCGGATGGGCAGGAGCGCTTGGAACTCGCTGTTGCGGGCGAGCTTCGCCGTGCCGAGGGCGGAGTCGCCCTCGACGATGAACAGCTCGGAGTCGTTGACGTCGTTGGAACGGCAGTCGACGAGTTTCGCGGGAAGCGAGGAGGACTCGAGGGCATTCTTTCGACGCTGGGTCTCTTTGTGGGTGCGCGCCGAGATGCGCGCCTTCATCTCGGAGACGATCTTCTCGAGCACGCTGAGCGGTCTGCGCCTTGTCGTCGCGCTTAGGCGAGGCGAAGCGGGCCGACAGCTCTTTCTGAACGACGGATGCCACGATCTGCCGAACCGCGGGAGTGCCGAGGATCTCTTTGGTCTGGCCTTCGAACTGCGGCTCGGGAAGGCGCACGGTCATGACGGCGGTGAGGCCGGCGAGCAGGTCGTCCTTCTCGATCTTGTCGTTGCCGACCTTGAGCTTTCGGGCGTTCTGCTCGACCTGCGAACGCAGCACCTTCATCAGGCCCTGCTCGAAGCCCTGCTGGTGCGTGCCGCCCTTGGGGGTGGCGATGATGTTGACGAACGAGCGGGTCGTCGTGTCGTAGCCGGTGCCCCAGCGCACCGCGATGTCGACCTCGCACTCGCGCTCGACCTCGGTGGGGATCATCGATCCGCCGGGCTGCAGCACGGGGACGGTCTCGGTGAAGGTACCGGTGCCGGTGAGACGCCAGGTGTCGGTGACGGCGGCGTCGGGTGCGAGGAACTCCGCGAACTCCGAGATCCCGCCGTCGAAGCGGTAGCTGGTCTCGACGCGCTCCTCGCCCCGTTGGTCCTGCACGACGATCTCGAGTCCCGGCACGAGGAACGCGGTCTGGCGCACGCGCTGCACGAGTTCATCGAGGCCGAAGGCGGCGTCCTTGGTGAAGATCTGTCGGTCGGCCCAGTAACGGATGCGCGTGCCGGTGACACCGCGCGGCGCTTTGCCGATCACGCGCAGCTCGCTGCTGCGTTCGAACGGCGTGAACGTGGAGTCGGGGGTGTCCCCGGCGAACAGACCGGGCTCGCCGCGGTGGAACGACATCGCGTACGTCTTGCCGCCGCGGTCGACCTCGACGTCGAGTCGCTCGGACAGCGCGTTCACGACCGAGGCGCCGACGCCGTGCAGACCGCCGGAGGCAGCGTACGAGCCGCCGCCGAACTTGCCGCCCGCGTGAAGCTTGGTGAAGACCACCTCGACACCGGTCAGGCCGGTGCGGGGCTCGACGTCGACCGGGATGCCGCGGGCGCGGTCGCGCACCTCGACGCTGCCGTCGGCGTGCAGCACGATGTCGATGCGCGAGCCGTGTCCGCCGAGGGCTTCGTCGACGGAGTTGTCGATGATCTCCCACAGGCAGTGCATGAGACCGCGGGAGTCGGTGGACCCGATGTACATGCCCGGGCGCTTGCGCACGGCTTCGAGGCCCTCGAGGACCTGCAGATGATGGGCGGAGTACTCGGACGTCACGATCTCTGAGCGTAATCGGGGCCACCGACATCCACTGCCAGACACACAGGCGGGTCGGGTCACCGTACGCGCACAGCGAAATGTGATCAAGCCGCGGCATAGGGGAAACATCCGCGTGGTTGTATATGGAGACTCGCCCACGACCACCTGAGGAGGGCACCCGACATGACCACCACGACTGCACCCGAAGCGTCAGCCGTCCTCGACCACCGCCTGACGGCGGCGGATCGCTGCGACTCCTGCGGCGCACAGGCGTACATCGCCGCGACGGTCAACGGCAGCGAGCTGCTGTTCTGTGCGCACCACGGCCGCAAGTACGAAGAGAAGCTCCGCAGCGTCGCCACCTCATGGCACGACGAGACGGCGCGACTGAACGCCGCCGAGTAAGACCGCCTCATCGAAAACGGGCCCCGCGCACCTTGTGCGTCGGGGCCCGTTTCGCGTGTCAGGCTCGATCGGTGAGATAGGACCTCGGCACGGTGGGAGACACGCGCAACGCGATCTCTTCGCCGATCGTGTCGATGAGTTCGGCGAGGTCGGTGACGCCGTAGAGGGCGCCCGAGCCGAACAGCACGATCTCGTCACCGGGAGCGGCACCCGCCCACGGGGCGAGCACCGTCTCGGTCGGGGTGATGGCCTCGACGCGGCGAGGCCCGTCCGGCGTGGGCGCGTCGAAACGTCCGCCCAGGGCGCTCGGCAGCCCGTGCAGGCTTCCGACGTCGAGGTGGACGCCCGCAGCGTCGACGGCGGTCACCGTGGCGGTGAGGCGGCTGATCGCCTCGATGCCCAGCTCGACCTCGCTGGGTCCGCCGGCGGGGCGGATGCCGTACGAGAACGCCCCGACGCGCACCAGATCCTCCCGGAACTCCCCCCGGGCGAAACCTGCCGCACTGGCGGCCAGATGGGAGAAGCGGGGATCGAGCCCTGCGGCGCGCGCGGTCTCCCGCGCCGCCAAGAACACCGCACGGGCGTCGTCGTCATCGGCATCCGAGGCTTCCGAGATGTGGGACCAGATGCCCTCGAACACGGCGCGGCCGTCGGCGACCAGCGCGGCGGTCTGCGCGAGTGCGGCGTTCCACCGCTCGGGACGGATCCCGTTTCGGTGCAGGCCCGTGTCGATCTTGAGGTGCACGCGTGCGGGGCGCTCGAGGCGAAGACCCGCGAGATCGTCGAGCAGCGCTTCGTCGCCGATACCGAGGTCGAGGTCGGCATCGACGCCCGCGGCGAGGTCGTCGCTCCCGCCGATGAGCCACACGAAGATGCGGACGTCGGATCCGGCGATGCGGCGGACCTCGGTTCCGGTGACCACGTCGAAGGCGCCGATCCAGCGAACGCCCTCTTCGACGGCACGCCTCACGATCGGTTCGAGCCCGTGGGCGTAGGCGTCGTCCTTGACGACGAGCATGGCAGTGGCGGGGGCGACGGCCTCGCGCACGCGGCGGAGATTCCGGGCGAGAGCGTCGAGGTCGACGCGGTAGACGGCGCTCACGCGGTCACCCTCCGATCAGCGCGGACACCCACGACGGCGACGATCTCGGCTGGGGTGAGGCCGGTGGCATCCGTCCACTCCTGCAGTGAGGGGTGACCCGCGGCAGGGTCGCCGAAGAAGACCACCTCGGAGCCGCGCGGCACGACGGCGTCTCCGACGTCGACGACGCAGACGTCCATGGCGACGCGCCCGACGATGAGATGACGTCGGCCGTCGATCGAGACCGAGACCGCGTTGCCCAGGGATCGCACGACGCCCTGGGCGTAGCCGCCGGTCACCAGGGCGACGGTGGTGTCGAGGGGCGCTCGGTGCGTGTACCCGTACGAGACACCCTCGCCGCGCAGCAGGGGCTTGGTCCCGAGCGCTCGACCGCGCAGCGACAGCACGGGGCGAGCGTGCGAGCCGGGCAGGCCGAACAGGACCGCGGCGTCGAGGGGTGCGGCATCCATCCCGAGATCCGAGAGCACGGATGCCACCCACTCCGCGCCGTGGCCCCAGGCATCGGCGGCGAAGACGTCGTCGGCGCGTGAGCCGGTGCCGGCCGCGAGGGCGAGCGGGGCGTTCTGACGCAGGGCGGACTCCGAGACGAGCGCCACGGGCGCCACTCCCCCGGCCGCGGGCAAGCGGGCAGGGAGCGTGGAGGTCACCCCTTTAGACTAACGGGGTCCTCCTTCCCCGACCCCGGAGCCACATGCCTCAGCAGGGTTTCTCCCCCGTCACGCGCCTTCGCTACCTCGCCGGACGCGCCCGCCGCATCGACGTCGGATCCGTCGTCGAACGCGCCAAAGAAGCCTCGGCCCAGCACGGCAAGGCCCTGCCGCTCGTCGTCGCCGACATGCTGTTCCAAGCGGGTGTGAAGAACGTCGGCTTCCAGGACTACATCGACTACGACTTCGCGATCCTCACCCCCGCCGAGCGCGCCACCTATATGACGCATCCGGTGTCGAACCAGATCTCGCAGAAGTACGACCACCCCGACTACCGCGGCCTCTTCCAGGACAAGGTCGAGTTCGACCGCACGTTCAGCGAGTTCCTCCGCCGCGAGTGGATGGTGGTCAACGCGGACAACGCCGACGAGCTGCGTGCCTTCACCGAGCGTCTCGGCACCATCGTCACGAAGGAGCCGGTCGGTCAGGCCGGAACCGGCGTGCACCGCTACCACGCGGCCGAGGTCGAGGACTGGGAGCAGTTCCACCGCGGGCTGCTCGAGCGCGGCGAGATCCTCGTCGAAGAAGTCATCCGCCAGCACGACGACCTCGCGGCCGTCTGCCCCGGCACGGTCAACACCACGCGCGTCACGGCCTTCTTCGATGGAGACAAGACGCACATCCTCGCGATGGCGCAGAAGTTCGGCCGCGGAGCGGTCAGCGACCAGATGACCTTCGGCGGCTTTTACACGATGCTCGACGAGAACGGCCACGCCCTCGGCGCCGGCTACGACTCGCACGGGCACGTGCACGAGCTGCACCCCGACTCGGGAGCGCGCATCGCCGACTTCCAGCTGCCGATGATCGACGACGTGAAGGCGTTCGTCGACCGGGTCGCGCGCGTCGTGCCCCAGGTGCAGTACGTCGGCTGGGACATCGTCGTCGGCCCCGACGGACCCGTGCTCGTCGAGGGCAACTGGGGCGCCGGCGTGTACGAGAACAAGCCGAGCGTCACCGGAATCCGCACCGGCCACAAGCCGCGCTACCAGGCCGCCATCGGGTTCTGACCCCGGGCGTCCGAAGGCCCGCTTCCCGCGTCGAGGGCGGGCCTCTCGCGTGGGCCCTGGATCCGGTGCCCGGCGCGCGGGGGCGGTCGCCGTCTTCGCCGCGTGCCCCGCGGCCTCCGGACAGCGAGAAGGCCCGCTCCCCGGAACGGGAGCGGGCCTTCTCGTCGGATGGTGTCAGCTATGGCGGACGATACCCAGCGGCGTGGACTCGTGTCCCTGGCCGAGCGGGTTGTCCTTCAGGATTGCGACGAGACGCTTCTCGCCGGCCTTGTCCATCGTGGAGCCGAGGATGTTGCCACCGAGGTCGTTGATGTCGACCACGGCAACCTGCAGGTCACCGCCGAGCAGCGACTTCAGGCGCGCGGCGACCTCGCGAGGACGCTCAGGGCCGAGGACGACGGCCTGGTTGTACGGCGGGATCGTGCCCTTGGTGGGGCCGTCGATCGCGCGCGCCTTGTCGCCGGCGATGCGGTAGAAGTCGCCCTTGCGACCCATCGCCTTGGTCACGGCCGAGACGGCGGCGGCGAACAGGATGCGGGGCGTTCCGCATTCGCGCAGGGCCATCTCCATGGTCTCGGGCATGCCGAGACCGATGCCGTACGGCGTGCGAGTGACGTACTTCGACAGGAACAGAGCCAGCTTTCGGGGCTTGATGGTGTCGAGTTTGAACGAACGACCCTGCGTGATGGCGACGATCTTCTCGGTGACGAACAGCAGGTCGCCCGGCTGCACGGCATCCTTCGCGTACTCGAGGATGAAGGCGTCGAGGTCGTCACCCGGCATGACGACCCGCGTGCGGATCGGGATGCGAGCGTACGAGGTGCCCTCGACGGTGACGGTGAGCGCCTTGCCGGCGTTGGCCTCCGCGCTCATTCGAGGTAGTCCCGAAGCGACTGCGAACGGCTCGGGTGACGCAGCTTCGCCATCGTCTTTGACTCGATCTGACGGATGCGCTCGCGCGTGACGCCGAACGTGTCGCCGATCTGGTCGAGGGTCTTGGGCTGACCGTCGCCGAGGCCGAAGCGCATGCGGATCACGCCCGCCTCGCGCTCGCTGAGCGAGTCGAGGAGCGACTCGAGCTGGCGCTGCAGCATGGTGAAGCCCACCGCGTCGGCCGGGACGACGGCCTCGGTGTCCTCGATGAGGTCACCGAACTCGCTGTCGCCGTCCTCGCCGAGAGGGGTGTGCAGGGAGATGGGCTCGCGGCCGTACTTCTGCACCTCGATGACCTTCTCGGGGGTCATGTCGAGTTCGCGCGACAGTTCTTCCGGAGTGGGTTCGCGACCGAGGTCCTGCAGCATCTGGCGCTGAACGCGAGCCAGCTTGTTGATGACCTCGACCATGTGCACGGGGATACGGATGGTACGGGCCTGGTCGGCCATGGCACGCGTGATCGCCTGACGGATCCACCAGGTGGCGTAGGTCGAGAACTTGAAGCCCTTGGTGTAGTCGAACTTCTCGACGGCACGGATGAGGCCCAGGTTGCCTTCCTGGATCAGGTCGAGGAACTGCATGCCGCGACCGGTGTAGCGCTTGGCGAGCGAGACGACCAGGCGGAGGTTGGCGCCGAGCAGGTGGCTCTTGGCACGCTGACCGTCACGGGCGACCCACTGCAGATCGAGTCCGAGTTGGCTCGTCTTTTCGGCCGCGGTCATGTTCGACAGCTTCTCTTCGGCGAACAGACCCGCCTCGATGCGCATGGCGAGCTCGACCTCTTCGGCCGCGTTCAGCAGCGGAACCTTGCCGATCTGCTTCAGGTAGTCCTTGACCGGGTCGGCGGTCGCGCCCGTGATCTGCGCGGAGTAGACGGGGACGTCGTCCTCGTCGCTCGACGAGATGACGATCGCGCCGGTGGGGAGGGCCTCGGCGGGCGCCGCCGGGGTCTCGTCCTCGTCGTCGTCGTCGGACTTCTTCGCGTCTGTCTTGGCCGCGTCGTCGGAGTCGTCGCTGTCGTCGGCGTCGTCGATCTCGACATCGCCCACTTCGACGTCTTCCTCGTCTTCTTCGAGGTCGTCGTCCTTCTTGGCCTTCGTCTTCGCCTTGGCGGGGGCCGCCTTGGCCTTGGCCGGAGCCTTCTTCGCGGGGGCCTTCTTGGCGGTCGTCGTCTTCGACGCCGTCACGGTCTCCTCGGAGTTCTCGAGTTCGGTGTCCTTCGCACTCCGGGAGCGGGTCTTGGTTGTCGTGTCTGCCACGTTTCGCCTTTCACCGGGAACGCACGCTGCACGGCCACCGGTCGTTCTCGGACACTAGTAAGACCCTTGTCAAGTCCCGAACCGAGGAGCGGGGGCTCCTGGTCCGGTTGACAACGGGTCAGGTTCTTCATTGTCTCACATTCCCGGACCGGGACTTGACGTGGGCCTGGGATCTATGCGTAGACAACGTCCGCGAGCAGGAAGGCATTCCCGGATGCCGTCTTCTCGGGAAACCGGGAACGTGCGATGCAGGACCGATCTCAGCCGAGCTTGCCGCGGCGATCGTCGTCGCCGGGCCGGGTGGCGAGGAAGCGCTCCAGCTCGGCGGCCAGTTCGTCGGCGCTGGGGAGATCGCCCGTGTGGATGATCGGGGTGGCCTGCGTGGAGCCCGCCATGTAGGCGTCGTAGCGCTCCTCGAGGTTCTCCAGCATGCGGGTCAGCTCGTCGCTCGCCTCGACCTGCTCGGTCACCTTGCCGAGGAATTCGCGGTTCTCTTCGCGGAGCACTTCGCCTGCGAACACCAGACCGGTTGCGACCGTGAGGCTGTCGAGGGCGGCGAGGGCCGCAGCGGGGTACTCGGTATCACCGAGATAGTGCGGAACGAGGAGCGCGAAACCGGCGACCTTGGCGCCGGCTTCCGCGAAGCGGTACTCGAGCAGATGGCCCGCGGTCGAGGGGACCTGCGTGTGTGGACGCCAGACGGAGTGCGCCTCGGCGAGATCGGGGCGCGTCCCGCTGACGGTGGTGCCGATGGGGCGCGTGTGCGGCACCGGCATGGGGATGGCGTGCACCCAGGTGATCGACGACACCTGCAGACCCGCCGACAGCTCGAGAACGGTTTCGGCGAACGCCTCCCAGAGGAAGTCGGGCTCGTACCCCGCAAGAAGGAGGAACGGCTGTCCGAGTGAGTCGTGCGCGAGCGAGAGCTCGAGGCGCGCCGGACGGAAGTCGGTGAGGTGGTCTTCGACGAAGGTGATCGCCGGGCGACGCGCGCGGTAGTCCAGAAGCGAGTCGTTGTCGAAGACGAAGAGGGCGTTGGGCTGCACGTCGTTGCGGAAGTACTCGACCAGGCGGGTCACCGCCCCACCGGCATCCGTGAAACCGGTCAGTGCGATCACGAGCGGCAGGCCCGACGGCACGGGTGGCGCCGCGGGGGCGCGGTCGTACAGCGGGGCGGAGGAACGCATGTCTCCACTCTACGAGCGTGCCGGATGCGTCGGTCGCGGTGCGTCCCGCTCCTAGCGAACACGCTCGAACCTAGGATGGATGCCATGCCGTTTCCCTCCGTGGCGTACACCCACGCCCCCGCTCTCGAGTCCGACGCCGATGCGATCCTGCTGATAGTTCCCACCCTTTCGGAGGGATCCCCGGATCCCGACGGTTGGGAAGGTCTCGGGTCGGCTCTGTCGGCGGTCGGCTTCACCGGTGCCGCCGGATCGTTCCAGCGGGTTCACGTCCCGGGAGTGGCGACACCGGTCGCCGTCGCAGGTGCGGGTGCGAACCCCACCGAGGCCGCGCTTCGCGACGCCGCGGGCACCGGTCTTCGTCAGCTGACCGGCTTCGAGCACATCGCCGTGCAGTCGCTCGCCTCCTCCGCCTGGCGCCCGATCGCCGAGGGCGCCGCCCTGGGCGGTTACCGTTTCGCCGACTACAAGAAGAAGGCCGCGAAGGTGCGCGCCACGCGCGTGACCGTCGTCGCCGAGGAGGCGCCCGCTGACGCCGACGCCGCGGCGGTCGCGGCCGTCGCCGGAGCCGTGGCACTGGTGAAGGACCTCGTCACGACGCCCGCCGAGTGGCTCGGCCCGTCCGACTTCGCCGACGCCGCCGTCAAGGCCGTCGAGGGTCTCCCCGTCGAGGTCGAGGTGCTCGACGAGACCGCCCTGCGCGAGGGTGGTTACGGCGGCATCCTCGGCGTGGGTCAGGGGTCGGATCGCCCGCCGCGCATGGTGCGCCTCGACTACTCCCCCGCCGGTGCCGAGCGCCACGTCGCTCTGGTCGGCAAGGGCATCACGTTCGACACCGGTGGTCTCTCCCTGAAGCCGCCGGCATCGATGGTCGGAATGAAATACGACATGTGCGGCGCCGCGACGGTGCTGGCGGTACTCAAGGCCGCGGCCGAGATGCAGTTGCCCGTCCACGTCAGCGCCTGGCTCTGCATCGCCGACAACATGCCGTCGGGCCGTGCGACGCGCCCGGGCGACGTGCTGCGCACCCTCGACGGCACCACGGTCGAGGTGCTGAACACCGACGCCGAGGGGCGCCTGGTGCTCGCCGACGGCCTCGCTGCGGCCAGCCGCGAGAACCCCGATCTCATCGTCGACGTCGCCACCCTGACGGGCGCCATCACCGTGGCGCTCGGCAACCGCCACACCGGCGTGATGGGCGACGACGACGCGGTGGCGAAGTACCTCGCGGCATCGGCCCGCACGGCAGAACTCGCCTGGCAGCTGCCGCTGCCCGACCACATGGTCGATGACCTCGACTCCCCCATCGCGGACCTGCAGAACGCGAAGATCGGAGACCCCGCGGGCGGCTCGCTGTTCGCCGGGCTCTTCCTCCGTCACTTCGTCGGCCGCGTCTCTGCGGAGGCCGACGCCCCCCGCATCCCGTGGGTGCACCTCGACATCGCCGGAGTGGGAATGAACAAGTCCGCGCCGTTCGGCTACACCGACAAGGGCGTGACGGGAGCAACGGTCCGCTCGCTCGTCGAGATGCTGGCCACGGACGGCGCGCGGTGACCGAGTACACCGCCGACGTCGTCGTGCTCGGCGGGGGAAGCGGCGGGTACGCCGCAGCTCTGCGCCTCGCCGAGCTGGGCAAAGATGTGGTGCTGGTCGAGAAGGACAAGCTCGGCGGAACGTGCCTGCACCGCGGCTGCATCCCCACCAAAGCGCTGCTGCACGCCGGAGAGGTCGCCGACGCCGCGCGCGGCGCGGCCGATATCGGCGTCGACGTGACCTTCTCGGGCATCGACCCGGTGCGGGTGCGCTCGTACCGCGAGGGCATCGTCGCCAAGAAGTTCAAAGGGCTCGAGGGGTTGATCTCGGCCCGCGGCATCCGCGTGGTCCGCGGCGAGGGCTTCCTCGAGGCCGGTCCCGCGGTGCGCGTCGGCGACGACGTCTATCGCGGCACCGACGTCATTCTCGCGACCGGCTCGTACAGCCGCAGCCTGCCCGGTCTCGATGTCGGTGGACGTGTGCTGACGAGCGAGCAGGCGCTCGAGCTCGACGTGATCCCCGAGCGCGTGATCGTTCTCGGCGGGGGCGTGATCGGCGTCGAGTTCGCCAGTGTCTGGCGTTCGTTCGGCGTGGACGTCACGATCATCGAGGCGCTTCCGCATCTGCTGCCGGCGGAGGACGTGGCATCCAGTAAGGCTCTCGAGCGGGCGTTCCGCAAGCGCGGGATCGCTTTCCAGCTGGGTCGACGCTTCGCCTCCCTCGCGCAGACCGCGGGCTCCGTGACGGTGACCCTCGACGACGGTTCGGAACTCGTGGCCGACTACGTCCTGGTCGCGGTCGGGCGAGGTCCCGTCACCGCCGGGCTCGGTTACGAAGAGGCCGGGGTCGTGCTCGACCGAGGTTTCGTCCAGACCGACGAGCGTCTGCGCACCGCCGCTGCCCACGTGTGGGCCGTGGGCGACATCGTGGCGGGTCTGCAACTCGCGCACCGCGGCTTCCAGCAGGGCATCTTCGTCGCGGAGGAGATCGCGGGTCTTTCGCCCGTGCTCGTGCCCGATGTCGACGTGCCCCGCGTCGCCTACTCCCACCCCGAGGTCGCGTCCGTCGGACTGACCGAGGCGCAGGCCCAGGATCGTTACGGATCCGATGCCGTGAAGGCGTACGAATACAACCTGGCCGGAAACGGCCGCAGCGAGATCATCGGTACCTCGGGCATCGTGAAGATCGTCCGGCGTGTCGACGGGCCGGTCGTCGGTGCCCACCTGGTGGGCGATCGCGTCGGCGAATTGATCTCGGAAGCGCAACTCGCGGTGGGCTGGGAAGCCCACCCCGAGGACATCGCGCCGTTCGTCCACGCACACCCCACCCAGAGCGAGGCGCTCGGCGAGGCCTTCCTGGCCCTCGCGGGCAAGCCCCTGCACGCACTCTGACCGCAACCGGTCACTAAGCTAGGTACCGCATCCGGTACGAAGGAGACATACCCATGAGCACTTCCGTCGTCCTCCCCGCTCTCGGCGAGAGCGTCACCGAGGGAACGGTCACCCGCTGGCTCAAGCAGGTCGGTGACACCGTCCAGGAGGACGAGGGTCTGCTGGAGATCTCGACCGACAAGGTCGACACCGAGATCCCCTCGCCCATCTCGGGCGTGATCGAGGAGATCCTGGTCCAAGAAGACGAGACGGTCGAGGTCGGCGCGGTCCTCGCGAAGATCGGTGACGGCTCGGGCGCCGCGTCGTCCGACGACGCCCCGCAGGTGGCTCCCGCCGAGCAGGAGTCCGCTCCCGCGGAAGAGGCCGCTCCCGCCGAGTCCGCCCCGGCCGCGCAGGCGGCTCCCGCCGAGCAGCCGGCTCCGGCCGCCGCCGGCGACTCGACCGAGGTGAAGCTCCCGGAGCTCGGTGAGAGCGTCACCGAGGGCACCGTCACCCGTTGGCTGAAGGCCGTCGGCGATGACGTCGCGGTCGACGAGCCCCTCCTCGAGATCTCGACCGACAAGGTCGACACCGAGATCCCTTCGCCGGTCGCCGGCACGCTGCAGGAGATCCTCGTGCAGGAGGACGAGACGGTCAACGTCGGTGCCGCTCTCGCGCGCATCGGCAGCGGTGCGGCTCCGGCCGCTCAGCCCGAGGCCCCGGCGCCCGCCGCCGAGGAGAAGCCGGCGGAACAGCCCGCGGCCGAGCAGAAGCCTGCCGAGCAGCCCGCCCCCGCCGCGGAAGAGAAGCCCGCGGCTCCCGCGCCCGCCGCCGAGAAGCCCGTAGAGCAGGCTCCCGCCGCGTCGTCGAACGACGACATCACCTACGTGACCCCGCTCGTGCGTCGCCTCGCTCAGCAGCAGGGCGTCGACCTGGCCTCGGTCAAGGGCAGCGGCGTCGGTGGACGCATTCGCAAGGAAGACGTCCTCAGGGCCGCCGAGGCCGCGAAGTCGGCTCCGGCTGCGGCTCCCGCCGCTTCGGCTCCCGCCGCTGCCGCCCCCGTCGAGGTCTCGCCGCTTCGCGGCACCACGCAGAAGATGTCGCGTCTGCGCAAGGTCATCGCCGAGCGCGCCGTCGCATCGATGCAGGCCACGGCCCAGCTGACCACTGTCGTCGAGGTCGACGTGACGAAGCTCGCCGCCCTGCGCGATCGCATGAAGGGCGAGTTCCAGCAGAAGACGGGCGACAAGCTCTCGTTCCTGCCGTTCTTCGCGATCGCGGCCATCGAGGGCCTCAAGGCGTACCCGATCATCAACTCCACGGTCGAGGGCGACGAGATCGTCTACCCGGCTCACGAGAACGTCTCGATCGCCGTCGACACCGAGCGCGGCCTGCTGACGCCGGTGGTCAAGGACGCCGGTGACAAGAACATCGCCCAGCTCGCGCGCGAGATCGCCGACCTCGCTGCCCGCACGCGCGACAACAAGCTGAAGCCCGACGAGCTCGCCGGTGGCACCTTCACGCTGACCAACACCGGTTCGCGCGGCGCGCTGTTCGACACGCCCATCGTGTTCCTGCCCCAGTCGGCGATCCTCGGCCTCGGCGCCGTGGTGAAGAAGCCGGGAATCGTCTCGGTCGACGGAAAGGACGCCATCGCGGTGCGCTCGTACGTGTACCTCGCGCTGTCGTACGATCACCGCATCATCGATGGCGCCGACGCGGCCCGTTTCCTCGGGACGGTCAAGGCTCGCCTCGAGGCGGCGCAGTTCGAGGGTGATCTCGGGATCTGATCCCGCCGAGCACCAGCTCATGATGGCTGGTCCGCGACCGTTCTGGCGGCGCGGACCAGCCATCTCTCGTTCTGCCGCACGAGAGTGACGTACTGCGTCGATCCTGCAGCGTCGACGCGTACGACGGTCACTCCCCCGAAGTCGTCGACCACCTCGATCTCCCCCGCGGCGGCATCCGCGAGGAGAGGCTCCCGCGGGAACACCGAATTCTCCTCATAGGACGACGCGCAGGCCTTGTCGTCGCGGCATCCGGCGATGTCCGTGAAGAGCCTCCGCGCGATCTCTTCGACGTCATCGGAGAGCGGGCGTCTTTCATCCACCGGCGGCGGGTCCGACAGCCACGGCGTGGAGGAGGTCGGTGCGGGATCCATCAGCGTCCGTTCGGATGCGGCCGGCGCCGAGCTGTGCTCCGCCGGAATGAGCGAGAAGCCGATGACCGCGATCACGGCGAGGCCCCCTCCGACGGTCGCGAGTCGAAGCATCCGTGAGGTGCGCCAGCGCTCGCGGATGCCTTCGAGAGCGCTGCGCGTCGCCTCGGCCAGATCGGCGTCGACCAACTCGAGCACACGCGCCACCGCACCCTCGCGCTCGGGTGAAGGCGCTGCGGCTTCGACGGACGGGATGAGCGGGCCGAGGACGAGAGGCAGCGGCGCCGCGTGCGAGAAGAGGCGTCTTTCGACGGCATCCCAATCCCGGGGAGGGCGGGTCAGGACGCTCTCTCGTGCTCGACCGAGGATGTCGCGGGTGGGCGGGTCTGCGGCGATCTCGGCGAGGTGCGCCAGGCTCTCCGCCGTCGCGGCGACGCCGTCCTGTCCGCCCGGGTCGTCCACGGCCACGGGGCAGCCGGTCGCCGTCAGCCACCACGTCGTTCCCTCTCGAGCGGCGGCTGCCCCGCGGCATCCGCGAAGGAGGCCGACGGCCGCGGTCACCGCCTCCCCCGCGGTGAGGGGGACGGTGCTGCGCGCGCGACGCCGCAGGTACGCATCGAACGGTTCGGCGAGAACGGATGCCGTGGAGCTGCTCATCCCGCGATGGTGGCGGAACCGCTCCGACCGCGTGTCGAGAAAAGTCGGAAGCGGGGACCATCCGGCGGAACCGTCCGCTGGGGAGGAAGGTCTCGCGGCAAAGATAGAATCAGTTTCATGGCCGCTCGCACCACCACGCCCGAGAAGCGTCCGGGCTTCTTCTCGCAGCTGAAAACCCTGTACACCTTCACGCAGAAGGAGTACCGGTGGCTGCCGTTCCTGCTGGCCGGAATCGTGCTGGTGGGCATCGCCCTCGGCGTGCTCGTCGGCTTCCTCATCCCGCCGCTCGCCGCATGGAGCGTCATCCTCTGGGGTGTGACGGGTCTGCTGGCCGGCATCCTGGCCTCGATGATCACCATGACACGTCTCTCGACGACGGCCATGTACAAGAAGATCGACGGCATGCCCGGCGCGACCGGGCACGTGCTGTCGTCGTCTCTCGGTCGTAACTGGCAGGCTTCGGAGGCGCCGATCGGCGTCAACCCCCGCACGCAGGAGGCCGTCTACCGCGCCATCGGCCGCGGTGGCGTCGTGCTCATCGGCGAGGGCAACCGCAGCCGGCTGACGCGTCTCGTCGGCGAGGAGCGTTCCCGCGTGACGCGTGTCGCGGCGGGCGTCCCGGTCACCGTGCTCTACGTCGGTCATGGCGACGAGGAGGTGCCGATCGCCAAGCTGGCCTCGACCATCAAGGCGCTGCCGAAGAAGGTCGACCGCTCCACGATGGCCGCCGTCATCAAGCGCGTCTCGTCGGTGTCGCAGGGGTTGTCGTCGCTGCCGATTCCGAAGGGTGTCGACCCGACCAAGATGCGCTCACCGCGCCCCCGTTGATTCGATGAGAAAGGCCCCCGCTGTGGCGGGGGCCTTTCTCATCGGTGCTGTCGGGTTCAGGTGCGGACGAGAACCGTGCCGACCACCTTGTCGTGCAGGCCACGCTGATCGGCGTCCCACACGACCGCGGGGATGATCACGGCCAGCAGTACGGTACGGACGATCGGGCGCCAGACGCCCACCCAGCCCCCGGATGCCAGCTCGAGCCGCATCCCCATGATCCGGTGCCCCGGGCTTCCGCCCAAGAGCGGGATGAACAGGATCTGCACGACGAAGAAGATGAGGTTCGTCGCGATCGGGTTCGCGAACGGGACGCCGGTCACAGGGTCGGGGGCGGAGAAGAACGCGTATCCGATCAGACCGGCGCTCGCGACGTCGATCAACAGCGCCGCGATCCGGCGCCCCGGCCGGGCGATGGAGCCGCGACCCTCGCGGGGAAGGCCGAGCCGCTGGCCCGGATACTCGTTCTCGGCGGGGAGGCTCACGGCATCCAGCGTAATCGGGGCCCCGTAACATCCCCGAAACATGCGAGATATGACCGGGACACCGGTTCTGGGTAGGGTCGAGGAGGCTGGCCGAGGCCGGCATGATCCCGAATGTTCTACCTCTGGAGTCTTCATGTTCAAAGATTCGTCCGAGGTGCTCAAGTTCATCCAGGACGAGGACGTCAAGTTCCTCGACATCCGTTTCACGGATCTTCCTGGTGTGCAGCAGCACTTCAACATCCCCGCCTCGACCGTCGACGAGGAGTTCTTCACCGTCGGACAGCTGTTCGATGGCTCGTCGATCCGCGGGTTCGCGAACATCCACGAGTCGGACATGCAGCTGATCCCCGACGTGACTACGGCGTACGTCGACCAGTTCCGCGAGGCCAAGACCCTCGTCATGATCTTCGACATCTACAACCCGCGCAACGGTGAGATCTACGGCAAGGACCCGCGCCAGGTCGCCAAGAAGGCCGAGAAGTACCTCGCCTCCACCGGCATCGCCGACACCGCGTTCTTCGCCCCCGAGGCCGAGTTCTATATCTTCGACGACGTGCGGTACGAAGTGAAGCAGAACTCGAGCTTCTACTCGGTCGACTCCGAGGAAGGCGCCTGGAACACCGGTCGCGAAGAAGAGGGCGGAAACCTCGCCAACAAGACCCCGTACAAGGGCGGCTACTTCCCCGTCTCCCCCGTCGACAAGACGGCGGACCTCCGCGACGACATCACCCTCAAGCTGATCGAGGCGGGCTTCGCACTCGAGCGCTCGCACCACGAGGTCGGCACGGGTGGTCAGCAGGAGATCAACTACCGCTTCGACACGATGCTGCACGCGGCCGACGACATCCTGAAGTTCAAGTACATCGTCAAGAACACCTGCGAGCAGTGGGGCAAGGTTGCGACCTTCATGCCGAAGCCGCTCTTCGGTGACAACGGCTCGGGCATGCACACCCACCAGTCGCTGTGGAACGACGGCAAGCCGCTGTTCTACGACGAGACCGGCTACGGCGGGCTCTCCGACATCGCCCGCTGGTACATCGGTGGTCTGCTGGCGCACGCGCCCGCCGTCCTCGCCTTCACCAACCCGACCCTCAACAGCTACCACCGTCTGGTGAAGGGCTTCGAGGCGCCGGTCAACCTGGTGTACTCGGCCGGTAACCGCTCCGCCGCCATCCGCATCCCGATCACGGGCACCAACCCCAAGGCCAAGCGCATCGAGTTCCGTGCGCCCGACGCCTCGGGCAACCCTTACCTGGCGTTCGCGGCCCAGCTGATGGCCGGCATCGACGGCATCAAGAACCGCATCGAGCCGCACGAACCCGTCGACAAGGACCTCTACGAACTCCCCGCCGAAGAGGCCAAGAACATCCCGCAGGTTCCGAACTCGCTCCTCGACTCGCTCGAGGCTCTGCGCGCCGACCACGAGTTCCTGCTCGCCGGTGGCGTCTTCACGCAGGAGCTCATCGACACCTGGATCGAGTACAAGATCGAGAACGAGATCCAGCCGATCGCCCAGCGCCCGCACCCCTTCGAGTACGAGCTGTACTTCGGGGTCTGATCGCCCGATCATTCACGTCGACGCCCGTCTCCGCCGTATCGCGGGGGCGGGCGGCGTCGTTACCTGGGCGCTAACGAGGATCGCGTTGCAGCGCACCACGGGGATGGTGCTCCATCCTCGGCGTAGACCCCGGGGTGCGGCGGATTCGCCGTAGGGCGTTGTCGGTGATGTGTCGTAACCGTATGTCCTCGGCCGGAGGAAGGATCCGGCACACGTGGATACCTGGCACCCCATCATGGCCGTCGCGATCCGCCGTGAGGCGGGATTCACTCAGCATGACGTCGCGGACCTCATGGGGCGTACCCAGCAGGCCGTGCAGAAGCTTGAGCGGTACGACGCAGATCCGCAGCTTTCCACACTGCGCCGCCGCTATGCGAACGCGGTGGGCGCCATCGTGACCCACGAGGTACGGCGCGATGACGCTCTTGATCGCGTGATTTCCTACGGTGAGCGGTCAAGCACCTCCGCTATGTCGACTCGGGCAGCGCTGCAGGCTCCCCTGTTCGTCCGCGGGCACAAGGGGGCGACCGTCTGGGTCGCTCCGTCAAAGCGCACCGACTTCACGCTCACCGCATGAGCGCGGACGCCCCCCCGCACCCGCCACGGACGAGGAGCTGGCTCGAATAAAGGATCTCTTCACGCGGTCAACGTTGCGAAGCATTGATTTCCACGAGGTCACCGCTCGCCAGGTGGACGAGAATAAGCAGCGCGTTGAGAACCAGGAGATGGTCGACGTAGGAATGCTGCTGCAAAGCTACGCGGACGAATCGTCTTTCGGTGTCCGCTTGGTCGTTACCGCCTACCCGTTCATGGGCGAGATTGTGGCTGCCGTTGCCGCGGAGTATTCGCTGGACGAAGGCGCTCCGGCCGACTTGGCCACGGTCCGCGGCTTCGGTGACGAAGTAGCCGTGATGACACTTTTGCCCTACGCGCGAGAGGCTGTCTCAACACTTTCAGCTCGCGTCTTTGGGAAGCCTCTGCTGCTCCCGACGGTGGAGCACGGTGACGTCGGCTTTGATTTCGACGAAGTGAACGCGGCCAACGTCTAACTGCTTGCAGTCGGCCAACGACGAAACGGCCCCCGGTGTCACCTCCAAAGAGGGACACCGGGGGCGTCGTTCAGTTAAAGGTCACCAGTCGTATGGCGAGAAGGAAAATTCCTCCATTCGAAGTCCGCGTCCGGTTGTCCCGACTTGCACAATGTACCCAGGTCCTGCGCTCATCGCGGTTACATCTCCGATGTTTTGAATGTGGGCGTTCAAGCGGAGGTTACGGCCGGGGGTGTACATCTGAATCGCCTCGATCGCGACTCCTCGTCCGGTCGTCCCGATGTCGATCTGCCGGTTAGACGTGGAAGTGCACTGCCACCCCTGCCACCCGATGGTGGCGACGTGAGCTCGCGCGCAAAGCGTCTTGTCCGTCTTCTGATAGATGCGTACAGCTTCTAGGCGCAAGCCCAGCGACTTGGTACCGTTCCAGTCTGTCCACCCATAGCTTTCGATGTGGGACCAGGCACGAAACGTGCCCGTGTCGTATGCCTGAGCTGGCACTGCACCGCCGAATAGTGCCGCCCCGCACACCACAGCGGCCACACTTATCCCGGTCACCACTCGACGGATGCGTCCGCGAGTGTCCTCATTCTGCTTCATCCACTCCCCCATGTTCGCTGCGCTGATTGCGAGCTGGTCGAATGCTATCGATCCGCTGGAAACCGCCACTAGTCGGCCAAATGGGGGACATCAGCTGTGCCTCGCCTGAGTCGCCAGACTGCCCGCGCCGGTAACAACACTGTCGGCAGTTTCAGTCGTCGCTCTCCGTGCCGAAGATATGACGCTGCGACAGCGGCCACGCAACGGGCAGCGTGACGGTGGCCTCGGCCCCATTCCAGCTCTCGAGTATCCAACGTCGGGTAATGTATACATGCACACGGACGCACGCGCTACGTCGGTATGGTGGCGTGGTGAATGATGCTGACAATTCAGGTCCACTCAGCGGCATTGGGCGACGTGAGGCATTGTCGGCAGGCGCTCTCGCGGTTTTGGCTGGAATCGTCTTCTCGGCAACTCCGGCCTCAGCCCTGGCCCAAACGCCCGGCGGCATGTTCTACCCGACAGACCCGTGGCGATATCTTGGCGGCGACGGGCAGAAGTATCTCGACCCTCGGGAGAACGGTCGCCGGCATATGGGTATCGACAGCCAGGGAGACTCGGGCGCGGCGATACACGCAGTTATGGACGGAACAGTCGTGGGCGGCCAATGGGGCACTACCACCGGCGATGGCCACGGCTGGGGGAACTTTGTCCGAATCGACCATGGGCAGGGCGTGCAAACGCTCTACGCCCATTTTGCCTTGCCGCCATCAGTCGCGCGAGGGTCGCATGTGCAGGCGGGACAGCGAATAGGCACCATGGGCGGCACCCAATACGGTGCCAACCGATTGTCCCGCCACCTCCATTTCGAAGTCTTCCGTAACGGCTCAAACGTCGATCCTCTTGCATTCTTGAGCAACTATCAGTCCAACACCCCGGCCCCAGCCCCCGCCCCGCGATCCGGCGGAGTAAGCGAGAACATCATGTACATTCGACGCCAGTCAAGCGGTGAAATCGCCATCTTCGGCGGATCGTTCCGGCAGAGCAACGGGGGTCAAACGGGACGCCACGTGTTCGCCAATCTGAGCGAGTACGACGCTTGGCGACGTGTCGTCGGCGCGTACAACTCCGAGACGCGAAGGGTGGGACTCCCGTCGGAGAACCTCATCCCCGAGCCGCCTGCCAACGCGTCCGACGTTCTCGGTCTTGGTGAAGGCGATTGGAGCGTCGTCTGCGCCGTATACGGCGTGTAGAACGCCGCGGCATGCACGACGAGCTGCCCCCGGTCACCCTGTGAAGGGGTAGCCGGGGGCTTTTTACCGCGCGGTCAGCGGAGGGCGTTCGCGGCGTAGGTTGCCATCAGCCGTTGTCCTCGCGCGTTGAGGTGCACATAGTCGGTGGACAGCAGCGGGTTGTACGTTGCGTCGTCACCTGTGGACATGGCACGCGACCAATCCACGAGGGTCAGTCGAGGGTGGCGCAGCGAGTGCAGCCACCCATTGATCTGGGCTCGGCTCGCGATCATGACAGGCACCGGGGAGTCCGAGCCGACCGACCCGCGCGGCATCACCGTGGCTGCGATGACGCGTGCATCCGTCTGCTTCAGGATCGCGTCGTGGATCGCCTTCAGGTTCGCGATGGTCGTCGCGGGAGCGCCCCCCTGACCGAGGTCGTTCGCGCCGCCGAAAACGAAGGTAACCGACGGGGCGTCGGCGATTACTGCGTCCACGCGGGCGCGAAGCCCAGCCGTTGTCTCGCCTCCGACGCCTCGATTGACGGGCGTGAACTGCGCTCCCGCCATCGCGACCGCGGCCAGGATCCAGTTGTTGCCGCCCTGAGTGATGGAGTCACCGAGGAATGGGGCTGCGCCAAGGGTCGGCGGTGCAGCAATGCGCACCGTGAGGGCGACCGTTCGCCCGCCGCCGACCTCATTCTGGAACGTTTCCGGCATGCCCTCGTTACTCGAAATCGACGCCGCTCCCAGCTGTAGCCCCTTGAGCGTGTTGCTGAGCTTGTGCACGAGAGAGATCGTCGTCGTGGAGCACCATACGGCGACCGCGTACTCTCCCGGCGGGAGCGTCACGATGTCCTGGAACGGAATCATCGCTTGGCTCTGGCCCAGAATGCTCAACGTTGACGCGTCGAAACCCCGGTAGTCGCGACCTTGCGATACGTGCGCAAGGCGTTCTGCGGCAACGCAGGTGTGGTGTCGGTAGTCGAGGTGAACACCGCGACTTCGATATTGCCCACCGGGCCGTAACCGATGGGCAGCGTCACGCCGATGATTGGCGTTGGCACCGCCACAGTGAAGAAGTCACCCGTGCTGTAGTTCGCGGCAAGCCACGGCGATAGTGCGGTGTTCAGCACATCCAGGGTGGCAAGCGGTGCGATAGCGCTCGGGGTACCCCCGGCTCGTGATTGAGAGAAGAAGTCAGCACCCGAGCGCGCGTCGATCGTGACGCTCAGAGCATCCGAAGACAACCGTTCGGGTAGCCGGACATCCGGTACGCGGGCGTTCCCGTCCAGGGTGGGAACGCCACCGGGTACGTCTTTGACGAGAGTCGCTGCGGCTTCGGCAGCGGAGCCAGCCGAGGCATCCGCCGAGGCCTTCGCGTCGTTCTTGTGGCCCAGCGCGGTCACCGCGGACTGGCCCGCCTGGAACGCCGACTGCCCCGCACGGTCCGCGTCGAAATCCGCTGCCCCCGCGAACGCCCCCCGCATCGGCCGCGGCAGTGACCGCCTGCTGGTCTTGACCGCGACATCGGCCTGCGTCGCCGCTACCTGGCTAACATCCACCTGCCGCGCGGCAACCACCGTCGTGACAGGCGTGTCCTCCCTTTCGTTGTGCACCAAACCAGTGCCGGCGGTCCATGATTTACCCATTGTCGCGAGGTAGATGGCGTGCACCTCACAGCAAGCCCGCCGATGCGCGACGCCATCGAGGCGCGCGACGCCTTGGTCGTTCGAAGGTCCGCGGACAGTCCGCAAAAGTCCCGCCAGCCCACCTCATCTGGCTGTGACGAACAGCGCTGAAACCGCGTAATCACGGCACTCCCAGTGACGAGCAATGTCTGCCGTTATCTTCGGTTTCGTACGAGCTGTACTTCGGGGTCTGATCGCCCGATCATCCACATCGACGCCCGTTCCCGCCGTTTCGCGGGGGCGGGCGTCGTCGTTCGCCGGGATATGCCAGGAGTGGCGGCATCCCGTCTCAGTCCGCGCGCGCTGCGCGCGTCTGCTCCTGGAACACGCGGATCGCCTCGTAGCGCTCGGCGGAGCGGGCCTGACGCTTCGCCGACTCGACCTCGCGCACCTTCGGCGGGGCGTTCGTCACGAGGTCGTCGAGCAGATGCCGGACGGATGCCGCGATCTCGTCCACGGCGCGATCGAAGACGTCCGTATTCGCCCGCGACGGCGACGTCGTCCCCACGATCTTGCGTACGAACTGCAGCGCTGCGTCGTGGCACTCGGCATCCGTCGCGGGGGGCGTGAAATTGTGCAGGGGAACGATGTTGCGGCACATGCCCGACAGGCTAGGCCGATCGACCGCTCACCGTGAGGGGCGCTGCTTTTCCTCGCGGGACATGTCGCGCCAGGCGCGGACCAGGCGCACGGTGAGAGCGGCGCCGTAGACGAGGCTGAGCACGGCGAACGGGCCGCCCACCCAGACCATGACCCCGGCGGGGATGTGCCTTCGGCCGGAGCCGAGCGCGTCGTCCCAGTCGATGCTGCCGGCGCTGAGGTCCGCGAGGATCGAGAGCACGTACGCGCCGAGGAGCGACCCGAACACGACAGCACCCAGGATCAGGAGCACCGCCCAGGTGCGTCCGCGCGCGCGTAACTGCCGATCCAGCTCGCGCGTCCAGCGGTCTCCGGCCCGGCTCACGGGGCCGGGATCTCGACGAGGCGAAACCAGCGCCCGGCAGGACGCAGGCGCGAGAGGGCGGGGAGGAAGTGCGGGTCGCTCACGTGTCCGTCGAAATCGACCATGGTGAGACCGCGATGGGCGAGGATCGTCATCGCGCGGCGGATGCACCCCTCGACCAGGTGCTCCCCTTCCGGCTCGTTGCGTGCGATCGTCTCGGCGACGATCAGCGCGGGGTCGGTGTCGCGGAAGGTGAGAGCGAGGGCTCGGATGCGGCCCGATTCGTCGACCGCGAGAGCCGAGGCCTCGACGTCCAGCTCGTCCCAGAGACCCTCGGCGAGAGAGGTTTCGAAGCCGGCTCGCACCGGGCTCCAGGTTTCGTGCGTCCAGCGATAAAGCTCCGCGTACGCCGACTCGATGCGCGAGCTGTCGGCACCGGTGAGCGGTTGCACCCCGGGGTGGGTGCGCAGCTCCGTCAGTGCGTCGAGACTCGCGCGCGCCGGCGGGACGGTCTGGATTGTGCGAGCCCCCAACGCATCGGCGAAGTGCATGCTCTCGTCGTCGACGTAGCCGCGTGCCATGAAGGGCAGGTCGCGCGAGCGCAGCGTAGACAGGTGCTGTGTCAGCGCGGTTCCGATGCCCCGTCGGCGTCGTTCGGGGTCCACGACAATCTCGAGCCAGAATCGATCTTCGTGCAGTCGCGAGAGCCAGATCGCTCCCGCGGCGACGATCTCGCCCCCGTCGACGACAACCGCTGATCGGGTCTCGTCGTCGCGCCAACGGTCGCGGGCGAGTGAGCGATCAGCCCACCATGAGGGAGGGACGGCGAGGTCATCGTCGGCCAGCGGTCGGAAGTGCACTCCCCCATCGAACCAGGTCACCGACTTCGCGGCATCCCTTCAGGTCAACCTCCGCCGCCATGTCGGAGGGGCACGCAAGGATGGGAGCATGCCCGAGTCTCCCTACGCGTCGCGTCCGTGGTCTGCCTCCTACGCCGAGGGTGTCCCCCTCGAGATCGACGAGCCCTCGCAGACGCTCCCCGAAATGCTGGCCGCGTCGGTCGCCCAGTTCGGCAAGAAGATCGCACTCGAATTCTTCGGCGCGCCCACCACCTATCGCGAGCTCGGCGAGCAGGTCTCCCGGGCTGCCGAGGGACTACGGCGCCTCGGCGTGAGGGCCGGAGACCGCGTCGCTCTCGTGCTTCCGAACTCCCCGCAGCACGTGGTCGCCTTCTACGCTGCGCTCCGACTCGGTGCCATTGTCATCGAGCACAACCCGATCTACACCCCGCGCGAGCTCCGCCACCAGTTCGAGGACCACGGCGCGCGGTTCGCCATCGTCTGGGACAAGCTGGCTGATACGGTCGCGGAATTCCCCGCCGACCTCGCTCTCGAGAAGATCGTCAGCGTCGACATCACGGCCGCACTCCCCCTGGCCAAGCGCCTGGCGCTGCGTCTGCCCATCGCGAGGGCGAAGGCCGCGCGTGAGCAGCTCACGAGCACCCCGCGCTCGAAGCGGCCGCTCGCGTGGGAGAAGCTGCTGACGCATGGCACGCTCTCGCGTAAGCACGCGGGGCCGGTTCTCGACGACATCGCACTGTTGCAATACACCAGCGGCACCACAGGTACGCCTAAGGGTGCGGTCCTCACGCACTCCAACCTCCGCGCGAACGCGATGCAGGGTCGCGCGTGGGTACCCGGCCTGCGCGACGGTGAAGAGACGTTCTATGGCGTGCTCCCGCTCTTCCACGCCTACGGACTCACGCTCTGCCTCACATTCGCGATGAGCATCGGCGCGAAACTCGTGTTGTTTCCCAAGTACGACCTCGAGCTGGTGTCGGCGGCGGCGAAGAAGAGTCCGCCGACGTTCCTTCCGGCCGTTCCTCCTATCTACGACCAGCTTGCGCGCGCCGCAGCACGCGGCACCGTCGATCTGAGCACCGTGCGGTTCGCGATCTCGGGCGCGATGAGCCTGCCCGTCGCGACCGTCGATCGCTGGGAGGCCGCGACCGGAGGGTTGCTCGTGGAAGGCTACGGCATGACCGAGTCCTCGCCCGTGGCCCTCGGCAACCCGATCGGACCGTCGCGCCGACCCGGAACGGTGGGCGTGCCGTTCCCCAGCACCGACATCCGCGTCGTGGACCCCGACGACCCCACCGTCGACCGGCCCCAGGGCGAGGCCGGCGAGCTGTTGCTGCGTGGTCCGCAGGTCTTCCAGGGGTACTGGAACCGTCCGTCCGACACGGCGGCGACGCTGCTCGACGGCGGCTGGCTGCGGACGGGCGATATCGCCACGGTCTCGCCCGACGGATTCGTCACCATCGTCGACCGACTGAAAGAGATCATCATCACCGGCGGCTTCAACGTTTCGCCGAGCGAGGTCGAAGACGTCCTCACCTCGCACCCCGACATCGCGGGAGCAGCCGTGGTCGCCCTTCCGAAGTCCAGCGGCCAAGAAGACGTCGCCGCGGCGATCGTGCTGCGCGAGGGTGTGCATGTCGAGCCCGACGCCATCCGTGACTTCTGCAAGGCGCGAATCGCGGCCTACAAGGTTCCGCGTCGAGTCGTCATCGTCGACGACCTTCCCCGCTCGCTCATCGGCAAGGTGCAGCGCCGTGAGGTCCGCGAACGCCTGATGTCCAAAGCATGAGAGGAAGGGATGCCGCGGTCTCGCGGCATCCCTTCGCTCGCGGCCGTCAGCCGTAGAAGAGCTTGTCGAAGACGCGGCGGGCGCGGCGGGTGGCGCCGAAGTAGTCTTCCTCGACCTGCGTCGCGGAGCGCGGCGCGTACTCGAGGATGCGGCCGATGCCGTCGAGTTTGGCGCGGTCGACGGGGAGGACGTTGCTCGTCTGCCCCGACAGCAGGGTGTTCGCGGAGCGCAGACGGCTCGCCAGGTGCCACGCCGCTGCGAGTTTGTCGGCCGCGTCGCTCTCGATGTGACCCGCATCGACGGCCGCTTCGAGCGCCTCGAGGGTAGACGTCGTGCGCATCGCGGGGGTCGCGCGAGCGTGCTGCAACTGCAGGAGTTGCACGAGCCATTCCACGTCGCTGATCGAGCCCGGGCCGAGCTTGAGGTGTCGCGCCGGGTCGGCGCCCTGCGGCAGACGTTCGTTCTCGACACGGGCCTTGATCCGGCGAATCTCGCGCAGGCCGTTCGGGTCGGCCGACTCCGGGTAACGCACCTCGTCGGCGAGGTCGAGGAACGCCCCGATCAGTTTCACGCTGCCGGCCACGCCACGGGCGCGCAGCAAAGCCTGCGCCTCCCACGACAGCGACCATCGCCGGTAGTACTCGGCGTACGCATCGAGAGAGCGGGCCAGGGGACCGCTACGCCCCTCGGGGCGCAGCTCGGCGTCCAGGTCGAGCGGCAGGCGGTGGTCTTCCGAATGCTCGCGCAGGCCCGCGACGAGTTTGAGCGCGAGTTGGCCCGCCCGCTGAGGGTCGACGCCGTTCGCGCGGTAGACGTACATGACGTCGGCATCGGAACCGAATCCGATCTCCCGGCCGCCGAAGCGTCCCATCGCGATGACCGCGAAGTCGAGGTCGTCGTCCTCGGGCGGCACGACGACCCGGCGCACGGCGCGCAGGGTGGCCTGGATCGTGACCTCGGTGATGGTCGTGAGAGCGTCGGAGAGTTCCTCCAGCGACACGGTGCCGAGCACCGCGGCCATCGCGACGCGCAGCATCTCGCGGCGGCGGAGGGCGCGCACCGAGCGCATCGCGTCATCGATGTTCTGCCACCGCGTCTGGATCGCTCGCGCCTCTTCTTCGAGGGCCTTGCCCGAGCGGGGACGCAGCAGGGCGTCGTCGTCGAGCCAGGCGACCGACTCGGGGATCCACTCCATGAGCTCGCCGATGTACCTCGAGCCGGACAACACGCGTGTGAGGCTCTCGGCAGCGCCCGCCGAGTCGCGCAGCATGCGCAAGAACCACGGGGTGTTCCCGAGCCGCTCGCTGATGCGGCGGAAGACGAGCAGACCGTAGTCGGGGTCGACGCCGTCGGCGAACCAGCGGATCATGATCGGCATGAGGTGCCGCTGGATGGTGGCCTTGCGGCTGAGCCCACTGGTCAGCGCCGCGATGTGGCGCAGCGCGCCGGCCGGGTCGCGGAAGCCGATCGCGGCGAGCCGATCGCGCGCCTGCTCGGTCGAGAGCGTCCGTTCCCCCTCGGGGAGGGCGGCGACGGCCGAGAGCAGGGGGCGGTAGAACAGGCGCACGTGGATGTCGCGCACCTCGCGTTTGATGCCCTCCCACACCGCCTGCACTCCGGATGCCGAGTCGGCCAGGCGGGACGCTCGTGCGAGCACCCGAAGATCGTCGTCCTTCTCGGGCAGCAGGGCCGTCCGGCGCAGACCCCGGAGCTGAAGGCGGTGCTCGAGCAGCCGCAGCAGACGATAGTCGCGGCCGAAGGCCTCGGCCTCGGTGCGACCGATGTAGCCCTCGGCCACGAGAGCGTCGAGCGCCTCGAGCGTTCCGCGCTGGCGGATGCGCTCGTCGGTGAGACCATGCACGAGCTGCAGCAGCTGCACGGTGAACTCGACGTCACGGATGCCGCCGGGGCCGAGCTTGAGCTGACGGTTGACCTCGGCTGCGGGAATGTGGTCGGTCACGCGCTCGCGCATGCGCTGCACGCCCTCGACGAAGTTCTCGCGCGCGGCGCTGTGCCAGACGAGCGGTTGGACCGCCGCGACGTACTCAGCGCCGAGCGTCGCGTCCCCCGCGATGGCCCGGGCCTTCAGCAGCGCCTGGAACTCCCAGCTCTTGGCCCACCGGGCGTAGTACTGCTCGTGCGAGGCGAGGCTGCGCACCAGCGCGCCCTGCTTGCCCTCGGGGCGCAGATTCGGGTCGACCTCCCACAGGGGCGGCTCGATTTCGGGTCCCGAGATGCCGCGCATCGTCTGAACGGCGAGGCGGGTGCCGATATCGATCGCCCTCGCCTCGGAGACCACGTCTTCGTCGGCGGTTCCCCCGACGAAGATCACGTCGACGTCGCTGACGTAGTTCAGCTCGCGTGCGCCGGTCTTGCCCATTGCGATGATGGCGAACCGGGTCGCCTCCACCTGTTCGCGCGGAAAGGACCCCGGCCCGGCACCGGACACCCGCGCCCGAGCCACGCTCAGCGCGGCTTCGAGGGCGGCTCCCGCCAGATCGGCGAGTGAGGAGGAAACGACGGGGATCGCCCCCGCCGGGTCATCCTGGCCGAGGTCGTACGCCGCGATCCGGGCCAGCAAGCGGCGATAGCGCACGCGCAATGCGACCCACGCGGCATCCGAGGAATCCGACGCGAAACCCTCGACATCGCCGACGGATGCCAGGAGCTCGGCCCTCATGGTGGGCTCGTCCGGCAGCGTCAGACCGGCACCCGACAGGTGGGCGAGCTCGTCGGGGTGGCGGAGGTAGAACTCGGCGAACCCGTCGGAGGCGCCGGCCAGATCCCACAGGGCCCGCCACGCGCCGGCGTCGGCGGCCGTCGCGCGAACCGCGTCACGATCCCGGCGGGCGACCTGCAGGATCGACAGGAGGGCACGGTCGGGATCCGCCACGCGCTGCGCGAGCTGCATGGCATCCGCCCGTCCGACCCCCACCGACTCCTCGAGCTCGCCGAGCAGGGAGTCTGCTTCGGCGAGCCGCGAGAAGCCGGTGCGAGCCAGGGCGGTGAGCGCGGTGGAGCGATCGCCCGAGGTCATGGAACGACCGTCAGAGTGCTTCGAGGTTGCTCGCGAGCTCGAACGGCGTCACCTGGGCGCGGTACTGCTGCCACTCGCGACGCTTGTTGAGCAGCACGTACTTGAAGACCGTCTCGCCCAGCGTCTCGGCGACGAGCTCCGACTCCTCGAGGTACTCGAGGGCGTGGTCGAGGCTCGCGGGAAGCGGCGCGTAGCCGAGGGCACGGCGCTCGGTGTCGCTGAGCGACCACACGTTGTCCTCCGCCTCGGCGGGGAGCTCGTACTCCTGCTCGATGCCCTTGAGTCCGGCCGCGAGCATGAGCGCGTACGACAGGTAGGGGTTCGCGGCGGAGTCGAGGGCGCGGTACTCGACGCGGGTCGACTGGCCCTTGTTGGGCTTGTACAGCGGCACGCGCACGAGAGCGGAGCGGTTGTTGTGGCCCCAGCATATGAAGCTCGGTGCCTCGTCGCCGCCCCACAGACGCTTGTACGAGTTGACGAACTGGTTCGTCACGGCCGAGATCTCGTTCGCGTGGCGGAGCAGGCCCGCGATGAAGTGGCGACCGACCTTCGAGAGCTGGTACTGCCCGCCCTCTTCGTAGAAGGCGTTCATGTCGCCCTCGAAGAGCGACAGGTGCGTGTGCATGCCGCTGCCGGGCTGGCCGCTGATGGGCTTGGGCATGAAGGTGGCGTACACGCCCTGCTCGATCGCGACCTCCTTCACCACCGTGCGGAAGGTCATGATGTTGTCGGCCGTGGTGAGCGCGTCGGCATACCGCAGGTCGATCTCGTTCTGACCGGGACCGCCCTCGTGGTGGCTGAACTCGACCGAGATGCCGAGGTCTTCGAGCATGCGCACCGAACGGCGGCGGAAGTCGTGCGCCGTGCCGCCGGGGACGTTGTCGAAGTATCCGGCCGAGTCGACGGGCTGCGGGCGTCCGTCCGCGCCGAGCTGCGACGACTTCAGCAGGTAGAACTCGATCTCGGGGTGCGTGTAGAACGTGAACCCGGCGTCGGCCGCCTTCGCGAGCGTCCGCTTGAGCACGTGGCGAGGGTCGGCGACGGCCGGCTGGCCGTCGGGCGTCGTGATGTCGCAGAACATGCGCGCCGTCGGGTCGATCTCTCCGCGCCACGGCAGGATCTGGAAGGTCGTGGGATCGGGGTGCGCCAGCAGGTCCGACTCGTAGGAGCGCGTGAGCCCCTCGATCGCCGAGCCGTCGAAGCCGAGCCCCTCGGTGAAGGCGCCCTCGACCTCAGCCGGGGCGATCGCCACCGACTTCAGCGTGCCGACCACATCGGTGAACCAGAGGCGGACGAACTTGACGCCCCGCTCCTCGATCGTGCGCAAGACGAAATCGCGCTGCTTGTCCATCGTCATCCCTCGTTTCGGTGGGCGTTCAGCGGGCGGAGCCGGAGCCCCAGTCGTCGCGGGCGTCTTCTTCGGCCCACTGCTTCGACCGCTCCTTCATGAGCTGCGGCGCGTTGGCCGCTTCTTCGGCGGTGTCGAAGGGACCGGCACGATCCACCGCGGGCGACTCGTACCCCTGCTCGACCTTGCCGGTCTCGAGGTTGTACCAGTACTTCTTGTCTTCGTCGCTCACGATCGCTCCTCACGTGGATCTCGCGTCTCGGCGCGAACCGCCGGTGCTCCCCCGATCCTACTGATCCCGACCGTGCGGCTGGATAGGCTGAGGGGTATGGCAACGAATGCGTCTCGTGCGGTCGGAGTGGACATCGGCGGAACCGGCATCAAAGCCGGAATCGTGGATCTGGATGCCGGGGAGCTCGTCAGCGACCGCGTCAAGGTCGCAACCCCCGCGGGCGCGGAGCCTGCCGACGTGCTGGCGGCCGTGCACCAGGTGCTCGAGACCCTCGAAGCGCCCGCGGATCTGCCGCTGGGCGTGGCTTTCCCGGCCATCGTGAAGGGCGGCCGCACCCTGTCGGCCGCGAACGTGTCGAAGTCGTGGATCGGCTTCGAGGCCGAGAAGTTCTTCGAGCACGGGCTCTCGCGCGACATCCACTTCGCCAACGACGCCGACGTCGCCGGCATCGCCGAGGTCCGCTACGGCGCGGCGAAGGGCGTCGACGGTCTCGTCATCCTCACGACGCTCGGCACCGGAATCGGGTCGGCGATGATCTACGACGGCGTGCTCGTGCCCAACAGCGAGCTGGGTCACCTGCAGCGCGCCGGCCACAAGAAGGACGCCGAGCACTTCGCGGCCTACTCCGCGATGGAGCGCGAGGAGCTGTCGTGGGAGAAGTGGGCGAAGCGTCTGCAGTGGTACTACGACTACGTCGAGTTCCTCTTCAGCCCCGACCTCATCGTCGTCGGCGGCGGGGTCTCGAAGCACTCCGAGAACTTCCTGCCGCTGCTGAAGCTCCGCGCGCCGATCGTGCCCGCGAAGCACCGTAACAACGCGGGCATCATCGGTGCGGCCTCGCTCGCCGTGCCGGTGCCCGAGGCCCTGCCGGCGGTCAAGTAGCGCTCACGCGGCGTTCTCGATCCGTCGGACGCTGACCGCGTTCCGCCACACGACGGGCGCCCAGTGCCCGCCCTCGCACGGCACCTCGAGCATGACGACGCGGTCGTTGCCACCCGTCGCCCAGGCGGGCTCGCGGGTCGCGGCGCGGTTCGGCCAGGTCACCCATGCCCACACCGGGCGCTTCTGCGGATACCAGTCGATCGCTCGCGCCCCCCACGTCTCGGGCTGCAGCGTGCAGGGGGCGATGGATGCCAGCACCCGGGCGACCATCTCGTCGCTGACCCTCGTACCCATGCGCCGGACCCCTTTCCCGGCCGTGCTCGAGTGTAGAACATATGTGCGACACTCGACATCGGTTCGACGAGCCGACGGTCTTGCGCTCGAGCTCGGCCTCGACGGCCCTCCGGCGCGCGTGTCCCTCGCGCGGCGTCTGTTCGGGCCAGGTCTGCGGTGACGTCGGTGAGAACGGCGAGTCGGCGTGGAAAAGCGCGAATGGGCCGGCCTATACGCCGGGTTCTGTCCGGGGGTCGAAACCCCGTGGACGGTCATCTCTCTCGGCGACACGTTGCCGTGCCGCTCCAGCGGCCTACCCGGGGACTCGGCGAGCCGCGTCGTCATCCCCTGTCTGGCCTTGCTCCGGACGAGGTTTACCTCGCGGGTCGTGTCACCACGACCCCGGTGGTCTCTTACACCACCCTTTCACCCTTACCCCGGCCCCGAGGGGCCGAGGCGGTCTGCTCTCTGTGGCACTGTCTCGCGGATCGCTCCGGGTGGGCGTTACCCACCGTCCTGCCCTGTGGAGCCCGGACGTTCCTCGGCACGGGCGAACCCGTGACGCGACCGTCCAGCCGACCCATTCGCATCGGCCAGTCTACGGCGGCCTGGCCTCACCGATTACCGAGTGGCGAGGAGGATGCCACCGAAGATGACCGCGGGCACGCCGAAGACGAGCGCGAGCAGGATCGCGACGTCCCAGCAGACGGAACGTCGTTGCAGACGCCGCCCTGCGGCGGCGACTTGCGTGCGCGGAGACGATGCCCGCGGGTCGGTGTACGGCGTGGCCTGCGTACGGACTTCGGCGCCCAGGAGGGCGGCGAAGCGCAGGAGCGCGGGCACCTCGGTCTCATCCCGACCCCGCCGGAATCGGGTGGATGCCACGAGGAGGAGATCATCGACGATCTCGGCATCCCAGTCACGTCCGTGGTCGAGGAGGCAGACGAGCACGTCGGGTGTGAGGACCTGCAGAGCGTCACGCGCGTAGCCGGGAGGGGCGTAGACCGCGAAGTGGCGGTCCATCTCGCCCTCGAGGGAGACCCGTTGCACGCTCGGTAGCTCGGATCGGAGGCGTCCGTTACGCACGGAGTCGATCATGATATGCGGCATCGGACGGGGCAGCCGCAGAGCGAGGAAGCGAAAAGCGGGCCGCGGCCCGCGCGCGGCATCCCGGCCGCCCTGGAACGTGGCGACGCCCAAGCGAAGCGGAGCATCTTCGAAGGGTGGCCGGTACAGCTCGAAGGTGCTGCCATACGAGGGATCGGCTCCGGGGGCCCGCTCGGCGAAGAAGACCCCGCCCATCTCGAGAGGTGCGCCGAACCGCGCGTACGACAGTCCCGCAGAGCGCGCGAAGCGGTGCAGGGCAATTTCACGCCGCACGTCGGCGGGATGGGCAACGAGTGCCGCCCCGAGCACCAGCCCGAGGACGCCCGCCCACAGCAGGACGACAGCAACCAGCCCCGCGACCGTATCAAGCCACGGGGCTCTGATGACCTCGAACTGCACGAGTGCCCATCCGCCGAGGAGCAGGAATCCGAGGGCGACGATCCCCGCGCCCGACGCAGCGAGGCGATAGGCGAATGGATCGGCGTCCCTCACCTCGGCGTTTGAGGCGCGTCGGGGGTACGGCGGCAACTCGATCACCCTTCGAGCGTACCGAGCGCCCGTCAGCCCTTCTCGGCCGTTTCGCCGATGCGAAGGTCCAGGGGGAAGTCGATCGGGAACGTCCCGAACAAGAGGCGCCCGGCGGCGGTCGCCGCTTCGCGCACCGCCTCGGCGACGGCATCCGCGTGCTCGATCGGGGTGTGCACGACGATCTCGTCGTGCAGGAAGAATGCCAGGTGCGGTCGTCGCGAGAACACCGGGCCAGATGCCGTGGCCGGCACATCGTCATCTGTCGCCGGAAGCGCCGCCAGGCGCCCACGGAGATCGGCGAGCCACGCGAGCGCCCACTCGGCCGCGGTACCTTGCACGACGAAGTTGCGGGTGAAGCGTCCGCGGTCGCGCGCGGAGCGGCGCGCCCGGTTCTCGTCGATCCCGGATGCCGAAGACTCGCTCGCCATCGACTGCAGAGCGCGCCACGATTCCCCCGCCGGGGGCGAGGTGCGGCCGAGCCACGTATGCACGACGCCACCTTCTTCACCGGTGCGCGCGGCCTCGTCGACGAGCTGCATGGCCCGGGGGAAGGTGCGACGAAGGCGTGGCAGGAGTCGACCGCTCTCCCCGGTCGTGGCGCCGTACATGGCGCCCAGCATCGCGAGCTTCGCCTCGGCGCGGCTGGCGACCGCGCCGCGCTCGACGATCCCGGCGTACAGATCGCGACCGGCTGCCGCCTCGGCCAGGGCCGTGTCGCGCGCCATCGCGGCGAGGACGCGCGGTTCGAGCTGGGCGACGTCCGCGGTGACGAGTGTCCATCCCGGGTCGGCACGCACCGCGGTGCGGAGATTGCGCGGGATCTGCAACGCTCCCCCGCCCGACGATGCCCAGCGGCCCGTCACGACCCCCGCGGGGACGTAGACGGGTCGGAAGCGTCCGTCGCTGACCCACTCGTTGAGCCACGCCCAGCCGTTCGCGGTGTAGAGCCGCATGAGCTTCTTGTAGGCGACGAGCGGGGCGACGACCGGGTGGTCGTGCTCTGCCAGCTCCCACCGACTCGTGGATTGGACGAGGAGTCCCGCGCGGTGCAGCGACCGCAGCAGCCGCGGCTGTGAATCCAGCGAGGCGGCGGGATCGTTGAGGGCCGCGCGCACGGCCGCTGCCGTCTTCTCGACGGTTTCCGGAAGCCCGCCGCCTCGCCGCGGGCCGAGCTCGCTCTCAAGCAACTTCTCGTGCGCTGCGGTGCTCCACGGCACGCCCGCCGCGTGCAGTTCGACGGCGATGAGGGCCCCGGCCGACTCTGCGGCGCAGAGCAGGCGCAGCGCCCCGGGACTCGTCGACGATGCGATGGCCGCTCCCTGCCGCCGGTACTCGGCGAGGGCCGCGTCTGCACTCTCGGGAACCCCGGATGCCGACTCCCCGAGATCGAAGAGGGTGTCGCCGGCTGCGGGGGCCGAGGCGGTGGCATCCCAGGTCATGGCCGCGCGGAGGCCGTGGTCGTCGACGACCGCGGAGGCGTCGCGGAGGATGGCGTGGACCAGGCGCAGGTCCCAGGCCCGCGCCACCCGCACGCCGGCCGCCAGGAGTCGGGCGTACAGCGCGGCGGAATCCGCCCATACCCAGCGGATCTCACCCGCTGCTTCGCGCGTCGAGACGACGGAGGCCAGCTCGTTTGCGGCGATCTCGATCGTGCGCGTCGGTAAGCCTTCTGAATCCAGATCGATCAGGGCGATCCGCCCGGCGGAGGTGGTGCCGACGACGACCGTGTCAGACGGCACGGCCGTCTCGGGTCATCGTGACTCTTCGGTGCGAACGAGAATGGCGCCGCACTCGGGACAGAACACGACCTCGTCGGTCTGGGCGCGGCGCACCGTGGCGACATCGCTCGGCGGGAGCACCATGCGGCACGCCTCGCAGGCGCCGGCACGAAGGAGCCCGGCTCCGTTGCCACGGGCGGCGAGACGCTCGTACAGTCCCAGCAGGTCGGCGGGAACCGAGGCGGCCACCGCGTCGCGATCGCGGCGGGCGCCCTCGAGGCGCGTCGTCGCATCGGAGACGGTGGTTTTCGCCTCAGCGCTCAACCGCGTGCCCAGGGCATTTGTCTCGGAGATGAGGGCCTCTTGCTCCGAGACCGCGGCGTCGGCGGTCTCAAGGCGTTCCATGAGCGCGATCTCCAAGTCTTCGAGGTCACCCTTGCGCCGCTTGAGCGAGGCCAGCTCGCTCTCGAAGCCCTGCGCCTGCTTGGCGTTCGACGAGGCGGCGAGGCGCTCGGTGTCGCGCGCGATGCGGGCGTCGACGACGGCCACGTCGGACTCGAGACGCTTCAGCTCGGCGGTGATGTCATCGCGCGCGTTGGCGCGGGTCGACAGCTCTTGCGTGAGCGTCGCCCGCTGCGCGAGGAGCTCGCGCACGCGCTCGGCCTGCGGCGGGTTGGCCGAGACCTTCTCGTCACGACGGATGCGGGCGTCGAGGTCGGAGAGGTCGAGCAGTTTGCGCTGGTCGGCGGGATCGGCATTCACGGGTTCCACGCTACCCCGGGGCTCCGACATCGGCGGTACGCGACCGCCGCGCCACCGGGCGAGGTCTGTGGTGCGCGGGGCCGAAGCTGCCTATGGTCCAGATCGCGCGGCCTCGGCGACGAGCCGCGACCGTGAGAGGACCAGATCACGCGACCTGGGCGAGGACGCACGACATGCCCCGTGCCCTCGCCCGGTTCACGTGACCTCGCGGCGGCGGTGGCGCGGGCCAGGAGCCGGGCGGACGCTAGACTCGAGGCATCCAGGGCCTTTAGCTCAGCTGGTAGAGCGCCACGTTTACACCGTGGATGTCGTCGGTTCGATCCCGGCAGGGCCCACCGTCAGTTCAGGATGTTCACGCTGCGCGAGATCACGAGCGCGAGCAGGATGAAGCCCGACACCGCCTGCACCATCATGAAGAGCTTCGCGCGCGTGCTCAGCGGCATGACGTCGGTGGGGCTGAACGCCATAGCGTTGGATGCCGAGAAGTACAGGTAGTCGACGTACCCGGGTGCCCAGTCCTCGGTGTCGGAGGATCGGCGGGCCACCTCGCTCACGGCATCCCGATCCGAGTCCTGGGGGA
Source organism: Microbacterium sp. SORGH_AS_0421 (assembly GCF_030818635.1). Classification (NCBI taxonomy): domain Bacteria; kingdom Bacillati; phylum Actinomycetota; class Actinomycetes; order Micrococcales; family Microbacteriaceae; genus Microbacterium; species Microbacterium sp. SORGH_AS_0421. The sequence goes on from NZ_JAUTAO010000001.1 coordinate 2,791,993, forward strand.
ACTGGAAGTCCGCTGGCGGCAGTTCGTCACGGGCGTCCCGGCGGCGGGCGATCGGGCCGCCGCGATCCATCTCCCAGTAGACGACGGCGTAGCCGATGACGTTGATGGCCCACACCTGCGCAGCCCCGAGCAGGGTTCCGGCGCCGCTTCCCTCTCCGCGCAGCAACTGCTGGATAAGCAGGAAGAACGCCACCTGGTTCGCCAGCAGCAGCACGGCGGTGAAGGCGAGAGCGAAGCCCCGGCCCACGGCGGATTCGCGCGACAGGCGTGAGGGATTCGTCACCACCATGGGGATCGTGCACAGCACGCCGGCGCCGACGACGACGTAGCGGAGCACGCCCGACGTCTCGTTCGGGAGCACCGCGTACAGGCCCGTGCCGACGGCCAGGGCGATCAGGACCGGCCAGCGATGCTCCGGTCTGGTGCGGAAGCCTTCGCTCTCGTGCGTGCTCACGCGGTCAGGCTAGACCCGCGCCCCCGCACGCCTCGCCCGACGCGGTGGCTTCAGGCGGTCTTGATAGGCCGGAGCTCGTCTCGACGTCGAAGCGTCTGCGCGGCGCGGGCCGGTTCGTCGCGGCCGTGGCGCATCCGATGTCGCCGCGACTCGCTAGGCTGGACGCTGGTTGATTGTGCGGAGCAGACAAGGGTTGCCGCACTCGTATGGCGATTCTCTGGCATGACCTGCCAGACGACGAAAGGTCTTCCGTGACTGTTCACGACCAGGATCCGTATTCGCAGGGGCCGCAGGACAGCGACCCGGAAGAGACCGGGGAGTGGCAGGAATCCCTGCGACAGCTGGTCCAGGCGAAGGGTCCGGCTCGCGCTCGCGAGATCATGCTGAGCCTTCTGAAGGGCTCCAAAGAACTCCACCTGAACGTGCCGATGGTTCCGACCACCGACTACATCAACACGATCTCGCAGAAGAACGAGCCCGAGTTCCCCGGGGACGAGGAGCTCGAGCGGCGCTACCGCAAGTGGATCCGCTGGAACGCCGCGGTCACCGTGCACCGCGCCCAGCGTCCCGGTATCGGCGTCGGCGGCCACATCTCGACCTACGCGTCGTCGGCCGCGCTGTACGAGGTGGGCTTCAACCACTTCTTCCGCGGTCTCGACGACCCGTCGGGCGGCGACCAGATCTTCGTGCAGGGCCACGCCTCCCCCGGCGCCTACGCCCGCGCGTACCTCGAGGGTCGTCTGACCGAGGCGCAGCTCGACGGCTTCCGTCAGGAGAAGTCGCAGGCGCCCAACGGCATCCCGTCGTACCCGCACCCGCGCCTCATGCCGGAGTTCTGGCAGTTCCCGACCGTGTCGATGGGCCTCGGCCCGATCAACGCGATCTACCAGGCGATGTCGAACAAGTACCTCTCCAACCGCGGCATCAAGGACGTCGGCGACTCGCACGTCTGGGCCTACCTCGGCGACGGCGAGATGGACGAGGTCGAGAGCCGCGGTCAGCTGCAGGTCGCGGCGAACGAGGGTCTCGACAACCTGACCTTCATCGTCAACTGCAACCTCCAGCGTCTCGACGGCCCCGTCCGCGGTAACGGCAAGATCATCCAGGAGCTCGAAAGCTTCTTCCGCGGTGCCGGCTGGAACGTCATCAAGGTCGTCTGGGGCCGCGAGTGGGACGACCTCCTCGCCCGCGACACCGAGGGCGCGCTGCTCAACCTCATGAACAGCACGCCCGACGGCGACTACCAGACCTACAAGGCCGAGAACGGCGCGTATGTCCGCGAGAACTTCTTCGGTCGCGACCCCCGCGCTCTCGAGCTCGTCAAGGACTACACCGACGAGCAGGTCTGGGGCCTCAAGCGCGGTGGCCACGACTACCGCAAGGTCTACGCGGCCTTCAAGGCGGCCAAGGAGCACAAGGGCCAGCCCACCGTCATCCTGGCGAAGACGATCAAGGGCTACGGCCTCGGTCCGCACTTCGAGGGCCGCAACGCGACCCACCAGATGAAGAAGCTGACGCTCGACGACCTCAAGGCGTTCCGCGACGCGATGGACATCCCCGTCACCGACGCGCAGCTCGACGAGAACCCGTACCAGCCGCCGTACTACAACCCCGGTGAGCAGGACGAGACGATCAAGTACATGCTCGAGCGTCGTCGTGCGCTCGGCGGTTTCCTTCCCGAGCGTCGCACCACCCACGTCGGTCTCGAACTGCCGGGGGATGCCGCGTACGCGCTGCCCAAGAAGGGCTCGGGCACGCAAGAGATCGCCACGACCATGGCGTTCGTGCGTCTGCTGAAGGATCTGCTGCGGGTCAAGGACTTCGGTCACCGCATCGTGCCGATCATCCCCGACGAGGCTCGCACGTTCGGTATGGACGCGTACTTCCCGACGGCGAAGATCTACAACCCCAAGGGCCAGCACTACACCTCCGTCGACCGCGAGCTGCTGCTGGCGTACAAGGAGAGCCCGCAGGGTCAGATCGTGCACGTCGGCATCAACGAGGCGGGCGCTCTCGCGGCGTTCACCGCGGCGGGCACGGCGTACTCGACCCACGGCGAGCCGCTCATCCCGGTGTACGTCTTCTACTCGATGTTCGGCTTCCAGCGCACGGGTGACGCCCAGTGGGCCGCGGGCGACCAGATGGCGCGCGGTTTCATCATCGGCGCCACCGCCGGTCGCACCACCCTGACCGGTGAGGGCCTGCAGCACGCCGACGGTCACTCGCAGCTGCTCGCGTCGACCAACCCGGCCACGGTGTCGTACGACCCGGCTTACGGCTATGAGATCTCGCACATCGTGCGCTCGGGTATCGAGCGGATGTACGGCGGGAACCACCCCGACCCCAACGTCATGTACTACATGACGGTCTACAACGAGCCGTACGTGCAGCCGGCCGAGCCCGAGGGCGTCGACGTCGATGGCATCGTCCGCGGCATCCACCACATCTCCTCGGGCGAGGGCGACGGCCCCCGTGCGCAGCTGCTCGCCTCGGGTGTCGGCGTGCCGTGGGCTTTCGAGGCCCAGCGTCTGCTGAAGGACGACTGGGGCGTGGTCGCCGACGTGTGGTCGGTCACCTCGTGGAGCGAACTGCGCCGCGACGGCCTGGCCGCCGACGAGCACAACTTCCTGCACCCCGAGGAAGAGCCTCGCGTGCCGTACCTCACGGACAAGCTGAAGGAAGCCCAGGGTCCGGTCATCGCGGTCAGCGACTGGATGCACGCGGTCCAGGACCAGATCCGTCAGTGGGTCCCGCAGAACTACTGGACCCTCGGGGCCGACGGCTTCGGCTTCTCGGACACCCGTGCCGCCGCACGTCGCTTCTTCAAGATCGATGGTCCTTCGATGGTCGTCCGCACCCTGCAGGCGCTGGCCGAAGAGGGCAAGGTCGACCGCGCGGTCGTCGGACAGGCGATCGAGAAGTACCGTCTCCACGACGTCAACGCTGGAACGACCGGCAACGCGGGCGGCGAGGCCTGATCACGTGACGAGCACCACCGACGGGTCCGGTTCCGCCTCCACGGGCGGGGCCGGACCCGACCGGTCTGCGGGCTCGGTGGCCGCCGCCGCGCAGGAGAAGGCCGACACCCTCACCTGGCTTCGGCGTATCTCGGGCGATCTGGCCACGGCGACGATCCAGCGCCTCGAAGAGACGCTGCCGTGGTACGCCGAGATGCCCCCCGCTCGGCGATCAGCCGTCGGGCTCGTCGCCCAGGCGGGGATCACCTCGTTCCTGCAGTGGTTCGAGGAGCCGGCATCCACTCCCGCCATCGCCGCGGACATCTTTGCCGCCGCTCCCCGTGAGCTGCTGCGCAGCGTCAGCCTGACGCAGACACTTCAGCTCGTCCGCGTGACCGTCGAGGTCATGGAGGAGCGCGTGGCCGGTCGCAGCGAGAAGGTGCGCGAGGCGATGCTGTCGTATTCGCGCGAGGTCGCCTTCGCCGCCGCCGACGTGTACGCGCGTGCCGCCGAGGCGCGGGGGCTCTGGGATGCGCGTCTCGAAGCCCTCGTCGTAGACTCGATCCTCACCGGCGAGGCCGACGACGAACTCCCCAGCCGTATCGCCGCCCTCGGGTGGCACGGCCACGGAGAAGTCGCGGTCCTGGTGGGCACGACTCCCCCGCAGCTCGACGTCGACCAGGTACGGCGTACCGCGCGCAAGCTCGGCGTCGACGTGCTCATCGGTGTGCAGGGTTCCCGCCTAGTGCTCGTGGTCGGCCGGGCCGACCTGCCCGCCCGTGCCGGCGAAGAGAATGCCGAACTGCCGTTCCCCGAGATCGCGAGGCGCCTCGAGCCGGGCTTCGGCACCGGGCATCTCGTGCTCGGGCCCGCCGTGCCCGCGCTGGTCGACGCGGGGCAGAGCGCTCGTGCGGCCCTTGCCGGCTTCGCCGTGGCCCGTGCCTGGCGCCACGCCCCGCGCCCGGTCGAGGCCGACGACCTGTTGCCCGAGCGCGCCCTCGCCGGCGACGCCGTGGCCAAGCAGACCCTGGTCGACCGCGTGTATCAGCCCCTGCACGCGCACAGCGCCGATCTCGTCGCGACCCTGTGGAGCTACCTCGACAACGGCCGCTCGCTCGAGGCCACGGCCCGCGAGCTGTACGTGCATCCCAACACCGTGCGGTACCGCCTCAAGCGCGTGTCGGAGGTCATCGGGTGGGATGCCACAGGTCCGCGAGAAGCGCTCATCCTGCAGACCGCGCTCATCCTCGGATCGATCGGAACGGATGCCACGCGCCGCCGGAGTCCGGTGGGCCGACGGTCGCCTCTGGCGCGTTGATGCACGGCGCGCACAAAGACACGCCGTATTTCTGTGTCGATATCTCCAGAAGCGCGTGCCCGATCCTTGACAGGATGGAACGGTGATCATCGCCGTCTTCCCCGGACAGGGCTCTCAGACCCCCGGGTTCCTCTCGCCCTGGCTCGAACTCGACGGGGCGCGTGATCGTCTCGCCGCCTATTCCGAGCAGGCGGGCGTCGATCTCATCGCCGCCGGTACCGAGTGGGATGCCGATCGCATCCGCGACACGAGCGTGGCGCAGCCGCTGATCGTGGCGGCGAGCCTGCTGTCGTGGGCCGCGCTGAACGACCGCGCCGGCGCGTCGGTGCACGGGGTCGCGGGGCACTCCGTCGGTGAGATCGCCGCACTGGCGGCATCCGGTGTGCTCTCAGAGGACGACGCGTTGCGTCTGGTCGGACTCCGCGGCCGCGCGATGGCCGAGGCCGCCGCCGCCGTCGAGACCGGCATGAGCGCCGTCGTGGGCGGCGACGAGCAGTCCGTGCTCGAGCGACTGGACGTGCTCGGCCTCACCCCGGCCAACTACAACGGCGGTGGACAGATCGTGGCGGCCGGTGAACTCTCGGCGTTGGCAGAGCTCGCCTCCGAGGCGCCGCGCGGTGCGCGCGTCATCGCACTGCAGGTCGCGGGAGCGTTTCACACCCGTTTCATGGAGCCCGCCGTCGAGACCCTCCGCGCCGCCGCGGCCGACGTCGCAGTCTCTGACCCGAGCACGACGCTCTGGACGAACTCCGACGGCTCCGTCGTCGCCGAGGGACGTCGCGCCCTCGACCTCGTCGTCGCGCAGGTCGCCTCCCCCGTGCGCTGGGACCGCTGCATGCTGTCGTTCGCCGAGCACGGCGTGACCGGCATCATCGAGATGTCCCCCGCCGGCGCCCTCACCGGGCTCGCCAAGCGCGCCCTCCGCGGCACCCCGACCGTCGCGGTCAAGACCCCCGACGACCTCGACGCGGCCGTCTCCCTGCTGAAAGAAGAACAGGCATGAGCACCCCCACCCTCCGCCAGCTGCAGGGCCCCGCGCACACGCGCATCTACTCGTACGGCGCCGCCCGCGGCGAGAACTTCGTGCCGAACGACGACCTCGTGGGCCCGATCGACTCGAGCGACGAGTGGATCCGCCAGCGCACCGGCATCGTCACGCGCGTTCGCGCGAACAAAGAGACGGATGCCATCGACCTGGCCACCACGGCCGCGCGCGAAGCGGTCGAGAAGTCGGGCGTGGCGCCCGAAGACATCGACGCCGTGATCGTGGCGACCATCAGCAACCCCAAGCAGACTCCGTCCGCCTCGGCCATCGTGGCCGACCGGATCGGTGCGAACCCCGCCGCCGCCTACGACCTCAACGCCGCGTGCGCGGGCTTCGCCTACGGAGTCGGTCAGGCCGACGCGCTCGTGCGGGCCGGTCTCGCGAAGCACGTCGTCGTGGTCGGCGCCGAGAAGCTCAGCGACGTCGTCGATCCCACCGATCGCAGCATCTCGTTCCTGCTCGGCGACGGCGCGGGCGCCGTGGTAGTGGGCCCGAGCGACACCCCCGGTATCGGCCCCACCATCTGGGGCTCGGACGGCTCGAAGGCGGATGCCGTGGGCATGAACGCCACCCTGACCGACTTCCGCGACGGCGTCGCGGCCTGGCCGACCCTGCGTCAGGAGGGCCCCACGGTCTTCCGCTGGGCCGTCTGGGAGATGGTGAAGGTCGCGCGCCAGGCCATCGAGGCCGCGGGTATCGAGCCCGCCGACCTCGCCGCGTTCGTGCCGCACCAGGCGAACATGCGCATCATCGACGAGTTCGCGAAGCAGCTCGGGCTGCCCGAGACCGTCGTCATCGGTCGCGACATCGAGACCACGGGCAACACGTCCGCGGCATCCATCCCCCTCGCCACCCACCGCCTGCTCGAGGAACACCCCGAGCTCAGCGGCGGCCTCGCGCTGCAGATCGGCTTCGGAGCCGGACTGGTGTTCGGCGCGCAGGTCGTCGTGCTGCCCTGACGCAGCGCCGTCGAACTCTAGACTGATCGGGGCCCGACAGGCCCCGCCCCCAAGAAACAGGAGACATCATGGCATTCACCAACGACGAGGTTCTCGCCGGCCTTGCCGAGCTCATCACCGACGAGACGGGCATTTCGGCCGACGAGGTCGCGCTCGAGAAGTCCTTCACCGACGACCTCGACATCGACTCCATCTCGATGATGACGATCGTGGTCAACGCCGAAGAGAAGTTCGGTGTCACCATTCCCGACGACGAGGTCAAGAACCTCAAGACCGTCGGCGACGCCGTGACCTTCATCACGTCGAACCAGTCCTGACACCTCCCGGTGGGGGCTCCGGCCCCCACCGGTCACGACCTGTCGGCCGCACCAAGGATTTCTCGCTCATGAGCACACCCCGCATCGTCGTCACCGGCATCGGAGCCACTTCGCCCATCGGCGGCACGGCACCCGAGAGCTGGTCCGCCCTGCTCGCCGGAACCTCCGGCGCCCGTTCCCTCGAGCACGAGTGGGTCGAGCAGTACAACCTGCCCGTCACCTTCGCCGCCGAGGCCCTGGTGCGCCCGGAGACCGTGCTCGAGCGCCCCGTCGCCAAGCGCCTCGACCCTTCGTCGCAGCTCGCGATGGTGGCGGCGAAAGAGGCCTGGGAAGACGCCGGCTCCCCCGACATCGACCCAGACCGTCTCGGTGTCGACTTCGCCACCGGTATCGGCGGCGTCTGGACGCTGCTCGACGCGTGGGACACCCTGCGCGAGAAGGGCCCGCGGCGCGTCATGCCGATGACGGTGCCCATGCTCATGCCCAACGCGGCCGCCGGCAACCTCTCCCTGCACTTCAACGCCCGCGCGTTCGCCCGCACGGTCGCCTCGGCCTGTGCCTCGAGCACCGAGTCGATCGTGAACGCCGTGCAGCACATCCGCGACGGCCTGGCCGACGTCGTGATCGCCGGTGGCACCGAGTCGGCGATCCACCCCATCACGATCGCCTCGTTCGCGTCGATGCAGGCGCTCTCCAAGCGCAACGACTCCCCCGAGACGGCGTCCCGCCCGGCCAGCATCGACCGCGACGGCTTCGTCATGGGCGAGGGCGCCGGTGTCCTCATCCTCGAGACCGAGGAACACGCGAAGGCCCGCGGCGCGAAGATCTACGCCTCGATCGTGGGCGGCGGCGTCACGGCGGATTCGTATCACATCACCGCCAACGATCCCGAGGGTCACGGCGCCGCACGAGCCGTGCACATGGCGCTCGAGATGGCGGGCGCGTCGGTCGACGACGTCACCCACATCAACGCCCACGCCACCTCGACCCCGGTCGGCGACCCGAACGAGTACAAGGCTCTACGCGCCGTGTTCGGCGCCCGTGTCGACGAGATCCCGGTGTCGGCCACCAAGGCCTCCACCGGTCACCTGCTCGGTGGAACCGGTGCCCTCGAGGCGATCTTCACGGTGCTGGCGCTTCAGAATCGCGTCGCCCCGCCGACGATCAACCTGACCGAGCAGGACCCGGAGGTCCCGTTCGCCCTGTCCGGCTCGGCCGTCGAGCTCGGAGCCGGCGACCAGCTCGCGATCAGCAACTCCTTCGGCTTCGGCGGTCACAACGCCGTCGTGGCCATCGCCTCGGTCTGAGCGCGGTCTTCCGCACGGCGAGAGCCCCCTGGCATCCCCCCGACTGCAATCGGGGATGCCAGGGGGCTCTCGTCTTGTCAGGCGAGGGATACGCGGTCCCGGTGCCGGGTGTGGTCACCGACCTCCGGTAGTGGCGCCTCCCCCGCCCGACGGTCTCAACCCACCTTGTGCAGCCAGACGATCTGCTGGTCGTCGCCGGCATGGCGGAAGGGCTCGAGCTCTTCGTCCCAGGCGGAGCCCAGGGCGACGTCGAGCTCGCGTTGCAATTCGAGAGCGTCGCCCGCGGCGACCTCCATCGCGTAGCGCACGCGGTCCTCGGCAATGACGACGTTGCCCGCGGAATCGGTCTGAGCGAAGTGGATGCCGAGTCCCGGCGTGTGCATCCAGCGGCCGCCGTCACTGCGGGGCGTGGGGTCCTCGCTCACCTCGAAACGGAGGTGCTCCCAGCCGCGGATCGCACTCGCGAGGGCGGCACCGGAGCCGACGGGGCCTTCCCAGTAGAACTCCGCGCGACGACTGCCCGTGAGAACGGGCTGCTCGGTCCAGTCGAAGTTGACCGCGCGGCCGAGAGCGCGTCCCACCGCCCACTCGAGGTGGGGGCACAACGCGCGGGGCGCGGAGTGGATCAGGATCACTCCGCGCGAAGACGTGATCGCCATGGTTTCTCCTTCGTCAGGTACGTCTTCCCCTACGACCTGTGATGGAGTGTTGGCGATTGTTCGGTTGTCCGGCCATTATCGCCCGTGCATAACGAAATCACAACACTGTGATTTCGCCACGGGCCCCGCGCGTCGACCCGTGGTGCTCGACGGGTCGATTCAGCCGAACCAGAGAGCCCAATAGAGCGCGAAGTTGCGGTTGCCGTATGCCGAGCAGGAGTCTCCGACTCCCCAGCGCGCGGCCAGGGCCGCGGCGTTCGGCTGATAAGGCGTGTAGTTGTACAAGGCCGCGGTGGCAGCGTTCGCGATGGTGACCTCCGAACCCCCGCAGGAGGGGTCGGGCGAGTAGGCGAGGTAGTGCGTACCCGGTTGCCGCATGAAGTCGGAAGCGCTGTAGGACTTCAGGTCGGTCGCGGCCTGGGCGACCTGTGCACCGAAGCCGGCGGCCCCGGCGTCGCAGGGGGCGGTGTCGGGGCATCGGGCGCCCATCGCCGCCCCGAGTTGTTCGGGTGAGGGGGCCCGGGCGGTGCGACCCGAGACGAGGCTCTGCTCCTTCTGCAGGGTGACCAGGAGCACCTTCGCCGAGATGCCGCACGCGCGCTGCAGGCGGTCGATGATCTGGGCGGCCGTGAGCTCTCCCCCGTCGTAGCCCTCGCAGACCGTGCGGCCCGTGGCATCCGAGACGACCGGTCCTCGTGCCGGCAGTTCGGAGCGCAGGACGGACAGACAGTCGCTGTTGCGACACTCCCCCACCTGATCGTCGAGGAAGGTCTGGATCTGATCAGCGGTGAGCGCGTCGCCGTCGTAGAACTGCTCGTCGTCGATCAGATGGCCCGGGTCGAAGGACGTGAGGTCGATGGCCGCGCGACGCGCCTCGGTGTTCCACGCGGTGGTGAGCGAGACGAGCGGGACGACCGCGAGGGCGACCAGGCCGACGAGCACCGCGGCAACGGCGCCGAAGACCAGACGCCGTCGGCGGATGAGCCGTTGCCGGGGCGTGCGGCGGCGCCGCCTGCGTGTTCTCGCCACCCGTCGATCGTGCCTCACCGCGCTGACCGCGCGCTGCACGCGAAGGGCGTGGCGCGCGGTCAGCGCGGGGTGGCGCTCAACTGCCCGGCGTGGCGGGCGGCGTCGGCGTGGTGCCCTCGGCGGGCGGGGTGGGAGCCGTGCCGTCGGCCGGGGGTGCGGGCGGCGTGGGCTTGTCCCCCTCGGCGGGCGGAGTGGGAGCCGTGCCGTCGGCGGGCGGCGCGGGCTTGGCGGCGTCGCCCTTGGGCGCACCGGGGCCGCATTCGCCCGGTCCCTTTCCTCCGCCGGGGGCGGCAGGAGCGGTGCCGTCGGCGGGAGGCGTCGGGGTGCTGCCGTCGGCGGGGGCCGAGGGCGTGGCATCCGGGGTGGGGGCCGTCCCGGGAGTGCTGGTGCCGGGGCCCGTCGAGCCGCCGTCGGCGCTGGGGGCCGAGGTCGAGGAGGCCGCCAGCGGGCCCGTCCCGTTGCTCTGCGCCGCGAGCGCTGCGGTTCCGCCGGTGAGGCCCGCGGCCACGATCACGGCGCCGGCGATGAGCGCCGGCCCGCGCCAGGAGCGGCGGCGGGGTTCGGGGGTCTCCTCCTGACGCGGCAGCGGCAGGGTGGGATTGTCGTCGTTCATGGTTCTCTTTCCGTCCGGTGTCGGTCACCGGCTCTGGAACCAGACTTCGAGCCGGGACTGAAGCGAACCTGAAGCCGGCTCACCCGCCCGGTTCGCATACGCAAGCCATAAGTCCCGTTCAGCCGGTGACCGTATCGTCGCTCCGATGTCCCTCGCTGCCCGCGTGCTCGTCCTCGACGACGACGAGACGATCCGCGTCGCCGTCACCACGGCTCTGCGCGCCGACGGTTTCGTCGCCGAGGCGGCGCCCGACGGCACGGACCTCGCCGACCGGTTGGCGTCGTTCCGCCCCGACCTCGTGATCATCGACTGGATGATGCCGGGGCCCAGCGGCATCCGGTTGCTCCCGATCGTGCGGGCCACGGGCGACACGGCGGTCATCATGCTGACCGCGCGAGACGAGGTCGATGATCGCCTGCGGGGGTTCGCGGAGGGTGCCGACGACTACGTGGTGAAGCCGTTCACGATGGCCGAGCTCGTCGCGCGCAGCGGCGCGGTTCTTCGGCGGCGCGGGAGGCTGCCGCAGACCGTGTCGGTGGGAGATCTGGTGGTCGATCCGGATGCCGCGACGGCACATCGCGGTGGAGTGTCTCTCGAGTTGACGGCCACGGAGTTCCGGCTGCTGCACCTGCTCGCCGAGAGTCGCGGACGAACCCTCTCGAAGGCGCAGATCCTCACCCAGGTCTGGGGTTACGAGGACTACGACCCCAATCTCGTCGAGGTGCACCTGAGCGCGCTCCGCCGCAAGATGGAGCAGCGTGGACCGCGGCTGATCCACACCGTGCGCGGCCTCGGCTACCGCTTGAGCGAGGAACGGTGAGACCCTCGCCCCCGCTGAAGTCGGGATCGCTGCGCCGGCGGACGATCGTGGCGGTGGTGGCCCTGGTGGCGCTGCTGCTGGTCGTGCTCGCCGTCGTCGTCGACGTGGCCTTGGGGGCCCGCCTGCGCGGCCAGATCGAGGAGCGCTTACGGGATCGCGCTGCGGCCGCCGCCTCCCTGGTGGGAACGGTCGATGACGCCGACCTGGCCGAGCGATTGTCCGACCAGGGGCTCGCCGTCCGCATCGACAGCGCGGGGGGCGACTCGGTGGTCGCCGGCCCCAGCCCCGAGCAGTTGCGCGAAGCTCCACCGGGTGGACCCGGAGGCCCCGGCGCCGGTCCCGGTGCCCGTTCCACCCCTCAGCCCACGGTCTCGAACGACGTGAGCGTCATCGCATCCGAGGTCACGGGCGACGATGAGCTCGTGACGCTGCGTTCGACGCTCAGCGACGGCTCGAGTCTGACCCTGACGGCGTCGGTGGCGGGCGTCGACGACACGCTCGCTCAGGTGCGATGGATCATGGCGCTGTCGTCGATCGGCGTCCTCGTGCTCGCGGCAGGCGCGGTCACCCTCGTCGTGCGACGGAGCCTGAGGCCCCTCGATCAGGTGTCGAGCGTCGCTCGCGCGATCGGCTCCGGGGAGCGCCAACGGCGTCTGCACCCCACCCGCTCCGATACCGAGATCGGACGCGTCGCCACCGCCCTCGACGACATGCTCGACGACGTGGTGGGCGCCGAGCGGGCCGCTCTGGACGCCGAGCAGCGCCTGCGGGCGTTCCTGTCGGACGCGGCGCACGAGTTGCGCACGCCGGTCGCCGGCATCCGGGCGGCCGCCGACACGCTCGTGCGCGCCGACCTCGACGGACCCGAGCGCGAGGTGCTCGCCGCGCACGTGGCACGCGAGGCGGCGCGGGCTTCACGCCTCGTCGACGACCTGCTGACGATGGCCCGCGTCGATCGCGGTCTCGAGCTCTCGCGCACGGATCTCGACCTGCGGGCGCTCGTCGAGGCCGAAGTGGGCCGCGCCCCGCTCGTACACCCCTCCCTCGTCCTTCGCGCGCAGACTCCGGATGCCGCGGTGCCGGTGCACGCCGACCCCGACCGCCTCGCCCAGGTGTTGTCGAACCTCATCGAGAACGCGGCGCGGGCAACCGGGGGAACCGGCACCGTGACCGTGGCTGTCGCCGTGCGCGGCGCGACCGCGGTGGTGTCCGTCACCGATGACGGCCCGGGCGTTCCGGCGGCCGACCGCGAGCGCATCTTCGAGCGTCTCGTCCGTTTGGACGCCGCGCGGGCGGCATCCGGCGGGGTCGGTCTCGGATTGCCGATCGCGCGAGGGATCGCGCGAGCGCACGGCGGCGACGTGAGATGCGTCGACGGTGGGGTCGGCGCGCGATTCGAGGTGACGCTACCGCTCGAGGGGTGAGGGCCTGAGCCCCGTCATCGACCGCCGATGGGCTGCCGGTGCGGGGCCGTGGTCGCGGGGGCGATTCCCGCGGCGGTCAGGGTGAGCCCGTCGGCGCCGCTGGCGTCGTGCATCATCTGATCGACGAGCGCGCGATCGATCGCCGGCTCCCGTCCGCCGTAGAACTGCATGACGAGCGCGTTCGAGGCGTGGATCCACAGGCTGGCCTGTCGCACGCCTTCGTTGACAGGCAGTTGCAGCATGAAGCCCTCGTTACGGCGGAGCTTGTTCATCACGACGATGCGGAGGTGAGCGAGGATGCGGTCGTCGATGTCGAACGACGCGCGATCACGGTAGATAAGACGTCCCATCACAGATCCTTTTCTGGCTCGACGAATCGAACCGTGTTTCAAAGGGACCGCGCTGGGGCGCAGCAATGGGGGCCCTTCTATTGTGCCATTCGTCGCGAGGGCGGGAGCGGATTGCCGGAGGATTTGCCGCGGCGATCAGGCCCGTGGCGTCGGCCCAGCGGGCTCTCCCACCACCGACGCCAGCACGCCGAAGGCCGAGCGCGACAGGAAGGCGACGATCTCCGCCGCCGGCATCTCGGTGCCGAGAGCGAGTTCGACGAGCACCTCTTCGGCGAAGTTCACCCACGAGCGCAGGGCCACTCGAAGCAGAGGGGAATCGCCGGAACCGAGTTCGAGGAAGCCGTCGGTCACCCAGCCCGCGGTCACGTCTCGAGCGCGATCGACCTCGCTCCTCACCTCCGGGTCGCCGGAGGCGACGCCGCGCACGAGAGAGAAGAAGGTGCCCCGATGCTCGCGAACGAAGGCGACGATGCGGGCGAGCGTGTCGTCGAGCCGCTCCCGCGGGTCGAGGTCTTCCCGCGGGACGGACGCCTCCAGCAGCGCCGCCGCGGCCGTGATCACGACCTCTCGGTGCAGGCCCTGGCGCGAGCCGAAGTAGTGGAAGACAAGGCCGCGTGAGACGCCGACGCGCTCGGAGAGCACTTCCATCGTGAGGTCGTCGAGCGGCTTCTCGGCGAGAAACGCGACACCCGAGGCGACGAGCTGGGCGCGCCTCTGATCCGGCGTGAGGCGCGTGCGACGGTCGCTCGACATGAGGGAACTCTAACGAAGCGATGCTGTCTCCAACTATTGACACTCTGTCAATGCGGCGTAGCCTGGCTTCGCTCGGCGACGGCGCCGGGCTCGCTTTCCGCAGGAGGATCGATGAAGTTCCGTAACCTGACCCGCTCCCGCACCGGCCGGGTCGCCCTGGCGACCGTGCCCGTCGCCGCCGTCGCGAGCCTTCTTCTCACCGGTGTCGCCCAGGGCGCGGTGCCCGTGTCCTTCGCCGTGTCGGGCAGCCAGTTCCAGATCAGCGCCTCGCAGCTGGAGGGCACCGGCTTCTCGCAATACGCTGGCGTCACCAGCGACACCGCCGGAGGCCAGCACAACGTCGCGATCGCCAACATCCGGTCGGCCACTCTCGCCGACCTCTGTCAGTCGGTCGTCAGCGACACTCCCCTGGGCAAGGTGGGCGTCCTGATCACCGCGGGTGGTGGCGGCGCCCCGGCATCCGCCTCCGACCTGCAGATCGGCATGACGGGCCTCCAGGGCGACTCCTCGTTCGGCAACATCCGCATCGGCGTGGACGCCTCGACGGTCAACACCTCGGCCAAAGGCACCCCGGGGGACTTCGCTCAGGATGCCGACACCATCTCGATCGCACATCTCAAGCAGACCGCGTGGAGCACGCAGGCCTCGGTCTTCACCCTCACCGGCATGAAGCTCGAGCTGACCGACGGCTCGAAGACCTGCTTCTGATCGGAGTCGTCATGACCTCCCCCGACCTCTCCTCGTCGGCGCGCTTTCGAACCTGGCGGCGGAGCCGTCCCCTCATGGGCGGCGTCCTGGTCGCACTCGGCGGCGTCGAGATGTTCTTCTCCGGGCAGCTCGACATCGGGCAACTGCACATCCAGCTCGGGATCGAGGGTCTTCAGGCCACGGTGATTCCGGTGGTTCTGGTGCTGCTCGGCATCCTGCTCGTCCTGATGCCGGCACACCGCATCTTCTACGGTGTCATCGCCCTCGCCGTCGCGGTCTACTCCCTGGTCGGCGTCAATCTCGGTGGCTTCCTGCTCGGGATGCTGGTGAGCACGGTGGGTGGGATCGTGGCCGTGTCGTGGGCGCCGCCGACCGCCTCCGCGCCGCGAGCCTCGGCACCGACCGTCGAGGAGGCGGAGAGCGCTGCCACCGGGGTCGAGCGATGAGGCGGGCCCGGGCTACGGCTGCGCTCACCGCTGCCATCCTGGTGCTCGGCGGGTCGACCGGCGCAGCCGCGGCCTCGGCCGACGACGGTCCTCGCCCTGCCCGGTTGTGCATTCCGATCCTCTTCCCGTGCGGCGAACCCGCGCCCTCCTCGACGTCGACACCGACGCCGACACCCGGGCTCACCGTGCCGGGCCTGCCAAAGCTTCCCGGTGCCGGCACCTCGACGCCCGCTACGCCGTCGACGCCCGAGGACTCCCCGACCTCCGCGCCGTCTGCCCCCTCCGCTGATTCGACCACGCCGCCCGCACAGGCAGCCGTCGCCGACGAGCGCGCGCCGGTGTTCACTCAGCCGTCGGCACAGCTGGGCGCCCAGTCGCTGTCCTTCCGCGGCATCCCCCTCATCAGTGTGGTCACGGTGCCGCTGGCCGACGGCACTCGTATCACCGCGCTGAAGATGACGGCGGACGAGATCACGATCGAGGGCTTCGCCCTCACGGTTCGCCGCGAGACGGGTCCAGCGCTCGTCACGACCGCCGACCGCATGACGTTGTCAGGGCACGTCTCGGTGTACCTGAACTCGCTGTCGGCCACCACCGCGGACGGCAAGACCCTCACCCTCGGGGCCGATACTCCCCCACCGGTCGACGGCATCGCACCCGGGCTGGCGCGCCTCACCCTGGGGCTCGTCGGTACCACAGCCGATTCGATCGTCTACACGAATACCGACCAGAAGATCACCGAACCGGGGTGAGCTCAGGGTCGGGCGAATCCCCAGCCTGAGCGGGACGCTGCTCGATACAGTCGACGTGATCAGTGATCACCGACCCACGAGAGAGAAAACCCGTGAGCCATCACCGCACCTCCACCGACCAGGAGGGCCGATCTTCGAGCCCCCTCTTTCCGAGAGGGGGTGAGATCTGATGCTGGCCGCGGCCCTGACGCTTCTGTTGGGGATCATCGTGACCCTGGCGATCATCGCCGCCTGCGGCTTCTTCGTCGCGCAGGAGTTCGCGTACATGTCCGTCGATCGTTCGCGGCTCGCGGCGAAAGCCGAGAAGGGCGACGCTCAGGCGAAGCGCGTGCTCGCCATCACCAAGCGCACCTCGTTCATGCTGTCGGGTGCCCAGCTGGGCATCACCGTCACGGGACTGCTGATCGGCTACGTCGCCGAGCCGTTGATCGGTGAGTCGCTCGGCACCCTCCTGGGAGGGGTGGGTATCGATCCGGCCGTCTCGGTCCTCATCGGCACCATCGGCGCGTTGCTGCTGGCCACCGTCGTCACGATGATCTTCGGCGAGCTGTACCCGAAGAACCTCGCCATCGCCAGCCCGGAGCCTCTGGCCCGCGCCCTCGCGGTGCCCACCCGCATCTACCTGCTGCTGTTCGGCTGGCTCATCACCGTGTTCGACGTCGCCGCCAACGCGCTGCTGAGGCTGCTGCGCATCGAGCCCCTCGAAGACGTCGACGAGAGCGCCACCGCGCGTGACCTCGAGGCGATCATCGAAGAGTCCCGCGTCAGTGGCGACCTTCCCGACGACCTATCGATGATCATCGACCGCATCCTCGACTTCCCGCAGCGCGACGTCGAGCACGCCATGATCCCGCGTTCCCAGATCGACTCGGTCACCCCCGACACCACGGTCGGCGAGGTGCGCGCGCTCATGGCCACCGGTCACACCCGCTACCCCGTGATCGGCGACGAGTACTCCCCCGTCGGCGTCATCGAACTCATCGACGTGCTGCGCGAGCAGCCCGCCGACGATGCCCCCGTGGCATCCGTCATGCGCGCCGCCGTCGTGATCCCGACCTCGATGCTGCTCCCCGTCGCCCTCGACCGCATGCGTCGCTCCCGCAACGAACTCGCGTGCGTGGTCGACGAGTACGGCAACTTCGACGGCATCCTGACGATCGAAGACCTGACGGAGGAAGTCATCGGAGAGCTGTCCGACGAGCACGACGTCGAGGTCGCCGAGGTCTCGGCCGACGGCGACGATGCCTGGACGGTTCCCGGCGACCTGCACCTCGACGAGCTCGAGCGTCTGCTGGGCCACGACCTCGCCGAGAGCGAGGTCGAGACCGTGGCCGGCCTCGTCATCGAGACCCACGGGGATCTGCCGGCGGTCGGCAGCGTCATCCGGATCGATCTGCCCGAGCGCGCGTCCGAGACCGTGCAGGGGCTCGACCTCGAGCGCTGGCTCGCCGTCGAGGTCGTCGAGGTCGACCGGCACGTGCCCTCCCAGTTGAAGATCCGCCTGCACGAGGTGGATCGAGATTCCGAGCCCGCCGTGGAAGCATCCGCGATCGACGAGGAGGTGGCCCGATGAACGGCTGGACCGTCGCGATCATCACAACCGCGCTCATCGTCGCCAGCGCCTTCTTCGTCATCGTCGAGTTCGCCCTGCTCGCCGCTCGTCGCCACCGCCTCGAAGAGCAGGCCGCCACGAGCGCCTCGGCGCGCGCGGCTCTGCGCGGTGTGAACGAGCTCACCGTGATGCTGGCGTTCGCGCAGCTCGGCATCACGGCGTGCACCTTCTTGCTCGGTGCCATCACCAAGCCCGCGATCGACTACGCGCTGGCCCCCGTGTTCGAGACGTGGGGTCTGCCGTACGTTCTCGCCGACATCATCGCCTTCATGCTCGCGTTGATCGTCGTGACCTTCCTTCACCTCGTGATCGGAGAGATGGCGCCGAAGTCGTGGGCGATCGCGCACCCCGAAACCGCGGCGAAGGCCACCGGCATCCTGGCCCGCGCCCTCACCTGGCCGTTGCGTCCGTTCCTGCTGTGGATCAATCACATCGCGAACCGTCTCGTGAAGGCGTCGGGTGTCGAACCGGTCGACAAGGCCGCCGCGGGCGGACAGGACGCCGACACCATTCGCGAGCTCGTGGCACATTCCCGCCAGGCGGGCACCCTCGAGAAGCAGTACTCCGAGCCGATCGCTCAGGCGATCGCTCTGGGCACTCTGACGGTGGGTGACATCGTGCGCACCGACCGCTCCCCCACGAGCGTGCCGACGGATGCCACGGTCGCCGACATCCAGGCCGTCGCCGCCTTGTCGACGCACCTGCGAATCCTCGTCGGGGCGGGAGCGTCCTCGCGCGTCGCGCACGTGCGGGACACGCTCGCCGTCGACCCCGGGACGCCGGCGCTCGAGATCGCCCGTGACCCTCTGGTGCTCGAGCCCGCGGCATCCGCTTACGACGCTCTGGCACGCATGCGGCGCGGTCGTGTCCAGCTGGCGACGGTCGTGGAGGGCGAGCGCCTGATCGGCGTCGTGACGCTCGACGATCTGCTGCGGGAGATCCTGCCCGGGCCGGGAGAGCTGGCGCCTGCCGCCCGCTGACCCGGTGCCACGAGAGCCCCGTCCGTTCACTGCTGGCGGGGCTCTCACCCTGCCGTGCGGTGGTCGGGTGTCAACCCGAGGAGATTCTGAAATCCGCGGCGTACCGTCGCCCGCGTTCACCCCCTATCTCTCTCGGAGGACACTCATGAGCAAGACGTGGTTCATCACCGGCGCATCGAAGGGCTTCGGCCGCGAGTGGGCCGAAGCGGCTTTGGAGCGCGGTGACAACGTCGCCGGCACTGCTCGAAACCTCGACGACGTGAAGGCGCTGGTCGACAGCTACCCCGACTCCTTCCTTCCCCTCCAGCTCGATGTGACCGACCGTTCCGCCGATATAGACGCCGTGGCCAAGGCCCACGAGAAGTTCGGCCAGCTCGACATCGTCATCAACAACGCCGGCTATGGCCACTTTGGCATGGTGGAAGAGCTGACCGAGGACGAGGTCCGGGCGCAGCTCGAGACCAACTTCTTCGGCGCGCTCTGGGTCACCCAGGCCGCGCTGCCGATCATGCGGAAGCAGGGTTCGGGCCACATCATCCAGGTGTCGAGCATCGGCGGCATCAGCGCCTTCCCCACCGTCGGTGCCTACCACGCGTCGAAGTGGGCGCTCGAGGGTCTCTCGCAGTCACTCTCTCAGGAGGTCGCGGGCTTCGGCATCCACGTAACCCTCATCGAGCCCGGCGGCTACTCGACCGACTGGTCGGGCCCCTCGGCTCAACGCAGCGACGAGATCGACGCCTACGCCGCAGTGCGGGAGCAGGCGGCCAAGCGCCCCTCTGCTGCCGACCCCGGAAAGCCCGAGGCGACGCGCGCGGCGATCTTGAAGGTGGTGGATGCCGAGAACCCGCCGCTGCGTATCTTCTTCGGCAAGGCGCCCCTGGGCATCGCCGAGCGCGACTACGAGTCGCGTCTGCAGACGTGGCGCGAGTGGCAGCCGGTGTCGGAGGAGGCGCACGGCTCGTAAGCCGGGCGCTCGCTCCTCGGGGGTGCGGCTTGTGCGGTGGGGTGTCTGTCGAGCGCCCCGGTGCACGGGCCGTGCCCCGTTGCCGCCGGACCGCTGAGATCGCCGATCGTGGCGCGCGAGGCTCGGTACGCAACTCGGGGAGGACGACGTCGGGCCCGACCTCGAGGCGCTGGAAGAACGGCCTCGCGACCCGCACGGCATTCGCCCTCTGGCGGCTGACGGCACCAGGTCGAGTGCAAGTCTGCGTTGAGATCCGGATGGTGTCGCCGGGAACGCGGGAGGATTCTCGGTATAGGCCGACCGCGTAAGGAACCTCGCGGCCCTCCGACCACTGTTTCCGGGCCCACCACGCCTGCACTCTCTCTACCACGGCTGTGACGGTAATGGGCGCCTCCGACATCGGCGTTCATCCGCTCGTGGTCGCGGCGCGTCCCGCTAGGGTCGGGGCATGACGATGCCCGCCATGCCCCCGCAGCAGCCGCCTTTTCTTCCGCCGCCGCGCCCGCTCCCGGCGGTGACGAACGGAACCGCCATCGCCTCCGTGGTGCTCGGACCCATCGCGGTCCTGAACGCCGCCTTCGTGCCGTTGCCCTACGTCGGTATCGTCGCGATCTTCACGGCTTTCCCTCTTGCAGTGGCGACGGTCGTCCTCGCCCACCTCGGACTCGGTACAGCCCGGCGCTATGGGGTGGGGCGCGCCATGGCGGTCGTGGGGCTCATCTGCGGCTATGTCGCGCTCGGGGTGATCCTGGCCACGGTGATCCTGTTCTTCTCGCAGTTCTTGCTGATCAGGCCCTACATGGTGGGCTGAGTCGGCCACTTGAACAGAGAAAAGACCCCCGACCAGGCCATGCCTGTCGGGGGTCTCGCGTAGGGCGGGTGGGACTTGAACCCACGATCGTCGGGTTATGAGCCCGCTGCCTTGACCAGCTTGGCCACCGCCCCCAGCGGCTTAGAGCCTACCGGCATCCGGTAATTCACAGTTGGTGAGCTCCCCTGCGAAGCGGCGAAGGGTTTCGCTATGGTGTTGGCAAAGCTGACACGAGCGGGGGCCCCGTGGCGGGAAGAACACACATCATCATGGACACCGACGTCCTGGCAGAACAGGCGTCGACACTGGGACGCGTGAGCGATTCGCTGGATGCCGCGGCGTCCGCCGCCGGAGCACCGCTCCCCGGCTCCGCGTTCGGCGTTCTGGCGTCGGGAATCGTCGTCGGGGCCGCGAACGGTCTGGCGAGCAACACCGCGCAGTTGCTGTCGAGTGCGCGAGAGCTCGTTGCGACGATGCAGAAGGGTGTGCAGGTCGCACGCGAGTCGTTCGACGAGGTCGAAGAACAGGCCGTCGCGGTGATGCAGGAGTTCGAGTCGTGAGCGGCGCTGCCGCCGTTGCCGCGCAGTTGCGCAGCGAGTCATGGGCTGCGGGCGCGTCGCGTTCTTCGGGTGGAGGGTGCGATGGCATCCCCGGGTTCGCCGGTTGGCTGATCACCTACGTGCAGCCGCTCCCCCAGTGGATGGACGAGTTGCAGGGCGATCCGGGCGCTATCGCCATGCGTTCGTCGGAGTGGCGCATGGTCGAGTCGTCGGTGTCGGACCTGACGCTCGACCTCGCGTCCGCCGCGCGGGCTCTCGACGACCTCGATGGGCGGACCGTGCGGGCCCTTCGCCAGCGGTACGAAGACGTCTCGAGGGTGTTGACGGACGTGCAGGACTGGGCGGGTGCCGCGTCGTCTGCGCTGGCCCTCGCGTCGACTCTCGTTACCGCCTGCCGCGACGCGATCTGCGGCCTGCTGAACGCCCTGGCGCGTCTGTCCGACTCTCTGACGAGTTTCACGCTCAACCCTTTCGACAAGCTCGACGCCATTCGCGAGTTCGCGGATGCGGCGTGGGACATCATCGTGTTGGCGCGGGATCTGATCGAGCAGCTTCTCACGGCGCTCGCTCAACTCGCTCATTTGCTCGAAGCGCTTGCCCCGATTGTCGAAGATGGTGCCAGCGTTCTCAGGGATCTGCTCGGGCGGATGCTTCCGGGCCTCGCGGCTGCTACCGGCGGGGGCGTGTTCGGCTACTTGCTTGGAACGGGTCTCGGGGATATGTTGCGGTCCACTCCACGGGTAACCGAGTTCGATCCAAAGGATGCAGCGAGTCCCGAGGACTATCAGAAGCTTATGGACCAGGGGGAAATAACCTCGCCACGGGATCTCCTCGCTGGAAACAGACTCGTTGATGGCATCGGTCAGACGGACTCGACGGCGATCAGCGTATCGACCGTTCGTCGTCCAGATGGATCTACATACACATTGGTCAACCTTCCGTCGACCCAAGACTGGGGCGCGCTTAAAGCTGTCCTCGGTGGAGGCGAATGGACCGACACATTCAGAGATGCTGGTCCCTTGAACGATCTCGACAGCAACATCGCGTTGATGCTGATGGACAATCCAGTGTTGCGAACGCAGTATGAGCGCGCGGTCATGCAGGCGCTATCAGATGCGGGCGTGCCGCCGGGTTCCGATGTTGTGTGGTCGGGTTTCAGTCAGGGAGGCATCATGGCTGGGAATCTTGGAGCGGACACGTCTCTCCCTTACAGGACGGTGGGGGTGGTCACAAATGGAGCTCCTATCGACAATTTCGACATCCCCTCGAACGTCCCAGTTCTCCAAGTGGAACACTTCTCAGATCCGGTCGCCAAACTAGACAAGACCCCCGTTGACCTTTATCCGCATGTTGAAAGCACGCCATGGGGACCTGGGGTTGGAGTATCGGCGAGCGTGCCATCCAACGTCGATTGGGTCATGCTTCCCGACCCGGATGGTGTTTCGGACGTGAATGAGACGCACAACGCTGCCAACTACGAACGCGATTTTGGACGATATCTGGACGCTGGAGGGGACCTTAAGAACGACTGGTCCTTCTTGAACGGGCGAGTCGAACAGATTTACGTCGCTAGAACTGGGGAATGACATCGTGACAGACGACATTGACATCCGTCTCGAAGCCGCAAGAGCACGCCTTGAGTCTCAAATAGAGGCTGCCCGGGCAACCCGAGATGCCCTTGGTCGTAATGTCGAGGAGCTGCGCTCTATCGAGTCAACGGCCCGCAGCTCCGTCGGCGATTGCGAGGTGACTGCGAACGCACAGGGGGCCATCATTCGTGTGAAGCTCGCTTCCCGAATCAGAGACTCGCAGGCGCTCGAGGTGCTACTGGTCGAGACAATCGCGCAGGCTCAGCAATTTGCACGCGACGCTGCATCACGGCGGGCGGCCTCCCTCTTTGGAGATTCATCGCCCCTCGTCATGCAGCTGCGCTCAGACGGCCGAGCGGAGGCCTGAGGGCGATGGCTCCTCGGTTGGACGTGAAAATCGGACCGCTGCTCGACCACGCAACTAGCCTCGAGGCGCAGGCTGTCGAGTTGGATCAGACCCTGAAGAAGTTAGGGGTGGGCTTGGATGCGTTGCGCTCCACCACGAGCGGAGAGGCTTCTGATGCTGCTGTGGCCGCTACCGAACGGGTGATTGCCGAGACGACGCAGCGAAAGGATCAGCTAGACGGGATCGCCAAGACCATCCGCAATGTCGCGGAGGTCTACGACTCATGCGATCTGGCGGGCGCGCGGGCACTGGGAGAATGATGCGCACCTACACACGCACGACCGCACTTGTGGTTTTGGTTGCAGCCTTCTCGTTCCTCCTTGCCGGTTGCATCGCTTCCGGGCCGAGTGGCCAGGAGCGCGCTGAGCGACTCGTGTTGGAGCTCGAATCGAGCGACCTCGGCGTGAGCGAGGCATCTGCTGAGTATTCGACGTCGATCTCAAGCACTATGGTTCTGCGCATCACTCTGGACGATTCCGTTGTCGCGTCCGGAGCGCTGTCTGCCGCGAAACTAAAGCCCATCCTCGCGGCCATTGGTCGAGGGACTCAGGAGATGCGACTCGGATCCATGGACCTCTTCGCGAAAGACGCAGGAGGCAAGGAGGTTTCGCTGGCGGTAGCTGCGGACGAACTCGGTTTGACGGACTCGGTCGATGGCAAATCGCTCGTCCTGGTGCAGGCTGACCTCCGAGAGATCAGGGCGTGGTGATCCTCGGCGACTTCGAGGCGGGGACCGAGGATGTGAGGAGTGACCGGCGTCCGTCCGCAGCGCGACAGGCGAAGGCGAGCTCATCCTCGCCGTTCGTCATCCAGCTGCGAACTTCTGTGCAAACGGGGGTGGATGACGTCACGGCGATTGCAGGTGCGCGTGCGAGGGGTTCTCGACCAGGGCGTTCGGTTGCAAGTCCGGCGGACCAATTGGACGGCACAGTGACTGATGTCCACAGAGTGGTTTTTTCACTCGAGGCCAGCGCAGAGAGGGAAGCTTCCGCCGCCGCCATCACCTCGAGTCAGAATGCGTCGGCTGAAGCCACTCGTCGCATCGATCGGTTGCGCCGGAATGCAGACACGCTTCGTAGGCTTGCTGAGGTCTGCGACACCTGCAACCTGGCAGCCGCGCGGGCATTGGGCTCATGATGGTCCCCGGCAAGCGGAAAGCGGTGTTGGCAGCGGCCGGCCTCATCCTCACCGCGGTACTCAGCGGTTGCTCCATAGGTGGGCCAACGGGGCAGCAACGTGCGGACGAACTTGCAACCCAGCTGGAGAGATCGGAGCTCGGTGTGAGTAGTGCGGAGGCTACCTATCTGACTTCCTTCTCCGGCGACCTCACCGTGTCAGTGGTTTTAGACCCAGACGTTGTGCAGCCCGGATACACAGTGTTCGCCGAAACTCTCGGCCCGATTCTGGGGATGGTTGCGCAGAGTGCCAAGCAGATGAACGTGGGCGGCGTTGGTTTTTACGCCGAGGACGACGGGGGAATCCATGTCTCCATGGTGCAGGCGGCTGACGAACTCGGCATCGCTGAGGCTGTCGACGGGAGTTCACTTTCGCTCACCGGCGAACGCCTCGAGATTCTTGCGAAACAGTGATGGGTCCTCACCTCTAGTGCTCCGCACGGTTGCCTCGGACATCACAGAACCAGGCCGAACGAGGAAGGCCAGCGCTGCTCTGGTGGCTTTAGCCTTGTTCATCGGCCTCACGGCGTGTGCCGGCGGGCCGAGCGCCGGGGATTCTGCAGATCGTCTCTCAGCGGCTCTGATGTCCGCCGGAGCAGGCATCGACAGGGCAGAGGTGGTCAGAACGCCTTCCTTCGCGGGAGGCCTGACGATCAGCGTGACGGTGTCTTCCGAGGGTCTTGATCCCATCGGCGCCGAGGTGAAGACCAACACCCTGACGAGCATCCTGGAGGTGGCGGCGGACAACTCCGCCGACATGAAGGTGACCAGCCTTTACCTTTACGCCGATGACGAAGCAGGAGCCGATGTCTCGTTTCGCGATGCCGCGACCGAGCTGGGGCTTCAAAACTCCCTCAACGAGGACTCGCTGACGCTGGTGGCGGAGGATTTGACCTCCTTCTTGAGGAAGTAGCCGTCGGTGACGCGCCCACATTCTGTCGCCAGACGCACGGTCTCACGCAACCTCCACCGCATCGCGATACCGGTGCTTGCCGCGTCGATGGTCACCGGTCTCTCGGCGTGCTTCGGCTTTGGCCCGCCCCTCGCGGAGAGGGCTGCAAAAATCGCCGCTGCCCTCGAGAGCAGTGAGGTGGGGGTTTTACTCGCGGACGTCGCCCCTCCCGCTTCTTTTACCGGCAGCCTGTCCGTCACCGTAACGCTCGACGAGGACGTGCTGCACCACTCCGCCATCTCTGCCGAGGACCTCGATCGAATTCTCGAAATTGTGGGTCGTGGTGGAAGGGACCTGCGCGTAGGTTCAGCGGTCTATTCCGCTTATGACAGTGAGGGACGCGAGGTCTCCCTCAGCAACGCTGCGGAAGAGCTGGGTCTCGGCGACAATGTCTCCGGCGACTTCATGACTCTCAACGGGTCGCAGTTGGAAAAGCTAGCCGCCCCCTGACCTCGAGCGCCTGAATGGCCCGTCGTCGTCTGCGGCGAGATTCCATCGATGACGGACTGCCCTGGAGTCATCCAGCGAACGCCCTCACTGCACCCGAGGCTTCGCCAGCTTCCCGTCCGCCGTCACCTGAGGGTGATGCTTGGTCAACTGGATCACGCCCCAGGTCGCGATCGCGCCGGCGATGACGAAGCCGATGAGCGCCCATGCGGGGGCCGTCGACGCCTCGCCGAGGACGAGAAGACCGATCAACACGGCCACGATCGGGTCGATCACGGTGAGGCCCGCGATGACGAGGTCGGGCGGGCCGACCGAGTACGCCGTCTGCACGAAGTAGGCGCCCACGGCGACGGCGGCGAGCAGCGCCACCAGGCACAGCATCGTCAGCCACTCGAAGTTGCCGGCCTGCGCGCGGCTGATGACGACCTTCGCCAGGGTCGCGACGAAGCCGTAGATCACACCCGCGGCCATGATGTAGAACAGCGCCTGCGCCCGGCGACGCACGAGCACCCAGAACACACCGAAGACGATCACCACGACGGCCAGGATGCCGAGGATGATCCACAGCTCGCGCTCGGTGACCACGTGCTCGGTGGCGAAGAACGCCGCGATCGTCACGAAGATGAAGATGCCGCCCACGCACAGTGCGATCGCGATGAGCGACTGCCGCGTCGGCTTCTGCCCCGAGACGCGCGCGTTCAGCACCGTCGTGATGACGAGTGCGATGGCCCCGAGCGGCTGCACGAGGATCAGCGGGGCCACCGACAGCGCTGAGAGCTGGCACACGATCGCCAGGCCCAGCATGACCGTGCCCGCAACCCACGAGGGACGCGTCAACAGGGACGTGAGCTGCTTGCGCGAGAGGCCACCGGTGGTCTTGCCCGAGAGGCGCTCGACCTTCTGCACTCCGCGGTGCTGATACTGCGCTCCGAACGACATGAACACCGCACCGAGCAGGGCCAGCGGGATGCCGAGGAGGATACGGGGATCGCGGAACACACCGACGAGCTGGTCGATTCCGTCGCTGAGGGTGGCATCGAGCGGGATCACCCTCCGACGATAGCCCGCCGCCCCCTGGATAGGCTGGTGACGTGGCCGTACTCCCGATTCGCATCATGGGTGATCCCGTGCTGCACGCTCCCGCTGCCCGCGTCGACGAGATCACCGATGAGGTGCGCACCCTCGTTGCCGACATGTTCGAGACGATGGACGCCGCTCCCGGTGTGGGCCTTGCGGCTCCGCAGGTCGGGGTGGGACTGCGCATCTTCACGTACACGTACGAAGACGACGAGGGGCAGCCCTGGCGCGGCGTCGTGATCAACCCCGAGCTGTGGATTCGCCCGATGGAACCCGGCTACCCCGACCCCGACGAAGAGAGCGAGGGGTGCCTCTCGTTCCCCGGCGAGCGCTTTCCGTTGCGCCGGTCCGAAGCGGCACTGCTCACCGGCACCGATCTCGACGGCCACGCGGTTCGTATCGAGGTCACGGGTTGGCGCGCACGCATCCTGCAGCACGAGTTCGATCACCTCGACGGCATCCTGTATGTGGATCGTCTCGACGAGGAAGACGGTCGGGTGGCGGCGAAGATCGCGAAGAAGCGCAAGTGGGGCAAGCCTGGTATCTCGTGGATGCCGGGTGTCGACGACATCGACGCGTGAACGGCCAGCCGCGGGGCGGCGCCGTCAGCTCTCGATGATGTTCGGCGCGAAGCGACAGAAGTAGTCCGTGATCGGTCCGTCGGATTCGCGGATGCCGACGCCGAACGCTTCCTGGTCGATCACCCATGAGCCGAGCACGGGGTGGTTGCTGCCGTTCTTCCCGGGGAAATCGGGGAGCTCGTGGTACTCCTGCCACACGCGTTCACGGCCTGTGCCCTCGCGGCGGTACTCCTGGCCGTTCGAAGTGATGCTGCCGTCACGGCGATGCACCTGGATGCCGTCGCCTTCTCGACCGAAGACGGGTTTGACGACGAAGTCGGTCATGCCGTTCGGGCCGTCGGCGTAGGCCGGCAGCAGGTTGGGGTGGCCGGGGAACAATCGCCAGAGGGCGACGAGCAGTAGCTTGTTCGAGAGGAACATCTTCCACGCCGGTTCGTACCAGCGGCCGAAGAGTCCTCGACCCGCAATGAGCAGCGCGCCGAACTCCTGGTCGCCGACGACGCGATCCTCTCCCGAGACGAGGTCTTCCCAGGGGTAGAGCTTGAAGAGGTTGCGGATGACGGGGTATTGCGTGCCCGGGGTGTCGCCGGGAAGCGCCGCGATGCTGCGCGAGGAGCCCCACAGCTCGGGAACGCCGACGAACTGCCGCGCGCCGTGGTGCCAGCCGATCTCCTTCATCTCGATGCCGGTGTGCTCCCATCCGGCTTCTCCGGCGACGTCGCGCATGTAGGCGACGGTGTCCCAGTCCTCGCCGTAGGTGTCGGCATCCGAGTGGGCGACGAAGAGGCGTCCGCCCTCCCCCTCGTTCAACGAGCGGTGCAACAGGGTCCGCCAGCGCTCCACCAGGGCCTCGTGCAGGCCGTTCCACTGGTCGGTGTCGGCAGGGAGGACTCCGCTGTTGATCCGATCCTGCAGCCAGAACCACTGGGTGACCGACGCCTCGATCAGACCGGTGGGGGTGTCGCCGTTGTACTCGAGCATCTTCGCGGGTGAACCGTCGCCCGCGTAGGCGAGGTCGAAGCGGGCGTAGACGTCGGGTTCGTTCTGCTCGAGCGACCACTGGGCGAGCTCGAACGCTTTCGGGCTGAGCCCCAGGTGACCGAGTGCACCGGATGCCATGTACTTGGCCGCCTCGAGACTCATGCGATGCAGCTCTTCGGTTTGCTTCTCGAGTTCTTCGACCTCCGGGAGCGTGAAGACGTACGCAGCGCCGTCGTTCCAGTACTCCACCGCCGTCCCGTCGTCGCGGACGGAGTGCGAGTAGATGAGGCCGGACTGCTTGATGGTGCGCTGCCAGTCGGGGCGCGGGTCGAACTCGATGCGCCGCATCAGCTGCCGTGGCTTCCGTCGGATCCCGATCCGCCGAAACCACCGCGCGAGACGCTGTCGCCGTCGCTCGAGATGCCGCGGGCAGCGGTCTTCCCCGAGGGGATGCTGTCGGAGCCGCCGGTCGCCGGCTGCCCCACGGCGGGTACCGTTCGGCTGCTCGAGCCGAGCGGCAGGTAGTACCAGTGGGCGCTTCCGCCGTGGTTGTTGCAGTCGTCGTCGGGCAAGCGCTTCTCGGTGGAGTTGTCTCGGCAGATCTGGGCGTAGTCGTCCGAGACGTTCGTCCCCTGTCCGCACCCGGTGAGGGTGGCGGCGAGGGCGGCGACGACGCCGACGGTGACGGTGCGCGACGCGCGACGACGCACGACTGGCTGCATGGGGGGGCTCCTTCGGAAATGCCGATCCGGCGACACTGCGCCGATGTTCTCACACCCTCGTTCGGGTGGTTTCAGACGCGGGATTCATGTCGGCGGGGGAAGACGTGCGACGGGGCGTCGGAGGCCGGCATCCACTCGCAGGTGAAGCTTCCGCGGTAGCCGAAGAGGAAGCCGAAACGGTCGTTGTCGACGCGCAGGTCGACGTGGAAACGACCGTCGCCGTCGTCGAAGCGTTCGCGGAGGGTGGCCCGGCCGCTGAAGAGCTGGGGGAAGCGGAACCCGACCGGTCCCTCGTAGAAGCGCTGCTCCCCCGACCGCAGGAGCAGGCCGCCCTCGTCGTCGACGCTCAAATCGAGGTCGACCGCGAGATGCTGGTGCGTGCCGAGGTAGTCGATCACGCGGCCGTCGTGCAGGATCATCGTCGCGTCGAACCGGGCGGGCCGACCTCTCACCTCGTACTCCCGCACGAAGGTGACCGTCTCACGGCCGAAAGGGTCGAGGTACGGGCTGTTCCAGATGGTGAAGGGGACGTTCTCGCCCACCGTCGGCACGAGGATGTTCCGCAGTTTGCCGATCTGGAGGAACGGGACGGTCCACCAGGGCCCGCGCCGGATCTCGCTCATGACACCGCGACCGACGCACGCCTGGCCCTCGTCGAGGCCGACGCCGAAGCGTCGCTGCATCATCGGGTGCAGGCGGTCGAAATCGGAGCCCATCGCCTGCGCGAAGATCGACGTCATCGATTCGCTCCCGGTGCGGGCAGCGTCGCAAGCGTGGCGGGGGCGTCGTCGAGGGCACGTCGTCGATGCGGGGGGATTCGCTCGCAGCGCGAGGCGCGGGGGCGGTCCCTCCGCCAGAAGGCGATGGCGTGCCGGATCGACCAGCGTTCCGGCTCGACGCCGGTTTCGAGCCAGATGCGCAGGCGGTCGAAGCTCCACGCGGTCGCCCAGCCGACCAGGGGGCGCACGACCACGTCGAGGGGACCCCAGCCGGGCGCGTAGTCGTATCCGGTCGAGAAGCGGATGCCGCCGTCGATCGGCTCGTAGCGCCAATAGCCGCGACCGTCGCGAAGCGGTGACAGCCTGTCCTGGGTGGTGAAGCGCAGCGCGGAGGTGCGGGTGCCATCGGGTCGCGACGTCTCCCCGATGCTGATGCCGTCACCGCGGACGGTGCGCACGGGCGTCCGTCGTTCATAGACGAACCGCGCGGCGCCCTCCCCCGTGCTCGTCGTGGGTGTGATCCGCGAGAAGCGGACGTCCCATCTCACGTGCTGCGACGGCTCCTGCGTCGCCGTCCAGACCTCGTCGAGCGTCGCGCGGATGGTGGTCGCGACATAGATCCCCCGTGCCCCCATGGCGTCAGCCTAGGCCGATCGGGCGGAGGCACCGTACAGGCTGCATCGGGTGTCGTCAGGGCGACGAGAAACAATGAAGCGCGAGGTCTTCACTCAGGGCTTCGCTGGCGAGGCAGCCGCGGACGCTCGTGCCCTGTTCGTCGAGCGGTGGACTCACCACGGCCGCGCCGAGGCGGCCGGGTGAGGACAGCACGATCGCGCCGGAGACACTCGACTTGGCCGGAATGCCGACCGCGCGCATCCACCGGCCCGAGCCGTCGTAGACCCCGCAGGTCGCCATCACCGAGATGACGTCTCGCGCGACCCGCTCGGGCACGACCCGTTCCCCCGTCCGGGGATTGATCCCCCCGAGCGCGAGCGTCGCCCCCATGACGGCCAGGGTCTCGGCATCCACCAACGTCGCGCAGGCTCGGGCGTAGACGGCGACCGCGTCGTCGGCCGAGGGCTCGAGGGTGCCCTCCGCGCGCATCAGGTGGGCCAGGGCGTGATTACGGTCGCCGAGGAGGTGTTCGTTGTGGGCCACGTCTTCGTCGACCTCGAGCTCGCGTCCCGCGAACGCCGCGAGCCCCCGCGCGATGCGGGCGCTGCGCGCCTCGGCGCTCGACCCGGCGACGAGCGAGGCGGTCAGCAGTGCGCCGGCGTTGACCATGGGGTTCGGCGGTCGGCCCGTGCCGCTCTCGAGCTTGATGGCGTCGAACGATTCGCCGGTGGGTTCGATGCCGACGCGATCGAGGGCCGCACCCTCGGTGTCGACGAGTGCCAGAGCAAACAGGAACGGCTTGACCGCGGACTGCACGCTGAACGAGACATCGGCCTGTCGGCTCGCGTGCACCGAACCATCGGGGAGGGCGAGGGCGAGGGCGCAGAGGTCGGGGTGGGCGTCGGCGAGCTGCGGGATGCTGTCGTCGATTCGCCCCCTGCGTTCGGGCAGCAGGCGGGACCGCAGGGCGTCGAGGTCGTACGAAGCGGCAGCGGGAGGCGAGGTCACTCCCCCAGCCTCGCAGGCTCGCCGGGGGTTCGGGCCCGTCCCCGTCAGTACAGACCCCGTTCCGCGAGGGCGCCGCGCAGGATCGGGGCCAGCCGTTCCGCGAACGCGGGCGTGATGTGGGTGTCGTCATAGCGCACCGGCGTGTGTCCCGCGAAGGCGGGACACACGCCCTGCCAGCAGCTGAAGGGCAGAGCGCTGATCGCGAGGTCGCCGGTGAGCGCCGCGTGGGCCTCGGTCGCCGTCTGCATCTGCATCCACACGTCGTCGATGCCCGCGAGACACGACGAGGGGCCCGTGAGTGGCGACACGCACCGCCCGAGATCGACTCCGTGCGGCGGGGGCGCCAAGTACACCGTGTGGCCCGCGGGAGCCCAGCCCGTGACCTCGGACGCGATGGCCGAGACCAACTCGCCGGCATCCAGATCCCGCCCGTCGACCGAGCGGCCCAGGGTGAACGCGTTCGACACCACGAGCAGGTCGGCGGGTGAGGCACCGACCATCGCCGCCACGTCGGCTTTGCGCTGCCCGCACACGGCCATGACCGACGGATCGCGGCTCTCGACCAGAACGTCGGTGAAGCGGCATCCGTACATCCCGACCGTGGTCACACGCCACGCTCCCCCGCTGTCGTCGGCGAGCTTTGCGAAGGCGGGTGCGTACGCCATGGCGCTCGAGTCGCCCACGAGGTACAGGTGCCGCGGGGCGTCGGCGGACCCCCAGGTGCACCGCCCGGCGTCGAGGGGCACGCCCGGGGTGAAGCAGTCGTGAGCGCGGTTCGCCGACGACGAAGCGCGCTGCGCCTCGTCAAGGGAGGGGTGCAGCTCGGGCCACGAGGTGGCGGTGCTCGCGGCGGCGAGCTCGCCCTGCAACACACTGAGCGCGTCTCCGGCTTCGGCGGCGACATCGACCGGGGCAGGCACCGCGGCCGGTAGTCCCGGGAGGGTCGGAGCGCCGTACGCCAGCATCACCGCGAGCGCCGTCGCTCCGGCGCCGATGGCGAGCGTGGCCCCGGCCATCGCCACGCGTGGGGCGAAGCGGGCGCGCCAAGCGGCCCACGGGGGTGCGGTGCCGGCGTCGATGGATGCCGGGGGTACCGGCATCCGTTCGTCTCCATCCGGCGGGCGGGGTGCCGAAGCGGTCGCCACCGCTAGCTCGGGCACAACGGCGCTCGTGGAGCGAGATCCGGGGTAGTACCTCTTGCCGGGGACGTACCCGGCGGGTCGCGAGGCGAGTGCGCTCGACCGACGCTCGGCGGGTACGGGTTTCGACGGGGTGGGTGCGGCGGGTTTCGGCTGTTCCACGGGGCCGCGGGTCGCCCAGGGTGCGCGATGGAGCGGCTGCTCGATGCCGAGGTAGGTCGCGACCGTCAGGACGAGCATGGCGAGGACCGTGATCGCTGTCGCGGCCGGTCCGGGAGCCAGCAGAACTCCGGCGAAGACGATCACGGGCAGGTGCCAGAGGTACAGCGAGTACGAGAGGTCACCGATCGTCACGGCGAGCGGGTTGGTGAGGACGAAGAGGTGGCGGTGACGCGGGTCGCCGCCGATGCCTGCGCGGATCACGAGCGCCGCGCCGAGTACGGGGAGCGCGGCGACGGGCGCGGGGAAAGGCGCCCCGGGATCGATGAAGAAAAACGCCGCCGTGATCACGGCCACCCCGATCCAGGCGAGGGATCCGCGAGCGGCTGCCGGGATGCGCGCGAGCACGGGAGCGGCGGCGGCGATCACCGCACCCGTGGCGAGCTCACCGGCTCGTGTCACGGTCGAGAAGTAGGCCAGGCTCGGATCGGCGGGCGTCTGGAGGAGGGCAGCGACTCCGGAGGCCACGACGACGGCTCCCGCGAGCAGGCCCACGGCAACGCGGCCCGGCCGCGCGCGTCGCGCCGCGACCGGCAGCGTGGCGACCGCGAGCAGCACGAGGAAAGGCCACGCCACCGAGAACTGCTCCTCGACGGAGAGCGACCAGAAGTGCTGGAGCGGCGAGACGTCCGAGACGGCGAAGTAGTCGCGACCAGCGAGGCCGAAGTGCCAGTTCGACACGAGACCCACCGCGGACAGGGCGTCGAAGAGGATGCTTTCCGCTCGTACGGGCGAGAAGATCATGAATGCCGCCCCGACCACGGCCGCGAGGACGGCGAGCGCGGCGGGCAGGAGGCGCTTCACGCGGCGTGCGAAGAAAGCCCCGAGCCGCAGCGTCCCCTCGTTCTCCAGGTCGGACAACAGGATGCCGGTGACGAGGAAACCCGACAGGACGAAGAACACGTCGACGCCGACGAAGCCGCCCCGGGGCCAGCCCGTGAGGTGCGTGGCAACGACCGCCAAGACGGCGATCGCCCGGAGGCCCTGGAGATCGCGGCGCACGCGAGAGGCGGGTGCGGGCACGTCGGATCCTCTCGGGCCGGCGTCGGCGGCCGGAGAGATCTTAGTGGAACCGCTCCCACGGGCGCGGCGGGCGGCCCTGCGGCGCAGTGGAGCGGGACGGGGAACGAAGGCGCGCACCACGAACCGAGCGGGCATTATGCGGGTCCCCCCGCGGTGCCGCTACCCCTGATCGTGCGGGGCCGCGCGGGCATAGTGTGCGACGCAGCGGAGGCGCCCCGGCATCCGCTCTTCTCGCCGTCAGGCGGTCCTGCTCGAAGGATGCGATGAGTCACGCGCTCGGTCACTCGATGCCCCATGCGGGCGACATCCTGGGCGGGCGCTACATCCTGCGCGAGAGGATCGGTGCCGGCGGGATGGGGCGTGTCTTCCGCGCGCGCGATGAGGTCCTCGCGCGAGACGTCGCGTTGAAGATCTTCTACGCGGACGCGAGTGATGAGCCCGACCCTCTGCGCCGCATGTCGGAGGCGCGCGCTCTCGCGACGGTCGATCATCCCTCGCTCGTGACCCTGTACGACGCTCGGCTCACCGGCGATGACCACGTCTACCTGGTGATGGAGCTGGTGAACGGCCCCTCGCTGCAACGACGCATCGAAGAGGGGCCGCTCTCGACGGTCGAGGTGGCGGGGATCGTCGTCGATCTCGCCGGCGCCCTCGCCGTCGTCCACGACGCCGGGATCGTGCACCGCGACGTCAAGCCGTCGAACGTCCTGCTCCGCCCGGTGCGGGGCGAGGCTCGCCCGGTCGAAGCCGTGCTCGCCGATTTCGGGGTCGCCCGGCTGATCGGCGCGACGCGCCTGACCACTCCCGGCACGGTCATCGGGACGGCCGCCTACCTCGCACCGGAACAATTGCGCGGCGAGCCTCCCCGCGCGGCGTCGGACGTGTACGCGCTGGGGTTGCTCGCCATCGAAGCTCTCACCCGACTCCATCCCTTCGGCGGCGGAACGCTCCAGGAGACGCTGCTTGCTCGTCTGGCCCGTCAGCCGGAGGTCCCGGAGACGTACGGCAGCCGGTGGCAGTCGCTGCTGACGTCGATGACCGCCTTCCACCCGGACGACCGGCCGACCGCGGCGAGCGTCGCGAAGCGGATGCAGGCGCTCGTAGACGAGACGCCCGTGGCAGTGGCGGGTGGACCGGCGGCGCGTGCGTCTTGGGTGCTGCCGACCGCGGCGATGACCGTGCCCGTGTCAGCGGCGGCGGCTCACGGCGGGCCGGCTCCGGCGGCCCGGGTCGCGCGTGCGACGGAGACCGACGAGACCGCC
The DNA here is from genome assembly GCF_030818635.1 of Microbacterium sp. SORGH_AS_0421. Classification (NCBI taxonomy): domain Bacteria; kingdom Bacillati; phylum Actinomycetota; class Actinomycetes; order Micrococcales; family Microbacteriaceae; genus Microbacterium; species Microbacterium sp. SORGH_AS_0421. Next base: position 2,826,746 of record NZ_JAUTAO010000001.1, read on the forward strand.
CCGGTCGCCGCCGCGGCGTCCGTCGGAGCCGGATCCGGGAGCTCGTTCGTGCCATCGACGCGTCGACGCCGGTCGTTCCGGCGGCTCTGGCTCGGTGCCACAGCCGGCGCCGCCCTCCTCGTGGGCGGGTACGTGATGGCGTTCTCGCTGGGCGCGGTGCCCGACCCGGCCACGGACCGCATCGACACACCCGCGCCGTCCTCGACGTCGGCCCCTCTCGTCGCGGAGAACGCGCCCTCATCGGTCGAGCCCGTCTCGAGCACGGATGCCGAGACCCCACCGCCCTCTCCCGTTCCGGTCGCACCCCAGCCCGTGCAGCCCGCCCCGGCCTCGCCCGTTGCGAAAGTACCGGAGGGCGGGGCGTCACAGCCGGATGGGGACGCCCCCGGCGGCGGCGGTTTCGCGATCGTCGAGCCGGAGCCCGGAGCGACGGTGCCCGGAGGCGGCGGATCCGTCGTGCCGATGCCGAGCGCCTCGCCCTCCCCGGAGCCGACGGATGGTGGGGCCACTCCCGGGGTCGCGGACCCCGGCAAGGGCAACGGCTCGGCGAACGGCAAAGGTCCGGGCGGGGGGAAGGGCCAGGGCAGTGGCAAAAGCGGGGAAGCCCCGTCGGGTTAGCCGACCGTCCGGGACCTCGGACGGTGCATGCGGGCAGCGACCGGGACGAGCGTGCGAGGCATGCCCCGAGTGGCGGCACGGGCTCGGTGCGGCTCGGCGGCCCAGCTCTCGACCAGTCGTGAGCGAGAAGGATCTGCCGCTGCGCGCCGCCTGCGAACGACGAAGGCCCGACGCTTGCGAACGACGAAGGCCCGACGCTGACGCGTCGGGCCTTCGGTTGGCTCCCCGGCTTGGACTCGAACCAAGAACCTATCGGTTAACAGCCGATTGCTCTGCCAATTGAGCTACCGAGGATCATGCTCACCTTGCGGCGGGCAACCCCACGATACTAACAGCACGCGGGGGCGGCGGAAAAATCAGCCCGCCGAAATCCGCCGCTCGGGCGTGCCGTCGGGCGTCCACTGCACAGCCTGGTCGCCATGACCGAGTCCCACGGCGTGGCCCGCGTGCAGGACGAGCACATCGGCATCCAGGTCTTTCGGGGCATCGGCGTCGTTCGTCACGATGAGCGAGGCCATTCCGCGTTCGTCGCGCCGGCGCGTGATCGACGCGCGCGCGGCCGCGCGCACCTCGAGATCGAGGTTGGCGTACAGGTCGTCGGCGACGAACAGCCGCGGCTCCAGGACGAGAGCCCGCGCCAGAGCGACGCGCTGACGCATGCCCGCGCTTAGCTCGTAGGGGTACTTCGGCGCCGTGCCGAGCGGGAGTTCCATCTCGTCGAGGAGCGTGGCTACGCGCACCGCGAGCGCCCGCGTGTTGACCTTGCGGTCGCGACTGGTGATCGGCTCGGCGATCACGTCCTGCACGGTCAAGCGTGAGGGCAGCGCCGCACCCGCCCCCTGTGGCAGGTAACCGGTGTGAAAGACCCACTCGCGACGGGCGCGCCCCGGACGCCGAGCCGAGATGCCGTGCACGCGGGCGTCTCCCCCGACCACCGTGAGCCCGTCGTCGGGGTGACCGGCCAGCAGCGAGACGAGCGAGCTCTTGCCCGAACCCGTCGCGCCCTGGACGACCATCGTGCGCGCCGCGGGAAGGGTGAAGGTGATCCCGTCGATCACGCGCACGCCGCTACGCGCCAGGGACAGGTCATCGGCTCGAAGGGCGACGTCGGTGTCGAGTGTCCGGGGCATTGACTCATCCTCCCTGACGAGTACGAGGGATGCCAGCGGCGCGCGGCAGTGCCCGTTCAGGAGACGATGAGTCGCTGACGGTCGGCGTCGAGCTCGCGCAGCCGGAACCGCAGGCGCTTGCCCTCGTCGGAATCGGCGGGCACCCGCTGGATTCCGCGGAGCAGCTCGTTCTTCTCGCGCTCGAGTTCGCGCACCAGCAGACCCCGGGCGAGGTCGTTCGCCGAGGCGACGGCTCCCTCTTCGGTGCGCGCCGGGAATTCGGCGGTCAGCAGCTCGGCAGCCAGCGAGCGGAACGGCTCGCGCACGGCTTCGACGGCGGCGACGGCCCAGCCGGGCTGCGACAGATCGGTGGATGCCAGAGAGCTGCGCACAGCCTCGAGAGCGGGATGCGTGAACGGCGTCTGGAGCGCTCGCAGGAAGACATCGGGCTCGATGCGATGCCCGTACTGCAGGAACGCCATCATCGCACCGCGCTCGAGGGCGACGTCGCGGTTGTTGGGCAGAGACGCCATCGTGACCGAGATCGCGATCGGTGCGGGCTCGGAGTCCTTGCGGGTCTCACGCTTCTCGGCGCGGTCCGCACCGCGAGCCGCACGCTCGACGGCCGTCTGCACCTCCGGCATGTCGAGGCCGAGACGGCGCGCGAGCACCCGCACGTACCCCGGACGCAGGGCGGGATCGCGGATGTCGGCGACGATCGGGGCGGCCGCGCGGAGAGCACCGGCACGGCCCTCGACACTGGAGAGGTCGAAATCCTTCAGGCGCTGGTCGATGACGAACTCGAACATCGGCGCCTTGTTCTCCATGAGCGCCCGCACCGCACCGTCGCCGCGCTGGAGGCGCAGGTCGCATGGATCCAGGCCCTCGGGGGCGACGGCGACGTACGTCTGCGCGGCGAAGCGCTTCTCGTCTGCGAAAGCGCGCAGCGCCGCCTTCTGCCCCGCGGCATCGGGATCGAAGGTGAAGACCACTTCGCCCGAAGAGCTGTCGTCGCCCATGACCCGACGCAGCACCGTGATGTGGTCCGTGCCGAAAGCCGTGCCGCACGACGCGATGGCCGTGGTGATGCCGGCGAGGTGGCACGCCATGACGTCGGTGTACCCCTCGACGACCACGACCCGGTGCGAGCGCGAGATGTCGCGCTTGGCGAGGTCGAGGCCGTAGAGGACCTGCGCCTTCTTGTAGATCGGCGTCTCGGGGGTGTTGAGGTACTTCGGCCCCTGGTCGTCGTCGAAGAGTTTGCGCGCGCCGAAGCCGATGACCTGTCCGGTGACGTCGCGGATCGGCCACACGAGACGACCGCGGAACCGGTCGTAGACACCGCGCTGTCCCTGGGACACGAGCCCCGCCTGCAGCAGCTCGTCGCGGGTGAACTTCTGCGCGAGCAGGTGATCCATGAGGTGCGACCAGCCCTTCGGGGCGTAGCCGACTCCGAAGTGCGCGGCGGCTCCGGCGTCGAAGCCGCGATCGCCGAGGAAGCGCCGCCCCGTGTCTGCTTCGGGCGTCATGAGCTGGGCGCGGAAGTACTCCGCCGCGGCGGCGTTGGCCGCGTACAGCCGCGAGCGCCCCGTGGTCTCGGGGGCGGGGCCGCCGTCTTCGTAGTGGAGGGTGTAGCCGACGCGCGCCGCCATGCGCTCGACGGCCTCGGTGAACGACACGTGGTCCATCGCCCGAAGGAACGAGTACACGTCTCCCGACTCGCCGCAGCCGAAGCAGTGGTAGTAGCCGACCTGCGGGCGCACGTGGAAGCTGGGGCTGCGCTCGTCGTGGAACGGGCACAGTCCCTTCATCGAGCCGACGCCGGCGGATTTCAGCGCGACGCGCTCACCGACGACGTCGGCGATGTTGACCCGCGCTTTGACCTCTTCGACATCGGACTGGCGGATGCGGGGCATCAGGTATCCGCTCCTCGCGCGCTTCGCGCTCCGGGCGCCCAGACGCCGAGCTCCGCGGCATCCACTTCTCCGACAAGTCGTCCGTGCCACGCGATCGCGAGCTGGTCGGTGAGGCTCGCGACCTGGTCGACGACCACCCGACGCCGGGCCTGGTCGTCCACCGCCGCGGCGAAGTCGGGCGCGTGCAGGGCGTCGAGCGCACCCGGGTTCTCCCACAGAGCGGATGCCAAGCGCTTGAGCACGTGGCGCTGCTCGCGATACAGCACCTTGCGGCCGTCGATCGAGACGACCGTCGCGCCGATGATGCCCTTAAGCACCGCCATCTCGACCTCGACCTCGGCGGGCACGATGACGTGCGCGCGATACCGGGTCAGCTGATCGGCGGGATACGCCTCGCGGGTCGCCGCGGTCGCGGCGCGGGCGAAGCGACCGATGAGGTCGGAGGTGAGGTTCTTGAGCCGCGCGAGCGCGGGACGCGTGCCGTCGAAGGAGTGGATCCACTCGGGCATGGCCATGAGCCGTTCGAGACCCGCCGCGAGGTCGTCGCGCACGAAGTCGTAGCCCACCCAGCTCTGGATCGCGTCGAGCAATCCTTCTCGTCCGACGCGGGATGCCAGACGAGCGGGATCGACGTAGCGGTTGACCACGGCGTCTTCGAAGTCGTGCACCGAGTAGGCGATGTCGTCCGAGAGATCCATGACCTCGGCCTCGACGCAGCGCCGACGGGCGGGGGCTCCCCCGCGCATCCAGTGGAAGACGGGCTCGTCGTCGGGGTAGACGCCGAACTTGAGGCGCCCACCCGGGTCGGGGACGGGCTCGTCGATGGTCCACGGGTACTTGCAAGTGGCGTCGAGGCTCGAGCGGGTGAGGTTGAGGCCGAAGGGCTCGCCGTCGGCGCCGAAGGTCTTCGGCTCGAGGCGGGTGAGGATGCGCAGCGTCTGCGCGTTGCCCTCGAAGCCGCCGATGTCGGCCGCCCAGTCGTTGAGCGCGCGCTCTCCGTTGTGGCCGAAGGGCGGGTGACCCAGGTCGTGACTCAGGCAGGCGGTGTCGACGACGTCGGGCGACAGCTGCAGGGCGGTGGCCAATTCGCGGCCCACCTGGGCGACCTCGAGCGAATGCGTGAGGCGGTTGCGGGCGAAGTCGGCGGGGCTTGCGGGGCTCAGCACCTGCGTCTTCGCGGCCAGACGCCGAAGAGCCGCCGAGTGCAGCACGCGCGCGCGGTCGCGCGCGAAGTCATCGCGCTGGGATCGGTGGTTCTCGACGTGGAAGCGTGCCGCATCGGCGTCGTCGTAGCCGACCGGTCGAGCGACCGCCGGCGAGAGCTCACCCGCCACTGTGGTGCAATTCCGCTGCGGCCAGTTCGCGGCCGGCCTCGTGACCGATCTCGCGGGACTCGAGCCACCCGTCGGGGAGGGCGGGGCGCTTGGGCGTACCGGCGCGACCCCGCTGTCCCTCGGCCGCGGCCCCGGGGTAGGGCGCGTCGAGCTCCATCGTGGCGAGGAGTTCGTCGATCTCGTCGAGGGTCGAGGCGGTCGCGAGGGCTGCGCGCAGTTCTCCACCGACCGGGTACCCCTTGAAGTACCAGGCGACGTGCTTGCGGATGTCACGGCATCCGCGCCCCTCGTCGTCGAAGAACTCCACGAGCAACTCGGCGTGACGGCGGAAAGCGCGGGCCACGAAGCCCAGGGTGGCGTCGACGGGGTCGCCGTGCGCCGCGTCGGGGCCGCCGAGCGCGCGAGCGAGGTCGCCGAACAGCCAAGGCCGACCGAGGCAGCCGCGACCGACGACCACGCCGTCGCAGCCGGTCTCGTCCATCATGCGCACGGCGTCGTCCGCCGACCAGATGTCGCCGTTGCCGAGGACGGGAACGCTCGTGACCGTCTCTTTGAGCTTGGTGATCGCCGCCCAGTCGGCGTGGCCCGAGTAGAACTCGGATGCCGTGCGGGCGTGCAACGCGATGGACGCCACTCCCGCGCCCTCGGCGATGCGTCCGGCCTCGAGGTAGGTGAGGTGGTCGGCGTCGATGCCCTTTCGCATCTTGATCGTGAGCGGGATGTCGCCCGCGGCGGTCACAGCGCGCTCCACGATCTCGCGGAAGAGCGACGTCTTCCAGGGAAGAGCGGCTCCCCCGCCTCGGCGCGTGACCTTGGGCACCGGGCAGCCGAAGTTGAGGTCGACATGGTCGGCGTGGTCCTCGTCGACGATCATCTTCACGGCCGTCTCGACCGTCGCGGGGTCCACGCCGTAGAGCTGGATCGACCGCGGGGTCTCGGACTCGTGGTGGCGGATCAGACGCATGGTGGTGTCGTTGCGCTCCACCAGTGCGCGTGTCGTGATCATCTCGCTCACGTAGAGCCCGGCACCGTATTCGCGACACAGGCGACGAAACGCCGTGTTCGTGATGCCGGCCATCGGGGCGAGCACGACGGGAGCGTCGAGTTCGATGTTGCCGATGCGGAGCGACCGCGTCGGAGCCATTGCCGTGTTCACTGCACCATTCTCCCAGACGGATAACGACAGCGGTGCCCGATCCCGATGAACCGGGAACGGGCACCGCTGGGGAGGAGCCTCACGCGTCGGCGGTCTCGGCTGCCTCGCGGCGCTCGCCCCACACCTGGCGGGCGATCTGCGTGAACGCCTCGACGGGCTGAGCGCCGCTCACGCCGTACTTGCCGTCGATGACGAAGAAGGGAACGCCGGTGATGCCGTACTGCTGCGCCTGAGCCTGGTCGGCGCGGACCGCGGGCCGGTAGCGCTGCGATGCGAGGGCCTCGCGGGCGGCATCCTCATCGAGCCCGGCCTCGACGGCGAGAGCGACGAGATCGTCGTCGCGGCCGACGTGGCGACCCTCGAGGAAGTACGCCGACATGAGCAGCTCGGCCAGCTCCAGCTGGCGGCCGTTCTCTTTGGCGAAGTGCAACAGCTCGTGCGCCTTGACGGTGTTCGTGTGCTTGAGGATGTCGAAGCGGTACTCGAGGCCGGCGTCGGCGGCGACGCCGGTCACGCGGTCGAGCATCTCGCGCGCCGATTCGGGAGAGATGCCTTTGTGCTGCGAGAGGTAATCGACTTCTCCCCCGTCGAAGTCCTCGGGGGTGTCGGGCGAGAGCTCGAACGAGTGGTACTCGATCTCGACGACCGGGGCGTCGTCATCCGACGCGGTCGCGGCCAGGCCGTTCTCGAGGTTCCGCTTGCCGATATAGCACCAGGGGCAGGCGATGTCGCTCCACACGTCGATCTTGATGGCATCCGTCATATCGCGTGCAACCGTTCGATGAGTCGATCTATTCCGTTCGCGGCATCCGTCACGCGGTGGGGGTGTCCACCGCCCCGCCGAAGCGGCGATCGCGCGAGAGGTACAGACCGATCGCGTCCCACAGGTGCGTGCGACGGAAGTCGGGCCAGAGGGTGTCCAGGAACACCATCTCGGCGTACGCCGACTCCCACAGGAGGAAGTTCGAGGTGCGTTGCTCGCCGCTCGAGCGCACGAACAGATCGACGTCGGGCATGTCGGGCTGATACAGGTTCTTGCGGATGAGCTTCTCGGTCACCGCGGACGGCTTGAGCTTTCCGGCCGCGATGTCGTCGCCGATACGGCGCATGGCATCGACGATCTCGACGCGTCCGCCGTAGTTGACGCACATCGTGAGCGTGAGGGTCGAGTTGCCCTCGGTGAGCCGCTCCGCGTGCTGGAGCTCCTTGATCACCGAACCCCACAGGCGGGGCTTCCGGCCCGACCAGCGGATCCGCACCCCCCATTCGTTCAGCTGGTCGCGGCGACGGTGCAGCACCTCGCGGTTGAAGCCCATGAGAAAGCGCACCTCGTCGGGGGAACGCGACCAGTTCTCGGTAGAGAAGGCGTAGACCGACAGGTGCTTCACCCCCGCCTGGATGGCGCCGGCGACGACGTCGAGCAGAGCGGCCTCGCCCGCCCGGTGCCCCTCGACGCGCGTGAGGCCCTGCCGATTGGCCCAGCGGCCGTTGCCGTCCATCACGATCGCAACGTGCTCGGGGACGGACCCCTTGGGGTAGCTCGGCGGATACTCGCCGGTCCAGTCGAGGGGGCGGTACGGCACGGCGTCGCGGTGCGTGAAGGGTTTGGGGGTCATCGATGCGACTCCAGGTGCGAGAGGGAACGGATGCCACGTTCGAGGTGGAACTGCGCGTAGGCCGCCACGAGACCGGAGGCCGCCGCGGTCGTTCGGCCCGGGGCGGCGTCGACGACCTCCCACTCCCCCGCCATGAGAGCGCGGAGCACGTCGACTGTGTCGCGCGCCACGCGGGGCGAGCCCGCCGGGGCGCAGGTGGAGCAGATGACACCCCCGAGCTGGGGCAGGAAGTAGTCGTGATCGCCGACCGTGCCGCAGCGCGCGCACTCGGTCAACCCCGGCGCCCAGCCGGAGAGAGCCATGGCGCGCAGCAGGTACGCGTCGAGCACGCTGCGTTCGGCGTGCTCTCCGCGGGCGAGTGAGCGCAGGCCGCCGACCAGCAGGAGATACTGCTGCGGGGTCGCCTCGGCCTCGTTCAGTCGGTCGGCGGTCTCGACCATCGCGCTGGCGGTGGTGTAGCGGTCGTAGTCGGCGACGATGTCGGCCCCGTACGACCCGAGCGACTCGGCCTGCTGCACGATGTCGAGGTTGCGTCCCGTCGACAGCTGCACATCGGCGACCATGAACGGCTCGAGCCGAGACCCGAACTTCGAGGAGGTGCGTCGTACGCCCTTCGCGACCGCGCGGATCTTGCCGTTGCGACGGCTCAGCAGAGTGAGGATGCGGTCCGCCTCCCCGAGCTTGTGGGTACGCAGGACCACGACCTCGTCGCGGTAGGTGGGCACAGTCCATTATCCGCCCGGGCCCCCGAGAAGAGGCCGCGCGGGGCCGTGACGCGCCGCCCGCGGTCAGCGAGCGGGACTCTGCCGTCCCTGAAGAGGCCAGGAACCGTCGGGGACGGGCAGGTCGGGGCGGCTCTGCTGCAGGAAGTCGATGAGCTGCGGATACCCCAGCATGAGGCGCGTCGCCCCGAAGCGGGTCTTGCTCCCCGTCAGCGCGAGGATCCCCCCGAACCGATCGCCCGGGTTCGGGGCCAGAGCGGTGACTTCCGCGATCGGCACCTGCTGGGGGCCGCGCACGAGCCCGAACGACCACACCGAGTCGGGAGTGACCTCCAGACGCATACGTTTCATGCCCCGGGCGAGGAGGAGGAACAGAATTCCTCCCGCCAGCATCGCCGCCCCCGCGATCACCATGCCGATCTCGGGGTCGCGCACGAAGACGGCCGCGAGCAGCAGGATCACTCCGAGCGAAAGCACCGCGATGCCGACCGTGCGGATCAGCACGCGCTGCCACATCCGCGTCGAGACCACGAAGAGCACGCCCTCTCGTGTGGCCCGGGCCGTCGCGCGCGACGGTGATCGTCGGATGATCGCCGTGACGACGGTCGTGATCACTCCCGCGATGAGAGCGGCCACGGCCACGCTCGAATTCGCCCCCCAGTGCATCTGCACACCTCTTCTGCGGTTCGTGACCGCCTCGACGTTCTTGGCAGCACGAAACGGCCCCCTGTCACGATGAAACCTCACCGACCGCTCGCGCGCGGCCGCTGGACGCGCACCCGCGTGCGGTGATATCGCAGCATCCTCAGCGGTCCCGGTCGCGTCGCCCGCCCGGCTGAGCGCGGCCGAGGAGCCAGCGCGGCGACCGCAGCGTGCCGAACTCGGCAGACTCTGACGCGCCTGTCCGCTCCGCTCGCGTCACTCCCGGAGAATGGATGCCGTGAACCCCTCGGTCTTCGTCATCCCCCTGTGGGCGGATCTCACCGCCGTCGCCCTCGGCGGTGTTCAGGGGGCGCTGTTCGCCTCGGGGTTCCAGGGCCAGCGACGCCTCGATCTGCTGGGTGTGGCGATCATCGGCATCCTGCTCGGGATGGGCGGCGGTCTCATCCGTGATCTGCTGCTCGGGCTCACCCCCGCGACGCTCCAGAGCAACTGGTACCTCATCACCGCGACCCTCGCGTCGATCGTGGGAATGCTCCTGTCGGGGATCTTCCAACGGCTGAACCGCGCGATCATCATGCTCGATGCCGTCGTGATCGGTCTGTTCGGCGCCTTCGGCACGTCCAAGGCCCTGGCATTGGGGATGCCGGCGGTGCCCGCCGTGTTCGTGGGGGTTCTCTCCGCGGCGGGCGGAAGCGTGCTGCGAGATGTGCTCATGGGTCTGCCGGTCGCGATCATGCACGTCGGCTCGCTCTACGCGGTGGCCGCCGGGGGCGGCTGCGTCGTGCTCGCCACGACCGCGGCGTTCGGCGTCCCGCTTCCGCTGGCGGCGGTGATCGGCCTTATCGTGACGACCGTCATCCGCGTGCTCGCGGTGATCTTCGACCTCTCCCTGCCCGAGCAGCGCAAGCTCTACCGCCGCAAGGTCGCGGTCGAGACCACCGGCATCCCGATCATCCGATCCGACGACGCGCCCTGAGCGCCGAACCGGGGCCGTGCGTCACGCGTCGACGACAACCTCGTCGCCCGTGCGGATCGTGCCGTCGCCGTCGACGGGGAGCAGCAGGATGCCGAGGGTCGGCTCGTCCTGGCCGAACTCGGACGTGAGCACGCGGAGCAGGCGCGCATCGCGCACACCCGTGTCGGGGTTCGCGGTGATCGCCGCGCACCGCTCGATCGGCTTCTGCACCTCGAACACCACCTCACCGATGCGCACGCGAGCGTTCCAGTCGAGCTCCGCCCAGGCGGCGGTGCCCTTGACGACGATGTTCGAGCGGAAGCGGCGATCGTCCACCGGCGCGGGGACCGTGGCATCCAGGGCGGCGACCGAGGCCGCGCCGTGGAGCGAGACGAAACCGCGCGGGCGGTCCTGGAAGCGCGCCGTGCGGCCGTCGCCCAGAAGACCGAGGGGCAGGATGCCGTCGGCCTCCAGCAACTTCGCGTCGCTCGTCGTGCGCAGGTACGCCGTCACCGCCTCGGACAGACGTGCGCGCCCGCTCTCACTGAGATCGGCCTCGACGTCGATGTCGTCGACCCGCAGCCGGAGCGTCTGCGACTCGTCGTCGAAGGTCAGATCGACCCGTGCGAGCGTGGGGAACGTCATCAGCGCGAGACCGCGGCTCTTCGGGAACGTCGCGTCCGCCGGCTCGAGGGCGTCGGCGAAGCGGAACACGAGCGAGCGGTCCCCCTGCACGCGGCCGTCGTCTTGGATGACGAGCGTGTCGCGTCTCTCGGGTGTGAAGCCTTTGACGGGATAGCGGTAGAGAGCGTCGACGCGGATCACCTGTTCATCCTGGCATCCGACGTCGCGGAACGCGTCCGAGCGGAGCTCAGTCACCGCCCGGAAGCATCTCTCCGAGGATCCGCGCCGCCGTTTCCGCGTCGATGTCGCGAAGAGCGGGGACGTCGAGGAAGTGCCGCGCCATGGTCACGCCCATGATCGATGCGACGAGGATCGCCGCTCGCTGGTGCCGGTCTCGATCGCCGCCCGCGGCGAGGGCCGAGGCTCGCTCGTCGAGATAGGCGCTCATCGCATCCGCGGCCTCCGGTGAGCTCAGCATCGAGCGCATCAGCACGCGGGTGGGGGCGTCGAGCTTATGGAACCGAGCGAGCAGCACCTGCTCCAGATGGACGCCCACCTTGCCGTCCGCCTCGTCGAGCTCGGCGACGGGTCGTACCGCCAGAGCGAACAGAGCGCTCTTCGAGCCGTAGTGCTGCATCACGAGCGACGGGTCGACTCCCGCACGACCGGCGATCCGGCGGATCGTCGCGCCAGCCGGCCCCCGTTCGGCGAACTCCTCGCGCGCGGCCTCGAGGATGCGGTCGGCTGTTGCGGCGCGCTTCTCGGCTCGCGTCCCTGTGCGTTCCATATCTCCACTCTACAAACGTTGAGCGAAGGCGTACTGTTTCGCTCATCACTTGTTGAGCGGAGGATGCCATGACAGAAGCACACACTCGCCGGGCGTTGATCGTCGGAGCCTCGCGGGGACTCGGCCTCGCCCTCGTCGAGGAGTACGCCCGTCGGGGCGTCGAGGTCGTCGCGACGGTCCGTGATGCCGAGAGCGAGGCGCTTCGCGCCCTGACCGAGCGGTTCCCGGTCGCCGTCAAGCATGTCGACGTCACCGATGCCCTGCAGATATCGGCTTTGGCGCACCGGCTGGGGAGAGATCAGTTCGACCTGCTGTTCGTCGTCGCAGGCATTTCTCTCGCACCCGTCGACGAACCGGCGTCCGACATCGCCGATGACGCATTCACGCGGACCATGTTGACGAACGCGCTGGGCACCATGCGTGTCGTGGAGCGTCTCGCGGCCCTCGTCCCTCAGACGGGCACCATCGCGGTGATGTCATCCGGCCAGGGCAGCGTCGCGAACAACACCTCCGGCGGTTTCGAGGTCTACCGCGCGTCGAAGGCGGCGCTGAACCAGCTGATGCGGAGCTACGCCGCGCGGCACGCCGCCGAACCGAAGACGCTGCTCCTGCTGGCACCCGGCTGGATCCGCACCGACATGGGCGGCGAGAGTGCAGGTCTCGACATCGCCGAGGCCATTCCCCCGCTCGTCGACACGATAGAGGCTCAGCACGGGACACCGGGACTGCAGTACCTGGACCGCCACGGTGCGACCGTGCCGTGGTGACACGGCCGCACGCGGGTGAATTCACGAGCGGGCGAGCACCTCGCCGTGCGGGAGGAGGATCCACCCGTCGGAATCGGCTGCCCATTCGCGCCACGCGTTGGAGATCCGCTGCAACGTCTCGTCATCGGCGAGTCCGAGCCTCTTCGCGTGGCCCGCGAAGGCGGAGGCGAGCACTCGGTCGGCCCACATCCTCCCCACCAGGCGCGAGGTACGCCGCCGAGTCGGCGACGGTGCGTGCGGCGTGAGAGCGCAGCACGCTTTCGTGGTGTCCGTGGGCGTAGGCCACGGCCGTTCGCGCCGGACCGGAGTCAGACGCCGGCGAGGGCGTCGGACGACTGCCGCGTGCGGATCGCGCGATTGACACCCGAGACGATCGCCTTGAGCGAGGCGGTAGAGATGTCTCCGTCGATGCCGACGCCCCACAACCGCTGGTCGTCGACCTGCAGTTCGACGTAGGCGGCGGCCTGCGCGTCACCGCCCGAGCTGAGAGCATGCTCGACGTAGTCGTACAGCGTCACCTCGAAACCCTGCGATCGCACGATCTCGAGGAAGGCAGCGACCGGACCGTTTCCCACAGCCGACGCGGGGTGGCTCGAGTCGCCGTCGCGCAGCGTGATGTCGAGGTGCACATCCCCCGACATGTCGCTCGCCGAGCGGGTCGAGAGCAGTTCGAAGCGGCCCCAACGCTGGTCGTCGTCCGTCGACGGCAGGTACTCGTCGGTGAAGATGTCCCAGATCTGGCTGCTGGAGACCTCGCCGCCCTCGGCATCGGTGCGGGCCTGCACGACGCCGGAGAACTCGATCTGGAGCTTGCGGGGCAGGTCGATCGCGTGATCGGCCTTCAGCAGGTAGGCGACCCCGCCCTTGCCGGACTGCGAGTTGACGCGGATGACGGCCTCGTACGAGCGCCCCAGATCCTTCGGGTCGATCGGCAGGTAGGGAACCGCCCACTCGATGTCGTCGACGCTCTTACCCTCTGCGTCCGCGCGGGCCTGCATCGCCTCGAAGCCCTTCTTGATGGCATCCTGATGCGATCCGCTGAACGCGGTGAACACCAGGTCGCCGGCCCAGGGGCTGCGCTCGGGAACGGGCAGCTGGTTGCAGTACTCGACGGTGCGCTTGACCTGGTCGATGTCGCTGAAGTCGATCTGCGGGTCGATGCCCTGCGTCAACAGGTTGATGCCCAGGGCGACGAGGTCGACGTTGCCGGTGCGCTCACCGTTGCCGAACAGGCAGCCCTCGATGCGATCGGCGCCGGCCAGGTACCCCAGCTCCGCGGCGGCCACGGCCGTGCCTCGGTCGTTGTGCGGGTGCAGCGACAGGATGACGTTCTCGCGGTGGTTCAGGTGGCGCGACATCCACTCGATCGAGTCGGCGTAGACGTTGGGAGTCGCCATCTCGACCGTGGCCGGCAGGTTCAGGATGACCTTGCGCTCGGGAGTGGGCTCGAAGACCTCGAGCACCTCGTTGCAGATGCGCAGCGCGAACTCGAGCTCCGTCCCGGTGTAGCTCTCGGGCGAGTACTCGTAGAAGACCTCGGTCTGCGGGATGGTCTTCTCGTACTGCTTGCACAGCCGCGCGCCCTCAAGGGCGATGTCGACGATGCCCTGCTGGTCGGTGCGGAACACCACCTCGCGCTGCAAGACGCTCGTGGAGTTGTACAGGTGCACGATCGCCTGCTTGGCGCCGGCGATCGCCTCGTACGTGCGGGCGATCAGGTGCTCTCGCGCCTGGGTCAGCACCTGGATGGTGACGTCCTCGGGGATCAGATCCTCTTCGATCAGCTGACGCACGAAATCGAAGTCGGTCTGGCTCGCGCTTGGGAACCCGACCTCGATCTCCTTGTACCCCATCTTCACGAGCAGATCGAACATCACGCGCTTGCGCTCCGGGCTCATCGGGTCGATGAGCGCCTGGTTGCCGTCACGCAGATCGACGGCGCACCAGCGGGGGGCGACCTCGATCCGCTTCGACGGCCAGGTGCGATCGGGCAGATCGACCGCGATCTGCTCGTGGAACGGACGGTACTTGTGTACCGGAGCGGACGTGGGCTTCTGGGTGTTCTTCATGATGTGTCGCTTCTTTAGATTCGTTCGGTGGGGCCGACGACGATCTCCGCGACGAGGAAGGCCCTTAGATCGAGGACTCGTCGCGGCAACTAAGAAGAAGCTGGCCACCGAAGCGCATGCAGCGATCGTAGCAGTCCCTCACGCGCCGCTCGCGTCCCCGGACATCCACTCGCGATCGAGAACGGCGTAGACGAGCAGGTCGCTCCACCGTCCCTTGAACCACTCGTTCTCGACGAAATGCGCCTCGCGACGCAGGCCGAGGCGCTCGGCCAGCGCCACGGAACGCGCATTGTCGGCGTCGATCTGGGCGACGAGACGCCGGAGGCCATAGACCTCGAACGCCGTGTCGATGAGCGCGCGCACCGCCTCGGTAGCGAGACCGCGACCCGATGCCGCCGGGCTCACGACCCACCCGATCTCGGCGGATCCTGCCTCGATGTCGAGGTGGAAGAGCACGAGGTCACCGATCACCGTGCCGTCGTGCTCGATGACGAGCATGACGCCGCCGCGCTCGCCCTCGAGCGAGGTCCCTCCCATGAGGTGGCCGTTGCGGCGGCGGATGTCGTCGGGCGACTGCGGCTCGAACGGCAAGAAGCGACAGACGTCGGCGTCGCCGCGGTAGGTCGCCATAGCCTCGAGGTCGCTCTCCTCGAACGGACGCAGACGCACGCGCTGGCGATCCACCTGGAGCGATTCCGGCGCCGGGAGCAGAGAGAACGGTGACCCTCTCACGGCAGCAGCGCGACCTTCCCGCCGGGGTGGCCGTCCATGACGAAACCGACGGCCTCGACCGCCTCGGTGAGGGGGTACGTCCGAGCGAGGGGGACCTCGAGATCACCGGATGCCGCCAGCTCGAGCACCCGGGCACGGGCGATGTCACGGAAGCGGGCGCTCTCGGGGCGCGAACCGGCGATCCACAGCACGCCGTCCTTCTTCGCGCGCTCGGGGTCGACGATCGTGACGATGCGGTCGCGCTCGGCGACGAGGGCGAGGGAGACGTCGAACGCCTCGTCGGTGCCGACGGCGTCCCACGCTGCGGCGATGGGGGCGCCTTCTGCCGCCGCTTCGACGCGCTCGCGCAGACCGACGCCGTAGGCCACCGGAATGCCGCCGTAGCGACGGACGCGGTCGGCCGAGTCCTCGGCATCCGGCCCCACCGTCCCGATGACTCGGACACCGAGTTCGCGCGCCTGCTGGAGCAGGCTGACGCCCACCGCACCGGAGGCGGCATGGAGCAGGACGGTGTCGCCCTCGACGACACGGGTGACCTGGATCATCTCGGCGGCGGTGGTGCCGGCGAGCAGGAGGTTCGCGGCCTCGGGGTGCGAGAGGTTCGCCGGCTTTGCGAAGACGTCGCGCGCGGGGACCGTGAGTTCGGTGGCGTAGGCGCCGTGCACGCGGAAAGCGACGACCTCATCGCCGACGTGAAGCGGGCCCGAGCCGCCGAGGGCATCGGGGCCGACGGCGATCACCTCGCCGGACAGCTCATAGCCGATCGGCACGGGGAACTCGGCGCCGGGCCGCGCGGTGGCGACGTGCTTGGCGTCCGCGGGATTGACACCCGCCGCGTGCACCCGGACGCTCACTTCACCCGGGCCGGGAGGCGCGAGCTCGACCTCGTCGAAGCTCCACGTGTCGATCGGGCCCGGAGCCGGGGCCGTCCACCTCATCGCCATGGTCACGCCTTTCGTTGCGGGTGTTCGCCGCCGAGCCGCGACCGGGCACGACAGGTTCGGAGAGGGGCGGTCAGAAGCCGAGGCGACCGAGCTGCTTCGGGTCGCGCTGCCATTCCTTGGCGACGCGGACGTGCAGGGACAGATAGACGCGACCGCCGACGAGCGGCTCGATGCCGGCGCGGGCGCGCGCTCCCACGTCGGCCAGGCGCGAACCCTTCTTGCCGATGATGATCGCCTTCTGGCTGTCGCGCTCGACGACGATGTTCGCCCAGACGTCGGTGAGGTCGCTGTCCTCGCGCGGAGCGACGTCGTCCACGGTCACCGCGATCGAGTGCGGGAGTTCGTCGCGAACGCCGTGAAGGGCTGCCTCGCGGATGATCTCGGCGATGCGGTCCTCGAGGGCCTCGTCGGTGACCACGTCGTCTGCGTACAGCGCGGGGCCGACCGGCATGAGGGCGAGGAGCTCGTCGCTCAGCACGTCGAGCTGGTCGTTCGTGACGGCTGAGAGCGGGATGACCGCAGCCCAGTCCTCGCGAAGCGTGTCGACCTCGATGAGTCGCTCGGTGATCTGATCGCGCGTCGCGGCATCTGTCTTCGTGACGAGGGCCACCTTCTTCGCGCGCGGGTAACCCGAGAGCGATTCGGCGATGCGGCGATCGCCGGGACCGACCTTCTCGGTCGCGGGGGCGCAGAACGCGATCACGTCGACGTCGCCGAGCACCTGTTCGACGAGATCGTTCAGACGCTGACCGAGAAGGGTGCGAGGACGATGGATGCCGGGAGTGTCGACGACCACGAGCTGACCGCCGGGACGGTTGACGATGCCGCGGATGGCGCGGCGGGTGGTCTGCGGCTTGTCGCTCGTGATGGCGACCTTCTCGCCCACCAGGGCGTTGGTCAGCGTGGACTTGCCGACGTTCGGCCGGCCCACGAAGGTCACGAAGCCGGATCGGGTGTCGGTCATCTGTCGTTCCTCTCACGCGGCGAGGGCTCTGCCTCGGCGTCTTCTTCGTCCATCGTCTCAGCCCGCTCCACGATCACCGTGGCGATACCGCGGTTGCGACCGCGCGAGGCGCCCCCGGTCATGACGAGACCGGAGTGCTCGGCCGTCGCGCCCGGCTGTGGGATGCGGCCCAGGGCCTTGCCCAGAAGGCCGCCGATGGAATCCACGTCTTCGTCGTCGAGTTCGAGACCGAACAGGTCGCCGACCTCGTCGAGGCCGAGGCGCGCGTTGACGCGGTAACGGCCGTCGCCCAGCTCGACGATCTCGGTGGACGGGGCGTCGTACTCGTCGGCGATCTCGCCCACGAGCTCTTCGATCAGGTCTTCGAGGGTCACCAGGCCCGCGACTCCGCCGTACTCGTCGACGACGAGGCAGACGTGCACGGCGTCCTTCTTCATCTGCTGGAGAAGGGTCTCTGCCTTCATCGACTCGGGGACGAAGACGGCCGGACGCGCGATGCGCCGAATCGGGGCATCGCGCCAACCGGCCTCGTCACGGAAGCCGAACTGGACGAGGTCCTTGAGGTACAGCACGCCGACGACGTCGTCCGCCTCGTCGTCGGCGAGGGGGATGCGGGAGACCCCCTTCTCGAGGAACAGCGCGAGTGCCTCGCGGGAGGTGGCCGCGGCATCCACGCTCACCATGTCGGTGCGGGGGACCATGACTTCGCGCACGTAGCGGTCGGTGAAGTCGAAGACCGAGTGGATGAGCTCGCGATCGTCCTGCTCGATCAATTCGTTCTCGGCGGCCTCGTCGATGATGCTGAGCAGCTGCTCCTCGGACGCGAACGAGGTCGAGTGGGCGACACCGGGCGTCACGCGGTTGCCCACCGCGACAAGGCCGTGGGCGAGGGGTCCGAGCAGGATGCGCATGCCGCGGATGACCGGCGCTCCCCCACGGAGCAGCCCGCGAGCGTGCTGCCGTCCGACGGAACGCGGACTCGCGCCGACGGCGACGAAGGAGATACCCGTCATCAGCACGGCCGCCGCGAGGACCGCGAGCAGGATGTTGTCGAAGATGAGCATGAAGGCCGCGGCGACCAGCACAGCCGCGGTCGTCTCGGCGAGGACGCGGATGAAGGAGACGGCGGTGACGTGGGCGTTCGTGTCGTCGCCGATGCGACGCAGAGACCGCGCGTTGCGGCCGCCCGACCCGAGCTCGATCAGGTCGACTCGCGAAGTCACGCCCAGCGCCGCCTCGAATGCCGCCATCAGGCCGCCGAAGGCGACGAGGAGGAACGCGGCGACGAGGAGCAGGGCCTCGGTCATGCGCGGCGCTGGCGCTCGACGGCCTGGAAGCCGGTGATGAGCTCGCGCTGCAGGCCGAACATCTCGCGCTCCTCGTCGGGCTCGGCGTGGTCGAAGCCGAGGAGGTGCAGGAGCCCGTGGGTCGTGAGCAGGATCAGCTCGTCCTGTGTGGAGTGCTTCGCAGCGACGGCCTGGGTTTCGGCCACAGCCGGGCAGAGAACGATGTCGCCGAGCAAGCCCGCGGGCGTGGGGGCGTCTTCGGAACCGGGACGCAGCTCGTCCATCGGAAAGCTGAGCACATCGGTGGGGCCGGGCTCGTCCATCCACTGCACGTGCAGGGATTCCATGGCGCCCTCGTCGACGAGCACGATGGCCACGTCGGCGTCGGCGCTGACGTGCAGCTCCGCGAGGTTGTACTCCATCAGACGCAGCAGGACCTGCTCGTCGATCTGGTGGTCGGACTCGTTGTTGATCTCGATCGTCATGAGCGGTTTCGTCTCGGGAGGTGATCGCGGGGACCGGCGGCGCTCGGGCCGCGTCGCTCCGCACGGGTGGCGAATTCGGATGCCTCGTCGCGTTCGCGACGTGCGGCCAGGCGCTTCTCGTCGTACTCGCTGTAGGCGTCGACGATGCGGCCCACGAGGTTGTGGCGCACGACGTCGTCGCTGGTGAGGCGGGAGAAATGGATGTCGTCGATGTCGTCGAGTACGCGCGTGACGAGTCGCAGTCCCGAGGCGCCCTGCGGGAGATCGACCTGCGTGATGTCGCCGGTCACGACCATGCGCGTGCCGAAGCCGAGGCGCGTGAGGAACATCTTCATCTGCTCGGGAGTGGTGTTCTGCGCCTCGTCGAGCACGACGAAGGAGTCGTTCAACGTGCGACCGCGCATGTACGCCAGCGGCGCGACCTCGATCGTGCCGGTCGCCATGAGCTTGGGGACGATGTCGGGGTCCATCATCTCGTTGAGCGCGTCGTAGAGCGGGCGAAGATACGGGTCGATCTTGTCGGTGAGCGTGCCCGGGAGGAACCCGAGCCGCTCCCCCGCCTCGACGGCCGGCCGCGTCAGGATGATGCGGTTGACTTCTTTGCGCTGCAGCGCCTGCACGGCCTTGGCCATGGCCAGATAGGTCTTGCCGGTACCGGCGGGGCCGATGCCGAAGACGATGGTGTTCTCGTCGATCGCGTCGACGTACTCTTTCTGGCCCGCGGTCTTGGGACGGATGGTCTTGCCGCGCGACGAGAGGATCGCCTCGCCCATCACCTCGGAGGGTCGGGGACCGCCGTCGGAGAGCATGCGGTTCGAGCTCGACACGTCGGACGGGTCGAGGCCCTGCCCCGAGCGGGTCATGCTGAGCAGCTCGTCGACGAGGCCGCGGGCCGCGCGCACCGCACCGGGTGCGCCCGACAGGGTGATCTCGTTGCCGCGCACGTGCACGTCGACGTCGGGGTGTTCCTTCTCGACCACGCGGAGGAGGCGATCCTGCGGGCCGAGAAGCTGCACCATGGCCACGCCGTCGACCTGGATGTGGTCGGAGACGGTTTCTTCGGCGGAATCAGCCACCCAAGCTCTTTTCGTTCAGGCCACCCGCGAGGACGTGGGCGTGCACATGGAAGACGGTCTGGCCGGCGCCCTCGCCGGTGTTGAAGATGAGGCGGAAGTCGCCGTCGGCGTGCGCGGCGGCAACCGAGTGGGCGAGCCCGATGATCTCGGCGAGCAGGTCGGGATCGCCCGCGGCCAGCTCGACGACGTTGCAGTACTGCTGCGTCTTGGGGATGACGAGCAGGTGCACCGGCGCCTGAGGCGCGATGTCGCGGATCGCGAAGGCGTTCTCGGTCTCGGCCACGATCTCGGCGGGGATCTCGCCCCGCAGGATGCGCGTGAAGATCGACGGTTCGCTCATAGCATCCAGTCTAGTGACGGCCTCCGACACCCAGGTCGGGGGTTCCGGCATCCGTCGCTCTCCGAGGCGCCGGCACGGCCCGGAGATCGGGGCTGAGACGTCGGGCCTCGATCCCCGCGAGCGCCGGAGCGGAAAGACGGAACGCCGTCACCAGCGCCCGTATGCCGCCGACAGCACCGAGATCGCCGCAGCCCCCGCGGTCGATGTCCGCAGCACCGTGTCTCCGAGGCGCACGAGCCGCGCGCCGGCCGCCACGAGCGCTGAGAGCTCCTCGGGCGCGATCCCGCCCTCCGGGCCGACGACAAGCAGCACCTCGCGGCCGTCCGACGCCTCCGCGGCCACCTCGGTGAGGCGAGCGGATGCCGACGGCTCGAGCACCAGGATCACAGCGGTGCCCGCAGCCTCGACGAGGTCGGCGGTGCGCGCAACCGCCCGGACCTCGGGTATCCAGGCACGATGAGCCTGCTTCGCCGCTTCGCGGACGATGGCGCGCCAGCGCGCGAGACCCTTCTCGGCCTTCGAATCCCAGCGCGAGACGCTTCGCGCTGCCTGCCACGGCACGATCGCGTCGACACCGAGCTCGGTGGCTGCCTGCACGGCGAGTTCGTCGCGGTCGCCCTTGGCGAGGGCCTGGACGAGCACGAAGCGCGGAGAGGGCTCGGGCAGCTCGTCGCGCCCGGTGACGCGCACGTCGACCTGTTTCGGGGTCGCCGCGGTCACGATGCCCGACAGCCACACACCGCGACCGTCGCCGAGCGTCACCGCCTCGTCGACGCGCACGCGCCGGACGGCCGAGGCGTGGTGCGCCTCGGCGCCGGTGAGCTCGACGGTGTCGCCCGGACGGGCGGGACCGGCGTCGTCGGTGACGAAGTGCAGTGCCACGATCAGTGCCGGAAGCGGTCGCGGAACTTGCTGAACATGCCCTGCTGGTGCTCGGCCAGGCGGGGCTTCGGGGCCTTCGTGCGCTTCGCGAACTCCTCGATGAGGGCGCGCTCCTTGTGGTCGAGGCGGGTGGGGGTGACGACGTGCACGCCGACGCGGAGGTCTCCTCGTTGGCTCCCCCGCAGCGGCGTGATCCCGCGGCCCTTGATGGTCAGGACATCTCCCGATTGCACGCCCGGTCGCACCTCGAGGTCGACGCTGCCGTCGAGGGACTGGATCGTGGTGTTCGTGCCGAGGATGGCATCCGGCATCGACACCTCGAGGGTTGCGACCAGATCATCGCCCTCTCGGCTGAAGGACTCGTGCGTCTCGACGGTGATCTCGAGATAGAGGTCGCCGTTGGGACCGCCCGCGGGCCCGACCTCGCCGGAGCCGGGCAGCTGCAGGCGCAGGCCCGACTCGACACCGGCGGGGATGTCGACCGACACCGTGCGCCGAGCGCGCACGCGCCCCTGCCCCTGGCAGGTGCCGCACGGGTACGGAATGGTCGTGCCGTGACCCTGGCAGACACTGCAGGGAGCGCTGGTGACGACGTTGCCGAGCAGGCTGCGCACCGTGCGCTGCACGTGGCCGGAGCCGTGGCAGATGTCGCAGGTGACCTCACTGGTGCCGGGCTGCGTGCAGGCTCCCTGGCAGGTCTCGCACAGGACGGCGGTGTCGACCTCGAG
Organism: Microbacterium sp. SORGH_AS_0421; assembly: GCF_030818635.1. Classification (NCBI taxonomy): domain Bacteria; kingdom Bacillati; phylum Actinomycetota; class Actinomycetes; order Micrococcales; family Microbacteriaceae; genus Microbacterium; species Microbacterium sp. SORGH_AS_0421. Next base: position 2,848,519 of record NZ_JAUTAO010000001.1, read on the forward strand.
GTCGCGGTGGGTGCCGAAGACGACGTCGCCCAGGTCGAGGGTGACGCGCACGAGGGCATCTTGGCCGCGCTCACGACGCGAACGCGGACGGGGTCCGCGGCCGCCGCCGCCCTGACCGCCGCCACCGAAGAACGTCTCGAAGATGTCGCTGAAGCCTCCGAAGCCGGCCGCTCCCCCGCCGCCGAAGGGGCTCTGGTCGCCCCCCATGTCGTAACGGCGACGCTGCTCCGGGTCGCTCAGCACGTCGTAGGCGTGGGTGACGAGCTTGAAGCGCTCTGAGGCGTCGTCTCCGGGGTTCACATCGGGGTGCAGCTGGCGCGCCAGACGGCGATACGCCTTCTTGATGTCTTCGGGGCTGGCGTCGCGTTCGACGCCGAGGACCTCGTAGTGGTCAGCCACAATCGCCTTCCTGTCCGCTTGCGCGGGGTCGTTCTCGGGTGGGGTGCTCGGTGAGTTCGGCGTCAGCGAGACGTGTCGTCGTCTTCGAGCATCCGGGTCAGATAGTGCGCGACGGCTCGGACCGCCGCGAGATTGGAGGAGTAATCCATGCGGGTAGGGCCCAGCAGGCCGACACGCGCTCCGCCCGTCGAGCCGTCGTAGCGGCTGGCCAGCACCGAGGCCTCGACGAGACCGAAGGGCTCGTTCTCGCGGCCGATGCTGGCCGACAGGCCCTTCTCGTCGGCGACCATCTCGCTCATCAGACGCAGGAGCGTCACCTGCTCCTCGATGGCCTCGAGCAGCGGGTAGATGCTGCCGCGGAAGTCGGACTCGCGCCGGGCGAGCGTCGCGGCCCCGGCCATGACGAGGCGGTCCTGGCGGAACTCCTCGAGCTCTTCGCCCACGATGCGCAGCACCGCGTCGGAGATCGCGTCGAGGGCGACACCGGGCCGTGGTCCGTCGGCGAGCACCGCCTGCACCTGGTGCGAGCTGTCGGCGACGCTGCGTCCGACCAGCACCGCCCCCACGCGGGCGCGCAGCTGCACGATGTCTGCCTCGCTCGGCTCGGCGGGCACGAGAGCGATCCGTTGCGACACCCGGCCGGTGTCGGTGACGAGGATCACCAGCACGCGCGGTCCGCCGAGGGCGACGAGCTCGACGTGGGTCACGTTGGCACGGGCGAACGAGGGATACTGCACGATCGCGACTTGTCCGGTCAGCTGCGTGAGCGCGCGGACGGTGCGGGCGAGCAGGTCGTCGAGATCGCCCGCTTCGTCGAGGAACGAGGTGATCGCGCTGCGCTGGGCGCCCGAGAGCGGGCGGAGTTCTGCGAGGTGATCGACAAAGACGCGGTAGCCCTTGTCGGTGGGGACGCGCCCCGACGAGGTATGCGGGGCGACGATGAGCTCTTCGTCCTCGAGCAATGCCATGTCGTTGCGAATGGTCGCCGCCGACACCCCGAACGCGTGGCGGTCGACGATCGCCTTGCTGCCGACGGGTTCGCGCGTATCGACGTAATCCTGGACGATTGCGCGGAGCACCTGGAGGCCTCGTTCCGACACCATGAGCTGCTCCTCCCGTCTGGCACTCGCATCTGCGGAGTGCCAATTCTACGGGATCGGTCCGACACGGTGCCGGGGGCTCGCGGATCAGACCGTGAGCGCTCGCACCACGGCATCCGCCAGCAGGCGCCCGCGCAGGGTCAGCACGATGCGTCCCCGCACGGCATCCCGGCCCTCGATCAGGCCGTCGGCGATGAGGGATGCGACCGCCTTACGCCCTTCGCCGAGGATCTCCGAGACCGCCAGCCCCTCGCGGATACGGCTGCGCAGCAGCACCGACTCGAGTCGGCGCGCCGTGTCGTCGGGACGTTCCCGCGCCGCGGCCGGAGACTCGAGCGCGGCCAGGCGCTGCGCGTACGCCGCGGGGTGCTTCACGTTCCACCAGCGCAGGCCGCCGACGTGACTGTGCGCACCGGGGCCGAACCCCCACCAGTCGCTCCCGCGCCAGTAGGCGAGGTTGTGCCGCGAGCGGTGCGAGACGCCCCGCGACCAGTTCGACACCTCGTACCAGTCGAACCCGGCGGCACCGAGCAGCTCGTCGGCCAGCTCGTACATGTCGGCCTGCACATCGTCATCGGGCATGGACACGACGCCCGAGCGGATCTGGCGTGCGAGCTTCGTGCCGTCTTCGACGATCAGCGCGTACGCCGAGATGTGGTCGGGTTCGAGTGCGATGGCTGCCTCGAGCGACGCACGCCAGTCGTCGAGCGACTCCCCCGGCGCGCCGTAGATGAGGTCGACCGACACGTCGAGGCCGGCCCGGCGAGCTGCGGCCACGGCGGTGGCGACGTTCAGGGGGTCGTGCGTGCGGTCCAGGACCGCGAGCACGTGCGGTCGCGCCGACTGCATGCCGATCGACAGGCGGGTGACTCCGGCGTCGGCGAGCGTGCGCGCGACGGCGTCGTCGACCGTGTCGGGGTTCGCCTCGACGGTGACCTCGGCAGCGGCGTCGATCCCGAACTCGTCGCGCACCGCTGCGAGCATCCGCGCCAGATCCCCCGGCGGCAGAAGCGTGGGCGTGCCTCCTCCGAAGAACACGGTGGATGCCGGGCGGCGGCCGCCCGCGGCATCCATCACTCCCCCCGCCAGGCGTACTTCGGCGGCGAGCGTGTCGGCGAAATCGTCTTGCCGGGCGCCGCGCAGCTCACTCGCGGTGTACGTGTTGAAATCGCAGTAGCCGCAGCGCACCCGGCAGAAGGGAACGTGCAGGTACACGCCGAAATCGGCCGCCGGGTCGATGTCGAGGTCGGTCGGCAGGTGTCCGTCGACGGGGGCGGGGTCTCCGAGCGGGAGGGGACCGCCCATCAGGACGCGTACAGCGGCGAGATGGCGCGCAGGTACCGGGCGAACAGCGCCTTGCGGCGGCGGCGCACGCGGCTGGTGAAGAGGCGGTAGGTGGGAGCAGTGGGGCGATCGAACGCGCGGACCACGAGCCAGACCTCGTCGTTGTCGCGCCACTCGACCGCGAACAGCTCTTCGCCGCTGACGATCGAGTGACCGACCGTGCCGAGGATGAACCCGACGCGGCGCGGTTCTTCGAAGACCGAGATGACGCGCAGCTCGGCGTCGGCGCGGTGACCGTCGACCTTGCCATGCAGGCGGACACCCGTCCCAGGGCTGACGAAGGGCGTGCCGTCGGCGGCGAAACGCTGCTCGGCCTCGAGGCTGCTGGGCGCGACGGGTGCGCCGTCGGCGTCGAAGCCGACGCCCGAGTACCCCTCGCCCGATGCCGGGCGCACATCGCTGATGCTCAGCTCGCCGTTGCGCAGCGGAGCCCACGACAGCAGCAGCTCGCTCGCCGAGGCGAAGCGCTCCTCACCGCTGCCGATACGCCACGCGTCCTCTGCGGGAACGGAGTTCTCGGGCGGGTACTGCATCAGATCATGCGCCTGGGTGGCGCCGACAGCCGCGTAGTCGACCGTGTCATCGGTGAAGTTCTGCCTGCGCATGGTTCACCCCTCTCGGTGTGGTGCGTTACTTCTTGGTCTCGACGTCGCCGGACAGGGCGGCGATGAACGCCTCCTGCGGAACCTCGACGCGGCCCACCATCTTCATGCGCTTCTTGCCCTCTTTCTGCTTTTCGAGGAGCTTGCGCTTTCGGGTGATGTCACCGCCATAGCACTTGGCCAGGACGTCTTTGCGGATGGCGCGGATCGTCTCGCGCGCGATGATGCGCGCACCGATCGCGGCCTGGATGGGCACCTCGAACTGCTGGCGCGGGATGAGCTTGCGCAGGCGCTCGGCCATGAGCGTGCCGTACGCATAGGCCTTCTCGCGGTGCACGATCGAGCTGAACGCGTCGACCTTGTCGCCCTGCAGCAGGATGTCGACCTTGACCAGGTCGGCGGTCTGCTGACCGGCCGGTTCGTAGTCGAGGCTCGCGTAACCCTGGGTGCGCGACTTGAGATGGTCGAAGAAGTCGAACACGATCTCGCCGAGGGGCATGTGGTAGCGCAGCTCGACGCGGTCCTCGCTGAGGTACTCCATGCCGAGCAGGGTGCCGCGGCGCGTCTGGCAGAGCTCCATGACGGTGCCGACGTAATCCTTCGGAAGCAGGATGCCGACCTTGACGATCGGCTCCGAGACCGAGGCGACGCGCCCGTCGGGGTACTCGCTGGGGTTGGTGACCGACACGGTCTCACCGGTGTCGGTGGTGACCTCGTACGTCACCGACGGCGCGGTGGTGATCAGGTCGAGCCCGAACTCGCGCGAGAGACGCTCGGTGATGATCTCAAGGTGCAGGAGGCCCAGGAATCCGCAGCGGAAGCCGAAGCCGAGAGCGACGGAGGTCTCGGGCTCGTACTGCAGCGAGGCGTCGGAGAGCTTCAGCTTGTCGAGCGCCTCGCGCAGCTCGGCGTAGTCGCTGCCGTCGATCGGGTAGATGCCCGAGAAGACCATGGGCTTCGGATCGGTGTAGCCGGGGAGCGCATCGGTGGCGGGCTTCCGGTGCGTCGTGATCGTGTCGCCCACCTTGGACTGGCGTACGTCCTTCACGCCCGTGATGAGGTAACCGACCTCGCCGACGCCGAGACCCTTGGTGGGCACCGGCTCGGGGCTGGACACGCCGATCTCGAGGGCCTCGTGCGTCGCGCCGGTCGACATCATCTGCAGTCGTTCGCGCGGCTGCAGCGAACCGTCGATCATGCGCACGTAGGTGACGACGCCGCGGTAGGCGTCGTAGACCGAGTCGAAGATCATCGCGCGTGCCGGGGCGTCGGCCTTGCCGACCGGGGCCGGGATCTTCTCGACGATCAGGTCGAGCAGCTCCTCGACGCCCATGCCGGTCTTCCCGCTGACGCGCAGCACGTCGGCGGGGTCGCCGCCGATGAGACCGGCGAGCTCGGCGGCGTACTTGTCGGGGTCGGCCGCGGGCAGGTCGATCTTGTTCAGCACCGGGATGATCGTCAGGTCGTTCTCGAGCGCCAGGTACAGGTTGGCCAGCGTCTGAGCCTCGATGCCCTGAGCGGCGTCGACCAGCAGGATCGCGCCCTCGCAGGCGGCGAGAGACCGACTGACCTCGTAGGTGAAGTCGACGTGCCCGGGCGTGTCGATCATGTTGAGGGCGAAGGTGCCGTCGGTGGTCGACCACGGCATACGCACGGCCTGCGACTTGATCGTGATGCCGCGCTCGCGCTCGATGTCCATGCGGTCGAGGTACTGCGCCCGCATATCGCGGTCGCTGACCACGCCGGTGATCTGCAGCATGCGGTCGGCCAACGTCGACTTGCCGTGGTCGATGTGAGCGATGATGCAGAAGTTGCGGATCTGCTCCGGCGGAGTGGCAGACGGCTCGAGGGGCTTCAGGGCGCGCGGTGACATGTTCCGTCGATTCTACGGTGGTGCGCCGACATCCCCGTCCGCGGGTGCTCAGGGTTCCGGCATCCGGAGCTTCTGGCGCCCTGCTTCTGACGCGAGATCACGTGATCTGGGCAGAGCCACACGGTACGTCGTGTGATCTGGGCGAGGCTACGTGATCTCGACGCAGCGGGGCCTGGGCGCCCGGCGGTTCTCGCGCTTCTACGATGGATGCCGTGGCGGTCCGGGTCGTGCTCGTGCACGGCATCCGCACGTCTTCGACGATGTGGCGCGCACAGGTTGCTTGTCTGCGAGACCGAGGTACGCCCGTCACCGCCGTCGACCTCCCCGGGCACGGGACGCGCCGGGGTGAGGTGTTCTCGCTCGATGCGGCGTTCGCGACGATCGATGGCGCGGTTCGGGATGCCGCGACGCTCGGCCCCGTGCTGCTGGTGGGGCACTCGATGGGTGGGCTGCTGGGCATCGATTACGTCGGCAGCGAGGATCGGCCTCCGGTGGCGGGGTTGGTGGCGGCGTCTTGCACCTCGATCCCCCGCGGAATCGGGCTCTCTGCCTACCGGTTCTTCACGCGACGCTTCGACAGCCTCCCCGATCGCGGCCTGGGCCTGACGAACCGCGTGCTCGATCGCACGCTCCCTCCGGAGACGCGGCCTGATTTCGGAGCCGGCGGGTACGCCTTCGACGCGCAGGACACGGCCCTGGCGTCGCTTTCGACGCTCGACCTGCTGGCATCCCTCCGCCGGATCGACGTGCCCCTGTGGTTCGTGAACGGGCAATGGGACCAACTGCGGATGAACGAGAGGTTGTTCCTCGCCGTCGCGCGCCACGCGGAGCTCGTCGTGGTCCCGCGCACGACGCACCTCGTCACGGCGATGCGACCCCGCGTGTTCAACGCGCTGTTGGAGGTGGCGCTCACCACGATCGAGGCAGCGACCTGATAGACTCGGTCCTTGGCTTGCGTGTGGGGTTTTTCCCGACCTCCACGATCGCCGGTGCAGCGCCCCTCTACCGCTCGCCCGGCACAATCCCATACTCACTCAAACGAAAGACCCTCGACGTGGCGAACATCAAGTCGCAGATCAAGCGCAACAAGACCAACGAGAAGGCGCGCGAGCGCAACAAGGCCGTCAAGAGCGAACTCCGCACGCACGTGCGTCGCACCAACGAGGCCGTCGTCGCCGGTGACAAGGAAGCCGCCCTCAAGGCGCTCGCCACCGCGACCAAGAAGCTCGACAAGGCCGTGAGCAAGGGTGTCATCCACCAGAACCAGGCCGCGAACCGCAAGTCGGCCATCGCGAAGTCGGTCGCCGCTCTCTGAGTCGCCGATTCTCGAGGCCCGCTCCGCATTGCGCGGGGCGGGCCTTTTGCTATGCGTCGACCTGATCCGGCTCGACCTCCGGGGGCCCGCATCGGCCGCGTCGGCTCACCGGTCGACGACGCGGTCGTGCAGGCGTTCGAGTGCGGGGAGCGCTGCGGCGATGGCCGCGGCATCACCGTCGGGGAGATCCTGGAGCGCGGCGACGAGCACCGCGGTCGCGGCGTCGTCGAAGGCGCGCAGTCGCGCGGCGGCGAGGGGGGTCAGCCCGACCTGGGTGCGGCGCCCGTCTCCCGAGACAAGACGGCGTTCGACGAGTTCGCTCCGCTCCATCTGCGACAGCAGGTTGCTGACGGTCGAGCGCGCGAGACCGAGCGCGTCGGCGAGCTCCGACGGGGTGCGGGTGCCGGTCGTCGAAAGGCAGCGCATGACCTCGATCTGCGCGTCGGGGATGTCGGGCAGAGCGGCGGACGACCGGGAGGCCCGCGAGACGGCGCGGCGGAGGGGGCCGAGCCGGTCGCTCAGCAGTCGCGCGGTGATCGAGGTGCCCTCAGCCATGGGGCAAGTGTACGAGCCCGAAGTGTTTGACAGAAAACTAATTTGGTCACAAAATCATCGCATGGATATCACCACCACCGTCGCCCACCCCGAGCCGACCCAGGATCTTTCCGGCATCGTCGGCCACCGCTTCATCTACACCTACGCCAACGGCTGGCAGTACGAGATGTACGCCAAGAACGCCACGACGATCGACTACCGCATCCACAGCGGCCACGTCGGCGGTCGCTGGGTGAAGGATCAGACGGTGGACCTCGTCGCTCTCGCGCCGGGTGTCTACAAGGTCTCGTGGAACGAGCCGACGGGTACGAGCGTCGTCGTGAACGTGCTGCCCGCGTCTCGAGTGCTGCACGGCACCATCTTCTTCCCGCGCTGGATCGAGCTCGACGGGCATAAGACCGTGCTCTTCCAGAACGACCACCTCGACGACATGCAGCGCTACCGCGACGAGGGTCCCACCTATCCGATCTACGTCGTTCCGGAGTTCGCCCACATTACGCTCTTCGAGCACGTCGGCGAGAACGACGAGACCGTGATCGACACCGCCCCCGGCGACCTGCCCGCCGGCTGGTCGGAGCGGACGAACTGATGGCCGCCGACCCGCGACTCACGCCCCTCAGCCTCTCCCACGGCGGTCGCACTCTGCGCGGATGGCAGTGGGAGCCCGTCGCCGGCGCCTCCGCCGACGCGCCGCGAGTGCTCTTGGTTCACGGCTTCAGTGCCGACGCGACGGGCGGGCACCAGCTGTTCGTGCAGACGGCGCGTCACCTCGTCGATCGTGGCGCCGTGGTTCGCAGCTACAGCCGGCTCGGCCAGGGCATGAGCGACGGGGACTTCGCCGACATCACGATCGGCGACGAGGTCCATCAGGTGGTCGGCATGATCCGTGCCTTCGCCGTCGAGGGGCCCGTCGATGTCGTGGCGCACAGCCTCGGCGCGGTGGAGTCCGCTCTCGCCGCAGCTCACGTGCCCGAGCTGATTCGCACGTTGACGCTGTGGTCTCCGGCGGGCGTCGTCGTCGACGACATCACGGTGCACGACGCCATTCAGGGCCAGCCCCTCGCACCGGCTCGCGAACAGGGCTGGTTCGATTTCGGGGGGATGCCGCTGGGCATGGCGTTCATCGACGAGGTGACCACGGGGCTCGACGTGTACGGCCCGGTCGCGAAGTACACCGGTCCCGCGGATGTCGTACACGGAACGCAGGACAGGATCGTGCCGGTGGAGTACGGCACGCGATACGCGGACCTGCTGCCGGGCGCGTCGCTCACCGTCGTGGACGGCGCGGACCACGGGTGGTCGGCGACTCCGTGGCGTCGGCGTCTGCTCGAGATCCTCGATGCGCGGATAGCATCTGCGACCTGACTCCGACCCCGCCGTAGCGTCGCACAGGCGCGCTGCGGCGGGGTCGGAGCGATCCGCACGCACAGACGGCCGATCAGCCGCCGTAGGGTGCCCGTGTCGCGATGATCGTGATCATGCGCTCGAGAGCGAAGACGGGATCTCGCGATGCGCCCTTGACCTCGGCGTCGGCGCGTGCGGTGGCGTGGATCGCCATGCCCAGCGTGTTGCCGGTCCACCCGACGAGGTCGCGGCGGGCACGGTCGACCTGCCAGTCCTTCATGCCGAGGCGCTGCGCGAGCATCGACGACGACTCCCGGGTTCCCGCGACACGGGCCATGGTGCGCAGCTTCATGGCGACGGCGGCGACGAGGGGCACGGGATCGGCTCCGGATGCCAGCGCGTGCCGCAGCGCGAGAAGAGCGGGCCCGTACTGCCCGGCGATGGCGGTGTCGGCCACGGTGAAGGCCGAGGTCTCGACGCGCCCCCCGTAGTAGCGCTCGACCGTGCGCTCGTCGATGTCGCCGGGGACGTCGGAGATGAGCTGCTGGCAGGCGGCGGCGAGCTCGGTGAGGTCGTCGGCGAACGCGGAGACGAGCGAGCGGAGGGCGACCGGGGCGATGCGCTTCTGCGCGGCCTTGAACTCGCCGACCGCGAAGTCGAAGCGATCCGAGTCTCGCTTGACCGCGGGGCAGGCGATCTCGATGCCGCTGCCCTGACCGGCGCGGATGCCGTCGAGCAGCTTCTTGCCGCGAACGCTGGCTCCCGTGTGACGAAGGACGACCGTGGCACCCTCTTGCGGGTGGGCGAGGTACGACACCGCCTCGGTGAGGAAGGTGTCGCTGCATTTCTCGACGCCGCTGACCCGCACGAGGCGGGGTTCGCCGAACAGAGAGGGCGACGTGACGCTGAGCAGGGTGCCGGCGGCGTAGTCGTCGGCGCGGATGTCGGTGACCTCGAGGCTCGGGTCTTCGCTCTTCAACATCGATCGGATGCCCGCGATCGCGCGCTCGGCGCAGACCTCTTCGGGGCCGGAGACCAGGACGAGGGGCGCGGGCTGGGGAGACCGCCACGACACCTGCGGAATGGCCGACTTCGCCTTGGCAGGCGCGGAGCGTCGGGGAGCCGGGGTCACTCCCCCAGCCTACCGATCGGTTCCGACATCGCCGGTCGACGCGGGACTCCCGACATCCGCAGCCGCCCGCTCTCGCCACAGTGTCACCCGCCCCTCACCGTCGAGCCAGACGGCCAGGGCTCCGTCGCGATCGGTGCGCGCGGCGGTGGTGCCGAGAGACGTCAGGATGCCGAGGAGCTTCGCGGTCGGATGACCGTAGTCGTTGTCGGCGCCCACACCGATGAGCCCGATCCTCGGGAGAAGGCCTCGGTAGAGCAGCGCATCCTGGTCGGCGCTGCCATGGTGCGAGACCTTCACCACCTGCACGCGCGGAACATCGATACGGCGCCGGAGGGCGGACTGCGCCTGCTCACCGAGATCGCCGAGCAGGACGGTGCGGGGAAAGCCCGTTCCGACCACATCGAGGGCGACGGACGCGTCGTTGCCGGGGTCGGCGTTCGGCGGCGGCCCGAGAACCTGCCACCGCGTCGTGCCGACGGATCCCGTCAGCCCGATCCCGGCGGGTCGAATCCGCGCCCCCGCGGCGGCGAACCGGTCGAGCAACCGTTTGTCGGCCGCGCCATCGGGTGGGCCGTGGACGACGAGATCGGCCCGGCCCACGACTGCCCACGATCCGCCGACGTGGTCGAGGTCGAAGTGCGTGAGGACGACGAGAGCCAGACGGTCCACCCCGAACGTCTGCAGGCACCGCGTCAGGGCTTCGGGCTCGGGTCCGGTGTCCACGAGAGCGACGGCGTCGCCTGATCGCCACAGCGTCGCGTCGCCCTGACCGACATCGCACATCGCGACCTGCCACGCGCTGGGTACGGTCAGGGGGCCCGCGACCGTGCGCACGGCCGTCTGGCCCAGCACGAGGCCGAGGACGACGGCGACGGCGGCAGAGGAGAGCGCGGTGATCCGGGGAAGCCGCCGGGGTCGCACGACGCAGACGCTGATGGCCGCACCCACCACGGCCAGCAGCGCGGCCCCCGCGAGCCCGTCGGGCCACGGCAGGTTCTGCGCCGTCACCGCCGCGGTGGTGTGCGCGACCGCGGCGATCCACGCCGCCGGAACCCAGGCGAGGGCCGTCAGTCCGTCCCGAAGCCAAGGAAACGGGGCGATGCAGGCCAGGGCCCCCGCGATCGTCGCCGGAGCGGCGGCAGGGTCGGCGACGAGATTCGCCGCGACGCCGAGCAGGGGGACGTGCGGGTCGATGAGCACGATCAGCGGTCCGCACACGAGCTGGGCCGAGGTGGGCACGGCGAGGGCGAGCGCGAGGGCGCGTGGCATCCAGCGCTCCAGGCCGCCGGCCAGCGGTCGGGCGAGCACGAGCAGGGCACCGGTGGCCGCGGCGGAGAGGGCGAAGCCGAGGGACCGGGAGAGCCACGGGTCGACCACCAGCAGCACCGTCACCGCGAGCGAAAGCACCGCGACACCGATCGCGGGGCGCCCGAGCGCCAGCGCGAGCATGGCCACCGCTGCCATCGCGGCGGCGCGGACGACACTCGGCTCGGGTGTGACGAGGGTGACGAAGGCCGTGAGCACGAGCATCGCGCCGACCACCCGCACGACGCGGGAGGCACCGCAGAGCGCCAGGAGAGCGAACGCCGCACCGACGACGATCGCGCAGTTCGCCCCCGACACCGCGGTGAGGTGCGAGAGCGAGGACGCATTCATCGCGGCTTCGGTGGCGGGGTCGAGGCTCGAGGTATCACCCACCGCGAGACCCGGCACAAGACCCGCCCCCGGCTGCGGAAGGCCGCGCGTCGAGGCGACGAGTCCGTCGCGGAGCCCCTCGAAGAACGCCCACATCCCTGTCGGAGTCGAGGCGGACTCGATCGAGGTCGCCCGCACGACGAGCGCGGCTCGCTCCCCCGGGTCGGAAGGGACGGCTCTCCCTGTCAGCCGGACCTCGCTGCCCATGCTCGCGACGGCCAGCGCGGCCCGCCCCTCCGCGTCGACGAGGACGCGCGTGGGGATCGTGCCCGTCACGCTCAGCTTTCCCGCGCGGACGCTCGAAGCGACCGCGTCGAACCACGCGCCGCCGTCGGGCGACCCATCGATGCGTCCGGTGACGATCACCGCGAGGGCGAGTTGCCTCCCCCCGCCGGCTTCGAGCGCAGCGATCTGGGAACGGGTCGGACCCACGGACGCAACGGCCCCCGCGGTCGCGGACGCGCACGCGAGAGCCACGGCAACGACGGCCAGCAGCGCCACGCCTCGCCACGCGAGGAGCGCGGTGGCCACGCAGGCCGCCAGAACGAGGGCCACCGTGAGCGGGGCGGCATCCGGGATCAGGGTGGCCACGCCGGCCGTGATCCAGGTCGCCGCGGCGACGGAGACCGCACGGAGAGAGCGCCGGCGCGCCCCGGGGCGACCCCTCACACGCGCACCAGGTCTCGCAGCCCGGCGAGCATCTTCTCGCCGATTCCCGGCACGGAGAGCAGATCGTCGACGCTGGTGAATCGACCGTTCGCCTCGCGCCACGCGAGGATGCGGTCGGCCATCGCCGGTCCGACGCGGGGAAGCTCGTCGAGCTGGTCGCGGGTCGCGGTGTTGAGGTCGAGCGGCCCGCTCGAGTCGCCGCCCGCGCCCGACGCGGGAGCGGCGGTCTCGGCCCCGACGACGGGGACGACGATCTGCTCGCCGTCGGCCACGGGACGGGCGAGGTTCACCCCGTCGCGCTGCGCGTCTTCGGCGAAGCCCCCGGCTCGGGCGATCGCATCGGCAACCCGGTCACCGGCGTCCAAGCGATACAGTCCCGGCTCACGGACCGCTCCCGCGACGTGGGCGTACAGCCCCGTCGCCGCCGGTATCGCCCGGGAGGAGGAAGAGGGCGATGCCGTGGGCTCGATGACCTCCGCGCCGGTCGCACCCCGCAGCATCCCGATGCAGATCGTCACGGCGAACGCGAGGAGCACCAGCACGATGACCGCGCCGATCCCCAGGCGGGTGCGCGGCTGCAGGGCGCCGTTCGACGGAGGTTCGGCCCCGCGCTCCCCCGGTGCCGCTGCAGCCTGCGGGGACGCATCGCCCACGGCACGCGAGGCCATCGCGGTTTCGGGAAGGGGCGTATCGGTCACGCGACGACGCTAGGCAGACGGGCCCCGCCGCGCGGGCGGAAACTGCCGTTCCGTGGACAGGCGGTTGCTATCGCCCGATGTGCAGAACCCGCGCATACCCTGGAGCGATGTCTCCGAACGCCTGGCGCGCCCTGGTCTCCGCCCTCGCCGACGACAGCGCGCGCGAGGTCTACGCGCGGATCGTGCTCGACACATCCGTCGAGCCGACGCTGGACGCGCTGTCGCCCGGAAAGCGGAGGCGCGTCCTCGACTCCCTGCGTGAGGCGGGCCTCATCTCGCCCGACGGGGCGGGGTGGCGCATGGAGCCCGACGTCTTCCGTGTGGCTCTCGCCGCCGCACCCTCGCCGCCCCGCCCGACAGGTGCGAACCGCTTCTTCGTCAACGGTCGGCTCGTGACGTACCCATCCCGGGCCGGCGATCGCGACGAGGTTCTCGCGCGTATCGCCGAGCGGATGATGCAGCCCGGCGAGACGCTGAGCGAGAGAGCCCTCAACGACCGGCTCGCGGAGGTCGTCGACGACGTCGCGGCCATGCGTCGCTACCTCGTCGACGCCGGGCTTCTCGATCGCGCCCGCGACGGAACGATCTACTCCCGCCCTCGCTGAATCCCGCGACACCGCCCCCGAGAACGCCGGATGCCACGCCCTCGCACTCCGCAGAGCGTCGAGGACGTGGCATCCGGAACGAGAAGCTACTTCGTCGAGAAGCTGACCACCTTCGGCGGACGCACCACCGCGCGCACGATCTCGCGATCGCCCAGGGCGCGGACGATGCGCTCGTCGCCGCGGGCGAGGGCCTCGAGCTCCTCGGCGCCGATCTTGGCCGAGACCTCGAGCGTGCCGCGCACCTTGCCGTCGATCTGCACGACCGCGGTGACCGTGTCTTCCACGAGCAGCGTCGGGTCGGCCTGGCGCCAGGTCGTGAGTCCCACGAAGCCGTCGTAACCGAGCGTCGCCCACATCTCTTCCGCGGTGTGCGGGGCGAACAGGTCGAGGGTCATGGCGATGACCTCGGCTGCCTCGCGGACGGCGGGGTCGCTCGCGCCGGCCTTCCCGTCGATCGCCTTTCGGGTGGCGTTGACCAGCTCCATCAGGCGGGCAACGACGACGTTGAACTTCGTCTGCTCGACGAGGTTCGCGGCATCGGCCAGCAGTCGGTGCGTGACACGGCGGAGCGAGGCATCGCCCTCGGCCCAGACCACGTCGGTCTCGCTGTCGACGTCGTGGGCGATACGCAGGGCACGGGCGAGGAACTTCGCCGCTCCCGTCGTCGAGACGTCGTTCCAGTCCTTGTCGTCTTCGACGGGGCCCGCGAAGGCGAGCGCGACGCGTAGGGCATCGGCGCCGTGGGCGTCGAGCTCCTCCTGGAACAGCACCAGGTTGCCCTTGCTCTTCGACATCTTCGTGCCGTCGAGGATGACCATGCCCTGGTTGATGAGGCTCGAGAACGGCTCGGTGAACTCCACCAGCCCCATGTCGAACAGCGCCTTGGTGATGAAGCGCGCGTACAGCAGGTGCAGGATCGCGTGCTCGACGCCGCCGATGTAGAAGTCGACGGGGCCCCACTTATTGGCCTCACGACCCGAGAACGCCTCGGTCTCGCTGTTCGGCGACAGGAAGCGCAGGTAGTACCACGAGCTGTCGACGAAGGTGTCCATCGTGTCGGGGTCGCGCAGAAGCGTCTGGCCCGTCTCGGGATCGGTGACCTGCACCCATTCGGTCGCCGCCCCCAGCGGGGAGGTGCCCTTCGGCTTGAGGTCGAGGCCCTCGACCGAGGGCAGCGTCACCGGCAGCTGGTCGGCGGGCACGGGCGTGATCGACCCGTCTTTGCCGTGCAACATCGGGATGGGCGTGCCCCAGTAGCGCTGACGCGAGATCAGCCAGTCGCGCAGGCGGTACGTCTTGGCGGCGCGGCCGACGCCCTTCGCCTCGAGCTCCTCGATCATGCGCGCGATCGCGTGGCGCTTGGACAGACCGTTCAGCGACCCCGAGTTCATCATGCGGCCGTCACCGGTCAGCGCGATGCCGGTCTTCACCGGATCCAGGTCGTCGACGTCGCCGAGCGGGTCGATCGGCACACCCTCGTCGTCGAGTTCGATGACGGGAATGGCCCCGGTGATGGGCGCCGTGGTGTCGACGACGACCTTGACGGGCAGGTCGAAGGCGCGGGCGAAATCGAGGTCGCGCTGGTCGTGCGCGGGCACGGCCATGACCGCGCCGTGACCGTAGTCGGCCAGCACGTAGTCGGCGGCCCAGATCGGCAGCTTCTCGCCGTTGATGGGGTTGATCGCGTAGTGCCCGAGGAACACCCCGGTCTTGGGGCGGTCGGTCGCCTGACGCTCGATGTCGGTCGCGCGCTGCACCTGTGCCAGGTACGCGTCGAACGTCTCGCGCACACCCTGATCGGCGGATGCCGCGAGCTCGGCCGCCAGGTCGGACTCGGGCGCCACGACGAAGAACGTCGCGCCGTGCAGGGTGTCGGGGCGGGTCGAGAACACCGTGATCTTGTCGTCGCGCCCCTCGATCTCGAACTCGATGTCGGCGCCGACCGAACGGCCGATCCAGTTGCGCTGCATCTGGATGACCTTGCTCGGCCAGAAGCCCTCGAGCTGGTTCAGGTCGTCGAGCAGGCGATCGGCGTAGTCGGTGATGCGCAGGAACCACTGCGTCAACTTCTTCTTGACCACCACGGCGCCGCTGCGCTCGCTCGTGCCGTCGGGAAGGACCTGCTCGTTGGCGAGCACGGTCTGATCCACCGGGTCCCAGTTGACCAGCGCGTCCTTGCGGTACGCCAGGCCCTTGTCGTAGAGCTTCTGGAACAGCCACTGGTTCCAGCGGTAGTACTCGGGGTCGCTCGTGTGCAGCACACGGCTCCAGTCGAACGAGACGCCGTAGTCCTTCAGGCTCGCCTTCTGCTGGGCGATGTTGGCGTAGGTCCACTCGACGGGGTCGGCGCCTCGCTTGATCGCCGCGTTCTCGGCGGGCAGGCCGAACGAGTCCCACCCGATGGGGTTGAGCACGTTGTAACCGCGGTGGCGCCAGAAGCGCGCCACGATGTCTGAGTAGAGGTAGTTCTCGGCGTGACCCATGTGAAGGTCGCCCGAGGGGTACGGGAACATCGCGAGCACGTACTTGCGGGGGCGCGTGTCGTCGTCGCCCCCGGCGCGGAACGGGTCTTTCTCGGCCCAAGCCTGCTGCCACTTCGCCTGGATGGCGTGGGTGTCGAAGCCCCCCTCGCGGGGGTCTGGTGCGGAGTTCTGAGACACGGGTGAAGCCAATCGTGAAGGTCGGGAGGCCGCGGGGACCAACTCCCAGGCTATCGGACCCGCCGTCACCACCCGGGCGGCACCCGGGCACCGAGAGCGGCGAGGGGCGCTCGCGCCTTGATCCCCACCTCGGCGACCTCGGATGCCGCGACCGAGCGCCACGTGATGCCTCCCCCGGCGCCGACCCAGGCGGCATCCCGCTCCACGACGACGCTGCGGATGACCATCGCGAGGTCCGCCGCCCCGTCGTCGCCGATCCACCCGAAGGCGCCCGAGTAGACACTGCGCTCGGCCCCCTCGAGGCGGCGCAGGATCTGCATCGCGGACCGCTTGGGTGCACCGGTCATGCTGCCGGCGGGGAACGCTGCGGCCAGCACCTCTTCGATCGTCGTGCCGGGCAGGAGCCGACCCGACACCTCGCTCACCAATTGGTGCACGGTCGGGTACGTCTCGACCTCGAGCAGTCGGTCCACCCCGACCGTCGACGGTTCGCAGACGCGCGAGAGATCGTTGCGCATCAGGTCGACGATCATGACGTTCTCGGCCTGCTCCTTGGCATCGGCCTGCAGCTCGTCGGCGAGGGCGCGATCGCGAGCGGGATCCGTCGATCGGGGACGCGTGCCCTTGATGGGGTGGGTGTGCACGCGGCCACCGCGCACCTCGAGGAAGCGCTCGGGAGAAGCGCTCACCAGCGTCATATCGCCGATGCGGATCAAGCCCGCATGGTGCGAGGCAGAGACCTGCCGCAGCCGCCGGAACACGTCGACCGCGTCGACTTCGCCGGGAACCGTGAAACGCGTGGTGAGACACAACTGGTAGGCATCGCCCTCGCGGATCCGATCGCGGCACGCCTCGATGAGCTCGACGTACCGCTCGGGACTCACGCGGGCGGATGCCGTGCCCCGGTCCGCTGCGGCATCCACCGCCGCAGCCGCCGGCGTGGCGGCGACCCGGTCGGCGAGGTCGGCATCGCCGAAGACGTGCACGCGTCGCCGGGCGTGGTCGAAAGCGAGGAAGGTGTCCACGCGCAGCCAGGCGTCCCGGCCCTCGTACGAGCGCCAGCCGACCCAGCCGCCGCGGAACGCACCGGCGTCGTCGACCGCGTCGCCGGGCCCCGCGGCGCGGCGGTGCAGACCCCCGGGAGCTTCGTCGAGACGTCCCGTGCCCATCCAACTCCAGCCCGTCGAGGCCGTTGCGCCCGCGTCGAGCCAGAACGCGTCGCCCGCGGCGGCGAAGACGTGCAGGAACACCGCCTCGGGGTCGATCCACCGCGTCAGGGTGAGCGGCGGAACGGATCGAGGCACGCTCCCAGGCTAGAGCGAGGCGGCGGGCCTAGGCTGACGGAGGTGAACGAGATTCTCACGTCGCTGCTCGACCTGGTCCGCGACGTCGATCCGGTGCTGCGCACGGTGGTTGCGGGCGTGGCCATGGTCCTCGAGACCAGCGTGCTCGTGGGGCTCATCGTTCCGGGTGACACCATGGTGATCGTCGCGGGAACCGCGGTCGCCTCCCCGATCGAAGGGGTCGTGCTGGCCGCGGCGATCGTGGTCGGGGCCCTGATCGGCGAGAGCCTCGGGTTCTGGCTCGGCCGGTACTTCGGGCCACGCATCCGCGCCTCGCGTGTCGGGCAGAAGCTCGGCGAACGCAACTGGGAGCGCGCGGACCGGTACCTGCGCCGTCGCGGCGGACCCGCCATCTTCCTGTCGCGGTTCCTTCCCGTGCTGCACTCGCTGGTGCCGCTGACGGTGGGCATGAGCGGCTACAGCTACCGTCGTTTCCTCGCCTGGACGACGCCCGCGTGCATCGTGTGGGCCGGTCTGTACGTCACGGTCGCGGCATCGGCCGCGGGCACCTACCGCGAGCTCTCCGACCGCATCCATTACGCGGGCTACGTCTTCGTCGGCATCCTCGTCGTCTTCCTCGTGCTGGTCTTCATCGGCAAGAAGGTCATCGAGCGTGTGGAGCGCCGACACCTGGCCGACGAGGCCACCCCCCTCGAACCGGTGGACGGTGACGTGAAAGACTGAGGGCGATGCCTCGTTCCCCTCGCGCCAAAGTGCTCTGGTTCGCCCGACTCGAGCGCCGTTTCCACCGCTGGCGCGAACGTCGAGCGCGCGCGCGCGGCCTGCGCCCCGCCGTCACCGGCTTTCCGGGGTACGGCACCGAGGAGTGGGTCCGCGTCCTCGGCAGGGTGCTCATCGCCCCGCCGATCAAGCGCACCTCGACGGGGGAATTTGCCAGCCTTCGCGGGTGGCGGAGCTTCGCGGCCGTACCCGTCGGCTTCGGCCAGGTCGACATCGTCATCGACGGCGTCACGCACCGCGTCGTCGCGGACCGCGGCGGGGTGATCGATGCGAAGCTGCCCGCGACCCTCTCCCCCGGCTGGCAGAGCATCACGATGTCGGTGGAGGGAAGCGAGCCCGCCGAGACGCGCGTGTTCATCGTGGGGTCGGACGTGCGGTTCGGCGTGGTCAGCGACATCGACGACACCGTCATGGTCACGCTGCTGCCGCGACCGCTGCTCGCCGCGTGGAACTCCTTCGTCGTCGACGAGCACGCACGCCAGCCCGTGCCCGGCATGGCCGTCATGCTCGAACGGCTCACCCGAGAGCACCCGGGCACTCCGGTGATCTACCTCTCGACCGGCGCCTGGAACGTCGCACCGACGCTGACGCGTTTCATGCGACGCCACCTCTTCCCCTCGGGGTCCTTCCTCCTCACCGACTGGGGCCCCACCCACGATCGGTGGTTCCGCAGCGGCCGAGAGCACAAGGAGCAGAACCTTCGACGCCTCGCCGCGGAGTTCCCGCGGGTGAAGTGGCTGCTGGTGGGCGACGACGGCCAGCACGACGACGCCATCTACACAGGGTTCGCCATCGAGCACCCGCAGAACGTCGCCGCGGTCGCGATCCGCAAACTCCTCCCTGCCGAAGCTGTTCTCGCCGGTGGCCGCACGGTGGTCGACGACCATTCGGCTGCCGAGGTGCCGTGGGTGACCGAGTCCGACGGTGCGGGTCTTCTTGACCGCCTCCGCAGCACGGGCGTCATCTCGAACGACGCCTGATTCCGGATGCCGCGGCGCCCGGCGCCGTGCGTACCCCGCTGGCGTGCGCGTCGTCGACGGCATCCGGTGTCGACGGCATCCGGTGTCGTGCGGCGGACGTGGTGCACCGTCGACGTCGTACGCGGCCGCTCCCGGCGTGATCCGATGTCGGAGGGGACGCGTACGGTGGGAACATGTGCGGTCGATTCGTCGTAGCCAACGTGGCCTCAGAGCTCGTGGGGGTGCTGCGCGTCGACGTCCAGGCCGACGAGTTGCCGCAGCCCTCGTACAACATCGCGCCCACCGCCCAGATCGGCATCGTGCTCGACTCGATCAAGAGCGAGCCCCCGGTGCGTCGCCTCGAGGTCGCGCGGTGGGGCCTCGTTCCCGGCTGGGCGAAAGACGTCAAGGTCGGCGCGCGGGCATTCAACGCCCGTAGCGAAGACGTCGAGGA
Source organism: Microbacterium sp. SORGH_AS_0421 (assembly GCF_030818635.1). Taxonomy (NCBI): domain Bacteria; kingdom Bacillati; phylum Actinomycetota; class Actinomycetes; order Micrococcales; family Microbacteriaceae; genus Microbacterium; species Microbacterium sp. SORGH_AS_0421. Next base: position 2,868,007 of record NZ_JAUTAO010000001.1, read on the forward strand.
CAAGCCGATGTTCCGCGATGCGCTCATCAAACGGCGCGCCGTGATCCCGGCATCCGGGTACTACGAATGGAAGACCACCGAAGAGGGCAAGACCCCCCACTACATCCACCCCGCCGACGGGTCGCCGCTGTTCTTCGCGGGCCTCTACGAGTGGTGGAAGAATCCCGCCCTCGCCGCCGACGACCCGGCGCGATGGGTACTGAGCTGCACGATCCTCACGCGCGACGCGATCGGGCGACTGGGGTCCATCCACGACCGCATGCCGCTGTTCATGGATCCCGACTTCGCCGATGCCTGGCTCGACCCGACGACCGAGAACGTCGGAGACGTCCTCGATGCCGCTATCGACGCAGCACCCGACATGGTCGAGACTCTCGACGATCACGTGGTGTCGTCCGCGGTCGGAAACGTGCGCAATGACTCCCCCGAACTCATCGAGCCGGTCGCGTGACCCTGCTCGCGACCCGGGAGGTCCTGACGCGCGAACGGTGGACGGCGGACGCCGAGGCACACGCGCTCCGCGCCGACGCGCTCACCGCCGATCACCGCGCTCGTGCGAGCCGGGCACAGAAGCATCCGGTCGAGGACTTCCTCTTCACGTACTACTCCTACAAACCTGCCATCCTGCGGCGATGGCACCCGGGTCCGGGCGTCCTGCTCGAACAGGCCGACGAACGGGCCGGCTGGCGCTGGTACCGGGCGGAGGGCGACGGCGTCGAGGTGGACGCAGCGCGCTTCCGCGCCGAGAGAGGTTCGATGTACCGCGGTGTCGTCAACCTGCTGCGGGCGACCCGCGACCGGCCGGCGCAGTTCGGGTGCTTCGGGCTGCACGAGTGGGCGATGGCGTATCGCGCTGACGAGGTGCGGCACGCCGTACCGCTGCGTCTCGGACGTGACGGCACCGACGCGGTGGTCGAGGCTCACGACCTCAAGTGCACGCACTTCGACGCCTTCCGTTTCTTCACTCCCGAGGCCGTACCGCTCAACCGCACGCCGCTCCGTCGCGACGACCAGGTCGCGCGCGAGCAGCCGGGGTGTCTGCACGCGGGCATGGACGTCTACAAGTGGGCGGTGAAGCTCGGGCCGCTGGTCCCCGGTGCCCTGTTGCTCGATGCCTTCGAGCTCGCGCGCGATATCCGCACGCTCGACATGCAGGCCTCCCCCTACGACCTCACCGGTTGGGGCTATGTTCCGGTGGCCATCGAGACGCCCGAGGGAAAGGCGGAGTACGTCGCCCGGCAGCGTGGGTTGAGCGAGCGCGGTCAGGCACTCAGACGCGCCGTCATCACGGCCGTGACGGGCCCCGACGACACGCCCGGCTGCACCGATTTCTTGCCGTCGCAATCTGTGTTGTAAGCTCATGGAGTTGCCTCAAACGGGGCGGAAAACAAAAAACGGGCCTGTGGCGCAGCTGGTAGCGCACCTGCATGGCATGCAGGGGGTCAGGGGTTCGAGTCCCCTCAGGTCCACCTCGAAAGAAGGCCTCCGCTTCGGCGGAGGCCTTCTTCGTTTCCGTCGGGCTCACCCGCCTCGCGTTCACCGCGCGGCACCCCTCTCGGGTGTCAGCGGTGAGCATCCGGTTTCCGTCATTCGCCCGGGTCCGCTCGCGTGTAGCGCTGCCAGCGCCCGATGGCGCTCGCATCTCGTACCCGGCCTCCGCGAACCTCGCAGACACCTCGCCGATCGGCCTCCGCCGCGCCCGGGCGTCGACCTGGCGAGCGGCACGGCGAGCGGCAGGAGGAAACCGCCTCAGTTAACGCAAGGCACCGACCCCGCGCGCATCGGCTGCTGCGAGTCGGTGTACACAGACGACGTCGGACTGGGCGATGCCGCCGGCGCGGACGCCGAGGGAGCGTCGCTCGGTGGGGTTTCGGCATCCGTCCCGGCGTCCGGGGTCGCAGCCGGGGCGGGGTGCAGCAAGGTGCTGACCTGGGCCGCGATGGCTTTCTGGTCGACGATGTTCACGCTCTCGCCGTCGATCGTGCCGAAACGCTCGACCGGCAGAGTCTGGAACGTGACGTCTCCCCCGGCGAGGCGCTGGGCGGTCGAGGCGAGGCTGAGCAGATCGAAGCCCTTGTCGACGGCGACGAATTGCTTCGCGGTGTCGAGAAGATCTTGCAGGCGTCCGAAGTCGGTGAACGTCTGAGCATCGCGGAGTTTGAGTGCGAGCGACACCATGAACGCCTGCTGGCGGCGCGTGCGGTCGAGGTCGGTGAGGAAGACGTTGCGGTATTCCGTGTCGCGACGCTGACGCACGAAGGCCATCGCCTGTGAGGCGTCGATCTGCTGCGCCCCCGCCGCGAAGTTCGCACCGGAGTACGTATCGGCGGTCGCGTGGTTGAGGCACACCGAGATCGGCTGCACGGCCTGGGCGACCCGGTAGAACGCTGCCATCGTCACTTCGACGAAATGGTCGATCGGCACACCGCCCAGGAACTGCGATACCGTCTGCATCTCCTCGGTACGGGCGGAGTCGCGGGCCTGCTGGTAAGCCTCGTCGTCCGACACACCCGCCGCGCGGAGCTCGTCGTTCTTGGCGGCGAAAGCCCGCCCGTAGGCCTCCTTGATCTTGCCCTTCTTCGTTCCCCCGGGGGCTCCCGCGTAATCGACGTAGTCGTCGCGTGGGATGGAGACGGCGACCGCTTGTCCGCCACCGGCGGGGATGTGCACGTACATCAGCACGTTCGTGTTGTACCCGCCGACCGAGGCGTCCTCCGCGTGGATCGCGTCGTAGATCTCCTGCGGGTACGGCTTCCCGTCCTCGTCCACGCGGCTGTCGAGCCCCATGATGAGGATGTTCTGCTCTCCCTCGTCCTGGGCGATGCCCGGTGCGGCGGTCGGCAGGACCGCATCGGAATGATGGATGCCATCGGCCGCCCCGACGAGGTTGACGGCGACGAAGGCCACGGTGCCGACGACGGCCGTGGTGACGATGGCGGCGACGATGAGCAGGAGCCGGCGACGGTTGCGGCGGACGCGGTGCGAGGTCGGTGACACCGACCCAGCATGCGCTCTGGCGTCTATGAATCCGGCGTACGAACGAGAACGCCCCCTGCCATCGGGCAGAGGGCGTCGACGCGATCGGTGTCAGTCGGCGGCGTGGGCCGGCGTGGGAAGCTCGATCGGAACGACCGGGCAGTCCTTCCAGAGGCGCTCCAGGCCGTAGTAGACGCGCTCTTCCTCGTGGAAGACGTGGACGACGAGGTCTCCGAAGTCGAGCAGGACCCAGCGGGATTCCTGTCGGCCCTCGCGACGAACGCGCTTGTGCCCGTGCTCGAGGAGCTTCTCTTCGATCTCGTCGGCGATCGCGGCGACGTTGCGCTCGTTGCGACCGGTGACGAGGAGGAAGATGTCGACGAGCGGAAGCGGCTCGGAGACGTCGAGGGCGACGATATCGTCGCCGCCCTTCGCGTCGGCGGCGAGGGCGGCGATCTGCGCCATCTCGCGACCGTTGTCGGTGGCTGTCATCGGAAGACTCCTGTCGTGAAGGCGAGGCCGAGAGTAACGGCCACCGCCAGGAAGAGAGCACCGGTCGTGATGATGAGCCCGATGAGGAGCTTGCTGCCCTTCTCGGGCGCCGGCGGACGAATGATCTCGCCGGGCTGCTTGACCGTGCTGATCGCGGCACTTGCAGCGATCGGGGTGGGTGACGAGGCGGGCGGAAGCTCGCCGTCGAGAAGCACCGCGTCGGCGTCACGGCCGTCGGTGGTGCCGGGTGCGTGTCCGACCGAGCCCAGGCCCTCGGGCAGCTCGAAGGTGCCGGTGATCATGACCTCGCCGGTCGCGGTGACGGGGCCGACCAGCGGAACGCCGGCGGGGGTCTGCGACAGAATGAGCGCGTTGGGGGTCGACACCGCACCGCTGGCGGCGGTGTTGCGCGAAAGGAGCTGGTCGAACGAGTCGGGCAGCGTGACCTCGGGAGTCGCCCCGTCGAGCAGCTCGGAACCGAGGGCGGGGTTCACCACCGAGGCGCCGGGACCGGCGTCCGCGGCGGTCGGAGCGTCGGCGGCGTCTGGCGCTGCCGGACGGAAGATGGCGGGCTGGGCGGACTCGTCCTCGACCTGCGGCTCCGGCGCGGCGCTCTGGTGGGACATCGACGACTGGAGGTCGGAGCTGATCACGGGTACCGCGGCGGTCCGGATCTTCTCCTGCGCGCGCACCTGACGACGGGTCAGGCCGGTGACACCGAAGTCGCCGTCGCCGAAAGCTCCGTCGAAGGAGCCCGGGCGCAGGGCAGGGGCGAAGGGCTCATCGCGCGTGGCGGCGGGCGTCGGCTCTTCCGAGACGGCGGGCTGATGCTCCTGCTCCGTCTCGGTGGAGGACTCCTCGACCGCGGATGGCTCGACCGGGGGCTCCTGCGCCGCAGCGGGCTCGGGAACGCGATCGACGACCACCGACTCGGGGGCTCCGGCCGCGGCGGCCGGGGTTTCGGCATCCGGAGTCTCGCCCTCGCGCTGCGGGACGATGATGGGCGTCGCGCCGGTCTGGCGGAGCTCGCGCAGCTGACGACGGGTCAGCGCGGGAGTCTCGGGGTTCTCGGGAGTGCTCATGCTGTGCTCCGGTAGAGGTGGTGCTTCGCGATGTACTGCACGACGCCGTCGGGCACGAGGTACCACACGGGGTGGCCCCGGCGCACACGGGCGCGGCAGTCTGTGGACGAGATCGACAGGGCGGGGATCTCCAGCTGGCTCACGTTCTCGGCGGGAAGGCCCTCGGTGGTGAGGACGTGGCCGGGTCGCGAGACGGCGACGAAGTGCGCGAGATCCCACAGCTCCTGGTGATTGCGCCAGCTGAGGATCTGGGCGACCGCGTCGGCGCCGGTGATGAAGAACAACTCCGCACCGGGGCGCTGCTCCTGCAGGTCGCGCAGGGTGTCGATCGTGTACGTGGGTCCCGCGCGATCGATGTCGACGCGACTCACGGTGAACTGCGGATTGGATGCCGTGGCGATCACCGTCATGAGGTAGCGGTGCTCGCTCTCGGTGACGTCGTCCTTCTGCCACGGGCGACCCGTCGGAACGAAGACGACCTCGTCGAGGTCGAACGATTGAGCGACCTCGCTGGCAGCGACCAGGTGACCGTGATGGATGGGATCGAACGTCCCACCCATGACCCCGATACGAGGGGCGCGCGTCACCGACATACGGTGGGCCTCAGTGGCCGTGCGCCTCGGGGGTGGGCGTCCCGTGCTTCTGGGTGTACGCCGCCGCCTTGTGCGCGTGACGGTTCGACACGTTGCGGTACGACAGCGTCACGAGGCTCAGGGCGACGAAAACCAGGAACGCCACGGCGCCATACCAGAAGGTCTGGGCCTGGACGTTGCCGCCGTGGTGGGCGCCTTCTTCTGCGGCGTGGGCCAGAAGTGCGACGAAAGTCATCAGTGCTCCGATCAGAGGTCTGCGCGAGGCGCGCGTCCCATTTTAGGCGGTCAGGCGCGTACCTGGCCGTCGCCGCGCCCGAGCCACTTGGTGCTCGTCAGCTCGGCGAGGCCCATGGGTCCGCGGGCGTGGAGTTTCTGCGTGGAGATACCGACCTCGGCGCCGAAGCCGAACTCGCCTCCGTCGGTGAAACGCGTCGAGGCGTTCACCAGCACCACCGCGGAGTCGACCTCGGCGAGAAAGCGGTCGGCCGCCGCGGGGTCGGCGGTGATGATCGACTCGGTGTGGTGCGTCGAGTACCGGCGGATGTGCGCCAACGCCTCGTCGAGGTCGTCGACGACACGGACCGCGAGGTCGAGGGTGCCGTACTCGCGCGACCAGTCGTCGTCGGTCGCCGCGACGACGCGCGCATCGTGCGCACGCGTGTCGTCGTCGCCGTGCACGGTCACGCCGGCGTCGGCCAGGGACGCCAGCAGCTCCGGCAGCAGTCGACCGGCCGCCGCACGGTGCACGAGCACCGTCTCGACGGCATTGCACACGCTCGGGCGCTGCGTCTTCGCGTTGAGCACGATGTCGCGGGCCCAGTCGTCGCGGGCGGTCGCGTCCAGGTAGACGTGCACGACGCCTGCACCGGTCTCGATGACGGGCACGGTGGACTCGGTGACGACGGTCTCGATGAGTCCGGCGCTGCCGCGCGGAACGAGCACGTCGACCAGGCCTCGGGCGTTCATGAGGGCCTTCGCGCCGTCGCGACCGAAATCGTCGACGCTCTGGATGGCCTCGGGGCTCACGCCTTGGCTCGCCAGCGCGTCGCGCATGATGCGCACGAGCGTCGCGTTGCTGCTCTGCGCAGCCGACCCTCCGCGCAGCACGACGGCATTACCGGAGCGCAGCGCGAGCGAGGCGATGTCGACGGTGACGTTGGGTCGGGCCTCGTAGATGGACCCGACGACGCCGAAGGGAACGGCGACCTTCTCGAGCGAGAGGCCGTTGGGGAGGGTCCGGCTGTCGAGCACGCGACCGACCGGGTCGGGGAGCTCAGCCACGTCGCGAACCGCGGCGGCGAGGGCCGACACGCGCGTGTCGTCGAGACGGAGGCGGTCCAGGAGCGCCTCGCCGATGCGATCTTCCCGCCCTCTTTCGAGGTCCTCGGCGTTGGCGGCGACGATCTCGGCGGACGACGCCTCGAGAAGGTCGGCCACCGCGTGCAAGAGCGCGCTTTTGCGAGCGGAGTCGAGGAGTCCGATCTCGCGCGCCGCGTCTTTGGCCAGACGCAGGCGCTCGTCCACGGAGGCGGCGATCACGGTCATGCGCTCAGTGTACCGGCGCGCGTCAGGGCGCCCACGGGACCGGTGGACAGGGTCACGGGGTCGGGGTTGGGGGCGAACCAGGTGCCCACCGACTCCCCCGAGAGAGCGGATGCCACAAGGTCGGCGCTCGTGACGAGGACGCCCACGCCCGCGGTCGAGGCGAGCTTGGCCGCGGAGGCCTTGGTGGCCGCTCCCCCGGTGCCCACGCCGTTGACGACGCCCGCGCCGAACTCGAAGTCCGACAGGTCGTCGCCCCAGGCGACGTCGGTGATGGGACGTGCACCCGGCTCGCTGGGCGGGAGGGTGAAGAGCGTCTCGATGTCGCTGAGCAGGACGAGCACGTCCGCCCCGATCAGCTGCGCCACGAGAGCGGCCAGCCGATCGTTGTCGCCGAAGCGGATCTCGTGGGTGGCCACGGTGTCGTTCTCGTTGACGATGGGCAGGATTCCGAGCCCCAGCAACCGCTCCATGGCGCGGCGCGCGTTCGAGCGGTGGGTGGCGTTCTCGAGATCGCCCGCGGTGAGCAGCACCTGCCCCGCGAGCAGACCGAAGCGGTCGAGCGAGGTCTGATACCGCCACATGAGGACGTTCTGTCCGACCGCCGCGGCGGCCTGCTGGGTGGCGAGGTCGTTCGGGCGACCCTGAAGGTCGAGGAGCGGAAGAGCGGTCGCGATCGCCCCCGACGACACGAGGACGACCTCGGTACCCTCGCCGTGAGCGCGCGAGAGTGCCTCGACGATCGTGTCGATGCGGTGCGCGCCGTCTCCGCTGATCGACGACGAACCGACCTTCACCACGACGCGAGCGGCGCCGGGGATGCCGGCGCGCGTCGTCGCGGTCACCGGTCCTCGTCCTCGGGCGAGAGCGGGGACGAATCACCGTCGGGAGAGATGCCCACGGCACGCGCCGCGCGGCGTTCGGCCTCGAGCTCGGCTCGGGCGTCGGCCTTGGCATCCATGCGCTCGTGATACTCGGCGCGACGCTCGGAGGAGGTCCGACGCGAGTTCTGCACGAGACGGGGGTCGGTGCCGCGCGGGGCCGTCATGAGCTCGGCGGCCGAGGTGAGAGTGGGCTCCCAGTCGAAGACGATGCCGTCGCCCGGACCGATCACGACGGTCGCACCGGCGACCGCGCCGGCACGGAACAGGCCGTCCTCGACGCCCAGGCGTGCGAGGCGGTCGGCGAGATAGCCCACAGCCTCCTCGTTCTGGAAATCGGTCTGCTGGACCCACTTGACCGGCTTGTCGCCGAGGATGCGGTACACGGGACCGTAGGTGCCGCCCTCGACCTTGATCGTGAAGTCCTTCTCCGCGCCGCGTGGCCGGATGACGACGCGCTCGGCGGGAGCCTGATCGATCGTGGCGAGACGGTGCTGCTCGACGATCTCGCCGAGAGCGAAGGTGAGTTCGCGGAGCCCGGCGCGACTGACGGTCGAGATCTCGAACACGCGGAAGCCGCGGGCCTCGAGGTCGGGCCGCACGAAGTCGGCGAGCTCGTGCGCCTCGGGGACGTCGACCTTGTTCAGCGCGATGATCTGGGGCCGCTCGAGCAGCGGGATCTGCCCGTCGGGAACCGGGTACGCGGCGAGCTCGGCCAGGATGATGTCGAGGTCGCTCAGCGGGTCGCGGCCCGGGTCGAGCGTGGCGCAGTCGAGCACGTGGACGAGGGCCGTGCAGCGCTCGACGTGACGGAGGAACTCCAGACCCAGACCCTTGCCCTCGCTCGCGCCCTCGATGAGGCCGGGGACGTCGGCGATCGTGAAGCGGGCGTCGCCCGCCTGCACGACGCCCAGGTTCGGGTGCAGCGTCGTGAACGGGTAGTCGGCGATCTTGGGGCGCGCGGCCGACACCGCGGCGATCAGGCTCGACTTGCCCGCCGAAGGGAAGCCGACCAATGCCACATCGGCGACGGTCTTGAGCTCGAGGACGACATCGCCCTCGTAACCGGGAGTGCCGAGAAGAGCGAAGCCGGGGGCCTTGCGTTTCGGAGAGGCGAGTGCCGCGTTGCCGAGACCGCCGAGTCCACCCGGCGCCGCGACGAAGCGCATGCCGGGGGTGAGCATGTCGACGAGGACGTTGCCGTCGAGATCCTTCACGACCGTGCCGAGCGGCACCGGGAGCTCCTGGTCCTCGCCCAGGGCGCCGGAGCGGTGGTCGCCCATGCCGAACCCGCCGTTGCCCGCGGAGCGGTGCGGCGAGTGGTGGTACGAGAGCAGGGTGGTCGTCTGCGGGTCGGCGACGAGCACGACGTCGCCGCCGCTGCCCCCGTTGCCGCCGTCGGGACCGGCCAGCGGCTTGAACTTCTCACGGCGCACCGAGACGCAGCCGTTGCCGCCCTTTCCCGCACGCAGGTGCAGGGTCACGCGGTCGACGAAGGTGACCATGGCGGGTCCTTCCGGGTGTGGCCGGCCGAGCCGACTCGAAAAAAGAAGAGGGGGTGGGCAGCGCCCACCCCCTCGTGCGCCGAAGCGCGGGAATTACTCCGCTGCTGCGGTGACGATGTTGACGACCTTGCGGCCGCCCTTCGCGCCGAACTGGACGGCGCCGGGTGCCAGGGCGAACAGCGTGTCGTCGCCGCCACGGCCGACGTTGGCGCCGGGGTGGAAGTGCGTGCCGCGCTGGCGGACGATGATCTCGCCGGCGAGGACGACCTGGCCGCCGAAGCGCTTCACGCCGAGGCGCTGTGCGTTGGAATCACGACCGTTACGGGTGGAGCTTGCGCCCTTTTTGTGTGCCATCTCTGCGTCTCCTGGCTCTTACTTGATGCCGGTGATCTTGACGCGCGTGAGGTCCTGACGGTGTCCCTGGCGCTTCTTGTAGCCGGTCTTGTTCTTGAACTTCTGGATCACGATCTTCGGACCGCGCTCCTCGCCGAGCACCTCGGCCGTGACCGAGACCTTCGCGAGCTTGTCGGCGTCGGTCGTGACCGCGTCGCCGTCGACGAACAGGACGGCGGGCAGCTGAATGCTCTCGCCGATCTTCGCCTTCTGGCGGTCGAGCACGACGACCGTGCCGACCTGGACCTTCTCCTGGCGGCCGCCGGCGCGCACAACTGCGTAAACCACTTCACACCTGTTTTCGTTCGGGAGCGCGGAGCTCCGGTTGTCTGATGACGTCGGGAGGGTCTGAAGACCCAAGTCTCGGTGCGATCCGGCGGGCAGAACCCGCGGGGTCACGCTCTTATCAGGAGTGGACGCGACGCACCAAGGGTCAAGTTTAGCTCACCCGGCGGCATCCGGCAAAAGCATTCGACCCGCGTGTCGACCGTAGGATCGCGGGATGGCAATTCTGATCGACGACCCGCAGTGGCCCGCGCACGGACGACTGTGGGCTCATTTGGTCAGCGACAGCGATCTCGAGGAGCTCCACGCCTTCGCCGCGGCAGCCGGAATCCCCTCCCGAGCGTTCGACCTCGATCATTACGACGTGCCCGACGAGCGGCACGCCGACCTCGTTCGCGCGGGGGCCGAGCATGTGGGCGGCAAGGAGCTCGCGCGACGCCTGCGAGCCTCGGGACTGCGGATCACGGCTCGGGAACGGCGCCCTCAGCCGTGAGGGGCCATCTTCGGCCGCCGCGAGCAGAGCTCCGCGACAGAAGATGACCCCTCAAGCGATCAGAAGCGAACTCAGGACTCGGACGACGGCTGCGCGTTCACCGGCGTGCCGGTCAGGGCGGCGGTGGTCACGCGGCGGCGCGAGCGCCCCTGTCCCGGAGCCTTGGGTTCGGGCAGGGCCTCCAAGACCGATTCGAGCAGGGCGTCCTTCTCGGTGCGCGGAGCCTTGGGCTCGCGCTTCTTGCGCGGCCGCTTCTCGCGAACCGGCGCGGGAGCCTCGGCAGCGGCCTCGGTCTTGGCATCGAGAACGGCCTCGACGGATGCCACGACCGCCGCCTCGACGATCGAGGGGTCGTCGATGGTGGGCTTGACGGTCGATGCCGCGATCTGCGCGAGAGCCGACTTGACGCCCTCGGTGATCACGTGGGTGCCGCCGGCCTGGGCCGCCGCTCCCCCGCCGTTTCCGTTGCCGCCGTTCTGCGCCGCATTGCCGCCGCCGGACGCCGCATTGCCGTTGGAGCCGTTGGAGCCGTTGGAGCCGTTGTTGGAGCCTCGACCGCGACGGTTCGAGGAGCCGTTGCCGTTGCCGCCGCCGTTTGAGGAGCCTGCGGGGCGGTGCTTCGCGACGGGGTCGTGGTGCACGATGACTCCGCGACCGGCGCACACCTCGCACGCCTCGCTGAAGGTCTCGAGCAGGCCGAGGCCGAGCTTCTTCCGCGTCATCTGTACGAGGCCGAGAGAAGTGACTTCGGCGACCTGGTGCTTCGTGCGGTCGCGGCTGAGGCATTCGATCAGACGACGCAGCACGAGATCGCGGTTGGACTCGAGCACCATGTCGATGAAGTCGACCACGATGATGCCGCCGATGTCGCGCAGGCGCAGCTGGCGCACGATCTCTTCGGCCGCTTCGAGGTTGTTCTTGGTGACGGTCTCTTCGAGGTTGCCGCCGGAGCCGACGAATTTGCCGGTGTTGACGTCGACGACGGTCATGGCCTCGGTGCGGTCGATCACGAGCGAACCGCCGGAGGGCAGCCAGACCTTGCGGTCGAGGGCCTTCTCGATCTGCTCGGTGACCCGGAACGCGTCGAACGGATCCTGCTCGCCTTCGTACTTCTCGACCCGCTCGAGCAGGTCGGGGGCGACGCCCTGCAGGTACGAGGAGATGGTCTGCAATGCCTCGTCGCCCTGGATGAGCATGCGCGTGAAGTCCTCGTTGAAGACATCGCGGACGATCTTGACCAGAAGATCGGGCTCGGAGTGCAGCAGGGCGGGGGCCTGGATGGTCTTGACCTGGCTCGACACGTGCTCCCACTGCGACGTGAGGCGCTGCACGTCGAGGGTCAGCTGCTCCTCGGTGGCGCCCTCGGCCGCGGTGCGCACGATGACGCCGGAGGACTCGGGCAGCACCTCTTTGAGGATCTTCTTCAGGCGCGCACGCTCGGTGTCGGGGAGCTTGCGGGAGATGCCGTTCATCGTGCCGTTGGGCACGTAGACGAGGTAACGGCCGGGCAGCGAGATCTGGCTCGTCAGTCGTGCACCCTTGTGACCCACCGGGTCCTTCGTGACCTGCACGAGGACGCGGTCGCCCGACTTGAGCGCGAGCTCGATGCGTCGGGGCTGGTTGTTGGTCTCGACGCCGTCCCAATCGACCTCGCCGGAGTAGAGCACGGCATTGCGGCCGCGTCCGATGTCGACGAAGGCGGCCTCCATGCTGGGCAGCACGTTCTGAACGCGACCGAGGTACACGTTGCCGATGAGAGAGGCGTCCTGATTGCGCGCGACGTAGTGCTCCACGAGCACGTTGTCTTCGAGGACGGCGATCTGGATACGACCGGCCTTCGAGCGCACGACCATCACGCGGTCGACGGCCTCGCGACGGGCGAGGAACTCGGCCTCGGTGACGACGGGGCGTCGGCGACCGGCTTCGCGACCGTCGCGACGACGCTGCTTCTTGGCCTCGAGACGCGTGGAACCCTTGATGCGCTGCGGCTCGGTGATGACCTCGACTGCGCGCTGGCGCACGGGAGGTGCGGCCGGGGACTCGAGGGGCTCGTCGCGGTTGTCGTTGGGTCCTCCGCGGCGGCGGTTGCGGCGGCGAGCGTTGGCCGAGACGCGCTCGGAGGGGCCCTCGTCGTCGCGGTCGTCGAAGTCGTCGCGGATGACGACGGGAGGGAGGGCGGGAGCGTAGAAGTGCAGGGCCGTCGAGACGGCGGACACGAAGTTCTCGGGGAGCAGGCCCAGAGACACGGCGGTCGGGCGGCCGGGTTTCTCGGGCGCGGCGGGGGCCTCGGGCTGCTCCGAAGCGGCTGCGGGTTCCGCCGTGGTCTTCTCGGCCTGAGCGGAGTCGTCAGAGACGGCACCGGATGCCGAGCTCTCGGCGTCCGCGGGCGGTGCGTCGATCTCCGCGGCGGGGACGGGCTCGGCAGCCTGCTGCTCGGGGGCGGGGACCTGTGCGGTCTCCTCGTCACCGTCGGCCGCGGGGATGTCCTCCACGTCCAGCACCGCGGGCGCCTCGGTGTCGTCGGCGGCGGCGTCCTCGGCATCCTGGACCGCTGCCTCTTCTTCGTCGACCGCGGGCGTCGCGTCGGAGGAAGGAGCCTCGGTTTCGGGAGAGATCGCCGTCTCGTCGGCGGGATTCTGTTCGTCTGTCACATCGGCCATGTCGGGGTACTCCCTGGCGGACGACACCGCGCGTCGTCCGACGAAATCTCATGCGGCGCCGCACCCGGCGGGGCCGCGAACTCACTCGGTCTGCAGCCGGCCTGCGGCTCGTGCTGCGAAGGGCGGTCATCGCCCGAAGTCTTCTGGGTGATGTTCCTGCGGCGCGGCCGCGGTCACATCAGCCTTCATTATCGCACGAAGTGCCGGGAACGCCCACGACCGTCGCGGTTGCCTGCACTTATCCACAGAGACTTCTCGCACGAAGCGGGGCCTCGATATGGTCGAAGCTCCGGCGAAGGGGGCCACCATGACCTTGTCCGACGGCCCACTCACCGCTTCGGAGCAGGCACGCGCACGTGTGCAAGCCCAGACGGCGAAAGCGAGAGAACTGTCGCACGAGGCGGCTCGGGACGACCTCGCGACCGCTTACAGCGACGCCGATCTCGCCGGGGCGCGCGGATTGGGGCTGACGGCACGACGCGTCGGGGGCGGATCGCTGCGGTCGTTGGCCTTGCGTTGGCCGCCAGCCTTGCGGCCGGGTGCAGCCAACTGCCGTCTCACGACGATTCGTACAAGACCGACATCCCCGCCGCGCTGAAAGCGGCCAGTCTCGGGATCTCCGACGCCTACGCCGACGTCAGCCTGGACGGGTTCACCGAGACGCTTACGGTCGGTGAAACCGTCGACCTCCCGGCCGCCGAGAAGACGAAGGCATCGCCGGACTTCGTGCGCGACGTGATCAGAGTCGCATTCGACGGGCGCGTTCTGAACATGAGGTCTCTCGATGTGGCCTTCCGGGACAGCGACAACCAGAAGATCGACGTGAAGTCGGCGCTCACCCGTCTGGGCGCAGCGCCCAGTTACGACAACACGAGCATCACCATGGATGAGGCGAGGACGATCTCCGAGGGGGCGGGACGATGACCGCAGCAGATCAACTCGTCGAGATCGACGGTGGCGTACGGAAAAAACAGGCCGCACTGGCAAGACGCCTCGCACAGCGTCTTCACAACACACGAGTGAACCTGTTCGAGGCGACCGCATAGCGGCGCGATGAGAGAATCGCCGCATGAGCGAAACCGTCACCCCCCGTCGTCCGGTCGTGGTCGCGATCTGGCTGATCTTCGCCGGGATCGTGGGGTGGTGGGCGGCGTTCTCGCTCACCATGGAACGCTTCCACCAGCTCATGAACCCGGGGGCCGCGGCATCCTGTGACTTCAGTGTGCTGGTCCAGTGCTCGACGAATCTGCAGTCGGCCCAGGGCAGCGTCTTCGGCTTTCCTAACCCGATCATCGGACTCGCTGCGTGGATCGCACCCATCGTGGTCGGTATGGCGCTGCTGGCTGGCGCGCGCTTCGCGCGGTGGTTCTGGGCCCTGTTCTGGCTCGGCTTCGTCTTCGCCCTGTGCTTCGTGATCTGGCTCATCGGGCAGAGCCTCTTCGTGCTGGCGACGCTGTGCCCGTGGTGCATGGTGACGTGGTCCGTGGTGATCCCGTCGTTCTTCGTCGTCACGCTGCACGTTCTGCGCGAGGGGGTCATCCCGCGCCCGCGCGTGCAAGAGTTCGCCGACAGGCTCATGGCGTGGGTGCCGCTCATGACGATCGTCGCGTTCGCCGTCGTCGCGGTGCTGGCGCAGGTGCGCCTGGACGTGCTCTCGCAGCTCTGAGTCGGCGCAGATCCTCCGAGATTCGCAGAACCTCCGCCAGATAGACCTGGATGCCGCTGAGGTTGCGCGAGTCACGGGGCGGGTGAAGCGCTCCAAAGCGCAGAAGACCCTGACAGGCTCCCCCGGCTCGCCCGTGTGCGGATGAGAATCAGGGCCGGGCGTTTCGACAGGCTCAGCCGCCTCGACGCCGAACGACGAAGGCCGCCACCCTCTCGGGGCGGCGGCCTTCACGGCATCCGGGATCAGGCGAACCAGATCGCGAGCTCGCGCTCGGCGGACTCGACGCTGTCGGACCCGTGGACGAGGTTCTGCTGCACCTTGAGGCCCCAGTCTCGACCGAAGTCGCCGCGGATGGTGCCGGGGGCGGCGGTGGTCGGGTCGGTCGTTCCGGCGAGCGAGCGGAAGCCCTCGATGACGCGGTTTCCGGCGAGGCGGATGGCGACCGACGGGCCGGACATCATGAACTCGAGCAGCGGCTCGTAGAACGGCTTTCCCTCGTGCTCGGCGTAGTGGTGGGCCAGGGTTTCACGGTCGGGCTCGACGAGGCGGATGTCGACGAGGGCGTAGCCCTTCGCCTCGATGCGGGCGAGGATCGCGCCGGTGAGGCCGCGAGCGACGCCGTCGGGCTTGACGAGGACAAGGGTCTCTTCGGTAGCCATGGGTCATTCTCCGTTCGAGAGGTCGGGGGAAGCGGCGCGTCGGGCGTTCTGTCGATCGAGCGCTGCTCCCTTGATGGTCGCATACGCCCACATCCCGCCGAAAATGAGAGCCACGACGGCCAGGGCCGGCACGAGGAAGCCGCCGAGCAGCAGCACGATCTGGAGTCCCCACCCCGCGAACAGCGCCCACCGGTGGCGGAGCAAGCCCGAGACGGCGACCATCGCAACAGCCATGACGACGCCGCCGACGATCCCCCACCAGGGCTCGATGCCGAAGGGCAGCACCTTGAGGCCGTAGACCACGAGGCCGCCGAGGAAGACGATGATCGATTCGAAGCCGAGCACGACGGCGCCGAGAGACTCCTGAGCGCCGCGTTGACGACGGGGGCGCGGGGCGCGAGGTTCGCGGGGGCTCATCCCTGCCACCCGGCCTTCCAGTCCTCGAGGTCGGCGAGACGCAGCGCCTCGCCTGCGAGCACGACGGAACCGGCGATGACGACGGCGCGGCGGTCGGACTCGGCGGCCCACGAGCGGGCGGCGTCGGCGGCGTCCTCCAGCGTCGGGTGCACGGTGACCGGGAGGTCCGCCGCCTCAGCGACGTCGGCGATCACGTCGGGATCGGTCGCACGGTCGCTGGCGGGAGCCGTGGCGAACACACGGGAGACCCCCGGGACGAGGGCCGACATGATGCCGGCGGCATCCTTGCCGTCGAGGATGCCGACCACGGCGCCCCACTCGTCGATGTCGAACGAGTCATCGAGGGCGGCGACCAGAGCGCGCGCCCCGTGCGGGTTGTGCGCGGCGTCGACGAAGACGGTCGGAGCGGTACCGATGAGCTGAAGGCGGCCGGGCGAGGTGGCGTTGCCGAGACCGTCGGCGATCACGTCGGCCGCGAGGGGCTGGGTGCCACCGCCGATCAGCGACTCGACGGCGGCGACCGCGAGCGCCGCGTTGGCGCCCTGGTGTGCTCCGTACAGCGGCAGGTAGACCTCGGGATACGTCCCGGCGACCCCGCGGATGTCGAGCTGCTGCCCGCCCACGGCGAGGGTCTGCCCCACCAGGTCGAACTCGTGGCCGGCCACGGCCACGGTCGCCCCCTCTTTCGCGGCGCGCGCGCGGATGACGCGGAGTGCGTCCTCGGTCTGCGCAGCCGACACCACCGCGGCTCCCGGCTTGATGATCCCGGCCTTCACCGTGGCGATCTCGGCGATGGTGGTGCCGAGACGGTCGGTGTGGTCGATGTCGATCGGCGCGAAGACCGCGACATCGCCGTCGGCGGTGTTCGTGGAGTCCCACTCCCCTCCCATACCGACCTCGAGCACGAGCACATCGATCGGCGCGTCGGCGCACGCGACGAACGCGAGCACGGTCAGCAGCTCGAAGAACGTCAGCGGCGCGTCCTCGGCCGCGGTCAGTTCGGCGTCCACCATCTCGACGAACGGCTGGATCTCGTCCCACGCATCGGCGATCGCGGCATCCGAAACGGGCTCGCCGTCGATGAGGATGCGCTCCGTGAAGCGTTCCAGATGGGGGCTCGTGAACAGCCCCGTGCGCAGACCCATCGCTCGCAGCAGGCTCTCGATCATGCGGCTGGTCGAGGTCTTGCCGTTCGTACCGGTGACGTGGACCACCCGGTAGGTCCGCTGCGGGTCGGCGAGCAGCTCGAGCACGCGACGCGTGCGCTCGACGCGGGGCTGCACCCACTGCTCGCCCTGCCGCTCGAGCAGCGCGCTGTAGACGGCGTCGGCCCTGGTGCGGTCGCTCATGCGGGGGCTCCGATCCGCGCGACGGCCACAGTGACGGCGCCGACGTTCGCGTAGGTCTTGGCAGCGATCTGCGTCTCGAACTCGGCCGGCAGCGCGCTGCCGCGCTGGATGAGCCGCCCCTCTGCTCCGGCGAGAACGACACTCTCGGCGAGAGTCTCGGATGCCACCCCGGCCACGTCGAACGCCTGAGCGACGGCTCGCGCGTCAGCGCCGTCGACGAAGGTCAGTGACAGGAAGATCCGATCGCTCACGTCGAAGCCCGCAGCCTTGCGGGTGTCCTGGATGCCGCGGATCATGTCGCGGGCCAAGCCCTCGGCCTCGAGCTCCGGGGTGGTGACGGTGTCGAGCAGCACGAAACCACCGCCGGCCAGCACCGCCAGCGCTTCGCCTTCGGGGCGTCCCGCGGTCTCGACGACGAGGTCGTACTCGGAGGGCTCGAGCGCGATGCCTCCGGCGACGACCCGACCGTCGGTCTCGCTCCAATCGCCCTCACGAGCGGCCTTGATCGCCTGCTGCACCTGTTTGCCGAGGCGAGGCCCCGCGGCGCGGGCGTTCACCGACAGACGGTGCGTGATGCCGTACTCCGCCGCCGTGCCCTCTCGCAGCGCGACCTGTTCGACGCTCTTGACGTTGAGCTCTTCTCGGAGGATGTCGTCGAACTGCGCCAGACCCGAGGCATCCGGGGTCACCACCGTCAGACGCGGGAGCGGTAGACGCACGCGCTTGCCCTCGCGCTTGCGCAGTGCGTTGGCGACGCTCGAGACCTCGCGCACCGTGTCCATCGCGGTGCGGATGTCTTCGGCCGCGGGGAACGCAGACGCGTCGGGCCAGTCGGTCAGGTGGACGCTCCGCCCGCCGGTGAGGCCCTGCCACACGCGCTCGGTGACGAGCGGCAGCAGGGGCGCTGCGACGCGGGTGAGGGTCTCGAGCACCGTGTAGAGCGTGTCGAAGGCCTCGCGGCTCGACGGATCGTCCGTCGCGCCCACCCAGAAGCGATCCCGCGAACGGCGGATGTACCAGTTGGTCAGCACCTCGGCGAAGTCGCGCAGACGCTCGGCGGCGGTCGTGGAATCGAGGCCCTCGAGGTCGGTGGCGACCTCGCGCACCAGATCGCCGGTCAGCGCGAGGATGTACCGATCGAGCACGTCGGCGGAGTCGGTGCGCCACTCGGCGGTGTAGCCCTCGGGGCCCGACGCGTTGGCGTACGTGGCGAAGAAATACCACGCGTTCCACAGCGGCAACAGGAACTCGCGCACGCCCGAGCGGATGCCCTCCTCGGTCACGACGAGGTTCCCACCGCGCAGCACCGAACTAGACATCAGGAACCACCGCATGGCGTCCGAGCCGTCGCGGTCGAAGACCTCGCGCACGTCGGGGTAGTTGCGCAGCGACTTCGACATCTTCTGTCCGTCGTTGCCGAGCACGATGCCGTGGCACGAGACGCCGGTGTACGCCGGGCGGTCGAACAGCGCGGTCGAGAGCACGTGCATGACGTAGAACCAGCCGCGGGTCTGCCCGATGTACTCGACGATGAAGTCGGCCGGGGCGTGCTCGTCGAACCACTCGTGGTTCTCGAATGGGTAGTGCACCTGCGCGAACGGCATCGAGCCCGAGTCGAACCAGACGTCCAGCACATCTTCGATACGGCGCATCGTCGACTGCCCCGTCGGGTCGTCGGGGTTCGGGCGCGTGAGGTCGTCGATGTAGGGGCGGTGCAGGTCCACCTCTCCGTCGGCGTTCAGCGGCAGGCGACCGAAGTCGGCCTCCATGTCGGCGAGCGAGCCGTAGACATCGACGCGCGGGTAGTTCGGGTCGTCGCTCTTCCACACCGGGATCGGCGAGCCCCAGTAGCGGTTGCGGCTGATCGACCAGTCGCGCGCGCCCTCGAGCCACTTGCCGAACTGGCCCTCCTTGACGTTCTCGGGCACCCAGGTGATCTGCTGGTTGTTGGCCAGCAGGTCGTCTTTGATGTCGGTCACGCGCACGAACCAGCTCGACACGGCCTTGTAGATGAGGGGGTTCCGGCAGCGCCAGCAGTGGGGGTACGAGTGCTCGTACGACGCCTCGCGGAGCAACCGGCCCTCCTGCTTCAGCAGGCGGATGAGTGGGCGGTTGGCGTCCAGCCACAGCTCCCCCGCGACGTCGGTCACCGCCGACAGGAACCGGCCGCCGTCGTCGAGCGAGATGATCGTCGGCAGGCCCGCGGCATCCGCGAGGCGCTTGTCGTCCTCACCGTAGGCGGGGGCCTGGTGCACGATGCCCGTGCCGTCGCTGACGGTGACGTAGTCGTCGACGAGGATCTTCCAGGCATCCTGCGTCCCCCACACCGACGCGTCGGCGTAGTAGTCGAAGAGGCGGTCGTACGACACGCCCTCGAGCTCGGCGCCCAGGATCGTGGTCTGCACGGCCTCGCGGGCGGCATCCGCGCTCTCGTACCCGAGGTCCTTGGCGTAGTTCGGCAGCAGGTCTTCCGCCAGCAGGTAGCGGTGCGCGACGGCCTCGAACGCCTCGTCGGGCGTGCCGTCGGGGGCACGGTGCACGTCGGCGGCGCCGTTCGGTCCGCCCTCGATGACGGCATAACGGATGCCGGGGCCCACCGCCAGCGCGAGGTTGGTCGGCAGGGTCCACGGCGTCGTCGTCCATGCGAGCGCGCGGACGCCGGTCAGGCCCATCGCCTCGGCCTTGGCCCCGACGAGGGGGAAGGTCACGGTGACCGAGGGGTCCTGCCGCATCTTGTAGACGTCGTCGTCCATGCGCAGCTCGTGCGTCGACAGGGGCGTCTCATCGCGCCAGCAGTACGGCAGCACGCGGTAGCCCTCGTACGCGAGTCCCTTGTCGTGCAGGGTCTTGAAGGCCCAGAGCACGCTCTCCATGTAGGTCGTGTCGAGCGTCTTGTACCCGCGCTCGAAGTCGACCCAGCGGGCCTGGCGCGTGACGTAGTCCTGCCACTCGCGCGTGTACTCGAGCACCGACTCGCGGGCCTTGGCGTTGAAGGTCGAAACCCCCATGCGCTCGATCTCGTCTTTCTCGGTGATCCCGAGCTGCTTCATCGCCTCGAGCTCGGCGGGCAGGCCGTGGGTGTCCCAGCCGAACACGCGGTCGACCTTCTTGCCGCGCATGGTCTGGAAGCGCGGGAAGACGTCCTTGGCGTAACCGGTGAGCAGGTGGCCGTAGTGCGGCAGGCCGTTGGCGAACGGCGGCCCGTCGTAGAACACCCATTCCTCGGCGCCCTCGCGGTTGGCGATCGACGCGCGGAAGGTGTCATCGCTCTTCCAGAACGCGAGCGTGTCGTTCTCGATCGCCGGAAAGCGCGGGCTCGGGACGACGGAGGCCGTGGACGCGGCGCTCTGGCCGGATGCCGGAGTCGTGGCATCCGGGGTCGCGTTCGACGCGTCGGCGGCCGGGCCGAAGGATGAGGGGCGAGGGTAGGTCATGTCTCTCCGCGGGTCGAGGTTCGCTCGCCGGGACGATCCCTTCGGACCGCGGTACCACCCTGCATTGCGCCCTCTCACGAGGGCGCCGCTCTCACTGCGGCTGTGACGGGCCTGCCCCGCGCGGTTCTACTCCGGGCCTGGACCCGTTTCTTCCGCGAGCTCCCCGGTGATGGCCGGATCGATGCGTGTGCACCCAGTCTACGCCAGCCCCGCGGAGCGCGGTGCGGTCGATGCCTGACGATCGAGTGTCCACGAAACCCGGACGCGGGGCCGGTGTCGTCCGGGTGTTCTGGACACTCGCCCCCCCGCACGGATCCCGCCGCGCCGAGCGTTCCGAACGTCCTCTCCATCCTGCGCGACCTGAACTGCCCTCGAGTGTCCAAGAAACCCGGACGTAGGGCCGATATCGTCCGGGTGTTCTGGACACTCGACCCTCCGTTCGGGCCGCAACCCGGCGAACGCGGACTCAGGCGCCCGGCGGGCGGACACCCGCGGCCGCCAGCAGTTCCCGGGTGAACGGATGCCGCGGCGCGGCGAAGACGCAGGACACCGTGCCCGAGTCGACGACGCGTCCGTCCTTCATCACGATCACGTCGTCGGCGATCGCGGCCACGACGTCGAGGTCGTGGGTGACGAAGATCATGGCCAGGTCGCGCTCGCGCTGCAGGGCGAGGAGAC
Organism: Microbacterium sp. SORGH_AS_0421; assembly: GCF_030818635.1. Lineage (NCBI taxonomy): Bacteria > Bacillati > Actinomycetota > Actinomycetes > Micrococcales > Microbacteriaceae > Microbacterium > Microbacterium sp. SORGH_AS_0421. The sequence continues at coordinate 2,889,112 of NZ_JAUTAO010000001.1, forward strand.
GCTCGAGGATCTTCGCGCGCACCGAGGCGTCGAGGGCGGACACCGGCTCGTCGAGCACGAGCAGATCCGGTGACACGGCGAGGGCTCGGGCGATGGCGACCCGCTGACGTTGGCCGCCCGAGAGCTGCGCGGGCCGGCGACGGACGAACGCCGGCGACAGTCCGACCTCCTCGAGAAGGTCGGTGACGGCGCGCCGTCGCTCAGGACGCGGCACCCCACCCGCAGCGACGGCCTCGGTCAGTGTGCGACCGACGCTCCAGCGGGGGTCGAGGGCACCCCACGGGTTCTGTTGCACGAGCTGTACCCGGCGTCGATCCGCCCCGCGGGCCACCTCGGGCGTCCAGGGGCGATCGTCGAACGCGAGCGTTCCCTCATCCGCGATGGTCACGCCGACCGCGAGACGAGCGAGCGTCGTCTTGCCCGATCCCGACTCCCCCACCACCGCGAGAGTACGACCGCGGCGGATCTCGAACGAGACATCGTCGACGGCGACCCGTTCGCCGAAGCGCTTGGTCACGCCGTGGGCGGTGAACAGCGGAGCATCGGTGCGCGGGGTGCGCCCGAGCGGCTCGTGAGACACCGCCGCGACGAGTTCTCGCGTGACGGGATCGCGAGGGGATGCCAGCACCTCGGCGGTGACGCCGGTCTCGACGACGCGTCCCTCGTGCATCACGACGACCCGGTTGGCCACCCGCGCCACGGCTCCGAGGTCGTGACTGATGAACACCACGGCGACGCCGTCGTCGGCGATACGGCGAATCAGCTCGAGCACGCGGGCCTGGACGGTGGCATCCAGGGCCGTGGTGGGCTCGTCGGCCACCAGGACGGTGGGCCTCGCCGACAGGGCCGAGGCGATCAGGGCGCGTTGGCGCAGTCCGCCCGAGAGCTCGTGCGGGTACTGGCGCGCGCGCTCGTCGGGCTCGGGCATCGACACACGCTCGAGGCTGTCGCGCACGCGCGCCGCCAGCGCGCCACCGCGCACCGAGGGCTCGTGGATGCGCACCGGCTCGGCGACCTCGGCGCCGATCCGGCGGAGGGGGTCGAGCGAGACGAGCGCGTCCTGCGACACGAGGGCGATGCGCCGCCCCCGAAGAGTCCGCCACTGCCGCTCCGTCAGCGACCGAGCGGCGGTACCGTCGATCTCGAGCTCGTCTGCGGACCATGACAGGCCGTCGGGAACGAGTCCCAGCAGGGCGCGCGCGCTCAGCGACTTGCCCGCGCCCGACTCGCCCACGATTGCGACGCACTCCCCCGGAGCGACGTCGAGGTCGAGGTGGCGGACGATCGCCCCCTCGGGGCCGCCGATGCGCAAGCCGCGCACGCGGACGCCGCTCATGCGCCCCGCTCCTCTGATCGCGCGCGCAGGATGCGGCCGATGACGCTCACGCTCACGACGGTCGCGGTGATGGCCAAGCCCGGGAACACCGCGACCCACGGAGCCTGCAGGAGCAGATTGCGGCCCGCCGAGAGCATGAGCCCCCATTCGGGTGCGGGCTCGGTGGGGCCGAGGCCGAGGAAGCTCAGGCCCGCCGCTGCGAGGATGCTCGTGCCGATGCCGATCGTGGCGAGCACGCTCACCGCACCCAGAACGCCGGGGAGGACGTGCCGCACATGTACGACGACCGCGGGGACGCCGATGATGCGCGCGGCCTCGACGTGCTCGGCCGCCGCGAGCGATCGGGTCTGCGCCCGCGCCAGTCGGATGTACACGGGAACGGCCGCGATCGTCACGGCCACGGCGATGTTCGCGGATCCCGGCCCCAGCACCGCCACCACCAGGAGGGCGACGAGGAACTCGGGGAACGCCAGCAGCACGTCCACGACCCGCATCGCGGCGGTGTCGATCCAGCGCGGGGCGACGGCGGAGAGCGACCCCGCGATCAGGCCGACCACCAGGGCGAGTCCCGTCGCGAGCAGACCGATCCCCACCGAGGGGCCGGCTCCGTAGACGACACGCGAGTACACGTCTCGACCGCTCTGATCGGTGCCGAACCAGTGGGCTGCGCTCGGCGACTGGAGGGTGGCGCGGACGTCGGTCAGCAGCGGGTCGTGCGTTGCGAGAAGACTCGGCGCCACGGCGGCAGCGGCGATGAGCGAGAGCACCGCGCCCGCGATCGTCAGGGCGACGACTCTGCCCGGCCGTGCCCGACGCGTCTCGGTGAGTGCGGCGCTCACGCGGGCACTCCGCTCCGCACGCGCAGCGCCGCACCGGCGAACCGCAGGCGCGGGTCGAGGAGGGGCGCGACCAGGTCGACGACCGTGTTGACCACGACGAAGACGAGGGCGCTCAGCAGGATGACGCCGGTGATCACGGGGAGATCGCGGTCGGTGATCGCCGCGAGCGTCACGCGGCCGATGCCGGGCCGCGCGAACACCGTCTCGACCAGCACGGCGCCACCGAGGAGGGATCCGACGAGATAGGCGGCGAGCGTGACCGCCCCGACCGCCGCGTGACGCAGCGTGTGGTGCAGGGTCTCTCGTCGCCGAGCGGCACCGCGGGCGCGCACGGTGAGCAGGAACGGCTCGCGCTCGGCCGCCTCGATCCCGTCGCGCAGCACCTGCGACAGCAGCGCCGCGACCGGCAGGGCCAGGGTCACCGCCGGCAGCACGAGGGATGCGGCATCCCGCCCTCCCGCCACCGGGAACCACCCGAGCTGGAACGAGAAGACGCTCAGCAGCACGAGCCCCGTCCAGAACACCGGTGACGACAGGACGACGAGCTCGACGCCCGAGGCAACGGCCCGCCCGCGGCGTCCGCGTACGAGCAGCGCCGTCGCCAGTGCCAGCAGCGCGGCGATCACGAGCGCGAGCGCCGATAGCTGCAAAGTGGGCCCGAGCTGGCGGCCGATCACCTCGGACACCGGAAGGCGCAGTTGGTACGACTCCCCCAGGTCACCGCGAGAGAGTCGCCCGAGGAATGCGGCGTATTGCTCGAACACGGGGCGATCCAGACCGAGGTCGCTCCGGATCCCCGCCTTCACGGTCTCGCTCACCTGCGCCTGCGGGCCCAGCATGACGTCGACGGGGTCTCCCGGGATGATCCGAAACGCCACGAACGCCAACGTCGCCGCGCCCCACAGCACGAGAACGACGGATGCCACGATCCCGCCGAGACGCCTCAGAAGGGCGCGGGAGCGAGAACGTGGCATCCGCCTAGTGTGTCCGAATCTCGGCGTCTCAGCCGACGGACGCCGTCGCGAACAGCGGACGACCGTAGAGGTCGAAGGCCAGACCCGAAACCTTCGGGGTGACGGCGCTGATCAATGCGGGGCTGTACAGCGGCACGATCGCGGCCTGCTGCGCGTTCCACTGCTGCACCTGCGCGTAGATCGCGTTGCGCGCAGCCGGATCGGTCGTCGAGGCGCCCTGCTCGAGAAGGGCATCCATCGCCGGATCGCTCACCTGGGAGGCGTTCTGGAATCCATCGGTGGCGAGGTGGCTGCGCAGCAGGTCGGCGTCGACGCCTGAGAAGCCCCAGTCGGTGACGTCGTAGGTCTTGGGACCGTACTGCTCGTTGTAGGCGCCGGGCTCGAGCACCTCGCGCTGCAGGTCGAAGCCGACGGCCTTCAGGTCGCTCTGGACGGCATTCGCCAGCGCAGCGCGGTCGTCGGGCACCGGCGTCCACGCGATCCAGCGCGCGGTGAGACGCTGACCGTTCTTCGTGCGGATGCCGTCGGCATCCCGTCCCGTCCAGCCCGCCTCGTCGAGAAGGGAGTTGGCGGCCGCCTGGTCGAACGGCCACGTCTTCTCAAGGCTCGCGTCGTAGCCGGGCGTCGTGGCCCCGAGGATGCTCCACGCGCGCGGGTACTGGCCGTAGAAGATCTCCTGCACCGCGGAATCGACGTCGATCGCCTTCGAGAACGCCTGACGCACCTTCTGGTCGGCGAAGACGCCGTACTTCTCGTTAAGGAACACCGAGTACGGCAGACCGGGGTAGGCGATCGACTCGACCGTGTCGTCGGAGGGCACCTGACCGACGAGGTTCGGGGGGAGGTTGGTTACGACGTCGGCCTGGCCGCTCGAAAGCGCGCCGAGGCGCACCGAAGCCTCGGGGAGGATGTCGACACGGAGGGTCTTGAACGCCGGCTTGCCGCCGCCGTCGGGGCCCCAGGTGTAGTCGTCGTTGCGGGTGTACACGATGTCCTGGTCGGGCGTATACTCGGTGAGCTCGAAGGGCCCGGTGCCGACGTTCACGCCGGGTCCGCCGGCCTTGAGCTGATCGGCCTTGTCTTCGAGCACCTTCGGCGAATAGAAACCGAGCAGCGCGGTGCTCGCCGCCTGGAGGAACGGCGCGTAGGCCTGGGTGAAGCGCACGCGCACGGTGTGCTCGTCGACCACGTCGGTGCCGGCGTACAGCTCTCCGCCCAGCATGCTCGCGGCCTGAGCCGAGGCGGTGTCGGGGTCGGCGATGCGATCGAAGTTCGCCTTGACCGCGGCCGCGTCGAACGCGGTGCCGTCGTGGAACGTCACGTCGGTACGCAGGCGGAACAGGTAGCTCGCACCTCCGTCCTCGACGTCCCACGACTCGGCGAGCCACGGCGAGAACGTGCCGTCGGCCTCCTGGAACACCAGCGAGTCGAGCACGGCGCGCTGCACCATGGCAGACACGTCGAGCTGGCTGGTCTGCGGGTCCATGTGGCCGGCCGAGAGGTTCGCACCCTCAATCGCCCAGACGATCTCGCCGTCTCCCTGGGCGGCGGGATCGGTGCCCGCGCACGCCGAGAGCGAGAGGGCGGCGACGGCCGCGACGGCGACCGCCGAGAGCACGCGGCGGGAGAGCTGTGAAGGCATGACGAAACCTCGAAGTCTTTGGTGGGGAAGCTTCAGCTTACCCGCGTTCCTGGACCGAGTGCGGAAAGTCGCCGGGGCGTGCGTCGGCAGCGGCCGGATGGGGACCGATGGGATCCGGCGTCGCACAACCTCAGTGATCCGCACGACCTCCGTCGGCACCCGTCTGTGCTGTTTGAGGTTGCGCGATTCGATGACTCTGCGCGTCGGGCATCTCGCGCTCGTCCCCGCACAACTTCAGCGATCCGCACAACCTCCGTCGGCATCCGTCTCTGCTGTCTGAGGTTGCACGATTCGGCGACTTCGCGCGCCGGGCATCTCGCTCCCGTCCCCGCACAACCTCAGCGATCCGCACAACCTCCGTCGGCATCCGTCTCTGCTGTCTGAAACTGCGCGGTTCGCTGACTTCGCGCGCCGGGCATCTCGCTCCCGTCCCCGCACAACCTCAGCGACCCGCACGGCCTCCGTCGGCCATCGCCTGCGGCCGTGCGTGATCGGCACGGCCACCGCGCCCGTCATCTCACGGGTCTTCTGCAGTGCCTCGAGGATCTCCCGCCTGAGGGTTCGCAACTCGCTGAGCCAGCGCGAGCTCGGACCGCCCGCTCACGCCTTGTGCAGCCCCTGCGCCACGGCATGCATGATCTTCTCCTGCACCTCAGGCCAGCGGTTCATCACCTGGTCGTATCCCACCCGGATGACGTGATAACCGAGCAGCATAAGTTCGACGTCGTGTCGGATGTCCTCGGCGCGCTGCGCCCCGACGTGGTGCCCGCCGTCGACTTGGAGGACGAGTCGATCTCCGATGAGGAAGTCGACGCGATGGCCGGAGATCCAGGTCTGAGGGCGGATCGGCAGGCCCAGCCACCGCAGCCGGACGATGACGAAGGTCTCGAGACCGGAGTCGGCCCACGGGGACGCCTCCCGAACCAGGTGTCTGGCGGAGCCGGTCCAGGGCAGACGGCGCAGGTGGGAGATATCCACCGCCTTCTTGTTCAGCGCGGAGTCCCAGATCGCGCGTGCGGACTCGTACGGCTGACATGAGGCGACAGTGAGCAGGATGTTCTCGATGTCGTCTTCGAGCAGATCCGGGTGACGTGGAACGATGGCCCGCTGCCAGTGCACGACGGCGGCAGGACCGACGACTCGCCCCCGACCGGGATATGCGACGTGAGGCTTGTCCGGACGTGCGGCGATCCACAGACCACGCCTCTCGGCGGCCGTGACGCACGACAGTACGACGCCCGTTCGCGCCGCGGACACCAGGTGCGCATCGGCGGAGGGGAGGGCGATCCAGTCTCGCCGGACCCGCAGAACGAGTCCTCGCTCGAGCGCTTGGGAGATGCGGTGCCGGCTGTGCCCCTCGCGGACGAGACGGGATGGGCGAACGACTCCCCCGAGTTCAGCGGTTCGGGTCGCGACGGCGTGAGCGGGGTCGTTGTGCATAGGCGCCATGGTCGCCCGCGCGGCGAGGTGAAAACCCTTCGCGGACGAACCTGTGGACGAAAAACACCCTGGGGAGGAATGGCGACCGTGGATCGCGTGCGTCCGCACAGCCTCCGTGACTCGCGCAAAATCCGTCGAGATGCGCCCGTGCGGGCTGAGCTTGCGCGAATCGCTGAGGTCACGCGACAGGCGCGGCGAAAGGGCGCACGATCTCGGCGCATCGCGCAACGTCAGTGATCTGCACAGCCTCCGCCCGCGTCCACCTCCCGCCACTGAACATGCGCGAATCGCCGAGCTTGTGCAACCACCCGCACACCACCCCCACCCACCCTCAGCGATCCGCACAACCTCCGCCCGCGTCCACCTGCCGCCACCGAACCCGCGCGAATCGCCGAGCTTGCGCAACCACCCGCACACCACCCCCACGCACCCTCAGCGATCCGCACAACCTCCGCCGGCGTCCACCTGCCGCCACTGAACACGCGCGAATCGCCGAGCTTGCGCAACCACCCGCACACCACCCCCACGCACCCTCAGCGATCCGCACAACTTCCGTCGGCATCCGCCCCGATGGACTGAATCTGCGCGACGCACCGAAAGAGCGCCGAACACGGGCCCGCGGGAGGCCGCGCGGCTCGCATCGCCCCGGTATCCTGGATGCCGCACCCATCAGGCACGCTCACACAGTGCCGCCCATATCGCTCGAGGAGTACCCCTATGGCCACCATTCCCGACAAGCCCGCCCTGGAAGGCCTCGAGCAGAAGTGGGACGCCGCGTGGAACGAGCGCGGCACCTATGTGTTCGACCGGATCCGCGCCGCCGAGGCCGGTCGTAAGGGGGTCTACTCCGTGGACACCCCGCCGCCGACGGCATCCGGAAGCCTCCACATCGGTCACGTGTTCTCGTTCACGCACACCGACGTGAAGGTGCGCTTCGAGCGTATGCGCGGCAAGACGGTGTTCTACCCGATGGGCTGGGACGACAACGGCCTGCCGACCGAACGCCGCGTGCAGAACTACTACGGCGTGCGCTGCGACCCCTCGCTCCCCTACGACGCCGACTTCACCCCGCCGTTCGCAGGCGGCGACAACAAGAGCAGCAAGGCCGCCGATCAGGTGCCCATCAGCCGCCGCAACTTCATCGAGCTGTGCGAGCAGCTCACGATCGAGGACGAGAAGCAGTTCGAGGAGCTCTTCCGCGAACTGGGCCTGAGCGTCGACTGGACGCAGACCTATCGCACCATCTCCGACGACTCGATCCGCACGAGCCAGCTGGCGTTCCTGCGCAACATCGAGCGCGGCGAGGCGTACCAGTCGATGGCGCCGACGCTGTGGGACGTCGACTTCCGCTCCGCGATCGCGCAGGCCGAGCTCGAGGACCGCGACCAGCCCGCGGCCTACCACCGGGTGGGCTTCGCCAAGACCGACGGCTCGGGCGACGTGTTCATCGAGACCACCCGCCCCGAGCTGCTGCCTGCCTGCGTGGCTCTGGTGGCGAACCCCGACGACGAGCGCTACCAGCCGCTTTTCGGCACGACCGTGCGCACCCCGCTGTTCGACGTCGAGGTGCCGGTACTCGCGCACCCCCTCGCGCAGAAGGACAAGGGATCGGGCATCGCCATGATCTGCACCTTCGGCGACGTGACCGACATCATCTGGTGGCGCGAGCTCGACCTGCCGAACCGCACGATCATCGGCAAGGACGGGCGGATCGTCGCCGAGGCTCCCGACGTGATCGTGACGGATGCCGCGAAGGCGGCGTACGACGAGCTCGCGGGGAAGACCGTGTTCAGCGCCAAGAAGCGCATCGTCGAGCTGCTGCAGGAGTCCGGGGCCATGGAGGGCGATCCCAAGCCCTTCACCCACCCGGTGAAGTTCTTCGAGAAGGGCGACCGGCCGCTCGAGATCGTGTCGACGCGCCAGTGGTACATCCGCAACGGCGCGCGCGACGCCGAGCTGCGCGAGCGCCTGATCTCTCTCGGTCGCGGGATGTCGTGGCATCCGGACTTCATGCGCGTGCGCTTCGAGAACTGGACGAACGGTCTCACCGGCGACTGGCTCGTGTCGCGCCAGCGCTTCTTCGGCGTGCCGATCCCGGTCTGGTACGCGCTCGACGACAACGGCGAGCGGGACTACTCGCGCGTGCTCACCCCCGACCTGGCTGCGCTTCCCGTCGATCCGACGACCGACGTTCCCCCGGGCTACACCGAGGATCAGCGTGGCGTCCCCGGCGGCTTCGACCCCGAGCGCGACATCCTCGACACGTGGGCGACGTCGTCGCTCACCCCGCAGCTTGCGGGCGGTTGGCAGCGCGACGAGGAGCTGTGGAACCTCGTCGCGCCGTTCGACCTGCGCCCGCAGGGCCAGGACATCATCCGCACCTGGCTCTTCTCGACCATGCTGCGAAGCGCCCTCGAAGACGACCGGAGCCCGTGGTCGGATGCCGCCATCTCGGGGTTCATCGTCGACCCCGACCGCAAGAAGATGTCGAAGTCGAAGGGCAACGTCGTCACGCCCGCCGACATTCTCAAGCAGCACGGCTCCGACGCCGTGCGCTATTGGTCGGCGTCGAGCCGCTTGGGCACCGACGCGGCGTTCGACCCGCAGAACCCCACGCAGGTGAAGATCGGACGGCGCCTCGCGATCAAGCTGCTGAACGCGGCGAAGTTCGTGCTGTCGTTCCCCGTGCCCGAGGGTGCCGAGGTGACGCACGCGCTCGACGCGTCGATGCTCGCGACCCTGGATGCCGTGGTGCGCGACGCGACAACCGCGTTCGAGGCCTACGACCACGCGCGGGCGCTCGAGATCACCGAGTCGTTCTTCTGGACGTTCTGCGACGACTACCTCGAGCTCGTCAAGGAGCGCGCATACGACCAGACCGACGTGGGCCAGGCCTCGGCGGCGCTTGCGCTGCGCACGGCCCTGTCGACGCTCGTGCGCCTGTTCGCGCCCGTGCTGTCGTTCGCGTCCGAAGAGGTGTGGTCCTGGTTCGAGCAGGGCTCGGTGCACACCGCCGCGTGGCCCGAGCCGCTCGGCATCGAGGGTGATCCCGCGGTGCTCACCGCCGTGAGCGCCGCGCTAATCGGCATCCGTCGCGGCAAGACCGAGGCGAAGGCCTCGCAGAAGACGAAGGTCGCCTCGCTCACCGTGTCGGGGCCGCACGTCGAGGCGCTGCGCCTCGCCGAGGGCGACCTGCGCGCCGTGGGCCGGATCGAGACGATCTCGTTCGCCGAAGCCGACACCACCACCGTGACCGACATCGTGTTCGCACCCCAGGAGGCCTGATGCAACTCGGAACCCGCTGGACCGCCCGCGAGCAGCCGCCGAAGGCTGTGCCCGAGGCGCTGCACGCGCAGATCGCCGCCGTCGAGGCCGCGCTCAACCCCGACGGCCTCAGCGCCCCCGCCCCGCGGTGGACGCTGACGTTCCTCGAGGGGCGTCCCGTCGCCGAGCTCGACACCGGCGTCATCGTCACCCAGGACGCCGCGGGCGAGGTCGTCGTGCGCTACGACGACGACGCCGAGTTCGCCTGACGAGGACCGCCTCGGAACACAGAGCCCGTCGACGCATTTGTGCGCCGACGGGCTCCGTGCTTTCGTGCCGACGACGGCATGTCCGGATGGCGAGTGCTCCGGGGCGGAGCAGAGCCGGGCTGCGGAGGACGAGTCCGCTCGGGTGATCCCCCACCGGCAGACCCTTCTCCCCGAGCGCGCTCGACCTCAGGTTCCGCGCGCCGAAATCGACCTACCGGGGCAGCAGGTACCGCGCGACGTCGCCCGACATCGCCCGGGATGCCGCGATCCCGGCACGACGAGCCGGCTCGGCCTCGACGCGGGAGATGCGCCGGCGAATGCGACGCTCGGCGACGGTCGACATGGCCTGGGCGCTCACGAGGAGGGCGTTTTCGAGGAGCGTCGGCCGGGCGGAGACGGCGATGGTCTGCGTGATGGCGCTCATGCGGAGCCCCTCTCGGTCGGAAGCGGAAAGATGTCGTTGCGGATCGTGACGGGGCGCACGCCGTCGCCGGTCTGGTCGCGGTAGCGGGCCACGGTTTCGTCGACGAGCGCGTGGATCCGCCGGACGAGGTCCTGCGACTGCTCCGCGGTCAACCGGGCGGTCGCGGTCGAGATGATCGCGGCATCCCGCCACTCCTCCGCTTCATCCCAGCCGTGATTGGCGAAATGCATCAACTGCTGATGACGAAGGGTGAGGGTTTCGGACTGCACCGCCTCCATCACGGTTCGACCCGCGGGGGTGTTCTGCATGTCGGGGTTGGTGAGCGTCACCATTCCGGCCGGGCGTTCCCACCATCGCTCGCGCGCGGTTCCACGGTCGGTGACCTCGCGTATGAGGTCGTGCTGGGCCAGGGCGCGCAGGTGGTAGCTCGTGGATCCCGTCGACTCGCCCGTGAGTTCGGCGAGGCTGCTCGCCGTCTGGGGGCCGTACTGGCTGAGGATGTCGTACAGCCGCACGCGGAGAGGGTGGGCGAGAGCTCGGAGCGCCCCGGCGTCCAGAACCCGTTCGGCGCGCGGAGACGACTGATCGGTCATACTGCAAAGATATCTTTGCAAGGGATTGTTTGCAACCCTTTCTCTGCACAGGAGCGGTGGTGGCGCATAGGCTGGAGCGATGACGGATGCCGTGAACAATCCCCTCCTCGCGCCGCCCTCGCTCCCCTACGACCTGCCGCCCTACGGCAGCATCGCCGTCGAGCATTACCTCCCCGCTTTCCGCGCCGCCTTCGCGACGCAGCGGACCGAGGTCGACGCCATCACCGCCCAGACCGACGCGCCCACCTTCGAGAACACCCTGATCGCCCTCGAACGAAGCGGCGAGCTGCTCGATCGCGTCGCCCGTGCGTTCTACACCGTCGCGTCCGCCGACGGCACTGCAGAGATCCAGGCCGTCGAAGAAGAGCTCGCCCCGCTGATGGCGGCTCACAGCGATGCGATCCAGCTCGACGCAGCGCTCTTCGCCCGCGTCGCCGCCGTGCACGCGCAGCTCGACGCTCTCGCCCTCGACGACGAGAGCCGTTACCTCGTCGAGCGCCACCATCGCGAGATGTCGCTCGCCGGCGCCGGACTCGACGACGAACAGAAGCAGCGCCTGACCGACCTCAACCAGCGCCTGTCCGTGCTGACGAACGCATTCGAGAAGAACCTCCTCGCCGATACCAACGACCTTGCCGTCGTCTTCGACACCGCAGCGGAACTCGACGGCCTCAGCGACGGCGAGCTCTCGGCCGCCGCCCAGGCCGCCACCGACCGCGGGCTCGACGGCCGCTACGTCGTCACCCTCACGCTCTACACGGGCCACCCGCTCCTCGCCTCGCTGAAGAATCGCGAGAGCCGCCGCCGCCTTCTCGAGGCCTCGCGCTCGCGGGCCATCCGCGGCAACGACCACGACAACCGCCCGGTGCTTCGCGAGATCGTGCGCCTGAGAGCCGAGCGCGCGGCCCTGCTCGGCTATCCCTCGCACGCTGCCGCGGTCCTCGCCGACCAGACGGCGGGATCCCCGGATGCCGTGCGCGACCTGCTCCGTCGACTCGCCGCCCCCGCTGCCGCCAATGCCCGCTCCGAGCAGGAGGCGCTCCAGGCGATTGCCGATGCCGACGGCATCCGGATCGAGGCGCACGATTGGGCGTTCTACACCGAGAAGGTGCGCGCGAAGCGCTACGACCTCGACCGCGCAGCCCTGCGCCCCTGGTTCGAAGTGGAGCGCGTACTGCGCGACGGCGTGTTCTACGCGGCCGAGCAGCTCTATGGCATCCGCATCACCGAGCGTCACGACCTGCAGGGCTACCACCCCGACGTCCGCGTGTTCGAGGTGCACAACGCCGACGGCGGTGAGCTCGGGCTGTTCCTGCTCGATCTGTACACCCGCGACACCAAGCGCGGCGGCGCCTGGATGAACTCGATCGTCACGCAGTCGGCCCTCCGCGGCACGGCCCCCGTCGTGGTCAACAACCTGAACGTGAACAAGCCCGCCCCGGGCACCCCGACACTGCTGACCCTGGATGAGGTCACCACCCTCTTCCACGAGTTCGGGCACGCCCTGCACGGCCTGTTCGCCACCGTGACCTACCCGCACTTCGCGGGTACGGCCGTGTACCGCGACTTCGTCGAGTTCCCGAGCCAGGTCAACGAGATGTGGATCCTCTGGCCCGAGGTCCTCGCGCACTATGCCCGCCACATCGACACCGGAGAACCCCTCCCGGCCGACGTCGTCGAGCGGCTGCACGCGTCGGAGGCGTTCAACCAGGGCTTTGCCACGAGCGAGTACCTCGCGGCATCCTGGATCGACCAGGCGTGGCACGCTCTCTCCGTCGACGAGGCCTCGGCCGACATCGACGTCGCGGCGTTCGAGGCAGCGGCCCTCAGCGACATCGGGCTCGACAACCCCGCCGTGCCCACCCGCTACGCCTCGACGTACTTCGCCCACGTGTTTTCGGGCGGCTACAGCGCCGGCTACTACTCGTACATCTGGAGCGAAGTGCTCGACGCCGACACCGTGGAGTGGTTCCGTGAGAACGGCGGACTCACGCGTGACAACGGCGACCGCTTCCGCCGGCGCCTGCTGGGGGTCGGCGGTTCGGGCGATCCGCTCGCCGCCTACCGGGATTTCCGGGGTCGGGATGCCGAGATCCAGCCGCTGCTGGAGCGTCGCGGTCTCACGGGCTGAGGCCGGTCGAACCTCGGGCCCGGGCGCGTCGTGCGCTCGGGCCCGATCTCGTCACAGCGCGTACTTGAACCCGATGTGCGAATCGACGAAGCCGAGCCGCGTGTAGAACCGGTGGGCATCGACGCGCGCGGCGTCGGAGGTCAGCTGCACGAGGGTGGCGCCGGTCGCCGGAGCAGCCACGTCCATGACCCAGCGCATCACGGCGCTGCCGATGCCGCCCGACCGCCGGCTCGACGACACCCGAACCGCCTCGACGAGTAGGCGGGTAGCCCCCTGACGTGCCATGCCGGGAATGAGAGTCAGTTGGAGAGTGCCGATCAGCACTCCCCCGGCGTCGTCGACGACGAGCAGGTCGTTCAGCGGGGCGTCCAAAACGCTCCGCAGGGCCGTGTCGTAGGTCGCCTCGTCTCCGGCGTCGGCGCGGTCCCCGCGCGCGGCGCTGATGGGGTCGTCGGCGAGGAGCGCCATCAACGCGGGCAGATCGGCTGGCCTCGCCCGGCGGACGGTCACCTCGCCGATGCGGGTGGTCAGCGTCGCGGGGAGATCGAGGTCGGAGAGCATGATCTCCATCCTGCCGCGTGCGTCAGCGCCAGCCGAGCACCTCGCGCACGACGGCTTGGGATGCCGGTGAGCCGTCGTTCTTGATGGACAGCAGCTTCTCGCTGAAGATGAGCGCCCCCGATGCGCTGTACGCGTTCGAAAGGCCTTCCACCGCGCGACGGACGAGGGGGGCCGCATCGTTGCGATCCGCGCCGCCGCGCACCGAGTAATGAGGGTAGACGATCAATTCGGCGCCCTCGGGCGTCCGTCGTGCGCACGCAACGACCACGGTGGGGGTGGCCCCCCTCCAGAACCGGGGGAAGAAGTCGAAGCCCGTTCCGTCCGCGAAGAATTCGACGACTCCGCGCTTCCGGGACTTTGCGATGTCGCCGAGGCGGACGTCGCGGGCGACCCACTCCGACCCGCTGTCCCGGATCGCCGTGGCGAAGGTGTCACCCCCGTCGGAGAATCCCGCCGCGATGAGCGCGTCGGTCGCGCGGCGTACCGTCGAGGCGGGGTCGTCGTGCACCAACATCCGCGCCCCGCCCCGCGTCAGTCCGTTCCACCGGACGGGACCGACGTGGGCGTCTTCACCGAATCCGCGCATGATCACAGCGACTACGCCCGCCCCACGGCCTCGTCGGCCTCGCGGTACGCCCGGGCTGCGTCAGCGGCCGCGCGGCCGACATCGGCCAAGCGCGCAGACTGCTCGACCGCGCGGTAGGCGTCGATGGTCTCGCCCATCCGCTCGGTGCCGATAACGAAGGCCTGCGAAGACATGTCGGCGACGCGCTTTCCGACGTCGACGATGCCATCGCTGATCGGCTGGAACAGCTGCAGAATCAGCCCCAGTTCTCCCGCCTTCAGGCGGGCATACGTTTCGAGATGTTCCCCGATCCCCTGCCCGTGCCCGGCTTGCCTCTCCAAGACCTGCTGCGCAAGCGAAAGCTGGTCGGTATCGACATCCACTCGGTCCCCCCGGTCCGTAGGTCGAATGTCAGCGAAGCTGAGTTACGCGCTCCGTCGCTTCTGCGCCAGCACGATGGTGGGCTGCGCGCGATCCTCGACGGCCGCACGGGTGATGACGACCTTGGCGATGTCGTCAGCCGAGGGCACGTCGAACATGATCGGACCCAGGACGTCTTCGAGGATCGCACGCAACCCGCGCGCACCCGTCTTCCGCAGGACGGCGAGGTCGGCGATGGCGCGGAGAGCATCCTCTTCGAACTCGAGCTGCACCCCGTCGAGCTCGAACATGCGCTGGTACTGCTTGACCAGCGCGTTGCGCGGCGCGGTGAGGATCTCCATCAGCGCGTCCTGGTCGAGCGGCGAGACGGATGCCACGACGGGCAGGCGACCGATGAACTCGGGGATCAGACCGAACTTGTGCAGGTCTTCGGGAAGCGCCTCGCTAAAGAGGTCGGGCGCGTCTTCCTTGCGCTGCAGCGGGGCGCCGAAGCCCACGCCGTGCTTGCCCACGCGGGCCGAGATGATCTCCTCGAGGCCCGCGAAGGCCCCGGCGACGATGAACAAGACGTTCGTCGTGTCGATCTGGATGAACTCCTGGTGCGGGTGCTTGCGGCCGCCCTGCGGCGGCACCGACGCGACGGTTCCCTCGAGGATCTTCAGCAGCGCCTGCTGCACGCCCTCTCCCGAGACGTCGCGCGTGATCGAGGGGTTCTCGGCCTTGCGGGCGATCTTGTCCACCTCGTCGATGTAGATGATGCCGGTCTCGGCGCGCTTCACGTCGAAGTCGGCGGCCTGCAGCAGTTTGAGGAGGATGTTCTCGACGTCTTCACCGACGTAGCCGGCCTCGGTGAGGGCCGTGGCATCCGCCACCGCGAACGGCACGTTCAGACGCTTCGCGAGCGTCTGGGCGAGGTAGGTCTTACCGCAGCCGGTGGGTCCGAGCAACAGGATGTTGCTCTTGGCGATGTCGATCTCTTCGGCACGGGCCTCGGCGGGCTGCAGAGTGCCGTGCGAGCGGACGCGCTTGTAGTGGTTGTAAACGGCGACGGCGAGAGCGCGCTTGGCGGGCTCCTGACCGACGACGTACTCCTCGAGGAACGAGAAGATCTCGCGCGGCTTCGGCAGGTCGAACTCGGCGACCTCGCCGGCCGACGACTCGGCCATGCGCTCTTCGATGATCTCGTTGCACAGCTCGACGCACTCGTCGCAGATGTAGACGCCCGGACCGGCGATCAGTTGCTGTACCTGCTTCTGGCTCTTGCCGCAGAAGGAGCACTTGAACAGGTCGGCGCTCTCACCGATACGTGCCATGGCCGGTTCCTCCCGTCACCCGGCCCCCGCCGGTGTGTTACCCGAGCCTAACCCGAGCCCGGGTGATCCACGGGCATTCGCGCGCGCGGCGGCGTCATGATCGCCGACGGCGGACATACGGCATCCGGTCACCCACCGGATCTTCGCGCTCCCGGAACCTCTGCGATCGCCACCTCGACGCGGTGCCCGACGGCCCAGAAACTGCATCATGCCGACATCTCCGCCGCAGCTTGTCGTCGGGTTGTCGGCGAGGTGCCGTCTCGCGATCCGTGGGGCCCGCCGCACACGACGAAGCGCCCGCCCACACGACGAAGCCCCGCAGACCGAAACGGGTCTGCGGGGCTGATCGTGGCGCGAGCGCGTCAGGCGGTGAGGGCCGCCGGGGTGCGCTTGCGGGTCGTGAGCACCTGGTCGACGATGCCGTACTCCATCGCCTCGGCGGCGGAGAGGATCTTGTCGCGATCGATGTCCTTGTTGACCTTCGCGACGTCCTGGCCGGTGTGGCGCGCCATGGTCTCTTCGAGCCAGGTGCGCATGCGGAGGATCTCCTGCGCCTGGATCTCGATGTCGGACGCCTGTCCGTGACCGGCCTCGCCCATCGCGGGCTGGTGGATCAGAATGCGGGCGTTCGGCAGGGCGAGACGCTTGCCGGGGGCGCCGCGCGGCCAGCAGCACGGATGCCGCGGAGGCTGCCTGTCCGAGCACGACGGTCTGGATCTGCGGCGAGACGTACTGCATCGTGTCGTAGATCGCCGTCATGGCCGTGAACGAGCCACCGGGCGAGTTGATGTACATGATGATGTCGCGGTCGGGGTCCTGCGACTCGAGCACGAGAAGCTGCGCCATGACGTCGTCGGCCGACGCGTCGTCGACCTGCACGCCGAGGAAGATCACGCGGTCTTCGAACAGCTTGTTGTACGGGTCCTGACGCTTGTAGCCGTAAGCCGTGCGCTCCTCGAACTGAGGGAGGACGTAGCGGCTCGAAGGCATGTGCGCTGCGGTGCCGCCGAAAGTGGGGATGTTCATGTCGGTGTCCTTTTCCTCTCGGCTCAGACCGCTGCGGTTCCGCCGCCGCCGGTGACGTCGGTGGCGTGCTCGCGCATGTGGTCGACGAAGCCGTACTCGAGAGCTTCCTGGGCGGTGAACCAGCGGTCGCGGTCTCCGTCGGCGTTGATCTGCTCGACGCTCTTGCCGGTCTGCGCCGCGGTGATCTCGGCGAGGCGACGCTTCATGTCGAGGATGAGCTGCGCCTGCGTCTGGATGTCGCTGGACGTCCCGCCGAACCCGCCGTGCGGCTGGTGCAGCAGCACGCGGGCGTTGGGCGTGATGTAGCGCTTGCCCTTGGTGCCGCTGGTGAGCAGAAGCTGACCCATCGAGGCCGCCATGCCGATACCGACGGTGACGATGTCGTTCGGCACGAACTGCATGGTGTCGTAGATCGCCATGCCGGCCGTGATCGAACCACCGGGCGAGTTGATGTAGAGGTAGATGTCCTTCTGCGGGTCTTCTGCGGCAAGCAGCAGAATCTTGGCGCAGATCTCGTTGGCGTTGTCGTCGCGCACCTCGGAACCGAGCCAGATGATGCGGTCCTTGAGCAGTCTGTCGAAGACGCTCGTTGCCATAAGGGGTTCGGGCATGTGTGCTCCTCTTCCGTGATCTGAAATGAATCTACCGGCGCGTTCCAGGGCGGGATGCCGTGTTCGCCGCGGGCGGATCAGCGCGGTTCTTCGGCGATTTCTCGCGCGTATCCGGTCACGGAGCGGGTATAGCGCGGAAGGTGCGGGGCGAGGGCCTGCAGAGCGACGGATGCCGCCCGCTCGGGCTCTGCATTCGACACGAGAGCGAGCGCGTAGAAGGCGGCGGCCGCATCGTGCAGCGGTCCATGAGGCTCGCGCTCGTACTCGGCCTCGAGCATCGCGAGTGCCTCCGCGGTCTTGCCGAGGTTGCGGATCGTGCTCGCGAGCTGGATCGTCGCGCGCGTGCGGCGCTCGTCATCGAGTCCGAGCTCGAGGGCGCGACGATAGAGCTGCTCGGCCTCGTCCTCGACGCCGGCGGAGTCACGCGCTCCGGCTCGCTCGAACAGCGCGACCGCGTCATCCGCGGGCCGCTCGGCAGCCAGCGCGTCGATGCGTTCGATCACGGCCTCGGGGCTGAGCGCCTCGTCGGCCCAGACGGCATCCACTCGGCTCTGCCAGTCGTTCATCGCACGTGCTCTCTCTCCTGTTGAGTGTCCACAACACCCGGATACTTCTGAAACGTGTCCGGGTGTTCTGGACACTCACGTGCTCCAGGCTCCGCCACCGATCCGACACGCCGTCGACTGTCCAGAACACCCGGACCGATTCGACGATGGTCCGGGTGTTCTGGACACTCGACACGCCGCAGCGGCCTGCGCGGCTGCCGGGAACAAAAAAAGGGGGCGGATGCCACGGCATCCGCCCCCTCGTCTCGACTTACTCGCTGTCTGCGGCCTCGTCGGCGACCTTCTTCTTGGCCGGCGCGCGCTTCTTGGCGGGAGCCTTGGCGGGCGCTTCCTCGGCGGCGGGAGCCTCGTCGGCGGCGGGCTCGGCGGCCTTCTTCTTGGCGGGGGCGCGCTTCTTGGCGGGAGCCTTCGCGGGAGCTTCCTCGGCGGCGGGAGCCTCGTCGGCGTCGTCGTCGCCCTCGGCGGGCTCTTCACCCTCGACGGCGACGAAGCCGGTCAGGTCGACGGGCTTGCCGTTGGTGTCGACGACCGAAACCTTACCGAGCGCGATCGCGAGGGCCTTGTTGCGGGCGACCTCACCGACGAGCGCGGGCAGCTGGTTGCCCTGCTGCAGCGCGTTGACGAAGTCCTGCGGCGCCATGTTGTACTGCGCGGCCGACTGGATGAGGTACTGCGTCAGCTCGTCCTGCGACACCTGGACGTTGGCGTCTTCGGCGATCTTGTCGAGGACCATCTGCGTGCGGAACTGCTTCTCGCTCGCCTCGGTGACCTCGGCGCGGTGCTCGTCGTCTTCGAGACGGTTCTCGCCCTCGAGGTGCTGGTGCACCTCGTCCTCGATGAGCTGCGGGGGCACGGGGATCTCGACGGCCTCGAGGAGAGCCTCGATGAACTTGTCGCGCGCGGCGGAGCCCTGCGTGAACACGGACTGCTGCGAGACGCGCTCGCTCAGCGACTCGCGGAGCTCGGCGATGGTGTCGAACTCCGACGCCATCTGCGCGAAGTCGTCATCGGCCTCGGGAAGCTCGCGCTCCTTGACGGCGGTGATGGTGACCGAGACCTCGGCCTCTTCACCGGCGTGCTCGCCACCGACCAGCTTCGAGCGGAACGTGGTCTGCTCGTCTGCCGTGAGCGACTCGATGGCCTCGTCGATGCCCTCGAGCAGCTCGCCGGAGCCGATCTCGTACGACACGCCCTCGGCACGGTCGATCTCGTTGCCGTCGATCGTGGCGACGAGGTCGAGCTCGACGAAGTCACCCGTCTTGGCGGGGCGGTCGACCGTGATGAGCGTGCCGAAGCGCGCGCGCAGGCGGTCGAGCTCGGCGTCGATGCCGGCCTCGTCGACCTCGGCGGCGTCGACCGTCACCGTGATCGAGTCGTACGCGGGAAGGTCGAACTCGGGACGCACGTCGACCTCGACGTCGACGATCAGGTCGCCGGAGAAGTCCTTGAGCTCGGGGAGCTCCACGATCTCGGCGTTGGGACGACCGATCACTCGCAGCTCGTTGGCCTCGACGGCCTCGCGGTAGAACCCGTCGAGACCCTCGTTGACGGCGTGCTCGATGACGGCACCGCGGCCCATGCGCTGGTCGATGATCGGAGCGGGGACCTTGCCCTTGCGGAAGCCGGGGATCTGCACGTCGCGGGCGATGTGCTCGTAGGCGTGGGCGATGCTCGGCTTGAGCTCGTCGGGCGAAACCGTGATGTGCAGCTTGACCCGGGTGGGGCTGAGCTTCTCGACGGTGCTGTTGACCATGCGGTTCGTTCTCCTCGTGTGGCCCGCGCGCACGCGGGGGCCGGCTAGGCCTGTGGTCTGTGGGGCCGTGACGTCGGGGCGACAGGATTTGAACCTGCGGCCTCCCGCTCCCAAAGCGGGCGCTCTACCAAGCTGAGCTACGCCCCGGGGCGGCGCGCGGCACGCGCCGACGAAACGACCGCTGAAAGTCTAGTCGATAGCCCTGGCTCCGCCGATTTCACCGGCCCCCTTGCCATCCAGGACGCCTGGATGTCTCGTCGCGCGTTCGCGAGGAGCGTCGACGTGTCGTAGAGTTGGTGTCGTCCGACTTCGCGGTTCGTCGAAAGATCCGCGAAAATCCGGGGCTGTAGCTTAGTGGTAAAGCCTCTGTCTTCCAAACAGATGATGCGAGTTCGATTCTCGTCAGCCCCTCCACATTCCGCGAGCGAGAGATTCGTCGTTGCGATTTTCTCCTCACGCCCTCAGCGCAGCCTGAAACGATTCCGGCAGCACGACGTTCGCGCCCGCACCCGCGAAGAAGGCCGCCACCTGTTGCGGACGATAGCCGGCAATCCCGCATCCGACCTCGGTCACGAGGAACCGCAGTTCGGAATGCGTCCGCGCGAACGCCAAGAAGCGCCGGGCCTGCTCTTCCAGAACGCCGAGCCCCGACATCGTGTCGATGCCGTACGACCGGCCTTGGAGCCCCTCACTTTGCCCCCACACCGCGCCGAAGCGGTCCAGGGCGAAACGCGCTGCCCCGCCCCCGTGAGCGCCCGCGGCGTTCGAGCCGAAGACGAAGATCTCGTTCGGTTCCAGAGACGTAATCTGCATTCGGCGAGATTACGCCGACCGCGCGCCGCGAGACAGCTCAGCTGACCGATGTCGGCGGGGTGTCGGCATCCGGGGTCGGTGTCGCCGAGGCGTGGCGAGCGGTGTGGGCGAGGTAGGTCTGCGCATTCCGCAGGATGCCGTCGCGCTCCTCGTCGGTCAGGGCGCGACGCACCTTGCCGGGGACGCCCGCGACCAGTGAGCCCGCGGGGATGACGGCGCCCTCCAGCACCACCGCTCCCCCGGCGACGAGGCATCCGGGTCCGATCTCGGCCCCCGACAGCACGACGCTGCCCATCCCGATCAACGTGCCGTCGCCGATGGTGCAGCCGTGCACGACGGCGTTGTGCCCCACCGAGACATCGGCCCCGATGGTGACCGGCCGTCCGCGGTCGACATGAACAGACACGTTGTCCTGCAGGTTGCTGCGGGGTCCGACCGTGATCGACGCACTATCGCCGCGCACGACGGCGTTGTACCAGACGCTTGCCCCCTCCTGCAGTGTCACGGCCCCGATGATGCGCGCACCGGATGCCACGAAAGCCGTGTCGTGAAGGCTCGGAGCAGCGTCGGGAAGGGCCAGGACAGCGGCATCGGAGGCGATCGGCATGGGCCGAGGCTAACGCGTCTGAGGCTCGGCGCGGACGAACGGTGTGGCGGCCCGCCGAGGGGTCGGGTTCGACACGAACCCGCTGGGCGCGACGTGCGAAAGCGAGCAATCCCCGCGCGAGCGAATCCCGACGGTCGTTGCTCGGACGTGCTGCGCGCCCGCCGACGCCGGTGCGGACGCGGCTTGGGCGAATCGATACCGGGTGCGGCACCCCTCGCGGGAAGTGCTGAAAGTAGGTGAGGTTTGCCTATTCACCAGGTATTTAGCCGAGCCTCATCTTGCTTGCGGAATGCTCTCACGTGAGTAGCGTTGCATCCATCGAGACTTCGAACGTCGCCTAAGGAGCAAAAAAATGAGCACCGTTCAGACCCCCGCCGCCACCACCGTCGACCCCACCATGGCCGCCGGCACCGCCCAGTTCCTCTCCCCCGTCGTGATCGGCCTCGAGGCCCTCGTCGTCAACGGCAAGCAGGCGCACTGGCACGTCCGCGGCTCCAACTTCATCGGCGTGCACGAGCTGCTCGACTCGGTGGTCGCCCACGCGCAGGACTGGGCCGACCTGGCCGCCGAGCGCATCGTCGCCCTGGGGCTTCCCATCGACTCGCGCCTGTCGACGGTCGCCGCCAAGGCCAAGGCCACCGAGGTTCCCGCCGGCTTCGCGCAGTCCGACGTCGTCATCCGCGCGGTGATCGCCGACATCGACGCCGTGCTCGTCGACATCGAGACCGCCATCGAGGGCCTCGACGAGATCGACATGTCGAGCCAGGACGTCGCGATCGAGATCAAGCGCGGTCTCGACAAGGACCGCTGGTTCCTCTTCGCGCACCTCGCCGCGTAAGACGTCTCTGCGAAGGGGGCGGTGCTTCGGCATCGCCCCCTTCGTCGTTTCCGCACGCGGGAGCCGCCGAGAGTCGGCTCCTGTCGGCGAACGCGCCAAGGCGACGAGTAGCCCCGCGCGGAAGAGTTCAGACGCCGTGCGTTACGCGTCCGGCCAGGAGCGTCGCGCGCACCGGCATCGACCGAAGGCCCCGCTCGTCGGCCGTGAGCGGATCCGCGCCGACGATGACCAGGTCTGCGACCGCGCCGGGTGAAATCTCCGCCGGGGCCGTCGAACCCCCGGCGGTGGATGCCGCGATGGCGGTGTGGATGTCGACCCGCTGGTGCGGCTGCCAGGCGTCCCGACCGTCGCGCGTGCGGAAGACCGCCGACGCCATGGCTGCCCAGGGATCGAGGGGCGCGACCGGCGCGTCGGAGCCGAAGCGCAGGTTGGCGCCGCTGTCGGCGACGGCGCGGAGCGGGTAGGGCTGGGCGGATTGCTCGGCCCAGATGGCATCCGTCATGTCCCGATCATCCAGCGCGTGTTCGGGCTGCACGCTCGCGGCGACTCCCAGACGGGCGAAGCGCGGAATGTCGGCGTGCGCGACGAGCTGGGCGTGCTCGATCGTGCCGACCGCGCCGGTGCGGGCGTAGGCGTCGAGGGCGTGGGCGTTGGCGAGATCACCGATCGCGTGGATCGCGCACTCCAGCCCCGCGGCCGTCGCGCGCGTCATCATCTCGACGAGCTCGTCCGGCGGCACCGTGAGCAGGCCGTGATTGCCGACCTCGCCCGGATAGTGGTGAGCGCAAGCGGCGGTTCGGGTCCCCAGCGAGCCGTCGGTGATGGCCTTGAGCGGTCCCACGCGAACGAGCCCGTTCGTCGACCCGCGGACCGGGTCGCCGGTGCGCAGTCCTTCGGCGATGGCGCGGTCGAGGTCCTGCGGATACGTTCCGTACGACACCCTCAGCGCGTCGAAACCGCGTGCGGAACGTCGCTGCCACGGCTCGTCATTCCAGGTCATGTCGAGGTCGACGAGGCCGACGACGCCCCGCGCCGCCGCCGCGTGCGCCATCCGCTCGACGGCCGCGTCCGCCACTTCGGGGGCGACGGCATTGAGCCGCCGCGAGATCTCGAACGCGTCCTCTTCGACGACGACCCCGGATGCCACGAGCTCGAAGCCCTCGCGGCGGAAGGCCGCCGTGTTCATCCACACGCTGTGCACGTCGGCGTTGATCAGATAGGTGGGGACGCCACCGGTCGTGGCATCCAGCACGTCGAGGCTCGGCGAATCGGGCCAGAGGCCGTCGCGGAAGCCCGTGCCGATGCGGCGCCCGTCGGTCTCGGGAGCGAGGGCCATGATCGCGGCGGCGTCGCGCGCGTTCGCCACCTCGCCGAGGGCGATGCGGTCGGCGGCGAGAGCCCATTGCAACACGTGCACGTGGTGGTCCCACAGCCCCGGGAGGAGCCACCCGCCCTCGCCGTCGACGACGAAGCCGGTGGGCCGCAGGTTTCCCGTGGGGGCGATGTCGGCGATGCGCCCATTCGCGACGACGATGTCGACCGGTTCGGTGGTGGGCAGGAACTCCCGCCCCGGGCCGACCACCCGCACCGCACGGACGAACCCCGCCTCCTCGCCGATCACGGACGGACCCGGGCGTCGGCGGCGCGCCGCATCTCGTCGGCGAGCTCGTGGCGCCCCTCGGCGGTCAGACCGTCGATGATCGTCTCGACGACCTCGACCGTGCGGTTCTGGCTGAGCTTGCGCTTGGCCGTCACGTGCGTCGGAGTGAGGCGGAATCCCACCGTGCCCCGCTCGAGGCGCTCGACGAACGTGACGTCGTTCGGCAGCGTGTAGAGGCCGCGGGCGTCGTCTCCGTGACCTTCGAATCGGTCGACCAGTCTGTCGAGGACGCGCAGGTTCTCTTCGGGAGAAAGAAGTTCCGGGATGCCACGGAGATGGGCCGACACGAAGTTCCACGTGGGCACGGCCGCCACCTCGCCGTACCAGCGCGGTGTGATGTAGCCGTGCGGGCCCTGAACCACGACGAGCAGTTCACGAGCGCCGAGACCCAGGATCGCGTCGTCGGGCTTGCCGACGTGCCCCACGATCGTGAGGTCGTCGCGGTCTTCGTCGAGCATGACGGCGTAGTGCGAGGCGACGAGGCCCTCCTCGCCCTGGCTGACGAGAGTGACCCACGGGTTGAGATCGATGAGACGGCGGATCTCACCGACGTCGGTCATCGCGAAGCTCGGGTTCTGACGCACCGGATCAGCCTAGAACGCGGGGAGCCGGCGCTACGACAGGCTCAACGACTCGGACGCCCACGCGGCTACGCCTGGCAGTTCGGGCACCAGTAGAGCTTGCGCCCCGCGGCCTCCTCCATCAGCACTGTCGTCCCGCACACCCGGCAGGGCAGCCCCGCCCGGTGGTACACCCAGTGCCGGTCGTCGCGGTGGGCCATCGCGCGACGGTAGGCCTCGGGGTCGAGGTCGTCCATCGTCATCATCTGACCGGTCTCGACGCCGATCGGCAGAAGCCGGGCCCAATCGCGCCACAGCCCTCGGACGACCTCCTCCGGCACGTCGCGACCGGGGGTGTGCGGGTTCTGCCGTGCGCGGAAGAGCAACTCGGCGCGGTAGACGTTGCCGATCCCGCTGACGACGGACTGATCCATGAGCAGCAGGCCGATGGCCGTGGGCTTCTTGCGCACGGTCGCCGTGAACTGCTCCTCGCCCTCGGCGAGGTCGTCGACGAGCGGATCGGGCCCGAGCTTGGCGATCGTCGCCGCCACCTCGTCGGGCGTCTGCAGCGCGCACGCGGTCGGTCCGCGCAGGTCGGCGCAGGTCGTCTCGGTCAGCAGACGCAGCCGCACCGCGCCGACGACCGGCGGCGGCCACTCCGTCTGCTCTTCGAGCCCGGTCGTCTGCTCCGACATGCGCACGCGAGTACGCCGCGGGGCCCCGATCGAGCTCAGCGAGTTCTCGCCCGCCGCATCCAAGATGGGCTCGTCGTCGAGCACGGTGCCGCGCTGATTCGTGTGGCCCATCCGGCCGTTGGCCGAGGCGATCGTGGCGTCGACGACCACCTCACCCGAGAAGTCCCACGCGCCGTACATGCCGAGATGGACGCGCAACCACACGTCGCCGTCGAACCGGAGGAACATCTGCTTCGCCACGGCGCGGACCTCGAGCGCCTCGCGACCGTCGATCACCGCAGCACCCTCGACGAAACGCCCCTGAGGACTGGATGCCGCGACGGTCCGGCCCACGATGTTGCGCTGGAACTGACGCGCGATGCGGTGGACGGAATGCCCTTCGGGCATCAGCCTGCCTCGGGGTCGAACGAGTCGCTGGCGTCGGTCATCGTGTTCGGCTTCTCGCCGGCGCGAGGGTCGGGCAACAGCACCCCGTCCTGCTCGTAGGCGGCGAGCTGGCCGATACGGCGCGCGTGGCGCTCTTCGCCCGAGAAGGGGGTGGCGATGAAACGGTCGATGAACGACGCGGCCTCGTCGAAGGTGTGCTGACGCGCACCGATCGAGATGACGTTGGCGTCGTTGTGCTCGCGGGCGAGCTCTGCCGTGGAGATGTTCCACACCAGCGCGGCGCGCACTCCGAGCACCTTGTTCGCGGCGATCTGCTCGCCGTTGCCCGAACCGCCGAACACGACCCCGAGGGCGTCGACGCCCGCGGCCTGGTCGCGGACGACCGCCTGAGCTGCGCGGATGCAGAACGAGGGGTAGTCGTCGAGAGCGTCGTACTCGATCGGACCGTGGTCGATGACCTCGTGGCCCTGCTCGGCGAGGTGGTGCTGGATCTGGGTGGAGAACTCGAGACCGGCGTGATCGGTGCCGATGTGGATACGCATGCGGCAAGTCTATTGAGAGGGTCCGACATCGCGGGCGGACATGACGACGCCGCCCGCTCCTCAAAAGGAACGGGCGGCGTCGAGGATGGTCAGGGGCGCAGCCCCGCGGCGACGGGCTTGAAGCCGGCACGGATGTTCTCGCAGCATCCGGGGCGGCAGACGTCGTACCAGGGACCGAGGTCGGTGAGGTGCGGTCGCTCGGACTTCGGCGTGCCCTTCAGCCGCTCTTCCACGAGGTCGACCAAGCCCGAGACGTACGCCGGGTCGATGCCCGGAGTCGGCGTGCGCACCGCGCGGATACCGGCTTCTTCGGCCGCCTCCATGGCCTCGGTGTCGAGGTCCCAGAGCACCTCCATGTGGTCGCTGACGAAGCCGAGCGGCACGATCACCACGGCCTCGGCGCCGCGCCCGGGCAGCTCCGCGATGACGTCGTTGACGTCGGGCTCGAGCCAGGGCTGCGTGGGCGGGCCCGAGCGCGACTGGTAGACGAGCTCCCACTCGACGTCGGCGACGGCGGCGGCCACCTCGGCCATGACGAACGCGGCGACGGCCTTGTGCTGCGCCTCATAGGCCCCGCCCTCGCCGAAGTCGACGTCGCGGGGGCCCGAACGCTGCGCGTCGGCGGTGGGGATGGAGTGCGTCGAGAACAGCACACGGATCTTCTCGGGCGCGATTCCGTCGGCGACGTACGCCGAAACGGCATCCGTCACTCCACGCACGAACGTGGTGACGAAGCCGGGGTGGTCGAAGAACTGGCGGACCTTGTCGATGGTCACCGTCTCGCCGAGGCCGGTCGCCTCGAGAACGCGCGCGTAGTCCTCGCGGTACTGGCGGCAGCTCGAGAACGAGCTGTAGGCGCTCGTCGCGATGGCCAGCAGAGTCGTGTCTCCGGCCTCGGCTGCCTCTGTCACGGCCTCTTCGAGATACGGCTCCCAGTTGCGGTTGCCCCAGTAGACCGGAAGACCCAGGCCTCGTTCGGCGATCTCGGCTTCGAGCGCGGCCTTCAGCTCGCGGTTGTGCTGGTTGATCGGGCTCACGCCGCCGAAGTGCCGGTAGTGGTGTGCCACCTCTTCGAGGCGCTCGTCGGGGATGCCGCGCCCGCGCGTGACGTTGCGCAGGAACGGGATGACGTCGTCTTGGCCCTCGGGCCCGCCGAAGCCGGCGAGGAGGATGCCGTCGTATGCCACCGGCGTCTCGACCCACTTGGGTCCGGACGCTGCGGCGGACGACGCGTAAAGGACGGTGTCAGGGCTGGTGTCCGTGTCGGTCGTGCTCACGATCACATCTTCCCACCTGGCTGACGAGCGCGAGGCGAGATATCTCGCTACTAGGCTTATACGGTTGTCAGCGACGTCAACCGCGTCACCCGCGACAATTCCACCCAGATCCCCGGGAGTACGCCAGTGCCAGGAGAGAACCTCACCCGCATCGAAGCGCAGGAGCGCCGCGCGATCGTCGACACGCACTCCTACGATGTGCAGCTCGACCTCACCCGCGGTGAAGAGGTGTTTTCCTCCCGCACCGTCGTGTCCTTCGCCGCTACCGAGGGGTCGTCGACCTTCATCGACCTCGTCGCGCGCACGGTGCATTCGGTGACGCTCAACGGCCGTTCGCTCGACCCCGCCACGGTGTTCGCCGATTCTCGCATCGCGCTCGACGACCTCGCCGCGCAGAACGAACTCGTCGTCGAGGCCGACTGCGAGTACACCAACACCGGTGAGGGCCTGCACCGCTTCGTCGACCCCGTCGACGGCGAGGTGTATCTGTACTCGCAGTTCGAGGTGCCCGATTCGCGCCGTATGTACACGGTGTTCGAGCAGCCCGACCTCAAGGCCGAGTTCACCTTCTCGGTCACCGCCCCCGCGCGCTGGAAGGTCGTCTCGAACTCGCCGACTCCCGACCCGGTCCCCGTGTCCGACGACACCGCCCGCTGGGACTTCCCCGCGACCCCGCGCATCTCCTCGTACATCACCGCCCTCGTCGCCGGCCCCTATGAGGCCACCTACAGCGAGCTCACCAGCGCCGACGGCCGCGTCATCCCGCTCGGCGTGTTCGCCCGCAAGAGCCTGTGGCAGTACCTGGATGCCGACTACGTCTTCGAGAAGACCCGTCAGGGATTCGCCTACTTCGAGGACAAGTTCGGCTTCCCCTACCCCTTCGCGAAGTACGACCAGCTCTTCGTGCCCGAGTTCAATGCCGGCGCGATGGAGAACGCGGGCGCGGTGACCTTCACCGAGACCTACGTCTTCCGCAGCAAGGTGACCGACGCCGTCAAGGAGCGCCGCGTCGTCACGATCCTGCATGAGCTCGCGCACATGTGGTTCGGCGACCTGGTCACCATGAAGTGGTGGAACGACCTCTGGCTGAACGAGTCGTTCGCCGAGTGGGCGTCCACCATCGCCACCGCCGAGGCCACCGAGTGGGAGGCCGCATGGACGACCTTCAACGCGATGGAGAAGACCTGGGCCTACCGTCAGGACCAGCTGCCCTCGACCCACCCGGTCGTCGCCGAGATCAACGACCTCGAAGACGTGCAGGTGAACTTCGACGGCATCACGTACGCCAAGGGCGGTTCGGTTCTCAAGCAGCTCGCCGCGTGGGTGGGCATCGAGCAGTTCTTCGCCGGTGTCGCCGCGTACTTCCAGAAGCACCAGTGGTCCAACACCGAGGTCGGCGACCTGCTCGTCGAGCTCGAGGCCACCAGCGGTCGCGACCTGGGCGACTGGTCGAAGAAGTGGCTCGAGACGGCGGGCGTCAACACCCTCGCCCCGCTCATCGAAGAGGGCCCCGACGGCACGATCACGCGTTTCGCCATCGTGCAGACCGCCCCGGCGGACTACCCGACGATTCGTCCGCACCGCCTCGGAGTCGGTTTCTACTCGCTGAACGACGCGGGGGCGCTCGAGCGCGTGCACCGGGTCGAGATCGACGTCGACGGGGACCGTACCGAGGTCGCGGAGCTGCGCGGCATCCGTCGCCCCGATCTCGTGCTGCTCAACGATGACGACCTCGCCTACGCGAAGATCCGCCTCGACGAGCGTTCGCTGGCCACGGCCATCGCGCACCTGAAGGACATCTCCGACCCCCTCGCACGCTCGCTCGTCTGGGGCGCGGCGTGGGATCAGACCCGGGATGCCGAGTCCTCCGCGACCGACTACCTCGACCTCGTCCTGCAGAACATCGGCTCCGAGACCGAGTCGACCACCGTGCGCACGACCCTCGGTCAGCTGCAGCTCGCCGCCAACTCCTACGTCGCCCCGACGACCCGCGAGGCCGCGCGCGAGCGCGTCGCCGACGGGCTCTGGGCACTCGCGCAGGCGGCGGAGGCCGGCAGCGACAGCCAGCTGCAGTTCGTCACCGCCTTCGCCTCGGCCGCCACCACCCCGGCGCACGCCGAGACGGTGCGGGCCCTGCGCGAGGGCGACACGACGCTCGAGGGCCTCGAGATCGACACCGACCTGTCGTGGCAGCTGTTGGTGTCGCTCGCCTCCGCGGGTGCCGCAACCGCCGCTGACATCGACGAAGCCCGCGCCGCCGACAACACCGCCAAGGGCGGCGAGTTTGCGGCCATGGCCAAGGCGTCGCTGCCCTCGCACGCGGCGAAGCAGGAGGCCTGGGACTCGCTCATCGAGCGCACCGACGCCCCCAACACGATCGTTCGCTCTACGGCTGCCGGCTTCACGAACCCGGCGACGGTCGATGTGCTCGCCGATTTCGTCGAGCCGTACTTCGCGATGCTGCTGCCCATCTGGGAGTCGCGCAGCTACCAGATCGCGAACTACCTGATCGTGGGGCTGTACCCGGCCGCGCTGGCGAACACGGCTCTGCGTGACGCGACGCGCGCATGGCTGTCGCAGAACGCCGACGCCGCGCCCGCGCTGCGTCGCCTCGTCGGTGAGAACCTCGCCGGTGTCGAGCGCGCGCTGGCCGTGCAGGAGCGCGACGCAGCCTGAGCGTCCGCCCCGATCGAATGCCCTCTCCCTCCGGGGAGGGGGCATTCGTCGTTCTCGGGATCATCCTCGCGACGGCGCGAGTCATCCTTTCGAGGGACGCGGTGGCTGAGGCGTGCTTCATAGCGTGGAGGCATGATCGTTGCAGAGAACCTCACCAAGCGATACGGCGACAAGACCGCCGTCGACGGCATCTCGTTCACGGTGGCCCCGGGCCGGGTGACCGGCTTCCTCGGACCGAACGGTGCGGGTAAGTCGACGACGATGCGCATGATCGTGGGGCTCGACCGCCCCACCGCGGGACGCGTCACCGTGGGCGGCCAGGACTACCGTCAGCTGCGCTCCCCCCTCACCGAGGTCGGCGTGCTGCTGGATGCGAAGGCCGTCCACACCGGCCGATCAGCGCGCAACCACCTTCGCGCGATGGCCGCCACGCACGGCATCGGTGCGCAGCGCGTCGACGAGGTCATCGAGCTCACCGGTATCGGCACCGTCGCCGGAAAGCGCGCAGGCGGATTCTCGCTCGGCATGGGCCAGCGGCTCGGGATCGCAGCGGCCCTGCTCGGCGACCCGCACACGCTCATCCTCGACGAGCCGGTCAACGGCCTCGACCCCGAGGGAGTGCGCTGGGTGCGCCAGTTCGTGCGGCACCTCGCCGCCGAGGGTCGCACGGTGCTGCTGTCGAGCCACCTGATGAGCGAGATGTCGCAGACCGCGGATCACGTGATCGTCCTCGGTCGCGGCCGCGTGCTCGCCGACGCGCCCCTGCCCGAACTCGTGCGCACCTGGACCACGACCACACTGCTCGTGCGCTCTCCTCGCCTGGGCGAGCTCGTCACCGCCCTCGAGATCCCGGATGCCACCATCTCGGCCGTCGAACCGGGCGCGGCCCAGATCACCGGGATCACCCCCAAGACCGTCGGCGACATCGCCGCAGCTCACGGCATCCCCCTCTACGAGCTCAGCCCGCGCGTCGGATCTCTCGAAGACGCCTACCTCGCCCTCACCGACGACTCCGTCGAGTACAAGACCAAGGAGATCGCATGACCGCTCTCGCCGCCGCTCCCCGCCGGGCCACCCACACCACCGGACACCGTCTGAGCTTCGCCCACCTCCTCCGGAGCGAGGCGATCAAGATCCTCACCCTGCGCTCGACGTGGTGGTCGCTCGGGGTCACGGCCGCCTTGTCCGTCGGCATCTCGCTCTTGATCGCCCTGGCCACCAGCGGCATGGGTGGGAGCATGGCGCCAACCAACGTCATCCTGGCGCCCACCCAGTTCACGATGCTCGTCGCCGGCATCCTGGGCGCGATCGTGGTGACCGGGGAGTACTCCACCGGGATGATCCGGTCGACGCTCACCGCCCAGCCGCGCCGGGGCGCCGTGCTGCTGGCGAAGGCGATCGTCGTGGCTCTCACCATGATGGGGACCACGGTGGTCATCTACGCCGTCGCGATCGCGGCCACCGCTCCCCTGTCGGGCACCAGCATCGATTGGGCGCGCCCGGCCGATTCCCTCGTCCCACTGGCCCTCGGCGTGCTGTCGATGGCCTGCTTCACCCTCATGGGCGTCGGATTCGGATTCCTGCTGCGTAGCGGCGCCGGCGCGATCGCCGTGACCGTGGGGGTGCTCTTCGTCCTGCCGATCATGCTCAGCCTGTTCTCGATCGCCGGTCCGGACTGGATGTGGGTCGTCGAGGCCGGCAAGTACCTCCCGGTCAGCGCGGCGGGCTCCCTCACGCAGCCCGGTGCCCAAGACCTCCTCGAGCCCGCCCTCACGATGGCCGGCTGGGTCGTGGGCCCGCTGCTGCTGGGGTGGGTCGCCCTGCGCTCGCGCGACGCCTGAGCGTCGTCCACACGGATGCCTCGACGCTCAGCCGGCGCCGAGGCATCCGTCGTTAGGCTGAAGCCGATGTTCGTTCTCGCCGAAAACCCCGAACCGACCCCGTCGCCCTCGATCACGTCGCCGAGCGATCTCGCCAACCCGGACACGTGGGGCTGGATCGGCGGCCAGCTGCTGAGCTTCGGCGGCACGCTGCTGCAGATCCTCGGGATCATCGTGGGTGTGGCCGTGGGTGCCTGGCTGCTTCGCCTGATCATTCGGCGCGTGGTCGATCGCATCGTCAACGGGGCCAAGAGCAAGGCGCGTGTGGACGACACGCAAGCCCTCGATCGCTCTCCGCTCAACGCGGTGCGCCTCGTGCAGCGCACGCGCACGCTCGGCACGATCCTGCAGAACATCGTGAACGTCATCCTCGTGATCGTCGCCCTCGTCTGGATCGCCAGCATCGTCGCTCCGAACGCCCTCGCCTCGCTGACCCTGCTCACCGCGGCGATCGGCGCCGGTCTCGGCTTCGGCGCGCAGAACATCGTCAAAGACGTCCTCAACGGGATCTTCATCGTCGCCGAAGACCAAATCGGCATCGGCGACGTCGTCGATCTCGGACTCGCGACGGGCATCGTCGAGTTCGTCAGCGTCCGCATCACCCACGTCCGCGACGTCAACGGCACGCTCTGGTACGTCCGCAACGGCGAGATCACCCGCATCGGCAACATGTCGCAGGGCTGGTCCCGCGTCATCATCGACCTCGCCGTGCCCGTGGACGCCGATATCGACGACGTCGAGAAGGCCATGCTCACCGCGGCGAAGACGATGGCGAAAGAGACGAAGTGGCGCTCGCGCATCATCGAGCAGCCCGAGATCTGGGGCCTCGAATCCATCAGCGGCGATGCCCTCGTCATCCGGCTCGTGATGAAGACACGCTCGAGCGCGAAGGACGACGTGGCCCGAGAGCTGCGCGCGCGTCTGAAGAAGGCGATCGACGCGATGGGCATCGCCCTCCCGCAGCTGAACTCGATCGTTCTGACAGGCGCCGAGGGCGCACAGAGCGTGCGCGGCGCACACCCGCCCAAGACCAAGGAGACCCAGGTCACCGTCGGCGCGAGCCGGCCCATCTGGCGGCCCCGCCGCAGCAAGCTGGACGTGTCCGAGATCGTGGAGGATCATGCGGCGGACACTTCGACATCCAAGGTGAAGAAGAAGACCGTCCGCGACGACACGCCCACCGCCGTAGTGGACCTGCCTCCCGCCCCCGGAGCCGACACGCCCAAGCCCACGCCCCCGGCCGTGCGCGCCGACGACAAGGACCAGACATGACCGAGACTGTGAACTTCTACGACCAGGTCGGGGGCATGGACACCTTCCGTCGATTGGTCGATGCGTTCTACCGCGGGGTCGCCTCGGACGAGGTACTGAAGCCGATGTACCCCGAGGAGGACCTCGGCCCTGCAGCCGAGCGGCTGACCCTGTTCCTCGCGCAGTACTGGGGTGGCCCGACCACCTACGGTGAGACGCGCGGGCACCCGCGCCTGCGGATGCGCCATATGCCCTTCCACGTCGACCCCGACGCCCGCGACCGGTGGCTGCGGCACATGCGCACGGCCGTCGACGAGATCGCCCTGCCGCCCGCGTTCGAAGCACCCCTGTGGGACTACCTCGAACGGGCGGCCTACGCGATGGTCAACACCTTCGAGTCACGCGGTATCGGCCCGCAGCAAGGCGG
The DNA here is from genome assembly GCF_030818635.1 of Microbacterium sp. SORGH_AS_0421. Lineage (NCBI taxonomy): Bacteria > Bacillati > Actinomycetota > Actinomycetes > Micrococcales > Microbacteriaceae > Microbacterium > Microbacterium sp. SORGH_AS_0421. The sequence goes on from NZ_JAUTAO010000001.1 coordinate 2,922,413, forward strand.
GCGACCCGATACCGGGCTCCCGGTCCGCGCGATCGACTGATCACCGCCCGAGGAAGTCTCCGAATCCGGGGATGTCGAGGTTGGACAGCCCCTCACCGAAGCCGCTGATCTGCTCACCCGCTCCCGAGACGGCGTCCTGTGCGCCTCCCGCCCACTCGCCGATCCCCGTGCCCTCCGCGAGCGAGGTGAGATCGACTCCGGATGCCATGGCCTCCAGGTCGACGCCCTCCGCGAGCCCCGTGAAGTCGACGCCCAACTGCCCGGCCTGAGCCAGCAGCGGGCCGGCGACGGCGCTGACGACCGCGCCGCCGGCCACCGCGGCCAGCAGTCCCCCGGCCCCCACGATGCCGGCACCGACGAGGCCACCGCGCCCGGCCTTGGCCAACAGCCCCGACATGCGTCCGGGCCGCGCGGCCTCCGCCCGAGCAGCGGTGCGCGCGAGATCATCGGCGGCGTCGGTGCGCGGACGCTCGTGCGGAGCCAGATCGGCATCCATCCGCTCCTTCACCAGCGCGCGTTGCGCCGGGGTGAGGCGGGCGAAGGCCTCACGGTGCATCTGCTCCACCCGATCGGGGTCGGCCGTGCGCACGAGGTAGTCGTAACGGGCGATTGCCGCGCGGTCCTCGGTCGACAGCGTGGATGACGTACGAGAAGAGGCCGGCGGGGCGTAACGGCCCTGCGACGCGGGCGGGGCATAGCCGTTCGGCGCCGCCGCGTGCGGGGGATTCGTGCGGCGATCGCCCGTGACCGCGTCAGCCGCCGAGCGCACCATGTCGCGCCAGTCCTTGCCGCCGGCGGCGCCCGGCGTGCGCTGCGACGACGAGGCCTTGCCCGCAGCCTTGGAAGCGAGATCGAACAGACGGGAGAACGAGACCATGGAGGAACCTCTCGACGGGCGGCACGCGGCCGCGACGTCAAGGTCTCCTCCGCCCTTACGGACCGACGTACCCGGAATCCAACCGTGGACTCGTGATGACGGATACGCCGCGACGGGAGTACTCCCCTTGCTGTTCTTCAGCGTAATGACGCCAGCTGTGCGCTTGCTGGATCAGCTGCCCGTCGCGCGGACGGCGGTGAGTCCGGAACGCACCGGCCCGCGCACCAGCACGTGGCCACGCGCGAGGCTCACGCGCGTCCAGGCGCCGCTGCGACGCACGGGGGCTTCTTCGGACCCGGCGATGAAACCCAGGGCGAAAGCCGCGAAGGCCGTACCCAGCGGCAGTCCGCCGAGAGCGTCGTCGGGCTGACCCCACACCTGAGCCCGCACGAGCCGCACGACGTCTTCACCCGCGTCGGCGGGGAGCGCGTCGGCGACGGCGGCGACGCCGTACTGGGCTCGGGATGCCAGAACGGCCGCGTCGACGGCATCCGTCTGTTCCCACCCTCCGCGAGGGGGCGAGATGCCGGCCCAGGCGGGAGACGTCGCGGTCTCGGGCAGCACGACGGCGGAGGCGTCGTCGGGAGCGGGAAGCAGGGCCGAGGCGTCGACGACCACGTCGCATTCGAGCTCGGGGTCGATGGCCGACACGCGAAGGCCCAGGACCGTCGGGGTCGCATCGAGCAGCCCCCGCGGGGCGAGCGGTGCGGCCGTCGCGACGAGTACTCCCCCGTCGGCGCGCAGTCGCACGGTGCCGTCACCGAGGCGGATCGTTCGGGCGGCGAAAGTGAGCAGGTCGGCTGCCGCCTGCGGGTCGGGGAACAACAGGCGCGCGGACACCCGCCCTAAACTATCAAGCGGTGCGGGTTCATCGCGCCGGAACGGGAGTCAGTGTGTCCGAGGCCATCGATCCCGTGGCGTCGCTGCTCGCCGTGCTCGACCTGCGCGACGCGGGAGCGCGCACGACCGAAGACATCTTCACGGGGGTGTCGCAGCCCATGCCGACCGGGCGCGTCTATGGCGGACAAGTTCTCGCACAGACCGTCGTGGCCGCCTCGCGAACCCTCCCGCCCGAGCGATCCGTGCACTCGATGCACGGCTACTTCCTTCGCCCCGGGGATCCGACGGACGGGATCACCTTCTCGGTCGATCGCATCCACGACGGTCGTTCCTTCTCGACCCGGCGGACCCAGGCGTTCCAGTCGGGTGTGCCCATCTTCTCGATGATCGCGTCCTTCCAGGACGAGGACCCGGGTCTCGAGCACTTCGAGCCGATGCCCGGCGGCATCCCGCAGCCCGAGGACGCCCCCGTCCTCGACGTCGACGCCCTGCACCCGGTCAGCCGACGGATCTTCTCGGAGAGCCCCGTCGATGTCCGACACGTGACCTCGCCGCTTTATGCGTCTGCGGACGGTCCGCAGGTTCCGCGGCAGGCGGTCTGGATGAAGCTGCGTCGCGCGATCACCGACGACCCGGCCGTTCACCGCGCCGCTCTCGCATACCTGAGCGACCTCACGATCCAGGAGTCGATCATGCGCGCGCACGGCGTGGCGTGGAACGCCCCCGGGCTCAAGGTCGCGAGCCTGGACCACGCGATGTGGTGGCACCGCCCCGGCCGTGTCGACGACTGGTTGCTGTACGTGCAGGAGTCCCCCAACGCCCGCGGTGGCCGCGGTCTCGCGACGGGCAGGATCTACACGCGTGACGGCGCCCTGTTGGCCAGTGTCGCGCAAGAGGTCATGGTGCGCGTCCCGCGAGACTGATCCCGGATGCCGGCACCCCGGCGACTCCGTTCGCGAGGCGAGGCTCGAGGCCGGCGGTGCGACGCACCCGCCGAGAACCGGGAGATCGCCGATGGAGAAACGGCGGGCGAGCTCAAAGCTCTGGGGCGATGTCGACGTCAGCCGCGTGAGGAACGGCGGCGGTACTCGATCGGGTCTCCGGTGTACGGCGCCCAGGCCGCACGCTCCGCCTCGGTCCAGCGGGTCGGCCGACCGGTCGCCGTGTCGACGAGCACCGTCACAGCGGTGGCCCGGGCGTAGAGAACGCGCTCGGCGTCTCCGACGGGGCTGTAGACCTCGTAGCAGATGTCGGCGCTGGAGCCGCCCATCGCACCGATCCACATCCGCACGTCGAGGGGACGCTGGCTGTAGGGCACGGGGCGCAGGTACTCGATCTCTTGACGCGCGATCAGCGTGGCCCGGTCGCCGCCGCTCTCGAGCACGTCCATGTCGAACACTGCCGTCGGCAGGGGCTCGCCTTCGCCGTCGCTGAACCAGAAGGCGCGCAGGCGCGCCTCTTCGAGCAGCTTCAGCATCGAGGTGTTGTTGACATGCCCGAGCGCATCGAGATCGCCCCACCGGAGGTGGATCGGCACGTGCACCCGCGAGGGCCCGGCAGCGGCCGGACCCTCGTCGGGAGTGCTCACGGCGGAATCGTCAGTCACGCGTGAGCTTGCGGTAGGAGGACCGCGACGGATTGGCCGCGTCGGCGCCGAGGCGTTCGATCTTGTTGGCCTCGTACGCCTCGAAGTTTCCCTCGAACCAGTGCCACTGGTCGGGGTGATCCTCGGTGCCCTCGTAGGCGAGGATGTGCGTGGCGATGCGGTCGAGGAACCACCGGTCGTGCGTGATGACCACGGCGCAACCGGGGAACTCGAGAAGGGCGTTCTCGAGCGAGCTCAGGGTTTCGACATCGAGGTCGTTGGTGGGCTCGTCGAGGAGCAGCAGGTTACCGCCCTCCTTGAGCGTCATGGCGAGGTTCAGGCGGTTGCGCTCACCACCGGAGAGCACCCCGGCCTTCTTCTGCTGGTCGGGTCCCTTGAATCCGAACTTCGACACGTAGGCGCGCGACGGGATCTCCGTCTTGCCGACGGTGATGATGTCGAGTCCGTCGGAGACGACCTCCCACAGAGTCTTCTCGGGGTCGATCGCGGCGCGGGACTGGTCGACGTAGCTGATCTTGACGGTCTCGCCGATCTTGAGCGAACCACCGTCGAGCGGCTCGAGACCCACGATCGTCTTGAAGAGCGTGGTCTTTCCCACACCGTTCGGGCCGATGACACCGACGATGCCGTTCGGGGGCAGGTTGAAGCTGAGGTTGCTGATGAGCGAGCGGTCGCCGAAGCTCTTCTCGAGCTTCTTGGCGTCGATGACGATGCCGCCGAGACGCGGACCCGCGGGGATCTGGATCTCGTCGAAGTCCAACTTGCGCGTGCGCTCGGCCTCGGCCGCCATCTCTTCGTAACGAGCGAGGCGCGCCTTCGACTTGACCTGGCGGCCCTTGGCGTTGGAGCGCACCCACTCCAGCTCCTCTTTGAGGCGCTTGGCGAGTTTGGCGTCCTTCTTGCCCTGGACCTCGAGGCGCTGACCCTTCTTCTCGAGATACGTCGAGTAGTTGCCTTCGTAGGGGTACAGGTGACCACGGTCGACCTCGGCGATCCACTCCGCGACGTTGTCGAGGAAGTACCGGTCGTGGGTGATCGCGATGACCGCGCCCTTGTAGGCCTTCAAGTGCTGCTCGAGCCACAGCACGCTCTCGGCGTCCAGGTGGTTGGTGGGCTCGTCGAGAAGCAGCAGGTCGGGCTTCTGCAGCAGGAGCTTCGCCAGCGCGACACGACGACGCTCTCCACCGGAGAGCGGAACGACGGAGGCGTCGGCCGGCGGGGTGCGTAGGGCGTCCATCGCCTGGGCGAGCTGCGAGTCGAGATCCCAGCCGTCGGCGGCGTCGATCTCTTCCTGCAGCGTGCCCATCTCGGCGAGGAGCGCGTCGAAGTCGGCGTCCGGATCGGCCATGAGAGCCGAGATCTCGTTGAAACGATCGAGCTTGGGCTTGATCGCCACGCCGTCCTGGATGTTCTCCAGCACGGTCTTCGTGTCGTCGAGCTCGGGTTCCTGCATGAGGATCCCGACGGTGAAGCCCGGGCTGAGCCGCGCTTCTCCGTTGGACGGGACGTCGAGCCCGGCCATGATCTTCAGGATCGTCGACTTACCCGCACCGTTCGGTCCGACCATGCCGATCTTGGCACCGGGCAGGAACGACATCGTGACGTCGTCGAGAATCAGCTTGTCGCCCACAGACTTGCGAGCGCGGACCATGGAGTAGATGTATTCCGCCATAACCCTCTCAGTCTAGGGGCGATGGGACATTCCGCTGACGTGCCGTCAGCCCTGCGTCACCAGTCGATCGCCCTCGTCTGGCCGATCAGGCACCCGCCGGACGACAGGCCCGGCAGCACCGCGGTGACGGGGTTGCCGATCGAGGGACCGACTTGGCCGACGAGACACTGGTCGCCGAGCCGGACCGAGAACTCGATGCTCTCCGCGGGGTTGTCGACGGTCGTCTGGTCGGCAGTGACCTGCATCGCTGCCTTGTCGAAGCCCGCCGCCGCCAGGGCGTCGATGTAGGCGCGTCCGGCGACCTGGTTCGGCCCCGACCAGACGCCGCGGACGACCTGCGTGAAGAACGGCAGGTTCTCTGCCGCCGTTCCCCCCGCGACCAGCGTCGGCGTCGCGGCGGCCGTGGGGGTCGAAGAGGGCGTGTCGACGACGGAGGCGGACGGTTCCGTCGTCTCGACGGGACCGGGGGTGGGCGACTGGCCGGTGCAGCCCGCGAGGCCCAGCACCGCGACGAGGGTCAGGGCGGCGAGGGGACGACCGAGAAGGCGAGACACGCGACCGAGTCTACGTACCCTCCCGCGCTGCTCCTGGCTGCCGCACGCGGACGTGCGTGGCCCCGGCCCCGCGCCGCCTCGAAGACCCGCGTCAGAACGGACCGCTCGACCCCGCCTCCGACGACGAACCGCCGTCGGCCGGGGCCGCACCCGCACCGGCCATCTCGAGGCCGGGTGCACCCTCGTCTGCTCCACCGGGAATCGCCCAGGCCTCCTCCGCCGACGGATCCGCCGCCTCATCCCCTGTCGCGGCGGAGGATCCCGGCGCTTTGGCCGCCTTCTCGAAGCGCGTAGTGCCCCAGCGCAGATCATGGCCGATGGCGTCGGCCACCACGTCTGCGCTGATGCCGCGTTTGACCTCGTTCTCCCACTCGCGCAGACGCAAGCGACCGGTCAGAACGACCCGCTGGCCCTTTCTGAGCGAGTGCAGTGCGTGTGCCCCCAGGTCACCGAACGCGGAGACGTTGTAGTAGTTCGTGTGACCGTCCACCCATTCCCCCCGCTCGCGGTCGAGCTTGCGCTCTCCGACTGCGAGGCGGAACGCGGCGATGGGACCTCCCCCGCGCGTGGAGCGCTGCTCCAGTTCTCCGACGATGTTGCCCACCAGGGTGATGTGATCGCTCATGTTCGTGGTTCCTCTCGACGTGGTGTGCGCTCCGGCATCCGTGTGCCCGACGGATGCCGGAGCCAGGCCCAGAATGACCGGACCGGGCCGGTCCTTCGAGGCGGTTCCGCAACTTTGTGGAGGGATCGGGCGGTTTCTCACCTGGGGAGGAGGCACTCACTCGCTCGCCCCGGTCAATGTCGGAGGTTGGTTCTACCGTCGTCACATGAGCACGGCACTGTGGAACGATCTCGCTCCGGCCCCGCGTCCGGCCGGGTGGGGAGCGGCGACGCATGTCGCCGCGGGCCTGTGGCGCATCGCCGATCCGCGCGGCATCGTGGTCGGCCACATCCGCGCGATCGCCGCCGACGGGGGCTGGCGATACGCCGCGGAGCGGTTTCACACCGCTTCCGGAAGCTTCCGGCGCCTCGGAGAGTTCTGGTCCTCCGCAGACGCTGTCGAGTGCCTCCGTTACCTGCGCTGAGGCCCGGGGCCGGGTTCAGGACGCAGCTCCTCGCGCGAAGTCATATCGGGGCTCACACCACGGTCGCGAAGTCTGTGCGCGAGGGAATCGCGCCTCCCCCGCGGACGTCGTCCCATGCCTCGCGCAGAAGAGCGACAGCCCGCTGCAGGGTCGACGGAGCCGCGGTGAACGGGACGCGCAATCGTCGGTCATGCCCCCCTTCGACCGCGAACCGCGACCCCGCCGACAAGGCCAGTCCGCGCGCACGCGCGGACATGACCAATGGAGTGCTGAGCGGCTCGCCGATCCCCACCCACAGCGACACGCCGCCGTGCACGTCGGGGACGTCCCACTCGGGAAACACCCGCCGCAGTTCTGGAACGAGGCAGTCGCGACCGGCTCGCAGGAGCGTCCCACGCTGCGCCGCGATCTCACCGAGACGAGGAATCAGCCGGGCGGCGACAGCCTGTTCGAGCTCGGGGGTGCCCAGATCGTGCACGGGGCGACCACTCGCCAGTCGACGCACGATGTCGGGCGCCGCGCGTACCCATCCGATACGCAATCCGCCCCACACCGTCTTGCCGAGGGATCCGACACGGATGACGCGCTCATCGTCCGTGAAGGGCGCCGGGCCGACTGCGCGGTCGATGTCCAGCTGGGCGGTGGTCTCGTCGATCACCAGGAGCGTGCCGACCGAACGCGCGCCGATGAGAAACGCCTCGGTCTCCGCGGCGGTCATCGTCCTGCCGGTCGGGTTGTGGAAATCCGGCATGAGATAGGCCAGCGAAGGCAGGGCTCGCGCGAACGTCTGCTCCGCTCGCTCCAGATCCCACCCCTGAGCGGGCGAGACGGGCACCCCCACGAGGCGGGCGCCGACACGGCGGAAGGCTTCGGCGGCGTGCGGGTAGGTGGGAGTCTCGATCATGACCCGATCCGCCCGGTGGAGCAGGACCGAGGCAATCAGATGGATGGCGCTCTGAGCGCCCGTGGTCACCAGGATCTGATCGGGCGAGGTCGGGAACCCCCGATCGCGATAGTGCTCGGCGATCGCCTGGCGCAGCCCGAGATCGCCGACGACGTCGTAGCCGATCCGCGCGACGAGCGCGGGGGCGTCTTGAACGACCTCGGCCATGACGCCCGGCAGACCGGGCCACGCCGCCGGGCTCGCCTGCTGCAGGTCGATCGTTTCGGCATCGAGCTCGTGACGGCCGGGGTCGGTGCGGCGCAGGGGCAGGGTCACGCTGCCGCTGCCGCGAAGGCTTTCGATGTGCCCGGTATCGCGAAGGCTCTGATAGGCGGCCGCCACCGTCGTCCGGCTCACCCCGAGCGCTGCGGCGAGCTCGCGCTCGGCGGGGAGCGCGGTGGCGGGAGCGAGCCGGTTGTCCAGACAGAGCAGGCGAACCCCATCGGCGAGGGCCTCGTACGCCGGGCCCTTGCCTCGCCATCCGCCGAGAGACGAGGCGAGCGTCCTAGCCGATACGCGCGAGTCCATGCGGCCACCATAGTCGAATTGGCATCCTTGCCAAAAGCCAATCGCGTGATTGGATCTGTCCATGCCTTCTCGGATCGCCCGCCTCCTCGTCGGACTCGTGTTGTACGGCCTCGGCTGTGCCGTCACCGTCGCCGCCGGCCTGGGCGTCGACCCCTGGACCGTGTTCGCGCAGGGCCTCTCCCGCGTCACCGGGATCGGGATCGGCTGGATCACGAACATCGTCGGAGTGGGCGTCCTGCTCCTGTGGATCCCGCTGCGTCAGAAGCCGGGTGTCGGAACCGTGGCCAACATCCTGCTGGTGGGCACGAGCCTTCAGCTGGCCCTGGGGTTCCTCCCCCACCCCGACGCATTCTGGCTCCAGGCGCTCATGCTGGTCGCCGGGGTCGTGCTGGTGGCCGTGGCATCCGGGCTCTACATCGGAGCCCACTTCGGACCCGGCCCCAGAGACGGGCTCATGACGGGCATGAACCTGCGCTTCGGCTGGCCTATCTGGGCCTGCCGGCTCGGCGTCGAGGGATCCGTGCTGACTCTGGGGTGGCTCCTCGGCGGCACCGTGGGAATCGGTACCGTCGTGTTCGCCCTGGGCATCGGACCGCTGGTCCACCTCGCTCTGCCCCTCTTCGCCACGCCGCAGCCCGTGAGTCGTCCGCGCGCCGCGGCGAACGCCTGATTCAGCGCGGGAGAAGCCCTACGCGACCGGGCCGGCCGCCCTCAGTGCTCGCGGAACTCCGGCCGCTCGCTCCCGGGCTTCAGGTGGGAGTGCACCGCGTTCTTCGCGATCTCCATCGAGGGGTACACCCCCAACGGGGCGTCTTTACCCGCCATGTGGACGCGATAGCCGTCTGCATCCTTCTGGATCTTGCCCACGACTCCGTTGGGCCCGTAGGCCACCCAGATTCGTCGTGTCGCCGTCTCGGACATGAGCGCTCCTTTGCTCTCGATGCCCGGAATGTACCGCCGCCCCGACGGACGCGCCAGGGGCTGGCGCGGCGTGGCGGGACCGGGCGATATCCTGGGTTCGACCCCCAGTAGCTCAGTGGATAGAGCAGCGGCCTTCTAATCCGCCGGTCACACGTTCGAATCGTGTCTGGGGGACCAGAACCGGTGTCGGAACCCCTCAGTAGGATGTGGGAATGGTAAACGCCTCCGAGAACGACCGGCTCGTCTGGATCGACTGCGAGATGACGGGCCTCGACCTCGGCGTCGACGAGCTGGTAGAGATCGCGGTCGTCATCACCGATTTCGAGCTGAACGTGCTCGACCCGGGGTTCCAGATCGTCATCAAGCCCGACGACTTCGCTCTCGCCAACATGGGCGAGTTCGTCACCGAGATGCACCGCTCCTCCGGGCTTCTCGACGAGATCCCGAACGGTGTGAGCCTGGCGGATGCCGAGTTCCAGACCCTCGAGTACATCCAGCGCTTCGCACCGGTCGAGGGCAAAGCACCCCTCGCGGGCAACACGATCGGCACGGATCGCATGTTCTTGGCGAAGTACATGCCGCGGGTCGATCGCTGGCTGCACTACCGCAATGTCGATGTGTCCAGCATCAAGGAGTTGTCGCGCCGCTGGTACCCGCGCGCCTACTTCCAGGCCCCGGCGAAGAACGGCGGGCACCGCGCGCTGGCCGACATTCGCGAATCGATCCGCGAACTCGCCTACTACCGTGCCGCGGTCTTCGTGCCGCAGCCGGGTCCGACGAGCGAAGAGGCCAAGGCCGTCTCGGCCACGGCCGTGTCGTCGTTTGCGCTGGACGTATGACATAATCGTTCAGTTGTCTGCTTCGGCATGCACATGGTGGCTATAGCTCAGTCGGTAGAGCACCGCGTTGTGGTCGCGGGGGTCGCGGGTTCAAGTCCCGTTAGCCACCCCATTCCCGAAGGCCCGGCAGAGCATCGCTCGCCGGGCCTTCGTCATCCGAACCCCGCACTCCCCCGCGCCGTAGAATCGACGAAGGATGCCACGGCGAGCCGCCGGCATCCCTCAGACGGCTCGAGACCCCGGGAGGCCCGCCGTGAACGACGATGTCGACGCGCGCCCGACGCTCGAGATGGACGCACCGTCGTTCGAGAAGCTCGTGATCGATGAGCTGGACCAGCTGCCCGACGACATGGTCGACGGTCTGGACAACGTGATCTTCGTCGTCGGCGACCGCCCGGAGGACGGGTCTCTCGATCTGCTCGGCCTGTACGACGGCTGGGCACTCACCGAGCGCGAGAGGTACGGGGTCGGCGAACTCCCCGACCGGATCATCGTCTACCGCGAGCCTCACCTCGCCGCGTGCGACGACGAGACCCAGCTGCGCGATGAGATCCACACCACTCTGGTCCACGAGATCGCACACTTCTACGGCATCGACGACGAGCGCCTGCACGAGCTGGGGTGGGCGTGATGGCGGGCCTGGCCACTCCCGATCTCGACGTCGATCTCGACACGAGCCTCACTGCCGCACCGCCGGCGTCGTGGCAGACGGTCGTGTGGAACGACCCCGTCAACCTCATGAGCTACGTCACGCACATCTTCCGCACGTACTTCGGGTTCGACGCCCCCACCGCGAACAGACTCATGCTCGCGGTTCACCACGACGGTCACGCGGTCGTGGCTCGCGGCCCCCGCGAGGTGATGGAAGCGCACGTGCAGGCGATGCACGACTTCGGCCTGTGGGCCACGCTCAGGAAGGACCCCGCGTGAACGAGCGAATCGTCGTGCTGGAGATCAGCGGCCTCGAAGCCCTGCACCTGGCCGGCATCGTCGGACAGTTCCGCGACCTCCTGGCGGACTCCCGCTCCGAAGCCGACCCCGCCATCGAGCGTCTGCTTCCCGACGCCTACCCCGACGACGCCGACGCGAGCCGTGAGTTCCGCCGCCTCACGGGCGAGGACCTCCTGGAGCGCCGATCCCAGGACGTCGCGACGGTGCTGCACACGCTCGGTCTGGACGGGGCCGACCTCGACCCCGAGAGCGACCCGGACGCGGCGATCGCCGTGGCCCTCGGCGAAACGGAGGCGCTCGCCTGGATGCGGACCCTCTCGGCGCTGCGGCTGGTCATGGCGACCCGTCTCGGCATCCAGAACGACGACGACCACGACTCGGATGATCCCCGGTTCGGCGTGTACGACTGGATCGGCTACCGGCTGGACGGGCTCATCGGCGCCCTCGGCAGGGCCTGACGCGATAGGTCGTCAGTCGCCGCGCCCGCGGGGCCGTTCCGGTGTCCCTGGCGGGCAGGCGACGGCGGACGTCGTGACGCGATCCGTCGCCACGACGTACTCCCGGCACGCTCGAACCCATTAGGCGCCCCTCAGCCCCAGCAGGTCGGAACCTTCCTCGAAGCGGTACGAAGCCACCACGAAGGTATCGCCCTTCTGCGACAGCAGCACGAGATCGAACGGGAAGAGGTCCCCCAGCTCCGTTGCGGCGCGGGCGAGGAACGCCGCCGCCTCGCGAGAGGGATGGTCCGAGACCCGAACCAACGAGCGCAGGTGATCGAGCACCGTCTCATCTGCGAAGGCGGCCGCGGACCTGTCCCCCTCGCGCTGGAGCGGGCGGGGCGGCTCTGAAACCGCCCGAGAGGTGATCGACGCCACCACGACGATCGTCGCGAACGCGGCGAACCACAGACGTCTCTTCCCGCTCACCGGCATCCCCACTCGCCACCAATGATCAGGGAATGGACAGGACGAGGTCGGCGAGGCCCGCCGGGTCGTGAGCTGCGAGGTGGCGGTCCTCCTGGGCGGCCCACCGGGCCCAATGCGGACGGTAGGTGTCGCCATCTCGCCCGAGGGCGCGCGCCTTGCGCGACGGGAGCGGCGCATCGACCCACACCGAGACGTCGGCGAGGCGGGCGACCTCGGGCGTCAGGAGTCCTGCCCCTTCCACGACGAGCGGCAACGAAGGATCGACGGCGTACGCCTCCGCGCGCGAGCCGGTCTCCCAGTCCCATCTCTCCCACACGCCGACGAGACCGCGAGCGTGCGGCGACAGGATCCTCTGCCGTGCGTACTCGACGCCCGCGGCGAGCCCGTCCCACCCGGGATACACATCGTCGAGCGCGACCAGTTGCACGCGCCCGCGCCCGGGCCACGCCGCAACGAGCCGTCGGGCCAGAGAGCTCTTCCCCGCCCCGCTACGGCCGTCGAGGGCGACGACCGGATTCGCGGCCCCGACCGCGACGATATGCGCTCTCACCGCCGCGAGGGCCGCCGTGAGAGCGTCGTCGACCGGGTCTGCGCTACTTCTTGAGAGCGCGGATGACACGGCTGAGGGCACGGCCTGCTACCCACACGAACGGGATGCCGACGGCCAAGAGCGAGACGAGGTTCGGGTCGAACCGCAGATCGTCGCCACGACGGATGTAGGCGCCGAGCGGAAGGGTGTAACCGCCCCCGCCACCCCCGCCGTTCCCCTGCTCGTCGGAGCCGCCGCCGTACCCGGCCCAGACGAGGGCGACGGGGACGATGCGCACACCGTCGACGTCCTGCTGCTCGCCATAGGCGGAGGTGACGCCGAAGCTCGTGGCCTGCTTGCCGAGTTCCAATGCGATGTTGGGCATGAGCCCACCGTAGCGGCCCGCCGGCGACCGGCCCAGGGCGTTGCATACGGCGTCCGGCCGTGCACCAGAAGCCGACGGAGCGCTCCACGACAGGTGGCGGGTCAGTGATCGTACGACGGGCGGGGATTCGTCGGCAGCGCTCCCCCTCCGCGCGACGGCCCCAGAAGCGATCCCCGTGTCACCGCCCCCCGACCGAAGCGCGCCGTGGCACCGTCGAGGGCGCCTTCGACGCGGCGCCACTCGGCGTCGTCGTCCCACAGGGTCGCAGCCATCACCGCGGGCTTCAGCTTCTCTCCACGGACTCCGACGAGGCGCACGGCCTGCCGGCGCTCGAGCCCGTCGAAGAGCTCGATCGCCGCGTCGCCGATGCGCTGGCCGACCGATGTCGGCTCCTTCAGCGTGCGCGAACGGCTGAGGGTCGTGAAGTCCGAGAAGCGCACCTTGATCGAGATCGTCGACGCCTCATACTGCTGCCCGCGAAGACGCGCCCCGACCCGATCGGCCAGCCGTCGCAGCTCCACGTGCAACAGGCGCGTGTCGGAGATGTCGGTGTGGAACGTCTCTTCGTGCCCGATGCTCTTCTCGGTGCGGCCCGTGTGCACCTCGCGAGCGTCGATCCCGCGCGAGAGTTGCCAGATCCGCTCCCCCATCGCCGCACCGAGGACCTGGTCGAGCGCGTGCCGCGGGGTGTCGAGGACGTCGGAGACAAGACGGATGCCGCGCGATTCGAGTGCCTCGGCGGCCTTCGGCCCGACGCCCCACAGCGCCCGCACCGACCGAGGGCGAAGGAACGCCTCGGTGTCGGCGGCCGCGACGACCAGCAGTCCGTCGGGCTTCGAGATCGTCGAGGCCATCTTGGCGACGTGTTTGGTCGCGGCGACACCGATACTGCAGGTGAGCCCCGTCTCGGCCTTCACCCGCGCGCGAAGGTCGCGGGCGATCGTGCCGGGGCTCCCCCAGAGTCGTCTCGCGCCGCGGACGTCGAGAAAGGCCTCGTCGATCGAGAGCGGCTCGACCATCGGCGTGACGTCGTGGAAGATCCCCATGACCTGTCGCGACATCTCTGTGTACCGGTGATACGGCGGATTCACGACGATCGCCGTCGGGCACAGTCGCAGCGCGATGGCCACCGGCATCGCCGACTTGACGCCGTATCGGCGCGCTTCGTACGAGGCGCTCGAGACGACACCGCGCCCCTCGGAGCCGCCGATGATCAGCGGCTTCCCCGCGAGCGACGGATCGTCGAGAACCGCGACGGATGCGAAGAACGCGTCCATGTCGACGTGCAGAATACCCGCACCCGTGTCGTCGGCGTCGGGGCGCGAGACGATGCGTCCCGTCCCATCACCTCGTCCCATGGCATCCATTCTCTCCCGGACCTCCGACATCGGATCCGGGCCCGCAGAGGGAACACCGCGAACGACGGATGCCACGACCCCGAGCCGCACGAGACGGCCGAGGTCGTGGCATCCGGAGTCCTACTGCGCGGCGGCGCGCTCCAGGACGAGCTCGCGCACGCGCGCGGCGTCGGCCTGGCCCTTCATCGCCTTCATGACCGCGCCGATGACGGCGCCGGCGGCCTGAACCTTGCCGTCACGGATCTTCGCGAGTACGTCGGGCTGAGCCGCCAGGGCATCGTCGATCGCCGCGATGAGCGCTCCGTCATCCGAGACGACGGCGAGACCGCGGGCGTCGACGACCTCCTGCGGGGTGCCCTCGCCGGCGATGACACCCTCGAGCACCTGGCGCGCCAGCTTGTCGGTGAGGGTCCCGGCGTCGATCAGCTTCTGCAGGGCGGCGACGTTCTCGGGCGATACGAGATCGGCGGCGTCGCGCTCCTGCGCGTTGGCGACGCGGGTGATCTCCCCCGTCCACCACTTGCGAGCAGAAGCCGGCGCAGCACCCGCGGCGATCGTGTCGGCCACCGCGTCGAGCAGTCCGCCGTTGGCGACGTCCTGGAACTCGAGGTCGGTGAAGCCCCACTCGGCCTTGAGCCGACGACGACGTGCCGCCGGTGGCTCCGGCAGTGCGGCGCGCAGCTCCTCGATCAGCTCGGGAGCGGGCACGACCGGCAGCAGGTCGGGCTCGGGGAAGTAACGGTAGTCGTCGGCATCCGACTTCGGACGACCCGGCGAGGTGCGACCCGTGTCCTCGTGCCAGTGACGCGTCTCTTGCGTGATGGTGCCGCCCTTGGCGAGGATCGCCGCCTGACGCTGGATCTCGTAGCGCACCGCACGCTCCACCGAACGCATTGAGTTGACGTTCTTCGTCTCGGTACGCGTGCCCAACTTCTCCTGGCCGCGGGGGCGCAACGAGACGTTGGCGTCGCAGCGGAGGTTTCCGCGCTCGAGCTTGGCCTCGGAGATACCCAGACCGCGCACGATGTCGCGGATGGTCGCGACGTACGCCTTCGCCAGAGCGGGAGCGGCGTGCTCGGCGCCGAAGATCGGCTTGGTGACGATCTCGACGAGGGGGACGCCCGCGCGGTTGTAGTCGACCAGCGAGTACTCGGCGCCCTGGATGCGACCGGTCGCGCCGCCCATGTGGGTCAGCTTGCCCGCGTCTTCTTCCATGTGCGCACGCTCGATGGGCACGGTCACGATGGTGCCGTCTTCGAGTTCGACCTCGACCGAGCCCTCGAAGGCGATCGGCTCGTCGTACTGGGAGATCTGATAGTTCTTACCGAGATCGGGATAGAAGTAGTTCTTCCGCGCGAACCGGCTCGACGCAGCGATAGAGCACCCCAGCGCCAGGCCCAGGCTGATCGACGAGCGGATCGCTTCGGCGTTCACCACGGGAAGGGCCCCGGGAAGACCCATGTCGACCGGCGCGACGAGCGTGTTCGGCTCGGCACCGTGGTTGGCCTCGTTCGCGGGGTTGGGTGCGGCCGAGAACATCTTCGTGGCCGTGTTCAGCTCGACGTGCACCTCGAAACCGAGGACGGGCTCGAACATCTCGAGCGCCTCGTCGAAGTCCATGAGTGCGTCTTTCGCCATCAGAGCGGCGCTCCGTTCGTGAGGGAAGGGGCTTTGTCGAGCAGCGGTCCGCCCCATTGGTCGACGAGCAGCGCCTCGAGCGCCGCACCGACGCGGTACAGACGCGCGTCCTCGCGAGCGGGGGCGAGGAACTGGATGCCGACGGGCAGGCCGTCTTCGGCGGCGAGACCGCTCGGCACCGAGATGCCGGGGACTCCCGCGAGGTTCGCGGGGATCGTCGTCACGTCGTTCAGGTACATCTGCAGCGGGTCGTCGATCTTCTCGCCCAGTCGGAAGGCCGTGGTCGGTGCCGACGGCGTCGCGATCACGTCGACCTGCGCGAAAGCGGCGTCGAAGTCCTGCTGGATGAGCGTGCGGACCTTCTGCGCGCTGCCGTAGTAGGCGTCGTAGTAGCCCGCGGACAGGGCGTAGGTGCCCAGGATGATGCGACGCTTGACCTCGGGGCCGAAGCCCGCGTCTCGCGTGAGCGCCATGACGTTCTCGACGGTGGCTGCCCCCTGCGGGTTCACCCGCATCCCGAAGCGCACCGAGTCGAACTTCGCGAGGTTGCTCGAGGCTTCGGCGGGGAGGATGAGGTAATACGCGGCGACGCCGTACTCGAAGTGCGGAGCGCTGATCTCGACGATCTCGGCGCCCTGCGCCTCCATGGCGGCCAGCGAGGCGCGGAACGAGTCCGAGACGCCCTTCTGGAAGCCGCGGTCGTCGAGTTCGCGGATGACGCCGACCTTGAGGCCCTTGAGGACCTCTCCGGTCGCGCCCTCGCGGGCGGCGGCGGCGAACGACGGCCACGCGTCGGAGAGCGAGGTCGAATCGTTCGCGTCGTGCCCGCCGATGACGTCGTGCAGAAGCCCCGCATCGAGCACGGTGCGTGTGACGGGCCCCACCTGATCGAGGCTGGATGCCAGGGCGATCGCGCCGTAACGGCTCACGCCGCCGTAGGTCGGCTTCACTCCCACGGTGCCCGTGACGTGCGCCGGCTGGCGGATCGAGCCGCCGGTGTCGGAGCCGAGGGCCAGCGGCGCCTCGAAAGCGGCGACGGCCGCAGCCGACCCGCCGCCGGAGCCGCCGGGGATGCGGTCGAGATCCCAGGGGTTGCGGGTGGGACCATAGGCCGAGAACTCGGTGGACGAGCCCATCGCGAACTCGTCCATGTTCGTCTTGCCGAGGGGTACGAGACCGGCGGCGCGCGAGCGCGCGACGACGGTCGCGTCGTACGGCGACATGTACCCCTCGAGGATCTTCGACCCGCTCGTGGAGGGCATGTCAGTGGTCACGAGCACGTCCTTGACGGCGAGCGGGACGCCCGCGAGCTCGTGGAGCTGCTCGCCCGCCGCGCGACGGCGGTCGATGTCGGCGGCCACCTCGAGGGCGTGATCGCTCACGTGCAGGAAGGCGTGCACGTCGCCGTCGACGGCGGCGATGCGATCGAGGTGAGCCTGCGTCGCTTCGACGCTCGACACCTCGGACGACGAGATCTTGGCGGCCAGATCGGCCGCTGTCAGACGGGTGAGGTCGGTCACTGCTCTTCTCCCAGGATCGCGGTCACGCGAAATCGGCCATCGGCCTGGTCGGGGGCGTTCTGCAGCACCTGATCGCGCGTGAGCTGCTGCTGCACGACGTCGGGGCGGAAGACGTTCTCGAGCGGGATCGGGTGGCTCGTCGCGACGACCTCGGGGGTCGCCACCTCGGACACCTTTGCGATGTTGTCGACGATGGCATCCAGCTGACCGGTGAGGCTCTGGACCTCCTCGTCGCTCAACTGGATCCGGGCGAGCACACCGAGATGGCGCACGAGATCAGGAGTGATTTCAGACACCCGGCAAGTCTAGTTCGCGCGCGGTGCCGCGCCCGCCTCGACCCCGCCGCGTACGCGCCCATAGGCTGGCGGGGTGACGAGCTTCGATCCGCCGCGCCCCTGGACCTCGAGCTATGCCGCGGGGGTGCCCGAAGACCTGGCGCCCCAGGGCGGGTCGCTCGTCGACATCGTCGACGCCTCGGTGCGGGATTACCCCGACGCCCCGGCCCTGCAGTTCTTCGGCCGTGAGACCTCCTACGCCGAGATGTCCGACCAGATCGCCCGCGTCGCCAGTGCTCTCGCAGAGCGCGGCGTCAAGGCGGGGGATCCGGTCGCCCTCGTATTGCCGAACTGCCCGCAGCACATCGTGGCGTTCTACGCCGTGCTGCGACTGGGTGCGGTCGTGGTCGAGCACAATCCGCTCTACACGCCGCGGGAGCTCCGCAAGCAGTTCGAGGATCACGGCGCGAAGCACGCCATCGTGTGGAGCAAGGTCGTCGCGACCGTGCAGGAATTTCCCGCAGATCTGAAGGTCGACACGCTCGTCTCGGTCGATGTGACCACCGCCATGCCGCTGCGCACCCGACTCGCCCTGCGTCTGCCGATCGCCAGGGCACGCGAGGCCCGTGCCGCCCTGACGACGAAGATCCAGGATGCCGACCGCTGGGCCGACCTGACACGCCACCAGCCCCTTCCCGAGACGCACCCTCGGCCGGGCTCGACGGATCTGGCGATCATCCAGTACACGAGCGGCACGACCGGGACCCCCAAGGGGGCGATGCTCACCCACGCGAACCTCCTCGCCAATGCCGCGCAAGCACGGGCCTGGGTACCGCAGATCGTGCGCGGCGAGGGCTGCGTCGTCTACGCGGTGCTGCCGATGTTCCACGCCTACGGCCTGACGTTGTGCCTGACTTTCGCGATGTCGATGGGCGCGCGTCTCGTGCTGTTCCCGAAGTTCGACCCCGACCTCGTGCTCGAGGTCACGAAGAAGCACCCCGCGACGTTCCTTCCGCTGGTGCCACCGATCGCCGAGCGCCTGCTCGCGGCCGCGAACGAGAAGGGGGTGTCCCTCACCGGCACGGATGTCGCGATCTCGGGGGCCATGGCGCTCCCGCACTCCCTGGTCGTCCCCTTCGAGCAGGCCACCGGCGGGTTCCTCGTCGAGGGTTACGGGTTGAGCGAGTGCTCCCCCGTGCTCATGGCCAACCCCGTGGCCGACAACCGGGTCGCGGGCACCGTCGGCCTGCCCCTTCCCGGCACCGAGTGCCGCGTGGTCGACCCCGACGATCCCCGCACGGACGTCGAGCGCGGAGAACTGCTCGTGCGCGGTCCGCAGGTCTTCTCCGGCTACTACGGCAAACCCGAAGAGACCGAGGCGGTCTTCGTCGACGGGTGGTTCCGCACCGGAGACATCGTCACGATCGACGACGGCGGGTTCGTCCGGATCGTCGACCGCATCAAGGAGCTCATCATCACGGGCGGCTTCAACGTCGCCCCCACCGAGGTCGAGAACGTGCTGCGTCAGCACCCCTCTGTCGTGGATGTCGCGGTCGTCGGCGTGCCGAGCGAGCACTCGGGCGAAGAGGTCATCGCCGCGGTGGTGCCGTCGTCGCCGGGCGAGTTCGACGGCGAGGCGGTGCGGGCGTTCGCCCGCGGCATCCTGACGCCGTACAAGGTGCCGAAGCGGATCGTCGTGGTCGACGAACTCCCCCGCTCCCTCATCGGCAAGGTGCTCCGGCGCCAGGTGCGCGACAGGCTCCTCGAGGGCTGAGGACCCGGTCCCTGCTACACCCGAGCTCGTCGCGCAAGGGCAGGGGTCGAATTGGCATGGCCGGCCACGGGGTCGATACGGTGGGCGAATCCGGGCCGTGTCGTGCCCGGGTGTGACCTTGGGGGGAATCACATGATCATCAAGCGCACTCCGTTCGCTCTCGTCGCAGCCTCTGCGCTGCTCCTACTCGCCGGCTGCTCGGGCGGCGCGTCGAACACCGCCGAGTCGAGCGACAACAGCTCGAACGACGGCGGTACCACCACCACGCAAGAGACCACGGCGCCCGCAACGCCCGCCGCTCCCGCGGGCGACCAGTCGAAGGCGGAGGCCTGCGACATCGTCCGCGAGCAGTTCCAGGCGGTCAGCGGTGCGGGCAGCACGGTCGACAGTTCCGACCCGCAGGCGACGCTCACGGCGTTCAAGCAGCTCGCATCCGACGTCGGCACCCAGTTCTCGTCGATCACCAACGAAGAGATCGCGCCCGCGGCGCAGAAGGCCAGCGGTGCGCTCAGCAACTACGCCGCGTACCTCGAGACCGTCGTCGCGGACCCGTCGAAGGCCAGCGGGCTGAGCGACCAGATCAGCACTCTGCAGTCGAGCTTCACCGAGGCTGCAACGGCCTGCGCCGGCTGACGCCGGACACGACCGAGCAGAGAGGGCGGGGGCTTCGGCTCCCGCCCTCTCTCGTCCTCTCAGCCTGCGGACGCGGCGCGCTCGTCTGGCTCGGAGCTGCCCGCCTCGACCCCGTCTGTCGCGCCGTCCAGGGCCGCGGGTCCCTGCTCGACGAGGATGCGGAACTGCGCGGCATCGAGGATCCGCACGCCCAGCTCTTCGGCCTTCGCGAGCTTCGACCCGGCGCCCGGCCCCGCGGCGACGAAGTCGGTCTTCTTCGACACGCTCGATGCGGCCTTTCCGCCCGCCGACAGGATCGCCTCTTGCGCGCCCTCGCGGGTATAACCCTCGAGCGAGCCCGTGGCCACGACGGTCACGCCCGAGAGCACTCCGCCCGCGGCCTCCGCGGCCCCCGGCCCGGGGTGACCCGGGATCGAGAAGCGCACCCCGGCCGCGGCCCACCGTTCGACGATCTCGCGGTGCCAGTCGACCTCGAACCAATCGATCACGGCGTCCGCGATGATCCCCCCCACGCCCTCGACGGCGGCGAGTTCTTCGCGCGACGCCGCGCGGATGGCGTCGAGGGACCCGAACCACTGGGCCAGAGCGCGGGCCGCGACGGGGCCGACGTGACGGATGTTCAGCGAGACGAGCAGTCGCCAGAGGTCCTTGGTCTTGGCCTTGTCGAGCTCGGCGATCAGCTTCGTCGCCTGCTCGGAGGGGCGAACCTCGCGATAGTCCTTGCGGATGCCGCGCCGACGGCGCTCCGCAGGATCGAGGTCTTCGGTGCCCGGGGGGTACGTCGCGGGCGAGAGCTTCTGGAACGGCAGGCGACGCACGAGCTCGCCGGTGTCGGGGTCGACCTTGCGCTCGCCCGTTTCGGAGTCGCGCACGATCACCTCGATGGGCACGAGCTCGTCGACGGTCAGATCGAACAGCCCCGCCTCGGTGTCGAGCGGTGGCTGGTCGGGGACCTCGGGTTGGGTCAGCGCTGCCGCGGTGACCTCGCCGAGAGCTTCGACGTCGAGCGCTCCGCGCGAGCCGATGTGCTCTACACGTCCACGCACCTGGGCGGGGCAGGAACGAGCGTTCGGGCACCGCAGGTCGATGTCGCCCTCTTTCGCCGGTCGCAAGGGGGTGCCGCACTCGGGGCAGTCCGCGGGCATGACGAATGCGCGTTCGCTGCCGTCGCGCAGCTCGACCACGGGCCCCAGAACCTCGGGGATGACGTCGCCGGCCTTGCGCAGCACGACCGTGTCGCCGATGAGCACGCCCTTGACCTTCACCACGTCCTGGTTGTGCAGGGTGGCCTGGCGGACGACGCTGCCGGCGACCTTGGCGGGTTCCATGACCGCGAAGGGCGTCGCACGACCGGTGCGTCCGACCGAGACGACGATGTCGAGGAGCTTCGTGTTCACCTGCTCGGGCGGGTACTTGTAGGCGATCGCCCAGCGCGGTGCGCGGCTGGTGGCCCCGAGCTCGTCGTGCAGCGCGAGCTCGTCGACCTTGACGACCACTCCGTCGATCTCGTGCTCGACGTCGTGTCGGTGCTCGCCGTGGTGCGCCACGAAGGCGAGTACCCCGTCGATCGACGACTCGACGCGACTGTACGGCGAGGTGGGCAGGCCCCAGGAAGCCAGCAGGTCGTAGATCTCGCTCTGCGCTGCGACGGGCGGGTTCTGCCAGGCTCCGATGCCGTGCACGTAAAGCTTGAGCGAGGCGATCCGCGCAAGCCCCGCCTCGAGCTCGAGGCCGCTCTTCTTGTCGATCTGCTGACGCAGACCGCCGCTGGCCGCATTGCGAGGGTTCGCGAAGGCGGGGAACCGCCGCGCCGCGGCGATCTCGGCCTTCTCTTCGTCGAACGCGCGTCCACCGCGACGACCGGCCGCACGCTCGCGCGCCTCGGCCAGCACGCGCTCCCGGAGCTCGCCCTGCCGGCGATTGAGGTCCTCGAAGGACGCGACGGGGATGAAGACCTCGCCTCGCACCTCGACGATCGCGGGGTGGCCCTCACCCGAGAGCTCACGCGGGATGTCGGCCAGACGCAGCGCGTTCTCGGTCACGATCTCGCCCACCCGCCCGTCGCCGCGCGTCGCGGCCGAGGTGAGCACCCCGTTCTCGTAACGCAGGCTGATCGCGAGCCCGTCGATCTTCAACTCGCTCAGCCAGTGCACCTTTCGGCCCGCGGCGGCCTCGGTCTTGACGGCCCAGTCGCGAAGCTCGTCGGGAGAGAAGACGTTGTCGAGGCTGAGCATGCGCTCGGCGTGCTCGATCGTCGCGAGATCGGTGGCCTCGGCCGCGCCCACCGACAGAGTGGGGCTGTCCTGCCCCTGCAGCTCGGGGTGAAGGCGTTCGAGCGCCTCGAGCCGGTGCATCCACCCGTCGTAGGTCGCGTCGTCGACGACCTCGGCATCGCGCCCGTAGTAGGCGTCGCGCGCGCCGACGATGCGCTGCGTGAGTTCGCCCGCCTCGGCGCGTGCCTCATCGAGGGTGAGGTCGGGAAGCTGATCGTGCTCGGTCACTCATCCAGCTTAGGGAGGGGTTCCGACATCCTCGGAGGGCCTTGCACCACCAAGTCCCTCACCGGTCACGCCTCGACCGGAACCGCCGACACCGTCCGATCGATCGTGAACTGCCCGAGCACGCGCGTGCCGTCGTAGAGCACCGCGGTCTGCCCGGGCGCCACACCGTCGAACGGCGTCTCGGGACGCACCGTCAGCACACCGTCGACGAGCTCGGCCGTCGCCGGGACGGGATCGGCGTGCGCGCGGATCTGCGCGTGACACGCGAAAGAGGTCGACGAGGGTGCCCGACCCGCCCAGGTGAAGCGCTCCCCCGCGATCTCGGAGCACGCGAGCGCCTCCTTGGGGCCGACCACGACCGTGTTGTTGATCGGGCGGACCTCGAGCACGAATCGCGGTTTGCCGTCGGCCGCGGGAACCCCCAGTTGCAGGCCGCGACGCTGACCGACCGTGAAGGCGTGCGCCCCCTCGTGCGTGCCGACCACCGCACCTGTGCGATCGAGGATCTCTCCGCGCTCGGCACCGACCTTGTCGGCGAGCCAGCCGCGCGTGTCGCCGTCGGGGATGAAGCAGATGTCGTGGCTGTCGGGCTTCTGCGCCACCGACAGCCCGCGCTCCTCCGCCTCGGCGCGCACGAGCGCCTTCGAGGGCGTCGAACCGAGCGGGAAGTAGGTGTGAGCGAGCTGCTCGGCCGTGAGCACGCCCAGCACGTAGGACTGGTCCTTCGCGTTGTCGGAAGCCCGATGCAGCTCGCGCCCGTCGGGCGTATCGACGAGCGTGGCGTAGTGACCCGTGCACACGGCGTCGAAGCCGAGCTCCAGCGCGCGCTCCAGAAGCGCGGCGAACTTGATCTTCTCGTTGCAGCGCATGCAGGGATTCGGGGTGCGCCCGGCACGGTACTCCGCCACGAAGTCATCGATCACGTCGTCGCGGAACCGCTCCGAGAAATCCCAGACGTAGAAGGGCATGCCGAGCTTGTCGGCGGCACGCCGTGCGTCCATGGCGTCTTCGATCGTGCAGCAGCCGCGGCTACCGGCGCGGAGAGTCCCCCCGGCGCGCGACAGCGCCAGGTGTACGCCGACCACGTCGTGACCCGCCTCCACCGCGCGGGCCGCAGCCACCGCGGAGTCGACCCCACCGCTCATCGCCGCCAGAACTCGCATCGTCCCAGTCTACGAACGTCGGTCCGAACGGGCGCCGGATGCGACGGCCCGGGCGTACGCATCGGGCAGACGGGAGAGCACCGCGTCGACGTCGGCGTCCGTCGAGGTGCGGCCGAGCGTGAATCGCAGAACCGAGCGCGCCGCACGATCGTCCAGCCCGAGAGCCAGAACCACGTGCGAGGGCTCCGCGACCCCGGCCTGGCACGCGGACCCCGTCGACACCGCGATCTGCTCCATGTCGAGCAGGAAGAGCAGCGTCTCGCCCGCGGCATCCGGGAAGAGCACGTGCGCATTACCGGGGAGACGCTCGGTGGGATGCCCGAGCAGTCGGGCCGAAGGGATGGACGAGCGGATGCCGGCCACCAGGCGATCCCGCAGGGCCTCGAGACGCACGGCCTCGTCGCGGCGCTCGTGCTCGGCCGCCGTGATCGCGGCGGCGAAGGCGGCGGCTCCCGCGACGTCCTGGGTGCCGGCACGGAGGCTGCGCTGCTGCCCGCCGCCGTGGACGAGGGGCGTGAGGCGGGCGTGTCGCGAGACGACCGCTGCACCGACGCCGACCGGACCGCCGACCTTGTGAGCCGACACCGACATCGCGACGAGCCCGGAGGAATCGGTGCCCGCCCCGCGCCACGCGGCGAAGTCCACCGTGATCTGGCCGAGCGCCGAGACGGCGTCCAGGTGCAGCGGCACTCCGGCCTCGTGCGCGCGCAAGGCCAGATCGGCGGCATCCTGGATCGTTCCCACCTCGTTGCTCGCCACGAGCGCGGTGGCGAGGGCAGCACCGGGCAGAACGGTCAAGAACGCCTCGACGTCGATGCGTCCGAGCGGATCGAGGGGCGCGGCGCGCACCTGCGCGTCCTGCGTCGCAGCGAGCCACCCCACGGCGTCCAGCGTCGCGTGGTGCTCCCCGTCGGGCAGCACGATCGCGTCCGTCGCCGGCTGACGCGACCACCACAGGCCCTTCAGGGCGAGGTTGGCGGACTCGGTGCCACCCGAGGTGAAGACCACCTCGATGGGCTGGCACCCCAGGACCGCGGCGACGCTCTCGCGCGCGTCTTCGAGGAGACGCCGGGCGTCCTGCCCCGCGGCGTGGATCGACGAGGGGTTGCCGAGCACGTCGTGGGCAGCGAGCCACGCTTCGCGCGCTTCGGGGCGCAGAGGGGTGGTCGCCGCGTGATCGAGGTAAACCCGCATCCTCACCCTCCCCGCATCTCCCGCGCCTTTCACTAGCCTAAGACGCATGTCCCGACCCGAGACTGTCCTGCCCGCCCGCCCCGCCCTGCTCAGTTCGTCCCTCGACGATCTGGGGGTGCGCCTCGGTCCCGACGGCGGCACGCTGCGCGTCTGGTCCGGGTCGGCCGACGCGATGCAGCTGCTCGTCTTCGACGACCTCGACCTCGACTGGGCGACCGAGACGATCACCATGGACCCCGTCGGCGAGGGCGTCTTCGAGGCGACCACCGCCCTGCTCCGCCCCGGCGCCCGGTACGCGATCCGCGTCGGCGGACCGCACGGGCCCGGACACACCTTCAACCCGCAGTCGCTTCTCATCGAGCCGTACTCCCGCGGGCTCGTGTCGGGCAGCTACGGCGATTGGCGCTCGGTGGTCGTGGACGGATCCTTCGACTGGGGCAGCTCGGCCAAGCCGCGCGTGCCCCTCGACCGCACGGTCATCTACGAGGGTCATGTGAAGGGCCTCACCAAGCGGCATCCGTTCATTCCGCCCGCCCTCCACGGAACGTATGCGGGTCTCGCGCACCCCGCGATGATCGACCACCTGCTCTCCCTCGGCGTGACCAGCGTCGAGCTGCTGCCGGTGCACGCCTTCGCCACCGAGCCGCGACTGCTGCAGCTCGGACTGTCGAACTACTGGGGCTACAACTCGCTGAACTTCTTCACCCCCCACGCTCCCTACGCCACAGCGGCGAGCCGCGCCGAGGGGCCCGAAGCGGTGCTGCGCGAGTTCAAGGGCATGGTGAAACTCCTCCACGAGGCGGGCCTGGAGGTTCTTCTCGACGTCGTCTACAACCACACGGCGGAAGAGGGCATCGGCGGCCCCCGCACGAGCCTGCGCGGCCTCGACAACAGGGCCTACTACCGGCAGACAGCCGAGGGCGCGTACATCGACGAGACCGGCTGCGGCAACGCCGTGAACACCTCGACGGACGCCGCCGCGCGTCTGATCCTGGATTCGTTGAGGTACTGGAGCGAAGAGGTCCAGATCGACGGCTTCCGCTTCGATCTGGCGGTCACCCTCGGTCGCGACGAGCACCATTCGTTCACGCCCGAGCATCCCCTGCTCCAGGCGATCCGCGACGACGACCGGTTGGCGAGCACCAAGCTGATCGCCGAACCGTGGGACGTCGGGATGGGCGGCTGGCAGACCGGCAACTTCGGCGAGGGCTGGCTCGAGTGGAACGATCGGTACCGCGACCGAGTCCGCAACTTCTGGCTGAGCGACATCGACTACGCACGTCGGGCCGCCACCGCCCCCGTCGGGATCGGAGGCTTCGCCACGCGGCTCGCGGGGTCGTCCAACACCTTCAGCGAGGAGCGCGGCCCGCTCGCGAGCGTCAATTTCGTCACCGCTCACGACGGTTTCACACTGCGTGACCTCGTGTCGTACGACGTCAAGCACAACCTCGGCAACGGCGAGCAGAATCGCGACGGGGCCGACACGAACCGGTCCTTCAACCACGGCGCCGAAGGGCGCACCGACGACGAGCGCGTGCTCGCCACCCGACGCAAAGCCATGCGCAACCTCATGGGCACCCTGCTGCTCTCGGCGGGAGTGCCCATGATCACGGCGGGCGACGAGATGGGGCGCACGCAGCGCGGGAACAACAACGCCTACTGCCACGACTCCGCGCTCACCTGGCTCTCGTGGGACCTGGCGCCGTGGCAGCGCGATCTCTTCGCGCACACGCAGCGGCTCACGCAGCTCCGGCGCGAGAACCCCGCGCTGCGCCCGCGACGATTCGCCCGGCTCGGCGAGGTCATCCCCTCGGCATCCGTCATGGAGTGGTTCGACGAACGCGGCGAGACGATGTCGATCGACGGCTGGAACGACCCCCGCGCACCGAACGCTGCAGTATCTGGCGACCTCGACGCCCGAGGACGAGGAGCCCAACCGCGTGCTGCTCGTCGTCCACGGCACCGAGGCAGCCACCGAGATCGTCCTCCCCGAGCTCGAGGGAGCCCGGTACGTCTCGCTGTGGTCGAGCGCAGACGAGAGACCGTCCGACCAGGCCGAGCGTTTCGCTCCCGGAGACGTGGTCCCCGTCGCCGAGGCCAGCATGCGCCTGTTCCGCGTCGACTGATCCGGGCCCGCTGTCAAGGCCGAGCGAAACCGTACGGCAACGTCGGTGGCCCGCGATAGGTTCGGACCGTGGCCACCACGACGACTTCCTCGCCCGAGCTGCCCTGGCGCAGCGCCGCCTCGATTCCCGTGCGTCCGGTCAAGCCGACGCCCACCTCGCGCAGCGTGGTCACCCCGCGCATCCCCATGGCGCTGCCGCATCCGAGCGTTCCGGGTGGCCGCTTCCGGCCTTCCGCGTACGTGGGCGAGGCCGTGCCGTTCACCGTCACGGCGTTCCGCGAGGGCCACGACCGCATCGGCGTGCAGCTGCGCCTGTTCTCGCCGTCGGGCGACGAATCGCTGCACCGTCTGAGCCCGCTGAACGACGGCTTCGACCGCTGGTCGACACTCGTGGCACCCCTCGAGCAGGGAGTCTGGCGGTTCCGGTTCGAGTCCTTCGCCGACGACTTCGCCACCTGGGAGCACGCCGCCGAGCTCAAGATCGCGGCAGGCGTCGACGTCGCGCTCATGCGCGAGATGGGCGCGCAGCTGTTCGACCGTGCTCGCGGCGAGAAGAAGCGCCCGGCCAGCGACAAAGACCGTCTCTACGACGCCGCCCGCGCGCTACGCGACCCGGACGTGCACGACGACACCGCCCTCCAGATCGTCCGCGATCCCGAGATCGCGTCGCTTTTCGAAGCGCGCCCGATGATGGGCCTGGTATCGGTCGGACGGGATGCCGAGCTGCTCGTGGAACGCGAACGCGCCGGCGTCGGCGCCTGGTACGAATTCTTCCCCCGGTCCGAGGGTGCGCGTCGCGCCGAGGACGGCAGTGTGATCAGCGGCACCTTCCGCACCGCCGCCGAGCGACTCCCGGCCGTCGCCGACATGGGCTTCGACGTCCTCTACCTCCCGCCGATCCACCCGATCGGACAGACCAACCGCAAGGGCCCGAACAACACCCTCGTCACCGAGCCGGGCGACCCGGGCTCGCCCTGGGCGATCGGCGCCGCCGCGGGCGGGCACGACACCGTGCATCCCGACCTCGGAACGCTCGACGACTTCCGCGCCTTCGTGCAGGCCGCCCGTGAGAACGACATCGAGGTCGCTCTCGACCTGGCGCTCCAGGCCTCGCCCGACCATCCCTGGGTCACGGAGCACCCCGAGTGGTTCACGACGCTGCCCGACGGCTCGATCGCGTTCGCCGAGAACCCGCCGAAGAAGTACCAGGACATCTACCCGATCAACTTCGACAACGATCCTGAGGGGATCCGCGCAGAGGTCCTGCGAATCGTGCGCCATTGGATCGCGCAGGGCGTCACGATCTTCCGCGTCGACAACCCCCACACCAAACCCCTGCAGTTCTGGGAGTGGCTCATCGCCACCGTCAGCGCCGAGGAACCCGGAGCGGTGTTCCTCGCCGAGGCGTTCACGCGCCCGGCCCCCCTGCAGGGACTCGCGATGGCCGGGTTCCAGCAGAGCTACACGTACTTCACGTGGCGCAACACGAAGGAGGAGCTCGAGGAGTTCCTCGGCGGCCTCGCTCACGAGACCTCCGACTTCCTGCGGCCCAACCTCTTCGTCAACACTCCCGACATCCTCACCGAGTACCTGCAGTTCGGCGGACGCCCGGCGTACAAGATCCGCGCCGCGATCGCCGCGACGGCGGCGCCCACCTACGGGGTGTACGCGGGCTACGAGCTGTTCGAGAACGTCGCGCGCCCGGGTGCCGAAGAGAACATCGACAACGAGAAGTTCGAGTACAAGTTCCGCGACTGGGCCGGCGCCGAGGCCGCGGGCGACTCGCTCGCCCCGTACATTCGGATGCTCAACGCGGCGCGCCGTGCACACCCGGCCCTGCTGCAGCTGCGCAACCTCGACATCCACTGGAGTGACGACGACTCGATTCTCGTCTACTCCAAGCACCTGGCCGCAGAACTCTCCCCCACCGGTTCCAGCGACACGATCATCGTCGTCGCGAACGTCGATAGGCATTCCGCCCGCGAGAGCACCGTGCACCTCGACACGACCGTGTTCGGCATCGAACCCGGCGTCTCGTACGAGGTCGAGGACCTCGTGACGGGCCAGGTCTGGACCTGGGCCGACCACAACTTCGTGCGCCTCGACGCCTTCGTCGAGCCGGTGCACATCCTGCACGTCAAGGAGAACCGATGACCTCTCTTCCCCCCGAGATCCTGGACGCCGTCGCCCACGGCGCCCACCACGACCCGCACAGTGTGCTGGGTGTGCACGAGACGGGCGCCGGGTGGGTCATCCGCTCGCGGCGCCCCCTCGCCCGCGAGGTGGTCGCCGAGCTCGCCGACGGTACGGCGGTTGCGTTGGAGCACGTGCGCGGAGGCATCTGGGAGGCGCCCGTCGAGACCTACCCCGGCGCCTACACGGTGCGTGCGTCCTACGACGGTTCCGAGCACGTGTCCGACGACGGGTACCGCCACGCGCCCTCCCTCGGCGAGCTCGACCTGCACCTCATCACCGAGGGCCGTCACGAAGAGCTCTGGCGCGTCCTGGGTGCGCACGTGCGAGAGCTCGACGGTTCGGCCGGCACCGCTTTCACCGTCTGGGCCCCCGATGCGCGCGCCCTGCGTGTGATCGGCGACTTCAACGGCTGGGACGGGGCCGGACACGCCATGCGCTCGATGGGCGGCAGCGGTGTCTGGGAGGTCTTCGTCCCCGGTATCGGCGTCGGCACCCGCTACAAGTTCGAGATCCTCACCCGCGCGGGGCAGTGGATCGAGAAGGCCGACCCGATGGCGCGCCTCGCCGAGGTTCCTCCCGCCACGGCATCCGTCGTCACCGATTCGGAATATGCCTGGGCCGACGACGAGTGGATCAAGGAGCGTTCGCGCACCGCGCCCATCGACCGGCCGATGTCGATCTACGAGCTCCACCTCGGCTCGTGGAAGCAGGGCCTGTCGTACCGCGAGGCCGCCGACGAGATCATCGACTACGTGGGTGCTCAGGGTTTCACCCACGTCGAGTTCCTGCCCCTCGCCGAACACCCCTTCGGCGGATCGTGGGGCTACCAGGTGTCGGGCTACTACGCCCCCACCAGCCGTTTCGGCTCCCCCGACGACTTGCGCTACCTGATCGACCGCCTGCACCGAGCCGGTATCGGCGTGATCATGGACTGGGTCCCCGGACACTTCCCCAAGGACGACTTCGCCCTCGCGCGCTTCGACGGCGAGGCGCTGTACGAGCACCCCGATCCCCGTCGCGGAGAGCACAAGGACTGGGGAACGCTCATCTTCGACTACGGCCGCAACGAGGTGCGCAACTTCCTCGTCGCCAACGCGCTGTACTGGTTCGAGGAGTTTCACGTCGACGGCCTGCGGGTGGATGCCGTGGCCTCCATGCTCTACCTCGACTACTCCCGCAACGACGGTGAATGGGCGCCCAACCAGTTCGGTGGACGTGAGAACCTCGAAGCCATCCGCTTCCTGCAGGAAGTCAACGCGACTTCATACAAGCGCTACCCGGGCATCGCCCTGATAGCCGAGGAGTCGACCAGCTTCCCGGGTGTCACCGCCCCCACCTCTCACGCGGGCCTCGGCTTCGGGTTCAAGTGGAACATGGGCTGGATGAACGACTCGTTGCAGTACATCGGGCGCGACCCGATGTACCGCTCCCATCACGAGGGCGAGCTGTCATTCTCCTTCGTGTACTCGTTCAGCGAAAACTTCGTCCTGCCGATCAGTCACGACGAGGTCGTGCACGGCAAGGGCAGCCTCTTCGGCCGGATGCCGGGAGACCACTGGCAGAAGCTCGCCAACATGCGCGCGTTCCTGGCCTACATGTGGGGCCATCCCGGAAAGCAGCTGCTGTTCATGGGCCAGGAGTTCGGCCAGATGTCGGAATGGTCGGAGTCCCGCAGCATCGATTGGTGGATGCTCGACCAGCCCTCTCACAAGCAGCTGCACTCCTTCGTCGCCGAGCTGAACCGCGTCTATAAGGACCAGGCGGCCCTCTGGTCGCGCGATCACGACGGTGCGGCGTTCTCGCGTCTCGGCGCTCCCGCGTGGAACGCGAACGTGCTCGCGTTCGCGCGCCGCGATCATCACGGCAACACCATCGTGGTCGTCTGCAACTTCTCGGGCGTCCCGCTGACCGATTTCCCGCTGGATCTGCCCGAATCGGGGACCTGGAGCGAGATCCTCAACAGCGATGCCGAAGTGTTCGGCGGTTCGGGTCAAGGAAACTTCGGCGCCGTCGACACGGACGGTCGCGGAAGCGCCACCCTGACCCTCCCGCCCCTCGGCGTTCTCTGGCTCCACCACCGCGCGGGAAGCTGACACCGGCACGACAGACCCCGGGTACTGGACCGCAAGCCGTGTCCCGGTACCCGGGGGTCTCTCACGTGTGCACTTTCGCGAACGACGAACGGCCCCGTCCTCCTGCGGGAGGGCGGGGCCGTAAACCGTCCGGCGTCAGAAGAGCAGTGACGCCAGACGCGAGCGCGCGCGGATGACGCGGGCGTCGTCGTCTCCGACGAGCCCGAAGAGGTCGAGCAGGCGCTCGCGAACCGGAGCGCGCTCGTCGGTCGGCAGAGCGGCGAACAGGTCGAGCAGGCGACCGAAGGCGTCGTCGACGTGGCCGCCCACGACATCGAGGTCTGCGACGAGGAACTGTGCCTCGAGACCCTTCGGATCCGCGGCCGCGGCAGCGCGTGCCGCCTGGAGGTCGGCACCCTGGACGCGATCGAGAAGGCGAACCTGTCCGAGACCTGCGCGGGCATCGGCATCGCGGGGGTTATCGGCGAGGGCCTGCTCGTAGGCGCGGATCGCGCGCGCGTAGTCGCCCTCTTCGATGGCGGCGAAGGCCTCGGCATGCAGCGGGGGCAGCTCCGGCTCGGCAACGGGGGCGTCGGGGGCGGAGCTCCCCTCGACCGGCACGGTGCCGGTCACACCGTGCTGGGCGGCGAGTTGCAGGAGCTGGGCGAACACGTCGCGCACCTGCTGCTCGGGCACGGCCCCGGTGAAGAGGGGAACCGGTTGACCGGCGACGAGGGCGAGCACCATCGGAATCGACTGCGCCCGGAAGCCCTGCGCGAGCTGCGGGTTCGCATCGACGTCGACCTTGGCCAGCACGAGACGACCGGCGAGCTCGGTGACGACTTTCTCCAGGACGGGGCTGAGCTGCTTGCACGGTCCGCACCACTCGGCCCACAGATCGATGACCACCGGCACGGTGCGCGAGAGCTCGAGCACCTCGCCGAACGTCTCGTCCGTCACGTCGAACACGAGCGGCAGGGCGCCGACCGCGTCCGCCGGCGCGGCGGGGGCGCCGGCTGCGGGAGCGGCGGGCGGCTGCGGACGGTTACGCAGCGACGAGAGGTCGACGGCACCGCGCATCACGGAACCGGGGGCGGGAGTGCTCACGGGGACACCTTCGCTTCGAGGAGGCTGGATCGGTAGCCGAGCAGGCGGATCTGGTCATCGGAGCCCTGGCTGGGCACGTAGAAGAAGACCTGGTCGGAGTATGTCGTGGTGAAGCCTGTCGCGGACTGGTCGACACCGGTGAGGGCCTTGACCGCGGGGTTGTTGTCCAGCTTGATCACGGCGTCTTTGTTCGTGGGCTTCGCCGTGTCGCTCTCGTACACGTTGACGGCGACGATGGCACCCGTGTCGAGCGTGGCCAGCGCGATCGGAGTAGCCGCTCCCGCCGAAGCCGAGAAGCTGATCTCCGCCGTTCCCGCACCGGTCTGGTTCAGCTCGTCGGTGCGCTTGGTCTTGTTGTCCTGGATCGCGGACAGCAGGAGATCGTTGGCCGTGTCGAACTTCGCGAACGAAGCGCTGTTCTGACCGTTGTTGATGACGTCGGCGTAGGCCGCGGCGACCTTCTCGGGCGCCATCACCAGGAACGAGGAGTCCGGCGGGACCTGGGTCGCGCCCACATACGGAGCCGCCAGCTCGGGGAGGTTGGTGGAGGCTTCGAGATTGCCGACGTAGGAGGCCTTGTACTCCTCCCACGGCGTCTGCTGCGTCATCATCATGATCGTGGTCGTCGGGGTCGCGGCATCCGCCGACTCCACCACCGTCATCAGGGTGCGGGGCCACGTTCCCGTGGTCTGCGGGAGGACGATCTGCACGGGCTCCGCGGGAATCGCGGGCAGAGCCGGACGATCGGCGATCGCGGCGCGCAGCTTGTAGTTGGTCTGGCGCTCGGCCAGGGCGGGACCCGAGAGGCGCTCGGCGACCACGTTCGCATCGAGCGAGGCGTCCGCCTGGGCAACGGTCGACGAGACCTTCGAGACGATGCGCTGGGCCTGAGCCTCGGTCACCGCGGGCGGGAACTGTCCCTCCGGGACGATCACCGTGGGTGTGGGGCTCGGCGAATCCGTCGCGGCGAGCTGCGGCCAGGCATCGGCGGAGCAGCCCGCGAGAAGGGCCACCGACACGCCCAGAGCCGGCACGGCCACCAGCGCACGACGACCACCGAGGGCGCCGCGTACGCGCGCGCCTGCCCGGCGCCCGGGGCTCTGGGTCACGACCCCCTTGCTCTCGCCATCCGCGCCGATCGTCGAGATCGGCTCGGTCACGGGCAGCGGCAGGCCCTTGCGGCGCGGACGACGCTGGCGACGCACATGGCGGATGCCCAGCAGGTAGAGAATCAGGCCGATCAACAGGACGATCCCACCGCCGACGATGAGGGGACCGGCCCACGGCGTGGAATCGTCGATCGGCCAGGTGAGGCTGATGTTCGCGGGCGCCGGGGCGGTCCCGTCGGAGGCGACGAGGACGCTCATGTCGCTCGGGAGCTGAAGGGTGGTCGACAGCGACCCGGTCTGCTCGAACTCATCGAGCCAGAGATCGGAGTCCACGGGAGAGCGTCCGGTCGTCGCGGCGCCGGAGGCGGGTGTCACCGTCGGCTCGACCTCGGAGGTCTGCACCGTTCCCTCGCCGTCGAGCGTGACGGAGGTGTAGGCGACGTCGGCGAGCCACGCCTTGACATCGGCGGTGCGCCCGTACGAAGCGAACACGGCGCCGTCGCCCTGGACGCGTAGCGTCTGAGCACCCGGGACGCTGTTCAGCACCGCTCCGTCGATCAACGTGAACGCCGTCGATCCCTCGGTCTGCACGTTCGCCGAGGTCTCCGAGGGTCCGTGGAACACGGTCCTTTGAGCGATACCGGCACCGATCATGGCCGCAGCGATGACGAATGCCACCACGGCCCAGACGAATCTCACGCTTCACACCATCCCCACCGGTGGCTCGGGCGCCACCGAATCGACATTTCAGACTATCCGAGGGTGCCTGAAAGTTCTCGGCAAGGCCCGTCGCGCGCTCAGACGGCTGTCGGCTCAGTATCCTGACGACACGGGCGCACCTGCCCGGCTGATGCGGGAGTCGTTCGGCATGAAGATCCACAACCCCTTCCGGGTCGCTCTGCTCGCCACCCTCGGCGTGGGAGTCGGCCTGCTGCTCATCGGAAGCGTGCAGAACCTCTCGACGATCCTGCTGTACGTCGGAACGGCGCTGTTCCTCTCCCTGGGCCTGGACCCCGTGGTCTCGTTCCTCGAGCGTCGCGGGCTCCCCCGCTGGGCGGCCGTGCTCGTCACGATCCTGGCGGTGCTCGGCGTCTTCGCCGGCATCATCTTCATGGTCGTGCCCATCATCGTCAGCCAGATCGCCCAGCTCGTCACGCAGATCGAGCAGTTGCTGCAGCCCGGCCGATGGAACGAGATCGTCACCGACGTGCAGACCTGGGTGTCGCAGACGCTCCCCTGGCTCAAGATCGACGAGGTCTGGGCGGGTATCCAGCACTGGTTCTCGACGCTGGATGTCGGAAGCATCTCCACCATGATCGGCAACAGTCTGCTGACCATCGGCGGCGCGGTCGCGGCCGGCCTCGGCGGCGCCTTCATCGTGCTGATCCTCACGATCTACTTCACGGCATCCACCCCCTCGCTGAAGTCGGCCGTCTATCAGCTGGTTCCGGCGTCGAAACGTGCTCGTTTCATCGAGTTGGCCGAGAAGATCACCGACTCCGTCGGCTATTACGTCATGGGACAGGTCAGCCTCGGCGTCATCAACGGCGTGCTGAGCGCGATCTTCCTGTCCATCATCAACGCCCCCTTCCCCGCCGTCCTCGCGGTGATCGCGTTCTTCTTCTCGCTGATCCCCCTCGTCGGCACGCTCACGGGTTCGACGATCATCGTCCTGACCTGCCTCATCCCCGGCCTCGGTACACCCACCTGGGCGATCGTGGCCGCGGCGATCTACTACCTCGTCTACATGCAGATCGAGGCGTACGTGATCTCCCCGCGCATCATGAACCGCGCCGTGTCGGTGCCGGGGTCGGTCGTGGTCATCTCGGCACTGGCCGGCGGCGCGCTGCTGAACCTGCTGGGCGCGCTCATCGCGATCCCGGTGGCGGCGAGCATCCTCATCATCTACCGCGAGGTCATCATCCCGCGACAGAACGAGCGCTGATCCTCAGCCCCCGAGCTCGCCGTCCCACTCGGTCGGCAACGGCAGGGCGTCGGGGTTCACCGCAGCGACGATCTCGGTCAGCACGCGGCGCGTCTGCGTCTCGCCGACCCACAGATGCTTGCCGCCGTCGACTGCGATGAGGGTGGCATCCGGAACGGATGAGAAACGCTCACGGGCTTCGGCGGGACGCAGGTAGTCGTCGAACTCGGGCACCAGCACGACCATCCGGCGTGCATCGCCCGCCCAGGCGCCGACCTCCTCGGCCGTCGCGCGGTGCAGCGGGGGTGAGAGCAGGATGACGCCCTCGATGTCGTGATCGCGTCCGTACTTCAGGGCGAGCTCGGTGCCGAACGACCACCCCACGAGCCAGGGGCGCGGAAGACCGCGCTCCCGCACGAAGTCGACGGCCGCAGCCACGTCGAAGCACTCCTTCGCGCCCCCGTCGAAGGCGCCCTCGCTCGTTCCCCGCGCAGACGTGGTGCCGCGGGTGTTGAACCGCAGCACGGCGAGGTTCGCAAGCGCCGGAAGCCGGCCAGCGGCCTTGCGCAGGATGTGCGAGTCCATGAATCCGCCCGCGGTGGGCAGCGGATGCAGAGTGACGAGGGTCGCGACCGGCTCGCCATCGGCGGGAAGAGCGAGTTCGCCCACGAGGGTCAGCTCGTCGACCGTGCGCAGCTCGACCTCCTCACGGCGGGCGGGCAGCAGAACGGGTCCGCGAATCTCCATCAGGCGATCCTCCAACAGTGCGTGTGCCAATGACGCCGGGCGGCGAGGTCGGCAGCGTCTCCGAGAACGCCATCGGCGCGCCAGACGACCAGATGAGCGGTTCCGGCCTCGACGGTGCGACCGCAGCCCGGACACAGGTAGTCCTTGACCGCCTGGGCAGCGGAGATCGGCTGCACCGTCCACTCGCCGCCGCGTTTGACCTCGGTGCGCTTCCACCCCGCGATCAAACGGTCGAGAGAGTCGTCGCTGCGCGACGAATCGGGGCGTCTCTTACGGGAGCGGGGCATGGATGCCGCTCACCACCAGTGGTTGGCGGTCCAGAACGCGTACGCGCCGGCCCAGCCGCCGTAGCGACCGGTGGCGTAACCGGTTCCCCAACGCAGGTTGTCGACCGGGTCGTAGCCGTTGCCGGGGACCTTGCTGCACGGCAGGGCCTGGACCAGGCCGCACGCTCCCGACGACCGGTTCGTCGCGTTCGGGTTCCAGCCGCTCTCGCGACTGACGATGTAGTCGACGTAGCCCATGTCGGCTTCGGAGATGCCGGCTGCGGCCATCCACTCGGCGGGAGCCCCGCCGCCGGAATACAGCACGGGGCCGGAGTTGCCAGACGACGAACCCGAGCCCGCGTCTTTCGAGCGCGACGGAGCCGGGGTGGGCGTCGGGGTCGGCTTGGGCTTCACGTAGACGTTGTAGCTCGCGCGATCGAGCTGCGGAGCCTGCTTCTCTCCCGAGGTCGAGACGGCTTGCGTATCGCCGAGCCCCTCGGCGTACAGCGTGACGGTGTGCGGCTCCTCGGCCTGCGCGGGCAGAAGTGAGGCCCCCATGGGGCCCACGTAGGCTCCCACGAACAGAACGGCGGCGGCGGCTCCGAAGACACCGACCACCCCACGACGGCGCGACCACCGCGGACCGGAACGACGAGGGAGCGTCGGCGGGACCACGTCGACCCACGTGCCCCGGCGGGCGGCACGGGAGGCGGATGCGCGCGAAAGTTCCGAACCAGAAGTCACAGTGCGCCCGATTCTACCGAGGCCCGAGCGAGGATGCCACGCGCGGGAGTCATCCGACAGCGAGCATTACTTCGACGACCGCGTCGAGCACCGCATCGACCTGCGTCTCGCGATACCCGCCCCGCTGCATCCGGAAGGCGACGGAGCGGACCTGCTCGGGCGTCACCGGATCACCCGCGGCGAGATAGCGCGCGACACGCTCCGCGACGACGTCGACCTCGTCCACGCGGTAGCCGTAACGGAGAACACCCACACGGTCGAATCGCGAACCGCGCGGTCGACGGAGTCGGTCAAGGACCACCTGCGCCGTGTCGCGGGTTTCGGCGACCCAGGCGCGGGCACCGAGACGAGACAGGGCGTACTCGCGCTCGCGCGCGGCGAAGGCGTCTTCGACGCGGCCGAGGGCGGCGTCGACGACTTCCACCCGGTACCCGCCCTTGACGAGCGGGAACGCGGCGGCGCGCACCTCGGACGAACGCAACGCACCCAGATCATCGGCCTCGAAGGCTTCACGGGCACGGGCCAGGAACACGTCCACGGCACGCTTCTCGTACCCCTTGGTGCGACCCGAGGTCGTCGGGAACGGAGTCGCGGCCGCGGTGTCGTGGATCGGCGTCTCGGTCATGACACTCCCAACGGGGCGAGCAGATAGAACATCACGAGGGCAGCGGTCGCCGACGGAAGAATCGAATCGAGCCGGTCGAGCACTCCCCCGTGACCGGGGAGCCACGAGCTCATGTCCTTGATTCCCAGATCGCGCTTGAGCATCGACTCGCCGAGATCGCCGACTGTCGCCGTCGCGAGTACGACGGCACCGAAGATGAGCCCGGCCCACCACGGCACCTGCAGCATGAAGGCAGCGAGCAGGGCACCGGCGAGGAGAGCGGCGACGCACGCGCCGGCGAAGCCCTCCCAGGTCTTCTTCGGACTGATGCGAGGGGCCATCGGATGCCGCCCACCCCGGCCGAACGTCAGGCCCGAGACGTAGGCCCCGGTATCGGCAGCCACCGCAAGGATCAGGAACGCGAGCACCCACCACTCGCCGCGAGGCTGTGCGAGCAGGATCATCGCGACGCTCGTGAGGAACGGCACGTACAGCTGAACGAAGCTCGCGACCAGCACGTCGCCGATGACCTCGATGTGCGCGCGCCCGTCGGAGGCGAACATCTGCGCGGTGAGCCGCCACACGATGACCACGACGACGGCCGCCAGGGTCGCGACCCAGTGCACCCATGGCCCGAGGAAGAATCCGCTGAGCAGCAGCAGGAAGCCCATGACGAGCTGGGGAACGACATCGACGCGTCGACCCGACACCTGCAGGGCCCGCGAGAACTCCAGGACGCCGAGCACCATGGCGGCCGCGGCGAACAGCACGAACAACCACTTGATGAAGATCAGCGAGGCGACGACGATCGCACCGATGCCCACACCGATCAGGGTCGCGACGATGAGGTCGCGGCCGGTGCGCTGCTTGAGCCGCTCATTCGCCTGATCGAACTCCGCACGGGCGTTGGCGATGTGCTGCTCGGCATCCGATCGCATGGCGCGCAGCTGCGACTCGATCGCGTTCACACCCTCGCCCGTGTTCGGCGAACGGCGCGCCGGATCGAGCCGGCGAGGCGAGGCGGTCGGGTGGACCGGCTCGCCTTCGCCGATTTCGGGGGCGTCGGGCATGGGTGTCAGACCTCGAGGAGCTCTGCCTCTTTGCGCTTGAGCGCCTCGTCGATCAGGTCGACGTGCGTGCGCGTGACCGCGTCGAGCTCTTTCTCGGCGCGAACGAGTTCGTCTTCTCCGACGTCGCTCTTCAGCGCGTCGAGGTCGTCCTTGGCCTTGCGGCGGAGGTTGCGCACCTGCACCTTGGCGTCCTCGCCCTTGCCGCGCACGATCTTCACGTACTCTTTGCGGCGGTCCTGGGTGAGCTCGGGCATCGTGACGCGCACGATCGTGCCGTCGTTGGTCGGGTTGACCCCGAGATTCGGCATGTCGCGGATGGCCTGCTCGATGGCCTTCAACGCCGACTTGTCGTACGGGTTGATGACGAGAGTGCGTGCCTCGGGGTTGTTCAGCGAAGCCAGCTGGGCGAGAGGGGTGGGCGACCCGTAGTAGTCGACCATCACCTTCTGGAACATCTGGGGGTTCGCGCGCCCGGTGCGGACCGTCGCGAAGTCTTCCTTGGCGGCCTCCACGGCGCGATCCATACGCGCTCCGGCATCGGCGAGGACATCGGAAATCACGGTGACTCCATTCGTTGGGACTGACTGATCAGTCTAGTCGCGCGCGAGCCCGGCTCCCCGGGCTCGCGCGGCGCGTCATGCGGTGACGAGCGTGCCGATCGTCTCGCCGAGCAGGGCCCGCGTGACGTTCCCCGCGGGCTCCATGCCGAACACGCGCATGTCCATACCGTTGTCCATGCAGAGGCTGAACGCGGTGGAGTCCACGACCTTGAGTCCCTTCTGCAGCGCATCACCGTAGGTGACGTGGTCGAGCTTGGTCGCATCCGGATCCACGTTCGGGTCGGCGGTGTAGACGCCGTCGACGCCGTTCTTGGCGACGAGGACCTCGGTCGCGCCGATCTCCAACGCGCGCTGGGCGGCGACCGTGTCGGTCGAGAAGTAGGGAAGGCCCGCACCCGCACCGAAGATCACGACGCGGCCCTTCTCGAGGTGACGCACCGCGCGGCGCGGGATGTAGGGCTCCGCCACCTGCGTCATCGAGATGGCGGACTGCACGCGGGTGGCGGCACCGGCCTGCTCGAGGAAGTCCTGCAGTGCGAGGGAGTTCATCACCGTGCCGAGCATGCCCATGTAGTCGGCGCGCCCGCGGTCCATCCCGCGCTGGCTGAGCTCGGCACCCCGGAAGAAGTTCCCGCCGCCCACGACGATGGCGATGTCGACGCGGTCCACCGCCTCGGCGATCTCGCGGGCGATCTGTCCCACGACGTCGGGATTCACGCCCAGTTGGCCGCCGCCGAACGCCTCCCCCGACAGCTTCAGCAGAACTCGGCGGCGCTTGGTGGATTCATCGATCACGTGTGATGTCCTCTCGTCTTGAACAAACTATCCCCCCGCACCTGCGACCGATACGACGGAACCGATATGGGTAGCGGGCAGGGAAAAGGCCCGGGATGCCGTGGCATCCCGGGCCTCATGACGGGCCCTGAGCCTGTCTAAGGGTTACGCGCCGACCTTGAAGCGGGCGAAGTCGGTCAGCGTGAGACCGGCGTCGGACGCGACCTTGGCGACGGACAGCTTGTTGTCCTTCGCGTAGTCCTGGTCGAGCAGCGAGACCTGCTTGAAGAACGCGTTGACGCGTCCCTCGACGATCTTCGGCAGCGCGGCCTCGGGCTTGCCCTCGTTGCGGGAGATCTCGGTGACGATCTCGCGCTCCTTCTCGACGTCGGCCTCGGGCACGGCGTCGCGAGTGAGGTACGAGGGGTTCGCGAACGAGATGTGCTGCGCGATCGAGCGAGCGGTCTCGGCGTCGTCGCCCGAGTAGGCGAGGACCACGCCGACCTGCGGGGGCAGGTCCTTGCTGGTCTTGTGCAGGTAGACCTCGAACTTGTCGCCCGAGATGGTGCGCACGCGACGGAGCTCGACCTTCTCGCCGATGATCGCGGCCTCGTCCGAGATGAGCTGCTCGACGGTCTTGCCGTCGGCGTCGGCGGCCAGGGCGGCCTCGACCGAGTCGGCACCGGCGGCGGCGGCCGCGTCGACGACCTTGTCGGCCAGCGCGATGAAGCGCTCGTTC
The DNA here is from genome assembly GCF_030818635.1 of Microbacterium sp. SORGH_AS_0421. Classification (NCBI taxonomy): domain Bacteria; kingdom Bacillati; phylum Actinomycetota; class Actinomycetes; order Micrococcales; family Microbacteriaceae; genus Microbacterium; species Microbacterium sp. SORGH_AS_0421. The sequence goes on from NZ_JAUTAO010000001.1 coordinate 2,963,165, forward strand.
TTGGCGACGAAGTCGGTCTCGCAGGCGAGCTCGAGCAGCGTCACGGAACCGTCGTTCTCGCGAGCGGCGACGAGGCCCTCGCTGGTCGAACGGTCGGCGCGCTTGGCGTTGCCCTTGGCGCCCTTGAGGCGCAGGATCTCGACGGCCTTCTCGACGTCGCCGTCAGCCTCTTCGAGCGCCTTCTTCGTGTCGACCATGCCCGTGCCGAGCTGCTCGCGCAGCGCCTTGATGTCGGCGATCGTGAAGTTTGCCATGGTGTGGCGTCTCCTTGTCGTTTTCGTTCTCGATGTGAGCCCGGCGGGGCCGTGCCGCTGCCCTGCGAAGAGGGAGCTGTCACGACCCCCGCCGGATCGTAGCCTGTGAGGGTGACGCACCGTTCACACGTAGACGAACGGATTGCCTCGCGGCTTACTTGCTGTCGGTGGCCTCGGCGTCGGCGGCCTCGGTCGACTCGGCGGCCGGAGCCTCGGCCGACTCGGCGACGGGCGCCTCGGTCGACTCGGCGGCGGGAGCCTCGGTCGACTCGGCGGGCGCCTCGAGAAGCTCGCGCTCCCACTCGGCGAGGGGCTCGGCGGCCTCTTCCTCGCCGGCGGGCTGGTGACGCTGGATCAGGCCCTCGGCGGCGGCGTCGGCGATGATGCGCGTGAGCAGGCTCACGGAGCGGATCGCGTCGTCGTTACCGGGGATCGGGTACTGGAACTCGTCGGGGTCGGCGTTCGTGTCGAGGATGCCGATCACGGGGATGCCGAGCTTCTTGGCCTCGTCGACCGCGAGGTGCTCGCGCTTGGCGTCGACGACCCAGATGGCCGACGGGGTCTTCTGCAGGTTGCGGATACCACCGAGCGACTTGTGCAGCTTGTCGAGCTCGCGCTTCTTGAGCAGCAGCTCCTTCTTGGTGAAGCCGCTCTCGGCCGGGTTCTCGTAGTCGAGCTCCTCGAGCTCCTTCATGCGGGCGAGGCGCTTCGACACCGTCTGGAAGTTGGTGAGGAGGCCACCGAGCCAGCGCTGGTTCACGTAGGGCTGGCCCACGCGGGTCGCCTGCTCGGCGAGGACTTCCTGCGCCTGCTTCTTGGTGCCGACGAAGAGGATGGTGCCGCCGTGCGCGACGGTCTCCTTGACGAACTCGTACGCCTTGTCGATGTACCCGAGCGACTGCTGCAGGTCGATGATGTGGATGCCCGAGCGCTCGGTCAGGATGAAGCGCTTCACCTTCGGGTTCCACCGGCGGGTCTGGTGTCCGAAGTGAACGCCGCTGTCGAGCAGCTGGCGGATGGTGACGACGGCCATGGTCGTACTCCTGTTTCTGGGCGCTTTCGCGCCGTGGTTGTGGTTGTTCGCGTCGGACGGTCCGTCTGACGAGCCTGGTGCCCGGCGCACACCCGCCGACCGCCGAAGCGGAGGACCATGGGGTGTGGATGCCGCGCGGTGCGCCACCCCGAGGGGCGTCGCGTTGCGCTGTGGGCACGCGGAGTCATCTCGACGAGCGAGATGCAGGGTCCAGCATACAGGACTGCTCCTCCCCAGCCGCGTGCGGGGCGCGGACTCTCCCCGGTGGCACCTCCCCGCCCGCGGCCGGAACGCGGAGCGCGGAAGACTTCCGGGATGTTTTCGACATTGCTTCGCTCTCTGGGCCTGGTCGTCCTGATCGCGGTCGTGCTCGTACCGCCACGAGCAGAGGCCGCGGAAACCGATCCGCTCGCCCATCTCGGATGGGTGTGGCCGGCGACACCCGCGCAGGTGACTCGAGCGTTCGTCGCCCCCGCGCACGCGTACGGTCCGGGGCACCGCGGCATCGATCTGCGCGCCGACGCGGTTAGATCCCCCGCAGATGGACGGATCGCCTTCGTCGGGATGGTCGCCGGTCGCGACATCCTCACGATCGACCACGGGGGCGGGCTCGTGACGACTTTCGAGCCGGTCGTCACCGAGCTCGCCGTGGGCGACACGGTCGCGCGGGCAGCGCTCGTGGGCAGGGTCTCCGCGGGCGGTCACGCGACGCCCGGCACCGTCCACTTCGGCGTCCGGTTCCAGAGCGACTACGTCAACCCTCTGAGGCTGCTGGGTGGGGTACCGCGGGCCGTGCTCCTGCCATGCTGCTGAGCCGCGCTCAGCCGATCTGGTTGCCCCGACCCTCGACCGTCTGTGCGCTCACTCCCCCCGTGGCGCGGATGACGTTGTCCTGACCGCGGACGGTGACGGACGAGACCGCGCCTCCCGCGTCGACCGTCGAGCGATCTCCGCTCAGATCGATGCTGCCGATGGCTCCGGCGGCGCGGACAGAACCGTCGTTGCCCTGGAGGACGAGCACGTCGATCGCCGCGGCATCCACTCGAGCGCGGTCTCCTGAGATGCGGAGGGTGCGGATGGATGCCGCCGAAGCGTCGACCGAGAGGGCGGAGCCCGACACGGTGAGTTCGGAGCAGGTGCCGACGATGCGGACGGTCTGCTCGGCCCCTGACACCGACTGGCTGCCGCCGTCGCCGCACGAAAGCGCGCCAGCCGGAGCGTCCCCGGGAGGACTGGTCGAGACACCGATCTGGGCCGGCACGGGAGACGCCGTCACGACGGACGGAGACGGAACCGCCGCAGCGGGCGGCGGGCTCGAGACGGCGAGTCCGGGAGGCAGACGGGTCTCGACCGGCTCGGGTGTCAGGCTGCAGGCGCTGAGCGCGACGGCGAGGCCGATCACGCCGATCGCGGCGGGCGCTAGACGGTGAAGGTCCACGAGTCCACGCTAAGGGGTGGGGCGCACGTGCGCACGCGAGGCGCCGTCGACGCGAGCGCGCTGCCGAGCTGCGCGGGCCGAGTACGCGGAAGACACCGCGCGAGACCCCGTCTGTCAGGCTCGGGGGTGGGCGAGACGGTAGGCCTCGCGCAGACGCTCGGCCGAGACATGCGTGTAGATCTGGGTCGTGCCCAAGCTCGCGTGGCCGAGGATCTCCTGCACGGCGCGCAGATCCGCCCCGCCGTCGAGCAGGTGGGTCGCCGCAGAGTGGCGGAGGGCGTGGGGGCCGAGCACCTCCGTGCCGACGCTCGGCGCGACCGTCCTCGTGACGAGCGTGTGAACGGCCCGCGGCCCGAGCCGGGCCCCTCTCGCGCCGAGGAAGACGGCGCGACCAGCGCCAGGGGCCACCTCGCGCGCCTTTCCGCGACCGTTCGGGCCCCGCGTCGCGGCACCGTCGCCCCCCGCATCGGGAGTCGTGGAGGCTTCCAACGCACGAGCCCGCAGTGCCGGACGTGCTCGCACGAGATAGGCCTCCAGCGCACGAGCCGCGGGGAGCCCGAACGGGACCACTCGGTCCTTGTCGCCCTTACCTCGCAGCAGGACGGTCCGTCGCTCGTGATCGACGTCGTCGAGGTCCAGCGCGCACACCTCGGACACACGAGCGCCGGAGCCGTACAGCAGTTCGAGCAGGGCATGATCGCGGAGGCAGACCGGATCTCCGCCGGCCGCGTGCTCGGCGGTGGCGGCGAGCACGCGCTCCATCGCATCCGCCGTGGCCACCACGGGAAGCGTTCGTCCGCGTTTGGGTGACACGAGCCGCTGCGAGGGATCAGAGGCGACGATTTCCTCCTCGACCGCCCACGCGAAGAACCCTCTGACCGTCGACGCCCGACGCGCCGCGGTCGCCTTCGACTGCCCTGATTTCGCGGCCTGCCACTGCCACTCACGCAGGTCTTCGACATCGACGTCCGCCAGGACTCGGTCGCCCAGGGCCGAGGCGAGGTGGGCGAGGTCGGACCGATACGACCGCACCGTCGCGACGGAAAGCCGACGCACGTCGGACAGATGGGCCAGGTAGCCCTCCACGGCTTCCGTCAGGTGCATTCATCCAGACTGCCCGCCGATCGCCCTCGATGGTTCGACGACGCGCGAGATCTCGTTCATCGCTCCCCCCGCGAGCGCGCCGCCGTCCAGAGACCGTCGTCATCGCGGCGGACTCTGCCCTCGAGCTCGGCGAAGCCGAGGAGCACGCCCGCTTCATCGACCGACAACCCGCTCCGGCGTGCGATCTCGACCGTCGAACGAGCCGTGCGCGGGGAGAGCGCGTCGAACACCCTCGTCGTCTCGTCCGTCCGCTCCGTCGGGTTCTGCGGCTCCTGCACGTGCGTCCCGATCATCTCAAGAACGTCCGCCGACGACGTCACGCACACCCCGCCGAACTCGCGGAGGATCCGGTGGCATCCCGCGGAGGCGGCGCTCGTGACGGGCCCGGGTACCGCACCGAGCGCGCGGCCGAGGCTCGCCGCGTGAGCGGCTGTGTTGAGCGAGCCGCTCCGCCAGCCGGCCTCGACGACCACGACCGCGTCGGCTATCGCCGCGATCAGACGGTTCCGCGCGAGGAACCTCCACTTGGTGGGTGCCGCACCGCAGGGCGTCTCACTCCACACCGCGCCCTCGCTTGCGATCCTCGACAGCAGGCCCTCGTGCCCGCGGGGATAAGCGCGGTCCACACCCCCGGCGAGGAAGGCGAGCGTCTTACCCCCCGCCGACAACGCGGCGCGATGGGCCGCCCCGTCGATCCCGTAGGCCGCACCCGAGACGACGACGACGCCGGCGGCCGACAGTTCCGCGGCGAGGTCGGCCGCCACGCCCTCGCCGTAGGCCGTGGACGCCCGAGCCCCCACCAGGGCGACGGCGGGACGATCGCTCGCCACGTCTCCCCCACGACGCCAGAGAGCCGCCGGCGCGTGATCGCCGAGGTCGTCGAGCCGCGTGGGCCAACGGTCATCCCCCGGCACGACGAGCGAGGCGCCCGCGCGACGCGCGGCGTCGAGCACCGCGGTGATGGCCTCCGGCTGCAAGCGCGGAAGCCAGCGCGCTCTCGCGGCCCGGAACTGCGCGTCCTGCGTGTCGGTGGCGACGCGTAGGGCATCCACTGCCCCGTGCGTCGCGATGAGCGCACCCGCCGATCCGTCGCCCGGTTCGGCGAGGACGCTCCAGACGGCCCGGGCGTAGGCCTCCTCGACCCCCGCGTCGCTCCCCCTGAGCCCCGCGAGCGCCCGGCGAGCCTCCCCGGGATCGACGACGAACGCCGTCACGCGACCGCTCCCCGGCGCAGAAACAGAGCGCGACCGACGTCTTCGGATCGCAGCGCGTCGTGACCGGCGATATCGGCGACCGTCCAGGCAACGCGCAGCAGCCGGTCGTACCCGCGCAAGGTCAGGGCACCGCGACGCAGGGCCGTGTCGAGGGGCCGCAGCACAGCGGCCGGAGGAGCCGCGGGTCCGCGCAGCCACGTCCCCGGGACGTCGGCGTTTCGACGCCAGGGCGTCTGCGCCCATCTCTGCGCGGCGCGCGCACGCGCCTTCGCCACGATGGCGCGTGCCTCCTCGGATGACATCGACCGCGCGCTGCCCTCGTGACGGGCGGTCGACACACGTTGCAGCCGCAGGTCGATGTCGATGCGGTCGAGAAGCGGGCCGGAGAGACGCCGCGTGTATCGCCGGATCGCCTGCGGAGCGCACTCGCACGAACCGCCCGCTACCCCGTACTGACCGCAGGGACAGGGGTTCGTCGCCACGACGAGCTGGAACCGCGCCGGATACGTCGCGGAGACCCCGGACCGGTGCACCTGGATCACACCGCTCTCGAGCGGCTGCCGGAGAGCGTCGAGAACGGACGCCGGGAACTCGCCGCCCTCGTCGAGAAACAGCACCCCCTCACTCGCGCGGGCGATGGCCCCCGGTCGCACGACGCCCGATCCGCCGCCGATCAACGCCGCAGCGGTCGCCCCGTGATGAGGGCTCTCGAACGGAGGCGTCCTCGACAGACGCGTCACAGCCTCGCCCGACAACGAGCGGATCGAAGCGACCGACAGCGCTGCCTCGTCGTCCAAGGGCGGCAGGATGCCGGGGAGCCGTCGCGCCAGCATGGTCTTCCCCGCACCCGGGGGTCCGCTCATCAACAGGTGATGCCCGCCCGCGGCGGCGACCACCAGCGCGTCGACCGCATCCCTCTGCCCCACGACGTCGGCGAGTTCGAGACACTCGTCTTCCGCCACGCCCGTCGCCGGTGCCGCGACCGGCTCGAGGTCGACGGCATCGCTGTTCCCGCCGTGCCACCTCACCACTTCGGCGAGGCAGCCGGCCGCGAACACCTCGACGCCGTCGATGAGTCCGGCCTCCGCGGCGTTCGCCGCCGGAACCACCACCTGCCGGTGTCCCGCCCGCTGTGCCGCGACCACCGCGGGCAGCACTCCGGGGACGGGTCGGAGACGGCCGTCGAGCCCGAGCTCGCCGATGTGCACGGTCTCTGCGACGCGTGCGGCGTCCATCCGCACCGACGTGGCGAGAGCGGCGACGGCGATGGCCACGTCGAATCCCGACCCGCGCTTGGGCAGGCTCGCCGGAGAGAGGTTGACGGTGATCCGCCGCTTCGGCAGGTCGAGACCGCGGTTCGTGCAGGCGCCGCGCACGCGCCGTCCGGCCTCGCCCAGGGCCTTGTCGGCGAGCCCGATGATCGAGAACTCCGGGGTCTGCGACGACACGTCGGCCTCGACCTCGACGAGGTCTCCGTGCAGCCCCGACAGAGCGACGGCCCAGGTGCGCGCGAGGGTCACAGCGCGTCCTCGAGGTGCTCGAGGCGAGCGTGCGCGGGATCGGCTCCGATCAGACCGATCGCATCGACCCGGAGCCGCCGGCCTCGCGCCTCGTCCGGGTGGGCCGCGAGCCACGCCATCGCCAGGCGCCACAGACGCTGCGCCTTGCGGGCGTCGATCGCCTCGAAGGGATGACCGTAGTCCTCGGTCCGCCGGGTCTTGACCTCGACCACCACCAGCGTCTCGCCGCGCACCGCGACGATATCGATCTCGCCGTGAGCGCACCGCCAGTTGCGCGAGAGGATGCGGTAGCCGTCGTCCGTCAGGTACGCGGCGGCGCGGTCTTCGCCGGCCCTGCCGAGCTCGTCTTTCGTTGCCATGCCCGAGAGCGTGGCATCCGTCTCACCCGGCCCGCGGCACGCGAACGGCTATCCGGGGACAGCGGCGTGAACCGCCCCTCTGTGGAGGAGCCTCAGTTGTCGAGAGAGAGCTCGTCCGGAAGCTGGAAGTCGTGGCGCGAGAGCTCCTCGACGTTGACGTCTTTGAAGGTGAGCACGCGCACCGACTTCACGAACCGGTCGGCGCGGTAGATGTCCCACACCCAGACGTCCGTCATCGAGATCTCGAAGTAGAAGTCGTGCTCGGTGTCGCGGCGGACGACATTGACGTCGTTCGCGAGATAGAACCGGCGCTCGGTCTCGATCACATAGGTGAATTGGCGCACGACATCGCGGTACTCGCGGTACAGGGCCAGCTCGAGTTCGCGGTCGTAGTCCTCGAAGACGTCGTCATCCATGGTTGTTCCATCCTAGGCGGGCGCCGTCATCCCGGCCGCACGGTGGTCTCGCTCGGGCGAGTCCCGCGGGCGACGTTCACGAGAGTCAGAAGAGCGTCGGGGCGGCCGCGATCGCCCAGGAGTGCCGGTGGTGCACGCTCATGCCGTACGCGGTGATCGCGTCGCGATGGTCGAGGCTCGCGTACCCCTTGTTCCGAGCCCACCCGTACGCCGGATGGTCGTCGTGCAAGCCCGTCATCAGCGTGTCGCGGGCGACCTTGGCGATGACGGATGCCGCGGCGGCGCTCGCGCAGTCACGGTCGGCCTTGATGATCGGACGCACGGTCAGACCGGACTCCCCCGCGGGCGTGATGTAGTCGTGGTTGCCGTCGAGGATCACCACGGCGTGTTCGGGCACGACGCCGTGCGCGCGTAGATCGGCGATGGCACGGACCGCGGCCAGCCCCAGTGCCCGGATGATGCCGATCTCGTCGACCTCGACCGAGCTCGCCCATCCGACGGCGCTGTGCTGCACGAAGGCTGCCGCGCGCGCGGCGACGTCGGGGCGACGCGCCTCGGGCACGAGCTTGGAATCTCGCAGCCCCTGCGGCACCCTCTTGCGCGAGCGCGTCGGATCGATCACCGCGGCCCCCACCGCGACGGGACCCGCCAGGGCTCCGCGCCCGACCTCGTCGCACGCGATGACGATCGCGTGCTCCTTGAGCAGGCGACGCTCGAGGGTGAGAGTGGGTTCGATCACTTCGCCGCCGGCGCGGGAACCCCCGCGAACACCTCGTGATGGAAGTCGATCAGACCGAAGCGCGTGAACGGCCAGGTGATGAGGAAGGCACGACCCACGACGTTGTCGACGGGAACGAAGCCCTGCCCCGGCTGGTCCTGGTTGAAGCGCGAATCGCGCGAGCTGTTGCGGTTGTCGCCGAGCACCCAGAGCGAACCGTCGGGCACCGTGATGTCGTACGGAACGGGCTCGGGGGCGGTAGCGCCGGGGGCGAGACGCACGTAGCTCTCGTCGATGGGCACGCCGTTGACGGTCGTCTGCCCCAGGGCATTGCAGCAGACCACGTGGTCGCCCGCGGTGCCGATGACCCGCTTGATGAGGTGGTCGTCGCTGTCGGGAGCGGACAGGCCGAAGAGCGAGAGCACCCAGTCCGCGCCCTCGACGACCGGCGACCGCTGCTCGGAGGGGCTCGGGGGCAGCCACCCGCCCGGATCGCGGAACACGACGACGTCACCCCGCGAGTACTGACCGAAACGCGGAGTCAACTCGTCCACGAGGATCCGGTCCTTGATCATCAGCGTGTTCTCCATCGACGCCGACGGGATGTAGAACGAGCGCACGACGAACGTCTTGACGAGGAACGACACCACGAGCGCGATCAGCACGATCACGAGGAGGTCGCGCAAGAACGCTCCCCATCCGCGTCGACGTCGTCCGGCGGGGCGGGATGCCACGGCATCCGAGGTCGAGGCGGTCTGATCGCTCATGTGTTCCTTCACCGGGTCCGACGCACACCGACCGAACCGCAGGAACCAGGGTCGCACATCGCGGAGCCGCCCCGTGACCGGCCTCGCCGTGAGAACGCCGAACGCCCCGGGGGTGAGACCCACGGGGCGTTCGAGAGAGCGGACTCAGCGGTCGCGCTTCTCCTTGATCTTCGCCTTCTTGCCACGCAGGCTGCGCAGGTAGTACAGCTTGGCGCGACGCACGTCACCGCGCGTGACGACCTCGATGTGGTCGATCACGGGGCTGTGGACCGGGAAGGTGCGCTCGACGCCGACCTGGAAGCTGACCTTGCGGACGCAGAAGGTCTCGCGAACGCCGTCGCCCGAGCGGCCGATGACGACGCCCTGGAACACCTGGATACGCGAGCGGTTGCCTTCGGTGATGTTGACGTGGACCTTGACGGTGTCGCCGGGGCCGAAGGTGGGGATGTCGGAGCGGAGCGAAGCCGCGTCGACGGAGTCGAGGATCTGCATGATCATCACTTCCTGCGACCGCCACAGGTCGATCGCACGATAAGAGGGAAAAGGTGAGGCGTACCCGAAGCCGCGAGAGCGGCTGACTCCCCTGAGGCAGAGCCGGTCAGGGCACAATCGACCATTCTGCCACGCCGGGGCCGACCAGCCAAAACGATTCGCCTGACGGGATCCGGGAGTCGCGCGTCACTCGGCGCGACGGGACTCGGTCACGACAATGACCTCGGCATCCGTCGGCCGGGTCGTACGCTCGCGCGCGGGCGGGATGTAGGCCGTACCGTCGGGCGTGTGCAGCACGGTCATCGCGCCGCGCGCCTCGCTCCACAGCTGCGCGAGCGTCGACCAGAACAACACGAGCGCGCCCACGATCGACAGCACGAGGAGAGGGAAGAAGACGCGGGAGTCGAACAGACCGAGGGCGACGATCACGACGTGCCAGAGTCCGAGACCGGCCAGATCCCGCCACGACACCGCGCGATTCTCACGCACGCTGCCGCGCGCACGGATCAGCAACGACAGCACGAGCTGCGAGATGAACACGGCCGGCACCGCGACGAAGAGCCACAACAGCCCCCAAGCGCTGCCCCCGGAGAACACGATCCACCCGACGAACAACCACAGCGGCAGAACGAAAGCGGCCGGGAACAGCCAGTGGAGGAACAGTCTTCGCAGCGCCATGACCCGATGCTAGGGCTCCATCATGTGCTCCGCCTCTGAGAAACCTATGGCGACGTCCGGTCGGGCGGCCGCCTCGCGCATCGGGGAGAATGGAGGTTCGACGCGAGAGGAACCACCCATGATCGAACTGCGCACCCCGGCCGAGATCGACGCGATGCGCCCCGCCGGACGCTTCGTCGCGGAGGTGCTGGCCACGCTGCGTGCCGAGACGAAGGTGGGAACGAACCTCCTGCAGCTGGACCGTCGCGCGCACGAGATGATCCGCTCGGCGGGGGCCGAGTCGTGCTACATCGATTACCACCCCTCGTTCGGCGCGAGCCCCTTCGGCAAGGTGCTCTGCACCTCGATCAACGACGCCGTGCTGCACGGGCTCCCCCACGACTACACGCTGCGAGACGGCGACCTCGTGTCGCTCGACTTCGCCGCGTCTGTCGACGGCTGGGTCGCCGACTCGGCCGTCTCATTCGTCGTGGGTACCGCGCGCGACGAGGACCTCGCACTCATCGACACGACCCAGCGCGCTCTCGCCGCGGCGATCGAGGCGGCGACCGTGGGGCACAAGATCGGCGACATCTCCGCCGCGATCGCCTCCGTCGCCCACGCGGACGACCTCAGCATCAACCTCGACTTCGGCGGTCACGGTGTCGGCCGCACCATGCACGGCGACCCCCACGTCGCCAACGACGGCAAGGCCGGACGCGGCTACCCCCTGCGCGCGGGTCTCGTCCTCGCCCTCGAGCCCTGGTTCCTGCAGACCACCGATGAACTCGTCACCGACCCGGACGGGTGGACGCTTCGCAGCGCCGACGGCTCGCGTGGCGCGCACTCCGAGCACACGGTGGCGATCACGGCCGAGGGCCCGATCGTGCTCACCGACCGCTCGTTCCTCGGCGTCGACTGAAGAACGTCTCCGGATGCCGCGGCCTCGAGGTCGCGGCATCCGTCATGTCCGGCCCGTCCTGCGGCGGCGGACCTCCGAAGAACCGCTCGCTCTTCTCCGGCTGCACCGCGGAGAATGCGAGAGCGCGCCGACCCGGGGGCTCGGCGAACGTGAGACAGTGCCGCAGATCCCGCATGCCGCGGAGCGTCGCGCCGACGAGCGTCAGTCGGCGAGCAGGTCGGGCCGACGCTCGCGGGTGCGCTGCACCTGCTGCTCACGCCGCCAGGTAGCCACAGCGCCGTGGTTGCCGCTGAGAAGCACGGGAGGCACCTCGCGCCCGCGCCACGCGGCCGGCTTGGTGAACGAGGGGTATTCGAGCAGGCCGTCCTCGTGCGACTCCTCGACCAGGCTCTCGGGGTTGCCGACGACACCGGGAATGAGGCGCCCGATCGCTTCGACCATCGCCATGACGGCGACCTCACCGCCGTTCAGCACGTAGTCGCCGAGCGATATCAGGCGTACGTCACCGAGCTCGGCCGCGTAATCGAAGACGCGCTCGTCGATGCCTTCGTATCGCCCGCAACCGAACACGAGGTGCGGTGCGGTGGAAAGCTCGCGGGCTGTCGCCTGCGTGAACCGTTCGCCCGCGGGCGAGGGGAAGATGATGACAGGGCGAGACTCGGCGTCGCGCGTCACGTCATCGAGGGCCTCGCCCCAGGGCTCGGGTTTCATCACCATGCCGGCACCGCCACCGTAGGGGGTGTCGTCGACCGTGCGGTGTCGGTCGTGCGTGTACGCGCGCAGATCCCGGATGCGCACGTCGAGCAGCCCGCTCTGCCGGGCCTTGCCGAGCAGCGAGACCTCGAGAGCGTCGAAGATCGTCGGGAAGATCGAGACGACGTCGATGCGCACGTCAGTCCTCGGAGGTATCGGTGTTCTCGTCGTCGGAGTCGTCCGACACCGAGGCGGGCTCGGGCTCGTCGCCGGCCTCGGCCGGGAGCTCCTCGAACAATCCCACGGGGGGCGTGACGACGACACGGCCACCGGCGATGTCGACCTCGGGCACGATGGCGCCGACGAAGGGGACGAGCACCTCGCGGTCCTCGCCGACCATGCGGACGATGAGGAGGTCCTGAGCCGGGAAGTGGTCGACACGCGCGACCCGACCGATGACGGCCCCGTCGCGCACGACATCCAGACCGACCAACTGGTGGTCGTACCAGGCGTCGTCTTCAGCGGGGGCAGCCTCGGAGTCCTGGTCGATCCAGAGGATCGCCTTGACGAGCTCTTCTGCCGCGTTGCGGTCGTCGACACCCTCGAAGAAGGCGACCGGGTGCGAGTTCATCCATCGGAACTCACGGACCGTCAGCTCTCGGCCGTGCCACGGCGAGGATTCGGGAACCTGCAGGGTGAAGGTGCTCCCCGGCGTGAAACGGCCGTCGGGATCGTCGGTGTACAGCTCGAGCTTGAACGCACCCTTCAGGCCGTGGGCCTTGACGAGGCGGCCGACGCGGAGCTGGGTCTTGGCGGGCTGAGCGCCCGCGATGTCGCCGTTCGCCATCAGTCGTCGGCGACATCGACGCGCACACGGCGTCCGTCGGCGAGAGCCGACACGAGCGTGCGCAGTGCTTTGGCGGTGCGTCCGCCGCGCCCGATCACGCGACCCCGGTCGTCGGGGTGCACGCGAACCTCCAGCACGTCACCGCGAGGCGAAGAGCTGGAACGGATGGTCACGGCATCCGGGTGATCGACGATCCCCTTGACGACGTGTTCGAGCGCGGCAGACAGCACGGGAATTACTCGGCCGAGGTCTCGGCGGCGTCCTCAGCGGGCGCCTCGGCGGGAGCTTCGGCCTTCTTCTCGGCCTTGGGCTTGACGACCGACTTCTTCGAGGCATCCGCCTCGAACGCGACCTTGGGCTCGCGGACCTTGACGGTCGAGACGGCGTTCTTGTCGCCCTTGAACTTGCCCCAGTCGCCCGTGAGCTTGAGGATGGCGGCAACCTGCTCGGTGGGCTGGGCGCCCACGGAGAGCCAGTACTGCGCGCGCTCCGAGTCGACCTCGATGAACGAGGGCTCCTCGGTCGGGTGGTACTTGCCGATCTCCTCGATGACACGACCATCGCGCTTGGTGCGCGAGTCGGCGACGACGATGCGGTAGTAGGGCGCACGGATCTTTCCGAGGCGCTTGAGACGGATCTTGACAGCCACGATGACTCCAAATGATGAAAAAGGAACGAACCGAACGCCTGGAGAGTGGGGTGCACACCCGGCGGAAGCTCAAAAGGGTGGACCGACACTGGATAGAGGGTCGAGTGGCGGGTCCAGCCCTCTATTCTGCCAGATCCCCGGACCCCGCGGTGACACGCGACGCGCCGCGACACGGAGCGTAGCGGAAGATCCCGGCATCCGACCCCCGTGTCAGACTGAGCCGCATGAGGCTGCCGTTCGCTGCATCGACACGCTCGTCCGTGGGTCTGGAGTGGGAGCTCATGCTCGCCGACCGCGAGACGGGCGACCTGGTCCCGCGCGCACCGGAGATCCTCGACCAGCTCGAGGAGAAGACCGCCCTCGAGCGCTTCACCGTCACGGGCGAACTGCTGACCAACACCGTCGAGGTGACCAGCGGCGTCGGCCACACCGTCGCCGAGGCCGTCGACGACATCGCCGACGCCATCTGCGCGGTGCGCGAAGAGACCGAGCCGCGCGGCGTCGAGCTCCTGTGCGCCGGCAGCCACCCTTTCGCGCAGTGGTTCGACCAAGAGGTCACCGACAAGACGCGGTACCACTCCCTCATCGAACGCACCCAGTGGTGGGGGCGCAACATGATGATCTGGGGCATCCACGTGCACATCGGCATCGACGACGTCGAGAAGGTCGTGCCGATCGTCAACGCGTTGACCGTGTACCTCCCCCACCTCCAGGCGCTTTCGGCGTCCAGTCCGTTCTGGGCGGGCGAGCGCACCGGCTACGCCTCGAATCGCGCCCTCGTCTTCCAGCAGCTACCGACCGCAGGTCTCCCCTGGCAGCTGGAGTCCTGGGGGGACTTCGAGAGCTACCTCGACGACATGGTCCGCACCGGGGTGATGGCGGATGCCAGCGAAGTGCGCTGGGACATCCGACCGGCGCCCAAGTGGGGCACCGTCGAGATCCGCGCCTGCGATGGGATGTCGACCCTCCCGGAGCTGGCCGCGGTCGCCTCTCTCGCGCAGACGCTGGTCGAGCACTTCTCTCGGTTGCTCGACGAGGGGCGGGAGCTGCCCGGCATCCCGCCCTGGTACGCCCGCGAGAACAAGTGGCGCGCAGCCCGGTACGGCCTCGATGCGCGAGTGATCGTCGATCGTGAGGGCACGCAGCGCCCCGTCGTCGATCACTTGCGCGAGACCATGGAGGACCTCGCCGACATCGCTCTTGAGCTGAAGTGCGCGAAGGAGTTCGCGAGTCTCGAGACGATCCTGGCCACGGGCGGCAGCTCAGCGCGGCAGATCGCGGTGGCACAGGCCGCCGACGGCGATCTGCGCGAGGTCGTCCGGCACCTCATTCGCGAGTTCCGCGGAGGCCCTACCCTGCGCGAGCATCTCGCGGCCCTGCGCGTCTAGGGAGCCAACCTCGGCGCTCGTTCATAGGTGGACACTCCTAGGATCGCGTCATGACCTTCGGACGCCGGATCAGGGTGGCCGCGCTGACAGCCCTCTCCGCGGGCGTCCTCGCGACGCTCGTCGGCTGCGCGTCCGATCTTCCTCAGACCGCAGCCGCCCCCACGTTCGCCGCGCCCATCCTCGAGGCCAGTCCCTCGCCCTCGTCGACCTCCTCGACGCCGCTGCGCGTGGTGACCCTCGGAGACTCCCTCATGTCGGGCTTCGGCTTGGAGCCGCAGCAGGCCTGGCCGACGCTTCTCGCCGGGCGAGCTCATGTCTGGCTCACGAACCTGGCCTGCCCGGGCATGGGCTTCGTCGTCCAGGGCGATTGCGGCACGACCTATGCCGGCCTCATGCCCGCGGTCGCCGCCCTTCAGCCGCAGCTGCTCATCGTCGAGTCCTCGAGCAACGACTTCTGGGAAGACGAAGACGAGATCCGCACGGACACCGCGGACACCGTGCACCAGTTGCGCGCGGCCGCTCCCGATGCGCGCATCGTCGGCCTCAGCACCATCTGGAACGATGACCCCGAGGTCCCCGGCGACACGAAAGTCACCTCCGACGCCCTCAAGGACGCCGTCGACAAGGTGGGGGGAACCTTCATCGATGTCGGCCAGCCCCTCGCCGGTCACCCCGAGTGGATGCAGGAGGACGACGTCCACCCCACCCCGCGGGGCCAGCGTGCGATCGAGCAGACTGTCATGTCGGCCTTGCAGGACGCAGACGTCCTGCCCTGACGCAGATGCCGGGCCGACCCCGGCGACACGGGTCAGCCGCGACCGAGCATCTTCTGCAGCTCGGCGAGGTCGGCCTCGCTCGGAGCCGCCTGACCGCCCAGTCCGAAGCCCGAGCCGGTGGCCGGGGCAGAGGCCGCGATGCCGGCGTTCTCGGCCGCGCGCTTGGCCGGGTTGCCCGAACGCGAGCCCTTGGCCTTCTGCTGCTTGCCTCGCTTCGACGAGGCGCCGGGCTTTCCACCGACGGGACCCATGCCGGGGATGTTGGGCACACCTCCGCGCGCGACCGTCTTCATCATCTTCGCCGCCTGCTCGAACCGCTGCACGAGCTGGTTGACGTCCGTGACCGTCATACCCGAACCGCGCGCGATGCGCAGGCGCCGAGAGCCGTTCAGCATCTTGGGGTTCCGGCGCTCCGCGACCGTCATCGAGCGGATGATCGCCTCGGTTCGGTCGATCTCGCGCTCGTCGAAGTTCTCGAGCTGTTGCTTCATGTTTCCCATGCCCGGGAGCATCCCGAGCATCTTCTTCATGGAGCCCATCTTCTTCATCTGCTGCATCTGCTCGAGGAAGTCCTCGAGGGTGAAGGTCTCTGTCGCGAGCTTCTCGGCGACCTTCATCGCCTCGGCCTCGTCGAAAGCGGACTGCGCCTGCTCGATCAGGGTGAGGATGTCACCGAGGTCGAGGATGCGCGACGCCATGCGGTCGGGGTGGAAGGGCTCGACGTCGTCGAGACCCTCACCCGTGGACGCGAAGATGATGGGGCGGCCGGTCACCGAGGCCACCGAGAGCGCGGCACCGCCTCGGGCGTCACCGTCGAGCTTCGACAGCACCACGCCGGTGAAGTCCACGCCGTCCTGGAACGCCTTGGCCGTGTTCACGGCATCCTGACCGATCATGGCGTCGATGACGAACAGCACCTCGTCGGGCTGCGTCGCGGTGCGGATGTCGGAAGCCTGCTTCATCAGCTCGGCATCGACGCCGAGGCGGCCGGCGGTGTCGATGATGACGATGTCGTGCTGCTGACGCGTCGCGTAGGCGACGCCGTCGCGGGCGACCTTCACCGGGTCGCCGACGCCGTTGCCCGGCTCGGGCGCGTACACGGCGGCTCCGGCGCGCTCGGCGACGACCTGGAGCTGATTGACGGCGTTGGGGCGCTGGAGGTCGCACGCAACCAGGAGCGGGGTGTGGCCGTCCTTCTCGAGCATCTTGGCGAGCTTGCCCGCGAAAGTGGTCTTACCCGAGCCCTGGAGGCCGGCGAGCATGATGACGGTCGGCGGGTTCTTCGCGAACCGCAGACGACGCTGCTGGCCGCCCAGGATGCCGATGAGTTCGTCGTTGACGATCTGCACGACCTGCTGTGCCGGGTTCAGCGCGCGATTGACCTCGTCGCCGAGGGCGCGCTCGCGGACGGCGGCGGTGAACTCCTTGACCACGGGCAGCGCGACGTCCGCGTCGAGAAGGGCTCGGCGGATCTCGCGCACCGTCCCGTCGACGTCGGCGGGCGTGAGCTGGCCCTTCTTCCGGAGATTGCGGAAGGTCTCTGTGAGCCGGTCGGAGAGGGTGCCGAAAGTCGCCATGATGAGTCGAGTTTACGCGGGGCAGGGCGCGTTCGCCGCCCGCCGTGCGCTCTCACGCCGCGGAGAGCGCTTCTGCGAGCGTCTCGGCGAGCGAGCGGCCCGCGGCCGTACGGTCCGCCCACGCCCACACCGCTGCCAGCACCGCCGCCGACAGCGCCCCCGCGCGCACCTGCGAGAGCAGAGGAGGGATGCCATCGCGCACGAGTCGCGCCGAGATCTCGCTCTGCAACCGGAACTGGCGGATAGCGCGTTCGCGATCGAGTTCGCTCGCGATGCCCATCGCCTCGGCATTGGTGATGGCCAGCGCCAGGGCATCGGGGGCGAGCTCGTCGCCGATCGCCGTGAGTGCCGCGGTCACGTCCACGCCGTCGTGGAGCAGAGCGGTCGCGCGGGCGGATTGCTCGTCGAACCCCGACCACAGGACATCGCTCTTCGCCGAGAAGTAGTTGAAGAAGCTCGAGCGGCTGACGCCCGCGCGCCGGGTGATCTCCGACACGCTCGTGGCGTCGTACCCCTGCTCGAGGAACAGCTCGCAGGCCGCTTCCGAGAGCACTTCGCGCGACGATGCGCGCGGTCGTCCACTTCGAGGCTCGGCGGTCACGACCCCAGCCTAGGGGCGCACCCGCAGTGTATTGTTGGACCCAATCCAACATCGGAGCCATCGATGATCGACATCCACCACGTGGGCCTGGCCCCGCACTACGTCCCCTACCTCGACGGCTGGGCGCACCAGCGTCGCATCCACGCCGACGTCGTGGCGGGAGCGCGTACCGACACCCTGCTGCTGCTCGAGCACGAGGCCGTCTACACGGCGGGCAAGCGCACCGAGGCGCACGAGCGTCCCGACGACGGCACGCCGGTCGTCGACGTCGATCGCGGGGGCAAGATCACCTGGCACGGCCCCGGGCAACTCGTGGGCTACCCGATCGTGCGTCTGCCCGAACCCCTCGACGTCGTCGCGCACGTGCGCCGACTCGAGGCTCTGCTCATCACCGCCCTCGCCCCTCTCGGCGTCGACGGTTTCCGCGTCGAGGGCCGCAGCGGCGTCTGGGTTCGCCGCCCCCTCGGCATCGACAAGGTCGCGGCGATCGGTGTCCGCGTCGAAAAAGGAGTGACGATGCACGGCTTCGCCGTCAACTGCGACAACACCCTCGCCGGTTTCCGGCGCATCGTGCCATGCGGGATCACGGATGCCGGAGTGACCACCGTCAGCGAGGTGCTGGGGGCCGATGTCTCCCCCGCCGATCTCGTTCCGACGATCGAGCGCGTGTTCCGCGCCGAGTACGCGGCGGTGGCCGCATGAGCGCCTGCGGGACCGGGAACGCCGACGTCCCGGCATCCACCGCCCCGAACGGGCGGAAGCTCCTGCGCCTCGAGGTGCGCAACGCCGAGACGCCGATCGAACGCAAGCCGGAGTGGATCAAGACCAAGGCCAGGATGGGCCCGGAGTACACCGCCCTGCAGAGCCTCGTGAAGACCGAGGAGCTGCACACGGTGTGCCAGGAGGCCGGCTGCCCCAACATCTTCGAATGCTGGGAGGACCGCGAGGCGACCTTCCTCATCGGTGGCTCGCAGTGCACCCGCCGGTGCGATTTCTGCCAGATCGACACCGGCAAACCCGCCGAATACGACCGCGACGAGCCGCGTCGGGTGGCGGAGAGCGTCACGCGCATGCAGCTGCGGTACGCGACCGTCACCGGCGTCGCTCGCGACGACCTGCCCGACGAGGGCGCGTGGTTGCACGCCGAGACGGTGCGCCGCATCCACGCCGAGAACCCGGGCACCGGGGTCGAGATCCTCGCGACGGACTTCTCGGGGAACCCCTCCCACCTCGACGAGGTCTTCTCGTCGCGTCCCGAGGTGTTCGCGCACAACGTCGAGACGGTCCCCCGCATCTTCAAGCGGATCCGCCCCGCCTTCCGCTACGAGCGCTCGCTCGGGGTGCTCACCGCTGCCCGAGACGCGGGGCTCATCACGAAGTCGAACCTCATCCTCGGCATGGGCGAGGAGCCGGAGGAGGTCGTCCAGGCCCTCGAAGACCTGCGCTCCGCGGGCACCGACATCATCACGATCACCCAGTACCTGCGCCCGACCCCGCGACACCTGCCGGTGCAGCGCTGGGTCAAGCCGGCCGAGTTCGTCGAGTTCAAGGAAGAGGCCGAGCGCATCGGGTTCCTCGGTGTTCTCGCCGGTCCCCTCGTGCGCTCGTCGTACCGCGCCGGGCGCCTGTGGGCGCAGTCGATGGTGTCGAAGGGGCGGGAGATCCCGCCCCACCTGGGGCACCTGGCGAAAGACATCGCGGCAGCCGACGCCGGGTTCGCTCAGGCGGTCTGAGCTCTCACGCGGCTGCGTTGCCGGCGGGGGCCGCCGGCGATCGTCCCGCTCCGTGCCGGCCTCAGACGAAGGAGCTCGGGATCAGTCGCCCCGAGCAGGCTGCCGACGGTATCGGCTGATCGGCGACACCAGCGGCATGCCCGATGCGGGATCGGTCACGACGACGGACTCGATCCCGAAGACCTCGCGCACGAGGTCGACGTCGACGATCCGTTCCGGTGCTCCCTCGCGCACGATTCGGCCGTCTCTCATCGCGATGAGGTGATCGGCGTAGCGACACGCGAGAGAGAGCTCGTGCAGCACCATGACGATGGTGACGCCCCGCTCGCGATTGAGCTCGGCGAGCAGGTCGAGCACCTCGATCTGGTGACTCACGTCGAGGTACGTGGTCGGCTCGTCGAGCAGCAGAACGTCGGTCTGCTGCGCCAGCGCCATCGCTATCCACACGCGCTGCCGCTGCCCGCCCGACAACGAGTCGACCGATCGAGGGGCCAGATCCAGCACTCCGGTCGTCGCCATCGCCGTGTCGACGATCTCATCGTCTCCGCTCGCGCGCCGTCGCAACCAGCTCTGGTGGGGATACCGCCCCCGACCGACCAGGTCGGCCACCGTGACGCCCTCGGGCGCTATCGGCGACTGCGGCAGCAGACCGAGCCGTCGCGCGACCTCGGCAGTGGGCCGGGATCTGATGTCGGCGCCGTCGAGGAGAACCGTCCCCGCGGAGGGCGTGATCAGGCGCGCCATCGCCCGCAGCAGGGTGGACTTGCCGCAGGCGTTCGCGCCCACGATGACGGAGATGCGTCCCGGGGGGATCGCGAGAGTGAGGTCTTCGACCACGGGTCGCGCATCGTAGGCGAGGAAGACGCCCTCGGCACGCAGGTCGACGGGGTCGTCGTTCATGTGAGTCCTCCCGGACGGGTTCGGGTTCCTCGTGCCAGAAGCCACACGAGATACGGGGCGCCGACGATGCCGGTCACGACCCCCACGGGCAGGTCCACCCCCGGTATCGCGTACTGCCCCAGCAGGTCGGACGTGCTCACCAGCGCCGCTCCCACGGCCGCGGCGGCCCAGAGCGAGAGCGGGCCGGTGCCTCCGATCCGGCGTGCCAACTGGGGTGCCACGAGTGCGACGAATCCGATCGGGCCGGCAGCCGAAACGGCGACGGCGGCGAGGACCACCGCGGTGGCGAGCACGCCGACTCGCATGCGTTCGACGCGGAAGCCCAGGGCGGTCGCACTCGCGTCGTCGAGCTCAAGCGCCCGCAACCCGCGCCGCTGCAGCGTGAGCACCAGCGTCCCGATGAGAGCGATGACCCCGGTCGAGCCGACCACCGGCCACGCCGCTCCGCTGAGATTGCCGACCAGCCAGGTGTAGGCCACGCTGACGTCGCGGAGATCGGACAGCGTGAGCAGGTACCCCGTCACGGCCGATGCCAGCGCGGCCACACCCACGCCCACGAGCACCAGTCGCAGAGCGTGGATGCCGCGTCGCCAGGCCAGAGCGCCGATCAGGACTGCCGCCGCGATGCCGCCGATCACGACGAGTACGGTCAGGGTCACACCGCTCACGGAGAGCATCAGCACGGCGAACACCCCCACCGCACCGGCCGACGCGGTCACCCCCAGCACGTCGGGACTCGCCAGCGGATTGCGCAACACGACCTGGAAGACCGCACCGGCAAGGCCGAGCGCGGCGCCCACGATCACCGCCGCCGCGGCGCGGGGCATGCGCAATTCCCAGACCACATAGGTCGCGATGCGGCTGCCCGTGCCGGTGAGCGCACTCCACACCTCGGCCGGGGTGAGGGCCGCGGCGCCCAGAGACAACGCGACCGCCGACAGCGCGACCACCACGCCCACCGCGCCCGCGACCACCGCCAGGACGCGGCGCCGCTCGGCGCGTCGCAGGCGCGCCGTCACCGCGGTCACAGACCCACCGCCTTCATGCGACGCACGAGTGCGATGAACACGGGAGCACCGACCACCGCGACGATGACCCCGACCTGCACTTCACCCGGTCGAGCGACGACCCGCGCCACCACGTCGGCTGCGACGAGGAACGCCGCTCCCACCGGTGCGGAGTACGCGAGGATCCAGCGATAGTCGACCCCCACCAGCAGCCGGACGACATGCGGCACGACCAGCCCCACGAACGCGATGGGACCGGCGACAGCGGTCGCCCCGCCCGCGAGGGCCACGACGATGAGCCCGGCCATCAGCCGCGCGCGACGGACGCGCACGCCCAGACCCGCGGCGGTGTCGTCTCCGAGGGCGAACAGGTTCAACACCCGGCCGGACGCGAGCCCCGCCAGCAGCGCGACGACCAGGACCGGCAGCACCGGGAATAGTACGTCGAGGCCGCGCCCCGCGAGTGCACCGACCTGCCAGAAGCGCAGCGCATCGAGCGCATCCTGTCGAACGAGGAGGACCGCCGAGACCAGGCCGGCCAGGGCGGCGCTGAGTGCGGCACCGGCGAGTGCCAGTTTGGCGGGTGTCGCCCCGTCGCGACCGCCGGAGGACACCGCCCACACGACCGCCGCGGCCAGCGCGCCGCCGATCCACGCGAACCACATGTACTGGGCCGAGCCGACGGCGCCGAACACGGTGATGGCGACCACCACCGCGAGGGCGGCACCCTGATTGATGCCCAGGATGCCGGGGTCGGCCAACGGGTTGCGCGTCACCCCCTGGGCGATCGCGCCGGCGACGCCGAGGGCCGCCCCGACCAGCAGACCGACCACCGTGCGCGGAACGCGCTTGTCGACGATGGCGATGTGCTCGGCGTTGGCGGGGTCGTAGTGGGTCAACGCCGCCCAGACCGTCTCCGGCCGGATGTCGGCCGAGCCGACGGCGATACCGAGACCGGTGACGAGGACGAGCGCGCCGATGACGATCCCGGTGGCGGCGAGACGGCGGCGCGCGAGGAGGACTCGCGCGGCGCCGTCTGCGAGGGCGACCTCAGCCGACACGCTCGGCGACGGCGGCCAGCTGCGGAACGTACTGGTCGAGCATCCACGGGATCGACAACGCGGTGGGCGCGCTCGAGGCCATCACGAACGATTCTCCGACGATGGGGGCGAACCGCCCCTCCTTCACCTGCGGCATCGCGGCGACGAGGGGGTCTGCGACGAAGGCGTCGGCGGCATCCTGTGTTCCGAAGTAGGCGACGAGCACGTCGGAGCTCAACGATCCGAGGTTTTCGAAGCTGACCTTGTAGAAGTAGCTCGACGCATCGGAAGCGGGCACGTTGGCCTCGACGCTGGGTGCGACGGCCATGCCGAGCTGCGTGAGCAGCTGCACGCGCGGGTCGTCGGCGCGGAAGACGTTGAACGTCTCGGGCTGGTTGTTCGCGCCGTAGACGAAGGTCTTGCCCTGCAGCGCGGGGTACTTCGCGGCCAGCGTCGTGATCTCGTCGTTCGTCCGAGCGATGAGCGCATCGGCCTCGTCGGACAGCCCCAGGGCCTGACCGATGATCTTCGTCTGGTCCTGCCAGGACGTGGCCCACGGCTTGTCGGGGTATGCCACCACGGGTGCGATCTTGCTGAGCTCGTCGAACTGCTCCTGGGTCAGTCCGGAGTAGGGGGCGAGGATCACGTCCGGCTTGGCCTGGACGAACTCCTCCACGTTCGGCGTGCCGTTGTCGCCGCCCGAGAGCAGCTGCGGGGTCTGGCCGCCGAGCTCGTCGATGGCGTCCTTGTCCCAGGGGAGGATGCCGTCCACACCGCCGTAGGCGAACGCGGGCATGGCCACCGGCACCACGCCGAGCGCGAGCGCGGCATCCTGAGACGACCAGCCCCACGTGGCGACCCGTTCGGGCTTGGCGTCGATGACGGTCTGCCCGAGGGAGGAGTCGATGGTCACCGGGAACCCCGCGGCGGCCGGGGCGGCGGACTCCGGCGACGACGACGTCGTGCCCGCGCAGCCGGCCAGGGCGATCATGCCGGTGATGATGAGGGTGGCGGCTCCGATGAGACGGGTGCGACGGCGCGAGCGCACGGACATGGGACTCCTTCGAGGGTCGGGAAAACCTCGACAGCTTGAGGTTAGGACAGCCTCACCTTAGTGGAGTGGGGCGTGGTTCGCACGTCGGCACCACCGACGGCGGCTCCCGCAAGGCTGCGAAGCTCAGACGGCCTTCGACCCGCTCGACGTCGCGCGCGTCGATCGCCCCCGGAGAACAGCGAACGACGGGGTCGCCTCAGGCCGGCCAGACATACGGGAGGTCGTCGCGTATGTCGCCGAAGCGCGGTACGTAGAACTCGGCGTCCTTGCGGATGAGGTTGGAGCGGTGGGCGAGGTGGAATGCCTCGTCCCCGATCCACGGCGGCAGGTCGAGATCGCCCTGTTCGAGGCCGTCCACCTCGGGCGCGAAGTCGCGGATCTTCTCGCGGACGGTGTCCGCGCGCCCCTGCGAGATCCACTCGTCGGTCATCACCAGACCGTACGAGACAAGGGCGGGGAGGTGACCGTCCCACATCTTGGCCGCGAGATGGTGGCGCCAGCCGTGGTCAGGAACCGTCAGCGCGCGCAGCAGTTGGAAGGTCTCGACCCGCTGCTTACCGAGGCGCTTCGGATCGAGCACACGGGCGGAGTCGACGAACGAGGGATACGGCAGAAAGGTCTGCACGCGCTCAGTCGGCGCTCGTGACCGACTGGACGCTGCCGTCGGAGGCCAGGTTGACCAGAAGGACGTCGTCGGTCGCGTCGGGGTCGAGAGCGTACTCCAGCACCGCGAAGGGGTCTGCTCCCCCGTGCTCGTCGGCGAGGATCGTCATGCTCATCAGCTGCAGCGCCTTGATGACGTCGATGTGCGTGTCACCCGAGACGTCCGTGAGCAGGTCCTCGAGCTCTTCACCCAGGGTGGCCTGCTGCTGGAGGATGTACTCGGTCACCTCGCTGGTGCGCGAATCGAGTTCGTTGACCATGGCGTTCCGCGCGGCGAGGTCGATGGCCTCGAGCGACGAGACCATGGATGCCGCGACGTCGAGCGCCTCGGCCGACACGTCGTCCTGATCGGGGGCCGTCAGATCGACCGTGACGCTCTGATCGCCGAACTCGACGTTCTCGCTCCAGAAGATCGACCCGTCCGGGCCCGACTCGAGGAGTCCGAAGAAGTCGTGCTCGATGGCCATGGCTCCATGTAAGCATTCCGCCCGGTGTTGGGGAAGACGACCCGCCCGGGTGGGTGTGTGCGGTATGGGTCAGTCGACGAGAGAAGCCGCGAACACGTGCGGGGTGAAACCCGTAAGGTCGTTGATGCCCTCGCCCTGGCCGAGGAGTTTGACCGGGATGCCGGTGCGCTCCTGCACCGCGAGAACGAAACCGCCCTTTGCGGAACCGTCGAGCTTCGTCAGCACGAGGCCGGTGACCCCCGCGCTGTCGAGGAATGCCTGCGCCTGCATCAGCCCGTTCTGACCCGTGGTGGCATCCAGGACGAGGAGGACCTCGGCGATCGGCGCCTGCTTCTCGATGACGCGCTTGATCTTGCCGAGCTCGTCCATGAGCCCACCCTTGGTATGAAGTCGACCCGCCGTGTCCACGAGCACGATCTCGGTACCGGTCTCTTTCGCGTGGGCGACGGTCTGGAAGGCCACGGATGCCGGATCCTGGCCCTCGTGCTGTGGGCGCACGATCGTCGCTCCCCCACGCTCGGCCCAGGTCGCGAGCTGGTCGACCGCCGCGGCCCGGAAGGTGTCGGCGGCCCCCACCGTGACGGTGCGACCGTAGCGCTGCAGGAACTTCGCGAACTTTCCGATGGTCGTGGTCTTGCCCACACCGTTCACACCGACGACGAGCACGACCGCCGGACGCTCGGTGAGGCGAAGGGTCGTGTCGAACTTGGCGAAGTGCTCCTCGAGGGTCTCTTTGAGCATGCGCTGCAGATCACGCGGGTCGGTCGTACGGAAGCGCTCGACCTTCTCGCGGAGCTCATCGACCAGACGCTCGGTCACATCGGGTCCGAAATCGGCCGTCAGCAGCGCCGTTTCGAGGTCGTCCCACGTGGTCTCGTCGATCGTGGGCTTGACGAACAGCCCGCGCAGCGCGCGGCCCAGCGACCAGGAGTTCTCAGCCATTGCTTCAGCTTACGGGGGCGGCTTCGTCGGAGGTCTTCGCGACGGGGTCCTGCGTCGCTCGCGCGATCGCGCGATCGCCGACCCTCTGGCCCACGACCGCCGAGACCCCGTCCTGACGCATGGACACCCCGTAGAGCGCGTCGGCGATCTCCATGGTGCGCTTCTGGTGGGTGATGACGATGAGCTGGCTACTCGCGCGGAGCTTCTCGAAGACCCCGAGCAGACGACCCAGGTTGGCGTCGTCGAGCGCCGCCTCCACCTCGTCGAGGATGTAGAACGGGCTCGGGCGCGCCGTGAAGATCGAGGTGAGGAACGCCACCGCCGCGAGCGAGCGTTCTCCGCCCGACAACAGCGAGAGCCGCTCGATCTTCTTGCCGACCGGACGCACCGCGACCTCGATGCCGGTGGCCAGCGGGTGCTCGGGATCGGTGAGAGAGATGCTGCCGGCCCCTCCCGGGAAGAGAATCGGGAAGATCTCCGTGAAGGCCGCACGCGTGTCTTCGAAGGCCGCGACGAAGATCGTCTGCATGCGCTCGTCGAGGTCGGCGATGATCGTCTGCAGATCGGCGCGCGTCTGCTGCAGGTCGGCGAGCTGCTCGGTGAGGAAGGCGTGGCGCTGCTCGAGCGCGGCGAATTCCTCCAGGGCCAGCGGGTTCACCCGGCCGAGCTGCGACAGCTTGCGCTCGGCATCCTGGAGCCGGCGCTTCTGAGCGGCGCGCTCGAAGGGCATGCCCTCCTCCGCGTTCTCGGTGGGGATGGGCTGGTCGGGGCCGTATTCCGAAACGAGAATGTGCTCGTCCAACGCGAGCTCGGACTGAGCACGCTCGAGAAGACCGGTCACGTGGAGCTTCTTCTCGTGCATCTGCAGCTCGAGCCCGTGCACGCTTTCGGTGAGCCGTGCCAGACGCTCTCGCACGAGGGACTCGTCGGCTCGCGCACGAGAGAGCTCCTCCGTGATCGCCGTACGGGCGGACTCCGCGGCCGCCAGCTCGACGCGCGCCTGACTGACCGAGCGATCGACCGAGTCGAGCAGGGCCGGGAGGTGGCCCGCGACCTCCGCCGCGATCTCACGCTGCGCACGGCGAAGCACCGCACGGCGTGCCGCCTCGGCGGCCGCGGTTCGCTCGCGCTCACGTTGCTGCTCGAGCTGCACGATGCGAGCCTCACCGGCACGGACGCGCTCTTTCAGCGTCTCGATGTCGAGGCGGGCGCGCATCTCGGTCTCGCGCGCGGCGTCGACCTCTGCCGCCATTCCTTCGCGCGCCGAGGCATCGAGGAGCGGGCGTGGCGCGTCGAGGGCCCGGGCCAGCGCATCGTCGGCCCGACGTGCCGCGTCCTCCGCCTCGGCGACCGCGCTCTCGGTCTGCGCGAGCCCCGCGACCAGACGGTCGCACTCGGCGACCGCGGCTTCGTGGCGCACGGTCACGCGGTTGACCTTCTCCGCGTGAGCGGCCAGGGCTGCGTCATGCGCGCGAAGGGTCGAAAGGGCGTCTTTCGTGCGCTGGCGCGCATCGACCTGCAGGCGTTGTTCGTCGGCGAGGGCTTCTCTCAGCGAATCCACGATCACGACGACCTCGTCGAGCCGTTCCACGGCGGCGTCGCGCTCGGCGGCGAGTTCGAGGCGCGACCGGCCCGAGCCCGAGCCGGCGCGAACGGTCCGCGCGGTCACGACCTCGCCAGAGCGGGTCACGACCGTGAGCCCGTCCGCCAGACTCGACTGCGCCGATCGCGCGGCGTCGAGGTCTTCGACGATGAGGACGCGAGCCAGGATGCCGAGCACCCCGGGCGAGGCCGTGACGACATCCGCTGCGAGCACCGCACCGTCGAGCGCCGGGAGGGACTCCCCCGGCCCGGGGGCGTCGGCCAGAGCGATCTCGACCAGACCCAGGTCGGCCTCGGCGGCCGTGCGGGCCGCGGTGAACGCCGCTTCCGCGTCGTCGACGAGCAACCCTTCCGCGAGGGTTCCGAGCACCGCGGCCACCGCCGCTTCGTATCCGGCCCTGACCTTCAGGTCGTCGCCGACGAGACCCCGGATGCCGGAACCCCCGGCCGAGATCAGATCGGCGGCCGCGTTGCGGACATCCAGGGCGCGGCCGAGAGCGGTGGTCTGCGCGGTGAGCGCGTCGCGCTCACGCTCGGCGGTGTGTAGGCGTTCACGCAGGCCGGACACGCGCGCCTCGACGTCGTTGGCGTCGCGCTGAGCGCGCTCGTAGGCGGCCGCGTGCTCGGCCGTCGAGGCCTCGGGGACCACGTCGGGATCCAGCTCGGCGACGGCTTGCTCGGCTTCCGCCCGTCGGATCAGCGCGGCGTCGAGCGCCCGCTGCTGCCGGTCGACACCGGCACGCACGGCGGCAAGGGCCGAGCTCGCCGCATCCGCCGCTCCCCGCAGGCTCGTGATCTTCATGTCGTGTTCCGACACCAGCGCACTCTGCGCAGCGATGTCGACGTCGAGCGCGTCGAGGTCGGCGCGGGCACGCCTCACCGCTCGGGACGCCTCTGCCGCGGCATCCTGAGCCTCTCCGAGACCCGCGGCGATGTCGTCGATCTCGGCGCGGACGTCGTCGATCATCGACTGTGTCACCGTGGGGGCGAAGCCCGACCCGTCCGTCTCGTCGTCGCCGAGGAGCGTCAGGCGCTGGCCGGCCAGTGTGTAGAGCCCCCGGAGTCGCTCCTGCACCTGCTCGAGCGCGAAGGCGACACCGCGCGCGCGGTCGACGGCGTCGGAGCGCTGATCGTTCTCGAGGCGCTCCACCCGACCGCGCAGCCCCTCCGACTGCTCCTGCAGGCCCAGCCGCTCGGTGTGGCGCTCACTCTCGGCTCGAGCGGCGTCGGCGAGTTCCGCGCGCAGACGCACGAGCTCGTCGGCGTAGAGGCGCGCTTTCGCGTCCCGGACCACCGCGGCGATCGTCGCTGCCTCTCGAGCGATCTCGGCCTGCTTGCCCAGCGGCTTGAGCTGCCGGCGCAGTTCGCCGGCGAGATCGCTCAAGCGCGTGAGGTTCGTCTCCATCGCCTCGAGCTTGCGGACGGTCTTCTCTTTGCGTCGGCGATGCTTGAGGATTCCTGCGGCTTCCTCGATGAACCCGCGACGGTCCTCCGCCGATGCCTGGAGCACGGTGTCGAGGCGGCCCTGCCCGATGATCACGTGCATCTCGCGCCCGAGGCCCGAATCGCTCAGCAACTCCTGCACGTCGAGCAGGCGGCACGTCTGCCCGTTGATGGCGTACTCGCTCGCGCCGGTGCGGAACAGCGTGCGACTGATCGTCACCTCGCTGTAGTCGATCGGCAGAGCACCGTCGGCGTTGTCGATCGTCAGCTGGACCTCGGCCCGCCCCAGGGGTCCCCGCGTCGAGGTGCCGGCGAAGATGACGTCCTCCATCTTGCCGCCGCGAAGGGTCTTCGCCCCCTGCTCCCCCATCACCCAGGCCAGGGCGTCGACGACGTTGGACTTGCCCGACCCGTTCGGTCCGACGATGCATGTCACGCCCGGCTCGAGGGCGAAGGTGGTCGACTGCGCGAAGGACTTGAAGCCCTTGAGCGTCACGCTCTTCAGGTGCATGTCACCCGCCCTCCGCTCGATCGAACCGCGTGTTCACGGTATCCGAGAAACCGCAGGATTCCGCGGCGGCGGGCCGGTGGGCGCGGTTCGACGCGCCCGGCACCCGCCCCAATCTGAGCGGAAGCTTGACATTCGCTGACAGCCTTCGCTAGCGTCTGAGGTCGCAACCGACGTCGAAAGGAGGTTACTTCCATGATTCGCACCACGACCGGCTTCACCGCCACCGGCTTCATCGCCGTCCCCGTGCTCTCCGCATACGCCACGGGAGTGACCACCGCCGTCGGCATGCCCCCTCGTCAGGGCTAGTTCGTCGCGTCGAGACGCCTTGTCGTCTCCGCTTCCCGTGAGCCCGTCTCCTCGACGTCGGCCACCCGGACCCTCTGCGTCCGCCCCCGCGTGAGCTGTCTGCTCGACGCGCTTCCTCCTCGCCAGATCTTCTTTACGGAGCTTCCGCATGAACGCCCTGTTCACGCGCGCGCCGCAGCACTCCTCGGCCGCGCCTTCCACCCCTCCCACTCCCTCCACGATCACGTTCGACACGACGGCCTACCGGCCGCTGGGTCTGCTCGACCGCCTGTCGCTGCGTCTGGGGCTCTGGCTGCTCAACCGGCACGCCAACCGGGCCCGCGCCCTCGACCACCGCGCGGTCGAAGCCCTGCGAGCTCGCGACGCGGCCGCCGAGCGGGACCGCCGCGAGCGGGCCTGGCAGAGCGCCGCGGCGTTCAGCCGCCCGCCGTTCTGATCCCGGTGGGGTCGGCCTCTCGGCCGGCCCCACCCCTCCCCCGTCTCATCCGACGAAAGACCTTCGAATGACTTTCTTCCCCGCCGGCCTCGAGCTGCGCCCGCTTCACATCCCCGCCCACATCGACGATCCGGATGCCGCGGACTTCCGCGAGATGGTCCGCCTCCGCAACCTGGTCTATGCCGAGATCTCGGGGCACGACGATTCGTTCATGCCCGCCGACGAGCTCCTCCCGCTCTACCAACCCCGACCTGAGATGAAGCGATTCGCATGGATCGCCGTCCACCACGGCGAGGTCGTCGGGCGCGTGGGTCTCGACTTCCCGCAGGAGGAGGGCGCCCGCACCGGGTTCTGGCTCATCGAACTGCGCCGCTCCGCATGGGGCAACGGCATCGGTCGTGCCGCCTACGCCCTCATCGAGAACACCGCACGAGAGCACGGGCGTATCGTCCTGCAGTCGTGGGCCGAACATCCCGCCGCGGACGGACCGCGCCTCGACGCACCGACGGGATTCGGCTCGATCCCGCGGGATCACGCGGCGCGGTTTCTTCTGGCATCCGGATTCTCGCTCGAACAGATCGTGCGCGTGAGCTCGCTGGATCTCGCCGGAGCACGACCGCGCCTAGAGGAACTGTTCGCTGAGGCCGAACAGGCGGCCTCGGGCTACCGGATCGTGCAGTGGACTCTGCCCACGCCCGACGAGTTCGTGGACGCGTTCGCGTGGATGAAGTCGCGCATGGTGACCGACGCCCCCTCGGCGGACCTCGAGTTCGACGAGGAGGTGTGGGATGCCGGTCGAGTGCGCCGCTACGAAGCCGGCTACACCGACGCCGGACGGCACATGCTCGTCACCGCCGCCCAGCACGTCGACACCGGCGAACTTGCGGCCTTCAACGAACTCGTCATCGGCAAGGACCGCACCGCTGCCACCAGCCAGGAAGACACCCTCGTCGTCGCGGCCCACCGCGGCCACCGACTCGGCATGCTCGTGAAGTGCGCGGGACTCCTCGCGTGGCACGACGTCGCACCGGAGTCGCCCCGCGTGCTGACCTACAACGCCGAAGAGAACCGCCCCATGCTCTCGATCAACGAAGCCATCGGCTTCACGCCGATCTCGTACGAGGGAGTGTGGAAGAAGGTGCTGTGACGCGAGAGGGGGACGGGTCTGGCGTCCCGTGCCCCTCTCGCGTCATGACCACAGTGCGGTCACATCTGCCTCGGTCTGGGTGAGACGGTCACCGGCGTGCTGCGCCGCTCCCGTCGCATCAGCCAGCGCGGAATGCAAGCGACCGAGGGAGTCCGCCCATTCTCGGTGAGTACGCTCGTACGCCGCCTGCGCGGCACCCGACCACTGCCCACGCAGTGCGGTGACCTCCCGATCGAGGCCGTCCAGCTGATCCTGGATGCCAGCGATCACCCGTCGCAAAGCGGCGATCGTCTCCGCGTGCCGCTGGGGATCGAACCTGAGGGTCATGGGGTCGGCGTGGGGCTCGTGAGTTCGAAGATGTCGCCGGGTACGCAGGCACTGTAAGCACGGAAGTACACCGCACTCTCGCTCACGTCGAGCAGGTAGTAACTGCCGTCTGGATGAGTGCCGGTGAGGTACGGCGGATCCGAGAGGATCCACCTGGGCGGAGTCAGGTTGGTATCCCGTTCGATGGTGACGTCGTGGCCGTGCTTCTGCCACACGATCTGTGCCTGCGAAATGAGTTCCGCGGGATCACCAGGCAGCGGCGCCGACCGAGAAGCCGCGAACAGGAGGTTCACACCGTCTCCTGTCGAGTTATCCGAGCACGACAACCATGACGCGTCCACCTTCCAGCCGTCCGGGGCGATCGCCGCTGCGCTGGCCTCATAGAGGTCGGTTATTTGCGCTTCGACTGCTTCGGGGGTCATCTCGGGTCCCTTCGAGTTCTGTTCGCCACCGGGTGAGCAAGCGGTGAGCAGGCCGACGAGCAGCACGCTGACTGCGATGTAAGTGCGTCTATTCATAGTCAACGAATGCCGTTCCACCCGACCGGGTACTCATTCGATCCGCTCGACTGACGCGGCCCGATCAGGTCTGATTCTGTCAGCGGGCGGTCGACGATGACCTCGTTCCCGCGGCCCGTCGTTGCCAACGCCGTGTTGAACTGCGCGGTCGTGTTCGCATCGAAGTAGCTGAATGTCTCCGACCCGTCGCCGAACGGTCCGTGTTTGTCAACCGCGCGCAGCGTCTCGCCGCCGGGAGCGATGCCCGCTTCCGAGGAGAACTCGCGCGCCCCGAACGATGCCGCTGTCGGGTCGACGCGTCCGTCTAGGACGACGTACGAGGTGATCTGCCCGACAGGCGCCCAGCCGTCGTGACGGGCTTGAGATGCGAACACCTGTCCGGGAGGCACATTCAGGTCCGCGACGTTATCTACCTCATTGTCTACACCGGCCGAGCCGAGCAAGACGACGTGGTCCGCGTGAGCGTCGGTGAGCGCGAGTGCAGCGACATCGGTGCCATAAGAGTGGGCGATGACCGAAACCGAGGCAGGAACGCCAGACGCATCGTGAACAGCAGCCATCGACGTGAGGTCCCTCGCTAGGGCGGGTGCGCCCGCCTCGGCCTTCCCGTTGAATGCCACGTCCACCGGCATATCGTTCATCGGCGGGTGGTAGCCAAGCCAAGCGATGACCGCATAGTCACCTAGATCACCGCCTCCTACGAGCTGCTGTTGCAACTGTAGTTTGGCAGCGGCGTTGACGTATGTTTGCATGTCACCCGCCACGTTCGAGTTCATCCCCGGCACGATGAACGACACATTCCTCGCGGCATCCACGTCGCCGACGGCGACCTGCGCGAGCGGAGGTTCGTCAAGCACAACCGACACCAACGTGTGACTCTGGGCCGACTTCTTCAACGCCTCTAGCGCCGCGATCTGCTCCGACTTGTCGAGGGGGCTGCGCTTGGCATCCTCGATCGCTTGGTCGAGCACGATGCGATTGGCCTCATCACGCGCGCGGTAGGCCACTCCGCCGAGGTTGCCGATGACGGCGGGGGCAGCGTGGACCAGCGCTTCCTGCTGGTCACCGTCGAGACCCGACCACCAGCTCGCGACATCGGCGGGCGACGCCTGCGAGAGAAGAGCGGCGAGGTCGGGACGCGCCGACAACAGCGACGTGAGGTCGTCGCCGCGCAACGACTTCAGGACCGACAGCGCCGTCGCCGGCGTCACCGGCCCGCTTCCGAGGGCTGCGCTCGCCGACGCCCACACGGATCCGCTGTCGGCACGGAGCACCGCGGTCGCAGCAGCCACAGCCGCGGTTGCGGTGCGTGCCGCATCGGCCACCCATCTCCTCCCCTCGGCAAGCCAGCTGTCAGCCGTTGCGAACGCCTCCGCACTCGTGCGCGGCGGACTCGTGTCGGCGCCCCCGGCGAACACGAGGGGCCACGCGCCGGAGAACGGCTCGACGAAGCCCGGCGACTCCGCACCGGCCGTCTGCTCCGTGCGTTGAAGGGACCGCGCATAATCCCAACCCTCGATCGCGGTGGCAGCTCTCGCCTGTGCCCCCGCCAACGCCGACGCGTATGCGCGCATCGCGGCGCCGACACGGGCCAGCGCCTCGTCAGCGTCGGACCACGCGGTCGCCACCTGGGTCACGCGGGCGGTGTAGGCGTCGGCGGACTGTCCCACCCAGTCGTCGATGTTCTTCTTCCTGCCCACCGTCTCGGCGGCCTGCCGTGCGACACGCGAGCGCCGGGCGCACAGCTCGACAATCGCCTGGACGCCTCCGACCGAGCCCGGCACCAAGGACATCGGATCGGAGGTCTGCCCCAGTTCCGCCATCAGAAATGGTCCGCCTGGCGCACGTCACGAACACCTTCTTCATCGGCTGTCTCATACAACGTCGCCGAGGCCGCCAACGTCTGACACACACCCTCGGTCGCGGACACCCGCTGCATCCACCCACCTGTCAGAGCCTGCATGAACGCCGACAACGCCGCGGCGAGCTCAGCATCGCCGACACGTGCGGTCGCCGCCGTTGCCGTCTCCGGCTCAGTGATCTGTACGGCATACCGGACGACCGAAGCCGCGAAACGCAGCCCTTACGGATCCACTGACCAGCCGTTCATCGCCAACACTGTACCGATTACGCAACGCCACCGACGAGCACGATGATAAAAATCACCCGACGACTCAGCTGCTCAGAAGCGGGCGGCCCGTGCTACTTTCAGCGCCGCTTCTGGCAGTGCGGGCAGAAGTGGCTCGACCGGTTCATGAACGACACCCGCACGATGGGGCGCCCGCACCGCGGACACGGCTGGCCTGTACGCCCATAGGCATTCAGCGAGTGGGCGAAGTAGCCGGCCTGACCGTTCACGTTCACGTATTGCGCGTCGAAGCTGGTCCCACCCTCGGCAAGGGCCTTCTCGAGGACCGCCTGCACCTCGCCGAGTAGCCGATTGACAGCACGCGTCGGAAGATCGGATGCCGCGGTCTCAGGGTGGATACGCGCGGCCCACAGCGACTCGTCGGCGTAGATGTTGCCGATACCGCTCGCCACCGTCTGATCCAGCAGCACGCGCTTGATTCCCGAGGAGGTCCGCGTCAATCGCGCGCGGAATCGCGCGACATCGAAAGCAGGGTCGAGGGGATCTCGACCGATGTGCGCGACCTGCGTCGGCACGCGGGCGAGCTCCGAGCCTCGACCGCCCGCGGCACCATCGGGAGTATCGACGAGCCGATCGACGGCGAGAGAGCCGAAGGTGCGCTGGTCGGCGAAGACGACCGAAAGCGGCCCGTGCACCGGGTGCTCCAGCTCGATGCGGATGCGCTCATGCCGCTCCTCCGGCGCCCCGGGGGTACGCAGGAGCATCTGGCCGCTCATCCCGAGATGGGTGACGATGGCCTCATCGTCGGCCATCGGCATCCAGAGGAATTTGCCTCGCCGCACGGCGGACGCGATGCGCCGGCCGGTCAGCTCCGCCTCGAAGTGCGCCGCTCCCCCGGTGTGCCGGGTCAGCGCCCGCTCGTCGCGCACGTCGACAGAGGCGACGAGTGCACCGGACACGGCGGGTTCGAGGCCGGCGCGGACGACCTCGACCTCGGGAAGCTCAGGCACGCGCGTCGAGCTCGCGCCACGCGGTCAGCGCCGCTGCCATCTCGGCGTGCTTCTTGCTCGATCCGACGCCCGTAGTGACGACGTCGCCCGTCGTGACCGTGGCGGTGAAGCGTCGGTCGTGGTCGGGACCGGTGGCCTCAACCACGTACACGGGTGCCGCGAGCCCCAGGCGGGCAGCGATCTCTTGCAGGCTCGTCTTCGGGTCCATCGCCGCGCCGTAGCGCTCCGGGTCGGCTAAGAGCGGTTCGACCAGGCGAAGCACCATGCCGGTCGCCGCGTCGGGGCCGGCTGACAAGAACGTCGCCCCGATGAGGGCCTCCATGGTGTCGGCGAGGATCGAATCCTTGTCGCGCCCACCGGTGAGGATCTCGCCCCGACCCAGTCGCACGTGGTCGCCGAGACCGATCGTGCGGGCGACCTCGGCCAACGCCACCGTCGACACGACGCTCGCGCGACGTTTCGCGAGGCTTCCTTCGTCGAGGTCGGGATGCCGTGTGAACAGCCGGACCGTCACCGCCTGGCCCAGCACCGAGTCGCCGAGGAACTCGAGACGCTCATTGTGCGGGATGCCGCCGTTCTCGTAGGCGAACGAGCGGTGCGTCAAAGCAAGAGAAAGAAGCTCGGGGTCGATCTCGACCCCGAGCTTCTCGGTGAGCGCTGTGCGCTCGACGTTCTTCCGCGTCACGAATCGCCGATCAGACGTCGGCGACCTTGCGGCCCTTGTACTCGAGGAAGAGCTCGGTGCCCTGCGAGTCGGTGACGACCTTCGCCTGGTGGGGACGGCTGTAGACGACCTTGCCGTTCTCGATGGTCTTGACCAGCGCGGGGGCTTCAGCCTTCCACTGCGCACGACGCGAGCGGGTGTTCGAGCGGGAGACCTTCCGCTTCGGGGGGTTACCTGCCATGACTAGCTCTTCTCTGTCTTGGGGGCGGCGCGGAGCGCATCGCCGTCGTCTGGGGTGTACTGCTGGAGCGCAGCCCATCGAGGATCGACAGGCTCCTGCTCCGTGGTGCCGGGGCTTTCCGTCAGCCTCTCGCCCGTGTTCGGGTCGAGCCCGGGGCAGTCCGGCTGACACACCGGCTGGAACGGAAGCGACAGGACAATGGCATCCCGGACCAGATTTTCAAGATCCACGTGGTCGTCTTGAACGTCGAAGTCACTCGCTTCGTCCCCAGGATACGCGAAAAGTTCCTGGAACTCGACTTCGACAGGCTCGACGATGTCGATGAGGCAGCGTCCGCACACTCCCGTGGCGCTGGTGTCCACCGTGCCCGACACGAGGATCCCCTCGTGGACGGATTCGAGACGCACATCGAGTTCGAGCATCTCAGCCTCGGGGACGGAGAGCAGGCCCTCACCCCATTTCTCGGGGGCGGGGATGTCGAGGGTGTGTTCGCGCATCTCGCCCGGGTGGCGCTCGATGTCGCGTACGGGGAGCTGGAAGGGTCCGGGTCGGCGAGTTCTCACGGTCGTCAATGCTACCCGTGCGCCCCTGAGCAAGGGCCGGGCGGACGCGCCGGCGCCGCACTCTGAGCACTCACATCACGCATAAACGCTCTCAGCGCCCACAAACGCGAGGAGCGCGCGTTTCTATGCGCGGATCGCGTTTCTGCGTGGGGGGACGGCGCGGGTCAGATGCCGCGGGCGCCGGTGTCGAGGAAGCGCGCGACGGCGGGCGGGACGTAGGGCGACACGTCGCCGCCGAGGCCGGCCACCTGACGTACGAGCGAGCTCGAGACGAGCGCGTGGGAGGGGTCGGGCAGGAGGAACACCGTCTCGACGTGCGCGAGATCGCGATTGACGATAGCCATCGGCGTCTCGTAGGCCACGTCGACCTGAGAGCGAATGCCCTTCACCAGCACCTTCGCCCCCACCTCGGTGCAGTAGTCGACGAGCAGACCCATGCTCCACGCGGCGACGATCACATCGCCCTCGACGCCCGCCTCGGCGATCGACCGCTCGAGCAGACTCTGCCGCTGGGCGATGGGGAGCATCGCTTCTTTGCCCGGGTTGTGGACGACGAGCACATGCAGCTGATCGAACAGGCCGGCCGCTCGACGGATGACGTCGAGGTGGCCGAGGGTGGGCGGGTCGAATGAGCCGGGAACGACGGCGATCCGGGGATCCATGCCGTCAGCCTACCGACGCGGCCCTCAGAGCGGCTCGCCGGTCAGGACTTCGCCAGAGCGGCGCGCTCCTCGACACCCACGCGGCGTTCCAGAGCGGCGGCGAGACCGGGATGCCGCAGCAGGGCCGGGTCGTCGGCGAGAATCCGCTCGCCCTCGGCGCGGGCCTCGGTGATGAGATCGGCGTCGGTGACGACCCGCAGCAGGCGCAGCGAAGAGCGCGCACCCGACTGCGCACCGCCGAGCACGTCGCCTTCTCCGCGCAAGTCGAGGTCGACCTCGGCGAGGGCGAAGCCGTCGAGCGTTGCGGCGACGGCCTCGACGCGCGCGCGCGCCGACGTCCCGGGCGAGGCCTCGGTCACCAGCAGGCACAGGCCCGGGAGGCCGCCCCGGCCGACGCGCCCGCGCAGCTGATGCAGCTGCGAGACGCCGAAGCGGTCAGCTTCGAGGATCACCATGGTCGAGGCGTTCGGCACGTCGACACCGACCTCGATCACGGTGGTGGCGACCAGCACGTCGATGTCGCCGCGCGCGAAGGCCTGCATGACGGCGTCCTTCTCGTCGGAGGGCATCTTGCCGTGCAGAATCTGCACTCGGATGCCGGTGAACGTCGGCAATCGCGAGAGGAGAGCCTCGACCTGCACGACCCCCCAGCGCGTGCGCGCGCCCTCGGCCGCGGCGGCGGGCGCGTCGGCCGGTTCGTCGGTCTTCTCGTCGGCGGTGAGCTGGTCGGAGTCGATGGCGGCGCACACGACGAAGGCCTGGCGGCCCAGCGCGACCTCTTCGGCGACGCGATCCCACACGCGGGCGAACCACGCGGGTTTCTCGGCCAGCGGCGCGACGAAGGACTGGATGCCGGCACGCCCGGCCGGCATGGTGCGGATGGTCGAGACGTCGAGATCGCCGAACACCGTCATCGCTACCGTACGAGGAATCGGAGTGGCGGTGAGGACGAGCGTGTGCGGGGAGCTGCCCTTGGAGCGGAGCGCCTCTCGCTGATCGACGCCGAAGCGGTGCTGCTCGTCCACGACGACGAAGCCCAAGTCGGCGAAGGTGGTGGTCGCGCTCAGCAGCGCGTGGGTCCCCACGACGATGCGCGCCTGACCCGACGCGACGCGCAGCGCGGCCTTTCGCCGTTCGGCAGCGGGCATCTGCCCGGTGAGGAGCGTCGGCATGATCTCGGGGGCGAGCTCGGGCCCCAACATGCGGGCGATCGAGCGCAGGTGCTGGCCGGCCAGCACCTCGGTGGGGGCGATGAGGGCGGACTGACCGCCGGACTCGGCGACCTGCAGCATGGCACGCAGCGCCACGAGCGTCTTACCCGAGCCGACCTCACCCTGCACGAGACGGTTCATCGGCCAGTCCGCGACGAGGTCGGCTGCGAGCTGCGCACCGACGCTCCGCTGGTCCGGAGTCAACTCGAACGGCAGGATCGCGTCGAAGCGTTCGAGGAGCCCGCCGGGCGCAGCGCGGCGTTTCGTCGCCGACAGTGCCCGCACGAACTGCCGCTGCTGGAGCAGCGCGGTCTGCAGGACGAAGGCCTCGTGCATGCGCAGCGTCGCGATCGCGGGAGGGATGTCGTCGTCGCTCTCGGGACGGTGGATCTGCTCGAACGCCGCCCGGGCGGGAAGAAGTCGTCTGCGCGACCGCACGTCGTCGGGCAGAGGATCCTCGATCTCTCCGAGTCCGTCGAGCACGAGGGAGATCGTCTTCTGCACGAGAGTGCTCGGGATCGAACTCGTCGCGGGATAGATCGGAATGGGCCGCTTCGCCGTGACCTCAGCCTCGGCACGGGCTTCGGCGATGTCGTCGAACAGCTCGTAGTCGGGGTTCGTCAGCTGCGTCTGCCGGCGGTACTCGCCCACTTTGCCCGAGAAGATGCCGCGGCGGCCCGGCGTGAGGTCTTTCAAGCGCCACGGCTGATTGAAGAACGTCAGCGACATGCGTCCGTCGC
This sequence comes from Microbacterium sp. SORGH_AS_0421, assembly GCF_030818635.1. Lineage (NCBI taxonomy): Bacteria > Bacillati > Actinomycetota > Actinomycetes > Micrococcales > Microbacteriaceae > Microbacterium > Microbacterium sp. SORGH_AS_0421. The sequence continues at coordinate 3,001,866 of NZ_JAUTAO010000001.1, forward strand.
CGTCGCTGATGACGACCTCGAGGAGCGAGCCGCGGCGGTTCTGCATGCGGCGCTCGTTCGCGCTGACGACCTCGGCGACGATCGTGACCGGCTCACCGAGCGGCAGCGAGTCGATGGGGGTGAGTTCGCCTCGCCGCGCATACCGACGGGGATAGTGCTCGAGGAGCTCGCCCACCGTCTTCACGCCGAAAGCCTTGTCGAATGCCGTCGCCGTCTTGCCCCCGATGGCGCCGTCCAGACGCGAGGCGAGCAAGAATCCGGGCATGATCCGAGTCTAGGCAGGCCCTCGGACATCGCCGCGCGTGCGCGCACCGGGCCGCGGCGCCGGGGACTCTAGGCTGAAGAGGTGACGCGCATCATCTCGGGCCGCGCCGGAGGCACCGTCCTCGACGTCCCACCCAAGGGCACTCGTCCCACGAGCGACCGCGTCCGCGAGTCGCTGTTCGGTTCTCTCGAGTCCGCCGGGCTCCTCGACGACGCGCGCGTGGCCGACCTGTACGCGGGGTCGGGGGCGCTGGGGCTGGAGAGCCTGAGCCGCGGCGCCGCCTCCGCCGACCTCGTCGAGTTCTCGGCCCCCGCCGCAACCCTGATCCGTCGCAACGCCGATCGGGTTCGAACCGCCGGCGTCGCCGCCCCCGCTCGGGTGCACCGCGCGAGTGTCACGACGTTTCTCACGGCATCCGGCCTCGAGTGGGATCTCGTCTTCCTCGATCCGCCCTACGACCTCTCCGACGACGACCTCACCAGAGCCCTGGTCGCTCTCGCCCCTCGGCTCAGTGCCGATGCGACGGTCATCGTGGAACGCGCGAAGCGCTCGGCCGCCCCCGACTGGGCCGCCGCGGGCTTGGAAGCCGAGCGCGACCGCGCCTACGGCGACACGACCATGTGGTGGGGTCGGCCGCGAGGCGCGTGAGTCTCAGCCGCGTCCGGCATCCCAGTCGCGGTAGGGGTCCCACCCCGAGCGACCTGTCCACGGCCGGCCGTCGACGGTCAGCGCGTGGTCCCCGCGCGTCACGACCGTCCCCACGCGGCGACCGAGCGGGTCGGCATCCATCGGGAAGGTGACGAGGAACCCGTGGTCTTCTCCCCCTCCGAGAGAGCGTCCGGGGTCCGCACCGAGGGTCGCGGAGTCCAGGGCGATCGTCACGCCCGACGCGTCCGCCAAGCGCGTGGCGTCGAGCACCAGGCCGTCCGAGATGTCCATCATCGCGGTGGCCCCCGCGTCCGCCGCCCGAAGGGCTTCGGCGATCGGAGGGCGGGGCGTCAGTTGACGTGCCAGTCCGCGCGCGTCGTCGGCGTCGAGAGCCCCGCGGGCCTCGGTCGTGACAGCGACCGGGGTGCCCGCGGCATCCGTGAACCTGTCGAACAGCACCTCCAGCCCCCGTGCGGCCTCGCCGAGCTCGCCGATCACGTACACGCCGTCATCGACACGCGCCCCCGATCGACGCACGGGGTCGCGGCCGTCGAGACTGCCGAGGGCGGTCACGGCGATCGTCAGCGTGTCCGACACGGTGAGGTCTCCGCCCTCGACCGCGCAGTCGGGGGCGAGCTCCGCGCACGCGGCGGCGAGACCGTCGGCGAACCCGCGGACGAAGGAGATCGGCGTGTCGTCGGGCATCGCGAGAGCGACGAGCAGGGCGATGGGTCGCGCGCCCATCGCGGCCACGTCGGCCAGGTTGACCGCCGCCGACTTGAAGCCGAGGTCGAACGGCGACGACCATGCCAGGCGGAAGTCCGGGCCGTGCACGAGGGTGTCGGTCGTCGCCACGACCCGCCCGTCGGGGACGGCCAGCACCGCGGCATCGTCGCCGGGGCCGACCGACGCGGTCGAGGGCGGAAGGCGATCCAGGATGCCGCGCAGGATCTGCCCCTCGCTCAGGTCGCCCACGGTGGTTGCACGGGTGGTCTCGGCGTCGGTCACTCCCCCACGCTATTAGCCTGGAGGGGTGCCCCGCTCCTCCCGCCTCCTCGCGCTCCTCGCCGCCGCAGCTCTCCTCCCGGGACTCGCGGCGTGCAGCACCACGGTCGCGATGCAGCCGGCGAAGGACGCGAACAACCCCGCCTGCGCCGAGATCACCTCGCGCCTGCCGAAGACGATCTCCGGCCAGGAGCGGCGGTGGACCGACGCGCAGTCGACCGGAGCGTGGGGGGATCCCTCGGCGATCCTCATGACCTGCGGTCTCGAGACGCCGGGCCCCTCGACCCTGCCATGCCGAGCGTTCGACGGCGTGGACTGGCTCGTCGACGAGTCACAGGCGTCCGAGAACCGCTATACGCTCACGACCTTCGGCCGCAGCCCCGCCGTCCAGATCTATCTCGACTACTCGGCCGCGAGCAGCGCCGACGTCGCGCAGGCTCTCGGGCCCCTCATCCGCTCGTATCTGCCCGCGACCGGGGCGGTGTGCACCTCGGCATCCGACGCGACGGCGTCGCCGACTCCGACGCCCACGCCCTGACAGGCGCGGAGACGCAGCACGAGGGCGGGACCATCCCGCCACGCCGACGCGATCGACCCCGGCGACGGCGTTTTTACCGGCCGACCTGCCGGGCACGCCGGGTGGCGGCTCAGGCCCTCTCGAGCGCTGCGTCGAGCAGGTCGCTGATGAGGTCGGGGTACGACAGTCCCGACGCGATCCAGCACGTGGGGAACATCGAGATCGGGGTGAACCCGGGCATGGTGTTCACCTCGTTCACGTAGAACTCGGTGCCGGTGTAGAAGAAGTCGACGCGTGCCAGGCCCTGCCCGCCGATCGCCTCGAACGCCTGTGCGGCGATCCGCTGCATCGCGGCCAACTCGCCGTCGCTCAGATCGGCAGGGCACACCAGGTCGACGCCCGCCGCTCCCAGATACTTCGCCTCGAAATCGTAGAACTCCCGGCCCGTCACAACGATCTCGCCGGCCACGCTCACGCGTACCGGTCCGCCGTCGCGCCCGGGCAACACACCGCACTCGACCTCGCGACCGACGATCGCCTGCTCGACGAGCACGAGGCCGTCTTCCGCGAAGGCGGTGTCGAAGGCGGCATCGAGGTCCTCCCAGCGCGAGACCTTCGTCACGCCCACGCTGGATCCGGCCTCGTTCGGCTTGACGAACACAGGCAGGTCGAGGGCGCGGATACGGCGCTGCCACAGCTCGCGGTCGCGAGCGAGGTCGGCGCGGGTGACGGCGACCCACGGCACGACCGGCACGTTCGCCGCGCGGAGCACCTGCTTGGTCACGTGCTTGTTCATGCCGATCGCCGACATGAGCACACCACCGCCCGCGTACGGGATGCCGAGCAGCTCGAGCAGACCCTGCACCGTGCCGTCCTCGCCGAACCGCCCGTGCAGGATCGGCAGCACGACATCGACGTCTCCGAGCGAGCGCGTGCCCCCGCCATCGGTCACGGTCCACTCCCGCGACAGCGTCGAGTCGGGCAGACGCACGCGCGTGCCGTTGTCGCGCACCTCGGGCAGCGCGTCGGGGATGAGCGCGAACTTGTCGGGGTCGTCGTCTTCGAGGACGAAGGCGCCGTCACGGGTGATGCCGACCGGGATCACCCGGAAGCGGTCACGGTCGATCGCCCGCAGCACCCCGCCCGCCGTGGCGGAACTGATCGAATGCTCGCTGGAGCGCCCGCCGAAGAGCACCACCACCACCGGTTTGGTCATTCTGCGTCCTCTCGCCCTGCGGCTGGTCGTCGTCTGTCGTCAGGTGCGGTGCGATGTCCCGCGGATCCATCGTCCCGTCGAGCACCATCTTCACCTGCTGCACGATGGGCATGTCGACGCCGACCTGCTTCGCGAGCTGGAGCACGGGAGCCACGGATGCCAGCCCCTCGGCGGTCTGCTGCATCTGGGCGACGACCTCTTTGTAGCCGTAGCCCTGGCCGAGCAGGCGCCCCGCGGTGTTGTTGCGGCTCAGCGGCGACTGGCACGTCGCGATGAGGTCGCCGAGGCCCGCCAGGCCCTGGAGCGTCTCGGGCTGCGCGCCCTGCGCGACCGCGAAGTCGGTCATCTCGACGAGCCCGCGCGTGATGATCGACGCCTTCGTGTTCTCGCCGTACCCGACGCCGTCGACGATGCCGATCGCCACCGCGATGAGGTTCTTCAGCACCCCGCCGAACTCGGTGCCGATCACGTCGGTGTTCACGAACGAGCGGAAGTACCGGTTGCGCGCGCGACGGGCGACGGCCTCGGCGGTCTCGGGGCTGAGCGAGCTGATGACGGCTGCGGTCGGCTGCTCGCGCGCGATCTCGAGGGCGAGGTTCGGACCGGATGCCACCGCGATGCGGGCGGGGTCGCACTGCAGAACCTGTTCGATGACCTGGCTCATGCGCAGGCCGGTCGATTTCTCGACGCCTTTCATGAGCGAGACGATCGGCACGTCGGTGTGCTCGACGAGCGGCTTGATGGCGGCGAGGTTCTCGCGCAGCGACTGGCTGGGCACCGAGAGGTAGATCTGCTCCGCACCGTTCAGCGCCTGGGCCAGGTCCGTCGTCGCGGTCATCGTGCGCGGCAGGTTGATACCCGGGAGGTACCTGCTGTTGCGCTTGGACTCGGTGATCTCGGCCGCGAGCTCGGGACGACGCGCCCACATGACGACGGAGGCGCCGCCGTCGGCGAGGATCTTGCCGAACGTCGTTCCCCAGCTTCCGGCGCCGACGACGGCGACCTTCGGGCCCGCGACGGGCAGGGCGCTCTTACGGCTCAAGGCGGCCCGTCTCGTTCTGCCCGTGCTGCGACGGGTTCCAGCGCTCCGCGGGGGCGGGCAGGCCCCGGATGCCGGAGAGCATCGCCGTGACCTCGTTCATCATCGCGTCGGTCGCCTTCGTCAGCGTGGCCGGCTGCGTGGGCGTCGCCGTGTAGGCGCTCATGTCCATGGCGGGCCCGAACTCGACGATCACGTGCGAGCGGCGGGGGAACTTCAGCTTCCCGTACCGAGGGAGGATCTGCTGCACGCCCCACTGCGCCATGGGGATGAGCGGCAGGTCGCCGGCGAGGGCGAGGCGCACCGCGCCCGTCTTGCCGCGCATGGGCCATAGCTCGGGGTCGCGCGTGAGGGTGCCCTCGGCGTAGACGATGACGCCGCGGCCGTCGCGGGCGATCTGCTCGGCGGCCTTCATCGACTGGTTCGCGCTCGTCGAAGCCCGGGGCACGGGGACCATCCCCGTCGCGCGGAGCGCGGCGCCGAGCACGGGGACCTTGAAGAGACTCTCTTTCGCCATGAACCGCGGGGCGCGACCGAGTCGCCAGACGGCGACCGCCACGATCACGGGATCGAACTCCGAGTTATGGTTCGGAGCGAGAACGTAGGCGCCCTCGCGCGGGAGGTTCTCCGCACCGCGGATCTCGATCCGGGCGAAGAGTCCCGTGAGGGGGACGATGATCGCCGCGAGCGGCCAGAAGGCGCTCGGCCGGCTCTTCTCGGGGTTCGAAGCCACCGGCGTCAGCCCACGACGTCGAAGTCGGCGTCGAGAGCCGTGAGCTTCTCGAGGAACTTCTCGTACCCGCGACGGATGATGCCGATGTTGCGCACCGTCGATTCGCCCTCGGCCGCGAGAGCCGCGATCACGTAGCTGTAGCCGCCACGGAGGTCGGGCACCTCGACGTCGGCGCCGTGAAGCGGCGTCGGCCCGTTGATGACGGCCGCCTGCTCGAGGTCGCGACGGGGAACGCGGCGGTCGGGGCTCGAGATGCCCTTGGGGTGCACGACGATGTCGGCGCCCATCTTGTTCAACGCCTCGGTGAAGCCCAGGCGGTTCTCGTACACGGTTTCGTGCACGGTGGAGGTGCCAGGAGCCTGCGTGAGGGCGACGATGAGCGGCTGCTGCCAGTCGGTCATGAAGCCCGGGTGCACGTCCGTCTCGACCATCACGGGCTTGAGGGCCTCACCGCGACGGAACAGGATGCCGTCCTCTCGGACGTCGAACCATCCGCCGGCCTTCCGGAAGACGTTGAGGAAGGTCAGCATGTCCTGCTGGCGGGCACCCTTGGCGAAGATCTCGCCGTCGGTGGCCAGGGCCGCGCACGCCCAGGAGGCGGCCTCGTTGCGGTCGAAGATCGCGCGGTGGTCGTAGCCGACGAGCTTGTCGACGCCCTCGATGAAGATGACGCGGTTGGGCTCGTACGAGATGATCGCGCCCATCTTCTGCAGCACCGCGATGAGATCCATGATCTCGGGCTCGATCGCGGCGTTACGCAGCTCGGTGACACCCTTCGCGCGCACAGCGGTGAGCAGCACCTGCTCGGTCGCCCCGACGCTCGGGTACGGCAGCGTGATGTTGGCACCGTGCAACCCGTTGGGGGCCGTGATGCGGATGCCCTCGTAGCTCTTGTCGACGACGGCGCCGAAGGCGCGCAACGCGTCCATGTGGAAGTTGATCGGACGGTCGCCGATGCGGCATCCGCCCAGATCGGGGATGAGAGCCTCGCCGAGCAGGTGCAGCAGCGGCCCGCAGAACAGGATCGGGATGCGCGACGCACCCGCGTGCGCATCGATCTCTTCGAAGTGCGCGGCGACGGCGCCCGAGGGATCGAGGTGCAGCGTGCCCTCCTCGTCACCCTCGGTCACCGTGACACCGTGAACCTCGAGGAGCGAACGCACGACCTTCACGTCGCTGATCATCGGCACGTCGCGCAGCGTGCTCGTGGTCTCGCCCAGCAGGGCCGCCACCATGGCCTTGGTCACCAGGTTCTTGGCGCCCTTGACCTCGACGGTCCCCCGCAGCGGTCGGCCGCCGCGAATCGAGAGGGTCTCTGCCGCCTCCCAATCGGGCTGTCCGGGATTCTGATCTCCGGAATCGGTGACGAGTGTGCTCATGGGGGGTGGACCTCACTTCGTGGACGAGGGGCGGCAGATCGACCCGATCGGGTCGATCGGGCTCAGCGGACCGGGAGGGTCCGCGGCCGCCATGCCTCGCGGCGCGCCTCGAACTGCGTGATCTTGTCTTCGTCACGCAGCGTGAGCCCGATGTCGTCGAGCCCTTCGAGAAGCCGCCACCTAGTGTAATCGTCGATATCGAACGAGACTTGGAGGTCGCCCACCGTGGCGGTCTTCGCGGTAAGGTCCACGGTCATCTCGATGCCCGGATTCGCCTCGATCACCGCCCAGATCTGCTCGACCTCGTCTTCGGTGATCACGCCCGTGACTAGGCCCTGCTTGCCCGAGTTCCCGCGGAAGATGTCGGCGAACTTGGGGCTGAGCACCACCTGAAAGCCGTAATCGCGCAGCGCCCACACGGCGTGCTCGCGACTCGAACCCGTCCCGAAGTCAGGGCCGGCGACGAGGACGGATGCCGAGCGGTAGGCGTCCTGGTTCAGGACGAAGTCCGGGTCCTGGCGCCAGTTGGCGAACAGGGCGTCGTCGAAGCCGGTCTTGGTGACGCGCTTGAGGAAGACGGCCGGGATGATCTGGTCGGTGTCGACCGCCGAGCGCTTCAGCGGTGCGGCGACACCGGTGTGCGTGGTGAACTTCTCCATGTCAGGCCTCCGCCCCGGTCGAAACGGTCTCGGTGCGGACGGGATCGAGGTCCGCGGGGCTGGACAGGGTTCCCCGCACGGCGGTCGCGGCCGCGACCAGCGGCGAGACGAGGTGGGTGCGCCCGCCCTTGCCCTGGCGGCCCTCGAAGTTGCGGTTGGAGGTCGACGCGCAGCGCTCCCCCGGAGCCAGCTGATCGGGGTTCATGCCCAGGCACATCGAGCACCCGGCGAAGCGCCACTCTGCACCGAAGTCGACGAAGACCTTGTCGAGGCCTTCGGCCTCGGCCTCGAGGCGCACGCGCGCCGATCCGGGAACGACCATGACGCGGACGTTCTCGGCCTTGGTGCGGCCCTGGATGACGGAGGCGAAGGCACGGAGGTCCTCGATACGGCTGTTCGTGCACGAGCCCATGAACACGGCATCCACGGGGATGTCCTTCATCGGCGTGCCGGCCTGAAGGTCCATGTACTCGAGGGCGCGCTCGGCGGCGGCACGCTCGTTGGGGTCGGCGATCTCGGACGGCGTCGGAACGACGTCCGACAGCGAGACACCCTGGCCCGGGTTCGTGCCCCACGTGACGAAGGGCTCGAGCTCGTTCGCGTCGAGGAAGACCTCGGCGTCGTAGACGGCGCCCTCGTCGCTGGGAAGCGTGCGCCAGTAGGCGACCGCGTCGTCCCAGTCCCGGCCCTGCGGGGCGTGGGGCTTGTCCTTGACGTAGGCGAAGGTCGTCTCATCGGGGGCAATCATGCCGGCTCGTGCGCCGGCCTCGATCGACATGTTGCACATCGTCATGCGTCCCTCCATCGAGAGGGAGCGGATGGCGCTGCCGCGGAACTCGAGCACGTAGCCCTGCCCGCCGTTGGCGCCGATCTTGGCGATGATCGCGAGGATGATGTCTTTCGCGGTGACGCCGGGCTTGAGGTCGCCCTCGACGGTGATCGCCATCGTCTTGAACGGTTTCAGCGGCAGTGTCTGCGTGGCGAGCACGTGCTCGACCTCGCTCGTGCCGATGCCGAACGCCATCGCGCCGAACGCACCGTGGGTAGAGGTGTGCGAGTCGCCGCATACGACGGTGATGCCCGGCATGGTGAGCCCGAGCTGCGGGCCCACGACGTGGACGATGCCCTGCTCTTTGTCGCCGAGCGAGTGGATGCGCACGCCGAACTCCTCGGCGTTTCGGCGCAGGGTGTCGATCTGCGTGCGGCTGGTCAGGTCGGCGATCGGCTTGTCGATGTCGAGCGTCGGGGTGTTGTGGTCCTCGGTGGCGATCGTCAGATCGAGCCGCCGCACGGGGCGCCCCTCGGCACGCAGACCGTCGAAGGCCTGGGGGCTGGTGACCTCGTGCACGAGGTGGAGGTCGATGTAGATCAGATCGGGCTGGCCGTTCTCGCCCTTGACCACGAGGTGGTCGTCCCAGACCTTCTCGGCCAGGGTGCGGGGGCGGTCCGGGATCCGGATGCCATCGATCGGGGTGCTGCTCATGTTTGCGTTTCTCCTCGGAAGGGGTGTGAGGCCCGCGACGAACTCCGCGACGAGAAAGGCCTAGGACAAGGTCTCGTCGCGGCCGCTAAGGAGGAGGCGAGCGATCCGCACCCGGTCACGATACCACCGGGCTCACCCGTGCCGGCCGCGCCACGGCGTCCGCGACGTGGGTGCCGCCCGTAACAGAGCGCCGCACATTTCGTCGCCGACGACTCCCCCGTGCGAGCCTGGGCCGATCCCGAACACCCCTCGGGAACGGGCCCGACCCGCGAGCCCGCCCCGCCCCCGCGAAACGGAGCGTGACCCATGGCCGCGAACGCCGACATCGGATTCTCGACGCGTCAGGTGCACGCGGGCTCGGCCACCGCCCACGCCTCGCCGCGGGCCACGCCGATCTACCTCACGGCGGGCTTCACCTTCGACAGTCTCGACGCCTCGGCCGAACACTTCGGCACCGGCACCGGCTTCGGTTACACGCGCACCGGCAACCCCACGATCCAGGCCGTCGAGGAGCGCCTCGCTTGCCTCGAGGGCGGCGACCAGGCCGTTCTCGTCTCGAGCGGGCAAGCGGCCGTCACCGTCGCCCTGCTGGCCCTGGCCGGGGCCGGCGACCACGTCGTCGTCTCGGAGCACATCTACGAGGGCACGCGCGGCCTGCTCCTCGACAACCTCGCGCGGCTCGGCATCGAGACCACGTTCGTGCCCACGGGCGATCTCGCCGCGTGGCGGGATGCCATCACCCCCCGCACGCGCGCTCTGTTCGCCGAGACGCTCTCGAACGCCCGCAACGACGTCCTCGACATCGCCGCCGTCTCGGCGATCGGGCGGGAGCGCGGCATCCCCCTCGTCGTCGACAGCACGTTCACCACGCCCTATCTCCTGCGTCCCCTCGAGCACGGCGCCGCCGTCGTCGTGCACTCGGCGAGCAAGTTCCTCGCGGGGCAGGGTGCGGTGCTCGGCGGGGTGATCGTCGACGACGGTCGCTTCGACGCCGCGGCATCCGGTCATCTCTTCCCCCATCTCGTGCAGACCGACCGCCTCGGCGGGGCGAGCTTCGCAGAGCGGCACGGCGCCCGCGCCCGCGGGGCCTACATCCGCGAGAGTGCCGCGCCGCGGTTCGGTCCCTCGCCGTCGCCGTTGAACGCCTTCCTCATCGGTCAGGGCATCGAGACGCTGAGCCTGCGCGTGGAACGTCAGTCGCAGAACGCCCTGGCCGTCGCCCGATGGCTCGAACAGCGCCCCGAGGTCGAGCGCGTCGACCACGTGGGTCTCGAGTCGCACCCGGACTTCGACCTCGGTCGGCGCTACCTCACGCGCGGCGCCGGGTCGGTGTTCACCGTGACCCTGCGCGGCGGCCTCGAGGCGGCGCGCCACGTCGTGCAGTCGGTGGAGCTCATCACGCACATGACCCACCTCGGCGACGTCCGCTCGCTCGTGCTGCACCCGCAGAGCACCTCGCACTCGGCCCGGACGGTCGAGGAACGCCGGCGCGCGGGGGTGTCCCCCGGCACGATCCGGCTGTCGATCGGCATCGAAGACATCGATGACCTGCTCGCCGACCTCGAGCAGGCCCTCGTGGGCGTCCCCGTCGTCGAGCGCGAGACGGTCGTGCTGTGAGCCGTCTGCAGCACTTCGGCTGGTTCCTCGCGCGCGGCTTCGGTCCGCACGGATGGGGCCACCCCTACCTGCGCTGGAACCACCGCTGGAGCGAGCCGGGGCTCTATCAGGACTCGGCGCGGACGCTCGAGCAGGCCGGCTTCGACCTGCTGATCATCGAGGACGCGCCCTCGCTCGGCAGCGCCGACACGATCGACCTGCGGGTGCGTCACGCCTTCGGCGGGCCCAAGCACGACCCGCTGCTGCTCGCGCCGTACCTGTTCGCGGCGACGCAGCACCTGGGCGTGGTGCCGACGGTCAACCCGGCCGCCTACCTGCCGTACACCGCCGCCCGGCAGTTCGCGACGCTGCAGCACCTGAGCGGCCACCGTCTCGGCCTGAACGTCGTGACCGACACCGGCAGCGCGCGCCACTTCTCGACCGCGCCGCAGCTCGGGCACGACGCGGCCTACGACCGGGCCGAGGAGTGGCTCGACGGCATCCGGAAGCTCTGGGACAGCTGGGGCGAGGGCGCCCTCGTCGCTGACGAAGAGACGGGGATCTACGCCGACGGTACGAAGCTCGAGGCGGTGCAGCACCGGGGTGAGCACTTCGGCTTCGACGGACCGCTGAACGCGGTGCCCTTCACCGACGGCGCGCCCGCGATCGTCTCCCCCGGCGGATCCGGTCGCGGCCTGTCGTTCGCGGGACACAACTCCGACGTACAGTTGGCCCTCGCGCCTCTCGACGAGCAGAGCATCCGGGCCTATCGCGGACGCATCCACGCGGCAGCCGAGGCTGCGGGGCGCGCCGCGTCCGAAATCAAGATCCTCTTCGCGATCCAGCCCGTGCTCGTGTCTTCCCCGGAAGAAGCCGATCGCCTGGTCGCGGCATCCGCCAACCCCTCCGAGGACGCGCTGGTCGCCATCGCGCGCAAGCAGTCGAGCGATCTCGAGACCGATCTCACCGGCCTCGACCTCGACAAGCCTCTCGACCGGTCGATCTTCGGCGAGCACCTGTCGGAGGGCAGCATCAAGCGGCTCGTCGGAAAGCACGACGAGAACGCTCCGCTGCGGACGCTGCTGGGCGCGCACGCGCGCGCTCGGACGCTTGAGTGACGGATCCGGCTTCGTGGGGACAGCCGACGAGTTCGCTGACCGCATTGAGGAACTCGGGGAATGGGGCAACGACGGCGTGCTGCTGTGGGGCGACCTGCACCCGGTCACCGTGCACCGTGTGCTCGACGACCTCGTGCCGATCCTCCGCCGGCGCGGCATCCTCCGCGAGGAGTTCGTCGACGGTGGCCTGCAGGCGAACCTGCGCGCGTTCTAGGTCCCGGGGCGCGTCAGTCGCGCTCGGGCTGCTCCACCGTCGGCGGCGTCCCCTTCTCGTCGGCGACATCGGCCGCGGCATCCTGGGGCCCCTCGACGGACGCGGGCTCTCGGCGCGCGGCGATGAGGCTCGCGATCGTCGCGACCGCCATCGACAGCACGATCACTGCGAGCGACACCCACGTCGAGATCTCGGGAGCCCACTCGATCGGCTCGCCTCCGTTGACGAACGACAGCTCGTTGACGTGCATCGCGTGCAGGATCAGCTTCACGCCGATGAACGCGAGGATGAACGCGATCCCGTAGTGCAGGAACTTCAGGCGGTCGAGCAGGTCACCGAGCAGGAAGTAGAGCTGGCGCAGCCCCATCAGCGCGAAGAGGTTCGCGGTGAAGACGATGAACGGGCTCTGCGTGATGCCGAAGATCGCGGGGATCGAGTCGATCGCGAACAGCAGGTCGGTCACGCCGATCGCGACGAACACGATGATCATCGGGGTGAAGAGCTTCTTGCCGCTGACCCGAGTGATGACCTTCTTGCCGTCGTACGAGTCGCTCATCGGCAGCACGCGACGCAGCGTCCGCACGATGAGGTTCTCTTTCTGCGAGTCGTCATCGTGGTCGTCGCCCGGGAACGCCTGCCGGATCGCCGTGTAGACGAGGAACGCGCCGAAGAGGTAGAAGATCGGGCTGAAGTTTTCGATGATGGTCGCGCCGACCAGGATGAAGGCGCCGCGCAGGATGAGCGCGATGATGATGCCCACCATCAACACTTCCTGCTGGTACCGGCGCGGCACCGCGAACTGTCCCATGATCAGCACGAACACGAAGAGGTTGTCGATCGACAGGCTGTACTCGGTCAGCCAGCCCGCCACGAACTGCCCCGCGACCTCGCCCCCGGCCACGATCCACAGAACACCCGCGAAGATCAACGCGAGCGCCACGTAGAACACGACCCAGAGCGTCGACTCCTTCGCCGCCGGGATGTGCGGGCGCTTGAGGATGATCAGCAGGTCAGCGACCAGGATCAGCACGAGCACGACGAGCGTGATCGTCTGGAAGAGGGGGTCGAGCTGCAGCTCCATCGCGGGGCCTTTCATCGGGGGAAACGCTCGAGTTTATCCGTCGGCCCCGTTCGCACAGGGGCTTGTGCACGTAGAGCTCATTGCGTGCGTACATCCGTGAGACGATCCGGCGCGCCCGGACACCCCTGAGTGAGAGAGTGCTTATCCGGGGCTCACCCGGAGGGCGGAACGGATGCCATGACCCACGGAGTCATCGACGACAGGGCCCTCGTGGCGCGCGCCGCCGGCGGGTCGGAGGTCGCGTATCGCGAGCTGTACCGGGCATACGCGCGGCCGGTCTACTGGATCGCCCTCGGGCTCGTCGGCGAAGCCGCGGACGCGGAGGACGTCGTGCAGGAGACCTTCGTGGTCGCCTGGCGGAAGATCCCGTCGCTGCGGCTCGAGGGCGAGTCCCTGCTGCCCTGGCTCGCGACCGTCTGCCGCTTGCAGGCGCAGAACCGTCTGAGGGCGCGCCGTCGCCACGGATCACACGCAGCGCTCGACGACGAGATCCCGTCCGTCGTCGACGTCGAGGCTCAGGTGGTGCAGGCCCAGACCGTGGCAGCGATCCTCGCCGCCGTCGACCGGCTGAGCGACCTCGATCGCGAGATCTTCCGGCTGTGCGCCGCAGAGGGCTACGGGTACGCGGCCGCAGCCGCCTCGCTGGGCGTCTCGCACGGCACCGTTCGCAACCGCCTCTCCCGCATCCGCTCCCGGGTGCGCGCCACCGCGATCGAGACGGAGTCCCCATGACCACGCCCACGCTTCCCCCGCTCCCCGACGAGCGGATGGATGCCATAGAGACCGCCGTCTTCGGCCGGATCGCCGACGAGCGCGAGCGCACGCGTCGGCGACGCCGGGGAATGTGGACAGGTGTCGGAGCGGCCGCGGCCGTCGTCGTGATCGCCGCGGTCATCGGACCGTCGCTGGCCTCGACCTCGGGCGCGAGCGACTCGGCGATCGCGGGCGCCAGCGGCGAGGGCCTGACGAACCAGTACTCCGGCGGTTACGAGAGCGCGCCGATCGCTCCCCTCGTTCCCGCCCAGGACGCCGCGGGGTCGTCGTCGTCAGATGCGGCCTCGGGTGATGCGGCGGCGCGTGACGCCGCGACCCGCGACATCGTCGCCACCGGCTCGAGCACGGTCGAGGTCGACGACATCGCGAGGGCGATAGACGAGGTCGGCGCCGCGGCGACCGGGGCCGGCGGATACGTCGAGTCATCGCAGCTCGGCGGCACGATCGGTGCGGTTCCCTACGAGGGATCGGCGTCGACGCCGGCGGCGTCGTCGGGCTCGATCACCGTCCGCGTGCCCGCCGCAGCCCTCACGAGCACCATGGACGGGCTGCGTCAGGTCGGAGAGGTCACGGCGACGACCGTCAGCCGCTCCGACGTCACCGAGCAGACCGTCGATCTGCGCGCTCGCGTCGCGGCCGGTGAGGCCTCGGTGGCGCGTCTGACGGAACTGTTGGCGCAGGCGGGATCGGTGTCCGACCTCATCACCGCGGAGTCCGCTCTGGCCGAGCGTCAGGCGCAGCTCGACGCGGACCGCCAGGTGCTGCAGTCGGTCGCGTCTCAGGTCGCGATGTCGTCGCTCAGCGTGCGACTCGTCGAGCGCTCCCCCGCCGTCGTCGCCGACCCGGCGGGCTTCGGCGATGGGCTCGGCGCCGGATGGCACGGCCTGGTCACCACCGTCAACGGGATCGTGATCGGCCTCGGGTTCCTCCTCCCGTGGATCGCGGTCGCGGCGGTGATCCTCGCGGTGACATGGAGCGTGCGTCGAGCGCGTCGGCTCCGTCGCCGTGCCCGCGAGGACTGAGTCGCCCTCTGCCCGCACCGACTTCGGATCGAAGCAGCGGAATCGGGTGCCGGTAGTCCCGGCATCCGATTCCGCTCGACGTTTCAGATTCCCCTGCGACGACCGGCTGGTCCCGGGCAACGAAAAATGCCCCGACCATTCGGTCGAGGCATTTTCGTGTTGGTGACCCCAGCGGGATTCGAACCCGCGTTACCGCCGTGAGAGGGCGGCGTACTAGGCCGCTATACGATGGGGCCGCGTCGTCAACCATTCAAGTATGCATGACAGTTGACGCCCACGCAAAATCGAGGCCGAGCCACCGACTTCTCGGGCGTGTCCGGCCACGGTACCGCGAGATGGCCTCGCACGGAAGAGCCGTTAGACGCTGTTCACCCCCCGCGCCAGCGCTTGCCCCGCTCCGGCGTGCAGGAGTTGACTCGTCTCATGCGCCTCACGAAGCACGAACACGCCGCCCTCGTCCTCGCCGAATCCGGTCACTCGCTCGTGATCGACCCGGGCAGCTTCACCTCGCCCCTCGAAGAGCTGACGAACCTCGACGGCATCGTCATCACCCACGAGCACGCCGACCACTGGACGCCGGATCACCTCACGCGCCTGCAGAAGGCCCACCCCGGCGTGCCGATCTACGGCCCCGAAGGGGTGCGCGACGCCGCGGCCGGTTTCGATGTCACCGTGGTCCACCCGGGCGACACCCTCGACCTCGGGCCCTTCCACCTGGAGTTCTTCGGCGGGAAGCACGAGGTCATCCACTCCTCGATTCCCGTGGTCGACAACGTCGGCGTCCTCGTCAACGACGCGGTGTACTACCCGGGCGACTCGTTCGCGGTTCCCAAGCACAAGAAGGTTCAGCTGCTCGCCGCCCCCGTCGGCGCCCCGTGGCTCAAGGTCGGCGACGCCATCGACTACGTGCTCGCGGTCAAGCCGGAGCGCGTCTTCGCCACCCACGACATGACCCTCTCGGTCGCCGGCAAGCAGATGGGCGACGCACGCCTCACCTGGGCCGTCGAGCAGAACGGCGGCTCGTTCGTCGACCTGAAGCCGGGCGACTCCGTCGAGGTCTGACGGCCACGGCGTGCCGAACTCCTGAGAAGTTCGCGGGAGTGCGTCCCGAACCTTCGAAGGTCAGCGTCCGTCGTCGACTTCTCAGGAGTTTCGTTCGCCTCGATCTCGCAGAAACGCCGGATGCCACGAGCCCTGGGCCCGCGGCATCCGGTGTTCTGCGAAGAAGCGCTTACTGCGCGTCGAGATCGGTCTCGAGAAGGGCGACGAGCTCGTCGAGCGCCTGCTCGGCGCCGTCGCCCTCGGCCTTCAGCGTCACAACGGTGCCGTGACCGGCACCGAGGCCCATGAGCGAGAGGATGCTGCCGGCGTTGAGGTCGGCACCGCCCTCGGCGGCGATCGTGACGGGGATCTTCTTCTCCTGCACGGCCTGCACGAAGAGCTTCGCGGGGCGTGCGTGGAGGCCCGAGGCGCTCGCGATGGTGGCCTGACGTTCTGCCATGGTGAATCCTTCCGATTCGACGGGGTGTTACGCGGCGACCGTGGCTGCGGGAGCAGCCTCGGCGACGGCGGCGTCCTGCGTGCTGCGGCCGATGCCCTTGAGGGCGACGACGATCAGCGCAGTCACGACGGTACCTGCCACGATTGCGAGGGCGAAACCCCAGAAGGGGTTGATCGCGAAGAAGACGAAGATCCCGCCGTGAGGGGCGAACGACTGCACCGAGAGCAGCATGCTCAGACCACCCGTGATCGCACCGCCCACCATCGAGGCGGGGATGACGCGCAGCGGGTCGGCAGCGGCGAACGGGATCGCGCCCTCGGAGATGAACGAGGCGCCGAGCAGCCACGCGGCCGCGCCGTTCTCGCGCTCGACCGGGGTGAACTTCTTGCGGGCGAGCAGCGTCGAGGCGAGGGCCATCGCGAGCGGCGGGACCATACCGGCAGCCATGACCGCGGCCATGATGAGGTACGGCGTGGTGTTCGTCTGGGTCGCGGCGGCCAGGCCGGTCGTGGCGAAGACGTATGCGACCTTGTTGACGGGGCCGCCGAGGTCGAAGCACATCATCAGACCGAGGATGACACCGAGCACGATGGCACCTGCGCCGCTGGCGGCGAGCGAGGTCAGACCGTCGGTGAGGGCGGCCATGAGGGCGGCGATCGGTCGGCCGAGGAAGAGGATCATCAGGCCCGAGGCGAAGATCGATCCCAGGAACGGCACAATCACGACGGGCATGAGACCGCGCAGCCACCGCGGGGCGTCGAAGCGACCGAGCCACCAGGCGATGAAGCCCGCGAGCAGACCGCCGATGATGCCGCCGATGAAGCCGGCGTTCATGAGGACGGCCACGGCTCCCGCGACGAAGCCGGGGGCGATACCGGGGCGGTCGGCGATGGCGTACGCGATGAAGCCCGCGAGAACGGCCACGATGAAGCCCATCGAGGTCGCACCGATCATGAAGGCGACCGAACCGAGGTACTGCCCCACCGGGCCGAACGACGAGGTGATGCCCTCGGTCGGGAGGTCCCAGAGCGAGTTCTGGATGATGACGTTCGACGCGTTCTTGGTGACCTCGTAGCCGCCGAGCAGGAAGCCGAGGGCGATGAGCAGACCACCGCCGGCGACGAACGGGATCATGTAGCTGACACCGGTGAGCAGCCACCGCTGGATGCGACGGCCCACCGACTGCTGCGCCACGGGAGCATCGGACGCGGATGCCGCGGCGGCACCGCCCTGCACGCGTGCGGCGTTCGGGTTCTCGCTCGCGGCGAGGGCCTCGGCGATGAGCTGCTTCGGCTGCTCGATGCCGCGCTTGACGCCCGCGCGGACGACGGGCTTGCCGGCGAAGCGCTGGGGCTCGCGCACGTCGACGTCGACCGCGAAGATCACGGCGTCGGCATCGTCGATGACGCTCTGCGGGAGCGCCTTGTAGCCACTGGAGCCCTGGGGCTCGACGACGAGCTCTACCCCCTCGGTCTCGGCGCCGGCGGCGGTGAGCGCGTCGGCCGCCATGAAGGTGTGCGCGATGCCGGTCGCGCAGGCGGTGACGGCGAC
Organism: Microbacterium sp. SORGH_AS_0421; assembly: GCF_030818635.1. Classification (NCBI taxonomy): domain Bacteria; kingdom Bacillati; phylum Actinomycetota; class Actinomycetes; order Micrococcales; family Microbacteriaceae; genus Microbacterium; species Microbacterium sp. SORGH_AS_0421. Next base: position 3,019,667 of record NZ_JAUTAO010000001.1, read on the forward strand.
GATCTTCTTCGTCTTCACGGCCGTACGGGCCTCGGCGCGCGTCGCGGCCGGCGCCGCGGCGGCGGGGGCTTCAGCCGCGACCGGCGACTCGGCCGGGGCGATGGCATCCGTGATGATCCGGACGGCCTCGGTGGGCGTCTGCGCCGAACGCAGGCCCGACATGAAGTCGTTGTTCATGAGGCTGCGCGCGAGCTGCGACAGCACCGAGAGGTGGGCCTCGTCGGCACCTTCGGGGGCCGCGATGAGGAACACGATGTCGGCGGGGCCGTCGGGGGCGCCGAAGTCGACGCCCGGGGTCAGCCGCGCGAAGGCGAGGGTGGGCTCGGTGACCGAGGCGCTGCGCGCGTGCGGGATGCCGATGCCGCCGGGCAGGCCGGTCTCGTCCTTCTGCTCGCGGGCCCAGGCGTCGTCGAACAGCTCTTGCGCACTGCGCGCGCGGCCCTGCGCGACGACGCGCTCGGCCAGAGCGCGGATCACCGACTGCTTGTCGGTGCCCAGGGGCACGTCGAGGGTGACGAGCTCCGGAGTGATGATGTCGGACATTGTCAGTGACCTCCGTGGTCAGGATGTTGCGATGGGGGTGGGGAATTCGGTGACGGCGATCGCACCCGCGGGCAGATCGTCGGGGGTCGGCGCCTGCGTGCCCGGAAGAGTGGCGGCGGCCGCTCCGTAGGCGATGCTGCGCGCGAGACGGTCGGGGGCCGAAGCCCCTTCGAGGTCGGCCAGCAAGTAGCCGGCGAGCGAGCTGTCGCCCGCGCCGACGGTGCTGGCGACCTGAATCTTGGGGGCGCGTCCGCGCCAGGTTCCCTCGGCCGTGAACAGCAGGGCGCCGTCGGCGCCGAGGGTCACGAGGGCGGATGCCACACGATCCGGAACCAGCGACTGTGCCCGGCGCGACGCCGCGGCCAGGACATCGTCGTCGGATGCCGGGTCTTCTCCGAGGAGTTCGGCGAGTTCTTCGTGGTTGGGCTTGATGAGGTCGGGGTGCGCGGTCTCGACGACCGCGGCAAGGGCGGGACCCGAGGCATCGACCGCGATGAGCGGAGCGGCGCTCCCCCACCGCGCACGCACGGCGGTGATGAGATCCACGTAGAAGGAGGTCGGGACGCCGGGAGGCAGCGACCCCGCCAGAACCAGCCAGGTGGCCCCTTCGGAGGCGGCGACGACTCCCGCGACGACGGCCTCGGCCTCGGCGGCCGAGAGCTCGGCGCCGGGGAGGTTGAGCTTCGTGGTCTCACCAGCGGGATCGGTGATGGTGAGGTTGGCGCGGGCGCGGCCTGCCACCTCGATCACGTCGAGCGCGATACCGGTGTCTTCGAGGAGCATGCGATACGGGTCGTGGGCATTGACCGGCACCACCGCGCGTGCGGGTGCGCCGGCGGCCGAGACCACGCGGGCGACGTTCACGCCTTTGCCTCCGGCGTCTTCGCGCGAGGACACAGCGCGCTGCAGCTCACCGGGCTGGAGGGCCTCGGACAGCACGATGGCGCGGTCCGCGGAGGGGTTGGCGGTCAGAGTGACGATCATGCGACGCGCACCTCGATGTCAGCGGCCTCGAGGGCCTCGGAAAGCGCCGCGGGAGGGGCGGCATCGGTGACGAGCACGTCGAGCTCGTCGAGTCGGGCGAAGCGCACGAGCAGTTCTTCGCCGAACTTGGCCGCGTCGGCGACGAGAACGACGCGACGGGCGGACTGGATGATGGCCGCCTTGACGGCGGCCTCGTCAGGGTCGGGGGTGCTCAGGCCGAACTCCACGCTCAGACCGTTCGTCCCTACGAACGCGATGTCGGGGCGGAGCTGGCCGATGGTGCGCACCGTGTGGGCGCCGACCGCGGCCGCGGTGACGCCTCGGACGCGCCCGCCGATCGTGGTGAGCGACAGGCGTTCTTCGCCGGCGAGCAGGTGCGCGGCCTCGAGCGAGTGCGTCACGACCTCGACGGCGCTGATACCCGCACCGAGAGCGGACGGCAGGAGCGAGGCGACAGCTGCGGACGTGGTACCGGCGTCGAGGAAGATCGAGCCGCGGAAGTCGGAGCCGAGCAGGGCCACGGCCTCGGCGGCGATGGCACGCTTCGCGTCTCGGTGACGCTCCCGACGCTCGGTGAGCGGGGACTCCGCCGTACTGGCACGACCGATGTCGACCGCGCCGCCGTGGACGCGACGGAGAGAACCGAGCCCCTCGAGCCGGTCGAGGTCGCGGCGGACGGTCTCCGTGGTCACGTCGAAGCGGCGAGCGAGATCGACGACGCTGACACGTCCGATCTCGCGCAGTTCGCGCTCGATGAGCTGCTGGCGCTCCATTGCGTACACGGGGATCCCCTTCGAAGATTCCCACACGATACAACACGAAACCACACACGGCAACAGATTCGCGACACCGCACACGACGCCACAGGCGATGGGACTCCCACACGAACGAAGAGACCGGTCCGGCCCGCGCAGCAAGTGAGGCTATCCTTACCCGTGGTCCACCGTCGGGCCGCTCGTTCCACGATCCCTACGGAGCTCCCGGATGCCACGCGCCCGCGCCCTCGCCTTCCCGTTCGTCCTCTTGACCGCTGTGACCCTGCTGACCGGGTGCGGTGCCTCGGAGGTCGTCCCCGAAGCCTCGGCCTCCTCGACCGGAGAAGGCGCCACCGCATACCCGCTGACGCTTCAGAACTGCGGGCGCGAGATCACGGTCGACAAGGCGCCCAGCCGTGTCGTGTCCCTGGACCAGGACTCCACCGAGATCCTGCTGTCGCTGGGCCTGCAGGACCGGATGGTCGGCACGGCATCCTGGACCGACCCGGTGCTCGACTCGCTCGCCGAGGCGAACGCGGCGGTCCCCCGTCTGTCCGACAACGCCCCCTCATACGAGGTCGTCCTCGGCACCGACCCCGACTTCGTGACCGCCTCGTTCGGTCGCCACTTCGCCCAGGGCGGCGTCGCCACGCGCGATCGCTTCGCCGAGACCGGGATCGCCTCGTACCTCTCCCCCACCGACTGCGACGGCGACGTGAGCATCAACGCCGGAGGAAAGCGCACCACGCCCCTCACGGTCGACACGCTCTACGGCGAGATCCGCGACCTCGCGCGCATCTTCGACGTGTCCGACCGTGGCGAAGCGCTGGTCCAGTCACTGCAGCAGCGGGCCGCGGCGGCGACCGAGGGCATCGACTTCGAAGGTCACACCGTGGCCTTCTGGTTCGCCGACACCAAGACCCCGTACGTGGCCGGAGGCTTCTCGAACGCGGCGCTGCTGGCATCCACCACCAAGATGACCAACGTGTTCGCGTCGCAGACGGGCGACTGGCCCGCGGTGGGCTGGGAAAGCGTGGTCTCGGCCGACCCCGACGTTCTCGTCCTCGGCGACCTGCAGCGCGACCGCTTCCCGGGCGACCGGCTCGCCGACAAGATCGCCTTCCTCGAGAGCGACCCCCTGACGAGCACCATGACCGCCGTGAAGAACAAGCGCTACATCGCGTTGCACGGCGCCGAGCTCAACCCCTCGATCCGCTTCGTCGACGCACTCGACAAGATCCGCGCGTGGTGGGACGAGAACGGGAGCACGCTCTGAGCGCGAGCGTCGTCTCGCGAGCCCGGCTCGGTCGGGGCTCCGCGGGACTGGGCATCGTGCTCGCCCTCGTCGGGCTCGTGGTGCTGGTGATCTCCGTCGGCGTCGCCGTCACGCTGGGACCGGCCGACGTGTCACTGGTCAACGTGCGCGACGTGCTGCTGAACCACCTGGGTCTGACCGACATCCCGGTCAAAACCGCCAAGAACGCGATCGTGTGGGAGGAGCGCCTCCCCCGCGCCCTCGTCGCGGCGTGCGCAGGCGCAGGACTCGCCCTGTGCGGTGTCGTCATGCAGTCGCTGCTGCGCAACCCCCTCGCCGAGCCGTTCGTGCTCGGGGTCTCGTCGGGAGCATCGACCGGTGCCGTCGTGATCGGTGTGCTCGGAATCGGCGGCGGAGTGCTCGGCCTCTCGGGCGGGGCCTTCGTCGGCGCTCTCGTGGCCTTCGGCCTCGTGCTGCTGCTCTCGCGCTTCACCTCGGGCGGCACCTCCGGCGTGATCCTCGCCGGTGTCGCCAGCACGCAATTCTTCTCGGCGCTGACCTCGCTCGTGGTGTTCGCCGTGGCCGACAGCGACGAGACGCGCGGGGTGATGTTCTGGCTCCTCGGCTCGCTCGAGGGCATGCGGTGGGACAAGGTCGCGCTCTGCGCCGTCGTGGTCGTCGTCGGCGGCGCCGTGTGCCTGTTCGCCGCGCGCGCCCTCGATGCCTTCACGTTCGGCGACGATGTGGCCGCCTCGCTCGGCATCCCGGTCGCTCGTACGCGCATCGGCCTGCTCATCGTGACGGCCCTGATGACGGCCGCGCTCGTCAGCGTGGTCGGCGCGGTCGGTTTCGTGGGACTCGTCGTACCGCACGCGGTCCGGCTGATGGTGGGTCAGCGTCACGTGCGCGTCGTTCCGCTCGCAGTGGTCGTCGGCGCCGTGTTCATGGTGTGGGTGGATGCCGCGACCCGCACGCTCTTCGCCCCCACACCCCTGCCGGTGGGGGTCGGAACGGCGCTGGTCGGCGTCCCGGTGTTCGTGGCCCTGCTCGTTCGACGGAGGAGCCGCGCATGACGCTCGAAACCCGCGAGGTCCGCTGGACGCGGGGCGGTGCCCTGGTCGTCGACGACGTGTCGCTTCGCCCCGAACCCGGCTCGACCGTGGGCCTTCTCGGTCCGAACGGCTCGGGCAAATCGTCGCTGCTGCGTCTGCTGCAGGGGGCCGCGCGCCCCGACTCGGGCCAGGTGCTGCTCGACGATCGACCGCTGGGCGAGTGGCGTCGCCGCGAGGTGGCGCGATCCGTCGCCGTGGTCACGCAGCACGCCGAGACCGACGCCGACATCGTCGTGCGCGACGTCGTGCGCCTCGGCCGCACACCGCACCGTCCGGTATGGGGCGGCTCCACCACCGGCGACGAGGACGCGATCGATGCGGCGCTCGAGCGCGTGGGCCTCACCGACAAGGCCGATCGCCTCTGGCACACCCTCTCGGGAGGCGAACGCCAGCGCGCCCAGATCGCCCGCGCTCTCGCCCAGGAGCCCCGCGAACTGCTGCTCGACGAGCCCACGAACCACCTCGACATCCGTCATCAGCTCGACGTCCTGGCCCTCGTGGCCGCCCTTCCCGTGACGAGCATCATCGCGCTGCACGACCTCAATCTCGCCGCGACCTACTGCGACAGCGTGCTCGTGCTCCGCGCCGGCCGCGTCGTGGCGGCGGGGGCTCCCGCCGAGGTGCTCACCCCGGCGCTCATCGCCGACGTCTACGAGGTGAAGGCGCGAGTGATCCCGGATGCCGAGACCGGACGCTCCACGATCCTGTTCGACGGGCCGCTGGCATCCTGACCCCTCTTCTGGGGCTCAGGGCGCCACGACGGAGAGAGTGAAGCGGATCGTCTTACCGTCGGGGCCCGTGAGGGTGGCGGGAGTCTTGCCGACGGCGTGGGGCAGGAACCCGGGCCGGAAGACCGAGCCCTCGGACGGCCCTCCCGGCGAGAAGTCGGCGATCGCGACATCGCCCGTCGACCCGGTCCACTTTGCCTCGGTGCCGTCGGGCACCGCGACCACGAGCGAGGTGCCGATCTTCACCGTCGCCTCTTTGCCGTCGAGGTCTTCGGGCGAGGCGACCGTCGGCGCAAAGGCCTGATCGTCCACCGAGGCGGCGGGACTCGGGGCCTCGGCCGCGGGCACGGCCGGGGCGTCGGAGGCCGCGGGCGTGCAGCCTGCGAGCACCACGCCCGCGGCGACGACCGCGGCGAGCCGGAAAGCGAGGGAGCGCTTCACGAAGACCTTCTTTCGCGAACGGAGACGCGGATCGCGACTCTCGATCGGATGCTAGCCCTCGAAGTCTTTGACGACGCCGAACGCGCGCCGACTCAGTCGCCGATCGGGATCTCGATCGAGGTGACCGCCGAGCTGTCGAGGTCGAGCAGCCCCGGCACCGCCGCGGGATGCTCGTCGTCCGGCAGCAGTTCCGCCCGGGTCTTCGGCCGCGCGGGCTCGCCGGGAAGCCCCGCCCACTCGCTCGGTTCTTCGGGTCGCTGTACGAAGAGTCCCATGGGTCTATCCTCTCCCCGCTCCGCGGTTCACGGCAGAGGGTGGGCTGTGAAGAACGTTTCGATCAGGGTGGTGGCCGAGACCGCCGTCGAGCCCGAACCGGCCGCGCCGGGCCAGACGTGTCCGCCCCCGTCGATCCGGTAGTGCACGAGAGCGCCGGGGTCTCGGCATCCGGTCCAGGTCTGCCTCTCGACTCCCGCGGCGACGGTCTCCGGGCGCGGGTCGGACGCGCAGCCGTTGCGGATCGCCAGCTGCGACAGCCACAGCGACACCGGCGCGACGGTCGCATCGTGGCGCGTACCGCCGTCGTACGGGATGACCTCGTCGGCGGTGCCGTGGAACGCGATCACGGGGACAGGGGGTCCGCTCGGGCAGGGCGGATTGGTCGCGGGGTAGATCGCCCCCGCCACCACGGCGAAGGCGGCGATGCGCTCGGGGAGAGCGCACGACAGCAGAGAGACGAACCCGCCGCCGTTCGAGATACCGACGGCGAAGACGCGCTCGCGGTCGATGCAGAGACGGGACTCCACGTCGTCGAGCAGCGCAGAGACGAAGGCGACGTCGTCGGCGCCCGAGGAGTAGGGCGCGCCCTGCCAGCCGCTTCCTGCCGCGGTGTCTGCCGGCTGGGGGTAGACGACGACCGCGCCGCTGTCGTCGAGAGCGCTGAGTCGCTCCACTTCGCCGGTCGGCATACGGTATCCGGCGAAGGCGAGGATGAGGGGTGTGGGTGAGGTGTTCGTCGTGGCCGCCGGGACGTACATGCTGAACGTACGGGGTGCTCCGTCGACGGTCACTGCGAGCGGTGTGCTCGTGCCCGACTCGAGCGACGGGACCGTACCGCAGCCCGACGCCGGCGCCGGCTCCGCGGGGCTCGCGCTGCATCCCGAGAGGGCGAGCCCGCCGAGCATCGCGGCGAGGACGACGAGCGGGCGGAGGCGCATCGGGTCATCCTACGGTTCGCCTCGGAACGGGCTCTCCCGACCGTCTGCCGTGCCGGGACGGGGATAGGCGAAAGGCCCGAGATCTCAGAGATCATCGGGCCTTTTCGCGAAGCTGGGGTACCTGGACTCGAACCAAGAACAACGGAACCAGAAACCGCCGTGTTGCCAATTACACCATACCCCAATGGCTTCGAGCCGTAACTCGTGCCGAGGATCAAGCTTACGCGAGACCGGGCCCAGCGCCAAACCAGAGCCCCGCGCCACGCGTCCCGGGCGCGTCCCGGGGCTCGAGGTTCGGGCCACGAGACGGACTCGCGCACGCGAACGAACCTCGCGAATTTCGCGCGGGAACGCCGGAGACGCATCCCGCTCTGCGCGTTCCGTGCTGCTTGTCGACCCTTCCCCGCGCACGGCGCCCACAGCGGCGATACCCGCGGCCGACGAGGCCACGGGGATCGAGGTCGAGCGTCTCAGCCCAGGTGCGCCGCCAGCGCCTCGAGGCGACGGATCGACTCGGCCTTTCCGAGCAGCTCCATCGACTCGAACAACGGCGGCGAGATGCGGCGGCCGGTGAGGGCGACGCGGGGCGGGCCGTAGGCGACACGCGGCTTGAGCCCCAGGTCGTCGACCAGGGCGCCCGACAGGGCCTCCTGCACCGCGGCGGCGGTGAAGTCGTCGACGCCCTCAAGAGCGCGGACGGATGCCGCGAGCACCTCGGGCGCGTTCGCGGGAAGGCCCTTGAGTGCGTCCTCGGCGTAGTCGACGTCCGAGACGAAGAGGAAGCCGAGCATGCCCGGCACCTCCCCCAGCAGCTGCACGCGCTCCTGGACGAGCGGCGCCGCCTGGGCGATGATCGCGCGGTGCTCGTCGCTCGGCTGCTCGGCGATGTAACCCGCACCCGCGAGGTAGGGGACGATGCGGGCCGCGAAGTCTGCGGCATCCAGCATGCGGATGTGATCGCCGTTGATGGCCTCGGCCTTCTTCTGGTCGAAGCGCGCGGGGTTGGGGTTCACGTCGGCGATGTCGAAGGCGGCGATCATCTCGTCGAGCGAGAACACGTCACGGTCGGCCGAGAGCGACCAGCCGAGAAGCGAGAGGTAGTTCAGCAGCCCCTCGTGGATGAAGCCCTTCTCGCGCTGCAGGAAGAGATCGGCCTGAGGGTCGCGCTTGGACAGCTTCTTGTTGCCGGTCTCGCCGAGCACGAGCGGCATGTGGCCGAATCGCGGCACGTAATCGGTGACGCCGGCATCGAGAAGCGCGCGGTAGAGCGCCAGCTGGCGGGCGGTGGAGGGCATGAGGTCTTCGCCGCGGATCACGTGGGTGATACCCATGAGCGCGTCGTCGACCGGGTTCACGAAGGTGTAGAGCGGAATCCCCCCGGCGCGCACGATGACGAAGTCGGGGAAGGATCCGGCGGGGAAGGTCACCTCGCCGCGGATCAGGTCGACGAAGGTGAGGTCTTCATCGGGAACGCGCACGCGCCACGCGGGCTCGCGCCCCTCGGCACGGAAGGCGGCCTTCTGCTCGTCCGTGAGGTCGCGGTCGTAGTTGTCGTAGCCGAGCTGCTTGGCGCGGCCGTTGGCCTCGTTGCGCGCGTCGATCTCTTCGGCGGTGGAGTAGCTCTCGTACACCGCTCCCGCGGCGATGAGCTTGTCGAGTACCTCCCGGTAGATCTCGTGGCGCTGCGACTGCCGGTACGGCGCGTGCGGGCCGCCGACCTCGACGCCTTCGTCCCAGTCGATGTTCATCCACCGCAGTGCCTCGAGGAGCTGCTGGTAGCTCTCTTCGCTGTCGCGCGCGGCGTCGGTGTCTTCGATACGAAAGATGAGCTTGCCGCCGTTGTGCCGGGCGTAGGCCCAGTTGAACAGGACGGTGCGGATGAGACCGACGTGCGGCAACCCCGTGGGTGAGGGGCAGAAGCGGACGCGAACGTCGGCGCCGGTGGCGGTCGTGGTGCGGGGATCGGGCGTGGCAGACATCCCCTTGATCCTATCGGCGGGCGGTGGCGCTTCCCGAGTGCCGCAGATGATCGGCCAGGACCTCGCCCATGACCTCGAGTGCGGCTCCGACCGCGGGCACGTGCTCGGCTCCCCGAGCGGTGATCACGTGCAGGGTCCGCGCTTCGGCGGCGGGCAGCCGCGGCGCCGCGATGCCCGAAAGCATCGGGAGGGATGCCACGGCCATCCGCGGCAGGATCGCCATGCCCACCCCCTGGGCGACGAGGTTCTCGACGGCGATGAAGTTGTCGGTCTCGAAAGCGATGTCGGGGGTGAACCCCGAGCGTCCGCACGCCTCGAGCAGATGGCCGCGGCACTGCGGGCAGCCCGCGATCCACCGCTCCCCCGCGAGTCGCGAGAGATCGATGGGGTCATGGGCTGCCGCGGGGTGGTCGGCGGGAACGACCACCACGGTATCGTCGGCGCCGATGAGTCGGGCCGCGAGTCCGGATGCCGCGGACTCCAGGTGTTCGCGGCGGTCGCCGGGGTAGCTGTAGGTGAGGGCGATGTCGGCGCGGTTCTCGCGAACGGCGGCGATGGCCTCGGGCGGCTCGGCCTCGACGAAGCTGATGGACACACCCGGTCGGCGAGCGGTCACGGCGGCGATGACGCGCGGAACGACCGTCGATGACGCCGACGGGAACGCGGCGATCCGTACGCGACCGGCCCGCAGGCCCCGCAGCTCGGCCAGGTCTGCGGCGGCCGCGTCGAGCGCGGTGGTGACGGCGGCGGCGTGGCGGGCGAGGATCGACCCCGCCTCGGTGAGACGCACGCCTCGTCCGACGCGCTCGACGATTGGCATTCCCGCACGCCGCTCGAGCCGGCGCAGCTGCTGACTCACCGCCGGCTGGCTGTAGCCGAGGATCCGGGCGGCCGCGGTGATCGACCCGGTGTCGGCGATCGCCTTGACCACGCGCAGGGCGTTCGCGTCGAGGGAGTCATCGGTGGCGGCCATGCCCACACATAAGCAGATGTGATGCTTCTCATGCAACACCTGCTCTAGTGCAATGTCATTGAGGGCGCGATCCTGATGGCATGAGCAGCCTCGCCTCGCACTTCGCCGGTGGCCGCGACTACCTCGCGGCCTGCACCCTCGGCCTGCCCTCGCGCGCCACGGTGGCCGCGGTCCGCGCCGACCTCGAGTCCGCGGCATCCGGTCGCCCCGATGTCGTCGCCGCGTCGCAGGCCGTCGAACAGGCCCGGGCCTCGTACGCGCACCTCGTGAGCTGCCCGGTCGGTGACGTCGCGATCGGCTCGCAGACGTCGGTGCAGGTCTCGCTCCTCGCCGCATCGGTGCCGGACGGCGCCGAGGTGCTCTGCGCCGAGGGGGACTTCTCGTCTCTCGTCGCCCCCTTCGCTCACGCCGGTCGAGGCGTGCGCCTGCGCACCGCCCCCTTGCAGGAGCTGGCCGCCGCGATCTCCCCCGACACGTGGCTCGTCGCGTTTTCGCTCGTGCAGTCGGCGACCGGAGAGGTCGCGGATGCCGCGGGCATCGCCGCCGCGGCCGCCCGTGCCGGCGCCCGCACGCTCTGCGACCTCACCCAGGCCGCCGGGTGGCTTCCCGTCGACGCGACGATGTTCGATGCGACCGTCTGCCACGCGTACAAGTGGCTCTGCTGCCCGCGCGGGGTGTCGTTCCTCACTCTCTCGCCCGCGTTCGCGGGCGAGATCCGTCCCGTTCAGGCCGGCTGGTACTCCGGCGACGACCCGTGGTCGTCGTGCTACGGCACCGGGGGCACGCTCGCCGCCGATGCCCGCCGGTTCGATGTCTCGCCCGCCTGGCAGGCGTTCGTCGGGGCGGCCCCCGCCCTGGCTCTCTTCGCCGACGCCGACATCACCGCGACCTACGCACACGTGACGGGCCTGGCGGCGCGCTTCCGCGACGGCCTCGGACTCGAACACCCCGAGCGTCCCTCGGCGATCGTCACCTGGCCGGATGCCACGGGCGAAGCGCTCGCTCAGCTCACCGCCCACGGGATCACGGCGTCGGGCCGCGCGGGTCGCGCCCGCGTGGCGTTCCACGTCTTCAACGACGAACTCGACGTCGACCGGGCGCTGCACGCACTCGGTGTGCGTGGCGGCGAGGACCTGTCGGCGTTCGACGGCCTGGTCTACGCGATCTGACCCGTCCCGGGCCGCCGTCGGCGAGGGGCGCCGGCAGCAGCCCTGCGCGGAACCGCCGGCTTCTCCGCGAGGCTCATGCCGAGGCGCGGCTTCTGCCGACCACGACCGCGCCCACGCAGACGGCGGTGACCGGCACCAGCGCCCAGAGCGCCAGACCGTCGTAGCCGACCGCCCCGAGGACCAGGCCCGCCAGCACCGAGCCGACGGCCGCACAGGCCGTCATGAGCGTGTCGCTGCGGCCCTGGCGGCGCGGGCGAAGCGCGAGAGGCGTCGCCTCGGTGAGCAGCGCCGATCCCGAGACGGTCGCCGCGCTCCACCCGAGGCCGAGCAGCACGAGGGCGACGAGCACACCGGCCTGCGAGTCGGGCAGGGTCGCCGCAACCGCCAGCGACGCCGCGAGCAGCACCTGACCGAGGACGATCACGCCGATGCGTCCGAGACGATCGGCCAGAGCGCCGAACACGGGTGAGAGGCCGTACATCCCGAACACGTGTGCGGCGATCGTGATGCCGACGGCGAAGGTCACGGCATCCGGAGCGACGATGTGCGAGAGGTGCACCGGAGTCATCGCCATGACCGAGGCCATGGTCACGTGCGACGCCGCGACGGCCAGTATCGCGAAGCGCGCGAGACCCGGTCGATCCGCCTGCGGTGCGGAAGCGGTGACGGATGCCGAGGCGTCCCGTTCCAGACGTTGGGCCAGCAACAGCGGGTCGGGCCGCAGGACGAGCACGTACAACGCGAAGGCGCAGACCTGGGCGGCGAACGAGAAGAGGTAGGCGCCGGTCAGGCGCGGCATCCCGACGCTGGCTCCGATGAGCTCGCCGGGCGCGAGCAACAGGGGGCCGACCACTCCGCCGATCGTGGTGGCCCAGACCACCGTGGCCAGGTCACGCCCGCGGCGGGCGGTGCGGGCGAGGTCGGTGGCGGCGAAACGCGACTGCAGGGTCGCGGCGTTCCCCGCGCCGATGAGCGCGATCCCCACCAGCAGCAGGGGGAAGAGCCGGAGTGCGGCGGCCGCGATGACCACGGCGATGCCGACCAGGGCCGCGACGTTGCCCGTGGTGAGCGCCACCCGGCGGCCTCGACGACCGGCCAGCCGGGCGAGCGGGATCGCTGTGAGGGCCGCACCCAACGTGACCGAGGCCGTGGCCAGGCCCGAAAGGGCCTCCTGCCCCGACAGGTCGGCGGCGAGGAGCGCTCCGAGCGAGAGGGTCGCCCCGAAGGCGACGCCCGTGAGCACCTGCCCCGCTGCCAGCACGCGGACCGTGCGGCGCTGCGTGACGGCGAGGTCGCGCTCGGTGAGCACCGCCCCCGCCGCCACGCGGGAATCAGGCATCGCGCGCCGTATTGCGCAGGATGCCGATGCCACTCACCTCGACCTCTACGGTGTCGCCCGCTTCGAACGGACCGACGCCGGCCGGCGTGCCCGTGAGGATGAGGTCGCCGGGGAGGAGCGTGAACACCGCGGAGGCGTAGGCGACGAGCGCGCCGATGCCGTGGATCATGTCGGAGACCGGACCCTGTTGACGCACCTCGCCGTTGACGCGCGTCGTGATCCGGGCCGCGTCGAGGTCGAGGTCGGTCTCGATCACCGGCCCCACGGGGCAGAAGGTGTCGAAGCCCTTTGCGCGCGACCATTGGCCGTCGGTGCGCTGCAGATCGCGTGCCGTGATGTCGTTGGCGACCGTGTAGCCGAAGATGTAGTCGCTCGCGCGCTCGGCGGGGACGTTCTTCGCGATGCGGCCGATCACGACGGCGAGCTCGCCCTCGTAGTCGGTGTGCGAGCTCAGGCTCGTGGGGCGCACGATGACGTCGTCCGGGCCGACAACCGACGTGTTCGGCTTGAGGAACATCAGCGGTTCGGCCGGCGCCTCGCCGCCCATCTCCGCGGCGTGATCGTGGTAGTTCTTGCCGATGCAGACGACCTTCGAACGCGGGATTACCGGCGCGAGCAGGACCACGTCGGCCAGAGGCACGCGCTCGCCCGTCGTGTCGAACCCGGCGAACATCGGGTCTCCGGCGAGGACCACGAGCTCGCCCTCGTCGACGATTCCGTAGCGAATGGCATCCTGATAGCTGAATCGAGCGATCTTCACGGAGCCAGCCTATCCGCGGCCCCCGACATCGCACCGGGTCCGCCGAGGCCTCACTCGCGCTCGGCCGCCGCACGCGCGCCCGGCGTGACGCCGCTCACCCACGCATAAACGCGATCCGCGCGCAGAAACGCGCGCACCACGCGTTTCCCGTCGCAGATCGCGTTTATGAGTGGAACCCGAGGCCGCTCCCCCGCCGCCGCCACGCTCGGCGCACGACACCCGCGCCGGAGCCCGCTACCTCGGGCACCACACCGCGTCCCACCACCCCAGGCACAACCCCGCGCCCCGCCACCCCAGGCACAACACCGCGTCCCGCCACCCCACGCATAAACGCGCTCCGCGCTCAGAAACACGCGCACCACGCGTTTCCCGTCGGAGATCGCGTTTATGCGTGGAACCCGAGGCCGCTCCCCCGCCACCCCGGGCATAAACGCGATCCGCGCTCAGAAACACGCGCACCACGCGTTTATGAGCGCGGAGCGCGTTTCTACACGCTTGCCGGTACAGGGCCCCACCGCACGCGGTCGCGGACGGTGAGCGGAGACGACGGAGGGGCCCCCGGGTATACGGGAGCCCCTCAGTGCGCGCGACGCTTACGCGTCGAGGCGGTACAGCCAGCCGTGCTTGTCTTCGGCGCGGCCGTACTGGATGTTCGTGAGTTCCTCGCGCAGTTCGAGCGCGAGCGTGCCGGTGGGCTGCTCGTCGATGAAGTCGCGACCCTTGAGCACGCCGATCGGGGTGACGACCGCGGCGGTGCCGCACGCGAACACCTCGACGATGTCTCCGGATGCCACTCCCTGGCGCCACTCGTCCAGCGAGACGTTGCGGCCCACGACGTGGTGACCGCGGTCGCGAGCGAGCTGCAGGAGCGAGTCGCGCGTGATCCCCTCGAGGATCGAGTCGGACTGCGGGGTCACGATCGTGCCGTCCTTGTAGACGAACACGACGTTCATACCGCCGAGCTCCTCGACATTGCGGTCTTGGTCGAGGAAGACGACCTGATCGCACTCGTTCTCGTAGGCCTCCGACTGCGGCAGCAGGCTGGCGGCGTAGTTGCCGCCGGTCTTGGCCGCGCCCGTGCCACCCTTGCCGGCGCGCGAGTAGTCCTCGCTGAGCCAGATCGAGACGGGCTTCACGCCACCCTTGAAATACGCGCCCGCGGGGCTGGCGATCAGGTAGTAGGCGACCTTGTGCGCGGGGCGGACCCCGAGGAACGCCTCTTTCGCGAACATGAACGGACGCAGGTACAGGCTCTGGTCCTCACCCGAGGGAACCCACGCGCCGTCGACGGCGATGAGCTCCTTCAGCGACTGCAGGAAGTACGGCACCGGCAGCTCGGGAAGGGCGAGTCGTCGCGCGGAGCGCTGCAGGCGGCGCCCGTTCTGGTCGGGGCGGAAGGTATGCACCGAGCCGTCGGCGTGGCGATAGGCCTTGATGCCCTCGAAGATCTCCTGGCCGTAGTGCAGGACCGCGGCGGCCGGGTCGAGCGAGATCGGGCCGTAGGGCGAGACGCGCGGGCGGTGCCAGCCGCCGCGAACCGACCAGCAGATGTCGACCATGTGGTCGGTGAAGCTCTGCCCGAAGCCGGGGGTTGGCGAGGATCGCGTCGCGGTCGGCCGCGTTCTTGGCGGCGAGGTTGCGCGTGACCGAGAACTCGAGGGGCTCGAGTCCGGTGTCGGGATCGGTGTCGATGGTGGTCATTCGTTGTCCAAAGCTTCTCGAGTGCCGGAGGCGATGCTCGCCGATCGGTCCAGGTTACGCCTGGACGCGCTCGGCGATGGCGTCGCCGATCTGGGCGGTGGTGCGGACCCCGTCGCGGCTGGCGATGTCGTCCTCGACCGCGCGGGTCACGCGGGCGGCCTCGTCGGTGAGCCCGAGGTGGTCGAGCAGGAGGGCGACGGAGAGGATCGCGGCCGTGGGGTCGGCCTTCTGGCTTCCCGCGATGTCGGGCGCCGAACCGTGCACGGGCTCGAACATCGAGGGGAACGCGCCGTCGGGGTTGATGTTGCCCGAAGCGGCGAGGCCGATGCCACCGGTGACGGCGCCGGCCAGGTCGGTCAGGATGTCGCCGAAGAGGTTGTCGGTGACGATCACGTCGAAGCGGCTCGGGTTCGTGACCAGGAAGATGGTTGCCGCGTCGACGTGCAGGTAGTCTACGTCGACCCCGGGGAACTCGGATGCCACGGCATCCACGATCCGCTTCCACATGCCACCCGCGTGCACGAGCACATTCGTCTTGTGCACGAGCGTGAGCTTGTGGCGGCGGCGCTCGGCGAGAGCGAAGGCGTAGCGGACCACGCGCTCGACGCCGTAGGCGGTGTTGACCGAGGTCTCGTTCGCGACCTCGTGGGGCGTGCCGCGGCGGATAGATCCGCCGTTGCCGACGTACGGCCCTTCCGTTCCTTCGCGCACCACGACGAAGTCGATCTCGCCCGGCTCCGCAAGCGGGCCGGTGGCCCCCGGGTAGAGCTTCGACGGGCGCAGGTTGACGTAGTGGTCGAGCTCGAAGCGGAGTTTGAGCAGCAGGCCGCGCTCGATGTTCGCATCTTTCAGGCGGGGGTCGCCGGGCACTCCCCCGACGGCGCCGAGCAGGATCGCGTCGTGTGCGGCGATCGCGGCGAGGTCGTCGTCGGTGAGAGTGTCTCCGGTCTCGAGGAAGCGGCCGGCCCCCAGCGAGAACGGCGTCTTGTCGAACGACACGTCGGATCCGGCGGTGACGGCGTCGAGCACCTTCACGGCCTCGGTGACGACCTCGGGACCGATGCCGTCACCGGGGATGACGGCCAGCTTCACGACACGCGACATCGCTCTCCTCAGAGCTCGGGCACGTCACTTCTTCGACGCGCTGCGGGATCCTCCCAGGGTAGTGGCAGCGACGACCGCGGCCACGACGATCAGCGCCGCGCCGATGAGGGCGGTGACGACGACGCCCGAGTCGAAGGCGTGTGCGGCGGCGGCGCGCAGGGCCTCGGCCAGCGCGACGTCGTCGAGGGTGTCGGCGACGGAGACCGCTCCGGCGAGGGTCTCGCGGGCAGCGTGAGCCGCGGCATCCGGAAGCCCTGCGGGCAGAACGAGCTGCGCCCGGTAGAACGCGGCGAGGATGCCGCCGAGCACGGCGGTGCCGAGGACGGCGCCGACCTCGTAGGCGGTCTCGGAGACCGCGCTGGCCGCACCCGCCTTCGCCGAGGGGGCACTGGAGAGGATCAGCTCGTTCGAGACGGTCTCGGCGGCGCCGATGCCGACACCCAGCAGCGCGAAGGCGACGATCAACAGCGTCAGGTCGGACGTCGAGAGGGCGACCATGATGTACGCGACGACCGAGAACGACAGAGCGACGGGCACGACGATCCGCGGCGCGAAGCGCTTGGCCACGGGGACCACCACGAGCCCCGCGATGATCATGAGCACGAGACCGGGCAACAGGGCGAAGCCCGCGACCATCGGCGAGAGGCCGACCACCAGCTGCAGGTGCTGGGCGACGAAGTAGAGGAAGCCGACCAGGCCCACGACGCTGAGCAGGTTGACCAGGATCGCACCCGAGAACGTGCCCTGGCGGAACAGTGTCATGTCGAGCATGGGCGTCGCCAAGCGGCGCTGGCGGCGGACGAACAACCACCCGAAGACCACTCCGAGGACGAAGAGCACCGGGGCCAGCGACATCGGACCGTCGACGGCGAGCTTCTTGATGCCGTAGACGATCGGCACCATGGTCGCGAGCGAGAGGACGACGCTGAGGGGGTCGAACCGACCCGGCTTCGGGTCGCGGCTCTCGGGCACGAAGAACGGGGCGAGGACGAGGAGCGGTACGAGTACGGGAACAGCCATGAGGAAGACGGAACCCCACGTGAAGTGCTCGAGCAGGAAGCCGCCGACGATGGGGCCCAGGGCCGCTCCCGCCGAGAAACCAGAGGCCCAGACGGCGATCGCGATCCGACGCTGGTCACGGTCGCGGAAGATGCTCCGCAGCAACGAGAGGGTCGACGGCATGAGCATGGCGCCGAAAACACCCATGAGCGCGCGGCCCGTGATCAGCAGGGCCGCGGTGGGCGCGAACGCCGACAGCGCGGACACGGCCGCGAAGCCGGTCGCCCCGATCAACAGCATGCGGCGACGTCCGAAGCGGTCGCCCAGGGTGCCCATGGTCACGAGAAGCCCGGCGAGCACGAGCGGGTAGACGTCGATGATCCACAGCTGTTCGATGCTCGAGGGGCGCAGAGACAGCGCGATCTCGGGCAACGCGAAGCTCAGGACCGTGTTGTCGACCGAGACGAGCAACACGGGAAGCATGAGCACCGTCAGTGCGAACCATCCACGCCACCCGGCGCGAGCCACGGTGATCTCCGAGGTGGGCAACGACGAGGTGAGCATGCGCGAATCCCTTTCTTAACCGTCCAGCCGGTATAGTAACAGAGTGAACCCGGCGCCCGCCACTACGATCGAGGAGTCATGAGCCGCCCCCCTCTCGCCCGCGAAGCCGTCCTCGACGCCTTCAGCCGCATCCTCGTCGACGAGGGCGAGCGCGCCGCGACGATGGATGCCACCGCTCGCGCAGCCGGGGTGTCGAAGGGTGGTCTGCTCTATCACTTCAGTTCGAAGATTGCTCTCGAGGCGGCGCTCGTGGAGCGGCTCGAGCGGCTCGCCGAGGAAGACGTCGACGAAATCGAGAGGTCGAACGAGGGCGTCGTCGCGGCGCACCTGCGCTCGTCGCAGAACACCGGCTCCCCCCTCGACCTGACGATCCTCGCGGTGTCACGCCTCGCGCAGAACGGCAGCGATGCCGCCTCGGCATCCCTCCGACGAGTTCGAGAGCTCTGGGAAGAGAGCCTTCGCGCACACACCCGCGACGAGACGGCGCTGCAGATGGTGCTGCTGGTGAGCGACGGCCTGTACTTCAACGCCGTTCTCGATCTGAACGCGGTCGCCGGTCCGGCACTCGAAGGAGCGGACCTCGACGCACTGATCGCCCGAGTCGTCGCCTCGGCGACCTAGAGGTCCCCCCGCGCCCTCTCGCGCGCGCTGCGACGCTCCCGGCGCTCACGCCGCAGGTCGATGACGACCCCGAGCAGGATCAGCACTCCCCCGATCACGCCGAGAAACCCCCACGGAGTGCGACGCACGACATCGGCCACCCCCGCGACGAGGAACAGGATGCCGAAACCGGCGGAGACGACGCGAAGGACGAGGGCCACTCGCGCAGTGTGAACCCCTCGGTTTTGCGGGGGCCCTGAATCTCCGACGCGCCCGCCCAGAACGCCGAAGGAGGGGGCCGCCGAAGCGACCCCCTCCCCGAACGATCGGACCCTCAGCCCTCGACGATGTCGATCTGGCGGAACAGGTCGGCGCCGACCGCCTCGCGCATCGCGCCGAGGATCTCGTCGGGGACGGGCGAATCGACGGTGAGCACCGAGAGCGCCCGGCCCGTGGCATCCGGAGCCGCCACCTGGAGACCCGCGATGTTGATGCCGGCCTCGCCCAGCTTCTGGCCGTAGATGGCGACGATGCCGGGGCGATCGGCGTAGCGCATGACGACGTGGTGCTGCTCGATGGGCACCTCGATCTCGTAGCCGTTGATCGAGACGACCTTCGGCACCATCCGCGTGCCGGCGAGCGTGCCCGCGACCTCGAGGGTCGACCCGTCGGCCAGCGTGCCGCGGAGGATCGTGATGTTGCGGTACAGCGGGCTCTCGGCCTCGACGACCAGGCGCGCCTCGACACCGCGCTGCTCGGCAAACAGCGGGGCGTTGACGTACGACACGCTCTCGCTGACGATACGGCTGAAGTACCCCTTGAGCGCGGCGAGACGGTAGACGCTCACGTCGTACTGCGCGAGCTCTCCGCGCACCTCGATGTCGAGGCTCGTGAGAGCGCTGTCGGCGAGACCGCTGAAGAACTGTCCGAGCATCTCGACGAGCGCGATACCGGGGCGAACGAACGGGTCGATCGCGCCACCGGCGACGTTCACGGCATCCGGAACGAGGTCTCCCTCGAGCGCCAGCTTGACCGAGCGCGCGACCGAGACGCCGGCCTTCTCCTGCGCCTCCTCGGTGCTCGCGCCGAGGTGCGGAGTGACCACGACGTTGGGGAGGTCGAGGAGCTTGCGCGCGGGGCCGCCCTCGGCCGGGGGCTCGGTCGAGAACACGTCGAGACCCGCTCCGGCGATCTCGCCGCCGGTGAGCGCCTCGAAGAGCGCCTCCTCGTCGATGAGACCTCCGCGCGCGACGTTGATGACGTACGCGGTCTTCTTCATGCGGCGCAGCTGCTCGGCACCGATCATGCCGGTCGTCTCGGGCGTCTTCGGCATGTGGATCGTGACGAAGTCGCTCTGCTCGAGCAGTTCGTCGAGTGAGACGAGCTGCACGCCGAGCTGCTGCGCCCGAGCGGCGGTGACGTAGGGGTCGTACGCGATGACACGCATGTCGAAGCCCTGCAGGCGCGCCGCGATGAGTGCACCGATGCGGCCGAGGCCGATGATGCCGACGGTCTTCTCGAACAGCTCGGTGCCGGTGAAGGAGCTGCGCTTCCAGAGGCCCTGGGCGAGCGAGGCGTGCGCCGCGGGGATGCGGCGAGCGAGGCTCAGCACGTGCCCGACGGTGAGCTCGGCCGCCGAGATGATGTTCGAGGTCGGCGCGTTGACGACCATGACGCCGGCCGCGGTGGCCGACTTGATGTCGACGTTGTCGAGGCCGACACCGGCGCGAGCGACGACCTTGAGAGACGGCGCGGCCGCGAGGGCCTCGGCATCGATCTGGGTGGCCGAGCGCACGAGAACCGCGTGCGCCTCGGCCAGGGCCGAGAGCAATGCGGGGCGATCGGTCCCGTCGACGCTGCGCACGTCGAAGTCGGGGCCGAGCGCGTCGATCGTGGCGGGAGAGAGTTCTTCGGCGATGAGCACGACGGGCTTCGTCACGGATGCGTCCTTCGAAACGGTGCTGGGGGCTGCCGCGCACCGTCGCACATCACCGGCGCGAACCGGGCGCGCGACCCGTGCGGGCCGTCTGTCAGCCTAGCGCGGGGGCGAGGGCGCCCCCGACCGTGTGACGGCGGACGACGGCGCGCCCGACACCCGCGGCAACCGAGAGCGCGAACGGGCAACTCACTGACAAACCCGCGTCAGCCTGACACGCAGATGTCAGCGAGATGCAGTCTCGCGACCAGAAGAGACCAGCGACCTGAGGCGACGCGCGCCCGTTGGGCACCGGATCCCGGATGCCGCGACCCCCGCGGATCAGCCGCCGTACAGCCCGTACGAGGTCGTGCCGTAGCCCACGACGGCGAGCCAGAACGCCGCCGACAGCGTCAGCCCCGCGAGCAGAGCGATGGCGAGCTCCCCCGCCTTACGGCGCTGGCCGATCGCGAAGGCGATACCGAAGGCGAGGAGCGGGAACACGATCGGCAGGATGTACACGAACCAGCCCAGGCCGTTGAGCCCGAGCGGGCCGTTGACCTGCTGGACGAGCAGGGCGACCGAACTCCACACGACGTAGGCGTAGAAGAGACCGAAGAGACCGGAGATGGCCACGAGCAGCCAGGTCGGCAGGTGGCGGGTACGGGCGGCAGTGCTCATGCGAAGGCTCCCAACGACAGGAACGGCCAGGGAACGAGCAGCACGATACCGACGATCAGCAGCAGGAAGCGCTGCCACGTGCGCCAGCTGCGCGTCAGCGCGAGCACGGCGACGAACCAGACGACGGGCGCGAGAGCCGCGCCGATGGTGAGCGCGATCACCGTCACCGACGGGATGGGAAGCCCCAGTCCGTTCAAGCGCAATCCCGCGAGCAGCCACCCGATCGCGAACAGCAGGAAGGTCGCCGCGACCATGCCGATCCCGACGAGGCCCACGTTTCCGAGGGGTGCCGCGTGCGCGGCATCCGGGTCCTCGTCCTCGGTCGCCTCGACGGCGGTCGGCTCGGAAGGAGCAGGCTCGGGATGCCGGGTGACCGGGGCCGCAGCAGGCGCTTCGGGCTGCAGAGGCTCGAGGGGCTCGGCTTCGACCCGCGGCTCACCGCCGGCGGGACGCGTCGGCGCATGTTTCTCACCGACGTCGAGGGTGGGGTCGTCGTCACCGCCCCAGGACAGGGCGTCGTCATCGCGCGGAGTGCTCACGCGACCACGCTAGCGGCGCTCCCCCGCGACCGGGTCGCGCCCCGCCGGTCACCGGGGTCCGCGGCATCCGGATCCGAACGGCGCCGCGGAAAAGGCGAACGCCCCGGGATCGTGAGATCCCGGGGCGTTCGAAGACGAGGAACTCAGCGCGCGGCCGAGCCTTCGACGTAGTCGGTGTCCTGCTGCTTCCACGCGAACAGACCGCGCAGCTCCTTACCGGTCGCCTCGATCGGGTGACCCTGCTCCTTCTCGCGGAGCTCGAGGAACTCGGGCGCGCCCTTGTCCTGGTCGGCGATGAAGCGCTCGGCGAACGCCCCCGACTGGATGTCGGAGAGGACGGCCTTCATGCTGGCCTTCACGTCGGACGAGATGACGCGGGGGCCCGAGACGTAGTCGCCGTACTCGGCGGTGTCGGAGATCGACCAGCGCTGCTTGGCGATGCCGCCCTCCCACATCAGGTCGACGATGAGCTTGAGCTCGTGCAGCACCTCGAAGTACGCGATCTGGGGCTGGTATCCGGCCTCGACCAGGGTCTCGAAGCCCGCCTGGACGAGGTGGCTCATGCCACCGCAGAGCACGGCCTGCTCGCCGAACAGGTCGGTCTCGGTCTCTTCGGTGAACGTCGTCTTGATGACGCCCGCGCGGGTGCCGCCGATCGCCTTCGCGTACGAGAGGGCGGTGTCCCAGGCCGAGCCCGAGGCGTCGCGCTCGACGGCGATGATGTCGGGGATGCCGCGGCCCGCGACGTACTCGCGACGCACGGTGTGACCGGGGGCCTTGGGAGCGACGAGGATGACGTCGACACCCTCGGGAGCGTCGATGTAGCCGAAGCGGATGTTGAAGCCGTGCGCGAAGGCGAGCGTCTTGCCCTCGGTGAGCTTGTCCTTGATCGAGTCGGCGAAGATCGAACGCTGGTGCTGGTCGGGCGCCAGGATCATGATGAGATCGGCCCACTCGGCGGCGTCGGCGACGTTCTTGACCTCGAAGCCGTCTTCCTGCGCCTTGGCGGCCGACTTCGAGCCGTCCTTGAGCGCGATGACGACCTCGACGCCGGAGTCGCGGAGGTTCTGCGCGTGCGCGTGACCCTGCGAGCCGTAGCCGACGATCGCGACCTTCTTGCCCTGGATGATCGAGAGGTCGGCGTCGTCGTCGTAGAAGATCTCTGCCATGAGGATGTTTCTCCTTGAATCGTGGCCCCCGCTCAGGGGCCGCTGGTGAGTGGAAGTTGGGGAATTTCTCAGCCGCGCAGAACGCGCTCGGTGATGCTCTTGCCACCGCGGCCGACGGCGAGAAGGCCCGACTGCGCGAGCTCCTTCACCCCGAAGGGCTCGATCGCCTTGAGGAAGGCATCGACCTTGCCCTTGTCGCCCGTGATCTCGATCACGACGGCGTCGTGGGCGTAGTCGACGACCGAGGCGCGGAAGAGGTTGACGACCTCGAGCACGTTGGAGCGGCTGGCGTTGTCGGCGCGCACCTTGACGAGCACGTGCTCGCGCTGCACGGAGCTGGCGGCGTCGAGCTCGACGATCTTGATGACGTTGATCAGCTTGTTCAGCTGCTTGGTCACCTGCTCGAGCGGGAGACCCTCGACGTCGACGACGACCGTGATGCGCGAGAGACCCGGCACCTCGGTCACGCCCACGGCGAGCGACTCGATGTTGAAGCCGCGACGGGCGAAAAGGCCCGCGACGCGCGTGAGCAGACCCGGCTTGTCCTCGACGAGGAGGCTCAGAACGTGACGAGACATCTCAGTCCTCCTGCTCGTTGAACGTGGGCGAGTGGTCGCGCGCGTACTGGACGTAGCTGTTGCTGACGCCCTGCGGGACCATCGGCCAGACCATCGCGTCGGCGCTCACGACGAAGTCGATCACGACCGGGCGGTCGTTCGTGTCGAGCGCGAGCTGGATGGCCGCGTCGATCTCGTCTTCCTTCTCAACGCGGATCGCCAGGCACCCGTAGGCCTCGGCGAGCTTGACGAAGTCGGGGACGCGGCGCGTGCCGTGCCCCGTGTTCAGGTCGGTGTTGGAGTGGCGGCCGTCGAAGAACAGCGTCTGCCACTGGCGCACCATGCCGAGCGAGGAGTTGTTGATGATCGCGACCTTGATCGGGATGTCGTTGATGACGCAGGTCGCGAGCTCCTGGTTGGTCATCTGGAAGCAGCCGTCCCCGTCGATGGCCCACACGGCGCGCTCGGGCTGGGCCACCTTCGCGCCCATGGCCGCGGGAACCGCATAGCCCATGGTGCCGGCGCCGCCGGAGTTCAGCCATGCGTTGGGGCGCTCGTACTTGATGAACTGCGCCGCCCACATCTGGTGTTGGCCGACGCCCGAGGCGTAGACGCCCTCGGGTCCGGTCATCTCCCCGATGCGCTGGATGACGTGCTGGGGCGAGAGCAGACCGTCGGTGGTGGGCGTGTAGCCGAGCGGGAACTCCTCGCGGAGCCCGTTCAGGTAGGTCCACCACTCGGTGTAGTCGTGCGGGTGCTCGGCGTCGGCGGCGCGGAACGCGGCATCGAGGTCGATGAGGACCTCGCGCAGGTCACCCACGATCGGGACGTCGGCCGTGCGGATCTTGGAGATCTCGGCGGGGTCGATGTCGACGTGCACCACCTGCGCGTGGGGGGCGAACAGCGCCGCCTTACCGGTCACGCGGTCGTCGAACCGGGCACCGAGCGAGACGATCAGGTCGCTCTCCTGAAGGGCCAGCACCGCGGGCACGGTGCCGTGCATGCCCGGCATGCCGAGGTGCTGCTCGTGGGAGTCGGGGAAGGCCCCGCGCGCCATGAGCGTCGTGACGACGGGAGCCCCGGTCGCCTCGGCGAGCACCTTGAGCTCGGCGGAGGCGTTGGAGCGGATCGCGCCGCCGCCCACGTAGAGCACGGGCTTCTGCGCGGTGGCGAGCAGCTGGGCCGCGGCCTGGATCTGCTTGCCGTGCGCCTTGGTCACCGGGCGGTACCCGGGCAGCTCGATCTTCGGCGGCCAGACGAACGGCGCCTCGGCCTGCTGCGCGTCCTTGGTGATGTCGACGAGGACGGGCCCGGGCCGACCGGTCGAGGCGATCTCGAAGGCCGCGGCGATCGCGCCGGGGATCTCGTCGGCCGACTTCACCAGGAAGGAGTGCTTGGTGATCGGCATGGTGATGCCGACGATGTCGGCCTCCTGGAAGGCGTCCGTTCCCATGAGGGTCGAGAACACCTGGCCGGTGATGCAGACGAGCGGCACCGAGTCCATGTAGGCGTCGGCGATCGCGGTGACGAGGTTGGTCGCGCCGGGCCCGGACGTCGCGATGGCGACGCCGACCTTGCCCGAGGCGGCGGCGTAGCCCTCGGCGGCGTGGCCGGCGCCCTGCTCGTGACGCACGAGGATGTGGCGCACGTGCTCGTCGTCCATGAGCGGGTCGTAGACAGGCATGATCGCGCCGCCCGGGAGGCCGAACACATCGGTGACGCCGAGCAGGTCGAGCGATCGGACGACCGCCTGTGCTCCCGTCATCACGGGCGCCGGAGCGGTGCGGGCGGGCGGCCGGGGAATGGCCGCCGTAGGGGAATCGATGGACATGGGAGTACCTCGAGAACCGGGAGAAGGTGAAAAGGGGGACGGCCGTCAGCCCGTGACAGCGCCCTCCGCGGCGGAGTGCACGAGCTTGGAGTACTTGGCCAGAACGCCACGGGTATAGCGCGGGGGGAGCGGTTCCCAGCCTTCGCGGCGGGAACTCAGCTCGGCCTCATCGACGATCAAGTCGAGAGTGCGAGCGGCGATATCGACCCGTATCAGATCACCATCGCGCACGAAGGCGATGGGACCTGCGTCCACCGCTTCGGGAGCTATGTGGCCGATGCACAGGCCGGTTGTGCCGCCTGAGAATCGTCCGTCCGTCAACAGTAGTACATCTTTTCCGAGCCCCGCGCCCTTGATGGCGGCCGTGATGGCGAGCATCTCGCGCATGCCGGGGCCGCCCTTGGGGCCCTCGTAGCGGATGACGACGACGTCGCCGGCGACGATCTCGCCCGCCTCGAGGGCGTCCATCGCGCCGCGCTCGCGCTCGAACACGCGGGCGGGACCCTCGAAGACGTTGCCGTCGAAGCCGGCCGACTTCACCACGGCACCTTCGGGGGCCATCGAGCCGTGGAGGATCGTGATACCGCCGGTGGCGTGGATCGGGTTGTCGAACGAGTGGATGACCTTGCCGTCGACCGGGTCGGGGGCGAGGTCGGCGAGGTTCTCGGCGAGCGTCTTGCCCGTGACGGTGAGCGCGTCGCCGTGGAGCAGGCCCTCGTCGAGCATCGCCTTCATGATGACGGGGATGCCGCCGTGACGGTCGACGTCGTTCATGACGTACTGACCGAAGGGCTTCATGTCGGCCACGTGCGGCGTGCGGTCGCCGATGCGGTTGAAGTCGTGCAGGTTGAGCTCGACCTCGGCCTCGTTGGCGATGGCGAGCAGGTGCAGCACGACGTTGGTCGAGCCGCCGAGCGCCATGGCGAGGGCGATGGCGTTCTCGAACGCCTCTTTGGTGAGGATGTCGCGCGTGGTGATGCCCTGGCGCAGCAGGTTGACCACGGCCTCGCCCGAGCGGTGCGCGAAGTAGTCGCGGCGGCGGTCCGCCGACGGCGGCGCAGCCGAACCGGGAAGGCTGAGGCCCAGGGCCTCGGCGACCGAGGCCATCGTGTTGGCCGTGTACATGCCGCCGCACGCGCCCTCACCGGGGGCGATCGCGCACTCGATGCGCTTGAGGTCGGCCTCGCTCATCTTGCCCGCGAGGCATGCACCCACGGCCTCGAACGAGTCGATGATCGTCACGTCCTTCTCGGTGCCGTCGCTGAGCTTGACCCAGCCCGGCGCGATCGACCCCGCGTAGAGGAAGACGCTCGAGAGATCGAGTCGAGCGGATGCCATGAGCATGCCCGGAATCGACTTGTCGCAGCCCGCGAGCAGCACGGAGCCGTCGAGGCGCTCGGCCATCATGACGGTCTCGACGCTGTCGGCGATGACCTCGCGCGAGACGAGCGAGAAGTGCATGCCCTCGTGGCCCATCGAGATGCCGTCGGAGACGGAGATGGTGCCGAACTGCAGCGGGTACCCGCCGCCGGCGTGCACCCCCTCTTTCGCGCCCTGCGCGAGCCGATCGAGGCTGAGGTTGCAGGGGGTGATCTCGTTCCAGCTCGACGCGATGCCGATCTGGGGCTTGTCCCAGTCCTCGTCGCCCATGCCGACCGCGCGGAGCATTCCGCGAGAGGTGGTGGCTTCGATGCCGTCGGTGACGACGCGACTGCGGGGCTTGATGTCGAACTCGCCGGTGTTCGGATTCTGCGGTGCGGGCATTGTCGAAGTCTATTGCGCGCGCCGAGGGCGTGACGCGAACGGAGCCGGTCGAACCGGCAACTGTTCAGCGGATGTGCGATCGGCGCAGCCGGGCGACGGCCTCCAGTACCGCCACGAAAGCGTCGATGTCCGGCACGCGAAGCGTCGCGGCGGTCTCTCCCCCGCCGACGCGCACGCCCAGGTCACCGGCTTCCAGCGAATTCAGCGCATCTTCATCGGTGACGTCGTCGCCGGCGAAGAGCACGGCCGTGGCACCGACCCGGGCGCGCAGGTGCGCGACGGCCGAGTCCTTGCCCTCGTGGCGGAACGAGAACTCGAGGATGTCGTGACCGGTGCGACGACGCCACGACGGCGCCTCCGCCGCGAGCAGTTGGTCGACGAGCGATCGCGCGGCGTCGGCGGTGTCGGCATCCGCGGTGCGCGTGTGCACGCCGAGGCCGTACTCCTTCGGTTCGATCCAGACACCGTGCATGCGGGCGGTACGGTCGGCGACCTCGCTCTGGAGGCGGTCGCGCAGCGCGAGGTCGGCCTCGTCGTCACCTGCGGCCTCGATGCCCGCGCCGGGGACCCAGAACTGTGCGCCGTGCGAACCGGCGAGCCAGATCGGCGAGGCGTCGTCGTGTTCGGAGATCTCGCGAAGGTGTCCCAGCGAACGACCTGAGACGAGCGCGACGACGGTGCCCGGCAGCGCGGCGAGGGCGTCGACCGCGGCGCGGGCACCCGCAGTCATCCGCGCCGACATCGGCTCATCGACCAGGGGCGACAGGGTGCCGTCGAAGTCGAGCGCGATCAGCAGGGTGTCGGTCGTGGCGACGGCCTCGATCGCCGCGTCGGCGGCGGTCACTCGGCATCCGTCTCGTCGATGGACTCGCGTTCGGGAACCGAGCCGTCGTCGTCCTCGCCGACCTCGGCGGCCGCGGCGGCGCTGGAGGACTTCTCGTGGAAGACGGACAGCGCATCGAGGAACTCGCGCGACCAGTCCTCGACGTCGTGGTCGCGCACCCGCTTGCGCAGGGCGCGCATGCGGCGGCCCTGCTCGGCGGCCGGCATGTCGATGGCTCGCAGGATCTGATCCTTCAGACCGTCGATGTCGTGCGGATTGATGAGCAGCGCGCTGCCCATCTCGTCGGCGGCACCCGCGAACTCGCTCAGCACCAGCACTCCGCGGTTGTCGGTGCGGCTGGCCACGTACTCCTTGGCGACGAGGTTCATGCCGTCGCGCAGCGCGGTGACCAGCATGACGTCGGCGGCGAGGAACAGCGCCACCATCTCTTCACGCGGGTACGACTGGTGCAGGTAGCGGATCGCGGTGTGGGTCGTGGTGTCGTAGTCGCCGTTGATGCGACCGACCGTCATCTCGATCTCGTCGCGCAGCTGCATGTACGCGTCGACGCGTTCGCGGCTGGGGCTCGCGACCTGCACGAGAGTGGCGTCTTCGACCGTCGCGCGGCCGTCCTCGAGCAGCTCCCCCCAGGCCTTCAGGCGGTGGCGGATGCCCTTGGTGTAGTCGAGGCGGTCGACGCCGAGCAGGATCTTGCGCGGGTTGCCGAGTCCCTCGCGGATCTCTCTCGCCCGCTGCTGGATCTCGGGCTTCTGCGCCAGCTCGATGTACGAGTCGGCGTCGATCGAGATGGGGAAGGCCTTCGCGAGAGCCACGCGCGTGCCGCCCGAGGCGTCCGGGACCAGGATGCCGCTGGCCTTGGTCTCGTACCGCAACTGGCGCCGCACCGCCCGGGCGAAGTTGCCCGCGTCGGCCACCCGTTGGAAGCCGATGACGTCGGCGCCGAGCAGTCCTTCGAGTACCTGCTTGCGCCACGGCAGCTGGGAGTACAGGCCGTAGGCGGGAAAGGGGATGTGGTGGAAGTACCCGATGGTGAGGTCGGGGCGGAGCTCGCGCAGCAGTTTCGGAACGAGCTGCAGCTGATAGTCCTGCACCCAGACGATCCCGCCCTCGGCGGTGACGTCGGCCGCGGCTTTCGCGAAGCGCTCGTTGACCTTGACGTAGGCGTCCCACCAGGCGCGCTTGTACGTCGGCGCGGCGATGACGTCGTGGTAGAGCGGCCAGATGGTGTCGTTCGAGAAGCCCTCGTAGTACAGCTGCACGTCGGCGGCCGAGAGGGTCACCGGAACGAGGTGCGTGCCCTCGAATTCGAAGGGCTCCACGGTGGCGTCGGCTTGTCCGGCCCACCCCACCCACGCGCCCCCGGCGCGACGCATGACGGGTTCGAGGGCGGTGACCAGCCCGCCGGGCGAGCGTCTCCACCCCTCTCCATCGGGGGTGCGATCGACGGGCAGTCGGTTGGCGACGACGACGAAATCGGCCTGGGTCACAGGTCCTCCTCGGGGATCTTCCTCAGGCTAACAGCGGGCGCGATCGCGTCGAGGGGGTGGACGGAGTGCGCGAGGGCACTCCGGGAATCGGCCCGCTGCTGTCAAGGTCCGCCGCCGAGGCGCCCCGCTCGGTAGGTTGGGCGCATGCGGCAGTACATCTTCGGAACCGGTCTTCTCAGCGCCATCACCGGCGGCGTCACCCTCTTGCGGGGTCTCAAGAACGACGAACCGTTCACCTGGCGCACGGCGCTGGCCTGGCTCAGCTGGGGCATCACGCTGGCTCTCGCCATCGGCGCGGTCGTCGACACGCGTCGCGCGCGCCGCGGCCGCGTGATCGCGGGCGACTCCCCCGTCTCCAAGAAGCAAGAGAAGCTGTTCAAGAAGCGCCTCGCGCGCTGACCCGGAGCAAAAGCCGAACGGATGCCGTGCCCTCGGGGTCGCGGCATCCGTTCGCCGTATCTGCGGGCTGGGGTCAGCGCGTCAGGATCAGCGCGTCGCCCTGACCGCCGCCGCCGCACAGCGCGACCGCGGCCGTGCCGCTCCCCCGCCGAACGAGCTCGTGCACGGCGTGCACCACGAGACGGTTGCCGGAGGCGCCGATCGGGTGCCCGATCGCGATGCCGCCCCCGTGCGGGTTGACGACGTCGTCGGGGATCCCGAGCTCGGCCTGCGAACGGGCGACGACCGCGCCGAAGGCTTCGTTGATCTCGACGAGATCGAGGTCGGATGCCGCAAACCCCTGCTTCTCGAGCGCCCGGGCGATCGCGCGGGCCGGCTGGTCGTGCAGGGAGTTGTCGGGGCCGGCGACCTGACCGGCCGCCCCGACGACGGCCAGGACATCCCAGCCGTGCTCCCCGGCGACCTCGCGCGTGGTCATCACCACGGCGGAGGCCCCGTCGGAGATCTGCGAGGCGTTGCCCGCGGTGATCGACCCGCCCTCGGCGAAGGCGGGGCGCAGCCGCGAGAGCGTCTCGACCGTCGTGTCGGCACGAATCCCCTCGTCGGCGGTGACGACGACCGGGTCGCCCTTTCGCTGCGGGATCTCGACCGGCACGATCTCGGCGTCGAACACGCCGGCCGCTTGCGCTGCGGCGGCGCGCTGGTGGGAGCGGGCGGCCACGGCATCCTGTTGCTGTCGGGTGACCTCGTACCGGGCGTTCGCGCGCTCGGTCGAGGCGCCCATGCTCTCGCGGTCGTACGCGTCGGTCAGGCCGTCGTACGCGAGGTGGTCGAGCACCTCGACCGAGCCGTACGCGTAGCCCTCTCGCGAGTCCATCAGCAGGTGCGGGGCGCGGGTCATGGACTCCATGCCCGCGGCGACCACGACCGTGGCCGTCGCCGAGGCGCAGCATGCGGGCGGCGTCGATGACCGCCGTGAGTCCCGAGAGGCAGACCTTGTTGATCGTGGCGCTGTGCACGTCCCACCCGATGCCCGCGGCGACCGCGGCCTGGCGCGCGGCATTCTGGCCGGTCCCGGCCTGCAGCACCTGCCCGACGAGCACGGCGTCGACCGTGTCGGCCGGGATGCCGCCGCGCTCGAGCGCTCCCCGGATGGCGGCGGCGCCCAACTGCACGGCGGTCAGCGGCGCGAGTTGACCCTTCAGGCGTCCCTGGGGGGTGCGGGCGGCGGCGACGATGACGACGTCGTTCTGAGCGGTCATGCGTTCTGCTCCTCGGTGAGTCGGACGATCAAGGCAGGCTCGGTGGCGGCCCGCACCTCGTCGACGCTCACCCCGGGAGCGAGCTCGACGAGCACGAGTCCATCCTCGGTCACGTCGATGACGGCAAGGTCGGTGATGACGCGATCGACGACGCCGCGGCCGGTGAGCGGCAGGGAGCACGAGTCGACGATCTTGGGAGAGCCGTCCCGGGCCACGTGCTCCATCAGCACGATCACGCGCGCGGCGCCGTGGACCAGGTCCATCGCCCCTCCCGGGCCCTTGACCATCTTGCCGGGGATCATCCAGTTCGCCAGATCTCCGGATGCCGACACCTGCATCGCCCCGAGGATGGCGGCGTCGATCTTGCCGCTGCGGATCATGGCGAAGCTCAGCGCCGAGTCGAAGAAGGCGGCGCCGGCGAGGGTGGTGACCGTTTCTTTGCCGGCGTTGATGAGGTCGGCATCCACGTTCTCCTCGGTGGGATACGGGCCGACGCCGAGGATGCCGTTCTCGGACTGCAGCACGACGGTCACGCCATCGGGGACGTGGTTCGGCACGAGAGTGGGCAGGCCGATGCCGAGGTTGACGTAAGAGCCGTCGACGAGTTCGAGCGCGGCGCGAGCGGCCATCTCGGTGCGGGACAGGGGCATCAGCGGGTTTCCTCTCGCACGGTGCGCTTCTCGATGCGCTTCTCGATCTCGCCGACCTCGACGATGCGGTGCACGAACACGCCGGGCAGGTGCACGGCATCCGGATCGATCTCTCCGGGCTCGACGAGGTGCTCGACCTGCACGATGCAGGTGCGCCCCGCCATCGCGGCGAGCGGGTTGAAGCTGCGCGCGGCCCTGCGGAACACGAGGTTGCCGTGGCGGTCGCCCTTCCAGGCGTGCACGAGCGAGAAGTCGGTGGTGATCGCTTCTTCCAGCACGAACTCGCGCGGCTCGCCGTCCACCACGAACGTGCGGACGTCCTTTGCCGGCGAGGCCACCGCGACACCGCCGGACCCGTCGTAGCGTCGCGGGAGCCCGCCTTCGGCGACCTGCGTGCCGACACCGGTCTGCGTGAAGAACGCCGCGATACCCGCACCGCCCGCGCGGAGCTTCTCGGCGAGGGTGCCCTGCGGGGTGAGCTCGAGCTCGAGCTCGCCGGAGAGGAACCGGCGCTCGAACTCCTTGTTCTCGCCGACGTACGACGAGGTCATCTTGCGGATGCGTCCGGCACCCAGCAGGATTCCGAGCCCCCAGTCGTCGACGCCGCAGTTGTTCGACACCACCGAGAGATCGCGGGTCCCCCGGGCGAGCACCGCCTCGATGAGGGCGATGGGGTTGCCGGAAAGGCCGAAGCCGCCGACGGCGAGCGACGCGCCGTCGGGGATGTCGGCGACCGCTTCGGCGGCGGTGGCGAAGGTCTTGTCGATCACGCGAACTCCTCTGTCGTGGTGCAACTCCACCGTGCCGCCCCGCCCGCGGCGTCCGCGACCCCGCGCTTGTCATGTGGATGCCGCGGGGCGTAGCGTCCACATCGTGGACACCGCACCCGGTTCCGTACCCGGCGCTCAGGCGATCTCTCGGGCTGCCCGGCTCCTCCGACTCGTGACGGCTTCCGGCGACGGCGGCGCGTGGGTGGGCGATCTCGCGCGCGACGCCGACCTGACCCGACCGACCACGCACCGACTGTTGAGCGCGCTCCGGGTGGAGGGGCTCGTCGACCGCGACGAGACGACGGGTCGATGGCTGCCGGGGCCGGAGCTGTATCTGATGGGCAGTGTCGCGGCATCCCGTTTCGACATCACCGCGACCGCTCGCGACATCGTGCGATCCCTCGCCGTGCGCACCGAGGAGAGCGCATTCCTCTCGGTGCGGCGCGGGGACGAGACGGTGTGCCTGGTGCGCGAGGACGGAAGTTTCCCGATCCGCTCGTTCGTCTTGTCGGAGGGGGTGCGATTCCCCCTCGGGGTGGCCTCGGCGGGGTTGGCGATCCTGGCGTTCCTGCCTGCGCACGAGGTCGACGCGTATCTCGAGCGGCATCCGGAGCTCGCACGACGATGGGGAGCATCGCACTCCCCCGCGCGACTGCGTGCCCGGATCGGCGATACGCAGGCTCGCGGATACGCGGTGAACCCGGGACTGATCGTCGAGGGCAGCTGGGGTGTCGGGGCAGCCGTCTTCACACGGGCGGGAGATCCGCAATGGGCGCTGAGCCTGACGGGCGTGGAGTTCCGATTCGGCGGCGAGCGCCTCGCGGAGCTGGGGAGGATCCTGCTCGCGCACGCCCACGAGCTGTCGTCACGGATCTCGTCTCGCTGACCCTCGAGATAGATACCCCAGGTATATATCGGGGGTATACTTCTTCGTGTGACCCGTGACGATGACCTGCAGACCCTCCTGCTCGCCGTACATGCGCTCACCCGGATCGCCGCTCTGGACACGAAGAACGAAGCTCCCGCCGCCCAGTGGCGCACGCTCACCCTGTTGCGCGATCACGGCCCTCAGCGCCTGGGTGACCTCGCCACGTTGAGCCGTGTGACGCAACCCGGCATGACCCGGCTCGTCCACCAGATGGACGCGGCCGGGCTCGTGGAGCGACGCCGCCACCCCGATGACTCCCGCGTGAGTGTCATCGCCGCGACCGCGAAGGGGATCGCAGCGCTGGCCGGCTGGTACGAGCAGTTCCGCACCGCCCTCGCACCCCACGTCGCCGACCTCTCGCAGAGCGAGTGGGATGCCGTGAGTCTCGCCGCCTCTGCCCTTTCGCTGCGCGTGGGAATGACGCCGACCGGGACAGGACACCACGAAACCCCCGACGACGAAGACGACGCCGATACGACCGATGATCGCGGAGCCCTCGCGGGTGACGCAGAAGAACAGGAGGTGGTCCGGTGACTGCCGGTACCGCAGTAGTCAGCAAAGCGCCCAGCGTCTGGAAACAGCCCGCGCAGGTGTGGGCCGTCGCCTTCGCGTGCGTCGTGGCCTTCATGGGCATCGGGCTGGTGGACCCGATCCTTCCCGCGATCGCCGAGTCGCTGAAGGCATCCCCCGTCGAGACCGAGCTGCTGTTCACCAGCTACCTCGTGGTCACGGGCCTTGCGATGCTCGTCACGAGCTGGATCTCGAGCCGCATCGGAGCAAAGGCGACGCTGCTGGTCGGTCTCGGCCTGATCGTCGTCTTCGCCTTCTTCTGCGCCATCAGCGGCAGCGTCGACGCCGTCATCGGCTTCCGCGCCGGCTGGGGCCTGGGCAATGCCCTGTTCATCTCGACGGCGCTGGCAACCATCGTGGGCGCCGCCTCCGGTGGGAGCTCGGCCGCGATCATCCTCTACGAAGCCGCTCTGGGTCTCGGTATCGCCGTGGGGCCGCTGCTCGGCGGCATCCTGGGCGAGGTCAGCTGGCGCGGGCCGTTCTTCGGCGTCGTGGTGCTGATGGCGATCGCGTTCCTCGCGGTGCTCGCACTGCTTCGGGGCCCCGCCCCCGAGCGCAAACCCCTCCCCTTCAGCGCGCCCTTCCGAGCCCTGGGCCGTCCGGCGCTGGCGATCCTCGCCGCGACCGCGCTGTTCTACAACATCGGATTCTTCACGCTGCTGGCGTTCTCGCCCTTCCCTCTCGGCTTCGGGGCGATGGGCATCGGCCTGACCTTCTTCGGCTGGGGCCTGGGACTTGCGATCACGAGTGTGTGGGTCGCTCCCCTGCTGCTGCGTCGCTTGCGCCTGACGACGGTGCTGCTGATCGCGCTGCCTCTGCTCGCCCTCGACCTCCTCGTCGCGGCGTTCATCGTGTCGTCGGCCGTGGCGCTGGTCGTCTGCATCATCGTGGGCGGTCTGGTGCTCGGTGTCGTCAACACCGCGCTCACCGAAGCCGTGATGGAAGCGACCGACCTGCCGCGATCGGTGGCGTCGTCGGCGTACTCCGCGGTGCGCTTCCTGGGTGGCGCGGTCGCCCCGCCGCTCGCTGCGCTGCTGTGGCACGCCTACGGCGCCGGAGTGCCCTACGTCATGGCCGCGGTGTCGGTCGTGATCTCGGCCGCGTGCATCTTCTTCGGACGGCGTCTTCTCGCACACGTCGATGGATCGCACCCGGATGCCGCTGACGAGGGCGCCGCCGTTCTCATCGGAGACGCAGCCTGACGTCGAGCAGCAAAACCCGACACGGAGGGGCCGGCCGCAAGGTACGGCCCCTCCGTGCATCCCGGTCGACGGACGCCGACCGTGCGCGGACGTCGGCTGCTCGCCCGTCCCCTCGGGGCGACGTTTAACGAAGACGTTGTCCCGTTTCGGAAACGTTAAATCTCCCCCAGATCCTCTCCGATCGGTCACTCAGGGCCGTACCTTCGGTGCATGACTTCCCCCGGAGTCAGCGTCGCTCCCCCGGTCGACGCCGAGCCTGCCCGCCTCGTCGGGCGAGAGAGGATCCCCATGTCATCGACGACCCCTCCCCGAACGCGTCGGACCATCGCCTCCGCCGTCGTCACCGTCGCCGGAGCGCTGACCGCTCTGTGCCTCGCCCCGGCAGCGGTGGCCGCACCCGAATCAGAAGACGACTACATCGTCATGCTCGAGGGCGGCACCGCCGTCGACCGGATCTCACAGCGGCTGGGCGGGCTCCTTCCCGCCGGAGCAGTGACGCGGACGTTCGACACCCTCGGCGGATTCGTCGCCACGCTGAGCACGACCCAAGCCGAGCTGCTCTCGCAGAGCCCGCTCGTCGATAGCGTGGAGCGCGACTCCGAGATGACGACATTGGTCACGTGGGGCCTCGATCGGATCGACCAGCCCGATCTGCCTCTCGACAACTCCTACACCCCGAACGGCACCGGCGCAGGGGTGACCGCCTACATCATCGACACCGGCATAGTGCCGACCGATCCGGAGTTCACCGGTCGAGTGACTCCGGGCTACACCGCGATCTCCGACGGGCGCGGCACCGACGACTGCAACGGCCACGGCACGCACGTCGCCGGTACCGTCGGCAGCGAGACCTGGGGCGTCGCGACCGACGTCGGCCTCGTCGCAGTCCGCGTCCTCGGGTGCGACGGATCGGGGTCGACGTCGGGCGTCATCGCCGGCATGGACTGGGTCGCGAGCAACGCCGCAGGACCAGCGGTGGCGAACATGAGCCTCGGGGGCGTATACAGCTCGGCGACCAACGAGGCCATCCAGCGCATGACCGACAAGGGCATCACGGTCGCCGTCGCCGCCGGCAACGACTCCCTGCCCGCGTGCACCTCATCTCCGGCGTCCGCCGCGTCGGCGCTGACGGTCGCCGCCAGCTCACGCACCGACGCCCGGGCGTCGTTCTCGAACTTCGGCAGCTGCGTCGATCTGTTCGCTCCGGGTGTCGACATCACCTCGACCTGGCTGAACGGCACGACGAACACCATCTCCGGCACCTCCATGGCGTCACCGCACGTCGCGGGCGTCGCCGCGCTCGTGCTTCAGCAGTCGCCGGGGGCGTCTCCCGCAGAGGTGACCTCCACGATCCTGGGCGACGCCGTCTCGGGCCGGATCAGCAACGCCCTCACCTCGCCGAACCTCCTGGTACAGGCGCCGTAGGCGCCACGCCCAGCCAGTGCGGAGACCACTCGTCGCGCACACGAACATCCCCTCCGTCCGGCGAATCGCCGCGGAGGGGATGCTTCGTGGGCGTCCTGGGAAGAGGTTGGCCCGATGCCGTTCTAGACGCCGTCGGCGTTGCCGTGGATCTCTGCGACCCGTTGACCCAGCGTCTCCCACAGCTGATCGAACCGGGCGTTCCAGGGTGTCGCGAAGACACCGTCCTGCCACCGCTGGTGCACGACGTCGAGGGTGACCCACTCGGCATCCTGAACCTCCTCCGGGTCGGGCACGGGCACCGGCTCGCCCTCGATGCGAGCCACCCACAGGTCGAACAGGGCGCTCTCTTCCACGATGCGTCCGACGAGCACGAGATCGTCGGGAGCCCGCACCATCCCGGTCTCCTCGGCGAGCTCGCGCACCGCGCCCTCACGGCTGGTCTCTCCGCGCAACGCGCTGCCGGCGGGGAACTCCCACGCCAACGGGTAGTCCTTACCCGCTGCCCGCAGGCTCATCAAGACCCGCCCACTCGACGACACCAGGCACACGGATGCCACGATGTGGAACGACCCCGCCGGCACGGGACCATCGCCGCGTCGGTGCAACGTCCCCGTCGGGGTGCCCTGGATGTCGGTGACATCCCACATCTCGTCGTCGGCCATCGAAACCTCCCGGGTTCGTCGTGCGCCGCGTGCAGCGCATCGCTCCATCCTGCCGGGCCCCGGAACCCCGTACAGGAGGATTGCGCGGGCGAGCAGTGCTTGATTTGAACGGCACAGAATCCCGCAGTAGCGTTCCGAGCCGGGGGGTCACGGGGAACCATGCTGCTGCTGTCGGTGGGCGTCGTCGTCGTCTCTGTCGCTGTCGCCGTCGTCGTCGCTGCGTACGCCTTCGCCCGACCCCGCCCCCTGGATCCCCGCGCCGCGGCGTTGAGAATCGCCGCCGCGGCCGCGGCGCTGTCCGTCGGGTCGGCCGTCATGCGTCTCATCGGAGACCGCGATGTGAACGTCGTCTCCGCCACCTTCCCCGCCGACACCGCGTTCGTTCTGTCCATCGGCCTCATGTGCGTCGCAATGACCATGGCGCGGCAGCGTCTCGCACGCTCCGCAGCGGGCGCAACACTCGTCGCGGGGCTGACGGTCGCCACGAGTTCGGTGTTGCTTCCACCGGGCGTAGCCCGCATCGTGCTGCTGTGCACGCTGACTCTCACCGGCGTTGCCTGCGCGACACTGGCGCTGAGCAACACGGTCTTACCCCGGCCGCCTCGGATCGTCATCGCCGTCGCGACAGCCTTCTACGCACTCCACTGCGCGACGCGGGCACTGGCGTATCTGACGAGCGGACCTGACGCCGCCTTCGGCGCGGCGCCGTTCGGTGTGAGCACCTTGGCTGCGGCACTCCTCGCCAACGCATGCGTCGCCGCCGCGATTCTCCTGCTTTTCCTGCCCGTCGCCCGAGAGACCACCGCCGCCTCACGAGCATGGACGACCCTGACCATCGCGGACTGGCGTCTCGTGGTCGACGCCTACGGGATCCTGCGCGCCCGAGAACTCGTGTCCGAACTTCAGACCGCCGTCCGCGATCGAGATCCCGACGCCCGGAACGCGCGCCACGGCATCTCTACAACCCTCTCGTCACCGATGCAGGTGCTCACGGCGTATCTGCCCTACGAGTACGGATGGCAGCCGCACGAGATCGCGCTCATCGCGGAACTGACGGAGCAACGCGCCGCCTGACGCATGGGCGCGTGCCAAGGCGAATGAGACCCTCGCCGAGAACTGAGGCGCGAAGGCCCCACACTGTCTTCACGGTTCTTCGCACGTCGCGTACGCGATCACGCATGCGGCGCGTGCCAGAATCGCCGCACGCGATTCCTTTGGGGGGCACATGAAGGCTGGGCAGCGCGGCTTGGCTATCACCGGCCTCCTGATCGGCGGGGCAGCCCTTCTCGTGGGGGGCACGGTGCTCACCGTGATTAAGGGGTCTCAGATGATCGGCATGAGTGTCCAGGTGTTCGGGGCATGGTTCAGCTACGTGCCCATCTTCACCGAAGCCGCTCCGAAGCCGATACCGGCCTATGACTTCTTCTGGCCCGCGCTCACGCTCGTCGGAGGGTTGGCCGCGTTCTTCCTGGGCTGGGTAGTCATCATCAGGGGTGCAGCGCTTGCTTGGCCGACTCGATTCGACCGCTCGCTTCTGAAGTGATCTTGCATCCGCAGAACGACGAACCGCCCCGCACCAGTGATGCCTGGTGCGGGGCGGTAACTTGTGCACCCCCTGGGACTTGAACCCAGAACCCACTGATTAAGAGTCAGTTGCTCTGCCGATTGAGCTAGAGGTGCGTTCTTTTCGGCCGAAGTTTCGCTCTCCGCGCCGAGGAATGACATTACCAGGCGTGACTCGAGCACACCAAATCGAGCCAGGAGCGCCCGTTATCCTTGAGCCGTGTCCTCCATCGAAGAGCCCGCCGCGCCCCTCGCGGACCTGACCGACGATCTCGCGCTCGCCCTTCGTCTGGCCGATGCCGCCGATGCGGTGACGATGGAACGCTTCGACTCGGCTGACCTGCGGATCGATACGAAGCCCGACCGCACGCACGTCACCGAGGCCGACCTCGCCACCGAGCGGGCCATCCGTCAGATCCTGGATGCCGAGCGCCCCGGCGACTCCGTCCTCGGTGAGGAGTACGGCACCTCGGGTGACACCTCCCGACGCTGGGTCATCGACCCCATTGACGGCACGCACAACTACATGCGGGGGATCCCCGTGTGGGCGACTCTCATCGCGCTGACGGTGGACGGCGTCCCCCTGGTCGGCGTGGTCAGCCAGCCCGCTATCGGCCGACGCTGGTGGGCCGCCGTCGGACACGGCGCCTGGACTGCCACCGCCGACGGCCACACCCGCCGCATCTCCGTGTCCGCGATCGATGAGGTCTCGGCATCCAGCATCAGCTTCCAGAGCATCGAGCAGTGGGACGACGTCGACCTCGTCCCCACCCTCGAGAAGCTCGCGAGGGCCGTGTGGCGCGACCGCGCGTACGGCGACGCCCTCCCCTACATGTGGCTCGCCGAGGGTCGCCTTGAGCTCGTCGCCGAGTTCGGCGTGAAAGAGTACGACATCGCCGCGATCGCCCCGATCGTCCGCGAGGCCGGAGGTCGCTTCACCGCTTTCGACGGCACCGACCGTCTCAACGCGGGATCCTCGCTCGCGACGAACGGCGTTCTGCACGACGACTTCTTCGCCCTGCTCCACGAGGACGGCCCCCGCTGATGCGCCCACACAAGCCCCTGCTGATCACCGCCGGCCTGCTCGCGGCGCTCGCCCTCTCCGGCTGCACCTCGACGCCCGACGCCGCGCCGAGCGTCGCCGCCAGCGCCACGGCGACCGAGGTACCCGCTCCCGATTCCGCCGCCAACGCGACTCCGACGACGGCTCCGATCGATCCGACGTGCGAGAACATCATCCCGAAGTCCACCGCAGACGACTTCAAGAGTCTGGGCTGGACGTATCAAGAGGAGCCGTTCCGCATCGGGGCCACCGCGCTCGACGAGGGCATCCAGTGCAAGTGGGGCGACGCGAAGGTCGCCTCGGACCGCGTGCAGATCTTCGGCTGGGCCCCCATCGACGACGCGACCGCGCAACAGGCCGAGAAAGACCTCGTCGCCTCGGGCTGGAAGCTCGAGCGCGACGCCACCGGAGACTACGTCACCGAGAATCCCGACTGGCTCGGCGGTCGCGGTGCGGACGGCTACGGCTTGACCTACCTCTTCGGTGACGGCTGGGTGAAGTTCGCCGACACCCGCCAGAGCCTGCTCCTCGTCGAGACGCCGCAGTAAGGGGTGCGCCCGCGCCGACTCATCGGTACGGGTTCACCGCCGCGGCATCCTGTCCTGCCGCGAATCCCTCGTCCCACGCGTCTCCGCGCGCTTCGCGCTCCCGCCACAGCTCGTCGGCTCGCAGCACCCGGTGGGCCAGAGCGACCCAATCGCTCCACCCGCCTTCTACCGGACCGCCGTCTTCACGTGCCACGGCCCGCCAGCGCGCCAAATCCGGCAAGGGCTCGAGGCGGAACGAACCGATGTCGATGCGGGAGCTACGCGGGTCGGGCATGCCCCGACGCTAGCCGGTTCACGAGGACCACGGGTTCCCTCCTGCCCGACAGGACGGACGCGACAACGTAGGCTCGATCCTCGTGGCTATCGGCTCGACCATTCACACCTTCACGGTGCAACTTTCCGACGTCGACCGCGGCGTGTACGACGAACTGCCGTTGCGCGTCGCCCGGCATCCGTCCGAGACCGCTCCGTACATGCTGACGCGCGTGCTGGCGTACTGCCTCGAGTACGAGGAGGGCATCGGCTTCAGCGAGGGTGTCGCCGCCACCGACGAGCCCGCCGTGATGGTCCGCGATCTCACCGGTGCGCTCGTCGCCTGGGTCGAGGTCGGGGCTCCGGATGCCGCCCGCCTGCACACCGGCAGCATGAAGGCCGAGAGGGTCGCCGTCTACACGCACCGCGACCCCGACAAGGTCGCAGCGCCCTGGGCCGGCAAGCGCATCCACCGCGCCGACGAGGTGCTGCTGCACAGCTTCGAGCCCGGCTTCGTCGAGAAGCTCGCCGACGCCATCGAACGCCGCAACACCGCCACCCTCACCCGCACCGAGGGGCGCATCTACCTCGAACTCAACGGCGTTTCGGGCGAGAGCGACATCCACACCCGCACCGCGGGCTGAGCGAACGCGAGAAAGCCCCCGCTCCCACCGAAACGGGCGGGAGCGGGGGCTTTCTCTTCGTGACAACCTCTTCGTGACAACGGCTCGTGGAGCTGGGGGGAATCGAACCCCCGTCCAACGCTGGGTCTCCGCGTTTTCTCCGGGCGCAGTCTGTGCAGACGTTCTGCTCGGCTCCGACCTTTGTCACAGACACCTAAGTCGACAAGCCCAGCCTGGGAAAAGTCCCGCGTGACGTCCAGACGCCGTCACACAGCAAGACCCCTAAATGACGCCAGATTCCGTGGCGGGGTCACACACGGTCTGACGGACTATCGGGCTCGCTTACGCAGCGAGGGCGAAGTCAGTGCGCTTAGCATTGGCACTTATTGTTTTGCAGGGAGCGTTTACGAGATAACCCCACATCCTCGGCCCGCTTCTCGCGGGTTCGCAGGCGCTGTCGAAACCGATCAGCCCCGGGAACTCCGTGATGGAGCGGCCGTTGTCACTCTGTTGAATTGCCACCTCGGGAACCGAAGCACCCGAGCATCACAGTCTATAGCGGATCCCGGGCCCGGGTGATTCCCGCTCGACGGGATCCCACCCCCGTCCCGTAGGCTCACCGCATGAGTGAGGTCGTCATCACCGTCCGGGGCGAGAGCAACGCCCGCGTCCGCGCCGAAGAGGCCGCCGTCCGGGTGACCGTCTCGACCGATGGCCCCGCGCGCGGTCCGGTCGTCGAGCGGGCTCAAGAGCGCGCCGCGAGCGTGCAAGACGGGCTGGTCGCCCACCTCCGCTCCGGCGAGGTGTCCGAGTGGTCGAGCGCCCGTGTGTCCGTCTGGTCCGACCGCCCCTGGAACAACGAAGGCGCGCAGCTCCCCCTCGTCCATCACGCCGCGGTGGAGCTGTCCGCCACCTTCACCGACGCGGGAGCCCTGTCGTGGTGGCTGGGCGATGTCGCCGAATCCGACGACGTGCAGGTCACCGCCGTGGAGTGGCGCCTGTCCCCCACCACCCGCGCCCGGGTCGAGCGAGAGGTCGCCGCCGACGCCGTGCACGTCGCCGTGGAGCGCGCGACGGCGTATGCGGACGCTCTCGGGCTGGCATCCGTCTCCGCCGTCGAGATCGCGGATGCCGGCTTGCTCGCCGCCCACCCCGAGACTCCGGCTCCGATGGGCGCGCGCCTGATGGCCGCGTCCGCCACCGGACCGTCGTTCAGCCTGCAGCCGCCCGAGATCGTCGTCACCTCGGTGGTCGAGGGGCGCTTCCACGCCGAGTGACGCGCCCCGCAGGCGAAGAGGTCAGTCGCCCAGGCGGTTCTTCGTGCGCATCGCGCGCTCGGCCTCGCGCTTGTCCTCGCGCTCGCGGATCGTCTGACGCTTCTCGAACTCGCGCTTGCCCTTGGCGACCGCGATCTCGACTTTCGCGCGCCCGTCGAGGAAGTACAGCCGCAGCGGAACGAGCGTGTATCCGCCCGCCGACACCGCGTGCGAGAGCTTGATGATCTCTTCCTTGTGCAGCAGCAGCTTGCGCGTGCGCTTGGCCGAGTGGTTCGTCCAGTGGCCCTGCGAGTACTCGGGGATGTGGACGGCATCGAGGAAGGCCTGGCCGCCGTCGATG
This sequence comes from Microbacterium sp. SORGH_AS_0421, assembly GCF_030818635.1. Lineage (NCBI taxonomy): Bacteria > Bacillati > Actinomycetota > Actinomycetes > Micrococcales > Microbacteriaceae > Microbacterium > Microbacterium sp. SORGH_AS_0421. The sequence goes on from NZ_JAUTAO010000001.1 coordinate 3,062,208, forward strand.
TAGGCGTAGCCGTCGGTGAGGTTCGCGCGTCCTTGCCGTAGCGACTTCACCTCGGTGCCTGTTAGCACCAATCCGGCTTCGTACGTCTTCTCGATGGCGTAGTCGTGACGCGCCTTCTTGTTCGACGCGATGAGCTTCTCACCCTGCTCACGAGGCATGGTGCCACCTCCTCATGATCGTGGGCACACAGAGCCTTACAGTTTACCCACACCGGATGCCGGCCGAGCGCGATACCGCGAGCTGCTAGGCGCGCAGCCAGCGGCGGATGGCGAAGCTGGCACTCAGAGCCGCGAGCACGATGCCGATCACGACCAGAAGCGGGATCACGATCGCCACGTCGCCGAAGTCCACCCACGAGGTGATGAAGCCGATCCGGTCTCTGAGGTACTGATTCACCCCGACGCCGACGATCGCCCACACCGCCACGCTCGCGAGCGCCGAACCGATGAGGGCGGCCAGCACGCCCTCGACGATGAACGGCGTCTGGATGAAACGGTTGGACGCACCCACCAGACGCATGATCCCGAGCTCCTTGCGTCTCGCGAACGCCGAGAGCCGGATGGTCGTGGCGATCAGCAGCACAGCCGCGATCAGCATGAGCCCGGCGATCCCCACCGCGACGTAGGTCGCGACGGTGAGGGCTTGGAAAAGGGGTTCGAGGTACTGCAGCTGGTCGGTGACCGCTTCGACACCGTTCTGCCCGCTGAAAGCCTCGGCGATGACGTCGGACTGGCTCTGGTCGACCAGGTTGATGCTGAAGGTCGCGTTGAACTGATCCGCCGTCACGACGCCCGCGATGTCTTCGGGCAACTGCTGCTTCGCGTTCTCGAAGACCTGGTCGCTGGTCTGGAACGTGTAGTCGCGGATCAGCGGTGCGAGCGCCTGACCGTCGAGCGTCGCCTTGACGGCGTCGATCTGGTCCTGGGTCGCCGGCTCACCGGCCACGCAGGTCGGAGCGTTCGATGAAGCCGCGCACATGAACACCGCCACCTGGGCGCGGTCGGCCCAGTACGACTGCATCTTGCCGATCTGCATCTGCATGAGCATCGCGGCCCCGACGAAGGTCAGCGACACGAAGGTGACGAGGATGACCGAGATCACCATCGACGCGTTGCGACGAAGACCGGTGAAGGCCTCCGAGAGGATGAGCCCGAACCTCATGACGTGGGTCCCACTTCGTCGTTGCGGTCTTTCTTCTCGCCCAGTCCGAGCCGGTCGGCAAGACCGAGAGCGTCGACGTCGGGGCGGGTGACCGGGATGGAGCGTGTGTTGGTGCCAGGCTCACGGGGCTCGGCGGCGACGGGAGCCTCGGGCTCGGAGTTCTGGGCGGGAGCCTCGGATGCCGCGGGAGCAGGCTCCGCGACAGCCGGCTTCGTCAACGGCTCGACCGGACCCGTGAGCCCGGTGACCTCGCGCTGCACCTCGAGAACGGCGGTGAGAGCGGCCACAGCCGCCGCACCGCGCTCGACCTCGGGCGCGAGTCGCGGAAGGCTCGATGTGTCGCCGTAGCCGCCGTGACGTTCGTCACGCACCATCTCACCGCCGCGCAGCTCGATCACGCGACGCTGCATCTGGTCGACGAAGCCGGCCTCGTGGGTGGCCATGACGACGGTCGTGCCACCGGCGTTGATGCGCGCGAGCAGGCGCATGATGTCGATCGACGTGCCGGGGTCGAGGTTTCCGGTCGGCTCGTCGGCGAGCAGTACCTGCGGGCGGTTGACGAGTGCGCGCGCGATCGCCACGCGCTGCTGTTCTCCACCCGACAGCTCGTGCGGAAGACGCTTCTCTTTGCCGTCGAGGCCGACGAGCGCCAGCACCTCGGGCACGGCCTGCTGGATGAACCCGCGCGAGGCGCCGGTCACCTGCAGCGTGAAGGCGACGTTCTGGTGCACCGTCTTGTTCGGCAGCAGGCGGAAGTCCTGGAACACCGAACCGATGTGACGGCGGAAGTAGGGAACCTTGCGGTTCGACAGCGTGCGCAGGTCGCGACCGAGCACGACGACACGGCCGTCGCTGGGGGTCTCGGCGCGCAGGATGAGCTGCAGGCACGACGACTTGCCGGAGCCCGAAGCGCCGACGAGGAAGACGAACTCCCCCCGCTGCACTTCGAAGTCGACGGCGTTCAGGGCGGGCTTCGCGGTGCCGCGATACCGCTTGGTGACGTTCTCGAACCGGATCATGGCTCGATGAGCCTAAGCGCGGGTCCCAATCAGGCCGAGAGGACGCGCCGTGTCGCGAAACCGAGAGAGCCCTGTGGATGCCGGGTCAGCGGCATCCATAGGGCTCTCTCCCCCGCGGGGAAGGCTCAGTCGTCGTCCTTGCGCTTGCGCCAGCGGATGCCGGCCGCGATCAGACCGTCGAGGTCGCCGTCGAAGACGACCGCGGGGTTTCCGACCTCGTAGCCGGTGCGCAGGTCTTTCACGAGCTGCTGACCGTAGAGGAAGTAGGAGCGCATCTGATCGCCCCAGCTCGCGGTGATCGTGCCGGCGAGCTCCTTCTTCTTCGCGGCCTCTTCTTCGCGCTTGAGCAGCAGCAGGCGGGTCTGCAGCACGCGCATGGCGGCCGCGCGGTTCTGGATCTGCGACTTCTCGTTCTGCATCGAGACGACCAGGCCCGTGGGAAGGTGCGTGATGCGCACGGCGGAGTCGGTGGTGTTGACCGACTGACCACCCGGGCCCGAGGAGCGGAAGACGTCGACGCGGATGTCGCCCTCGGGGACTTCGACCTCGACGGCTTCTTCCATCACGGGGATGACCTCGACCGCGGCGAAGCTCGTCTGGCGCTTGTCGGCGCCGCCGAAGGGGCTGATGCGCGCGAGACGGTGCGTGCCGGCCTCGACCGACAGCGTGCCGTAGGCGTAGGGCACGTCGACCTCGAAGGTGGCCGACTTGATGCCGGCGCCTTCGGCGTAAGAGGTGTCCATGACCTTGACGGGGTACTTGTGACGCTCGGCCCAACGCAGGTACATGCGCAGCAGCATCTCGGCGAAGTCGGTGGCGTCGTCGCCGCCGGCACCCGAGCGGATCGTGACGACCGCCGAACGCGGGTCGTACTCGCCGTCGAGAAGCGTCTGCACCTCGAGCTGGCCGATCACGTCTTTCAGCGAGGCGAGTTCGCGACGAGCCTCGTCGGCGGACTCCTCGTCGTCCATCTCGATGGCGAGACCCACCAGCACCTCGAGGTCGTCGAGCCGCTGCTCGATCTCCGAGACGCGCTTGAGCTCCGCCTGGCGGTGGCTGAGACGGCTGGTGACCTTCTGAGCGTTCTCGACGTCGTCCCAGAGGTCGGGAGCACCGGCCTCTTCGCTCAGGCGATCGATGTCGGCTTTGAGTGCGTCGACGTCGACCACGGCCTGGATATCGGCGAAGGTCGAGCGCAGCGCCTGGATGTCGGCGGTCAAATCGAGTTCGAGCATTTGACATCAAGCCTATCGTGGAGACAGTGACAGCCGACTCTCCCCGGAACGTGCTGGTGCGCTTCGCACCGATGATCTACGGCCCCACGCTGCTCTTCGCCGTGGGCGAAGGCGCCGTGATCCCCCTCATCCCCGTCATCGCCGACCGCCTCGGCGCCGACGTCGCGGTGGCCGCTCTCGTCGCCGCCGCGCTGGTCGTCGGGCAGCTCTGCGGCAACATCCCCGCCGGGTGGGCCGTGGCCCGCTTCGGCGAGCGCGTGACGATGGGCGTCGCCGGCATCGTCGTCCTGGCCGGTCTGGTGGGAATCGTCCTCGCCCAGTCGTTGGCGTTCTTCACCGGGGCGGTGTTCCTCATCGGCTTCTGCGCCGCGTCCTTCGCCTTGGCCCGCCACTCGTTCATGACCACGCGGGTCCCGCTCACCTTCCGCGCCCGGGCACTGTCGCTGCTGGGCGGCACGTTCCGCCTGGGCATGTTCGTCGGTCCGTTCATCTCGGCGGCCCTCTTGGCGGTGTTCGGCACCGAGACGGCATCCATCGTCTTCTTCGCCGTCTGCCAGATCGCCACGATCCTGCTGGTTTTCTTCGGTCCCGACCCCGAGAAGGCCGTCCCGGTGGGGGCGGGGTCTGCCACCCGGCGAGACGCGGGCGACTCCCGCGACGCAGAGGACACCGGCGAGCCCGTCACCGGCTCCATCCCGACCGTGGAGAGGGTCGGCGTGTTCCGCACGATGTGGCGGTACCGCGGGGTGCTCGCGCGTCTGGGACTCGCCGCCTCGTCGCTGTCGGCCGTGCGCTCGGCTCGTCAGGTGGTGCTGCCCCTGTGGGGCGTCTCGCTCGGATTGGATGCCGGAACGATCGCGGTGGTCGTCGGGGTCTCGGGAGCGATCGATTTCGCCCTGTTCTACGCCAGCGGCCAGGTGATGGACCGCTTCGGGCGCCTCTGGGCGGCCCTTCCCGCCATGGTCCTCATGGGTGCGGGGTTCTTCGCCCTGTCGGTCACGCACGAACTGTCGTCGGCGGCCATGTGGTACGCGATGTTCGCCGCGGTCCTGGGGGTCGGCAACGGCCTGTCGAGCGGCATCCTGCTCACTCTCGGCGCCGATGTGGCTCCGCCCAGCGACCCCGCAGCGTTCCTGGGTTCGTGGAGGACGTTGACGGATGCCGGCGGAGCTGTGGCCCCGTTGATCGTCTCCGCCCTGACCGCCGTCGCATCGTTGTCGGTCGGTGTCGGCGCGATGGGCCTCATCGCCGTCCTGGGTGCGGCCGGCTTCATCCGCTGGGTCCCGCGGTACGTGCCTCGTACCCGTTAGGGCGGCGCCCCCTCGAGGACGCCGCCCTCGGGCTCACTCCGCGACGCGGATCAGCACCTTCCCGAGCGCACCCTGCTCGACGGCGTCGTGCGCGGCGGCGGTCTCATCGAGCGCGAACCACGTGAGCGGCAGCCCGGCGTCGTGCCCGACCGGAAGCGCCCCGTCGGCGACGGCCGCGGCCACGTCCTCGGCGGCGGCGAGCAGCGCCCGCTCCCCCACGGTGTACAGCAGCAGTCCCTGCCAGCGCACGTTCTTGGCGAAGCTCTCGCGCACGCGGGCCGTGAACTCCGCCCCGCCGTTGTCGGCGTAGTACCCGATCGTTCCGTGATTGGCGACGACCTCGACATCGAGACCGGCGTTGTCGGCGATGGCGACCTCGACGATGTGCTCGACACCCTTCGGCGCGAGTTCCCGGATGTCGGCGGCCAGCGACTCGCTCGGGTACTGCAGCACGTGGTGGGCGCCGGCAGAACGGGCCAGTGCCTCTTTCTCGTCGCTGCTAACGGTGGCGATGACCGTGGCTCCGGCCCAAGCGGCGAGCTGAATGGCGGCGTGCCCCACGGCTCCGGCACCGCCCTGCACCAGGACGGTGCGTCCGGCGAGCGCCCCGGGAGCGAGGCGCGAGGGGCCGTCCTCGTGCACGGTGAGGGCGCGGTGGGCGGTCATCGCCGGAACGCCGAGGCTCGCGCCGAGCTCGAACGATGCGATGTCGGGCAGCGGCACGGCCCGCGACGCGGGGAGGACCGTGTACTCCGCCGCCGTGCCGAACGGGCGCTGGTGGGCCGCGAGATACACCCACACCCGCTGACCGACCGACAGGACGTCGACGCCCTCGCCGACGGCATCCACCACTCCCGCTCCGTCCTGGTTGGGCGTGACCTCGTCGAAGGGAAGCGGGCGGCCGGTGGTGGCGCGGGCCTTCCAGTCGGTCGGGTTCACCCCCGACACGGTCAGGCGTACGCGCACCTCTCCCGCGGCGGGTTCGGGCAACGGGCGGTCCTCGAGCGAGAGGACGGAGGAGTCACCGGGCTGGGAGTACGTGATCGCTTTCATGAAGGAGAGAACGGATGCCATGTCGTTCAGCATTCCCCGCGGCGCGTCGGCGAGGGGGGACGACTCCCGGGGTTGACGGCGGCTTCACAACGTGCGCGCACTCCACCCGCCTACAATGATCAGACTCGCGGGAGTGGTGAAATCGGTAGACACGCAGGATTTAGGTTCCTGTGCCTTCGGGCGTGGGGGTTCAAGTCCCCCCTTCCGCACGGTAGTAGTCATCCCCTGCACCGACATTCCGACCCGACGGGACCGATGTGATCCACACCACCAGCGCGCTGCTCCCGTGGCTCGACCCCGCGACGATCATCACCAACTCCCAGCCCTGGGCGCTGCTGGTCGTCTGCTTCATCATCTTCGCCGAGACCGGTCTGCTGATCGGCTTCCTGCTGCCGGGCGACACCCTGCTGATCATGGCGGGTCTGCTGTCGCACTCCACCGACGCGGCTCCGCACGGCGTCTTCGGGATCAACGCCTGGTGGGTAGCTCTCGCGATCGGTGTCGCGGCATTCATCGGCGGTGAGGTGGGCTACCTCATCGGCCATAAGGCCGGGCCTTCGATCTTCGAGCGCAAAGAGTCCGGGTTGTTCAGCAAGAAGAACGTCGAACGCACGAACGCGTTCTTCGAGCGCTTCGGCGGACTGACCGTGATCCTGGCGCGCTTCGTGCCCGTGGTGCGCACCTTCGCGCCGATTGCCGCCGGTGTCGGTCACATGCCGTGGCGCAAGTATTCGCTGTACAACCTGATCGGCGCGATCATCTGGGGCATCGGCTTGACGATGCTGGGTTACCTGGTGGGCTACATCCCGTTCGTCCGCGACATCGTGACCGAGTACATCGACGTCATCCTGCTCGCCGCCGTCGCCGGCACCGTGATCTTCATCGCGATCCACTACTTCCGTGAGCGCGCCGCCGCCAAGCGCGAGGGCGCCGTCACCGCGGCCGAGGCCAAGTCGCTCACCCTCGACCCGAAGACCCTCGAAGACGGCGATCAGCCCGCTCGCTAAGACGCCTTCGAGTTCTTCTTCTTGGCCGCCGGCTTCGTGCCGGCGGCCTTCTTCTTTACTGTGGTGCCGTCGGTGGCCGCAGTGCCCGATCGTGCCGCCCGGCTGCGCTCCACGCTCGCCCGCAGCGCCTCCATCAGATCGATGACCTCGCCGCCGTCCTCCTCTTCCTGCTTTCCGAAGGTGGCGTCGGTATCGATCGCATCGCCCTGCTCGAGCTTCGCGTCGATCAGGGTGCGCAGCTCCTCCTGGTACGCGTCGGTGAACTCCTCAGGCTCGAAGTCCTTCGAGAAGCTCTCGACGAGAGACGCCGACATCTCGAGCTCCTTCGCCGAGATGCGCACACTCTCATCGAGAGCCGGGAAAGCCGCCTCGCGCACCTCGTCGGCCCAGAGCAGCGTCTGCAGCACCAGCACGTCCCCGCGGACGCGAAGAGCCGCCAGCCGGGTCTTCTGTCGTAGCGAGAACCGCACGATCGCCGTGCGGTCGGTCTGCTCGAGGGTCTTGCGCAGCAGCACGTACGCCTTGGGCGACGACGAGTCGGGCTCGAGGTAGTACGCCTTGTCGAGCGTCAGCAGGTCGACCTGGTCGCTCGGCACGAACTCCACGACCTCGATCTCCCGGCTGCGCTCGCTCGGCAGCGACGCCAGATCGTCCTTGGTCAGCACGACCGTCTGCTCGCCGTCGTCGTAAGCCTTGTCGATGTCCTGGTACGGCACGACCTCGCCGTCCACCTCGCAGACGCGCTGATACCGGATGCGGCCGCCGTCCTTGTTGTGCACCTGATGCAACGAGACGTCGTGGTCCTCGGTCGCCGAGTACACCTTGACGGGCACGTTGACGAGGCCGAACGTCAGGGCGCCCTTCCAGATCGATCGCATGTGCCCAGTGAACACCGGGAGAGCGGTGGATGCCGAGACCCTTGCGCGCGAACGTGTCCGGCCCCCTCGAGCAGACCTCGGACCTGGCCCCCGGGTGGCTGAGCGTCTCGAAGCCACCGGAACCCCGAGTTCGCCGCAACCCCCTCGGCATCCCTCTCCCCCTCCGCTCTACGCTGGGGCGATGACGGAGCAGACGGTGCGCATCGGCGGTCGTCGCCTGCGCCTGTCGAACCTCGACAAGGTGCTCTACCCCGAGACCGGCACCACAAAGGGCGAGGTGATCGACTACTACTCGCGGATCGCTCCCCTGCTCCTCCCGCACGTCGCCGACCGCCCGCTCACGCGCAAGCGCTGGCCCGACGGAGTGGGCACGGATGCCGACCCCGGCGAACCGTTCTTCGCCAAGGCCCTCGAGCCCGGTGCTCCGGCATGGGTACGGCGCTTTCCGATCGACCACTCCTCGGGCGCCAAGGACTACCCGCTCGTCGACGACCTCCCCGCCCTCGTCTACTTCGCGCAGGTCGCCAGCCTCGAGTTGCACGTGCCGCAGTGGCGTTTCTCGAGCGACGGCGAGAGGCAGAACCCCGACCGCCTCGTGCTCGATCTCGACCCCGGTCCGGGCGTGGGCTTGGCCGAGTGTGCCGAGGTCGCGCGGTGGGCGCGCGCGATCCTGCAAGGCATGGGGCTCGACCCGTTGCCCGTGACGAGTGGGAGCAAGGGCATCCATCTGTACGCCCGCCTCGACGGGCGCCAGTCCAGCGACGCGGTCAGCGTCGTCGCGAAAGAGCTCGCGCGCGCGATCGAGGCCGATCACCCCGACCTCGTCGTCAGCCAGATGTCGAAGGCTGCACGCCCCGGCAAGGTGTTCATCGACTGGAGTCAGAACAACGGCTCGAAGACGACGATCGCGCCGTACTCGCTGCGCGGCCGCCCGCGCCCCTACGTCGCCGCCCCGCGCACCTGGGACGAGCTGGACGACCCCGACCTCCGACACCTGTTGTTCACCGAGGTCCTCGGGAGAACCGAAGACCCGCTCGCCTCGGTCGACGCGGCGCACGGGCCCCTGCGCGCCTACATCGCGAAGCGCACAGCCGGAAAGACCCCCGAGCCGGTGCCCGAGGCTCCCCACGGCGCGCCCGCCGCCGAGGGGCTCCCCCGGTTCGTCATCCAAGAGCACCACGCCTCACGTCTGCACTGGGACCTCCGCCTCGAACGCGACGGCGTGCTCGTCAGCTGGGCCGTCCCCCGGGGTGTGCCGCCCACCACAGCGAAGAACAGCCTCGCCGTCATGACCGAGGACCACCCGCTGCAATACCTCGACTTCGCCGGCGAGATCCCCCGCGGTGAGTACGGCGCGGGCACCATGACGGTCTGGGACACCGGTACGTACGAGCTCGAGAAGTGGCGCGACGACGAGGTCATCGCCACCCTCGAGGGCAGAACCGACGGACCGCTCGGCCGCGTGCGACTCGCCCTCATCCGCACCGAGGGGCAGGGTGAGAGATCGCAGTGGCTGCTGCACCGCATGAAGACGGATGCCGCGGGCCGACCGCAGAGCGGCGGAGCCCCCGTGGTGGCCCTGGACCACGGCTCCGCTGATCCCCCTGCATCGACCGAGGTCCCACCGAGCGTCGACAGGGACGGCGACATCGAGCCCATGCTCGCCACCTCCGCGACGCCGGGGATCGCCCGCGCCGCCGCCGAGCGCTGGGGCGGCACGCCCTGGGTCGAGATGAAGTGGGACGGCATCCGGGGTCTGGGAACCTGGGACGGCGAACGGCTGCGCCTTCGATCGCGCAACGGCAACGACCTGACGGACGCCTACCCCGAGCTCACGAGCGTCGACCTGGGTCTCGGTCCCGACCCGGCCGTCTTCGACGGAGAGATCGTCGCGCTCGACGAGCAGGGACGGCCGAGCTTTCCGCTTCTGCAGAGGCGCATGAACCTCGCGAAGGCGCGCGAGATCGCCCGCGAGGCCGAGCGAACCCCCGTTCACCTCTACCTCTTCGATGTGCTGTCGGCGGGTGGGCGGGATGTGGCATCCCTCCCCCTGTCGGAGCGGCGCGACGTGCTCGAGGAGCTGGCCGCCGAGGCCGGGGGTCCGGTCGTCGTGCCTCCCGTGTTCGACGACGTGGATGCCGCGGTCTCCACGAGCGGCCGGTTCGGGCTCGAGGGCGTCGTCGTGAAGGACCCGGGCTCGACCTACCGCCGCGGGGTGCGATCCGAGCGGTGGCTGAAGGTCAAGCACTCGCGTACGCAGGAGGTCGTGATCGGCGGGATCCGACCCGGTAGAGGAAACCGTTCCGGCACGATCGGTTCGCTGCTGGTGGGGGTGCCCACGGCGGGCGGACTGCAGTACGCGGGGCGGGTGGGCTCCGGGTTCGGCGAGCAGACCCTCGCCCGACTGACGAAGGCGCTCGAGCCGCTACGCGCCGATGCGAACCCCTTCGTCGGTGTGCCGGCCGCCGACGCGCGCGACGCCCTGTGGGTGCACCCCAGCCTGGTGGCAGAGGTCGAGTTCGCGGAGTTCACCCCCGGCGGGATCCTCCGCCAGGCGCGGTGGCGCGGCCTCCGCCCCGACAAGTCGCCCGCGGAGGTCGTGCGCGAGAACTGAACGCCGTGATGCCGTTCAGTCGTCGACGACGATCCACTCGCCGAAACGGCGGAATCCGGATGCCAGCGCGAGAGCCACCGACGGGGCGTTGTCGAGCTGACACCGGTACTGCGGCTCGTAGCCGCGCTCCAGCGCATCGGCGGCCATCGCCAGCACAGTCGCCCTCGCCAGGCCGCGGCCGCGGAACTCCGGAAGAGTGATCACGCCGAGGTCGGCGAGGCGCGTGCCCCTCCAGGGATACATGCTCGCCGCAGCAGCCAGCGTGCCGTCGACGAACGTGCCGAACACGAGCCAGTGATCGAGCTCGACGAACGCTTCGTCGAGCTCGTCTTCGGGCGCCGCCGCGACGAGGGCGGCGAAGGCGTCGGCGTCTTCAGCCGTCAGCCGGCGCGTGTTCGCCTGCGGCTCGGGTGCGGTGACGTTGGCATGCTCTTCGACCGGAAGGTAGAAGAGGTGGTCGAGGTCGTTCAGCGCGATGCCCGCCGCGTCGATGCGCTCCAGAACCTCATCGGCGGCGAGACGTTCTCCGTCGGACACACCGAGCTGATCCGCTCGCTCGGGGCTCAGCGAGACGACCGTCGCCCCGTCGCCGATGCGCAGGATCGAGACGGACCGGTTCTCGGGCGCCTCCGGATCGACGACGACGACCGCGTCGTCATCAGAGAACGCGCTCGCGGGAGACGGCAGCCAATGGTCGATGACGAGTGACGAGAACATGAGGAACCTTCCGGGGGTGCGGGTGCCTGTCCGAAGGCTACCGGACGGCACCGACATTCACGCGTGACGCGAATCGTGCTCCACGTGCCCCGCGGGCTCCAGCTGAAAAGTGGAATGCTCGACGTCGAAATGGTCGGCGAGACACGTCTGGAGCGAAGCGAGGATCGCGGCGGCGCGCCCATCGGCGAGCGCGGCATCTTCCACGATCACGTGAGCGCTGAACACCGGCGCTCCGCGTGTGAGCTGCCACACGTGCACGTCGTGCACGTCGACCACCCCGTCGGCCTCGCGCAGGTGCTCGCGGATCTCGGCCACGTGCACCCCCACCGGGGCCGACTCCGTCAGCACCACGACGACCTCGCGCAGCAGACCGATCGCCCTCGGGACGATGAGCACCGCGATCAGCAGCGAGGCGATGGCATCCGCCTGCATGAATCCCGTCGTCACGATGACAAGGGCCGCGATGATCACCGCGATCGATCCGACGAGATCGCCCAGCACCTCGAGATAGGCGCCGCGCACGTTGATGCTGCGCTTCTGCGCGCGAGAGAGCAGGAACATCGACACGGCGTTGGCGATCATGCCGACGGTGGCCACCACCAGCATCAGTCCGCCCTGCACCTCGGTCTCGGCCGGGGCGAGCAGACGTTGCACCGCCTCGACGCCGACCCACGCGCACAGCACGATGAGGATCACGCCGTTGGCGAGGGCCCCCAGCACCTCGGCACGCTGGTACCCGAAGGTGCGACGATCATCGGCCGGGCGCGCGGCGATCGCGGTGGCGATGAGCGCGACCACCAGAGCGGCCGCGTCGGTGAACATGTGCGCGGCGTCGGCGAGCAGGGCGAGCGAGCCGGTCAGGACAGCCCCGACGATCTGCACGAGCATCACCGTGGCCGTCAGGGCCAGGGCGGTCGCGAGCAGGCGCCGATTGCTGGCATCTCGGATGCCGCCGGAGGGCGCGTGATCGTGCATAGTTCCAGGCTAGAACGGGCACAGGCTCCGCCGCGGTGGTTCGGCCAAGTCGGGAATGAGAACCGGTGTCGGTCTCGCCGAGAAGGTGCACGCGGACGGGGTTGGTCCCGCCGTCGGCAGCGTTGCGAGCGGACTCGTCACATCGAACGACAGTGCCTGGACGGATCTCTGGCCCCGTCAGCCCAGGTACTCAACGAGGCCTCGAAGCGCGCCTTGCTCACCTCGAACTCGTATCGAGCGTGGGTGTTATGCACCCTCATCACGAAGCGCGCAACGGTGAAGACGCCGGGCCAGAAGGACAGAGCGAGAGCGCACGTGACCAGAACCGACGAGATGACCCACGGAACCGCGTACGGCGTGGCCTGCAACGCTCTCAAGAAGACCGGCGGAACGGAGGTGGACGCCACTACGACCGCGGCCAAACCCATCCACGTCCACAAGATCCACCACCGGAACCATCCTCTCCGCACGTCGACCCCCGCATCGCGTAGCGCGCGGTACTTCACGACCCAGCCGACCACATCGAGAACTGCCTGCCCGGCACCGCAGAGGATGAGAGCAATAGCAATGACGTAGATCACGGGAAGCGCGACCTCGCTCGACACTCCGAAGAGGAACAGGAACACGAGAACACAAAAGAGGATCATTACGACTGCCCCGCCCAGCGCCCCTACGCGGTCCATCGTCTTCGTCCTTCGGATGGCTGCGCGCCGGAGAGCCCTGAGCGCGACGAATCCGACGATCGCAACGAAGAGCATCCCACCAATCCAGCGACCAGCGGCGGTGTCTGTCAGATGCGTCGTGGCGAAGCTGTTCGCGTCGAGCTGCCACTGCTGCAGCACTCCCGTCTGGTTCAGCGTGATCAGCGCTAGCGGGAGGGTTAGTGCAAGACCTGCGGTCACGATCCCTCTCGTCGTCCATGTGCTGGTCGGACCGATCACGGTCACAGCGACCTTCCAGAACCGTCGGCCGAGGGCGAGAACGAGTGCGACAACCGTGCTGACAGTCACCACCACACCCACGAAAGACATCCAGGCGACACCTGCCTCGCCTGAGTCGGTCAATCTGTGCGTGAACCCCCAGGCGAGCAGCCCGCCTGTGATGCCCAGGATCGTCGCGACGAGCAGGTAGCGTTCGGCCACCTGGGAAACGCTCTTGAAACAACGAGGCGCGAACCACACCAAGCCGCGCCAAAGAACGACGGCCAAGGCGAATTTCCGGCGAAACGCCCAGACCCTGCTCGCGAGATCGAGGTTCGCAATGTTCGCCACCGATGCGAACACGCCTGTCAACGCCGCTTCAAGAAGCACCTGGCTGCGCGCATCGAGTTGAGCCTGCAGGGTCTCGTGGTCGTCCTCCCCCACGAGGACGCCGATGGTGCGAACAATCCGCGTTCTCTCAGCAGGGTCAGGTGCTTCCGCCACCTGCCCGTCTCCGATGAAGCGCCGCATCTGCAACTGCTCCGATTCCGACTGCACTCGGTCCGTCAGACCACGTCGCATCCAGTCGTATCGCGCGAGAGCTTGAAACTCGCGTTCCCAGTGAGGAGCCTTGAGCGCGAAGGAACCGAAGACGCCGATGGCGACGATGAAGAACAGAACGATCAGCGTGCAGAGCCAACCGGTCCAGAGCAGGACGTCCATGCGAGGAAGATAGTGCGGACGTCCGACACCGGCGGAACCGACCAGTCGGCACATCGTCTCTCGCTCCGGCCCTCACGAGGGTCCCTCCGACGCCTCGCCCATCCAGATGAGATCAGAGCGTCTCCAACAGCGGCGCCAACTCCCGGAACGCGCGGGCCCGGTGCGACTCGGCGTTCTTCTCGGCCGCGGACCACTCACCGACCGTGCGCTCCCGCCCCGCGGGCTGGCCGTCGGGGATGAAGACCGGGTCGTAGCCGAAGCCGCCGGGACCGGCCGGGGCCGTGGCGAGGCGGCCGGGCCAGCGGCCCTCGACCGTCTGCTCGGTGCCATCGGGATGCACGAGCGCGATGACCGAGACGAACTGCGCCGTGCGGTGCGGGTCGGCGACGTCCGAGAGCTGGTCGAGCAGCAGCTCGAGGTTCGCCGTGGCGTCTTTCTTGTGCCCCGCCCAGTAGGCCGAGAACACCCCCGGCGAACCGCCCAGTACGTCGACGGCCACGCCGGAGTCGTCGGCCAGAGCCGGCAGACCTGTGTGCGCCGCCGCCGCGCGCGCCTTAATCAGCGCGTTCGCCGCGAACGTCACGCCGTCTTCGACCGGCTCCGGGCCGTCGTACCCCATGACCTCGAGGTCGGGGCGCACCTCGGCGACGATCGCCTGGAACTCCTCGACCTTGTGCGGATTGTGCGTGGCCAGGACGATGCGAGCCATCTCAGCCCTCGAGCGTCGAGACCTGGATGCCGCGCAGCTCGGCGCAGCCGTTCACGCCCAGCTCGAGCAGCTGATCGAGCTCGCGCTTGTCGAACGGCGCGCCCTCGGCCGTCCCCTGCACCTCGACGAACAGACCGCGACCGGTGACGACGACGTTCATGTCGGTCTCGGCGCGCACGTCCTCGACGTACGCCAGGTCGAGCATCGGCTCGCCGTCGATGATGCCCACCGACACCGCGGCGACCGAGTCACGCAGCACCTCGGCACGCTGACCGATGAACTTCTTCTCGCGTCCCCAGGCGATGGCATCCGCCAGGGCGACGTAGGCACCGGTGATCGCCGCGGTGCGCGTGCCGCCGTCGGCCTGCAGCACATCGCAGTCGATGACGATGGTGTTCTCGCCCAGCGCCTTCGTGTCGACCACCGCACGCAAGGCACGGCCGATCAGGCGCGAGATCTCGTGCGTGCGCCCGCCGACCTTGCCCTTGATCGACTCGCGGTCGTTGCGGCTGTTCGTCGCGCGCGGCAGCATCGCGTACTCCGCCGTGACCCAACCCTTGCCCTTGCCGGTCAGCCAGCGCGGAACGCCGTTCGTGAACGACGCGGTGCACAGCACCTTGGTGCCGCCGAACGTGACGAGGGCCGAGCCCTCGGCGTGAGCCGACCAGCCACGCTCGATGGTGACGGGACGGAGCTGATCGTTGGTGCGACCGTCTTTGCGGGTCATGGGTCCTCCAGGGGAACGGGAATGGATGCCGCGACTCAGCGCGGCAGGTCGATGGCGCCGGTCTGCACGAGCTGCACCTCGCGCACCTCGCGGCCCATGAGGCGGTGAGCGAGGCGCACGAAGTCGTCGGCCGATGAGCCCGTGGCTTCGTAGCGGGCGGTGGGCACGGCATCCGGTGTCGCGAGAAGGTCGCGCGACACGAGCTGGCGATAGACGTCTTTCGCGGTTTCGCTGTCGCTCGAGACGAGGCTGACCTCGGGGCCCATGACGTAGCTGATGGCGCCCTCGAGGAACGGGTAGTGGGTGCAGCCGAGCACGAGGGTGTCCACGCCGGCGTGGCGGAGCGGCGCGAGGTACTGCTCGGCGGTGGCGAGGACTTCGGGCGAGTCGGTGACCCCGGCCTCGACGAACTCGACGAAGCGCGGGCAGGCCTCGGCGAAGACCGTCAGGCGCTCGTTGACCTCGAGCATGTCCTGGTACGCGCGGGAGCCGATGGTGCCGACGGTGCCGATCACGCCGATGCGGCCGTTGCGGGTGGTCGACATCGCGGTGCGGACGGCGGGGCCGATGACCTCGACCACCGGCACGTCGTAGCGCTCGCGCGCGTCGCGGAGCATCGCGGCCGAGGCGGTGTTGCACGCGATCACGAGCATCTTGACGCCCTGATCGACGAGGGTGTCGAGCACCTCGAGCGAGTACTTGCGCACATCGGCGATCGGCTTCGGGCCGTAGGGCGAGCGGGCGGTGTCGCCGATGTAGAGGATGGACTCGCGCGGCAGCTGCTGAGAGACGGCCCGGGCGACGGTGAGTCCGCCGACTCCTGAGTCGAAGATCCCGATCGGCGCGTCGTTCATAGGGCTCCAGCCTATCGGGAGGGGGTGGACCGGGCTGGTCTCCGACATCGGGTGGTGTCGAACTCCTGAGAAACGAGGCGAAGAGGCGCCATGTGCTGCCGTTCGGCCGTCTCACGGTCGGAAAGTCGGGAGTTTCGCACGACGCGGCGCGGGTGCGGGCGCTCGGGCTGGTTGCCGGCGCGGGCGCGGCGCGGGGGTGGCCGGCGCGGGCGCGGCGCGGGGGTGGCCGGCGCGGGGGTGGCCGGGGGCGGGGGTGGCCGGGGGCGGGGGTGGCGGGGGACGCGCGGCGCGCGAAACTCCTGAGGAAATCCGACGGTTCGCGGTGCCAGGGCATCCATGGCTCGCATCCCCCCGAAAGTTCAGGAGTTCGGTACGCCGGGCGGCGACTGTCAAGCGCGGGAGTCCGCGCGGGCACGGCCACGGGGCCGGAATAGGCTGGCGCCATGAGCCGCAGCACCGCCCTGCACACCGACCGTTACGAACTCACGATGCTCGACGCGGCCCTCCGCGACGGCACGGCCTCGCGCCGGTGCGTCTTCGAAGTGTTCGGGCGCCGCCTCTCGGGCGGGCGCCGGTTCGGCGTGGTCGCCGGGACCGGCCGGTTGCTCGAAGCGATCCGCGACTTCCGCTTCGGCGACGATGAACTGCGCTTCCTCCGCGACAACCGGGTGGTCGATGGCGCAACCCTCGACTTCCTCGCCGACTACCGCTTCACGGGGTCGGTGACGGGATATCGCGAGGGCGAGGTCTATTTCCCCGGGTCTCCCCTGCTCACGATCGAGGGAACGTTCGCCGAGGCCGTACTGCTCGAGACGCTCGCACTCAGCATCCTGAACTACGACTCCGCCGTCGCCACCGCCGCCGCCCGCATGAGCGTGGCCGCGGGCGACCGACCACTCGCCGAGATGGGGTCGCGCCGTGCGAGCGAAGAGGCCGCGGTCGCCGCGGCCCGCGCGGCGTACATCGCCGGGTTCTCGGCCACCAGCAACCTCGAAGCCGGTCGCCGCTGGGGTGTGCCGACCATGGGCACCGCCGCTCACGCCTGGACGCTGCTGCACGACAGCGAAGAAGACGCCTTCCGGTCGCAGATCGACGCTCTCGGCGCCGGGACGACTCTGCTGATCGACACGTACGACATCACCGAGGGGGTCAAGACCGCCGTCCGCGTCGCCGGCACCGACCTGGGCGGGGTGCGCATCGACTCCGGCGACCTGCCGATCGTCGCGGGCGAGGTGCGCGCGCTGCTCGATGAACTGGGCGCCACGAGCACCCGCATCACGGTGACCAGCGACCTCGACGAGTACGCTCTCGCCGCCCTGGCGGCCTCACCCGTCGACTCGTACGGCGTGGGTACCTCGGTCGCGACAGGCTCGGGCGTCCCGACCGCGGGGCTGGTCTTCAAGCTCGTGGCCCGAGAGGCCGCCGACGGCTCGTGGGTGGCCGTGGCCAAGGCATCCGCGCAGAAGGCCTCGCACGGGGGGCGGAAGGCCGCGTTCCGCACCCTGGACTCCGGCACCGCGACCTCGGAGCTCATCGTCGTCAGCGACGGATTCGAAGAACTCTCGACCGCGGCCGAGCACCCCGATGCGCGTGCGCTGCAGGCGACGCTCATGGAGCACGGCGAGGCGGATGCCGGTGCTCTCGGCTCGGCCGGAGTCCAGGCCGCGCGCGCCCATCACTCCCGCGTGCGTGAGGAACTGCCCGTGCGCGCCCTGGCGCTGAGCAAGGCCGACCCGGCGCTGCCGACGGAGTACCGCGAAACGCGGTGAGCCCCTGCGCGCGCGCTGAGCGGCGGGTCCGGGGCGCACGGGCCCTTCACGCCGCGGACGCGCGTGAGGGGCCGGAGAGCGTCGCCGAGCGCTGGCCGGGGCGGCGCTTTCGGCCCCTCACGAGGAGCGGGAAGGCCTCAGTTGATGAGGGATTCGTAGATCTCTTTGCACTGCGGGCAGACGGGGAACTTCTCGGGGTCGCGCCCCGGCGTCCACTTCTTGCCGCAGAGGGCGCGCACCGGCTTGCCGCTGAGGGCGGACTCGAGGATCTTGTCCTTCTTCACGTAATGGGAGAAGCGCTCGTGATCACCGGGCTCGATGTTCTCTTCGCGGATGAGCTCTTCGAGCTCACGATCCAGGGTCGCGAGACCCCCGCTGTCAGGACTGTCGAGAGGCGTGCTCATGGAGAGCCAGTGTAGCCGCGGTCAGCCCTGACGGGTCGGTCGCGAGCCAGGTCAGGTCGCTTCGGCGAACTCCATGAGACGCGTTCCGCGGCGCTCGAACAGAGCCGCACCGATCGCGACGCCGACGACGAGCACGATCGCTCCGGCGCCGATACCAACCCAGAGCGCGAGCACCGTGTCGACGGTCTCGCCGTTGATCGCCCGCCACGTGAGCCATGCCGCAGGCGAGGCCGCGACGATCGCGCCGGCCATGACGAGCCCCTGGGCGACGACGCCGCCCGAGCCCGTGCGCTGCGGTTGCTGGAAGGGGCTGTCCCCCGGTCGAGAGACCGCGTAGGGCGCCACCACCGAGGAGATGCTCGACAGTCCCAGCCCCGCCAGGAACAGAGCCGCGCACACCCCGACCATCGCCGGGAAGATCGCCCAGCGCCCGTGCGCGACGATGGCGAGCGGCAGGGTGACGGCGAGGATCGGGATGCCGATGAGCAGCACGGGCACCAGACGCCCGATGCGGTCGGGAGCCCCGCGCATGCCGCTGGCGATGTGCATCCAGAGCGCGGTGGAGTCGTACGCGAGGTCGTTGTGCGGCAGCCACCCGAAGAACAGCGCCATGATCGGCACCGGCAGCAGGACGGCGAGCTCGAACGGGACGCCGGCGACGAGCAACGGCACCGTCGAGACGACGGCGGCGATCGGCACGATGACGACGTTGACGATGTACCGGCGGTCGCGCAACCAGTACGAGAGACTGCGGGCTGCGACCGCTCCCCCCGGCGTGCCCGGCAGGATCGCGAACCAGCCGAGGCCGCCGCGCTCGCGCACCGCGGCCGGACGACGGGTGGTGGTGAGCAGGACGTTGACGAGGGCGAACCAGGAGAGTCCCAGAGCGGCGACGGTTGCGAGGGCCACGACGAGGCTGCCGACGGCCGCTCCCGCCGACGGTGCGAGGGCGATACCCCACGCAGCCCCGATCGGGGTCCACGCGAGCACCTCTGCCGCCGAGGCGAGCTGCGACGGCACGACCCCCCGCCACTCCAGCGATCCGAGGAAGACACCCACCGGCACGACGACGACGAGAACGGCGATGAGATACACCCCGACGAGTTCGCGCGACTGCCGCGGTCGCTGCACGAGGGCGCCGAGCGCCATGCTCACGCGCGCGAACAGCACACAGGTCGCGAGCCCCAGAACGACCGATGCCGCACTCGCCCAGGCCGAGGCGCCGTGCGCGCCCCACGCGAGGGCGAGGCTGACCCCGAGGACGAGCACGACCAGCACCGGCACGGAGAGAAACCCGGCCAGCAGCAGCGCGCCGGCCAGGGGGCGGGGCTCGGGCCCGACGACGGCGAAGCGGCGCGGGTCGAGGGGGTCGATCGAGGCGGTCACGGGCGGACCGACCGCGAAGCCGAGCGTCACCGCCGACCCCGCGAGCACCGTGACGACGGCGGTGGTGAGGGGGCTGGCATCCGCCAGACCGGCGGCGCTCGTCGCCGCCACGATGGTGGCGGCAACGAGGATGACGACGCCGATGGCGCGCCGGACGACCTCGCGCCGGTCGCCCCGGAGAGCGCCCAGCATCATGGCGAGTCTCAGGCGGAGAACGTGTGCAACCACTCGAGTCCCTCCACGTCGCCGAGACCACCGGAGAGTTCGCGGAAGCGCTGTTCGAGCGTTCCCTCGCCGCGCACCTCGTCGATGGTGCCCTCGGCGAGCACCTGACCCGACACGATGACGGCGACGCGTGAGCACACGCGCTCGACGAGCTCCATGCCGTGGCTCGAAAGGATGACCGTGCCGCCGTGTTCGACGTAGGTGCCGAGGATGTCGAGGATCACGCCGCTCGACACCGGGTCGACGGCCTCGAAGGGCTCGTCGAGCACGAGCAGACGCGGCGAGTGGATCATGGCCCCCGCGAGCATGACCTTCTTGGTCATACCGGCGGAGTAGTCCGACACCGGGCGCGAGAGCGCTTCGACGAGGTCGAAGGCACGAGCGAGGTCGGCGGTGCGGCTCTCGACCAGCGGGGCGGGCAGCCCGCGCAGCGCGCCGTAATACGACAGCAATTGACGGCCGGTGAGCCGGTCGAAGGTGCGCAGCCGGTCGGGCAGCACGCCGATGAGCTTCTTGGCCTCGCGCGAGCGCTTGGCCGCGTCGACACCGTTGATCGTGACGGTGCCGCGGTCAGGACGCAGGAGGCCCGCGATGATCGACAGGGTCGTGGTCTTTTCCGGCGCCGTTCGGTCCGACCAGGCCGTAGAACGCCCCCGCGGGCACGGTCAAATCGATCGCGTCCACGGCACGCAGTTCGCCGAAGCTCTTCGTGATCGTGCGCAGGGCGAGAGCCGGGACGGCGGTTTCGTCGTCGGATGCCGTGGGCGCATCGACCGGCTGCGCATCCACCGCGGTAGGTACGAGCGCGTCGTCGACCTGGGTGACGGGCTCGTCCAGCTCGGAGCGGGGCTCGGGGTCGACGGCGCGCTCGAGCGTCTCGGCCGGAGATGCGTCGAGGACGGCGGTCTGTCCGTCGTCTTCGGCGCCCGCCGCATCGACGCCGGTGGTCTCGGGCACCTCGGTCGACTCCGGAGCGACGAACGGGGCGGTCTCGGAGTCCGCGGGCTCGGCCTCGTCGACGCGCACGTCGGCGGGGGTGGGGTCTTCCTGCACGCTCACGCCGTCGGCGCTCGCGGGTGACCCCTCGCTCGGCGGGGTGGCGGCCGGAGCTGCCGAGTCGGCAGGGAGGTCATGCTCGAGCGGCGTCTCGGTGACGACCTCGGTGGACGACGACGTGACCAGTGAGGACGACGGGTCGGTCTGCTGGGGCGTGTCTACTGCGTCAGTCGCGGGCTCCTCGACGGCGACGTCGGCCCGCGTCGGGTCGGCCACGGTTTGCGCGGCCGGCTCCTCGACGGCGACATCGGCGGGAGTCGTATCGGCGACCCGTTCTTCGACGACGACGTCGGCGACGATCGGATCGGCGACCGCGACATCGGCGGGAGCCAAATCGACGACCGGCTCCTCGACAGCGACATCGGCGGGGCTCGGGTCGGCAACGGTCTCCGACTCGGCGTCACCGGCAGCGGACGAGTTCTCGGCGGAATCGTCAGCCGGAGCGGAGCTCACCGCATCCGGTGTGACCACCGCGTCCGGCTCGGCGACCGCCTGGTCGGGCTCTGCATTGGCGTCGTCGCTCTCGGTCGTCGCGCCGACAGCCGGTAGCGGCGGGCGCGGCGGCACCACGATGTCATCGGGCAGAAGCGGCGGCATGGCGACGTCCGGCGCGCTCACGGTCGCCTCGGCCCGCGACTGCTCGAGAGCAGCCGCCTCCGCTGCCGCCTTGGCAGCCGCGGCCTTCGCCGCAGCCGTCTGACGCGGAGCCGCGGGCTTCTTGGGAGCGGCGGGCTTCGCCGCCGCCGCCTTCGTCCCCGCAGCCTTCGCCGCCGTCGTGCGGGGAGCAGCAGGCTTCCTCGGCGCGGCGGGCTTCTTCGGCGCGGTCGCTTTCTTCGCCGCGGGCGTCCGGCCGGTCGTCTCCGCGGCCGAGGCGGCGCGCGCGGCAGTCGTCCGCGGGGTGCGCGGCGGGGCGGTCGCCTGGGGCGTCTCTGCCGAATCGGCGTCCGCAGCCTTCGCCGCCGGGCGCCGCGGAGCTCGCGGCGTGGTCGCACGCGGCGCGCGGGGCTTGGCCGGGGGTGACACCGCGGCTTCGGCGCTCGCCGCCGCGCCCTCGGTATCTGAAGAGGACTTTTCGGGGGGCTCCGGCAGCGACGCTGTCATCGCACCAAACTACCAACCCCCTCCGACACCGACCGACGCTCAGTCGCGCGCCCCACACACTCACAGATAACGAAAGGCCGGTGGATCCCCGCAAAACATTTCATCTGAACGGATGACGTCCTCTTCGACATCCCGGGCGCGTACGTGCGCAGGTGCTCTCGGGGTCGACTCGCAACCGCACTTCGTGGCTGTGCACGCCGCACCGCGCCCCGCGGCCGTCAAGCACCCCCGCCCGATCCGTCCTCCGGGTGAGGATGGAAGCATGGCTGAGAAGGTGCACCGCATTCACACCCTGCCCGACGACGCCCCCTGGAAGGGCGGCCTACCCCCGGTGGGGTCGGAGGAGCACCCGCGCACCATCCGCATGCTCGATCGCGTGCTGTCGGTCCAGCGCCCCGCGGTGCTCGCGCACCTGCGCAGCATTCGTCTGCGGCATCCGGATGCCGGCGTCGACGACATCCTGAAGATCCTCGAGCGGCGCTATCTCGCGGCCGTCACCACCGGCGGGGCCGCGGTGGGAGCGACCGCCGTCGTCCCCGGTATCGGGACCGGCGTCACCCTGGCGCTCAGCGGCGTCGAGACGGTGGGTTTTCTCGAGGCGACCGCTCTGTACGCGCAGTCGGTCGCCGAGGTGCACGGGGTCGTGGTCGAAGACCCCGATCGCGGCCGCGCGCTGGTGCTCGCGCTGATGCTCGGCAAGGAGGGCATCGACCTCGTCTCGCAGCTGGCCTCTCAGGCCGCCGGCCGTGGGGGCTCGCGTTCCAGTTACTGGGGCGAGATGGTGACCAAGACGCTGCCGCGCGCGATGGTCGGCCCCCTCGTCGACCGGCTCAAGACGACGTTCGTGCGTCAGTTCGCCGCGCGTGGCGGTGCCTCGTGGATCGGCAAGGCCCTCCCCTTCGGCGTCGGCGCCGTCGTGGGCGGGGCGGGAAACAACATCCTGGGTCGTCGCGTTCTGGTCAATGCCCGTCGCGCGTTCGGCGCTCCCCCGTCGATGCTTCCCGCAGACCTCGAGCCGCGGCCCGGTACCGAGCCCCTCGAGCGGGCCGCGTTCGGCGGGATTCGTCGTGCCGGTGACGCCCTCGCGGGGGCGGGACGCCGAACCGGCGCGATCGCCCGCAGGGCCCTCTCGCGCCACGAGCACCGCTCAGAGTCCCCCGAGCTCGAGCCGGGCGGCGACGACGAGAGGCCGGCATCCTGAATCTCGCCCTCTCTCACCGACGAGGGGCCGCGCGCAAGACCTGCACGAAGGACTCGACGGCGCGTTAGCCTGCCCGCATGGGCGACCTCCTCGAACTCCTCGCTGTCTGGATGCCGCGTCAGCGCTGGTACGGAACAAAGGGCCGCGACCCGCGGCTGACTCTCGTGGCCGACTGGCCGCTCGACGCCGCCGACGCGCGAGTGCTGCTGGTGCGCGACGAAGCCGTGCAACCGGCGATCGTGTACCAGGTGCCCGTCGCACGCCGAGCGGAAGGCTCGGTTCCGCCGGGGAGCCTGATCGGCGCCGCAGCCGAGGGACAGGTATGGACGGATGCCACCACCGACCCCGCCTTCACCGACGCGCTGTACGCGCTGGTCACCGCGGGCGGCGAGGTGGGGGCGCCGGAGGACGGCTTCCGGGGCATCGCGCTCGGGGCGACCAACGGGCGCCCGTTGGCCTCGCGTACGACGGCCCGCGTGCTCAGCGGCGAGCAGTCGAACACCTCGATCATCTACCGTCTCGAGGGTGAAGAAACGGGTGTACCCGTCATCTGTAAGTTGTTCCGTCAGGTGAATCCGGGGATTAATCCCGACGTCGAGCTCCAGTCCGCGCTGGCCGCCGGCGGGGCCTCATTCGTGCCCGGAGCGATCGGTGAGGTACGCGGAATCTGGATGACCCCGGAGGGCGTTCCCGTCAGCGGTTCGCTCGCCTTCGCGCAGGAGTTCTTCGAGGGCGTCGAAGATGCGTGGCGCGTCGCGCTCGATGCCGCCGCCGCAGGCGACGACTTCTCGGAGCGTGCGTACGCCCTCGGAGCGAGTGTCGCCGGCATGCACGTGGCCCTGGCCGAGCGGTTCTCGACATTCCCCCCGAGTGCGGCCGACAAGTCGTCGGTGAACAGCGCCTGGGAACGCCGCCTGACCATCGCACTGATGGAGGTGCCCGCCCTCAAGCCCTACGAGGAGCAGATCCACGAGGTCTACGACAGGGCCCTCGACGTGAGGTGGCCGGCTCTTCAGCGCATTCACGGCGATCTGCACCTCGGGCAGGTGCTCGACACCGCCTCGAACGGCTGGGTGCTCCTGGACTTCGAGGGCGAGCCGCTTCGCCCGATCAACGAGCGTCTGCAGCCCGACGTCGCCGTGCGCGATGTCGCGGGAATGCTCCGCTCGTTCGACTACGTCTCGGGCGCGGTCGCCGACGACGACGGCGAAGCCGTGCGCGCGTGGGTCATCGCTGCGCAGCAGGCGTTCCTCGACGGGTACGCCGCCACGACCGGCCGCCCCCGCACCGACGACGACGCTCTGTTGAAGGCCTTCGAGCTCGACAAAGCCGTGTACGAGGCGATCTACGAGACGCGCAACCGCCCGGACTGGGTGGGCATCCCCCTCGCGGCGATCGGGCGGTTGGCACCCCTGCACTGACGGGGCCCGAAACCCACGAAGAACGCCACCCCGCTGGGATTCAGCGGGGTGGCGTTCTTCGCGGGAACCGCGGGGTCAGCTCGTGGGCATGGACCCCAGGGTCACCTCGGCGGTCTTCTCGGCGTTGCCGCGGTTGTACGTGACCTCCGCCTTGCTGCCGGCGGCGAGAGCGCGCACCTGAGCGGTCAGGTCGATGGAGTTCGTGATCGGGATGCCGTTGAACTTGGTGATCACGTCACCCTTCTGCAGCCCGGCGGCCTGGGCC
Source organism: Microbacterium sp. SORGH_AS_0421 (assembly GCF_030818635.1). NCBI lineage: Bacteria > Bacillati > Actinomycetota > Actinomycetes > Micrococcales > Microbacteriaceae > Microbacterium > Microbacterium sp. SORGH_AS_0421. The sequence continues at coordinate 3,086,938 of NZ_JAUTAO010000001.1, forward strand.
GCGCCGCCGCTGGACACGTCGGCGATGTAGGCACCGGTCGTGGTGGCGCCCTGGATGGACGCGGCATCCTGAACCGAGGCACCCAGCAGGCCGTGCGTGGCGGAGCCGTTGTCGATGATCTCCTGGGAGACGCGCTTGGCGATGTCGGAGGGGATCGAGAAGCCGACGCCGATGTTGCCCGACTGCCCGCCCGAGGACGACCCGCCGGCGCTCGCGATGGCGACGTTGATGCCGATGAGCTTGCCCTGGTTGTCGACGAGCGCCCCGCCCGAGTTGCCGGGGTTGATGGCGGCGTCGGTCTGGATGACGGCGATCTTGATCGTCTGACTGGTCGACTGCTGCTGCTGACCCTGACCGAAGTCGAAGCGGAACGGGCTCTCCTGGCCGGGCTCCTGCTGCTGCTGGTCGGAGCCGTCGCTCGGAGCGGCCGACGAAGCGACCTGGATCGAGCGGTTCAGCGCGCTGACGATACCCGTGGTGACCGTGTTGGGTAGGTCGAGGGGAGCGCCGACGGCGATGGTGTTGTCGCCGACATTGAGCTTCGACGAATCGGCCCACTCGATCGGGGTCAGACCTGAAGCGTTCTCGAGCTTGATGACCGCGAGGTCGTAGGTGGGGTCGGTTCCGACCACCTTGGCCGCGTAGACCTTGCCGTCCGACGTGGTGACCGAGATGCTCGCGCTGCCGCTCTGACCGTCGAGGGTGACCACGTGGGTGTTGGTGAGCACGTAGCCGTCCTGGCTGAGGATGACGCCCGAACCGGTGCCGCCCGACTGCCCGGCCGTGGCGCTGATGGTCACGACGCTCGGGACGACCTTCGCGGCGACCGCGGAGGTGTTGTTGACGCTGTCGGGGTTGTTGACGGTGATCGCCTGCGGCCCCGAGGCGACCGAGGAGTTCGATCCGCCCCAGAGGCTGAGGCCGGCGTAGGTGCCGCCGAGACCTGCGCCACCGCCGACGAGGGCGGCCGCGACCAGCAGAGCGGCGATCCGCGGTGCCGCGCTCTTCTTGCGGGGAGCGGTGGATGCCGAGGACGGCATCGCCAGCGTGGGGTGCGCGTCGGTCGCAGCGGGGCCGAAGGCCTGACCGGTCGGCGAGGTGGAGCCCGAGGGGGCCGAGGCGCAACCGGGCTGCTGGGGCGCGGCAGCACCCGCGGCGGGCGGCGGCCAGGCCGCGGCGGCCGAGGCCGGCGAACGGGTGGGGACCGGCGGCGCGTCGTAGCGCGGGGCGGCGGGGGCGGTGGACTCGGGCTGCGGCGACGCGGGAACGGCGCCGTTCGCGGCCGGGTTGTTCTGGTGGCTGTTGTCGTTGCCCTCGGGACGGTTGTCCGTGGTGTCGCTCATGGGATGCTCCTTGTTCCAGGTGCTTCTACGATGACCACCGTTCCTGTGGACCACCTATGACGGGCGTGGGCCGTCTCTATGGGTCTAGCAGGAGAGACCCGCGCGGCATTCCCGCTTGCGCTGCGCGAGGGTGCGGCATCCTGGATCCATGCGACACATTCCCGGCGCCTGGCAGCGCACCGCTCAAGGCGCGGGACTGCTCGCGCCCGACGGCTCATCGGTTCCGACGATCTTCGCCGAGATGAGCGCCCTCGCCACCGCGACCGGCGCCCTCAACCTCGGCCAGGGCTTTCCCGACGAGGACGGACCGGAAGCGGTTCTGGATGCCGCCCGCTCGGCCATCTCGTCGGGCGTCAATCAATACGCCCCGGGACGCGGCTTTCCCGACCTGTTGGCCGCCGTCGCCGAGCACCAGAGGCGCTTCTACGGGATCGAGCTCGACCCGCAGCGCGAGGTGCTGGTGACGGTCGGAGCGACCGAGGCGCTCGCCGCGACCCTGCTGGCGCTCGTGGACTCCCCCGACGACGAGGTCGTGGTGTTCGAGCCGTACTACGACTCGTACGCGGCCTGCGTGGCCCTGTCGGGCGCGAAACTCGTGCCCGTGCCCTTGCGGTGGCCCGACTTTCAACCCGACCTCGCGCAGCTCGCAGCGGCCGTCACGGATCGCACCCGCGTGATCCTCGTGAACGACCCGCACAACCCGACCGGCACGGTCTTCTCGCGCGAGGTGCTCGACGAGGTCGTTCGCCTGGCCCACCGGCACGACGCGATCATCGTCACCGACGAGGTCTACGAGCACCTGGTGTTCGACGGACCGCACGTGCCGATCGCCACCCTCCCCGGAGCCGCGGAGCGGACGCTGTCGATCTCGTCGGGCGGCAAGACGTTCTCGCTGACCGGGTGGAAGACCGGGTGGGTCACCGGCCCCGCCGATCTCGTCACCGCCGTGCTCGCCGTCAAGCAGTACCTCACCTATGTGGGCGGTTCGCCTTTTCAACCGGCGATCGCGGTGGGCCTGCGCCTCCCCGACGCGTTCTTCGCCTCGGTCGCGTCCGAGATGGCGGCCAAGGCCGCCCTGCTGGGCACGGGGCTGCGCGCCGCCGGGTTCGACGTCTCGACGCCCGCGGGGTCGTATTTCACGGTGGTGGATGCCGCCCCGCTCGGCGCCACCGACGCCGACGCGTTCTGCCGCGAGCTGCCCGCCCGCGCCGGGGTGGTCGGTATTCCGCTCACCGCGTTCGTGACGCCCGAGCACCGCGGCGACTACGCGACGCTCGTGCGGTTCGCCGCGTGCAAGCGGGTGGAGGTGCTGCAGGATGCGGCGGAGCGATTGGCGGGGATGACGTTCAACTGAGGCGGCCGAGGCGCGCAGACAGTCGCTGAGCGTCGACGAGTACACGCTTCCCGCCGTCGAATCACCCCGCCGTCCGGGAGAGATGTCGACCACACAGAAGCCGCCCCCTTTCCCTCCGAAAGCGTGACGTTTGTTGCGGACAAAATACGAAATATTGTCGAATGGTCAACAAACCCGCATCGCAGGTCTCACACGTGAAAACGTAGCGGTGCGCCATGACGAACCCGCGTTGGTTGGAGGCCGTGTGACCGAGGGCGTGAAAGAAGTGATACGTCGGGTACTTCGCGACGATCCGACCGTCGAGGTTCGCTACACCTTCGCGATCCGGCCTGGTAGCTTCCACCAGGGCGTCGGGGTGCTGTTCGTCCATCCGTCCCACGAGTCCGTCGTCGCCGCAGTGAGAGCGCAAGCCCGTGGCCAGCTCTGACGGTTTGACCTCCGCGTCGACCGGATCGTGTCGAGCCTGCGGCCACGCAGCCGTCGGGCTGCGACGCAGCAAACTCGCGGTGTTCGTGGAACGTGTCACGCCCGGGCGGTGCTCTTGGACAACGTGTGCGAGCTTCGAGTACTCCGAGACGGCGTCGATGACGCGAACGTTCTGCCCGTGTTCTGGACCCGCGCATCAGCTTCGCGTGGTCGACCGCGCGGACGGGATCGAACTCAACGGCTCGGGCTGGTGACGACCGCCAACGACGAGACGCCACGAGCGCGAACTCTAACTAGGGATGCCGCCTGGCCAGGACCTCATTGAAGCGTCGTGTCGAAGGGTGCGCCAGCCTGTCGACTGAGGGACGTCCGGTCTCGCGTGCATCGGTATCTCCATCCGCCCACGGCACGTCGCTTCACCCGACTGCGGTGGTGGAGACGGAGCACATCGCCTCCGCCGGGATCGTTGTCTGATTGCATCCTCGGCATCGATAGCTAGCGCGGCTCAACCTGCGGGAACACTCGGGGCCTCATCCGGGGCCCTGAAAGCACATGTCTCCCACACGTCAGCTTCACGCAGAGGCGACGAAGTCTGCGCACGACTGATGCAGTCGAGGACTTGGTTAGGCTGACCGCATGTCACTTGCGCTGATAGCTCTGCTCTGTGCCGTGGCACTTTGGTTTCTCGCGATTCGCCGTCCCAGCAAACGAACCCACCCGTCCGCTGAACGGATCGAGTTCTGGTGGACGCTCTCCGCGTTCGCCGCCGGCATGAGCTTTCCCGCTCTAAACATCGCATCGGTGGGGTCCGTCGGATCATCCGACCTGGACGTGGCCATACGACTCGCACCCATACTCGCCTTCGGGTTCATTGCAGTCGTACGCTCACTAGTGACAAGAGCGCGCATCCCCGCAAGCGGGGCGTGGCTTCTACTCGCGTTTGGTGTTCTCGCCGCCCAATCGATACAGACGCCCTCACCCATCGTCGTCCTGTCGTTTCTGCTTTTCCTCCCGGCCATCGTTACGCCCTCTCGAGGTTACGATCTGCAGGCCATCCTGGACGGCAGCCGTGTAGGCATCACAGTCGGCCTCGTTGCCATTGCGGGAATTGCGGCTATCAACGGGCCCCTTGTCATTGGCGCCTGCCGCCTAGACAAGTGCTCGATGTGGGGCGAATCGCTCGGTCCACTTGGAACTGGCAACGCCCTCGGACTCGTTGTCGCGGCCAGCGCAGCTGTAAGCCTTCTCACCACGTCATCGCCAGTCCGTTTTGGCGTCGTCGTGATGAGCAGCTACATCCTGGTCGACCTGACTAGCAGCCGCTCGGCACTGTACTCGTGGATCGCTGCAGTCGGCATCGCACTTGCTTACCAATTGTCCAAGCAGACGGGCCGGAAATTCTTCGTCACAACTGCGGCCGTTGCAGCGGGCGTCGTGACCGCCTCATTCACGTTTCTCGGCTGGACAGGCCTGGACTTCACGGAGCGTGGCGCCCTGTGGCTTTACGCGCAGCGGCTTATCGAAGCGCAGCCATGGTTCGGGTACGGCTCGTCGTTCTGGGTTCGAGGCGGCGGCACCGACGGCATACAACTGAACTACTCCACCCATAACCTGTTTCTTGAACTTCTCGTCTCGTTCGGGGTCGTCGGAGTCGGAGCGTTCGTGGTTGCGGTGGTCTATGCGTGCCGCGCCCAGTGCCAGCTTGAGTCACGTCTCTTCACGACGGCACTCGCCGGCGTCCTCTGCGTCATGTCGATTACCGAAGTATTCTCGGCACCCGGCAGGCCCTACATCATGGCCGCGTTCGTCGTCTTTCTCTTCATTGCCGGGGCTTCTGCCCAGGAACCTCGCTCGGGCTCGACGCGGACGGGCACACAGGCCACTGCGGATCCCGCAGATACGGCATTGGGGCGGCCTAGCCGGACGCGCCGCCCAAGATTCCTACAATGACCCCGCCCGGGTCCATGGCATCTCAGGCCTTTGTATAGGCGAACGCGACCGCACGAAAAACAGAGCCCGAGCTCTGCCTCCCGGGCGAAGCCGGTTGGCCACGACCTGTAGCCCTTTCGCGTTGCCTAAATTGAACCGCCCGTCCCTGGCAGTCTCCTCGCTATAGCAGTCCCAGAGGTCCGGGTGGTGAGGCCGGCAGTGTAGGCGGTCGACCGCACCGAGGTCGGCTCTCCCTTGACGATTCTGGCTGCGAAGTAGGGCGCCGGTATCGCGGCGATCGTGCAGGGTAGGTGCCGTCTGCCTATTCGCCTACATACAACGGGCAAACGTCGCAGCGCTTCCCGGCGACGGCAGAAACGTCGTGGACCGATCGGTGTGACAAATTTCGAGTCGATCAGCGCGGCGTGACCCGGTACCGTCGCAGCTCCAGAGCGGGGTTCACACGCCTCACACGCGCAATCGCGGCCGGATCTACATGTGCCACTGCCACATCGGTCGCCGTGCCCACCTGAGCCACGGTGACGCCCTGCGGGTCGATAATCATCGAATGCCCCACACCGAGCGGCGGTGGGTGGTCGGCCGCAGCCACGAAGAAGGTATTCTCGATCGACCTGGCGGTCAGCAGCGTCTTCCAGTGGTGTTCCTTGAGCGGACCACGGACCCATTCCGCCGGAACCAGAGCCACGTCGACTCCTGCATCCGCCAACGTGCGAGACACCTCGGGGAACCGCAGGTCGTAACAGGTCATCAAACCAAACCGCAGACCACGCACCTCGAACGTCTGGGGCGGAACAATCTCCCCCGGCTCCACCCAGTCGGACTCACGCTGTCCGAAGGCGTCGTACAGGTGCAGCTTTCGATAGACCGACCGGATGCCGTCGGCACCCACCGCAACGACCGCGTTCCGCACGCGGCGGCCGTCGTCGGCTCTTTCGACGAGCCCCGCGACCACGACGATGTCGAGTTCCGCCGCCAACGTGACGAGCGTTTGCACGAACGGGCCGTCGAGGTCTTCGGCGTTCTCCGCGAGGGACGGGTCGAAGGGGTCCACGAAGTAGCTGGAGTACTCCGGGAAGACGACCACACCGGCCCCACGGGCCGCAGCCGTGCGGGCGAGATCAGCGATGTCGGCGAGGTTGCCCTCTCGCGAGGCCGACGGCGCGAACTGGGCGACGCCAATGCCGACGGTGTCGTGACTCATCGAGCCCTCTCCCTCTCCCGTACCGGACGATCACCGGCACCACGATCCACAGTACGAGGATGACGCGCCGCGCACGACCCCGGACGCCACGACCGCGCTCAATTCAGCGCTAGAGAATCTCCGTTCTGCTGCGGTCGGCTCGGCGCGCTAGCCAATCAGGGCGTCCGCCGACGATTTTGTGATGTTGCCTCTCACCAGGCTATTCTCGCGCGACACTCCCGGGCCGTACGCCCGGATTTGCGAGTTCGTTCATCTGTGGGTAATGTTTTCTCTTGTGCCGCGGGGTGGAGCAGCTCGGTAGCTCGCTGGGCTCATAACCCAGAGGTCGTAGGTTCAAATCCTGCCCCCGCAACAAGAAGAAGGCCCCGGATCGCAAGATCCGGGGCCTTCTGCCTTTTGCGCACGTCACCGAAGCCCGTCACCTGCGGCGGACGCGAACCGGACCTGGCCTATCGTGCCCAGGTGGAGATGGCGAAGCGTCGCGCCCGCCGTCGCAGTCTGTTGTCCGCGCAGGTGAACCGCTGCGTTGCTCGGATCGAGCTACGCCGCTGACCGGCCCATTCACGGGACTTCCGTCGACCAATCCCCCACCCACCAGTCAGCCATCCCCGCCATACGTCGGGCAACCTGCCGGTGAACCTCCCCCGCGCGCCACGTCTCGAACGCGCATCGGTCCCGAAAGGTCCCGTCCTGGACGATGATCCGCCCCTTGCGTGTATCGAGCGACAGGACGACGGTCCACGCCGTGACCTCCAGTGCATTTCCGGCTGCGCGCAGCTCGTCCATGGCCGCAGACACGTCCGGGTCCGTGACGTCATCACGGACCCGGAACAAAACCACGTGTCGGAACACCTACTCGCGAATGGTGTCGACGTGGTCGCGGTACCAGGCGACCGTGCGCTCCATGCCCTCTTCGAGTGAGATGGATGCCGTCCAGCCTGCATCGGCGAGCTTGGACACGTCCAAGAGCTTCTGCGGCGTGCCGTCAGGCTTGGACGTATCCCATTCGGTTTCACCGGTGAAGCCCGTGACACGAGCGATCGTCTCGGCGATCTCGCGAATCGTCACGTCGCTGCCAGTACCGACGTTGACCTGGTCCGGCCCGTCGTAGTGCTCCATCAGGTGCAGGCAAGCATCGGCCATGTCATCGGCGTGCAGGAACTCACGGCGCGGTGTTCCGGTCCCCCAGTTCGTGACGCTCGCCGCCCCGGAGCGCGCAGCTTCGTCATAACGACGGATGAGCGCCGGCAGCACGTGCGACCCCTTCGGCGAGAAGTTGTCGTTGGGGCCGTAGAGGTTGGTCGGCATCGCGCTGATCCACGGCAGACCGTACTGACGACGCACGGCCTGCGTCTGCAGGATGCCTGCGATCTTCGCGATGGCATACGCGTCGTTCGTGGGTTCGAGGTGCCCCGTCAACAGCGAGTCTTCACGGATGGGCTGCTCAGCGAACTTCGGGTAGATGCAGGATGAGCCGAGGAACAGCACCCGCTCCACGTCGTTAGCGAGGGCGGCATCGAGCACGTTGACCTGGATGCGCATGTTGTCGCTCAAGAAGTCCACCGGGTAGGTGGAGTTCGCGAGGATGCCGCCTACCTTCGCCGCGGCCAGCACGACGTACTTCGGCTTGGTCTCCCCCATATAGGCGAAAACGGCGTCGCGGTCCTTGAGATCGAGCTCGGCGGAGGGCTTCCCCACAACGTTCTCGAACCCGGAGGCCTCGAGCTTGCGCACGATGGCCGACCCGACGAGCCCGCGATGACCGGCGACGTAGAACATCGCGTCACGGTCGAGCTCACCCGGTGTGTACTGCACACCGTCGACGGCGGTGCTCACGCGCGCGCTCCGAGCATGTCGCGGTTGGTCCAGGTCGGAAGCGAGACGGTGTCGATCCACTCGGAACCCCTCTCGAGAAGAGTGACGTCCGCGTCCACCATGAGCTTCGCCAGTTCCTCACCGTGGACCGAGGGCACCCAGCCGAGCTTGTCAGCAGCTTTGGTCGGGTCGCCGATGAGGGCGTCGACCTCGGTCGGGCGCAGGTAGCGCTCGTCGAACTTGACGAATTCGGCCCAGTCGAGTCCGACGTGACCGAAGGAGACCTCGAGAAAGTCCCTGATCGTGTAACCCACCCCGGTGGCAAGCACGAAGTCTTCCGGCGTGTCGGCCTGCAGCATGCGCCACATACCTTCCACGTACTCGGCCGCGTAACCCCAGTCACGGACGGAGTCGAGGTTTCCGAGGTACAGGTCCTTCTGAACGCCGGCCTTGATACGCGCGACGGCGCGTGTGATCTTGCGCGTCACGAAGGTCTCGCCACGGCGGGGTGACTCGTGATTGAACAAAATGCCGTTGACCGCGTACATGTCGTACGCCTCGCGATAGTTCTTGGTGATCCAGTAGCTGTAGAGCTTGGCCGCTGCATACGGCGAGCGCGGGTAGAACGGAGTCTCTTCGTTCTGGGGCGGCGGCGTGGCGCCATACAGCTCGGATGTGGAGGCCTGGTAGAACTTCGTCTGGATACCGGAGAGACGCACCGCTTCGAGCAGGCGAATAGTTCCGGTGCCGGTGGTGTCGGCCGTGTGCTCGGGCTCGTCGAACGAGACGCGCACGTGCGACTGGGCCGCAAGGTTGTAGACCTCGTCAGGGTTGATCTCAGACATGAGCGTCACCAGCCGCGCGCCGTCAGACAGGTCGCCGTAGTGGAGGAAAAGCTTCGCACTCGGGTCGTGCGAGTCGACATAGAGGTGGTCGATGCGGTGGGTGTTGAACGTCGACGCCCGTCGGATGAGTCCGTGAACCTCGTACCCCTTAGACAGGAGCAATTCGGCGAGATAGGACCCATCCTGGCCCGTGATGCCAGTGATGAAAGCACGCTTGGTCACGTTTTTGAACCAATCTTCAGGAGGATCTGGGATGAGCGGAATGCTTCTTGGCAGCGGAGGCGGTGAGATCCGCGAGAAGACTATCGAACTGGTCGATCGCGAATGTTTCGCCCAGAAGGTGCTCCTTGTAACGTCTCCCGTTTGCCCCGAGCCGAGCGGATTCCTCGCCGCTCGAGGCGAGACGCTTCGCTCCGCTCAGGATCGCCTCGGCGTCACCCGCAGGGACCGTTATTCCCGCCTCGGCCATCGCTATCTCCTGCGCGGTGATCCCGGCGGCATCCGTGGCGGCCAGAACGGGGCGTCCAGACGCGAAGTAGGAGGTCAGTTTGCTGGGCACTGCCATCTCGGCAACGCCGGGCAGCTCGTTCACGAGAAGAACGTCAGCTGCCTGCAAGACGTCGCCGAAGGAGCGATTGTCGAGCGGTGCCATCAGTTCCGTCGTCGTTGGAGAATCCTGGATCTGCTCCTTGAGTTCTTCTCTCTGAGAGCCGTCGCCCACGAGAATGAATCGCACACGCTCTCTGCGCACCTTCGCAAGGCGTCCGGCTTCCACAACATAACGAAGCCCCTGTTTGACGCCCATATTGCCGGCGTGCACCACGATGACCTCGTCGTCGGCCCATCCGTACGCTCGCCGAACGGCGCCCGCATCAACCGGTGGGAGCGGAGGAAGGTGCGACCAATTGCGAACTACGGCGATGCGCTCGCGAGGAACGCCGAAGTCTTCATGAACACGGTCGGCAAATCGGTCGTGAATAACCACGACAGTCGTCGCAGATCTCAAAAGCCATCTCTCCACAGCGAGGATGGCTCGCGCCGCGAGGCCGCCCCCCTGCCCCGTCTCGAGCACGCCGAGGCCGTAGAGGTCTTGCACCCAGACGACGAAGGGCGTCCGCCGATGGGTGGCCAACGCCCGCAAGCGTACGAGCGCTGACGACAACAACGCGGGTGAAACCGCAATGATCGACGCGGGACGACCCCACCGAATGAGCATCTGGCGAAGGCCGAATGTCACCTCGGAAAGGGCGCGAGGAACGGGAGATGGCCGCCTCGGGACGTAGTGACGCAGACGTTGCACCGCCACCCCGCTGTAATTTTCTTGCCGTATCCACTGTCCGTAACCGGCGTCGACCTTCCAGGCCGGATAATGGGGGTGGGCCACCACAGAGCGCACGAGATGGCCACGTTCCGCAAGGCCAGACGCGAGACCTCCCGTATAGGGAGAGATTCCCGTAGCCTCCGGGGGAAAGTTCAGCCCGAACACGAGGGTTCGCAAAGGTTGCACGTTCCGAACCCTACAGCGGTGACCATGACGGAGCAGCGAAACGAAAGGGACGCCGTGGGCGAAATTCCCGTGATCGACCTCTCGAAAGCCCCGGGCGAGAGAGCCGCGTGGGACCAGCCGCGGTGGAAGGTGTACCTCTGGGCCGCGTGTGAACTGCTCTTCGTCACAAATGCATGGCAAATCAGCTCTGGTATCCGCATCCGTGTGCTGCGTGCGTTCGGCGCAGAGATCGGCCGTGGCGTGATCTTCCGCCCCCGCACCCGAGTGAAATTCCCGTGGAAGCTGCACATCGGCGACCGCTCCTGGATAGGCGAAGGTGTGTGGTTCCACAACCAGGACCACATTCACGTGGGCCACGACGTGGTGATCTCGCAGGAGACGCTCTTGACGACGGGGAGTCACGCCCACCGTCGGGACATGGCCCTTCTCACCCGCCCCATCCATATCGAAGCCGGCGCCTGGATCACCTCGCGGTGCATCGTGCTGGGCGGAGCGCACATCGGTCGTAATGCCCTCATTCGTCCGCTCAGCGTGGTTGAGGCGCGTGCGGTACCCGCAGATGAGGTGTGGGGCGGCAATCCGATGGCGTTCGTTGGGCCCCGTTCATTGGATGCACGGAACCCCGCATGAAAATTGCGCACGTCGTGACCTACGCCTCGGCAGACGGAGCCTTCGGAGGGCCGACGCGCGTGGCCTTCGGACAGGCCAAGGCGCTTGCCGAACTCGGCCACGAAGTGACCGTTTTCGCGGGGTCGCCCGCGGACGAGGCTGGCGACACCGATCGAGACGGCTTCCGTCTTCGAACGTTCCCCGCACACAAGGTCGCGCCATTCGGCGGATTCGCGACATTGCGTCCCCGCGGCCTGCGCGCTGCTGTCCGCGCCCAGGCGAGCGAGCTGGACGTCGCCCACGTGCACCTGGCTCGCGACCTGGCGACCCTTCCTGCTGCCCTCGCCCTCAAAAAGGCTGGCGTGCCGTACGTCACACAGACACACGGCATGATCGACGGCTCCGAAAAGAAACTCGCCTCTCTGCTGGACCTCATCGCCACTCGCCGGGCGCTCGTCGGCGCCGCGAGTTGGTTGTTGCTGACGCCCGCGGAGAGGACGGATCTTGCCGAGCTAGCGACTCCGGGACGAGTGCGCGCGATCCGAAACGGGGTGGAATTACGCGAGATGACTCCTCTGGAAGAGCGAGGCGACACCGTGCTCTTCCTCGCGCGCCTGCACGAGCGGAAACGCCCGCTCGCGTTCGTCGAGATGGCGAAACGACTTGCCAGTGACCTTCCCGACACGAGGTTCTTGATCGTCGGGCCCGATGAAGGCGAAGGGACCGCCGTGACACGCGCAATCGCCTCCAGCGGATTGGGTAATCGTCTGCGGTGGATCGGCGCGCTTCCCCCTGACGAGACGGCATCCGCCATGGCATCCGCCCGGGTCTACGTGCTTCCCGCCGTCAACGAGGTGTTCCCGATGACCGTTCTCGAATCCTTCGTGGCGGGCACCCCGGTCGTCACGACCTCCTCACTGGGCATCGCTGCAGATTGCGAACGGTACGGCGCGGCTGTCGTCACCGACGGCACGGTGGAGGCGCTAGCCGAGGCGGTTCGGCGCGTACGCACCGACGACGATGTGTCTGAGTCGCTGCGCCGCGGAGCTGTCTCGTACGTGAAAGCGGAACTGGACATCAGCGGCGTTGCCCGCGAGTTACAGGACGAGTATGCCTACGCGATGGCGACGCGACGTGACTGAGGTCGTCATCGTGCAGCCGTATCTTCCTCGATATCGCTTGCCCTTCTTCGACGGCCTTTTCGCAGCCCTTCGAGCGGACGGAGTGAAGCTGCGCGTCATCGCTGGAGAAGCGTCGAAGGAACAGGCGCAGCGGGGAGATTCAGCGCTAGCGTCATGGCTCGAGCAAGTGCCTACGCGCACATTCTCCGTCGGCTCACGTAACCTCAACCTGACACGCACGTCCCATCTGTGGAGGGACTCGGATGCCGTCATCGTCCCCCACCAAGGCTCCTCACTCGACGCCCTCCTCGCCACGGTCGGGCGGCACCCACGTCGGGTCGGCGTGTGGGGACATATCGCCTCGTATACCTCGCCCCTCAACCCGGTCGACGGCGCGATTGAACGTTGGCAACTCCGGCATGCCCAACACGTCTTCGCCTACATGCCCGGCGGCGCTGCGTTCGCTCGAGGGCACGGAGTACCGGCAGAGCGCATCACCACCGTGATGAATACGATCGACACCACGAGTCTGCAGGCTGCTCTCGCGCGCACGACAAGCGCGGACATCGCGGCATTTCGCGAGCAACACGACATTCCAGACGCTCCGTACCTTTCCTACGTGGGTGGTCTCGACCGGAGCAAGAAGGTCGACGTGCTCGCCGATTCACTGGACGTGCTCCACTCGCGCGGAAGCGATGTGCACGTCGTAGTCGCTGGCCGCGGCGAGCAGGAGCACCTGCTCAGGCCGGCGGCAGCGCGGGGCCAGGTCACTCTCGTCGGCTACGCCGATGTGGACACGAAGGCAGTCATCTTGAAGGGGTCAGCGGCGATTGCCAACCCCGGGCGGGTTGGACTCATCGCCGTTGATGCACTGACCGCCCGCCGCGCGATCATTACGACCCAATGGCCCTGGCATGCGCCGGAGATCGAGTATCTGCGTTTGAACGAGAGCCTCATCATGCCTCGCGACAACGCGGCTGACTTCGCAGACGCATTGGAAACTGCTATCCAAAGCACAAACAACACAATGCCGATCGAATGGCCGGCACCTCCGCGCATGGAGGCCATGGTGGCCAATTTCCGAAACGGCATCATTGCACTGATAACCTCCTAAGTGCTCTCGTGGCGTCTGTCTTCTCCATCACGAGGGGCGTCGCGAACCCGCTCCCGGCGCCTGCCCCAGACGGTACCGCGCGGCAATTGTTGAGCCCAAAAACCGCCTGAATCACGGACTCCGCGGTCCAGAACGCGAGACGTGGAGCGTGTGCGCGCCCGAGACGCGGACGCGAAGGAAGTGGAACTGATGCAGAAAGTTGACTGGCTCACGGGCCGTGCAGCACCTTATCGGCGACCCGTCTGGGACGCTCTACGGAACCGGTTCGATTTCCAGATACGTCTGCTCGAAAGCAGCACACAATTTCACAGCAAGCCCGGTAACCGCCCCGAAGACTGGTACGAGATCGGTCTGCAGAGCGACGACACAGCGTTCGTGTCGACCAAGCGCCTGCAGTGCGGCGAGGAGAACTACTACCTCGCCCTCCGCCCGCCCCTGCGATCACATGTCGATGGCGTGGTACTCGGCGGCTGGGAATCCCCGGCGTACTGGCAGGCTCTTGCGCAGATCAAGACCGCCCGGCGCCCGGTGCGCAGCGTGGGCTTCTACGAATCGACACTTTCAAGCCAAGGGCATGCCGACGGCCTCGTCGCCGCCGCGCGTCGGTGGTACTTCCGCCATCTCGATGCCGTCGTTGTCCCTGGAGAGGCAGCTGCCGAAGCCGTCGCCGCGATGGGGGTGAAGGAAGCCAGAATCTACGTCGGATTCAATCCGGTCGACGTCGATTGGATTGCCCGCGAGTCGACTCGCCCGTGTCGAGAGGGTACCGGTCACCGCTTCCTCTTCATCGGACAGCTAGTCCCCCGCAAGGACCCCCTCTCACTCATCCGTGCCTTCGCGGACTGCCGAGAGGAAGCCGACCGACTCACCATCGTCGGCAAGGGAGAGCTGGCCCCAGCTACTGCTGCCGAGATCGACCGGCTTGCGCTCACCGAAGCTGTCGACATCGTGCCTTCTGTTTCCTACCAGGACATCCCCGCGCTGCTCGCCCGCCACGACACCCTGGTCCTCCCCTCGATTACCGAGGTGTGGGGACTGGTCGTAAACGAAGCGTTGGCCGCGGGCCTACACGCCGTCGTCTCGAGCGACGCGGGCGTCGCGCGGTCGGTAGCGAGTATGAAGGGCGTCTCGCTCTGCGAACCTGAACTGGCGGCAATTGCGCACGCGATGGCCGAGAGTCGCAGAACCTGGGCCGGTCCCATCGAGACGCCAGAGATCCTCTCGTGCACTCCCGGCAGGTTTGCCGAGGTGTTCGTCCGGGCTTTGAGCGCAGGGTGAAAACATCAGCCCGATCCGAGGTGCCCCGTGGCGCCCGACGGCAACAGCTCAAACCAAACGGCTGAATACCTGCAGATAGCGATCGGCGCACGCGCCCACTCCGAACTCACGCACAACCTTCGCTGCCGCCGCTCGAGCGAGACCTTCGTACACCTCAATCTCGGATACGACATGCGAGACTGCCCGGACGCCGCTCGCCACGTCACCGGCGACGAACTCTTCGCGCACCACCCAGTTGGGTAGACCGGCCCCGACCTCACGCGTGCAGACAATCGGCAGGCCTGAAGCCGCGGCCTCCAGTAGCGCAACACTGTGCGCCTCCCGGTGGGCAGTGTGAAGAAGGAAACGCGACTGACGGAGCTCCGTAGCGACATCGCTCGATGGTCCCGCGAATTGCGCCTCAACGGACCCCTTGAGCACATTCTCAAGGGACGATAAGTCGGAATCTAAGCCGGTCGGCCCGATCCAAACAAATCGCAGCCGCTCATCCTTCGCGTACATCGCACGTGCGATCTGCGACCACGTATCTGGGTCCTTCTGGTGCACGACTCGTCCAACCGACAATATCCTGAACCCCGGTGGCATCTCGCTCGCCGGCGAGAATTTTCCTTCAACACCGTTGGGTATCAGATCCACGCGAGCGCGGGGAAAATGACTGCGGTACTCCGACACTTGAGACGCGCTTACGGCAACGACCGCCGCGGTTGCGAAACGGAGGAGCCTTTCCGAAACGCGGATCTTCACATCGTCAAAATCTCGAGCGGCGCTATGAAGCACGCAGACCACTGGAACCCCAAGCCCGATCGCCGCCGCGCGTGTGTAGAGATTGGGTAAAGCTGAATGAGATACGACAACATCTGGCTTGAGCGCACGAATCTCTTCGAATAAGTATCGCACCCGACTGAACGCCCGAGTTCCTTTAGAATCCAAGTAGACGGTCACCGAATCGTGGCCCTTAGCCCGCCACTCGGACGCGAGCGAACTCGCAGCAGATTCGGCTCCGCCGATACGCTCACTGAGCAGTACCTGCAGAATTCTCATTCTCTCGGCTCATTTCGTACTGCACGAACAAAAACGGTACCCAGGGCCACCACTAGCAGAGCCTGGGCGAGAGCGTATGCGAGCGCACCTCCGACCGCTCCGAGCCCCGCGGCCAATACTGCGGTCGCGGCGAGACGAACTGCAATTCCACAGGCCGTGAGAATGCCAACAGAGCGATCCGCACCCCGCATTTGACTGAAGACCGCTAGCGGCTGTGTCAAAAGTGCGGGTATGGTGCCGAGCGCCATGATTTGAAATACGAGAACAGAGTCCTCATAGGCCGCCCCCAATAGAATGGGAACAATTATCGGCGCCAGCACAAAGGCGAAAACGCATGCGGATAAGGCAACCCAGAGCATCCACCAAGCTCTCCGAATGACCTGCCATCCTTCACGGAATGTCTCCGCGCGAGCGATGAAAGGAGCGGCCGCGGAGGTGAACCCCGTTACTGCGAGGCCGAGCGGCTGAGTCCAACGATTGACCGCCGCGTAACTTCCGCCAGCGGGGGCACCAGCAAATGAGGTCACAAGCGAGACATCGAGACTCTGGAAGCTGGTCGCGATGGAGTAGACACCGAAATTAGTCGATCCCTGCCACGGGTTGATAAAACGATAGTCATTCAACGCGAAACGTTGGACTCTCGGCGTGAACATGAGATAGAGAAAACTTTCCGAGAAGGCCCCCAGCGAA
This sequence comes from Microbacterium sp. SORGH_AS_0421, assembly GCF_030818635.1. NCBI lineage: Bacteria > Bacillati > Actinomycetota > Actinomycetes > Micrococcales > Microbacteriaceae > Microbacterium > Microbacterium sp. SORGH_AS_0421. Next base: position 3,103,232 of record NZ_JAUTAO010000001.1, read on the forward strand.
AGAGAAGCCCACAACGCGACAGTCGCGTCGACATTCGCAACTAACAGAAGCAACAAAACCACAAACATAAAAATCCGGCTCACAACGAGCGCTATGGCTACTAAGTCGCTGCGCGCGGCCGCACGCAAAGGTACCTGTGCCAACTGAGCGAGTGTCATCGCCAGGAAAACGGGAGCCGCCGCCAGAAACTCCGAGGGCACAGATGCCAGGGACGTTACCGCCAGGATGATAAGCGCAAGCAAAACGGCCGTAACACTCTTCCAAAATGCCCGCCGCGCCGCGTCTGACAGCGTCATCGCGCCATTTGCCAGGGACCTCATCCAAAACGAGTTCGCCCCGAAATCCACGATGCCGATCATGGCCATACCGAGACCGATGGCGGAAGCCACGTAGCCGAAGGATTCTGGAGAGGCCGCACGCGCGCACAAAACGTAAGCGAGAGCAACCATCGCTTGTGAGCCACCAGTTGCTCCCGTTAGCAACGCCGCCTGAAGTCCCGGGCCAGCATGTTTCACCACGCGCACGTCTCCCGTTTGAGCAAAATCAGAAATGTGATCACGAGCTCCACCGTTCGAGCACGGAAGCGGCAGAGACACCTTCGGAGCGCACCCGGACGCTCCAGCCCCGGATCAACAACGTGCACAGCCTCGTTGTCAACGTCACGGAGGGGCTAACCGACACGTAACGATCGATCCGTGGTGCGGTCACTCTCGACCGGTCAACGCGGCTCACTCAGTGTTTCCGAACTGATGTCGGTCTATACGAACGGCCACCGCTTCTCGAAATTTACGCCAGGTCAGACTTCCCGCCGTCGCCCGCGCGCGTTCGCCGACGATCCCCAAAGTAGCCCTATCGGCAAGGACCCGCTCGAGCTCACTACGAAGCGCGGCAGTGTCGCCTGCATCGACGACAAAACCGTTCTCGCCAGGACGAATCACTTCGTGAGCGCCGGTGCGATTTGTGACGATGCACGGCAGACCCGTCGACATCGCCTCAGTCACGACAAGCGCGAATCCCTCCGCGAGGCTGGGCAGGACAAGCACATCTGCCTGCCTATACTCTCGCTCCAGATCAGCCCGTGACAATGCCCCGAGGAACGTGACGTGAGGCAGGTCCGCGGCTCGCCGTTTCACAAGATCTCCCGCCTGCCCGGCAACACGGAGTTCAAGCGTTGGCTCGAAGCCCCGCACCGCATCCAGCAAGTAGCCAATCCCTTTGCGCTGGTTAACCTGCCCTGCGAAAAGCACCTGTAGTGGCCCCAAGCGGTCGGAGGGCCGCCGCATATCAACGGAGGAAACGTCAGGGCCGCCGTAGTGCGCCGAGAAGGCGGGCTTGCCGTACCTGTCACGTATGGGCTGCGCCACAAGTTCACTACCGGTTATCACAAGATCCGCAGTCTCAATCTCCCCCTCCTGTAGCTTCGCGTCCACAGGTGGGGGCAGAAGGTCCGCCCAAGACGGGTTGGCCGCAGCTTCCGCGCGTAAGACACTGTTTAGGGTGCCCGCGTCGAGAATCGGTTGCAAGAGCACGCGACCTGTGCCCCTGGGAGCGGACGAGAAAGGCAGAATTGCGCTGGTGTGTTGAGCTATCACCACATCGTACGCGGCGCCGCGTGTTACTAACTTCACCGCACGACGCGCGACCCTGCGAGTGCGCCGCGCAAGTGCCTTGTCGGCACACGCTGGTACTCGGTTCCGTAGCAGCAAGTAAAGAAACTCGAATCCGAAACCTGCGTAGAAAAACTGGTTCAAGCGTGTGACGTCATCTCCCAGGAGCCTGGCGGATATGAAACTCCTGAGGCGGACTGGTATGACGGTTAGTAGCGCACGCGTCATCTCGGAGGGCGCGAACTGAGACCCCGTCAGGTAATCAACCGCCCAGCCAATCTCCGCAAGCCCAACCGCAACCTGATAGGGCTCCGGATGCGTTCCCGCGTTCACAACAAGCGCCGTCTTTTTTAACGGACGGCCCTCACTTTTCATGCCGCCCCCTTCGCTGGCCCCGATTTGGGGAAGTGGAGAGCAGGCGATCGGTGAACGACGATGTCGATAGATTCTTCCGCGAGGTCAGTTTCCGGTCAACGGAAACGAGAGATTGTATAGAATCGGCAATCAGGTGAGCCTTGAGTTCCGACCAGGCCACCGCCCCATCAGATGAGTCGGCCGCAAGTCTAAGAGATTGGGCACCGGCTGCGGCTACGGGCGTCTCTGCGAGGACCGCCTTAGCGAGAATTCCGCTCGGCCCCTCATTCGAATGCGCAACAACTACGACGTCTAGTGCAGCGACAATGGAGTCAAAGTGGTGCTCGCTGAGTGTCCCCTCGATCCGCACGACCGGCGTACCGGCACGCCGGGCTGTCGATAACCATTCTTCGATATCAGCCTCCTGGGCCTCGGCTTCGCCTGCGACCACAAGGCCGAAATCGGAGCCGAGAGACGCCACGGCTTCCGAAACGAATGGGACGTTCTTTCTAGGGCCGATCCCCCCGACCACCCCAACCCAGTAGCGGGGCTTCTCGACCACGAGAGCGGCCCACTCATCGCGAAGACGCTCTCGATCCGAGGGGTCCGCGGACATTGTCACGGGGTCAGCCACCGCCCACTTTCCCCCAGGTGAGCTGATTGCGTCCTGAAGGAGGAACACCTGGTAACGGCGCACGGCGCGCAGACCCCAGATCAATGCTGATTTTGCGGCTATACGCGCGGGCCGGCACAGAGAGTCAGAGACTGCATTCGGCTTTCTCATGATGAGCGCCGTCGCCCCGCCGTGCAGACGGGGAGAGAAAAGTAGTTTTGCCAGCCATGAATCACCCTCTGAGAAGACGACGGGCATAGCCTCGGAGGATGATGGAAGCATCTTCGCAAGCCCGCGGACACTTATTCGCCCTCCGAGGTAGATGATTTGCACGCTTTTAGGCAAATCTGCAAGATGGACGCGAAACTCTACAGAGTGCTTCGCCTCTAACGGCAAAACCAAAACCGGCACCCTGTCTTTACCCAAAGCCGCCTTGGCCAGTAGACGAACGTACATAAGGCGGTGGCCCTTATATCCCTGCGAGACAATTATCTGAGTCTTTTGCTCAGCCAATTTGACGGCCTCCGATTTGATCCAGTCATGACTCGGTCGCTGCAATACAGGACTCACACGCGAGAGGGTATCTCGTCATGTGGATCTGTGGCACGCTGTCGGTGCTCGCAATAAGAGATTTCCCGGGGAAACCGTGCATCGTAATCGACGTCCGATATGTACAGTCACGGCGTTTCGGCAAACAGTATCAGCCCCTCAAGCCAGCGATGCGCCGACGAGGACAAGAAGCAGGTACGAGACGTTGTACACCATGTGGAGGAGCACTGCCCCCCACAGGCGGCCCGTCAGGAGGACGACAAGCCCACACGCGGCCCCGACTGCGAAGAAAACCAGCCCGTCGTTGAGAAGCAGGATTCCGCGCATTCCATGCAGCATGACGAAAATACCCGCTGAGACCAGCAGGGCTGTCACAGCAGCAGCGGCCGGCCCCACGCTTCGGCGCAACAGCTGGTACACCGCCACGATCAAAACTGCTCGGAAGAAAAATTCTTCCACCACCGGCCCGATGAGGCCCGCGGGGAGCAATTGCATCAGCCACCAGGATGCATCAGCGGCACCCGTCGCGCTCGAAGTCGACGGGAAGGCGGCTGTGTCAGCCCCGCTGACCCACCCTTGAAGGACGCGGAGCATGAGCCCCAGCCCGAACCCCCAGAGCAGATCCGTCGGACGGATACGCATGAGCCCTGCGGGCCGTGCGCGGAGGAAAGCGAAAGCCGTGGCAGCGATGAGCCCTGCCCACAAAGCGAGCGTCGACACGATTGGCGCCGAGGGAAGCAAGACGTTGGCCAATCCCGCACCGAGAATGCCCGCCCCCAATCCCAGCAAGGCCACCGCCAGCACGCGCGAGTCCCACTTCTCGACGGAGCGCCCTCCCTGCCGCCAGTCGTTTCGCCGTCGTCTCCGCCCCGGCGACACCCGCCCGATGAGCGACTCTGCTGGCGCAACACCGAACGTCGGAGCGTCGACGGAGCGAGCGGAGTCATTAAACTTACCGGGCACGTGGCCAAGCTACCGGTCGTGACCGGTCAGAACCGATTGATCTCGTCTCCGAAAGTTCTCGTGATTCACATTCTTGCCGTCTGCACCGGCAACATCTGTCGGTCTCCGCTCGTCGAGAAAGTCTTGGAGCATCGGCTCGCTGATCTTGCCGTGTCCATTTCCAGCGCCGGCACCCGAGCGCGGGAAGGCGTGCCCATGACTGCCCAAGCGATAGAGCTCGCTGCCACGCGCGGCGTGCCCGCGGTCGTCGGTGGCCACGGCGCACGGCTGCTGACCGCGGCGGACGTGCACAATGCGAATCTGGTCATCGCCCTCGCACGCGATCACCGGCGCGAGATCGTGGAGCTGGCTCCGAGCGGCCTGAGAAATACGTTCACCGCGCGCGAATTTGCTCGCCTGTCGGCCGGAGTGAGCGACGACGAAATTCGCGAAGCCGCCCAAGAATCGGCAAGCGGTGCTCGGAACGATTCCCGAGACCGACTGCGCGCCGTCCTCGCGCTGGTAGCGCGACAACGCGGACTAGCGCTACCGCCTGCCGCGCCGGAAGACGACGACGTCGTCGATCCCTATCGCCGGTCCTGGACGACGTACGTAAAATCCGCCGAGCAGCTAGACCCGGCCCTGACCGCGGTGGAGCGTGTCCTTCGGCTTGCTCTCGGCTGACCTCTCTGCGCGGTGATCGCAGGCGGGCGCGAGGTCGTCCATCTATCGCACATCTTTCGCGGCCAGATGAGCGCACTCGCCCGGTTCGCCGTCCGCAGGAAGGCGTGCCCAAACCGACGTGATCGGCTGCAGGGAACGACATTGCCTGTGTCAGACTGATCAAAATGCCCCGCCTTCTCCCCCGGCAGGCCGCGCGTCCTCGAAAGGCACCATGGAGCTCAGCGAATACATCCGCATCCTCCGCAAGAATTGGCTCGTCATCGTCGTGCTCACTTTCGTGGGCCTCGGCGCTGCTGTCGGTTTCACCGCAACGCGAACACCTATTTACGAATCCTCGAGCACCATCTTCGTTTCCACCCAAGCGGGAAGCTCTGCCGCAGAGTTGCAGCAGGGGTCGAGCTTCGCGCAGGCTCGTATCAACACTTACGTGGGTCTCGTGAGCACCCCGATAGTTCTCGAGCCGGTCATCGCTCAGCTCGGCCTTCCTACGACCGCGCAGGCTCTCGCCAAGGAGGTCAAAGCGGCAGGGGGCTCTCAACTCGACCCTCATCACGCTGACGGTTTCAGACCCGGATGCCGTGATGGCGGCAACCCTCGCCAACGCGGTTGCTACGAGCCTTTCAGAAGTGGTCCCTCAGCTCGAGCCCGAAGCCTCTGACGGTACGAGCCCTGTCCGTCTGAGCCGCGTGAGCGAGGCCCAGCCATCCGCATCGCCCTCCAGCCCGAACGTCCCCCTCAACCTCGCGCTCGGCGGGTTGATCGGACTCGCACTCGGGCTTGCGGCAGCCGTTCTTCGTACGAGCCTCGACAATCGAATTCGGGTGCCGCGCGAAGCCGAACAGATCACCGCCGCCCCGAACATCGGGGCAATCGCGTACGACGCGAAGGCGAAAGAGCGGCCGCTCATCGTGCACGCCGACCCCCTGAGCCCTCGCGCAGAGTCGTTCCGCGCCTTGCGTACGAACCTGCAGTTCCTCGACATGGGGGGTCGTGCGAGCTTCGTCGTGACGAGCTCCATACCCAGCGAGGGAAAGTCGACGACGACGATCAACCTGGCGATCGCCCTTGCGGATGCCGGCAAGCGCGTCGCTCTTCTCGACACCGACTTGCGCAAGCCGAAGGTTGCCGAGTACCTCAGCATCGAGGGCGGAGCGGGTCTGACGGACGTTCTGATCGGGCGAGCCAAGGTCAACGAGGTGATGCTGCCCTGGGGAGGCCGCAGCCTGTACGTTCTGCCCGCGGGAAAGATTCCCCCGAACCCCAGTGAGCTGCTCGGTTCAGCGCAGATGGGGACTCTGCTGAACATGTTGGAGAAAGACTTCGACGTGGTGCTCTGCGACGCTCCCCCGCTTCTGCCGGTCACCGACGCCGCCATCTTGGCGCGCGTGACCAGCGGCGCACTCATGGTTGTTGCCGCGGGCAAGACGACCAAACACCAGTTGACGGGCGCGACCGAAGCGTTGAGCACGGTTGGGGCCAAGCTCGCCGGGTTCGTGATGTCGATGGTCCCCACCCGTGGCCCCGATTCGTACTACTCCGCATACGGGTACGGATACGGCGCTTACGGATACACGGAGACACCGAAGAAATTGACTCGCGCGGAGCGGAAGCTCGCCAAGCGCAAAGGCTCGACGCCCGTGGCGGAAGAGGCCCCCGACGATGCGACGCTCGACGAGCTCGGCTTCTCGCTGCGTCGTGGCACACGGGAAACACAGCGCGAGGGCTGAGGGACACTTCTACGATCCGCCTGAGAACGCGTCCGAAGAGGCGCCCTGGTCCGCGATGAAGTCAGGTTGCAATGAGCGCACACACACTTCCTCCTGCGATGCGAGCTGCAGGGCGCATCTCGACGTGGGCACTCGGAGGAGTACTCATTCTGCTCACCCTCGCAGCGGTGTGGGTGGGCGTGCGAGGAGCGATTGCCTACGGCCACCTCGAGCGCATCCAAACCGACGGGAGCGCTGCGTCCACCGAAGTGGCCTCCGACCCGTCCAGCGCTGCGCCGACGCTGGCTCGTCTGGCTTCTGACGCGGAGGCCGCCCACGGGCTCACCTCCGACCCCGTGTGGAAGCTTGCGGAACGCACGCCGTGGATCGGCCCTCAGCTCGCGGCGTTCGGCACCGTTGCTGCGGCTTCCGATGAGCTGTTACGCGGCAGCCTCCTTCCGCTGGCGACCGCCGCTCAGTCCACATCACTCGACAGTTTGAAGCCCGTCGACGGACGCATCGACACCAGCGGTCTGGCGACGCTCGTCGCGCCCTCCGAAGCTGCGGCCGCGTCGGCGCGCGACGCTGCAGCCGCCGTCGAGAGCATCGACCCCACCCCCCTGATCGGCGTCGTCGGCAGAGCCGTCGGGCACGCCGAGGAACTCTTCGCGAGGTCGTCGAACGCCCTGGACGCGCTGTCACGGACGACCAAGCTGCTTCCGGCGATGCTCGGGAAGGACGGCCCGCGGGACTATCTCCTTCTCGTCCAGAACAACGCCGAGTGGCGCTCCCTCGGCGGCATCACCGGAACAGCGATCCTTCTGAGGACGGATGCCGGAGCCATTTCGCTCGTCGACACTCGATCCGCCACCTCGCTCTCCCAGGGCATCTCTGCCCCTCTCGTTCAACTCCCGGAAGACATTCAGGCCATCTATCAGACCCGCCCGGCCCGGTACTTCCACAACCTCACCCAGATACCCGACTTCACGGTCGACGGGCCTCTCGCCCGCGATATGTACAAAGCTCAGACCGGCACAGACGTCGCCGGCGTGATCGTCGTAGATCCGGTGGTGCTCTCCTATCTGCTTCACGCGGTCGGGCCGGTCACCGTTGCGGACGGACAACAGCTCTCCGCAGACAATGCCGTGCCCCTGCTGCTCAATCAGGTCTATGAGCGGTACTCAGCACCCACCGCTCAGGATGCCTTCTTCGCGAGCGCGACCGGTGCTGTCTTCCAAGCACTCCTGCAGGGTCGAGGATCGACGACTGGAATGCTGACAGCGCTCGCGCGAGCAACGGAAGAGCATCGCGTTCTGATCTGGTCCGCGAACCCTGAAGAGCAATCGGTCGTCGCGGGTACAACGCTCGCCGGAGAGCTGCCGGCAACGAACGAGCGCACGGCGCGCTTCGGCGTCTATCTCAATGACGGCACCGGCTCGAAGATGAGCTACTACGTCAAGCCAGAGGTCTCATTGAACTGGGACCAATGTCAGCAAGAAGGCGGCACGTCCCCGCGTCAGCTGACGCTCACACTCGCGCTCAGTAACACTGCTCCCTTGGACGCACAGACGTCGTTGCCCCCTTACGTCACGGGGAACGGTGTGTACGGTGTCGCCCCCGGCTCTGCCACCATCGTCAGCAACCTCTATCTGCCGCAGGGGTACGAGCTGGTCTCGGCATCGGCTTCCAACGGAACCGCCCATGAGGAAGCAACGCTCGACGGACGCCAGGTGCTCACCTTCGGTATGAACCTGGACCCGCAAACCTCTGCCAGTGTCACCGTCGTCGTCGCGGCGACAACGTCCGCCTCGGAAGCGGAGGCCATCGTCACCCCCACCGCGGATGCGTCGCTCAACCCCACCGTCGTCGCGTCCTGTAACAATGCGTCGGTGGCCGGCCTGCAATAAAGCAACCCACTGCGTAAATGCGCCTCAGATTGCGCGTCAGCGGAAATTTACGCACTGGAAACCTAGCTAGTTTGCAATGCAGGGAACGCTTGGGCAATACTCAGGAAGGGTCTCATCGCAGCCCACCGCTTCATTGTTGTCCTTCCCCTTGCAGCTCCATCGGGATAGCACGGACGCGGACCACCACCTCCCGGTAGCCCGGATTCGAAAGCAGGCACTCATGAAGCTCTCCCTCAAGAAGGCTGGCGTCTCCGCCGCCCTCGCCGGCGCGCTGCTGTTCGCAGCTCCCGCCGTGGCCCAGGCATACGTCCCCACCGCTCCCGGCACGCAGACCGTGACGATCACCAACAATGGTCCGGTCACGTTCAACGTCGCTCCGGGCGCCACCGTCAACTTCATCCTCGTCGGCTACAACGCCAACCAGGCCGGTCTCGCCACGGCGAACCTGCCCGTCAGCTCGAAGTCGATCACGAAGGTCGCCGACGCCTCCGGCTCGGCAACCGTCAGCGTGACGCTCCCCGCCGACCGCCGCGGCACCTACACCCTGTCCGCCACCCCCACGGGTGGCACCGCCGGCAACAACGCGGGCGGCAGCACCGGCCTCCCCGCGACCGGCTTCGACGCGAGCTCGATGCTGGGCCTCTGGGTCGGCGGCGGCGCTCTCGCTCTCGCCGGTGGCACGATCGCCGTGGCCACCACGGTTCGTCGCAACCGCGCCGAGGGCAAGGCCTGACGCACACCGCGTTCCTGAAGGGGCGCCGTCGACTTCGGTCGGCGGCGCCCCTTCATCGTTGGCGCCGGCACCCGGCATCCGCCCCTGTCGTCAACCCTCCGCTCCCCCGCGTCGCGCGCGGTTGACTCGACGCATGGACACGACCACCACCACGGCCCTCGACAACGACGGACGCGACGCCGACATCCCGCCCACGCTGCCCTTCGTCCACATGTGGACGGGGCTCGACGGCAAGAGTCGTCTCGACGAGTCGGTACTGCGCGGCTTCGGACTGCAGAGCGTGGGCGGCGGCGCCGACCCCCAGTGGATGCGGCCCTTCCCCGGCGAGGTGTCGGCGGTGCTGTTCGCGGCGCTCCCGGTGGGGTGGGTGGGGCAGTGGCATCCGTCGCCTCATCCGCAGTGGGTGATTCCGCTGCGGGGGCGCTGGTTCCTCGAGACGCAGGACGGCTCGCGTGTCGAGATGGGCCCCGGCGACATCCATTTCGGACAGGACACCGACACCGATGAGGTCGACGGCACGGCCGGGCACCTCTCGGGCACCGTGGGAGACGAGCCGTGCCTGCAGGTGCTCGTCCAGTTCGCGTCGTCGCCGGCCGCGCCGACTCCCCACCCCTTCGGTTGAGCCCGTCAACCCGGCTCGCCCCACCCCGCGCACACGTTTGACTTGTGTCATGCCCCGTATCTTCCTCGACGGTCAGATCCTGCAAAGTCCTCGTTCCCCCGAGCCGGTCGAGGTTGCACGCCCGCGGGTGTGGGACGAGCGGCTCGCCGCGGTCCTTCCGAGCAGTTCGCGCCTGCTGTCGCTGTACGCCGACGCCACGTGGGCCGAGGGTCCGGTCTGGTGGCCCGAAGAGCGTTGCCTGGTGTTCAGTGACGTGATCGGTCGCCGAACCCTCGCCTGGCGCGAGGACGGCAGCATCGTCACCGTGCGCGATCGGTCGAACTTCGCCAACGGGAACGCAATGGATGCCGAGGGCCGCCTCCTGCAGGCCGAGCACGGTCGCCGCGGCATCAGTCGCACCGACGAGGCCGGCACCGAGCTGCTGGTCGACGCCTTCGAGGGCGAACCGCTGAACTCACCGAACGACCTGGTCGTGGCATCCGATGGCTGGATCTGGTTCACCGACCCCACCTACGGCATCTCGGACCCGCGCGAGGGGTACCCGGCCGATCCCGCTCTTCGCCACCAGAGCGTCTACCGCTGGCGTGACGGCGACGGACTCGAGCGCATGATCGACCTCGACCAGCCCAACGGTCTGGCTTTCAGCCGCGACGAGAAGACGCTCTACGTCGCGGAGTCGAACGCCCACGCCCTCCCGCGCGTCGTCGCGTGCGACTGGGACGGCCAGGCGGTCGGCGCCCCGCGCACCTTCGCCACGGTGGATGCCGGCATCCCGGACGGATTCGCCGTCGACAGCCGCGACTGGCTCTGGATCTCGAGCGAGGCGGGCGTGGTCATCGTCGACGAGACGGGCGCACGCCTGGGCGTGATCCCCACCCCGCACGTCGTGAGCAACTGCGCATTCGACGCCGACGAGAAACGACTGTTCGTCACGGGCGACAGCGACCTGTGGATGGTGGAGCTGTCGTGACCGACGTCGAGATGGCGCGGATCCCCGCGGGCCGTGTGCTGCGTGGCGATCTCCGTGGGGCGCAGCGGCGCGAGATCGTCGTCGACGCCTTCGAGATCGGCGTCTACCCCATCACCGAGGAGCAGATGGCCGAGCTGCTCGGCATCCCCTCTCGCTATCCACGGCGACCCGCGACCCACCTGAGCTGGCTGCGGGCGATTCGACTGTGCAACGCGCTGAGCGAGTGGGAGGGACTCGACCCGGTCTATTCGTTCGACGGCGAGGTCGTCACGGGCGACCCCGACTCCGACGGGTTCCGCCTACCCACCGAAGACGAGTGGGAGTACGCCTGCCGTGCGGGCTCGACGTCGTCGGCCTACGGACCCGTCCGCGAAGTGGCGTGGACGGCCGCTGACGGCCTGCGTTTTCCCGCCGAGGTGGGAGGACGGATGCCGAACCTCCACGGACTCTTCGACACCCTGGGCAACGTGTGGGAATGGTGCGCCGACCCGTACGACCCGGAGGGCGAGAGCGACGCGCGCGTGTTCCGCGGCGGCGGGTGGTCGGATGCGCCGGCACAGGTGCGCGCGGCGGCACGGCGGGGTGGGCTGCAGCGGGAGGCGTTCGACGACGTGGGCGTGCGCGTGGCGCGAGGGACGAACCGCGTCAGTCCTCTGTCGTGATCGACTCGGTGAGCGAGTCGAGGAACGCGTTGATGGTCTCGAGCTCGCCGTCGTCGAAGCGGTCGGCCACTTCGCGCATCGCGCCCAGGTGCACGCCGAAATGCTGGAAGAACTCGCGCCGTGACTTCTCGGTCAGCACCACGACGCGGGCGCGCCCGTCGGAGGGGTGCGGAAGACGCTCCAGGTGCCCCGAGGCGACCAGACGATCGATGAGCTTCGTCGTCGATGCGGTCGAGATGCGCAGGTGGGTCGCCACGTCGTGAGGGCTGACCATCTGACCGCGGTGCTCGCGGATGGTGAGCATGCGCAGCGTCGCGAGGTCGCTGGCATTCATATCCATCTCGCCTTTCATGCCCGAATGCATGCGGTCGAGGGCGTCGCTGAGTGTCTGAACGGCGCGTAATGTGTGGGTCACGGCGGGCCTCGTACCAGAGGTCGACACGGCTTTCGTCACGGTGGACACCCCCTTTCGGCGTCGGTATAGTCAAGGCTACATCGCTAGCTAAACTAGCAAACGGGAGGCACGATGAGCGAGACCGAGTATGTCGTCCTCCTGGACGACTTCGGAAACGAGATCGGCACGGCGCCCAAGGCTACCGTGCACGACACCGATACCCCATTGCACCTGGCGTTCTCGTGTCATGTCGTCAACACCGCGGGCGAGGTTCTCGTCACGCGTCGCGCGCTGCACAAGAAGACCTGGCCCGGCGTCTGGACCAACTCGTTCTGCGGGCACCCCGGCCCCTCCGAGCCCGCGCTGTCGGCGGTCCACCGCCGCGCCGAGTTCGAGGTGGGTCTCGCGATCCGCGATCTCGAACTGGCACTGCCGACCTTCCGGTACCGGGCGGTCGATGCCAGCGGCATCGTCGAGCACGAGATCTGCCCCGTCTACGTCGCCCGCGCCGACGTCGACCCCGAGCCCAATCCCGACGAGGTGGCGGAGTTCCGCTGGGTCGACCCGCTCGAACTGGCGTCCTCCCTCGAGTCCACGCCCTGGGCCTTCAGCCCGTGGCTCGTGCTGCAGGCGCAGCAGCTGCACCTCTTCCAGACCCCTCGACAGGTGAGGCGCGCCTCATGATCAGCCTCGACTCCTCCCCCGTCGCCCGCCAGGGCATCGACCGCGAGATCGATGGGGCGCTCTCCCGCCTCCAGCGCCGCTCCACCAACCTCGGCGACGGCGCTCGATACCTGGCATCCGCCATCCGCCGCGCGACCGAGGGCGGCAAGCGCTTCCGCCCCCTTCTCGTGGTCTCGGCCTTCAGCACTCTCGGCGGCGACGACGAGCACCGCATCGGCGTGTACCAGGTGGCCGCGGCCTTCGAACTGCTGCACACCGCCTTCGTCATCCACGACGACGTGATCGATCACGACACCGAGCGCCGCGGCCTGCCCAACGTGGCCGGCGAGTTCCGCGACCGCGGGGCGAAGAAGGGCGCGGATGCCGAGGGCTCGGCCCTGCTCGGAGACGCTGCCGCGATCCTCGCCGGAGACCTGCTGCTGCACGAGGCCGGACGCATGATCGCTCTGGCGCAGCTTCCGGATCACATGCGCCTGCCGCTGCTCGAGATGCTCGACGACGCCGTGCTGATCTCGGCCATGGGCGAGCTCTCGGACGTCGAGCACTCCGTCTCGCCGGGCGAAGTCGATGCCGACGCCATTCTGCGAACCACGCGCGACAAGACCGCCGCGTACTCGTTCTCGGCGCCGCTGCAGGCCGGAGCCCTCATCGCCGGAGCACCGACCCCCTCGATCTACGCGCTCGAGCGATTCGGCCAGAAGCTGGGGCTGGCGTACCAGCTCGTCGACGACCTGATCGGCGCGTTCGGCTCGTCCTCCCTCTCGGGCAAAGAAGAGGGCTGCGACCTGCGCGAAGTCAAGAAGACCCACCTCATCTCGCTCGCGCGCCAGTCGCCGTACTGGCCCGAGGTCAGCGAGGCTCTCGCCCAAGCTCACACCGGCCCCATCGCCGTACGCGCGGCGCAGGACGCCCTGGCGCTGTCCGGCGCCCGCGCCGATCTCGAGTGCCTCATCTTCGACACCCTCGAAGACACGCTCGGCATCATCGAGGCGTCGACCCTGCCCGAGGCCTGCCGAGACATGCTCCGCGGCCTGGTGCGCGCCGTGCAGGAGCGCATTCCGTGAGTCACGCGCCCACGGGCCTCGAGCTGTACTCCCAGACGGCGGATGACGCAGCCGCCGCGGTCATCAACCGCTACTCCACCTCGTTCGGCATCGCCGCGCGCCTGCTCGGCGCTCGTCCCCGCCCGCACGTGCGCAACATCTACGCACTCGTCCGCGTCGCCGACGAGATCGTCGACGGACCCGCCCACGACGCCGGCCTCAGCCCCGAACGGGAGCGCGCGGTGCTCGACGGCCTCGAGAGCGAGGTTCGGGATGCCATCGCCACCGGCTTCAGCGCCAACCTCGTCGTCCACGCCTTCGCCCGGACGGCGCGCGAGTGCGGGATCACCGACGAGCTGATCGCCCCGTTCTTCGCGTCGATGCGCACCGACCTCGACACCGCGGCACACGACGATCTGTCGCACGACGCCTACGTCTACGGCTCGGCCGAGGTCGTGGGGCTGATGTGCTTGCAGGTGTTCCTGAACGCGGGCATGTCGGCCCCCGCGAAGCCCGCCGCCGACCTGGTCGACGGCGCGCGGCGCCTGGGTGCGGCCTTCCAGGACGTGAACTTCCTCCGCGACCTGGCGGACGACGCCACCCGCCTCGGCCGTGACTATCTCGACGGCGCCGCCGACGACGAACGACGTGTGGGCGTGCTCGACCGGATCGACGCCGACCTCGCCGCCGCGGCATCCGTCGTCCCCCATCTGCCGCCCGACTGCCGCGCCGCCGTCACGACGGCGCACGACCTGTTCGCCGAGCTGTCTCGACGCCTTCGCTCCTCCCCCGCCGGCGCCCCTCGCGTCCGCGTCCCCGACGGTGTCAAAGCCACCCTCGCCGCCCGCGCCCTCCTGGGCCGCCCCCCGAAAGGTTCACGCTCATGAGCGCCCAGCGCATCGTCGTCGTCGGAGGCGGGATCGCCGGTCTCGGTACCGCAGCTCTCCTCGCTGACCGAGGACACGACGTCCACCTGTTCGAGGCGCGAGACGCCCTCGGCGGAAGAGCGGGCTCGTGGGAGAAGGACGGCTTCCGCTTCGACACCGGACCCAGCTGGTACCTCATGCCCGAGGTGTTCGACCACTTCTTCCGCCTGCTCGGAACGAGCGCCGACGAACAGCTCGACCTGGTGCGCCTCGACCCGGCGTACCGCGTCTACGGCCCTCCCGGAAAGGGAGAGCCGATTGACATCGTCTCGGGCCGCGAGGCCGTGCGCGCGCTGTTCGAAGAGCACGAGCCCGGTTCGGGTGCGAACCTCGAGGCCTACCTCGACTCGGCGAAGGACGCCTACGAGCTGTCGACGTCGAAGTTCCTCTACGACCCCTACTCGTCGACCAAGGGCCTGCGCGACCCCGCGCTCGTGAAGCGCCTTCCCACCCTGATCCCGCTGCTGACGCGCACGCTGTGGAAGCGCGTCACCACGGACTTCAAGAACACCCGGCTGCAGCAGATCCTCGCGTACCCCGCGGTGTTCCTCGGCGGATCGCCCTTCGAGGTGCCGAGCCTCTACCACCTCATGAGCCACCTCGACCTGGGAGACGGCGTGCTGTACCCCAAGGGCGGCATGACCGAGATCATCACGGCCATCGAGAAGCTGGCGCGCGAGCGCGGCGTCACGATCGAGACCTCGGCCCCCGTCGAGGCGATCATCACCGAGTCGGGCACCGCTCGCGGCGTGCGGCTCGCCGACGGTCGAGTGATCGCAGCGGATGCCGTGGTCTCGGGTGCCGATCTGCACCACACCGAGAACGATCTGCTCGAGGCGAAGGACCGCCAGTACCCCGAGAAGTGGTGGAAGGACAAGGTTCCGAGCCCCGGCGCCCTGCTGCTGCTGCTCGGAGTGAAGGGCGAGCTGCCGCAGCTCACCCACCACACGCTGCTGTTCACCGACGACTGGCACACGAACTTCGACGCCATCTTCGGCGAGAACAAGCGCATCCCCGACCCCGCGTCGATCTACATCTGCCGCCCCAGCGCCTCGGACGACTCCGTCGCCCCCGAGGGCCACGAGAACCTGTTCGTCCTCGTCCCCGTGCCCGCCGACCCCGACAGTGGGCGTGGCGGCGTCTCGGGCGCCGGCGACGAGCGCATCGAGAAGGCCGCGGACCGTGTCATCGCCCAGATCGGCGAGTGGACCGGCATCCCGGATCTGGCCGAACGGGTCGTCGTGCGCAAGACGATCGCGCCCGAGGACTTCAAGGAAGACCTGCACGCGTGGCACGGCAACTCGCTGGGACTGGCGCACACTCTGAATCAGAGCGCGATCTTCCGCCCCAAGAACCGCTCGCGCAAGGTCGACAACCTCTACTACGCGGGAACCTCGGTGCTGCCGGGCATCGGCCTGCCGATGTGCCTCATCTCTGCCGAGCTCGTGGTCAAGCGCCTGACCGGCGACACCACGGCCGGTCCCCTGGCGGAACCCGCGCGCGCGGCGGTCTGACATGCCCGGGATCTACCTGGGCGCGATCCTCTTCTCGTTGACGGGCATGATGCTGATCGACTGGAAGTACTCGCTCGCGCTGCGGGTCGCTCCGTGGCGCACCGCTCTGGCCGTGGTGGCGGGGACGGTGTTCTTCCTCGCGTGGGACCTCGTCGGGATCATGACGGGCGTGTTCGTGAAGGGCGAGAGCCCGCTGTTCGTCGGGATCGTGCTCGCGCCGCACCTGCCGCTCGAGGAAGTGTTCTTCCTGCTGTTCCTGAGCTACCTGACGGTGGTGATGTTCGCCGTCTTCGGGCGGGCGGCGTCTCGACGCTCCGGCGCCGCCGCGGTCGAGAGGCGACCCGAGTGACGTATCCGCTCATCGTGCTGCCGTTCGTCGTGGTGACCGTCATCGTCACTCTCGCAACGGTGAAGCGGCCGCGGTTCCGGGAGCGCATGACATCTTCCGGTCTCACCGCACTCGTCCTGGTGGCACTCACGCTCGTGTTCGACAACCTCATGATCGCCGTCGACCTGTTCTCGTATCCTCAGGAGCACCTGAGCGGCCTGAAGCTCGGGCTCGCGCCCATCGAGGACTTCGCCTATCCCCTGTGTGCGGCATTCCTGCTACCGGCGCTGCACACCCTCTTCGCTCCCCTGCCCTCGAAGGACACCGCATGACCGCTCCCGCCGCCCTCACCCCCGGCCGCGTGCTGCGGGAGCTGTTCGTGTCGTCGCGACCGGTCAGCTGGATCAACACCGCATTCCCTTTCGCGGCCGCCTATCTGCTGACCACGCGGACGATCGATGCGCCGCTGATCATCGGCATCCTGTTCTTCCTCGTTCCCTACAACCTCGCGATGTACGGCGTGAACGACGTGTTCGACTACGAGTCCGACCTGCGCAACCCCCGCAAGGGCGGCACGCACGGCGCCGTGCTCGACAAACGGATGCACACGATCACGCTGTGGGCCTCGGCGCTGACGTGCCTGCCGTTCGTGGCGTACCTGGTGGTGATCGGGTCGCCGCTGTCGTGGCTCGTGCTGGCGCTGAGCCTGTTCTTCGTCGTGTTCTACTCCGCGCCGCCCCTGCGGCTCAAGGAGCGGCCGTTCGCGGACTCGATGACGAGCAGCATCCACTTCTTCTCTCCCGCGGTGTACGGTCTGGTGCTCGCCGGGGCCGTGTGGACGCCGCAGCTCGTGTTCGTGCTGGTCGCTTTCGCGTTGTGGGGTATCGCCTCTCACGCTTTCGGCGCCGTGCAGGACGTCGAGGCCGACCGCGCGGCCGACATCTCGTCGATCGCGACCGCTCGCGGAGCCCGCTGGACCGTGCGCTTCGCCCTCGTCGCATACGCCCTGGCCGGCGTGGCCATGCTGTTCACCGCCTGGCCCGGCCCGCTGGCCGCCGTGCTGGTGGTGCCCTACCTGGTGGTGTGCTGGCCGTACCGCAACGTCACGGATGCCGACAGCGACCGCGCCACCGCGGGCTGGAACCGCTTCTTGTGGCTGAACCAGATCGCCGGTTTCGGCACGACGATGCTGCTGATCTGGTGGTGGTTCCTCACCGCGTGAGCGCGGGCGAGGCGCGCGGGGGCGTGCGTGCATGAGACGCGTAAGCGCGTGGGGCGTGTGAGCGCGCGGGGCGCGTAAGCGCGCCGTGGCGGCGGGGGCGTGCGAGGGGCGGTGGGTTCCGCGCGGCGGGCGGGCGCCGGCATCCGGTGTCCCCCGTTGAGTGTCCAAAACACCCGGACGAAATCCGAAACCGTCCGGGTGTTTTGGACACTCAACGTCGTTCACGCGGGGTGCACCTCGGGCACGGCGCGGGACGCGGTCCGGCGCGGGCCGGGCGCCGGCACGCCGGGCGCGGCGCGGGACGCGGGCCGGCGCGGGCCGGGCGCCGGCACGCCGGGCGCGGAGCGGGACACGGGTCCGGATGCCGGCACCCCGGCCTTGAACGTCCAAGACACGCCGAGTGCAGGGCGAGGCATGCGGCGTGTTCTGGACACTCGACCGGGGCGGCGGCGCGGGCACGGCTCGGGACGCGGGGACCGGATGCCGGAACCCCGGCGGCGAGTGTCCATGACACGCCGGGTGCGGGGCGCGGCGTGCGGCGTGCTCTGGGCACTCGACCGGGGACGACCGCGGCACATCCAGGATGACGTGGTCCGGCGCGACGGGAACGTCCCGCGCGAAACGACGACGCCCGCGCCCCGCGAAGATGCGGGGCGCGGGCGTCGAGGGAGTGGATCAGCCCGCGGGCGTGGCCGAGGGGGCGGGGGCCGGCGAGGTCGTCGCCGTGCCGCCCTGGCCCTGGGACTCGAGGTCCAGCAGGCGCTGGACCGCTGCGGTGAGACGGGCATCCTGCGTCGCGAAGCCCGCGAGGTCGCCGCTGGTCAGCGCTGCCTGACGCGCGGTCAGGGCATCTCGCGCCTCTTGCAGGGCAGCCGCGTAGTCGCCCGTCGGAGCCGGAGTACCCGATGATCCGCCCGTGCCGCTGTTCTGGTCGCTCGGGGTGACGGTCTCGTCGCCGGTGTTGGCCCCGGAATCACCGCCGAACAGCGTGTCGAGTGCCTCGCTCAGCGTGTTCTCGAACGCGATCTTGTTACCGAACGCGACGAGCACGCGTCTGAGCTGCGGCAGCTTCGTATCACCGGACGACTGGACGAACACCGGCTGCACGTACAGCAGGCCACCGCCGACCGGGAGCGTCAGCAGGTTTCCGTTGAGCACCTGAGACTGCCCCTGTTTCAAGATGTTGATCTGAGACGAGACGTTCGTATCGGAGTCGAAGGTGTTCTGCACCTGGCCGGGTCCGGGGACCGTCGTCGACGCATCGATGACGAGCATCCGGAGTTTGCCGTAGTCCGGGCGTTTGGTGCCCTGCTGATTACCGGCGTTGGAGTCGACGGCGAGATAGCCCGTGAGCACGTTTCTCGCCTGTCCGCCCTGGGATGCCGGGATGAAGCTCGTGAACATCGAGTACGACGGGTCGTCCTGGTTCGGCATCTTCATCGTCAGGTAGTACGGCGGCTGGAAGGTCGCCGGGTCCTGCGGGTCGTTCGGGGTCGTCCAACGGTTGTCCTGCTGGAAGAACGAACGGGCGTCATCGACGTGATAGACACCGAGCATCGAGCGCTGGACCTTCATGAGGTCGGTCGGGTAGCGCACGTGGCTCATGAGGTCGGCAGACATGTCGGTCCACGGCTTGAGGGTCGTGGGGTAGACGTTCTGCCAGGCCTTGAGCAGCGGGTCCTGGTCGTCCCACGCGTACAGGCTCACCGAGCCGTCGTAAGCGTCGACCGTTGCCTTGACCGAGTTGCGGATGTAGTTGATGTCGTCCAGCGCGTAGGTCGGAGCCGGGTTGTTCGAGTCGGCGATGGCCCGCGACAGCGAGACGCCCGAGGAGTACGGGTAGTTCGCACTTGTGGTGTAGCCGTCGATGACCCACTTGATGCGCCCGTCGACGACCGTGGGGTACGGGTCGCTGTCGAGCGTCAGGTACGGCGCGAGCTTCTGCACGCGCTGCTTGGGATCACGGTCGTAGAGGATCTGCGAGTCGGAGTTGACGTAGTCCGAGAAGAGGATCTGCTCCGACTGGAACTTCAGCGCGTAGATGAGGCGGTTGAAGACGTTTCCGACGCTCGGTCCGCCGTTGCCGGCGAAGGTCGTACGCGTCTCGGTACCGCCGTCGGCGCCGAGCGGGTAGTCGAGCTCGATCGGCTCGCCACCCTCGGGTCCACCGACGATGGAGTACGGCGGCGACTGCTCACCGAAGTACACCCGGGGCTCGTAGTTGAGGTCGGTCAGGAAGCCGGTGCCGGGAATGGCCTGCTCGAGGAAGACCGGGTCGCCGTCGGCGGTGCGCTCGTTACCGGCGGCTGCGACCATGCCGTAGCCGTGGGTGTAGACGAGGGTCGTGTTCTGCCACGAGGCCGCGTCGCCGAGCTGGCCGATGTTGAGCTCGCGGAGCGAGACCACCGTGTCCTGCGTCTGGCCGTTGATCGTGTAGCGGTCGACGTCGAGCGGGGTGTTGAACTGGTAGTACGCGCGGTACTGCTCGAGCTGGCGGACCGTCGGCCCGATGATCGCCGGGTCCATGATGCGCAGCTGCGCGGTGGACTCGGCATCGTTGCGCAGCTGACCCGCCTGCGCGGTCGTCGTCGCCTGGAAGTTCTCTTTCTCGATGCTGTCGAGGCCGTAGGCGGCCTTCGTCCCGTCGAGGTTGCGCTGGTAGTACTGGCTCTCGAGGGCGAGCTCGTTCGGGCGCACCTGGAACGTGGTGACCGCCCAGGGGATGGCAGCTCCCACCACGATCGCCGAGACGACCAGCAACGCGGTACCGATCAGCGGGTAGCGCCAGCGACCGAGGAAGGCCGTGACGAAGAACGCCAGGGCCACGATGACGGCCGCGATCGCGAGGATCGTCTGGCCGGGGATGACGGCATTGGTGCCGACGTAACCGGGGCCCGTGATGCGCTCCGACGGCTCGACGAGGGTGCGGAAACGGTCGAGCCAGAGGCTCGCACCCTGCAGCAGCAGGTACACACCGGCGAGGATCGCGAGCTGGATGCGCGCGGCCTTCGAGATGCGGAGCTCTCGCTGGCCGACCCGCACCGAGCCGTAGAGGTACGACACCACACCCGTGAGCAGGAGGCACACCAGCACCACGGCCGACGCGAACCCGAGGGCAGCGGCGTAGAACGGCATCCCGAACAGATAGAAACCGGTGTCGAGACCGAACTGGGGGTCGGTGGTGGACGTGGAGACGCCGTTCAGCCACAGCCACGTGGTCTCCCACTGGGCGGAGGCGGCGAAGCCGGCGAAGAAGCCGAAGAAGATCGGAATGCCCCACATGGCGAGGCGGCGCAGCGGCTCGACGACCTCCTGGTAGCGGTCGAGCTGCGAGCTCAGACGCGCATACACCGGGCGGAGCCGGTAGGCGAGCTGGATGACACCCCACACGGGCAACGCCATCGCGAGGAAACCGACCACGAACATCACGCTGCGGGCGAGCCACTGGGTGGTCAGCACGGTGGTGAAGCCCAGCTGCGAGAACCACAGCCAGTCGGAGTACAGGTTCGCGAAGACGAAGAACGCCACGACGAGAACCGCGATCACCGCCAGGGTGATCGAGATGATCCGTCGGGAGCGGTTAGGGGGCGTGGCCTGATTCGGCGCCGAGGTCGTGGTCACCCGTCCATCCTAGGCGCGCCCTGCCTGGGGTTCGCCGTGAAAGATCGATCACGAAGTACACGTCGGCAGGGCGTCGAGATCCCCTCCGTCGCGGATGGTCTCGAGCACGGTGAGCGACTGCTTCAAGGTCGAGGTGGAGAACACTCGGATGCCGTCGGGCACGTGGCCCACGACCTCGTTGCAGTTCTCCTCGGGCGGCGAGGAACCAGGTGGCCCCGGCATCCCGCGCTCCGTAGAGCTTCTGACGGATGCCGCCGATCGGGCCCACGTTCCCGTCGGCGTCGATCGTGCCGGTGCCGGCGATGTGCTGGCCGCCGGTGAGGTCGCCGGGCGACATCTTGTCGATGATCCCGAGGGCGAACATCATGCCGGCGCTGGGGCCGCCGACATCGTTGAGCTGGATCTTCACGTCGACGGGGAGGTCGAACGTCATCATCAGCCCCACGCCCAGCAGGTACTGCGTCTGGCCGTTCACCTCGGTCTGACGGGGAGTGATAGAGATCGTGGATGCCGTGCCGTCACGCTCGTAACCGACGCTCACGGCCTGACCCGCGGCCTTCTGCACCGCAGCGCGGATGTCGTCGATGTTCGAGACGGCGGTGCCGTCGACCGAGGTGATGACATCGTTCTGCTGCAGCTTGTCTTTCGCGGCGCCGGAGTCGTCGATCGTGCCGACCGCGATCTGCTGCGGGACGTCGTAGCCGAGCTCGCGGAGAGCGGCCGCGCTCGCCTCGAGCTGAGAGTCGGTCATGAGGGCGGCGTTCTCGCTGTTGCGCTGCTCGGTGCTCTGCCCCGCGGGGAAGATGCGATCGATCGGCACGACGGCGCGCGAGCTGTCGAACCAGGCCGAGGCCAGCTCGATCCACGACGGGGTGTGCTCGCGGTTGCCGCTGACCTGCACGGTGAGCAGGTCGAGCTGACCGCTGCTGGTGGAGTCCTTCTCGTCGCCCTCGGGCACCGAGATGAGCGGAACCTGCTGGCCGTCGGCGGAGGCCGTGGTGCCGAGGGTGTTGTAGACCGGGCCCGGCTGCTGGATGACGTATGCCGAGGGCAGGAACGTCATCACGAACAGCACGATGACCGCGATGGTGAGAGACCACACGCCCACGACGGTGCCGCGCCGCCACCGCTGACGCGGGGCGGGCACGACGGAGACGTTCTCATCGAACAGGGTCACAGTCTCAATCCTTTGCCGGGTCGTTCGCGCGCGGCGTAAGCGGCCCGGGGGCCGAGCCGACTGATGCGGGGAAGCGTGCGACTAGCGTAGAACCCGTTCCCCCAGACCTGGCTGAAAGGCGGCTCACGTGGCAGACGACAACCCCGGCGGCGACCGGAGCCCCGAGGACGAGTTCCAGGAACTCATGCGCCGTCTCATGTCCGGAGACGTCAGCGGCATCGACCCCGAGCAGCTCTCCCGTCTGTCGGGCATGCAGATCGACCCCGCCATGCTGCAGGCCGTCGTGAACCAGTTGCAGGGCGCCTTCGCCGGCACGCAGGAGGGCGTCGACTGGAGCCTGGCCGAGCGCCAGGCCCTGCACATCGCCAACCAGGACGGCCTCGGCGTGACCACCGGTCAGCGCACCGACCTCGACCAGGCGTTCACCCTCGCGGCCCTGTGGCTGGGCGAGGCGACCTCGATCAGCGACTTGCCGCGCCCCCCGCGCGCCGTCACGCGCGGCGCGTGGGTGAGTGCGACCCTCCCGATCTGGCAGGAGCTCGCCGAACCCGTCGCCACGAGCATCGCCGACGCGCTCACCGCCGCCCTCGGCCAGCAGGCACCCGACGACATGCAGGACATGATCGCCGGTGCCGGTCGCCTCATGCGCACCGTGGGCGGTTCGCTCTTCGCCACGCAGCTCGGCCAGGTCGTCGGCCGGCTGTCCACCGAGGTCGTGGGTGGCGGAGATGTCGGCATCCCGGTCATGCCCGACGGCGACGCGGCGATCCTTCCGCAGAACTTCGCCGACTTCGGCCGCGACCTCGAGATCCCCGAGGATCAGCTGGCGCTGTACCTGGCCACGCGCGAGCTGGCGCACGCGCGCCTGTTCCGTCACGCGCGCTGGCTGCGCCTGCACGTGATCTCGCAGGTGCGCGACTTCGCGCACGGGATCCGCGTCGACACCGACGCCCTGGAAGACCTCGCCTCGCGCTTCGACCCCTCGCAGCCCGAAGAGCTGCGCGGCGCCCTCGAGAGCGGTGCGCTGCTGCCCGAGCGCTCCGAAGAGCAGACCGCAGCTCTCACGCGCCTCGAGAACCTGCTCGCGACGATCGAAGGCTGGGTCGACGTGGTCACCGAGGACGCGACCTCGCGCCTGCCCTCGGCCGCTCGCATCGCCGAGGCGGTTCGTCGTCGTCGCGCGGTGGGCGGGCCCGCTGAACAGGCGCTCGGCTCGCTCGTCGGCCTCGAACTGCGCCCCCGTCGCATGCGGGAAGCCGCGGCCATGTGGCGCGCCGTCACCGACGCCGTGGGCGTCGACGGTCGAGACGGGCTGTGGGACTACCCCGACCTCATGCCCTCGTCGGAAGACATCGACGACCCCGCGGCGTTGATCGCGCGACTGACCGCGGCCTCCCGCGGAGAAGCGGCTCCGTCGGACGCGATGGACGACGCCCTCGCGCAGCTGTTGGCCGAAGAGGCCGACGGCGGGCGGCGCGACGGTGGTTCGGGAAGCGGGAGCCCGGATGCCGGGACCCCGGACGACGGCACGGATGCGGGTGGGACGCGGGAGCATGGCGACGGTCCCCTCGGCGGCGACGACGACGGAGCGGCGCCGGGAGATCAGCGGCCGGTGTGAGCACTTCGGCGGGCTGAAGCCCGTCGTGTCGTGACGCCCGTGGGGAGGATGACATTCCTCCACACGGGCGTCACGCATTTTTCGCCCTGGGGACAACGGCATCCGGGATCTCCGCAGACGCGATGATCGGCCGATGATCAGACTCGATTCTGCTGCTCCCCCGCTCTGGCGTTCCGATGGGAGCGTGCAGTTCGGCGCCCCCGCGGTAGCCGTCTCGCCCTTCACCGGCTCGTGGGTCGACGTCGTCGTCGCGGCGCTTGCGGACGGGACGAGTGCGGCCGCGGTCCGGGGTCTCGCCCGCGTGCACGGGGCCGAGGACGGAGCCGCCGACGCTCTGCTCGCGGCGGTGGCTCCGGCGTTGGCGCGAAGGTCACGGCATCCGCCCCTCGCCCTTCAGGTCGACGATGACCTGCCGCCGCGAGCCGCCCGAGCCGTCTTGGCGGCATTGCCCCCGCGCACCCGCGTCGTGGCGTGGGCGGGGACGGCGACCGAGAGCGTCGCTCCCGGAACACGGGTGGTGCTGCTGGCCGCACACCGGGTCGACCCCCGCAGAGCGGGGCCGCTCGTCCGCGACGACGTGACGCACCTGCCGCTCGTGCTCGACGGGTCGAGTGCCCGGATCGGGCCCGTCGTGGTGCCGGGACAGACGGCGTGCCTCGCGTGTCTCGACGCGGACCAGCGCCGCGACAACCCGGAGTGGGCGACCGTCGCCGCTCAGCTGGTGGGACGACCGCGGCCCGAGATCGACGTGGCGCTGGCAGCCGAGGCCGGACGGGCGGCGCGGTTCCTGCTCACCGCTCCGATCGGACAGACGACGCGCTCGCTGCGCCTGCGCGCCGATTCGTTCCGGCGGGCCTGGGCGCTGCATCGGCCGAGCGCAGACTGCCACTGCCGATCTCTCGAAGAAAGCGCGACGGAGACCGTTCCATCCGCCCTCGACCCCGTGCCCAGCTCACGGACAGCGTTCGTGCGGCCCGCGTGACGCCCACGTACGCGAGGCGCCGCTCTTCGTCGACCGCTTCGAAGGTCTTGGCGTACGAGATCGGCAGCAGCCCTTCGCTGAATCCCACGAGGTACACGTGATCCCACTCCAGCCCCTTCGCCGCGTGCAGCGTCGCGAGCGTCACCGTCCGCGTCGTCGGCTCGTGCTGATCGCGCGCACGCGCCTGCAGATCGTCGGTGAACGCGCGCAGGTCGGTGCCGTGCGGCGCTTCCTCCGCCAGGCGCAGGATGGCGGCGCGCGCCTCCCACGCCTCGCGGAGCGCACCGCCCGCCTCGGGCGGGTCGTCGGTGAGCCCGACGCTGCGGAGCACGTCGCGGACGGTCGGAAGGAACCCGGTCTCGAGCGGCGCCACGGACGCGGCGCGAAGCGCCATGAGAGCCTGCCGAACCTCGGGAAGGTCGAAGAACTTGCGGCCGCCCAGGACGGACGCCGCGACACCCACCTTCGCGAGGGCCGAGATCAACCCCGCGGACTGCGCGTGCGAGCGGTACAGAACCGCGATGTCGTGGGGATCGACGCCGCGCGCGAGCGAGTCGCGGATCGAGGCCGCGACCGCAGAGGCCTCGTCTTCATCGTCGTCGAAGGCGCGCACGGTCGGCGTGGGCGTGTCGTCTTCGCTGGCCGCGACGAGCTCGAGGGCGCCGGCGCGACCCCTCATGAGGTCGTTGGCGACGGCGAGCACCGGAGCCGTCGAGCGGTAGTTGCGCTCGAGACGCACGACACGCGCATCTTCATGCGTGCGCTCGAACTCGAGCAGGTACCGCGCGTCGGCGCCGGTGAACGAATACACCGTCTGGCTCGCGTCACCGACGACGCACAGGTCGCGACGATCGCCCAGCCAGAGCTCGAGCAGGCGGTTCTGCAGCGGCGAGACGTCCTGGTACTCATCCACGGTGAAGTGCCGATACTGCTCGCGTACGGCCGCGGCGACCCGCGGTTCGGCCTCGATCATGCCGGCGCAGGTCAGCAGGACGTCTTCGAAGTCCATCTGGCGGCGCTCGTCCTTGAGCTTCTCGTACGCGCTCTGCAGGGCCACGACCTGGTCGACGCTGAGACGACCGACGCCGTCGGGGCGGTCCGCCGCGTACTGCTCGATGGAGCGCAGAGTCACCTTGCGCCACTCGATCGCCGACGCGACGTCGCGCAGAGTCGCGGTGTCGGGGGCCAGTCCCACGCCGTCGGCCGCGTGCGCGAGCATGCGCACCTTGTTGTCGATGATCGAAGGCGCCTGATCACCGGCGAGCGTCGGCCAGAAGAAATTGACCTGCGCGAGAGCGGCGGCGTGGAACGTGCGGGCCGAGACCCCCGCGACCCCGAGCGCACGCAGACGCCCGCGCATCTCCCCCGCGGCCTTGGCGGTGAACGTCACGGCCATCACGCGCTGCGGCGAGTAGGCGCCCGTGTCGACACCGTGAGCGATGCGGCGCGTGATCACGCGCGTCTTGCCGGTGCCCGCACCCGCGAGAACGCAGACCGGACCGCGAAGCGCACGCGCCGCCTCGAGCTGGTGCTCGTCGAGTCCCTCGAGCGGCGCGGTCATACGACGCCCCGGTACCAGTCGTCGATCAAGCGACGAGCGATGGATGCCGGGCCCGGGAGCATCGCCGTGCCCTCGCCGCGAAGGGCGGCGCCGATCTCTTCGCGGTCGAACCAGCGGACCTCGACGATCTCCTCACCGTCGGCTTCCGCTTCAGCGTCGTCGACGACGACCGCTCGAAAGCCCAGCATGAGCGAACGGGGGTACGGCCAGGCCTGCGAACCGCGGTACGCGATGTCGCGGAGACGAACCCCGGCTTCCTCGCCGACCTCGCGGGTGACCGCATCCTCGAGCGACTCCCCCGCCTCGGCGAACCCGGCGAAGCAGGAGTACCGGTCACCTCCCCAGGCGGCGTTCGCGCCGAGAAGGATCCGATCGTCACCGGTCGCCGAGGTCACCAGCACGATCACCGCCGGATCGGTGCGCGGGAAGTGCTCACGCCCGCAGACAGGACAGTGCCGCGACCAGCCGGCGTGGCGCAGCTCTGTCGCCGAGCCGCACGCCGGGCAGAACGCGGCATCGCGCAGCCACCCCGCCAGAGCGACGGCGGTGGTGAGCAGTTCGGCTTCACCGTCGGGCAGGTCGCCTCCGGCCGCGCGGAGGGGTGCCCACTCGGCATCCGGAACGAGGTCGTCGGGGGCGCCGGCGGTCAGGGCCGCGAGGACGACCGCGGTGTGATCGGGAGTGCGGCCGAGAAACGCCCACTCCTGGACGTGCTCTCTCCCGATCCGCGCCTGCGAGCCCAAGACCAAGTGTCCGTCGCGCAGCGGCGCCGCATCGCGACGGATGGCGAGGACCAGGGTGCTCGGTTCAGACAGGACGCGCTCGAGCAGGGTCTCGTCGTCGCGCTCACCGCCCGCGCGGTCGACGGTCAACGGGACCTCGGACGGCGAAGACGCGGGACGCGGCATCGAACACCTCTCTGACGGCGGGCACGGGTGGGCGGTCGGCAGACCGACCTGCTCGGTGAAGGGCGTGGCGCGGGCCGGTGAAGGAAGGCCCGACCTACCCTGGGGGCATGGCACGCTCGCCCCTCATTTTAGCCGCGTCGGCGACGACGGCCCTGCCCGGCGCAGCCTTCTCGAACGTCAGCGCTCTGACCGAGAACGCCGCCGGCCGTTTCGATGCCGCGCTGGCCCGCACCGCCGACGGGCGCGAGGTCGTCATCCGCATGCCCGCCGGCGAAGAAGGCGCTCCCGACCTCGCCGCGGAGTCGCGAGCGCTGCACGCTCTGACGGCGGGCGTTCGCGCCCTCCTCCCCTTCGCCGTGCCCGAGGTGATCGGCGAGAGCGGTTCCGGAGCGCAGCGTGTCCTCATCGTCGATCGCATCGACGGCTACCGCATCGACCCGGCGCACCTCCCCAAGGGCCCCGGGTACGCGCCGACGATCGGCGGGGCGCTGGCCGCAGTCCACGCGCTCCCCGTGTCGATCGTCCGCACCGACGGATTGCCCGTGCGCTCTCCCGAGCAGGTGCGGGACGACGTCAAACGACTCCTCGACCGCGCTGACGCCACCGGTCGCGTCAGCGACGACCTCATGCTGCGGTGGCGCCGCGCCCTCGACGTCGACGAGCTGTGGCGCTTCGAGTCGGCGGTCGTCCTAGGCGGCGCGACGAGCTCATCCATCCTCCTCGCCGACGATGAGGACGAGATCCCCCACGTGGTCGGCATCCTGGACTGGGCCGGCCTCAGCGTCGGCGATCCGGCCGTCGACCTGCGCTGGTTGGCATCCGCTCCCCTCGCCGCCGACGACGTCCACGCCGGATACGCCGCGGCCGGCGATCGCTCCCCCGACCCCCTGCTGCGCGAACGCGCGCGGTTCTACGCGGAGCTCGAATTCGCGCGCTGGCTCGTGCACGGACACGACGCCGGCGAGACCGACGTCGTCGCCGACGCCGTCGCGTTGCTCGACGCCCTGGCCGACGGCGTGCGCGGCGACCACATCGTGCCCGACTCGCGAAGCGACATCGACGACGCGATGGCCCTCGTCGAGAGCGTCCCCCCGGTCTCTGCCCCGGCCGCCGTCGACACCTCGATGCAGACCGACGCCTACGACCCCGAAGCGTTGTCGCTGTACCTGTCGGCGGAGCGCGACCGCGCCACCGCCGCCGAAGCGCTCGCCGAGGCGCTCGCGAACGCGAAAGAGTCGGATGCCGACAGCGGCGCGATCCACGTCGACCGGCTGCCCGTCCCCGACAGCGTCGAGCCCGGCGAGACCGAGCCCCTCGACCTCGACGGGTGGGAGGACAAGACCCCCGAGACCCGGAACAACCGTGGCCAGGCTCCCGCGCTGAGCGGCGACACCGACGCGACCTCGCTGTGGTCACGCTCTGCCGTGCCGACAGACCCCGCCGAGCCCGCCGTCCGCGAAGAGGGCGCACCGGGTACGGACGCAACGGCGTCCGACGCCTCGCGCGATTTCGGCGCCGCGCACACCGACGACGAAGAAGACGCCGCTCGCGCGAGCCGCGCCGCGCTGCGCCGCTGGGGCGTCTCCGGCGACGGGGCCTGACGGGCGCCGTCGCTCTGCTGCGGCCGCTCATCGCCGTCGACCTGGTTCGCGACGGTGGCCGGGGGCGGCTCTTTCTCGCGCCTCAACCGGCACATCCTGCCTCGAGCCGCGCGGGGTGCGACCGGGTCACGTGACCGGGCTGTGACCGAGTCGGCAGATCCGAGCAGCGCTTTTGCGCGTCGCTGCCCGAAACCTCTCACGCGTACGTTTCCCGGTCTGGACGGCCCGGGCCCTCACCCCCGCAGCACCAGCTCATCGCCGACGTAGAAGAGGGCGACGTCGATCAGGTCGAGGTCGATACCGTGCTTGGCGTGATAGGCCTCGCGATAGAGCTCGAGCTGCAGCATGCGCGAACGACGCTCGGACTCGCTGGCGGGTGGGCGCCCCGTCTTCCAGTCGACGATCTCGTACCGCTCGCCGCGGCGGTACACGGCATCCAGCTTGCAGATGACGACGTGCTCGCGCCCGTCGAGGCGCGTCGTGACGAAGTCGATCTCTGTCTCGACCTCGAGAGGCCGCAGTGCGGCCCACTCCGAGCGTTCGAAGCACTCCCGCAACCGCTGCAGTTCGACGGCATCAGCTGCGGACGCTCCCGCTTCGTCGTCGCCCCACAGACCGTCGTCGTCGAGCCCGACACCCGCTCCGACCAGCCCGGAGCGCTGCTCGACCCAGGCGTGGAAGAGCGTTCCGAGGCGCGTCTGCCGATAGGGGCGCTCCGGCATGGGCCGGCGAAGATCCTCGACCGCGCGTCCGTAGTCGTCGACGAAATCCTTGAAACGAGAGGCTGGGATACGCGTCGGAGCCGGCGTGTGCACGGGCCGGAGCCGCTCGGCACGCTCCGCGAGCAGCAGCTCGAGGTCGTCATCGGCGTCGACCGGCGTCGCCGCGCGCGCAGCGGTGACGGCCCCGACCGCGGCCGAGATCGCCGTGCGTCGGGCCCCGAGCGGGTCGAGCGGCCAGTGCAGCAGGCGCCGCTCACCGTCGTAGGGGTCATCGCCCGCCTCGTCGACGAACAGCTCCGCCCCGAGCGCCTCAGCGGCCTCGTCGAGGAAGACGCTGGGTCGACGAGGGCGCTTCGTGCCCGACCAACTCGAGCCCGAGAGCATGAGGTGGTCGCGGGCTCGGGTGAACGCCACGTAGGCGAGCCGTCGGTCCTCATCGAGCTGGCGGGCTCGGTTGTCGGCGACGAACGCGTCGATCGCCGCCTTCAGCTCTTGCTGCGTCTGGGTCCCGCGCCATCCGAACACCGGAAGCCACGCAGAATCGCCTCGGAACTGCGAGGGGAGGATGCCGAAACCCAGCCACCCCTTCGTGTCACGCGGAAGCGAGGGCAATTCGTCGGTCACGAGGCGCACGACGGCCACGGCATCCCACTCCAGGCCCTTCGAACCGTGGATCGTGAGGAGCTGGACGACGTCGTCCTCGGGCGGCTCGGTACGCGGCGCGAACTCGTCGGCCTGCTCGGCGTGATCGAGCCAGGCCAACAGGCTCGAGACGGAGCCGGACTCGTCCGCTGCCAGGAACCCGCGGATCTCGTCGACGAAAGCGCGCAGTTGCGCCGAGGCGATACGGGCAGGGCCGCGTGCCTCGTTCGCGGCGAGTTCGATGTCGAGACGCAGCTCCGCCTCGATGAGGCGGATGAGCTCGGGGATCGGGGCACCGACGCTCCTGCGGAGGGCTGCGAACACCGCACCGGCTTCCCGGAGGCGCGCACGGCCTTCGGGAGTGATGTCGGTCAGCCACCCGTGGCCGTCGGTCTGGCGGGTGACGAAATCGAGAGCGTCGACCAGCGACGCGCGATCGGCCCCCGGCGTCGAGCGCAGGCGGTCCACGACCTCGGGGGCGAGCGGTTGCAGGGCGACGTCGTGTGTCGCTAGCCGCCTCGCGACTTGAGCGAGGGCGCGCAGATCGGCCAACCCCACCGCCCACCGCGGTCCGGAGAGCAGACGGATCAGAGCCGACCCCGCCTCGGGGTCGCTGATGACCCGCAGCACCGACACCACGTCGACGACCTCCGGGGTCGTCAGCAGGCCGCCGAGCCCGAGGATGCGGTGAGGGATGCCACGCCGCCCGAGCGCATCACCGAAGCGCACCATGTGCTTCTTGCTGCGGAAGAGCACGGCGCCGGTCGTCCCGCGCCCCTCGGCGGCGCGCGCCGCACGGACGCCGACGAACCACGACGCGACGCGGTCGGCCTCGGCGTCGAGATCGTTCTCGAAGGCGATCTCGACCACACCCTCGGGCGCGCCGGGACGCGACCGCAGCTCTTCAACGGCCACGGCCGCCCGGTGGGCGAGGGGCGCGAGCACGGCATTGGCGACGTCGAGCACACGGGCGCTGTTGCGCCAACTGGTGAGCAGCGCGAAGCGCTGGCATCCGCCCTCCGGAGCGAAGGCATCGGGGAAGCCGCCGAGGTTTCCCGCGCTCGCTCCGCGCCACGCGTAGATCGCCTGGTGCGGGTCGCCGACCGCCATGACACCGGTACCCCCGAACAGGGTGGCCAACAGGTCGGTCTGGACGACCGACGTGTCCTGGTACTCATCGAGCAGGACCACACGGTAGCGCGCTCTCAGCTCCTCGGCGACCGCGGGATGCTCCTGCGCGATGCGCAGGGCCCCCGTCACCTGGTCGGCGAAGTCCATGACGCCCAGGCGCGCCTTCTCACGGTCGTAGTCGGCGGCGAGGCGCGCGAGCAGCGACAGAGCCGACACACGCGATGCGGCGTCGGCCACCTCTTTGTAGACGGTGACGCGTGCCGAGGTCGACGGACGCTCGACGATACGAGCGAACTCGTCGGGGAACGCGGCGAGCTCGTCGAGGTCGACGAGGTTGTCGACGCCGTCGCGGGCGATGCGCAGAGCCGCGTCGATGAGTGTGCGAGGCGACTCCTGCCGCTCCTCCAGCCGCGGGTCGTCGGAGGTGAACACGACCCGGCGCATGAGCAGCCAGGCCGCGGACTCCGAGAGCACGGCAGCCTCGGAGTCGCGGCCGATGCGCAGGCCGTGCTCACGCACGATCGAGTCGGCGAAGCTGTTGTAGGTCGACACGGTGGGCCGGTGCAACAGCTGGTCGCCGTCGTCGAGGCCGGGGTCGTCCGCGCCGACCTCGGCGGCGAGGGCGTCGAGAACCTCGAGACGGGCGGCATCTGCGCGCGCCCCTTCGACCCGTGCGAGTTCGGCGAACACCGACAGGCGACCCGCCTCGTGCAGCGCCGGAAGAGCACCCAGCAGTCCGCGCGTCTCGAACTCCGACAGACGCTGCAACCGCCGCTGGATGCGCTCGGCGAGCTCGCCCGCGGCCTTTCGGGTGAAGGTCAGCCCGAGTACCTCGTCGCGACGGACCAGTCCGTTCGCGACGAGCCAGACCACGCGACCGGCCATGGTCTCGGTCTTGCCGCTACCCGCACCGGCGACGACGAGGGCGGGCGCGAGAGGCGCTTCGATCACCGCGGTCTGCTCGATCGTGGGCGGGAACTGTCCGAGGGCGGCGGCGATGGTTGCCGCGGAAAGCACGACGGTCACGATGCGCTCACCGCCGACACCGTGTGGATGCGGCACAACCCGTAAGAGAACTCGTCCCGGCAGTGCACCTCGTACGGCGCGGCGAAACTGGTGCCGCGCATCACCTCGACCGCCCGCTGCACGCGTTCGACGAACTGGCCGCGCTGTTCGTCGTCGAACGGCTTTTGCGTCGGCTCCGCGTAGTCCTTCTTCGCCGCGGTGGGGCGCAGGACGAGCAGTTTCGCACCGCCCGACGGCAGCCCGGCGACCTGCTCGATCGCCCCGGACGAGAACGCCAACTGGTACGCGGCGAGCTGCGGGTTGTCGGCGACCTTGGCATCCGTCTGGGGTTCGCTCTTACCCGTCTTGAGGTCGACGATCACGACCTCACCCGAGGGCGTCACCTCGACGCGGTCGATGTCGCCGCTCAGCACGGCGCCGTGCTCGCCGGCATCGGGAATGGGGATCGGCACCTCGAAGTGCCGCTCGGCGCCGATCAGGCGTCCGCCCGCATCATCGAACCGGCGCAGATAGGCCGCCAGACGCCGCACAAGCTCGCGCGCTCGCGTGCGTTCGGCGCGCTCGCGCCAGACCGCGTCGAACGCCAGCTCACCCCAGCGCTCGTCGACCACCGCCCAGAGGTCGTCTTCAGACGACGATGCCGCCGTCTCGAGCGCCGCATGGATGATGGTGCCGATGCCCGCCGTCGTCCCGCCCCGGTCGCCGCCGAGGTCGGCGATGACCCAGTCGAGCTCGCACTCCTCGAGGGCGTGCAGGCGCGACGGCGAGACGCGGACGTCTTCGCGCGTCAGATCGCGCAACGGCGCCGACGACGTGGGAGCAGCCACGCCGTACCACTCCTCGGGCGCGGCGCCGGCGACACCCGCCGCGGCGAGCAGCGCCAACTGTCCGGCCGCGTGGGTGCGATCGGCAACGGCGACGCGCGGCGCGGTGAGCGAGCGGCGATGCCGCGCCACGAGACCGCGAAGCGACAGGGGATGCTCGGGAATGGATGCCGCCGGCTCAGGCGTCGGGAGCATCTCGAACAGCACGCTGGGACCGGTGTCGTCGTCGTCGACCGCGGTGACCACCAGTAGTGACCCCGCCCTGCTGAGGGCGCGGACGAAGAGGCGTAGCTCATCGTGCATCGCCGCACGGCGGCGATCGAGCGTGCCCGCGGCGGGGAGGTCGGGGTTCTGCACCGCGTCGACAAGTCGCCACGTTTCGAGCAGGCCGCCGCGCAGACGGGTGTTGGGCCAGACGCCGT
This sequence comes from Microbacterium sp. SORGH_AS_0421, assembly GCF_030818635.1. Lineage (NCBI taxonomy): Bacteria > Bacillati > Actinomycetota > Actinomycetes > Micrococcales > Microbacteriaceae > Microbacterium > Microbacterium sp. SORGH_AS_0421. The sequence goes on from NZ_JAUTAO010000001.1 coordinate 3,136,927, forward strand.
CCTGCACCCCGGCGACGATGACGGTGTCGAACGCCGTACCGGCGGCGGCCGCGGGGGTCAGCACGCGGACCGTGTCGACCACGGCGGGCTGTTCGATGCGGTCTTCGGCGACGTCGCTGTCGAGCACCGCGCGCAGGAAGACGGAGGCCTCCCCGTCTGGCTCACGCTCGGTGAACCGCTTCGCGGCCTGGAACAGCGCGACGATCGCGTCGAGGTCGCGCTCGGCCTGCTCGGCGATCGGCCCGTGCCCGCGCACCGCCTCGCGCCAGGTCCGCGACAGGCCGCTGCGCTCCCACGCGGTCCACAGCAGTTCGTGCGGGGTCGCGTGCGACAGAGTCTGCGCGCGGAGTGCGGCGAGGGTCTCGCCCAGCCGTGCGGCGCGGCGTGCTTCGCGCGTGTCGACGGCCTCGAGCTCGAGCGGGAAACGCACGCCGGAGACGAGCAGTTCGGTCGCCGTGCGCGCGCCCCCGGCACCGACCTCGTCGTGGCGGAGCGCCGTGCGCAGACGCCGCAGCTCGATCGGATCGAGGCCGCCGAAGGTGCCGATCAGCGCGTCGACCACCTCGTCGGCGACCCATTCGTCGGGATCTTTCATGCCGAGCTCGACCAGTCCGACGAGATCGCGGACCGGCCGCTGCACGCCCAGGGCCAGCCCGGGACCGCTCGCGCGCGCGGGCACCTCTCGTGCGGCGAGCTCGGCTTCGAGGGTCGCGACCTGCCGCGAGTCATGCGCGATCACGGCGCACGAGCCCCACGGGACGCCCTCGAGAACGTGCCGTTCGCGCAGCAGGCGGGCGATGGCGTCGGCTTCCTCCGCCGGCGACCGCAGCAGGTAGGTGCGGACCGAACCCTGCGGCGCGGCGCCCGAGGGAGCACGTCGGTGCGCGACGATCCCGGCCGCACCGATGCGCGTCACCACGCGACGGACGAGGTCGATCTGCTCCGGTGTCCCGCGGTGGGGCTCTCCGAGAGCGGCGACGGTACCGAGCTCACGGGCGAGGCGAGCGAAGTTCTCGGGCGTCGCTCCGCGGAAGGCTCCCGACCCGACGTCGGGGTCGCCGAACGCGACCACCCCGATGCCGAGGGCCCGACACGCGCGCAGCAGATCGATACCGCCGGCGGTGAGCTCTTGCGCGTCGTCGACGAGGATGCAGCGCAACGTGGCGAACCGCCCCAGAAGCGCGCGATCCGCGCGGGCCTCGTCGAGCACGGCGACGGCCTCGCGAGCGAGGTCGGCCGCGTCGCGGTGCGTGCCGCGCATCGCCGAGCGCACGGCCCGGTACTCGTCGGCGAACGACGCGAGAGAGGCCCAGACCGGCAGCTCCCACCGCTGCGCCAGCTGGATCAGGTCGTCGGAGCCGATGCCCAGGTCGGTGCACTCCGCGAGGAACGCCCGGAGGTCGCCCCGGAAACCGCGGGTCGCTCGAATGACGGGCCCGAGCCACGCGGGCCAACGCGACGCGCCCTCGAGCTCGTCGAGGGCATCGCCCTCGAGCAGATCGCGGATGATCTGGTCTTCGTCTCCGCCGGTGAGAAGCTGCGGGGGTTCGACCCCCCGCCGGACTTCGGCGCCGCGGACGAGCTGGAACGCGAACGACGCCACCGACCGGGCGAGAGCGCCCGAGGTCGCCCGCGCGACGGCGAGGGCGAGGGGATCGCGCAAGGCCGTCGCCGCGGGTCGCGTGGGCGTGAGCACCAACACCTCGTCGGGGTCGACTCCGGATGCCACGAGCTCACGCACACGAGCGAGCAGCGTGGTCGTCTTGCCCGAGCCGGGAGCCCCGACGACCACACCGCTCGCGGTCGCGGGCCAGTCGACGACGACGCGCTGCTCGGCGTCGAGCGCACCTCCCCGAGCGGGAGATGCGTCGAGGGCGACGGCATCCGGGATCTGCATGTCTCCACGCTAATCGCGACCTCCGACATCGCCGGGTTCGACGCCGCGTCCGCTCCGGTCGCCGTCGGCGCGAGGCGCGTTCGCCGTCCGCGAAGCGGGCCCTCCCGCGAGCTCGGGTGTCGGATGCCTGCCCTAGAGTCGAATCACGCGCCGGGCCGACCGCGGCCCGCGGGGAAAGGACGCATCGTGGAGATCCGCATCGGAATCACCAACACCGGCCGCGAGCTGAACTTCGAGACGAACGAGAGCTCGGACGCCGTGAAGTCGGCCGTCGCCGCCGCCCTCGACAACTCCGCCAGCCACGTGTCCTTCACCGATGTGAAGGGCAACTCCTACCTCGTTCCGACCGCCAACCTCGCGTTCGTCGAACTCGGCACCGAAGAGTCGCGCCGCGTCGGCTTCGTCGCCTGACACTCGAACCGTGCAGATCCTGCTCGGTCTGATCATCGGCGCGGTCATCGGCCTCGCCGTGCACTTCGCGCTGCCGCACCGCCACCTCCGCGGCGTCGTTCTCGCCCCTCTGGCGGGCGCGGCCGCGGCGGCGGTCGTGTGGACCGCCTTGACGTGGATGGGTCTCGGGGTCGACTCGCCGATCCTGTGGATCGTCGCCGTCCTGGCGCCGGCCGCCACGACTCTCGCGCTCGTGCCGCTGCTCACTCGTTCGCGCATCGCCCGCGACGAGGCCGATCGCGTGCGCCTGGGCGTCTGAACCTCTCGAGAGACCAGCGGATGCCGGCACCCGGCGTCGTCCAGACACTGTGCGGTGCATCGACAGGCGTGTTGCCTCACCCCGTCGCGCAGACCGTGGTGACGCTCGTTACGCGGCGAGCCCCATGGCATCCATCCGCCTCGCGTGAGCACCCATCAGCTCGCTGAACACGGGCTCGACCTTGGCCTCCTCGGCGCGGTCGAGGTGTCCGTGGCGGAGGGCCGTGCGGGCGACGAGCAGGGTGTCGCCGACGAGACGACGCCCCCAGAGCGCCAGTAGCCAGCGCCACTCCTCGTCGCTCTCGATCGTCGCTCCGAGGATGTCGACGATCGCCTGACGGTCGTCATCGGCCTGCAGGATGCGCGCGACCCGGCGGCCGGTGTCGCCGTAGCTCGACGACAGCGCGAGATAGAAGTCGTCGAGGAGTCCCGCCGTGATGTGCACCGTGAGCATGGTCTCTTGGGGGCGAACGCCGTGCGTGTTGCGGCGGAAGGCGTCGAGCGACTCGCGGAACGGCAGCATGAGCTGCGTCGGATCGGCCCCGCGTTCGCGGATCAGCGCGACGAGCTCCTGGTGCTTGATGAGCGCCGCTCCCGCCGCGCGGGAGAGCGACTCCTTCTCGGCGAGTTCGGGGGTCAGGGCGATCAGCTCGCTGAGCGTCTCGAAGAACCCGAGCTGCAGATAGGCGGCTTGACCGAGAAACGTCTCGATCTCGGGGGCGAGCTCGGCGAAGTCGACGCGCATGGCCTCGCCCAGGTCTCCGCGCGAGCGCAGCTGGAGCGTACGGCCCACCGGGCGCTGGCGACGACGGAACCACTCGAACACGTACGACAGCCTAGGCGTCGGGGGCTGCCGAGACACGCCGGGTAGAGTGGAGAAGCCCCGGCGTCGGATCGGGGCCCCGCGCCTGTGGACGAGTGAGGCGTGGATACGACTCCCCCAGGCGGTCTCTCGCCGCCGGAACAGGCACGCACTATGACGACTTTCGCCGATCTCGGCATCGACCAGGACATCGTCGATGCCCTGGCCTCCAAGGGCATCGTCGATGCCTTCCCCATCCAGGAGCAGACGATTCCCCTCGGCCTCCCCGGCCAGGACATCATCGGTCAGGCCAAGACCGGCACCGGGAAGACCTTCGGCTTCGGCATCCCCGTGGTCCAGCGCCTGGGGCTCAACCCCGAGCCCGGCGTCAAGGCACTCATCGTCGTCCCCACGCGCGAGCTCGCCGTCCAGGTCTACGAAGACATGGACATGCTCACCAGCAACCGCTCGACCAGTGTCGTCGCCATCTACGGCGGCAAGGCGTACGAGGGGCAGATCGACCAGCTCAAGGCCGGCGCGCAGATCGTCGTCGGAACGCCCGGTCGCCTCATCGACCTCGCGAACCAGCGCCTGCTCGATCTGTCGAACGCGACCGAGGTCGTGCTCGACGAGGCCGACAAGATGCTCGACCTGGGCTTCCTCGCCGACATCGAGAAGATCTTCTCGAAGGTCCCGCCCGTGCGTCACACGCAGCTGTTTTCGGCGACCATGCCCGGCCCCATCGTCGCCCTCGCGCGTCGCTTCATGTCGAACCCCATCCACATGCGCGCCAACGACCCCGACGAGGGCCTGACGCAGGCGAACATCAAGCACCTGGTCTACCGCGCGCACTCGCTCGACAAGGACGAGGTCATCGCCCGCATCCTGCAGTCGGAGGGTCGCGAGAAGGCGGTCATCTTCACGCGCACGAAGCGCGCTGCGCAGAAGCTCGTCGACGAGCTCGGCGACCGCGGCTTCAACGCCGCCGCCGTCCACGGTGACATGAGCCAGGAGGCCCGCGAGCGCTCGATGGCCGCGTTCAAGGCCGGCAAGAAGGACGTCCTGATCGCCACCGACGTCGCCGCCCGCGGTATCGACGTCAACGACGTCACCCACGTGATCAACCACACGATCCCCGACGACGAGAAGACCTACCTGCACCGCGCCGGTCGTACCGGTCGCGCCGGCAACACCGGTATCGCCGTGACCTTCGTCGACTGGGACGACCTGCACAAGTGGGCGCTCATCAACCGCGCCCTGGAGTTCGGCCAGCCCGAGCCCACCGAGACCTACTCGTCGAGCCCGCACCTCTACACCGACCTCAACATCCCCGAGGGCACCAAGGGCCGCCTCGTGACCGCGCCGAAGGCCGTCGCGCCCAAGCAGGTCGAGAAGAAGAACGAGAGCCCGGATGCCGAGAGCACCCGCGCCCCGCGCCGTCGCCGTCGCGGTGGTTCGTCGTCCGAGAGCACCGCCCCCGCCGGCGACAGCGCCTCGCGCGAAGAGGGTGGCGCCGGCACGCACGACGGTGCCGGCAAGGAGCACCACGACGGCAACGCAGCCCCGCGCCGTCGCCGCCGTCGCCGCGGAGGCGGCAGCTCGGGAACGCCGACGGCCCCCGTCGCCTGACGCGTCTTACACGGAACGGCGCCGACCCCCACCGCGGGGTCGGCGCCGTTCCGTGTATGAACCGGCATCCGGAATCGTCGGCCTCGGGCGTCGGTTGCTCGGCGCGGACCGACGCGACCAGGCGCGCGGCGCCGCCACGCGGTCACCGCCCCACGCATAAACGCCCTCCGCACGCAGAAACACGCGCTCCCCGCGTTTCCTCGCGCAGACAGCGTTTATGCGTGACCTACCGCCACCGCTGCACATCACGACGCGCGCCGAGCGAGAGACGCCCGCGCCGAGCCACAGACGCCCGCACCGCCCGCCCATCCGCACGCGACGCCCGGCCGCTGCCCCACCCCGCGGGCAGCCCCTACGGGAAGACCGGCGCCGTCCCGCGGCCCAGGGCGAAGATCCGCGCGACCATGTCGTCGGCCGTCGTGTTCTCGCCCGGGACGTTGGGCTTGCCGAGCCCGTGGTAGTCGCTCGAGCCGGTGACGATGAGGTCGCGCTCGGCGGCGAGATCGGCGAGCAGGGCCGTGGGCTCGGGCAGGTTCTCGCGGTGCGCGAGCTCGAAGCCCGCCAGGCCCGCGTCGAGCATCGCGTGCAGCACGCTGTCGGGCAGCAGCGACCGCCCCGCCGGGTGAGCGATGATCGGCACGCCGCCCGCGCCGACGACGAGCTCGACCGCGGCCACCGGGTCGGGGGCGTACAGCGCGACGTAGTAGTCGCCGGAGGGATGCAGGATGCCGGCGAACGCCTCGGTCCGGTCGGCGACGATGCCGCGGGCGACGAGAGCGTCGGCGATGTGCGGACGCCCGACGGTCGCGCCGTCCGTGGTCTGGGCGAGGATGTCGTCCCACGCGATGTCGTAGTCGTGGGAGATGCGCTCGGCCATGATCTGGGCCCGATCCAGCCGCGAGGAGCGGATGCGGTCGGTCATGGCGCGAAGCGCCGTGTCGTCGGGGTCGACGAGGTAGGCCAGCAGATGGACGCTGCGCCACCGATGCCGGGCCGACAGCTCCATGCCGGGCACGAACGTCATCCCGAGCGAGGTCGCCGCCTCGGCGGCCTCTGCCCACCCCGACGTCGTGTCGTGGTCGGTGAGGGCGGCGGTGTGCAGGCCGTGACGGTGGGCGGCGGCCATGACCTGCGCGGGCGGCTCGGTTCCGTCGGAGTGCGAGGAATGCAGGTGCAGGTCGCTCGGACCCTCGAATCGCCGTTCACGCTGCACCCGTCGAGCGTAGCGCCCCGTATTCGCGGAGGTCGCGCTCAACCGGCATCCGTGGATCTCTCAGACGGCTCCCCTATGGTCGGGTGCGTGCGTCGTCTGGTCGGTCTCCTGGTCGCGCTCGCTTTCGCGGCGGGTGCCGCGGTGCTCACGTGGCCCTCGGCGTTCGGGGCCGAGCGCACCTTCCCCCTGGCGCAGGTCATCTCGTTCCGTGCGCCGCTGGCGGCCGCCTTCATCGCCGCAACGCTGCTCATGCTGCTGTTCGCGCTGATCCGCCCGATCCGGGCCCTCGCCTTCGTCCTCGCGGTCGTCTTCGCTCTCGCGGGCGGTGTCAACGTCTCACTGCTCTCGCAGCGCGGCCTGGGATCGGAGGAGATGCCGGCCAAGACGGCGTCGAGCCTGCGCATCATGACGTGGAACACCGCCGGTTCGGCCACCTCGGCCGAGTCGATCGCGCAGTTCGCGGTGGGTATGCAGGCCGACGTCGTGACCCTCCCCGAGACCACGATCGAGACGGGAGCCGAGGTCGCCGAGCTCATGCGCGACATGGGCCAGCCGATGTGGGCGCATCACGCCGAGTACGGCGAGTACGGGATCACCGGATGGGATGCCACCTCCACCACCGTCCTCATCAAGCCCGAGCTGGGCGAGTACTCCGTCATCCAGTCCTCGCTCGACGGATCGAGCAACACCTCGACCGTCCCGAGCGCCGTGGCCATGCCCGTCTCGGGAGATGGCCCGATCATCGTGGCCGCCCACGCCGTCGCGCCACGACAGGAGTACATGACGCAGTGGCGCAGCGACCTGCAGTGGCTGGCCGACCAGTGCGCGACCGACAACGTGATCCTCGCGGGCGACTTCAACGCGACCCTCGATCACATGACCGGGATGGGCGTCGACGGTGGCACCCTGGGCCGGTGCCACGACGCCGCGTCCGAGAGCGGCAACGGCGGTGTGGGCACGTGGCCGACGAGCGCTCCCGCCCTGCTGGGCGCGCCGATCGATCACGTCATGGCCACCCCCGACTGGACGGTCTCGGCGTCGGTCGTCATGCGCACGCTCGACGGCTCGGGCAGCGACCACCGCCCGATCGTCGTGCAGCTCGAGCGCACGGGCGGCTGACCGCGCCCGCGACGCACGTCCCCCCTCGACCGGATGCCGACTCCACGGCACCGGCGCGGGCGGGACGCCCCGGTTCGGCGCAGGACGAAACCCCCGCCACGGCGCACCCGGCCGCGCGCGCCGATCGGCGTCGTGCACGCGACGCCCGACGGTGCGAGACTGGAACGATGGACGCCCCCTCCACCAGCGACACGACCGCGACGACCGCCGAGCCTCAGATCCCCGAATCGCAGACTGCCGAACCGCAGTCCGCGGACGTCGAGCTCGACGCCCCCAGCAACCGCAAGGCCCCGTTCCCGCGCGGATTCCTCGACACGATCTCGACCGGGTGGGCCGAGCACCCCGCCGCGCTCCCCGAGCCGCGCGAGCAGGCCGCCTGGGCTGCACGTCGCCGAGCCCGCGTATCGGAGGCCTTTCTCGGCCAGCGCGTCGTCGTACCCGCCGGTGGGCTGAAGCAGCGCAGCAACGACACCGACTACCCCTTCCGCGCGCACTCCGCCTTCGCACACCTCACCGGCTGGGGCAGCGACGCCGAGCCCGACGCCGTCCTCGTCTTCGAACCGCGTGAAAACGGTCACGAGGCCGTGCTGTACTTCCGCGAGCGCGCCGACCGCACCACGGCGGAGTTCTACTCGGATGCCACGGTCGGCGAGTTCTGGATCGGCCCCCGCCCCGCCCTCGACGGCGTCGCCGCCGATCTGGACCTGGCCACCGCGCACCTCGAGGACTTCCAGGTCGGCGAGAACGACCGCACGGTCGGCGACGACGACGAGGTCACCCGGTTCGTCTCGGAGCTGCGCCTGGTGAAGGACGAGTACGAGCTCGCCGAGCTGGCCCTGGCCGTCGAGGTCACCGGCCGCGGGTTCGACGACATCGTCGCCGAGCTCCCCCGCATCATCGCGCACCCGCGCGGCGAGCGTCTGGTCGAGGGCGTGTTCCACCAGCGCGCCCGCTCCGACGGCAACAGCGTCGGCTACGACACCATCGCCGCCTCGGGCCCGCACGCCTGTTACCTGCACTGGACGCGCAACGACGGCGCGGTCAAGCCCGGAGATCTGATCCTCGTCGACGCCGGCGTCGAGGTCGACAGCCTCTACACCGCCGACATCACCCGCACGCTGCCGGTCTCGGGCACCTTCACCGACATCCAGCGCCGCATTTACGAGACGGTCCGCGAGGCCGCCGACGCCTCCTTCGCCGCCGCGAAGGTCGGCGTACCGTTCCGGCGCCTGCACGAGGCCGCGATGGAGGTCATCGCTGCGCGCGTTGCCGAGTGGGGCCTGCTCCCCGTCACGGCCGAGGAGGCCCTCGACGCCGACAAGGGCGGCCAGCACCGTCGCTACATGGTGCACGGCACGAGCCACCACCTCGGAATCGACGTCCACGACTGCGCCCAGGCCCGTCGCGACATGTACTACGACGGTCTGCTCGAGCCCGGCATGGCGTTCACGATCGAGCCCGGCCTGTACTTCCAGATCGACGACCTCACCGTCCCCGAGGAGTACCGCGGCATCGGCGCGCGCATCGAGGACGACATCGTCATGACGGCAGACGGTCCGGTGAACCTGTCGGCGGGCATCCCCCGCACGGCCGACGAGGTCGAGGAGTGGATCGCCCGGCTGTCGCGATGACGTTCACGCCGCCGGCATCGTTCACCACCCGGCCGACGCTGCGAGGCACATTCGGGATGTCGGCGTCGACGCATTGGACGGCGACGGCCACCGCGCAGGCGGTGCTCGAGCGCGGAGGAAACGCATTCGACGCCGCCGTCGCGGCCGGCTTCGTGCTGCACGTCGTCGAGCCGCACCTGAACGGCCCCGGGGGTGACCTGGTCGCCCTCGTGCGACCGGCCGGAGCGGCTGAGCCCGTCGTTCTCATGGGTCAGGGCCCGGCACCGGCCGCCGCCACCATCGAGCACTTCCTCGGACGCGGGCTCGACCTGGTCCCGGGCTCGGGCGGCCTCGCGGCGACAGTGCCCGGCGGCGTCGACGCGTGGTTGCTGCTGCTGCGCGATCACGGCACGTGGGAGCTCGCCGACGTCCTCTCCTTCGCCACGGGCTACGCGCGCGACGGACACCCGCTAGTCGCGGGAGCCGCCGCCACGATCGGCCGCGTCGCCGACCTGTTCCGCGACCATTGGTCTTCGTCGAAAGACCAGTGGATGCCGACCGGCGAGCCGCCCGCACCCGACACGCTGGTCCGCAATACGGCGTGGGCCGATGTGCTCGACTCGCTCGTGGCCGCGGGCCATGACGCCGCCGACCGGGAGTCGCGTATCGACGCCGCGCGCGAGCGCTGGATGAGCGAGGTGCTCCCCCGGGCGGCGACGTTCCTGCACGAGCCGCACCGGCACGCCGATGGCGGCGATCATCCCGGCATCCTGACGACCGCAGACCTCGCGTCGTGGCGCGCGTCGTTCGAAACCGCCGTGTCGGTGTCGTTCCGCGGATGGGACGTGTTCAAGGCGGGCGCCTGGTCGCAGGGACCAGCTCTGCTCCACACGCTCCGTCTGATCGAGGACGCGGACGACGTGGATCCCGGCTCGGTGGAGGGGGCGCACCTGCTGCTCGAGGCGCAGAAGCTCGCCTATGCCGATCGCGATGCGTGGTTCGGCGACACCGACGAAGCCGCAGAGGCCGCCGCCCTGCTGAGCGACGAGTACGTCGCGACACGGCGCGCCCTCCTCGGGCCGGATGCTTCCGCCGAACTTCGCCCCGGCTCCCCCGATGGTCGCGAGCCGGTCCTGCCTCCGCTGCGCACGACGCAGCGGGTCGCGTCCGGGTCCACGGGGGAACCGACGGTCGATCGCTCGGGCCAGACCCGAGGGGACACCTGCCACCTCGACGTGATCGATCGCTGGGGCAACGCGATCTCGGCCACCCCGTCCGGCGGCTGGCTGCAGTCCTCCCCCACCGTCCCCGAACTCGGGTTCTGCCTGGGCACTCGACTGCAGATGGTGGTGCTGGAGCCCGGGCACCCGGCATCCCTCGTTCCCGGTCGCCGCCCGCGGACCACCCTCACCCCGACGTTGCTGACGCGCGGCGACGAGGTCGTCGCGCTCGGCTCCCCCGGCGGCGACCAGCAAGACCAGTGGCAGCTCCCCGTGCTGCTGCGCCTGCTCGTCGGCGGCTACTCCCCGCAACAGGCGATCGATGCCCCGACCCTGCACACCACGGCGCTCGTCGACTCGTTCTGGCCGCGCACGTGGTCGCCGGCGGGAGCGGTGGTAGAAGATCGCCTGGGCGAAGACCTGATCGCCGGCCTCGAGCGGCGCGGACACCGCGTGCGCCGGGCCGGGGACTGGGCTCTCGGGCGCGTCAGCGCGGTCGGTCGCGACACCGACGGACTGCTGTGGGCAGCCGCGAACCCGCGCGGTGCGCAGGGGTACGCCGCCGGTCGCTGACGCGGCTAAACCCCCCGCGCGAACCCGGCGACGACGCTCGCCAGCCCGGCGCCGATCTCGTCGGCCGGGCGGCGCGCGCCTTTGACTTCGAAGGAGTGATTGCCGCCGGCGACCCAGTGCACGCGGGCGTCCTGGCACGACGCGACCACCTCTTCGAACTGCTCCCGCGGATCGATGAACGGGTCGTTCTCGCCCTCGACGAAGAGCTGGGGCACCGTGATGCGCGGGAGGTGCTCGCGGCGCGGCTTCTCGGGTCGCCCCGGCGGATGCAGCGGATAGCCCAGGTACGCCAGGCCCGCGGGAGAGATCACACCCTCGGCGGCGGCGACGGATGCCATGCGCCCGCCGTACGACTTACCCGCGGCGGTGAAGGGTCCGGGCTCGGCCGAAGCGAGCCAGGCCTGCACGCCGACCCAGGTGGCGAGGGCGTGCGCGGCGGGTCCGGGCATACGCCGGCCCGCCTCGACGTAGGGGAACACGAATCGCAGGACCGAGACCCCCTCGGTCACCAGCGCATCGGAGAGACCCGTCAAGAACGGTTGTTCCATGCCGGCGCCCGCCCCGTGCGCCAAAGCGACGGTCGCCGAAAAGTCGGGGGCAGCGGACCACAGCCCCGACACCTCGGTGTCGCCCGTCGGCAGCGCGACGGCGATGCGGACGGGCTCGGCGCTCACCGCTCGGTGGGGGCGGGGTGCTCGTCGGAGCCGTCGCGAGCGTCGGCGGGACGCTCGGCGTCTCGCTGGTCGTCCGCGGGGCGCTCGGCCGGACGCGCGATCCGCTCGCCGTACCGCGGCGGCTCGTCGTCGCGCGGGGCGGGGGCCTGAGTCGGCGCGGGCGGACGCGGAGGGGCGACCGGCGCGGCCGTGCCCGGGGCGACGCGCTCGCCGTACTGCGGCGGGGAGGTGTCGGGCGCCGCCGGGCGCGAGGCACCGCTGCGACCGGTGCCGGCACCCGAGGGGCCGACGATCCCGCGGGCCTTGTGGACGCTCGGGGCCGCGACGCACACGTCGTAGTGGTCGGCGGTGACCTGCATGACCGAGGCGAAGTCCCGACGTCGGCGCACGATCGAATACGTGCCGATGCTGAGGATCATGCCGAGCGCCATACCGACCAGCAGAACGCCGACGAAGGCGGAGATCTGCACGGTCGGCATCCCGAGCACAAAGATGAAAGCGAACAGCAGGCCGAGCATGAGGCCGTTCAGCGCTCCCGAGCGGGCCGCCGTGGCGTAGCCGAGCTTGCCGGTGATGCGCTCGATGGAACGCAGACCCGAGCCGACGATCGCGATGTCGCGAGCGGGTACTTCTCCGGCGATGAGAGAGGACACGGCCTTCTGCGCCTGCTCGTAGGTCGGGAACGAGGCGATCTTCTCGCCGACCTCGTCGCGGCCGGCACCCGGACGCTGCGCGAACATACTCATTTCACCATCCTGTCACGCGCGCCTGACCGTTCCACCGGTGTTGCATAGGAGGTGCGGACTACGCTGGTCCAGTGAGCACGCAAAGGGTATTCGTCGCCCGCTTGGCGGGCTGCACGGTGTTCGACCCGGCGGGAGACCGTCTGGGTAAGGTGCGCGACGTCGTGGTGATCTACCGCGCGTCCGCCGCGCCGCGCGTCGTGGGGCTCGTCGTCGAGATTCCCGGACGACGACATGTGTTCGTGTCCATCGGGCGCGTCACCTCCATACAGGCCGGTCAGGTCATCACGACCGGCCTGATCAACGTGCGCCGCTTCCAACAGCGCGGGGGCGAGGTGCGTGTCATGGCGGAGATGCTCGGCCGTCGCGTGCGCCTCGTCGACGGTTCCGGCACCGCCGTGATCGAGGACGTCGCGATCGAGCGCAACCGCCTGGGCGAGTGGGACGTGGGGCAGCTGTTCCTCCGCCGCCCGCGCACGAGCGCGTCGCCCTTCGCCAAGGGCGCGACGACCTTCGCCGCGTGGGGCGAGGTGCGCGAGAACCAGACGCCCGGCGAGGCGCAGTCCGCCGAGCAGCTGGTTGCGACCTACTCCGAGCTCAAGCCGGCCGACCTCGCCAACACGCTGCTCGATCTTCCCGAGGAGCGCCTCATCGAGGTCGCCGAAGAGCTGAGCGACGACCGCCTGGCCGACGCCCTCGAGGAGATGCCCGAGGACGAGCAGGTGCACATCCTCGAGCAGCTCGGGGACGAACGCGCCGCCGACATCCTCGATGCCATGGAGCCCGACGACGCGGCCGACCTTCTCGGTCAGCTCCCCGAGTCGCGCTCCGAGCAGCTGCTCGACCTCATGGAGCCGGAAGAGGCCGACGACGTCCGCGCCCTCCTGCAGTACGGCCCCGACACCGCCGGTGGTCTCATGACGCCGGAGCCGATCGTGCTCTCGGCCGACGCGACGGTGGCCGAGGCCCTGGCCCTCATCCGGCGGCACGAGCTGCACCCCGCCCTCGCGGCATCCGTCTTCATCACCCTGCCCCCGTACGAGACGCCCACCGGGCGTCTGCTCGGCACGGTCCACTTCCAGCGCATGCTGCGGTACCCGCCGCACGAGCGCCTGGGCGCGATCATCGACGACACGCTCGAGCCGGTCACCGCAGACGCCACCGCGGCCGAGGTCGCCCGTCTGCTCGCGAGCTACAACCTCGTGTCGCTGCCCGTGGTCGATCAGGCGCACCGCCTCGTCGGCTGCGTGAGCGTCGACGACGTGCTCGACTACCTGCTGCCCGACGACTGGCGCACGCACGACAGCGACGATCCGAGACCCCGGACGACCACGAGGTCCACCGCGACCGCGAGCATCCCCCAGATCACCCCGCAGACCCCGAGGAGGCGCTGATGGCACGCAACAACCGCAAGCCCGCTCTCGACGCCCCGCGCGGCCGCACCGGCGTCCTGGCCCCGCGCGCTCCGCAGCCCTCGCGCGACCGCTTCGGACGGTTCACCGAGTGGGTCGCCCGCGCGATGGGGACGCCCACCTTCCTGCTGTCGCTGACGCTGTTCTGCGTGGTGTGGATGGGCTGGAACTCGATCGCGCCCGACGAGTTGCGTTTCGACTCCGCAGCGATCGGCTTCACCGCGCTGACGCTCGTGCTCTCGCTCCAGGCCTCGTACGCCGCTCCCCTGATCCTGCTCGCGCAGAACCGACAGGACGACCGCGACCGCGTGCAGATCGAGCAGGACCGTCAGCGTGCCGAGCGAAACCTCGCCGACACCGAGTACCTCGCCCGCGAGATCGTGGCGCTGCGCATGGCCGTGCGCGATCTGACCGACGAGGTCATCACGAAGGACACGCTGCGCGCCGAACTGAAAGCGGCGCTCGAGCGCCTCGACGACCACGACGACGCTCCTCGGCCCGCCTCGTGACCGACGCCCTCGCCGAGAGCGTTCGCCGAGCGGTCGCCGCCGTCACCGATCCGGAACTGCGGCGGCCGCTCGGCGAGCTCGACATGGTGCGCGAGATCACGGTCTCGGGTGCGACCGCCGAGGTGGGCATCGCCCTGACGATCGTCGGCTGCCCCGCCGCGGATCGCATCGAAAGAGACGTCCGGGATGCCGCGGCCTCGGTCGCTGGCATCGACGCGGTCGACGTGCGGGTCGGGGTGATGTCGCCCGACGAGCGCAAGGCCCTCACCGAGAAGCTGCGCGGTGGGCGCGCGAAGCGCGAGATGCCTTTCGGCCCGGACTCGCTCACGCGCGTGATCGCCGTCACGAGCGGTAAGGGCGGAGTGGGCAAGTCGACCATCACCGCGAACCTCGCCGTGGCGCTCGCGGCGAAGGGGCTTCGCGTCGGGCTGATCGACGCGGACGTGCACGGATTCTCGATCCCGGGCCTTCTCGGCCTCGTCGACGACGACGGCCTGCCGCCGGCCCCCACCAAGCTCGACGACCTGATCCTGCCACCCGTGGCGTACGGGGTGAAGGTCATCTCGATCGGCATGTTCCTGCGGCGACCCGGAGAGGACGCCGCGGGAGCCGTCGCCTGGCGCGGACCGATGCTGCACCGCACCGTTCAGCAGTTCCTCACCGACGTGTTCTTCGGCGACCTCGACGTGCTGCTGCTCGACATGCCTCCGGGCACGGGCGACGTCGCGATCTCGGTGGGGCAGCTGCTCCCCCATGCCGATGTGCTGGTCGTCACGACCCCGCAGGCGGCGGCCGCCGAGGTGGCCGTCCGCTCCGGGCTCGTCGCACGCCAGACCGGCCAGCATCCGATCGGGGTGATCGAGAACATGGCGGCCATGACCCTCCCCGACGGCACCGTGCTCGACCTGTTCGGCGCGGGCGGCGGCGAGGAGGTGGCCCGCGCCCTGTCGAGCGACGACGTGCGCGTGCCGCTGCTGGCATCCGTGCCGCTCAGCCCCGCGCTCCGCGCCGGCGGTGACGACGGACGACCCGTGGTCCTGTCGCAGCCCGACGACCCGGCCGCTCGCGCGATCGACGCCGCCGCCTCCGCATTGGCCGTGCGACCGCGGGGTCTCGCGGGCAAGGCGCTCCGCCTGAACGTCTGACCCTCGCCGCCCCCCGTCACGGTGCGACCCCGGGCCACGGCATCCGGATCGCGCTCTCCGCCGCGCCGCCCCGCCGAGCCGCTCCCGTCACGAGAACAGGGCGCCGCCACGAGAACAGGACGATTCGTGGCGGATCGGCCTGTTCCGGTGACATCCCCTGTTCTGGTGACACGCGGTCTGACGCCGCCCCGCCCGGTTCCGGCCTCTCCGACAGCCTCAGGGACCTCCGCCCGGGGCAGCCGCCGGAATCCGCGTCAGGTCGCCTCGTCGTCGAACGGCGGGAGCTCGCCCGCCACGAAGGGGGTGGATGCCGGTTTCTCGCGCGCTGCGAGAGCGGCGGCGCCCGCGGCACGCATGGTCGCCGTCGGGGTGTCGTCGAGCAGCGCCTCGCGGATGATGCGGCGCGGGTCGTACTGACGCGGGTCGAGCTTCTTCCAGTCGACGTCGTCGAACTCCGGGCCCATCTCGTCGCGCATGCGCGTGCGCGCACCCTGAAGCGTCTCTTTCGCACGCTTGGTGAATTTGGCCAACGCCTCCGCGTAGCGCGGGAGGCGCTCGGGGCCGACGAGGACCGCTGCGATCACGCCGATCAGCATCAGCTTCTCGATCGTGAGGCCGAAGAACATGGGACCAGATTACCGGCCTCGCCTAGGGGGCGAGCGACCATCGGCCGTCTAGCCTGATCTGAGGAGGTCCACGTGAGCGGTCATGAGGCGAACGAACGGTTCGTGCAGGAGTCGACGGTCGAGCCCGAGCACATCGCTCGCGCCCGGGCGCACGCGCTCGAGCTCGGAGCGGCGCCGATCAGCCCCGCGGTCGGAGCCCAGGCGGCCGTGATCTCGGCGGCATCCCGTGCTCTCAACATCGTCGAGGTCGGCACCGGAGGCGGAGTCTCGGGCCTGTGGCTGCTGCACGGCTCGCCCCGTGCGACGATCACGACGATCGACAGTGAGCCGGAGCACCTCGGGGCCGCCCGCTCCGCGTTCATCGACGCCCGCGTACCCGCCGCGCGCGCCCGGTTCATCACCGGTCGGGCCTCGGATGTCCTGCCGCGAATGAACGAGGCGTCGTACGACATCGTCTTCATCGACGCCGACCCCGAAGGCGTCATCGAGTACGTCGAGCACGGTCTGCGTCTCGTGCGCGCCGGCGGAACGGTGCTCATCCCCCGTGTCCTCGCGCACGGTGCGGCCGACCCGGTGCGCCGCGACCCGGTGACTACGGCCTACCGTTCGCTCATCCAGGAGGTGCAGTCCTCCCCCGCCGTCATCGGCGCGCTGTCGACCACCGGCGAAGGGCTGCTGCAGCTCACGACGCGGCCGACCGAGGTCTGAGTCTTCCGAACGCACGAAGAAGGCCGGCCCCCGAAGGGACCGGCCTTTTCTGCGTCGATGGTCGTCAGGCGGTGACGACACCACCGAGCACGTCGTAGAGTTCCTTCGCCTCGGCGTCGTTCACCGAGACGACGAGTCGCCCGCCACCCTCGAGCGGCACGCGCACGATGATCAACCGGCCCTCCTTCACGGCCTCCATCGGTCCGTCGCCGGTACGCGGCTTCATGGCTGCCATCGCGGCCCCCTTTTCGTCGTTGGTCTGCCTGAGAAGTTTACCGGTATCCTGCGCGGCGGGTCGTACCGCGTGGTCGACGGACGTGAACGGGGATCAGGGAATCTGCCAGTACGCGTTCGCGAGGGCGTACATGTTGTAGATCCACCACCACTGTCCGAGCAGAGCGAGAGCGAGGACGCCGATCCGCCATCGGCGTGATTGCGGCACCGCGAGAGCCCCCCACAACGGCGAGATCGGCACCAGCAACCGGAAGATGCTCGACTGCGGGAAGAACACCAGCAGCAGGTAGACCAGGTAGCTCGCCGACCACAGTCGCACCTCGATGCCGAGGCGCTTCACCTGCGGGGAGAACAGCAACAGCGCGGCCACGGCCAGCACGAGCACTGCCAGGAAAACGTATCCCGTCGCCGCGCCCAGCCCCCAGCGGGCGAACCAGAATCCCGCGGCCTGCACGAACCCGTCGACGGGGAGGAACCCGCCGCTCGAATCGCCGAGCCAGTTGCGTCGCCACGCGAGCTCGGTGGCGAGATACGCGCCGGGGTCGCCGGTGACGAAGCCCGCGATCGCCTGCCACGCGAAGCCCACGACGACCGAGAGTCCGCCCAGGGCCACGAGGTGCGCGATATCGCGCGTCGGCAGCGGATCCGTCCGACGATGGAGGAAGCGATGGATGCCGTAGAGCCCGAGGAACAGGGCGAAAGCCAGGATGCCGGGGCGTGTGAAACCCATCGCGGGAACGAGCAGGTAGAGCCAGGTCCATTGCAGCCGCTGAACACACCGGATAGCGAGGAAGAGGAAGAAGAGGAACAACGCCTCGGCGTACCCCACCTGGAACAGGGCTGCCAGCGGCCCGCACGCGAAGAAGACCACGGCCCACATCGCAGCCGACGCGCCGATGCGCTCGCGCAGCAGGGAGTGCAGCACGAGACAGGCTCCGTAGCCCGCGGCCAGCGAGATCGTTATGGCCCCCGCGCCCCACGACCCGAGCAGGAAGCCCAGCCCGGCCGAGAGGTACGAATACAGGGGCATGAACGCCCAGGCGTTCTCGGCGACGTGACCGCCCGCGGCGATCGGCAGATCCACCGGGTACCCCGACACCGCGGCGAGCCAGTACCACTGCGCGTCCCACCCCAGGGCGAGCTTCTCGAGCGAGGGCGCGATGCCGTAGCGCGAACCCGGGCCCGACAGCGCTGACGCGAGAAGGAAGAAGCCCGTCGTGACCACGCGCGCAGCGATGTAGACGATCGCGATGCGCGCCGCCAGGGGCAGACGCTCCCCCCAGGCGACCCGCGTGCGCGTCGTGGCCGCGGTGGTCACGACCCGCTCAACCAGGCGCGCAGGCCTTGCTCGACGGCGTCGATCTGCGCGAGAGGGACTCGTTCCTCGTCGTGGTGCGCGAGATGCGGGTCGCCGGGGCCGTAGTTGACGGCCGGGATGCCGAGGGCCGAGAACCGCGCCACATCGGTCCAGCCGTACTTGGGTTTCGGCGTGGCACCCACGGCATCCACGAAGTCTCTCGCGAGAGCCGCGTCGAGGCCCGGGCGAGCGCCCTCGGCCACGTCGACGATCTCGACGTCGAAGCCGGTGAACACGTCGGTGACGACGCGGATCGCGGCCGCGGCGTCGCGGCTCGGAGCGAAGCGGTAGTTGACCTCGACGGCGCACGCGTCGGGGATGACGTTGCCCGCGACACCGCCCGAGATGCTGACGGCATTGAGGCCCTCGCGGTAGACGAGACCCTCGACCTCGATCTCGCGGGCTCGGTACTCGGCCAGGCGCGCGAGGATCGGCGCCGCCTTGTGGATCGCGTTCTCGCCGATCCACGATCGCGCGCTGTGCGCGCGGACGCCCTCGGTGCGCACGATCGCGCGAAGCGTTCCGTTGCAGCCGCCCTCGACCTCGCCGTTGCTGGGCTCGCCGAGGATCGCGAAGTCTCCCTCGAACAGATCAGGACGGTTGCGCGACAGCCGACCGAGGCCGTTCAGAGCGGAGTCGACCTCTTCGTGGTCGTACCACATCCACGTGATGTCGACCGGGGGCTCGGTGAGCTCGGCGGCGAGCTTGAGCTGCACCGCGACGCCGGCCTTCATGTCGACCGTCCCGCGCCCCCAGATGACCTCGACCCCGTCGACCGTGCGGTCCTCGACGGGGAGGTTCCGGTTGATCGGCACGGTGTCGATATGCCCGGCGATCACGACCCGGCGCTCGCGCCCCAGATTGGTGCGGGCGACGATGGTGTCGCCATCGCGGATGACCTCGAGATGGACGTACGCGGAGACGGCGGCCTCGATGGCATCCGCGAGAGGGGTCTCATCTCCCGAGACGCTGTGGATGTCGCAGACCGCTCGGGTGAGGGCGGCCGAGGACTGGGTGAGGTCGAGCGCGAGCATGCCCCGATCTTCGCACAGGCGGTGCCCCACTACCCTGGGACCGTGAGCAACGAACGACGCATCAGCGCTGCCGGCCTCTCGACACGAACCACCGGGGGGACGGTGCTCGATGCCTGGTTCCCGAAGCCGGTCCTGGGCGACTCGAACGACCTGGATGCCGAGAAGGCGGCGCTCGCATCCTCCACGGGCCCCGATGAGCGACGCGGAGTCGTCGTCGAGACGGTGTCCCTCACGATCGACGCCGACGAGGCCCCCGCCTCGACGATCGATGCCTACCTGCGTCTGCACGCGCTGTCGCACCTGCTCGTGCGCCCCAACGAGATCAACCTCGACGGGATCTTCGGCCACCTTCCCAACGTCGCCTGGACCAACGCCGGCCCCGTGCACCCCGACGACGCGGCCCGGCTGCTGCCGCAGCTCAAGCGTCACGGTATCGAGCTGCAGGGTCTCGACAAGTTCCCGCGCCTCACCGACTACGTGCTCCCCGCGGGCGTGCGCATCGCCGACGCCTCGCGCGTGCGCCTGGGCGCGCACCTCTCCCCCGGCACGACCGTGATGCACGAGGGCTTCGTCAACTTCAACGCCGGCACGCTCGGCTCCTCGATGATCGAGGGCCGCGTGTCGCAGGGCGTCGTCATCGGCGACGGCACCGACATCGGCGGCGGCGCCTCGATCATGGGCACACTGTCGGGCGGCGGCACCCACCGCGTCTCGATCGGCGCGCGTACCCTCCTCGGTGCGAACGCGGGTATCGGTATCTCGCTCGGCGACGACTGCGTCGTCGAGGCGGGTCTGTACGTCACCGCGGGAACCAAGGTGAAGGTCGGTGACGAGACGATCAAGGCCGGGGAGCTTTCCGGCCGCGACGGCATCCTGTTCCGCCGCAACTCGCTCACCGGCACCGTCGAGGCCTCGGCCCGCGCGGGTGTCGGCGTCACCCTCAACGAGGCGCTGCACGCATAAGGCGCGATCGCTCGGGCCGGGGCGGTGCGGGCATTGCGTCGCCGCGGGGTGTCGCGCTGCGTCGACGTCCCGCTGCCTCCCCACCCCGCGCATAAACGCGATCCGCGCTCAGAAACGCGAGCACAGCGCGTTTACGCGCGGTGAGAGTGTTTATGCCGCGGCCGAACCCACCGGGGGCCCACCGCGCGCAGCGCTGCACCCGGGGCGCGACGCGCCCGGCCCACGGCATCCGCCCCTCACGCAGCCGCACCCACCGACGAGCCCACCGCGCGCAGCGCCATACCCACCAGGGCCCACCGCGCGCAGCGCTGCACCCGGGGCGCGACGCGCCCGGCCCACGGCATCCGCCCCTCACGCATAAACGCTCCCCGCGCACACAAACACGCTCTCCTCGCGTTTGCGCGCGCCAAGAGCGTTTATGCGTGCAGCCGCACCCACCGACGAGCCCACCGCGCGCAGCGCCCTACCCACCAGGGCCCACGAGGCCCAGCGCCGCACCCGCGGAACCCGCCGCGCGCAGCGCCGCGCCCTTGGCGCTCGCCCCGCGCACGGCGAAACGCCCCGCCCCTCGCGAGAGGGACGGGGCGTTTCGGATCCGGTCAGACGCCGGGATAGTTCCGCTCGGCGGCACCCGTGTACAGCTGCTGCGGGCGACCGATCTTGGTCTGCGGGTCGGTAATGGCCTCGCGCCACTGCGCGAGCCAGCCGGGCAGGCGTCCGATCGCGAACAGCACGGTGAACATGCGCGTGGGGAACCCCATCGCCTTGTAGATCACGCCGGTGTAGAAGTCGACGTTCGGGTAGAGGCGACGCTCCTTGAAGTAGTCGTCCTCGAGAGCGATCTGCTCGAGCTCTTTGGCGAGGTCGAGCAACGGGTCGCTGACGCCGAGGGCCTCGAGCACCTCGTCGGCCGACTCCTTGACGAGCTTGGCGCGCGGGTCGTAGTTCTTGTAGACGCGGTGACCGAAGCCCATGAGCTTGACGCCCTGCTCCTTGTTCTTCACCCGCTCGACGAAGCGCTCGACGCTCTCGCCCGAGTCGCGGATGCGCGCGAGCATCTGCAGCACGGCTTCGTTCGCGCCGCCGTGCAGGGGACCCGAGAGCGCCTGGATACCGGCCGAGATCGAAGCGAACTGGTTGGCCCCTGTCGAGCCGACGAGGCGCACGGTCGAGGTCGACGCGTTCTGCTCGTGGTCCTCGTGAAGCATGAGCAGCAGGTCGAGGGCCTTCGTCATGACGGGGTTGGCCTCGAAGGGCTCGCTGTGCACGCCGAAGTTCAGCTTGAGGAAGTTGTCGACGAAGCCGAGCGAGTTGTCGGGGTAGAGGAAGGCCTGACCGATGCTCTTCTTGTGCGCGTAGGCCGCGATCACGGGGAGCTTCGCGAGCATGCGCACCGTGTTGAGCTCAACGTGCTCGGGGTTGTGCGGGTCGGACTCTGCCTCGTAGTAGGTCGAGAGCGCGGCCGTCGCGGCCGACAGCACCGACATGGGGTGCGCGGTCGGGGGCAGAGCCGAGAACAGGCTCTTGAGGTCTTCGTGCAGCAGCGTGTGACGGCGGATGCGCTCGTCGAAGGACGCCAGCTCGGATGCCGACGGCAGCTCGCCGTAGATGAGCAGCCACGCGACCTCGAGGTAGGTGCTGTTCTTCGCCAGCTGCTCGATCGGGTAGCCGCGGTAGCGGAGGATGCCCTGGTCACCGTCGATGTAGGTGATGTCGGACTTGGTCGACGCCGTGTTGACGAAACCATAGTCGAGCGTGGTGTGACCGGTCTGCTTCGTCAGCGACGCGATGTCGATGCTCGGAACGCCGTCGGTGCCTCGCAGGACCGGGAATTCGGCGGTGGTGCCCCCTACCGTGAGAGTGGCCTTGTCCTGCTGCGTGCCCGCGTCGCTCACCGCGCCTCCTTGCGATTTCTGGTCGCCCGTGTGGTCGAACGCGGGGGCTTGCGGCACCCCGCGATCTTCTCGACCGATGGATGCCACGGGGGTGTCATCCTGGTCGGCCTTCGCCCGGAGGGTCACCCGAGCACAAGGCTTTTACAGCCTAGTAGGCCCACCGACGTACGGATGACACCGCCTGAGGAGGTTGCCCTCCTCGGCCGAGACCGTCGCCACGACGGCGATGGAGGACGACGACCCGTGATCGACGTCGTCGCGCGGGAGCCGCGACTGCCCGGCATCCGACGGGGTGAACATCTCGAGCGATTCTCGGCGTGACGTCGCCGCTCTCGGTCCCGTCTCAGTCGGGCATCTCGCGCGATCGCCCGGCGTAGACGGCCGGAGTCACCCCGAAACGACGGCGGAATGCCGAGATGAAACTGCTGACCGAGTCGTATCCGACCGCGGGGGCCACGACGTGCACCGGTTCTCCCTGCAGCAGAAGCCCCACTGCGGCGTGCAGGCGCGCGCGCACGCGCCACTCGCGGAAGGTGCGCCCGGTGTCGGCGACGAAGGCCCGCGCGACGGTTCTGGCGCTCACACCCACCTCGGCCGCCCAGGCGTCCAGGTCGCGCTCGTCGTCGGGCCGGTCCAGCAGGGCGACGGCAACGGCCCGTGCCCGCGGGTCCTGCGGCAGCGCGACGACCTCGCGCGCGACGGGAGCCTCGGCGACGAGGTCGCTCAGGATCGCGAAGCACGACTGGCGGCGCCCCTCTGCACGATCACCCGCGGCGAGGTGGCTTAGCAGGGCGCCGCCGAGCGGGTCGAGGGCGAGCACCCGGGCGCGCTCCCACCCCGTGCGCGCGGGCCGGTGACGCTGGTCGACGTAGGCACTGACGAGTTCCCCCGGCTCGGTGAAGCGCATCTCGTGGAGGACGCCGGCGGGGATCCAGACCTGGTGGTCGCGGCGCAGGTGCCAACGGTCGGCCCCGACCGAGACCTCCATGGAGCCGGACGCCATCCAGGCGAGCTGATCCTCCTCGTGGCGGTGCGGGTCGAAACCGGCGCCGGCGCTGACCGACGTCGAGATCACCGCGAATTCCGCCGATGTCCAGTGGCGACTATGGGTGGCCTCGGATACGGCATCTGTCGAACCGGGATGTTCGCTACGCGACATCACGGTGTCGTGATCCAACATGGAATGTCTCCTCACGACGATGGCGGGCAAGATAAGGCAAGGCTAACCTAGCGGCGCCCGTCCCATCGACCCGAGAGTCCGCATGCCTGCTCCCCGCCATCGCTCCCGCCCCGTACGCCTCGCCGCACTGGGCTCCGTCCTCGCCGTCGCCGCGGCCCTGCTCGCCGGCTGTGGCAGCACTGCCGAGGCCGGCGCCCGCAACGCCACCTACTCGACACAGCCGAGCGACACCTTCCCCGTGACGGTCACCCACCAGTTCGGCGAGACGACCGTCACGGCCGAGCCGCAACGTGTCGTCGTGGTCGGCCTGACCGAGCAGGACGTCCTGCTCGAGCTCGGCACGCCCCCGGTCGCCACGACCGAGTGGTACGGCGAACAGCCCTACGCCGTCTGGCCCTGGGCCACGGATCTGCTCAACGGCGCCGAGCCCACCGTGCTCTCCGCGACCGACGGCCTCGAGTTCGAGAAGATCGCCTCTCTCGAGCCCGATCTCATCGTCGGCACGAACGCCAAGCTGACCGCCGACGACTACACCAAGCTCAGCGCCATCGCCCCCACGATCGCGAGCGTCGCCGGCACCGAGGGCTACTTCTCGGACTGGAAGGGACAGACCCGTCAGATCGCGCAGGCGATGGGGCGCAGTGCCGAGGGCGAGAGCCTGATCACCGGAATCGAAGAGAAGTACGCGGCAGCCGCCGCGGCGCACCCCGAGTTCGCGGGCAAGACCGCGTCGTTCTCGCAGGGCGGCCCGTGGCAGGGCAGCATCTACGTCTACCCCGACGGCTTGAACACCGATTTCCTCACCGATCTGGGCTTCGTGATCACGCCGGGGCTCGACAAGTACGTGCAGCAGAAGGGCGCGCAGGCGCTCATCTCGGGTGAGAACATGTCGCTCATCGACGCCGACGTCATCGTCTTCGCCACCGAGAGCGCTGAGTCGCTGCCCGCGCTGCTCGACTTCGGCACGACCCGCTCGTTGAGCGCGGTCGCCGGCGGCCGAGCCGTGTACACCGACGCGGAGCTGGCCGGAGCCATCTACTTCCTCACGCCGCTGAGCCAGAAGTACGTTCTCGACGAGCTCGTGCCGCGCCTCGAAAAGGCCGTCGCGGGGACCTCGCCGCAGAGCGTCGAGGGCTGATCCTCCGGTGACGCCCTCGCCGTCGGTCGCGTCGCGCCCCAGCGCGCGGCGCGACCGCCTCCCCTCGCTCCCACTGCGTCGGCGGGCCGCCGGTCTCGTCATCGCCGTGCTGGCACTCGCCCTCGCGGCTGGCCTGAGCATCGCGGTCGGCTCGAACGCGCTCGGCCCCACCGAGATATGGCACGCGCTGACCAGCCCCGACGGCGGTGTCGGCGATCAGATCGTGCTCGACCTGCGCCTGCCGCGCACGATCGCCGCGATCGTCGCCGGAGTGGCCCTGGGCCTCGCCGGCGCCCTGATCCAGGCCTTCACCCGCAATCCGCTGGGCGATCCCGGCATCCTGGGGGTGGATGCCGGAGCAGCCCTGTTCGTCGCCGTCGGCGTCGTGCTGGGGGCCGTGACGGCACTGCAGTTCCTACCGTGGGCTTTCGGAGGCGCACTGCTGGTCACGGTGACGGTGTACGCGATCGGCGGTGTCGGACGCGGCGGGCCCGACCCGGTGCGCCTGACCCTGGCCGGTGTGGCCGTCGGAGCCGTCCTGATGGGGATCACCAGCGCGATGATGCTGCTGGATCCGGTGACCTTCGCGCGACTGCGCGGCTGGAGCGCCGGGTCATTCGTGGAGCGCGGCTGGGACGTCATCGTTCCCGTGCTGCCCTTCGTCGGAACCGGCGTCGTCGTTGCCCTCGCGTGCGCGCGGTCGCTGAACGCCCTGGGCCTCGGCGACGACCTGGCCGCCTCCCTCGGCACGCGCCTCGTGCGCACGCGCGTGCTGTCGGTCGTCGCGATCACCGTGCTCGCCGGGTCGGCGACCGCGATCGCCGGCCCCATCGCCTTCGTCGGGCTCATGGCCCCGCACGTCGCGCGCTGGATCGTCGGCCCCGACCAGCGCTGGATCCTGCCGTACACGATGGTCATCGCCCCCACCGTGCTGCTGCTCTCCGATGTGATCGGGCGGGTGGTGCTGTGGCCGAGCGAGGTTCCCGTGGGCATCGTCACCGCGTTCGTGGGCGCGCCCGTGCTCATCGCGCTCGTCCGGCGCGCGAAGGCGAGCAGCCTGTGACCGCCCTCTCCCCCGGCTCCAATCGGCCGGAAGCAGGTCGCGGTCTCGCGGGCGGCCCCCGCACCGTCGTCGTGCGCCACGGGCTGCTGTCGCTGCGCCTGCGCGTGCGCACCCTCGCGGTCGGCGGCGCCATCGCCGCGGTCGCCCTCGCGCTGGCGATCCTCGCCCTGTACCTGGGCGACCTGGCGCTCACCCCCGGCCAGGTGGTCGGCGCCCTGCTCGGGATCGACGGCGGCTTCACCGCCACCGTCGTGCGCGAGTGGCGTCTGCCGCGCGTGCTCGCGGCCCTGATCTTCGGTGCCGCCCTGGGCGTCTCGGGCGCGGTGTTCCAGTCGCTCACCCGCAATCCGCTGGCCAGCCCCGACGTCATCGGTCTGTCCGCGGGCTCGTACGCCGGCGGGCTCAGCGTCATCCTCCTGGTCGGGGCCGGTGCCGGCACTGTCGCGGTGTCGGGAGGCGCGATCGGCGGCGGTCTCGTCGCGGCTGCTCTCGTCTACGCGCTCGCGTACCGCCGCGGCATCCAGGGTTTCCGTCTGATCGTGGTGGGCATCGGTGTCTCCGCCATGCTGCAGGCGCTCAGCACGTACCTGCTGCTGCGCGCGAAGGTCGAGGTCGCGATGATCGCCGCGGTGTGGGGCGCGGGTTCGCTCTCGCCGGTCGGCTGGTCTCAGGTGCTGCCCGCCACCGGGGTCATCGTCGCCGCGTGCGCTGCGCTGGGGCTGTTCTCCCGTGCTCTGTCGCGCCTCGAGCTCGGCGACGATGCCGCCCGGGCACTCGGCATCCGGGTCGAGAAATCGAGGCTGGGGCTGGTCGTCTGCGCCGTCGCACTCACCGCCGCGGTCACCGCGTCCGCCGGTCCGATCGCCTTCGTGGCGTTGGCCGCCCCGCAGATCGCCCTCCGTCTGACCCGCACCGCGGGCATCGCTCTCGCACCATCGGCGCTCGTCGGGGCGGTCGTGCTGCTCGCGTCCGACATCGTCGCCCAGCACGTGCTGCCCATTCCCCTGCCCGTGGGCCTGGTCACGGTCGTCGTCGGCGGGCTCTACCTCGTCTGGCTCCTCATCCACGAAACCCGGAGACGCGCATGACCGCTCCCGCCCGCCTCACCGCCCAGGGCCTCACGATCGGCTACGACCGGCGGGTGATCTCCGAGAACCTATCGATCGCCATCCCCGACGGATCGTTCACCGTGATCGTGGGGGCGAACGCCAGCGGCAAATCGACCCTGCTGCGCGCGCTCGCCCGCCTGCTCGCGCCGACCGCGGGCGTGGTGCGCCTCGACGACCGGCCGCTGGGCGAGTACCAGCCGAAGGAGCTGGCGCGCGCGGTGGGTCTGCTGCCGCAGACCTCGCTCGCCCCCGACGGCATAACGGTCATCGACCTCGTCGCCCGCGGACGGCATCCGCACCAGGGGTTCTTGCGGCAGTGGTCGATCGACGACGAAGCGGCGGTGACCGAGGCGATGGATGCCACGGGCACGGCCGATCTGTCGGGGCGGCTCGTGTCGGAACTCTCCGGCGGCCAGCGCCAGCGCGTCTGGATCGCCATGGCCCTGGCCCAGCAGACGCCCATCCTGCTGCTCGACGAACCCACGACGTTCCTCGACATCGCGCACCAGATCGAGCTGATGGAACTGCTCACCGATCTCAACGCCCAGGGGCGCACCCTCGTCGCGGTGCTCCACGACCTCAACCAGGCGGCCCGCTACGGCACCCATCTCATCGCCGTGAAAGACGGATGCGTCGTCGCCGAGGGCGCCCCGGCCGAGGTCGTGACGGCAGAGATGGTCGAGGAGGTCTTCGGGCTGCGCTGCGTGGTCACCCCCGATCCCGTCTCGGGGTCGCCCGCCGTGTCCGCCCTCGGACGGGATCGAACGGCGCCGCGATGAGGATGCTGCTTCAGGCGCCTACGGAGCCCATTCCCACGCGTGCACTGCCCGTGACCGATCGGACCACGCCACGCGGGCTGACGTGGCGGGTGGCGCGGGCTGCTCCCCGCTACTCGGTTCCCGCCGCCGCGCTGTCGATCACGCATCAGGTGGGCGAGGCCCTCGTCCCCGTCATCATGGGTCTCGCCATCGAGCGAGCGGTCGCCACCGGCGATCCGCTGCAGCTGGTGCTATGGCTCGGCCTGCTGGCGGCCGACTTCCTGATGCTGTCGTTCTCGTGGCGCTTCGGTTCGCGACTGGCCGAGCTCGGCACGCTCGCGGTGCAGCATCGCCTGCGCACGACGGTCGCCGCTCATCTGATGCGGCGGGCGCCACGCGCGGGCCGCCCCTCGGAGCAGCCGGGCGTCGCCCTCTCGCTCGCCACCTCGGATGCGAATCGTCTTTCGGAGGCCGTGTCCATCGGCGTGTACCCGGTCGGTCAGCTGGCCGCGGTGCTCTTCGGCGGCGCGGTGCTGCTCACCCTGTCGTGGCCCCTCGGGCTGGCCGTGCTCGTGGGCGCTCCGTTGCTGCTGTGGCTCACCGAGCGTGCGGGCCGGACCCTGCGCGACCGCAGCGGCGCCGAGCAGCGGGCCGCGGCCGCCGCCGCCGGCCGGGCGGCCGACCTGCTCAGCGGCTACCGTGTCATCCGCGGTATCGGCGCCGAGGCCGAGGCCGCGCGCCGCTACCGACAGGCCAGCCGGACCGCTCTGGCCGACACCGTGCGCGCCCGACGGGCCGAGGGCGTGTTCGGCGGGGCGATGAGCATCGTGACGGGCCTGTTCCTCACCGCGATCGCCGTCTGCGCGGCCGTCCTCGCACTGTCGGGATCGCTGAGCGTCGGCGCCTTCGTCGCGGTCGTGGGCCTCGCGCAGTTCCTCATCGACCCGCTCCGGGTGCTGGCGCTGTACACCGGGGCGTGGTGGGCCTCGTCGACGGCGTCCGCGGCACGCCTGCTCGACGTGCTCCGCGACACCGAACCCGACGTCGAGGGCGTCGAAGCGTCCCGCGCGCCCGCGCGCCCGGCCGAACAGAGCCTGCTCGCGGCCGGTTCGCCCACCGACGACCTCGCTGACGACCTCGCCGTTCGCCCGGGCGAGTTCGTCGTCGTCGCGTGCGCCGGCGAACGGTCCGTGGCGGTCGCCGCTGCCCTGCGCGCACGGCATCCGGATGCCCTCCACGCCCCGCACGTGGCGCACCTGTTCGCCGGAACCGTGGCCGAGAACGTCGCCCCGCCGGGAGCGGATGCCGAGACCCTGGCGGCCGCTCTGCGCGCGGCCGCGTGCGACGATCTCGCCGGAATCCTTCCCCAGGGGCTCGACAGTCGCGTCGGCGAGAACGGCACGGCACTCTCGGGGGGCCAACGTCAACGCGTCGCTCTGGCCCGGGCACTCGCACACGACCCCGATCTGCTCGTGCTGCACGACCCGACGACCGCGGTCGACGCCGTCACCGAGGCGCGCATCGCCGAAGGGGTGCACGCGTCTCGTCGCCACCGTCGCACCCTCGTCGTCACTCGCGCGCCCGCATTCGCCGCCGTCGCCGATCGCGTCGTGCACGTCCCCGAAGGAGGCGACGCGTGAGCGTTCCGCTGCCCCTCGCCCCCGCCGGGGCGGTCGCGCGAGAGATGTGGCGCGCGTTCCCCCGGGGCTGGTGGCGACTGCCCGCACTCTTCGTCGTCGTGCTCGCCGCCGCGGCCGCCGGCGTCGTCGGTCCGCTCGCGCTCGGCGCGGTCGTCGATGCGATCGGCGCGGGTGGCGATGATCCGGGACTGGCCTGGACGCTCGCGGCGGTGATGGCCGGTGCCGTCGTGCTGGCGTCGGTGCTCACGGCCGTCGGGACGGTGTCGGCCTCGCGGCTGTTCGAGCACGCCCTCGCCTCCCTGCGCGAGCGCATGGTCGACACCGCCCTGCACCTGCCGCCGGCGCACATCGAACGCGCGGGCACCGGAGATCTCGTCGCCCGGGCCGGAGACGACGTCGCGGAGGTCTCGGGCGCGATCCCGCAGGTCGTGCCGGCGCTGGTCGGGTCCGCCTTCACGATCGTGGTGACGCTCGTCGGCATGGCCGTCATCGACCCGTGGTACGCCGTCGCGCTCGTCGTGGTGACGCCCCTGCACGTCTTCGCCGTGCGCCGGTACCTGCGCGCTGCGCCCGCGGTGTACGCGGCCGAACGCGCCGCCATGTCCGATCGCGCTCAGCACCTGCTCGACGCGCTCCGGGGACTCGAGACCGTACGCGCCTACCGCACGGAATCCGCCCACCTGTCGCGCATCGCGACGGCATCGTGGGCGGTCGTGCGGTGGAGCATGCGCGCGCGCGGCATCCAGAACCTGTTCTTCGCTCGTCTGAACGCGGCCGAGTTCCTCGGCATGGCCGGGCTGCTCGTCGTCGGCTTCGTCCTGGTGGCGAACGGGGCGGGAACGATCGGCGGCACGACCGCGGCCATGCTGCTTTTCCTGCGCCTGTTCGGGCCGATCAACCAGCTCCTGTTCGTCGTCGACGACCTGCAGTCGGCCCTCGCCTCGCTCTCGCGCATCGTCGGCGTGGTCCGCGCCGGGGCGCAGAACGGGCCCGTCGCGCGCCACGACGACGAGCGGCCGGACCGCGGCACCGGCGCAGACGACGACCTCGTGCTGCAGGGCATCACGCACGCCTACGAGAGGAATCACCCGGTGCTGCACGACGTGTCGATGCGCGTCGCCTCGGGCACCACCGTGGCCGTGGTCGGCGCCTCAGGGACCGGCAAGTCCACGCTCGCGGCCATCGCCGCGGGCGTCCACGATCCGGTCGCGGGCCGGGTGCGTCGCCCCGGCAGGGTGGCCCTCGTCACGCAGGACGTGCACGTCTTCGACACCGACCTGCGCGAGAACCTCACCCTGGCCGCCCGCGACGCGGGCGACGACGATCTCGTCGAGGCGCTGCGGCGCGTGGGCGCGGGCGGCCTCGTCGCGCGCCTCGCCCGGGGGCTGGACGAACCCGTCGGCGCCTCGGGCACCCCCCTCTCGCCCGCCGAGGCGCAGTTGATCGCCCTCGCGCGCGTGTCGTTGAGCGACCCCGCCGTCGTCGTGCTCGACGAGGCGACGGCCGAGGCCGGATCGGCCGAGGCGGGCCGACTCGAGGATGCCGCGCTCGCGATCGTGGAGGGACGCACCGCCCTGGTCGTCGCGCACCGGCTCAGCCAGGCCGCCCGCGCCGACCGCGTCGTACTGCTCGAGGCCGGCCGCATCCGCGAAGAGGGCACGCACGACGAGCTGCGCGAGGCCGGCGGCCCCTACGCGCGCCTCTGGGAGGCGTGGAACCGCTCGAGCTGAATCAGGGAGTCAAGCGCTCGGCCGCGGCGGCGATGCGCTCGTCTGTCGCCGTCAGCGAGAAGCGCACGTGGTTCGGGAAGTGCGCGCCGTAGAAGTGCCCGGGACCGACCAGGATGCCGAGGTCGGCGAGTCGGTCCACGCTCTCCCAGGCGTCGCGCTCCTCGGTCGCCCACAGGTACAGGCCGCCCTCGCTGCGGTCGATGGTGAAGCCGGCGGCCTCGACGGCAGGCTTGAGGACCGCCCGACGGCGAGCGTAGCGTTCGCGCTGCTCTGCCACGTGCGCATCGTCGCCGAGAGCGACGGTCATCGCGCGCTGCACGGGCGCGGGCGGCATGAGACCGAGGTGCTTCCGCCCGTTCAGCAGACGCGCCACGAGAGCGGCGTCACCGGCCAGGAACGCCGCACGGTACCCGGCGAGATTCGACTGTTTGCTCAGCGAGTAGACCGAGAGCACATCCGTGAGATCGCCGTCCACGACGGCCGGATCGAGAACGCTCGGGACGGGCTGCGCGTCCCACGGGGCATCCCAGCCGAGCTCGGCGTAGCACTCGTCGGAGGCCAGGACGGCACCGATCTCGCGCGCCCGGGTCACGGCATCCCGAAGCTCGTCCGTCGACAGGACGCGGCCGTCGGGGTTGCCCGGCGAGTTGATCCAGACCAGACGCGTGTGGGCGGGCCACTCGGAGGGATCGTCGGATGCCACGGACTCGGCGCCGACGAGACGCGCGCCGACCTCGTAGGTGGGGTAGGCCGCTCGGGGGTGCACGACGGCATCGCCCGGGCCGAGGCCCAGAAGCAGCGGCAGCAGGGCGACGAGCTCTTTCGAGCCCACGGTCGGCAGGACGTTCGCCGCGCTCAGCCCCGGAACGCCGCGACGGCGCTCGTACCAGTCGGCGATCGCCTCACGCAGCGCCGGAGTGCCCGCCGTGGCCGGGTAGGCGTGCGCATCGGTCGCGTCGGCCAGGGCCTCGGCGATCACGACGGGGGTCGGATCGACGGGCGAGCCGATCGACAGATCCACGATGCCGTCGGGGTGTCGCCGCGCGCGCTCCGCATAGGGGGCGACGGCGTCCCACGGGTAGTCGGCGAGGTCGGCGACGCCCACGGCTCAGTGGCTCTGCGGGGGCAGCGCGGTGATGACGGGGTGGTCCTTGGCGATCACGCCGACCTTGGCCGCTCCACCGGGCGATCCGATGTCATCGAAGAACTCGACGTTGGCCTTGTAGTAGTCGGCCCACTCTTCGGGGAGGTCGTCCTCGTAGTAGATGGCTTCGACGGGGCAGACCGGCTCGCAGGCACCACAGTCGACGCACTCGTCGGGGTGGATGTAGAGCGATCGTTCACCCTCGTAGATGCAGTCGACGGGACACTCATCGATGCAGGCGCGGTCTTTGACATCGACACACGGGAGGGCGATCACGTAAGTCACCCGCCCAGTCTAATCGCGCCGAGGCGATCGCCTCCGCCGACGGGCCCTCGGGCCTAAGATTCGACCGGACGCGCGGGGGTCTGGAGCTTGGAGAAGTCGGGCCACAACGCCACGAGCACCATCAGGGCGGGGCCGACGACCGTCCACACCAGCGGAATCCATTCCGTGCCCGCCGTGGGCGCCGCCACGATCGCGGAGCCGCCCGGGCCCACCTGCGAGAAGAGATAGGTCGCGGCGGTGATGCCGAGCCCGCCGGCGAGGGCGTTGACGCGGTCGCCGGTGAGGGTGCGCAAGGCGATGAGCAGCGCGGCGCTGCCGATCGTCGCGAGGATCAGACCGACCGGCACCGGGCCGACGAGGAAGGCCTGGCCGACGGTACCGGCGGCTCCGTAGAAGGCTCCGACGAGCAGGGCAACCACCCAGCCGACGACGCGAAGAATCGTGGAAGTCACCGCCCGAGTCTAGGCGGGACGGCTATGCGCGCAGCGCGAGCCCCCTCACGCCGCCCACCCCCAGAGCCGCAGCAGCGCGGCAGTGACGGCGGCGGCGGCCACCACGACGAGGAACGGCGCACGCGCCCACAGCAGCAGGGCGGCGACACCGACGGCCGGGAGCCGCGCATCGACCACGACGGCCGCCCCCGCCCCCAGCGTCTGCACCATCACGAGCGCCGCGAGCAGGGCGACGGTGAGGAGGTCCGCGACGCGGGCCGGACGGGGAGAGTCGAGCCAGTGCGCCGGAAGCGAGTACCCGATCGCCTTGAGCGCGAAGCAGATGACGGATGCCAGGAGCACCGCGGTCCACAGGGTCATGGCATCCGTTCCTCTTCCGTCGACGCCTTTGCGCCCCGCGGGTCGAACAGGCCCACCGCGACGGCGACTCCGGCCGCAGCGATCACCGGGATGCCCGGCATGAGCCAGGGCGTGAGCAGCGCCGCGACGACCGCCGCTCCCGCCGCGACGGCCAGGGGCTGTCGTCCGCGCAGGCGCGGCCAGAGCAGGGCGAGGAACGCGGCCGCCGCGGCGGCGTCGAGACCGTAGGAGCGCGGGTCGCCGAGCACGTCGCCGAGAAGCGCACCCAGCAAGGTCGAGAGGTTCCACCCGACCCAGATCGCGATCCCCGTCACCCAGAAGCCGGCCTGGCGTGCGCGGGGTGCATCCTGGGCGAGGCCGACGGCCACCGACTCGTCGATCGTGAAGTGCGTCGCCGACAGCTTGCGCCAGAACCCACCCGCGACGACCGGAGCCATGCGCATCGCGTACGCCGCGTTGCGAACGCCCAGCAGAGCCGAGGAGGCGATGGCCGCGGGGGCGGCGGCCGGTCCCCCGGCGGCGACGACGCCGACGAAGGCGAACTGCGATCCCCCCGTGAACATCAGCAGGCTCAACACGCAGGTCTGCCAGATGTCGAGACCGGATGCCACGGACAGGGCCCCGAACGAGATGCCGTAGGCACTCGTGGCGAGGGCGACCGCGAGCCCCTGCCGGGTCGCCACCCCCTCGGGTGTTCGGTAGAACGAACGCATGAGCATCATCGTGAACGATAGTGGCGTGTTCGTCAAATCGAACGATCGGCAGCGATAATGAACACATGAGCGATCTGAGCAACCGCATCGCCGCGAGCCTGCGACGCGAGCGGGAAAGACGCGATCTCAGCGTGTCCGAGCTGGCGCGGCGCGCAGGAGTCGCCAAAGCGACGGTGTCACAGCTCGAGAACGGCGGCGGGAACCCGAGTGTCGAAACGCTCTGGGCCCTGGCCTCCGCTCTCGGGATCACCTTCGCCGACCTCGTCGATGAGGGCGCGCACTCCCCCACCCTGATCCGCGCCGGAGAAGCGGGAACCGCCGTGGCGTCCTCGGCATCGGAGTACGTCGCCGTGCTGCTGTCGGCGAGTCCGCCGCACGCGCGCCGCGACATCTACCTGCTCTCCGCCGAGCCCGGACAGCCCCGCCGATCCGACCCTCACCCCCGGGGGACGGTCGAGCACCTCGTCATGGTGTCGGGTCGCGGCCTCGTCGGCCCCGCCGATGCCCCCTATGAGCTCTCCCCCGGCGACTACCTCTCGTACGCAGGCGACTCCCCGCACGTCTTCGAGGCGCTCACACCCGGCATGAGCGCCGTGTGCGTCGTCGAGTCGCGCTGACGGCCATCGCCCGGGGCCGGGGCCGGCATCCCGATCGAGTGTCCATGACACGCCGGGTGGTCGCACCCCGGCGCGGCGTGTTCTGGACACTCGACGTCGGTCGTCGCCCGGCACCCGCGGCGCACTCGCGCGTCCGGGGACGCCCGGCGCGTCCGCCTTCCGGTCGCGAACCGGCGGCAGCGCCGTCAACCGGTTTACGCATAAACGCTTCCGGCGCGCAGAAACAGGAGCAGAGCGCGTTTCTGCGCGCGGATCGCGTTTATGCGTACAGCGGCAGCCGGTTGACTGCCCGAAACAGCCCGACGGATCCCAGACCCGTCGGAGCTTCCCGGACACTCAAGGGGCCGGAAAAAGCCGAACGGCCCCGCTCAGCACGGGGCTGGGCGGGGCCGTTCGCGAGCGGGATCGCTCAGGCGTTGGCATCCTGACGCTTCAGGCGCGAGGCGGTGCGGCCGCGCTCGGTCGCGTCGAGCACGACCTTGCGGATGCGCACCTTCTCGGGCGTGACCTCGACGCATTCGTCGTCGCGCGCGAACTCGAGCGACTCCTCCAGCGTCAGCAGGCGCGGGGGCGTCATCGACTCGAAGGAGTCGGAGGTCGACGAACGCATGTTCGTCAGCTTCTTCTCCTTGGTGATGTTGACGTCCATGTCGTCGGCGCGGGAGTTCTCGCCGATGACCATGCCCTCGTAGACCTCTTCGGTGGGCTGCACGAAGAAGCTCATGCGCTCCTGCAGAGCGATCATCGCGAAGGGGGTCACGACACCCATGCGGTCGGCCACGATCGAGCCGTTCTGACGGGTGGTGATCGAACCCGCCCAGTCGTCGTAGCCGTGCGAGATGGCGTTGGCGATACCGGTACCGCGGGTGATCGTGAGGAACTCGCTGCGGAAGCCGATGAGACCGCGCGAGGGGACGACGAACTCCATGCGCACCCAGCCGGTGCCGTGGTTGGTCATGTTGTCCATGCGGCCCTTACGGGCGGCCATGAGCTGCGTGATCGCGCCGAGGTGCTCTTCGGGGGCAT
Organism: Microbacterium sp. SORGH_AS_0421; assembly: GCF_030818635.1. NCBI lineage: Bacteria > Bacillati > Actinomycetota > Actinomycetes > Micrococcales > Microbacteriaceae > Microbacterium > Microbacterium sp. SORGH_AS_0421. The sequence continues at coordinate 3,172,213 of NZ_JAUTAO010000001.1, forward strand.
CGATGGTCAGGTGCTCGAAGGGCTCCTTGAGCTTGCCGTCTTCACCGCGCTTGGTGACCACCTGCGGCTTGCCGACCGTGAGCTCGAAGCCCTCGCGGCGCATGTTCTCGACGAGGATGGCCAGCGCGAGCTCGCCGCGACCCTGGACCTCCCACGCGTCGGGGCGTCCGATGTCGACGACCTTGAGCGAGACGTTACCGATGAGCTCGCGGTCGAGGCGGTCCTTGACCATGCGCGCGGTGAGCTTGTGGCCCTTGACCTTGCCCATGAGGGGCGACGTGTTGGTGCCGATGGTCATCGAGATGGCCGGGTCGTCGACCGTGATCGCCTTGAGCGGGCGGACGTCTTCGGGGTCGGCGATGGTCTCGCCGATGGTGATGTCGGGGAATCCGGCGATGGCGACGATGTCGCCGGGGCCGGCGTCTTCGGCGGGGTAGCGCTCGAGGGCGCGGGTCTTGAGCAGCTCGGTGACACGAGCATTGCTGGTGGTGCCGTCGGCGCGCACCCAGGCCACGGTCTGCCCCTTCTTCAGCGTGCCGTTGAAGACGCGCAGCAGCGCGAGGCGGCCGAGGAACGGCGAGGAGTCGAGGTTGGTGACCCAGGCCTGCAGGGGCGCCTCGTCGTCGAAGGCCGGAGCCGGGACGTGCTCGAGGATCGCGGCGAACAGGGGCTCGAGGTCGTCGTTGTCGGGCAGCGACCCGTTGTCGGGGCGGTTGAGCGAAGCGGCGCCCGCGCGGCCGGAGGCGTACACGACCGGCACGTCGAGCAGGGCGTCGACATCGAGGTCGGGCACGTCGTCGACGAGATCGGACGCGAGGCCGAGCAGGAGGTCGTGCGCCTCTTCTTCGACCTCGGCGATGCGCGCGTCGGGGCGATCGGTCTTGTTGACCAGCAGGATCACGGGGAGCTTCGCCTCGAGAGCCTTGCGCAGCACGAAGCGCGTCTGGGGCAGCGGGCCCTCGGACGCGTCGACGAGCAGCACGACGCCGTCGACCATGGACAGACCGCGCTCCACCTCGCCGCCGAAGTCGGCGTGACCGGGCGTGTCGATGACGTTGATCGTCACCGGCACGTCCGAGTGGATGCCGTTGTACGTGATCGCCGTGTTCTTGGCGAGGATCGTGATGCCCTTTTCGCGCTCGAGATCGTTCGAGTCCATCGCGCGCTCTTCGACGTGCGCGTGGTCGCCGAACGAGCCGGTCTGGCGGAGCATGGCGTCGACGAGGGTCGTCTTGCCGTGGTCGACGTGCGCGACGATCGCGACGTTACGGAGGTCAGGACGAAGGGCGTGCGCCATGGAGGGTCTCCAGGAAAATTCGGGGTGATGCCCGGAATCGGGCCTGCCTAGTCTACCGGGCGCCTACGACACTCCCGGGCAGGAGACGTTCAGGAAGCGCGGCGGCGTGAAAAAGGGGCGGGATCCCTCGGGATCCCGCCCCTCTCGGTCAACGGATCACGAGTTGGCGAAGCCCACGATCGTCCAGTCGATGGTCTCGAACTGGGTCGCGCCCCAGTTCACGAGGCCCTGCTTGACGGCGTAGACGTTCGGCAGCGGCGCGATCGGGATGATCGGCACGGACTCCCAGAGCACCTTGTCGATCTCCTGCGCGGTCTGCAGGCGCGCGTCGGGGTCGAGCTCCGAGTTGGCCTTGGCCCACAGCGCGTCCAGACGCGGGTCGGCGATGCCGGTGTAGTTCTGCGCCGAGTCGACGGGCGTGAACAGCGAGCGGCTCGACGAGATCGGGTAGGCGGTGCCCTGCCACGAGAACGTCACCATCTCGAAGTCACCCTTGATGACGTAGTCCGAAAAGTAGCTGCCGACGGGAACCGAGACGAGCTCGACGGGGATGCCGACCTCGGCGAGGTCCGCCTGGATCTGCTCGGCACGCTGGATGTTCGTCGTGGTGTCGGCGGGGACTGTCACCGTGAACGAGAGCGCCGTGCCGTCCTTCGTCCAGGAGTCGCCGTCCTTCGTGTAGCCGGCGTCCTCGAGGTACTTCGTGCCCGCGTCGACGTCGTAGGGCAGGGACTCGTCGGTGTAGCCGTCCTGGCCGGGCATGAAGATGTAGCTGCCCTGCGTGATGGCGGGGACGCCGACTGGCGAGTTCGCGTTGTTCGCGATCTGTCCGCGGTTGACGATGGATGCCACGGCCTTGCGGACGTTGACGTCGGCAAGCGGTCCGCTCGAGGCGCGCATCGTGATGTGCGTCCAGGTCAGACCGTTCGAGGCCTGGATCTCGGCACCCGGGACGTTCTGAGCGGTCTGGTAGAGGTCGGCGTTCGAGCTGATGTTCAGCGCGTCGATCTCGCCGTTGCTGAACGAGGTGCCCTGCTGGCTCTGGCTCACGGCGCGGAAGACCACCGTGTCGAGCTTGGGCTTCGGGCCCCACCAGTTGGGGTTGTGGTCGAGGGTCGCGACTCCGGCCGTCGAGTCGAAGCTCGCGAGCTTGAAGGGGCCCGACGAGGGAAGCGCCTTCGTGAGGTACCCGGTGTTGAACGTGTTCGGGTCGTTCGCGACACTCGCGGGCAGGACCTGACCGAACAGGCTCTGCCAGTCCGCGAAGACCGACGAGAACGTGATGACGACGTCGAACTGGTCGGTGCCCTGCTCGACCGAGGAGATCTGGTCCCACCCGGTGGTCGAGATGACGACGTAGGCGGGGTTGCTTCCGTTGTTCGCCTTCCAGGTGGCCTGGTAGTCGGCCACGGTGATCGGCGTGCCGTCTTCCCACTTGGCATCCGGGTTGAGCTTGATCTCGACCTTCTGGGGGTCGGTGCTGGTCAGCTCGACGGAGGAAGCGTAGTTCTGGTCGACGACGGGCTTGCCGTCCTCGCCGATGCGGATGGGGCCACCCTGCATCGCCGCGACGATGTTGTTCGTGTTGACCTCGTTGCCGTCGATCTGGAAGTTGTTCCAGTTCACGGGCATGGAGTCGACCGCGAGAGTCAGCGTGCCGCCGTCCTTGACGTCTGCGGCGTCGGCGCGCACCCACGCGGTCGACGGCAGCGAGTTCTGGTCTTCGGGGTTGGCCGACGGCGCTGCGGTGTTGCCCGGCGCGCACCCGGCGATCGCCAGGGCGGCGGCACTCAGCAGCGCGAGAGCGCTGAGAGCCTTCGCTTTACGCATTCTCATGTGATCAATCCTCTCGTTGGTGATCGGGAAGGGCCCCCGTCGACGTGGTGCCGTCGGTCGGGGACGTTCGGGGGGAACCGGCCGACACCGTCTCGAGGACGAGGTCGGACCGTTCGGCGTAGTGGCACGCCACCTGGGAGTGCGCCTGAGGACGCAAGCCCGGGTCGTCGTTGTCGCACCGGCGCCGGTCGGCGTCGGGCAGCAGGCGATAGAGCGGGCACCGCGTGCGGAAGCGGCATCCCGAGATCTCCTGCGTGGGGCTCGGCAGATCGCCGTCGAGCAGGATGCGGGTGCGCGCACGCTCGATGCGCGGATCGGGAATGGGAGCCGCCGAGATGAGGGCCTTCGTGTACGGATGCCGTGGGTCGTCGAACACCTCGTCGACGGGTCCCTGCTCGACGATGCGTCCGAGGTACATGACCGAGACGTCGTCCGCGATCTGACGGACGACGGCGAGGTCGTGCGCGACGAACAGGAACGAGAGTCCGAGTCGCTCCTTCAGGTCTTCGAGCAGGTTGATGACACCGGCCTGGATCGACACGTCGAGCGCCGAGACCGGTTCGTCGAGGACGACGACCGCGGGGTCGGTCGCCAGAGCCCGGGCGATGCCGATGCGCTGGCGCTGTCCGCCCGAGAACTCGTGCGGGTAGCGGTCGGACATGTTCGGATCGAGACCGACCAGATCGAGCAGCTCGCGCATCTTGCGGTCGCGCTCGGACCGGGGTACGCCCTGCACCAGCAACGGCTCGGTGATCACCTCGCCGACCGGCAGGCGCGGATCAATGGCGCCCATCGGGTCCTGGAAGACGATCTGGATGCCCTTGCGCAGCACGGCCTTGTCTTTGCGACCGACCGTGGCGACATCGGTGCCGTTGATGCGGATGCTGCCGCTTTGCGGCGCGACCATCTCCATGATCTCGAGGATCGTCGTGGTCTTGCCGCAGCCCGACTCCCCCACCAAGCCCATCGTCCGGCCCGGCTGGATCGAGAACGAGATCCCGTCCACGGCGCGCACCGTGCCGACGCGGCGCGGGAAGACCGAACCCTTCATGAGCGGGAAGTGCTTCACGAGGTCGGTGACCTCGACGGCGGGGGTCACGTCGGGGCGCAGCGGCGGGATCTCACCGAGCGCCTCGGGCCGCGGGAAGATGTCGGGCCGCGACAGGGCGCCCGAGGCGATCTCGCCGGAACGGATGCAGGCGGCGACGTGGTCGGGCACCGTTCCGTGCACCTCAAGTGCGGGCTCGACGTCGTGACACGCGTCGATCGCGATCGGGCAGCGTGCCGCGAACGGGCAGCCCTTCGGCAATGCCGCAAGGGACGGCGGGCGTCCCTCGAGCGGCACGAGCCGCTGGGAACCCGCGGTCTGCATGTTCGGCACCGAGCGCAGAAGCCCCACCGTGTACGGCATGTGCGGGTCGTGGAAGATCTCGTCGACCGTGCCGCGCTCGACGAGCTTGCCGGCGTACATCACGGCGACGCGGTCCGCGTGCCCTGCGACCACGCCGAGGTCGTGCGTGATCAGCACGACGGCGGCCCCCGTCACCTCACGGGCCTTCTGCAGCACCTCGAGGATCTGCGCCTGGATGGTCACGTCCAAAGCGGTGGTCGGCTCATCCGCGATGATCACGCGCGGGTCGTTCGCGATCGCCATGGCGATCATGGCGCGCTGGCGCATACCGCCCGAGAACTCGTGCGGGTACGCGCGGGCCCGACGCTCGGCATCCGGGATGCCGACGAGCTTGAGCAGCTCGACGCTGCGGGCGTGCGCCGCCGGAGCGCTCAGGGCGCGGTCGTGCAGCCGCAGCCCCTCTGAGATCTGGTCACCCACCGTGTAGACGGGGGTCAGCGCCGACAGCGGATCCTGGAACACCATCGCGAGCTCGGCGCCGCGGATCTTGGAGAGCTGGCCGTCGTTCATGCCGAGGAGCGAGCGCCCGTCGTAGAGGATGTCGCCCTCGACCTTCGCGTTCGAGGGCAGCAGCCCCATCACCGCGAGCGATGACACGCTCTTGCCGGAGCCCGACTCCCCCACGATGCCGAGGAACTCGCCCTCGTGCACGTCGTACGAGATGCCGCGGACCGCGCGGACGGGATCGCCTTCGCGCTGAGGAAAGGTGACGCTGAGGTCGCGGACCGACAGCAGCGGCGAGCGGCCGGTCGAGGACAGCATGGTGGCGGATCGGGTGTCAGTCACGGTTCGCTCCCGAGGTGGGGTCGATGGCGTCGCGCAAGGCGTCGCCGATGAGGCTGATGGCGAGGAGCAGCACGATCAGCACGCCGGCGGGGTACACGAACAGCCACGGGCGGGTCACCGCGGCCGACGTGCCCGACGCCAGCAGCGTGCCGAGCGAGACGTCGGGCGCCTGGACGCCGAAGCCGAAGTAGCTGAGCGAGGTCTCGGCCATGATGGCCGAGACGATGCCGAGGGTCGCGTCGATGATGAGCAGCGACGCGATGTTGGGGATGATGTGGCGCCCGAGGATCTGCCGGGTGGGCATGCCCATGTACCGCGCGGCACGCACGAAGTCGCGGTTGCGCAACGACCGGGTCTGGTTGCGCACGACCTGGGCGAGGATCATCCAGCTGAATACCGCGAGGAAGAACGTCAGCGCGAGCCACGACAGGCCGCGCGTCAGCGGGCTCAGCAGCACGAGGATGAAGAACGACGGGATGACGAGCAGCAGGTGGATCAACCACCCGATGACGGCATCGATCTTGCCGCCCAGGTAGCCGGCGAGCGAACCCACGGCCGCCGCGATCAGCGTCGCACCGATGCCGGCGAGGGCGCCGATGATGAGCGACTTCTGCAGGCCGACCAGCGTCTGGGCGTAGATGTCCTGCCCGATGCCGTTGGTGCCGAACCAGTGCAGCTGCGTGGGCCCGAGGCCGACGTTGAGGAAGTCGCGCTGGGTCGCGTCGTAGGGGTAGAGCAGCGGGCCGATGAAGGCCCAGAGCACGATGAAGACGAGAATGCTCGCACCGACCCAGAAGCGGGGCATCTTTCGCAGACGCGCGCGCACCAGGGCGCCGCGCGACAGCGGCTTGCGATCGCGGGTGACGGGGCTCGTGGCGACGAGCGTGCCGTCGAGGGCTTCTTCCTGCATGGTCATGTCAGCTCCTCACTCTCGGGTCGAGTGCGGCGTAGAGCACCTCGGACAGGGTCGATGACAGCAGGACCAGCACGGCGACGAACAGGGTCGACCCCGCCACGGCGTTGATGTCCTGCTGGGTGACGGCGTTGAGCTGGAACTGCCCCATGCCTCGCCACGAGAAGACGATCTCGAGCATGGTCGAACCGGCGATGAGCGTGCCGAAGCTGTACGCGAAGAACGTCGACATCGGGATGAGCGCGATGCGCACGCCGTGACGGAAGAGCGCCTGCGTACGCGGCAGTCCCTTCGCGCGGGCCGTGCGGATGTAGTCGGCGCCGAGGACGTCGAGCATCATGCTGCGCTGGTAGCGCGAGTACGAGGCCGCGCTGATGAGCACCAGAGCGAGGGTGGGCAGCAGCAGGTGCACCGCGCGGTCGGCGATCATCGGCCAGAACCCCTCGACGCCCGCGGTGTACTCCCCCGTGAAGCGGATGAGCTGCGTGCCCGCGGCGTTGTTCAGGTTGGTCGCCCCGATCATCAGCAGCACGCCGATGACGAAGGTCGGCGTCGCGAAGACCAGGTAGGAGGCGTAGGTCGTCACCTGGTCGGTGGCGCGGTACTGGCGCACCGCCCCCCACACGCCGATGAGCACACCGACCACCGCGCCGATCAGCGACCCGATCAACAGCAGGCGCAGGCTCGTGCCGGCGCGCGTGGCGATCTCGGTCATGACGTCCTGACCGCCGATGGTGTTGCCGAGCGAGAACTTCGTGAACAGGTTCACGAGCCAGTTCCACAGGCGCACGAGGATCGGAACGTCGGGATTGGCGCCGAGAGCGTTGAGGCTCGCGATGATGGACTCCTCCGGCGGCCGCGGGTTCATGCCGTAGAAGCGATCCTGGGGCCGCAGCAGGGCGCTGCCGAGCACGTACGCGAGGCACGTCGCCAGCAGGCTCAGGACGGCGTAGTTCACGAACCGTCGCAGAACGTACAGCGTCATGAGGTGCGCGAGCCCGTCCGGAGCACATCGGGGGTCAGCATCATGGGTGGTCCTCTCGCCTTCGAGATCCCCGCCTATTCGTTTGCCTGGCTAAGGATCTTCAGCGACCCTACGTCGGCTTCCCATGAAACGAGTGCCGGGGGAACACACTTTTCACGACCGTAACAAAGCTCTTACATGGCGCTTTGCCACTGCGGTGTCCGTCGAGCGCAGCATCGCGCTCAGCCGAAACCGCCTGAGATGAACAAAGCGATGATAACCCAGCAGACCAGAACCAGCAGGGAAATGACCGAGGGAATGTCCCACGAGCGACGCACGACGCCGCTCTCGGACGCCGTGCGGCGCGCGCTCTCCCAGGCCTCCTGAATGAGCTGCAGGTCCCGGATCGCGGGAGGTTCGCGTCTCCCCCGGGAGTCGTCGCGTCGAAGCGCCGGACGACCGGGGCGACCGGCGACGGGGCCGCCGAAGGCCTTCACGACGCGTGGTTCGTCCGTGCGCACTTCGAGCTGCCAGCGCATGTCGATGTCGGCCACGCGCGCCCAGGCGATGTCGACGACGCGCAGCGGATTGTGGATCCGGATGCCGTCGGCATCGATACGCACGTGAGGGGCGAACAGCAGGGCGTAGACGGCCCACAGCGCCAACAGCACCCACGGCGCCAGCAGCAGCATCTCGCCGACGCCGGCGCGGAGCGCGGCATCCCCCAAGAGGACGACCGCGAGCACCGCGCCGACGATCAGGCCGACGATCGACGACGGGGCGCGGAACACCCGTGGGTGCTCCGCGCCCCGGAAGCGCTCATCGCGCGTCACGCGCCGCCCAGCGAGAGGGAGGCGCCGGGAATGGCGTCGAGCAGGCGCTGCGTGTACTCCTGCGACGGCTGGGCGAAGATCTCGTCGACCGTGCCCTGCTCCACGAGCTTGCCGCGCTCCATGACGCACACCAGGTCGGCGGCGACGCGGACGACGGCGAGGTCGTGCGTGATGAACAGGTACGTCAGCCCCAGCTCGGACTGCAGCTCCGCCAGCAACTGGAGGATCTGCGCCTGTACGAGCACGTCGAGCGCCGAGACCGCCTCGTCGAGCACGAGGATGTCGGGCTTGAGAGCGAGCGCTCGCGCGATGGCGACGCGCTGGCGCTGTCCGCCGGACAGCTCGTTCGGATAACGGGATGCCAGCTCCTGCGGCAGAGCGACCTGCTCGAGCAGCTCCTCCACGCGAGCGCGGCGCGAGGCACCGTCACCCACCTTATGGATGTTGAGCGGCTCGGCGATGAGGTTGCCGATGCTGCGCAGCGGGTCGAGGGAGCCGTAGGGGTCCTGGAAGACCGGCTGCATGCGGCGGCGGAGGTTGAAGGTGTCCTTCGCGCTCAGCTTGCCGGTGTTGACGCCGTCGACCTCGATCGAACCCGAGGTGGGCTCCTCGAGCTTGAGCACCATCTTCGCGATCGTCGACTTACCCGAACCCGACTCGCCGACCAGGGCGAGCGTCTTGCCGCGCGGGATCTCGAAAGAGACCCCGTCGACGGCGCGGAACTGCTCGCTGCGGAACCCGCCCTGGCGGATCTTGTACTCCTTGACGAGGTCGGTGACCTTGACCGTCGCGGGAGCGTCGATGTCGGACTCGCGCAGGATGCCGCGATCCTCGACCGTCGCCTGGATGCGCTGCGACGCGATGCTGGGGGCGGCCGCCACCAGTCGCTGCGTGTACGGGTGCTGCGGGTTCTCGAGGATCTCGCGGCTCGGACCCGACTCGACGATCTCGCCCTGGTTCATCACGACGATCGTGTCGGCGCGCTCGGCAGCGAGCCCCAGGTCGTGCGTGATGAGCAGCACCGAGGTGCCCCGCTCACGGGTGAGGGATGCCATGTGGTCGAGGATCACGCGCTGCACGGTGACGTCGAGGGCCGAGGTCGGCTCGTCGGCGATGAGCAGCTTCGGGTCGGCCGCGAGGCCGATGCCGATGAGCGCGCGCTGGCGCATACCGCCCGAGAACTGGTGCGGGTACTGGTGCAGTCGGCGCTCGGCGTCTGCCAGACCGGCCTGCTTCAGCACCTCGATCGCGCGCTGCTCGACCTCTTTGCGCCCGGTGGCGATGCCGTTCGCACGGATCGCTTCCTTGACCTGGAAGCCGATGCTCCACACCGGGTTGAGGTTCGACATCGGGTCCTGCGGGACGTATCCGATGTCCTTGCCGCGCACGGACTCGAACTGCGTCTGGCTGAGGTCGGTCAGCTCGCGCCCGTCGAGGGTGATACTGCCGCCGGTGACGTGACCGGTGCCGGGAAGCAGTCCGATGACCGCCGAGGCCGTGGTCGACTTGCCCGAGCCCGACTCGCCCACGATCGCGACGGTCTGACCGGGGTAGACGTCGAGGCTCACTCCGTGGAGGACCTCGCGCGTGCCGCCTTCTCCCTCGAACGCGACCTTCAGGTCGCGCACGGACAGCAGCGGCGTCATGGTGGCGTCGCTCATCGGCGGGCCCTCGCTCTCGGGTCGATGGCGTCTCGGATGAGCTCGCCCAGCAGGATGAAGGCCAGCACCGTGACGGTCAGGGCGACGGACGGCCAGATCAGCGCCTGCGGCGCGATACGCAGCGACTGCTGCGCCTGGCTGATGTCGTTACCCCACGACATGGTGTCGCCGCCCAGGCCGACGCCGAGGAACGACAGCGTGGCCTCCGCGACGATGGCCGCGGCGAGGCTGATCGTGGTGACCACGAGCAACGGGGCGATGGCATTCGGGATGACGTGGGTCAGGAGCGTCTTGAAACGCGTCTGCCCCAGCGCCTGCGACGCGGCGACGTAGTCGGCCTGACGCACGCGCAGCACCTCGGCACGCACGACGCGCGCCGTCGACGCCCACGCGAACCCGCCGATCGCGAACGCCAGGGTGAACACGTTGCGGTACTGCGAGAACACGCTCATCACGACGATGGCCGCAAGGATGTAGGGGATCGAGAAGAAGATGTCGCCGACGCGCGAAATGACCGCGTCGAGCCATCCGCCGTAGAAGCCGGACAGCGCGCCCATGATGAGGCCGATGATCGTGCCGATCGCGGTTGCGAGCAGACCGACCGACAGCGACGTGCGGGCTCCCCAGACGATGCGCGAGAAGGTGTCGCAGCCCTGGAAGGTGAAGCCCAGGATGTGACCCGATGTGGGACCGGCGTTGCTGTTCGACAGCTGGCAGTCGTTGTTGGGCGGCACCTGGGTGAAGAGGGTCGGCCACACGGCCATGAGGATGACGACGGCCATGACGGCCAGAGCGATCCAGAACGTGGGGCGACGACGGAGGTCGCGCCACGCGTCGAGCCACAGGTTGCTCTTGCGGGCGGCGACGCGAACGGCGTCGACCGAGATGGTCTCGGTCTTGATCGGCGCGACGTAGTGCGGCGCCGGGAACTGACTACTTGACATAGCGGATCCTCGGGTCCAGGAGGCCGTACAGGAGGTCGACGACGAGGTTGACCAGCACGTAGATGATGACGAAGACGGTCACGAACGAGACGACCGTGGGTCCCTCGCCGCGGATGGTGGCCTGATACAGCGTGTTACCGACACCGGGGATGTTGAAGATGCCCTCGGTGACGGTGGCGCCGACGAGGAGCACACCGAAGTTCGTCGCGGAGTTCGTGATGACCGGGATGAGCGAGTTGCGCAGCACGTGCACGGGGATGACGCGGCGACGCGACAGGCCCTTGCTGTACGCGGTGCGCACCCAGTCCTGGTTCAGGGTGTCGATGACCGAGCCGCGCATCAGGCGCATGCTCGTGGCGAAGAGGCTGAAGCCCAACACGATGGCCGGCAACCACAGATCGCCCCAGTTGTTCTGGGCACCCACCGTGGGTTTGAACCAGCCGAGCTGGATCGCCAGGAAGTACTGGGCGAGGAAGCACGCCACGAAGATCGGCAGGGCGACGAACAACAGGGCGACGATGAGCGCCACGTTGTCGAACAGCTTGCCCTTGCGGATCGCCGAGATGGTGCCGACCACGACGGCCAGGACGAGCTCGATGGCCAGGGCCATCACCGCGAGGCGACCGGTCACGGGGAGCGTGCGCGCAAGCACCTCGTTGACGGACTGGCCCGAGAAGGTGGTGCCGAGGTCGCCGCGGAAGATCCCGCCGATGTACAGGAAGTACTGGACGATGAAGGGCTGGTCGAGGTGGTACTGCGCGCGCAGGGCTTCGACGACCTGGGGCGCGGGGGTCTTGTCGCCGAAGAGGCCGAGGATCGGGTCCCCCGGCATGGCGAAGACCATGAAGTAGATCAGCAGGGTGGCCCCGAAGAACACGGGGAGGACCTGCAGCAGACGTCTGAGGATGTAGCCGAGCATCCGCTCTCTTTTCGAACGTGGGAAACGCCTCATCCGACGTTTTTAGGGGGGCGTGGGCCACGAAAGGGCCCGTGCCGTTTTATCACACGTCGTGATGAGGCCTGGCTGGCAGACCGCGAGGCGGTGACGAATCCGTCACCGCCTCGCGGGTGAGATCGGAAGGGTTACTTCGTGATCTCGTAGTACAGCGGAACCGAGTTCCACCCGAACTGGACGTTGTTGACGCCCTCGGCGTAGCCGCCGGTGACGTTGGAGTACCAGAGCGGGATGGCCGGGAGGTCCTTCAGCAGGATCTCCTGGGCCTTCGCGAAGTCGGCGTTCTGCGCCTCGAGGTCGGTCTCGGCGATGCCGGCCGTGATCTGCGCGTCGAACTCGGGGTTCGAGTAGTCACCGTCGTTCGACGAGGCACCCGTGGCGTACAGCGGTGCGAGGAAGTTGTACGCACCGGGGTAGTCGGCCTGCCAGCCCGAACGGAAGGTGGTCTCGATGCTGCGGTTGGTGACCGCCGAGCGCAGTTCCTTGAACGTCGGGTAGGGCGCACCGGAGGAGTCGATGCCGAGGGTGTTCTTCAGCGAGTTCGTCACCGCGTCGACCCAGGACTGGTGTCCGCCGTCGGCGTTGTAGGCGATCTGAAGCGAGCCGGTCCAGGGCGAGATGGCGTCGGCCTGGGCCCACAGCTGCTTCGCCTTGTCCGCGTCGAACTTCAGCACGTCGGAGCCCGACAGCGAGTCCGACCAGCCCGCGATGACCGGCGAGGTGAAGTCGCTGGCCGGGGTGCGCGAGCCCTGGAAGATCGTCTTGGTGATCTCGTCGCGGTTGATGGCCATCGAGATGGCCTGGCGACGGAGCTTGCCCTCTTCGCCGCTGAAGTGCGCGAGACGCTCGGGGATCGTGAACGACTGGAAGATCGCCGCCGGCTGGTTGACCGCGCGGTCGCCCAGGTCGGACTGGAACGTGGCCAGCGACGACGAGGGAACGCCGTCGATCACGTCGACGTTGCCACCGAGCAGGTCGGCGTACGCGGCATCCTGGGTGGCGTAGAAGATGATCGAGAGACCACCGTTCTCGACCGTGCGACCGCCCTGGTAGTCGTCGTTCTTGACGAGGTCGATCTGCACGTTGTGCTGCCAGGCACCCTCGCCCTTGAGCTTGTAGGGGCCGTTGCCGATCGGGTTCTCACCGAAAGCGGCCATGTCGTTGAACGCGACGTCGGGCAGCGGGAAGAACGCCGAGTAGCCCAGGCGCAGCGCGAAGTCGGCGGCCGGCTTCGACAGTGCGATCGTGAAGGTGTAGTCGTCGACCTTCTGCAGACCCGTGAGCTCGGAGTCAGCGTCGTAGCTGAAGCCCACGATGTCCTCGAAGAACGAGCTGCTGACCTGGTTGTTCGACAGCTGAGCGCCGTAGTTCCACGCCTTGATGAAGTTGTCGGCCTTGACCTCGGTGCCGTCCGTGAACTTCTGGCCCTTCTTCAGGGTCACCGTGAGGTTCTGGGGGTCGTTGGTGACGATGGACTCTGCCATGTCGTTGACCGGGGCGCCGGTTCCGTCGTAGTAGACCAGACCCGCGAAGATCGAGTCGAGGATCTTTCCTCCACCGACCTCGTTGGTGTTGGTGGGGATCAGCGGGTTCTGCGGCTCGGAGCCGTTCGTCCGAATGATCGCCGTGGCGTCGCCGCCCGATGACGAGCCGCCGCCGTTGTCTCCGCCGCCCGAGCAGCCGGCGAGCATAAGCCCGACAGCTCCCAGCAGGGCGAGGCCGGAGAGGGCAATCTTGTTGCGCTTCACAGTTCCTCCAGGGAAGGGATGATCGTCGCCCATGCAGGGCTTTCGCGCAGCACAAGGCGCGTGAAAGATCCGTCGGGCAGGATGAGAACACACTAGGCACGTTTACCCAGGTGCCCCAAACTCCTCCGAAAAACGTTACACAGCATTTACTCGAGAGGCTCTCCATGGAGCAATCTGACAAGCCGGGCCGGTCACGCGGTGCCGCGGAATGGACGTATCCTCCGGCCATCGAGCGCACGGACTCCTACCGACGACGCCGGCTCGGGTGGGAGATCGCCATCGTGCTGCTCGTCAGCGTCGGTCAGTCCGCGATCTACTCGGTCGTCTCCTTCGTGCGTGCGGCGACGCGCGCTCCGATCTCGCAGCAGCAGACGCAGCTGAATCCCTCGCGCAGTGCCGAGCCGCTGTGGGACGCGATCTATCAGTTGCTCGACATCTTCTTCTCGCTGGCCCTGGTGGCCCTGGCCGTCTACCTGCTGTGGGAGCCGGCGAACAACGCGCTGCGCCGCATCGGCCTCGATTTCCGCCGTTTCGGCGGTGACACCGCCCGAGGGATCCTGCTGGTGATCTTGATCGGTGCCCCGGGAATCGGCGTGTACGCCATCGGCCGCGCACTCGGCCAGAGCATCGCGGTGATCCCCGCTCCCCTGGACTCGTCGTGGTGGGTCATCGCGCTGCTCATCCTTGCGGCGTTGCGCGCCGGTCTCACCGAAGAGGTCATCTTCCTGGGGTTCCTCTTCGACCGCCTGCGACGTCTCGGCTGGTCGTGGACGTGGATCATCGCGTCCACGGCCCTGCTGCGTGGCAGTTACCACCTGTACCAAGGATGGCCCTCGGCGCTCGGCAACGTGGTCATGGGACTGGTCTTCGGCTGGTGCTACAAGCGGTGGGGGCGCGTGATGCCCCTCGTCATCGCGCACACGATCATCGACATCGTCGCCTTCGTGGGATACCCCCTCGCGGCAGCGTTGTGGCCCGGGATCTTCGCTCCCACCCCCGCGCCGTCTCCGAGCTCCTGAGAATCAGGACTGAGGCGGCGACCACGTCCAGAACGCCGGTGGCAGCCCGTTGGGCTCGGAGGTGTAGGTCACTCCCCCGACACCCGCGGCGTTGACCACGGCGCCCGTCCGCTCGAGCAGCGGCACTCCCGCGTAGGCGGCGAACAGCGAGCGGTCGATGAGCTTCGCCTCCGACAGCACGTCGACGGGATCGGTGTGCGTGGTGAGGTCGTCGAAGAGCTCCTCGGTGTCGCCTCCGTCGATGCCCTCGGCGATGCGGTCGCGTGCCGAGCGGTAGAGGCTCTCATCCTCGCCGACCCAGGTGAGGGTGGCATCCGGGACCTCCGTCGCCGTCGCCGCGCGGACGGCGATCCCGGCCTTGGCGGCCATCGACACGAGGCGGGGGAAGACCAGCGCCGCCGTCGCGTCGGTGGTGTCGTAGGCGACGCGGAGCACGGCCGCTCGGTCGCCGAGGGCGGAGCGGGCGGCGTTCACGTCGGCCCCGGTCCCGGGTGCCCCGTTCCCCGACACGAGGTCGTTGTAGAGCTGGCCGGTCGCCGGTGAGGAGAGGAAGGACTGCAGGGGCTGCGCGTCGGGGCGGACAGCACCGAGGACGTCCTGGACGAGGGACGAACGGTCGAGCGACAGAGTCGTCGCCTGCCGGAGGTCGGAAGCCGTCGTCGTGGCGAACCGCAGTTGCAGCGTTTCGGACGTGGGCCCCACCTGCACGTTGAGTCCCGCGTCGGTCAGGGTCTTGCGTTCGGCGACGTCGAGATCGCCGACGTTGGCCACATCCACCGTGCCCGCTTCGAGCGCCGACAACTGCGCTGCCCGATCCGGGAAGAACCGGACGGTGAGGCCTTCGAGGCCCGGGAAATGCGCGCCCTGGTAGCTGTCGCGTCGAGCGAGCTGCAGGGTGTCGGCCGTGATCTCGGAGACGGTCCACGGGCCCGAGGACACGACACCGGCGGGATCGGGGGTGGTCCCCGGTGCGACGTCGAAACCGGTGTTCCACGCCTGCGCGGCGGCGGCCAGCACGGGGTTCGGCGCAACCGGCGCCTTCGGGTCGCCCTCGGGCACGGTGAGGATGGCGGTGAGCAGATCCTTCACGCTCACACCCGCTCGCTGCGCGACGACGTGCACGGGCCGGTCGAGCAGCCACTGCCTGTTCCAGTCGGCGAAAGGCTGGTCGTACGTGAGTATGAGCGTGTCGTTCGCCCGATCGAGGCGGGGCCGCGTCGTCCGAGCGTTCGGGTCGGCCGGCAGAGCGGTGTCGAAGTAGCGCGTGCCCGAGACCAGCTGCCCATTGGCGTCATAGGTGGCGTCGTCGAAGAAGTGCGAGGTGACGGCCCACCCGAACAGCAGGTCGTCGAGGGTCACCGGGGTGCCGTCCGACCAGACCCGGTCAGAGAACAGCTCGTAGCTGACGGTGAGCGGGTCACCGTCGACGCGGGTGATGCGTCCGAGCCCGTTGTTCGGCACGACCTGCAGGTTGCCGTCGAGGGAGCCCAGCTTCTCGTCGAGAAGGGCCGACACCGCCCGATTGGCAGCGGTGTCGCCGGTGGCGCTGGCGGCGTTGAAGCTGGTGAGGGAGCCGACGACGCCGACCGTCAGGCTCGTGCGCTGTTCTTTCGCCGGCTCAGGCGCCGGGTCGGTGGCCGAGCAACCGGCCAGCGCGAGACCTGCGGCGACGAGGAGGGCGATCACCCGTCCCGGGCCGCCACGGCGTGGATTCGGTCGAGGAACGTCGTTCAGCCCGTGGTGCACAGGGGCACTTTACTAAACGCCTCCTGAGGATCTCCCCGGTCTGCTGCGGGTCCCCCTAGAACGACGAAACGGCATCCCGTTCAGCCCCCACCGCGAGGTGCGGAAGGAGCGTTGGGGGGATGCCGTCTCGTCGAGGGACGGGCAGGGGTCAGGCGAACGCCTCCGGCGGCGGGCACGAGCAGACGAGGTTGCGGTCGCCGTAGGCCTGGTCGATGCGGCGCACCGGGGGCCAGTACTTGCCGCGGATCAGGGAGCGCACGGGATACACCGCGGTCTCGCGCGAGTACGGGTGCTCCCACTCCCCCACGACCACGGTCTCCGCGGTGTGCGGGGCGTTCACGAGGGGGTTGTCGTCGGCGGGCCACTCCCCCGCGGCCACCGCAAGGGCCTCGTGCTTGATCGCGATCATGGCATCCACGAATCGGTCCAGCTCGGCGAGGTCTTCGCTCTCGGTCGGCTCGACCATCAGGGTGCCAGCGACCGGGAACGACATCGTGGGTGCGTGGAAGCCGTAGTCGATGAGGCGCTTGGCGACGTCGTCGACGGTGACGCCGGTCTGCTCCTTGAGGGGACGCAGGTCGAGGATGCACTCGTGCGCGACGAGGCCGCCCTCACCCGCGTACAGCACCGGGTAGTGCTCGCGCAGGCGCGCGGCGATGTAGTTCGCCGAGAGCACCGCCGCAGCTGTGGCCTGGCGGAGCCCTTCTGCGCCCATCATGCGGACGTACGCCCACGAGATGGGCAGAATGCCCGCCGAGCCGTGCGGGGCAGCCGAAACCGGACCGCCGTCGAACGTGCCGCCGGCGTGGTCGGCGCGCTGCGAGAACGGGTGAGAGGGCAGATAGGGCGCCAGGTGAGCCTTCGCCGCCACCGGTCCCACGCCCGGGCCGCCCCCGCCGTGCGGGATGGCGAACGTCTTGTGCAGGTTCAGGTGCGAGACGTCGCCGCCCAGGTCGCCGAAGCGGGCGAAACCGAGCAGCGCGTTGAGGTTGGCGCCGTCGACGTACACCTGTCCGCCGGCATCGTGCACGGCCTGCGTGATCTCGAGCACATCGTGCTCGTACACCCCGTGGGTCGAGGGGTACGTGATCATCAGGGCTGACAGCTCGGCCGCGTGCTGCGCGATCTTGGCCCGCAGGTCGCCGAGGTCGACGTTGCCGGCCTCGTCGCACGCGACGACGACGACCTTCATGCCCGCGAGGATCGCGGAAGCGGCGTTGGTGCCGTGCGCCGACGACGGGATGAGGCACACCGTGCGCTCGGTGTCGCCGTTCGCGAGGTGGTACCCGCGGATCGCGAGAAGCCCGGCGAGCTCGCCCTGCGACCCGGCGTTCGGTTGCAGCGACACCGCGTCGTACCCGGTGACCTCGGCGAGCCAACGCTCGAGCTGGTCGATCATCTCGAGGTAGCCGTGCACGTCGGCCCCGGGCGCGAAGGGGTGCACGCGCGAGAACTCCGGCCACGACACCGCCGCCATCTCGGTGGCCGCGTTCAGCTTCATCGTGCACGAGCCCAACGGGATCATGCCGCGATCGAGCGCGTAGTCGCGATCGGCGAGGGTCTTGAGGTACCGCATCATCGCCGTCTCGCTGCGATGAGCGTGGAAGACGGGGTGCGTGAGGAACTCGTCGTCGCGGTGCAGGGCGTCATCGATCCCCCGCAGCGCCACCCCATCGGGCAGCTCGCCGGCGGCGAGACCAAAAGCGTCCAGAACGACCGAGATATCGGCATCCGTCGTCGTCTCGTCCACCGAGACGGCCACGGTCGCGTCGTCGACCCACAGCAGCTGATAACCGCGCTCGCGGGCGCGGTCGACGACGTCCTGCGCGCGCCCGGGAACGTGCACGCGCACCGTGTCGAAGAACGCGTCGCTCACGAGCGTCAGGTCATGAGAGCGGAGTACGGATGCCAGAGCGTCGGCCTTGCGCGCGACCTGCGTCGCGATCGCGCGGAGCCCGTCGGGCCCGTGGTACACCGCGTACATCGCCGCCATCACGGCCAGCAGCACCTGAGCGGTGCAGATGTTCGACGTCGCCTTCTCGCGGCGGATGTGCTGCTCGCGCGTCTGCAGCGACAGGCGGTAGGCGGGGGCGCCGACGGCATCCTGCGACACTCCCACCAGGCGACCCGGCAGCTGGCGCTCGAGACCCGCGCGCACGGCCATGTAGCCGGCGTGCGGACCGCCGAAGCCGAGCGGCACGCCGAAGCGCTGGGTCGTGCCGACCGCGACATCGGCGCCGAGCCTGCCCGGCGAACGCAGCAGGGTCAGGGCGAGCAGGTCGGCGGCGGCCACGACGAGACCGCCGGTGGCGTGTACAGCCTCGGCGACGGCGGAGAAGTCCCAGATGCGGCCGGTCGCGCCGGGGTACTGCACGAACGCGCCGAACGCCTCCGGCAAATCGCCCTCGAACGAGGTCTCGACGATGCGGACACCGACGGCTGCGGCGCGGTGGTGCAGCAGCGCCCTGGTCTGCGGCAGAGCATCGACGTCGACGAGGAAGACGTCGGTCTTCGCCTTCGAGGCGCGGCGGGCGACGAGCATGCCCTCGACGACGGCGGTGGACTCATCCAGCATCGAGGCGTTCGCCGTGGCGAGGCCCGTCAGGTCGGTCACCATCGTCTGGAAGTTGATGAGCGCTTCGAGCCGGCCCTGCGAGATCTCCGGCTGATACGGCGTGTACGCGGTGTACCAGGACGGATTCTCGAGGACGTTCCGCGCGATCACCGACGGCGTGAAGGTGTCGTAGTAGCCGAGACCGATCATCGGGCGGGCGGAGCGGTTGGCGGATGCCAGCTCCCGCAGCTCTGCCAGGGCCTCGGCCTCGGTGGCCGCGGTGGGGATCGCGCTGGTGGCACGGGCCTGCACGTGGATGGAGGCCGGGACGGCGGTCTCGACGAGCGCCTCGACGCTGTCGTAGCCGACGACCTCGAGCATGTGCGCCTGCGCGTCGGCGCCGATGCCGATGTGGCGGTCGGTGAACGCCGCCGGAGTGCCCGCGTCCGTGCGAGGAGGAAGAAGGGTGCTCATGCGGTGAGGTCCTCGTAGGCGGCGCGGTCGAGCAGGTCTGCCGGAAGGTCGCCCTCGACGCGGATCTTGATGAGCCAGCCGCCCGCGAACGGCTCGGCGTTGACGAGCGAGGGGTCGTCGACCACGGCGTCGTTGACCTCGACGACCGTGCCGTTGAGGGGCGCGTAGAGCTCACCGACCGACTTGGTCGACTCGATCTCGCCGCAGACGTCGCCGGCCGAGACGGTCGAATCGGCGCCGGGCAGCTCGACGAAGACGACGTCGCCGAGCTTGTCGGCGGCGAAGTCGGTGATGCCGACGGTGGCGATGTCGCCCTCGAGGGCGATCCACTCGTGCTCGGACGTGTAGCTGAGGGCGGTGAGGTCGGTCATGCGTTTCTCCGATAGAAGGGAAGGGCGGTGACGGTCGCGGGGATGCGGGTTCCGCGCACGTCGATGGTCAGTTCGGTTCCGAGTTCGGATGCCGCGGGGGCGACGAACGCCATCGCGACGGGGTGGCCGAGAGTGGGGCTGAGGGCTCCGCTGGTGATTTCTCCGACGGTGTCGTCGCCGAGCAGCACGGTGTAGCCGGCGCGGCCTGCGCGACGGCCTTCCGACACGAGACCCACGAGCACCGGGGCGTCGGCGGGGCCGGACGACAGTCCGTCCTTGCCGACGAACGACTCCTTGTCGACGGCGACGACGCGCCCGAGACCCGCCTGCGCGGGCACGATGTCGCGCGAGAGCTCGTGGCCGTACAGCGGCATGCCCGCCTCGAGGCGGAGTGTGTCGCGCGCGGCGAGACCGCACGGAACGAGGCCCCGATCGGAGCCCGCGGCGAGCGCGGCGTCCCACAGGGCGGCCGCGTTCGCGGTGGGGATCATGAGCTCGTAACCGTCTTCGCCCGTGTAGCCGGTGCGGGCCACGAAGAGCGGCACGCCGTCGAAGGTCCCCTCGGTCCAGGCGTAGTAGCCGAGCTCGTCGAGGGCGGTTCCGGTGATCTCCACTCCCGGGGTGGAGCTCAGGATGCCGCGCGCCTCGGGACCCTGGAGGGCTATGAGGGCGTAGTCGTCGGTGACGTCTTCGACGAAGAGGCCGTCGGCCGCCGAGATCCACGTGCGCTGGGCGAGGTCGAAGGCCGAGGCCACGGCATCCCGGTTTCCCGCGTTCGAGATGACGAGGAAGCTCCGCTCCCCCGTGCGGTAGACGATGACGTCGTCGACGATGCCGCCGCTCTCGGCGAGGACCAGAGAGTACTTCGCCTTGCCGATCTTCATGGTCGAGAGACGCCCGGCGAGCACGTAGTCCAGGAACGCGGCGGCTGCCTCCCCGTCGACGCGGAACTCGGCCATGTGCGAGATGTCGAACAGGCCGGCGGCTTCACGCACGGCGCGGTGTTCGGCGAGGTCGGAGGTGTAGCGCACGGGCATGTTCCAACCGCCGAAGTCGGTGAACGAGGCGCCGAGGGCCTCGTGCCGATCGTTCAGTGGCGACGTGCGCGGTGGAGCGGGGGTTTCGGTCATGAGTTCTGCCGTTCGCGATGACGGACAGACGTCGGACGACGCCTGGAGAACTCCCCCTCTGTCATGGACCTGAGAGTTTCACCCGCGCGGTCGAGGACGAGCGCGGGCTTTCACCGTCGGTGGACCCGGGACGGTGCATCCGGGTCTCTTTCCAGAGTGGCCCGATCGACGCGGTACGCGTACCTGAGAGATTGGCGGGGAGGCTTGCTCCTTCGGTGCCCGGCTGAATTCGCCGGAGCTCTCCCGCATCGATCATGGGGCCGGTGTGGACTTGTGGGGTCAGCCTAGCGGAGCTTGGGAGAGTGTCGTGAGATGTTCAGCCGTTGTCCTGATCGCGGATCGCTTTGGCGTCTCCGGGAACACAGAGTGATGTGCCGGCGATGTGATAGTCGCCAGGCGCAGTCGAGAAGGACAGGCCGCCGACGGGGCCCCCTTTCGCGTAGACGACAATGAGCGGCTCGTCCACCACTCGCACTTCCATACCCAACGAGCGCCAGTAGTCAGCCACCTTCTCTGCGTCCGAAGCACGGTCACCGTCAGGCGGCGGAGCTCCATAGCCGTAGGTGTAGTTGACGCGCTCGCCTCTGCTTTGCCCGCAGTTTCCGACCTCGGGCGCGCCGTCCCACGTCCATCCCGAGACGTTCAGCAGTGCGGCGCTGTCTTCGACGGTCGACACGAGTGCATCTCTCGCCTGCTCTGGACTCACTTCCTCCTCCTTCGATCCCGCACACGCTGTCATAGTCCCCAGCGCCGTTATGAGGAGGGCCGATACGGCACCTACCCTCAGAAATTTCCCCTCAGTTCGAGAAACCACGAGTCATCCCTTCGATCAGCGCCCGCTGCAACGGCGTGGGCCCCGGAGGTACATAAGGCGAAATCTCGGAACTCTGCCCGGTAGTCGCGAGCGCCACATTGCGAAGCGACTCTGTGTCGAAGTCTAGGTAGCCCGTTCCAGCCGGGGTGGTGACCCCGTGGTCCAGGACCGGATTGAGTCCTGAATCGCCGGCGACGCTGAAGGCACGCGCCCCGAAGCCGGGGGCCACCGGGTTGGTCGGATGGTCCGGAGAAAGCCGACCGGTCCACGCCCACGCGTCGCCCCCGGCCGGGTCGATCTTCCACACGTCCTGAGCTTGGCCCGCGAACACTTGATCGGCTCCCAAATCCGTCGCCTGGTCTATTTCGCGTGGTAAGCCGGCTGAACCGAGGGTGACGTAGGTATCGACATGCACGTCCTCTTCGGTCAAGGCTAGGGAGGATGTGGTCGTGCCGTACGAATGGGCCACGACGTTGATCTCGACATCCGACCGCACCGCGTCCACCGCGCGAAGATCGCGCGCGAGGTTGTGCGCCCCAGCCTGCGCGAGCTCGTTGCCCATGACGTCGAACCCGCCTCCGATGAGGGGAACAGGAGGGGTGCGATACCCAATCCACGCGACGACGGCGTGCGCGCTGCCGCTGTCGGAGCGATCTTGTTGGGTGAGGAGGTTCTGCGCGGCTCGCGCCCAGTCCCCCATCCCCTCCGTGGTCGTTCCCATCCCGGGCACCGCGTAGGTGATGTCGTCCGCGGTATCGAGGTCTCCGATGGAGACCGCCGCGAGCGGCGGTGAGTCCGCCGTCAGCGACACAAGAAACCTCGCTGCCTTCCCATCCGGCGACGTCAGCGAGGACTCGATATCTTCCAGACCTCTCACCCGAGAGCGCGCACGATCGAGCCGCTCGGCATACGCCTCGGCGGCGGCCTGTCCCCCGACGATCTCGTCGTATGTCGGCGGCTTCTCCGCCTCGGCCAGCGCCGCGCGTGCGTCTGCGAGCTGGTCCTCGAGCCAGATGCGGTTCGCCTCGTCGCGAGCGGTGTAGGCGACTCCCCCGAGGTTGCCGATGATCGCCGGCGCGGCGTGGATGAGCGCGTCTTTCTGCGCCGCGTCAAGCTGCGCCCACCAGGGCGCGACTGCCGCCGGCTCTGCCTGGGCGAGAATCCCGGCGAGGCTCGGCCGGGCCCGCAGAAGAGCGGCCAGACTCCCGGCGTCCGCGCCGGCGAGAGCATCGAGCACCTGGCCGGGGTTCGCACAACCCGTCAAGAGAGCCGCCCACTCGTCGGCGCCGAGGCCGGGCACGGCGATGGCGGCGCGAAGCTTGGCAGCCGCCTTCTGCGCGGCATCGCGGAGTGCCGCACGCGCATCCGCGAGGACCGCTTTGGCCTCTGCTCGCGGTCCGGAGCCGAGGAACGCTCGTCGGTCCGGCCCGAGCCAACCGGTGGGCGTGGCGGATGGATCTTGGAAAGCCGCAGCGTCGAGCGCGTCGGCTCTGTCCCACAGATCGACGGCGTCTCCCGCCCTTGCCCGTGCAGCCTCGATCGCGGCGGCGACGTCTTCGAGTGCCGATTCGCCGTGCCGGAAGGCGGTCGCCATGGCCGACCAACCGGACGCCACCGCCCTCACACGCGTCCCATAGGCATCGGCCGCTTCGCCGGTCCAGCCCGAGATCGACTGCGTCGCACGGAGCGCCGTCCCGACCTCGTCGGCATTCTGCTCGCGCACCCGCCACACAGAGGCCGCCCGGTACAGAGAGGCGACATCGCCGGGGATGAGGGCGGACGGGTCTCGGGTCTCACCGAGCTCGGCGGTCATTCGATGACCCACCCCTCGACGGCGCCCAACGCATGCACGTCGGCCTGGCTGGTGGCATCCAGGTTCTCGAACATGTCCGCGACCTCGCGCAACCCCGTAACGAGTGCCTCGACACCACGGCGACGCTCGGCGGTGCAGTCATTCATGCACCCGACGAACTCCGCCAGGGCGAGACTCAGATCGGGCTGATCGGCGACGGAGAAGCCCCAGACGTCGGGCTCGTCGGGAACGACGCCGACCATCTTCGCCGCCACCCGCCGCACCTCATCGACGGATATCGAGATGTCCCCCATGCGCAGGAGCATAGACAGATCACGCAGCGGGACACGGTGCTAGAGGGAAATTTCACCCGCCCCACGGCCGACGGCCCTCGTCGCCGGCGGAGCGGAAAGCGCACCCCGGAGCGGGCAGCGTGCTGGCGCTCCCCACCGCCCGAGGCGCGGAGGCGGCTCAGCCGCGCGTACAGCTCCCGGATGCCACGGGTGCCGACAACGACCCCATCTGGGCCATCACGGGTTCCAGCTCGGCCGGGGTCATGGCGTAGCCGACGTCGTCATCGGTGTCGGAGCGGGCGAAGACGATGCCCGCGACCTGACCCGAGGTGGTCAGCAGCGGTCCGCCCGAATTACCCGGGCGCACGATACCGGCCAACGCGTAGATGTCGCGCGGAGCTCGGGAGTCGTCGTAGATGTCGGGGACGGGGACCGTGCCCTCCGACAGGATCTGCGCGCTGCCGGAGGTGAACGGACCGCCGCCCGGGTAGCCCTGCACCACGGCGGGAGCCCCCACCGCGAGCGTCTCGGCGATCGGCAGAGCCGCGGCGTCCAGTCCATCGACCGAGATCACGGCGATGTCGTCGATCGGGTCGAAGTAGACGACGCGCCCCTCGCGCGCCGGGCGGCCCGGGAGCTCCACGAGCGGGGTGTCGACCCCCGCGACGACGTGCGCGTTGGTGACCACGCGATCGTCGGCGACCACGAAGCCCGAGCCGCTCGAGGTGATGCCGCAGGCGTACGCGGTGCCCGAGATCCGCGCCACCGATTGCGCCGCCTGCGTCAGCGCAGGATCGTCGAGGGCGATGCTCGGGGTGGTCGGCACGGGGCCGATCTGGATGAGTTCGCCCAGGCGAGGGATACCGTCGGCGAAGATCGTTCCGCGCAACTCGGCGAGCGCTCCGCGCACGGGAGCGGGCGTCAGGTTGTCGATCGTGCGCACCACCGCGGAGGAGCCGAGAGCTGCGGAGACGACGGGGACCCCGACCGGGGTGAGGGAGCCGGCGACGAACGAGATCGCGAGCGCGGCGGCCGCGACGTTGACCACCCCGCCGAGGAGTCGCTCGGGGATGCGCAGCTTGATGCGGTCGGCTCCTCGACGGAAGAAACCGCCCACGGCACTGCCGAGGCCCGAGCCGATCACGAGCAGCGCGATGCCCGCGCCGATCATGGCGGGTCCGCGCCAGGCGAGGTCGGTGACCCACTGCCCCACGAACGGAAGCGCCCAATAGGCGGCGACGGCGCCGAGGGCGAGGCCCGCGAAGAAGCCGATGGTGGCGAGAAAGCCCCGAGAGAGCCCCGCGACGAGTGCGACCGCCAGAAGGGCGATCAGGGCGATGTCGACGATCGGCATCCGACCTCCTGTATTCGCATCGAGGCTAGATCGCCCGTCTGGGAGAACCCTTTCGACGCGCGGACCGCGCGTCCCGGCATCGGGGATTCGCCCTTCGAGTCGAGATGACACTAAGATCGATCCCGGAGATATGGTCACCATGACACGAACCCCTCGCCCCGAGTCCCGCGACGCCGACGTGCGCGTCGCGGTGTCGACCGTCATCTTCAGCGTCCGCCGGAACGAACACGACGAACCGGTCCTGTCCCTCCCCCTCGTCCGCCGCACCCGCGACCCGTTCGATGGGAGGTGGGCGCTGCCCGGCGGCTGGCTCGACGCAACCGAAGAGCTCGACACAGCGGCATCCCGCACCCTCGCCGAGACGACCGGCCTCACCCCCAGCTATCTCGAGCAGCTCTACGCGTTCGGGGCCGTCGACCGCTCCCCCACGCGCGTGGTCTCGATCGTGTACTGGGCACTGTTGCGCTCCGACGAGGTCGATGCGCAGGTCGCCGCGCACGCGCGGGAGGGCGATGCGCCCGAGAATGTGGAATGGTTCGACGCGACCGACCTGCCGGCCCTGGCTTTCGACCACAACGACATCGTCGAGTACACGCTCTGGCGCCTGCGCAACAAGGCCGGTTACAGCCGCATCGCGCACGGGTTGCTGCCCGACGAGTTCACGCTCGCCGACCTGCGCGAGGTGACCGAGTCGATTCTCGGCAGACGGCTCGATCCCGCCAACTTCCGTCGGCAGGTCGACATCTCCGACACGCTCATCCCGACCGAGCGCTTCCGCACCGGAAGCCATCGTCCCGCCCGCCTGTACCGCTATAACCGCGATGTGGAGCTGGCCGACCGCGGCCCGCTCCGCTCCCGTCACTGATCGGAACGCCCATGTCCGCCACCCCCCTCACCCTGCAGCCCCGTCCCGCGATCGACCCGAGCGTCGACCACGCGATCCAGGCGATCGTCGCCGGCGCCTCCACCGACGCGACCTGCACCACCGATCTCGCGGTCGGGCCCTGGGATTTCGACACGCGCCCCGGCTACGGCCCCGGCTCGTCGATGGGCGACGTCATCCCCACCGGAGCGCCTCGGCAGGGCGAGCTGCCGCAGCGGTACCGCGACGCGTCCGACGACGAGCTCGACGCCCGCATCCGCGCGGCGAAAGAGACGCTCGGCGACCGAGTCGTCGTGCTCGGGCACTTCTACCAGCGCGAAGAGGTCGTAAGACACGCCGACTACGTGGGCGACTCGTTCCAGCTCGCCAACGCCGCGAAGGACCGCCCCGAGGCCGAGGCCATCGTGTTCTGCGGGGTGCACTTCATGGCCGAGACCGCCGACCTGCTCTCGCGCCCCGAGCAGGCGGTGATTCTCCCGAACCTCGCCGCCGGCTGCTCCATGGCCGACATGGCCGACATCGACCAGGTCGAGGAGTGCTGGGAACAGCTCGAAGACGTGCTGGGTGATCTCGAGACCCCGGATGCCGAGGGCTTGGTCCCCGTGATCCCGGTGACGTACATGAACTCGAGCGCGGCCATCAAGGGCTTCGTGGGGCGTCACGGCGGGATCGTCTGCACCTCCTCCAACGCTCGCACGGTGCTCGAGTGGGCGTTCGCACGGGGACGCCGGGTGCTGTTCTTCCCGGATCAGCACCTGGGCCGGAACACCGCCAAGGCGATGGGTGTGTCCCTCGAGCAGATGCCGATGTGGAACCCGCGCAAGCCCCTCGGCGGCTCCTCCGACGCTCAGATCATCGACAGTCGCGTCATCCTGTGGCACGGCTTCTGCTCGGTGCACCGCCGCTTCACCGTCGACCAGATCGACAAGGCGCGCGCCGAGCACCCCGGCGTCCGCGTGATCGTGCACCCGGAATGCCCGATGGACGTGGTCGATGCCGCCGATGAGGCGGGTTCGACGGACATCATCCGCAGGGCCATCGCCGCGGCGACCGAACCCACCACCTTCGCGATCGGCACCGAGATCAACCTCGTGCAGCGCTTGGCCGCCCAGTACCCGCAGCACGAGATCTTCTGCCTCGACCCGGTCGTCTGCCCCTGTTCGACGATGTACCGCATCCACCCGGGCTATCTCGCGTGGGTGCTCGAATCGCTCGTCGAAGGCACCGTCGTCAACCGCATCACCGTCCCCACCGACGTCGCCGAGCCCGCCACCGTCGCGCTCGAGCGCATGCTCGCTGCGAAACCGAACGGTGCGGTGAAGTGATCACCGTCGTCGTGGTGGGCAGCGGCATCGCCGGTCTCACGGCGGCGCTGCACGCATTCGAGAACGGATGCCGTGTCACGGTCGTGACGAAGGGCGCCCTGCCCGACACGAACACGCGGTGGGCGCAGGGCGGGATCGCCGCGGTGACCTCCCCCACCGACTCGGTGGGCTCGCACGCGGTCGACACGATCACCGCGGGCGCGGGACTGAACGACCCCGCCGCCGTCGACGTGCTGGTCGGCGAAGGACCGCAGCGGATCGCGGAGCTCGTCGCGCGCGGGGTCGGTTTCGACCGCGCCGACGACGGCGACTTCTCGCGCGGGCTCGAGGCCGCTCATGCGGTCCCCCGTGTGCTGCACGCCGGCGGCGACGCGACCGGAGCCGCCATTCAGGCCGCTCTCGGTGCAGCCGTGCGTGCCGCAGCTATCGAGGTTCGCGAGCACGCCCTTCTGCGCGACCTGGTCGTCGCGGGGGGCCGGGTGACGGGCGTCGAGCTCGACGGCGGCAAACGCCTCGATGCCGACGCGGTCATCCTCGCCACCGGAGGCGCGGGCCAGCTCTACTCCCACACCACCAACCCCCTCGGCGCCACCGGGGACGGGATCGCCGCGGCGTTGCGCGCGGGAGCCGCTGTCGCCGACCTCGAATTCGTGCAGTTCCATCCCACGGCCCTGGCCGTCGGCATCCCGTTCCTCGTCTCGGAGGCGGTGCGCGGAGAGGGCGCCGTGCTCATCGACGACACCGGCCGCCGGTTCACCTTCGACTCCCACCCCGACGGCGAACTCGCCCCGCGCGACATCGTCGCCCGCGCCAACGCCCGGGCGATGACCACACAGGACGGTCGGCCCGTCCGGCTGGATGCCACTGCCCTGGGCTCCGAACGACTCGCACGGCGCTTTCCCACGATCGACGCCGCGGTACGCGATCGCGGGCTCGATTGGAGCCGCGATCCGATCCCCGTGACCCCCGCGGCGCACTACCTCATGGGCGGGATCGTCACCGATCTCGACGGACGGACCACCGTGCCCGGGCTCTACGCGGTCGGAGAGGCGGCGCGCACCGGCGTGCACGGGGCGAACCGCTTGGCGTCCAACTCGCTCCTCGAAGGAGCGGTGTTCGGAGCGCGAGCCGGAGACGCCGTGGCTCGCGGCGGCGAGTGGCCGGGCTTCCCCGTGCGCGAGGTCCCGCCTCTCGACGTCGCCCCCGCGGTGGACGCTCCCCCCTTCTCGCGCCGCGCCCTGCAGGAGCTCATGTGGGCCGAGGCGGGTCTCGTGCGCGAGGCCGCGGGCCTGGGGCGCGCCGCCACGGTGCTCGCCGCGTGGGATGCCGACGCCGCACCGCGCAGCGTCGAAGATGCGAACCTCCTCCTCCTCGCCACGCGCGTCGTGGCCGCGGCCCGTGCGCGCGAGACCTCGGTGGGCGCGCACTTCCGCTCCGATACCGAGCCCTCGGCATCCCTCATCGAACCCCAGGAGGTCCTCGCATGCTGACCCGCGCCACGATCGATCGGATCGTCTCGGCAGCCCTCGACGAGGACGCCCCCTGGGGCGACCTCACCAGCGAGACGCTCATCCCGGAACACGCGACCGCGCGCGCCGAGCTCGTCTCCCGCGTCGAGGGCGTGTTCAGCGGCTCTGCGGTGTTCGTCGCCGCCTTCACGCTCACCGACTCCTCGATCACCGTCGAGATGCAGATCGCCGACGGCGAGCGGTTCGCTCCCGGCGACACCCTCGCCGTGGTCACCGGACCCGCGCGAGGCGTGCTCACGGCCGAGCGCGTCGGTCTCAACTTCGTGCAGCGCATGTCGGGGATCGCAACCCTCACCGCGCGCTACGTCGCCGAGGTCGCCCACACCGGCGCCCGCATCGTCGACACACGCAAGACCACGCCGGGCCTGCGCGCGATCGAACGTCAGGCCGTCCGCGACGGCGGCGGCCACAACCATCGCTTCTCGCTGTCGGATGCCGTCATGGCCAAGGACAACCACCTCGCGGTGCTGACCGCGAGCGGACTGTCGGTGACGCAGGCACTCGAGAGCGCCATCGCGCGACTCCCCCACACCACGCACGTCGAGGTCGAGGTCGACCGGCTCGAGCAGATCGACGCGGTGCTCGCCGCCGGCGTCGGCACGATCATGCTCGACAACTTCTCACTCGACGATCTGCGCACAGGTGTCGCCCGTGTCGCCGGAGCAGCCCAGGTCGAGGCCTCGGGGGGCGTGACGCTTCAGACCGTGCGCGCCATCGCCGAGACCGGCGTCGATGTCATCTCGGTCGGCGCGCTGACGCACTCGGCATCCGCCCTCGATCTGGGCCTGGATATCCGCATCGAGACGGCGTGAGCCTGTACCTGGACAACGCCGCCACCACCCCCGTGCGCCCCGAGGTGCTCGAGGCCATGGCCCCCTTCCTCACGCGGTTCTTCGGCAACCCGTCGAGCCACCACGAGGTCGGTGAAGCTGCGGCATCCGCTCTCGACGAGGCTCGCGCGCAGGTCGCGGCCGTCCTCGGCTTCCGCGCGGGAGACGTGGTCTTCACCTCCGGCGGCACCGAGTCGAACAACGCCGCGATCAAGGGGCTCGTGCTGGGGTCGGGGCGTTCGCACCTCGTCACGACGGCGATCGAGCACGAGTCCGTGCTGGCCTCGGCCGACTACCTGTTACGCCTGCACGGGGTGCGCGTGACCCACGCTCCGGTCGACGACACCGGCACGCTGACGCCCGAGGCGCTCGCCGAAACGCTGCGCGACGACACGGCGCTCGTCAGCGTGGGCTACGCCAACAACGAGATCGGAACGGTTCAGGACGCCGCCGCCCTCGCCGCCGTCGCTCACGAACGCGAGATTCCCCTCCATGTCGACGCCGTCCAGGCCGCCGGGTGGCTCCCCCTGGCGGGACTCGGAGCGGATGCCATGACCGTCGCCGGCCACAAGATCGGTGCGCCGAAGGGCACCGGGATCCTCGCCGTTCGCGGGCGCCTCCCGTTCGAGCCTCTGCTGCACGGGGGCGGGCAGGAACGCGGTCGACGCTCGGGCACCCCCGACGTCGCGGGGGCGGTGGCCATCGCCACGGCGCTGACGCTCGCCGAGGCGGAGCGCACCGCCGATGCCCTGCGGGTGGGAGCCCTGCGCGAGGCCTTCACCGCGCGCGTGCTCGCCACGGTGCCCGGCGCGCGTCTCACCGGCCACCCGGAGCGCAGACTCCCCGGTACCGCCAGCTTCGTCTTCCCGGGCACGAACGGCGAGACCGTGTTGCTCGAGCTGGAGCGTCGCGGAGTCGTCTCGTCGAGCGGCTCGGCGTGTGCTGCGGGCAGCGACGAGGCCTCGCACGTGCTCCTCGCCGTCGGTCTCGATCACGACGACGCCCGCACCGCCGTGCGCTTCACGCTGCCGCACAGATGGACCGGTTCTCTCGATGCCGTCGCAGATGCCGTCGCCGTCGCCGTAACCGCCGTAGGCTCGCGCGGGTGAGTTCCACCCCCGTCACCGTCATCGTCCCCGGATTCGACGTCGCCCCCTTCGCGGAGGAAGCCCTCGGGTCGTTGCGCGCACAGACGCACCGGCACTGGACCGCCGTCCTCGTCGACGACGCCTCGACCGACGACACGGCCCGCATCTTCGCCGATGCCGCCTCCGCCGACCCCCGCTTCCGGCTCGAACGGCACACCGAACAACGTGGGCTGGGTGCCGCGCGCAACACCGGTCTCGCGCACGTCGACACCCCCTACATCGCGTTCCTCGACGCCGACGACCGCTTCCGCCCCGACGCGCTCACGCGCCTGGCCGACACGCTCGATCGCACCGGCAGCGACTTCGCCGTCGGCGCATACGTCCGTCTGCGGCCGGATGCCGACACCCCCGGCTACACCGCGGGCGAGGTGCAGCCGTGGGTCACGGCATCCACTTCTCCTGCCCGCGCGCGCACGACGATCGCGGAGCATCCCGCGGCCTCGGGCAACATCGTGGCGTGGTCGAAGATGAGCCGCGCGGAGTTCTGGCGGGCGAACGGCCTGCGTTTCCCCGAGGGGCGCTACTACGAGGACCAGGTGCTCACGCAGCGCATGTACACGGGGGCAACCGCGTTCGATGTCATCCCCGACGTCGTCGTCGACTGGCGTCAGCGCCGAGAGGGCGGGTCGATCACCCAGCGGCTCGGTGAGCTCGACGTGCTGCGCGACTATCTCGACGCGCTCGGTGAGGGGATCGCGGTACTGCGCGAGGCCGGGGCCGAGGCTGCGGTGAAGGAGCGCGGAGCGCTGATCCGCACGCTCGACCTTCCGCCGCTGCACCGCATCGCCGAGACGCACCCCGACCCGGCCTACGGCATCGCGCTCGAGGCATTCCTCGAGACGCTGCCCGGCTGACACTCCCTCGGCCACAGCGCCAACCGGATTCGCGCCGGCCGGGTTCACGCCGGCCGGGTTCGCGCCGGCCCGAGTTCGCGAGACTGCAAGACGCTGACATCTCCGCTGCAGGCTGACACCGGATTGTCAGCGGTATGCCGTCTCACGAACCCGATACCGGAACCGGAACCGGACAGAACCGTCGCAGCTCAGGCAGGCGCCTCGTCGGCGCGACGGACGGGGAGCGCGGCGTGCGCGAGACCCGCGGCGTCGTGCTGCTCTTCGGCGAGGACGAACGAGGCGGCGAGCTGCTCGGCCGCGAGGCTCGAGTACAGGCCCCCCGCAGCCAGCAGCTCGGAATGCGTCCCCGATTCGACGATGCGACCGGCATCTACGACGTGGATCCGGTCGGCGCTGATGACCGTCGAGAGTCGGTGTGCGATCGACAGCGTCGTGCGCCCGCGCGAGGCGGTCTCGAGCGCTTCTTGCACGATGCGCTCCGAGACGGTGTCGAGGGCGCTCGTCGCTTCGTCGAGCAACAACACCGGCGGGTCTTTCAGCAGCACGCGCGCGATGGCGATGCGCTGCTTCTCGCCGCCCGAGAGCCGGTACCCGCGCTCGCCGACGATGGTGTCGTACCCTGCCTCGAACGAGGCGATCACGTGGTGGATGTTGGCCGCGCGGCAGGCTGCTTCGATCTCGTCATCGGTGGCGTCGGGCCGGGCGTAACGCAGATTCTCGCGCACGCTCGCGTGGAAGAGGTACGTCTCTTGCGAGACGGTGCCGATCTCGTCGATGATCGATGCCCGCTCCAGGGTGCGCACGTCTGCTCCGGAGAACATCACCGCTCCGCCGGTCGCCTCGTACATACGAGGGGTGAGATAGAGGATCGTCGTCTTTCCCGCTCCCGAGGGGCCGACGAAGGCGACGTGCTGACCCGGCTCGACGGTGAACGAGACGCCGTCGAGCGTGGGCCGCGCCTGCACGGATGCATCGGGGTAGCGGAACTCGACGTCGCGGAACTCGATGCGCCCCACGGGGCCGGGGGCCGCCGAGACGGGCAGGGCATCGGGCACGTCGACGATCGCCGGACGCAGGTCGAGGTACTCGAAGATGCGGGCGAACAGCGCCGAAGAGGTCTGCACGTCGAGGGCGACGCGCATGAGCCCCATCAGGGGCATGAGCAACCGCGCCTGCACCGTGGTGAAGGCGACGATCGTTCCGGCTGTGATCGCTCCCGCTCCCCCGCCGATCAGGTACCCGGCCACGAGGTAGATGACCGCCGGAACACTCGACATGATCACCTGGACGACGGCGAAGAAGCCCTGACCGCTCATGGCCCGACGCACCTGCAGGCGCACCTGGTTGTCGTTCTCGGCGTCGAAGCGCGCGGACTCGGTGCGCTGACGGTTGAAGGACTTCGACAGCAGGATGCCGGACACGCTCAGCGTCTCTTGCGTGATCGCGGACAGCTCGGACAGCGACTCCTGCGTCTCTCCCGCGATGCGCGCCCGCACCTGACCGACGCGGCGCTGGACGAAGAGCAGGAACGGCATGAGCGCGACGGCGATGAGGGTGAGACGCCAGTCGATGAGGATCATCGCCACGAGCGACGCGATGACCGTGACGGCGTTGCCGAGGATGCTGGTGACGGTGTTCGTCAGCACCCCCGAGACGCCGCCCACGTCGTTCTGGAGTCGTGACTGGATCACGCCCGTCTTCGTGCGCGTGAAGAAACCGAGCTCCATGTTCTGGAGGTGGTCGAACAGACGCGTGCGCAGGTCGCCCGTGACCCGGTTTCCCACGGTCGCGGTCAGCCAGGTCTGACCGACGTTGAGTGCGGCCGAGACGAGGAACAGACCGATCATGACGCTCACGAGGACCGCGAGGAGCTGCAGGTCGGGGCTCGATCCATCGACGGGGAACAGCGCGTCGTCGAAGATGCGCTGCACGAGCAGCGGCGGGATGACGGCCACGGCCGCGCCGACGACGACGAGCAGCGCGGTGAACGCGATGCGCCCGCGATAGGGCCGGAACAGGTCGACGACACGGCGCCCGAGGTTCTGCACCCGCGGAGCCTGAGCGTTGCGGCGGCGCTGCATGTCCGCGTCCACGCCGCGGAACATGCTGCCGCCCATCCCCATGCTCATGTTCGTCAGCCTACGTCCGACCGCCGACGGTGAGCGCCGGGGCGACGATGTCGGACGCCCCCGATAGGGTCGCTTGCGGATGACCTCGAATCCGTTATCTCGATGTCGGAATACCTCGGGCCGCGCACCCGTTGTCTCCGTCGCAGTCGCCCTCCGTGGCGCCACGAAGCCCCCCGCATGTAAAGGACCTCGTCATGGCCGCCACCGGCACCATTCCCGTCTCCCGAGCGAGCACCGCGTCGTCGCCGTCGCACCGCTCCGGTCCCGTCATCGCCCTGCTCGTCGTCGCCGCGTTCGTCGTCATCCTCAACGAGACCACGATGTCGGTCGCGCTTCCGGCGATCATGGCCGACTTCGGCATCAGCGCCGCCACCGGTCAGTGGCTCACCTCGGCGTTCTTGTTGACGATGGCCGTCATCATCCCCCTGACCGGCTTCCTCCTCGAGCGCTTCCCCATTCGCGTGGTGTTCTTCAGCGCGATGAGCGTCTTCGCGCTGGGCACCCTGGTCGCCGCGCTCGCGCCGGTGTTCGGGGTCCTGCTGGCGGGTCGTATCATTCAGGCGATGGGCACCGGCGTGATGATGCCGCTGCTGTTCACCACGGTGCTGAACCTCGTCCCGGCGAACCGACGCGGTCGCATCATGGGCGTGGTGACGATCGTCATCGCCGTTGCACCCGCCGTGGGCCCAACGGTGTCCGGGCTCATCCTGTCGGTCCTGACCTGGCACGCGATCTTCTGGCTGATCCTCCCTATCGCTCTGCTCTCCATCGCGCTCGGCGCCCGCTGGGTCCGCAACGTCACCCAGACCCGCCCGGACGCGCGCTTCGACGTGCTCTCCGTCGTCCTGTCGGCGATCGGCTTCGGCGGTCTGGTCTACGGCCTCAGCGCCATCGGAGAATCGGCCTCCGGGCACACGTCCGTGCCGGTGTGGATCCCCCTCGCCGTCGGCGCGGTCTTCGTCACCGTGTTCGTCATCCGTCAGCTCCGACTGCAGCGGTCCGACTCCGCGCTGCTCGACCTGCGCGTGTTCCAGAGCCCGTCGTTCCGGCTCGCGGTACCCCTGGTCGCGATCGTGATGGCCGCTCTGTTCGGCTCGCTCATCCTGCTGCCCATCTTCCTGCAGCAGGCGCTCGGCCTCAGCAGTCTCACGGTCGGCCTCATGCTGCTCCCGGGCGGCGTGCTGATGGGCGTCATGGCGCCGATCGTCGGCCGCCTCTTCGATCGCTTCGGGCCGACTCCCCTCGTCATCCCCGGAATGCTGATCGCCGCCGCCGTGCTGTGGACGATGGCTCTGACCTTCGACCTGGGCACCCCCATCTGGTGGATCGTCACGGTCTACCTCGGCCTCAACCTCGGACTCGGCCTGGTCTTCACCCCGTTGATGACCTCCGCGCTGGGCTCTCTCCCCCGCCGGCTGTACTCGCACGGCAGCGCCGTCGTGGGCACCGCTCAGCAGGTCGCCGGAGCCGCGGGCACGGCCGGTTTCGTCGCGATCATGACCGTCTTCTCGAGCACCGCCCTCGCCGGTGGTGTCGACCAGGCCGGCGCCGTCGCGTCAGGTGTGCACGCGTCGTTCCTCGTCGGAGCCGTGATCGCCTCGGCCGCCGTCGTCCTCGCGTGCTTCGTGCGCAAGCCGGCGGAGGCGGAAGAGACCGACGCGCCCGTCAGCGCGCATTGAGTCCACACGAGGTCGGGGTCGACTGATCGGTCTCGCCCTCCCGGCGCGACGAACCGCCGCCGTGTTGGGGCACGCGCACAACCGCGTCGAGGCGACGGACACGTCGGGATGGACGACGCGGGCGCGATATGACGCGTGCGGCGCGGACTCAGAGAGAACAGGAACCGCCGCCGCAGCACTGCGACGCGGCGGGCTTGTCGTCGCTCTCACCCTCGACAGCGGGAGCGTTCAGCAGCGCGATCAGCGGCTTGGACGCGGTGGTCGCGTCGGACGTGGTGTCAGCGGACATGCGCCCCATGCTACGCCTGCGCGCGGTCACCGGGGCCGGCGTCGGCGATAACGCCGCGCTCCGGCATCCGCAACCCCCGCCCCTCCGGTCGAGACGCTTTCTAGCGTGGGAACCCCGATCGAGAAAGAGAGGCTTTCCATGACTGATCTCAGCGGCAAGCGCATCGCATTCCTGCTCACCGACGGCTTCGAGGACAGCGAGCTCACCAGCCCGTGGGATGCCGTGACCTCCGCCGGCGCCGAGGCCGTTCTGGTCTCGCCGAGCGAAGGCAGCATCACGGGCGAGAACGGCCACCAGCAGAAGGTCGACCTCTCGGTCGCGGGTGCCTCCGCGGGTGACTTCGATGCTCTCGTCCTGCCCGGCGGCGTGCAGAACGCCGACGACATCCGCATCGTGAAGGATGCCGTGTCGTTCACCCGCGACTTCTTCGACCAGCACAAGCCGGTCGCCGTCATCTGCCACGGCGGGTGGATCCTCACCGAGGCCGACGTTCTGAAGGGCCGCACGCTCACGAGCTACCCGACGCTGCAGACCGACCTTCGCAACGCCGGCGCCACCTGGGTCGACGAAGAAGTACACGTCGACCAGGGCCTCGTCTCGAGCCGCAACCCCGACGACCTGCCCGCGTTCACCGCGAAGCTCGTCGAAGAGGTCGCAGAGGGCACGCACTCGCGACAGACTGCCTGACCCCTTTGTCGGCGAGGGCTCCGGACATCGTTCCGGGGCCTTCGCTCGTTCCCGGCCTGCCACACGGCGGCCGAGAGGACTCGCCGAGCGATCACCTCCGCTCCCTCTCGCGCACTCGCCCGCATCCACGAGGGCGGCTCTGCCGCTCAATCGTCGGCCGGCAGCGCCTGACACACGGGGCACCACTGCCCGCCGCCTTTGGTACCGGGGATGTCCTCGATCACTCCACCGCAATCCGGGCACGGCTCGCCCGTGCGCCCGTGCACGCGCATCGACGCGACTTTCGCCGCCTTCTGCTCTGCGATCGGCACGCCGCGACGCGCGAGCACCGCAGCGGTGAGGGTGTCGTGCAGAGCATGGTGAAGCCGCGTGACGTCGTCCTCGCTCAGTGCGGCCGCGTGGGCCGTCGGACGCAACCGCGCGGCGAAGAGGATCTCATCGGAGTACGCGTTACCGATCCCCGCGAGAGACTCCTGCTCCTGCAGCAACGCCTTGAGCTGCTTGCGCCGACGGCCGAGGGCCTCGGAGAGCATCTCGCGCGAGTAGGCCGGGCTGGCGGCATCCGGTCCGAGCTTGGCGACCGAGGGCACCTCGTCGGCCGCGTCGACGACGTGCAACTGCACCGAGAGCCACTCGCCGGCATCGGTGATACCCAGGATCCCGTGCTCGAAGGTCACCCGAGCGATCACGGCCGCAACGGGCGCGGGGGCATCGTTCGGCGCGGGCTCGTCCCACGTCGCC
This sequence comes from Microbacterium sp. SORGH_AS_0421, assembly GCF_030818635.1. Taxonomy (NCBI): domain Bacteria; kingdom Bacillati; phylum Actinomycetota; class Actinomycetes; order Micrococcales; family Microbacteriaceae; genus Microbacterium; species Microbacterium sp. SORGH_AS_0421. The sequence goes on from NZ_JAUTAO010000001.1 coordinate 3,209,202, forward strand.
CACCCGGCGCGGCCGAAGCCCACCCCCACGTGCACGCCGCCGAGATCGAGGTCGATGTGCTTGCCGTGGCGGGTGATTGCGGTCATCGTCCGGCCCACGATCTCGTCGAGGGGACGCGCACGGGTTTTCAGCGCACGCCCCTCGACGAGCTCGACGCCCGTCACCTGACGACCGGTCAGTCTCTCGCGCAGGAACAGCGCGAGCGCTTCGACCTCGGGAGCCTCAGGCACGGGTCACCGCGATCACGACTCCGCCGACGCCGGGGGCGTGCTCGGGGCCGGGTTCGAGGGCGTCGAGGTGGGCTCGTCCGCCTGTCGAGAGTGCGCGAACGAATCCGCCATGACGCGGCCCTGAATGATCTGCGTCAGGTCGATGCCGGTCGCCGCGCGCACGGCCTCGAACGACGAACGCAGGCCGGTGGCCGACTCCGCCGCGAGATGACCGCTCGCGCCCTCCCCTCCGAGAACGGTGATGTTACCGACCCGGTCGTACCCCTTGGCGAACTCGGCCATCATCGGCACGAGAGCCTCGAGGGCGCGCTGCGCGAGCAGGGCCTCCTGATTGTGAGACAGGGCTTCGGCCTCGGCGCGAATCGCCTCGGCACGGGCTTCACCGGCGAGACGGACGGCCTGGGCGTCGGCCTCCGCGCGCACGCGAACGGCGGCCGCCTCTTGCTCGGCGATCTCGGCACGGGCCTGGGCGGCCTTGATCTGCGCATAGGCCTCGGCGTCGGCATCCTTCTGACGCTGGTACAGGTCGGCGTCGGCGACGCGCGAGACCTCGGACTCCAAGCGGGCCTGGGTGTTCTGCGCCTCTTGCTGCAGAACGGCCTGACGACGCTCGGCGCGCGTGAGGGCCTCGGCCTGCTCGGCCTCGGCGTTGGCCCGACCGACCTCGGCCTTCGCCGCCGCGCTGTTCTTGTCGAGCTTGGTCTGCTCGATCAGGTTCGCCTCGTCGGTGGCGATCTGACGGGCGCGGATCTCGCGGACGGCATTGATGCGGGCGACCTCGGCCTCGCGCTTGACGCGCTCGACCTCGGTCGCACCCAGGGCCGAAATGTAGCCGTTGCTGTCGGTGACGCCTTGAATCTGGAAGGAGTCCAGAATCAGCCCCTGCGACGACAGGTCACCCTTGATGCCCTCGGCGATCTGGTCCGAAAGTCGCTGACGATCGCGCATCAGTTCTTCGACGGTCAGCGTCGCGACAACCCCGCGCAAGGCGCCTTCGAGCTGCTCGGTCGTGAACTGCTCGATCGCTTTGTCCTGGGAGGCGAAACGCTCGGCCGCGCGACGCACCTGTTCGGGGTCGGAACCGATCTTCACCAGGGCCACGCCGCTGACGTTGACCGTGACGCCGTTCGACGACTGAGCCGTGGGCTCCATCTTGATCTGACGTGCGCGCAACGAGATCATCTCGCCGCGCTGCGTCAGCGGATTCACGATGGCGCCGCCACCGGTGATGACGGTGATGCGCGAGGACTCGCCGTCCGCCCCCCTCTGCCGCTTTCCGACGATGACCAGCGCTTCGTCGGCCTTGGCAACGCGGTACCACCCGCGTATCAAGCCCGCGATGATCAAAAGGACGACGACGACAACGACGAGTGCGATGACCACGACGATGCCGATCGCCCCCAGAGCAGCAAATTCCATGGTTCTCCTTCGACAGGCGCCGCGAACCGCGGCGCGGGGGAATTCCCTCCAACCTATCCGGGCGCCTTCGGGCGCTGTCCACCCCTTCCGCGCACGATTCTCGTCCCCGGCGGGGTGGGGAGGAGCGTACCGTTGGAGGTGGGCGGCCCGAACCGCCCCAGAAGGGTCCCCCATGAAGATCGTTTCGTCGCAGGACTGGCGAGATGCCATCCGCTTCGATGCTCCCGTGCTCGTCGCCGAGGTCGTTCCCGGCGAAGCCACCCGCTGCGTCGCCTGCGGCACCGATGGTCCGCTGTACGACCGGACCGAGCTGTGGGCGGTCAAGCACCGCCACCCCAAGCACCACGGCGGGTTCGTCCGGTTCTACTGCGAAGAGCACAAGCCCGCCGCTCCCCCGCCGCCGCCCGCCCCGACGATCGAGGCTCGCCGCGCCCGCGCCGCGTCGGCCCCCAAGGAGCGTCGCGCCCCCAGCCTGAAGCCCACCCCGATCACCGATCGCCCCACGCGCGCGATGTGCCCCGACTGCTTCGTCGAGGTCTCGGCCGGTGGCGACTGCGGGATGTGCGGCGCGCAGGTCGTCTGACCGACGGCCCGTACGAACAGAACCGCCCCGGATCGCTCCGGGGCGGTTCTGTCGTTGCGGGGGTCTCAGCGCGCCGAGATCGTCCACCCGGCTTCGTGCGAGGCGCCGGGGTCGAGCGAGACGACACCCGTGTCGAAGTCGTACGCGTCGTCGTTGAACGCGTCGGGCGCGCAGGTCATCGGCTCGACGGCGAGGCCGGCGCGGTGACCCGGCGTCCCCGGGCCGTCCGGCAGGTCGGCCGTGTGGATCTGCACCCACGCGCACTCCCCCGCCCAGCTCATCGCCACACCGCTGCCCGAAGGATCGGTGAGCGTGACGGTGGCGCGGCCGTCGGCATCCCGGATCAGCCCCGTGTAGGCGTGGTCGATCTCGACGGCGCCCAGCACTCGCTCCTCGCGGAAGTCGAAGCGCTCCGCGTCGGAGGTGACGGATGCCAGCGCCACCGGCGCGAGCCGGTCCGGCGTAACCTCGAGCACGGTGTCGGCCGGCAGGCCGAGCGTCCACTCGTCGAGCATCGCCGGACCCGCGACGAGATACGGGTGGGGTCCGGTGCCCCAGGGCGCCGGCGTATCCGACAGGTTCGTGGCGCGAACGGTCTGGGTGAGGCCGCCGGCATCCAATCGGTACGTGGTCGAGACCACCAGCCACCAGGGGTAACCGGCCTGCGCGGTGACGGTCGCGGTGAGCGTCACCGCATCGTCGGACGCCTCGAGCACGTTCCAGTCCACCCACGACAGCAGTCCGTGCAGCGCGTGGCCGCGGTTCGGCTCGGTCAAGGGCAGCTGGTGCTCGAGACCGTCGAAGTGGTGGATGCCGTCGACCACCCGGTTCGGCCAGGGCGCGAGGGTCGTGCCGCGGTAGGCGGGGCGCAGCTCGTCGGCGTCGAAGGGGACGACGAGGTCGCGGCCCTCGTGCGTGAGAGAACGGAGGGAGGCACCGACGCTCGCGATCGCGGCTTCGTAGCCGTGGGCGCGCAGAACGACGGGGGTACCCGAGACCACGGTGGGGGTCTCGGTGGGAACGGCAGCGGTCATGTCGCCATTATCCCGGCCGCGGCAGGTGCACCCCGGCATCCCGTGCGTCGATTTCATCCGAACAGACGAAATGCCCCGACCCGCGGGGGTCGAGGCATTTCGGGGAGGGCGACTTACTTGAAGGCGTCCTTGACGTCTTCGCCGGCCTTCTTGACGTGAGCCTTGGTCTGGTCGGCCTGGCCCTCGGCTTCGAGGCGCTCGTTGTCCGTTGCCTTGCCGGTGGCTTCCTTCGCCTTGCCAGCAATGTTCTCCGCGGCGTTCTTGATCTTGTCGTCGAGTCCCATGGTCGGCTCCTCCCGTTGTGGTCTTCGGGTATCTCCCGATGTGCGTCCACGCTAGGTCGGCGACCCCGCGGGCGAAGGGGGGCTTGAAATTCAGGTCGTGGTGAGGCACGGATATGAATAGATTCGGAACGTGGGCATTCGTGGGGACCTTTCGTGAGCACTCTCGCCGACTTGGGCGATCTCCTCGAGAAGGCACCCGACGAGCCTCCGCGCAGCGGCCGGGCCGGTCGTGTCGTCCTCATCGTGTTCCTCGTCGTCACACTCGTCGTGCTCGGCGGAAGCGGCGGATACGTGTGGTGGGCGTCTGCGGCAGCTCTGCCTGCCCCGACGGTCACCTCGCACGCTCCCACCGCGAACGCCGGGGGTCCGGCATCCCTCGCTGTGCCCTCCGGCGGAGAGACGCTGGTGCGCGTGGACGGCGGCTCCGAGTACCTGGGTCCCGATGCGGCCCAGTCTTTCGTCGCCTCGGGCGGGAACGAGGCACGCTCGCTCGCGAGCATCTCGAAGCTCATCACGGCCCTCGTCGTCCTCGACGCCCACCCGCTGACCGGCCCCACGGATCCCGGTCCGACCATCTCGTACACCGAGGCCGACACCGACCTCTACGACCAGTTCTACGTGCAGGGTGCGGTCATCGCGCCGATGCCCGATGGGCTCAAGCTGTCGCTGCACGACTCGCTCACGACCATGCTTCTGCCCTCGGCCGCCAACTACGCCGTCGCCGTCGCCCGGTGGGGTTTCGGTTCCGAGGGGGCGTACGTGTCGGCGGCCCGTTCATGGCTGAGCAAGAACGGCCTGAACGACACCAGGATCGTGGATGCCACGGGCATCGACCCCCGCAATGCCAGCACGCCGACGGATCTGCTCACACTCGCGGGACTCGCGCAAGCGAACCCCGTCATCGCCCAGATCACCGGCACCCGCTCGGCGCAGATCACCGGCGTCGGCACCGTCTACAACACCAACGATCTGTTGGGCTCGCTCGGTATCACGGGTCTGAAGACCGGCAACCTCGGCGACGGCACCTTCAATCTGCTGTTCACTTCGTCGCTCGACGTGGGAATCGGTGCTCCCCTGAAGATCACGGGTGTCCGACTCGGCGGCGAGACCCATGACAGCACCGACGCCGATGTGCAGGGGCTGCTGCAGAGCATCAGCGACGGGTTCCACGACATCCCGCTGGGAACCGTCGGCGACGACGTCGGCACGATCACCACGCCGTGGGGATCGAAGGCCTCGCTCGTGCTCGCGCAGACCACCAAGGTCCGGACCTGGTCGGACACCCCGGTGACGGTGACCCTCGATACGACGACCCCCCAGAACTACGCCGACGGCGAGGTGGTCGGTTCGGTCGTTTGGACCGCCGGCCCGAAGACGACTTCCGCCAGCGTCAAGATCTCGGGAGCGATCGAGGAGCCGACCCTGTGGTGGCGCCTCACCCATCCGAGCGAGCTGGGCTGAGCGCCGAGAACGCCCCCGTTCGTCGAGGACGCATCGAAGGGATGCCAAGGCCTGAGCTCTCGACGAGCGAATGCACCCGCGGCCCGTTGAGGCCGACCCGCCCCGCCGGTAGCGTTCGAGGATGAGGCGCTCGGTTCTTCTCCTGACGATCGCGGTTGTTTCCACCCTCGGGCTCAGCGCCTGCGTCCCGACGCCGGCTCCGGAACCGGTGACGACGGACGCGGCCACGCCGGCGTTCACACCGACCGTGAAGCCGACCCCGACGCCTTCGCCCACCGCGGGCGCGGTAGCGCCGGCGAGCGATGCCGTCCTGATTGTCTCTCTCGACGGCGCCTCCATCGCCGCGGGGTCGACCCTCGAGTACACGCTGAACGCCGTGGACGCCTGGACGGCGGCGCTCGGCACGGCTCCCACGCGGTCGGCAGTGCAAGGCCCCTACGGCGGCGCCCTCGAGCTCACCGCTCTCGAGTGGCCCGGGTTCACGCTGACCGTGCCCAACGACGGATCCACACGGGGCGCCTCCGTTCGCGTGTCCACGCCGACGGTTTCCGGCCATCCGATCGTCACCACGGGGGGCATCGGTGTCGGCTCGACCCGCGCCGAAGCCGTCGCGGCGGGCGCCACGGAGGGCTTGGACTCCACCGAGCTGCGGCTGGATACGCGCGATGCCCCCGGGACGCAGTCGTTGCAACGCCCGGGCGAGGTCGGCCGGGAGTACGTGATGCTCGCGCTGGACGGCGACTCGGTGGTCCGGATCATCCTGCCGGCGAACGACTTCAGCGATATCTGAGAGGGCGCCCTCCTAGGCTGACCTCATGACCCCCCTCTCCCCCGCCCAGGTCGATCGCGCTGTCGGTGCGGTGCTCGTCTCCGCCGCGGGCGACGCCCTCGGCTCGGCATACGAGTTCGGCCCCGCGCTCGCCGACGACGTCATCCCCGCTTTCGGCCGCGGCCACTTCGGCCACGGCGAGCGCGAGTGGACCGACGACACGAGCATGGCCGTCCCGATCCTCGACGAACTCGCCGCCGGCCACCGGCTCGAAGACGCCGGGTCGCTTGAGACCATCGTCCGCCGCTGGCAGGAGTGGGCTCGCGACGCGCTCGACGTCGGAGCGCAGACGCGCCAGGTCTTGTCCCGCATCCCCGCCGGCGGACGAATGGATGCCATCACCGCGGCCTCTCGTGCCGTGCACGACGCATCGGGTCGCAGCGGAGGCAACGGCTCGCTCATGCGCACCGGACCCCTGGCCCTCGGCTACCTCGAGCGTCCCCGCGAGGAGATGGCCGCGGCGGCCGGAGCCGTCGCCCGCCTGACCCACTGGGAAGACGACAATCTCGACGCGTGCGCCCTGTGGTGCGGGGCGATCCGCCACGGCATCCTGACCGGTGAACTCGACATGCGCGCACAGCTTGACCTCGTGCCCGCCGAGCGCCGGGATCGCTGGGCCGACCTGATCGAGGCGACCGAGGGCCGCCATCCGCGGGACTTCCAGCAGGCGAACGGCTGGATCGTCCGAGCGTTCCAGGGTGCACTTTCGGCGGTCGCCGGGGCGGGCTCGCCGCTCGACGCGATCGAGCGAGCCGTCCGCGGTGGGAACGACACCGACACGGTCGCCGCGATCGCCGGTTCTCTGGCGGGAGCGGTCTGGGGCGCCGAGGCACTGCCGCCTTCTCATGCCGAAGGCCTGCACGGGTGGCCGGGCATCGACGGCACCGAGCTCTCGCGCCGAGCCCGGGCGGCCGTGGGGACCTGACGTCTGCCTAGAACGACGTCGCCACGCTGAACACCGCGATCAGGATCCCCACCGGAACGAGCACGGCAGCCGCCGCAATTCCGATTCCTATCCAGACCCAGCGTGGCAGGCTGCGCTTGAGCCGGCGCCCCTCCGGACCCACGGATGCCGACAGCCCCGGTGCCGCGCGATCGTCGCTGTACCCGTCGGTCTGGGTCCACGCCTTCGCCCCCACGGTGGCCCGGATGCGCGCGAAACGATCCCAGACCGCGGGGTCGTGCAGGTCGAAGCCACCCGGGCGATAGACGATCAGCATGTCATCGCGCACCTCGACGTCGAGGTCGCCCGTCTCATCGATCAGCAGAGCCATGAGGTCGGGCGTGAAGACGTACAGGGCGTCGCGCTCGTACCCCTTCGGTGCGAAGAGATGGAAGTGCGTGTCGAAGTCGCCCTCGAGCGAGAGTCGCTGGTTGCGCTGTGGTCGGTGCTGGAGAGACGACAGGATGCCGTCGTTGCTCCGCGCATCGAGAACGAAGTGCGGCAGTTGCCGGGCGCAACCGGATCGCCAGGTAGCCGAGGTTGATGCTCTTCACCGGCACGTTGACCGAGACGCTCGTCCGAATCGTGACGATCCCGCTCTGGCGGACGTTCTCGGCCTTCCTCGCCCCGCCGACGATCCGGCCGGCCTCCCACCCCGGTCCGGCGATGCGGTCCTGGACGTTGCCCGCCGTGGCGTACTCCCACATGTCACCCGAAAGCGCAGGGGGTTCGGCGGTCGGCTGGTAGGTCCAGCCATTCGCTGCGGCGAAGGAGGCGAGGTCGTCGACGCGGGCGGGCTCGGGGGTGGTCACGTGCCCGACCCTAGCGGTCACTCCGACCCCCACGGAACGCTTCGCAACGCGAGGCATCTCGGGGAACGCGCACTCAGGCGCGACGACCCTCATCCGCCGCCGCAGCGACGACATCTGACACGGACACCCACAGCGACCCCAGCGACGAACAGCACGAGCACGGTAATCCCGAGGGCGACCCCGAGAGCGACCAGCGGGGTGCCCTACGTGCCTGCGAGCCTCCGAATGTCTGCTCGGCAGGGTCTCTGCGTCCGCGTCAGAGCCGACCAACATGGCGCGTCAAAGGCTACCGGTCGTCAATCCCGAGCGGCCACGGCTCGTACTGAACGTCGGCGAATGCGATGACTTCCGCCTGCAGACGCCTCGCGATCTCCGCGCCGGCTTTCCGCCAGGCTTCTCGGGCAGAATCACTTCTCCAACCGTCAAACGGATCGAACTGCGACTCCCACAACGTGTTCCACTCGGCGAGCTCCTTCGTCAGCGCGTCGGACAGCCCGTACATCTCAGGGGTCGTCGTGTACCCGACATCCCAGGTGGGCGTCGAGTTCTCCCAGAGCGGCCAGTCGCGAGAGTAATCAGGGAAGAGACGGATGACACGACGAGCAGGAGGAATGTGCGTCACGGCGACGAGGCTATACCCGAGGTCCAGCGGCTCGACAGAGCGAGGCAACCTTGGGGGAATGAGATCCTGCACGACAACGCGGTACATAATCTCATCAGCCTCGAGCCATGATGATGCCTGAATTTCTCACGATCCTTCGTTCTCCTCCGCACCTTCGCCGAGAAAGGCTGTTCCGTACACAGGGCATCCGAGAACACTCAACTTCTCGATGAGGTCGACCTCCAGGACGAACCCGCCCTGCATGGTGTCGGAGTCTCCCGACCACCAGATGATCGTCTCTCCACCGTTGCGGAGATCGGCAAGCCGGTCCGCGACGGGGAGCGCCCGTTCCACCAACCGTCTCAGCGCGGAGAACCCGGTTTCGTCCTCGGCATCCGCCCCGAGCGAGTTCTCGTGCAAACTCCAGAGCGTTCGCTGATAGGTCAGATACTGCGGTTTGAGGTTTCGACCGGCACGCCCGGACGGAGTCAGATCGCCGATGTCGCCGAAGCTTTCCGGTTCCAAACCGAGCATGTCGCTGATCTGCGCCACGGTGTAGGTATCGCTGTACACGCACAGAGATGCTCGGTTGTTCCGGATCATGGGCGCAACGTTAGCGCGGGGACCAACCCGGTCCCGTTCCCGGGCGATCCACCCGTCTCGGTCGTCCCGCGAGAGCTCACGACCCTACGGCGGTCACGGCCACGAGATATGTGCGCAGGCGCGCAGCAGGCCGGTCGGCGTGTGCGGGCCGCTTCTGTCGTCTCCGCACTCGCGGAAGACTCAGTTGTTGAAGCGGAACTCCACCACGTCGCCATCCTGCATGACGTAGTCCTTGCCCTCGAGACGCGCCTTGCCCTTCGCGCGGGCCTCGGCGACCGAGCCCAGCTCGACGAGGTCGTCAAACGAGATGACCTCGGCCTTGATGAAGCCCTTCTCGAAGTCGGTGTGGATGACACCGGCGGCCTGCGGCGCTTTCGCGCCCTGCGGGATCGTCCAGGCACGGGCTTCTTTGGGACCGGCGGTGAGGTAGGTCTGAAGGCCGAGCGTGTCGAACCCGATGCGGGCGAGCTGGTCGAGACCGGACTCGTCCTGGCCGGTCGACGCGAGCAGCTCGGCGGCGTCCTCGGGGTCGAGGTCGATGAGCTCCGACTCGATCTTCGCGTCGAGGAACACGGCCTTCGCGGGCGCGACCAGGGCGGCGAGCTCGTCCTTGCGGGCCTGGTCGGTGAGGACGGCCTCGTCGACGTTGAAGACGAAGATGAACGGCTTGGCGGTGAGCAGACCCAGTTCGCGGATCGGTGAAAGGTCGATTCCGGATGCCGACAGCAGCACGCCGCGCTGAAGAGCATCCTGCGCGGCTTTGGCGGCCTCGAGCACCGAGGGGTCGAGCTTCTTGCCCTTGACCTCTTTCTCGTACCGGGTGATGGCCTTCTCGAGCGTTTGGAGGTCGGCGAGTTGCAGCTCGGCGTTAATGGTCTCCATGTCGTTCGCCGGGTTGACCGAACCGTCGACGTGGACCACGTCGTCGTCGGCGAACCCGCGGACGACCTGTGCGATGGCATCCGCTTCACGGATGTTCGCGAGGAACTGGTTGCCGAGGCCCTCGCCCTCGCTCGCGCCGCGGACGATGCCGGCGATGTCGACGAACGACACCGCGGCGGGCACGAGCCGCTCGCTGCCGAACACGTCGGCGAGCTTCTGCAGGCGCACATCGGGAAGGTTCACGACCCCGACGTTGGGCTCGATGGTGGCGAACGGGTAGTTCGCCGCGAGCACCGAGTTCTTGGTCAGAGCGTTGAAGAGGGTCGATTTTCCGACGTTGGGAAGGCCGACGATTCCGATGGTAAGAGCCACGGGAGTCCAGGTTACCCGGCCCGGAGACCGGCCACTCGCGTCACGGCCGACGCGCCCGGAACGCGTGGGTCACGTACGGCAACGCGACCGAGCCTGCGTCGACGAGTTCGGGAACGGATGCCACGACTGCATCGACCGCGGCCTCGATGCCCGCGCGCTTCTCGGGGCTGGCCGTGATGATGTCGCTGCGCGAGACGACCAGGTCACGCAACTGCGGCAGGGTGATGCGCCGTTCCCATGACCACTCGCGGTGCTCGAGGTGGGCGTAGGGCTCGGCGACGCGTGGGCCGCCCGTGGCGAGAAGGACCTCGGCGTTCGAGCCGCCCATGGCCGCGGTGAGCCGCCGCACCCAGTCGACGCGATCGTCGCGGATGTTCCAGATGAGCCCGAGCACTCCCCCGCTGCGAAGCACGCGGGCGGTCTCGAGAGACGCCGGCTCGACGTCGACCCAGTGCCAGGCCTGTCCCATGACGACGGCGTCCAAGCCGGAATCGGGCAGGGGCAGATTCTCGGCCGTCCCGACGAACGTGGGCACGCCCCGCGCGTTCTCTCGAAGGGTCGCGAGCATGTCGGCATCCGGATCCACCGCCACCACGTCGGCGCCGAGCTCGACGACGGCGCGTGTGAGCTTGCCCGTCCCCGCGCCGACGTCGGCCACGCGGAGCGCGCGGCCCGGCTCCCGCACGGGCGCAAGCAACCACGCCACGGCCTCGGCGGGATACCCCGGACGCCCGGATTCGTAGGCGGAGGCCGCCTGCCCGAACGAGGTCGACTTCTCGCGATCGGTCATGTCCCCGACCCTACGCCGCCCCTCCGACATGCCCCGTTCGCGGTCGAAAGGGGTGGCGGGGCGCGAACGACCCGCCGCCCGCGATCCGTCCCGCGGAGTTTGGGGGCGACACGACGTGGGCGGATGCCAGAGGCCGGCGTGTCGTCGATGATCTCCGCGCGACGGCACGAGCGGGCCGCCTCCGGGGTCGGGCAGACAACAGCGGCTGTGCGAACCCGCCCCGGCGCGCCTCCTCCGCGACACGGCGGTCCCGGCGCAGTGTGGTCCCGTGGCTTTGGACTTCACCGCGATCGACTTCGAGACGGCGAACTCCAGTGGTGCGTCGGCGTGCGCGGTGGGTCTTGCCCGTGTCCGCGACGGCCGTGTCGTCGCAACCGCGGCTTGGCTGATCAAGCCTCCCGCCGGTCACGACCACTTCGCCCCGATCAACGTCGGGATCCACGGCATTCAGCCCTCCGACGTGGTGAACGCCCCTGACTGGTCGGCCCAGCTCGAGCGTCTCACCGCGTTCGCCGGCGCCGACGTCCTGGTCGCGCACAACGCGGGCTTCGACATGTCGGTGCTGCGTCGCGCGTGCGCCGCGACCGGCGACGAGTGCCCGCCGTACCGCTACATGTGCAGTGTGCAGATGTCTCGCAAGACGTACACGCTCGATTCGTACCGCCTTCCGCTTGTCGCCGCCGAGGCGGGTTGCTCCCCCTTCGCGCACCACGACGCTCTCGCCGACGCCGTCGCCTGTGCCGAGATCACGATCGACTGCGCCCGCCGCGCGGGCGCCGATGACGTGCACGCCCTGGCTGCGCATCTGGGCGTGCGGGTCTCGCAGATCGTCGCCGAGCCCGCCGAGCGGGCGGTCGCCTAACCCCCATCGGACAGTCTCTCCGGCGATGTCGGAGGTCTGGTGCAAGCTGACCCCATGGATGCCATCGCTCTCGTCTTCGCGATCCTCGCCCTCGCCGTCGGCGTCGTCGGCGGGTGGTTCGTGGGTTCCTCGCGCACCGCCGCCCGCCACGCCGTCGGCGAGCAGGCCCTGGGCGCACGGGTGGCCGCGGCCGAGACCGCGCGCGACGGCGTGCAGGCGCAGCTCGACCACCAGATCTCGCTGTACCGCGAGCTCGTGGGTCAATCGCGCGCCGACCAAGCGGCCCGCGAAGAGCGCGAGCGCCGGGAGCAGACCGTACTGCGCGCGCTCGACCCGGTACGCGAGACGCTCGACGCCATGCAGCGCAAGGTCGACGGCCTCGAGCGCGACCGGGTCGAGCAGTACTCCGCCCTCGGCGAGCAACTGCGCCTGTCCCGCGAAGCCGACGAGGCCCTTCGCGCGACCACCGAGTCGCTCGCCTCAGCCATGCGCTCCGGAACCACGCGGGGCGTCTGGGGCGAGACCCAGCTGCGCCGGGTCGTCGAAGCCGCCGGGCTCACGCGCTACGTCGACTTCGACCTGCAGACGGCGATCTCGAGCGATGCCGGTGCTGGTCGCCCCGACATGGTGGTGCGCCTCCCCGGAGGCAAGTCCCTGGCGGTGGATGCCAAGGCCCCCCTCGACGCGTACCTGCAGGCGAGCGCGATTCCGGTGACGGCGCACGGCGACGAAGGGGCCCGTCGTGCGGCGCTTCTCGCCAAGCACGCGAGAGCGGTGCGCGCGCACGTCGATGCCCTGGCGAAGAAGGCGTACTGGGCGGGCCTCACCACGAGCCCGGAGTTCGTCGTGTGTTTTCTCCCGAGCGAGTCGCTGCTCGCGTCGGCCCTCGACGAAGACCCGACCCTGCTCGACTACGCCTTCACGCGACGTGTTGCTCTCGCCTCCCCCGTCAACCTGTGGGCGGTGCTCAAGACCGTCGCGTTCACCTGGACCCAGCAGGACGTCTCCGACGAAGCCCGGACGCTCTTCGCGCTGGGCACGGAGCTGTACGAACGCGTCGGAAAGCTGGCCGAGCACGCGAACGACCTGCGACGGGCGATCGAGAAGACCGTCGACAGCTACAACCGGTTCGCCGGGTCGTTGGAGTCGCGGGTGCTCGTGACGGCGCGCAAGTTTCCCGGGATCGACGAGACGAGGCTCGACGCGGTTTCCGCGCCCGCCGCTCTCGAAGCGGCACCGCGTCGGTGGACGGCACCCGAGATGATCGAGATGGGGGACGGCGACGCTCCACGGGAAGACACCGCGGGCGACCAGGCGGCGGCGCACGCCGATGTGGGAGCCATTCGCGAGCGGGCGGGTCTTTTCGACGACGAGTCGTAGAGGATCACGCGCCCGTCGCCGCGTTCACAGGAGCGAGCGGAACGACGGCCGTGCGGCTCAGGCGCCGCCGGGAACCCAGCTCAGCAGGCTGACCACGGCGGTCGAAACGGCGACGAACGCACCGACCATCCACCACGCGCTGACCTCGTGACCCTCGTCGCGACGCACGCGCAACAGCACGTCCGGTCGCCGCGCGGGATCGACCGCGCTGGCGATGACCGCCTGTGCACCTGTCTGAGGTGCGGTGTGATTCGTCGGAGCTGCCATGGACGATCCCCCTTCGGGTCTCGGAAGAACACAGCGTCGCCGTTGACACTGCGTTCGATTCTGCCAGACACGGCCTCCGGGGCCGGTCACGCTTGCGTCACGACACGCCCGGCTGTATCTGCACATCGCGGGACTCTCGGCACGTCGCCGGTTCCCCCGGGCGCCGGAGCGTGCTCGGACGCCGGGCCCCCGCCCCACCGCCGGGACGGCATTCCGCTGACAAGACAGTTGCGACTTGCAACCGATCTGTCAGCGAGATGCAGTCTCACGATCAGAGGTGTCTCGGACGGAAAGCCCCCAACACAAGCTCACGACGACATCGCGACACCGACTCCAGAGTCCTAGCGAGACCCCAGCGCCGTGGCGTCAGCACTCGCACATCAGCACCGTGGCGTCAGCACCGTGGCGTCAGCGCCGTGACGTCAACGCCGTGGCGTCCGCCCAGCGACTCAACGCCGAAGCGTCAGCCCAAACGTCACAGCCACTTCGACGTCAGGTGCTCCGACGAGATGCGGCGAAGCGTTCCCGAGGCGCCACGCAGCACGACGCTCTCGGTGTACAGGAAGTCCCCCTCGCGACGCACACCCTGCACGAGCTGGCCGTCGGTGACGCCCGTCGCGACGAAGATCGTGTTCTTGCCCTTCACCAGACCATCGGCCTCGTAGACCTCGCCGTCGACCTGGAGGCCGGCATCCCGGCCCTTCTCCTTCTCGTCGTCGTTGCGCGGGGCCAGGACACCCTGGATGTGGCCGCCCAGAGCCTTGATCGCGCACGCGGTCACGATGCCCTCGGGGCTGCCGCCGATGCCGACGCACATGTCGGTGCGGGCGTTGTGGCGGGCGGCGTTGATGCCGCCGGCGACGTCACCGTCGCTCATGAGCCGCGTGCCGGCCCCGGCTTCGCGGATCTCGGCGATGAGCTTCTCGTGCCGCGGACGGTTCAACACCGACACCACGATCTCGTCGACGGGCTTGCCGAGCGCCTTCGCCAGGAGGCGGATGTTCTCGGCGATGGGGAGTCGGATGTCGACGACGCCGACTCCGGCCGGGCCCGTGACGAGCTTGTCCATGTAGAAGACGCTCGATGCGTCGAGCATCGTGCCCTGATCCGAGACGGCGATGACCGAGAGGGCGTTCTGGCGCCCCGCGGCGGTCAGCGACGTGCCGTCGATCGGGTCGACGGCCACATCGCACTGGGGTCCGCGGCCGCTGCCGACGCGCTCACCGTTGTAGAGCATGGGCGCGTTGTCCTTCTCGCCCTCACCGATCACGATCGTTCCGTCGAAGTTGACCGTGCTGAAGAACGCGCGCATCGCGTCGACGGCCGCTCCGTCAGCGGCTTCCTTGTCGCCCCGGCCGATGAACGGGACCGCACGGATGGACGCCGCCTCGGTCGCTCTCACCAGCTCGAGCGCCAGGTTGCGGTCGGGGTGCAAAGGGCTCATGTCGGCAGTCAGGCTCACCATGCGGCCACTGTATCCAGCAAAGCGTGGACAATCGCCGGATTTGACCGGATGTGCAACGAAGGAATCACGGTTCTTAACGGTTCGGCAGAAGTGTCCTCTTCCTGCCGTGCCCGCCGCGTCACGATCCGGTGGCTTCGCTAGAGTGACGGTGTCCCGACAACACCAAGGAGCACCTCCATGCCCGTCGCTTCCCCTGAGCAGTACGCCGACATGCTGGACCGCGCGAAGGCCGGCGGCTTCGCGTACCCCGCGATCAACGTCTCGAGCTCGCAGACCATCAACTCCGTGCTCCAGGGCCTGACCGAGGCCGGCTCCGACGGCATCCTGCAGGTCACCACGGGCGGTGCCGACTACTTCGCAGGCCACACCGTCAAGGCCCGCGCCACCGGAGCTCTCGCATTCGCCAAGTACGTGACCGAGGTCGCGAAGAACTACCCCATCACGGTCGCCCTCCACACCGACCACTGCCCCAAGGACGCCCTGCCCGGCTTCGTCCTGCCGCTGCTCGAAGCCTCTGAGGAAGAGGTCAAGGCCGGCCGCAACCCGATCTTCCAGTCGCACATGTGGGACGGCTCGGCCGTTCCTCTCGACGAGAACATCGACATCGCGGCGGAGCTCCTTCCCCGCATGAAGAACATCAACGCCATCCTCGAGATCGAGGTCGGCGTCGTCGGCGGCGAAGAAGACGGCGTGCAGCACGAGGGCTCGAACGAGGCTCTCTACACGACCGTCGCTGACGTGTCCAAGGCCGTCGAGCGCCTCGGTCTCGGCGAGAACGGTCGTTACATCTCGGCCCTCACCTTCGGCAACGTGCACGGTGTGTACAAGCCCGGTGGCGTCAAGCTCCGCCCCGAGCTGCTCGGTGAGATCCAGGAGGGCATCGCTGCCAAGTTCGGCACCGGCGCCAAGCCCCTCGACCTCGTGTTCCACGGCGGCAGCGGCTCGACCGACGAAGAGATCGCCCTCGCGGTCGCCAACGGCGTCGTGAAGATGAACATCGACACCGACACCCAGTACGCCTTCACGCGCTCGATCGCGGGCTACATGTTCTCGAACTACGAGGGCGTGCTCAAGCTCGACGGAGAGGTCGGCAACAAGAAGCTCTACGACCCCCGCGCCTGGGGCAAGGTCGCCGAGTCGGCGATGGCCGTCCGCGTCGTCGAGGCCACGAAGCAGCTCGGCTCGTACGGCCAGTCCCAGCACTGACCGAACACGTCTGCGCGAACGCCCCGGCTCGAGCCGGGGCGTTCGTCGTTTCCGGATGCCGAGCCCCGGGCCGGGCGTTTCGGTCCGGCGAAAAAGCATCTCGCTGACGATCCGGCGTCAGGCTGCAACCGAACTGTCAGCGAAATGCCGTCTCGGCGCGCCGACCACCCGTGAGACGACGCGGCTCAGCTCCGGTACACCTCGAGCACGGTGGGCGCCCCCTCGGGCGAGGACAGCACCTCGATGGCATCCCCGGCTCGCACGTCGCCCGCGCGACGGACCCGCAGGTACGCGCCGAGCCGCCCCTCGTCGGAGAACCGCTTCACCCAGCCCCGCGCCGCCGAGCCGCCGACCCATCGCGCGAAGGTCGCGCACGGGGTGCGGGGCATCGTGACCTCGACCTCGACGGTGTCGCCGATGCGCCAGATCTCGCCGACACGCGCACCATTGACGTCGAGTCCCGCGATGCGCAGGTTCTCGCCGAACCAGCCGGGATGCAGCTCGCGATCCAGCTCACGCTCCCAGAACGTCGCGTCTTCCTCGGTGTAGGCGTAGACCGCCTTGTCCGGCCCGCCGTGGTGCTTTCGACTCGCCTGCACGTCGGAGCGGATGCCGAGCTTGCCGACGCGCACGCTCCCCTCGATGGCGCGCTTGTCGATCGCCGTCACCCCGACGGATCCGGAATCCGGGTGCAGGCTGTGGACGGCGCAGACGGCAACGAGGTGAGGCATGGATCGATGCTAGATCGTCGGAGGACGACGGGCAGACGAGCGGGTCACTCGAACTCCCGCCGCATCACGACGGTGTCGCCGTCGAGCGACCGGATCTCGACCGCACCGATGTTGGAGGCGGAGAGGTCGGTACCGGCGCTCAGCTCGGTGGTCGAGCCCGGGTCGGCGCGCCAGGTCGAGAGCACGCTCGTCGTGCCCGAGTCGTCGGTGATCGCGAGAGCGTAGGGCCAGCCGCCCGGAGGGGCGTCGAGCACCTGCCCCGTGTACTGGCAGACGAGGTCGATGCGAGTGCCCCAGGGCGCCGACGTGAGCTTGACCGAGGCTTCGAGTGGCGCGCCGGCCACGTCGTCGAGGGCATAGACCGTCCCCGAGGACTGCTGCACCGCACTGTTCACGGCGAAGACGCTCGGCACCGCGACGGCGACCAGGGCGATGGATGCCGCGAGCGTCCACACTGCCACGCGGCGCGTGCGACGACGTCGGGCGGCCCCGACGACGCGTCCCCGCAGAGCCGGGTCGGGTGAGGCCAGCGGAACAGGTCCGGTCGTCGCGCTGAGCGCTCGAGCCCGTTCGGGGGAAAGCCGGGAAAGAAGGCCCGCGGTGGGAGCGAGCTCGGCCACAGACGCTCGGCATTCGGCGCACACCGCCAGGTGAGCCTCGAATTCGGCGCGGTCCGAGGCACACAGGGCCCCCAACACGTAGGCGCCGTCTGACATAGACAGGCGATCGTGTTCGTCGTTCATCGGGTCACCCCCCTCTCCTGCAGCGCGAGCCGCAATGCCCGCACCGCGTAATGCAGTCGCGATTTGACGGTTCCGGCCGGGATACCGAGCTCCTCGGCGGCCTGAGCGACGCTGCGCCCACCGTAGTAAGCGCTGACGATGACGGCGCGGTGGTCAGGAGTCAGGGTGGCGAGCGCCTCTTCCACGAGGAGGGCGTCGAACATCGCGTCGGTGTCGTCGTCGCGGACCACCTCGGGCAGTTCGTCGACCGGATGCTCGTGCCGACGCCGCGCGCTTCGCGCTTCGTCGATGACGAGGTTGCGGGCGACGGTGTACATCCACGACCGCAGCTTCGCGGGATCGTCGCTCATCACCCGAGGCGTCCGCCAGGCGCGCAGCAGCGTCTCTTGTACGACATCGTCGGCTCCCGCGTGATCACCGGTGAGGCTCACGACGTAGCGCCAGACGGGGGTCGCGTGCGCGTCGTACAGCGCGGTCAGCTGCGCGTGTTCGTCTCGCACCGCGGCATCCCCTTTCCCTCTTCTTCTAGGAACACGGGATGCCGCGCAGAACGGTTCAGTTCGAGACGCTGCCCATGACGGCCGACAAGAACTGCGGATCACTCGCCATGCCGACCAGAGACAGGACGGCGGCGATGACCGTGCTGACCAGCGCCCCGACGATGGGGATCCAGAACGAGATACGCCCGCGCTTCATGGACCGCCAGGTGAACATCGCCGTGAGCAGCCATCCGATGCCGGTGACGGCCGCGGCCGCGGCGCCCCAGAGATATCCGGCCGTGAGGTTCGTGAACGTCGCATCGACCCGGAAGACCCGGGCGAAGTTGTTCGCGTACTCGGGGAAGTTGAGCAGCTGGATGATGCTGGTGACGACCGAGAACAGACCGTAGATGAGCAGGCCGAACGTCACGATCCGGTCGATCTGGCCCCCGCGGGTGGTGGGAGCGGGCATCGGTGAGGGCTTCGCCGCGGCACTCTGTTCGACGACCGGTTCCGGCTGCGGGGTTACGCCGGCCTCGAGGGCCTCGGTCACCTCGGGACGCCGGATGCGCGCGCGCTGCTCTTCGGGGGTGGCGTATTCGCCGTACTGCGGACGAGGGCGGGCCTCGTCGGCCGGAGTGCGCGGCTCGGCGTCGCTCACGCGCGCCCCCGGCCGCCCAGCGCGCGCTCGTCGCGCTTGCCGCTGGAATCCTGTCGCAGCTCCTTGGGGAGCGAGAAGATGAGGTCTTCCTCGGCGGTGCGCACCTCTTCGATGTCGCGGTAGCCCGCTCCCGCGAGCTCGTCGAGCACCTCGGTCACCAGGACCTCGGGGACCGAGGCGCCGCTGGTGACGCCGACCGTCTCGACCCCCTCGAGCCACTCCTGCTTGACCTCGTCGACGTAGTCGACACGGTAGGCGGCCTTGGCGCCGTGCTCGAGGGCGACCTCGACCAGCCGGACGCTGTTGGAGCTGTTCGCCGAACCCACCACGATGACGAGGTCCGCACCGACGGCGACCTTCTTGATCGCGACCTGCCGGTTCTGAGTGGCGTAGCAGATGTCGTCGGAGGGCGGATCCTGCAGCTGCGGGAAGCGCTCGCGCAGGCGCCGCACGGTCTCCATCGTCTCGTCGACAGACAGCGTGGTCTGCGAGAGCCACACCACCTTCGAGGGGTCGCGCACCTCGATGGTGTCGGCGTGGTCGGGAGAGTTCACCACCGTCACGTGCTCGGGGGCCTCGCCGGCCGTGCCCTCGACCTCTTCATGCCCCTCGTGACCGATCAGCAGGATCTCGAAGTCGTCACGGGCGAAGCGCACGGCCTCGCGGTGCACCTTGGTCACGAGCGGGCACGTCGCATCGATCGCCTGCAGGCCCCGGTCGGATGCCGCGGACACGACGGCCGGCGACACACCGTGGGCACTGAACACGACGTGGGCGCCCGAGGGAACCTCGTCGACCTCTTCAACGAAGATCGCACCCTTCTTCTCGAGTTCGGTCACGACGTGGATGTTGTGCACGATCTGCTTGCGCACGTAGACCGGGGCGCCGTAACGCTCGAGGGCCTTCTCGACGGCGATGACCGCGCGGTCGACACCGGCGCAGTAGCCTCGGGGCGCCGCCAGCAGCACCTTCTTCTGGCCCTTCACGGGGATATCCTGGAGCCGCCCGCGTCGACCCGGGATACGGGGAACGGGCAGGTGGACGGCAGGTGAGCTCACGCCTCGATTCTACCGGGACGCCCCTGAACACCGGCCGAACCGCCCCCCTCGACCCTCCGGAGACCATGACTTCGTTTCAGCCCGAGACCATCGCGGGCCAGGCCCCGCCCGCCGACAGCGTGCACCCCCGCGACTCGAGCACCGACGCCCCCACGTCGGTGTCGCGACTGAACGACACGATCCGCGGCTTCATCGAGCGCTGGGGCTCGGTCTGGGTCGAGGGCGAGATCACCTCGTTCAACCGCCGCGGTGGCAACGTCTTCGGGCGCCTCAAAGACCTCGGCACCGAGTCGACGGTCGCTTTCCGCATCTGGTCGAGCACCCTCAACCGCTTGCCGAAAGACCTGAAGGTGGGCGACCACGTCGTCGCGTGCGTGAAGGCCGACTACTTCCCCCGCACCGGCGATTTCTCGTTCGCGATCTCGGCGATGCGGCACGTGGGGCTCGGAGAACAGCTCGAGCGCTTGGAGCGCCTCCGTGTCCAGCTGCGCTCCGAGGGCCTGTTCGACCCGGTGCGCAAGAAGAAGCTGCCGTTCCTCCCCCACTGCATCGGTCTCATCACGGGCGAGAACTCCGACGCCGAAAAGGACGTCCACCGAAACGCCGAGCTCCGCTGGCCTCGCGTGCGCTTTCGCACCCAGCACGCCGCCGTCCAGGGCGACCGGTGCGTCCCCGAGACCCTCGCGGCCCTGAAGATCCTGGATGCCGACCCCGAGGTCGACGTGATCGTGATCGCTCGCGGCGGCGGAGACCCGCAAACGCTGCTCGGTTTCAGCGACGAGCGCTTGCTGCGCGCGGTGGCCGCGGCATCCACTCCCGTCGTCAGCGCCATCGGGCACGAGAACGACCGGCCGCTCCTCGACGAGGTCGCGGACGTGCGCGCCTCGACGCCCACCGACGCCGCCAAGCGCGTGGTGCCCGACGTGAGCGAGCAGCGGGCGCTCGTCTCGCAGCTGCGCGCCCGGCTCACGGGGCGTCTCACCCAACGCGTGCTGCACGACATCGCGCAGCTCGAGCAGATTCGTTCGCGACCGGCCCTGCGCACTCCCCATTCCATGCTCACCTCCCGCGCCCAGGAGCTGTGGATGCTCTCGAACCGCGGGCGCGACATCGTCGACCGCCGCATCGAGGCCGAGCGGCGGCGCACGAGCGAACTGGGCGCGGGGTTGCGCGCGCTCTCGCCGTTGGCGACGCTCGCCCGCGGCTACGCGATCGCCCAGCTGCCCGACGGCTCGGTCCTGCGCGACGCGGCTCACGCCCCGGCCGGGACCGCGCTTCGGCTCACGATCGAAGAAGGAACGCTGACCGCCCGCTCGGAGGGCGGCGTCCCCGACGCCGTCGTCCACGGAGCCGCGACCCGCAGCCGTGAGAGCGCGGAGCCGGCCGAATCCTCGGCATCCGTCGATCGTCCGCTCGACGACGAGGCACCCGGCGACGGGGTGTCGGCGGGGCGCGCCTAGAATGGATGCCATGACCGCGACGACCCCCGGCCCCGCCGTCGACGTCGCGAACCTGTCGTTCGAGCAGGCCCGCGACGAACTCGTGCGCGTGGTCGCCGAGCTCGAGCAGGGCGCCCCGACCCTCGAAGAGTCGCTCGCACTGTGGGAACGCGGCGAGAAGCTCTACGCCCGCTGTGAGGAATGGCTGCTCGGCGCGAAGCGTCGCCTCGACGCCGCCCGCGGCGAGGGTGACGACTGATGGCTCGCGTCGTCGCCCACCTCGGCCGACCCGAGACCCCGCAAGAGGCGGCCGACCGCAAGGCCGAGTCCTCGCGTCGGTACCGCTCCAGCAAGACCTTCCGCAATCTGATCGCGGCGCTCATCGTCACCGTCGGTGTGGTGCTGATCGTGGTCGCGGCCGTCCCTCGCGGCGAGCCGGCCCCCCGCCCCGACATCGACGTCTCGGCCCTCGCGTCCGAGATGCAGAGCGACCTGGGTCGACCGGTGCTCTCCCCCTCCCTCGGCGACGGGTGGCGCGTCAACCAGGCGAGCACCGAGGGCGTCGGCGGCACCGAGGCGTGGACCATGGTCTACGTTCGCTCGGGCGAGAGCGGTTTCCTCCGCGTCGCGCAGGGTTTCGAGGCCGACGAGACGTGGGTCGCTCAGGTGCTCGACGGCACCCGTAGCACCGAGACCACAGAGATCGACGGCATCACGTGGAACGTGTACCGCCCGTCGAATCCCTCCGGCACCGGGAACATCGACTATGCCCTCGCCACCCCGGCCGGGCCCGACTACGTGCTCGTCTACGGCGACGCCGCCCCCGAGACCGCAGCGTTGGCGGCCTCGTCCGTCACGTCTCAGATCGAGCAGTTGAGAGAGATTCCGTGAGCGAGCGCATGACTCCCCGTCAGGTCTGGCAGCAGATGGTGGAGGGCAACGAGCGCTTCGTCTCCGGCGCCCCCGCGCACCCGCGCCAAGACGTCGAACGTCGCACCGAGCTCGCGAGCTCGCAGCATCCGACGGCCGCACTCTTCGGGTGCTCCGACTCGCGCCTCGCGGCCGAGATCATCTTCGACGAGGGCCTCGGCGATCTCTTCGTCGTGCGAAACGCCGGTCAGGTCATCTCCGACTCGGTGATCGGCAGCCTCGAGTACGCCGTGGGCGTGCTCGAGGTTCCCCTCATCGTGGTGCTCGCGCACGACGCCTGCGGGGCGGTGGGCGCGGCCATCGAGAGCACGGGCGTCGACGCCCCGACCCTCCCCGCTTACATCTGGCGGCAGATCGCGCCCATCGTCCCGGCCGTGCGCCGCGTCCAGCGAGCCTCCGCCGTGGACGGCCACCTCCCCGACGTCGTCGACCCAGAACTCGTGGGCCGCGAGCACCTCCGTCACACGGTGGGCGAGTTGCTGCGCGCGTCCGAGCTGATCAGCGAAGCCGTGGCCGAGGGTCGTACCGCCGTCGTCGGCGCCAACTACCGCCTCGATGAGGGCGAAGCCTTCCCCGTCGTCATCGTGGGCGATGTCGACGACCCCCGCGTCGACGACCCTCGGGTCGAAGACGCCCGCATCTGACAACCGAACGAACGACCGGAGGAACGACGACGTGACCGACATCGAGTACCGCATCGAACACGACACCATGGGTGAGGTGCGGGTACCCAAGGACGCCCTCTACGCCGCGCAGACGCAGCGCGCGGTCGAGAACTTCCCCATCTCGGGCTCGGGCCTCGAGTCGACGCAGATCGCCGCCCTCGCGCGCATCAAGAAGGCCGCCGCTCTCGCCAACAAAGAGCTCGGCACCCTCGACGGAGACATCGCGGACGCCATCGCCCAGGCCGCCGACGAGGTCATCACCGGCACGCACGACGCACATTTCCCGGTCGACACCTACCAGACCGGCAGCGGAACCTCCTCGAACATGAACATGAACGAGGTGCTCGCAACGCTGGCCACCCGTATCCTCGGCGACACGGTCCACCCCAACGACCACGTCAACGCCTCGCAGTCGTCGAACGACGTCTTCCCCACCTCGGTGCACATCGCCGTCACCCAGGCGCTCATCACCGACCTGATCCCGGCGCTCCAGCACCTGTCGGCGGCGCTCGAGACCAAGGCCGAGGCGTGGAAGGGCATCGTGAAGTCGGGCCGCACCCACCTCATGGACGCCACCCCCGTCACCCTCGGCCAGGAGTTCGGCGGCTACGCCCGCCAGATGCGCCTCGGCATCGAGCGCGTCGAGGCCGTGCTTCCCCGCGTCGGCGAAGTCCCCCTCGGCGGCACGGCAGTCGGCACCGGTATCAACACGCCCCTCGGCTTCCCGCAGAAGGTCATCGAGCTGCTCGCGGCCGAGACCCAGCTGCCCATCACCGAGGCCGAGGACCACTTCGAGGCCCAGGCGAACCGCGACGGTCTCGTCGAGGCATCCGGCGCGCTCCGCACGATCGCGGTCTCGCTGACCAAGATCAACAACGACATCCGCTGGATGGGCTCCGGCCCCAACACCGGTCTGGGCGAGCTGCACATCCCCGACCTGCAGCCGGGCTCCTCGATCATGCCCGGCAAGGTCAACCCGGTCGTCCCCGAGGCGACGCTCATGGTGTGCGCGCGGGTCATCGGCAACGACGCGACCGTCGCATGGGCGGGCGCCTCGGGCTCGTTCGAGCTCAACGTCGCCATCCCGGTGATGGGCACCGCGCTCCTGGAGTCCATCCGTCTGCTCTCGAACGCCATGCGGGTCCTCGCCGACAAGACCATCGACGGTCTCGAGGCCAACGTCGCGCGCGCCGAGGCGTTCGCGGGCATGTCCCCCTCGATCGTCACCCCGCTGAACAAGGTCATCGGTTACGAGGCCGCGGCGAAGATCGCGAAGCACGCGGTCGCCAAGGGCATCACGGTACGCGAGGCGGTCGTCGACCTCGGCTACGTCGAGCGCGGTGAGATCACCGATGAAGTTCTCGACGCCAAACTCGACCTGCTGTCGATGACCCACCCGGGCTGATCACCCCCACCCGCACGACCACGACGCCGAGGCGCGCCATAATCAGAGGATGAGCCGCACGACGAGACCCGTCTCGACGCGCGTGCGCTTCCTCGGCGCGATCCTCGGCGTCGTGCTGCTCGGCATGATCATCGCCGGCGGCGTGACGTTCCTCGTGCAGAGCGAGCGCGTCGTGGCCAACGCCGAGCGCCAGCTCGACGGGTTCGTCTCGACCCTGTCGACGAGCAGCCAGGATGCCGCCACGCTCGTCGCCGCGGCCGTTCCCGGCCGGACCGACGGCACCGTGGCGCTCGACGGGGGTCGAGTACTCGCGACTACCCCGTCCCCACCGGGGCTGTCGATCGGCGACGACGCCGAGCTCGTGGCATCCCTCGCCGATGAGATCAGTCTCGGCAACGACCGGGGCCGCGTCGACAGCACCCACGGACCCGTGCTGTATGCCGCGGTGCAGACGCGAGACGGAGTCGCCGTCCAGGTCATCTCCATCGACCAGCGCATGGAACTGGTGACGCTCTCGACGCTCACCTACGGGGTCTCGGGGCTCGTGGTGCTGCTGCTGGTCGCCGTCGCCGGCTGGTTCGTCACGGGGCGCCTGTTCTCTCCCCTCCGGCGCCTGCGCGACACCACCGACGCCATCACCATCGACGACCTCGGCATGCGCTTGCGCGCACACGGCAACGATGAGATCTCCGACCTGACGACCTCGGTCAACTCGATGCTCGATCGACTGGCGATGTCCGTGGACGCGCAGCGGCAATTGCTCGACGACGTGCGGCACGAGCTGAAGACCCCCATCACGATCGTCCGGGGCCACCTCGAGATGATGGACCCGGCCGACCCCCACGACGTGACCGAGACGCGTGACCTCGGTATCGCCGAGCTCGACCGCCTCGCCCGGCTCGTCGACGACATCGACACCCTGGCCGATGTCGAGAGCGGAGCGCTCGAGGCCGCGGTCATCGATGTGGGAGCCCTCACCGACCGCGTCGCGGAACTCGCGGGCGCGATCCCGGGGCACACGTGGACCGTCGAGCAGCGCGCACGTGTGCGCATCCACGGCGACGCAGATCGCCTCGTGCAGGCCTGGCTGCAGCTCGCCGACAACGCGGCGAAGTACACCCCCGAGGGCACCCCGATCGAGATCGGCAGCACCGCCGACGACGTCACGGCGCACCTGTGGGTGCGCGATCACGGCCCCGGCATTCCCCCCGCCGCCCGCCACCGCGTGTTCCGCCGCTTCGACCGCCTGTCGACGGGGCGCGGGGTAGACGGGTCGGGGCTGGGGTTGTCCATCGTGGATGCCATCGCCAAGGCACACGACGGGCACTGCACCGTCGGTGACACCCCCGGCGGCGGCGCGACGGTCGCCCTGCACATCCCCGTGACCGGGGCGCAGTCCCCCGCTGAGCTTCCGACGCCCGTGCGCGCCGGTGACGTCGTCATGCAGAGAGAGGCCACCGGATGACACGCATCCTCATCGCAGAAGACGAGGAACGCATCTCGGCGTTCGTCTCGAAGGGGCTGGAGGCCGCCGGGTATCAGACCCTCATCATCTCCGACGGCGCCGAGGCTCTCGACACCGCCCTGTCAGGCGACATCGACCTCGTCCTGCTCGACGTCGGCCTACCGACGATGGACGGCTTCGAGGTGCTGCGGAGCCTCCGCGGGCAGGGCTCGCAGATCCCCGTCATCATGCTCACCGCCCGCACGAGCACGCGCGACACGGTCGACGGGCTCGACGCCGGCGCAAACGACTACGTCGCCAAGCCGTTCAAGTTCGACGAGCTCCTCGCCCGGGTGCGTTCGCGCATGCGAGAACCCGTCACCGTGGGCCCGATGACCGTGGCACACGGTGACGTCTCGCTCGACGTGCTCGCCCGGCGGGCCACCGTCGGCAGCCGGGAGATCGATCTCAGCGCGAGGGAGTTCTCGTTGGCCGAGGAGTTCATCCGCCATGCCGGTCAGGTGCTCAGCCGTGAGCAGCTCTTGAGCCGCGTGTGGGGAATGGACTTCGACCCCTCGTCGAACGTCGTCGACGTGTACGTGCGCTATCTGAGGGCCAAGATCGGCCAATCCCATATCGTCACCGTGCGCGGCGCGGGTTATCGCTGGGAATGACGCGTACAACCCGAAAACCCCCGGCGGGGGAACCGGGGGTTTTGGGGAGACGCTCACTGTGGTCTTCCGACTCACCCGAAGAGCGGTGACCTGCACGTGACGTTCTCGTGTTTTTCCTGGGGGAACCGCCGAGGCGGGTGACGAGGTCTCCCTCGTCGATGGCTCTACTCTGACGGGCCATCGTGAGAAGGCGGAGAGCCCAAAATGAGAACCCTCTCATCAAGGCGCCAGCGCCGCCGCACCCGGATTTGCCTGGTCGAACGATGCGTACCCCGCCGTTCTGAGCGCGAACGCAAACCGCCTCGACCCGGGCATGCCCGTGTCGCTCCCACATCACGGAAGAGGGGCCGGGATGCCACGGCATCCCGGCCCCTCTTCCGTGACCGTTACGACAGCTCGCCCGCCTCCAGCAGCTCCGTCACGAGGGCGGCGATGGCCGAACGCTCGGACCGCGTGAGCGTCACGTGCCCGAAGAGGCCGTGGCCCTTCAGCGTCTCGATCACCGAGGCGACACCGTCGTGGCGACCGACGCGCAGGTTGTCGCGCTGCCCGACGTCATGCGTGAGCACCACGCGCGAGTTCTGGCCGATGCGGCTGAGCACGGTGAGCAGGACGTTCCGCTCGAGAGACTGCGCCTCGTCGACGATGACGAAAGCATCATGCAACGAACGACCGCGGATATGCGTGAGCGGGAGAACCTCGAGCAGACCCCGCGCGAGCACCTCTTCGAGGACGTTGCCCGACACGACCGACCCGAGGGTGTCGAAGACCGCCTGGCCCCAGGGACCCATCTTCTCGGCCTGATCGCCGGGAAGGTAACCCAGCTCCTGCCCGCCCACGGCGAACAGCGGTCGGAAGACGATGATCTTCTTCTGCTGCTGACGCTCCAGCACGGCCTCGAGGGCGGCGCACAGCGCCAGCGCCGACTTGCCGGTACCGGCACGACCCCCGAGCGAGACGATGCCCACCTCGGGGTCGAGAAGCAGGTCGAGGGCGATGCGCTGCTCGGCGGACCGGCCGTGCAGTCCGAAGGCGTCGCGATCGCCGCGCACAAGGCGGTACTCCCCCTTGCCGGTGACACGGCCGAGCGCCGAGCCGCGCTCGGAGTGGATGACGAGTCCGGTGTTGATCGGCAGGCCCTTCACCACCTCGCTGACGCCGACCTCGGTCTCGTAGAGATCGGAGATCTCGTCGCCCGATAGATCGATCGACGCGATTCCGGTCCAACCGGAATCCATGGCCTGCTCGGCGAGATACTCCTCGGTACTCAGTCCGAGGGATGCCGCCTTCACCCGCATCGGGAGGTCCTTCGACACCACGGTGACCTCGGCGCCGTCCTGGGCGAGGTTCATCGCGACGGCCAGGATGCGGCTGTCGTTGCCACCCGTGCGCATGCCCGAGGGCAGTACCTGCTGGTCGGTGTTGTTCAGCTCGACGCGAAGGGTGCCACCGGTGCCGACCGGGACGGGGAAGTCCAGGCGGCCGTGCTCGATTCGGAGTTCGTCGAGGTGACGGAGCGCCTGGCGGGCGAAATACCCGATCTCGGGGTCGTGACGTTTTCCCTCGAGCTCGGTGATCACCACGACGGGGATCACCACCGAGTTCTCCGCGAAGCGGAAGAACGCCCGCGGATCGCTCAGCAGGACGGAGGTGTCCAGGACGTACGTGCGCAGGGCCTGATCGACTCCCGCTTCGGACTCGGTGCTCTCGACGACGTGATGCTGGTCGTACGGTGCTCGTGCAGTCACAACCCACTCCCGACCCGGGTGTTCACCCGGTTTTCACGAGTCGACCTGTGGGTCACGAGTCGCGATCCGAAGGTCGACTCGACCGGACTCCGTGTCCGATGAGATCACCGTACGGCCCGTCGACACCACCCGGGGTCGTTAACACGCCGCGAAAGTGACGAGTTCGTAAACAGCATGTTCACGCCGATCCCGTCGTCGAGATCGTTTACTGTCCGAAGCGGCGATCGCGCGCCGCGAAGTCGCGGATCGCGCGGAGGAAGTCCACCTCGCGCAGGTCGGGGCCGAGCGCCTCGACGAAGTAGAACTCCGAGTGCGCCGACTGCCAGAGCAGGAAGTCGCTGAGGCGCTGCTCACCGGAGGTGCGGATCACGAGGTCGGGATCGGCCTGTCCCCCCGTGTACAGGTGCTCCCCGATCTGCTCGGGCGTGAGGCTCGCGGCGAGTTCCTCGAGAGACCCGCCCGACTGGTCGTGCTTCGCGATGATCGAGCGCACGGCATCCACGATCTCGCTACGCCCGCCATAGCCGACGGCGAGATTCACGTGCAGTCCGTCGTGGCCGCGCGTGCGCTCCGTGGCCTCGTGCAGCACCTCGGCGAGCTCGGTGGGCAGCCCCTCGGCCCGCCCCACGTGCTTGACCCGCCAATTCGGCTCGTGCGACAGTTCGGCGGCGAGTTCGGCGATGATCTCGAGCAGATCCTGCAGCTCCTGGCTGTCGCGCTTGACCAGATTGTCGTTCGACAGCAGGTACAGCGACACGACCTCGATACCGAGGTCGTCGCACCAGCGGAGGAACTCGTGCATCTTCGCGGCGCCGGCCCGATGACCGTGCGCCGCGCTGTCGAAGCCCAGCTGACGCGCCCACCGGCGGTTGCCGTCGATCATCATGGCGACGTGGTGCGGCACGGTGGCCGGCATGCGACGGCGAAGGCGCGAGATGTAGAGACGGTAGAGCGGTCCCCGCCCCTCGTTCTTCCGCATGCGCGCCACGCGCCTACGCTACCGCGTCGAGGCTGCCTCGACCTCGGAAACGGGTCATCCTCCCTGGGGGAACGGTGAGCGGATTCCCCATGTTCCGCGCGAAGCATGCTCGCAGACGTAGGGTCGGAGTCGTGACGAGCTCGCCCCCCGCAGATGGCCCCGACATGCCCCAGCTCCCCCTTCTGGAAGCGGGCGCCGTGGGCGCGCAGGCCGATCTCAAGCCCACCTGGCGCGGCTGGATCCACGCCGCGACCTTCCCCGTCGCGATCGCCGCCGGCATCGTGCTGATCGCCCTGGCGCAGGGGACCGCGGGCAAGTGGGCCGCAGCCGTGTTCATGGCTACATCGATGCTGTTGTTCGGCAATTCGGCGCTGTACCACCGCTTCCATTGGAAGCCCCGGACCCTCGCGGTGCTCAAGCGCATCGACCACGCGAACATCCTGCTGCTGATCGCGGGGACCTACACGCCCCTCGCCGTGCTGGCTCTCCCGACGCAGAAGACCGTGCTGCTGCTATCGATCGTGTGGGGCGGGGCGATCCTCGGCATCCTGTTCCGCGTCTTCTGGATCAACGCGCCGCGCTGGCTCTACGTCGCGCTCTATCTCGCGCTCGGGTGGGCGGCCGTGATGTATCTGGGCGACCTGCTCGCGGCGAACGTCGCGATGATGGTGCTGGTCGTCGTGGGCGGCCTGCTCTACACCGGGGGTGCGATCGTCTACGCGCTCAAGAAGCCCAACCCCTGGCCCGGGCACTTCGGCTTCCACGAGATCTTCCACGTGTGCACCGTGCTGGCGTTTCTCTGCCACTGGACGGCGTGCCTGCTCATCGCTCTCGCTCCGGCGTACCACGGAGGCTGAACGACTCGACGCGGCTGCTCAGGCCCTCGGCACGACACGTCGACATCGGGCGACCGATACCGGATGCCGCCCCCTCACGGCCGGTAGTCAGTTGCGGGGAGCGGCCGGGTCGATGTCCTGGTCGTCGGTCGTGGTGGCGTCCTGAGCCGCGCGCGCCTGTTCTTCGGCATCCAGTTCGGCGTTGACCTCTTCGCGGTAACGACCGCGGCGGATGCGACGCAGCATGTCCCATACCAGGAGGAATACCGCGATACCGATGAAAGCGATCGCGGCGAAGCCTAGCGGCCCGGGGGTGACGATCGATTCGTCGGGCGTGACGACCGGGGAGGGTGTGGTCGCGAGAGCGACGATCACGGAGTGCATGGAGTCCTTCGGTCCGGACGGAAGCGCGTAGCCTGGTACTCCAGCCTAAAGCCCGGGGAGACCATGACGACGCAAGCCCTGCTCGACGACCGGTACGGGCGTACGCGTTCGCCCCGGCGACGCATCGTCGGCTGGGCGATCGTCGCGGTGCTCGCCCTCGGCGCCATCGGGTATCTCGGCTATACGACGTTCACGAACAGCGCCGCCTCGGTGACCGCCACCGACACCGGCTTCACCGTCATCGACGACAAGACCGTCTCGAGCAGCTTCCAGATCACCGCCCCCGTGGGAGAACCGGTCGCGTGCGCCCTCGAGGCCCGCGACGAGGACCACGGCACCGTGGGCTGGAGGGTGGTGCAGTACCCGGCATCCGACGACGCATCTCGCGCCTTCACGGAAACGATTCCGACCCTGTCGTTGGCGACCACAGGTTTTGTCAACGCCTGTTGGGTGCCGTAAACTCGCGGAATCACGACGCGCCCCGGCTCGATGCCGGGGCGTTCGACATATCCCCCGCCGACGGCTGCAGACACCGCCGTCAGCGCCTCGACGAAGGAGTACCCGTGTCCAACGACGCTCAGGTGACGTTCCTCACGCAAGACGCCTACGACCGCCTCCACAGCGAGCTGGAGCACCTCTCGACGACGGGCCGCGAAGAGATCGCGAAGCGCATCGAGGCCGCGCGCGAAGAGGGCGACCTCAAGGAGAACGGCGGTTACCACGCCGCGAAAGACGAGCAGGGCAAGCAGGAGGCGCGCATCCGCACCCTCCAGGCTCTCTTGAAAGACGCGAAGGTCGGCGAGGCGCCCGAGAGCCACGGCGTGGTCGAGTCGGGCACCGTCGTCACGGCGATCGTCGCCGGCGGCGAAGAGAAGTTCCTGCTCGGCAACCGCGAGATCGCGGCCAACTCCGAGCTCGACGTCTATAGCGAGGCCTCGCCTCTCGGCACGGCCGTCATGGGCCTCAAAGAGGGCGACAAGGGCTCGTACACCGCGCCCAATGGGAAAGAGATCCAGGTCGAGGTCGTCAAGGTCGAGACCTACTCGGGTCAGTAACCCGCCTTCGTTCGCGAGCCGCTCCCCCGCTGCCGGGGTGGGCGGGCTCGCGATGTTTCCGGACCGCCGCGGCCGGGGCCGTGCGACCACGCTGGACGCGCCTCGACCAGCCTCCCGGTCGAGGCCCTGACGCGTCAGTTCGGAACGACGGTCGCGATGAACCCGGCGTTCTCGAGCGTCGCGATCACCAGCGCCCGATGCTCCTCACCGCGTGTCTCGACGCTGAGCTGGAGAATCACCTCGCTGATCTGCAGGCCCTGTCCGTGGCGGGTGTGCAGCACCTCGATGACGTTCGCGCCGACGCCTGCGAGCAGTTCCGATACCCGGGCGAGCTGGCCCGGGCGGTCGGGCAGCGGGATCCGCAGCGACATGTAGCGACCGGATGCCGAGAGCCCGTGCGCCACGACCCGCTGCAACAGGAGGGGGTCGATGTTGCCGCCCGAGAGGATCGTCACCGTGGGGCCGCTGGCCTTCACCTTGCCGGCGAGGATCGCCGCCACGCCCACGGCTCCGGCGGGCTCGACGACCTGCTTGGCGCGCTCGAGGAGCACGAGCAGCGCGCGGGCGATGTCGTCCTCGGTGACAGTCACGACCTCGTCGACGTACTGCCGGATGAGTTCGAACGGCAGGTCGCCGGGGCGGGCGACCGCGATGCCGTCGGCGATCGTCGGGGTGGTCTCGACCTGCATCGGATACCCCGCGGCGAGCGACGAGGGGTAGGCGGCGGAGTTGTGCGCCTGCACGCCGATGATGCGCACCGCTCGGCCCTCGGCTGCGGCACGCGCCTTCACGGCGGCGGCGACTCCCGCGGCGAGCCCTCCCCCGCCGATGCCGACGATGACCGTCTCGAGATCGGGCATGTCCTCGACGAGCTCGAGGCCCAGGGTCCCCTGCCCCACGACGATGTCGCGGTGGTCGAAGGGGTGGATGAGCACGGCACCCGTGCGCTCGGCGAACTCGGCGGCGAGTCGCAGCGGCGTCTCGACGGTCGCGCCCTCGAGGATCACCTCGGCACCGTATCCGCGCGTGGCGAGGAGCTTGGGGACCGGAACACCCAGGGGCATGAAGATCGTGGCTGCGATACCGAGCTGCTGCGCGGCGAGCGCCACGCCCTGCGCGTGGTTACCCGCGGACGCTGCGACGACCCCGCGCGCCCGCTCCTCCTCGGTGAGACGGGACAGGCGGTAGGTCGCTCCGCGGATCTTGAACGATCCGGTGCGCTGCAGGTTCTCGAGCTTGAGGTTGACCGGCACACCGAGGAGCTCGGTCAGGTGCAGCGACTCGTCGAGGGGCGTTCGCGTGATGATGCCGCGCAGGTTCTGCGCGGCATCCTCGAACTCGGCCAGGGTGGGAGTGTCGTTCATGATCTCCTTCCGCGCTCGCGCGGGACGGTCCGCCAGATCAGATCCGGGGATGCCAGGGTCTCACCGTCGCGCTTCCACGCTTTCGTGCTGAGGTAGACGGCGACGACGTTGACGAATGCGGCGAGGGGAACCGCGAACAGGGCGCCGGCGATGCCGCCGATCATCGCGCCTCCTGCGACGACGAGCACCACCGCGAGAGGGTGCACCTTGACGGCCGAGCCCATCAGGATCGGGTGGAGCACATGGCTCTCGAACTGCTGTACCCCGAGGACGACGATGAGCATGAACAGGGCGATGAGCGGGCCGTTGTAGACGAGGGCGATGAAGACCGCGAGCGCCCCGGTCGCGACCGCGCCGACGAACGGGATGAACGCGCCGAGGAAGACGAGCACACCGATCGGGATCGACAGGGGCACGCCGAGCAGGAAGGCGCCGAGACCGATGCCGATCGCGTCGATCGTCGCGACGAGCAGTTGGGTGCGGGCGTAGCTCTTGATGGTCCGCCAGCCGGCGCGACCTGCACCGTCGACCGCTGGTCGGGCGGCGCGCGGGAAGAGGCGCGTCGTCCACCGCCAGATGCCGCCCCCGTCGGCGAGCAGGCACAGCAGGATGAAGAGCGTCAACAGCACGCCGGTCGCGACGTGCCCGATGGTGGAGCCGATCGTGAGGGCCCCGGTCCAAATGACCTCGCCCTGCTGCTGCAGGAAGGTCCCTGCCCGCGTGAGCCCGTCGTCGATCTGCTGAGCGCTCAGATGCAGGGGGCCGCTGATCAAGTACTCGCGGAATTGCTGGACGGATGCCTCGGTCTGCTTGCGCACCGACCCGAACTGCCGCGAGATCTGCCACACGGCGACCCACACCAGACCCGCGATGATCGCGAGCGTGCCCAGCACCGTGACGATGATGGCGAGCCACTTCGGCCAGCGGTGCCGCAGCAGGAAAGAGAACCCGGGCCACACCAGTGCCGAGATCAGCACGGCGACCAGCAGCGGGATCACCAGCAGCTTCAGCTGGATAACGACGAAGATCACCACCGCGAGAGCCGCGGCGATCACCAGCAACCGCCACGCGTACGCTGTCGCCTGCCGCAGACCCGGTGGGACGGGCGGCTGCAGGTCACTCGACACGGTGCGCCGCTTGAGGGCGTCGAGGAAGGACCCTCGCTCGTCGGGACCGGTTCCGCTCATCCCGCCAGCCTACCGCCGCGCCGACTGCGCTCTGGCGGCGATGTCGGAGGGTGTGGGTACGGTGAAACGCATGACCACGACGCTCCGCCGCGCCGACGCTCGCCGCATCGCCCTGGCAGCTCAGGGCTTCGCCCGGCCGCGCCCCGCCACGGTGGGAACGCGTCAGATCACCGGTGCGCTGCAGCGCATGCGCATCCTGCAGATCGACTCCGTCAACGTCTTCTCCCGCTCGCACTACATGCCCCTGTTCGCGCGACTGGGCGGCTACGACCCCGCACTGCTCGACAAGCTCGCCTTCTCGCGCAGGCCGAAATGGGTCGAATCCTGGGCGCACGTGGCATCCCTCGTCTCGGTCGACGACTGGCCCCTGCTGCAGTTCCGTCGCGACGAGCTCCGGGCCAAGTACGAGCGCGACGCGTGGGCCGAGGCGAACCAGCCTCTTCTGCGGTGGTTGCGCGACGAGCTGGCCGACCGCGGTCCACTCCGTCCCGCCGAGATCGAACACGACGCCCGCAGCGGCTCTCGCGGCTCTTGGTGGGGGTGGGACGACGTCAAGAACGGCCTGGAGCGCCTCTGGTTGTTCGGCGATGTCGCCATCGCCGGCCGGCGCGGCTTCGAGCGGCGCTACGCCCTCGTCTCCGATGTCCTTCCACCGGCGGCGCTCGAGACCTCCGTTCCCCGCGCCGAGGCGATCAGAGAGCTCGTGCGTCGCGCCGCCATCGCGTACGGCGTCGCCACGGCGGCCGACCTCGCCGACTACTGGCGCATCCGCGATCGACCGGCGGTGATGGCCGGCATCCGCGATCTGGTCGACGCCGGCGAGCTCATCCCCGTCTCCGTCGAGGGCTGGCAGGTCGCCGGTCGACCGGCCAAGGCATGGCTGCACCGCGACGCCGCCCGGCCGCGCAAGGTCGATGCCGCAGCCATCCTCACCCCGTTCGACCCCGTGGTGTGGTTCCGCGACCGCGCCGAGCGGCTGTTCGACTTCGACTACCGCATCGAGATCTACACCCCCGCGCCGCAACGCCGCTTCGGCTACTACTCGCTGCCCGTCCTCGTGGGAGACGACGTCGTGGGACGCATCGATCTCAAGGCCGACCGCGCGTCACGCGCTCTGCGCGTTCAGTCCGCGTGGTGGGAGCGCGGGGCGCCGTCGAACGCCGCCGAGCGCCTCGCCGCGGAGCTGCTCACGGCGGCGCGCTGGCAGGGCCTCGACCGCGTCACGGTCTCGCGGTGGGGCGACGCGGCGGAAGATCTGGCCGGGGCCCTGCGCGCCGAGCGGCACGAACACCCCGACGGTCGCGTCAACTGAAACGCGCCCCCTCTGCCGAAGCGGAGGGGGCGCGTCGACTCAGAACTGCACGCGTGGCGGTTCGGCGATCGCTGCGCCGTCGATGACCTCGAAGAACTCCCGCTCGTGGAAGCCGAGCTGACGGGCGAAGAGGTTGTTCGGGAACACCTTGATCTTGGTGTTCAACTCGCGTACGCCGCCGTTGTAGAACCGGCGCGATGCCTGGATCTTGTCCTCGGTGTCGACGATCGAGTGCTGGAGCTGCAGGAAGTTCTGGCTCGCCTGGAGCTGCGGGTACGCCTCGGCGACCGCGAACAGCGACTTCAGCGCCTGCTGCATGTGTCCTTCAGCGACACCGGCTTCGGCGGGGCTCTGCGCCGACAGCGTCTCGGCCCGAGCGCGCGTGACGTTCTCGAACACGGCCTTCTCGTGCGCGGCGTAGCCCTTCACCGTCTCGATCAAGTTCGGCAGCAGGTCGGCGCGACGTTTGAGCTGAACCGTGCTGTCGCTCCACGCCTCGTCGACGCGCACATTGAGCGCGACGAGGCTGTTGTAGGTGGCCCACAGGTAGATGCCAGCGATGACCAGAATGCCGACGATCACGATGACCGGTACGAGCCACTCCCACATAAGTCCCCACACTCCGTTCGGAAGATTGCCCTCCATTGTAACGGCGGGTCGCGCCGCGTTACGGGTGGAGACAGGTACTCCCAGGCGATGCGCACGCAAGAGGAGATGGGTACCCCCGGTGGGACTCGAACCCACACTGAAGCGATTTTAAGTCGCCTGCCTCTGCCATTGGGCTACGGGGGCCCGTGCCCTCCACCGTATCGCGGGTGTCGCCCGTCGACCGTCCCGCGGAGAACAGCGGAGACACGTCGACCGCCGATGCCAACGCCCGGCCTCGCGGTCCCGGGCTCCGCACGACGGCACCTGACGCCCCGGGAACGCCGAGACCCCCGCACCCGGAAGGGCGCGAGGGTCTCGGAACGGACAGTCTTACTTGGCCGCGACGGGCTCGGCCTTCTTCTCGACCGGAGCTGCGGGCGTCTCGGCGGCGGGAGCGGCCGGACGCGGGCGAGCGGCGAACTCCTCGAAGGCTGCGCGAGGCTTCTGCACGGCCTCGAGCGACACGACCTCGCGGCCGTGGACGAAGTTCTGCATCCAGTCGCCGATCACGCGGAACTTGCGCTCCCACGTGGGCATAGCGAGACCGTGGTAGCCGCGGTGTGCGAACCAGGCGATCAGACCGGTCAGGGCGATGTTGCCCGACTGGAACGCGCCGTTGTACAGACCCAGGCCGGCGACGGCGCCGAGGTTCTTGTGGTTGTACTCCTTGGGCTCCTCGCCGCGGAGCACGGCCACGAGGTTCTTCGCCATGAGCTTGCCCTGGCGGACCGCGTGCTGGGCGTTCGGAACGCAGAAGCCGCCCACGCCGCCACCCGACAGATCGGGCACGGCCGACACGTCACCGGCGGCCCAGGCTCCCTCGACGATCTCTTCATCGGTACCGACACGCAGGTCGGGGCGGGTGCGGATGCGACCGCGCTCCTCGACGGGCAGGTCGCTGCCGCGGACGACCGTGGGGTTGGCCATGACGCCGGCGGTCCAGATGATCAGGTCGGTCGGCAGGTTCTCCCCCGTCGACAGCTCGACGACGCCATCGACGGCACCCTTGACCTGCGTGTCGAGGTGCACGAAGGCACCCTTCTTCGCGAGGTCGGCGAGAACCCACTCGCTCGTCTTCTGCGAGACCTCGGGCATGATGCGGCCCATGGCTTCGATGAGGTGGAAGTGCGTGTCATCGAATGCCAGCGTCGGGTACTGCTTGAGCAGCGAAGACGCGTAGGCGCGAAGCTCGGCGAAGACCTCGATACCGGCGAAGCCGCCACCGACGACGACGACGGTCAGCAGACGGTCGCGCTCGGGACCGGCGGGAAGGACCGACGCTTTGTCGAAGTTCGACGTGAGGCGGTCACGGATCGCAACGGCCTCTTCGATGGTCTTGAGCCCGATCGCGTTGTCGGCGATGCCGGGGATCGGGAAGGTGCGCGAGACGGCACCGGCGGTGACGACGATGTGGTCGTAGCTCTGCTCGAAGGTGTCGTCACCGGCGATCGGCGTGATCGTCGCGGTCTTGGTGGCGTGCGAGATGCCCGTGACCTTGCCGGCGATGACCGTGGTGCGCTTGAGGTGGCGGCGGAGGCCGACCACGACGTGGCGGGGCTCGATCTCGCCCGCAGCGACCTCGGGGAGGAAGGGCTGGTACGTCATGTACGGCAGCGGGTCGACGAGCGTGACTTCGGCCTCGCCTCGGCCGAGCAGCTTCTCGAGCTTCCAGGCGGTGTAGAAACCTGCATAGCCCCCACCGACGATGAGGATTCTGGGCACGTTTGTGGTCACGATGTGAGGGACTCCTCGTTTGTGGTGCGGCTCGGCTCGCGGGAGGCGCGCGCCTGTCGGATTCGCCGGGCAGCAGCAGTGACACCGAGCGCAATCATTATAGCGGCCAGTGTGGCAGCACCGAGCGGCAGCGACCCGTAGAGCACGCTATCGCGAGACGGCAGCAGGGGCGAGCCCGCAGCGGGCGCCGCCTCGACGGGCGGGAGCGGCGGGATGACCACCGGCGTCGAGGTCGGCTCGGGCGAGGGCTGCGAATCCGCACGTCGATACAGACGGATCCATTCCTTCAAGCTCCCGAGCGGGTTCTCCGATACGGTCTCGACCCGCGCCGACACCGCGGCCGCGGCATCCACCAGGCCGTAGCCGTACAGCTTGTCGGGACGAGCCGACGCGCCGGCAGCCGGCTTCGCCGTTTGGATCAGGCGGTTCAGGACGTTGTTGGCATCCATTCCGGGATGCGCGGCGCGAACGAGGGCCGCGATACCGGCGACGATGGGAGCCGCGCCGCTCGTACCGTTCCACTGCACCAGCGAACCGTCCGCCGAGACGCCGATGAGCCGCTCGCTCGGGGCGGAGAGACCGATCGTGATGCCCTGGGTCGACGCGTCATTGCTCGCCGCGCCGGTCGGATCGACGCCGCCGACGGCCAGCACGCCGGGGATGGTAGCCGGGGCCCCCACGCGGTCGGTGCCGCTCCCCCGGTTGCCGGCGGCCACCACGATCACCACGTCGTGGTCGAAGGCGTACTCGAACGCCGTGTCCCAGCTGGTGTCCCAGTCGAGAGTGTTCGTCGTCAACGACATGTTGATGACGGTCGCACCGTTGTCGACCGCCCAGCGGATGGCATCCGCGATCTGGTCCGTGAAGGGCTTCGCGCTCGAGGCTCCGAACCCGACCGAGATCGACAGCAGCTCGGCCTCGGGCGCGACGCCGATCATGCCGCGGCCGTTGCCGGTCCCGCGGGCTGCGGCGAGCGAGCCCACCCAGCTGCCGTGGTTGGCGTCGACCGCCCCCACCGGGGTGCGTCCATCGGAGGCCCCCACGCCCGACACGTCGGTTCCGCCGACGACCGCCCCGTTGAACTCGGCGGGACCGCGTCCGATACCGGTGTCGATGACCGCGATCTTCTGGCCTGCGCCGCGGGTGGTCTTCCATGCCTCGCGCACGCCGTACTGGTCGATCCAGTACTCGCCGGCACGGACCGAGTCCGTGGGATCCTCCGGCACGGGGTTCGTCGGTGCCTGGGGCGAGGCCGATGCGGGAACCGTCGTGGCCATCGCGGGCATCGCCGTCGCGCCGGACAGCAGCGTCATCACGATGACGGATGCCACGGCGGCGGCGACGCGCTTCATCCGCCGGTCCCGGGGCTTTCGCACTGGCACCGCTCGGGCGACCAGGTGCCGCGCGCGAGGGCGCGGTCGCCGATCGGGTTGACGCCGGGGCCCGCCGCCAGCGCGTGACCCGCGAGAGCGTGCAGGCACTTCACGCGCGTGGGCATGCCCCCGGCCGAGATGCCCGCGATCTCCTCGGGCTCGCCGTAGGCGGCGCGGTCGCGGAGGTACGCCTCGTGCGCCGCGAGGTACTGCTGCTGCAGCTCTTCGTCCTCGGCGAGCTCGTCCGAGAACTCCTTCATGACGTGGCCCGCCTCGAGCACCGACATCGCGGCAGTCGCGGCGGGGTGGGTGAGGTAGTAGAAGGTGGGGAACGGACTGCCGTCGTCGAGCCGCGGCGAGGTCGCCACCACCGTCGGATTGCCGCACACGCAGCGCGCAGCGATTCCCACGACTCCGCGCGGAACACGGCCGAGCTGGGATCGAAGCACGGCCACGTCGGCGTCGGAGGCGGGAGGGAGCGTTGCGGTAGTCATCGCCTCCAGGGTACCCGGCGTCTCCGACAGCCCGCCGAGCCCGCGTCAGCCCGCCGGTGCGTCCGGCACGGGCGTCGGGTCGGGAACGCCGACCGTGACATCGGGAACCGCAACGGGTGTCGCCGCCGACGATGTGAGCGAGCGCACGAGCTGCGCCATCCAGTCGGTGCGGGTCTGGCCCACGTCGCCGCTGACGTCGTCCTGCTCCTGAGGGGTGGCTGAGGCCGGCAGGTCGTTGTCGATCAGGTAGACGACCTCGCCGGGAAAGGTATAGCCGAGGCGCTCGCGCGCCTGCGTCCGGATGTACGCGGGGTCGGACCACCGATCGCGCTGCGTCTGCAGATCGGCGACCTCGGACTGGCTCAGCTGCACGGCGCTGCGGAGCGCCTGGATCTGCTGACGCTGGTCCATGTAGGTGCCCACGGTCGGCACGAGCACGAAGGTGCCCAGCACCACGAGCCCGAGCATGATCACGACGAAACCCGAGATGCGGACGCGTCCGAGCCACTCGCGCACGTCGACGCGGCGTTCCTCGACGGTCGGCCGGGCCGAGGAGCGCACCGGTCGGGTCGTCGTCTTCGGCGCGCTCTTCGGGGTCTTCTTCGCCGCCTTCGGGGCCTCGGATGCCACGGGGCGTCGAGGAGGCAGTGTCGGTCGCTGCACGGCATCCCTTCCCTCGTCACCCGGATCGGATCTCGAACCGCAGGCGATTCTACGTCGCGGCGATAAGGGCTCCCGGGGACGCGCCGGGGGCTCGGCGTCCGCTCAGCCAAAAGGGAGCGGAACGACGGAAGAGGGGGAGCCGGCCGGCTCCCCCTCTTCGTGTGTCAGACGATCAGCCCTTGAAACGGGGGAACGCCGAGCGGCCCGCGAAGACCGCGGCGTCGCCGAGGTCTTCCTCGATGCGGAGCAGCTGGTTGTACTTGGCGACGCGCTCGCTGCGCGCGGGGGCGCCGGTCTTGATCTGGCCGGCGTTGACGGCGACGGCGAGGTCGGCGATCGTGGTGTCTTCGGTCTCGCCCGAGCGGTGCGACAGCATCGAGGTGTAGCCCGAGCGGGTCGCCAGCGAGATGGCATCGAGCGTCTCGGACAGCGTGCCGATCTGGTTCACCTTGACCAGCAGCGAGTTGGCGACGCCGAGGTCGATGCCCTGCTGCAGGCGCTTCGGGTTGGTGACGAACAGGTCGTCACCGACGAGCTGCACCTTGGAGCCGATGGCATCCGTCAGCTTCTTCCAGCCGTCCCAGTCGTCCTCGGCGAGGGCGTCTTCGATGGTGACGATCGGGAAGTTCGCGACGAGATCGGCGAAGTAGTCGACGAGGGTGTCGACACTCCACTCCTTGCCCTCGACGGTGTAGACGCCGTCCTTGTAGAACTCGGTCGCGGCGACGTCGAGGCCGACGGCGATGTCCTTGCCCGGGGTGAAGCCGGCCTTCTCGATCGCGCGGATCAGGAAGTCGAGGCCCTCGCGGTTGCTGGGCAGGTCGGGGGCGAAGCCGCCCTCGTCGCCGAGTCCGGTGTTGTACCCCGCGGACTTCAGTTCGCCCTTGAGGACGTGGTAGACCTCGGTACCCCAGCGGAGGGACTCGCCATACGTCTCGGCTCCGATGGGGGCCAGGAAGAACTCCTGGAAGTCGATGCCGTTGTCGGCGTGCTCGCCACCGTTGATGACGTTGAACAGCGGAACGGGCAGCAGGTGCGCGTTGGGACCGCCCAGGTAGCGGAACAGGGGAAGGTCGGCGCTGTCGGCGGCGGCCTTGGCGACGGCCAGCGAGACGCCCAGGATGGCGTTGGCGCCGGTGCGCGACTTGTTCTCGGTGCCGTCGGTCTCGATGAGGATCTCGTCGATGATGCGCTGCTCGCTGGCCTCGACGCCCTCGATGGCGGGGCCGAGCTCGTCGACGACCGCGGCGACGGCCTTGAGGACGCCCTTGCCGCTGTAGCGGCTCTTGTCGCCGTCGCGCAGCTCGTAGGCCTCGAACGCTCCGGTGGACGCGCCGGAGGGGACAGCGGCCCGCTGGACGATTCCGTCGTCGAGGAGCACCTCCACCTCGACGGTCGGGTTACCGCGCGAATCCAGAATCTCGCGCGCGTTGACAGCCTCGATAAGTGCCACGAAGGACTCCTCGTTGGTTCTTGAGTGGGAGGGGGCGGAGCGACATCGGTCCGTGGTCGAGTCTAGTGACCGGCTCCGACACTCGTGAGCCGCTGTGTCAATCCGAGTCGGTGTCCGCCGGATCCACCACGATGGCGAGGGCGATCCCGTCCCACCCTTTGCGATCGAGGGTCTGCAGCGCCGTGGCGTCGAAGCGGGGATCGGAACCGAGCATGAGGATGCCGCGGCGAGCGCCCCGCACCCTGGCGTCGACCGTGTCGGCGTCGGCGACGTCGCCCCCGCGCACGACGTTGTCGAGCACGACGACCGTTCCCGACCGCCCGAGACGTGCGGCCCAGTCGAGGTACAGCTCGTTCGACTCCTTGTCGGCGTCGATGAAGACGAGGTCGAAGGGCTCCCGGCCCTGCAGCGTCGGCAGCACGTCGGCACCGCGACCCACGCGGACCTCGACCCGG
This sequence comes from Microbacterium sp. SORGH_AS_0421, assembly GCF_030818635.1. Lineage (NCBI taxonomy): Bacteria > Bacillati > Actinomycetota > Actinomycetes > Micrococcales > Microbacteriaceae > Microbacterium > Microbacterium sp. SORGH_AS_0421. Next base: position 3,251,139 of record NZ_JAUTAO010000001.1, read on the forward strand.
TCCGCGACGCCGGTTCGTTCGAGGTTGCGCTGCGCGATCTCGGCGTTCGCCGGCTCGGCCTCGATCGTCACGACCCGCCCCTGCGCCCCCACGGCCCGCGCGAACCAGAGCGTGGAGTATCCGCCCAGCGTGCCGATCTCGAGCACGCGGCGTGCACCGGCGATGCGTGTGAGCAGATGCAGGAACTTCGCGTTCACGGGGGCGACCTCGATCGCCGGCAATCCCGCGTCGTGCTGGGCCGCGAGAACGGACTCTCCCGCGGGGTCCGCCCCGACCAGGGTCTCGGTCAGGAAGGCGTCGACGTCTTCGGGGGTGGGCACTCCCCCAGCCTGACGGCGTGAGAGGAGTCGGTCAACGCTCTCCGCGCAGATGCGCGCGGGTCATCTCGTCGTATTCCTCGTCGGAGAGGTCGTCGAAGCCCTTCGCTTCCACACGGTCGCTGCGCATCCACCGGATCATGAGGATGACGAGGATCGGCACGTCGGCGAACTCGGCGATGAACCAGATCATGTCGCCCGCGAGGTGCTGGTCGTGCAGCAGTGACGGCCACCACGACACCGATCGCGCGGCATCCGGAACCAGATCCAGCACGTTGTCATTGAGCCGGAGGAGAAGCCCGGGGACGGAGTCGATGAGCAGCTCGACGAACGCGAGCAGGAATTCGATCGCGATGAACGTGCCCGTGTGGACGGCGCCGAGAGCCATCATCGGCAGCACCATCGCGAGCCCGACGAGGGGCACGACGATCCCGAGCGACGCCTCCACGACGGGATTCACGCGCAGGATGCCGGCGGCCGGCGTCAAGAACAGGCAGAACACCGCGGCGATCACGACCGTGGCGACCATGGCGTTGCCGAAGACCCGCGTCAGGCGCGAGGCGAGGAAGCGCTCCCGGAGGCGCGACGGGACGAGATCGAGCGGGCGCCCGGCGGCGATGCCTGCGGGGATCGCGAAGATGAGCAGGGCGACGCGCGTCGAGAACGCCCAGCGCAGCTCCGACGAGTAGACGCCGAGGAACCCGAGCTCGATCACCGCGTAGGGCAGCAATCCGAGAGCGAAGAAACCGACCGTGCGCAGCACCGGCCACGGCTGCCCGCGACGGCGAACGCGCCGAACCCCGAGGAGATAGGCCGAGGATGCCACGAAGAGCACGCCGAGCGTGATCGGATCGGCGCGCCAGGTGCTGAGGAAGACTTCGATGGGAGGCGTGGAAGAACGGTAGATCCCAGAGCTATGCGTCTGCCGGGGATCGGGGCGGGCCGAACTCCGGAGACTCCGCCGCGCGCGGCGCCTCGGCGGCCGGGCGCGCACGCCGGGGCCGCGCGTCCGATGCGCGACTCAGGAGTTCGGCACGCCCCGGGCAGGTCAGCCGCGGCCGGCGTCCTCCGGCGCCCGGGCCTGCTCGAGTGCTGCCAGCACGGCGGGTAGCAGCGCCTCCGCCGTTCGGCGGTACCCGAGGGCGCTGGGGTGGAAGCGGTCGACGCTGAACATCTCGTCGGGGCGCTCCGCGAACACCGGCCCCACGGCGCGCGCGAGCCCGACCACCCGGCCGCCCGCACGGTGAACGGCGGTCGCTTGGGCCGCGGCCAGCTGCCGAGACGACCGGGCGGCGAGCGCGCGCAGCGGCTGCGGGATCGCGCGCAGGGTGCCGAGGTCGGGGCACGTGCCGACCACGACGGGCACGCCGCGGGCGCGCAGGTCGCGCACGACGTGTTCGAGCTGCCCCGCCGAACGGGATGCCGGGATCCGGTGCGTCACGTCGTTGCCGCCCACGACGATGACGGCGGCATCCGGCCGATACTCCGGGGGGAGCGAGGCCACCTGTGCAGCGAGGGCCGAGGTCTCCGATCCGACCACCGCGGCGGTGCGAAGGCGCACCGGTCGCCCTGCCTCTCGAGCGATGCCCTTGGCGAGCCGCGCCCCGAGCGTGTCGCGCCGGTGGCCCGCGCCGAGCCCCGCGGCGATCGAGTCACCGAGCACGAGCAGCTCGACCGGCTCGCCCGGGTGCTTCTTCCGTCGCCACACCCGGTCGGCATCGAGCGCCTGCTCGCCGAGGGGCTTGCCGATGCGGCGACGGGCGATCGCGGCCTGTCGGGTGATGAGGGTGCGCAGTCCCACCGCCCCCGCTCCGGCGAGCGCCACCACGGACGCCGCGGTCAGGGTCACCGGTCGACGCGCGCGCATCCTCCGATGACACCCGCCCGTGGTGAACGCCGGGTGGCCGGGCCGTGACGCTCGGACGACGGCGGCTTCCTGGCATCGACCCGAACGGTGCCGTCGAGCTAGAGCGACGCGCGGCGCCCCCGCGCGCGCAGCGCCATGGCGAGAACGAGCACCGCCACGGCGAGCACGATGTCGAGGGCGAGTCCCGCGAGCAGCTCCGTTCGGCCCCCGACACCGGTGAGGGTGACGACACCGCCGATGACGATGACACCGAACGACAGGGCGAGCTGCTGGGCGGTACTGAACATGCCGCCCGACAGGCCGGCGGCCTCGACCGGAACCTCGCGGACCACGAGCTGGGTCAACGGCGAGAAGATGAGCGCCTGACCCGCTCCGAGCAGCACCAGAGCGGGCTGCAGCCACAGACCGATGTCGTTCCCCCACGCGAAGACGAGGGTCGCGGCCATCCCCGCGAGCGCGACGATCTGCACCGAGACGCCGAGGACGAGCGTCGAGTCACCGAGCCGAGCCTGGATGCGCGCGACGGCTAGTGAGACGCCCGCGAACACCACGGCGAAGGGCAGCAACGCCATCCCGGCCTCGAGCGAGCTCAGTCCCCCCGCTTCGACGGCTCGCGGGAAGACGTACAGCAGCGCCGAATACCCCGCGAAGAAGAGACCCGCGGCGAGGAGGCCCAGCTGCAGGGGACGCAGCCTCAGCACGCTCGGCGGCAGCAGCGGCACCCGTCCGGATCGCTCGATCGCGTTCTGGTGCTTCCACATCGCCACCAGGGACACGGCCGCGATCACCAGGGCCACCGCCACCGGCCACGACCAGTTCCAGACCGGCCCGAAGGTCAAGGCGACGGAGGCGGCGAGGATGCCGAGTCCCAGCGCCGCCGTGCCGACCAGGTCGATCGCGACGACCTCGTGCGCGCGAGAGCGCGGCGCCAGGGGGGCGAGGGCGATCGCGGCGACGGCGATGAGGGCGACGACCACGAACACGGCACGCCACCCCTCGACCGGACCGAAGGAGAGCGCCGCCAGGGCACCGCCCGCGACCTGACCGACGGCTGCGCCGATCCCTCCGCTCGCCCCGAACGCGGCGATCGCGCGCGTGCGGGCGGCGCCCTGCGAGGTCGCCTGGATCGTCGCGAGCACCTGCGGCGTGCACAGCGCTGCGCCGACACCCTGCACCACCCGGGCGGCGATCAGCGTCTCGATGGAGGGCGCGAGAGCGCACGCGACCGCGGAGACGAGGAACAGAGCCATCCCCACCACGAACAGCCGGTGCCGACCGAAGCGGTCACCGAGCCTCCCGCCCAGGATGAGCAGGACGGCGAAGGGGATGCCGTATCCCGCGATCACGAGTTCGAGGGCGACATCCCCGGCGCCGAACCGCTCGCGCAGGGTCGGCAGGATCACCGTCACCGCGTTGAAGGCGAACGTCCCCACGCCGGGGCCGAGCAGGAAGCCGAGATAACGCCAGGTGGGTACCTCGACGACCGTTCCCGGGCGGATCGGCACGGGGGCGGTCCCCGAGGCGGGGTGTGCGGAAGTCGGCATGGTGCCAGCATGGAGATCGATCCATCCTGGTACCAGGAGTGCGCTCATCCTGGTACTGCCAGCACTCCCCTGCGGCGGGCGGGAGGTCGCACGCCCGTCCTATGATCGCCGGAGAGGGAGGGATGCCGTGACTCGATCCGACGATGTCCGCGCCGAATTCGCGGGGTTCCTGCGCAGTCGGCGAGCGCGCCTGCGTCCCGCCGACGTCGGGCTGCCCGAGGGAACACGGCGCCGCGTCGCGGGCCTTCGCCGCGAAGAGGTCGCCCAACTCGCCGGAGTCGGCCTCACCTGGTACACCTGGCTCGAACAGGGTCGCCCGATCGCGGCGTCCGCCCAGGTCGTCGCAGCCATCGCCCGCGCGCTCCGCCTGAGCGACGACGAGCGCGACCACCTGTTCGCCCTCGCCGACCTCCCCGTGCCAGACCGCGAGGCGCGGCACTGCGTCGGTGCGACCCACCTCGACCTGCTCGAGAAGCTCCTGCCCTACCCCGCGGCCGTGCAAACCGCGCGTTTCGACATCCGCGCATACAACCGCGCCTATCGGTACCTCTTCGACGACCTCGACGACATGCCGGCCGAGCGACGCAATTGCGCCGTGCTGCTCTTCACCGACTCCGAGTGGCAGCGCTCGCACGTCGACCTCGACCACGCTCAGCGGCGGATCGCGGCGCGGCTCCGCGCCGCCTACGGCCGCCACCACGAAGAGCCCTCGTGGCAGCGCTTCATCGCCGAGCTCGAAGAGGAGTCCCCGCGCTTCGCCGAGCTCTGGCGTCTGGGCGACGTCGGGGGCGAGCGCAATGCCAACAAGCACCTCCTGCATGCCCGCGTCGGCGAACTGCACCTGGAGATGTCGAGCCTGTGGATCGACGACGGACTCGGCTCTCGCGTCGTGTGGTTCTCTCCGCGGGATGCCGAGACCGCGGCGCGCCTGGAACGCCTCGCCGCCGAGAGCCCGACGGAGGCGTTGATCAGCGCGGTGGCCTGACGCCGGCCCGCGAGACCCGGAGCGCTCAGCGGCGTCGGGGTCCCGGCATCCGTCGACCTCCCGCTCTCACGAGAGCGGCTTGATCTCCAGCGTCTCGGGCGTCGTATCGACGTTCACGGTCGCGAACGACGCGTAGCCGTCGGCGGTGGAGCGCTCGAGCAGGGCCTTCATGTTCTTCGGCCGCTGCTCGACGCGTACGCGCGCTCCCCCGCCGATCAGGGCCGTCTTGAGCGACAGCAGTTGGGCGAACGGCACATCGCGGTCGTGCACGAGGACCACGGAGCGCTCGCCTTCGCTGCCGGTCTCGGGCAGCAGATCGACGATGCGCTCGAAGCCGATCGAGAAGCCGACAGCCGGCACCTGCTGGCCGAGGAAGCGGCCGATCATGCCGTCGTAGCGTCCACCGCCGCCCAGCGAGTAGTCGACGCTCGGGTGGGCGAGCTCGAAGATCGTGCCGGTGTAGTAGCCCATGCCCCGCACCAGGAAGGGGTCGAAGACGAGCGGCACCTCTCCACCGCGTGCCGCGGCGACGGTGTCGCCGAGGTCGACGAGGTGAGCGACGATCTCGTCGGGGATGCCGTCGGGCAACGTGGCGCGGATGCCTGCCTCGTCGAACGACGGGGCCGACGCGGGACGGTCGAGGTACGCCGCGAAGGCGTCCACGGCGGACGCGTTCACGCCGCGTCCGCGGAGCTCGGCGACGACTCCCGAGGGACCCACCTTGTCGAGCTTGTCGATCGTGATGAGAACGCCCGGTCGCTGGTCCGGCGCGAACCCGAACACGTCCAGCATCGCGTCGAGAGCGCGACGATCGTTGACGCGGATCGATCCGCCCACGAGCCCGAGCGCGTCGAGCACGTCGAGGCTCGCGATCATGAGCTCGGCTTCGGCCCGCGCCGACGCGTCGCCGATGATGTCGATGTCGCACTGCATGAACTGGCGGTAGCGCCCCTTCTGGGGCCGCTCGGCGCGCCACACCGGTGCGATCTGAACCGACCGGAACACCGTCGGCAGCTGCGCGCGGTGGGTTGCGTAGAACCGGGCGAGCGGGACCGTGAGGTCGTAGCGCAAGCCGAGATCGGCGAGCGCCGCTTGGTCATCGGCGGCGGCGCGGATGCCGTCGGCATCCATCCCCCGCTTGAGGATGCTGAACGAGAGCTTCTCGTTGTCGCCGCCGAGGCCGGCGTGAAGGCGGTCGTAATCCTCCATGACCGGGGTCTCGATCTCGTCGAAACCGTGCGCGCTGTAACGCTCGCGGATGACGGCGAGCACGCGCTCGCGGCGGGCCTTGTCTGCGGGGAGGAAGTCGCGCATGCCGCGCGGCGGGTTCACGGATGCCACGAGTCCATTGTTCCAGGGTCGGGGCGATGCTCCGCGCGGGCCCTGTTTCCGCGGCGGCGCGGCCGGGGGCCGAGACGCCGACGACAGCCACTCACCGCCCGCGAATCACTTACCCCGACGCGGCCTCGCCGCGTCCCTCGGCCGCGCGCACCTCGGCGCGCAGTGTCCGCAGACGCTCCCGCAGCGCGCGTTCGGCGTCCCAGCCTCGGGCGCGAGCAAGCTGCACGAGAGTCAACAGAGCGTCGCCCAATTCGGCCTCGCTCACGGGGTCCGCCAGACGATGCGGCGGCGCCTGCGCCCCCACCTGCGCCGCCTTCCCCACCAGCTTCTGCGCCAGGGCCAGGGCGGGCATGTGGTCGCTGACCCCGTCGAGCACACTGGTGCGTGTGCTCTTCTCGGCCGCCTTGGCCGCGTTCCAGTGCACGAGGACTTCCTCGGGTGTGAATGCCACGGCATCCGCGAACACGTGCGGATGCCGCCGCACCATCTTCTCGGTGAGTCCCCGAGCCACGTCGTCGATGTCGAAGGGGTCGCTCGCGTGTCCCGCGGCGATCTCCGCGTGGAACAGCACCTGCCACAACAGGTCGCCGAGTTCCTCGCGCAGGTCGGCGCGCGTGCCGGACTCCACCGCGTCGATGACCTCCGCGCTCTCCTCGACCAGGTACGGCACGAGGTCGCGGTGGTCGATCGTCTGGGTCCAGGCGCAGCGTTCGCGCACCGCGCGCATGGTCTCGGCTGCCTCCCGCAGGGCGTCGTCACTCACGGTTCCTCCCTCCGCGGGCCGGACGGCACCGCTCGCCACGAGTATCCCCCGGGAGGACGCTCACGGGCCCCCCGGCATCTGCCATGCGGTCATCTGCTCCGCCGGCTTCTCGCCGAGTGAACGCCCCCGGCCGTCGATGCGCGACCCGTCGCCCGGACGCGCTTCCTCCCCGTAACGCCCCTCGGTGCGTCGTTGAAGCCGGAGATTTCCGGATGCCACGCCCCCGTCGCCTCGATTGCTGCGGTCCTGACGCCTCGCGACCGGAGAAACTCCGGAGTTCGGCGCGCGAAACCGATGCATGCCGTTACACGTGAATCGGTGCACGCTCGACGCCGATAATCTGGGGCGTGTGCGTGAACTGACCCCGACCGAGGCCATCGACCTCGTGGGCCGCTTCGAAGCGGGCCAGGAGCTCCCCGAGCAGATGCGCGCCGACGTGCGCCTGCTCGGATCGCTCCTCGGCCGCGTCCTTCAGGAGAGCGGCTCCCCCGGACTGTACGACGACGTCGAGCGCTTGCGCTCGGCGACGATCCAGGCCTACACCGACGAAACGCCCGAGGCGTTCGAACGCGCCGCCGCGATCGCCGACGGTTTCTCGATCGAGCGAGCCGACGAAGTGGCGCGGGCGTTCACGGCCTACTTCCACCTCGTCAACCTCGTCGAAGAGCACCAGCGCGTACGCGTGCTGAGAGAGCGCGGCGATCAACCGTCGCGCAGCGGCGTTCCCGACACCATCGCGAGCGCCTTCGAGCGTCTCGCGACCGAGGTGGGCCAAGAGACCGCGCTCGCGCGTCTCCAGGCCCTCCGCTTCCACCCGGTCTTCACCGCCCACCCCACCGAGGCCCGCCGTCGCGCCATCTCGACCAGCATCCGGCGCCTCTCGGAGCTGCTCTCGGAGCACGACGACGCCTCCGAGGGAGGAACCGAGAGCCGTCGCACGGAACGCCGGATGCTCGAAGAGATCGACACGCTGTGGCGCACCGCTCCTCTGCGGCGCGAGAAGCCCTCGCCCGTCGACGAGGTCCGCTCGGTCATGTCGGTCTTCGACGAGACCCTGTACACCGCCGTGCCCCGTGTGTACCGCCGCATCGACGACATCCTGCAGGGCGAGAACGCCGGATCCCGCGCCCCGATCGTGAAGCCGTTCGTGCGCGTCGGCTCCTGGGTCGGCGGCGACCGCGACGGCAACCCCTTCGTCACGGCATCCGTCACCCGCAAAGCCGCGGCGATCGCGAGCGAGCACGTCCTGCTCGGGCTCGAACGCACCACTCAGCGTGTGGGCCGAGGTCTGACGCTGGATGCCGAGAGCACCCCGCCCAGCGATGCTCTGATCGCTCTCTGGCACCGTCTACGCGCCGCCGACGAGGACGCCGCGGCCGAGATCGCCGAGCGCTCGCCCGACGAGCCGCACCGCCGGATCCTGCTGCTGCTCGCACGCAAGATCGCCGCGACGCGTACGCGCAACGCCGACCTGGCCTACCGCGACCCCGAGCACCTGCTCACGGACCTGCGCCTGGTGCAGGACTCGTTGGTCGCCGCCGGCGCCGCCCGTCAGGCGTACGGGTCCCTCCAGCGTCTCGTCTGGCAGGTCGAGACGTACGGCTTCCACCTCACCGAACTCGAGGTGCGCCAGCACTCCGCCGTGCACCGTAAGGTGCTCCAGGAACTCCGATCCGGCGGCGCGCGGAGCGAGCAGACCGACGAGGTGCTCGAGGTCTTCCGCTCGATCGCATACGTCCAGGAGCGATTCGGCCCCCGTGCCGCCGGTCGCTACATCGTCTCGTTCACCCAGTCGGCCGAAGACCTGGCGAATGTGCACGAGCTGGCCACCTACGCGGTGGGCCCCGGCGAAGCCCTCCCCGTTCTCGACGTGATCCCGCTGTTCGAGACGTTCGCCGACCTGCAGGCGGCCCCCGGCATCCTTGCCGAGATCGTTTCGCACCCCTCGTTCGTCAGCCGACTGGATGCCACCGGCAGACGCCTCGAGGTCATGCTGGGGTACTCCGACTCCTCGAAGGACGTCGGCCCCGTCGCAGCCAACCTCGCGCTGTACGAGGCGCAGGCCGAGATCTCTACGTGGGCTGAGGCGGAGGGCATCGAATTGACGCTCTTCCACGGTCGCGGTGGTGCTCTGGGCCGTGGTGGCGGACCGGCGAACTCCGCCATCCTCGCGCAACCCCCGCACTCCGTCGACGGCCGGTTCAAGCTCACCGAGCAGGGCGAGGTCATCTTCGCCCGTTACGGCGACGCCGATATCGCGATGCGTCACATCGACCAGGTGGCGGCTGCCGTGCTGACGGCGTCCTCCCCCTCCATCGAACGACGCAATCGCGGCGCGGCAGAAGCGTTCGCAGATGTGGCGAGCACGATGGACGTCGCCTCACGCGAGCGTTTCTTCGCCCTGGTGAAGGCGCCCGGCTTCGCGCCGTGGTTCGCCACCGTCACGCCGATGGAAGAGCTCGGACATCTCGCCCTCGGATCCCGCCCCGCCCGCCGCGGTCTGTCGGTCGAGTCCCTCGAGGACCTCCGCGCCATCCCGTGGGTGTTCTCGTGGACGCAGGCGCGCATCAACCTCGCCGGCTGGTTCGGTCTCGGCACCGCGCTCCAGGCCGTCGGCGACGAAGAACGTCTCCGTGACGCGTACGAGCAGTGGCCGTTGTTCCGCACGATGATCGACAACGTGGCGATGAGCCTCGCGAAGGCCGACGAGCGCATCGCTCGCCGTTACCTCGCTCTCGGCGATCGAGACGATCTCGCCCAGCTCGTCATGGACGAGATGCTTCTGACGCGGTCGTGGGTCGAGCGCATCACCGGCGGCGATCTGCTGAGCAACAAGCCGATCCTCCAGCGCGCGGTGAAGATGCGCAGCCCCTACGTCGACGCCCTCTCGCTGCTTCAGCTGCGAGCTCTGCGCGCCCTCCGCGACGCAGACGCGGATAACCCGACTCCGGATGCGGAACACCAGCGCCTCCTGCTCCTCTCGGTGAGCGGAGTCGCGGCCGGTCTGCAGAACACCGGCTGAGACACGATCCCTCGCAGAACGCGCCGGCTCCCCTCGCGGGAGCCGGCGCGTTCTGCGTTGACGAGGCGATTCCTCGAGGTGCTCCACCGGTCCGAACCCGTCGGCGAAGCACTACGCGAACGACCTCGCGTGTGCCTCGATCGAACGCACCCGCGGCGCGGAGGATGAGTGGAGAATGTCGACGAGACGAGGGCCGGGGCATGGGCCAGCCCCGTCACCGTGGATGGCACGCAACCACAGGTAGCGAGCACGCGGCAGGCTCACATGCGGTGGGTGTGGTGATGCGTCGGTGGGTGCTTCCCTACGGAAGAACGCACCGACGCGGTACCGCACCTGAAAGTGCCCGTAAATGCGAAATGGCCACCCAACGTTGGGTGGCCATTTCGACTGAAAAGAAGTCCGGCGGTGTCCTACTCTCCCACAGGGTCCCCCCTGCAGTACCATCGGCGCTGAGAGGCTTAGCTTCCGGGTTCGGAATGTAACCGGGCGTTTCCCTCTCGCTATGGCCGCCGAAACACTATTGATGTTTCACAAACCAACAACGACATGATCATTGTTGAGTTCCCGACCGTACATCGAGAACCACTCAGTGGACGCAAGCACCAAAAACAGGTGTGTTATCAAGTCATCGGCTTATTAGTACCGGTCAGCTTCACGTATTACTACGCTTCCACATCCGGCCTATCAACCCAGTAGTCTGGCTGGGAGCCTCTCACCATAAAGGTATGGAAGTCTCATCTTGAGGCCGGCTTCCCGCTTAGATGCTTTCAGCGGTTATCCATCCCGAACGTAGCTAATCAGCGGTGCTCCTGGCGGAACAACTGACACACCAGAGGTTCGTCCAACCCGGTCCTCTCGTACTAGGGTCAGATCCTCTCAAACTTCCTACGCGCGCAGCGGATAGGGACCGAACTGTCTCACGACGTTCTAAACCCAGCTCGCGTACCGCTTTAATGGGCGAACAGCCCAACCCTTGGGACCTACTCCAGCCCCAGGATGCGACGAGCCGACATCGAGGTGCCAAACCATGCCGTCGATATGGACTCTTGGGCAAGATCAGCCTGTTATCCCCGAGGTACCTTTTATCCGTTGAGCGACAGCGCTTCCACAAGCCACTGCCGGATCACTAGTCCCGACTTTCGTCCCTGCTCGACCTGTCAGTCTCACAGTCAAGCTCCCTTGTGCACTTACACTCGCCACCTGATTGCCAACCAGGTTGAGGGAACCTTTGGGCGCCTCCGTTACATTTTGGGAGGCAACCGCCCCAGTTAAACTACCCACCAGGCACTGTCCCTGAACCGGATCACGGTCCTAAGTTAGATATCCAGAGTGACCAGAGTGGTATTTCAACAATGACTCCACACTCACTGGCGTGAATGCTTCACCGTCTCCCACCTATCCTACACAAGCCACACCGAACACCAATACCAAGCTGTAGTAAAGGTCACGGGGTCTTTCCGTCCTGCTGCGCGTAACGAGCATCTTTACTCGTAATGCAATTTCGCCGAGTTCGCGGTTGAGACAGTTGGGAAGTCGTTACGCCATTCGTGCAGGTCGGAACTTACCCGACAAGGAATTTCGCTACCTTAGGATGGTTATAGTTACCACCGCCGTTTACTGGGGCTTAAATTCTCAGCTTCGCCTTACGGCTAACCGGTCCTCTTAACCTTCCAGCACCGGGCAGGCGTCAGTCCGTATACATCGTCTTGCGACTTGGCACGGACCTGTGTTTTTAGTAAACAGTCGCTACCCACTAGTCTCTGCGGCCACCACACCCTTTCGGAGCAAGTCCTAATAAGTGGATGGCCCCCCTTCTCCCGAAGTTACGGGGGCATTTTGCCGAGTTCCTTAACCACGATTCTCTCGATCTCCTTGGTATTCTCTACCTGACCACCTGAGTCGGTTTGGGGTACGGGCGGCTAGAACCTCGCGTCGATGCTTTTCTTGGCAGCATAGGATCACCCACTTTTTATCCGCATCGTGTCTCAGCCTCATGACTCCCGGATTTGCCTAAGAGTCGGCCTACGCACTTGCACCAGGACTACCATCGCCTGGCTTGGGCTACCTTCCTGCGTCACACCTGTTAATACGCTAGCCGCACCAGCATGGGGTCGAGCGTTCACACACACCCGCCTCACCCCGAAGGGATCCGCTAAAGCGTGAGCTAGGACTCTTAGCACCACTGGATTGACTGGGGCGGTTCTTCGCCGGTACGGGAATATCAACCCGTTGTCCATCGACTACGCCTGTCGGCCTCGCCTTAGGTCCCGACTTACCCAGGGAAGATTAGCTTGACCCTGGAACCCTTGGTCTTTCGGAGGACGTGTTTCTCACACGTCTTTCGCTACTCATGCCTGCATTCTCACTCGTGTAGCGTCCACGGCTGGGTCACCCCGCCGCTTCACTCGCCACACGACGCTCTCCTACCCATCAACACGGCTGGACCACGAAGGCCTACCAAAAATGTCAATGCCACAACTTCGGTGGCGTGCTTGAGCCCCGTTACATTGTCGGCGCGGAATCACTTGACCAGTGAGCTATTACGCACTCTTTCAAGGGTGGCTGCTTCTAAGCCAACCTCCTGGTTGTCAAAGCAACTCCACATCCTTTCCCACTTAGCACGCGCTTAGGGACCTTAGTTGGTGGTCTGGGTTGTTTCCCTCTCGACTATGAAGCTTATCCCCCACAGTCTCACTGCTGCGCTCTCACTTACCGGCATTCGGAGTTTGGCTGACGTCAGTAACCTTGTAGGGCCCATCGGCCATCCAGTAGCTCTACCTCCGGCAAGAAACACGCAACGCTGCACCTAAATGCATTTCGGAGAGAACCAGCTATCACGAAGTTTGATTGGCCTTTCACCCCTATCCACAGCTCATCCCCTCAGTTTTCAACCTAAGTGGGTTCGGTCCTCCACGACGTCTTACCGTCGCTTCAACCTGGCCATGGATAGATCACTTCGCTTCGGGTCTAGGACACGCGACTGAATCGCCCTATTCAGACTCGCTTTCGCTACGGCTACCCCACTCGGGTTAACCTCGCCACGTATCGCTAACTCGCAGGCTCATTCTTCAAAAGGCACGCTGTCACCCCTACTAAGGAGGCTCCAACGGTTTGTAAGCAAACGGTTTCAGGTACTATTTCACTCCCCTCCCGGGGTACTTTTCACCTTTCCCTCACGGTACTTGTCCGCTATCGGTCATCTGGGAGTATTTAGGCTTATCAGGTGGTCCTGACAGATTCACACGGGATTTCTCGGGCCCCGTGCTACTTGGGATACTTCTCACGCCAAGAACAGGCATTTCGACTACGGGGTTCGCACCCTCTATGACCGGCCATTCAAAACCGTTCGTCTATACCCTCTTGTCACGTCGATCATTCGGCAGAACAATCAGAAAAGTCCCGCAACCCCCAACATGCAACGCCTGCCGGCTATCACACACGCTAGGTTTAGCCTCTTCCGGTTTCGCTCGCCACTACTTACGGAATCGCTTTTGCTTTCTCTTCCTGTGGGTACTGAGATGTTTCACTTCCCCACGTTCCCTCTACCCGCCCTATATATTCAGGCGGGAGTCACCAGGTACGCACGCGCCCTGGCGGGGTTTCCCCATTCGGACATCCTCGGATCAAAACTCGCTTATCAGTTCCCCGAGGCTTATCGCAGATTGCTACGTCCTTCTTCGGCTCCAGATGCCAAGGCATCCACCGTTTGCTCTTAAAGACTTGAAATCACATGAGTTGAATCGTCAAAAAATTGACTAATGATCTTTAAGATCATCTTCACGACACAACCAAAAAGTCATGTCGAAGATGCTCGCGTCCACTGTGTAGTTCTCAAAGTACGGGCGGTACCCACCCCACACGCCACAACCGTGACAGCAGGGAAGGCCCACGAGGAACAGCCACCAACCACACCAGCCTTCCGACTAGCGCAACCAGCGCCCGGCCCCTCAGGACCCAACAGCGTGCATGTACCCACCCCTCCAACCCGAACCGTTCCCACAGCAAGCTGCGTACTAGACCCGAACCATCGGCATGAGCACCCCATCAAATGTTCCACCCATGAGCTACCAGCAACACACATTCGGTGTTGAACTGGCGCCTGGACACCCACGATTCGAAAACCCCGGATGCCAGATGCTCCTTAGAAAGGAGGTGATCCAGCCGCACCTTCCGGTACGGCTACCTTGTTACGACTTAGTCCTAATTACCGATCCCACCTTCGACGGCTCCCTCCACAAGGGTTAGGCCACCGGCTTCAGGTGTTACCGACTTTCATGACTTGACGGGCGGTGTGTACAAGACCCGGGAACGTATTCACCGCAGCGTTGCTGATCTGCGATTACTAGCGACTCCGACTTCATGAGGTCGAGTTGCAGACCTCAATCCGAACTGGGACCGGCTTTTTGGGATTCGCTCCACCTCACGGTATTGCAGCCCTTTGTACCGGCCATTGTAGCATGCGTGAAGCCCAAGACATAAGGGGCATGATGATTTGACGTCATCCCCACCTTCCTCCGAGTTGACCCCGGCAGTATCCCATGAGTTCCCACCATTACGTGCTGGCAACATAGAACGAGGGTTGCGCTCGTTGCGGGACTTAACCCAACATCTCACGACACGAGCTGACGACAACCATGCACCACCTGTTTACGAGTGTCCAAAGAGTTGACCATTTCTGGCCCGTTCTCGTATATGTCAAGCCTTGGTAAGGTTCTTCGCGTTGCATCGAATTAATCCGCATGCTCCGCCGCTTGTGCGGGTCCCCGTCAATTCCTTTGAGTTTTAGCCTTGCGGCCGTACTCCCCAGGCGGGGAACTTAATGCGTTAGCTGCGTCACGGAAACCGTGGAATGGTCCCCACAACTAGTTCCCAACGTTTACGGGGTGGACTACCAGGGTATCTAAGCCTGTTTGCTCCCCACCCTTTCGCTCCTCAGCGTCAGTTACGGCCCAGAGATCTGCCTTCGCCATCGGTGTTCCTCCTGATATCTGCGCATTCCACCGCTACACCAGGAATTCCAATCTCCCCTACCGCACTCTAGTCTGCCCGTACCCACTGCAGGCCCGAGGTTGAGCCTCGGGATTTCACAGCAGACGCGACAAACCGCCTACGAGCTCTTTACGCCCAATAATTCCGGATAACGCTTGCGCCCTACGTATTACCGCGGCTGCTGGCACGTAGTTAGCCGGCGCTTTTTCTGCAGGTACCGTCACTTACGCTTCTTCCCTGCTAAAAGAGGTTTACAACCCGAAGGCCGTCATCCCTCACGCGGCGTTGCTGCATCAGGCTTCCGCCCATTGTGCAATATTCCCCACTGCTGCCTCCCGTAGGAGTCTGGGCCGTGTCTCAGTCCCAGTGTGGCCGGTCACCCTCTCAGGCCGGCTACCCGTCGACGCCTTGGTGAGCCATTACCTCACCAACAAGCTGATAGGCCGCGAGCCCATCCCAGACCGAAAAATCTTTCCAAACACGACCATGCGATCACGTCTCATATCCAGTATTAGACGCCGTTTCCAGCGCTTATCCCAGAGTCCAGGGCAGGTTGCTCACGTGTTACTCACCCGTTCGCCACTGATCCACCAAGCAAGCTTGGCTTCACCGTTCGACTTGCATGTGTTAAGCACGCCGCCAGCGTTCATCCTGAGCCAGGATCAAACTCTCCGTAAAAAAGAAATGCATACAACCACCGGGAAAACGACAGTCATAGCGAGTTTGAAACTGACCAAAGAGAAAACATCAAAACTGACGAATTCATATGCCAACCCCCGGAAGGGCTGGTCTTTGATCCAAAGGAATTTCTCGCAATCCAACAAAAGTCAGACCGACGAGGAATAAATTGGCATTTGACAAGTGCACGCTGTTGAGTTCTCAAGGAACGGACGCACCCACAGAAACAGTCTCCCGACCTACCCGTGAGGCAATTCACTACCTATTCGATCATTCAAACCTTAAGGTACTCACCGTGGGACCTATAAAAGATCAACGTCGTGAAACCCGGTCGAAGACCAGAACCAAAACCCTACACCGAAACGATGAGGTTCTGGACAGTCCGCCACTTGAGACGAAGCGGGGCCTTCCGGCCTCTCCGCTCTCCCCTGTGGGGCGAACAGGTAAAACACTACGTCGGGAGTTCGGATCGGTCGAATCGAGGCCTCCGCCCGGGCGTGTCGCCACCCCTCGCCCCGAGAATGACACGGTCCTACGACGGAGCCCGGCCGACGAACAGTCGGCCGGGCTCCTGCCTCGATCATCCGCGAGGCGGGCGACGCTCAGGCGTTCGCGGTCTCCGCGTTCTCGTCTACCGGCAGCGGCCACAGCGCATCGAGCAACTGGCGCACCCACGCGATGAGGTTCGCGTCGTCGGCATCCTGTGGAAGCGGCACCACCATGGCATCTCCATTGGCGACGAGTTTTGCTTTGGGGTACAGCCGCTGCAGTCGCACGCGCATGGAATCGGGCAGGTTGGCCGGGGCGACGCGCAGATTGGACCCCATAGCGACGACATCGGCCAAGCCCGCCTGTGCCGCACGACGACGCAGGCGCGCGACCGCGATGAGACCTTCGACCTCCGCAGGAGGCTCCCCATACCGGTCGCGGAGTTCGTCGACCACGAGGTCGATCGCGTCGGCCTTCGCGGTACCTGACGCCGCAGCCGACAGCTTCTGGTACGCCTCGAGACGCAGCCGCTCGCTGTCGATGTAGAACTCGGGCAGGCGTGCGTCCACGGGGAGCTCGAGCCGCAGCTCGGTGGGTCCGTCGACGTCCTCACCTCGGAACGTCGACACCGCTTCGCCGATCATCCGCAGATACAGGTCGAAACCGACGCCGGCGATATGCCCGGCCTGTTCGGCACCGAGGAGATTGCCGGCACCGCGGAGCTCGAGGTCTTTCAGAGCCACTTGCATGCCGGAACCCAGGTCGTTGTTGACGGCGATGGTCTCGAGGCGGTCGGCCGCGGTCTCGGAGAGGGGCTTCATCTCGTCGTAGAGGAAGTACGCGTATGCGCGGTCACGACCGCGGCCCACTCGACCGCGGAGCTGATGCAGTTGCGAGAGCCCGTACTTGTCGGCGCGATCGATGATGATCGTGTTGGCGTTCGAGATGTCGAGGCCGGTCTCGATGATCGTGGTCGATACGAGCACGTCGGCACGACGTTCCCAGAAGTCATCGACGACCTGTTCGAGCGCGTGCTCCCCCATCTGCCCGTGGGCGACGACGATGCGCGCCTCGGGGACCAGTTCGGCGAGGTGCGCAGCGACCCGCTGAATCGAGGACACCCGGTTGTGCACGTAGAAGATCTGGCCCTCTCGCAGCAGTTCGCGCCGGATGGCCGCCGCGATCTGCTTGTCGTTGCGGGGTCCGACGTACGACAGAATCGGGTGCCGGTCCTCCGGCGGAGTCGCGAGCGTCGACATCTCACGAATACCGGTGACCGCCATCTCGAGCGTGCGCGGGATGGGTGTGGCGCTCATCGCGAGGATGTCGACGTTGGTCTTGAGCTTCTTCAGCTGGTCCTTGTGTTCGACGCCGAAGCGCTGCTCTTCATCGATGATCATGAGACCGAGGTCCTTGAAGATCACCTTCTCGGTGAGGATGCGGTGGGTCCCGATGACCATGTCGACGGTGCCGTCGGTGAGGCCGGCGAGGGTGGCCTTGACGTCTTTGTCGGTCTGGAAACGCGACAGTGGCCGCACGGTGACGGGGAACCCGGCGAAACGCTCGGCGAAGGTCTCGAGATGCTGCTTGACCAACAGCGTTGTCGGCACGAGCATGGCGACCTGCTTGCCGTCCTGAATGGCCTTGAAGGCCGCGCGGACCGCGACCTCGGTCTTCCCGAAACCGACATCGCCCGAGAGCAGACGATCCATGGGGATGGGTTTCTCCATGTCGGCTTTGATCTCGTCGATCGTCTGAAGCTGGTCGAGAGTCTCGGCGAAGGGGAATGCTTCTTCGAGCTCGCGCTGCCAGGGGGTGTCCGGACCGAAGGCGTAGCCCTTCGACGCCATGCGCGCCGAGTACAGCTTCACCAGCTCGACCGCAATGTCGCGAACGGCCTTGCGGGCGCGCCCCTTGGCGGCAGCCCAATCGCTGCCGCCCATTTTCGACAGAGTGGGCGCCTCGCCGCCGACGTACTTCGACAGCAGATCGAGCTGATCGGTGGGGACGAACAGCTTGTCGCCCGGGTAGCCGCGCTTGGCCGGCGCGTACTCGAGGACGAGGTACTCCTTCGTCGTCTTCACCGCGTGACGGCCACCACTCGACACCTCGCGCTGGGTGAGCTCGAGGAACTTGCCGATTCCGTGCGTCGCGTGCACGACGACGTCGCCGGGCTTGAGCTGCAGAGGGTCGACGACGTTGCGACGGCGGGAAGCGAGCTTCTTCACGCCGCGGTTGTCGCCGCTGACCGAGCGACCGTAGAACTCGGTTTCCGTGATGACCGCGAATTTCGCCTCGGGAAGCTGGAATCCGCGTTCGAGAGGAGCGCACACCACGTGAGCGACACCCGTCTCAGGCGCCAGACGCACGTCGTCGACACGACGCGCCGCGATTCCGCGCTCCGAGAGCACGTCGCGGGCGCGATCGACCATTCCCGGACCGGATGCCGTGACGACGACCGACCATCCGTCGCTGATCAGCGTGCCGACGTGAGCGGTCGCGCCCTCGACATTGCCATGGAAGGAGGGAACGGGATCGGCCTTGATGCGGTGGGTCGAGTCGTCTCGGACGATGAGCCCCTCGTCCTCGGCATCGGCCGCTCCCGAGTCGAAGGCGCTGAGCTGCCACCAGACACCGCCGCGCCCGCTCGCCTTCTCGTGCAGGTCGTCGAGGGTGACGAAATCGCCGGAGCCGAGGTCGACCGGGGTGTCCGCGCCGGCCGTAGCCGCCGACCAGGCAGCCTCGAGGAATTCGCGGTTGGTGTCACCGAGCGTCGTCGCGCGGGCGAGCGAACGCTCGGGGTCGACGAGCGCCACCGCACTGCCGCCGGGGAGGTAGTCGACAAGGGTGATGAGGTCGTCGACCAGCACCGGGATGAGCGACTCCATCCCCTCAGCGGGAATGCCCTCGGCCATCTTCTCGAGCAGTTGACGCAGGCCCGGGTAGCCGTCGCGGAGCTCGGCGGCCCGGGCACGCACCTCGGTCGTGAGCAGCAGCTCGCGGCTGGGAACAAGGATCACAGAGGTGACCTCGCCGGGGAGCGAACGCTGGTCGGCGACGGAGAAGGCGCGGATCTGGTCGACCTCGTCGCCGAAGAACTCGACGCGGTAGGGATGATCGGCCACGGGCGGGAACACGTCGAGGATGCCGCCGCGCACCGCGAACTCGCCGCGGCGCGACACCATATCGACGCGGTGGTACGCGAGCTCGACGAGCCGTGTGATGACGCCCTCGAGTTCGAGTCCACGCCCGCCGACGACGAGCTCGATCGGATCGACATCGCCGAGCCCGGGAGCCAGCGGCTGGAGAGCACTGCGCACCGATGCGGTCACGACAAGGGGGGCGGTGCCGTCCCACGCGGCGATCCGGCGCAGGACGTCGAGGCGTCGGCCGACCGTCTCGGGGCTCGGGCTGAGCCGCTCGTGCGGCAGCGTCTCCCATGCCGGAAAGTGCAGAACCTGTGCGCCGGGGAGGACGGCATCCAGAGCCGGACCGAGAGACTCGGCTCGTCGACCGGTCGGGGCGATGACCAGCACGGCACCGGGGCCACCCGCCGAGCGGCGCCGTTCGACGAGGCCGGCGATGACCGGGGCGTCGAGGCCATCGACGAGGGAGAGAGACAGGTCGGAGGAAGCAGCCGAAGCGGCTTCACGATACGACTCAGCCTGCTCGAGGGCGCGAACGATCCCGGGAACTGTCACTCGGAAGAGTTTACGCGGGGGCTCCGACATTCGGACGGGGTGGACAACACGGCGGGCGATCCGTGTCTCGTAGGCTGGCCGCATGACGTCGCCGAGCGCTCCGAACGGTCCGGTCTTCGCCGCCCCCCACGCGGCGCCGCCGGTCGGGACGCTGCTCACTCCCCCGGAGCCGACGCGCCGCGGTCGACCCCTGGGAACCTGGGCGCTCGCGCTCTCGGTCGTCGCGGCGGTGTTGGCATCCGCCGTCGGAGGATTCGCGGCGTTCCGCTCGGCGCGCGGGGCGGCCCCCGGGCTGGGCACCATGTCGTCGAACGGCTTCGACTGGCGCGTCCTCTCCCCCGTCCGCGATCTGGTGCTGCTGGGCGAGGTCGCTTTCTGGTCGGGAACCGTGATCGGTCTCACGGCGCTCGTGCTCGGTATCGTCGCCATCGTGCGGCGGTCCGGGCGGGGCGCCGGGATCGCCGGGCTCGTCATCGCGGTTCTGGGACCCGCGATCTTCGGCGGGCTCACGCTCATCGCCATCGTGGCAGGGCTGGCGAGCGTCCCCTCCGGCGGTTCGTCGGTCTGATCCCCGGGCGGACTGCTCCTCGCCCCAGTGGGCGACATCGCGCCGAATCGGCGACCGTCCACCCCCGCGATCCCCGGCCAGTCGGTTCCTAGACTTCGGGACAGGGCCTGTTCGCCCATCGAAGACCAGAGGAGCACTCCGTGAGCACGACACCGCCGCCCCCCGAGCCCTACCAGCAGCCCGTCGCGCGCAACGACGCCTACCGCGCCACCCCCGCAGGAGTGCCCGCCCCCGCGGCTCCTGCCTACGTCCCCCCGGCATCTGCGAACCCCAAGGGCGGAAACAAGCTCGGGCTCGGCGCTTTCGTCGTCTCGCTGGTCGGCGTGGTCGGCGGCTCGATCATCGCTCTCATCGCCGGCATGCAGAGCGCGGCCCTCGCGCCCTACGCCGACGCCGGTCAGCGGGTCGACCCGAACGCCCTCCCACCGGAGGTCCAGCAGGCGGCTGCGCTCTTCGGCATCCTGACCGTGGTCGCCTTCGCCGTGTACGCCGTTCTCGGCCTGTGGGGCTTCGTCCAGGGCATCGTCGCGGCGATCAAGAGTCGCGGTCGTGGGTGGGGCATCGGCGCCGTCGTGCTATCTGTGCTCGGCGGCATCGTGGTCGGAATCGCCCTGGCCGCAGGCGCGGCGATCGGCGTCTCGACGTGAGCTGACCCTCGGTGCGAACGGCCACGGTTGCTCGCGACCGGGACCGTTCGCCGTCTCGTGTTGCCCCTGACACCGTGGCAGGGTGTGGACTGTCGTCATGGTCTCGATCGGTGAACTCGCTCGGCAAACGGGTACGACGCCACGCATGCTGCGCCACTGGGAGGCCACCGGCCTTCTGCCTCCCGCAGACGTCGATCCGGCAACCGGACGCCGCTCCTACGACCTCGCGCAGGAAGGACGCGTGCTGACCATCGTCGCCCTCCGTGCCAACGGCTTCGGACTCGAAGAGATCCGCGTCCTGCTCGACTCACGGACGGACCACGCGAAGCTGCGCGCAGTCCTCGATGCGAGGCGATCGACGCTTTCCGCCAGCATCGCCCGCGACAACGCCGCCCTGCGCCGTCTGGACAGCAGGATCGCCTCGCTCGACCGCGGGCACCACGACATCGCGACGACGCTGACGCTGGAAGCGCTCCCCCCGCTCACGGGCCCGGGCCTGCGGACGTCCGTGGCGCACGAGTCGGAGATTCCCGCGGCGGTGCGCGCGGTGCTCGATCGGATGGCCGCACCGGCAGGGGCGGAGGTCGCCCTCGTCTACGACGGGACGACGGACCCCCGGGTGATCGCCGTGACCGCGGTCTGCGAGGCGGCCCGAACAGACGTGGTCACGATCCCGGGAGCGCCCCGCGCGGCGAGCGTCCGACTCGCACAACGGCCCGTCGACCTCGGGGACACCTGGGCCGCTCTCGACGCCGCGCTCCTCCCGCTAGAACTCGCGGCGACCGGACCGTATCGTCACATTCTGCACTCGGAGGGGACGGCCACCACGCTCGCGACCCCGACCACACCGGTCACCGGCTCGGTATGAGCCGTTCGTTCAGGCGCGCGGAGCGTGGAAGCGCTGCTGCGCGGCGACGAGGCCCTCGTCGGCCAACAGCTCCACGGCATCCGCGGCATCCGAGACCAGGATGGGCAGGGTCTGACGCTCGGCGGCACTGAAGGGGTCGAGCACCCAGTCCGCGGGATCTTGCCGGCCGACCGGGCGACCGATTCCGACCCGCACCCGGGGGAAGTCGGGCGTGCCGAGCGCTTTCGCGATGTCACGGACGCCGTTGTGACCACCGTGACCGCCGCCGGTCTTGAGCTTGATGGTGTCGTAGGGGATATCGAGCTCGTCGTGCACGACGACGATCCGCTCGGGACCGATGTCGTAGAACCGGGCGAGGCCGGCGGCCGGGCCGCCGGAGACGTTCATGAAACTGTTGGGCTTGGCCAGCACGAGCTTCGCCGCTCCCGGCCGCAGCCAGGTCTCGACCACGCGCGCGTTGGCCTTGTGCGCGCGGAACGCTTCGCGGCGACGGGCGGCGAGTTCATCGATGACCATCTGACCGATGTTGTGCCTCGTCGCCTCGTAGCGCGGGCCGGGGTTGCCGAGACCCACGATGAGCCAGGTGTCTGCCATGGCATCCATCCTTCCGGGTCCGGGTGGGGACCGTACGCGACGACGCGGTGCGCCGCGCGGGGAAACGAACGAGGGGACGCGAATCCGCGCCCCCTCGTCGTCGTCGGACCGGTGAACGGCCCTCGGGAATTACTTGTCGTCGCCCTGTTCGGCCGTCTCGGCCTCTTCGGACTGCTCCCCGGCGACCTCGGCGTCGGCCTCGGCGATCTCTTCGTCGGCGGCGATCGTGTCGAGCGGGATCGAGACACCCACGATGAGGGTCTCGGGCTCGGTGACGAGGGTCGCGCCCTGGGGCAGCTTCAGGTCGGCGGCGGTGATCTGGGTGCCGTCCTCGGCGCCCTCGACATCGACCTCGACGTTCTGCGGGATGTGAGTGGCCTCGACCTCGAGCGAGACCGACGTGGCGTCGAGCATGGCGATGGTGCCCGAGAAGGGCTCGCCGGTGATGACGACGGGAACGTCGACCTGGACCTTCTCGCCCTTGTTCACCACGATGAGGTCGATGTGCTCGATGATCTGGCGCACGGGGTCCTTCTGGACATCCTTGACGAGGACGAGCTGGCTCTTGCCCGCGATGTCGAGGTCGAGCAGCGCGTTGGCGCGACGGATCAGCAGCGCGGTCTGGTGACCGGGCAGCGCGACGTGCTGGGGCTCGGTGCCGTGACCGTAGATGACGGCGGGGATCTTGCCCGCGGCGCGGAGGCGACGGGCGAAGCCCTTGCCGAAGTTCTCGCGCAGTTCTACGACGACCTTGTTGTCTTCCGACATGATGTTCTCCTCGCGGGCTCGTGTCCCGCAGCTTGTGAGCGGACAAGGTCCGCACCTGTGTGGTCTGGATTCGACTCGAACGCGAGCGCGTGAGGAAAGCCGGGAGCCTGCATCACTGCGTCGATCACGGATGCCCAGCGCGCCGTACGGCGTACGAGGTGGCATCCCTCGCCGAAGTTCCCCGGAAGTCTACCAGCGCGCGGGGCCGCACCACGACCCCGCCGCCGGGGCGCGCGCAGGACCGCCCGCGGAGCGACGGTAGGATCGAACGGCCACAACCCACCCGGAGGATCATCATGGACAGCGGCTTCTTCTCTCACGTCGTGCTCTGGGTCATCGGCGGCATCGCCGCATTCGGCCTGCTCGGCACCGTCGGCGCCCTGTTCTCGATGGGCCGCACCACGAACTACAAGAAGCACTGACGCCCGGAACCGCGGCTTGCCCCCGGCGGAGCCGCTCCGCGGTCGCCGGGCTGTGCCGACCCTTATGCGGACCGGTTCGTGAGGACGAGCTCGATCGTCGTCACCCCGCCTCCGGGGAGCGTGACGGGTCGTTCAGTTGTTTCCGCCGAACGAGAGCACGACCTTCGACGATCGCGACGCGTCCACCGCCGTCGCGAAGGCGTCGAGGGCGTGAGCGACGGGCGTCACGTGCGTCACGATGCCTTCCACGGCGAGTGACCCGTCGGCAAGCGCCGCCAGCACCTCGCCGAACTCGCCGCCGAAACGGAACGACCCGGTCAGCGTCAGCTCCCGTGTGATCGCCGTCGCGATCGGCGCCGCTACCGTGCCCGCCGCTTGAAGCCCGAGCAGAACGACCGTCCCGCCGCGCCGCGCCGCCGCGACCGCCGCAGCGAGTCCGGGGACGGTGCCGCTCGACTCGATCACGACGTCGGCGTGCAGGGCCTCGATCGCCGCCGCGTCGCGCGCGTCGAGGGTACGCGCCCCACGAGCCGCTGCCAGACCGCGCGGAAGCTCGTGCAGATCAGTGGCGATGACCTCGCCGGCACCGTGGTGGCGAGCCGCGGCCACGGCGAGCAGGCCGATGGGACCCGACCCGATGACCGCGACGCGTCGGCCCGCGACCGTTCCGGCGCGTTCGACGGCGTGCCACGCGACCGCCGCGGGCTCCGCAAGCACGGCCGTGGCGAGATCGAGCCCCGCCGGCAGAGGGAAGAGCATGCGCGTGGGGAGCGCGACACGCTCGGCGAACCCGCCCTGCCCTGCGTGTGCGGGAGGTGCATGGCCGAGCCCAGGTAGGTCGAGGCCGGCGCGAGGTTCGGGCGCTCCCGCGGCCACGGCGTCGCGCCGTCGTCGCGGGGAGTCAGCGGGTGCACGGCCACCGGCGTGCCCTCGGCGGGCCCGCTTCCGTCGGCAGCGGCGCGCACCACCACCCCCGACAGCTCATGGCCCAGGACGAGCGGCTCCCGCAGGATCGATGCTCCCGCAGCCCCGTGTCGCCAGTAGTGGAGGTCGGAGCCGCAGACACCCCCGAATGAGACGGCGACGACGGCCTCATCGGCATCCGGGGTCGGCTCACCGATGTCGTCGATGCGGAGGTCGTCGGCGGCGTGGGCCACCACGGCGAGATTCGTCACGGTTCTCCTCAGAAAGTTGCGGTGCGAAGGCGCACATCGGCGACGACGACGTCGACCCGCGCACCCGGGTGGATCGGTGCGGCGGAGAACGGTGCCCCCATCATGATGACGTCGCCCGGGCCGAGGACGTTCCACCCGGCGACGTAGGCCAGGCAGTCCCTCAGCGAGACCGGCAGACGCGCGGCGGAGGTCTGCCGGACCGGCTCGTCGTCGACGATGAGCGCCAGAGCCAGATCGGCATCGAGCGACAACCCGGTGTCGATCCACGGCCCGAGCGGTGTGTAGCCCGCGCCCGCCTTGGACTCGAAGTTGCGCGGATCGAGGACCGACCGGTCGGGGCTCGACAGGTCGTTGACGGCAGTCATGCCGAGCACGTACTCGTGGGCGTTCGCCGCCGTCAACCCGGTGGTGTCGCGACCGATAACGACGGCGATCTCGGCTTCGGCGACCGTGGTGCCCGCGTCGCGCCGGAGCGCCACCGACGCGTCCGACCCGGTGACGGTGCGCGGACTCTTCAGCCATGCCTGCACGGGAGCGGCATGATCGGGGCCATTCTGCGCGATGCCGACGACCACGATCGGCTCGCACGGAGCCAACAGACGTCCCGCGACCGGGTCGCCCTCGTCGGCGGGGCGGCGGCCGTCCGCGAACGCTGCGTACGGATCAGTGATCGGGATCCACGACCCGTCGTCGGCGAGACGGACCGTGCGCACCCCGGCGGGGGTCTCGACGCGAGCGATGCGCATCAGACCACCGCCGTCATGCCGCCGTCGACGAAGATCGTCTGGCCGTTGACGAAGTCGCTCGCCGAGCTCGAGAGGAACACCAGCGCCCCCACCAGGTCGCCGGTGTTCCCCCACCGCCCCGCGGGCGTGCGCGAGCGCACCCACGCGGAGAACTTCTCGTCGTCGACGAGTGCCCGGGTCAGCTCCGTGGCGAAGTACCCGGGTGCGATGGCGTTGGCCTGAATGCCGTGCGGCGCGAGATCGGCGCACAGGCCCTTCGTGAGCATCGTGATCGCTCCCTTCGTCGCGCCGTACGCCGCGATGGAAGGGCGGGCCAGCTGCGACTGGACGCTACCGATCTGCACGAGCTTGCCCGATCCGCGCGAGATCATGCCGCCGGCCACACGTCGGGAGACGTAGAACGCGCTCGAGAGGTTCGTGCGCACCAGGTCGTCCCAGTCGGTGTCGGCGAACTCCGCGATCGGCGCGCGCCGCTGGATGCCGGCGTTGTTCACGACGATGTCGGGCACGCCGTAGCGATGCTCGATGAGAGAGACGCCCTCGTCGACAGCGCCGGACTCCCCCACATCGAAGGTCACCGCGTGAGCGGCCACCCCGGTCGACGCGGAGATCTCCTCCGCCGCGCGTCCGGCGGTCTCGGCATCCCGTCCGTGCACGAGCGTCGTGGCCCCCGCCTCGGCGAGGCCCTGCGCGAGGGCCCGGCCGATGCCGCGGCTGGAACCGGTGACCAGGGCCAGCCGCCCGGTCAGGTCGAACGCGGCCGTCATCGGATCGTCCGCACGGTGACGGTCGTGGCGTCCACGCCCTCGCCGGCCTCTTCGCGAGACACCTTGATCGCGTCGTCGGTGCGCGTGAGGTCGCGGCGCAGCGTCTCGGGGACGAGGAAGGTGGATGCCGTGGTGATCAGGGCGAGCGTGGCCATGTAGATCGCCAGCAGCAGCCAGTTTGCGCCGCTGACGGCGATGATGTAGGCGCCCAGCACACCCGCGAGGCCACCGGCGAGCACCGCCGAGATCTCTCGCGCCATCGCGACGCCGAGGTAACGGTGGCGGTTGCCGAACAGCTCAGGGAGCATCGCGCACTGGGGTCCGAGCATGGAGTTGACGGCGACGCCGATACCGATCGCGACGACGGCGATCGTGATCGGGTAGCTCCCGAGCGAGATCAGCCACCAGGCGGGGAAGGTGAACAGCAGCATGAACACCGCGCCCGCGCGGTACACCGTGCGACGACCCATCCGGTCGGACAAGGCGCCCGTCAGCGGCACCGAGAAGATGCCGATCAGCGAGCCGAGGGTGACCCCCCAGGTGAGGAGGCTGCGGTCGGCCTGTCCCCCCACCGACGCGACGAAAAAGGTCAGCGCGAGGGTGTTGAACATGTAGGAGCCGCCGTTCTCGGCCATGCGGAGCCCGATACCGACGATGACTCCGGGCAGACCGCGCGTGAAGATGTCGCGCACGGGCCGCTCGGCAATCTGCTCGCTCTTCTCGAGCTCGATGAAGGTCGGCGTCTCGCGCAGGCGCATGCGGATGAACAGCGCGAGGAGGATCAGCACGAACGAGGCGAGGAATGGCACGCGCCAGCCCCAGCTGAGCAGCTGGTCTTCGGGCAGCAGCGAGATGAGGCTGAACACGACGGCCGCGAGCAGCGTTCCGGCCTGGATGCCGATGAAGGGCAGGGCCGAGAAGAATCCGCGGCGCTTGACGGGGGCGTATTCGGCCATGAGGACCGTGGCCCCCGCCTGCTCGGCGCCGGCGCCGAAGCCCTGGAGCAGTCGCATGACCACGAGCAGGATCGGAGCGAGGATGCCGACGGCCTCGTACGTGGGCAGGAGGCCGATGGCGGTGGACGCCCCGCCCATCAGCACGATCGTGATGACGAGGACCCACTTACGGCCGAGCTTGTCGCCGAGCACGCCGAAGAAGAGTCCGCCGAAGGGACGTGCCAGGAAGCCGACGCCGTAGGTCGCGAAAGCGGCGACCGTGGCCAGGGCCGGGTTGTCTTGCGAGAAGAACAGGACGTTGAAGATCAGCGCCGTCGACAGCCCGTAGAGCGCGAAGTCGAAGTACTCGAGCGCGCTGCCGATGCTGGAGGCGAGGGTCGCCCTCCGCAGATTGGCGGCGTACTCGGGGTCGTCCTGCGGCACGGGCGGTGCGGTGGGTGCAGTGGTCACGGCCATCTCCTTTGATCGGCTGGGGTCTCCCGACACCGGGACTGTATCAACCCTCTGAACTGAGTTCAATATGTTGAACACAATTCGTTGAGCCCGTTTCCACTCCATCGATCGGGAGGCGCGACGAATACCCCTCCACGGAGGGGCGAGACGAGCGCACTCAGGGGCGCGGTGCCGCGCTGAACGGATTCGTCAGCGCCGACGCGGCCCCGCGCAACGCCTCTCCGACGCGCGTGATGCGCTCGGGCGTGGCATCCAGAACGGGGATGCCGACACCCAGGGCCAACTGCGGATCGCCCGGCGCCCACCCCTCGAGGGGCACGGCCACCCCGACGATCCCCCGGAACGACTCCTCCTCGTCGATGGCCCATCCGCGCTCGCGAGCGACCGCCAGCTTCACGAGGATGCCCTCGACATCGACCGTGCTGTGCGCCGTCAGCGCGGGCAGCGGGCCTCGACGCGCGAGCAGATCCCGCACGGTGGCGTCGTCGCGCGTCATGAGCAGCGCGCGCCCCGTCGCCGACAGGGCGGCGGGAAGTCGGGAGCCCAGCGGCGTGCCCAGACGCACCGAGCGCGAGCCCTCGTACCGGGCGAGGTAGAGCGAGTCGGCGTCATCGAGCACCGCCACCTGCACGAGCTCGCGCACTAGCACGGGCGACGACTCGCAGACGGCGTAGAACTCGCGCACCTGGTTGAACTGCGCCGCGAAAGCTCCGCCGAGCTCGGCGGTGCGGATGCCGAGGCGATAGCCGAGCGGGACTCGTTCGATCATGCGCTCCGCCTCGAGCGAGAGGCACAGGTTGGCGGTCGACGACTTCGCCAGCCCCAGCCCCGATGCCAGCTCGGTCAGGGTGAGCGCACGCTCGGCCTCGGCCAGAAGCCCGAGCAGGCGAATACTGCGTCCCACCGCCGGGGCGGGATCCCGTGCGAGCCGGCCGTCGTCGTCGGTCATGCCGGCTCCCCTCGATGGTCTCGATCAGTAGAACTCGACCGTATCGACAACCGCGCGCAACGGCTGTCCATCGATCAGGCGCGTGGCGTTCTCGGCGAAGCGACGGGCGATCCTCTCCTCTTCCCTGCTGCTCAGCGCGGCCGTGTGCGGGCTCACGAGAACGCGCGGGTGCCCCCACAGCGGCGAGTCGACGGGCAGCGGCTCGACCTCGAACACGTCGAGCGCCGCGAAACCGACCCGGCCATCGTCGAGGGCCGCGAGCAGAGCGCTCTCGTCGATGACGCTGCCGCGCCCGACGCTGGCGAGGACGACCCCCGGACGGACGGCGGCGAACATGTCCGCACCGATGAGGTGGTGCGTCTGATCGGTCCCGGGGAGCGTCACGACGATGGCATCCACCTGCCCGACGGCCTCGGCGAGATCGTCGAGCGGTACGAGGCGGTCGACCCCCTCGACGGGCGTGCCCGAGCGGGTCGTGCCCCACACCTCGGCGCCCAGAGCGTGGAAGCGGCGAGCGCATTCGGCACCGATGCCGCCGAGCCCCACGACGAGCACGGTCATCTCGTCGATCTGGCGCATCTCCCAGCGATCGGACCAGACGCGCGCATCCTGGTCTGCCCGCAGGCGCGGCAGGCCCTTGGCCCCCGCGAGCACTCCGAACACCGCGAACTCCGCGAGCGGCCCGCCGTGCACGCCCGCACTCGTGGTGAACACGATGCGCTCGAGAGCCGTGTCGTCGAGGGCTGCCGCCTTCACCTGCCCGCCGCCACCGGCTGCCGTCGTCATGACCCACCGCAGCCCCGGGTTGGCGGCGACCGTGCGCGAGAGCGCGGCCGGTTCGACGTCGGGAATGCCGAAAAGCGCCTCGGCGGAGTCGACCATCGCCTCGAAGGCGCGCTGCTCGGTGTCGGTGCGCACGTGGGCCGGGTCACCCGACCAGTCGGCGGGGCCGCGCATGGGGCGCGTGAGAGCGGCATCGCGCACCAGCTCGAGCCGCGGCTCCAGCCGCTCGATGAGCCGGCAGTGCTCCTCCGACAGCGGAACGGCGACCACCGCGCGTAGGCTCTTGTGCGTCGACATCTTCGTCCATCCCTTCGCCGCGATCGCGGGCACCGCGAGCCGCTCGACACCTCGGTATACGTTCACCATAGTGAACCCTGTTCAACCTGTTGTCCAGTCGATAGGATGCCGTGCATGACACCTCTCGACGACGAGACCACCCCCGCCACCGTCCGACTCGGGGTATGGGGCCTCGGGGCAATGGGGGCACCGATGGCGCACCACCTGCTCGCCGCCCGCGGCTCCCTGACCGTCCACGCGCGTCGGCGACGCCCGGCGCTCATCGAGGCCGGCGCGCAGTGGGCCGAGACGGCCCGTGAGCTCGCCGTCCACACCGACGCCGTGCTCGTGATGCTGCCCGACCTTCCGCAGCTCGAGGAGCACCTCGACGGGCCCGACGGGCTGCTGGCAGGCATCGGCGACCGCGATTTCCTCGTCATGATCGGCTCGACCTCGTCGCCCGTGGGCGTGCGGGAGCTGTCGAACCGCCTCCCCGACGGCATCCGGGTGGTCGACTGCCCCGTCTCGGGCGGCGAGGACGGCGCGAAGGCCGGGCGACTGTCGATCATGCTCGGCGGCTCCCCCGCCGACACCGACCGGGCTGCCGCACTTCTGGCTCCGTGCGGAACGCCCGTGCGCCTCGGCCCCCTCGGC
This sequence comes from Microbacterium sp. SORGH_AS_0421, assembly GCF_030818635.1. NCBI lineage: Bacteria > Bacillati > Actinomycetota > Actinomycetes > Micrococcales > Microbacteriaceae > Microbacterium > Microbacterium sp. SORGH_AS_0421. The sequence goes on from NZ_JAUTAO010000001.1 coordinate 3,281,461, forward strand.
GCCGGGCAGGTGGCGAAAGCCTGCAACCAACTCGTCGTCGCATCGACGATCCTCGCGCTCGGGGAGGCGACCGAGCTCGCCGCGCGCTCCGGCGTCGACCCCGCCACCTTGTGGGACCTTCTGGGTGGCGGGTACGCCGGATCACGCCTGCTCGAGAGCCGTCGCGAGCGCCTCGTCACGGGCGACGACTCCCCCAGTGGCATCGCGGAGTACATGGTGAAGGACCTGCGCTTCGCGGCCGACATCGCCGCGTCCACCGACACGCGCCCCGCGCTGCTGCCGGCCCTGCGAGCCGCCTTCGACGAGATCGTCGAGCGGGGCCTGGGCGGCCGCGACATCGCCGTCACCCGCCGCTTCACGGCGGAGCGCAGCTCCGCCCCCACCCACACGGACTGAGATCGGCGAGCGCCGGAGCGACCGCGATCACCGAGCTCACCACGACCGACTCGTCCCCGGCGCGCAACGGATCCGCCGAGGCCTTACTCCGAGCTCACCGCGGAGGCCATCGCATCCCCCGCCTCGCGCACGATGAGGTGCATCGCCTGCACGGCGTCGTCGGCGCGACCGGCCGCGACGGCGAAGGCCACGTCTTGGTGCCACCGCACGGCATGCGGGTTGGCGTCGTGCGGCATGAGCTCGTGTCGCGTCCGCCCCACCAGCACCGATTCGACGACCGCGCCGAGGGCGGCGAACATCGTGTTGCCGGATGCCGCGAGCACCGTGCGGTGGAAGCGGATGTCGGCCGCGAGGTACTCGGCGCCGTCCGCGTCGTGCTCGGTGCGCGCCATCTCCATCACCGCGGCCACCAGCACCTGGCGCTGCGCGTCGGTGGCGTGGGTCGCCGCGGCACGCGCAGCGAGCGGTTCGATCGCACCGCGGAGCTCGCTGAGCTCGCGTAGCTGCGCGTGCCGGCCGGGACCGGCGAGGCGCCAGGCGATGATCTCGGGCGCGTAGACGTTCCACTGCGTCGACGGAAGCACCTCGACACCCGTCTTTCGACGCACCCGCACGAGCCCGAGCGACTGCAGCACGCGCACGGCCTCACGGCCCGCTCCGCGCGACGATCCGGGCGAGAGCTCGGCTGTGATGAGGCGCGAGCCGGCGCCCAGCTCCCCGTCGACGATCGCCGAGCCCAGGCGGTCGACGAGGGCGTCGTGCAGCGTCGACACGGCGGGACGGTCCAACGTCATTTCTCGATGATGACAGACGTGATGCGCTCCGACGGACGCATTCGTCGTGCACATCCCTGCATCTTGTGGTTTTATGTACGACAAATACCCACTGCACCATCACCCACGGCATCGCTGCCGCTCGCCGGATCAAGGACGCTCATGGCCCTCTCCCCCCACCCCTCCACGCTGGTGCTCGCCGCCGCGGAGTCCGCGACCACCGCCCCCGCCGGGCAGTTGATCACCGCCGCCCTCATCGGCATCGCCCTCATCGTGGTGCTCATCACGTGGGGCAAGCTGCACCCCTTCCTCGCCCTGACCATCGGCGGGTTCACGACGGGCGTCGTCGCCGGCATGCCCATCGCCACCTCGGTGACGAGCTTCACCGGCGGCTTCGGCTCGACCATGGGCGGCGTCGGCATCCTCATCGCCCTCGGTGCGATCTTCGGCAAGCTGCTCGCCGACTCGGGCGGCGCCGACCGCATCGTCGACACCCTCGTCGCCCGCGCGACCCCGCGCTCACTCCCCTGGGTCATGGGGTTGATCGGAGCGATCATCGGCCTGCCGATGTTCTTCGAGGTCGGTCTCGTACTGCTGGTCCCCGTCATCATCCTCGTGGCCCGCCGCTCGGGCGTCTCGCTGATGAAGATCGCGATCCCGACCCTCGCAGGCCTCTCCGCGATGCACGGCCTCGTGCCCCCGCACCCGGGGCCGCTCGCCGCCATCGACGCACTGGATGCCAACCTCGGCCTGACCCTCGCGTTCGGCGTGATCGTCGCGATCCCCGCGGTCATCGTCGCCGGCCCGTTGTTCGCCCCGATCGCCGCCCGCTGGGCCCCCGTCCCCGTGCCCGAGCTGTTCGTCTCGGCCGAGGAGAAGGGAGAGGAGCCCGCTCGCCGCCCGTCGTTCGCGGCGACGCTCGCGAGCATCCTCCTGCCCGTGTTCCTCATGCTGCTGAAGGCCGTCGCCGACATCGTCGCGCCCGGCTCGACCGCCGCATGGAAGGTGGTCATCGACTTCCTCGGCCTGCCGATCATCGCCCTGCTGCTGGCCGTGCTCGTCGGCTTCGTCGTGCTCGGCCGGGGCGCCGGCTTCGACCGCGCCAAGCTGACGAGCGTCGTCGGCTCCTCTCTCGGGCCCATCGCCGGCATCCTCCTCATCGTCGGCGCGGGCGGCGGGTTCAAGCAGGTGCTCGTCGACACCGGCATCGGCAAAGTGATCGCCGATCTCGTCGCGGGCTCCAGTGTCTCCGTGCTGCTGCTGGCCTGGCTGGTCGCCGTGGTCATCCGCGTCGCGACCGGATCGGCCACCGTCGCCACGATCACCGCCGCCGGCATCCTGCAGCCGCTCACCGAGACGCTCGACGCCCCCATGACGGCGTTGCTGGTGCTCGCGATCGGCGCGGGCTCGGTGTTCCTGAGCCACGTGAACGATGCCGGCTTCTGGCTCATCAAGGAGTACTTCGGCTTGAACATCCCACAGACACTGAAAACATGGAGCGTGCTGGAGTGCGTGATCTCGGTCATGGGCCTGGCCGGCGTTCTCGCGATCAGCGTGTTCGTCTGATGGGAGAGGAAGAGAGAATCATGACGTCCCACCCCGTCCTCGTCTTCATGGGCCCCGCCGGCACCGGCAAGTCCACCGTCGCCGGCATGCTCGCCGGTCGCCTCGGCTGGGACTTCCAGGAGGGCGACGACCTGCACCCCGCCGAGAACGTGGCCAAGATGGCATCCGGTCACGCCCTCGACGACGATGACCGATGGCCGTGGCTCGATCGCGTCGCCGGCTGGATCGACGGCCAGATCGCCGCCGGACGCCCCGGCGTCATCACGTGCTCGGCCCTCAAGCGCAGCTACCGCGACGTACTGCGCCGCGACGATGTGACCTTCGTCCTGCTGATGGGCGACCCGAAGCTCGTGCTCGAACGCCTACTGCGTCGACAGGGCCACTACATGCCGCCGTCGCTGCTGACCTCGCAGTTCGAGACCCTGGAGATCCCGGATGCCGATGAGCGCGCGATCCGCATCGACCTCGACCTCACTCCCCAGGAGCAGGTGCGAGAGGTCGTCGAGCGTCTCCAGCTCACGCACACCCCGTCCTGAAACACGCGCGGGCCGAGCCGATAAAGTGGCGGAGGCGGCCCACGTGAGCCTGCCCACACCCCTCGCACCTGAAGACGGAGCACCCATGACGTCCCACGCCTCCCCGACCGGCCCCTCGACCGACCAGGACCAGTCCCCGCATCAGGCCGCACAGGTGCACGAGGGTGCGCCCGGCATCGAAGAGGTGGACCGTCCCACCGCCGACGCCGACTCACGCCCCCAGGGCGAGGGCGACGGCCGCGCCAACATCGGCGTCGTCGGCTTGGCCGTGATGGGCTCGAACCTCGCCCGCAACCTCGCCAGCCGCGAGGGCAACACGGTCGCCATCTTCAACCGCAGCAAGGACAAGACCGAGCACGTTCTCGAGCAGCACCCCGAGGCCAACTTCGTCGCCTCGTTCTCGTACGAGGACTTCGCCGCGTCGCTGGCGAAGCCGCGTACCGCGATCATCATGGTCAAGGCCGGCCGTCCCACCGACTTCGTCATCGACGAGCTGGTGAAGGTCTTCGAACCGGGCGACATCATCGTCGACGGCGGCAACGCGCTGTTCACCGACACCATCCGCCGTGAGAAGGCCGTGCGCGACACCGGCATCAACTTCGTCGGCATGGGCGTCTCGGGCGGCGAAGAGGGTGCCCTGCGCGGCCCCTCGATCATGCCCGGCGGTTCCGACGAGGCCTGGGCCACGCTGGGCCCGATCCTAAAGTCGATCGCCGCGGTCGCCGAGGGCGAGCCCTGCGTGACGCACGTCGGCCACGATGGCGCCGGTCACTTCGTGAAGATGGTGCACAACGGCATCGAGTACGCCGACATGCAGCTGATCGCCGAGGCCTACGACCTCATCCGCCGCGCCACGGGCAAGAGCCCGGCCGAGATCGCGGACGTGTTCGCCGAGTGGAACCGGGGCGAACTGGAGTCGTACCTCATCGAGATCACCGCCGAGGTGCTGCGCCAGACCGACGCCGACACGGGCAAGCCCCTCGTCGATGTCATCCTCGACCAGGCCGGCGCCAAGGGCACCGGCGCGTGGACCGTGCAGACGGCCCTCGACCTGGGCGTCCCCGTTTCGGGCATCGCCGAGGCCACGTTCGCCCGGTCGCTGTCGAGCCACCCCGAGCAGCGCGAGGTCTCGCGCGAGCTCCCCGGCCCCTCGGGCACCGACGTGCTCTCGGGCGAAGATGCCGACGCCTTCATCGAGCAGGTGCGACTCGCGCTCTACGCCTCGAAGATCGTGGCCTACTCGCAGGGCTTCGACGAGATCCGCGCCGGTGCCGCCCAGTACGACTGGAGCATCGACCTGGGCGCGGTGTCGAAGATCTGGCGCGGCGGGTGCATCATTCGTGCGCAGTTCCTCAACCGCATCGCCGAGGCCTACGACGCCGAAGCCACCCTCCCCGTGCTGCTGACCGCCCCGTACTTCGTCGAGGCCCTCGGCCGGGCGCAGGACGCATGGCGCCACATCGTGTCGTTGTCGGCGGCGAGCGGCATCCCCGCCCCCGCGTTCAGCTCGTCGCTCGCGTACTACGACGGCCTGCGCGCGGAGCGCCTGCCCGCCGCCCTGATCCAGGGCCAGCGCGACTTCTTCGGTGCGCACACCTACCGTCGCATCGACAAGGAGGGCACCTTCCACACCCTGTGGTCGGGCGACCGCACCGAGATCGAAGCCGAAGACACCCACTGAGAGCTGTCTTGACGAGGCGGCGGCGAGCATGGCTCGTCGCCGCCTCGTGCGTCTATGGCCGCCCAGGCGCGTCGCGGACGTCCGCGACGTCGTCGCGAACAACCCCGGGTGCCGCGGTCGGGGTCGGCACGGGCTCGTTCTCAGCCGTCGGATCTCCCGTTCCCAGGATTCCCATAAGGCTCGCCATAGAAAGCTCATAGATACGAGAGCACAATGAGTTCTATGACCGCGACCGCCGCCGCCCCCACCTTCACCCGCCCCGACGGGAGCGCCCTGCGCGTCCTCGTCGTCGACGACGAGCAGATGCTCACCGACCTGCTGTCGATGGCCCTGCGCATGGAGGGCTGGGACGTGAAGACCGCCGGATCGGGCTTCGACGCCCTGCAGTCCGCGCGCGACTTCGAGCCGGATGCCATGGTGCTCGACATCATGATGCCCGACCTCGACGGCATGGCGGTGCTGCAGCGCCTGCGTCACTCGGGCAACGACGTGCCCGTGCTGTTCCTGACGGCGAAGGACGCCGTGGCCGACCGCGTCGCGGGTCTCACGGCCGGTGGCGACGACTACGTCACCAAGCCCTTCAGCCTCGAAGAGGTCGTGGCGCGCCTGCGAGGCCTCATGCGTCGCGCCGGCACCGCCCTCACGCGCGACTCCGAGCCAATCCTGCGCGTCGGCGACCTCTCGCTGAACGAGGACAGCCACGAGGTCATCCGCGGCGGCAAGGAGATCGAGCTGACCGCGACCGAGTTCGAGCTCCTGCGCTTCCTCATGCGCAACCAGCGTCGCGTGGTGTCGAAGGCGCAGATCCTCGACCGCGTCTGGAACTACGACTTCGGCGGTCGCTCCAGCGTCGTCGAGCTCTACATCTCGTACCTGCGCAAGAAGATCGACGCCGGAAACGACCCGCTCATCCACACCGTGCGCGGTGTCGGGTACATGATCAAAGCGCCTCAGTGAGTATTCCGCCGAGACCAGCGCCCCCCGCTCCCCCGTCCGAGGTCTGGGAGACCGACCACCCCGCAGTCGCCGACACCGGCACACCGGAGCCGAGGCCGAAGCGGGAGCCCCTGTCGACGCGGCTCCGCCGCCCGTGGACGCTGCAGGTGCGTCTGATGACGGCCGTCATCGGCATGGTCGCGTTCATCCTCGTGATGATCGGCATCTCGACCAGTGCGATCCTCAGCCAGGTTCTCTACGTGAACCTCGGCGCCCAGGTGGACGAAGCGGCTGCCTCCATACAGCCGCGGGCGGCGTTCCAGAGCTCGGCGGAGCAGGTCCTGGAGTCGGGGTTCTTCGACTCCGGCACGCTGCTCGTGATGAACTCGCGCGGTGCCGGGATCACCGGAGCTGTCGTCGGCGACAACGGCGTGCGCGCGCTCACGACCGACGACCTCGGTCGCATCGCCGACAGCCTCCAGGCTGCCGCATCCGACCCCACCGCTCAGACGGTCGATCTGCCGAATCTCGGCGAGTACCTCGTCCGAGCGTTCCCGACACCCGGAAGCGACAGCGTCTTCCTCGTGGGTCTCCCCCTGTCGAGCGTGACCAGCACGATCGGTGCCATCCTCACCACCGTCGCGCTCGTCACCACCGGAGGCCTGCTGCTGCTCGCCGTGATCATCGCGATCGTCATCCGTCTGGGGCTGCGCCCCCTGCGCGCGGTCGCCGAGACCGCCACGCGCGTCGCGTCGATCCGCATGGATCAGGGAGACGTGTCGATCACCGAGCGCGTCCCGGCGGACCAGGTCGACGAGCACACCGAGATCGGGCAAGTGGGAACCGCCCTCAACACCCTGCTCGACCGCGTCGACGCCTCGCTCAGCGCGCGCCAGCGCAACGAGGAACTCATGCGCCGGTTCGTGGCCGACGCCAGCCACGAACTGCGGACGCCCCTGGCATCCATTCGCGGTTTCTCTGAGCTGTCGCTGCGCGCCATGCGTCAGGCGCAGGACGACGAGAGTCGCCAACGCATCGCCCTGGCCGTCGAGACCACCGAGCAGTCGCTCGAGCGCATTCAGGCGCAGTCGCTGCGCATGACCACGCTCGTCGAGGACCTGCTTCTTCTCGCGCGCCTCGACGAGGGCCAAGAGCTCGTCTACGGCTCGGTCGATCTCACGCGCCTGGCCGTCGAGGCCGTCGGCGATGCGCGCCCCGCCGGCCCCGACCATTCGTGGACGATCGACGTGCCCGACACCCCCGTCGAACTCGCCGGAGACGCCGCGCGCCTGCACCAGGTGGTGGCGAATCTGCTCGCCAACGCGCGCACGCACACGCCGGCCGGAAGCGTCGTGAACGTCTCCGTCGCCCACGAGGGAGCCGAGGCCGTGTTGCGCGTGCACGACAACGGACCCGGCATCGACCCGTCGGTCGCCTCCCAGTTGTTCGAGCGATTCGCTCGCGCCGACCGTTCCCGCGACCGCAAGACCGGCGGCACGGGCCTCGGCCTCTCAATCGCCCGCGCGATCGTCGACGCCCACCGCGGCACCATCAACGTGAAGAGCAGCCCCGGTGACACGACGTTCGAGGTGCGCCTCCCCGCGAAGCCCGCGGATCCGGTCTGAGATTCCGGATGCCGGCGGTCAGGCGCAGCGGGACCTGACCGCCGTCCGCGCGGCCTCGAGGTCGGGGCCGGGAGCCGCCTCGATGTCGGGGGCGAGGGGACCGTCGTAGACCCGACCGGTGCGATCGACGTCGTAGCTGGTGGTGAGGATGAGGCGGGCGCCGTCGCTGAGTTCTCGGACCTGGTTACCGGTCGTCATTCCCGCCGTCGGTTTGCCGACCCGTAGGGCATCGGCCTGACCGGCGAAGGCGATGGCCACGATCTCGGCGGCGCTGTTCGTCATCCCCGACGTAAGCAGCGCCACTGGGGCGTCGACGGTGAATCCCCCGGGAGACGAGGTGTCGTCTCCCCCGGGCGTCGAGACGACACCGCCGTCGGCCACACGTGCCCACTGCACCTGCCCGTCTCGCTCGAGTCCGACGACGTCTCCGTCGTCGAGCAGCGGCGCGACAACAGCGAGCATGGGCCACGCATTGCCCCCACCGTTCGTGCGCAGGTCGACGATCCAGCCGCAGGTCGTCGCCGCGGCGGCGGCCCGCATCGCCTGCAGTCCCGCTGCCTCGTACCGTTCGATCGCTTCGGGCTCCTCCCCCTGGAACCCGGGCAGCGACAGGATGCTGATGCCGTCCCGCGTCGAGACCGTCGGCACGGGAAAGGACGCCGCCGGCGCGTTCTGCGCCGAATTGGAGGCGACATCCGCGGGCGTCTGCAGCCACGAGTGCACCCCGCCCGCCACGACCACCAACTCGCCCAGCCCCCGATGAGTCTCCGCTATCGTCGCCTTCGCCTTCAGCTCGGGTTCGACTCGAGACACGGCATCCCGGAACTCGTCCGTGTCGGCGTGGATGCCGTCGCGCATCTCGGCGATCGCTGCCTCGACGTAGCCTGCGACCTCGTCTCTCCCGTTGTCGGCCGAGCAGCCGCTGAGCACGAGGGTCACGGCGAGGAGGGCGAGGAAAGCCCGAGAGCGGTTCTGCCCCATCGCGTTCGCACCTCGTCCGAGAGAGTGCCCGACCGGCCTCCGAGGGTCGGCGGGAACAAAACTGGGGGTCATCCCCCCACCCTTCCCGCTCGGGCCCTCCTCCGCCACCCTCGATTCAGTACCCGGCGAACGCGTCCGTGGTCAGCGACTTCGCCTTCGCGAGCGCGGGGGCGAGGGCCGCGATGAGCCGCGGCGGGCCCGAGACGTACGCCGCTCGCTGCGCGATATCGGGAACAGAGCGCAGCAGCGCCTCGGCATCCACGCGATCGGGTCCCGCCCACACCCAGCCCGCGGGGAGGTCGAGCGGCTCGTCGCGCGAGAACACCACCACCGGGATGCCGCTGGCGGAGATCTCGTCGCGGAAGGCGAGTTCGGATGCCTCCGACACCACGTAGACGAGAACGACGTCGCGGTCCTGATTCGTCGCCACGAGGTGACGCAGCTGCGAGACGAACGGGGTCACACCGATGCCGGCGGCGACCAGGAGCACCGGGGAGGTCGGGCGCGAGGGCAGCACGAAGTCGCCCCAGACGCCGGTGACGGCGAGGGTCGAGCCCGGCTCGACCGCCGCCAGCGCTCGCTTGTACGACGACTGCGAGCCGTCCTTGAACGCGATGCGCACCTCGGGCAGGTCCTCCGGTGCCGAGACGATCGAGAACTCCCGCCGCGTGCCGCGGGCATCGGGGCGGCGGTGCGGCACGTCGAGCTCGAGGTACTGCCCGGGGTGGAACGAGAAGGGGCGGGCGGCATGGAACGACAGCTCGCGCACCGTGGGCGTCACATCGCGGCGACGCTCGACCCGCAGACGGACGGCCGCGCGCAGGCAGAACAGGAACGCGAGCAGGTTGCCGATGAGCAGGGCGCGCTCCTGGCCGAGCGTGATCTCGCCGAGCGGCAGCGGCCAACCCGCGAGGACGCCGACCAGGATCGCGACCAGGTACTGCTGGAGGCGACGCGGAGGAAGGGTCAGCGGCTCGGACAGCATGAACGCCCCGAGGAAGAGGAAGGGCGACGAGAACGCCACCTGCAGCAGCACGCTCGGCACGTCGACCGGGAAGCCCGCGGCCTGGAACTGCACGCTCGTGCGGAAGAAGGCGACGGCCATCGCGACCACCCAGAAGACCACGACGATCGGCAGCTTGTCGGTGCGAAACAGCAGCAGAACACCCAGCACCAGCACCGGACCCGCGAGCCACGGCGAGCCGACCCACCAGGCCGAGGAGCCGAGATCGGGCGCCCAGATGCTCACGATCGTCAACACCGCCGCCCCCGTGGCCGCGGGGTTGAAGATGTGCCGGCCCCGCCAGGCGAGCAGGTACTTCGACGCGGATGCCACCACCCCGGCGAGAGCGAGACCGGCCAGACCCAACGGCTCGATCGAGGGGCGCAGGACGAACAGCAGGATTCCGGCCGTGATCAGCGAGGATTCCACACGATGTGGCATCCGGAGCGCACTCTGCGCCACGACATCGGTGAGGGCACACGCGGCGGCGAGCACCACGGCGCTCGCGACGATCGCCAGCGGCTGCGGCACGACCAGCCCGGCGAACGACAGGACGAGCGAGATCACGGCGAGAAGGCCGAGCGACGCCATGACGAGCCGGTACATCGAGACGCGTCCGATGAGTCCGAGGACCCGGGTCGAACCGGCGGCGAGCGTGGTGCTCATGAGAGGGAACCCTTCGAAAGATGGGAGTCAGGAGAAGATCTCGCCCGAGAAGCCGGGCGACCATTCGACACGGCCGTCGGTGCGCATGCGCACCCAGTTCGCGTTCCAGGATGCCGCAAGCTCCGGGCCGCCGTCGAAGAACAGCGCCGTGGCCAGGGCGTCGGCGCGCATGGCCGTGTCGGCCAGAGCCCACGTCGCGGCGAACGCTCGGACGGGGGTGCCGGTGCGGGCGTCGAGCACATGATGAAGCCCGTCTCCCCACGCGCGGCGGTTGATCGCCGAGGCGCAGAGGGCCCCGTCGGTCACGGTGACGACGCCGATCGCGCGCGTGGCGTCGAACGGGTGCTCGAGCCCGACGCGCAGCGGGGTCCCGCGAAGGGCGAGATCACCCGAGGCGTCGACGACGAGGTCGCCCTCGACGAAGGCGCTCAGCGTGTCGAGCACGAGGTCGACCAGTCGCCCTTTGCCGAGCGCCCCGACGTCGATGGTCGCGGGAGTCGCGACGCTCACGCGGTCGGCGTCCCAGGTGAGGACGTCGCGCCATGACGGCGCCGGCTGCGGGTCTCCCCACGCAGCCAGGGTCAGCCGTGCGTCGTAGCCCAGGCGCGCGAGCGCATCGCCGACGAGGGGGTTGACCGCGCCGGAGGTCGCCGCGTCGAGCTCTCGGTAGAGCGAGAACATGGCATCCGCGTCCTCCGGGGCGGGAACGGATGCCGTGCGCCCCTCGGCGAGCGAGGATACGAGCGAATCATCGCGAAATCGCGACCACTCCTGATCGAAGCGCTCGATGACCGACGACACCGCGTCGCGGGCGATCGAGGAGAGCGGATCCGCCGTCTCGATCGCCCACGACGTGCCGATCGCGTCGAAGGTCCAGGTCGAACCCGTCGCAATCGGAGTGCTCATGGCTGTCAGGCCTGGGCCTCGGACTTGATCGTGTCGACGGCCTTGTTGAAACCGCCGCTCGTGAGCGAAGAGCCCGCGACCTTGCTGACCGAGATCTCGTCGAGCTTCTTGCCCACGACCTCGCTCTGGATGCCGCCGATGAACTCGCCCTGGTAGCGCTTGGACTCCGCGGCCTGCGGATCGCCCGTGACCGTGACCGCGGTGACCGTGTCGCCGGCGATCGTGAGCGTGACGTCGATGGTCTCGACGCTTTCGGGGGTGGCGTATTGGCCCGTGGCCTCGTACTCGCCGTCCTTGTAGGAGCCCGAGCCGGTGGATCCGGCTGCGGCACCCGAGGTGGTGGGCGCCGAGCTCGCGGCGGGGGCCGCGGTTTCGGCGGGGGCGGCGTCGCCGGTCGTGGTGCCGCCCGCGCACCCGGCGAGGGTGGCGATACCGGCGACACCCAGCAGAGCGGTGCCGATGCGGACGGGACGGGGTACGGCTGTGGTGCGGATCATGAGGGTCCTCCTTCGGTCGTGCCTCGCGGCGCGTACGTGCTCACGGTAGGGACACGACCTTGCCCGCTCACCGGTTCACTCTTTTGTGCAAGCTATGTGTGGTGGGCGTTTGGGGCGAGGTGGCAATGGGGGGCCGCCCGGGCCGCCGAGCGGAGTTCGCGGTTGACACGCCGTGCTCGCGGCACCCGAAACCGGCGTGTCGAACCCCGACTCCGCACGACGGCCCGGCCGCGGCCGCGCGAGCGGGCCGGCAGCCGCCCGTACCCTCCGTCGGAGGTCTTCGGCGACACGCCGTGCCGCGGCATCCCGGAGCGGCGTGTGCCACGCGACTCCGCAGGACGGCCCGGCACGAGAACGACTCAGCCACCTCCCCGAGGGGAGGTGGCTGAGTATCGAAGCAGCGAACGCCTACGCGTCGCCGCCGAACATGCTCGTGACCGAGCCGTCCTCGAAGACCTCGTGGATCGCGCGAGCCAGCAACGGCGCGATCGGCAGCACGGTGAGGCGCTCGAACCGGCGTTCGGCCTCGATCGGGATGGTGTCGGTGACCACGACCTGGTCGATCGCCGCGTCCTGCAAGCGCTCGATCGCCGGGTCGCTGAAGATCGCGTGCGTCGCGGCGACGATGACCTTGCGGGCGCCCGCGGCCTTGAGAGCCTGCGCGGCCTTCTGGATCGTGCCGCCGGTGTCGATCATGTCGTCGACGAGCAGACAGGTGCGCCCGTTCACGTCGCCGACGATCTCGTGCACCGACACCTGGTTGGCGACCTTGGGATCACGACGCTTGTGGATGATCGCGAGCGGGGCCCCCAGGCTGTCGGACCAGGTGTCGGCGACGCGGACGCGACCCATGTCGGGCGAGACGACCGTGAGGGTCTCTCGGTCTTCGGCCGACAGGCCCTGCTCGAAGTGCTCGAGCAGCACGGGCTTGGCGAAGAGATGATCGACCGGGCCGTCGAAGAAGCCCTGGATCTGTGCCGCGTGCAGGTCGACGCTCATGATGCGGTCGGCGCCGGCGGTCTTGAGCAGGTCGGCGACGAGGCGGGCGCTGATCGGCTCGCGGCCGCGGCCCTTCTTGTCCTGACGCGAGTAGGGGAAGTACGGAGCGACGACCGTGACGCGCTTGGCCGAGGCGCGCTTGAGGGCGTCGAGCATGATGAGCAGCTCCATCAGCCACTCGTTGACCGGAGGACCGAAGGACTGGATGACGAAGACGTCGCAGCCGCGGATCGACACCTCGAACCGGGTGTAGATCTCGCCCGACGCGAAGGTGCGGTGCTCAGTCGGGGCGAGCTCGGTACCCAGGTGCTGCGTGACCTGTGCCGCGAGATCGGGGTGCGAACGACCCGAGGCGACGACGAGCCGCTTCTTGGTCTTGGCGACGAGCCCGGGGGCGATGCCGTTGTCGCGGTCGAGGTCTACACGATTCTTCTTACGAGCCATCGGCCGCTTCCTGTTCAGCCCGAGCCCGCGCGGGCCACGTCGGCCGCTCTGGTGCCCGGTCGGTTCTTCTCGACCCACCCCTCGACGTTGCGCTGGGGTGCCACGCTGAGCGCCAACGCACCGGCCGGGACATCCTTGCGGATCACCGCTCCGGCGCCCGTTTTGGCACCCGCTCCAATCGTAACCGGCGCGACGAAGACGTTGTGCGACCCGCTGTGCACCTCGTCGCCGATCACCGTGCGGTGCTTGGCGACGTCGTCGTAGTTGGCGGTGATGGCGCCGGCGCCGAGGTTGACGCCGCGGCCGATCTCCGTGTCGCCGACGTAGGAGAGGTGCGGCACCTTGCTGCCCTCGCCGATCGAGGAGTTCTTCACCTCGACGAAGGTGCCGACCTTGCCGTTCACGCCCACCCGGGCGTTCGCACGGAGGTAGGCGAACGGTCCGACGGTCGCCCCGGCCTCGACGACGGCGAGGGTGCCGTCGGTGCGGGTGATCGTGGCGTTCTCTCCCACCTCGCAGTCGACCAGGCTCGTGTCGGGGCCGATCATGGCGCCCGAGGCGATGACGGTCGCCCCGCGCACATGGGTGTTGGGGAGGATCGTGACGTCGGGAGCCAGGGTGGCGGTCACGTCGATCCAGGTCGTGGCGGGATCGACGACGGTGACGCCCTCGAGCTGCCAGCGACGCACCGTGCGGGCGTTCAGCGTGCGCCCGGCCTCGGACAGCTGCACGCGATCGTTGACTCCGAGGGCGGCCGAGGCGTCGGAGGTGACGGAGGCGGCGACCCCCAGCTGCGCGTCGCGCAGCAGGCCGACCACGTCGGTGAGGTACTTCTCGCCCTGCGCGTTGGCGGTACCCACCTGCGCGAGCTGGGCGCGAAGCGGCGCCGCCTGGAAGACGTACACCCCGACGTTGATCTCGGTGACCGCGGCCTCCTCGGCCGAGGCGTCTTTCTGCTCGACGATCCGACGCACGCCGTCGGCCTCGTCGCGCAGGATCCGGCCGTAGCCGAACGGCTGGTCGACGCGAGCGCTGAGCAGGGTGACGGCGGTGCCGCCCGTGCGGTGCGTCACGAGCAGCTCGGTCAGCGTTCCGGTCTCGAGCAGCGGCACGTCGGCGCTGAGCACGAGGACATCGCCCTCGAATCCGTCGAGCGCGTCGAGGGCGACCTCCACCGCACGACCGGTACCGGGCACCTCGTCCTGGTCGACGATCACGACGCCGGGCGCGAGCTCCGACACGGCCTCGGCGACGAGCTCTCGCTCGTGACGCACGACCACGACGATGCGCGCCGGGTCGAGGGAGGCCGCGGTGTCGAGCACGTGACCGACCAGCGGGCGACCGCCGACGGGGTGCAGCACCTTGGGGGTGCGGGAGCGCATGCGCGTGCCCTGACCCGCGGCGAGGACGACGACGGCCAGCTCGGTCGGTGATGTCATGCTCCGCCGCCAGGATTCGAACCTAGACCTAACAGCTCCAAAGGCTGTTGTGCTGCCGTTACACCACGGCGGACCGTGCCCGCGGGCACCGGTCAAGTCTGCCAGACCCGAGCGCCGTGCGTTCCGACTTGCGGCGCGCGACGACGGTGGACCGCGCACTCGACATAATGAGACCGTGAGCCGGGACAGCGACGAAGTCGACCGCATCGTCGATGCGTGGATGCGGCAGCGCCCCGATCTCGACTTCTCGCCGCTCGAGGTGCTCTCGCGTGTCGCCCGCCTCTCACGGCACCTCGACATCGCCCGCAAGGAGGCGTTCCGCCGCAGCGACATCGAGTCGTGGGAGTGGGACGTGCTCTCGGCTCTGCGCCGCGCGGGCGAGCCCTACCAGCTGAGCCCCAAGCAGCTTCTTCAGCAGACGCTGGTGTCGAGCGGAACGATGACGAACCGCATCGATCGGCTGGTCGCTCGCCGTTTCGTGCGCCGGGAGGCCGACCCCGGGGACGGACGGAGCATCCTGGTGACTCTGACCGATGACGGACGAATACGAGTGGATGCCGCGATCACCCGCCTCGTCGATGCCGAGGCCCTGCTGCTCGAGGGCCTCTCCCGCGGCGACCGCGACCGCCTCGCGACCCTGCTTCGCAAGTTGAGCCTGGGGTTCGACGCGTGAGCGCTCCGATCGGGTCCCCCTCGCGTTGGGCCCGTGTGAGGGGGTGGTTCGACGTTCGTTTCCGCTCCCCCGCCGCCATCTACGGCCTCATCGTGTTCGCGGCCTTCGTCTCGATCGCCGACGATCACGCCGAGGACGTGTGGGAGGTCCTCGCGAGCGCGTCGGTGTCGCTCGTGGTGTTCTTCATCGCGCACGTCTTCGCCCACACCCTGACCGAGCACGCCGACCACGGCCTGCGTCTGGCCACGCGTGAGGGGATGCGCCACGGAGCCGGGATGCTGTACGCCTCGGTTCCTTCGATCCTCGTGCTGGTGTGGGCCGGCCTCACCGGCGTCTCGGTGGACGATGCTTTCGAGGCCTGCATGTGGGCGACCTTCGCGGTGCTCGCGCTGCTGGGGTACGGCGCGTACGCGAGGCGGAAGGCCCGGATCGCGGTGCGTCTGCTGGGAGCGTTCGCGACCGCCTGCCTCGGCGTGTTCATCATCCTGCTCGAGTACGCCATCCACTGACGGCATCCCTCGTCGACATCTCGTCGCGGGCGACACGAGCGCCTTCCGCTGACGCCGACCGTCTCATCGCTCTCGCAACGACGCGGTGGGAAGGGCCATCAGTCCCGAGCGACCGCCCGGCGACGGGCGCGGCTGCGCAGGACGAAGCCGGCGACGACGGCCAGGAGGGCCCCGAGTCCCGCAACGCCCGCGACCTGCGCCCCCGTGACGGCGAGGTCCGCCCCGCCCGCGGCGACGGGAACCGCGACCGTCGAGACCGAGGGGCGCGGAGTGACGGCGGCCGCCGGGTCGGGGCCGACCGACGCCGAGGTGCTCGGCGACGGAGCGGCGGTCGTCGGGGCCGTCGTCGGAGTCGGAGCGGGCTGGCCCGGGACCGACCAGCCCGAGGCGGTGAGGGTCACGGGCAGACTGGCCGCCGAGGTGATCGATGAGGGCACGCCCGACGATAGCGCGAGGCACTCGAGGCTGAGGGTCGCCGCCGTCGCTCCCGCGGGGACCACGGCGCGGAACGACGAGCCCATGGGGACGCTCACGGCCGCTCCCCCGTCCACGGGCACGGTCGCCGACACCACCACGGTGCTGCCGCCCGCCGAAACGGTCAGGCGCGCCCCGTCGCGTGTGCCGGCCGGGCAGCCGTCGGCGAAGTACGCGGTGGCGAACGACGGGTATGCGGCGGCGTCGCCCGAGAAGACGGCCGCACCGTCGGCATCCCGCAGCACGAGGGGGCTCGCCGCGGAAGCGGCCAGGGAGCTGAGCGGAACGATACCCGCGACGAGGACCACGGCGGCGGCGATGGGGAGAAGGCGGGTGGGCACGGGCGTGGACGACATGGCTGCTCTCGATCGGGTGGTGAGGACGAACGGACTGTGCCCCACGGTTCGGTCCGCCCGGTGAACGGATGATGACGCCAACATCACCCGCAGGCCACCCGCTATTCACCCGCGGCCCCTACGTTCCCGGCGACCCCTCTCACGAAAGTGACCAATGCCCACTCACACCCCTTCCGGCTTCTCCCGCCGCGCCTTCCTCGCCGCCGCGGCGGCGGCCGTCACGACCGCGTCCGCCGCGTCGTCCTTCGGTCCCGCCGCCGCCGCGACAGCTGCGGCGGCGACCGCCGCGCCCGCCGCCGTCACCGACCCGAAGACCCTGCGCTGGCTGGTCTTCGACCACCACGTGCACTCGGTGTACTCGCACGACGCGAAGTACGCGATGACGACGATCCTCGACCAGGCGCAGCGTTTCGGGGTGGATGCCATCGCCTTCACAGAGCACAGCAACGTCGGTCACGCCAACGTCGGAGGCGTCTTCAACGCCGCCCGGGAGATCGAGGCGGCACGCACGGCGCGCCCGGACCTGCTCGTGTTCCAGGGGCTCGAGTGGTACATCCCGGCCGCGGAGCACGGCACTGTTCTCGTCGCACCCGGCCCCCGGGTCACCGAGGTGCTGCGACGCTTCGAGCTCGACTACGACGGCAAGCTGAACAAGTGGGAGAAGCCGCGGCCGAACACGAGCGACGCCGCGGACTGGCTGCAGCACGCGGTCGACGGCATCTCGTGGCTCGGTCAGCAGCGCACCGCGGGGGCGATCGCCGACGTGCTGGTGCTCGCCAACCATCCCAGCCGTCTGGGGATCGACTCCCCCGGCGAACTGCGCGCGTGGCAGGATGCCGACCCCGACATCTTCGTCGGATTCGAGGGTGCACCGGGAGCGCAGGCCTCGGGCCTCGCGGCCAACACCACCGACCGTTCGCAGCGCGGGGAGTACGAGAACTCGCGCAGCGACTACTCGTACCCCGGGTTCCCCAGCGAGGCCTACCGGGCGCACGGCGGCTTCGACTGGATGACGGCCGTCGTCGGCGGAATGTGGGACGCACTGCTGAGCGAGGGACGCCGCTGGTGGATCACCACGAACAGCGACCTGCACCTGAAGAACTTCGACAACACCCGCGTGGGCGATTTTCCCACCGGTTCGGGCTGGGACAACGGCGCGACGCTGGCGAACTTCAACCGCGCCGGCCGCCGCCCCGATCCCGTGTCGACGGCGGCACCGCAGGGCGGCAGCGACCTCTGGCCGGGCGAGTTCAGCCGCACCCACGTGGGCGCCACCGCGAAGACGCACACGGCCGTCCTCGACGCGGTGCGAGCGGGGCGCATGTGGGTCGACCACGGCCACCTCGTCGCCGGGCTCGGGGTCACCCTCCGCGCGGTCGACGACACCGCGAACACCGCCACCCTCGGCGGAACCCTGCGCGTGCCGACGGGGACGAAGATCGAGATCGTGATCGACGTCGAGCCGACCACGCAGCGCAACTCCGCCGGCATCCTGCCCCGTCTGGCCCACCTCGATGTGATCCGCGGGGAGATCACCGGCGCGGTGACCGACCGCGACACCATGATCGCTCCCCGCACCCGCGTCGTCGAGCTGCGCGACGTGAGCGACCGCAGCGGCTCGCCCTTCCAGATCGTGATCCCGGTGGGCACGGCCGACGTCGACGGCTACGTGCGCGTGCGCGGCTCCGACGGCAAGGTCCACGGCACCGGCCCCCGCGGCGCCGAGGTCGACCCGCGCGCTCCTCAGCCGCACGCGGCGGGGCAGGGAAACCCCTGGCTCGACACGTGGCTCTACACGAACCCGATCTTCGTCTCGGTGCACTGACCCGACGACGCGAACGGCCCGTCACCCGAGGGGGCGGGCCGTTCGCCGTGCGGGGAGGAGATCTCGGCGGCCGAGGACGATCGAGGTACGAAAATCCTCCGCTGGGCGGCACTCGCTCGGGACGAGCTCAGCCAATCGTCTCGGTGAGCTCGAACCACTTCATCTCGAGCTCGTCGCGCTCGCCCTCGAGGGCCGAGATGCGCTGCATCTCTTTGCCGAGTCCCTCATAATCCGCCTGGTCGTGGTCGACGAGCGCGGCTTTGGCCCTGTCGATCTGCTGCTGCAGCTTCTCGATGCGCCGCTCGGTGGCCGAGGCCTCCTTCTGCGCGGCGCGCAGTTCCGCGCCCTGCAGACCCGAGGTCGCGGTGGCGCCGCCCGTCGTCGCGGACCGCGAGGGCTCGGCATCCTGAATCGCTCGAAGACGCAGGTACTCGTCGACGCCGCCGGGCAGGTGCCGCAGCTTCGCATCGAGGATCGCGTACTGCTGGTCGGTGACGCGCTCGAGGAAGTACCGGTCGTGCGAGACGACGATGAGGGTGCCCGACCACGAGTCGAGCAGGTCTTCCATGGCCGCGAGCATGTCGGTGTCGAGGTCGTTGGTGGGCTCGTCGAGGATGAGCACGTTCGGCTGGTCGAGCAGGACGAGCAGCAGCTGCAGGCGCCGCTTCTGACCGCCGGAGAGGTCTTTCACGGGGGTCGAGAGCTGGGCGCTCGAGAACCCGAGGCGCTCGAGCAGCTCGCCGGGGGTGAGCTCCTTCGCCTTCGACCCCGCGCCGAACGAATAGGTGGTCCGCAGCCCCGAGATCACCACGCGCACGGGGTCGTTCAGGTGCTGGTCGAGCTCGTCGAGGCGCTGGGTGAGGGTGGCGACCTTCACCGTCTTGCCGCGCTTGACCCGGCCGCTCGTCGGCTCGAGCGAGCCGGTGACCAGGCTCAGCAGGGTCGACTTGCCCGCGCCGTTCACCCCCAGGATGCCGGTGCGCTCACCCGGGGCGATGCGCCACTCGACGTCTTTCAGGACCGTGTGATCGCCGTAGGTCACACCGGCGTCGAGCAGGTCGACCACGTCTTTGCCGAGCCGTGCCACGGCGAGGGACTGCAACGCGACCTTGTCGCGGATCTCGGGCACGTCGGCGATGAGCTCGTTGGCCGCATCGATGCGGAACTTCGGCTTCGACGTGCGCGCCGGCGCCCCGCGACGCAGCCACGCCAGCTCTTTGCGGGCCAGGTTCTGTCGGCGCTGTTCGATGGATGCCGCCTGACGGTCGCGCTCCACGCGCTGCAGGATGTACGCCGCGTATCCGCCCTCGAAGGGCTCGACGAGACGGTCGTGCACCTCCCAGGTGACCGTGCAGATCTCGTCGAGGAACCACCGATCGTGCGTGACGACGAGCAGACCGCCCGCCGACGGCGCCCACCGCTTCTTCAGGTGCCCCGCGAGCCAGGTGATGGCTTCGACGTCGAGGTGGTTGGTGGGCTCGTCCAGGAACAGCACATCCCAATCGCCCGAGAGCAGCGCCGCCAGCGCGACGCGGCGGCGCTGACCGCCCGAGAGGTCGCCGAGGCGCGCGTCCCAGGGCAGATCACCCAGCAGACCCGCGATCACGTCGCGCGTGCGCGCGTCACCGGCCCACTCGTGTTCGGCGCGGTCGCCGACCACCGCGTGCCCGATCGTGTCGTCGTCGTCGAGGGTGTCCTGCTGGTCGAGCACGCCCACGGTGACGCCGCCGCGCACCGTCACGCGCCCGCCGTCGGGTTCGCGGGTGCCGGCGAGCATGCCGAGCAGACTCGACTTGCCGTCGCCGTTGCGACCGACGATGCCGATTCGGTCACCTTCGTTCACGCCGAGCGAGACGGAGTCGAAGACGACCTTGGTCGGGTATTCCAGGTGCAGGGCTTCGCCCCCGAGCAGGTGTGCCATATCCGTCCCAGGCTACGCGGTGCCCGGGGTGTGCGAGCGCGCGGGGGTGCCGGCATCCGGGATCTCCTGCTTCCCGTCGCCCATCTGGCGCGCCACGGACGAGACGATCGCAGGCGCACCCCGGATGCCGGCACCCGGGGCCGCGGCCGGAACGACGACGGGGCCGCCCGGCGAACCGGACGACCCCGCGTGACTCGACGGCTCAGAAGCCGTTGGCCGAGAGCCACTCCTTGGCGATGTCGGCGGACGACTTCTGGTCGACCGTGGACTCGACGTTCATCTCGACGAGGGCATCGGCCGTCAGGGCGGCGCTGACCTTGTTGAGCACGTCCGACACCTCGGAGGCGACGTTCGAGTTGACCACCGGCACCACGTTCGACGCCAGGAACAGGCCCTTGGGGTCGGTCAGCGTGACGAGGTTGTCGGTCTTGATGCGGGGGTCGGCCGTGTAGACGTTGGCGACCTGGACGGTACCGGCGACGAGGTCGTCGACCGTGGTCTCACCGGTGGGCGAGAACTGGACGCTCACGCCGTAGGTCGACTGCAGACCGGTGGGTCCGTAGGGACGCTCGGCGAGCTCGGCGTTGCCCCCGAGGGTCACACCCGACGTCACCTTCGCGAGGTCGGCGATCGAGGTGAGCCCGTTCGCGTCGGCGAACGCCTTCGTGACGGTGTACGAGTCCTGGTCGGTGGCCTGCGACTGGTCGAGGACCTCGAGACCCTCGGGGAGGGCGGCCGGCAGAGCCGCGTACACGTCGTCGGAGGTGCGCGCGGTGGTGTCCTTCTCGAAGAACTGGAGCAGGTTGCCGGTGTACTCGGGGAAGACCGAGACGGTGCCGTCCTCGAGCAGCGGGATGTACGCGTCGCGCTGACCGATCTGGAACTGGCGCTTCACGGTCTTGCCGGCACCCTCGAGCGCCTGCGCGTAGATCTCGGCGATGATCTCGTTCGAGTAGTAGGCCTGCGAGCCGACCACGATGGTGTCGCTCGAGGCGCTGGCGTCGCCGCCGCCGTTGCTGAGGGGATCGCTGGAGCCGCCGCCGCAACCGGCGAGGGCGAGCGAGGCGACCGCGAGGCCGGCGAACAGGCCGAGGCCCTTCTTGGTTCGTGCTGTGAACATGGGTGCTCTCTTTTCTGGTGATTCGGGAATCGAGTGTGGGTCAGGGGGTCGCCGGAGGTGCGGTCGGTGCCCCCACGGCGAGGGCTTCGGCGCGACGCTGACGAACGGAGCGCCGCTGCGGCTGAGCGGAACCTGCGGCACGGATGCCACGGGGTACGACCAGGTGCTGAAGCAGGGCGAAGAGCCCGTCGATGACGAGCGCGAGGACGGCCACGAGGATCGCCCCGCCGATGAGGATGTCGAACCGGCGGAGCGGGATCGCGGCGATGATGTACTGCCCGAGCCCGCCGAGGCCGATGTACGCGGCGATCGTGACGGTCGCCAACACCTGCAGGGTCGCCGCACGGATGCCGCCGACCAGCAGCGGAAGACCGAGGGGAACCTCGATGCGCCAGAGGATCTGCGACTCGGTCATGCCCATCGAGCGTCCCGCGTCGATCACGCGGCGGTCGATGGCCTCGAAGCCCGTGTACGCCCCGGCGAGCAGCGACGGGATCGCCAGCACGATGAACGAGATGACCGCGGCCTCGGGCTTGTGGAGGACGCCGAGGAGCAGTGTCAGGAGGATCAGCAAGCCGAAGGAGGGGATCGCCCGTGCCGCACCCGAGATCGCCACGGCACTCTCGCGCCCCTTGCCGGTGTGGCCGATGTACCAGCCCAGCGGGATGGCGATCGCTCCCGCGATCACCACGGCGACCAGCGTGTACAGCAACTGGACGCCGATGGCGGCGGGGATCGAGTCGAACTGGCCGGAATCCCCGGAGAAGATCCAGGCGATCGCGTCGCCGAGGAGGTTCATGCCTTCACCAGCGTTCGGTTGGCCTGACGCGAGACGGTCTTCGTCCCACGCGTCCACGGCATGAGCAGGCGGCCCGCGACCACGAGCAGCAGGTCGATGATCAGAGCGAGCACCACGACGGCGATCACGCCCGCGAAGACCTCGGGGATGATGCGCCTTTGCAGCCCGTTCGTGAACAGGTAGCCGATGTTCTGGATGCCGACGAGGATGCCGACCGTGGCCAGCGCGATCGTGCTGGCCGAGGCGACGCGCAGGCCCGCGAGCACGACGGGGCCGGCGAGCGGGAACTCCACCGCCCAGAAGCGACGGAAGGAGCCGTAGCCGATGGCCGTCGAGGCCTGGCGGACTCCGGCATCCACCGAATCGAGACCGTCCGCGACCGCGCGTACGAGGATCGCGACCGCGTAGATGGCGAGAGCGACGATGAGGTTCGTCTCGCTGACGATGCTGTACCAACCGGTGACGACGGGCACGAGGATCAGCAGGGCGAGAGAGGGGATCGTGTAGAGCAAGCCGGTGATGGTGATGACACCGCTGCGCACGAGGCGATACCGCCACGCGACCCAGCCGAGCGGGACGCTCAGCACGAAGCCAGCGATCAACGCGATGATGCTCTGGCGCAGGTGCACCAGCGTGAGCTCCCCGATCAGCTCGAGGTTGTTGCCGACCCAGTTCACGGGCGGGAATCCTCCACGAGCGCACCCTGCGTGCGTCCCTCGGCATCCACGACGACCGTGCCGCTCGGCGTCTGCTTCAGATGGAGCGCGCGCTTGCCCTTGACCGCGCCGATGAAGCTCGCGACGAAGTCGCTGGCGGGGTTCTCGACGATCTCGCTGGGAGTTCCCACCTGCGCGATCTTCGCGCCCTTCTCGAGGATCACGACCTGGTCGCCGAGCAGGAAGGCCTCGTCGATGTCGTGGGTGACGAAGACGATCGTCTTGCCGATCTCGCTCTGCAGACGAAGGAGTTCCTGCTGCAGTTCATCGCGGACGATCGGATCGACGGCACCGAAGGGTTCGTCCATCAGCAGGATGTTGGGGTCGGCGGCGAGGCCGCGAGCGACGCCGACGCGCTGCTGCTGCCCGCCGGAGAGCTGGCTGGGGTAACGGTCGGCCATCGCCGCGTCGAGGCCCACCGTCTTCATGAGCTCGAGCGCCCGGGCGCGAGCGGCTTTACGGTTCTGCCCCTGCAGCACCGGCACGGTGGCGATGTTGTCGGCCACGGTGAAGTGCGGCAAGAGGCCGGAGTTCTGCATCACGTAGCCGATGCTGCGGCGCAACTGCACGGCGGGGCTGCCGCCGATGTCTGCTCCGTCGATCTCGATCGTGCCCGAGGAGGGCTCGACCATGCGGTTGATCATGCGCAGCAATGTCGTCTTGCCACAGCCGGACGACCCCACGAAGACGGTCGTCTTTCGCGAGGGGATGACGAGATGGAAGTCGTCGACGGCGCGCGTGCCGTCGGGGAAGACCTTGGAGACGGCCGAGAACTCGATCATGTGCTCACCCGACCTCAGTCGGAGACCACGACCTTCCGGTCGAAGGCGACGTAGCCGGCGAAGTCCTTGCCCACGCGCTCCACAGCGCCCGGGTACAGGTCGGGGTACGACCAGGCACCGTCGGCCAGTTCGACACCGTCGAGCGCGACGTTCCAGTACTGTGCAGCGCCCTTCCACGGGCAGGTGTACGGGGTGGGGCTCTCATGCAGAGCGCCCTCGCGGACGGACTGCGGCGGGAAGTACCAGTTGCCCTCGATCGAGGCCAGGTCGTTGCGGTCGGCTTCGGCGATCACGACGCCGTCGAGCACTGCCTTCATGGTTTACCCCCTCCGTGGCGTCCCGCGGGCACAGCGCCCACCGGTGACGGACCACCTCGCATGAGGCTAACCAGACGGTCGGCACGCAAAGCGCAGATTGCCCCGTGTGACGACCTGGGCTAGGGTGCGGCGCCCTCAGACCACACGCGCGCCGGGAACGGGCCCGTGCACGTGCAGGGCGACCAGACCGGCGGCGCTGAGGGTGACCTGCAGGTCGATGGCGGATGATTCGTCGGCGGCGAGGAACGCGAGCGTCGGCCCGGAGCCCGAAACGATCCCCGCCAGGGCACCCGAGCTCTCGCCGCGCTCGAGCACGCGGGCGAGATCGGGGCGGAGGTGGAGGGCCGGCGCCTGGAGGTCGTTGCGCAGGCTCGCGGCGAGCATGCCGGCGTCGCCCTGACGAAGGGCGTGGAGCACGTCACGGTCGACCACGGGCACGCGCGGAGCCGGACCGATGTCGACGGCGTGACGTCTGCGGTGCGCATCGAGCTCGCCGTAGACGACGGGGGTCGACATGCCGGTCTCGTTCGGAACGAGCACCCAGTCGAAGCGCCCACGCGCGAGAGCCGGACTCAGCTGGTCGCCGCGACCGGTGCCGATGGCGGTCCCGCCGAGCAGGGCGAAGGGGACGTCCGCGCCGAGGCGGGCAGCCAGGCGGGCGAGCTCGCCCGTCGGCATCCCGAGCCCCCAGAGCGCATCGCAGGCGACGAGGGCGGCAGCCGCATCGGCCGATCCCCCACCCATGCCGCCGGCGACGGGAACGGCCTTGCGGACCGAGAGATGGGCGCCTCGGTCGATTCCCGCGGTCTGCGCGAGAAGGCGCGCCGCGCGAACGGCGAGGTTGCGGTCGTCGGTGGGAACACCATCGATATCGACCGGACCGCGCGCGGACACCTCGATCGTGATGTCGTCAGCGGGCGTCGCGACCATCTCTTCGTAGAGGGACACCGCTTGGAAGGCCGTCGCGAGCTCGTGGTAACCGTCGTCCTGGACGTCGCCCACCTCGAGGAAGACGTTGATCTTCCCGGGCGCGCGAACGCGGACGGATGCCGGGGCGTGGACGCTCATCGTCCCTGCCGCCGTCCCGCGCGCCGGGGGCTGTCGGGGTGTGCGAAACTGGAACGTCGGCCCACTTCCCGCCAACGCTCGCAAGGCGGTACGGGAAGGTCCGGGCCGGAGCGAGCGATCTGAGTCACTCTTCGACAGTAGTGCTCCGCTCCCCCGTCGTTCGGCGCCGAGGCCGAAACGTCTTCGTAACCCCGGAACCATACGGTGACCGGATCCCTTGCACCTACCCCCGAGGAGGACAGAATGCGCCCGATGGTCCCCCTGTCGATCGACACCGACCCCTGGCGCGCCCTGCTGTCCCGGTCCGATATCCGCATGCACGACGGCATCCTGCACGTCGTCGACGACTCCTCGACGCCCGCGATGGCCGAACGCGACGACCTGCTCACCGCAGCGTCCGCGATCGAAGCTGCGGGGGTGAGGGTGCTGCTGGTGCGCGACGCCAACCGTCGTCCCAAGCTCGTGGTCGACACCGCCGACGCGGCGAAGGCCCTCGCCGCGCTGCGCGATCCCGACCTCGGCCCGATGTACCTCAAGGCCCGTGGCGAAGACCCGGTGCCCGCACACAGCGTCGAGCCCGCTCCCGGGTCGGTGCAGGCCTACGCGGTCTTCCGCCCGCGCACCTCGACCGAGGGCTCTTACCGCTACGGCTCGGCGTTGGCTCCGCGGATGGAACTTTGGCGTTTCGGCGAGAAGACCATCGAGGCACCCCGCCCGAGCGCCCTCACCCGCCGCAAGTTCGCCGCCGCCGACCTCGATCTGGTCGAGGTCGAGCGCTACGGCCGCCGCTGGATGACGGTCTCGGGCATGTTCGACCCCCACCCGAACGAGTTCACCGCCGACGTCGACATGGTCTTCTCGTGGGTCGACGGGTCCTCGAGCGAGTTCCAACGTCAGCGCGCCGCCCGGATGAAGGGCTACGTCGTCGGCGACGGCGACGACAACGCCGCCCGCTACCGGCAGGTCGACGAACTGCGTTACGCGCTGCGCAGCGTGCACATGTACGCGCCGTGGGTGCGCCGCATCTTCATCGCCACCACCGACTCCCCCACCCCGGAATGGCTCGCCGATCACCCGAAAGTGACGATCGTGCGCAGCGAGGAGTTCTTCGCCGATCCCTCGGTCCTGCCCACGCACAACTCGCACGCGGTCGAGGCGCAGCTGCACCGCATCCCCGGTCTGGCCGAGCACTTCCTCTACAGCAACGACGACATGTTCTTCGGGCGCCCCGTCACCCCCGAACTGTTCTTCAGCGGTGGCGGAGTGAGCCGTTTCGTCGAGAGCGGTGTGCGCATCGGCAGCGGTCCGGCGCACGTCGACCGCTCCGGCCACGACAACGGCCTGCGCGTGAACCGGGCGCTGCTCAAAGAGCGCTTCGGCCGCGTCATCACACTCGACCTCGAGCACTGCGCGACGCCCCTGCGCCGTTCGGTCGCCTTCGAACTCGAGCGGGAGTTCGCCGAGGACTATGCACGCACGGCCGCGAGCCGGTTCCGTTCGGCGACCGACATCTCGGTCACCAACAGCCTGTACCACCACTACGCCCTGGCGACCGGTCGCGCGGTCATCACGACCGAGCCGCGCACCCGCTACGTGCAGACCACGCAGTTGGACTCCCTCCGCACCATGGAGCGCCTCGTGTCGCGCCGAGACACCGACATGTTCTGCCTCAACGACGGCAGCGTGCCCGAGATCCCCGAGGAGGTGCGCGTCCCGGCGCTGCGCGCCTGCCTCGAGCGCTACTTCCCGGTCGCCGCGCCGTGGGAGAAGACCTCGGTCAGCGAAGGATCGGCAGCGGCGTCGTCGGCGGCGACACCCGCCCGCTGAGTTCGCGCGAGGCCGGGACCACGATGCCGGCGTCGTGCAGCCGCCGCTGCGACTCGTCCGCGTCGACATACTGCAAGGCCGCGCTCGTCGCGAGCGGAACGACGGAGTGAACGACCGTCTCGTCGTACACGTGCACGATGTTGAAGCCCTGCGCCGCGTCCTGAGGGCGCGTGCCGCCCACGGGCACCATGAGGTCCTGCGTGTAGCAGGTGGCCGAGGCGACGGACACCGGGATGCCGGCGAACGTAGCGAACGTCGAGTAGTGCAGGTGTCCCGCGAGGATGGCGCGGACGTCGGATCCTCGAAGGATCGCGGCGAGACTGCGCTGATCGCGCAGTTCAACGGAGGCCGCGAGGTCGAGCACGCTCGGGACGGGCGGGTGGTGCATCGCGAGGATCGTGCCGAGGGGCGCGGGGGTGGCCAGCACCTCGGCGAGCCACTCGCGCTGAGCCGCCGTGACCTCGCCGTGATGGGCACCGGGCACCGAGGTGTCGAGCGTCACGATGCGCAAGCCGTCGAACTCGTCGACGCGGTCGACCGGAGCGTCGCGGTCGCCCTCGTCACCGGGCAGCAGCCGCGAGCGGAAGGCCGCCCGGTCGTCGTGGTTGCCCATGACCCACACCACGCGCGTCTGCAAGCGCTCGGCGAGCGGCTCGACCAACGCGCGGACACGGTCGTAGGCGTCAGCCTCGCCGTAGTCGGCGAGGTCGCCGGTGAAGACGAGGGCGTCGGGGCGGATGCCCGACGCACCGATCGCCTCGACCGCACGGGCGAGGTACGCCTCGGAGTCGACGTCGTCGTAGAGCGGTGCACCGCCGGCGCGAAGGTGGGTGTCGCTCAGGTGGAGCAGCACACGTTCGGCTCGGGGGTACTCGGCGTAGCGCATCTCGATCCTCTCGGGCCGTCGGGTACGACCTCGTCACCGGCGTGATGCTCCCGGTTGGCTCGAAATGTTACAGACATGTTTCTGGAACGCGTGATGAACACGGCGAGAATTCACCCGACAGTTCACAACGTGGCCGCACTGCGCGGTGGCACGGGACGTCGTGTGGGGTGGACGCCGCGCCGCATCCCGCCCGGTCGAGCGACATGACCCACGATGCGCGAGATGACCCGAGACGAGCGCGAAACGCGGGTCCTCTCGGCGGACAGGGGTCACCTCGAACGCGGGTCACGTCGAGGCGCCCCGACCTCGGGTCAGAGCGCGGCGATCAGACCGCGGCGATGCGCGCGTAGTCCTCAACCGTCAGCTGCTCGCCGCGCAGCGTGGGATCCACGCCGGCCGCTTCGAGATGAGCTGACGCCTCCGCGGCCGTGCCGCCCAGCACGCCCGACAGCGCCTGGCGGAGCATCTTGCGGCGCTGCTGGAAAGCGGCATCCACGATCTGGAAAGTGCGGAGTCGGTGCTCCTCGGTGCCGCGGGCTTCGGCATCCCGGTCGAAGCCGACGAGCACGCTGTCGACGTTCGGCACGGGCCAGAACACCTGACTCGACACCGTGCCGGCCAGTCGCCATGAGCCGTACCAGGCCGCCTTGACGCTCGGGGCGCCGTAGATCTTCGACCCGGGAGGGGCGGCGAGGCGCTCCCCCACCTCGGCCTGCACCATGACGACGCCGCGCTGCAGGTAGGGGAAGGTCTCGAGGAAGTGCAGCAGCACGGGCACCGAGACGTTGTACGGCAGGTTCGCGACCAGGACGCCGGGTTCTCCCGGCAGCTCATCGACGCGCAGAGCGTCGGCGTCGATGACCGTCAGGCGGCCGGCGGGCACGTCGTGGGCTGCCGCGGTGGAGGGAAGCCGCTCCGCGAGCCGGTGATCGATCTCGACGGCAACGACCGAGGCACCCGTCTCGAGGATCGCCAGGGTGAGGGATCCGAGACCGGGACCGATCTCGACGATACGATCGGATGCCGTGACCCGAGCCGCCTGCACGATCTTGCGCACCGTGTTGGCGTCGACGACGAAGTTCTGCCCGAGCTTCTTGGTGGGGGTCACATCGAGCTCGGCGGCGAGCCGACGGATCTCGGAGGCACCGAGGAGGGAAACGGGCATTGTTCCACTGTAGTCAGCGATCCCGCCAGTGCCCGACGCTCCCGATGGGCAGGAGTAGCGTGATCAGGTGAGTCAAACGCAGTCCATCCCCTCGAACGCTTTCACCCTCAGGAGCCCCTACGGGCGACGAGCCATCGGGCTCTCGCTCGCGGCAGCGGTGGGCGGTTTCCTCTTCGGTTTCGACTCCTCGGTCATCAACGGCGCTGTCGATGCCGTCCAGGGCAACTTCGAGCTCTCGCAGGTGCTCACCGGTTTCGTCGTCGCCGTCGCCCTGCTCGGATGCGCCGTCGGCGCGATCGTTGCCGGCGCCCTGTCGGACCGCTGGGGGCGCCTCAAGGTCATGCTCCTCGGCGCCGTGCTGTTCTTCGTCTCGTCGATCGGCGCCGCCCTCACCTTCAGCGTGCCCGACCTCATCCTGTGGCGCGTGATGAGCGGACTGGGAATCGGCATCGCCTCGGTGGTCGCCCCCGCCTACATCGCGGAGGTCGCCCCGCGTCAGATCCGTGGCTCCCTGGCCTCCCTGCAGCAGCTGGCGATCACGCTCGGTATCTTCGGCGCCCTGCTCTCGGACGCGCTGCTGGCCAACACCGCCGGCGGCGCGGCCAATCAGCTGTGGCTGGGCATGGAGGCCTGGCGCTGGATGTTCCTCGTCGGTGTGGTCCCGGCAGCGGTATACGGAGTCCTGTCCTTCACGGTTCCCGAATCGCCCCGCTACCTGCTCTCGAAGGGCAAGCGCGACGAGGCGAAGGCGATCTTCGCGCGGCTGGTGCCGCCGGCCGACCTCGACAAGACGATGAACGAGCTCTCGAACGCCATCGAGGCCGACCGCAAGAACAAGAACGTCTCGCTGCGCGGGCCGGTGCTGGGACTGCAGGGGATCGTGTGGACCGGCATTCTGCTGTCGATGTTCCAGCAGTTCGTCGGCATCAACGTGATCTTCTACTACTCCACGACCCTCTGGAAGGCTGTCGGCTTCGACGAAAGCAACTCTCTGCTGATCTCGGTGATCACCTCGGTCACGAACGTCGTCGTGACCTTCGTCGCGATCTTCCTCGTCGACCGGGTGGGCCGGAAGCCGATTCTCTTGACCGGCTCGATCCTCATGACCGTTTCGCTCGGTGCGATGGCGCTCTCGTTCGCCTTCGCCACCGGTTCGGGTACGGACGTGTCGTTGCCCGCCCCGTGGGGTGGAGTCGCTTTGGTCGCCGCGAACGTCTTCGTCGTCGGCTTCGGGGCGTCGTGGGGCCCGCTGGTCTGGGTGCTGCTCGGCGAGATCTTCCCGAGCCGCATCCGAGGCAAGGCCCTCGGCGTCGCCGCCGGAGCCCAGTGGATCGCGAACTTCGCCATCACGGTGTCGTTCCCGGCCATGTCGGGCTGGTCGCTGCCCCTCACCTACGGCATGTACGCCCTGTTCGCGGCCCTGTCGTTCGTCTACGTCGCCCTGCGCATCCCCGAGACCAAGGGCATGGAGCTCGAGCAGACCGAGACCCTGTTCGTCCGCAAGCCGAAGGCGAAGGCCAAGGCCTGACGCGAAGCCCGCGTCCGGATGCCAGAAGGCCGGTGCCCCGAGGGGCGCCGGCCTTCCGCGCGTCGGCGTGTCGCCCGCGCACCCTCAGCGATCCGCACAGGGTGCGCGGCATCCGGGGCGAAGGGGCTGAGGTTGCGCGAGTCACTGAGGCTGCGCGACGCCGGGCGCACCCGCGCGACATCACCTCAGCAATCCGCACAGAGTCAGCGGCATCCAGGGCCAAGCAGCTGAAGTTGCGCGAAACACTGAGACTGCGCGACGCCCGGCCCACCCGCGCGACATCACCCCAGCAATCCGCACAGAGTCAGCGGCATCCAGGGCCAAGCAGCTGAAGTTGCGCGAAACACTGAGACTGCGCGACGCCCGCCCCACCCACGCGACATGACCCCAGGATCCACACAAACTCACCGGCATCCGGGGCCAAAGGGCTGGGTTTGCGCGAATCACTGAGGCTGCGCGGCACCCGGCTCGTGCGCGCCGGTCAGTCCTCGAAGGCGCCGTAGACGCGCAGCGTGTTCGCCGCGACACGGGCACCGAGCTCGTCAGTGTCCATCGCCAGCTCCGCCGCGAGGAAGCGCAGCGTCACCGGGATCAGGTACGGCGCGTTCGGGCGGCCGCGGTAGGGCACCGGGGTGAGGAACGGCGCGTCGGTCTCGACGAGGATCCGGTCGAGCGGAGTCACCGCGAGAGCGTCGCGCAGGTTCTGCGCGTTCTTGAATGTCACGTTGCCCGCGAACGACAGGTAGTACCCGCGGTCTGCCGCGATGCGCGCCATGTCGGCGTCGCCCGAGAAGCAGTGGAACACCGTCTTGTCGGGGGCACCGACCCTCTCGAGGGTCTCGAGCACGGCCTCGTGCGCGTCACGGTCGTGAATCTGCATCGCGATGCCGTGCTTCTTCGCCAGCGCGATATGCGCCTCGAAGGAGCGCATCTGGGCCGGGATGCCGTCGGCTTCGGTCCGGAAGAAGTCCAGGCCCGTCTCGCCGATCGCCCGGACGCGGGGTTCGGCGGCGAGTTCGTCGATGACGGCGATCGCGGCATCCAGCTCGCCTGCCCGCTCGTAGACCGGAGCCTCGTTGGGGTGGATGGCGACGGCGGCCAGCACCCGAGGGTGCGAACGCGCCGCCCACGCCGACCAACGCGAGGAGTCCACGTCACCGCCGGCCTGCACGACGCCGTGGACGCCGACGGCGAGCGCGCGCTCGAGCTGCTCGTCGAGCGACAAACCGGTGTCGCCGTCCTCGATCTCGAGGTGCGTGTGATTGTCGTAGACCGGGATGCCGAGCGGCTCGGGCGCCGGCGGATAGCTCACGTCGCGACGGCCGTCGACCGAGCGCTCGCGCACGTACTGACTCGGATCACCGCCGTCGATGGTGCCGCGTGGGCGTTCGACGGGGGCGGAGCCGGGGGCCGGTGCGGCGGCGGTCGCCTCGCCGGGCTCAGGGACCGCCGCTGCACCCGACATCGCCGTCACGCCTGCTCGACGCGGGGGAACAGCGGCGAGAGCGCGTTCACCGAGGAGCCGGGGCGCAGCACGCCCCATGCCCCCGCTTCGCGCAGACGCTGATCGTGCAGGTCGCCGAGGCCCTCGGACGCGCCCAACGCGAACCACAGCTTCTCGGTCGACGCCGGCATGACCGGCGACAACAGCACGGCGAGCGCGCGCAGGCCCTCGGCCGCGGTGTACAGCACGGTGCCCAGACGCTCGCGCGTGGCCTCGTCCTTCGCCAGAGCCCACGGCTCGTTCTCGGTGATGTAGCCGTTCAGCGCGTCGACGATCGTCCAGATGGCGGCGATCGCCTCGTCGATGCGGAAACGCTCCACGGCGGCGTCGGCGTTGGCCGCGGCATCCGCCACGATCTTCTGGATCGTCAGGTCGCTGTCGGTGTAGGCGCCGGGCTCGGGTACCACGCCGTCGAAGTACTTCGAGATCATCGCGATGGTGCGGGACGCCAGGTTGCCGAAGCCGTTGGCGAGCTCGGCCTGATAACGGGCCGAGAGGTCTTCCCACGAGAAGGAGCCGTCCTGACCGAAAGCGATCGCCGAGAGGAAGTAGAACCGGTACGCATCGGAGCCGAAGACGTCGGTGATCTCGGTCGGCGCGATGCCGGTGAGCTTGGACTTCGACATCTTCTCGCCGCCGACGAGCAGCCACCCGTGTGCGAAGACGCCCCGGGGCACGTCGAGGCCCGCAGCCATGAGCATGGCGGGCCAGATGACGGCGTGGAAACGCAGGATGTCTTTGCCGACCACGTGGTACGCGGGCCAGCGGCGCGCGAACTCCGCGGTGACCTCGCCGGTCTCGGGGTCGGTGCCGTAGCCCACGGCGGTGGCGTAGTTGAGCAGAGCGTCGACCCACACGTAGATGACGTGCGAGGGGTCCCACGGAACGGTGATGCCCCAGTCGAAGGCCGAACGCGAGATCGAGAGGTCTTTCAGACCGCTGCGCACGAACGAGACGACCTCGTTGCGCGCCGATTCGGGTCGCACGAAGTCGGGCTCGGTCTTGTAGAGCTCGAGCAGGCGGTCCTGGAACTCACTGAGCTTGAAGAAGTAGTTCTTCTCTTGCAGCAGCTCGAGGGGCTTCGAGTGGATCGCGCAGACCTTGAGCCCTTCGAAGGGTCCCGTGCCGTCGACGATCTCGGCCTCGGGCTTGAACTCCTCGCAACCGACGCAGTACAGCGCCTCGTACTCGCCCGCGTAGATGTAGCCCCGGTCGAACAACGCCTTTACGAACTGCTGCACGCGCTCTTCGTGGCGCGGCTGCGTGGTGCGGATGAAGTCGTCGTTGGCGACGTCGAGGGTCTCGAGCAGCGGGAACCACGACTCGGTGACGAGCTTGTCGACCCACTCCTGCGGCGTCACGCCGTTCGCGGCGGCCGCCCGCAGCATCTTCTGGCCGTGCTCGTCGGTGCCGGTGAGCATCCACGTGTCGTCACCCGCCTGGCGGTGCCAGCGCGCGAGCGTATCGACGGCCACCGTCGTGTACCCGTGCCCGATGTGGGGCAGATCGCTGGGGTAGTAGATCGGCGTCGTGATGTAGAAAGATCGGCCGGAAGTCACCTGGAGATTCTACGGGGAGGCACCGACACGGCCGACCGTGTGACGGGTGTCAGCGTTTGACGGCCAGCGCCGCCTGGTACAGCTCGCGCGAGGAGTGGCCGGTCTGCGAGGCCACCTCGGCGGCGGCCTCTTTGAGCCGCGCGCCGCCGCGCACGATCTCGAGCACCTGGGTCACGGCATCCGGGAACGCCACCTCGCGAGCGGTGGCGCCGCCGACGACGATCGCGATCTCACCGCGGACGCCCTCGGCCGCCCACGCGGCGAGCTCGGCAAGGGTTCCGCGCTTGACCTCTTCGTAGAGCTTGGTGAGCTCGCGGCAGACGGCGGCGGGACGATCGGCGCCGAACTCGGTCGCGAGGTCTTCGAGAGTGGATGCCAGTCGCGACGGCGACTCGAAGAAGACGAGGGTCCGCTCCTCCGACGCGAGCTGCGCGAAGGCCTTGCGGCGATCCCCCGGCTTGCGGCGCGGAAAGCCCTCGAAGGCGAAGCGGTCGGTGGGAAGGCCCGCGACGGCCAGGGCCGTGACGACCGCGCTCGGACCGGGAATCGCGGTGACCGTGACACCCGCGGCGGCGGCTGCCGCGACGAGGCCGAAGCCGGGGTCGCTCACCGTGGGCATGCCGGCGTCGCTCAACACCAGCAGATCGTCTTCGCGGGCGAGCTCGACCAGTTCGGCGGCCCTCTCCTTCTCGTTGTGATCGTGCAGGGCGATCAGGCGCGGCCGGTTCTCGACCCCGAGTCCCGCGAGCAGACGCTGCGTGGTGCGGGTGTCTTCTGCCGCGACGACGGTGGCGTTCTCGAGCGCCTCGATCAGACGCTTCGAGGCGTCGCCCAGGTTGCCGATGGGGGTCGCCGCCAGGATGATCACCGTTCCACCTTAGGCTGGGGGCCGTGACCACCGCCGTCCCTCCGCTGCTCCCGTCGATCGAGCAGACGCGCATCGATCGGTGGCGCGACGCCCTCCTCGACGGCCCCCGCGGGTTCCGCTTGTGGCGCTGGCTCGCACCCGCGCTGGTCACCGTCCTCGCGGCCGTGCTGCGTCTGGTCGACATCGGCAATCCGCACCAGCTCGTCTTCGACGAGACGTACTACGTGAAGGATTCGTGGAGCCAGTGGGTGCTCGGCTACCCCTCGACCTGGCCCGACGGCGCCGACGCCAGCTTCGCGGCGGGGGACACCGACGTCTTCACGGGCATCGGCAGCTACGTCGTGCACCCTCCCCTCGGACGCATCCTCATCGGCGCGGGCATGGCGCTGCTCGGTCCCGACTCGGCGACGGGTTGGCGCATCTCCGCCGCCGTCTTCGGTACCGCGACGGTGCTGCTGGTGTACCTGCTGGCGCGCACGATCACCCGGTCGATCCCCTTCGCGACCGTGGCATCCGGTCTCATCGCGATCGACGGCCTCGGGATCGTGCTGAGCCGCATCGCGCTGCTCGACGTCTTCCTGACGTTCTTCATCGTGCTCGTCTTCTGGTTCGTCGCCCTCGACCACCGGGGCAGCACCGACCGCTTGCGCACCGCCATCGCGGCCCTGCCGGGAGAACGGCACACGTGGGGGCCCGTCCTGTGGGCCCGTCCCTGGCTCTTCGCCGCGGGAGCCGCCGCCGGGGCGGCCACCGCCGTGAAGTGGTCGGGACTGTACGTGCTCGCCGCCGTCGGCTTGTACGCGGTGATCACCGACGCCCTCGCCCGTCGCCGCGCCGGAATCGATCAATGGCCTATGTATGCCGTGCGCCAGGGCCTCGCATCGTTCGTCCTGCTCGTGCCGGTCGCGGTGGTCGTGTACCTCGCGAGCTGGTCGGGGTGGCTGTTCTCGAACGGCGGCTGGATGCGCGGCACCCCGGTCGCCGCGACCGGCATCTGGGGGTGGGTCCCGGAGCCGCTTCGACAGCTCTGGGCCTACCACCAGGAGATGTACGCGTTCCACGTGGGCCTCGTCACCCCGCACAGCTACGCGAGTCCCGCCTGGCAGTGGCCGCTGCTCATCCGCCCCACCTCGATGTACTGGCACCAGGACCAGGCGGGCGTCAACGGCTGCACGCTGCCGACGGGCTGCACCGAGGCGATCTCGAGCATCGCGAACCCGATCATCTGGTGGGCCGGCGTCGCGGCGTCCCTCTATCTGCTCGTGCGCTTCGTCATGGTCCGCGACTGGCGCTTCGCTCTCGTGCTGACCGGACTCGCCGCCACCTATGTGCCGTGGCTGCTCTACCCCGAGCGGACGATCTTCCAGTTCTACACGGTGGCGATGCTGCCCTTCCTCGTGCTCGCGCTCACCTTCGCGCTGCGCGACATCGCCCGCGGGGTGAAGGGCGCGTCACGGGCGAGCGGGCAGGTGCTCGTCCTGGCTTTCCTCGGGCTGTGTCTCGTGATCTCGGCGTTCTGGTATCCCGTGTGGGCGGGGCTTCCGGTGCCGTACGAGTTCTGGCGCCTGCACAACTGGCTGCCCACCTGGATCTGAGCGCGGGGCGGGTGGGCGCGAGGTGGCGTGCGGGCGGGGTGGGAGTACAGGGATGGATGCCACAGAATCGATCCGGTGACGGGCTCGGCAGCCGAATGTGCTGTACGGGTCCGAATTCGTGAAAGACCGGGGGTGAGCATGGTCGACGGAGACGAGTGGCTGCACGACCCGCGGCCCGTGCAGCGGGTGAAGTTGTTCCGCGATGCGCCGGTCGAGCCGTCGGCGTGGCCGGCGACCGTACCCGCCGTCTCGCAGTTCCTCGAAGTGGCCAGGGGCGACGGCTGGGAGTTCGCGCCCGGCGTCACCTTCCTGGTGGGAGAGAACGGGTCGGGCAAGTCGACGCTCATCGAGGGCATCGCCGAGGCCGCGGGGCTGCCTGCCGAGGGCGGCTCGACCAACGGCGGCGGTGAGACGCGGCGAACCGAGAGTCCGCTCGGCGAGTGGCTGCGGATCGAACGCAGCCCGAGGGCGCCGCGGTGGGGTTTCTTCCTGCGAGCAGAGACGATGCACAGCTACTACTCGTGGCGCGACGACATCGGCGGCGACGCTCCCAGCCTGCACACCCTGAGCCACGGCGAATCGTTCAATGCGTTGCTCGACGAGACGCTCGATCACCCGCACCATGTCGCGGGGCTGGCGTGCCTCGACGAGCCCGAGGCGGCGCTGTCGTTCTCGTCGACGCTGCGCTGGCTGGCGTCGCTCGACCGTATGCGCTCGCGCGGGACGCAGGTGATCTGCGCGACTCACTCCCCCGTGCTGGTGGCACTTCCGGGGGCGACGATCCTGGAGCTCGGCGACTGGGGCATTCGCGAGAGCGCGTGGGAAGACCTGGAGCTGGTGCGGCTGCAGCGCGGGTTCCTCGAGTCGCCCGGGAGATATCTGCGGCACCTGCTGGATTGAGGCCCCCGCCGCAACGGTGCACGAAGTGTTCTGCGACCAACCGGTGAGAAGGCAGCCACGCCCCCCCCGCCTCAGTCAGACCAACTGCCCCGCATCCGTCGTCGGCAGCGCGCACGTGAAGGCACGACAGTCGTACGCCGTCGCCTCGCCGCCCTGGGCGACCTTGCCCTCGAACAGCTCGAACCCCGCCTCGGCGAAAGCGACAGCCTGTGCGGGCGACACCACCGCCACCACGTCGGCGGCGATCCGGCGGGCGGCGTCGGCGATCTCGGCATCCGTCTCGCCCACCACGACCACCTGGCGCGGGGCCGAGGCCAGGCCGAGGGCGACCTCGAGGATCGCGCCGTGCGCGAGGGGTGACGACAACGCGGCGTCGGCCGCGGCCCGGACCAGGGTCTCCGCGGCGGTCCGGTAGCGCTCCCCCGCCCCGAGGCGCCACAGGTCGAGGGCGGCAGCGGCGAACACCGACGGGCCCGAGGGCGAGGCGCCGTCGGTGGGCACGGCGTGCGACTGCATGCCCTGCCCCACGAGCACGGGGTCACCACCACCCGGAGGACGGATGCCGTCGTCGCCGACGCACAGGTCCACGAGCGCCCGCGCCCGCGCGGCATAGGCGACCTCGCCGGTCGCACGGGCGAGGGCGAGGAGGCCCCGCGCGAGTCCGCCGTAGTCCTCGAGCGTCGCGGGGGCGGCGGAGCGGACCTCGTCGAGCGAGGCGCGGCGCAGCGTCCCGTCGTCGGCGACGTTGCTTTCGAGCACCGCGTCGGCGGCCCAGCGCGCCGCCTCGAGGAAGCGGGGGTCGGTTCGGGTTCCGGCGGCGGCGAGGGCGGCGATCGCGTGCCCGTTCCAGCCGGTGACGATTTTGGCGTCGAGAGCGGGGGGCTGCAGTGCCGAACGGTCCGCGACACGGTAGTACCCGCCCTCGTTGCGGACGCCGTCGATGATCGATTCCGAGTCCTGGGCGGCGGCGATCCCGCCGGAGGGCAGTTGCAGGACGTCGACGAGGAAGCGGGCGGCATCGGTCGCCGTGGCGTCGTCGCCCGCGGCGAGCGCGACCTCGACGAGCGCGGCGTTGTCGGTGAGCATGCGCTCGTAGTGCGGCACGCTCCAGTCGCGGCGCGTGGCGTACCGGAAGAATCCGCCCTCGACCGTGTCGTGCAGGTCGGAGCCGGCCATGGCGGACAGGGCTCGGGATGCCACGTCCGCGGCATCCGGAGCGTCCGAGGCGAGGGCGGGGTGCTGCAGGAAGCGGAGCACCGGGGTGTTCGGGAACTTCGGGGTCTCGAAGGCGGGGCCCGCGGCGAAGCCGAAGTACTCGCGGTCCTCACGCGCGGCGATCGCGCGGGCGGCGGCCGCGAGCTGGTCGAGGGATGGCGGGGCGTCGGCCGGGGCGGTGGCTGCGGCGGCCAGGGCATCTCGGAGCGAGGAGCCCGTGGCATCCACCTCGCTCCGTCGCTCGGTCCACGCCTCTCGGACCGCGGCGAGCACCTGGCGGAATGAGGGCTGAGGCGGGCGGGGCGAGGGCGGAAAGTACGTGCCGGCGTAGAAGACGCGCCCCTCGGGGCTCGCGAACACCGTCAGCGGCCAGCCCAGGTGCGGCGTGAAGGCGGACGCGGCGTCGAGGTAGGCGGCATCGACGTCGGGATGCTCCTCGCGATCGACCTTGATCGAGACGAAGCCCTCATTCAGGATGCCGGCGGTCTCGGCATCCTGAAACGATTCTCGCGCCATGACGTGGCACCAGTGGCAGGTGCTGTAGCCGATCGAGATCATCACGGGGACGTCTCTCTTGGCCGCGAGCGCGAACGCCTCGGCCCCCCAGGGGAACCACTCGACGGGATTGTCGGCGTGGGCCCGCAGGTAGGGGCTCGAGGCGTTCGCGAGGCGGTTCATGCGCGCGGTCGCGGCGACGTCAGTTGAGGTCGTCAGGGTGCGTGCCGACGCGGCCCGAACCGTCACCCGGGTCGACCGCGTCGATCGCGGCCATCTCGTCGGCGGAGAGCTCGAAGTCGAACAGCGCGAAGTTCTCTTCGAGGCGCTCGCGGCGCACCGACTTCGGGAACACGATGAAGCCGTGCTGGATGTGCCAGCGCAGCACCGCCTGGGCCGGGCTCTTGCCGTGGGCCTCGGCGGCTTCCTTCACCGCGGGGATCTCGAACAGGTCGTACTTG
This sequence comes from Microbacterium sp. SORGH_AS_0421, assembly GCF_030818635.1. Taxonomy (NCBI): domain Bacteria; kingdom Bacillati; phylum Actinomycetota; class Actinomycetes; order Micrococcales; family Microbacteriaceae; genus Microbacterium; species Microbacterium sp. SORGH_AS_0421. The sequence goes on from NZ_JAUTAO010000001.1 coordinate 3,320,472, forward strand.
CCCTGGCCGAGCGGACCCCACGACTCGATGTGCATGTCGTGCTCGTGGCCCCACGCGGCGATCTCGCGCTGGCTGAGGGCGGGGTGCAGCTCGATCTGGTTCACCACGGGGGTGACGCCGGTCTCGGCGACGATGCGCTCGAGGTGCGGCACGAGGAAGTTCGAGACGCCGATCGAGCGGGTCTTGCCGGCCTCGCGGATCTCGATGAGCTTCTGCCACGCGTTGACGTAGTTGTCGTTCTTCGGGGTGGGCCAGTGGATGAGGTACAGGTCCACGGCGTCGAGCTGAAGCTTCTGGAGGCTCTCGTCGATCGCGGCGTGCGCGTCGTCGCCGTCGTGGCGGTCGTTCCAGAGCTTGGTGGTGACGAAGAGCTCGTCGCGCGGGATACCGCTGGCGGCGATCGCTCGACCGACGCCCTCTTCGTTCTTGTAGATGGCAGCGGTGTCGATGTGTCGGTAGCCGACCTCGAGGGCCTCGGACACGGCACGCTCGGCGTCGTCGGCGGGCACGAGGAACACGCCATAGCCGAGCTGGGGGATGGAGTTTCCGTCGTTGAGCTGAACTGAAGGAACGGTCATGCATCGAGCCTAGGAGAATCGATTCGAAGCGGCTTCGGGGTTGACGGGGTGCGCAGGGCGGGGACGAAGCGCGCGCGTCGCGCGCATCACGACAGCGGCGGGGCGATCGCCGCGCGGGCGAGGGCCTCGGCGACGAGACGGACGTTCTCCGACACCGATCCCCCGGTGACGCGCACGCGCCCGCCGACCGCCCCCGACTCGGGCGACGCCTCGACGACGAAGGGCGCTCCCGCCGACACCGCGATCCCCTCGGCCGCGAGATGCACGACCGCCGCGCGCTCGTCGAGCACGGGAACCCACAGGTTGATGCCGTCGGGTGCGCCCACGTCGACTCCGCATCGCCGCAGGGCGTCGGCGAGGCGATCGAGCCGGTCGCGATAGATGAGACGAGCGGTGCTGACGGCGGCGATCGAGCTCGAATCGGTGAGGAGTTCCCGCAGCACGCTCTGGAGCAGACGCGAGGTCCACCCCGGCCCGAGCATGCGGCGGCGGACGATGCGTTCGACGATGTCGGCGGGACCGCCGAGGGCCGCGATCCGCAGGTCGGGACCGTGGGATTTCGAGAAGCCGCGCACGTGGACCACCTGAGCGGGGATCCAGCGCGCGAGCGTGACGGCGGGCGCCGTGGCGATGAGCGCCGAGTGGTCGTCTTCGATCACGGTGACCCGACGACCCCCGGGTACGGTCAGCAGCACGTTGGCGAGCCGGCGGGCTCGCTCGGACGACATCGACACCCCCGTGGGATTCTGTGCCCTCGGCTGCAGCACGAGCGTCGAGGGCTGTCGCGCCAGAGCCCTCGCCAGAGAGGAGGGGAGGATGCCGTCGGCATCGCTCTCGAGCGGAAGAGGGATGCCGCCCGCCGCGTCGACGAGATCGAAGATGTACGGGAACCCCGGGGACTCCACGGCGACGCGATCGCCGAAACGGACCACCTGATCCACCGTGCGCGAAATGCCGTCGAAAGCGCCGTCGACCACCGTGAGGGCCTCGACGCCGCTCACCGGCCACTGCTCCATCAGGACGTCGTACAACTCGGGCAGCACGGGAAGGTCGTGGTACCGGCCCGTGTCGGCGCGCGGTCGCGCGAGCGACAGCGCCCTCGCGATCGACGGCAGGAGCGCCGGGTCGGGCGTTCCGCGCGAGAGGTCGAGGCGCGCGGAGGCGGCGACGCGACCTCCGAGCCCTCGGGGTGGCGCGGGAACACCGGGGGCATCGAGGGCCAGGCCCCGTACGCGCGGGCTCAGCCACTCCCGCCGCTCGGAGCGCACGAAAGAACCGGCGCGACCCCGCGAAACGATGACCCCCGCGTCGGCGAGCGCGCGCCACGCCGCGGCCACGGTTCCGGTCGACACTCTCAGCTCGGCGGCGACGGCGCGCACCGTCGGCAGGCGCTCGCCGGGCACCAGCGTCCCATCGGTGACGAGGCGCGCGATCTCCGACGCGAGACCCGCCGAGGAGCGTTCGGTCAGTGCTTCGGCTTCCAGCATGTCGTCCCTCGCCCTCGTCGTTCCCCGCGGCGCCGGCAGATCGCGCGAAGCCCCTTCTCTTCACCGTGTTGTCACGCACGGAAATCGTCGGGAAATGTTCAGCCGCGACAGTAACAGAACACGGCACCGGCCGTGAGATCGGGAGAATCGCATGACGACCGTGCGCGCAGCCATCACGCAGACCACGTGGACCGGCGACAAGGAATCGATGCTCGACAAGCACGAGCAGTTCGCTCGCGATGCGGCGGCGGCGGGTGCCGAGGTCGTGTGCTTCCAGGAGCTCTTCTACGGCCCCTACTTCGGCATCACGCAGGATCAGAAGTATTACCGCTACGCCGAGCCGATCGACGGTCCCCTCGTGCAGCGATTCGCGGCACTCGCGAAAGAGCTCGGACTCGTCAGCGTGCTGCCGATCTACGAAGAGGCCCAGACCGGCGTCTACTACAACACCTCGGTGCTCGTCGACGCGGATGGGACGGTGCTCGGCAGCTACCGCAAGAACCACATCCCGCACCTCGAGAAGTTCTGGGAGAAGTTCTACTTCCGTCCGGGCAACCTCGGTTATCCCGTTTTCGACACCGCGGTCGGCAAGGTCGGCATGTACATCTGCTACGACCGCCACTTCCCCGAGGGCTGGCGCGAGCTCGGCCTGAACGGGGCGCACATGGTGTTCAACCCCAACGCCACCAAGCCCGGCCTGTCGAACCGCCTCTGGGAGGTCGAGGGTCCGTGTGCGGCCGTGGCGAACGGCTACTTCGTCCTCCAGCCCAACCGCGTCGGCCGCGAGGACAACGAGTACGGCGACGAAGCCGTCACCTTCTACGGCACGAGCCAGGTCATCGACCCGCGCGGCAACCACGTCGGAGCGGTCGGCTCCTCCGAGCACGAGGAGGTGCTCATCCGCGACCTCGACATGGACCTCGTGCAGCAGATGCGCGACGACTGGCAGTTCTACCGCGACCGCCGCCCCGACACCTACGGCGAGATCGTGGAGGCCTGAGATGGCGACCACCCTGGTCACGGGCGGCACCGTCGTGTCGGCGACCGGTCGCAGCGCCGCCGACGTGCTGATCGACGGCGAGACGATCGCCGCCGTGCTCGCGCCGGGCTCGACCCTGCTGGGCCACGACCCCGCGGCATCCGTCGACACCGTCATCGATGCGACGGGCAAGTACGTGATTCCGGGCGGCATCGATGCGCACACGCACATGCAGCTGCCCTTCGGCGGCACCAGTGCGTCGGACACCTTCGAGACCGGCACCCGCGCCGCGGCATGGGGTGGAACGACGACGATCGTCGACTTCGCCATCCAGCGCACCGGCGAGCGCGTCCAAGACGGCCTCGCCCACTGGCACGAACTCGCCGCGGGCAACTGCGCGATCGACTACGGCTTCCACCAGATCGTGGGAGGGGTGGATGCCGACTCCCTCGCCGCCCTGCCCGGGTTGATCGACGAGGGCATCTCGAGCTTCAAGATGTTCATGGCGTACCCGGGCGTGTTCTACGCCGACGACGCGCAGATCCTGCGCGCGATGCAGGTCGCCGCCGACACCGGCCTGCTGACGATGATGCACGCCGAGAACGGCCCCGTCATCGATGTGCTCGCCGAGCAGCTGATCGAGAAGAACAAGACCTCGCCGTACTTCCACGGCGTCGCGCGTGCCTGGCAGATGGAGGAAGAGGCCACGCACCGCGCGATCATGCTGTCGAACCTCACCGGCGCCCCCCTGTACGTCGTACACGTCAGCGCCAAGCAGGCCGTCGAGCAGCTCGCCTGGGCCCGCGACAACGGACAGAACGTGTTCGGCGAGACGTGCCCGCAGTACCTCTACCTCTCTCTCGAGGACCAGCTCGGCGCCTCGAGCGAGGAGTGGGGCGACTTCGAGGGCGCGAAGTGGGTGTGCTCGACGCCGCTGCGCTCGAAGCACGAGGGCCACCAGCACCACATGTGGCAGGCGCTGCGCACCAACGACATCCAGATGGTCTCCACCGACCACTGCCCCTTCTGCATGAAGGACCAGAAGACGCTCGGCCAGGGCGACTTCCGCGCGATCCCCAACGGCATCGGCTCGGTCGAACACCGCTTGGACCTCATGTATCAGGGCGTCGTGACCGGGCAGATCACGCTCGAGCGCTGGGTCGAGCTGACCAGCACGACGCCGGCGCGCATGTTCGGCATGTACGGCAGGAAGGGCGTCATCGCCCCCGATGCCGACGCCGACATCGTCGTCTACGACCCGGCCGGCCATACCTCGATCGGCGTGGGCAAGACCCACCACATGAACATGGACCACTCCGCGTGGGAGGGCTACGAGATCGACGGGCACGTCGACACCGTCATCTCGCGCGGCAAGGTCGTCGTCGACGACGGCGCATACATCGGCGCGAAGGGCGACGGGCGCTTCGTCAAACGCGGCCTGAGCCAGTACCTGGTCTGAGAGGAGAACCCATGGATTTCGGCGTCGTCCTGCAGACGAACCCTCCCGCCGCCCGCGTCGTCCAGCTCTCGCAGCTGGCGGAGGCGCACGGCTTCAGCCACGTCTGGACCTTCGACTCGCACCTGCTGTGGGAAGAGCCCTACGTCGTGCACTCGGCGATCCTCGCCGCCACCCGCCGCATCACGGTCGGTCCGTTCGTGACGAACCCCGCCACCCGCGACTGGACGGTCACGGCATCCACCTTCGCCACCCTCAACGAGATGTACGGCAACCGGACCATCTGCGGGATCGGTCGCGGAGACTCCGCCGTGCGCGTGACGAACGGGCGGCCCACGACCCTGAAGGCGCTGCGCGAGTCGGTGCACGTCATCCGGGAGCTCGGCAACTCCCGCGCGGTGGAGTACAACGGCGCGACGTTGCAGTTCCCCTGGAGTCGCGGGTCGAAGCTCGACGTGTGGGTCGCGGCCTACGGCCCCCTCGCCCTCAAGCTCACCGGCGAGGTGGCCGACGGGTTCATCCTGCAGCTGGCCGATCTCGACATCGCCGAATGGATGATCGCCACCGTCCGCCGCGCTGCCGAGGAAGCCGGGCGCAACCCCGACGACATCGCGTTCTGCGTCGCCGCTCCGATGTACATCGGCGACGACACCCCCGAGGCTCGCGCGCACATGATCGAGCAGTGCCGGTGGTTCGGCGGGATGGTCGGCAATCACGTGGCCGACATCGTGTCGAAGTACGGCGGCGACTCCGACGTGCCGGCAGCCCTCACCGACTACATCGCCGGACGCACCGGGTACGACTACAACTCGCACGGCAAGAGTCACAACGACCACGTCGACTTCGTGCCCGACGAGATCGTCGAGCGCTTCTGCGTGCTCGGCACCGCCGAGGAGCACATCGCCAAGCTCGAGAAGCTGCGTGCCCTGGGAGTCACCCAGTTCGCGGGCTACCTGCAGCACGACAACAAGGAGGAGACGATGCGGGTCTACGGCGAGACCGTCATCCCCGCTCTCACTCCCCCGGTGACGGCGAAGCGGTGACCGATCAGGCGGTGGCACCCGGGACCGCGGCGGCGGTCGCCTCTGAGGAGCGGATGCCGCGCGGCATCCCCTCCTCCCGGGGGCGCGCCACCGCGATCCGCGTGAGCTGGGGCGTGGCCGGTGTCGCCGCGGTCATCGCCGTGTGGGAGCTGTCCAAGCTGCTCGGCCCCGCGGACGGCGTCACGGCGGGCGGCGACGGGTCGGCCGGGTCGGGCGTCATTCTGCTCCCCCGCACGCACGACCGCGCCATGCCGCACGTCTGGGAGATGGTGACGCGGATGTTCGCGCCCACCAGCGGTGGCGACACCCCACCGCTGATCGTCTCGGTCGCCGCGGCCGCGGGCATGACGCTGGGTCTCGCGGCGCTCGGTTGGCTCATCGGCGTGATCGTCGGATCGCTGCTGGGGGTGGCGATGCAACGCTGGCGCCTCGTCGAGGCGGGGCTCCTCCCCTGGATCGTCGTCAGTCAGATCGTGCCGCTCATCGCCTTCGCACCGGTGGTCAACGCCATCGGGACACAGGTCGACCGATCCGGCTTCCCGTGGCCGCCGTGGTTCTCGGTCGCGCTCATCGCGTCGTATCTGGCGTTCTTCCCCGTCGCGATCGGCATGCTGCGGGGCCTGTCAGCTCCCGATGCGATGCACCTCGACCTCATGCGCGCGAACTCCGCCGGGTGGTGGCAGACGCTCGTACGCCTGCGCCTGCCTTCCGCCGTGCCGCACCTGCTGCCTGCCCTGCGCCTCGCGGCAGCCTCGGCGGTGGTCGGGGCTGTCGTGGCGGAGGTCTCGATCGGCCTGCGCGGCGGCATCGGGCGCATGCTCATCCAGCTCGCGGGTCAGGCCTCGTCCGACCCGGCCGCCCCCTGGGCGCCCACCTTCGGCACCGTCGTGATGGGACTCGTCGCGGCCTTCGGCGTGACCCTCATCGGTGTCGCCCTTCATCGTTTCCGTCGCGGGGAGGACACCGCATGACCACCGCCACCTCTATCGGACCTCGCCGTCCGGGCCTCGGGCATCGGCAAGACCTTCGCGACGGCCGGTGGGGAGGTCATCGCGCTGACCGGCGTGGAACTCGACGTCGCCGCCGGCGAGTTCGTCTCGCTCATCGGCCCCTCGGGCTGCGGCAAATCGACGCTCCTGCGGCTCATCGCCGATCTCGATTCCCCCAGCGTCGGCGAGCTCACGCTCTACGGCAAGACCGCGCACCAGGCGCGGCTCGACCAGGATTACGGCATCGCCTTTCAGCAGGCGGCTCTGCTGCCGTGGCTGACGGTCGCGGCGAACATCGCCCTGCCGCTCGACCTGCACAAGTGGGCGAAGACGCGCCGCGACGCACGGGTAGCCGAACTCGCGGAGCTCGTCGGTCTCACCGACTTCGTCGACCGCTACCCCGACCAGCTCTCCGGCGGCATGCAGCAGCGCGTCGCGATCGCCCGCTCCCTCGCCGCACAGCCCCGCCTGCTGCTGATGGACGAACCATTCGGTGCGCTCGACGAGATGACCCGTGAACGCCTGCAGTCCGAGCTCGCCCGCATCGCGGCCGACACCGGCGCCGCCGTCGTGTTCGTCACGCACTCCATCCCCGAGGCGGTGTTCCTCTCGGACCGGGTCGTGGTGATGAGCCCTCGCCCGGGCCGCATCACCGACGTGATCGACACGCGCCCCGGTCGCCCGCGTGATGAGGCCCTCCGTGAGTCACCCGAGTTCTTCGCCCGCGTCACGGCCGTCCGCGAGGCGCTGCACGGCGCCCCCGTCCAGCGGGCGAACGAGCGATGAGCGGGATGCGGGATGCCGTGTCATCCGTCGCCGCGGAGCGCTCCGACGTATCCGTCGCTCTCGGGGGTACCCGATGAACGCCGTCCGGCTCCCGGTCTGGGCCCGGTTCGCGGCCCCCGTCGTCGTGGGGATCGCCGGCCTCCTCGCCTGGTACGCGTTCGTCGCCTCCGGCAACGCGCCGCGCATGCTGCCCGCCCCGTTCGCCGTCGCGGCGGAGTTCGTCGGGCGCGCCCCACTCGTGTGGGAGGCTGCCGGCATCACCGGCACGAATGCTCTCGTGGGTCTGCTCGCCGGAACCGTCATCGCGGTGCTGCTCGCCGCCCTCGCCGCGACCTGGCGTCCTGTCGACGGCATGACCGCCCCGCTCGTCGCCGCGCTGGCGGTGGTGCCGATCGTCGCCCTCACCCCCATCCTCAACACGATGTTCGGCGCGTCGAGCCAGTTCGGCCGCCAAGCGGTCGCCGGCATCGCCGCCTTCGTCCCGGTGTTCGTCAACACCCTCCGGGGTCTCCGGCAGACACGCCCGGTGCAGCGCGACCTGTTCCGGGCCACCGCCGCCACCGGCGGACAGACGTTCCTGCGGCTCACGCTGCCCACCGCGCTGCCGTACCTGCTCACGGGCGTGCGGGTCGCGGCATCCCTCGCCGTCATCTCCGCCCTGGTCGCGGAGTACTTCGGCGGGCCCGCCGACGGTATCGGCACCGCGATCGCCACGTACGCCAAGTCGGGACGCGCGGCCCTCGCCTGGGCGTTCGTGGGCGGCGGCATCGCGATCGGGCTGCTCTTCTTCCTGCTCACCGCCCTGCTCGAACGGATCGTCGCCCGGCGCCTCGGCGCGCTGCGCCCGTAGACACTCACCGCCTGCTCCACCCGAACTGCTCCACCAGAACCGGAAGGACCACCCATGAGACACAGCACCCGTCGCGCTCTCGGCGCGATCGCGGGAGTCGCCGTCGCGGCCCTCGCTCTCTCCGCCTGCTCGGGCGGAGGATCGACGCCATCGTCGTCCGGCGCCGACTTCACGCCCCTCACGTCGGTGAAATTGCAGCTGCAGTGGCTCCCGCAGGCGCAGTTCGCCGGCTACTACGTCGCCCTCGACAAGGGCTACTTCCAAGAGGAGGGCTTCGACGACGTCGAGGTGCTTCCCTCGGGCGGCGACATCGTACCGCAGGACGCCCTCGTCGCCGGCGACGTCGACTTCGCCGTCGCGTGGGTGCCGAAGGTGCTCGGAACGCTCGAGAACCAGGGCGTCGAGCTCACCGACATCGCACAGGTGTTCCAGAAGTCGGGCACGACCCAGGTGTCGTGGAAGGACTCCAACATCACCAGCGTCGACGACTTCGAGGGCAAGCGCATCGGCTCGTGGGGCTTCGGCAACGAGTGGGAGATCTTCGCCGCGATGGCCGACAAGGGCCTCGACGCCTCGACGGTGAAGATCACCACGCAGGACTTCTCGATGAACGCCCTGCTCGATAAGGACGTGGATGCCGCGCAGGCGATGACCTACAACGAGCTCGCGCAGCTGCTCGAGACGGTCAACCCCGCCACCGGCAAGCTCTACACGATGGACGACATCAACGTGATCTCGTACGAGGACACCGCCGGCGCCATGCTGCAGGACGCGATCTGGGCCGACACGAAGCGCCTGGCCGACGACCCCGCGTACGCGGACGCGGCCAAGCGCTTCCTCAAGGCGGTCGTGAAGGGGTGGGTGTTCGCGCGCGACAACCCCGCCGAGGCCGCAGACATCACGTACAAGGCCGCGACCGCTCCGGGCGTCAACGCCTTCCCGGTGGGGCCGACCCATCAGCTCTGGCAGATGAACGAGGTCAACAAGCTCATCTGGACCGGTGGGGAGTTCGGCATGATCGACTCCGCGGCGTGGGACAAGACGGTGCAGGGCGCGCTCAAGGCCGTCAACCAGGACGGGCTGAACCTCATCACCACCGAGCCGGCCGAGTCCGCACACTCGAACGAGTACATCGAGGCGGCGCTGAGCGAGCTGAAGGACGAGGGGGTCGCCGTCGGCGGCAGCTACACCCCGATCGAGGTGACGCTCACCGAGGGCGGCAAGTAATCGTCCACCGGGTGGGGCGGTCGATTCTCCGGCCGCTCCACCCCTCGACTGCCCTGACCGCGAGTCCGCGTGGTTGACTACCGTGATGACGCCGCAGCCCCCCACCCGGCACGCTCGACGTGATCCCTCCTCGACCTGGCGCCGCGGAGCGAAGCTCGTCGCGATCGCCGTCACCGTCGTGCTCGTCGCGGCGGTCGCTGTGGGCGGCTTCTACGCCTTCTCGCTGTCGCAGCGGCTGCAAGAAGCCGCTGTACCCCTGAAGGACGCACCGGCCGAGCCGCCCGCGCTGAGCGCGTACAACGAGCCGTTCTCGGTGCTGGTCGTCGGCACGGACGAGTGCGACGACCAGGTCAAGGCCGCGTTCGGCGCCCGCTGCTCGGACCCCGGCAACGAGGGCACGCGCAACGACGTCAACATGCTCGTGCACGTGTCGGCCAATCCCCGTCGCGTCACGGTCGTGTCCTTCCCGCGCGACCTGCAGATCGGCATCCCGGAGTGCACGAACCCCGACGGGACGGTCTCGAACGCCTCGTACAAGGCGCCGATCAACTCCGCGTACGAGGCGGGCGGGCTCACGTGCGTGGCCGACACCGTGTCCGAGCTGAGCGGGCAGAGCATCCCGTTCGCGGCGAAGGTGAGTTTCGGCAACGTCGTGAACATCACGGACGCCATCGGCGGCGTGGAGGTCTGCATCGGTGGCGACGGCATCGACGATCCCGACGCGGGCATCGACTGGGAGCCCGGCCCGCGGGTGGTCAAGGGCTACGACGCCCTGGCCTTCCTGCGCACACGCAAGGGCATCGGAGACGGCAGCGACCTCGCCCGCATCGGCAACCAGCAGCAGTACCTGTCTCGCCTCATCAACAAGCTCCGCAGCGACGAGGTGCTCTCCAACCCCGGAACGCTCATCGGCCTGGCCAACACCGCGGTGAACAACATCGAGCCGAGCGAGAGCCTCGCCGACCCGATCCGCATCGCGCAACTCGCGTACACGCTGAAGGACGTCCCGTTCTCGGACATCACCTTCGTGCAGTTCCCCGTGGTCGACGACCCCGCCGACAACAACCACGTCATCCCCGACCAGGCATCGGCGGCGACGCTGTGGGAGGCGCTGGAGACCAACGCTCCCCTGCAGCTGACCGGCCAGGAAGGCGCGAACGGCGGCGTCATCGCCGACCCGTCCGCTCCCACCGCCGCGCCGAGCGAGCCCGCCCCCGAGGCGAGCACCCCCGCCCCGGATGCCACGGACGCCAGCGCCGCGCCGGGCGTGGTGGAACTGCCGAGCAACGTCAGCGGCACCAAGGCGAACCAGGCGACGTGCTCGGCCGGCAACGGCTGATCGAGGCCATCGGGTCGCGGTCAAGTCCCGGGAACCGTCCAGAGTCGTCGGGGAGCATTGCTGGGTGAAAACCGCCACGCGCTCGACCGCCCTCTTGCTGCTCGCGGCCCTGGCCCTCACCTCATGTGCCCCGGCCGCGGCCCCCGCGCCGTCGGCATCCCCCTCCCCCACCGCGACTCCCACGCCCACGCCGACCGCCACTCCCGACCCCCTCGCGGGAATGAGCCTCGCCGACAAGGTCGGTCAGATGTTCATGGTCGGCACCTCGGTCGAGGGCGCCAACCCCACGACCCTCGCGGCCGTGCGCGACGACCACGTCGGCGGGATCTTCCTGCACGGACGGTCAGATGCCGGCACCCAGGCCACCGCGGGACTCATCGGGCAGTTCACCTCCACCGTCGGCGCGGGCGCCCCGGAGCTGTGGGTCGCCACCGACCAGGAGGGCGGCACCGTCCAGGTGCTGAAGGGCCCGGGTTTCGACCGCATCCCCTCGGCCATCGAGCAGGCCACCCAGACCGACGCGGCGCTGCGCTCGTCGGCCGCGACCTGGGGCGCGCAGCTCGCTCAGGCCGGGGTGAACATGAACCTCGCGCCCGTCGCCGACATCGTCACCAGCCCGGAGTTTGCGGCATCCAATCCTCCGATCGGCGCGCTCGCGCGCGAGTACGGCTACGACCAGGCGGCGGTCGCGACGAAGGCCGGGGCGTTCGCCGCCGGGATGCGCGACGGCGGTGTGATGCCGACGCTCAAGCACTTCCCAGGCCTCGGCCACGTCGACGAGAACACCGACACGCGCACGGGCGTGACCGACGACACGGTCACCGCGGACGGCGCCGATGTGGGCGTGTACGAGAGTGTGCTGCCGCAGGGCGACGCCATCGTCATGATGTCGACCGCCATCTACGCCCAGATCGACCCGAACGCACCCGCCGCGTTCTCAGCCGCGGTGGTGAACGTGCTGCGCGACCGCGTCGGTTTCGACGGGGTGATCACGGTCGACGACCTCTCGGCCGCCCGGCAGGTGCAGCCCTGGTCTCCGGCCGACCGCGCGACGCTCGCCGTCGACGCCGGTGTCGACCTGCTGCTCGTGTCGGCCGACCCGTCGGTCTACCCCGAGATGCACCAGGCCGTGCTGGCGCGCGCCGAGAGCGACCCCGCGTTCGCCGTGAAAGTGGATGCCGCGGCTCGACGGATCGTGGAGCAGAAGGCGTCGATGCCGTAGGGCCGCGATAAGCTGAAAGGCTGTGTCTGTCGAACCCGTCATCGTCTACCCGCCCGAGCTGCCCGTCAGCGCCGCGCGGGATGAGATCGCGCGCGCCATCCGCGACCACCAGGTCGTGATCGTCGCCGGGGCCACCGGCTCGGGAAAGACGACGCAGCTGCCCAAGATCTGCCTCGAGCTGGGCCGCACCTCCATCGCGCACACGCAGCCGCGCCGCATCGCCGCGCGAACGATCGCCGAGCGCATCGCCCACGAGATGCAGGTGCCGCTGGGCTCGACCGTCGGGTATAAGGTGCGCTTCACCGACAAGGTGTCGGCCGATACGCGCGTGGCGCTGGTGACCGACGGCATCCTGCTCAACGAGATCCACCGCGACCGGCTGCTGCGCCGCTACGACACGATCATCGTCGACGAGGCGCACGAGCGCTCGCTCAACATCGACTTCCTGCTCGGCTACCTCCGCCGCATCCTGCCCAAGCGCCCCGACCTCAAGGTCATCGTCACCTCGGCGACCATCGACCCCGAGAGCTTCGCGCGACACTTCGCCGCGGCCCCCGCCGAGCCCGGCGGCGAGCCGGTTCCGGCACCGGTGATCGAGGTGTCGGGCCGGACGTACCCGGTCGAGATCCGGTATCGGCCGGTCGACGGCGCGGACGACGCGGGCGAAACTCCTGAGGATTCGGATGTGGACGGCGCCGAACCCCCCTCATCCCGAGGTCGCGCGGTCGCAGGGCCCTCGAAAGTCAGGAGTTCGGCACGACCCGCGGCCAAGACCCGGCGCGATGCCGACGACGCCGACGAGGTCGGAGCCGTCGTCGCCGCCCTGCGCGAGCTCGACCGCGAGCCCGCGGGCGACGTGCTCGTCTTCTTCCCCGGCGAGGCCGAGATCCGAGACGCGGCGGACGCCATCCGCGGGGCCTACCAGAAGGACGCCGCGCCCACCGAGGTGCTCCCCCTCTACGGGCGGCTGTCCGCCGCCGAACAGCACCGCGTGTTCGAGCGGTCCACCGTCGCGGGCGTGCGTCGACGCATCATCCTCGCCACGAACGTCGCCGAGACCAGCCTCACCGTCCCCGGCATCCGGTACGTCGTCGATACCGGGACCGCGCGCATCTCGCGCTACAGCAACCGCTCGAAGATCCAGCGCCTGCCAATCGAGGCCGTCTCGCAGGCCTCGGCGCAGCAGCGCTCTGGTCGCGCGGGCCGCACCTCACCGGGCATCGCGATCCGGCTGTACTCCGAAGACGATTTCGCACGTCGTCCCGAGTACACCGAGCCCGAGATCCTGCGCACCTCGCTGGCATCCGTCATCCTGCAGATGCTCTCGCTCGGATTCGGCGACATCCAGGCGTTCCCGTTCCTGACGCCGCCGGACTCGCGGGGCGTGAAGGCGGCGTTCGACCTGCTCGTGGAGCTCGGCGCGGTGAAGCTGCCGGCGCCGGGGTCGCGCGGGGCCGACACCTCGCGCGACCGCGATGTGCGCAGCGACGGCGACCCGTCGCGCGGACGCGGCGGGCGGGACAACGCCCGCGGGCGCCGTGACGACGACGGTCCCCGCCTCACCGAGATCGGCCGCGAGATCGCGCGCCTGCCGATCGACCCGCGGTTCGCTCGCATGCTCGTCGAGGCGCGGCGAAACGACGTGCAGTCCGAGGTGCTGGCGATCGTGTCGGGCATGTCGATCCAGGACGTACGCGAGCGTCCGGAGGACCGCCGCGAGGAGGCCGACCGCTTCCACGCGCGCTTCACCGACCCCACCAGCGACTTCCTCTCCCTGCTCAACCTGTGGGAGTACCTCCAGGAGAAGCAGTCCGAGCTCGGCTCGAGCGCCTTCCGGCGGCTGTGCCGCAGCGAGCACCTCAACTACGTGCGGGTCCGCGAGTGGGTCGACGTGCACCGGCAGCTGCGATCGCTGGGCGGCGAGCGCGGGTCGGGCGAGGCGCGCGGCGAGGGCGGGCGCGGCGACGGTGGGCGTGGGCGCGGTTCGGGGAGCCATGTCCCACTTGGGGCTGATTCAGCCCCCTCCAGGCCGCACAGATCGGGACGCGGCTCACTCATATCGGAACGCGGTTCGACACGCGCCGACCAGGGCGACGGCCCGGAGGGCCACGCCGCCGGCGATGCCATCCATCGCGCGATCCTGTCCGGGTTGCTGTCGCACCTCGGCATCCTGGATCCGCGAACGATGGCCCAGACGAAGGACCGCAAGGCTCCCGGCGACGCCCGCCCCACGAAGGGCGAATACATCGGCGCGCGCGGCGCGCGGTTCGCGATCTTCCCGGGCTCGGGCCTGAAGAAGAAGCGTCCCTCCGCGGTCATGGCCGCCGAGCTCGTCGAGACCTCGCGCCTGTTCGCCCGCACGGTCGCCGCCGTCGACCCGGCCTGGGCGGAAGACCTCGCCCCCGACCTCGTCAAGCGGTCGCTGAGCGAGCCGCACTGGTCGAAGGATGCCGGCTCCGCCGCCGCCTACGAGAAGGTCACTCTCTTCGGGGTGGAGCTCGTCGGCCGTCGCCGCGTGCAGCTCGCCCGCTTCGACCGCCCGCTCGCGCGTGAGATGTTCGTGCGACACGCGCTGGTGGAGGGCGAGTGGGACCCCTCGGTGCTCGACAAGCGCCTCACGGCGTTCCTCCGCCGCAATCAGGAGCAGCGCCGCCTGCTCGAGAAGATCGAGGAGCGCGAGAGGCGCCGCGACATCCTGATCGGCGACGAAGCGGTTTTCGCGTTCTACAACGCGCGGATCCCCGCCGACGTCACCGACGTGCGCTCGTTCGAGGCCTGGTGGAAGGATGCCGCCGACCGCACACCTCACCTCCTCGACCTTCGCGAGTCCGATCTCACCGGCGACCGGGCCCAGGGCGATGACCGTGCTTTCCCGGCGCGGTGGCGTCAAGGAGACCAGACGCTCAACCTCGCCTACCGCTTCGAGCCCGGGGCGCCCGACGACGGTGTGACGGTCGTCGTCCCGCTGCCGCTGCTCGCGCAGCTGCGACCCGACGGCTTCGACTGGCAGGTGCCGGGCATGCGCGACGAGCTCGTCACCGCGCTGCTGCGCGCGCTTCCCAAGGCCATCCGCCGCAACGTCGTCCCCGCCGCCGACTGGGCGGAGAAGTTCTCGGCCGAACTCGCCGAGAAGGGCCCCGAGCACGCAAACGGCCTGCCGAAGACGACGCTCGTCGACGCGCTCGCCGCCCTCGTGCAGCGCGTCGCGAACCAGCGGGTCAGCGCCGCCGACTTCGAGCTCGAGCGCGTGCCCGGTCACCTCATGCCCTCGTTCCGCGCGGTCGACGCTCGCGGACGCGCCATCGGGAGCGACCGCGACCTCGCGACCCTGCAACGCCGCCTCGCCGACCGCGCACGCTCGAGCGTCGAGTCGGCCGTGACGCGCGAGCGCCCCGCCGCCCGGTCGGCGGCGAAGGTCGCCGAGGCCTCGCCGGCGTTCGCGTCGCGCTCGAAGCTCACCAGCTGGGACTTCGACGAGCTCACCGAGGTCGTCGACACCCCCGTCGCCGGTGGCGTGGTCCGCGGGTACCCGGCGCTCGTCGACGAGGGCGACAGCGTCGCCCTGCGCGTCGAGGCGACACCCGAAGACGCCGCGCGACACACCCGTGCCGGAATCCGCCGCCTGATGCTGCTCGCCGTCCCCTCCCCCGCCACGTACGTTCTCGACCACCTCACCGCGAACGAGAAGCTCGCGCTCGCGGCCTCGCCGTATCAGAACGCCAAGGCGCTGATCGAAGACGCGCGCGTCGCCCTGGCCGATGACGTGCTGCTGCGAGAGAGCACGAGCGGCGTCGTCCGGACGAAGGCGGAGTTCGAGCGGGTGCGCGATGCGTATTCGTCCGTCTCCGTCGAGCGCACCTTCCAGACCGTGTCTCTCGCGGCCAAGGTCCTGCTCGCGCAGCGCGAGGTGGACCGCGCGATGAAGGACGCCTCGTCGATCACCCTGCTCGGTGCGCTGAACGACGTGCGCGGCCAGGTGAAGGGGCTGATCTTCCCCGGTTTCCTCTCCCGCACCGGCCTCGCGCGACTGCAGCACCTGCCGCGCTACCTCGCGGGAGCGCTCGAACGGGTGAAGACCCTGTCGGACAACCCCGGCCGCGACCGCCAACGCATGACCGAATACGAGCGCGCCGCCGCGGGCTTCGTGGATGCCGGAGGGACGATGCCCCTCCCCGCGGACGCCCCCGCGCACCTCGTGCAGACACGGTGGTTGCTCGAGGAACTGCGCGTGAGCCTGTTCGCTCAGCGCCTCGGCACGGCCGAGCCCGTGTCGCCGCAGCGCATCGCGAAGGCGCTGAAGGGCGGGTGAGTCGCCGGGGCTCGCCCCTGCCGAGACCCACGGCTGGCGACGGACGCACAGACCTAGACTCGACGGATGCCGATGTCGGACTACGTGCGCTCAATCCGGGCGCGGATCGGATCAGACCTGCTCCTGCTGCCCGGGGTCACGGCAGTGATCCGCGACGGCGACCGGTTCCTGCTCGCGCGAGATCGCCACGGCGGCTCCTGGAGCCTGATCGGCGGCGGGGTGGAACCCGGGGAGGAGCCCTCTGAGGCGCTCCTGCGCGAAGTGCACGAAGAGACGGGCGCGTCGGTCCGGATCCGCGGCATCGTCGGCGTCTACGGCGGAGAACCGATGATGGTCACCTATCCGAACGGCGACCGCGTCGGGTACGTCATGACCGCGTACGACTGCGAACTGCTCGGCGACGCCGTCGCCGACGGCGAGGAGCTTCTCGAAATCCGGTGGTTCGAGCGCGAGGCGATCACGGCTCTGGAACGCCGCGTCTGGATCGATCGCGTGATCGCCGACGTCTCGCCGCGATGAGCGAGGCCGTGGTGGTTCGGCGCGCCCGAGCGGACGATGCCGATGCGATCGCCGCGCTGCACGTGCGGTCTCGGTCGGCTTACTACGGCGACGCGCTCTCGGCGGAGGATTCGGGGCACGACCGGCGCCCGATGTGGCGGCGCCTCGTCACGGAGCAGGGCGTTGTCGTTCTGTGCGCGGTCGAAGACGAGGTCGTCATCGCCTTCTGCTGCCTGCGTCAGCCTGCCGAGGCGAAAGAAGTGGAGCTGCAGAGCCTGTACGTGGAGCCTGCGCGGTTCGGGACCGGTGTCGCCGACACCCTGTACGCGTCTTTCGTTGCGGAGTCCCGGGGGCGTGCCGCCCATCTCGAGGTCTGGGACCGCAACGAACGCGCCAAAGCCTTCTATCGCCGGCGCGGTTGGCTGCCCAGCGATCAGACCCGCCCCGGTCCCGCCGGCGCGCCCTTCGTGACGTGGAGACTGGTGCCTCGCGCACACGCCGAGTGACGCGCCTCAGGCGCGAAGCAGCGCCTCACGCGCTCAAGGATCGAGCCCCGTCGTCAGGCGGTACCCGCTCGCTACGGCGCGGAGATGACCGGCCTCCGTCCCTGGCAGTTTTCCGGTGAGATATGGCCGCCGACCGGGCCTTCTCGCGAGGCGTGGCGGGGTTATCGTCAGATCAGCAGCGCGCCTCACGGAACGACGATGGGGTGCGCCGCGGAAACGCCAGGAGAGTCCTCTCCGTGCTCCACCGCGACGTCATTCTCGTCCCCTCTGAAACCCGCGCCCTACATCGCACACCCCGGCGAAAGAAGAAAACGATGATCACGATCCACCTTCGCTACCAGATCGACGCGGCAGCGATCGACGCGTTCATCGAGTACGCCGAGAGATGGATGGAGATCGTTCCTCGGTTCGGCGGCGTCCACCACGGGTACTTCCTGCCCGCGGAAGGCGATAGCGACGAGGCCTTCGCGCTGTTCTCGTTCCCGTCTTTGGCGGAGTACGAACGATATCGGGAAGCATCACTCGTCGACCCGGACAGCGTCGCGGCCTACGACCTCGCCCAGCGCACGCGTTGCATCGTGCGATACGAGCGACGGATCCAACGGCCCCTGCTCCCCCGAACCTGAGGCGCAGCGAATCCTTGGAAATGACCCGGGTCCGGCCGCGACCCACAGGATCGAAAGCGCGTCGGCGACTCACACGCCGAGCGACGCACCCCAGTCACGCAGCAGCGCCTCGAGCGCGCGACGCTGCTCGGCGTCGAGGCCCGCGAGCAGACGCTGCTCGTTCGCCATGTGGGCGGTGAAGGCCTCGTCGATCACGCGGCGTCCGGCCGGTGTCAGCCGGATGACCCGCGCGCGCCCGTCGTCGGCGTCGCCATCGCGCACCACGAGACCGGATGCCAGGAGTCGATCGACGCGCTTGGTCACCGCCCCGCTGGTCACCATCGTGTGGCGCGCGAGTTCGCCGGGGGCCGCGGCGAAGGGCTCCCCCGCGCGGCGGAGAGCGGCGAGGATGTCGAACTCCCCCTCGCCGAGACCGTAGCGGCGGTAGACGGCGAGTAGCTCGTCGCGCAGGTGGTCGGCGAGACGGTGCAGGCGTCCGATCACCTGCATCGGTGAGACGTCGATGTCGGGGCGTTCGGCGTGCCATTGCGCCGTGAGGGTGTCGACGCGGTCGGTCGTCGGGGTCATGGCACCCATTCTATCTTCCGCGGAAAGTACAATATCTTCCATGGAAGCAAAATGGCGCATCCTCGCCGTCACTGCCGTCGCGCCGATCGCCTGGGGTGCGACGTACGTCGTCACGCGGCACCTCCTGCCGGCCGATGCACCGCTGTGGGGGGCTGCCCTGCGCGCCCTGCCGGCGGGCCTGTTGCTGTGGGCGCTCGCGAGACGTCGGCCCCGCGGGGCATGGTGGTGGAAAGCGCCCGTGCTCGGGATGCTGAACTTCGGCGCGTTCTTCGTGCTCGTCTACGTCGCGGCGCAGCTGCTGCTGTCGTCGATCGCCGCCTCGATCATGGCCCTCGCCCCGCTGGCCCTCGCCGGACTCGCGTGGCCCCTGCTCGCCCAGCGCCCCACGGCGCGCTGGGCCGTCGGCGCAGCCCTCGGCCTCGCGGGGGTCGCTCTCGTGGTCGGCCTCGGTACCGGAGCCGTTCCGCTCGCGGGGGTCGTGGCATCCGCCGTCGCCCTTCTGGCGTCGTCGCTGGGTGCGATCCTCACGACCCGCTGGAAAGACGACACGCCCCTTCTGGCGACCACGTCGTGGCAGCTGACCGCGGGTGGTCTCGCCCTGGTCGCCGTCGCCCTGACGGTCGAAGGTGCTCCTCCGACGGTGGATGCCACGGGCCTCGCCGCGTACGTCGGGATCGCGGTGATCGCGACGGCGCTGGCATTCGTGTGCTGGTTCACGGGACTCCGACATCTGCCCGCGGGCGCCGTGGGACTCATCGGTCTGCTGAACCCGGTGACCGGGGTGCTGCTCGGTGTGGCCGTCGGCGGCGAGTCGCTCGCGCCGCCGCAGGTGCTCGGCATCGTGCTCGTGCTCGTCGCGATCGCCGTGTCGAGCCGGACGCGGGGCCGGAACCTGCCGCCCCAGGGCGAGAGGTCCGACCCTGCGCAACGGCGCTACGACCGCAGCGACACCTGACCCAGCGTCGCTTCGACGTCGACGACCGCGGTCGCCGAGTTCGAGGTGCGCAGGCCGTTGTCGACCCGGCCGAGGCCGCTGTCAGTCGTGACGTTGTACTCGTCGTCCGGCAGGGTGATGTCGGCGGATCCGGCTGTGACCGTGACCTTCGTGCGAGCGGGGGCATCGCCCTTCAACGTCGTGGCGAGGCTGCCTCCCGCGACCTCGAGCGTGGCGTCCCCGACGCCGGTGAGCGTGCCCGAGGCCGCGCCGCCCGAGACGGAGACGGAGAGCGTGCGCACGTCTCCGGCGAGATCCACGTCGCCCCCGGCGAGCTGCACGGAGAGGGAGGTGAAGTCGGCGTCGAGCCTGAGGGCGCCACCGGCGACCTCGATGCGCGCGTCGAGGTTCGTCGTGGTCGACAACCGCGGCAGGAGCAGGGTCGCGGAACCGGCGGGGTTCGACCACCCGACGACGTTCGTCCGCGGAGAGCTCACCCGCAGCGTGGTGCCGTCGCGTTCGAACGTCCAGTCGCCCGTCCCACCCCCGTCGACGTCGAGCTGCGCCTCCGACACGTCGCCGTAGGCGATCGTGAGCGAGCCGCCGGCCACGTCGACATCGAGCGCGGTGAGTCCGGTCGTCGAGGTCTCGCTCGCGGCGTACGCGGGCCCGTTGTCGCGCAGGGTGGCCGCCGCGCTCACTCCCGCCGAGACGACCGCCCCCGCGAGGACGCACGTTCCGACGACGATCGTGGCGAGCGAGACGAAGAAGGGCGTTCCGTGCCGCGGGCCCGGGTTCGACGCGGTCGAGGGTGAGTGCGAGGTCATGAGGTCGCTCCGGTGTGATCGTGGCCCAGGTGCACGAGGGCGGCGATGACGCGGCGGTTGCCGGTCTCGTCCTGCTCGAGGCCGAGCTTGGTGAAGATGGCGGTGATGTACTTCTCGACGCTCGCCTCGGACACGAAGAGGGCCTGCGCGATGGCTTGGTTCGAGCGGCCTTCGGCGATGAGGGCGAGCACCGATCGCTCGCGCTCGGTGAGTAGCTGCAGTCGCTCGTCGCGACGGCGCCGGGCCAGCAGTTGCCCGACCACCTCGGGGTCGAGCACGGTCGCTCCCCCGGCGATGCGGGCGACCGTGTCGAGGAAGTCGCGCACGTCGGCGACCCGGTCCTTCAGCAGGTACCCGAGCGAGCCCTGCCCGTCGGCGATGAGATCGCTGGCGTACTGCTCCTCGACGTACTGCGACAGGACCAGGACGGACAGCCCCGGATGCCGGGACCTCAGCGCGATCGCCGCGCGGATGCCCTCGTCGGTCCAGGTCGGCGGGAGCCGCACGTCGAGGATGCAGAGGTCGGGGGTGGTCTCCGCGACCGCGGCCTCGAGACCGTCGGCATCCGGGAGCGACGAGACGACCTCGTGGCCGTCGTCGGCGAGGAGGCGGACGAGCCCCTCGCGCAGCAGGACCGAGTCCTCGCAGATCAGGATGCGCACGGGATGCTCGCCTCCACCGTGGTCGGACCGCCCTGGGGGCTGTCGATGCGCGCGGTGCCGCCGGCCGCGGTGACGCGGTTGACGATCCCGTCCAGGCCGCCGCCGGGCGCGATCCGGGCGCCGCCCAGGCCGTCGTCTTCGACCCGTGCCCAGAGCGTCGCGTCGTCGCGCAGGCGCACGTGGACACGGCATCCGGTCGCACGGGAGTGCTTCGCCGCATTCGTCAGCGCCTCGGCGATCACGAAATACACCGCGGCCTCGGCCGGGCGGGAGCACCGGTGCGGCAGACGCACATCGAGAGTGACCGGGATGTGGGACCGCGAAGCGAGGGCCGAGAGAGCGGCGTCGAGACCGCGATCGTCCAGGACGGAGGCGTGGATGCCGCGGGCGAGCTGGCGCAGCTCGGTGATGGCCGACTTGGTCGAGGCATGGGCTTCGGCGATGAGGGCTTTCGCGGCCTCGGGGTCGTCGTCGATCTTGGTCTGCGCGAGGCCCAGGGTCATGCCGATCGAGACGAGCCGCGGCTGGACGCCGTCGTGCAGATCGCGTTCGATGCGCGTGCGCTCGACCTCGGCGGCGCGGACGGCCCCGGCGCGCCGGGTGTCGGAGGCACGCGCCTGCTCCTCGAGCTGCACCTCACGAGAGGGCACGAGGATCGCTCGGGAGATGAGACCGTGCAGCACGGCGAGACCGACCATCGCGGCGAGCGAGGCGACGAAGACGAGCAGGCCCACGAGGGGCGCAGCGATCCCGTAAAGCGGGAGCAGTCCGAGCAGGTTGATGTCCGACCAGCCGAAGAGGGGACTCACCGTCACCGCGAGACCCCAGGCCGTGAAGCCCACGACCCCGAGCGTGCTGACTCCGAGGATCGTCGCGATGGTGAACGAAGCGACGGCACGCCACTGGCCCGGATCGATCGCCTGCAGCCAGATGGTGTGCAGGACGCCGACGAAGCCCGGGCGTGCGCTCCGACGCGGGCGCAGAACGGGAAGCCCGAGACCGTACAGGCCGTCGAGGCGGACCCGCTCGAACCACGCGATCGCGAAGAGCACGTAGACGAGAGCGACGAGGGCGATCACACCGATCAACAGGGCTGCGAGGAGACCGACCCCGGCGCCGAACAAGCCGAACACGGCGCCCAAGACGCCCGGCCCGATGACGCCGAGCGCGGCGAGGTGGGCCACCGCCCCGGCGATGCGACCCGGCGAGGCGATCCGCACGCGCGCGGCGAGGGGCTGATCCGCCCCGGCCGCGGGGGCGGTCTCTGCGCTCGCGGGCGTCGGCGGAGGAGGCGGGAGGACGGATGCCGTGGTCATGGGTTCCACGCTAGAGGGGGGCCCGCGCGGGCACCGCCCGGTCAGCCCCCGCGCGTTTTCGGGTTATCCCGAACGCGCGTGAGCGGTCAGTTCTTGTCGCCGAGCGCGAGCGTCGGCGACAAGAACTGGCCCCTCACGCGCCGGACGCACGAACGCCCCGCCGCACGAGGCGACGGGGCGTTCGAAGAAAGAGCCTGGATCAACCGCGGGTGCGGTTCTTGTTCCACACGTCGAAGGCCACGGCCAGCAGCAGCACGAGACCCTTGATGAACTGCTGGACGTCGGTCGAGATACCCATGAGCGACATGCCGTTGTTCAGCACACCCATGACCAGACCACCGGCGATCGCGCCGACCACGCGGCCGACACCACCCTGGACGGCCGCTCCACCGATGAACGATGCCGCGATGGCATCCAGCTCGAAGAGGTTTCCCGCGCCGGGACCGGCGGAGTTCAGGCGGCCCGTGAAGACGATGCCGGCGAGGGCCGCGAGGACGCCCATGTTGACGAACAGCATGAAGTCGACGCGACGGGTGTTGATGCCCGACAGCTTCGCGGCGGTGCGGTTGCCGCCGAGCGCGTAGATGTGGCGGCCGAAGACGCTGCGGCTCATGACCGTCGAGTAGCCGATGATGAGCAGCGCCAGCACGACGAGCACGATGGGCGTGCCGCGCGAGCCGGGCGCGACGCCCAGCAGGTAGGTGAGGTACGCGATGAGCGCGCCGCCACCGATGAGCTTGACCAGGAAGGCGACCTGCGGCTCGTTCTGCAGCTCGAGGGCGGCACGCTTGGCGCGCTGACGCACCTGCGAGACGACGAAGAGCACGAGGGTCAGTACGCCGAGGGCGACCGTGATCCACTCGGCCGGCGACGACGCCGCCGGGAAGAGATCGGGGAACAGGTAGCCGCCGCCGAGGGCGCGGTACTCGGTGGGGAACGGCGTGATCTGGGTGTTGCCCAGGGTCATCTGCGTCAGACCGCGGAAGAGCAGCATGCCCGCCAGGGTCACGATGAACGCGGGGATGCCGATGTACGCGACCCAAAATCCCTGCCACATGCCGACCACGGCGCCGAGGAGCAGCGAGAGGACGATGCCCAGCCACCAGGGCAGGCCCCACTGGACGATGAGCACACCCGAGACCGCACCGACGAAGGCGGCGACCGAGCCAACCGAGAGGTCGATGTGGCCGGCGATGATGATCATCACCATGCCGATCGCGAGGATCAGGATGTAGCTGTTCTGAACGATGATGTTCGACACGTTGCCCGCGGTGAGCAGACGCCCGCCCGTGAGCGCCTGGAAGAGCAGCACGATGACGATCAGCGCGATGAAGATGCCGATCTCGCGCAGGCGCGACGTGAAGAACTGCACGATGCCGCCGGCACCGTTGCCGGCACCGCCGCCGACGGGGCCCTTCGGCGTGGCGGGACCCTGGGGGGTCACGGTGTTGTCAAGCGCTGACATGGTCGGCTTCCTTTTCCTTCGTCATGAGCACCATGAGTGCCTCGGGAGTGGCCTCTTCGATGGGCAGCTGGCCGGTGATGTGGCCTTCGCTGAGGGTGTAGATGCGGTCGCAGATGCCGAGGAGCTCCGGCAGCTCCGAGGAGATGACCAGCACCCCCTTCCCCTGCGCCGCGAGGGAGTTGATGATCGTGTAGATCTCGTACTTCGCGCCCACGTCGATACCGCGCGTCGGCTCGTCGAGGATGAGCACCTCCGGGTCGGAGTACAGCCACTGCGACAGGACGACCTTCTGCTGGTTGCCGCCCGAGAGCTTGCCGACGACCACGTCGACGCTCGGCGCCTTGATGTTCATCGACTTGCGGTAGCGGTTGGCGACGAGGTACTCCTCGTCCCCGTCGACGAACCCGCCCTTGACGAGCTTGCGCATGCCGGCGATCGAGATGTTTCGCTTGATCGTGTCGATGAGGTTGAGCCCGGCGCCCTTGCGGTCCTCGGTGACGTACGCCAGCCCGCTGCGGATGGCCGCGGGAACCGTCGAGGTGTCGGCCTTCTCACCGCGGATGTAGACGTTGCCCGAGATGCGCGAGCCGAAGCTCTTGCCGAAGACGCTCATCGCAAGCTCGGTGCGCCCCGCGCCCATGAGACCGGCGATGCCGACGACCTCGCCGGCACGCACGTTCAGGTTCGCCTGGTGGATGACGACGCGGCTCGCATCGGTCGGGTGGCTGACGTTCCAGTCCTCGATGCGCAGGACCTCGTCGCCGATCTCGACGTCGCGGTCGGGGTAGCGGTTCTCGAGCTCTCGGCCCACCATCCCGCGGATGATGCGGTCTTCGCTCGTACCGCCGGTGGCCACGTCGAGGGTCTCGATCGTACGACCGTCACGGATGATGGTGACCTCGTCGGCGATCGCACGGATCTCGTTGAGCTTGTGGCTGATGATGATGCAGGTGATGTTCTGGCCGCGCAGGTGACGGATCAGATCGAGCAGGTGCTCGGAGTCGTCGTCGTTGAGCGCCGCGGTCGGCTCGTCGAGGATCAGCAGCTTGACGTCCTTCGACAGCGCCTTGGCGATCTCGACGAGCTGCTGCTTGCCGACGCCGATCTCGTTGACGGGGACGTCGGGGCTGTCGCCCAGACCCACGCGAGCGAGGAGCTTGGCGGCCTCTCGGTTCGTGGCATCCCAGTCGATGAGACCGCGATGGGTGATCTCGTTGCCGAGGAAGATGTTCTCGGCGATCGAGAGGTAGGGGCTGAGGGCGAGCTCCTGGTGGATGATGACGATGCCGGCCGCTTCGCTGTCGCGGATGTCTTTGAACTCGACGGTGTTGCCGTCGAAGACGATCTCGCCGCGGTAGTCGCCCGCGGGGTACACGCCGCTGAGCACCTTCATGAGGGTGGACTTGCCGGCGCCGTTCTCGCCGCAGATGGCGTGAACCGTCCCGCGCTCGACGGTCAGTGACACGTCGGCGAGCGCGATGACGCCGGGGAACTCCTTGGTGATCGAGCGCATCTCGAGGATGGTGCTCACGAGGTCCTCCTTGCAGAACCGGCTCGTGGCCGGTCGGAATGTGGGGCGGGTGCGGGATGCCGCGGACCCGCAGGAGCCTCCGCCGCGACCCGGTGGGCCGCGGCGGAGGCGGGGTGGAGGGGCTCAGAGCCCCTCCGGGGATCAACCCAGGTCGGCCTCGGTGTAGTAACCGCTGTCGACGAGGACTTCCTTGTAGTTGTCCTTCGTGACGATCGTCGACTGCAGGAGGTACGAGGGAACGACCTTCTTGCCGTTGTCGTAGGTCTTCTCGTCGTTGACCTCGGGCTTCTCGCCCTTGCGGATGTCGTCGACCATGGTCACGGCCTGCTTCGCCAGCTCGCGCGTGTCCTTGAAGATCGTCGAGTACTGCTCACCGGCGATGATCGACTTGATCGAGCCGGCCTCGGCGTCCTGACCCGTGATGACGGGGAGGGCGTTGGCGGCGTAGCCGCCCGAGGTCAGGGCCGAGATGATGCCGATCGACAGACCGTCGTAGGGCGAGAGGACGCCGTCGAGCTTGGTGCCGCCGATGACGGTGAGGATGTTCTCCATGCGCTTCTGCGCCGTCTCGGGCAGCCAGCGGAGGATGGCCGCCTGGCCGAACTCGGTCTGGCCGGAGGGAACCTTCAGCACGCCCTTGTCCATGTAGGGCTTGAGGGTGTCCATGGCGCCGTTCCAGAAGAACGTGGCGTTGTTGTCGTCGGGGCTGCCCGCGAACAGCTCGACGTTGAAGGGGCCGGCGGCGCCGGTGTCCTTGCCCGACGCGTCGAGGACGCCCAGGCCGGTCAGGAGCGAGGTGGCCTGCTGGACGCCGACCTTGTAGTTGTCGAACGTCGTGTAGTAGTCGACGTTCTCGGTGCCGTTGATGAGGCGGTCGTACGCGATGACGGGGATGTTCGCGTCCTTGGCCTGCTGCAGCACGTCGGTGAGCGTGGTGCCGTCGATCGAGGCGACGATCAGGGCCTTGGCGCCCGTGGTGATCATGTTCTCGATCTGCGAGACCTGGGTGGGGATGTCGTCGTTGGCGTACTGCAGGTCGACCTGGTAGCCGAGCTCCTCGAGCTGCGACTTGACGTTGTTGCCGTCGGCGATCCACCGCTCCGACTGCTGCGTCGGCATGGCGACGCCGATGGTGCCACCGGCTTCCTGCGAGTCTCCGCTGCCGGCGCCGGTGCGGTCTCCCGCGCAACCGGCGAGGCCGATGCCGAGCGCGAGGACGCCCGCTCCCGCGATCGCCTTGAGCATGCTGTGCTTCTTCACTCTGGTTCCCTCCGTTGGGTGTTTGTCGCGGCGCCTCCCCCTGGAGCCCACCGCGGTGATGCAGACGGGTCGCGTCGGGGCGCACGGCTTCGGGGGCGAAACGAAGGGCCCTCGGCGAGGCGGTGCGACCCGCGTCGTTCGAAACGTCTTCGTCTCGACGGATCCGCTCCGCAGCGAGTCCCGTCGGCCGTGTGACCCGGTCATGTGACCGTTCACATCGTGTGAGCGATGCTACCTCCCCGCCAGGCGGGACTGTCAAGTCTCGATGCGCTCGAAGTCCAGCCGTTGCCGAAACGTGACGTGCGCGGCGCGCGGCTCACGCCCGGGGTGCGGCCGTCGACGCCCGCACGATGAGACGCAGATGGTCGGGTTCGACCACCGGCTTGTCGTCGTTCACCTCGCCGAGGGATGCCAGGAGATCGGCGACCGCGCGCGTGCCGATGCCCACGAAGTCCTGGCGCACCGTGGTGAGCGGGGGCCAGAGATGCGCGGATTCGGGGACGTCGTCGAAACCGACGACGGAGATGTCCTCGGGGACCGAACGACCTATGGCTCGCACGGCATGCATGAACCCGAGCGCCATATGGTCATTGCCCGCGAACACCGCGGTGGCATCCTCGGTGCGCAGAAGCTCCAGCCCCGCCTCGAAGCCGAACTGCGCCGTCCAATCGCCGAGGACGGGCGGTCGCGGCGACAGGTCGTTGGCATCCATCTCCGCGAGATACCCCCGCATACGGTGATCGGCCTCGACCCAGTCACGCGGACCGGCGAGGTGGAGGATGCGCGAGTGCCCGAGCTCGATGAGGTGGCGGACGGCGGCGCGTGCCCCCGCGCTCTGGTCGTTGTGCGTGGTGGAGGTGTCCGTCGAGGTGACGATCTGCACCGGCACCGGAAGCTTCAGCTCGTCGAGGATCGGGACGACCCGGGTCTGCGGAGCCACCGCGATGAGCCCCTCGATCGACTGCTGCATGAGGTGGTCGATCGACGAGCGGACATCGTCGGGGGCGCTCGTGGCGAGGTTGGTGACGGTGAGACGGTAACCGGCGGCGCGAGCGGCGGATTCGATGGCCTGCACCATTGATGCGGTGCCGTGGGTGGTGGCGCGCGGCCCCAGGACGCCGATCAGGCGCGAGCGGCTGGTGGCGAGGGCACGAGCGGCCTGGTTGGGCACGAACTTCAGCTCGGCGATCGCGGATCGCACCTTGGCCGCGGTCTCGGGACGCAGCTGCGTGCTGTTGTTGATCACACGAGAGACGGTCTGATACGACACCCCCGCGAGCCGCGCGACGTCGCGGATGCTCGGCGCGCGCCCCGTCGCCTCCGGAATATCGGTGTCGCTCATGGTCCGCCTCATTGCGGGTCGCGCGCTGTTGCGTGACCGGTCACACGAGGATAGCCGACGCGGCTCGGTCCGCCCGAACGTGCTCACGTCAGCGCGATCCGCCGGGGTGCGCGGGCGGGGCGGGTCGTCGTGGGCGCGTCGGGGCCGGCGCATCAGCATCGGCTCGACGTCTCGGGATCGGATCGGGATGTCGCCGCGGGACAGTCGACCAGCTGAGTGCGAACCCGTTCAGGACTCGAGCAGTGCCCGATAGAACCGGATGCCGCGGAGCCAGACGTCCACTCGGATGCGCTCGTCGGGAGCGTGCAGCGCATCGCGCTCGGCGCGCGTGAGGTGGAACGGCGCGAAGCGGTACACCGCGTCGGTGATCCCCGTGTAGAACCGGCTGTCGCTGGCCCCGAGCTGCAGGTAGGGCAGGGGCACGGTGTCGGCGCCGAGGGTGTCGGTGACCGCCCGCGACAACCGCCGCCATGCTTCCCCCTGCCAGGGCGAGACCGGCGAAGGATCGTCGCCGTGGCGCAGCTCGATGTCGACGAGCGGGTCGGCCACCGCTCGACGCAGGTGGATCGCGACGTCGGCCAGTGTGTCGCCGGTCAGCAGCCGCACGTTCACGCTCGCCCGCGCCGAGGTGGCGAGCACGTTCTCGCCCGCCGAACCTTCGAGACGGGTGACGACCGCAGTGGTGCGCACGAGGGCGTTGGTCTCGGGTCCGAGCACCGACAGGGCCGCGGTCACCGCGGGAGCCGACAGCGAGGTGCGGCGGAACAGCGTCGAGACGGGCTCGCTCGTGTGAGCGGCGGCGGTGGCGAGCATCGCCCGGACGGGAGCGACGAGCCGACGCGGGAACGGACGACGCCGGAGGCGATCGATGGCCCGAGCGAGTCGGGCCGTCGCGGGCATGCGCGGCGGGGTCGAGGCGTGGCCCCCGGCCTCGCGCGTCACGAGCTCGAAGGTCGCGGCGCCGCGCTCGGCGACGCCGATCATCGCGGTGGGCACGGCGACGCCGGGAACGGCGCCCTCGACGACCGCTCCCCCCTCGTCGAGCACGAGGGCCGGACGGATGCCGCGCTCTTCCAGGAGCGCGGCCATGGCCTGTGCCCCGGTGCCGCGAGTCTCTTCGTCGTGACCGAAAGCGAGCCACACGTCGGTGCGCGGGGTGACCCCTTCGGCGAGCGCCGCTTCGACGGCCTCGAGAATGGCGACGAGAGCGCCCTTGTCGTCGATCGCCCCGCGCGCGTGGATCGTCGCGTCGGGTCCCTCCCCCACGAGGTCGGCGGCGAAAGGCGGATGCCGCCACTCCTGCCCGTCGACGGGGACGACATCCTGATGGGCGAGGAGGACCAGCGGCGCGTCGCTCGCCGTTCCCGTCCAGCGGTACAGCAACGAGCGGCCGGCCACGACCTGTCGCTCCAATCGCTCGTGGACCAGCGGGTACAGCCGTTCGAGGGCAGCGTGGAACGTCTCGAAGGCCGAGTCGTCGACCTCGCCCGGGTCGACCCGCGACACCGTCGGGATGGACAGCAGCTCGCGGAAGCGCTCGACGGGCGTCATGCGACGAGCCTAGGTCGTGGGACGTCGCGGAGCCCCGGGGATGCCGGCATCCGATGTCCGCGGCGTACGACGGGCGGGCGCTACGCCGATGTCGGCCGACGCGGCTACGGTGGATCGCATGACCGGACTGCACTGGGGCATCCTCGCAACGGGCGGCATCGCGCACGCCTTCACCTCCGACCTGCGCACCGCGGGCCTCGACGTCACCGCCGTCGGCTCGCGCCGCATCGACAGCGCTCGCGCCTTCGCCGAGCAATACGACATCGCGCACGCGCACGGCTCGTACGAAGAGCTCGTCGCCGACCCCGATGTCGACATCGTCTACATCGCGACGCCGCACCCCGGCCACCTCGACAACGCCCTGCTGGCCCTCGAGCACGGCAAGCACGTGCTGGTCGAGAAGCCCTTCACCCTGAACGCCTCCGAGGCGGCGCAGATCCGCGACGCGGCGGCCGCGAAGGGTCTTCTCGCGATGGAGGCGATGTGGACGCGGTACCTGCCGCACATGGTGCGCATCCGCGAGATCCTCGCCGCCGGCACCCTCGGTGAGATCCGGGTGGTCTCGGCCGACCACACCCAGAAGATCTCGACCGACCCGGCTCACCGCCTCAACGACCTCGCACTCGGCGGCGGAGCCCTGCTCGACCTCGGTGTCTACCCGATCTCGTTCGCGATAGACGTCCTGGGCCTCCCCGAGCGCATCACCGCTCTCGCACGGCTTTCCGACGCGGGTAGCGATGCAGAGGTGGCGACCGCGTTCGTGCACTCCGGCGGGGCGCTGTCGAGCACCGTGTCGTCGTCGCGCGGGGCCGGCCTGAACACGGCGCAGATCGTCGGTACGGAAGCCCGCATCGAGATCGACCGCGTCTGGTACACCCCCACGTCGTTCCGCGTCGTCTCCCCCGACGGCGACGTGATCGAGGAGTTCACCACCGAGGTCGAGGGCCGCGGCATGCAGTTCCAGGCGCAGGCGGCAGAGCGCTTCGTCGCGGCCGGCACCGGGTCGAACGACATCCTGTCGATCGACGAGACGGTCGCGATCATGGGCGTGCTCGACGAGGTGCGACGCCAGATCGGCGTGGTGTACCCCGGCGAGCGATGAGCGGCGAGGGCTACCCGCGCTCCGCCGCGACGGGTCAGACTGGAGGCATGCCCGACACCCAGACCGCCCGCGTCGCCGTCTACCTCGACTTCGACAACATCGTGATGTCCTGGTACGACCGCGTGCACGGCCGGAACGCCTACTCGCGGGATCGGCAGAAGATCGCCGAGAATCCGATCGACCCCGAGATCGCCGAGCGCCTGACCAAGGCGACCATCGACGTCGGCGCGGTGATCGACTACGCCGCATCGTTCGGCACGCTGGTGCTGACCCGCGCGTACGCCGACTGGTCGTCACCGGTCAACGCCGAGTACCGCTCGCAGCTCGTGGCTCGCGCGGTCGACCTCGTGCAGCTCTTCCCGGCCGCGGCCTACGCCAAGAACGGCGCCGACATCCGTCTCGCGGTGGACGCCGTCGAAGACATGTTCCGCCTCCCCGACCTGTCGCACGTGGTCGTCGTCGCCGGAGACAGCGACTACGTGCCGCTCGCTCAGAGGTGCAAGCGGCTCGGCCGGTATGTCGTCGGGGTCGGCGTGGCCGGGTCCACGGCGAAGTCGCTCGCCGCCGCGTGCGACCGTTTCGACGCCTACGACTCCCTCCCCGGCATCCCGAATCTCGCCGAGACGAAGAAGGATCCCGCCCCGTCGCGGCCCCGCGCGCGCAAGCGCTCGAAAGATCCCGCGGTCGACCTGCTCGAGCGTGCGATGCAACTGGAGGCGGAGCGCGCCGACGGCGAGTGGTTGCACGCGTCGGCGGTGAAGGATCTGATGAAGCGTCTGGATCCGTCGTTCAGCGAGAAGGCGCTCGGGTTCCGCAGCTTCTCGGACTTCCTCAAGGCGCAGACCGACCACGTCGAGGTCGACGAGGAGTCGAACGTCGTGCAGGTGAAGGCGGTCTCGCGGGCCTGAGGCGGCGCGGGCACGCGGACCCGACGCGCTGGCGGACGTGGCCTCGCGTGCGCATGAGTGGCCCTGCGCGGTTGAGCAGACGTGGGCGCCCGCGTCGAGTGTCCAAAACACCCGGACGATTTCGACGGGCGTCCGGGTGTTTTGGACACTCAAGGGACGCGAACGGGCGAGGCAGAGGCGCGGTCGCGCGGCCCCATCCGGGGCACGGTCGGCGGCATCACGGCCGCGAGCACGCTCGCCCTCGCGGGCACACTCGCCCTACCGGGCGCACTCGCCCTCGCGAGCACACTCGACCTCGCGGGCACCTCGCCCTCACGGCCACCTCGCCCTCGCGGGGACGCTCGCCCTCACTTCGAGTGTCCAAAACACCCGGACGATTTCGACGGGCGTCCGGGTGTTTTGGACACTCAACGGGTCGAAGAGGTTGGGCGGGCCGTTCGGCGCCCCGCGCCGGTGACGACCCGCGCCGTCAGCGGCGCTCGGCGCCCGGGGCGACGTGGGTCAGCACGCGCGACCAGACCGAGGTCAGCGTGACCTCGCCGTTGACCGAGCCGATCTCGTCGGGGTGGATGACCTCCGCGGCGCCCGAGCGCAACCGGTCGACGTACCACGCAGCGTCGCCCTGCCCCGCGGGGCCATCGTGGCCCACGACCACCAGGACGTCGGCCGCGAGATCGTCGAGCAGCGGCGTTCGCAGGTCACGGCTCAGCGCGTCGGTCGGGCTCCGAACGCCGACGATCGCGACACGGTCGACGACCTCACCCATGGCCGCGGCCAGATAGAGCGCGATCGGTCCCGCAGACCGCTCGCCGACCAGTCCGACCGTCGCGCCGGGGGCCTCGCGCTCGAGCAGCGCCCTCAACGCCTCGACGGTGAGCCCGGCGGGGGTCTGTCCCCCGAACACCGGCGGATCTTCGAGTTCGGGGGCGTCGAGACCGACGGCGACGATCCGCACGTCGAAGCCCGAAGTCACCCGGGCGTCGGGGTCGGTGGTGGCGACGTCGCCGGTGCGCAGGACGAACACGGCACGCGGAGCGCCGGGGGTGCCGAAGCTGCGGTAACCGAGTTCACCGTCGAGCCAGGGGGCCAGACTCATCGCGTCATCCTTTCGTCGCTGCTTCGCCGCCGGGCAGCAGCGCGCGCAGGGTGTCGATCGTGTCGGCCTCGGCCGCGGTCTTGTCCGAACGGTAGGTCTTCACCCGGGCGAAGCGCAGCGCCACGCCGCCCGGGTACCGCACCGACCGCTGCACCCCGTCGATGGCGATCTCGACGACGGTGTCGGGTGCCACGCGAAGACCCCCCGCCACCTCTCCGGTCTGCCGCTCGGCGAAGTGAGCCGTCTGCCATTGCAGCAGCTCGTCGGTCAGACCCTTGAAGGTCTTGCCGACCATTACGAAGCCACCGGGTTCGCCGAAACGCCCCTCGGGATCGCGCGCGCCGAGATGCAGGTTGGACAGCCATCCCGAACGTCGCCCCGAACCGTACTCGACGCCGAGGACGACGAGGTCGAACGTGTGCACCGGCTTCACCTTGAGCCAGCTCTTGCCGCGGCGCCCCGCGGTGTAGGCGTCGTCGAGACCCTTGACCATCACGCCCTCGTGACCGGCGGCGAGAGCATCGCGCGCGAAGGCGTCGGCGACTTCCGCGTCGTCGGTCAGAACGGCGGGGATGCGGTGCTCTCCCGCGACCCTCTCGAGCTCGGTGAGGCGCGCGGCGAGCGGTTCGTCGACGAGGTCACGACCGTCGACGTGCATGATGTCGAAGAACCAGGGCCGGAGAGCGATCTCGCGCGCCGACTCGGCGCCGAAGCGCGCCATGGTGTCTTGGAACGGCCGGGGGCCGCCGTCCTCGTCGAGCGAGAGGGTCTCTCCGTCGAGGATCACGTCGTGGACGGAGAGCGAGAGGGCGACCTCGACGATCTCCGGAACGCGATGGGTGATGTCGGCCAGCGTGCGGGTGAAGACGTGTACCTCGTCACCGTGCCGATGCACCTGGACTCTGGCCCCGTCGAGCTTGTACTCCACGGACGCACGCCCCGTCACCGCCATCGCCTCCGCGACACTCGTCGCGGTCGAGGCGAGCATCGGCTGCATGCCGCGACCCACCACGAGTCCGACCGCCGCGAGATCGGCAGCGGGGGCGGTCAGCGCGATGCGCGTTGTCGCGCCCAGGTCGCCCGACAGCATGGCTGCGCGACGAACCAGAGCGACGTCGCGATCCGAGGCTCGGGCCACGGCATCCAGCAGCACCCCCTCGAGGGCGCCGGTGCGCAGCTCGCCCGTCATGATCCGGATCAGCAGATGCCACTCCCGCGCCGTCGCGCGCTCGGCGAGCTCGTCGAGCAGGCGCGTGCGCTCCGCCCCCGACCCGGCGCCGCCGACCGCGGTCAGCCGCGTGAAAGCCGCGTCGACGTCGCCGATCGTCAGGCTCGGTTCATCTGCGTGACCGCCGTCGTGCGCCGAGAGCGTGCGCCAGCCCACCCCGAGGCGGCCCTGCCGCGGTGACGCGGTGAGCAGCCCCACCGCCGGTTCGATCTCGTCCGGGTCCAGCCCGCGCACCAGCGCGGCGAGGGCGGCGACCTTCGCGAGTCGAGAACGCGTGTTCGTCACCGCCGCAAGCGCGGTCTCGATATCGCCGAAGAGCATGTCGGCATCCTGGCATCCCCCTCCGACATCGCGGCGACGCTTGTGCGGAACCGGCGGCGGTGCCATGCAGCGCCGGAGAACCCGGCACCTTCGGAGGAGGATCGCCTGTGCGGCCGTTCCGGTGAGAACAGATCCGGCCCGGCCTCGCAACCCCCGGATCGATGTCGGAGGTCTGGAGTGTGCTGGGGTCCTCCCCGAGGAATGAGGATTCGTGAACGCTCCCGCCACACTCGAACAGTCCGCCCGCACCGCCCGTGAGGTGTTCGGATGGGACGACCTGCTGCCGGGTCAGGCCGAGGCGATCGACGCGGTCGTGAGCGGTCGCGACACCCTCGTCGTCTTCCCCACCGGCGCAGGAAAGTCGGCGGTCTACCAGATCGCCGGCTGCGAGCTCGGGGGGACGACGGTGGTCATCTCTCCCCTGCTCGCCCTGCAGCGCGACCAGATCGACTCGATCGACGCCGCCCCCGACGCCCCCGCGGCCGTCGCCCTCAACTCCCGCACCGGTGCCGCCGCCAAGAAGAAGGCGTGGGCGGCGATCGAGGGCCCCGACTCGGTGTACGCGTTCCTCGCACCCGAGCAGCTCGCCAACGACGAGGTCTTCGATCGACTCTCGAAAGCCGACGTGCGCCTCGTCGTCATCGACGAAGCGCACTGCGTGTCGGCGTGGGGCCACGATTTCCGTCCCGACTACGCGCGCATCGGCGACGCCATCGAGGCGCTCGGTCACCCCCCGGTGCTGGCGTTGACGGCCACGGCATCCGCTCCCGTCCGAGACGACATCGTCGAAAGCCTCGGCATGCGCGAGCCTCACCTCGAGGTGCGCGGCATGGATCGCCCCGAGATCCACATGGCGGTCCGGCGGCACGAGCACGACGCCGACAAGCGCCGCGCCGTCATCGCGGACGTCCAGGATGCCGGCGGCCCGGCGTTGCTGTACGTGGCGACGCGCAAGGGCACCGACTCGTATGCCGAGGAACTGCGTGAGCTCGGCCTGCGAGCTGCGGCGTACCACGGTGCGATGGCGCAGAAGAAGCGCGACGAGGTGCACTCCGCCTGGAGCGCAGGCGAACTCGACGTGGTCGTGGCAACCTCCGCGTTCGGCATGGGCGTCGACAAGAGCGACGTTCGTCTGGTCGTGCACGCCGACGTGACCGAGTCCCTCGACTCCTACGCTCAGGAGATCGGCCGAGCGGCACGCGACGGGCAACCCGCGCGGGCGATCCTGCACTACCGCGCCGAGGATTTCTCGCTGCGCTCCTTCTTCGCGGGCGGTCACACCAAGCGCGCCGACATCGCGGGGGTGTGGGACGTGCTCCAGCGGACGAAGAAGCCGGTGCGCGCGAGGGACGTCGCCGACGAGAGCGGACGCTCGGTCAGGGCGATCGGCCGGGTGCTCAATCAGCTCGTGGCGTGCGGGCTCGCCGTCTCGGGCCCCGAGGGGGTCTCGGCGCAAGCGAAGGTATCGGCGGGCGACGCGGTCAGCGCCGTGCGCGAGCGCGACGAGGCCGAGGAGCGCATTCGAGCCTCGCGCATCGAGATCATGCGCGGGTACGCCGAGACCACGCACTGCCGCCGGCGGGCGTTGCTCGAGTACTTCGGCGTCGAGACTGCCGCCCAGTGCGGGTCGTGCGATCGATGCGACGCCGGCACCGCGGCCACGGTCGACGAGCGCGACGAGACGTCCGACGACGACGGCATCCGGATCGACTCGACCGTCGAGCACGGCGAGTTCGGCACCGGCACCGTGATGGCGATCGAGGACGACCGGCTCACGGTGTTCTTCGCCGACCACGGGTACAAGGTGCTCGCTCGCGCGGCATTCGAGAAGGGCATCCTGGAGCTCGGCGAGGCGGCCTGAGGGGCAGTCAGCGGCTCGAGGTGTGATTCATCGGCTCTGCACCGCGAGTTCCGTTCCGAACCGCGGCAGGGGCGTCACCGGGCGCGCGTCGACCACCACGCCCACGCGACAAGCGGCACCTGCAGGAAGAGACGGATGAAGCGGGAGCGATCGGTGTTCAGCCCCGGCGCCGAACGCCCGGTCCGCCACTGGTGCACGTTTCCCGGGAACACGGCGATGAAGAAGGCCGCGATGGCCGCCCCGATGCGTCCGCGTTCCCGCGGCAGGGCGACGAGAGCGACCCCCAAGACGACCTCGACGGCCCCGGATGCCACGACGATGGCGTCCTTGTCCGTCCGAAGCAGTCGCGTGGCCCATCCCGGGACGACGATCCGATAGCCCCGCCGACCCCACGTGACGTGGCCGACACCGGCCCCGACGAGCAGGAGGGCCAGCACCCCGCGGGCGACGGAACGGACGGTGAGACCAGTGCGACGCGGCATGGGGTCAGTCTGTCATCCGTGCAAGCCGGCGGGGCCGCTCGCGCGCGGCCCGACCGGCCTCAGCAGGGGGTCATCACGACCCCGGCGGGCGTGGCGGTACGGCGTCTGGGTCCGTTGATGCCGCGTGGCCGCTGTGCCGGGCCGGCGCCGTCGTCCGCACGAACTCGACATACGCCTCGACCGTGTCCTCGGGCACGATCGCGCGCAGCACGACCTCGTCGGCGGCCGCTGTGTATGCCTCGAGCGCGTCTGCGAGTCCGGCGGCGTCGCGGATCGTCGTGGCCGCGGCATCCACCCCCATCCGCTCGAAGTTCGCGGCGTAGTTCGGGAACGACGCGTACATGGCGGTCTCGGCGTCGAGGCGCTCGCGGGCGGCCGAGACCACGGCGGTACGCACGTAGACCGCGACGTGCGCGGCCGGTGCGAGGGCGTGGAGGGCCTCGGCCTGGTCTCGAGCCTCGGTGGGCGGTACCCAGTTCAACAGCACGCCCTCGGCGAGTTCCGCCCCCGTGCGGCGCATCTTGGGGCCCAGCGCCCCCACGAGGACGCGGGGCACGCCGGCCTCGTGCAGCACGGAGACGGCCTCGGTCACCCGGGCCAGGGCGCCCTGCTTGGCCATGCCCGAGCCGATACCGATCGTCAAGCGGTCCAGCGGAAGACCGAGGGATGCCACCTCGGCGGCGATCGCGTCGGCGGGCCGGCGATCGACCGGGACGACGCCGGTCGCGAGTCGAAGACGATCCGTGACACGCGCGGCGGCGGCGAGCGCAGCCAGAGCATCGCCATCGGGGGTGTCGTTGATCCAGAGGGTGTCGAAGCCCGCTCTCTCGACGGCCGGAGCGATCCGCGCGACGGCGTCGGGACCGAGGGAGCCTGCGAGTCCGAGCGAAACGGTTCCTCGTGTCATGACGCACCTCCCGCGTTCGGCAGGGCCAGCGCGACCTGACCCACCGCCGAGAAGAAGGCGGCGAGGTCGACGTCGTCGGTGGGGAGAAGAACGACGTCGTCGACGCCCGCGGCGTGGAAGCGCGCGACCCCCTCGGCCACCTCTGTCACCGAGCCG
Organism: Microbacterium sp. SORGH_AS_0421; assembly: GCF_030818635.1. NCBI lineage: Bacteria > Bacillati > Actinomycetota > Actinomycetes > Micrococcales > Microbacteriaceae > Microbacterium > Microbacterium sp. SORGH_AS_0421. The sequence goes on from NZ_JAUTAO010000001.1 coordinate 3,357,883, forward strand.
GCGAGCACGCGGTCCGCCGCGTCTTCGCGATCGGCGAGCACCGCGGTGGCGCGCTCGAGAGCGTCGGCACCGAACGCCGTCAGCACGTAGGCGACGACATCGGTGCGGCCCTCACGGCCCGCCTCGGCACGACCCCTCTGCACGGTCTGCACGGCCGCCGCGATCTCGGCGACGGTGTGCCTGCTGTCGAGCACCACCCCGTCGGCGACGGCCCCGGCGAGGGAGAGGGTCTTGGGCCCTTCGGCGGCGGCATAGACGAGCGGCGCCGCGGGAGGCGGCCAGTCGAGAGCGACGTCGCGGAGCTTCACGTAGCGCCCCTCGGTACTCACCGTCTCACCGGCGAGCAGCGAGCGGAGGGCCGGAAGCTGCTCGCGCATGAGCGTGAGCGGTGAGGCGGCCTTGGCGCCGACCTGACGCATCCAGTCCTGCACCCCGTGGCCGAAGCCCGGCAGGAGGCGTGCGGGGAACATGCGCTCGATCGTCGCGATCTCCATCGCCGACGCCGCGACGTTGCGCAGCGGGAGCGGCGCGATGCCGACTCCGATGCGCAGATGGTCGGTGACGGCGAGAGCGGCGGCGGCGGCGGCCCACGCGGACGAGCGGAAGCAGTCCTCCCACAGCCACAGCTCGTCGACCCCCGCGTCTTCGGCCGCTCGCGCTGCGTCGCGAAGCTTCTCGGGCGGATGCGGGTACGGGCTGAAGATCGTGCCGATACGACTCATGTCTCTACTCTGCCGCGAACCTCCGACATCGGGAGGGGCTGGCGCGCGGGTCGCCGCTGCCCGGGCGAAACGCCCCCACGCCAAGACGCCCCCGGCACCGAAGCACCGGGGGCGTCGAGAAGGGGCTCGTCAGGCGGCGAGAGCGGCGGTGACGGGGGTGACCGTCATGCCCGCGTCCGTGGCATCCACCGTCACCGCTGCGCCATCGCTCAGCTCACCCGACACGAACAGGTCGGCGATACGGTCGTCGACCTCGCGCTGGATGACCCGGCGCAGGGGCCGCGCTCCGTACTCCGGCTCGTACCCGATCTCGGCGAGACGGTCCACCGCCGCATCGGTGACCTCGAGGGAGACGTTGCGCGACGCCAGTCGCCGCGAGGTCGCCTCCAGCAGCAACCCCACGATCTCGCGCAGCTGCGTCTTCTCGAGCTTCCGGAACAACACGATGTCGTCGATGCGGTTGAGGAACTCCGGACGCATGGCCTCGCGGAGCTTTCCCATCACACGGTCGCGGAGGTCGGCATCGGCGAACTCGCGACCCGTCGTGGTGAAGCCGATCGCGCCCGAGCGGGATGCCAGGAACTCGGCGCCCAGGTTCGAGGTCATCACGATGACCGTGTTGCGGAAGTCGACCGTGCGGCCCTGTCCGTCCGTGAGCCGGCCGTCGTCGAGCACCTGCAGCAGCAGCGTGAAGACGTCGGGGTGGGCTTTCTCGATCTCGTCGAACAGCACGACGGCGTAGGGGTTGCGGCGCACACGCTCGGTGAGCTGACCGGCCTCGTCATAGCCGACGTATCCGGGAGGGGCACCGATCAGGCGCGACACGGTGTGCCGCTCGCCGAACTCGCTCATATCGAAGCGGATCACCGCTGCGTCGTCGTCGAACAACGAGCCCGCGAGAGCCTTCGCGAGTTCGGTCTTGCCGACGCCGGTGGGGCCGAGGAACAGGAACGATCCGACCGGGCGGTTCTCGTCGCCCATGCCCGTGCGGTTGCGGCGCACCGCCTTCGCCACGGCGGCGACCGCGTCGTCCTGCCCGATCACCCGGGCGTGCAGCTCGGTCTCGAGCTCGGCGAGACGACCACGCTCGGTGGCGGTGAGGCGAGCGACGGGGATGCCGGTGGCACGGCTGATCACCGCGGCGATCTCGGGCTCGTCGACGACCGCGGCGGCACGGGGGCCGGCCGTCGCCTCGTCGAGCCGCGTCTGCACGGCAGCCATCTCATCGCGCAGACGAGAGGCCTCCTCGTAGCGCTCGGCGGACACCGCGGCGTTCTTCTCGGCCTCCAGGGTTGCGAGGCGTTCGAGCAGCGCCGTCGTGTCGACCGTCGAGCCCAGCCGCAGCCGCAGCCGCGCGCCCGCCTGGTCGATGAGGTCGATCGCCTTGTCGGGCAGCACGCGGTCCGGCAGATAACGGTGACTCAGCTCGATCGCCGCGCGCAACGCCTCGTCGGTGTACGTCACGGCGTGGTGCTCCTCGTACGCCGAGCGGAGCCCGCGCAGGATCTCCACGGCATCCGGGATCGAGGGCTCGCCCACGCGCACGGGCTGAAGGCGCCGCTCCAGGGCGGGGTCCTTCTCGATCGTGCGGTACTCGCGAACGGTCGTGGCGCCGATCAGGTGCACGTCGCCGCGGGCGAGGCGGGGCTTGAGGATGTTCCCGGCGTCCATCGAGCCGTCTCCGCTCCCGCCCGCGCCGACGAGGGTGTGCACCTCGTCGATGAAGACGACGAGCTTGTCGGATGCCGCGACCTCCTCCATCGTCTGGGTGAGGCGCTCTTCGAAGTCGCCGCGATAGCGCGCTCCGGCGAGCATCGCCGCGAGGTCGAGCGAGACGACGCGCGTACCGCGCAACTGCTCGGGCACCTCTCCGGCGACGATCGCGCGGGCGAGCCCCTCGACGACGGCCGTCTTGCCGACGCCGGCCTCGCCGATCAGCACGGGGTTGTTCTTCGTGCGGCGGCTGAGGATCTCGATGGTCTGCTCGATCTCATCGGAGCGACCGATGACCGGGTCGAGCTCACCGGCGACGGCCCGCGCCGTCAGGTCGGTGCCGAAGCGGTCGAGGTTCGGAGTCGCGGATGCCGACTCGTCGGCCACCTCGTTCTCGTCGCCGCCCAAGACGGTCTCGCGCACCCCCTGGGTGAGGGCCTCGGCGGTCACTCCGGCCTGCGCGAGGATCTGCCCCGCGGGCGCGTCCTGGGCGAGGACGAGTGCGAAAAAGAGGTGGTCGGGGTCGACGTAGGTGGACCCGGCGGCCCGCGCCACCTGGAACGCGTGGAACAGCGCGCGCTGCACGGAGCCGGCGACGACGGCACCGTCGACGTTCGCGGGGGTCGCGGCGGCGGGAAGGCGGCTCTCGGCCGCACGGGCGATCGCGGCGGGGTCGGCGCCGAGCCGCGCGACGGCTTCTTTGGCGGGCGAGCGTCCGACGAGGACGTGGAGCACGTGCAGAGCGTCGAGCTCACGCTGGCCTCGGCCGAGCGCGAAACGTCCGGCCGCCTGGAGGGCGTCCTGCGTGCGTGCACTGAGGAACCGGCTGAGGTCGATCGAGCGCTCGGCTCGCGCCTGCTCGCCCGCGAGGTAGCGGGCCAGGAACTCGTCGAACGACTGAGCGCCGTCGCCGGGGGTGAATTCTTCGGGCAATTCCGTCTCCTGAGATACGTGAGTGCGGTTCACTCAAGTTTGCTACTTGAGCGCCGTCGTATCAAGTTCAACGAGAGTGCGCGGCGTCTATTCCCGGAGGGTCGGGTCGGCGTCGTTCCAGAGCTCCACCGTCTGCACGAGCCAGAAGATCGCGAAGAGCGCCAGGGCCGCCGACTCGCCCACGAGCACGACCGGAAAGCCCGTGCGTTCCACGCCCGAGACGACCCCGATGACGAGCAGGACCAGGGTCAGCACGATCGCCACGGCCACGGCCGCGTAGGCGAGACGGACTCCCCGCCGCAGCCGCCCGCTGCGCCGCGGCCTCCACGCCGCGATCGAGGCGACCGCCGCGATCAGAACGAAGAACGCGACCGCGGCGATCTCGTGCGCCCACGCGAGGAAGACCCCGGGCGCGGCCAGAGCCCACGCCGCTCCCCCGGCGACCAGCACGACGATGACCCCGACCGTGAGCGCTACCCCGCGACTCGCGGTGCCCTGAACGCGTGCCAGGATCCCCGCCGCGACCGCCCCGAGAAGAACCACGGATGCCACCGCCACGGCGTTGTTCGCCACGGTCGGTCTCACCTCCGGCGGCACGCAGCGCAGACCGTCGGCACAGGCGTTCGACGAGATGGTCGTCGGTACGTAGGCGATCACGAGAGCGAGCACCGCCGCGATGTCGAGCAGGCCCTGCTCCAGGCTGCGGCCCGACAGGGCGAGCAGGGCGAGGGCCGTCGCGCTCAGCGCCCCCACGAACACCGGGCCCGCGGGGGTGTAATACGTCGCGCTGACCGACGGCAGCCCGTCGCCGCGCGCGAGCTCGAGGCCGACACCGATGGCGAGGAACACCGTCGCACCGATCAGCGCCAGTCGCACGTACCGGTACGTGCGCTGCGTCGAAGTGGTGCGGATGCGCATAGCGGCATCCTGGCACTGCCCGCCGACATCGGCGGCGAGCGCAACCTTCCTCTCGACGTCGGTGGCGTCTGTCACAATTCCGGCATGCGCGAATTCCTCGCCGGAGCGGCATTGCTGGCCCGCGGTCTCGGCCAATGGCGCCGAACCCCCGGGGCAATGGCGCTCGGGCTCATCCCGGGAACGATCGTCGGCCTGCTGCTCGGTGCCGCGCTCGTGACGTGGGGTCTCGTCCTTCCCGATCTCGTCGACGACTGGACGCCGTTCGCCGACGCGTGGGCACCGGTGTGGGCCGGCGCTCTCCGTGCGGCGATCGGCCTCGCGTCGTTCGGCGCGGCGGTCCTCGTGGTCATCGTGTCGTTCACCGCCGTCACTCTCGCCGTGGGCGAGCCGTTCTACGACCGCATCTGGCGCGCGACCGAGCGCAGCGCCACGGGCGCGGTCCCCGCCGCAGAGTACGGCTTCTGGCGGGCCGTCGCAGACAGCGTGCGTCTCATCCTCCGGGGTATCGTGGCCGCTGCTCTGGCATGGCTCATCGGCCTCATCCCCTTCGTCGGCGGAGTCTTGGGCTTTGTCACCGGCGTGCTGCTGACCGGGTGGCTCCTGGCCGACGAACTCACCTCGCGCGCGCTCTCCGCCCGGGGGCTCGATCGGCGCGCGCGCAGAGAGCTCCTCCGCACGAACCGAGCACGTGCCCTCGGTTTCGGCGTCGCGACCCAGCTCTGCTTCCTCGTCCCGCTCGGGGCGGTGGCGGTCATGCCCGCAGCCGTGGCCGGCAGTACCCTCTGGGCGCACGCGGCTCTCGGTATCCGTCCTGTCGACGGCCGCGCTCCGGACGCGCTCGACCCCCACGCCACCCCGGCCGCGCACTCGCGCGCGGACTCGGCACGATAGCCTGGAGCGACCGAAGGGATCCTCATGTTCATCGTCTCTCTCATCTTGTTCGTCGGCGGCATGCTGTTGACCGGCATCTCGTTCTCTCTTGCCGCTCCGGCGCTGTTCTTCGCGCTCGGCATCATCCTCGTCTCGGCCTCGCTGGCGCTGCCGTTCCACTTCGGCACCCGCTGAGCACGCATCTCGGTCAGGCACCGCGTCACGTCACCCCCGGGTAGCGTGGTCCGGTGCCTTTCTCGTTCGATGCCCTGCGTCGCCACCCCGATCTCGAGGGTCCCGACCTCGTGGCCGTCGATGCCGCCGATCGTCTGATCCTGGACGAATCCGCCGACGTGCGTGCCGCGCTCGGTGAGGGAGAGCTCGTCGTGGTCGGCGACTCCTACGGGGCACTGACCCTGGCGGCGGCGGATGCCGGAGCCCGCGGCATCCGGGTCCATCAAGACGAGCTGCTGGGCGAGGAAGCCCTCGCGCGCAACGCCCGCGATGCCGAGCTCGAGGACTCCTTCGTGTCTCATGCGCTCGACGCGCACCTGCTCACCGGCGCCCGCGTCGTCCTTCTGCGCCTCCCCCGCTCGCTTCACGCGCTGTCCGACATCGCCGGACTCATCGCGCTGCACGCGCACCCCGACGTCGTCGTGGTCGCGGGTGGCCGGCTGAAGCACATGACGGTGTCGATGAACGACGTGCTGCGGCGCTTCTTCGACCGCGTGGACGTCTCGCACGCGCGGCAGAAGTCCCGCGTCCTCACCGCCCGCGGCCCACACGACGGCGCAATCCCCGAGCCGGAGGGGGCCGAGATCGACGGCATCCGGGTCCGTGCGTTCGGCGGCGCCTTCGCGGGCGCGTCGATCGACATCGGCACGCGCCTGATGCTCGCCCAGCTGCCCGCCCCGCGCGGAGACCGGGCGATCGACCTCGCCTGTGGGACGGGCGTGGTGGCCGCGGCCCTGGCCGTGCGGCATCCCTCCGTCCGTGTGGTCGCGTGCGACCAGTCCGCGGTCGCCGTCGCCTCGGCGCGGGCCACGGCAGAGGCCAACGGCGTGGCCGATCGCGTGAGCGTGGTTCGCGACGACGTCCTCCGGTCGCAACCGGATGCCTCGGCCTCGTTCATCGCGCTCAACCCCCCGTTCCACGCGGGTGCCGCCATCAACGAGGGTCTCGCTCCCCGCATGTTCGCCGACGCGGCTCGGGTGCTCGAGCCGGGCGGCGAGCTGTGGACGGTGTGGAATTCCTCGCTGCGGTACCGCGCGGCGCTGGAGCGGCTGGTCGGTCCGACCCGCCAGGTGGCGCGCGATCGCAAGTTCACCGTCACCGTCTCGACGAAGCGCTGACCCGATCCGCGTCGAGTCGTGGCGTCCGCCGCGCTCCGCGCGTAGATTTCGATCGACGTCGACGAGGAGGTGCGCCGTGCGGATCCGAACCGCCGTTCCCGCGCTCCTCGTCGTCGCGGCCCTGGCGATGGCGTTGCCGCCCGCCCCTCCCGCCTCCGGCGCACCCGCAACCGGCAGCGTGCGCGCCGATCCGCTCTCCGACGCCCTCACGGCCCCGCTCTTGGCGGACTGCTCGAGCATCACCGACAACGGCCGGGGCTACGCCCGCCTGCACGGGATCGACCTCTGCGGTGCCGCCACCACGCCCCCGGCCGAGCCTCTGCGCACGGAGATCGTGGGCGGTGAGGAGTGCGGGTCGGCGACGCTGACGATGACGAGCCGGGGCGGAGGGCTCGCCGCGATCGACTGGCGCGTGAGCTCCGAGACGGGTCCGATCGTCGCCGTCGAGCTCGACCTCGCCTTCGCGAGCGGCTCGGGCGGCGAGATGCGCCACTTCTCGGACCGCTCGCCCAGTGTCCACGCGCACGACGGCACGGTCGCGTTCCTCGGGGCGGGGAGGGCGACGGCCACCCTGTCCGGGTCGGTCGAGACCTTCACCGCGACCTGTCGGATCGTCCCCGCGAGCGTGCGCATCCTCGTGCGCTGACGGGGAGTCCGACGTCAGCCCTTGCCGCCGGGAGGGCCGACGGTGAGCAGCACAACGAACACGACCACGACGACCGCCACGAGCGCCACCGCGAGGGCCCACGGTCGACGGAGGAAGAATCGCAGCAACCGGTCGAGCGGGCGCCGATCGCGCGGGTCACCGCTGTCGTCGAGGCGCCACGCGCCGCGCAGACGTCCGGTGCGGTGGAGCCAGATCTCGGTGGGGATCGTGGCGTACGGGATCACGGCGCTGACCACCGCGAGGGCGGTGGGACCGAGGCCCCAGCGCTGGTTCAGCGCCACGAGCACGGCGGTCGCGCCGTAGGCGAGGAACACGAAGCCGTGGATCCCCCCGCCGATCGATACCGCGATCGGCAGGTCCGCGACGGCGCGCAGGATCAACCCTCCGATCAAGAGCGTCCACGAGACCGCCTCGGCGATCGCGAGGGTGCGAAACAGGGTCAGGGGCGTGCGGAACACGTCTCTCCTCGTTCGAGTCGGGGCTTTCCACCCTACGCAGAACGTCTCGCCGCTGACCGGCTCACCGTTCGACGTCGAGACGTCACTCGATCGGCTGATCGTCCTCGTCCAGCGAGGGATCCGACCTCGTCCCCTCCGCGGCCGTCGACGTGTCGGGCTCGGGGCCGGGCTCGATCGGGGGCTTCTGGCGTTCGGCATCCATCGCTCCACCCCATCAGATCGAGCGAGGGATGCCACGCGCTTGACGTCTCGGCATCCCTCCGGGCACCGTCGCCTCTCCCCCGAGGGTCCGGCTCCCCCGCGGGACGCCCGGCGCCCGCGATCCTGGAGCGTAGGCTGGAGGGATGGCGGAATCCCGGGGGCGCGTGTGGACCGGGGTCATCCGCGTGGGACCGCACCGCGGGGATCACCGCGTGGCTCTGCGTGCCGTGGTGAGCGTCGGTGTCCCGCTTCTCGTGCTCCTGGCGCTCGGCCGCCTCGACCTGAGCGTCTACGCGAGCTTCGGGGCTTTCGCCGCGCTCTACGGTCGCACCGACCTCCCTCGCACGCGCGTGCGCATGCAGGCCGTGGCGGGTACGGTCCTGGTCTCGTGCATGCTCGTCGGGACCGCCCTCTCGGCCCTCTCCACCCCCGCCATGGCGAGCGTCGCCGTCGTCGCTGTCCTCGCCGCGGCCGTCACCCTCTTCGCCTACCGCGCCCAGTGGCATCCGCCCGGCGCGCTCTTCGCCGTCTTCGCCGCGGGAGCCACCGCAAGCTTCCCCGCCACCGGCGCGACGTTCCTCACCGTGCTCGTCGTCGGCGGCGCAAGCGTGCTGTGGAGCCTGCTCGTGACCTGCGCGTTCGTCCTCGCGCGGCGCGGCTCGTGGCGGCGCCCGGCTCGCACGCGACCGCCCATCGGCTCGGTCGCGTGGGAGATGACGGCGACCGTCGGCGTCGCCGCTCTCGTCGCCGGCATCGCCGGGGCCCTGCTCATCGGGACGCACTGGTACTGGGCGATGGTCGGTGCCGTCGCCGCGGTCGGCGGAGCACACGTCACCGCGCGACTCATCCGTGGCGTGCAGCGGCTGGTCGGAACGCTCCTGGGCGTGCTGATCGCCGCGGCGCTGCTCGCTCTCGACCTGCCCCCGTGGGTCGTGCTGCTCATCGCGGTCGCACTGCAGGCGGGGGCCGAGCTGTTCGTCGGCCGCAACTACGGCATCGCGATGCTCTTCATCACCCCGCTGGCTCTGCTCATGGTGTCGCTCGCCTCCCCCGTCGCCCCCGACATGCTGCTGCGCGACCGCGTGATCGAGACGGTCATCGGCGTCGCCGTCGGAACCCTCGTCGCCATCGTGTCGGCGGGCCTGCGCCGCCGCTCCGCGAGAGGCTGAGCGCCCCATGCCCACCGGCTACACCCCGTTCCCATTCGTGAGCGCCGCCATGGGCGCGGCCCTCGTATCGCCGCTGCTCATCGCCGCGAACCTCCTGCTGCACTGATCGGAAGGCCCCGCCATCTCTGTCCCACTCACGGTCGTCGGCGCCATCAACGTCGACCTCACCGCCCGCGTCCGCCGCTCCCCCGGCCCCGGCGAGACCGTCGCCGACGGCGTCCTCGACCGCGGCCCCGGAGGCAAGGGGGCCAATCAGGCGGTTGCCGCTGCCCGCCTCGGCGCCGACGTCCGGCTCATCGGCGCCGTCGGCGACGACGCCGACGGTCGCGGCATCCGGGACCGCTTCGCCGCGATCGGGGTCGACGCCTCCGGAGTGCAGACCACGGACGCCGCGACCGGAACCGCCCTCATCGTCGTCGATGCGACGGGCGAGAACTCGATCGTCGTGTGCGCGGGGGCGAACGCCGCCATCGACGCGGATGCGCTCGGCATCGAACCGGGAGCTGCGGTCCTGCTGCAGTTGGAGGTGTCGGATGCCGTCGTCTCGGCCGCCGCGCGCGCTGCGGGCTTCCTGGCGGTCAACGCCGCCCCCGCCCGGCCGCTGCCCGCCGAGGTGCTCGAGCGGTGCGACCTCGTGATCGTCAACGAGACCGAGTACGCGCAGCTGCCCGAGGTGCACGACGCCCCTCTGCTCTGCGTGACGCTCGGTGCCGAGGGTGCGCGACTCTACCGGCGCGGCGAGCTCGTGGCTTCGGCCGCGGGAGTGCCCACGACCGTTCGCAACACCGTCGGCGCGGGCGACGCGTTCTGCGCGGCTCTCGTCGTCGGACTGCTCCGCGGAGACGCCGAAACCGACGCCCTCGCCCGCGCGTGCGCCGTGGGGTCCGCCGCCGTCGCCGACGACGCCTCGCAACCGGCGCTCGACGCCCTCGACACGTACGGAGTCCCCGCATGAGCCGCCGCCCGATCCTCGTCGACTGCGACACCGGCATCGACGACGCCCTGGCCCTCGCCTACCTGCTGGCCGAGCCCTCCGTCGAGGTCGTGGGCGTCACGACCGTCTCCGGGAACACGGATGCCGCCCGCGCGGCCGCCAACACCCTGTCGCTGTTCGAGCTCGCCGGCGAAGACGACATCCCCGTCGCGATCGGCGCGCACGATTTCCGCGCTCGCGCCTACGCGGGCGGAGCTCCGCACGTGCACGGTGACGACGGGCTCGGCGGTATCGCCCTGTCCGCCGCGGCCCGCGCGCACGATGCCCGCGCGGCGGTCGAGCTGATCGACCACGTCGCGTCACGGCATCCGGACCTCACCGTGCTCGCCCTCGGCCCCCTGACAAATCTCGCGGCCTACGCCGAGGCGCCCGGGGTCGCGCGGTTCGACCACCTCGTCGTGATGGGCGGTGCGTTCGCCCACTCGGGCAACGTCACCGCGTGGGCCGAGGCCAACATCCACAACGACCCCGAAGCCGCTGCCGTCGTGTTCGCGCAGGACTGGGACACCACGCTCGTGCCCCTCGACGTCACGATGACGCAGACCCTGGATGCCACCGACCTCGTGCGCCTCGAAGCGATCCCGGGAGCCGTGCCGCAGGCGTTGGCGCGCATGCTGCCGCACTACCTCGACTTCTACGCCGGAGTCTTTCCCGACCGCCGCTGCGCGCTGCACGATCCGCTCGCCGCGATGGTGGCCGCGGGGGCTCTGCGCGGAGTGAGCGTCTCGGCGGGCCGGGTCGACGTGCGGCTCGAACGCGGCGAACGCGGGCGGACGGTGTCGTCGAGCGGGTCGGAGACGCAGAGATGGGTCCGCGCGATGGAGGGCTCGGCGGCAGAAGTGCTGCTGGAACGGCTCGAAGCGCGGGAGTGGCCGGTCTGAGGCGGTGCGCTAGCCGCGGCGGCGGCTCTTCAACCACGCCGTGAGCCGGGACGTGTGGCGATCCGTGAACTCGTTCGCGAGCCGGGACGCCTCGTCGCCGATGTCGGCGCCGGCGTTGATGGCTTCGATCGCGCGGAGGGCGCGCTGCTCCTGGTCGTCGTGCGCGTCGTGATCGGCCATGGTGTCCAGGGTACGAACGTCGGCCGGGGTGAGCGCCGGTGACGACGCAGGGAACGACGAAGCCCGCCCTCGCACGATGCGGGGCGGGCTTCGTCGTGTTGCGGGTTCAGGAGTTCAACTCAGTGCCCAAAACCCGGTCGGACATAAATCAATGGGAGGGCACGCTGGGAGGACCCGCCTAGGTCAATACGGCTCAACCTCTCGCGACACACGTCCAGCTTGGCGCTCAAAGCAGAAGAGGCGACTGTAGTCATTGCTGCCCGAGAAGCGGACTCTCAAGCTATAGCGACGCGGCATCAAGGTCGACAACCCACCCCCCGACGGCCCGGCCTTCACCATGCACGTCGCGCAACGTGAGCAACTCGGGCTCGAACTCCTCAGCGTCGCGCGCAAAGACGTAGAACACCCTCTCGACAAGCGAAGCGAGGGGCACATCCCAGACCACCGCTGCACGCCTGATAACGTGCGCGATTGGGCTGCGGTGGACGTGGCCCCACCAACGTACGCTCGACGGCGTGATCGTGCCGCTAGCGTTGGTAATCTCTTGATCCATCGCGCGAACGTTCCATTTCGACGATCCGAAGAAGTCGTCCTCCACCGCCACACAGTTTTCGCTCAGATACAGCAAGTCGGCCTCGCCGTCAGCATCGAAGAGCGTGACTACCTTGCCGTCCGAGGGAATAGATATTGCACGACCCTGCAGGATCGCAAATCGCCGCCGACGGGACAACCAATCATCGAGGCCATGATCCGCGACCAGACCTTTATCCGATACCGAGCCAACCTCCAGGTGAGGGAGCTCGACCCCCATTCGGAGAGCGATGAATCGCAAGACGACACGCCGACTCGGGCTTATTGAACCGTCTTCCAAAGACTCAACTTGATCGACAAACCAACGCTTCAGTTCGTCATCGCTAACCTCTAGGCGCGCGTCCTGTCGGGCTGCGCTGGCAGGGCTCCCCTCCACAACTCCCGAGAACGGCTCCGAGTCTTCCCTTGCATCGACGCCACCAATATACGTTCGTTGGGCGGAGAACCCGATAGCTGATTGAATGCTTGGGGGCGGAGCTGATAGAGACAACCGCGCCTTAAGTTCTCCATCGTCATCATAGAGAGGCGTCAAACTGTTGGCAAACTCTTCCCGGAACCTTAGATAGGACGGCTCGTCGAGATCGAGGCTTGCGTTCATGGCATCCATGAGCCATGTGCCGTCTGCAGTCCCCCACTGGCCTGCCGTAACCACGCGCTCACGAGGTCCATGACCGACAACGTGTGCGTCGATATCGACATTCGAGGTGAGAGCCAGTCGCCTTAGGTAGCGCACGAACTGTCTCGTGGTAGGGAAATCCTCGCCGCCTTCGACGTCGAATAACCCCTCCTCCTCATCGACGCGAACCTTCAGGACTAGTTCAACAGAAGTCCCAGGCTCCAATAGCTGCTCCTGCCTACTTGCGGGCCGGAGGAGCGGGCGTTCGTTGAGTGCGTCTGGGAAGTCGAGAACTGAGGTCTCTTTTTTCGATTCCTCAACATGTCTTGAGATCACCCGAACGCGATCGGACGCCATAAATGCCGCAAAGAATCCGATGCCGAATTTCCCGGTTGGACGAAACCCGCTACTAACCAAGCCCGGTATGGCCTCCTGCGCCGCCTCGCTTCGCCAGCCACTTGTGCCAAAATTACACAGGGTGCTTGCCATCTGGTTTGACAAAATGCCAATCCCATAATCACGCACCGTCAGCTTATCAAATTCATCGCCGCGTTCAAGAGTAACTAGGATGGGCTTGACGGCATCTCCACCAAACGCGGAATCCAGAGCTCGTGTCGCATCCATCGCATTCGCGAGAATTTCACGTAATGACACCTCGGCTTGCCGATATTTCCCGTAGAGAGAAGCGCCTCCGAGGCGCTTCATTACGAGATTCTGGTCTCCGATAAAGGGGCGGGCATCAATTGGCTCCCACCCTACGGGCCGAACAAAGCGCGCGAATCTCTGCGGTGATTCCGCCCCCGCCGCCGCATGGGCTCGAAACCGAGGAATGTCCAGGTCGCCGCATAGATTATCCACACGCCGCAGTTCCGAGTCGATCATACGAACAGTGTCGTAGGTGAGCCACCATGCGTCAGCGAGTTCAATGTTAAACGCGCCAGTCGAGGTGAAATAAACTCGATGGTTTCTTATGTCCGCACTGAGCAGCTTTTCCTGTGCCAACCAGTGTGTCAGAGACTCCGCTTGCGGCAGTCGATGAGGAGTATGCAGAGGATGTGCTCGACTAGCGTCCACGTTGATAGCATCGGCCAAACGGAGGATGCAGGCAATTTTGACGGGATCCACTGTCCAGTCCGCCGGAAATCCCGGGATTGCGCCCAATTGCGGAGGGAGTTCGCTTTGCAACTCAGCAACGTCCAGCCAATGACTGCGACCCACTTGTCCGATGCAGTCACCATAGGATAGCCGCAGAGTTGTGTCCGCAAGCAGATACATCGATTGGCCGTTCGAAAGCTCCCAGCTGTTCGAGACCACTTCAACCGCCTGGGCGGCGTGGCGGCGTCGGAGTAGTGCCGTCAATAGGTCCTTGGCCCGACGGTCGGAGAGCCCGTTCCAAGTCGGGTTCGCGGAAAGGTCCTTCTTCGCAGCCGCAACGATTGTGTCGTACTCATCAGCGAAGGCTGCCGCTGCAATATCTGAGAACTCGACGGATTCTACCAATTCAAGAAGACCACCCGGATACGCTGAAGCACCCATGCCGAGATCATGAACTAAGAACGACCCTCCCAGCACGAATGCCTCGGCCGGATTCAGGGGAAAATCTTCACCGAGGAGAAGGGAAGCCGTTCGCCACAGACTATCGCAGTGAGAAATCCCGTGATCGGTGTAACCGGGAACACTTAGCGAAATCTCCTGCGCGACAGGCTCGACATGCTCCCGAAACTGCAAATATGCCGCCCGCAGGGTGCTCACCTGGCTCGGAACGCCGTCACCTTCCAGCCCCAAAGTTCTCTTCCAAAGGGCTGTTTCCTCAAAATCGACAACCGGCATTCCCTAGTCTCCGCCTCAGTCCGGTGAACTCAGAAGTCCCAGTCGTCGTCCTCGGTCGCCTCGGCCTTGCCGATGACGTACGACGAACCCGAGCCACTGAAGAAGTCGTGGTTCTCGTCAGCGTTCGGCGACAGGGCCGAGAGGATCGCGGGGTTCACGTTCGTGACCGACGCGGGGAACATCGCCTCGTAGCCGAGGTTCATGAGCGCCTTGTTCGCGTTGTAGTGAAGGAACTTCTTCACGTCTTCGCTCAGTCCGACCGAGTCGTACAGGCTCTGCGTGTAGCCCACCTCGTTGTCGTAGAGCTCGTACATCAGCGAGAACGTGTAGTCCTTGATGTCGTCGCGACGGGCCTGGTCGACCGTCTCGAGACCGCGCTGGAACTTGTAGCCGATGTAGTACCCGTGAACGGCCTCGTCGCGGATGATGAGGCGGATCAGGTCGGCCGTGTTGGTGAGCTTCGCGCGGCTCGACCAGTGCATCGGCAGGTAGAAGCCCGAGTAGAACAGGAACGACTCGAGCAGGGTCGAGGCGACCTTGCGCTTGAGCGGGTCATCGCCACGGTAGTAGTCCATGACGATGCGCGCCTTCTTCTGAAGGAACTCGTTCTCGGTCGACCAGCGAAAGGCCTCGTCGATCTCCTTCGTCGAGCACAGCGTCGAGAAGATCGACGAGTAGCTCTTCGCGTGCACCGACTCCATGAACGCGATGTTCGTGTAGACGGCTTCCTCGTGCGGGGTGATCGCGTCGGGGATGAGCGAGACGGCGCCGACCGTGCCCTGGATCGTGTCGAGGAGCGTGAGCCCCGTGAACACGCGCATCGTCAGCGTCTGCTCCTCGGGGGTGAGCGTGTTCCACGACTGGATGTCGTTCGACAGCGGCACCTTCTCGGGCAGCCAGAAGTTGTTCACGAGACGGTTCCAGACCTCGAGGTCCTTGTCGTCCTGGATGCGGTTCCAGTTGATGGCCTGCACGTGGTTCAGGAGCTGCAGCTTCTCAGCCATGATTTCCTGGTCTCTTTCGACTCGATCGGTGTGGCTTTGGGGGCGGCACTGTCGTGCCACCCCCAAAGGTAATTAGACGCGCTGGTTGATGGTGCCAGCCGGGTTGTTCGCCGCGTCACGAGCGGTGACGAAGTGCCCCGACGAAGCGTCTCGGAACACGGACCGCGTGTTCGAGGTCCCCGCGCCGACGCGCTCAGTGGTGGTGTACTGCGGCCAACGTGCGGCCGTAGCATTGGATACGAAACGCCCCGTGCGGGCGCTGCGGTTGACAGTCATTACTGTCCCTTCTCCACGTCTCCGTGGAACCCCGCAGCGAGCCTGAGACGTTCTGCCTCAGTGCGAACTCGTATAGGCTGTCCGGACGTACCAACGTCGGCAACCCTGCGGGTTGTTGTATTGAGGCCGGGGCGCGCCAACGCCCCGGCCTCAAGCTTTTAGAGCATGCACGAGACGCACTCGGTCATGTCGGTGCCCTCGAGCGCCAGCTGACGCAGACGGATGTAGTAGATGGTCTTGATGCCCTTGCGCCACGCGTAGATCTGGGCCTTGTTGATGTCGCGGGTGGTGACGGTGTCCTTGAAGAACAGCGTCAGCGACAGGCCCTGGTCGACGTGCTGCGTCGCGGCGGCGTACGTGTCGATGACCTTCTCGTAGCCGATCTCGTAGGCGTCCTGGTAGTACTCCAGGTTCTCGTTCGTCATGAACGGAGCCGGGTAGTAGACGCGACCGAGCTTGCCTTCCTTGCGGATCTCGATCTTCGAGGCGATCGGGTGGATCGAGCTCGTCGAGTTGTTGATGTACGAGATCGAGCCGGTCGGGGGCACGGCCTGCAGGTTCTGGTTGTAGATACCGTGCGCCTGGATCGAGGCCTTCAGCTCGCGCCAGTCGTCCTGCGTGGGGATCTGAACCCCGGCGAAGAGTTCCTTCGCCTTGGCCGTCTGCGGCTCCCACACCTGGTCGGTGTATTTGTCGAAGAACTCGCCCGACGCGTAGGTGGAGTTCTCGAAGCCGTCGAACGCGGTGCCGCGCTCGATCGCGAGGCGGTTCGACGCGCGCAGCGCGTGGAACAGCACCGTGTAGAAGTAGATGTTCGTGAAGTCGATGCCCTCTTCGGAGCCGTAGTAGACGTGCTCACGAGCGAGGTAGCCGTGCAGGTTCATCTGGCCGAGGCCGATGGCGTGCGAGCGGTCGTTGCCGTCTTCGATCGAGCGGACCGAGGCGATGTGGCTCTGCACGCTGACGGCGGTGAGGGCGCGGATCGCGGTCTCGACCGTGAGGCCGAGGTCGCCGCCGTCCATCGCGAGAGCGATGTTCATCGAGCCGAGGTTGCAGGAGATGTCCTTGCCGATGGTGTCGTACGAGAGGTCCTCGTTGTACGTGGTCGGCGTGTTGACCTGGAGGATCTCCGAGCACAGGTTCGACATGTTGATGCGACCGGCGATCGGGTTGGCCTTGTTCACCGTGTCCTCGAACATGATGTACGGGTAGCCCGACTCGAACTGGATCTCGGCGAGGGTCTGGAAGAACTCGCGCGCGTTGATCTTCGTCTTCTTGATGCGCGGGTCATCGACCATCTCGCGGTACTTCTCGGTGACCGAGATGTCGCCGAACGGCTTGCCGTAGACCTTCTCGACGTCGTACGGCGAGAAGAGGTACATGTCCTCGCCGTTCTTGGCGAGCTCGAACGTGATGTCGGGGATGACGACACCCAGCGACAGCGTCTTGATGCGGATCTTCTCGTCGGCGTTCTCGCGCTTGGTGTCGAGGAAGCGCAGGATGTCGGGGTGGTGGGCGTTGAGGTACACCGCGCCGGCACCCTGACGCGCGCCGAGCTGGTTGGCGTAGCTGAAGCTGTCTTCGAGCAGCTTCATGACGGGGATGATGCCGGAAGACTGGTTCTCGATCTGCTTGATCGGAGCCCCCGCCTCGCGGATGTTCGACAGCAGCAGGGCCACGCCGCCGCCGCGCTTCGACAGCTGCAGAGCGGAGTTGATGCCGCGGGCGATCGACTCCATGTTGTCTTCGATGCGGAGCAGGAAGCACGACACGAGCTCGCCGCGCTGCGCCTTGCCCGCGTTGAGGAAGGTGGGCGTGGCCGGCTGGAAGCGGCCCGAGATGATCTCGTCGACCAGCTGGACGGCGAGACGGGGGTCGCCGTCGGCGAGGGCGAGGGCGGTCATGACGACGCGGTCCTCGAAGCGCTCGAGGTAGCGCTTTCCGTCGAAGGTCTTGAGCGTGTAGCTCGTGTAGTACTTGAACGCGCCGAGGAAGGTCTCGAAGCGGAACTTCGCGCCGTAGGCACGGTCGTTGAGCTCCTGGATGAAGTCCATCGAGTACTTCTCGAGCACGGTCGGCTCGTAGTACTCCTTCTCGACGAGGTAGTCGAGACGTTCCTTGAGCGAGTGGAAGAACACCGTGTTCTGGTTCACGTGCTGCAGGAAGTACTCGCGTGCGGCACGCTTGTCGGCGTCGAACTGGATCTTGCCGTCCGCGTCGTACAGATTCAGCATCGCGTTGAGGGCGTGGTAATCCAGCCCCTCGAACCGCGCTTCGGTCTTGAAGTCCACGTCGGTCAGCTCAACTTCCACCATCGTTCCAATCCCTCGTTGACCCGCTCGACATCGTCGGGGGTGCCGAAAACTTCCAGCCGGTACAGGTGCGGCACCCCGCATTTGCGCGCGATGATGTCGCCGGCGAGGCAGAACGCGTCGCCGAAATTCGTGTTTCCCGCGGCGATGACACCGCGGATGTTGCGTCGGTTCCGCTCCTCGTTGAGGAATCGGATGACCTGCTTGGGGACCGCGCCCTTCTCGACGCCCCGACCGGCACCCCCACCGTAAGTGGGGGTGACCAGCACGAAGGGTTCGTCGACGTGAAGGGGCGGATCGGTCGGCCGGAGCGGAATGCGCACGGCCCGCTTGCCGAGCTTCTCGATGAAACGTGCGGTGTTGCCCGACACGCTCGAGAAGTAGACCAGCAGCGGAGCTTCGGTCGCCGACAAGACAGTGCTCATGACGGAGGTCTGAGAGCCTGTCGCCGGATCAGGCGAGGCGCGAAGCGAGCTCGTCGATCTTGTCGGGACGGAAGCCCGACCAGTGGTCCTCGTCGGTGACGACGACGGGTGCCTGAAGGTACCCGAGCGACTTGACCTGCTCGAGCGCCGACGGGTCTTCGGACAGGTCGAGCACGTTGTACTCGATGCCCTTCGAGTCGAGCGCACGGTAGGTCGCGGTGCACTGGACGCAGGACGGCTTGGTGTAGACCGTGATCGCCATGTCGTTCTCTCTCTCCCCTGGAAAATCTGTGTCCGGCCGGGCAGGGCCAGCCGGGACCTCAATACTACATATGGGGACGGACATCGGAAGGCACCACAAGGGGTAGTAGTTACAGCGATGTGATTTTCCACCGTCTCTCCCCATGTACAACACAGGTTGTCCACGATTTCATCCACAGATCGCCCCCCTTCCGGAACGTTGTCGACGGGCGCGATTCCGCGGATTTGGCGGGACCGGTCGATGTCTGTCCACAGGTCGGACGGTAGACGGGGGGTCCGACATTGCACAGGCGAGCGAATTCGCCCGAGGGCGTGTCGCGGCGTGTCGCGGCGAGACGCTACGAGGACGCCTCGGCGCATGTCGGAGGTCGGCTGTAGCGTTATCCGGTGGCCGGCTACCGCGAACTCCTCAAAACCCCTGGCGTGGGGCGCATCATCGCCGCACAGTTGACGGCGCGTTTCCCCAACGGCATGACCAGCCTCGCGGTGCTCCTCCACATCGAACACGTCACGGGTTCCTACGGAGCGGCGGGGCTGGTGCTGGCCGCCACGAGCATCGGCCAGGCCATCGCGGGCCCGGTCACCAGTCGCTGGATGGGCATCTGGGGTATGCGGCGCGTCCTCACCGTGACGCTTCTCGTGTGCGCGACCGCGATCGCAACCCTCGCCCTCATCGAGATGCCGCTGCCCCTCTACATGGTGCTCGGCCTCATCGCCGGCTTGTCGACCCCTCCGGTGCAGTCGGCCGTCCGCACCATCTATCCCAAGATGGTCAACTCCCAGCGGCTCACCCCGCTGTACTCGCTCGACGCGTCGCTGCAAGAGATCATCTGGGTTCTCGCGCCCGTGCTCATCACCCTGGTCGCGACGCAGGTCGGCACCGTCCCGGGTCTGCTCCTCGTCGTGATCATCCTTCTCGGGGGCGGGGCGTGGTTCATCCTCAGTCCCGAGGTCGGCCGAGTGCGCATCCCGCGCAGCCGCCGCGGCCTCGGCCGCGTGCTCGCCAAGCCGCCGGTCATCCTCGCCACCGCGACCGGCTTCCTCCTCATCGGCGCCTGCTCGGCCGTCGAAGCGGGCGTCGTGGCCACCTTCGACCACGGCGGCCTCGAGGCCGGCCTCATCCTCGCCGTCTTCGCCGTCGGCAGCCTCGCCGGCGGACTGTCGTTCGGTCACATCCCCATCGGCCCCTGGGCCATGGCGCGCCGCTTCGCGATCGTGGCCCTCGGTCTCTCGCTCACGATCTTCTCGCTCAACGCGTGGTGGATCGGCGCCACCCTCCTCGTCGCCGGCGCCGGTATCGCGCCGGCCCTCGCGGTGATGTTCGCGATGACCTCTGCCAGCGTCCGCTTCAGCGAGACCGCCGAGGCCTACGGCTGGATCGGCACCGGCCAGCTCATCGGTGCCGCCGCGGGCTCCGCGGTGGCCGGCTTCCTCGTCGACGGCGTCGGCCCCACCGGTGCGTACATCGCCGCCGCAGGCTTCGCCCTGGTCGGCTTCGTGGTCGCCGCGGTGTTCGTGCGCGGCTTCCCGGATCTGCGGCACCGCGACGCGAGCCCCATCCCCGACACCGAGCCGGTGCACACCATCACCTGAGCCGATGCCGGGGCGATCGGCATCCCGCGCCCGAACCGCCCGAGCCGTGGGTCAGTGCGTGCGCCGCAAGAGCTCGAGCACGGCGAGCGCGTACGCGTCCGCCGGTGTCGGGTGGTCGAATACCAGGGTCGAGCCGCCGACCGAGATCTCGACCTCGTAGGTGTCGGAGAGACGTCGCAGAGAGCGGAAGGTCGAGCGCAGCATCTCGCGCAGTTGCGACTCGGAGGGCAGCCACAACGCGTCTTCGGTGGCGACGGAGTCGAGCGCCCACTCCGTCGTGCCGTTGAAAGCGAGGATCCGACCGGTGGGGTAATCGCGCGGCTCCACCGTCATGTCGCTCACGGTGAAGATGTCGGCCTCGAACTCCGGCTCGTCGAGCTGGAAGCGGTCACCGGAGAGCGGATGCCACACCAATCCCGCCTCGCGCAGGGCCTGGGCCAACTCGGTCGAGATCATGGCATCCATTCTGGGGGCGTTCTGTGACGACCGGTCGCCTGTCGTGCGCGTGGACGGAGCAAGATGGATGCCATGTCGACACCCGTGACCCTCCCCCGACTGTCGTGGGGCGACCCGAACGGACCGCAAGCGCTGCTCGCCCACGGACTCGGTTCCGACGGCGCGCTCATGTGGCGCTACGGTGTGGCGCTGGCCGACGCCGGGTGGCACGCGGTCGCGGTGGACCTCCGCGGCCACGGTGACGCCCCGCGCACCCTCGACTACCGCCTGTCGTCGTACGCGGCGGATCTGATCGGCACGACGCCCTCAAGCGGCGGTGCGTGGGACGCGGTCGTCGGTCACTCGCTCGGCGGTGCGTCGTCGACGCTCGCTGCGGCTCAGCGTCCCGCTTGGACCCGCCGGCTCGTGCTCATCGACCCGGCCATCGCCCTGTCGGAGGACGACCGCGAGGTCGTACGCGTGAGTCAGGAGCAGTCGTTCGCCGACCCGAGCATCGAGGCCGTGCGTGCGATGCATCCCGAATGGCATCCGATCGACGTCGAGTTGAAGGCGCGGGCGACACAGCGCGCGAGCCGCTGGGCGG
Source organism: Microbacterium sp. SORGH_AS_0421 (assembly GCF_030818635.1). NCBI lineage: Bacteria > Bacillati > Actinomycetota > Actinomycetes > Micrococcales > Microbacteriaceae > Microbacterium > Microbacterium sp. SORGH_AS_0421. Next base: position 3,378,888 of record NZ_JAUTAO010000001.1, read on the forward strand.
TCGAGCAGACGAGTCTGCAGAACGCCGTGTGGGACGTGCGCTCCGCCGCGGCCTCTCTCACGGTGCCGACGCACGTGGTGGGCGCCGACCCGGCCGTGCACTCGATCTTCACGGGCGAGCTCGCGGCCGAGGTGCTCCGGAACCCGGTCGTGACGATGAGCGTGATCGAAGGCGCCGGGCACTCCCCGCATCGCGATCGCCCCGAGGCCGCCGTCGCGGCGGTCCTGCACGCCCTCCGCTGACGCCGCGCATACGCGATGTGCGGCGCGATGCCACCCCCGCACGCAATGTCGGCGGTGCCGAGCAGAATGGATGCCATGACCTCGTTCGACCCGGCTCGGTACCTGCCCGACGACCTGCTCGCGCGCATCCGTGAGCGCGCCGTCGTGCACGACCGCGAGAACACCTTCCCGCACGACGACCTCGACGAGCTCCGAGCGGCCGGGTACCTCGGCATCCTGGTGCCATCCGACCTCGGTGGCGCGGGGCTGAGCCTCGCCGAGGCGTCGCTCCTGCAGCAGCGTCTCGCGGGCGCGGCCCCGGCGACCGCCCTGGCCGTCAACATGCATCTGGTGTGGACGGGGGTCGCGAAGGTCTTGAGCGACCGCGGCATGAACGATCTCGAGCACGTGCAGCGGGGCGCTGCGGCAGGAGAGGTCTTCGCCTTCGGCATCAGCGAGGCCGGCAACGATCTCGTGCTCTTCGGCAGCGACACCGTGGCCCGCCCCGACGGTGACGGCGGCTACACGTTCACGGGGACCAAGATCTTCACCTCGCTCTCCCCCGTGTGGGACCACTTGGGCGTGCACGGGCTCGACGAGACCTCGGCCGACGGACCGAAGATGGTGTTCGCGTTCCTGGACCGCAGCGACGACGTCGTCGCCCACGACGACTGGGACACCCTGGGCATGCGCGGCACGCAGAGCCGCACGACCGAACTGCGCGGGGCCCACGCTCCCGCCGACCGCATCGTGCGTCGCATCGACCCGGGCCCTCAGCCCGATCCGCTCGTGTTCGGCATCTTCGCCGTCTTCGAGATCCTCTTGGCCTCGGTGTACACCGGCATCGCGCGACGCGCGCTCGACCTGGCCGTTGCAGCCGCGACCTCGCGGCGGTCGAAGAAGACGGGCACGACCTACGCCAACGACCCCGACATCCGGTGGCGCGTGGCCGACATGGCGCTCGCTTACGACGCGCTTCCGCCGCAGCTCGCCTCGCTGGCCTCCGACGTGGACACCCTGGTCGACCACGGTGGTCGGTGGTTCACCCTGCTCTCCGGCGTGAAGTACCGCGCGGTCGCCATGGCGAAAGAGGTCGTCGACGACGCGATCCTCGTCGGCGGCGGCTCGGCGTACTTCTCGCACAACGAACTGAGCCGGCTGTACCGCGACGTGCTCGCCGGCATGTTCCACCCCTCCGACTCCGAGTCCGCGCATTCGACCGCCGCGGCCGCCTGGCTCGGGCCGGTGACCGCGTGATGGCGCGCACGCCCACCCGCGCGCTGAGCCCGGCCGATCAGGAGCGCCGCCGCGCCCTCCGCGTGATGAAGGGCGTGGCACTCGGCGCGCTCCTCGCGATGGCCATCGTCTTCGCCGTCTCGTTCTCGCTGCAGCGCGAGGTGGAGTGGTTGCAGTACGTCCGGGCCGCGGCCGAGGGCGGCATGGTCGGCGCCCTCGCCGACTGGTTCGCGGTCACCGCACTCTTCCGCCACCCGCTCGGGCTGCCGATCCCCCACACGGCGATCATCCCCCGACGCAAAGACGAGATCGGGCGGCAGTTGGGCGAGTTCGTCGAGACGAACTTCCTCGAGGGCGACGTCGTACGGACCAAGCTCGAATCGACGCCCCTGTCGGCTCGCGCCGGAGCCTGGCTGGCCGTTCCCGCCCACGCCGATCGTGTCGCGGCCGAGGGGGCGACGCTCGCCTCGAGCGTCCTCACCGCGCTCAGCGACGACGACGTGCAGGGCTTGATCGAAGACCTCGCCCGCGAGCACCTGCTCTCGCCCGACTGGGGTCCCTCCCTCGGCGGCTGGCTCGAACGCGTCGTCGGCTCGGGCGCCCACCACGGCGCCGTCGACCTCGCCCTCGACAACATCGCGGTATGGCTCGGCAACAACCGCGACACGTTCCAGGGGCTCGTCTCGCGGCGGCTTCCGTCGTGGGTCCCGAGTATGGCGGCGCGCCTCGTCGACGACACCGTCTATCGGGAGGCCGTGCAGTTCGTCGACGCCGTGCGGGCCGACCCGAGCCACCAGGCACGCGGGGCGATAGACGGCTACCTCGGCCGCCTCGCCGATAGCCTGCAGCACGATCCCGCGACGATGGTGCGCCTCGAAGAGGCCAAGGCCGCGGTGTTCGACAGCCCGCGCGTACGGCAGCTCGCCGCCGATGCCTGGAACACCGCCAAGGCCGGCCTGTTTCGGTCGCTCGCCGACCCCGAGAGCGCTCTGCGTCGCCGCGCCGCCGCCGCCCTGGCCGAGGTCGGCGGACGACTGCAACGCGACGCTGCGCTGCAGAAGCGCGTCGACGGATGGGTCACCGACGCGGCGGTCTTCGTCGTCGGTCGTTATCGGCACGACATCGCCTCGATCATCACCGACACCGTGGAGCGGTGGGATGCCGAAGAGACCACCGAGAAGATCGAGCTCATGGTCGGCCGCGACCTGCAGTACATCCGCTTGAACGGCACGATCGTCGGCGCTCTCGCAGGCCTGGTGATCTTCACCGTCGCGCATCTGGTGTGGGGATCATGACGATTCGCGCAATCGCTGGCCGAATCATCACGCTCGCGCCGCCCGGCGCCCTCGGTGCGTGAGTAGCCTGGTGCGCGTGAGCGACGGTTCGGACATGGAGTCCCTCTTCACGTATGGGACGCTCCAGCTGCCCGACGTGCAGCTCGACACCTTCGGCCACCGTGTCGAGGGTGCCGAGGACGCCCTGGCCGGGTACCGGCTCGAGTGGACCGACATCGCCGACGACCACGTCGCCCAGCTCTCGTGTCACGACCGTCATCCGATCCTCCGTCGCACCGACGACGCGCGAGATCGCGTCTTCGGTCGTGTGCTGCTCCTGACGCCGGAAGAACTCGACGCCGCCGACGAGTACGAGGTGTCTCTCTACCGCCGCGCCTCTGTCGTTCTCGTCAGCGGTGTCCGCGCCTGGGTGTACCTGGCCGCATGAGCGCCCTGTCCGTCGATCCTCTGTGGCCCCGTGCCGGGGACTGGCCCGCACCCCACGGCACGACGATCCCGGATGCCGTCCTGCTCGGCGTTCCCGCCTGGCGCACGTCGCTCTCTCCCACCGGAGCAGCGGCGACCCCCGCCGCCGTCCGCGAGGCGCTCCGCCGCTTCTCGCCGACTCTGCTCGGACCGCCGCCCGTCGACCTGAACGCCGCGCTCCGCATCGCCGACGCCGGTGACGTGCACGACCCCGACGGCCGCGAGGGAGAAGCGCGCGTGCGCGCCACCGTGGCGGAGCTGTCCGCGGCCCGGCTCGTCGTCGCTCTCGGTGGCGACAACTCCGCCACCTACGCGGTAGCCCAGGGGCGCGGAGCGGGCGGCCTGATCACCCTCGACGCGCACTTCGACCTCCGCGACGGGGAATCCAACGGCTCCCCCGTGCGACGGCTGATCGCCGACGGCCTCGACCCCCGGCGCATCGTGCAGATCGGCATCGCCGACTTCGCCAACTCGGCTGCCTACGCCCAGCGCGCTCTCGACGCCGGCATCACCGTCATCACGCTCGACGAGGTGCGCCGACGCGGCATCGCCGAGGTCGTCGCCGAGGCGCTGAGAGTCGCGGCGGGCCGGCCGATCGATCGGCCGGGCGACGGACCCCTCACCGTCGTCGGCAGCGAGTCGGCCGCCTCTCCCCCCGACGGACCAGCCGCCGGCCGGTTCGCGTTCCCGGGGGTCGTCGCCTCGTCCCCCGGCATCCACCTCGACATCGACGTCGATGTGTGCGACCGCTCGGTCGCCCCCGGCTGCCCCGCGAGCGTTCCCGGCGGTCTCGCCGCCTGGGAGCTGCGGGCCCTCGTCCGCGCGCTCGCTCGAGACCCTGGCGTCATCAGCGCCGACGTCGTCGAAGTGGATGCCACGGCGGACGCCCCCGATTCCCGCACCGTGCGACTCGCCGCACTGTGCGTACTCGAGCTCTTGGCAGGATTGGCGGAAAGACGATGATCCAACTCGTCCTCGCGCGACACGCGAAATCGGACTGGGCCGATGAAGGCCTCGCCGACCACGACCGCCCCCTGAACCACCGCGGCCTGCGCGACGCCCCGGCGATGGCCCGGACGATCGCGCGCAAGGGCGTCCGACCCGAGGCCATCCTCTCCAGCACCGCGCTGCGCGCTCGGCAGACGGCCGAGGCGTTCGCCCGCGTCTTCGACGCCGAGATCACCGAGCAGGCGGAGCTCTACCTCGCCGATCCCGCACAGGTGCTGGCCGCGGCGCGCGCCGCCGGAGTCGACGAGGTCATGGTCGTGGCGCACGACCCCGGGATGAGCGCGCTCGTCTCACGCCTGGCCGATCGCGACGAGCGCATGGTCACGTGCGCCGTGGCGATCTTCACCTGGCACGAGGGCACCTGGGACGACGTCGACGCCACCCCTCCCCGACGAGTTCGAGCTCGTCACTCCATAGGCTCGGCGATCAGCCCGTCCTTCCACACCCGCCGCACGAGCGGTACCCCCGGCCGGTAGGCCAGGTGCACCCGCGACGGCGCGTCGAGCAGCACGAGATCCGCCTTGGCGCCGGGCTCGATCACGCCGACGTCGGTGCGACGCAACGCGCGCGCCCCGCCGGCCGTGGCTGCCCACACGGCCTCGGCCGGTGTCATCCCCATCTCGCGGACGGCGAGGGCGATCATGAGGGGCATCGAGCTGGTGAAGCTCGACCCCGGGTTGCAATCGCTCGCGAGGGCGAGCGTCACGCCGGCTGCGAGCAGACGACGCGCATCGGGGTAGGGCTGCCGGGTCGAGAACTCCACGCCCGGCAACAGGGTCGCGACGGTTTCAGAGCCGGCGAGCGCGATGACGTCGTCGTCCGTCAGGAAGGTGCAGTGATCGACCGCGGCCGCACCCATCGCGACGGCCAGTGCCGCCCCCGCGCCGTAGCCGAGCTGGTTCCCGTGCACCCGGATCCCGAGCCCCTTCGCCCTCCCTGCCTCGAGCACACGCCGACTCTGTGCGGGCGTGAAGGCCCCGGCCTCGCAGAAGACGTCGACCCACCGCGCGTGCGGCGCGACGGCGTCGAGCATCGGTCCCACGACGAGATCGACGTAGTCGTCAGCCCGCCCCGCGAACTCCGGTGCGACGACGTGTGCGCCGAGGAAGGTGACCTCGTCCGTCACCTCCGCGGCCAGCCGCGCAAGACGCGTCTCGGTCGCAACGTCGAGGCCGTACCCGGTCTTGATCTCGAGCGTCGTCGTCCCCTGGGACCGGCACTCTCCGACGAACGCCCGGAGCCGCTGGCGAAGTTCGTCTTCGGATGCCGCTCGGGTTGCCGCCACCGTCGTGCGGATGCCGCCCGCCGCGTACGGCTCCCCCGCCATGCGTGCGGCAAACTCCGCCGCGCGGTCGCCGCCGAAGACGAGGTGCGTGTGGCTGTCGACGAAGCCCGGGATCACCGCGCGCCCCCCGGCGTCGACGACGTCGACCCCTGCGCCGGCGTCCGGAACCCGGTCCGAAGGACCCGCCCACACCACGTGCCCGCCGCGGACGAGCACGGCCGCATCCCGCACCGTCCCGCACGGATCACCGTCGACGGCGACGTTCGTCGTCAGCTCCCCGATGTTCGTCAGCAAGAGGTCGCCCGCGGGGCTGATACCACCCGGTGCCGGAGCGCTCATGGCATCGGCACCGTGAGCCCGCGGTCGGCCGCCACCTCGCGGGCGCGGTCGTATCCGGCATCCACGTGTCGCATGACGCCCGTTCCGGGGTCGTTCACGAGCACGCGCGCGAGCTTCTCGGCCGCCAGCTCCGTGCCGTCCGCGACGCACACCTGCCCCGCGTGGATGCTCCGGCCGATCCCGACGCCCCCTCCGTGATGCAGCGACACCCATGAGGCACCGCTCGCCGTGTTGAGCAGGGCGTTCAGCAGCGGCCAGTCGGCGATCGCATCCGAACCGTCGGCCATTGCCTCGGTCTCGCGGTAGGGCGAGGCGACGGAGCCCGCGTCGAGGTGATCGCGACCGATCACGATGGGCCCCGAGAGCTCGCCGGAGGCCACCATCTCATTGAACTTCAGCCCCGCGAGGTGGCGCTCCTGGTAGCCGAGCCAGCAGATCCGCGCCGGCAGCCCCTCGAAGTGCACCTGCTCGCCGGCCTTCTCGAGCCAGCGGTGCAGGGCGGCATCTTCGGGGAAGAGCTCGGCCACCGCGCGGTCGGTCTTGGCGATGTCCTCGGGATCCCCGGACAGCGCGACCCACCGGAAGGGCCCCTTGCCCTCGGCGAAGAGCGGACGGATGTACGCCGGCACGAACCCCGGAAAGGCGAAGGCCCGATCGTACCCGCCGAGCTCGGCCTCGCGGCGGATCGAGTTGCCGTAGTCGAAGACCGCGGCTCCCGCATCCTGGAACTCCACCATCGCCTTCACGTGCGCCGCCATGCTCTCGCGCGAGCGGCGGGTGAAATCCTCGGGGTCGCGCGCGGCGTCGGCCTGCCACCGGTCGACCGGCGTCCCGACGGGCAGGTACGACAGGGGGTCGTGCGCGCTCGTCTGGTCGGTGACGATGTCGATCCGGATGCCGCGGGCCCGCACCTCCGGGAAGACCTCGGCCGCGTTCCCTTCGACGCCGACCGACAGCGCTTCACCCGCCTCACGCGCCGCGGTCACCCGCTCGATCGCGGAGTCGAGATCGAGAGCGACCTCGTCGAGGTAGCCGTGGGCGACGCGTCGGTCGAGCCGCGCGCGGTCGACGTCGACGATGAGCACCGCCCCGCCGTTCATCGTCACCGCCAGAGGCTGTGCCCCGCCCATCCCGCCGCATCCGGCGGTAAGGGTCACGGTCCCCGCGAGCGACTCGCGACCGAGGGAGCGAGCCACCGCCGCGAAGGTCTCGTACGTGCCCTGCAGAATCCCCTGGGTGCCGATGTAGATCCACGAGCCCGCGGTCATCTGTCCGTACATCGTCAGCCCGAGTTCCTCGAGGCGGCGGAACTCGGGCCACGTCGCCCAGTCACCCACGAGGTTCGAGTTGGCGATGAGCACGCGCGGTGCCCACTCGTGCGTGCGGAAGACGCCGACGGGCTTGCCCGATTGCACCAGCAGGGTCTCGTCGGGCTCGATCTCGTCGAGGGTGCGCACGATCGCGTCGTATGCCGCCCACGACCGCGCAGCCTTTCCGGTGCCGCCGTAGACGACGAGGTCGTCGGGCCGCTCGGCGACCTCGGGATCGAGGTTGTTCATGAGCATGCGCTTGGCCGCCTCGGCGCCCCAGCTCTTCGCGGTGCGCTGGGCGCCGCGCGGCGCGCGGATCGGAGGGCGGGAGCCGGATGCCGAGGCCCCGGCCCGCGGCGCGGTCGCGGCGTCGGGGGTCGAGACGACGGCCGACGCGTCTCGCTCCGAGGCGTGGGCGCCGGAGGCCGTCGAGGGCGATGCTGTCGTGTCGGTCATGGCGGGATCTCCTTCGATCAGGGCGGGAACAATCGCGCTCTACGCGCGAAGGACGACGTCGAGAGCGGTGCGAGCCACCGCTCCCGAGGCGACGAGCTCGGTCACGGCCTCGATCTCGGGCGAGACGAACCGGTCGGGACCGGGGCCCTGCACGCGCTCGCGGACGAGGTCGCGAACGGCCCCGGTGACCGGCGCGGGCTGGAGCGGGGCGCGCAGGTCGAGGGCACGGCATCCGGTGAGCACTTCGATCGCGAGCACCCGAGCGAGTCCGTCGATCGCCCGGCGGAGCTTGCGGGCGCCGGCCCAGCCCATCGAGACGTGGTCTTCCTGCATGGCGCTCGAGGGGATCGAGTCGACCGACGCGGGGGCGGCGAGACGTTTGAGCTCCGACACGATGCCCGCGGCGGCGTATTGCGCGATCATCAAGCCCGAGTCGACCCCGACCTCATCGGCGAGGAAGGGGGGAAGCCCGTTGCTGCGCGAGACGTCGAGGGCGCGATCGGTGCGGCGCTCCGACATCGACGCCACGTCGGCCACCGCGATGGCGAGGAAGTCGAGCACGTAGGCGACGGGCGCGCCGTGGAAGTTGCCGTTGGACTCGACGCGTCCGTCGAGCGTGACGACGGGATTGTCGACGGCCGATGCCAACTCGCGATCGGCGACCAGGGCGGCGTGCGTCATCGTGTCGCGGGCGGCGCCGTGCACCTGGGGAGTGCAGCGCAGCGAGTACGCGTCCTGAACGCGCGTGCACTCGGGGCCGCGGTGGCTCGCGACGATCGGCGAGTCGGCGAGGAACGCGCGGAGGTTCGCCGCCGAGTGGGCCTGACCGAACTGCGGACGCAGCGCCATGAGGTCGGCGGCGAACACGGCATCCGTTCCGAGCTGCGATTCGATCGAGATCGCCGCCGAGACATCGGCCGTGGTCAGCAGCATCTCGAGGTCGTGCAGCGCCAGCAGCAGCATGCCGAGCATGCCGTCGGTGCCGTTGATGAGGGCGAGGCCCTCTTTCTCGCGCAGGGCGACGGGGGCGATGTGCGCCGCAGCGAGCGCGTCGGCGGCTGCCCGAAGCTCCCCCGACGCGTCGCGCACCTCGCCCTCACCCATGACCGCCAGGGCGACGTGCGACAGCGGAGCCAGATCGCCCGAGCAGCCGAGCGAGCCGTACTCGCGCACGACGGGGGTGATCCCCGCATTCAGCAGGGCGGCGTAGGTCTCGACGACGACGGGGCGGACGCCGGTGCGCCCGGTGGCGAGGGTCTGCAAGCGCAGCAGCATGAGGGCGCGGATTACCTCGCGCTCGACCTCGGCGCCGGTTCCGGCGGCGTGCGAGCGGATGAGGCTCGCCTGCAGCTGCGCCCGGCGGTCCTCGGCGATGAAGGTCGTCGCGAGGGCGCCGAAGCCCGTCGAGATGCCGTAGTGCGGCTGCGGGTCGTCGGCGAGCCCCTCGATGAGCGCCCGTGTGTCGGCCACCCGCTGCAGAGCGTCGGCGTCCACGTCGACCCGGGCATCGTGGCGGGCGACGTCGACGACCTCGCGCGGGGTGAGGGGGCTGGCTCCGACGGTGACGCGTGCGTTCATACGCCGATTCCATCGCCTCGGGCGATACGGAATGCGGGGGATCTGGCATCCTGTGTCTGTCATGCCAGACAAACCCCGCCCTCAAGTCCCCGCCGCCGACCAGACGTTGCGGATCCTCTCGCTGCTCGCGCGGCAACCGGGGCCGATGGCCGCGCAGTCGATGGCGACCGCGCTCGGGATCCCCCGTTCCAGCACCTACCACCTGCTCGCGACTCTCGAGCAGCACGGCTACGTCGTGCACCTTCCGGGCGACCGGCGCTGGGGCCTGGGGACGGCGGCTTTCGAGCTCGGCGGCGGTTACGCCCGGCAACAGCCGCTCGCCCGCCTCGGTCGGCCGCTGCTCGCGGGGCTGTCGGACCGCGTCGGCGAATCGGCGCACCTCGCCGTGCTGGCCGGGCGAGACGTGCTCTACATCGTCGAGGAACGCGCCCCGCGCCGCCCCGCGCTCGTGACCGATGTGGGCGTCCGCCTCCCCGCGCACCTCACCGCGACGGGCCGGGCCATGCTCGCCGCGCTCCCCCGCGAGCAGGTTCGGGCACTGTTCCCGGATGCCACCGCCCTCACGCTGCGCCACGACGCGGGCCCCGCCACGCCGCGTGACCTGCGCGAGCTGCTCCGCGAGGTTCGGGCAGCGGGTCACGCGAGCGAGGACGGCGAGATCACCCCCGGATTCCGCTCCGTCGCCGCCGCGGTGCTCGATCACGCCGGGTGGCCCGCCGCGGCCGTGGCGATCACGTGGCCCGCCGACGGGGCCGAGCGTGATGCGAAAGCACTGGCGTCCTCGGCATCCGCGACTGCCGCCGAACTCGCCCGACGTATCGGCCACCCCGCCTAGTCGCGCGCCGCTCAGTACCGGGCAGGACCGTGGCGCCTCAGCGCACCACCAGCCGCGGCTCCACGAGCACGTGGGCGGCCCCGGCCGTCGCGGCGCGCGGCGCGACGACCGTGCCGTTCTCGCCCATGAGCAGATCGAGGGCGCCGGATGCCACCCTCTCGGGCAACTGCTCCACGCTCGAGAGCCCGAGCGCTTCGACGGCGGGGGTGTTGTCGAAACCGATCACGGCGACATCGGGGCGACCAGCCAAGGTCACGGCGAGATGCGCGCCGATCGCGAGCGAATCACTCGCGCAGACGATGCCGCGCACGCCGGGGTCGGCCGCCAGGCCCGCTGTGACCACGTCGCGCGCGGCGGCGACGTTCTCTTCGACGACCCATCGCGGCCCCGAAGCTGACCTCTCGCGCCAGCCGCGCTCACGATCGTCACCCGTGCCCGAGCCGGAGGGCCACCCGAGGAACGCGATGCGCGCTACGCCCCGCTCCTGCAGGTGTATCGTCGCCGCGCGAGTTCCCGCGGCCCCGTCGACATCGACCCACAGATGCGCGGGCGCCTCGACGTCGTTCTCGCCCCACGGGCGACCGAACGAGACGAACGGCAGCCCGCGGTCCACGAGCCAGCCGGTGCGGGGGTCGCCGTGGAAGGTTCCGGTCACCACCACGGCATCCACCTCTCCCCCCTCGAGAAGGTCGCCGAGGCGGGCGATCTCTTCTTCGGGCGTGCGCGCGGCGTAGAGCAAGACGCGCATGTCACGTTCTCCCGCACGTTCGGTGAGGGCGTGCACGAAGCGGTCCAGGACGACGCCTGAGATACCACCGGCGTAGGGATCGAGATGGATGCCGATGGTCGAGCTGCGTCGCGTGCGAAGCCGACGGGCGGCGGCGTGCGGCCGATAGCCGAGCTCGGCGATCGCCGCCTCGACCCTCAGGCGCGTCGCTTCGCGGACGATATCCGGCGTGTTGACGACGTTCGAGACGGTCTGCCGGGAGACCCCCGCGACACGCGCGACGTCGTCGACGGTGGGCGCCTTCGCCATGTCTGCCCTCCCCCTCAGTCCGCTCCGGAGAGATCCGACCGGGCCGCCACGAGTCCGGCCAGATCGTCAGCCTAGGACGCCGGGCACCCTCTTGACAGCCAGGCCCGCCGTTCTTTACCGTTGTCAAACCGTCATTTGAACGTTCAAAAGATGGCCCTCCGAGCACCTGCGGAGGGGTCGCATGCCTCATCGAAGGAGAGAGACAATGACACGGCACACCCCCAACCGCCGGGCGCGAACCTGGCTCGGAGCCGGCGCACTGCTGACCACCGGCGCCCTGGCCCTGACGGCCTGCGGGTCGGGCTTCAACGACACCCCCGGCGAAGGTCAGGCCTCCGGCGGCGGCACGCTCAGGCTCCTCATCGGCTCGTCGGGCGACGCCGAGACGAAGGCCGTCACCGACGCCGTCGCCGCCTGGAGCGAGCAGTCGGGCGTGCAGGCCGAGGTCCAGACCGCCAACGACCTCCCCCAGCAACTCTCTCAGGGCTTCGCGGCCGGGTCTCCGCCCGACCTCTTCTACCTCGCCCCCGAGGCCCTCGCCGGCTACGCCGCAAACGGCTCGATCGCCGCCTACGGCGACGACCTGGCGAACAAGGACGATTTCTATCCATCGCTCGTCGACAACTTCACCGTCGACGGGAAGTTCTACTGCGCACCCAAGGATTTCTCGACCCTGGCCCTCATCATCAACACCGACCTCTGGTCGGCGGCAGGGCTGACGGATGCCGATGTCCCCACGACCTGGGACCAGTTGGCATCCGTCGCCCAGAAGCTCACCACCGACGGCCGCGTGGGCCTGGCGTTCGGCGCCGAGTACCAGCGCATCGGAGCCTTCATGGCCGAGGCCGGCGGCGGACTCGTCACCGACGGCAAGGCCACGGCGGACAGCTCCGCGAACGTCGAGGCGCTGAATTACGTCAAGACGCACCTGAATGACGGCACGTTCGCGTTCGCGTCCGACGTGGGCGCCGGGTGGGGCGGCGAGGCGTTCGGCACCCAGAAGGCCGCGATGGTCATCGAAGGCAACTGGATCACCGGCGCCATGTCGGCCGATTACCCGGGCGTGAAGTATCAGGTCGCCGAACTGCCCGCGGGTCCCGGTGGCAAGGGAACGCTGCAGTTCACCAACTGCTGGGGCATGGCCGCCGACAGCGGCAACCAGGATCAAGCGCGCTCGCTCGTCGAGTACTTGACCTCCACCGACCAGCAGCTGGCGTTCTCGAAAGCCTTCGGCCCGATGCCCTCGATCCAGTCGGCCGCCGACGCGTGGAGCGCGGCGAACCCCGACCTCACGGCGTTCCTCTCCGGTGCCGAGAACGCGCAGTTCCCGCCGAACATGGCCGGCGCCGCCGACGTCATCACCGACTTCAACGCCCAGCTGGAGTCGCTGAAGACGGGTGACCCGCAGGCGCTGCTGCAGACGGCGCAATCCAACCTCGAGGCCATCACGAAGTAGCCATGAGTGCTCTCACCTCAGCGCCGCGTCGCGCCGGATCCTCCTCCCCGGGAATCCGGCGCGGCGAGGCCGCCGCCGGCTGGCTGTTCACCGCCCCCGTGCTGATCATCCTGGGCGTGTTCCTGCTCGTCCCCGTGCTCATGGCGCTGTGGGTGAGCTTCTCTGACTGGACCGGGCGCGGCAGCCCCTTCTCGCCCAACGTCGGCTTCGTCGGTCTCGACAACTACGCCGCCGTCACCACAGGCGGCGGTCTCGCCGAGCGCGACTTCGGCACGGCGCTGCGCAACAACGCCTGGTACGTGCTGCTGGTCGTCCCCCTTCAGACGGCGCTGTCACTGTTTCTCGCGGTGCTGGTCAACCGCGCGATCCTCCGCGGCCGGGGGCTCTTCCGCACGGCCTTCTACTTCCCCTCGGTCACGAGCTCGGTGGCCATCACCGTGCTGTGGCTCTTCCTCTTCTCGGCATCCGGAGCCGTCAACGAAGTACTGTCGTGGCTCGGCATCAATGGACCGAACTGGTTCAGCGATCCCTCGGGCGTCGTGCACAACCTGCTCGGCGCCGTGGGGGTGACCAGCGGCCCCGCGTTTCTGACCGGCAATACGCTGCTCGGCGTCTCGTGGTGGGACTGGCTCGCCGGTCCGTCTGTCGCGATGTCGGCGTTCATCCTCATGGCGGTCTTCACCACCTCGGGCACGTTCATGCTGTTGTTCATCGCGGGCCTGCAGAACATCGGTGCCGATGTGCAGGAGGCCGCCATGATGGACGGCGCGAACGGCTGGCAGCGGTTCTGGCGCGTCACCCTTCCGCAGCTCAAGCCCGTGCTGTTCACGGTGCTGACCCTCGGCCTCATCGGCACCTGGCAGGTGTTCGACCAGATCTACACGGGCACCCAGGGCGGCCCGGGCAAGACGACACTCACCCCCGCCTACCTCAGCTACTCCTCGGCGTTCCTGTCGCAGCAGTGGGGCCAGGGCGCGGCGATCGCTTTCGTGCTGTTCGTGATCATCGTGGCGCTGACGATCCTGCAGCAGTTCGTGCTGCGCGATCGTCCCGTGTCGAAGCGGCGCCTCCGCCAATACGACGTGCACACGAAAGCAGCCCGACGATGACCGCGACCGCATCCCCACAGACCACGGTCCTCGCCGAACAGCGCCTCGGCGGACCCGAGAAGCCGACGAAGCACCGCATGTCGCGCAAAGCCCTCGGCTGGCAGATCGGCCTCTACGCCCTTCTGGTCGTGCTCGCCGTCATCTACATCTACCCCTTCCTCGTACAGGTGGCGACGTCGTTCAAGACGGATGCCTCGGCGGCGGCCGACCCGATCTCGCTCGCGCCGCAGCCTTTCACGTGGGCGGCGTACGAACGGTTGTTCCTCAACTCCGACTTCCCTGTATGGTTCGGCAATTCCGTCGTGGTCACCGTCTTCGTCACCGCGGGGCGCGTGTTCTTCAATTCGCTCGCCGGATACGCGCTCGCGCGGCTGCAGTTTCGGGGGCGCGGTCTCGTCTTCGCCGGACTCATCGCGGTCATGGCTGTTCCTACCGTCGTGCTGCTCATCCCGAAGTTCCTCGTGATCAACCAGCTCGGCATCTACGACTCCTACGCCGGCATGATTCTCCCGCTGCTCGTTGATGCCGCGGGCGTCTTCATCATGAAGAACTTCTTCGAGTCGATCCCACCGTCCGTCGAGGAGCAAGCGCGCATCGACGGGGCGGGGACCTTTCGCATCTTCTGGTCGGTCGTCCTTCCGATGGCTCGACCCGCGCTCATCACGATCGTCATCCTGTCGTTCCAGGGATCGTGGAACGAGCTGAGCCACTTCGTCATCTCCACCCAGTCCCCCGAGCTGACCACCCTGACCAAGGGCGTGGCCTCTCTGGCCAGCGGGCAGCTCAGCCAGGGCAGCCAATTCCCCCTCAAACTCGCGGCCGCGGCCATCATGACGATTCCCGTCGCCGTGGTGTTCTTCATCTTCCAGCGCCGCATCATGAACGCCAGCGAAGGAGCCGTCAAAGAATGACCACCGCCCCCACGATCACCCCGCCCGCCGCAACCGCCGTCGCCCCGGCTGCTCTGCAACCGCTGCTGAACGACGCCCTGATCGTGCTGCGCGCCCCGACCCAGGTCTGGTCCGACACCACGGGCGACATCGGCTCCGCTGCCGTGCACGGGGTCTACCACGGCGACGTGCGACACGTCCGGGCACTGACCGTGTCGTGCGACGATTCCACGATCGAGTGGATCTCGGCCGCTCCCGACGGAGCGTCGCGCGTGGTCTTCGGCGGGCTCCTGCGCGGGATCGACGACACGACCCCCGACCCCAAGGTGCGGCTTCTGCGCGATCGGCGGGTTGCCGACGGCGTCGTCAGCGAGTCGTGGACCCTGCGCTCGCGTCTCGACCGGCCCGTTCGCGCCGCATTGCATCTGCGGGTCGAGCCCGAGTTCGCGCAGTTGCACGAGGTGAAGTCCGGTCACGCGCTCGCTCGCAGCACCGACGTGACGGTCGACGGTGGTGGCGCGCGCGTCAACGCCGGCGCTCTGGGGCTCGAACTGATCGCTCCCGGGGCCCGGGTGGCATCCGGCGTCGACGGCGTGGTCGCCGTCTGGAGCGTCGAGGTGCCCGCGTTCGGCGAGGTCGAGATCGGCTGGTCGCTCAGGCTGCGCGATGACACCCTCGTTGTGGACTCCGCCACCGCGCCCGCCCGGTGGGATGCCGCGGGCGTCGCCGCCGGAGCTCCCGACGCGCGCCTGTCCCGGTGGCTGCGGACGGCCCTCGACGATCTGGACGCTCTGCGTCTGGCGCTTCCCGACCACCCGCTCGATGAATTCTTCGCCGCCGGGGCGCCGTGGTTCTTCACCCTGTTCGGACGCGACTCCATCTGGGCCGCGCGCCTCACCCTGCCGGTGGACCGTGAGATCGCGGCATCCACCCTCCGCGTGCTCGCGCGCCTGCAGGGGACCGATGACGACGCGCAGACGGCGCAGGAGCCCGGCAAGATCCTGCACGAACTGCGTGCTTCCGCGCTCGAGATGCCGGGTGAGGGGATCGTGCTGCCCCCGAAGTACTACGGCAGCGTCGACTCCACTCCGCTGTGGATCTGTCTGCTGGCCGATGCCCACCGTGCCGGCATGCCCGACGGCGAGGTGCGCGAGCTGCTGCCCTCGCTCCGCCGGGCGCTCGGCTGGATCCGCGACTACGGCGACAGCGACGGCGACGGCTTCCTCGACTACATCGACCGGCTCGGCACGGGCCTGTCGAATCAGGGGTGGAAAGACTCCGGCGACTCGGTCCAATGGCGCGACGGCAGCCTCGCCGAGGGACCGATCGCCCTCTGCGAGGTGCAGGCCTACGCCTATGAGGCCGCTCTCGCCGGCGCCGACCTGCTCGAGCGTTTCGGAGACACCACCGATGCCGACGACATCTCGTTCTGGCGCGTCTGGGCTGCCGATCTCAAGACGCGTTTCGCCTCGACGTACTGGGTCGAGACGCCCGAGGGGCGGTACCCGGCGATCGCGCTCGACCGCGACAAGCGCCCCGTCGACTCCCTCACCAGCAACATCGGGCATCTTCTCGGCACCGGCATCCTCTCCTCCGACGAAGAGGTGCACGTCGCCTCGCTGCTGCTCGGTGAGACCATGTCGAGCGGTTTCGGCATCCGCACATTGTCGACGGACGCCGCGGGGTATTGGCCCCTGTCCTACCACGGGGGCAGTGTCTGGGTGCACGACACCGCGATCGCGGCGCACGGCATGCTGCGCGCGGGACTCGTCGAGTCGGCGCGGGCGGTGGTGGAGGGGCTGCTGGATGCCGCCGAGGGCTTCGGGTACCGCGTTCCCGAGCTGCACGCCGGCGATCCGCGGTCACACTCGTCCGTGCCGACGCCCTACCCGGCCGCGTGCCGGCCCCAGGCGTGGTCGGCAGCCGCCGCGGTGGTGTGCCTGACCGCGCTCGCGCCCGCCCCCGGGGAGTGAGCCCGCCGGGCGGTGGTGGCCCGAGCGCCACCGCCCGGCGCCCCCTCCACGGTGGGGCGCCGGAAGTGGCCCCGGGCCACCCCCGTGGCTTTGGGTCCACACCGCGGCCTCCCCCGCCCGGCCCTCCCCCGCGCCGGGGCACCAGAAATGGCCCCGGGGCATCCCCCATGGCCCCGGGGCCACAGCCGACCGCCGCGCGACCTCACGCCACCCGCGTGACCGTACCGCCGGTCAGCCGCACGAGCTCGGCGAACGTCAACGGGAACACGGTGTGCGGGGTGCCGCCCGCGGCCCAGATCTCGGGAAAAGCGGCGAGATCCTCGTCGACGATCGTGGTCAGTGGATGCGGGTGCCCGGTCGGCGCGACTCCCCCGATGGGCTGCCCGGTGGCGGCCAGCACCTGTGCGGGACTGGCACGACGGATGCCGCCGCGCCCGAGCCGCTGGGCCAGAGCCCCCGTGTCGACGCGGTGCGCACCGCTGGTCATGACGAGCAGGGGTTCGTCGTCACTCCAGAACACAAGGCTGTTCGCGATGGCCCCGACGTCCACCCCCAGGGCGGCGGCCGCGAGGGCCGCGGTGGATGCGGCATCGGGGAGTACGACGATCTGACCGTCGATTTCCGCGGCCTGCAGGGACGCGGCGACAAGACGACTGCGGGTGGGGAGGGCGTCGGACATGCCGCCCAGCCTAGGTCCGTCTGCGTGTCCCCCTCCCCCGCCCGCCGTCACACGATCCGCTCGAGGTCGTATGGTGTGGCGCCGTCCGGGCTCCCCGTCGCTGCACTCGCATCCGACCGCCTCACCCGTCAGAATGGATGCCGGATGCCGCAACGCCGCGGCCTCCGAGAAGCGCTGCCCACAAGGCGGCCGACGACAAGGAACGCGATGACCAACGCTCTGCCCCTGCCCGAATTCACGCACGAACGCGTGGAGGTGATCACGGGGCGACGCAGCGGTCTGCTCGTCGCCGTGGCTCTGCACTCCTCCGTGCTCGGTCCCGCACTCGGCGGTGCGCGCCTGTGGACGTACCCCTCGTGGACCGACGCGCTCGGCGACGCTCTCCGCCTCTCGGCGGCGATGACGCTCAAGAACGCCGCTGCCGGTCTCGACGCGGGAGGCGGCAAGTCCGTGATCGGTCTTCCCGAGGGCACGGTGCTCGACCCCGACCGGCGGCGAGCCGCCTTCCTCGACCTCGGTGACGCCGTCGACAGTCTCGGTGGCCTGTACCGCACCGCCGAAGACGTGGGCTCGACGACCGAGGACATGCTCGTCGTGAGCGAGCGCACCCCGCACGTCGTCGGCCTGCCCGACACCGTGGGCGGCTCGGGCGAGCCCGCGGGCCCGACGAGCCTCGGCGTCTACGCCTCTCTCATCGCGACCCTCGAACGCGCCGTCGGCACGCGTGACGTCGCCGATCGCCGCATCACGATCGCCGGCCTCGGGCAGGTCGGCGGACGCCTCGCCGAGCGCCTCGCCGCCGAGAACGCCGTCCTCACCGTCACCGACGTGAACCCCGCCAAGCGCGCCCTCGCCGCCGAGCTGGGCGCGTCGTGGGTCGAGCCGAGCGAGGCGCACCTCATCCCCGCCGACGTCTTCGTCCCCGCGGGCATCGGCGGCGTCCTCACCGACGAGGTGATCGACGCCCTCGACGCCCGCGCCGTGTGCGGCCCCGCGAACAACCCGCTGGCCGACCGCTCCGGTGCCGACCGGCTCGCGGCCCGCGGCATCCTCTACGCCCCCGACTTCGTGGTCAACGCCGGAGGGGTCATCTATCTCGACCTGGTGGCCAAGCAGCGCGGCACTCTCGACGAGATCATGGGTCGCGTCGCCGGGATCGGCGACACCGTCCGTCGCGTGTTCGACGAAGCCGCGAGCCGGGGCGTGACCCCGCTCGCCGCTGCGGAGGGGCTCGCCGCCGAGCGACTCGCCGCGGGCGCAGGTCGCACCGCGCTCGTCTAGATCGCGGCGGGAAAGAAGAAGAACCGGATGCCGCTCGCGCGGCATCCGGTTCTTTTGTTAGAGAACGTCAGTGAGCGGCGTCGTAGGCCGCGAGAACGGTAGCGGAGATGCGTCCCCGATCATTGATGGGGAAACCATTCTTCTGCGCCCACGATCGCACGTCGATCAAATCGCGGGTGGGAATGGCGCGTCCCCGGGGAGTGCGTCGAGGGGTGGCCGGAGACGACCCGATCGGTCGTGCGGCGGAAATGAACGGCCGAAACGCGTCGCGCAGTATCTCGGCATTCTGGGGAGACAGATCGATCTCGTAGGAACGCCCCTCCAGAGAGAAGGTCAGAGTGGTTCCGTCTTCGATGACCGATCCGTCGAGATCATCGATCGTCTGCGTGATGTGCTTTTTCGCCATGCCGCGACCATATGCCGCCGACGAGGCGCATTCCGGGCCGCGCTTTCAAATTTCACCCGTCAGCTCGCCTGCTTTCACCGGCCCCGACCGCCGACCGGCCGTTCCGCGATTCCCTGCGGGTTCGGCGGCTTTGGTCGAGACGGTCTGGCGAACGTAGGAATCCTCTCGGCCGGTGCTCTCACATCCGGCCGAGAGGATCGGGACCGAAGATCAGGAATTCGCCTCGGCGTACGCGTCGAGAATGGTGGCGGGTACGCGGCCGCGGTCGCTGACCGTGTGGCCGTTCGCGCGCGCCCATTCCCGGACGGCTCCGAGATCGACGTCATTCGAACGGCGAGCGGCCCGGGGCCGACGCGCGGCCGAATTGCCACGGGACACCGAGCGAGCGGCATCCACGAACGGAGCGATCGCCGAGTAGAACTTGTCGGCATTGCGGTCGGAGAGGTCGATCTCGTAAGCGCGACCTTCGACGGAGAAGGTGATCTGCTTTCCCTGCCCGTCTTCGAGAACGGAGCCGTCGAGGTCGTCGACGAGGTGCGTGATGTGCTTCATAGCCATAATACGAAAAACCTTACACCCGCATTCAATGAATTTCCCGCATAAGTCCTCTCCGGTAAAAGCACCGGGTGTCCAGCGCGCCGCGAGATAGGCACGACCGCCGTCGGGGGACTATCCTCCACGGGTGGTGTTCGCTCCCAGGACCCACTCGAGACAGAGGATGCGTCGTGTGAGTCTTTTCCGTACCAAGTCGGTGGAACAATCCATCGCCGACACCGATGAGCCCGAGTTCCGCCTCAAAAAATCCCTCAGCGCCGTCGACCTGACCGTCTTCGGCGTCGGCGTCGTTATCGGTGCGGGCATCTTCACGCTGACCGGTCGAGCCGCCCATGACGTCGCCGGTCCCGCCGTGGTGATCAGCTTCATCATCGCGGCGATTGCCTGTGGTCTGGCGGCCATGTGTTACGCCGAGTTCGCCTCGACCGTCCCCGTTTCGGGATCGGCGTACACCTTTTCGTATGCCTCTCTCGGTGAGCTGTTCGCCTGGATCATCGGGTGGGACCTCATTCTCGAGATGTTCCTCGGCGCGAGCGTTGTCGCCCAGGGGTGGAGTGCTTACCTCGGCACCTTCCTCCAGCAGCTGGGAATCATCCTTCCCCCGGAGATCTCGTACGGCGGTGTCGTCGACCTTCCGGCGATCCTGCTCGTCCTGGTGCTCGGTGGGCTGATGACCCTCGGCATCAAGGAATCCCTGCGGCGTGAACCTCGTTCTCGTGGCCGTCAAGCTCTTCATCGTGCTCTTCGTGATCATCGCGGGCATCATGTTCATCAACCCCGCCAACTACAGCCCCTTCGTGCCGGACTCCGTGCCGACCGAGTCGGCGTCCGGGCTCACTCAGCCGCTCCTGCAATTCCTCTCTGGGCTGCAGCCCGCCACCTTCGGCGTGGGTGGCATCCTGGCCGGCGCCGCCCTGGTGTTCTTCGCCTACATCGGTTTCGATGTGGTGGCGACGACGGCCGAAGAGACCAAGCGCCCCCAGCGCGACCTGCCGATCGGCATCATCGCCTCGCTCATCATCTGCACGATCCTCTATTGCGCCGTCGCGATCGTCGTCACCGGGATGGTGCCCTACTCCGAGCTGAACCCCTCTGCGGCCCTGGCCAACGCTTTCGCGTTCCACGGTCAGACGTGGATGGCCACCGTCATCGCCGCGGGCGCCGTCGCCGGTCTCACCACCGTGGTGCTGACGCTGATGATCGGTGCGACCCGCATCATCTTCGCCATGTCGCGGGACCGCCTGCTCCCCGGGGCGCTCGCGAAGGTGCACCCGCGCTTCCGCACTCCGTGGGTCATCTCGATCCTCGTCACCGTGATCGTCGCGATCGTGGCCGGCGTCACGCCCATCGGCGTGCTGGAAGAGATGGTCAACATCGGAACGCTCTCCGCGTTCGTCCTGGTTTCGATCGGCGTGATCGTGCTCCGCCGGAAGCGCCCCGACCTCAAGCGCGGTTTCCGCGTGCCGTGGAGCCCGGTGCTGCCGATCCTCTCGGCACTCATCTGCACCTACCTCATGCTCAACCTGTCGGTCGAGACGTGGCTGCGCTTCCTCATCTGGCTGGCCCTGGGCTTCGCGATCTACTTCGCCTACTCGCGGAGCCACGCGCGCGTCGGCACGGGCGCCCCGCTCGGCCCGACCGCGCCTCGAGTGGACTCGCCGCCGAAGGAGTAACCGCAGTAGTCACCGGATGCCACGCCCCGTCGTTCTCAGAACGCTCGGGAGCGTGGCATCCGTCGTTCTACAGGTACCGGCGATGGCGAAGCCCTGGTCATCGCGCCCGCGGGGTTCGAGACTGGCCTCCATGAACATCACCGGAAACACCGTCTTCCTCCCCGGCGCCACGAGCGGGATCGGCCTGGCCCTCGCCGAACGACTCCGTGACGCCGGCAATACCGTCATCGTGGGCGGGCGGCGCCGGGAGCGTCTCGACGAGGTCGCGGCCGCGGGCGGGTTCGACACCGTGCTCATAGACACCGCCGACGCCGAGTCCATCCGCGCGGCGAGCGCCGAGGTCGTTCGTCGTCACCCCGACCTGAACGTGGTCATCGCCATGGCGGGGATCATGCGCGTCGAGGACTGGACCGCGGGCGCCGGGGTCCTGGCATCCGCCGAAGAGACCGTCGTCACCAACGTGCTCGGTCCCCTGCGGCTGATCGCGCACCTGCTCCCCCACCTGCAGAGCCGACCGGATGCCACGATCATGACCGTCTCGTCGGGTCTGGCGTTCGTGCCGCTGCGTGCGACCCCCACCTACAACGCGACGAAGGCCGCGATCCACCTCTTCAGCGAGTCGCTCCGACTGCAGCTCGAGGGGACGAGCGTCTCGGTGCTCGAACTGGAACCGCCGTCGGTCGCCACCGACCTGCTGCCCGGGCAGCGCGAGAGCTCGTTCGCCATGAATTTGGATGAATTCGCGGATGAGGTCATGTCGATCCTGCGCGATCAGCCCGACGCGACCGAGGTGCAGGTGGAGCGTCTCGGGTTCCTCCGCCGGGCCGAAGCCGAGGGGCGCTACGCCGAGACGGTGCGACAGCTCAACGCCGCAGACCCGCACTGAACTGCGCCCGGACGATATCTCGGCGATACACCCCACCCCCTAGGGTGAGGACGTTCGACGACGATTCTGTTCCGGGGGGTTTCATGGGGATCGCACGCACGTGGGTCTTTCCGATTCTGCGCATTCTTCTGGTCGCCCTCGTGGCGGCGGCGCTGATCAAGCTCGCGTTCTTCCCGGATCGGCCGGCCGATGCGGCGCCGGCGCAACCCACCGGCGCGATCGTGGAGCCGCGCACGGTCGCCACCCTCGGCACCATCACGAACGACGTGGTCATCAAGGCGACGGTAACCGCCGATGCGGCCCTGCCGATGAAGTCGACGGCGGCCGGAACCGTGAACAAGATCTTCGTCGCCGAGGGTGCGAGCGTCGCCGAGGGCGACATCGTCTTCAACGTCAAGGTGCCGATCGAGCGCGATCCCGCCGACAGCGTGGATGCCGAGGGCAAGCCGAAGCCGGCGATCTTCCGCTACGTCGACGTCACGGCGCCCGCGGCGGGAACACTGAGCTCGCTCGCGGTGATCGCGGGGCAGGACGTCACGATCGGAGCCACCGCCGGCGCCGTGGCCCCGCCGACGTTCTCGGTGAGCGGCACTCTCGAGCCGGCGCAGCAGTACCGTCTGCTGAACCGGCCGACCGAGGCCTCGGTCACCATCACGGGCGGCCCCGCCGCCTTCACCTGCACCAACCTCCGCATCACGACGCCCCTGGCCGGCAGCACCGGCGGAGACTCCCCCGCGACCGGCGGCGGCGCGGGCACGAGCGGCGCCGGGACCACCGCATCCGGTACGACGGCGACCTGCACGGTTCCGGGCGATGTCACCGTCTTCTCGGGCCTCGCGGCCGAGATGACCCTCGCGGGCGGTCGCGCCGAGGGCGTCCTCCTCGTCCCGACCACCGCCGTCCGCGGTGCGGCGCAGAGCGGCACCGTGTGGGTGTCGAGCCCCGACGGCACCACCGCCGAGCGCGCGGTCGCCCTCGGTCTCACCGACGGCACGCAGGTGCAGATCACCGACGGCCTGGCCGAGGGCGAAGAGATCCTCGAGTTCGCGCCCGGGGCGATGGCGACGGTCGACGAGGGGTGCACCGTGTACCCCGACGGCTCCATGTTCTGCGATCCGGCCGCGGCCTCGTGAGCCTGCTCGCTCTTCGCGAGGTCACCCGGACGGTGCTCCCGCAGGACCAGCCCGCCCTGACGATCCTGAACGGTGTGGAGCTCGTGATCGACCCCGGCGACCACGTCTCCATCGTCGGTCGCTCGGGGTCGGGGAAGTCGACCCTGCTGAACATGCTCGGCCTGCTCGACAAGCCCACGAGCGGGGAGATCACGTTCGACGAACGCCCCGTGAAGGACTACTCCGCGGCCCAGCGCGACCGGCTGCGCGGCGCGGCGATCGGCTTCGTCTTCCAGCAGTTCAACCTGCTGCCCGGGCGTACGGCGCTCGAGAACGTCACCATGCCCCTGCTGTACGCCACGGGACGCACCTTCTGGCGGCGGAAGAAGATCGCCGCCGAGATGCTCGCCCTCGTGGGTCTCGAGCATCGGATGAACAGCCTGCCCGACCGCCTGTCGGGCGGTGAGCAGCAGCGCGTGGCGATCGCCCGCTCCCTCGTCCGCGGCCCTCGGCTCATCCTCGCCGACGAACCGACCGGCGCTCTCGACCTCGACACGGGCCAGAGCGTCATGGAACTCATCGACGACGTCGCCGAGCGCACCGGGGCCGCCCAGGTGATCATCACGCACGACCCCACGATCGCCCGCCGCGCCCGCCGTCATTTCCGCCTCGATCGCGGGGTCCTCACGGCCGTGGACGACCCGACGCTCGAGCCGATCACGCGTCGCGACCGCCGCGAGGCGGCGCCGCCGGAGCAGGAGCCCACCGGCGTCCTGGCTGAGCTGGGGATCGACGACGCCGAACGGAGCGACGCCTGATGCGCGCCCTGACCGCTCTCGTCGGCTCCCTGCTCGAGGCCTGGCAAGAGGTCCGGGTTCACCGCACCCGGGTCCTCCTCTCGCTCGTGGGGGTCGCCGTCGCCGTGTGCTCCCTCACCACGGTGGTCGCGCTCGGCGCCATCGTGCAGCAGGCCAATCAGGAACTCAGCGAGCGTTCGTCCGGCCGACCCGCGACTCTGCTCGTCTCGGCCCACCGCACCGACGGCGGGACCCTCGATGCGAAGACGGTGGATGCCGCCTGGGCCGATGTCCTCGACAGGTACCAGGTGTCTTTCGCCACCCGCGTGCAGAACGTGTCGCAGCTGGTGCCGTTCCCCGACGGGGCCGTGCAGGTCATGACGCAGGCGGTCGACCAGCCCTACGGCGAGATGCACCGGGTGCAGATGGCCGAGGGCGGGTGGTTCACCCCTCTCGATGCCCAGCAGCTCGCCCCGCGCCTCATCGTCAACAGCGTGTTCTGGGACCGGATGGGGAATCCGCCCCTCTCGAGCAACCCGGTGGTGGCGCTCGGCGGACAGGGCGTGCCGAACGCGGCGTCGGGGATCCCCGCGGGAGGCACGACAGCCGTCGTCGTGGGCGTGGTTCCCGCGTCGACGTGGGAGACCCAGCCGACGATGTTCATGCTCGCGGATCACCTCACCGCGTTGCAGGACGCCGCCACCGGCGAGCGCGGCGCGGGAGCCGCGGCCACCGATCCGTATGGGCAGGGGGCGCCTCAGACGCAGTACGAGATGTGGGTGCCGCCCGAGATCTCCGACGCGCTGACGGCGGTCGTCAAACGCGACCTCGCGGCGGCCCTGGGCGACAACGTGTCCGTCGATGTCGCGCGCAACGACTGGGCGACGTACGGGAACGATCCGTTCCTCGTGACGAAGCTGGTCGTCACCGGCATCGCCGTGCTGGTGCTGCTGCTCGGCGCCCTGGGGTTGGTCAACATCGCTCTGGTCACCGTGAAGCAGCGCGTGCGCGAGATCGGCATCCGTCGCAGTTTCGGCGCCACGGCGGGCCGGGTGTTCTTCGCCGTGATGATGGAGAGCGTGGTGGCGACGGTCGTGGCCGGAGCGGTCGGGGTGATCGTCTCGATCCTCGTCGTGCAGTCCCCCGCGATGCGCGAGGTCATCGGGCAGGGCATGGTGAGCGACTTTCCCCCGTTCCCCGTCGACGCGGCGATCACCGGCCTCGTGGCGGCGACCGCGGTCGGAGCGATAGCGGGGCTTCTTCCCGCCCTCGTCGCCGTGCGGGTGAAGGTCATCGACGCCATCCGGTACTGAGAACGAAGAGTTCCGCGGCGGGGCTGGGAATGCCCCGCCGCCCGCCGATAGGTTCGGGACGTGACCGACATTCCCCGTGACGCCCCCACGCCGTCCGCTCTGCCCGAGGCGGTCGCCCCGCCCACCCCGAGCGACTCGCTTCCGGCGATGCAGCTGGCGGGCCTGGCGAAGCACTTCGGTCAGAAGGTCGCTGTCGCCGGTCTCGACCTCACCGTCCCCACCGGGTCGTTCTACGGCCTGGTCGGTCCCAACGGCGCGGGCAAGACCACCACGCTGTCGATGGCGACCGGACTTCTGAGGCCGGATGCCGGCACGGTCGGCATCCACGGAGTCGATGTCTGGACCCACCCGGTCGAGGCGAAGAAGCTCATCGGCAACCTCGCCGACGGCGTGCGTCTGTTCGACCGGCTCACCGGCGAACAGCTCGTCACCTACACCGGCATGATGTTCGGCCTCACGCGTGAGGAGGTCGGCGCCCGCACGGCCGACCTGCTGCAGATCATGGACCTCACCGAGGCCGCAGGCACCCCCGTCGTCGACTACTCCGCGGGCATGACCAAGAAGGTCGCCCTCGCCTGCGCTCTCGTGCACGCCCCACGTCTGCTCGTCCTCGACGAGCCCTTCGAGTCCGTCGACCCGGTGTCGGCCGCCAACATCGAAGACATCCTGCGCGGCTACACCGCCTCGGGCGGCACGGTCATCGTCTCGAGCCACTCGATGGACCTCGTGCAGCGCATGTGCGACCACGTCGCGGTCATCGCGCAGGGCCGATTGCTGGCATCCGGGACCGTAGACCAGGTGCGCGGCGCACAGACGCTGCAGGACCGCTTCGTCGAACTGGTGGGCGGGCGTCACCACGCGGAGGGGCCGCAGTGGTTGCGACAGTCCTGAGGATCCGGTTCCGCGTCCTGGGGAACACCCTGATGCGGAGCCCGATGCAGATGGTCGGCTTCATCTTCGGGGTGATCGGCGCGCTGTGGATGCTGCTGCTCGCGGGCGTCGGCCTCTTCTTCGTCGGCACGCTCGACCTCGACATCGCGCGGTCCGTGATCACCGGCGCGGGGGCGCTGCTGACCCTCGGGTGGGTGGTGGGGCCGATCTTCGCCGCGGGGCTCGATACGACCCTCGACCCCGCCAAGCTCGCGCCCTTCCCGATGACGACGCGGCAGATGATGGTCGCGATCACCGCCGGAGGGCTCACGGGAGTGCCGGGCATCACGACCGCGGTCGGTTCGCTCGCCGTGTTCCTCGTGTGGGCGCGGTACCCGGTCGCGGCTGTCGCCGCGCTCGTGTGCGTGCCGCTCGGCGTCGTGATCTGCGTCGTCGCCTCGCGCGCGGTGGCCGCCCTCGCCGCCGGCATCGGCGGAGGCCGCCGCACCCGCGAGATCATCGGACTCGTCGGCTTCGTCCTCGTCATCTTCGCGAGCCCGATCTTCATCGGCATCACCGGCGCTCTGGTCTCGGCGAGCGAGCAGGGGGTTCAGCTGCAGGCCCTCGTCACGGGTCTGTCGTGGACGCCGATCGCCGCCGCGTGGGCCGTGCCCGGAGACCTCGCCGCGGGCGCCTGGATCACGGGGGTGCTGAAGCTCGTGATCGCCGTCGTCACCCTCGCGGTGCTGTGGTGGCTCTGGCAGCGGAGCCTGTCGGCATCCGTCGTCGGTCCTCCCGCCCGCGCGACCACGCGTCGCCGTTCCGGGGCGCTCGGGTCGTTCGGCGTCATGCCGTCGAACCCGGTCGGCGCGACCTGGGCGCGATCGCTCACCTCGTGGACGCGCGACTTCCGCTATCTGCGGCAGCTGCTGCTGATCCCCTTCGCTCCCGTCCTCGTGCTGGTCTACTCGCGCGGTGACCTCGACGGGCCGTTCTTCGCAGCCTCGGGCCTGCTGGTGGGCTTCTTCGCCGGCATCCTGGCGTACACCGACGTGTCGTACGACGGCACCGCCTTCGCCACGGTGCTGCAGACCGGCATCCGGGGGCGTGCCGATCGCCTCGGCCGCATGCTGGGCTCCGCGACCGTGAGCGTGCCGCTCGTGCTGCTCGCCGACGTGGTGACACTGGCGATCGCCGACAAATGGCAGCTCCTTCCCGCCGTCGTCGGCGGCTCGATGGGACTCACGCTCGTGGGGCTCGGCGTGAGCGCCGTCAGTTCGGCCCTGCTCGTCGTACCCACACCCGCCCCGGGCGACTCGCCCTTCAAGCGGGTGCCCGGTTCGACGTTCACGATGTTCCTGGCGTTCTTCCTCTGCTGGGCCCTCGTCGCCGTGCTGGCACTGCCCGCTGTCGTCCCTGCCGTGATGGCGATCTTCTTTGGGGTGACGGACGCCGGCTGGGTCTCCCTCGCGATCGGACTCGTCTGGGGCGTCATCGTCTTCGCGGGCGGCGTACTCATGGGCGGCGCGCGCTTCGACGCGAGCGCGCCGAGGCTGCTCGCGCAGCTGCGGACCTTCACGGGCGCCTGAGACCGGATGCCACGTGCCGGGTCCCGGCGTCGGCTCAGCCGTCGTAAGGGTCGTCGAAGACGAAGCCCGGGACCGCCGCAGGATCGAGCACCAACACCTGGCCGGGTTGGATGGCGGTGCTGCCCGGGATGCCGTTGAGCGTGGTGAGCGAGAGACCGTTCCCGATGGAGAACCGGTCGCCGGTCGCCTCGGGGCTATCGCCCGGGGCGAGCGTGTGGGTGGCGATGCGTCCATCCTCCGAGGAGTGGGCTCCCCGCCGCGAACTCGCGCACGCCCGTGTCAACGAGCAGCGCATGCTGGCGTTCATCGCCGAGCATCTTGGCGACCTCAGGAAGCCTGAGCGTCGAATCGAGAAGCTCTCTTTGCGCAGTCACACAATCACGAAGCGGCGCAGCCCCTGACGGGGATGCGCCGCTTCAAAGTGGCTCCTACAAGTTCATCTGTTCTCAAGATGATTGATTATGGTGGACCTGAGGGGATTCGAACCCCTGACCTCCTCGATGCGAACGAGGCGCGCTACCAACTGCGCCACAGGCCCGGAAACCACGACAACACTATCACGTCGCACGCGCCCACCTTGACGCGGGGTGGGCACCTGGCATCCGTCGTATACCGCGAGACGTATGCCGACGGATTGCCGCCAGAGCCGGAGAGGGCGAGCCCCAGGCACGGGGCCCACAGGGGTCGCAGCGATGCGGTTACTCCCCCGACGCGCGACGCGCCAGAAGCCGCTGCACGTGATCCTGGATCTCGGAGTCGTCCACGTACCCCATCGCGGCATACGGCGACGGAGCGGGGGCGACAGCGGCCGGACGAGCCGTCTCGATGGGGGTGGGCGCCTGCTCGGCGGCGAGCTCGCGAGCGGCCTCTTCGCGAGCGGCGGCACGCAGCGCCTCGCGAGCGAGCTGCTCGTCGACGACGGCTGCTGCGCGAGAGCCGGCCGATGCCACCAGGGGGCGCGGCAGCTCGCGCGGAGTCCAGGTCGGACGCGGCTCGGGCACGAGAGCGACATCCTGCACCTCGACGGCGACGGTGCGCTTCACCGCGGTCGCAACCACCGCCGGCGAAGCCGTGCGCGCCGCGACCACCGAGATACGGCGGAGAACGATGAGGGATGCCAGAACCACAGCAACCCCGGCGAGGAGAAGCGCGGGTGCTCCCCCGGCGATGACCGGCCCGAGACCGACCAGGGCAGCAGCGAGACCGACCAAGCCCACCGTGGTGACGCCGAGACGGAAACGACGACGGGCACGCGCGCGACGCGCCTCGGGTCGGGCCACGGCTGCGGCACGCTCCGCGTGTGCGCGCTCGACGGCGGCGGCACGCTCGGCGCGGGTCTTCTCCAGCGCGGCGGCGCGTTCGGCACGAGCGACCTCGACGGCGGCGGCGCGCTCCGCACGAGCAAGATCGACCGCGGCGGCGCGCTTTTCCTTTACGACGTCGCGATCGCGAGCGCTCTCGACGCGAGCGACCTCGAGCCGTGCCTTCGCCGCGGCCAATTCGATCTGCGCCTTCTGGGCCTGGATCTGGCGGGCGAGCTTCTGCTGCTGGTGAGCGGTACGTGCCGTCAGCTCGAGCCGGACCTCGCGCGGCGTCTCGGCCGTCTCGGCGAGCACGCGGAGGGCCTGGTTGAGGCGCACGGCGTTGCGTTCGGCGGAGGTGAAGCGATGACGGCTCTGCCACGACGGAAGCAGGTACACGAGCCAGAGCGCGACCGCGACGAAGAAGATCACGCCGCCGCTGAGAACCTGCCCACCCATGCCACAAAGGTAGGTCACCGAGAGATCACACCTCGGCATCCCCCGGCGTGTCGTGGCGAGACTTTCACCGATGGAGCGAGAAAGGCCGTAGCCGGGTCGCTCAGATCCGGTCAGCCGGCGGAACGCGGGCCGCGTCGGGCGGCACCTGTCCCCGCACGAACCGGTCGAGCACCCCGTACGGAACCTCTTCGCGCACCAGGGCGAAGGCGTAGTGATCACGCCAATCGCCGTCGATGTGGATGTACTTGCGCCGCAGGCCCTCGTACCGGAAGCCGAGCTTCTCGACGACGCGCAGACTGGCATGGTTCTCGGGGCGGATGCAGATCTCGACGCGATGCAGGTTCAGTTCGGTGAAACACACGTCGGTCGCCATCGCCACGCCGATCGTGGTGATGTTGCGACCGGCGAACTCCTCTGCCACCCAGTACCCGATCGTCGCCGAGGCGAGCGACCCGCGCGAGACACCCCACACGTTCAGCTGCCCGGCGACGTCGTCGTCCCACGCCATCACGAAGGGGACGCCGACGCCGTCACGGTACTGCTGCAGAAGACGACGGATGCCGAGGCGCATGTCGAATGACACGGGGCCGTCGGGACTGGTGGCCTCCCACCGCTTCAGCCACGAGCGGTTGTCGATCAGCTGCTGCTGAAGGACTCGCGCGTCGCGGTTGCGGATGAGACGGATCGACACGTCGCCGTGCCGCCGAGGGACGGACAGATCCATGGCATCCTGCCGGGTCAGAGACCCTGCGCGAACTCCTTGAACCAGGGGCGGAGGGCGGGGCCGAGGTCGTCGCGGTCGGCCGCGAGCTGCACGATCGCCTTGATGTAATCGACGCGGTCGCCCGTGTCGTAACGGCGGCCGCGGAACACGACGCCGTAAACACCGCCGCCGTCGCCACCACCGGTAGCGAGCTCTTCGAGGGCATCGGTCAGCTGGATCTCGCCGCCCTTGCCGGGCTCGGTGCGCTCGAGGATGTCGAACACGTCGGGACCGAGCACGTAGCGACCGATGATCGCGAGGTTCGAGGGTGCGTCTTCGGCCTTGGGCTTCTCGACGAGCTGGGTGACCTTGACGACGTCTTCTTCGTCTGTCGCCTCGACAGCGGCCACACCGTAGAGGTGGATGTGCGCGGGGTCGACCTCCATGAGCGCGATGACGGTGGCACCGCCGCGCTTGTCGTACTCCTCCATCATCTTGGTGAGCAGCGGGTCGCGCTCATCGATGAGGTCATCGCCGAGAAGGACGGCGAAGGGGTGATCGCCCACGTGGCTGCGGGCGCGCAGCACCGCGTGGCCGAGGCCCTTGGGCTCACCCTGACGGACCATGTGGATGTCGGCGAGGTCGGACGAGTGCTCGACCTTGGCCAGCTTGTCGTCGTCGCCCTTCTCGCGCAGCTTCGCTTCGAGCTCGGGCATGGAGTCGAAGTGGTTCGCGATGTTGTTCTTGTTGCGGCCGATGATGATCAGCACGTCTTGGATACCGGCACCGGTCGCCTCTTCGACGACGTACTGGATGGCCGGCTTGTCGACGACGGGCAACATCTCTTTGGGCATCGCCTTCGTGGCGGGCAGGAAGCGCGTACCGAGTCCGGCGGCCGGGATGACGGCCTTGAAGGGCTTGTGAGGCATGGGCATACCCTAGCGGGGTCCCGCGCCACCGGCGGCAACGCGCCCGCCCCTAGACTTATCGCATGCCGGATCGTATCGAGCAGGCCAAGCGCGCACTCCGCGCCGATCTGCGCGAACGCCGCCAGACCATCTCCGCGCATGCCCGCGAGGTGGCCGAGGCCGGCGTCACAGAGCAACTCGACGCCCTCGTCGCGCGTCTCGGAGCCCGCAGCATCTCGTGTTTCCTGTCGACGCCAACCGAACCCGGGACCCACGCCTTCGTGCGCGCGGCCGTGGATCGCGGCATCCGGGTGCTTCTTCCGATCACCCGCGAGGACGGCCTGCTCGACTGGAGCGTCGCCACGGCCGACACCGAGATCACCGAGGGGCTGTTCGGTGTTCCCGAGCCGGTCGGCGACGTGCTGGGGCCCATCGCGGTCAACGACGTCGACCTGCTGATCATCCCCGCGGCCGCCGTCGATCATCACGGCATGCGCCTCGGATGGGGCCGCGGCTACTTCGACAAGACCCTCGGCTCGATGGAGAAGTGCCCGCCCGTCTACGCGGTCATCTTCGACACCGAGCTCATCGACGACGTGCCGCGCGACGTGCACGACCAGCCCGTCACGGGCGTGGTCACCCCCACGCGCACCCTGCCGCTCGCCGCCCACACCTCCTGAACACCCGAAGGACGCTCATGCCCACCTATTCCTATGCCTGCAAGCAGTGCGGCCATCGTTTCGACGCCCAGCAGTCGTTTTCGGATGCCGCTCTCACCGAGTGCCCCGAATGCGGCGGCGAGGTGCGCAAGCAGTACGGGTCGATCGGTGTGACCTTCAACGGGTCGGGCTTCTACCGCACGGACTCGCGCAGCTCGTCCTCGGGCGCAAGCGGTGGCGGCTCGTCCACTTCTTCGACATCATCGAAGTCGGAATCGACGTCGTCCGCCTCGCCCTCGGCTTCTTGAGCCCGAGTCGGCGCGGCCTGAGAGGAACCAGCGCATGATCAAGGGATTCAAGGAGTTCATTCTCCGCGGGAATGTCATCGACCTCGCCGTCGCGGTGGTCATCGGAGCCGCATTCACCGCGGTCGTGAATGCCATCGTCGCCGCAGTGATCACGCCGCTGATCTCGGTGTTCTACAAGCCCGCCGAGAACGGCGAAATCGGGCCCACGATCACCGGCATCTACGGCCAGGAAGTGGTCTTCCCCCTGCCCACCCTGTTGTCGGCGATCATCAGCTTCTTCGCCGTCGCGCTCGTGGTGTACCTGGTGTTCGTCTACCCCATGAACCGGTGGAAGGCCATCGCCGCCGCTCGCGCGGGAGTGAACGAGCCCGCCTCGGACGAGCCCAAGCTGCCGACCGAGCAGGAACTGCTCGTGCAGATCCGCGACCTGCTGGAGCGCCAGAACAAGCTCTGAGCCGACCGACGGATCACACGAGACGGCGCCCGCGCCGGGACCACGTCCCGGACCGGGCGCCGTTTCGCGTACGTCCTGCGGGTCAGTAGTGCGGGGGGACGTCGCGCATCATGCGCTCGTCGTTGGGCCCGGATGCCGTGGGCCGAGCGCCCGTGCCACGCGCCGGGTCGTCCGCGGGTGCGGGCTCCGCGGTCGTGCCCGGGGCGGCGAGCAGACGCGCGCGCCGCGCGCCGCGCACGCGAACGACCGGCTGCCGCTCCGTACGCGGATCGGGAGCGCCCGCGGCGTCCGACCCGGTGCTCTCGGGCGTCTCGCTCATCGGCTTCTCAGTCAGGGAGGTCGAGCGACTCGGTGGTCGCGTCGGGAGCGGCCGCGTCGTCGGGCGCGATGCCGAGCAGCTCCCCGATCCGCGAGGCCACGCCCGCAGGGTCGCTGTAGAGATCGAAAGCGTGCACCCGCACGTAGTGCCACCCGAGACGACGGAGGATCTGCGGGCGGAGGCGAAGGGTCTCGCGGAGCGATTCGCCGATGGTCTCGGGGTCGCTCTCGGCGACGACGGCCTTGCCCCGGTATCGGGCGACGATGGGGAGCAGACCGCGGTAGTCGACGTCGACCTCGACGTCGAGGCGTCGAAGCTCGCGCGCCAGGGCGCGGGTCAGCGGGTCGGCGAGGTCTTCGAGCCGCATCTCGCGGCTCCGCGACGCCACGTTGCCGAGGATGCCCATGAGGGTGGCGGCACCGTGCTCGAGACGACCGTCGTCGAACGCCGAGGGACGAATGGACGACACGATCACCATCGAGCGCCGCGCGCGCGTCATACCGACGGTGAGCAGCCGCTCGCCGTCGGGTGTCGACAGGTCGCCGAAGTCGCTCAGGACGCGACCGTGGCGCGTGAGACCGAAGCCGAGCGAGAACACCACGCGGTCCCGGCTCTCGGCCACCGACTCTTCGAGGGTCAGGACGGCGAAGGGCTCCGCGGCATCCCGGGAGATGAACTCCGCGACATCGGACCGGCCGGCCAGTGCCGCCACGACCGAGGCCCGCACGCGCTCGGCATGCTTGCGGCTCGCGGTGACGACCATGAGCGACTCGGAGGCGCGGTTGACGGCGTGCTCGACCACGAGGGTGACCACGCGGGCGACCTCGGCATCGGGGCTCTCGACGGCGCCGCTGACGGGGTCGGGGGCGCCGACGCCGCCCTCGACGTAGTCGACGCTGAGGCTGCCGCGACCGAGGTACGACCCTGCCCACGGGAGCGAGACGATCTCGCCGCCGTAGAAGGCATCGTTGACCAGCTGCGAGAGGTCCTCGCCGCCCGCGCGGTAGCTGCGCGTGAGGGTCTCGACGGGCAGGAGCTCCGCGATGCGCTCGAAGACCGAGGTGCCGTCGAAGGGCACTTCGTCGGCCTCGTCGGGCGCGCCGATGATCGAGGCACTGACCCGGAAGGGGGTGGGCTTCTGCACCACGGGGTCGCCGAACAGCACGACCTGGCGAGCGCGGCGCAGCGCCGGGGCCGCCTCCGCGAGGCACAGGGCCGCGGCATCCGCGATGATCACGACATCGAACGCCAGGTCGGTCGGAACGTCGGGGACCTCGTACGGCGACGCGAGCCACACCGGCGCGAGCGTGCGCAGCAGGGTGGGCGCGGCATCCGACATCTCCTGCGCCGTGTGCAGGCCGTCTTTCAGGACGCGTTTGAGGGCGGCCGCTTCGTCGGCGTGGTCGACGATGCCGATACGCCACTGCGTCGCGAGCTGCGCGGCCAGGAGCGGCCCCGCGGCGGCGGCGTGCGCCTCGTCGACGAGCCGGAAGTCGCGCTCGAGACGGTCGACGACGCTCGTGTTGGCCCCGAGCAGGGCACGGTCGGTGCGAAGCAGGTGCTCGAGGGCCGACTGCCACCAGGCGAACTCGAGCTCGGCGCCGACGCGCTCTTCGGGGACGTGGCGCACCGAGAGCTCGACGAGCAGCTGCTCGAGACCCAGACGGGCGAGCTCGGAGCGCAGCTGGGCGCGCTCGACGAGGTTGTCGAAGAAGGTGGATTCTGCCGCGAGGCCCGCGAGCGTGCGCACCAGACGCTGCACGGGGAGGGTGGCCAGGCGTTCCGAGCCCTGGCGGCCGAGGATCCGGTCGAGTTCGCCGAGCAGGGCATCGGTGCGCTGCCACGCGACGTTCACATCGGCGAGGCCGAGAGGTACCTCGGGGGTCACGCCGGCGTCGACCACGCGTTGCCACTCGGTGCGCTGCTGCTGGATGCGCACGAGCGCCTCGTACATGTCGGGCACGTGGACGCCCGGGCGCACGTACTCCTTCGACAGACGCTTGAGTCGGCGACGGTTCGGACCGCTCATCGCGGACGCGTCGCGGCGCGGCGAGTGCGCGTCGATCAGCTCGCCGAGGGGGCGCTCGAAGACACTCGGGCTGAAGCGGTCGAGGGACTCGCGGATGCCCTGCAGAAGCTTCAGATACGACCCGAGCTCCGACACCGTCTGGAACGGTCGCATGCGCGTCTGCGCGATGAGCTCGTAGCCGCGCTCGAGCAGGCGCGGCACATCGCTGGTGTGGAGCTTGCCGGCGAGGTCGTGCGCCGCGCGGGCGTCTTCGGTGCGCGAGAAGCTGACGCCGTACCAGGGCGAGTCGTCGGGGCCGAAGCGGAACTCGCCGAGGCGTGCTGCCATCGCGAGAGCCCGGGCCGCGGCATCCCGTCGCCCGGCCAGACGCTCGAGGGTCGCCAGATCGAAACGGGCCTCGGTCGAGGGAGCCGGAGAGGTGGATGCCAACGACGTGAGCGCGCGGAGGATGTCGAGCGCCGAGACGCCCAGGGCCAGATGCGGCTCGGTCACGGCGGAGCGATAGTCGCGCAGGACCGTACGCAGGCGCACGAGCGCGTCGTCGATCTCGGCGACCTTGGGCTGCTCGGCCTTCTCGTTGCGGCCGATCGCGCGAATGAGGTCGCGGCGGACGTGGTTCGGCGAGACGGCCAGCCCGGTGAGACCGACCCCGGCGAGACGGTGACGGATGCCGTCGAGCGTCGACCGACGAGCACTCACGACCAGCACGCGCTTGTTGTCGTGGACGAGCTGACCGATCGCGTTGATGACCGTCTGCGTGCCACCGGTTCCCGGGAGCGTGTGCACAGCGAGCGAGTGACCGGCGGCGATGCGCGCGAGGACCCGCTCCTGCTCGGCATCCGCATCGAGCAGGAGGGTGTCGGCGGCGGGGGTGCGCTCGTCGGGGCTGACCACCTGCGGGTCGTCGCGGCGGACCGTGATGCGCGCGCGATCGTCGGGGTGGCCGGCGAGCGCGTTCAGCAGCGTGTGATCGAGGTCGTGGGTGTCGCGGGCCATGCCCGAGCCGACGTCGGCGAACGACGAGATCACCAGGCGGGGGTGCACGACGAAGGTCGGCACGTGCGAAGTGAGACGTCGGATGTGATCGATGACCGGCTGCGGTTTGAACACGCCCTGGTCGTAGGCGAGGCCCGCGAGGGCGGCGGAGTCGATCTGGATGCCGAGGTGGGTGCGGAACGCGCGGGCGAGCTCGGGGTTCATCACGAACGCGCCGTGCAGCTTCAGCTCGAAGTCGCCGTGGTGGCGGCGGATCGCCAGCGGGCGGAGGAGCACCGGGGCGGACCACTCCACTCCCCCGATCTTCCACGCCGAAAGACCCACGGCGAGGTGCACGGGCTCGAGGCCGCGGGCGGTGCGGAGCTCGACGTTCTTGGCCGTGATGCGCTCGGCGGCCATGCGCGCGGTGCGCAGAGCCACCTCGTCGCGGAAGAGATTGGAGAGCATGGTCGCGCGGCCCGTGATGAACTGCGGGAGGGAACCGGGGTGGGCCTTGGTGATGTCGATGCCCGCGTCGCGCGCATCGTCGAAACGCAACAGGGTCGAGCGCCCGCCCAGGGCCGCCGCCTCGGCGCGGATGCGATCGCGTTCGGGGTCGGCCACGTGGCGAACCACGATGCCGGGTTCCGACAATCGCAGCTCGCCGGGATCGACGGACGACACCGTCTCGTCTCCGTCAGCGCCCATCACGGCACCGTCCTCAGCTCGCCACACACCTGTCAGACTAAGCCGGGCAGTGCGGGATCGTGCGCAGCGGGCCCGAGTTTCGCGGGAATCAGCGACACGCCGCGTCATCGGCTCTTCCTCCCCAGGACGAGACTTCGCGGCATCCTCCCCCTTCGCGTTCGATCCGTCAGCACGGC
Organism: Microbacterium sp. SORGH_AS_0421; assembly: GCF_030818635.1. NCBI lineage: Bacteria > Bacillati > Actinomycetota > Actinomycetes > Micrococcales > Microbacteriaceae > Microbacterium > Microbacterium sp. SORGH_AS_0421. Next base: position 3,415,540 of record NZ_JAUTAO010000001.1, read on the forward strand.
CGCGGCACGGTCACGAGGATGGGCGCATGAACAGAGTCACCAGCACCGAATACGACAGCCCCGTCGGGCCGATCCTGCTGACCTTCGTCGATGACGCCCTCGTTCGGCTGCACGTGTGCCACGACGGCATCGACCTCGCGCGCGCAGAGATCGCGCAGCGCCTGGGGATCGTGCCCGAGCCCGATGCCTCGGTCGGCCGGGGGCTCGTCGCGCAGCTCGACGAGTACTTCGACGGCGCGCGGCGGGCGTTCGACGTCTCCCTCGACTGGCGCTTCGTCCGCGGCTTCACCCGTGCGGCGCTCGAAGCGACCCTGCAGATCCCCTACGGGGAGGTGGCGTCGTACGGGGAGGTGTCGATGATGGCCGGAGCCCCGCGGGCGGCGCGGGCGGTGGGAACGGCCTGCGCCTCGACGCCCTTCTCGATCGTCGTGCCGGTGCACCGCGTCGTGCGGGCGGATGGCTCGATCGGCGAGTACGGCGGACACCCCGAGGTCAAGGAGTACCTGCTCTCGCTCGAGAGCGACGCGATGCTCGCCGAGACACTGCTCACCTCGACCTGAGCTCGAGTGGACGTCGGTGCCCGGGCACGACGATGCCCGGCCCCGCCGCAGCGAGACCGGGCATCGGTCGGTCAGTGGCTCGACGCCTTCTCGGCGCCGTAGCCCGTGAGGGAGCGGACGTCCATCTCCGCGGCTTTACGCGGGTCTTCCGGCGTCCGGGAGGTGACCGAACCGAGCCAGCCGAGGAAGAACCCGAGCGGGATCGACACGATTCCGGGGTTGTTCAGCGGCCAGATCGCCACGCCCGTGTCGGCGAACACGCTCGTGGGGGTTCCCCAGAACACCGGCGAGAGGAAGATCAGCACGAGCGCCGAACCGAGACCGCCGTACATGCTCCAGACCGCACCGCGGGTGGTGAAGCGGCGCCAGAACAGCGAGAAGAGGATCGTCGGCAGGTTGGCCGACGCCGCCACGGCGAAGGCCAGGGCGACGAGGAACGCGACGTTCTGCCCCTGCACGCCGATGCCACCGAGGATCGCGAGCACACCGATCACGATGACCGTGCGCCGCGCGACCTTGACCTCGCCGTCCGGGGGCACGTTCCCCTTCTTCACGACGTTCGCGTAGATGTCGTGAGCGAACGAGGCGGCAGCGGTGATCGTCAGACCCGCCACCACCGCGAGGATTGTCGCGAACGCCACCGCCGAGATGAAGCCGAGAAGCAGCGGTCCGCCGAGGGCCAGGGCGAGCAGCGGAGCTGCGGCGTTGACGCCGCCGGGGGCGCCGAGGATCGTCTCGGCTCCGACCATCGCGCCGGCGCCGTAGCCGAGCACCAGGGTGAGGTTGTAGAACAGCCCGATCAGCCAGATGGCCCACACGACCGAGCGACGCGCCTCTTTGGCGGTCGGCACCGTGTAGAAGCGCATCAGCACGTGGGGAAGACCCGCGGTACCCAGCACGAGGGCGAGGGCGAGCGAGATGAAGTCCCACGGGTTCTTGCCGTATTGCAGGCCCGGCGCCAGGATCGCATCGCCCTTGGGAGAGGCCGCGACGGCGCTTTCGAGCAGCGTGTTCAGGTTGAAGCCGTTGATCGCGAGCACCCAGACCGTCATGACGATCGCGCCGCCGATGAGCAGGAACGCCTTGACGATCTGCACCCAGGTGGTTCCCTTCATGCCGCCGATGAGGACGTACACGATCATCAGGATGCCGACCACGGCGACGACGATCGACTGGCCGACGCGCTCCGTGATGCCCAGCAACAGCGACACGAGGCCACCGGCTCCGGCCATCTGCGCGAGGAGGTAGAAGAAGCAGACCGCGAGCGTGGTGATGGCCGCGGCCATCCGGACCGGCCGCTCCTTGAGGCGGAACGACAGCACGTCGGCCATCGTGAACTTGCCGGTGTTGCGCATGAGCTCGGCGACCAGCAGAAGCGCGACCAGCCACGCGACGAGGAACCCGATCGAGTAGAGGAAGCCGTCGTAGCCGTTGATCGCGATGGCCCCGACGATCCCGAGGAACGACGCCGCCGAAAGGTAGTCACCGGCGATCGCGAAGCCGTTCTGCGGACCGGTGAACGAGCGGCCCGCCGCGTAATAGTCGGCCGCCGTCTTGCTGTTGCGACTGGCCCGGATGACGATGAACAACGTCACGGCCACGAAGGCGCCGAAGATCGAGATGTTCAGCACGGGATTGTTCTCGACGGTCTGCACGGCCGCCTCGACGCTCGCGAGGATGTCGTTCATGAACGACCCCCGTCCGCGCGCTCGAGCTCGACGCGCAGCGCCTCGGCGCGCGGGTCGAGGCGCCGGTTGGCGTAGGCCACGTAGCCCATGGTGATGGCGAACGTGGTGACGAACTGCGCGAGGCCCAGCACGAGCCCCACGGTGATGGCACCCGAGACCGGCTGCGCCATGAACTCCGGCGCGAACGACGACAGCAGAACGTAGACGAAGTACCAGACGAGGAACGCCACCGCGAGCGGGAAGACGAAGCTGCGCTGGCGCTTCTTCAACTCCCGGAACGGGGCGGACTCCTCGACCGCGATGTAGTCGACGCCGCCCTGGTGGGCTTCGTCGATGCGACGGTCCGTCATGTGGCCTCCTTGCCTCATGAGTACGGCGCAACGCTGCGCCGAACGGCGGAAAAGTCCGGGTCGGCCGCTGCTTCCCCGGTGATAGGGTCGACGCTACGAAACGCGGCGACGAAGCCGTCACCCCCGGAAGTAGGTAGTGCGTGACTGCACCCTCCACACTTCGAGACGATGCGACGCTCGTGTCGCACGCCGTCACCGAGCTCGCCCGTCGCACGCATTTTCCCGTCGCTTTCGGCGGCCTGGAGCACGACGGCGCCGTCCACGTCACCACCATCGTCGGCGCGCGCACGCGCAGCATCGAAGGGCTCGTCGTGCACGCATCGCGCGGACTCGGCGGTCGCGCGCTCGTCGAACGACGCCCGCGCATGACCCTCGACTACCGCACGTCGCGCTCCATCACCCATGATTACGACCGCGCCATCCTGGGCGAGGGGATCGCGACCCTGTTCGCGGTTCCCGTGCTCGTCAGCGGGGCTGCGCGCGGCGTCCTCTACTGCGGGTCGTGGGCGCAATCGCCGGTCGGCGATGTCGAGGCGCGCCCCGCGTTCGATGTGGCCGGCGAGCTCGGCACCGAGCTGCGGGTGCGTGCCGAGGTCGACCGGCGCCTCGCCTCGACCCCCGGTCCCGAGGGCGGTCTCGGAGCCGGCGCCCGCGAAGAGATCCGCGAGAGCTATGCCCAGCTGCGCAGCATCGCGGCGACGGTCAACGACGACGAGGTACGGCGCCGACTCGAGGACGTCGAGGCGCGTCTCGCCGCCCTGACCGGGGACGCCGGTGAGACGGCATCCGATCCCGATATCCACCTCTCGCGGCGAGAGATCGACGTGCTCGCCTGTGCCGCGGTGGGGTCGACGAACGGCGAGATCGCCGCGTCGCTGCACCTGCGGGAGACCACCGTGAAGTCGTACCTGGCCTCGGCGATGGCGAAGCTCGACGCGTCCACCCGCCACGCCGCGGTGACCCGCGCGCGGCGCGCCGGGCTCCTCCCCTGAGAGCCGTCGAGGGGCCGGTGGGAAAACCCTGGCAATGGTCGCGTGAGCTTGAGGACGACCGGGATTCTCGGCATCGTGGCTGATTCCTGTCGTCGATCAGAGAAGGAGAGTCACCATGCTGACGCTCACCGAAGAGGCCACGACCGCCGTGAAGACCATCACCGCCCAGTTCCCGGATGCCGCCCAGGGCGGCGTCCGCATCGAAGGTGCGGGCTCCCCCGAGTCGCAGTTCGCGCTGTCGGTCGTCGACGGCCCCCAGCCGGACGACGCCGTCGTCGAGAACGCCGGAGCGCGCGTCTTCCTCGACAGCGATGCTGCGGCCGTGCTCGACGACCGCGTGCTCGACGCGCAGATCGACCCGCAGGGGTCGGTTCAGTTCGCCGTCACCAGCGCCGCCTGAGGCGCTTCATCGTGTGAACGATGCCCCGGCCTCGTGCCGGGGCATCGTCGCGTCCGGCGGCGGCCTCCGCGGGGGGCTCCCGCCTGCGAAACGGTCTCAGCTCGACGAGGGGTCTTCCGCGGTTCACGGCCTCCCCCGCGCTCACCCTCAGCCGCGGAAAACGACGATCTCGTCGTTCGTCTTGTCGTAGACGAAGTGCAAAGAGGTGCCCGCGGGCAGATCCGTCGCGCGGATCTCCGCCGAGTCCTCGCTGAGATGGAGCATGGTGTTGGCGGGAAAGACGCCGGCTCCGCACGAGGTCAGGAAGAACCGGCCGTCGTAGGAGAAGCCGCCCCCGGAGATGTCCAGCAGATCGGGTTGCCAGACCGTCATGCACTTCGCCGCATCGTCGCCCGTGTCGAACGACGCGTACGTGGCGACGCGGAAGCCCTCGTACTCGGCATACCCCGTGGTGCCGCTGCTCACTCCCGGGGTGAGGACGCTCGGCACATCGAACGACGGGTCCGCCGCAAGACGTGCCACCTGCGTCGCCCCCGCCTGCAGCGGGTCGGTCTGGGTGCGCTGCACCACGATGATCGCGGTCGCGGCGCATACGACAACGAGTACGGCCGCCGAGAGCACAATGACGCTCGATCGACGCAGTCGCGGCATCCGGCGCCTCGGAGGCGCCTGCGGCTCCCGCTCATCTTCGGCAGGGGCGTGCGGGGTTTCGGGCACTCGGTCAGCGGCGTCTTCGACGACGGCTTCTCGCTGCTCCAGTTCCATCAGGCGGCGCAGGGCGGCGGGGTCGGAGGAGATGTCGGCTCCGGGCGCGTAGGCCCTGCGGCGCAGCGTCGCGAGTTCGTCATCGTCGTCGATGCTCGTCATGCCCCGATTCAATCAGGGTCTTCTCCGCCGAGGCCACGCTGATACGTCCGCCGAATCCTGGTCGGAGTGCGCTTCGCGGCCGGATCCGTTCGCGCGGGGTCGTCCTCGCCTCGCTCGCCGACCGCGTGGCCGGACCGTGCCTCGTCGGCGCTCAGCCCATCGTCGAACCCGTCATCGACCCGTGAACTCCGGCGGACGCTTCGCCTGGAACGCGGCGAAGCCCTCGCGGTAATCCTCGGTGGCGGCGAGCGCCGCCTGGGCGCGGTTCTCGAGCGCCATCGCCTCCCGCAGGCCCAGGCGCTCGTCGCGGATCGCGCCGACGATGCGCTTGCTGGCGCGGAACGCCTGCGTGGGACCGGCAGCGGCCCCGCGGGCCGCGGAGGTCGCGGCATCCTGGATCTCCCCCACCGGGAAGGCGCGAGAGAAGAGTCCGGCACGAACGGCTTCGAGCCCCGACATCAGTCGGCCCGTGTAGATGAGATCGAGGGTGACGTGGGCGCCGAGACGCTCGACGAAGAGCGCGTGACCGCCGGAGTCGAGGGTCGCGCCGAGGGCGGCGAAGGGCGAGCCGATCTTGGCGTCGTCGGCGACGTAGACCACGTCGGTGGCGATGAGCAGGCCCAGGCCCACACCCAGGCAGGCCCCGTGGGCGGCCGCGAACGTCGGCGCGGGAAAGGCCGCCATGCGCCGCAGCAGGGGCGCCAGCGTGTCATCGAGGTAGCCCGCGACGTCGTCGGTGCGGGGATCGACCCCCGAGATGTCGCGCCCGGCGCAGAACGACGGACCCTCGCCGCGCAGCAGGAGGGCGCGGGCGCCGTCGACCTCGGCTCGGTCGTAGGCCTCGCCGAGCGCGCGCAGGTCGTCGAGGCCCAGAGCGTTGCGACGGGCCGGGGCGTTCAGGACGATCTCGGCCACGCCGGCGTCGAACACGTAGTCGATCACCGCGCTCACCCGTCGTAGTCCACGCGGACGGCGTCGGAGGTCGGGTGCGACTGGCAGGTGAGGACGTAGCCGCGCTCGATCTCATCGGGCTCGAGCGCGTAGTTCTCGGTCATCGTGACCGCACCCTCGATCACCCGCGCGCGGCAGGTGCCGCACACCCCGCCGGCGCAGGCGAAGGGCACGTCGGGGCGCACGCGCAGGGCCGCGGCCAGGATCGTCTCGTTCGCCGCGACGGGGCTGTCGACACGGGCCGACTGGCCGTCGAGGGTGAAGTCGATCGAGCGCACCGGCTCGTCGTCGCGGACCCGCACGGGGCGAGCTCCGCCGGTCTGGGCGGGGGCGTCTGCGTCTCCCGCGGTGAACAGCTCGAATCGCACGCGCTCGCGCGCGACACCGACCTCGGCGAGCGTGTCGCGGCAGAGTTCGACGAGCGCGAAGGGTCCGCACAGGAACCACTCGTCGACGGATGCCGGATCGATCAGCCGCGACAGGATCAAGCGCAGCCGCTCCTGGTCGATGCGCCCCGAGAACACGGGCGCCGCGCGCTGCTCGCGCGAGAGCACGTGATGCAGCGTGAGACGCGAGGGGTAGCGGTCTTTGAGGTCGGCGAGCTCGTCGACGAACATGACGTCGGTCGAGGACCGGTTGGCGTACACGATCGTCATGCGCGCGTCGGCGGAACGCTCGAGCACGCTGGCCGCGAGCGCCATGATCGGGGTGATTCCGGAGCCGGCGGCGATCGCGACCACGTGCCCCATCGAGGTCGACGCCTTCGAGACGAAAGTGCCCGACGGGCTCATGACCTCGATCTCGTCGCCGGGGCGCAGGCGCTCGTGCGCCCAGGTCGAGAAGCGCCCGTCGGGGTCGCGCTTGATACCGACGCTGACGCTCCCCTGCGCCGGCGGCCGGCAGATCGAGTACGAACGGCGCAGTTCCTCTCCGTCGACGACGGCGCGCAGCGCCACGTACTGCCCGGGTGCGTAGTCGAACGCCGCGGCGAGCTCAGCGGGGACGGCGAAGGTCACCTCGATCGCCGTGGGGGTGAGGGGCCGCACGGCCGCGACACGCAAGGTGTGAAAGCGTGCGCGGGTGCGCGCGGCGGCCGGGGTCTCGGCATCCGTCATCGTCATCAGAGGGCCTTGAAGTGGTCGAAGGGTTCGAGGCAGGCTCGGCATTCCCACAGCGCCTTGCACGAGGTGGAGCCGAAGCGCGAGACTTCCCGCGTATCGAGCGAGCCGCAACGGGGGCAGGCGACGCTGAGCGTGAGCCGGATGGGTCCGGCCGGCGCGCGCCCGGTGGGCGGGGCGATGCCGTACTCGGTGAGCTTGCGCTTTCCGGCGTCGCTCATCCAGTCGGTCGTCCATGCGGGGCTGAGCGTCGTCTGCACGACAGCACGGTCGAAGCCGGCCGAGGTGAGGGCCAGCACGATGTCGTCGCGGATCGCGTCGACCGCGGGGCAGCCCGAGTAGGTCGGCGTGATCGTGACGGTGACGGTGCCGCCGTCGAGACGCACGTCGCGGAGCACGCCGAGGTCGTCGATCGTCAGCACCGGCACTTCGGGATCGACGACGGCGGCGACCACCTCGCGGGCGTGCTCGAGCGTCGCGGTCACCACGTCGCTCCCGGGTGGCGGCGAGCGAGCACCTGCATCTCGGCGAGGAGCGGACCGAACGCGGGATGGTGGAGGCCGCGACGACCGCCGGCGGAGGAGCCGGGAACCGTCGGCACGGCCACGTCCTCTTCCGCCAGCACGGCGGCGAGGACGTCGTCGACACGAGCGCGCAGGGTCGAGGGACGCACGGCGACGCCGTCGAGGCGGTCGTGCACGGGCTGGTCGCGGAACAGCTCGTCGAGGTACGGCCACGCGTCGTCGAGGCCGACGAGGAACCGGCGCCGAGACTCCTCGGTGCCCCCGGCCAGGCGCAGCGTCCACTGCACGGCGTGGTCGCGGTGGTAGTCGACCTCTTTCTCGGCCTTCGCCGCGACGGCGGCGAGAACGGGATCCGCGGATGCCGCGAGCTCTCGGTACAGCTCGAGAAGATAGGTGGATGCCAGCAGCTGGCGGGCGATCGTGTGCGCGAAGTCGCCGTTGGGGAGCTCGAACAGCCAGGCGCTGCGGAACTCCGACTCGTCGCGCCAATAGGCGAGATCGTCTTCGCTGCGACCGTCGTACGATCCCGCGTAGCGCAGGAGCGAACGCGCGTGACCGAGCAGGTCGAGGGCGATGTTGCCGAGGGCCACGTCTTCTTCGAGCTCGGGGGCCCGGGCGACCCACCCGCAGAGATTCTGCGCGAGGATCAGCGCGTCGTCGCCGAGGGTCAGGGCGTACGCCGCCACGTCGGGGTCGGTGGCGCGGGCCTCTCCCCCGGCGAACTCGGCGGAGAGCTCGCGGGCGTCGAGGGCGACGTCGCCGTGCGGGTCGGCATCCGTCGAAGTGCTCACAGGTGCGGCACCCCCTCGGACGCGGTGTAGTAGACCGCGTGCCGGTAGTTCTTCCCGGCCGGCGACTCGAAGAACGCGCCCTTGGCTCCGGGGTCGCTGGTGGTCACGGCATCCGAGGGCACGACCCAGACCGACACCCCCTCACCGCGACGGGTGTACAGGTCGCGGGCGTTGCGGACGGCGAGTTCTGCATCGGGTGCGTGGAGCGAGCCGACGTGCACGTGGCTGAGGCCGCGGTTCGCGCGCACGAAGACCTCCCAGAGCGGCCAGGTCTCAGCGGGGGTCCCGCCGGGGGTGGCCATCAGGCGGCCGCCTTCGCGTTCTTCTTCGCCGCGTACACCGCGGCCGCCTCGCGCACCCACGCGCCCTCTTCGTGGGCATCGCGTCGGTGCTGGCGACGCATCGTGTTGAGGGGGCCGCGGCCCGCGAGCACCTCGTGGAACTCGGTCCAGTCGATCTCGCCCATGTCGTACTCGCCCGTCTCGTCGTTGAACCGCAGCTCGGGGTCGGGCAGGGTCACACCCAGCACCGCCGCCTGCGGCACCAGCATCGAGACGAACCGCTGGCGCAGGACGTCGTTGCTGAACCGCTTGATGTTCCACGCCATCGACTGCGCCGAGTTGGGCGAATCGTCGTCCGGGGGCCCGAACATCATCAGGCTCGGCCAGTACCAGCGGTCGACGGCATCCTGCGCCATCCGACGCTGCTCGTCGGTGCCCTGCATGAGGGTGAGCAGGATCTCGAACCCCTGGCGCTGGTGGAACGACTCCTCCTTGCAGATGCGCACCATGGCGCGGCCGTACGGACCGTACGAGGCGCGGCACAGGGGCACCTGGTTGCAGATCGCGGCGCCGTCGACGAGCCAGCCGATCGCTCCCATGTCCGCCCAGGTCGGGGTCGGGTAGTTGAAGATCGAGGAGTAGCGAGCCTTGCCGTCGACGAGCTGCTGCGTCATCTCGTCGCGCGTGATGCCGAGGGTCTGCGCGGCGGAGTAGAGGTAGAGGCCGTGCCCCGCCTCGTCCTGCACCTTCGCGAGCAGGATCGACTTGCGCTTGAGGCTCGGGGCGCGGGTGATCCACGCCCCCTCCGGCTGCATCCCGATGATCTCGGAGTGCGCGTGCTGCGAGATCTGCCGGATGAGCGTGCGACGGTAGCCGTCCGGCATCCAGTCCCTCGGTTCGATCCGGCCGTCGGCCTCGATGAGGGCGTCGAACATCGCCTCGCCGTCCAGAGCATCCGTGGGGGGTGCGGTCATCGTCATCGTCGACTCCTTTTACAGACCGACCGTTCAGTAAAACTGTAGCCGAGGGGGTCGCGGACCGCAACGGGCGTGACCCCGAACCCCGATCTCGGCGGCGCCATGCGCGCGCGAGCCTAGGACCGGGCGCGCGTGTTCGTCGGGCCCGCACGAGATCGACCGGGTGCGGTCCCGCACGATGCGCCACGTCTTCGGCGGTCGTCGCCCTCAGCGCAGGTCGTACACCCGCTTGTACTTCCCCTCGCTGCGCGGGAGGACACCGGGCTCCTCGACACAGACGTCGACGCTCGTGCCGATGAGAACCTTGATGCGCTGCCGCAGCACGACGCCCGCCGCCTCGCACACCTCGCGCTCCAGGGCCGGGTGCCTCTCGATGCGGACGGTCATGGCATCCATCCGCCCCTCGCGGCGCAGCTCGAGCACGAAATGCGGGGTGAGCTTCTCGATGCCGAGCACGATCTCCTCGATCTGCGTCGGGAAGAGATTCACCCCGCGCAGGATGATCATGTCGTCGTTGCGTCCGGTGATCTTCTCGATGCGGCGCATGGCCGGGAACGCGGTGCCGGGCTGCAGGCGGGTGAGATCGCGCGTGCGGTAGCGGATGACCGGGAACGCCTCCTTGGTGAGGGAGGTGAAGACCAGTTCGCCGAGACCGCCATCGGCCACGGGCTCCCCCGTATCGCCGTCGATCGTCTCGGGGAGGAAGTGGTCCTCCCAGATGTGCGGGCCGTCCTTGGTGAGCGCGCTCTCGGATGCCACGCCCGGGCCCATCACCTCGCTCAGGCCGTAGATGTCGACGGCGGTGAGGTCGAGACGACGCTCGATCTCGCGGCGCATCTCGTTGGTCCACGGTTCGGCCCCGAGGACGGCGACCCGAAGCGACGTCGAGCGCGGGTCGATGCCCGCGGACTCGAGCGCGTCCGCGATGGTCAAGAGGTAACTGGGCGTGCAGAGGATGGCATCGGGTGCGAAGTCCTGGATGAGCTGCGCCTGGCGTGCCGTCTGCCCACCCGACATCGGAATGACCGTCGCGCCGAGGCGTTCGATGCCCGCGTGCGCGCCGAGGCCGCCGGTGAACAACCCGTACCCGTAGGCGTTGTGGACGCGATCGCCGGGGCGGATGCCGGCGGCAGACAGCGAGCGCGCGACGAGGTCGGCCCAGCGGTCGAGGTCGCCGCCGGTGTAGCCGACGACCGTGGGGCGCCCGGTCGTGCCCGACGAGGCGTGGATGCGGCGAACGTCCGCCATCGGCACCGCGAACATGCCGAAGGGATACGTCTCGCGCAGGTCGGCCTTGGTCGTGAAGGGCAGCAGGCGGATGTCGTCGAGGCTGCGGATGTCGTCGGGGTGCACACCCGCCTCGTCGAACTTGTGCCGGTACAGGGCGACGTTCTCGTAGGCGTGGCGGACCGTCCACTGCAGGCGCTCGAGCTGCAGCGCGCGCAGGTTCTCGAGCGCGATGCCGGCCGGGTCGACGGATGCCAGAAGGCCGGGGCGCGAGGAAACGGTCATGGTCATCGGGACACCTCCGTGGTGGAGAGCGCGGCGTTGCGCTCGGGGGCGGGGTCGTGGGGTGTGCGGGGGTCGGTCGCGCGCGCGGGGTTGGGGTCGGTCGCGCGCGCACCCTCAGCGATCTGCACATCCTCAGTCGCGGTCGCGGCGTGTGGCGCTGAGCTTGCGTGAATCGCTGAGGTTGCGGTGGCGCGCGCGGGGTCGGGGTCGGTCGCGCGCGCACCCTCAGCGATCTGCACATCCTCAGTCGCGGTCGCGGCGTGTGGCGCTGAGCTTGCGTGAATCGCTGAGGTTGCGGCGGCGGGCGCGGGCGGGCGCCGATCCGTCGTGATGCTCCGGCCGCGTACCTCCGCGACCAGGTCGCCGCTCTCGTCGGTGACGCGGATGTCGTACAGGCCGCTCCGGCCGCTCCGGGCGCGCCGCGCGGCGGTCGCCGTGAGCGTCTGCCCGGACGTCGTCGACTTCAGGAACGTGATGTCCGCCCCACCGGCGACGGTGACGCGCTCGTCCTCGTTGCACGCGATCGCGAACGCCGTGTCGGCGAGGGTGAAGACGAGCCCGCCGTGGGTGATGGCGAAGCCGTTGAGCATGTCGTCGCGCACGGTCATCGACACCCGCGACTCCCCCGGCGCGTCGTGCTCGACGACCATGCCGAGCATGGCCGATGCCTGATCGCGTTGCATCATCGGCCGCAGGCTCATGCGAGCGCCGCCGCGGGAGCAGGCTGCCACGTCTTCGCCACGAGCGTGAGCACGTCGTACTGCGCGACGATCTCGTCGTGCTGGTTGCGGATCACGGCATCCCACCGCACCTCGCCGTACGCGTCGGTCTCGCGCGGGGTGATCTGCTTCGCCGTCAGGGCGACGCGGATGCGGTCTCCGGGTGAGACCGGGGTCACGAAGCGCAGGTTCTCGAGGCCCGAGTTCGCGAGCACCGGCCCCGGCGCGGGGTCGACGAACAGCCCCGCCGCCCACGACACGAGCAGGTAGCCGTGCGCGACCCGCCCCGGGAAGAAGGGGTTGGCCGCGGCCGACTCCTCGTCCATGTGCGCGTAGAACGTGTCGCCGGTGAAGTTCGCGAAGACCTCGATGTCGTCGAGGGTGACTTCGCGCTCGACCGACTCCACGGCATCCCCGATCCGAAGGTCGGCGAGGGGTTTGCGGAAGGGGTGCGCCCCCGCGGTGTCGGTGTCGGCTCCCGGATGCCACACCCCGGTCAACGCGGTGAGCATGCGGGGCGAGCCCTGGATCGCCGTGCGCTGCATGTAGTGGAGCACCGAGCGGATGCCGCCGAGCTCCTCGCCGCCGCCGGCGCGACCGGGCCCGCCGTGGACGAGATGCGGGACGGGAGCCCCATGCCCGGTGGAGGTGCGGGCGTCGTCGCGGTCGAGGAACAGCACGCGGCCGTTCATCGCCCCCATGCGCGTGAGCAGTTCGGTGGCGACGCCGGGGTCGTGGGTGGCGACGCTCGTGACGAGCGAGCCGCCGCCGCGACCGACGATCTCGGCCGCCTCGGCGACGTCGGCGTACTCGACGATGCTGGCGACGGGACCGAAGGCCTCGATGTCGTTGACGGCCGGTGTCGTGGCATCCGCGAAGGCGAGGAGCATGGGCTGCAGGAAGGCGCCGTCGTCGGGCACCCCCGGAGGTGCCTCCGCCGAACCGACGACGAAGCGACCGCCGGCGCCTGCGAGGGCGCGAACCTGGCGCAGCACCTCGTCGCGCTGCTCGATCGAGACGACCGGACCCATCGTCACGCCCTCGGCGCGCGGATCGCCGATGACCACGCGCTCGGCGATCCTGTCGCGCAGCGCCTGCGAAACGGCATCCGTCATCCCCTTCGGCACGATCGCGCGGCGTATCGCGGTGCACTTCTGGCCCGCCTTGGTGGTCAGTTCGACGAGCAGTTGCTTGACGTACGCGTCGAACTCGGGGGTGCCGGGCACGGCGTCGGGACCGAGGATCGAAGCATTGATCGAGTCGGTCTCGCTCGTGAAGCGCACACCGGGCTTGGCCTGGGCGCGCAGCCGCTCGGCGGTCGAGGCGCTGCCGGTGAAGCCGACGGTGTCGCCGAGGTCGAGCAGATCGAACAGACCCGGGACGCTGCCGCTCACCAGCTGCAGCGAGCCCTCGGGAAGCAGGCCGGTCTCGACGACGATGCGCACCCACGCCTCGGCGATGTAGGCCGTGGGGGTCGCGGGCTTGACGATCGTGGGAAGGCCGGCCAGGAACGCGGGCGCGAACTTCTCGAGCGCGCCCCACATGGGGAAGTTGAAGGCGTTGATCTGCACCGCGACCCCCGAAAGACGCGTGTAGACATGCCTCCCGAGGAAGGAGCCGTCCTTCGACAGCGACTCGATCGGCCCGTCGAGCACGACCGTCCCCGCGGGCAACTCCCGGCGGGCTTTCGACGAGAAGGTGAAGAGCACCCCGATGCCGCCGTCGACGTCGCTGAGGGAGTCGCGACGCGTCGAGCCGGAGCGCTCCGACAGGACGTAGAGCTCCTCGCGACGCTCGTTCAACGCGATGGCGAGGTTCTTCAGCACCATCGCGCGCTCGTGGAAGGTGAGGGCGCCGAGGCTCTTCTGACCGGTCTCGCGGGCGTACGCGACGGCGGCGGCGAGGTCGAGACCCGTCGTGCTGATGCGCACGATCTCGACGCCCGTCGACGCGTCGCGGACGATCGCGGCATCCGGGTCGCCTTCGGGGGCCCACCAGTGGCCGTTCACATAGCTGGGGAGAAACGTCATCATTCGCTCCATTCGTAGAATCCGCGGCCGGTCTTTCGGCCCAGGTGCCCCTGGGCGACGAGATCGCGCAGCAAGGCGGGCGGGGTGAAGCGCGCGCCGTACGCGCGCTCGAGCTCCTCGGCGATGCCCAGGCGCACATCGAGCCCAACGACGTCGGTGGTGCGGAGGGGGCCCATCGGATGCCGGTAGCCCAGCTCCATCGCGGTATCGATGTCTCGCGCCGAGGCGACGCCCTCTTCGAGCATGCGGATGGCCTCGAGGCCCAGGGCGACCCCGAGGCGGCTCGATGCGAAGCCCGGCGCATCGCGCACGACGACAGCGGTCTTGCCGATGGCCTCCACCCATCGAGTCGCGCGCGTCACGACCTCGGGCGCGGTGTCGGCGCCCGTCACGACCTCGACCAGCGCCGATGCCGGCACGGGGTTGAAGAAGTGCAGGCCGAGGAAGCGCTGAGGGCGTCGGAGCGACGCGGCGAGCGCGCCGATCGAGATGGAGGAGGTGTTGGATGCCACGACCGCCTCGTCGCGCACAGCCTCCTCGATGCGCGCGAGGGCGTCGAGCTTGAGAGCACGGTCCTCGGGGACGGCCTCGATCACGAGTCCCGCCTCGGCGAACGCGTCGGTGTCGGTGCCGGTCGTGAGGGTGCCGGCATCCGGAATCCGCATGCCCCTCTGGGCGGAACGCGTCAGTGCCGCCTCGACGCGTTCGCGAGCGGCGGCAGCTGCGGCGGTGTCGCGCTCGACCACGTGCACGCGGGCTCCCGCGAGCAGGAACGCGTGGGCGATGCCGGCCCCCATGCGGCCTCCGCCGAGCACGCCGACGACGGCGGGGACGGATGCCGTGTCTCGGACCGTGGTGGTGACGGGGGAGGTCATCTCTTCTTCCTCTCGAGGAACGCGGTCATGCGGGCGTGCTTGTCTGCGCTGTCGAAGAGCTCCGCCTGCAGCTCGCCGTCGATGGCGGGGTGCGCGTTGCGCGGGGCGAGCAGGGCGCGCTTGGTGAGGATCGTCGCGCGCGCGGAGTTCGCGGCGATCCGGTCGGCGACCGCGTGAGCGGAGTCGAGCAGATCCTGGGGCTCGTGGATGCTCGAGAGCAGCCCCCACGCGAGCGCTTCGTCGGCGTCGATCACGCGGGCGGTCAGCAGCAGCTCACTCGCCCGGGCGTGGCCGACGATCTCGGGCAGACGCCATGAGGCGCCCGCCGCGGCGATGATGCCGAGACCGGGTTCGGGGTTGCCGAAACGCACCCGCGGGGTTCCCAGACGGAGGTCGGCGGCGTAGGCGAGCTCGGCTCCCCCGCCCAGCGCGTACCCGTCGACGGCGGCGATGACGGGCATCGGAAGGTGGCGGATGCGGTCGAACGCCGTGGCGTTGATCCCTCGGCGGGCGTCATCGCCGGTGCGGTCGCGGAGCTGGGCGATGTCAGCCCCCGCGGCGAACACGCCGCCGGCTCCGGTGAGGATGAGGGTGCGCGGGTGCTCCTCGAGCTCACCGCAGAGCGCATGCAGCTCGTCGACCATCGCCTGATCGATCGCATTGCGGCGCTCCGGTCGATCGAGCGTGGCGACGACGCGGTCGCCCCGGGCCTCGATGCGGAGGGACTCAGCCATCGACCCGCTCCACGATCATCGCCGTCCCCTGCCCCACGCCGACGCACATCGTCACCAGGCCGTACCGCGCACCCTCGCGCTCGAGCCGCCCCAGCAGCGTCACGATGAGGCGCGACCCGCTCGACCCGAGGGGGTGCCCCAGCGCGATCGCCCCGCCGTCGGCGTTGACGATCCGGGGGTCGAGTCCGAGTCGACGTATGCACGCCAGCGACTGCGAGGCGAACGCTTCATTGAGTTCGACCGCCCCCAGGTCGGATGCCGACAGCCCGGCCTTCGCGAGCGCCTTCTCGGTCGCGGGCACCGGGCCGAGCCCCATGATCTCTGGCGCCAGCGCGGCGGAGGCGTGCGCGACGATCCGGGCGCGAGGGCGCAGGCCGTGGCGTTCGACCGCCTCGGCACTGGCCACCACGATCGCGGACGCCCCGTCGTTGAGGGAGCTGGAATTGCCCGCCGTCACGACCTCGCCGCCCGTCACGACCGGCCGGAGCCCCGCGAGCGCATCCAGCGAGGTGTCACGGCGCGGGCCCTCGTCGGTATCGACCACGCCCCGAGCGGTCTCGACGACGACGATCTCGTCGCGGAAGTGCCCGGCGTCCTGAGCCCGGATCGCCCGCTCGTGGCTGCGGAGCGCGAAGGCGTCGGCGTCGGAGCGCGAGACGCCGTCGACCCGGGCGACCTCTTCGGCCGTCTCGGGCATGGTGAGAGTGGCCTTGTCGCGGGCGGCGAGGCGCGGGTTCGTGAAGCGCCAGCCGATCGACGTATCGAAGGCCGCCCCGGGTTTCGCCCACGCCTTCTCGGGCTTCGCCTGCACCCAGGGGGCGCGAGTCATGGATTCGACGCCGCCCGCGACGATCGCGTCGGCATCGCCCGCGCGGATCGCCTGCGCGGCGAGCGCGATCGCGCTCATGCTGGAGGCGCAGAGGCGGTTGACGGTGAGCCCCGGGATGCCGTCGGGCAGCCCCGCGAGCAGTACGGCCATGCGGGCGACGTTGCGGTTGTCCTCACCGGCCTGATTCGCGGCGCCGAGGATAACCTCGTCGATCGCCTCGGCGGGAACGCCCGCGCGGGCCACCGCTTCTGCGACCACCAGCGCCGCCAGGTCGTCGGGACGAACGGATGCCAGAGCCCCGCCGTATCGCCCGACCGGGGTGCGCGCACCGCCGACGAGAAACGCGTCCGCCATCGTCATCCTCTCCCCCGCCGACCCTGGCGGGGCCCGTCCACCTCGACTGCGAGGTTTTCCGACCGATCGTTCAGTAATCATGGCAGAAGGTGTCGCCGGAGGCAACGACGCACGTTCTCACACCGCCGCGACGGGCGAGCGCTCACGCCCCGCCGGCGGCGGGGGCGGTCGACCCTTCTCGCGCGCGACGCTGTTGAGCGCGGCGCTCTTTGCGGCGCTCCACGAGCAGGTACAGCACCGGCACGAGAACGAGCGTCAGCAGCGTCGACGAGATGAGCCCGCCGATGACCACGATCGCCAGCGCGCGCGAGACGAAGACGCCGCCACCCGTGAACCCCAGCGCCATCGGAACGAGCGCGAGCACCGTCGCGGCCGCCGTCATGAGGATCGGGCGCAGACGGAGCCGGGCCCCATCGATCACCGCCGACAGCAGGTCGTGGCCCGCAGCACGACGGCCGTTGACGAGGTCGACGAGCACGATGGCGTTGGTGACGACGATGCCGATGAGCATGAGCATGCCGATCATGGCGGGGATCCCCAGCGGCGTGTCGGTCGCCAACATGAGGGCGATGGCGCCCGTGGCCGCGAACGGGATCGACACGAGCAGGATCAGCGACTGTGCGAGACTCCGGAAGGTTGCGGCCATGATCAGGAACACGATGGCGATGGCAGCGAGCATCGCGAGGGCGAGGTGGGTCAGCGAGGCATCCTGCTCGGTGGCGCCACCGCCCAGACTCACGGTGACGCCGTCGGGCAGCTCCACGAGACCGAGAGCGGCCTCCACGTTGAGGAGCACGCCCCCGGGGTCGCCGCCCGTCGGTGTCGCGGTGAGGGTGATCGCGCGCATCCCGTCGGTACGGGTGATCGAGGAAGGACCGGTCGAGGTCGCGACGGTGGCGATGTCTCCGACCTCGATGGGGGTCGCCCTCACGTCGGCGAGGGCCTTCTGCTGATCGGCGAGGGCGGCCGCGCGGGCCCGCTGCGCCACGGTCTCGTCGCGGGTCTCGATGAGGCCGTCGATCTGCGTGCCGAGCTGAGCGATCGATGCCCGCACCTGAGCGATGCTCTGCTGCAGCTGAGCGATCTGCTCGTGACGCTGCGCCTCGCCGAGGCTGTCGGCGAGAGCGTCGACGCTCGCCTGCGCCGCGGCCGCCTGCTGAGCGGCGGCGGCGGGATCTGGGGCCGGATCGGCCGGGGGCGTCGTCGACGCCGGCGGCGGGCTCGCGGTGAGGAGCGTGTTCAGCTGAGCGACCAGATCGGCGAGCTGCGTCTGCGCGGAGGAGCGCGCCGAACGCGTCTCGGCGAGTTGATCGCTCAGGCTCTCGTCCTGTCGCGCTTCGGCGGCGGCCTGCTCAGCGTTCTGCGCGACGACGAGCGCATCGGAGGCCCGCTTCTGCGCGGTCGCCTGCTGGAGGGCCGAGACCGGGAGCTCGAAGCCGGCGATCTGCGCCGGGGTGGCGTCGTTGGCCTGACCGCGCAGGACCACCTCGTGGCGATGTCCGTCGAGCTCGACGGTGCCGACGCTCGCTCCCCGCAGACTGTCGTGGATCGCCCGGCCCACCTCCGCCTGCGTGAAGCCGTACTGGGCGGCGCGACGCTGGTCCACGCTCACCGCGAGGATCGGCTCGTCCGCGACGGCATCGGTGCGAAGGCCCTCGAGATCGCGCAGCTCGGCGAGCGCCGCCTGCACCTGCTCGGCTCCGGCGGCGAGGGACTTCTCAGAAGCACCCGACACCGTGACGGTGAGGTCGGAGCCTCCCGTCGAAGAGGTGCCGTGCACGGCGATCTGACCGACGCCCTGGACCGACGACAGCTCCGCCCGGAGCCTCGCCACGGCGATCTGGGGGTCGGCATCGTCGTTCAGGATCACGGTGTGGGTGGCAGATTCCTCGGTCACGGTGGTGAGGGCGGGTCGCGACATCGTCGTCGGCATCGAGGATCTCCTCGATCTGCGCGGCTCGCTCGCTCGCTGCGGGCAGAGACAGGCCAGGAGGCATGGTCTGCGTCACCGAGACCGTGCGCTGACCGTCGTCGTCGAAGAAGCTCTCACGCAGCGCACCCGACGCGACGACGGTGAGCACGAAGACGACGACGGCGACGGCCAGGGTGCCCGCCGGCCGGCGAAGGGCGAGATGCAGGAGCGGAACGTACGCGGCCTGGAGACGGTCGAGGGGCTCGGTCCCCTGCCCGGCGACGATGCCGGGCACACCACGACGACGGCGACGCTCGTTCTCTCGCTCGACCACCTGTCGACGGCGCTCCGCCTCACGGTCCTCCCGCTCGCGGCGACGTCGTTGAAGAGCGGCGGCCCTCTCCGGAGAGAGCGGACGGGGCGGCCTGCGCATGACCCACGACGCCAGCACCGGCACGACGGTGAGAGACACGAGCAGAGACGCGAGCAGAGCGATCGTGACGGTGACCGCGAACGGTCGGAACAGCTCACCCGTGATGCCCGGCACGAAGGCGATCGGCGCGAAGACCGCCACCGTGGTGAGCGTGGAAGCCGTGATGGCGCCGGCCACCTCACGCACCGCCTGCACGATGCCAGGGTCCGTCGATACCCCGGTTTCGCGATGCCGAGCGATGTTCTCGATCACCACGATCGAGTCGTCGACCACGCGGCCGACGGCGATGGTGAGCGCGGCAAGGGTCAGGATGCTCAACGAGAAGCCGCCGACGGCGAGACCGATCATGGCGATGAGCAGCGAGAGCGGGATCGAGATCGCGGTGATGATCGTCGCCCGCACCGACAGCAGGAACAGCAGGATCACGCCGATGGCGAAAGCCAGGCCCAGCGCTCCCTCGGTCGACAGGTCGTGGATGGACTGCTCGATGTACGGTGCCTGATCGAAGATCGTGGTGAACGCGACGTCGGAGCCGAGCGCGTCGCGCCGGTCGTCGAGAACTCGGGCGACCTCGTGCGAGACCTCCACCACCCCGGCCTGCGGCGTCTTCGTCACCGAGATCGTCACCGCGGGCACGCCGTCGACGCGCGCGAGCGAGGTCTCGGGTGCGCTCTCGAGCGCGACGTCGGCTACCTCGCCGACCGATACGGGGCCGTTCTCGCCCGGAATCATCAGTGCCGCCACCTGATCGGTGGAGGTCGGAACGCTACCGACCTCCACCGCGAGGGCGGTTTCGCCCTCACGGCTGGTTCCGGCCGCTGTCACCGAGAGCGACGCGGCCAGCACATCCTGCACCTGCGAGGCCGTGACGTCCTTGGCGGTGGCGTCGGACGGACGCATCGTCACCACGAGACGCTCTTCGTCGACGCCGGCCACCGTCACCTCGCGCACGCCGTCGACGGCCTGGAGGGCGGGCACCAGCACCCGCTGCACCTCCTCGCCCAGCAACGCTGCGTCGCCGGCCGACGTCACGGCCACCTGCACGGCGGGAAGGTCGTCGGTCGACCCGGCGTACACCTCGGTGACCACGTCCCTCGGAAGGGCGGCCTGGGCCGCACCGACAGCCGACCGCAGGTCTTGCACCACCTTCTCGGCATCCAATCCGTACGGCCACTCGACGCTCACTCTCGAGACGCCGCCACTCGTGGTCGAGGTGACCCGGTCGACGCCCGGCACGGCCTTCACCGCGTCTTCGAGGGGAACCGTCACCTCTTTTTCGGCCGAGGCCGACGAAGCTCCCGCGTAGGTCGCGACGACCGACGCGGTGGGCGGCTGAAGCGAGGGGAGCAGCTCCTGGCGGAGCCCGGACGCGGCGATCAGCCCCGCGGCGACGATGAAGATCGAGACGAGGACGACGAGGAGACGGTTGGCGAGGCTCAGCCTCGTCAGCGAAGACACGGTGGAAGTTCCTCTCAGCCGAGTTCCGGGGACTCGGTCGTGTGGTGCGGGGTGGCGGGACTGATCCGTCGGAGGAGCACGCTGGCGTTGTTGCCGCCGAATCCGAAAGCGTTGACCAGGGCGTGCTCGACCGGCCGGTCGCGGCGGAGCGCAGGTCCCTCGACGGGGAGGTGAACGCCTTCGACCTCGACGGGATCGCGCAGCCCCACGGTCGTCGGTATGCCCCCTTCCCGCACGGCGGCGACGGCCACGGCGATGCCGGGGAAGGCGGAGGCGTGCAGCAGGTGGCCGAGAGCGCCCTTGTGCGACGAGACGGCCACCGCCGGCCACCCGCGCTCCGCGACGAGTCGCGACACGGCCTCGAGCTCGGCCGCATCACCCTGCACCGTGCCGGTCGCATGCGCGTGCACGTAGTCGACTCCGCTCGCGCCGGCCTCGTCGAGCGCTCGTGCCATGCAGGCGTAGACGACATCCGGGTCGGAGGCGACCGAGGAACGCCCGCCGATCTCGGCGACCGATGCCGCGAGGGCGGCGAGGGGCGTGGCGCCACGAGCGGCCGGGGCCGCCGCGCGCTCCAGAAGAACCGCACCGGCACCCTCGCCGACCAGGATGCCGTCGCGCTCGCGATCGAAGGGACGCGAGGGCGCGGTCCCGATCGCCTTGACCACCCGCAGGCTCTCGCTCGCATAGGGGTTGCACACCGACGCCCCCGCGACGAGGACGGCGTCGTGGATGCCGGCGCGGATCAGTCTCGCGGCGAGGTGGATCGCGAACAGCGCGCTCGCGCACGCGTGCGAGACGACGAGCGGCCGTTCCCAGCGCCGCGCGTCCGCCACGACGGTGATCGGCGCGTAGAGAGCGTTCTGCTCGCCGGGCGGCGCCTCGGCCTGGGCCGCGAGCAGCAGGAGGGGCGGCGGCGAGTTCTCCGGCCACCGCGCCTCGGCGAGGGCCTCACCGATCGCCGACGCAAGCCATGATGACGGGGCGGCACCGTCGAGTACCGCGCGATCGATGGGCCGCGTCGCCGCGTCATCGCTCGCGCCGACGGCGGGCGCGCGGCCGGCGAAGAGGCCGTCGAGCAGTGCCGGTACTCCGCGGCCATAGGCCGACACCAGCCCGACACCCGTGACGACGACATCGCTCATGCTCCGCTCCCCTCGAACGAGGGGCAGTCGACATGCGCAGCCAGGAGGTCGCAGTCCTCGGGGTGCGGCCCGTGCAGCTCGTATCGCACGACGAGCGCCGACCGGCATCCCTCCAGCAGGGATGCCACGAGCCCCGCGTCGAACGCGGACGCCAGCACGAGGGAGGATCGCGGCCGCCCGTGTCCCCGGGCGGCAAGCGCCGCACGGACGGACTCGGAGGTCTCCATACCCGTCGAGTCGGTGGGACGCACGCGGGCCGTCTCGTCGTCGACCGTGACGACCAGACGCCGCGCGAAGGCCGTGGCGAACGCGCCGGCGAAGACGAGCAGGAGGTCGACGGCGTCGAAAGACTCGCCCACGACGGGGGCGAGAAGGTCGAAGGACCGCCGCACCGCGGTCTCGGGCACGCGCCGGGTGCCCTCGGGGAGCGTCTCGATCGCGAGCGGGGAACCCGAGAACGGGTGATCGGCCGCAGCGAATCGGTGGGGCAGGCCCGGCCGCGGGCTCACGCCTACCCAGGAACAGCCAGCGGTCATGATGCCTCCCCCGCCTCGGCGACCATCGGTGCGGGCCGGTCAGCGGCATCCATCGCCCGCAGTGCCCACGGCGCCGCCAGACCTCCCAGCAGGGCGATCGCCGCGAGGACGACGCACGCGATCTGCCACGAACCGACCTCGTAGGCGATCCCCGCGAGAGCCGTGCCGACCGCGCCTCCCGCGAGGGCGGCGGCCTCGTAAGCGCCCATCGCGGCCCCGAACCGCGAGCGACCGGTCGACTCGGCGACGACGGCCTGCTCGACGGGCATCACGATGGCCCAGGCCACGGCGCTCAGCACCCACAGGATCCCGATGACCGTCGGGGTGGGAGCGAACGCCAGGCCCACCGCGAAGGCGCAGCTCAGACCGGCGGCGATCAGCAGAGCCCTGCGGCGGCCGATACGGACGACGACGACGTGCAGCGGCTTCGGCAGGACCGCGAGCGCGATGGCCCCCGGGAGAAAGACCCACGCGGCCTCGATCACTCCGAGCCCGAAGTGCTTCTGCAGATGGATCAGGAGCACGATGCCGATGCCCGCCTCGGCAGCCGTCGAGCCCACGACCGCGCCGAGCAGGGGTGCGAGCCGCCGGACGAGCCCGCGGGCCGGGCCGGGAGAGCGTTCCTGACGAAACCGCTCGGCGGGCAGGAGCGCCACGAGCACCGCACCGGCCAGACAGGCGAGGGCCGACAGCAGGAACAGGCCGGTGTACCCGACGGCGCCCAGCGCCGACAGCCCCGCGACGAAGGCGATCCACGCACCGGTTTCTTCCGCCGACACCAGGCTCGCGAACGCCGTCTCGTCCGACAGGTACTGCTCGCTCACCATCGCGCGCAGCGCCACCCACAGCAGGGAACCGCCCACCCCGCTCACGACGGCCGCGGCGAACGCGACCGCGACGACGCCGTCCGTCGCGAGGGCGTACCCCGCGACCCCCAGACCGTAGATCATGGCACCGGTGGCCGCGACCATGCGCCGGTCGGCGCGATCCGCCGCCCAGCCCGCCAGCGGGCGGGCCGCGCACGACACCACCAGCTCGAGGGCCACGAGAAGACCGATGGCCGTCGCATCCAGACCGAGGGCCAAGCCCGCCCAGAGGGGAACGACGAAGTCCAGCAGGTCAGCGGGGCCCCGCGTCAACGCCGCAGCACAGCGCAGGAGCGACCACCTCGATTCCCGCGGATCACGAGCTGACATCGGCGACGGTGTCCTTTCTCGCGGCGGCCCGTCCGGCTTCCGCTTCGGCGGCGAGACGTGCGCGGTCGATCTTGCCGGTGCCGAGCCGGGGCACCTCGGCGACGAGGACCACCCGGTTGGGCCACTCGTGTTCGGGGAGCGCGGCTCTCACCCGCTCTGCCCACTCGGCCCGCGTGTGCGTGCCGGCGTCCTCGATGAACGCGGTGAGGTGAGCGCCCCGACGCTCGTCGGCCAGCGCGATCAGCGTCAACGGAACGCCCGCGCGATCGGCGCGATCTTCGAGGTGGGCGGGATAGATGGTGTGGCCCCCGCGATGCACGGCCCCCGCCCGGCCGATCACGCGCAGGGCGCCGTGGGCATCGACGGAGCCGATGTCTCCGGTGCGGTACCAGCCGTCCTCGACCTCAGCGGGCCGATCGTCGCCGATCGTCGCGGTGAACAGAGCCTTCGAACGGATCCACAGCTCGCCCGTCTCACCGGGCTCCACCGGCGCCCCATGGGGTCGGCGGACCGACAGTTCGACGCCCGGCAGAACCCGGCCCAACCCCTCGGGCCGTTCGAGCGTCGCGAGAGAGACGTTGCCCAGCTCGGTCGAGCCGTAGCCGTCGAGCAACGACCGCCCGGTGATCCGCAGGAACCGCTCGGCGAGCGACGGCCGCAGCGGAGACCCACCGACGCACCACATGCGCACGCGCGGTGCCATCTCGACGCAGCCGCGTTCCTCCAGCAGATCGAGGATGTCGGCGATGACGGGCGGAGTGGCATCCACCACCGTCACGCCGCAGGGAAGCGCGGCCCGCAGCGTCTGGACCGGACGGCGATGATTGCCCATCACCAGGGTGCACCCCACGAGCCACCACGCGAGCACGAGCGAGAGACCGTATTGGTGGCTCAGTGGCAGCAACGGCAGCAGAACGTCGTCGGCGCGGTACCGCATGGCGTCGACGGTCGCCCGGACGTTCTCGAGCACGGAGGAACCGGAGCGCACCACACCGCGCGGTCGCCCCGACGAGCCGGAGGTCCACAGGACGATGCCGTCATCGCGGTCCTCCCACGCGGGGAAGCCCGCCGTGGTACGGCGATCGCACCCGCAGTCGAGGTGCGCCCCGACCGCGGCGACGACCAGGCCGGCACCACCGAGGTCGACGCGATCCCGCACGGGCGGCAGGCCCCGGGCCGTGATCGTGGCCGCACACCCGGTGCGCGCCGCGATCTGCTCCACGTCGTCGGCGGGAAGGCCGGGGTCGAGCAGCACGATCGAGACCCCGGCATCCATCAGGGCGAGAAGGACGAGTGCTGTCTCGGGAGTCGACTCATCGCACACGAGCACGCGGGAGAACGTCCGCAGACCCCGATCTTCGAGATGCTCGCGGATACGCTCGACCATGTCCGAGGCGCAGAACGAGCGGCCCTCCACTCGCCGGACGCGCGGGCATTTTGTCGTCGCCGCACGCTCGAGGAACCACGCCGCGCCGCCGTGGAACACGATCTCGCCGTTGCGGTGGGGCCGGGCGATGGCTTCGATCACCGTCTGTGCGACGTCGGAGGTCGTCGCGAGCCTGCCGATCTGCCTCCGCCGTTCCGCGGTGGAGCCCGGCCGCAGCCTTTCCATCAGCAACGTCGTCGCGGAATCGACCACGACATCGGCCGAGACGACCACCAGTCGTGCCCCGACGGCGGCGATGCGCTCGGTGAGCGCGAGCAGCGCATCCTGTCCCGCGCGCTTGAATGCTGCGACCGTCTCGTACTCCGGCTCCGGCGCGACCTCGCGGCTGAAGTGCGCTTGATGGCTGGTGAGGTACACGATCACACCGCCGTCGCTCATCACGGGCAGGGCGTCGCCGACCAGTTGGGCCAGAGCATCCCGGTTCAGCGCGAAGGCGTCGTGCGCGGTGCTCCCCTCCTCCAATCCCCCGGATGCCGCGAGCACGAGGACGTCGATGCGCTCGAGGCCCGAGATCAGGTGTCGCCGCGCTCGCGGATCGCGCAGGTCTCCGACGCGCACGTCGATCTCGTGCGCGCCCTCGGCGACGGCCCTGTCGGAGAGACGACGGGCACGCGCGAGCTTCTGCCGGCAACCGACGACGACCCGCTCCCCCGCGACGGCGAGTCGGCGGGCGACTTCTGCGCCGATCCCGCGCGAGCCGCCCGCGACCACGACCGTGCGCCCCGTCACGCGAGGGCCTCCGACACGGCCGCGGGCGAGATCGGAACGGTCTCGAAGCGGTCGCCGCCGTGCCTGCGGAAGGCCGAAGACGGGCCGGGCACGATGAGACTCGTCACGCCGACGGCCTCCAGGCCGTCGTACAGCGTCGTGCCCACCGTCGGGTGCGTCCACCCGTCGAGCAGGTCGGTGCGCACCTCCTCGGCCGTGTTCAGCACCGCACCGGTGACGTCGGAGACGATCGGCACGACGGGGTCGTCGAAGACCACGCCCGCGTAGGCCTCGAGCTCCACCCGCTCGCGCACGGGCATCATCCGGGGGCAGTGCTCGGCCCGATCGATCGTGTAGTAGACGATTCCGCGGCGCGCGCGCACCGCGTTGTCGAGGCGTGCGATCGCCGCGGCCGTTCCCGAGACCGCGTACACGCCCCGATCGCCCCGCACCGAGACCTCCGCCCACCCGTCGGGCTCTCCCGCCGCGCGCACGAGCGCCTCGATGTCGGCATCCGCCACCCGTGAGAAGAAGATGCACGCGAGCGGCACATCGAGACCGGCGAAGAACGCCCTCTCCGCCGCGGTGCTCCGCGACAACAAGCCGACCATCTCACCGAGTGGCAGGCAGCCCGCGGCAACGGCTCCGGCGAACGCGCCGAAGCTCTGACCGCAGATCGCTTGCGGGCGCAGGCCTCTCTCGTCGCGAGCCCACTCGGCGAGAGCGAGGTTGATCGCGAGGAAGGCGGTCTGGTACGGCTCCCAGTCGTAGATGTCGGCGTTCGCGTAGGCCTCCTCGAGGTCGTACCCCAACGCCTCGCTGCACTCGTCGAACAGGCGCCGGGCGACCGAGAACCGGTCGAGGAAGCGACGCACGTGACGGTGACGCGCCGGCGTGAGACCGGGGAAGAGAAGAGCGTGCATCATCGGCCCTCCCCCGCTGTCGCGGGCGGTCGCGGCAGCGGAAAGTCACCGGCCAGTTCCTCGAAGCCCGGCGCGACATCGTCGAGCGAGACGGCGACGTCGAGCACGACCGCACGGCCCGTCGCGGCCCGCCCCCAGGCCCGACGCACGGCCTCGGCGAGCTCCGCGGCATCGTCGCACCCCTCGTAATCGAGCGCGTACGCGGCGCACAGGCCGCGCACGACCGTGCGGCTCCCCACGAACGAGAACGGTGCGCCGGCGCGGCGCCGGTTCGCTTCGAGCCACCCGAAACCCCCGTTGGTGAGGACCACGACGAGAACCGCGCTGTCGATCTCGGCGAGGGCCGCAAGATCGGGCCCGATCGAGCTGAAGGCGCCGTCACCGCCGATGACGACCACCGGACGCGGGTCGCCCAGGGCCACGCCGCGGACAGCGGCCATGCCGAACCCGAGCGGGGTCTGCTCGCTCGGAACGAGACACGCGGCGTCTCGACGCACGATCCAGTGCGGGAAGACGTACGACCAGATGTCCTGCAGGCCGTTCTCATGGATGCTGACCCGTGCCGTCGGCACGGCGGCGTCCACTTCGCGCAGCACGTCCTTCACTCGCGGAATCGCTCCGTGTGCCGACACCGGCGCCGGGTCATCCCCCGCCCCGGAGCGCCACGTGCGCGGCGGCGACGGCGGCCGACCAGCTCGGATCAGCAGAGACGGTCGGCAGGGCGGTGCGCCAGGCGCGCACCACGTCGGCGACATCGGCCACGATTCGCTCCGTCGCCCAGGCCGGGGTGAACTCGCTCTCGTCGTCGAGCACCTGCACGATCCGGCACCCGGGGGCCAACCCGGTGTTCCAGCCGAAAGTCGCTGTCTCTTCCAACCGGGAGCCGAGCGCCACGATCACGTCGACGCTCCGCAGGATCGCGGCGGCCCCGTCCGGTGCGTAGAGACCGCTGACCCCGAGGAATGCCGGGTGCGTCTCATCGATCACTCCCCGACCGGATGCCGTGACGGTGACGGCCGCGCCGAGCCGATCGACCAGTGCGACGATGTCGTCCCCGAACCCGGTGTCGGAGCAGCCGCCCCCGACCACGACGAGGGGCCGTCTCGCGTCGCGAACGACGTCCGGCAGGGGCACGTCGGGGCTCGTCCGCCTGCGCTGCGATGGGCCTACGCGCGCCGCCGATGAGGATGGAAGACCCTCCGGAACCTCGAGGATCACCGGTCCGCGGCCCCGACCCCGGCTCAGCCGGAACGCATCGGCCAGCCCGCCGGCGACCGTGTCCTCGTCGACGCGGATCGTGCCGACGGTCAGCGCTCCCAGCGCCTCGATCGGATCCAGCTCCTGGAAGGCGCCCGTTCCGAGCCGGTCCAAGGGCACGCCCGAGCTGATGAGCACGAGCGGGTGCCGCTGAGAGCGCGCTTCGAGCAGTCCGGTGGCCGCGTGGGTGAGCGCCGGCCCCTTGCCCACGAAACAGACCGACGGCCGGCCCGAGATCCGCCCGTACCCGATGGCCTGATAGGTGGCATGTCGCTGGTCGCGAACAAGCACGACCCGGATGCCGCTGCGCTCGAGCGCTTCGAGGATCGTCATGTCGTCGCCGGGCAGCCCGAAGACCGTGTCGACGCCGTGCGCCGTGAGCCCCTCGGCGACCCGATCCCACACGCTGTCGCGCGTCATGCGCTCACATCCTCGACCCGGAGGCGCGGAAGGTAGGCGGAGAGGCCTTTCGACAACAGGATCGGTTCGGGGTGGACGATGCCGTCCACGGCGATGTAGTTCGCCATCGCGCCGCGGCCGCCCAAGGGGGCGTTCCCGTCGTCGACGGCGAGCAGCGTCTCGTCGACGGTCAGCGTGTGACGGCGCGAGAGCGCCGATACCAGCCGATTCGTGGGCCCGAACACCGTCGCGCCCATCGCACGCTCGTGGTACTTGCCGGAGTCGAGCGTCTCCACGACCACGGATTCGTCGTCGTACAGGCCGACGTTGAAGATCGGGGAGAAGAACTCGAGGATCTCCATTCGTCGCGCGTCGTCCCAGACGAGCACCGTGGGCTCGATGTGACGCGAGCCGAAGTGGATGCGGCCCCCGCGATGGATACGGCCCTGGTGGCGGTCGAGGTAGTCCGCGATGTCGCGCACGATGCCCGGATAGCAGATGTCGCCGTAGTCGCTCCGCGGGTCGTCGTAGGCGCCGTAGCGCACCTCGTCCAGGCGTCGATCCAGCGCCGCGAGCAGACCGTCGGCCGCGTCGCGCTCCACCCAGATCGCGTCGGGTCCGAGGCAGTCCTGCCCGGAGTTCAACAGGCGGATGTCGACGATGCCGCGCGCCGCGTGTTCCAGGTCGGCGGTCGCCGTGACGACGATGGGGTTGATCCCCGAGCCGAGGAAGAACATCATCTGATCGCGACGCAGGCGCGCCCGGATGCGCTCGGCGTTCTGGTAGGCGCCGGCGAAGACGACGACGGGCGCGGTGGGCACCGTGCGTTCGACGAACTGGCGCTGCGTCTCGTCGCGGATCTCGATCGCGAAACCGTGCTCGGGCGCGAGCAGCGCGTGCAGACGCGCCACGGTGTCTCGGACGTGGGATGCCGGGCGGACGAGGACGCGCGAGGCGTAGAGCGAGGGCACGAGCGCGTAGAGGACGTACGAGTAGAGCACCACGTTCGACGGCAGGAAGACGGCGATGGCCGATACCCGGGGCGGGCGATGCTCGGCGACCTCGGCACCGGCTCCTCGCAGCGCCGCGACGGCGGCATCCACCTCGTAGTCCGCCGCCTTCCTCGTACAGATGACCATCAGGATGGCCAGGACCTCCGCCCGGCGCGCCTCGATGACGTCGGCGAGCGCGGAGAGCTGTTCGGGCATGGCGAAGCGCGCCGCGGGCGAGGCGTGGGTCTTCTGCATGGTGTCCTTCGAGAAGAGAGGCGGCTATCTCGCGAGCGAGAGGCGAGCCAGACGGGAGTAGGAGCGGGAGGTACGAACGAGATGGGAGTGGGTGCCGGTGGAGATCGTGCCGTCGCGGCGCAGGTAGACCACCTGGTCGGCCCCCGCCGCCGTGTGCAGGCGGTGCGTGACGACGAGCACCGTCCGCGTGCCCGCGAGTCCGCCGATCACCGCGTTGATGCGCGCCTCGGACTCGGGATCGAGCCGCGAGGTCGGCTCGTCGATGAGGACGATCGAGCCCGGCGACAGCAGCGTTCGAGCGAGTGCGAGGCGTTGCGCCTCACCCCCTGACAGCGCGCGCCCGGTCTCGCCGAGAGGGACATGGATGCCACGGGGATCTTCGTCGACGAGGTCGTCGAGGCCCGTCGCGTTCAGCGCCCGCATGAGCTGCTCGTCGTCGGCGTGCGGCGCTCCCAGACGCAGGTTGTCCGCGAGCGAACCGTCGATGAGGGGTGCGTTCTGTTCCATGTAGGCCACGCGGCGGCTCACCTCTCGACGATCCATCTGCGCCAGGTCGGCTCCGCCGAGCAGAATGCGTCCGCTGTCGGGATCGTGCAGGCGGGCGAGGAGGTCGAGGATCGTCGACTTCCCGCTTCCCGACGGCCCGACCAGGGCGCAGATGCTGCCGGCGCGAACGGTGAGGCTGACGTCGCTGACACCGCCCGCGCCGTGCGGGTGGGCGAATCCGACCCCCTCGAGGCGGATGGGTCCAGGGGCGGACACCTCGCTCTCCCCGGCGGACCGCGCGATGCGTTCGTCGCTCTGGGGGTCCTCGACCGGAACCCGGAGGGCGGCGCTGATCCTGTCCCACGAGGCGCGCGCTCTCTGCAGCACGGGCACGGCGCGCAAGGCGTTCTCGACGGGCGAGAGCACCAGGACGACGTACATCAGGAAGGCCAGCAGCTCGGAGAACGCCATCGTCCCCTGACCGACCTGTATCGCGCCCACCGCCAGAACGGCGAGGAAAGCGCACTGCGTCGCCATCTGGCCGATCGGCGAGACGATGGCCGTGCGGTTGCCGAGGGCGACGGCAGCGTCTCTGGCGCGGACGGCGGGTTCGATCAGACGCGCCACGTACCTCTCGGTCGCCCCGGCCGTGCGGATCGTCCGCATGGCGCGCAGCGAGCTGGCCAGCTCTGATCCCATCTGCGCGGTCGCGTCCTGACTGCGGCGGCTCAGCGTCCGCACCGGCCCCGAGGCGAGGGTGACCACCGCACCCGAGACGATGATCGCCACGACCGTCACGAGGAAGAGCAGAGGGCTCAGGATGAACATGAGCGTGCATGCCCCGACGGTGAGGGCGGCCGCGGTGACGATCTCGAACACCCCGCCGACCACCATGGTGTGCACCTGGGCCGTGTCGGTCGTCAGCAGGCTGACCAGTTCGCCGTGCCGCTCCTCGGAGTAGCGCCGCACCGGCCAGCGGAGGAGCCGGTCGGCGAGCCCGCGCCGCACGTCGAACACCGCCCGCGCGCCCGCGCGTTCGAGCAGGACGGTGTGAAGGCCCGCGGCGACCGCCTCTACGGCGATGACCGCCACCAGCACGACCAGGCTGAGGACGATCGCATGGTTCGTGCGCACCGCCTCGATCACCGCCTGGGCGGCGAGCGGCTGCGCCAGAGCACATCCGACGGCCACGAACGCCGTTGCGACGATGACGACGAGACGGCCCCGGTGCGGTCGGATGAACGTGTGGAAGAAGGATGCCAAGCTCAGCCTCCCGCTCGCGGAAGATCGAGACCGGGGAACGCGGGGCGCCCGGTCGCCACCGATGAGAGCACGGCCGCGACCCCGGCGGCGCCGGTCGCGTAGTCCATCGAGACGCGAGACAGTCCGCGACCGAGCACTCCGACTCCGTCGCGGTAGGCGACGCCGTGCCAGTCGAGTGCGCGCGCGTGCATGTCGATGGGCGCTCGGGTGTCGGCCACGCCCGCGCGCTGCAGCTGATCGAGCGCGATCATCAGGCCCGCCCGACCGTCGAAGACCCCGGGCTCGATGACGATCGTGGGGCTGAGCGCGCGAACCAGACCCTCGATCTGCGAAGCGGTGAGGGCGTCACGGCCGGCGCGTGCCAGGCGGGCGCCGGCTACCGCGATACCGGCAGAACCATGTGCGAGATAGGGGTAGAGGACGCCACGTTCCTCGACGAGCAGTGCGCCGTCGGGCCCGGCAGAACACACGAGCAGGTCTCGTGCGAGGCACCGCTGCGCCTGATCGAGGTAGCGGTGGTCGCCCGTCGCCTCGGCGAGTGCGGTGAGGAACACGGCGACACCCGACCAACCGTCGACCAAGCCCGCCGCGGCACCGGTAACCGTTCCTGCGGCGGCGACGCGCCGGTCGAGGATCCCGTCTGCGAGTCGGGCGGCGGTGTCGATCCCCTCCGCCCCCGCATCGATCAACGCGAGACCGACCCCCGCTCGGCCGCTGTAGAGCGTCGCGTCGTCGGAGGTCGAGATCCGCTCCGCTGCTTCGGCCAGGAGAGCCCGCGCCTCCTCGACGCTGCCGCGAGCGCCGAGGGCGAGCGCCATTCCGGCCTGTCCGCTCAGCAGGCCCGGATCGGCGATCCCGCGCGCACCGCTCGCGAGCCAGTCGACCCACGCCTCGGGCACGTCTTCGCCGAGCTGATGCAGGCTCCACAGGACGCCCGCCGCCCCGGCAGCGAATTGCCGGCCGTTCTCGAGGTACAGCAGCACGTCGCCGGGGAAGAGCCGATCCGCTCTGTCCGGGGTCGCAGACGCCCGGACCGCCTGCACGAGCGACGCGGGGCCGAGGGGCTCGAGCGGAACGGACGGCGCCGAAAGACCGTAGCTGCGCTCGACGAGGTCGCGCCAGTGCGAAGGCAGATCGAAGGTGTCCTGCGCCCATGCGATGTGCTGACCGGCCCGCGCAGGATCGAAAGCGAGCACGATCGCAATGGGGAGGAACAGCCAGAGCGCGAGGGCGCCCAGGGCGTAATGGTCGTCGTCGACGCCCGTCGGCTCGTCGCGGCCCCGCCTCGGCCGAGCGAACCCCGGACAGCCCAGTCCGACCGGCACGCTCGACCCGGCGGCGGCCGCCAGCTCGAAGTCGACGATGCTCAGCCGTCCGTGCGCGTCGACCAGCACGTTCCCGGGGTGCAGGTCGCCGTGGGCCCAGCCGCTCGCATGAAGAGCACCGACGCAGGCCGTCAGCGAGCGCAGGATTCCGAGCGCCCGCTCCCGGTAGACCGCCACGGCCGCACCGTCCGCCGGAAATCCCGCGCGCACGCCGGGGTGATGAACGGCCACCCAGTGCTGCAACGTATCGGCGTCGGAGTACGCCGACACCAGGAAGACGTGCCCACCCAGCTGGAACCGGTCGATCAGCGCGGGCACGCCGTGGAGCCCGTCCAGCGCGGTGTGCGCCTGATACTCCCGTTCCAGTCGCTCCACGGCATCCGTTCCGAATCCGTCGAGGCCCGCGTGCGGTCGCGCCTCTTTCAGCACGACCGGCAGACCATCCGAGCGCCGGCGGCCCCGGTACACCCCGCCCGCGTTCGAGAAGTGCAGGGCCTCATCGAAGGTGTACTCGCACTCCGCGAGCTCCGCCCTGCCCTCCTCCGCGAGGCGGAGACGACCGGGCACGTCGACCCACTCCGGGATGACCACGTACGGTCTCCGCTGGTCGGGCACGAGCGAGCCGTCGGGCGCCTCGATGGCATGCACGCGGTGCCCCTCCTCGTCGTCGCACCAGCGTTCGACGAAGCCGCCGTATCGCACGTGCAGAGGCCCCTCCTGCCAGCGGAGGTCGCTCAGAATGGTCGGTCCCGCCAGGCCGCCGATCCGCTCCTGGAGGGCGTCCAGAGCAGCGAAGAGCTCGCCCTCGTCGCGGGGGTAGATGGTGACGAACTTGCCGCTCGCGCTGCGCGAGGCGTACTTCGCCCCGCAGACCAGCAGCACCAGCTCCGAGCGCAGGTATTTGAAAGCGACCCCGCGTGGGACGCAGTGCTCGACCACGGCATCGAGAACGGCTCGCGCCGTGCGGGGAATCGCCGCGACGTGGATCTTCCAGCCCTGCGCCGGCCCCTGCCAGCAGACGGGGAACGCGGTGTTCCACTCCCGCGCCGTGCCGTGGGACCATCCGTCGGGGAGGACGACCTCGTAGGGGCGCATCCTCTCATCGCCGCGGGCATCCATCCGGAAGGGATCCTCGAAATGCAGGTGATCCGCCAGCAGGAAGAGGTCGAGATTGGCGCGCCGCGCCTGACGGAGCGCGCTCATTGCGACGCCTCAGCCGAGGCGGACATGATCCCCACCGCCGTCGCCTCCGGCGATGCGACATATGCGGCCATCCGCGCGCGGGAGCGTTCGACCGACTCATCGCGGTCGCTCCGGCGCTTCACGCGATCCGGCAGGTCGACGCCGAACTCGTCGAACTCGGCGCGCAGAATGCTCCATACCAGGGCGTCTTCACGGCGGCCGTCGATGTAGTAGTACTCGCGCAGGATGCCATCCAGCACCGGTCCGCCGCGACGCGCGAGCATATTGACCATCGGCACGTTCGACATCGCGGTGATGAACTCGACCCGGTTGGCGTCGTGGGTGTAGAAGGACTCCTCGATCACGGCGTCGATGGCCTCGGCGCCGTAGCCCTGGAACCACAGGGACGCATCGCTGATGATCACCCCGAGCGAGATGTTGCGCGCCGCACGCTGACCGACCCACCGCCACTCCGCGAAGCCGATGTCGTCTCCGCTCCGGGTGGAGACGATGACGTAGTGCACCGCGCCGTCGACGATGGTCGCCGCGATGGCCTGGGCGTCGACCGCGGACGCGTCGCGGATGCCGGCCCGCGAGCCCGCGGTGTTGCGATCGGCCAGCTTCGCGATCGTCCCGGCATCTCCCGCACCGGCCGCACGCAACGAAACCCGGAGATCCCTCATGCGACGCCCCCGCCCCTCGATGACGTCGCGCCCGTATCGTCGAGGCCGGCGGATGCCGCCAGCACCAGAGCTGCGCACTGCCCACCGAATCCGAACGATGTCGACATTCCGCGTCGAGCGGTGATCCGGCGGTTCTCGCCGCGGACGATGTCCAGCTCGCGATCGATGGGTTCGTCGCAGTTGGCGGTGGCGGGAACGACGCCCTCGCGCAGCGAAAGGATGAGCGCGACGGCCTCGATCGCGCCGGCCGCGGCGACCGTGTGACCGGTGAGCGGCTTGATTCCGTAGATGGGGATGGAGGGGGCGTCGTCGGCGAAGACGGCGCGGAACGCGTCGAGCTCGACCGGATCGTTCAGGCGGGTACCGGTCGCGTGCGCGCTGAAGAGATCGATCGAGGCACTCTCGAGATCCGCG